>NZ_LS991319.1 GCF_900499005.1 Actinomyces culturomici
GCGACTCCTGGGCGACCACAACCGCCTGACCCGGCATCTTCCCCGAGTCGGTGTCCAACGGCAGCGTCTCCTGGCCAGGGTGCAGATGATCGTTCGCGATGCGAAGCAGCGCGGCAAGCTCGCCGTCATTATGAGCAGTACCGACATGCTCCAGCACGACATCGCGTCGATCGCGGCGCTCAGCGATCTGCACTTTGACCGCACCATTACGCCCCGGCACCTTGCGAACGAACACCACGAGCCCACAATACCCAGCCCGCGGGGTGTGTCATCCACGAAAACCAAACACAACCCCACCAGGCAAAACGCACTCACAAAGAGCCGAAATCAGACCCAATTGTGCAACTCAGGTCAGACCAAAGAGATTGATGGCCTCTCCACACTGCATTCGTAAGACGAATTTGCAGCTGAACTATACAGCTGTGCCAAGATCCGAGTAATCAACTGCCGCACTCGCTCGGGAATGCGAAATGAGCCTTAGAACATGAGCCTAACTCCCAGCAATGTGCACGACCGCGCGAGGCGGGACACGAGCACAGGAATTCGCAGCTACAACTTTCAAAGGAACGGTCTACACGGCCACCAACAGTAGAGCGCGGCCAACAAGATTCCGAATAGGGATCTTTCAGTCTCGGTAGAGGAGCAGAGTAGTTCTACCCCTCTTGGGTGCGGCCACATAGAACTTCGACCCAAACGGAAGTACGAAACTTCCGTCCATGGCATCCTCCCCAAGGTAGCTTCTTCAGTCCCGACACTCCAAACTCCATTAGAGACGAGTGGGTGGGTCGAAGGCGGCAACGCATAGACCCACCCACTCACCACCTACTGAGAGAATCCAGTACTCGGATAGAAGGCCATGTTCGCCTGTCTGACATCTAGCCGCCCATATTGAACAACGATGCCGACGTTGGATGTCAGCGAGATCGCGTATTGCACCTCGGGAGGAACCACTATCCCGCCCATCTGTTCAGGATCATTCGTCCTCACACAGCGCACCCTCCGCGCGGGAACGTTGACGGAGAATACATCCGGATCGCGGTCCGCCCAGTATAAACACACGCGCACCATCGCGTCGGTCGAGTTCGGATTGAGAACGACAAGCGACTCGTGCCCAACAAGATGACCCACACCGGGTGGCGGAAGCTCACCATCCGCGAAGAACCACAACTTCCTCCCCAGCTCCGCGCTCATATCGCTCAACTCCTCCTTGCTACCGAGAAGTCACGAGCTGTTGTGACCTGCGCCCCGTCAGCAAGCAGTAGGCTCAACATGATCTTCAGCTGTTCAAGCGCAACGTCGCCACAGTTTTCGGTAATGAACCGATCCGGGATAACAGTGGCCTCGCCGAAGTTATAGCGATCCTCCATCGTCCAGAACTCCCATGGGTGGATGTAGTAGCAAAGAACCGTCGGAATCCCCTTCGAAGAACAGAAATCAGCGAAGCGCGATGAACGTTCATACATGTACTCTCCGCCACGGGTCCTGAACAGCGGCCACTGATCCCTGTCCCTTTCCAAGCCAGGATCCCTCGACTCCATCACCATGTCCGCGAAATTCGGTATCTCAAGCACCCGGCTATCGCCCTCTCGAGTCCAATCGTCAAGCGACGCAAAATAGGGAGCAAAATGCTCGCGGTAGAAGTACATTGGATAAGTGAGATCAGCAATATAGCCGAGTTTATCCAATGCTCGAACGACTGCCGTCGAACCCCAGAGCCGTGGACACCGGAATGAAACAGGTCGTTCACCAACTACCTTCTCGAGAATCCTCGTGTTCATTTCCAAGCGCGGAAATACTTCGTGAGGCAGGAGAGTCCTCTCACCCGGTAGCGCAAATAGTGGATCTCCAACAGTTTCATGTTCGAGCGAATGCGCGCCCACCTCATGCCCTCGTCGAACGCATTCGCGCGCCACCTCTGGATTCTGCTTAGCACATGCTCCAGTGAAAAGGAATGTCGCCGAGATGCCAAGCTCATCAAATAGCTCCAACAATCTAGGAGTCCCATTCCTCACACCTTCGTAGTAGGGCGTGAAGCTCCCAACGTCAGTCTCCATGTCGACTCCGATAATGACAGTGGTGTCACGATCGATCATTTCTTTTCCTTTCAGCTTGTCTTACCCAGTTGAAATGCTGACGTGAACTCAATTTGCTGAAGTTCCACACCATCAGATTCCAATTGCTCCAGAAGGCGATCACAGGCCCACGTCGAGATATCTTCCAGCGGTTGAATCATTGACGTAATGACCGGCCGCATGAAACCATACGTGTCGATATGATCAAAGCAAGCGACCGCAAAGTTGTCCGGAACACGCAACCCCTGTTCGCGAGCCACTCGAATCGCCGCATAGGCAAGGACGTTGTTCTGGGCAATTATTCCCTGAGGTCGCATCGGAGCGGAAAGCAGCTCCCTCGCTTTTCGCATGCCGTCAACGTAAGTGAAGTCCGTTCTAACCCGCCATAAGTCGGGCACATCAAGCCCAAGCATCGAGATACACCGTTCGAAGCCAGCGAGTCGCTCCTGCGCAGACGATTCACCCAAGGGACCCATTATTGTCGCGATGCGACGAATCCCCCGATCAGCGAAATGTTTCGTCAATAGGAAGGAGGCCTCTTCGTTATTCGAGCCCGCAAACGCGAAGGCGCGATCAATATCAGGTCGATTATCAACAAATACGATCCGTCGGATAACCGATTCAGGAAGATCGGCGTAGACCGAGCTTCCAGAAGTCGCAACGATCAGCCCATCGACCACCGCAGACCGCAGATGCTCGATGAAGCCCGCCTCCCGGTCGAGACATTCCCCTGTGTTGAAGAGAATCGGTGTGTACCCACGCCGAGACAATCGCGAGTCACAAAGCTGATAGAGCTTCGAGTAGAATTCATTCGAGATATCAGGAACGACCACCCCAACCATCCGCGACGACTGCTCTTTGAGGTGCCTGGCGATCCTATTCGGCCGATAGTCGACACTGTGAGCATACTCGAGGATCACTTTCCGCACTTCGTCACTGACGCGACCCTTTCCATTTAGCACCCGCGAGACGGTCGCTTCTGAAACTCCGACATGTCTCGCGATGGCGCGGAGCGTTGTCATTATCGCCTCCGATTAGTTCCGCTTCGAGTTTACGTCAATGAGCACCACGATAATGAGGATGAGCCCCTTAACGATCCATTGAAAGTATGTGTCGATACCCAGGAGGATCATGGCATTCGAGATAACTCCCGTGAGGAGAGCGGCAATCGCGACACCAAGGATCGATCCACGCCCGCCAAATAGTGACGTCCCGCCGAGTACCACGACTGTAATAACGTCGAACAACATCGAGTCTCCGAGCGAGGCGGAGCCAGACATGGTCCGCGCCGTGAGACCCACCGAACCGAGGGTTGCCAGGAGCGAACAGAGCACGAAGGCCAAGGCACCAACAAAACGGACGTTGATACCTGACAGTCGGGCAGCATCAGGATTTCCACCCACTGCATAGAAGGCTCGCCCGAGAGCCGTGTAGGACGTGAACACGTGGCAGGCTGCGCCAACAAGAATCATGAGATAGACCGGAACGGGAACGCCGATGAAGTAGCCCATTCCCAAGTAGTTGAAGCCACTTGGGAGACCACTGATCGGCAGCCCCCGGGAGTAGAGATAGGACACGCCCATCAGAACGTTCATCATGACGAGCGTCCCAATGAACGCTGGGACATTTCCGATCATGACGAGAGCACCATTAATGAGGCCGATGACAACGGAGACTACAAAGATTCCGACGAGGGCGACCCAGATCGGCAGCCCCAACTTGGCTACAAGACCAGCGAGCAGAACCGAAGTCAATCCAATTGAAGAGCCAATTGATAGATCCATCTGCGCAATGAGAATGACGAAGAACTGGCCGAAGGCAACGATTGCCAGGAAAGATACCTGACGAGCAATATTCATGAGGTTGCTGGGTTCAAGGAAACGATCAACCGTCGCCGCGCAAATGAGGAATAGTGCAACAAAGAGGAAGAAGATCATCCAATCTTCGAGAACGGAACGCCAGTTGACTCGAAGATCTCTCTTGATCACAGTTCCCTCCATCGTTTCAGCTGTCATATCAGTCGCCCGCTCCCAACAGTTCGCGCATAATTGCTGGTTGATTGATTTCTTGTCCAACGAATTCGGCCACAACACGCCCCTCGTACATTACAAAGACCCGGTGAGCCAACCCGAGAATCTCTTCGATCTCGGGTGAAACGAGAATTACACCATTCCCTCTAGAAGTGAGTTCAGCGATGAGGCGGTAAATTTCGCTCTTCGCGCCGACATCGATGCCTCTCGTCGGCTCATCCATAAGGAAGATACGCGACTGTGCAATGAGCCATTTCGCAAGGACAACCTTCTGTTGGTTGCCCCCCGACAGTGTGGATGGCCTTTGACCATCGGAAGCGTACTTGAGACCAAGGGCATCAAACGTCTGCTTGACCTCCTCTCGTTCCCTTTCCTGATCAACAAGGTCCCCTACTCGCTTGAATCGGCTGATCGCAGCGAGCGTCGCGTTTCTCCTGAGACTGAGTTCGCCGACCAGGCCCAACGCCTTTCGATCATCTGGGATGTATGCGATTCCGCGGGAGATTGCCGAGGCCGGAGATGAGATGTGAACTTCTTCGCCCTTTACGAGGATCCGACCGCTCTTGGTCTTAGCCTCGCCGAAGAGCGTCCGCAGCAGTTCAGTCTTGCCAGCACCCACCAGTCCAGCGATAGCGACAACCTCTCCAGCCCTCAGCGATATTGACACGTTCTCGAATCCGCTCCCCGACAGCGCTTCTGCTTCTAGGAGGACGTCCTCGCGCGAAGGCTCGAGTACTGGAAACACATCCCCCAGTTCGCGACCTGCGATCAGTTCGACCAGCCTCGGCTTGGTAAGACTGCGCACTTCCCCTCGCTCAATGAACCGACCATCCATGAGAACCGTGTAGGAATCGCAGATTTCGAAGATCTCATCGAGACGGTGGGAAATGTAGATGATCCCCTTACCCTGCTCTTTGAGTAGCCGGACAATCTCAAAGACTCTAGCAACATCCGTCTCCGGCAGGACCGCCGTTAGCTCGTCAAGGATGATGACATTCGCATCGAGGGCGAGAGCGCGCAACAACTGGACGATCTGCTTCTCAGCTGTTCGAAGCCGCTTGACTGGGACATTGAGGTCAATATCGATCCCGAGGCGACTCACGAGCTCCGCAACTTCGGCACGCTGCCTTCTTTTCGAGATGAAGGGACCTACCATCTCGAAATGGCCCATGCAAATATTCTCTATGCCTGAAAGCTCGTCCATCAGTTGGAATTCCTGATGGACAATCGCCACCCCGAGCTCCTGCGATTTGCGAACGTCGTAACCGTCATGAACCTCGGTCCCCCGAATCTTGATGGTTCCGGACGACGGCCGACATTCACCGATGATGCATCGCGCCAAGGTAGACTTCCCTGCACCGTTTTCGCCAACCAGGGCATGGCATTCACCAGGTCGTAGTGTCAGCGACACCGAATCGAGAGCAAGCACCCCTGGGAAGCGAACCGTGAGCCCTTCAACATCCAGTAGGGGCGTACGTGATGCATGTTCGTTCACGACTCCTCCTCGTTTGCAAGCCAAAGCCAACCCAGCGCCTCGATCCCTGAGCAAATGACGTCGTCGTCACGCCTCTCGGGATGCAACGTGTTCTCAATTTCCCTCTTGAGTTCGTGATAGGGCATCATGCAACTGCGTACGCCCGTCCATCCCACAGGAAGCAAGTCGAAGAACATTTCCCTGGCTATCGCGAAGTCCGCCTCATTGTATTCGAGCATCTCAAGTAGAAGACGCCGCTTCTCCTCCAGGCTGTGAGCAGCCTGTTCTTCGAGTGCCGTCAGACACAGAAGGTAAATCTCCCTATTGCGCCGAACAGCGTTCTCGATCCGCCTGAAGTGCTGCTCCCATGCTCTAAGTCGTCGATGTCCATGGAGTTCTCGGCAAATCTCAGAAATCTCAGCTAGCTCCACCGGCTGACGTTCGAGCGCCGCGCGAATTGTCGGTATATCCGTTTCTCGAACCGTATTAGACTGGAACGGAAAAGGGGTTCTGAACTGTGGGATCTGGCTCTCATGGATGGTGAGAATCCCGCGAAGCAAGGAAAGAATTCTGGGCCCAAGTTCATCGCCGAATACCGAAGCTGTCACCGCCTCGAAGAATTCGTCTTTGTTCATTTGGGAGCCCCAACCGTAATTTCCATGCGCGAATAGATGCAAGAACAAGCCATACCACTCGAACATGAATCCATTGATTCCGTGAACTCCCGCAACGACACTCGAGATATGCTGCTCAATGTCCCTCTCGATTACTTGGACATTGGCCTCATCCTCGTAGCGCAGCACATTCGATTCAAACACGCGGAATAGTCGGCCCATCGTTGAAGTAATCGAATTCGACTCAGAGTCACGCCCCCAGATCCTCTCCGGACCAAAGACGTCGACCCATTTGTTGAACTCGGTCGGCGGAACGTAAAGTGCCGGCGTCCAGAAGAGGACGATGTCCTCCGGAAGCGATCGGGATGTCTCCTCGAGCCAGACCCGATCCTTCTCGAGCGGGGGCTGGCGGAAGGCTCGAATTCCGATGACAATATCCGGCTTGACCGAGCGGACCTCGGCACGGATCTTGTCCAGGAGTTCGGCGTTCGCCTTGTGTTTGGCCTCTCCTGGAGTGCTCGACACCGCGCCCCAACGCTCGCTGCATCCGGGACAGGTGCAGAACCAGAATCCTTCTTCGCTCTCCTCCAAGGAGAAGCCGTCGAATCCAAGTTCGGCGATCCTCTTCATCGAAGAAAGGATATAGCGCTCATTCTCCCGATCGGACAAGCATGCAGAGTCGAAGTCGTTAAGGAACGCGGTGTCCGCGGGCACCTTCATCCTCTTGTCAGGATGGGCGATCGTCCACCCGCCATTATAGGAGTTCAGCCCAACATAGGCAAAGATTGCCATCCCGACAGTATGCGCGTAGTCAATTAGGTCACGAAGGAAGGGGTCAACGATATTCGGGTGCGAATAGCGGACATCAATGAATCGCTGATTCTCTGCGTTCCATATTCTGACGGGAAGATCCCGGAACTCGGTTTCCGGATATGGCTCGTTTGAGAAGGGCCAATAGCCGTACATGACCATGTTCAACTGGTTGATCTTGTTGTCAACACAGTGGTCGACGAACTGCTTCCACTCCGACAGCCCCCATAGCTGCATGTCAAAGCCGATTCGCCCATATCCAGCGTACCAACTTAAAGTCGGCGCCACAGCGCGAACTGGGATCGCCGGGTAGTCGTCAACTATACCCTGTTCAAGAACGAGGCCGCCGCTCCGGTCCGATAGCAGCATCTTGATTGTCGTCAAAGCGTTGACGAATCCTTGCCGACTAGATGCCACAACCTCGACTCCATCGATGTGAATCTCGAGATGATATCCCTGCTCTGCGAAAAGGTCGGGTCGGTCAGTCTCATCGACCCTCAGGTTTCCGCGAAGAACGAGCGGGAACGCAGAATCCTCAGCATTGGAAGTTCGGACATCGGGATAGTCCCAGAACCTGGAGGCCATGATCGTTTCCAGATCGTCCACCACCTCCTTGGGTACGGTTGAGTCGACGGCGACGTCGAAGCGTTTAAACGGTTGCGTCGTCGTTCCGGCCCACACGGCCTTCTTAGGTTCTGGGAACAACACCACAATCACTCCCTTCGGGTAGGGGGCTCCCCGGATCCGGATAATGCAAGATCCGGGGAACTCGAATCAGCCGAGCCACTTCCAGTTCTGCCAGTCGTAATTCGCTATGTTGGCCGGAGTGATCGCCTCCGGCTTGGGCAGTTCATACGTTGCAGGGAGCTTCTCACCCTCAGCCATCGACTTCCACAACGCATCCATCGCGGTGTATCCGAGAACGACGGGATCCTGAAGCACTTCTCCCGCCCAAGACTCGTTTCCGTCCTGAATGTATGACAATACTTCCTTGTCTCCGGCAATACCGATGAACTTCATTTCATCTGCACGATTCGCACCGACGGCCGCGTTGTAGGCGCCAATGACCTCAGCATCATTGTGCCCGCTGACAATATCGATTGTCGGCTCCCGCTGAAGGATGCCCTCCATGAGCGTCTGGCCAGAGTTTCGGTCGGCGGCACCCGTATCGCCCTCTTCAATGATTCGCGCATTTGGGTACTTAGCCTTGACGACCTCTGTAAAGCCGTTGAGCCGGGCTTGCGATACCTCTCCCGATGACGGGACCGTGATGAAAAGGAGTGTCGGGTCCGACTTGCCAAGCTTGTCGAGCTCCGTGACGGCTACCGCGCCAGCTGCCTCTCCGAGAGCTACCATGTCATGGCCGACAAAGGTATTCCAGACCGCGTCCTCAGGCGAATCAGGTTGCTGCGGATAGTCACCAACAACAAATTGTACTCCATTCCGCTTATGCAGATCCACCATTGTCGGAATGATCGCTTTTGAATCGACAGGAAATACGACGATGCCCTTTGCGCCGGCCGAGACAAGATTTTCGAGATTTGAAATGTTTGTCTGAATATCCTGCTTGTTGTCCTCGAATTGAAACTTCACATTCGCTTCGGGATGTTCCTCGCCCCACTTCTCCATACCTTCTTGCGCTCCGAGGAACCAGGCATACTGAAGCGTGAAGATGCTGCCCCCAATAAGGGTCTCATCTTCTCCATACACGTGTCCGCTCGACGCCACTGTCGAACCCGATGAATTCGACTCCCCTTCGGTCGGATCGGCGGTGAGCGAAGCACAACCGGCCAAGGAAAGAGCCACGATGAGGCCCGTTGCAATAGTTTGTGCTTTCATTGATCTCTCCATTTCCTACACACGAATTCATATATCTTCAACGCCCAGCCAGTTCGACAGAGCGGAGCAACCGCAGCGAAGCCAAGAGTGGACCAGCTCCGCCCGACTTAGCAGTCGACTTCGATGATTTCGGGAAGCTGAGGTGAGAGGAGGTCGATACCCTTGTCACGAACGACGATCGGTTTCTCCCATCGGCATCCAAAAGCGCTTCCCATGCCAAAAGTGTCGATCTGGAACGTCATTTGCGGTTCAAGCCGGTAGTCGGAAGTCGTTTCCATCCACGGCGCTTCAACCTCAATCAATCCGAGGCCGTGACAGGGACCATACAGGAAAGCGGCCCCCATGCCTCTGCGATTGAACTCAGCTTCAAAGGCCTTAGCAATGTCCGCGGCAACTAGTCCCGGGGCGAGTTTCCGCTCTGTCCACATGTGCATCTCTCGGACGAATTCGACGATCTCACGCTTCTCACCCGAGATCGGTCCCATGGACACCGGCATTCCGATCGAGGGACTGTAACCGTCAATCTTCGCAGACAGATTGAGCTGAACGATGTCACCCTTATTGATCTCCCGATACGACGAGCGCGAGATGGCATGCTTCGTGCTCTTCTCAGAGAAGACGTACATCGGAAGGCCCTCGTACTCGGCGCCGTTAGCATAGATCGCCTGTTGCGCCACCCCGACCATTTCGAGCTCCGTGACCCCCGGACGGAGAGCCTCGACCACCGCGTGGGTCGCAAGCTCCGTGATTCGAGCCGCCTCTCGCAGACACGAAATCTCATTCTCAGTCTTGTGCGAGCGCAGCTGCGTCATCAGGCGGCGGGCGTCGACGAGTTCGGCATCGGGGAACGCCTCAGCCAGGCCCCGCCACTGCACGACATTCGTATCAAGAACGGACGCAACGCCGATTCGCTTAGGTGAGGGATCGATACCGAGCTGGGCGAAGACATCTCGATACGTTTGCAGGCGAAGATGGGGGTAATCGGGATCAGCGGACTCCCGATACTCCGACATCACGAAGATGTTCGAGATCTTCCCGAAATCCTCGGCGTAGATGCTTGATTCAGGTCCAACCATGAGCGCTGCATCACCATCTGGGTTGATGGCGACACCACAGCGCTCGAAGAGTGGCCAGAAGCCACTGAAGTAGCGGGTATTCGCATAGTCCGCCTCATTGCCGTTGACAACCAAGGCATCGAGTCCCACTTCGCGCATGAGCCGGGCAGCGTTCTTCGCCCGCTCAACATACTCAACATCGGGTATGCACACTCGTTGCATTCAAGTCTCCTTTGACCAAGGCAATCGATTACTCATCATTGGGTAATCGATTGCGCACAGCGTAGCCCCCTCTTCTGAACATCGTCAATAGGTGACGTCACAAGTCTCTGGGGCACGCTCCAGCCAGCAGGATGCGGCCCCCTGCATGAGCACAACACCACGCACTTGCGAAGCGGATGTCTAAGTGGGCGGCAGGAGGATACGGAAGTCCTGACAATGTCTCACATCGTGAAATCCGCATGATTCCGCGGTACTTCAAGAACTGAAATGTTTGGCGGAAATCCGCCGAATATACACAACCGTATTCGCGCGCCCACGGGAGCCGTCCCAGTGTGGGGGTCGATGAGTCCCGCCCCTCCCGTTACCTTGTTGGTGGTCGCTGGCGGAGAAGTGTTGGCGGCTGGGCCAGCGGTGGTCGGCATGATGTCTTGCCCCTGTCTACTCAATGATCCGGGGGTGTTGTCACCGACCATCCGCGCGGCTGGTGGTGACCGCTGATCAGGGGAACGCCCCG
>NZ_LS991320.1:0-2741 GCF_900499005.1 Actinomyces culturomici
ACCTGCCTAACCGGCACACCCTCAATCAGCAGATCCAACACCTGGCGGCGAACCGCCTCAGAACAACGAAAACCCACAGCAACCACCCCACACACTCAAGGCGTTGCACTCACCACCTGAAACCGCCCATCACCTTCTCCCCTGGAAATGGAGCGCGCCCCGGCCTCGTCGATGAAGAGCGAGGAGCAGAAGGAAAGACGAGCGCGCAGACGCCGAGGGGCGGCCCGGAACGCGTCCGGACCGCCCCTCGGGACGCGCGACTCAGACCAGCGTGAGCGCCTGGCGGGCGATGGCGAGCTCCTCGTTCGTCGGGTAGACGAGGAGCGTCACCTTCGAATCGGGCGTCGAGATGACGCGCGGCTCGTGGATGCGTCCGTCGTTCGCCTCGAGGTCGATCTTCACGCCGAAGGGAGCGAGCGCCTCAGCGAGCTCGCGGCGGACGTCCCAGTCGTTCTCGCCGATACCGGCGGTGAAGGTGATGACGTCGAGGCCGCCGAGCTCGGCGGTGTAGGAACCGACGTACTTGAGGAGGCGCTGAATGTAGACGTCCATCGCGAGGCGGGCCTTCGCCTGCGCCTCCGGGTCGGCGTCGGAGTAGATGAGCTCCCACACGGAGCGCATGTCGGACTCGCCCGTGAGTCCCTTCATGCCGGACTCCTTGTTGAAGAGGTGGTCGATCTCGTCGATCGACATGCCGCCCTGGCGGGCGAGGTGGAAGACGACGGCCGGGTCGATGTCGCCGGTGCGGGTGCCCATCATGAGGCCCTCGAGCGGGGTGAGACCCATCGAGGTGTCGATCGGCTTGCCGTCGCGGACCGCGGAGACGGACGCGCCGTTGCCGAGGTGCATGACGATCTGCTTGAGATCGTCGCGGCCGAGGAACTTCGCGACCTCCTGGGAGACGTACTGGTGCGAGGTGCCGTGCGCGCCATAGCGGCGGACCGAGTACTTCTCCGCCACTTCGGCGTTGAGGGCGTAGGTCGCGGCCTTGTCGGGGAGCTGCTGGAAGAACGCGGTGTCGAAGACGACGACGTGGGGGATGTCGTGCATGAGGTCGCGGGCGACGTCGATGCCCTTGAGGTGCGCGGGGTTGTGGAGGGGCGCGAGCGGGCAGAGGTCCTCGATGAGGTCGCGGACCTCGTCGGTGACGAGCGCGGGGCCGTCGAAGTACTTGCCGCCCTGAACGATGCGGTGGCCGACGGCGACGACGCCGGCCTCGGCGAGGGCGGGGCCCTTGACGTCGAAGAGGGAGAGGATCTCGCGCATGCCATACTCGTGGTCCGGAATCGGGATCTCGCGGATGGTCTCGTCGCCCTTGTACGAGTGCTTGATCCTGCCGACCGGGTCGCCGATGCGCTCGACGAGGCCCTTGGCGATGGCGTCGCCGGACGCGGGATCGACGAGCTGGTACTTGATCGACGAGGAGCCGGAGTTGATGACGAGGACGGTCTTGGGTGCCACGTGTGCGCCTTTCGGGTGGAGGTGGTGCTCGCGGGGAGCGTCGGTGAGCGGAAGTGATGCTTTCGGCGGAGGAAAGTGATGCTTTCGGCGGGGGAAGGTGATGCTCTCGCGGGGACGAGGGCGGGTTCGGGGGCGGCGCCGGCGCCGCCCCCGAACGAGCCTCAGCCCTGGGCCTGGACGGCGGTGAGGGCGACCGTGTTGACGATGTCCTCGACGAGCGCGCCGCGCGAGAGGTCGTTGACCGGCTTGTTGAGGCCCTGGAGGACCGGGCCGACCGCGACCGCGCCGGAGGAGCGCTGGACGGCCTTGTAGCCGATGTTGCCCGCCTCGAGCGAGGGGAAGACGAAGACGTTCGCCTTGCCCGCGACCGGGGAGCCAGGGAGCTTCTTCGAAGCGACGGCCGCGTCGACGGCCGCGTCGAACTGGATCGGGCCCTCGATCGCGAGCTCGGGCGCCTTCTCGCGGGCGATGCGGGTCGCCTCGGCGACCGCGTCGACGTCGGGGCCGGAGCCGGAGGTCCCCGTCGAGTAGGAGAGCATCGCGACCTTGGGGTCGACGCCGAACTGGGCGGCGGTCCTCGCGGACGTGATCGCGATGTCGGCGAGCTGCTCGGGGGTCGGGTTGGGGTTGACGGCGCAGTCGCCGAAGGCCCAGACGCGGTCCTTCATCAGCATGAGGAAGATCGAGGAGACGATCGAGACGCCGGGTGCGGTCTTGATGATCTGGAAGGAGGGGACGATCGTGTGGGCGGTCGTGTGGGCCGCGCCCGACACCATGCCGTCGGCGTCGCCCATGTGGACCATCATCGTGCCGAAGTAGGAGACGTCCTTCACCTTGTCGCGCGCCTGCTCGAGGGTGACGCCCTTCTTCGCGCGCAGGCGCGCGAATTCGGCGGCGTACTTCTCCGAGAGCTCGGGGTCGTCGACGGAGACGACGGTGGCGGCGGACAGGTCGATGCCGAGCTCGCCGGAGCGGGCGGCGACGGCGGAGGCGTCGCCGACGAGCGTGATGTCGGCGATGCCGCGGGCGAGGACCTCGGCCGCGGCGAGGAGGACGCGGTCGTCCTCGGGCTCGGGCATGACGATGCGCTTGCGGTCGGCGCGGGCGCGGTCGATGAGGTCGGCCTGGAAGGCGAGGGGGGTGACGGCCCCGTCTCTTTTACACAACTGACGCTGCCGAAGAAAAGAGGGGGGGAGGGTCTCGGGGGGGGGCGAAGCTTTAAAAAAAAAATAAATGAAGCGGAGACGCAAGCGATTGACGAGCTATAGATAGTACGAGCG
>NZ_LS991320.1:2752-6539 GCF_900499005.1 Actinomyces culturomici
CTCCCCGCGGCCGTCGCGGCCGCGTCGAGGGGGAGGGGGAGGACGAGGAGGTCGGTCGAGACCTCGGCCGCGACGGCCGCGGGGAGCGCGACGGCGACGACGGTCGCCTGGTGGGCGGCCGCGCGGGCGGCGAAGACGCGGATCTCCTCGTCGAGGAGCTCGGCTCCGACGCCCTCGACGTCGAGGACGAGGACGACCCCGGCCTTCGCGGAGGCGGCGAGGTCGAGGTCCCAGCCGATCGCGTCGAAGGTCCGCGCGTCGAGGGAGTCGACGCCGTCGACGAGGACGTACTCGGCATCGGCGGCGCGCACGGCCTCGAGGGCGGCGGGCAGGGCGGTCTGCGGGGAGACCGCGGCGGTCGAGGCGTCGACGCCGGCGAGGGCGTCGAGGCGGACGAGGGCGCCCTTCGCGGTGAGGAGGGAGGCGAGTTCATCGGCCGCGTCGCGCGCGGCGTTCGCCGATTCGGGCCCGACGACGATGTAGCGGGAAGTCACGGAGGCTCCTTATTCACGTGAATATGTGCGCGGCTCGCTCAGCCGCATGAACATCGTAGCCCGGGGCTCTTCGGCTCCGACACGGCCCGGGGTGTGATCGATGAGGCACCGGCTATTCTTGCTGTCATGAGCGGAGGCATCGGATCGGGCGGCGCGCGCCCGTGGTGGCACTGGGCGACCGTCGTCCTCGCCGTCGGCGGCGTCGCCGCGACGGCCCTCCTTGCCGCCCTCGATCATCCGCATCGGGCCGTTCTCGTCCTCGCGGCGACGCTCGTCCTCGTGGCGGGGGCGAGGCTCGCGATCCCGGGGCGCCCGTGGTTCTCCTCCCGTTCGAAGTGGATGGACGTCGTCGTCCTCGCCGGTCTCGGGCTGCTCCTGTGGTATTTCTCGCCCTTCACGGCGACGATGGGGATCGGCTGATCCCGCCTCCGGGCGTCTCCCTGAAGTCGGCGCCGCTCCCTCTTGAAAAGTCGGCGCGGGTCGCCCACAATCAAGTAATCTCGATGTCGAGATAAATCTCTTGGGAGCGAGGCTCCCCGAACCTTTCGGCCGGAGGACCAATGTCGAAAATCAAGGTCGCAGGACCCGTCGTCGATCTCGACGGCGACGAGATGACCCGCATCATCTGGCAGTTCATCAAGGATCGTCTGATCTTCCCCTACCTGGACATCGACCTGCGCTACTACGACCTCTCGATCCAGAACCGCGACGTCACCGACGACCAGGTGACGATCGACGCGGCGAACGCGATCAAGGAGCACGGCGTCGGCATCAAGTGCGCGACGATCACGCCCGACGAGGCGCGCGTCGAGGAGTTCGGCCTCAAGAAGATGTGGAAGTCCCCCAACGGGACGATCCGCAACATCCTCGGCGGCGTCGTCTTCCGCGAGCCCATCATCATCGACAACGTCCCGCGCCTCGTCCCCCACTGGAAGAAGCCGATCGTCGTCGGCCGCCACGCCTTCGGCGACCAGTACCGCGCGACCGACTTCAAGGTCCCCGGCGCCGGGACGATCACCCTCACCTTCACGCCCGATGACGGCTCCGAGCCGATCGAGCACGAGGTGATCCGCATGCCCGAGGGCGGCGGCGTCACCATGGGCATGTACAACTTCAACGAGTCGATCGCCGACTTCGCGCGCGCCTCTTTCGAGTACGGCCTCAAGCGGAACTACCCGGTGTTCCTCTCGACGAAGAACACGATCCTCAAGGCCTACGACGGCGCGTTCAAGGACATCTTCGCGGACGTCTTCGAGCGCGAGTACAAGGACCGCTTCGACGCGGCCGGCCTCACGTACCAGCACCGCCTCATCGACGACATGGTCGCCTCCTCCCTCCGCTGGGAGGGCGGCTACGTGTGGGCCTGCAAGAACTACGACGGCGACGTCCAGTCCGACACCGTCGCGCAGGGCTTCGGCTCGCTCGGCCTCATGACCTCCGTCCTCATCACCCCGGACGGCCGCACGATGGAGGCCGAGGCGGCGCACGGCACCGTCACCCGCCACTACCGCCGCCACCAGCGCGGCGAGGCGACCTCGACGAACCCCATCGCCTCGATCTTCGCGTGGACGCGCGGCCTCGCGCACCGCGGGATGCTCGACTCGACCCCCGAGGTCTCCCACTTCGCGCAGACCCTCGAGGACGTCGTCATCACAACGGTCGAGGGCGGCCAGATGACCCGCGATCTCTCGCGCCTCATCGACCCGGACACCCCGTGGCTCACCACCCAGGGCTTCCTCGAGGCGCTCGACGAGAACCTCCAGCGCCGACTCGCCTGAGTCCAGACGCCGCGTTCTCGCGCCCGCCCTCGCCCCGCGCGAGGGCGGGCGCCCTCGTTCGGCAGCCGTGCGAAGGTCGGCCGTGCGAATGATCGACGAGGCCGCGGCGGCTCGTCGACTCCCGCCCGTGAGACGCGCCGCCCCGGCCTCGTCCATCTCGCATCGCGGGACTGGACCGGGGGCGATTCGGAGGGGCGGCGGGCGATGGGCATCCTTGGAGCATCCCGTCATCGCGTCGACTGAAGGAGACGGCATGCGCAAGTTCCTGGAGAAGGGCGGCATCCTCGTGTGGGTGCTCGCCGCGATCGTCCTCGCCCTCGTGCTCGGATCGATCCAGATCGGGGGGACGCACCTCGTCCCACAGGCGGTCGGCCGCGTCTTCGCGACGTTCTCGGCGCTGTTCAGCCAGTTCCTCTCGTTCTCCATCCCGCTCATCATCATCGGCCTCGTCACCCCGGCGATCGCCGACCTCGGCCGCGGCGCCGGGAAGTGGCTCGGCATCACCGCCGCCATCGCCTATGGCTCGACCCTCTTCTCGGGCTTCCTCACCTACCTCGTCTGCGCGGCGACCTTCCCGGCGATCCTGTCGGGCACCGGCCTCGCGAACGTGGAGGAGCCCGGCAGCGCCCTCGAATCCTTCTTCACGATCGAGATGCCCGCGCCGGTCCCCGTCATGACCGCGCTGCTCCTCTCCTTCGTCGTCGGCATCGGCCTCGCCATGGTCCCGCGCGGCGTCCTGAGGAAGGGCTTCATCGAGTTCCGCGCCATCATCACGAAGCTCATCGAGCGGATCATCATCCCGCTCCTCCCGCTCCACATCTTCGGCATCTTCCTCAACCTCACCTACACGGGCGAGGCCTGGTCGATCATGCGCACGCTCGTCCGCGTGGTCGTCGTCGTCCTCCTCCTCGAGGTCGTCATCCTCCTCACCCAGTACGTCGTCGCGGGCGCCATCGGCAAGAAGAACCCCATGAGGTCGCTCCTCACGATGATGCCCGCCTACGTCACCGCGCTCGGCACCTCCTCGTCGGCCGCGACGATCCCCGTCACCCTGCGCCAGACGAAGAAGAACGGCATCTCCGACGCCGTCGCGTCCTTCACGATCCCGCTGTGCGCGACGATCCACCTCGCCGGCTCGACCTCGAAGATCTTCGCCTTCGCCTTCGCGATCGTCTTCACCCAGGGCATCGACGTCTCGCCCGCCCAGTGGGTCGGCTTCGTCTTCATGCTCGGCATCACGATGGTCGCGGCACCCGGCGTCCCCGGCGGCGCCATCATGGCGGCGACCGGTCTGCTCTCCTCGATGCTCGGCTTCGACGACGCGCAGGTCGCCCTCATGATCGCGACCTACATCGCGCTCGACTCCTTTGGCACGGCCACCAACGTCACCGGCGACGGCGCGATCGCGATCGTCGTCGACCGCCTCGCCGACGGCAAGATCGGCGACGAGGGCGATCCGGAGAACGCCCGCGAGCTCTCCTTCGACGGCATGGCCTACCTCGACGGACACCTTGT
>NZ_LS991321.1 GCF_900499005.1 Actinomyces culturomici
CGCCCCTCCCGCCCGGACATCCCCTCGACGGCCGAAGGTGATGCTTTCGGCGGAGAAAGGTAATGCTCTCGGCGGGGAGGGAGAGAAGGGTCAGCCCTGCTGCGAGGTGAGCGTCGCGTTGACGTCGTACTTCTTACCGTCGCGGATGTAGGTGACGGTCACCGTGTCGCCGCCCTTGTAGCGGCGGATGTAGCCGGTGAGCTGCTTGGACGAGGACACCGTCTCGCCGTTCACCGCGACGATGACGTCGCCCTTCTTGAGGCCCGCCGCATCGGCGCCGCCGCCGTTCGTCACCTCGGCGACCTCGGCGCCCGCGACGGAGGAGCCGTCGACGGTGGCCTCGCCGGTCGTGACCGAGACTCCGAGAACGCCGTGGTCGACCGTGCCGGAGGCGATGAGCTGGTCGGCGACCGAGGTGACGAGGTCGACCGGGATCGCGAAGCCGAGGCCGATCGAACCGGCGGTGTCGGACGACGAGGAGTTCGACGCGATCGACGAGTTGATGCCGATGACCTTGCCGGTCGAGTCGAAGAGCGGGCCGCCGGAGTTGCCGGGGTTGATCGACGCGTCGACCTGGATGGCGTTCGTGATGACGGAGGCCGAGGTGCTCGTCTGCTGCTGGTTCTGGAGCTGCGGGAGCTGGCCGAAGGGGTCGTTCGGGTCGGTCTGCTGGGACTGCGACTCGTCGGTCGACACCTCGACGGGGCGGTTGAGCGCGGAGATGATGCCGGTCGTCACGGTGTTCGACAGGCCGAGCGGGGCGCCGATCGCCATGACCTCCTGGCCGACGGCGAGGTCGGACGAGGAGCCGAAGGTCGCGACCGTGAGATCGGAGGGGGCGTTCTTCAGGCGGATGACGGCGAGGTCGGTCGTCTGATCGTGGCCGATGATCTCGGCCTCGTAGATGCGGCCGTCGGCGAGCGTCACGGAGATCTTGCCCTGCCCGTCGAGGGCGGAGGAGATCACGTGGTAGTTGGTGACGATGTCGCCGCTCGAGTTGTAGACGACGCCGGAGCCAACGTCGGAGCTCGACGAGCTCGTCACCGTGATCGTGATGACCGCGGGCGAGACGGCCTTCGCAACTGCCTGCCAGTCGGGGCTGTCGCCCTTCGAGGTGACGGGGGTGACGGTCGTCGACTTCGCGGACGAGGAGGTCGAGGACGAGGCCGAGGGCACCGCGGTCGACCGCGTCTGGAGCATCGCCCAGGCGCCGGTGAGGGTGAGGGCGGCGGTGAGGAGCATCGCGAGGAGGAGGGCGAGCCAGCTCGGCCCCTTCTTCGTCATGAGGGCCGACCCGGCCTTGCGGCCCTTGCCCGCGCTCTGGGCGGGGGCGACGGGCGTCTGCGAGGGCGTCCCGGGCATCCCGGATCCGCCGGCCCCGGGGGTCTGGCCCGCGT
Organism: Actinomyces culturomici; assembly: GCF_900499005.1. Classification (GTDB taxonomy): domain Bacteria; phylum Actinomycetota; class Actinomycetes; order Actinomycetales; family Actinomycetaceae; genus Pauljensenia; species Pauljensenia culturomici. Next base: position 1,398 of record NZ_LS991321.1, read on the forward strand.
TCGGCTGGGGGATCGACGAGGACGGGGCCGCGGCCCCGCCGAAGGCGGGGGCGCCGTACGCCTGGGATCCGGTGGGCGCCTGGTAGCCGGGCGCGCGGTAGGTCTGGGCCGGGCGCGGCTGCGAGGCCGGGGTGCCGAAGGGGGCGGAGCCCTGCGCGGTCGGAGCCTGAGCGCTCGGGGCGGGGATCTGGCCGCCGGCGGTTGGGGTTTGGACCGGGCGCTGCGTCCACACGCTGCGCGGGTCGGTCGCGTCCGAGGCGGCGGCGCCCGCGGTCGGAGCGCTCGGCGCGGCGGACGGGGCCTGCCCGCCCGGGGTCGGCGTCTGCGGGGCGACGGGCATGTCGCGGGTGGCGCCGGCGACGGCGTCCGCGCTGGGGAGACGGGTGATCTCGGCGTCGGAGGGCGCGGCTCCCCGCGCGTCCTGAGCGTCCGCGTCGTCGGGAGTCGACCAACGCGATGCGGAATCCGGAGTGTTCTCGCTCATGGGGTCCTTCTTCTCAAGAGCCGCTCAACTGGGCTGTTGCGCCCAGCATGCACGCCCTTCTCGCCCATTCACTGGAACTTGTCTGTACGTTTCCTGTGAAGGTCGGCTCGCGGGTGACGCGTTCCTCACACTCGCGATCTCGCTCGGCCTCGCGCAGGGCACCCGGCAGATCCGAATACCGTCGAGCGCATCGGCGAGGACCGCGGCGAGCTCCGCCCGACTCGACGCCTCGACGTAGTCGATCCCGTGGGCGCGGGCGATTCCCTCGATGGAGGTCGTCTGCGCGGTCGCGAACCACCGCTCGAAGGTCGGGGCGTTCTCCGCGCGCCCGTGCTCGAGCCCGGCGAAGATCCCGCCGCCCGCGTCGTCGGCGACGACGAGGAGCAGGTCGGGCGCGGCCTCGTCCGCGGGGATCGCGAGCGCGCCGGCGTCGTGGAGGAAGGAGAGGTCGCCGAGCAGGCACGTCACGGGCCTCCCCGTCCCGAGCCCGACGCCGATCGCCGTTGCGATCGTCCCGTCGATGCCGGCGAGCCCGCGGTTCGACAGGACCCTCCGCGCCGCTCCCCCGCTCCCGACGAGGTCGGCGGCCCGCACGGAGTTCGAGGCGCCGAGGACGAGGATCCGCTCGTCGCGCTCCCAGATCGTCCGGGCGACGCCGAGGACCGACAGGGGCGCCGAATCGAGCGCCTCGTCGATCCGCTCGCCCGTGGAGGCCGCGGCGTCCAGCCAGCGCTCGCGCCAACCGTCCGGCCCGTACGCGCGGTCGTCCCCGTCGAGCGGGCGCGCGGCCCCGGCCTCGTCCGTCGCCCCGGGATCGATCGACGAGGGCGCGGCGGGCGCCCTCAGAGCGGGGACGACGAGGGCGGCGGAGCCGGCGACGTCGGTCCACGCAGGCGAGGGGTCGGCGACGACGACGCGGACGTCCGGGCGCGCGAGGAGGCGCGAGACCGGGCGCGAGAGGGTCGGGCGGCCGGTGACGACGACCTGGTCGACCTCCGCGGCGAGCGGGCCGGCGAGGAGGGTCTGCTGGAACGGGATGCGCTCCGCGGAGAAGGCGAGGCCGCTCGAGGGCTCGGCGAGGAGCGGGACGCGCGCGGCGCGGGCCCACTCGGCCGCGGCCGGATCGGCGTCGTCGCCCGCGACGATGAGGGTCGCGAGGCCGGGTTCGACCGCGTCCTCCCACGCGACGCGGCGCGCCGGGGAGGCGACGACCCGCGCGGGCGCCGGGCCGGGCGCGAAGTCCCGCGCGGCGGCCGAGCCCCCCGCGGGGGTGAGCGGGTCGCGAAAGGCGGCGTTGATGTGGACCGGCCCGGGGGTTCCCGTCGGGAGGCCCTGCGCGGAGGCGATGAGGCGCCCGATCCGGGCGGCGAGGCTCCGGTCGGCGACGGTGTCCGCGGGCAGATCGAGGGTCGAGGCGACGTGCGGCCCGAAGAGCCCGACCTGCGTCGTCGTCTGGGAGGCGCCGACGCCGCGCATCTCGGCGGGCCGGTCGGCGCTGAGGACGACGAGCGGGAGGCGCGAATGGTGGGCCTCGGCAACCGAGGCGTGGAGTTCGGCGACCGCGCCGCCCGAGGTCGTGACGATCGCGACCGGTACCGGACGGGGGTTCGGTTCCCCCCATCCCCCGGAGCGTGCGACGGACGTCCCTTCATCGGACGCTTCGTCTGAGAATCCCTGCTCGTCGGAGGCTCGGACCGGCGCGTCGCCGGGCCGCCCCGCCCTCGTCAATCCGAGGGCGAGGAAGCCGGCGGAGCGCTCGTCGAGGCGCACATGGGCGCGGACGGCCCCAGCGCGGACCGCGGCGTCGAGGGCGTAGGCGAGCGGCGCCGAGCGCGAGCCCGGGCAGTAGACGACGTCGCGCACCCCGGAGGCGACGAGCGCGGCGACGATCCCCCGGGCGAGCTCCTCGGACGGATGGGGCGCCGGGGCCGTCGCGGGGAGGGCG
>NZ_LS991322.1 GCF_900499005.1 Actinomyces culturomici
GGTTCGGGGCGGGGCGCGGATCGACGAGGCCCGGGCGGCGCATCGAAGGATCGGGAATTGAAAGGGGCGTCAGGTCGGATCGGCGAAGGTGAACCGAATGATTTGTGAACTGGGAAAACTCAATCTCTTACATGAAGTTTCCCCGAGTGTTTCGTCGTCGGCATCCTCTCACCTAGAATAAACACGTCTTGTTCCATCGATATAGATGCGGAGTGATCCCATGCGACGCCTTTCCCTCCTGTCCGCCCTCGCCGCCTGCGGCCTCGCCCTCGCGGGCTGCGCCCAGTCCGGTTCGGCGAACGACGCCGCCTCCGATCAGTCTGCCGCCATGAGCTCGTCCTCCGCGGCCGAATCGGCTCCGGTCGAGGACATCACCCTCAACGTCTTCGCCGCGGCCTCCCTCACGGAGACCTTCGGCGCGCTCGAGAAGACCTTCGAGGCCGCCCACCCGAACGTCGACGTCGTCCTCAACCTCGCCGGCTCGCAGGACCTCGTCGCGCAGATGGCCGCGAACGGCGGCGCCGACGTCCTCGCGACCGCGAACGAGTCGACGATGGACTCCGCGAAGGAGCAGGGCCTCGTCGAGGAGCCCGCGGTCTTCGTGAAGAACATGCTCACGCTCATCACGCCCCCCGGCAACCCGGCGGGCGTCACCGGACTCGACTCCTCGCTCGACAACGCGAAGCTCGTCATCTGCGCGCCCGAGGTTCCCTGCGGCACACTCACTGAGAAGCTGACGGCCGCCCTCGGCGTCGAGCTCCACCCCGTCTCCGAGGAACAGGCCGTCACCGACGTGCGCGGCAAGGTCGCGTCCGGCGAGGCCGACGCGGGTATCGTCTACAAGACCGACGCTCTCGCCGAGGGCGAGAAGGTCGAGACGGTCGACATTCAGGGGGCTGAACAGGCGGTGAACACCTACCCGATCGCGGTCGCGGCGGGCACGTCGCACGCCGACTTGGCGAAGGCCTGGGTCGATCTCGTCCTGTCCGCCGAGGGCCAGAAGGTCCTCGAGGCCGCCGGATTCACCCCCGCGGCCCGATGAGGGGGAGGGGCGCGCCGGTCGTCTCCCCGATCCCCTGGGGGGTCGGGGCGCTCGGCGCGCTCGCTCTCGCCTATCTCGTCGTCCCCCTCGTCCTCATGGGGGCGCGCGTCCCCTGGGGGCGCCTCCCCGAACTCCTCTCGACCGACGCGGCGCTCGCCGCCCTCGGCCTCTCGCTGAAGACCGCGATTGTCGCGCTCGCGGTCGACCTGCTGCTCGGCGTCCCCTTGGCGATCCTCCTATCGAGGACGTGGCGGGGCGTCGGTCCGGCGCGGATCCTCGTCGCCCTCCCGCTGTCGCTCCCCCCGGTCGTCGCCGGCATGGCGCTCATCGCGGCCTTCGGGCGGCGCGGCCTCATCGGGCAGGCGCTCGAGTCCTCCGGGGTGACGATCGCGTTCTCCTGGGTCGCGGTCGTCATGGCGCAGGTGTTCGTCTCCCTGCCCTTCCTCGTCGTCACGCTCGAGGCGGCGCTCCGTACCCGCCCGGAGGGCCTCGAGGAGACCGCCGCGTCGCTCGGCGCCTCGCCCTCGCGCGTCCTCTTCTCGGTGACGCTCCCGCAGGTCGTGCCCGGCCTCGCGCGCGGATCGGCTCTCGCGCTCGCCCGCTGCCTCGGCGAGTTCGGCGCGACCCTCACCTTCGCGGGCTCCCTGCAGGGCGTGACGAGGACCCTGCCGCTCCAGATCTACCTCGCGCGCGAGTCGGACACCGACCTCGCGCTCGTCCTCGGCATGGTGCTCCTCCTCGTCGCCGCCCTGGTCGTCGGCGTGACGGAGACGATCGGCGCCCGCCGCCCCGCGCCTCTCCCGCCCGAGGAGGACGCGCTCCCGTCCTCGTCCTCCTCCGCCCCGCTCGCCGCGTCGATCGACGAGGACGGGGCCCTCGCCCGACTCGACCCGGTCGAGGTGTCGGTGCGCGGGCGGATCGCCGAGCGCGGGTGGGACGTCGACTGCGTCCTGCCGGCCGGCGTCGTCACCGCCGTCATGGGCCGCAACGGCTCGGGGAAGTCGACGCTCGCGTGTGTGATCTCCGGGTCGCTCGCCCTCGACGAGGGCGAGGCCCGCATCGGCCGGACGGTCGTCGACGGGGAGGGCGTCCTCGTTCCGGCGCGCAAGCGCGCGGTCGCCCTCGTCGGGCAGCGGCCGTGCCTCTTCGGGTCGATGTCCGTCCTCGACAACGTCGCCTTCCCGCTGGTCGCGCGTCGCGTCCCAAAGAGGGAGGCGCGCGAGGCGGCGCTCGCCCAGCTCCGCGCCGTCGGCCTCGACGGCCTCGCGGATCGGCGGGGCGACGCCCTGTCGGGCGGGCAGGCCGCGAGGGTCGCGATCGCCCGCGCGCTCGTATTCGACCCGGACGTCCTCGTCCTCGACGAGCCGACCGCCTCCCTCGACGTCGAGGCCTCCGCCCGCGTTGCCTCCGTCGTCGCCCGGCGTCTCGCGGGCGAGCGGATCACGGTCCTCCTCATCACGCACGACCTCGTCGAGGCGCTTGCCCTCGCCTCGCGCCTCCTCGTCCTCGAGGGCGGGCGCGTCGTCGAATCCGGAGAGCCCGCCCGCGTCGTCTCGGCGCCCGCCTCCCTGTTCGGCGCGCGCCTCGCGGGCCTCAACGTCGTGATGGGCGAGGCGCTCGTGCGCGAGTCCGGCTCGCGCCTCGTGTCGATCGCGCTCGGTTCGGGCAGGCTGACGGGCCTCGTCGACGAGGGCGAAGACCCGGCGCCGGGTGAGGGGGCGACTCCGTCCGCCGATGACGGGCTGGACGGAGCGCCGGACGGAATCGTCGAGGGCTCCCCGGTCGCCCTCCACTTCGCGCCGGACGCGGTCGCCCTCTCGCGCGAGCCAATGGTCGGGTCGCCCCGCACGGTCCTGCATGGACGCGTGCTGACGGTCGAGGAGGCGGGCGGCGTCCTCGCGGTCCGGGTCGACGTCGACGGGGCGACGATCGCGGCGCGGCTGACCGCGGGCGCCTGGGCGGAGCTCGGGCTCGCGATCGGCGATGAGGTCTGGTGCACGATCAAGGCGATGCAGGTCCGCGCGATCCCGCTCCACGCCTCCTGATCCCGCCCCCTCACCGAGAGCATTACCGGCTCTTCGCAGTTTGGGGTGTAGGGGTGTGGGCGTGTTGGTGTGTGGATAGGGGTCGAGGTCTTCCGATGATGGGGGTTGCTACAGCCTCGTCACGAAAGACCTCGACGTGCCTCACATTAGCGTTTGTGTCCGTAAGGAAGTGTTCGCCAGCCCCGACTTGTCGGCGTTTGCTCGTGTGGACGAGTTGGGTCTGGTCGTTACCGGCCAGCGTCTTGAGCCCGACCGGGCGGTGTTGGCGTGCCGGGTCGCCGCAGACGACCGGTGGTGCCGGCGGTGCGGGTGCGAGGGCGTGTCTCGTGGCACCGTGGTCCGCTGCCTCGCCCACGAACCGGTGGGCTGGCGGCCCACAACCTTGGAGGTCAGGGTGCGCCGCTACCGGTGCGCCGGGTGTGGGCATGTGTGGCGTCAAGACACCAGCCGCGCGGCCCGCACGCACGCGAAACTCTCACGCGGCGCCGTGCGCTGGGCTCTCGAAGCGGAGCTTGTCAATTGTTTTGTGTAAGTGGGGGTTAGAGGTAGGGGGTGATGCGGTCGGGGTAGGCGGCGGCGAGTTGGGCGAGGGCTTGTTTCCAGTTGGTGGTGAGGCGGCCTTCGACGAGCCGGT
>NZ_LS991323.1 GCF_900499005.1 Actinomyces culturomici
GGGGCGCCGGGGGTGCCGGCCTAGTAGCCGGCCATCTGCTCGAGGCGGGCGACGCGCTCGTCCATCGGCGGGTGCGTCGAGAACAGGTTCCGCACGCCAGAGCCGCGGAACGGATTCGCGATCATCATCGCCGCGACGTTCTGATTCGCCGGAGTCGCCGCCATCGGCCGATGATCCGTCACGGCCTCGAGCTTGCGCAGCGCCGACGCCAAAGCGAGCGGGTCCCCCGTGAGGGTGGAGCCGTCCTCGTCCGCATCGAACTCGCGCGTGCGCGACAGCGAGAACTGGATGAGCGTGGCCGCCAGCGGCGCGAGCAGCGCGATCGCCAGGGATCCGAGGAAGCCGAGGCCTCCCCCGCCTTCGTTATCGCGCGAGCGGCCGCCGCCGAAGAACATGAGGAACTGCGCGACCGAGGTGATGAGGCCCGCCATCGCCGCCGCCACCGACGACGTGAGGATGTCGCGGTTGTACACGTGCATGAGCTCATGGCCGAGGACCCCGCGGAGCTCGCGCTCGCCCAGGATCGCAAGGATCCCCTCCGTGCAGCACACGGCCGCATGCTCGGGGTCGCGGCCCGTCGCGAACGCGTTCGGGGTCTGCGTCGGAGCGATCCAGATCGACGGCATCGGCTGATCCGCCCTGGAGGCGAGCTCGCGCACGATCCGGTAGAGATCCGGGCGCTCCGCCTCCGACACCGGGTACGCGTTCATCGACCGCAGCGCCATCGACGCCGAATTCCAGTACGAGTACGCCGTCTGGCACAAGCCGATCGCCGCGAAGATCCAGATCCAGATCGAGCGGCCCGTGCCGTTCGCGATCAACCATCCGATCGCGAGGAGAAGCGCCCACATCCCGCCGAGCAGGGCGGCGGTCTTCAGACCGTTGTGATAGCTCCGATGAGTCATGACTGGAGCATATGGGCGTCTCCTGGATACCGCCTGGGAAAGCGCGAAGCACTCCCCTCTTCGGCACACCGCCCCGGCCTCGTGAATCGACGCCCGGAACGACGAAGGCGGGCGAACGCGCCCAGCGCCCGCCCGCCCCCAGTCGCGGCTGAGGAGTCAGGCCCTGCGGCCCGGGCCCGTGTAGTCGTCGAAGCGCTCGGGGGCCGTGGGCACGCCCATCTCGCCCATGTCGCCGATGAGATCGGCGCCGTCCTCGTGCTCGCCGCGCGAAATGTCCGTCATCGCCCGGCGCGACACGACCTTCACGCGCTCGCGCACGCCCCGGTCGTCCGGCAGCTCGCCGTACTCCGAGCCGAGCAGGCGCTCGTACGCGTCGAGCAGCTCCCAGCCCTGCCAGGTCGTGTACTCGACCCCGCGCTCGTCGAGGAGGGCGACCATCGCGTCGTGCCCGACGGCGCTCGTCTTCGCGTGCAGGCGCCCCTCGTTCGCATCCTCCACGAGGTGCGCGATCGTCTGCTGCGCATCCGACTTCGTCGAGCCGATGAGACCCACCGGGCCGCGCTTGATCCAGCCGGTCGCGTAGACGCCCGCGATCGCGTCCTCGACGCCCGACTCCGGGGTCGGGACGACGCGGCCCTCGACGTTCGGGACGACGTGGCGGCGCTCGTCGAAGGGAAGCCCCGGGATCGGCGAGGACGCGTAACCGACGGCCCGATACACCGCCTCGACCGGCCAGGTCGTGATGACGCCCGTCCCGCGGACACTGCCGTCGCCGGTGAGCTCCGTGCGCTCGGTGCGCAGGGCCTTCACGTGCCCGTGGTCGTCGGCGACGATCTCCACCGGCGCCTGGAAGAGATGGATGTGGATGCGGCGCGACGCCGTCCGATCCTCCGGGTCGACCGACGCGTAGTTCGTCAGGGTCTTCACCACCTGGCGCTGCTGGTTCGACTCGCGCAGGGCCCGCTCGGAGCCCTCGTCGAACTCGAAATCCTCCTCGTCGACGATGACGTCGACGTCCGGGACCTTGCCGAGCTCGCGCAGCTCGAGCGGCGTGAACTTCACCTGAGCGGGACCGCGGCGGCCGAACACGTGGACGTCCGTCACCGGGTTCTCCTTGAGACCGGCCGCGACGTTCGCCGGAACCTCCGTCACCATCATGTCCTCGGCGTGCTTCGCGAGGACGCGCGCGACGTCGAGCGCCACGTTGCCGACGCCCACGACCGCGACGTGCTGCGCCTCGAGCGGCCACGTCCGCGGGTAGTCCGGGTTGCCGTCGTACCAGGAGACGAAGTCGGCCGCGCCGTACGACTCCGGCAGATCGACGCCGGGGATGTTGAGGGGCGCATCGCGGTCCGCGCCCGTCGCGATGATCACCGCGTCGTAGTGGTCGCGCAGGTCCTCGATCGTCACATCGCGGCCGACCTCCACATTGCCGAGGAGGCGAATGTCCCCGCGCTGAAGGATCTTGTAAAGGGCGACGATGATCTGCTTGATCCGCGGGTGATCCGGCGCCACGCCGTAGCGCACGAGGCCGTAGGGCGCGGGCAGGCGCTCGAACAGGTCGATGTTCACCTCGAGGCCGGACTTCGACAGGATGTCGGAGGCGTAGATTCCAGCGGGACCTGCGCCGATCACGGCGACGTTGACAGCGGTCAACCTATTGCTCCTCTCGACTCCCCATCGCACTCGCCGACGGGGGCTCGCCCGATCGTCGCATCGGGCCCTCTTCGCTCGGGGTCGCGCGGCCGCCCGCCCGAACGCCGCTCCGGCGCCCCGGCGACCGCCCGCGCACTCACGGTCGTGGTCGTGCGGACGCTTACGCGCCCGCGCACGGGTCGATCCTATCCATCCGCCCGCGCGCGAGCTTCTTTCGAGACACGGGTCACCGGCGGCCCAGTGCTCCCACTGCTTGCTTCACCGCCCTTTCTCAGACATTCCGATTCGGAAACCGCCGCGAAGCAAGCAGCGGGAGCGTCCTCGTCGAGGAGAGCGAGCACCCCGAGGACCGCGGAAAACCGCGAAATCCTGCGGAAAACGATTCAAAAGCATGAAAACGGTGACAAACGATAACGGTTCCCCGAATCGCGCCCCGAACGCGCCCAGCGCCCGCTAGGTGTACTTCCTCGGGAGGTTGTGAACGGCGTGGTGAGGTGAAGGCCTCCTTGGCAGGATGTGGGTTACCACACTCGCAACCTGTACAAGGAGGCCTTCGTGACACACGCTCATGCACCGTTGA
>NZ_LS991324.1 GCF_900499005.1 Actinomyces culturomici
GGCCGAACGCCAACTCAACACCCGACCCCGCAAACGCCACGGCTGGAAAACACCCGCCGAACTCATGCAAAAATTACTCGACGACAACGCCGTTGCACTCACCGCCTGAAACCGCCCATCACCTTCGCGCATCGAGGGGATGCGCGCGCATGGCTTCGCCGCGCACGACGCACGCCGCCGCGGGGAAAGGGCGTCGGGAAGCGGTTCTCAGCCGAGCAGCGGCCAGTTCGGCGCGGGCCTCGACTCGTCGACGTGAACGCCGTCGCCGCCGTGAAGGATCGACGACACCCAGGCGCGCCCGACGCGGAAATCCTCGTCGCTCGTGCCGCGCAGGACGTTCGCCCGCACGCCGTCGACTCGGGGGTACGACCCCATGAAGCGGACGTCGGGCGAGTAACGGTGGAGGCCGACGAGAGCGGCCTGCACCCGCTCCTCGGTGACGTGACCGACGATGTCGATGCTGAAGGTGTAGTCGCCGAGGCCGTCGCCGCTCGGACGCGACTCGATGCGCGAGAGGTCGACGCCTCGGACGGCGAACTGCTCGAGGAGCGTGAGGAGGGCGCCCGACTCGTTGACGGGGAGGGCGACCTGGATCGTCGTCTTGTCGGCGCCGGTGGGCGGCGGGAGGACGCCGGGCTTGGCCACGAGGACGAAGCGGGTGACGGCGCCGGGGTTGTCCGCGACGTCGCGGTGGAGGGCCTCGAGGCCGTAGGTCGTCACCGACACGGCCGAGCACAGGCCCGCGTCGAAGTTCGCGTCGCCGCTCGCGAGGAGCTCTGCGCCCGCGGCGGTCGACGTCGTCGGCACGTGGATGGCGCCGGGGAAGGTCTCCTCGACCCAGTTGCGGCACTGCGCCCACGCGTGCGGGTGGGTGCCGATCTTGCGGACGTCCTCGGGCCGGGTGCCGGGCCTGACGACGAGCTGGAAGACGATGGGGACGACCATCTCGGCGACGATGACGAGCGGATCACCGTGGGAGAGGGCGTCGAGAGTCGCGTTGACGCCGCCCTCGATGGAGTTCTCGATGGGGACGACGGCGCGGTCGGCCTCGCCGCGGCGCACGGCGGCGAGGGCGTGGGGCGCCGAGGTCATCGGGAGGAGCTCCGCACCGGCGGGCGCGACCTGGTGGACGGCCTGCTCGGTGAAGGTGCCGTAGGGGCCGAGGAACGCGATCTGCATGCGCTCGCCGGCGGGCGCGGGGCCGGGCATGTGCGTGGCGACGTGAGCGGAGTGGGACTCGGTGGTGTCGGACATGCCGTCAGCGTATCGGGGCGCCGCCTCCGCCGCGCGGGGCGTCCGAGTCCGCGTTGGCCCTACTCCCCGAGGCCGCAGGCGGTGATCTTGTAGAGCTTCGCGGTCCCGCCCTGGTCAACGAGCTCGAAGCCCGTCGAGGTGTCGACGTTGTAGAGGCCGGGGTAGCGCGAGGAGCGGAGGAAGTCGTAGTACCAGCCGTCCTCGTCCTCGTAGTAGTAGGTGACGCCGAGGGCGCGGATCGCCTCGCAGACGTCGGGGCTCGTCGCAATCTCGTTGAAGCGCTTGGCGAGGATCTCCTGCCAGTGGTCGTCGCCGCCGGTCATGGTGAGCTGCGGGAACACGGCGGTGTGCTGGCCGATGACCTCGGAGTAGGCGGCTCCGGCGATGGGGTCGCCGAGGACGACGGCGTCTCCGGGAATGAGGAGCTGCATGCGTCGGAGCATCGCGATCTCGCCGGCGGTCGCCATGCCGGGCTTGCCGAGCGCCTCGGTGTCGTAGACGTAGTCGGTGGCGATGAGGCGCGAGTCGAGGGCTCCGACCCCGGTGACGAGGAGGAGGACGAGCCCGAGCACGGCGTCGACGCGCCAGCGGGCCGGCCTCGCGGCGCCGAGAACCGGGCGCTCGCCGGGAGCGGTCCGTGGGGCGCGCGCCGACAGGTGCGCGTGGAGGGCGCCGGCGATCCGGTCGAAGCCGATCGCCATGAGGGGGACCATCGCGAGGCCGTGCGACCCCATGATCCTCCGGGCGTCGAGGTACCAGGGCGCGAGGAGGAACGTCCGCGGCTCCCCGATCGGCGCGTACGCGAGGAAGGTGAGAACGCAGAAGACGAGGTAGGAGACGATCGGCCACAGCGGCTCCCACTCGGCGCTCGGCCGAACGACCCGACGGGGCGCGGGCGCGGGCGATCCGAGGGAGGGCGGCTCGGGGAACGCGGGCGCGACGGGGGCGCCCGAGTCCGGGGTGTCGGCGAGGTCCGCCGCGGGGGCGTCCGCCGTTTCGTCGTCCGTCCCCGTCCCCTCGAGGGGGCGCGCGGCTCCGTCCTCGTCGATCGACGAGGACGCGGCGGTGCGCAGGAGGGCGGAGGGCGGGAAG
>NZ_LS991325.1 GCF_900499005.1 Actinomyces culturomici
GGGCGGAGGGCGGGAAGGGCGGGATGAGCCCGGTGAGCGCGGCGACCCCGATGAGGAGGAGGGCCGCCTGGACGAGGATGAGCGCAGACAGCGCCGCGGTCGCCGTGAAGGGCGGCGCGGGCGTGAACATGTGGCTGAAGGCGTAGCTCCACGAGATGCCGGCGCGCGGGTACTCCCCCATCGCGCGGATGCGGCTCGTCGTGAGGAGGAGGAAGGGCGTGCCGAGTGCGAGGGCCCCGACGATCCCGGCGCCGATCGCGCGCGTCGAAGCGCCCTCGTCGATGGCGGCGCGCCCGATCTTCCAGAGCCCGCCGAGGAGCGGCGGGAGGAGGAGGGCGGCGAGGACGAAGGCTGAGCTCGGGTGAGCGGCGGTCGCGCCGAGGGCTCCGAGGACGACGGCGAGGCCGAGCGGGACGTGCGACGCGAGAGCCCGGAGCGATCCGAGGTCGGCGCGCATCCGCCGCCCGACGATGACGGCGAGCGCGACGACTCCCGGGACCGCGGCGAGCCCCATCGCGTTCGGCCACTGGTTGTACATCGTGAGGTTGTCGGCCGGCATGTCGAGGAGGAGGCCGGCGAGGATCGGGGACGCGAGGATCGCGCCGCGGCGGCGCGTGACGACGCTGGTGAGCGCGGTCGCCCCGAGGACCCACACGATCATGAGGACGATCGACGACGCGTTCGACGCGCGGATCACCGTCGTCGGCGTCGAGAAGAGGGCGGTGAAGGCGTGCCAGGTCGTCGGGTAGAAGACCTTCCGGCCCCCGTAGAGGTCCGCGAGGCCGCCGAAGGGCGAGGCCGAATGGGAGTGGAGCATCGACCACACGCCGTTGAGGTGGAAGGTCGAGTCCCACTGCTGGGCGGGCAGACGCGGATCGGCGCGCAGGAGCATGGGGAGGGCCGCGAGGAGCGCGCCGACGCCGATCATCGCCCAAGTCGAGGCGCGCACGCGGCTCTGCGCCTCGCCGAGGGGTCGGCGCGGACCGATCGCGGCGACGATCCCGCCGGGCTGGAGGGTCCCGCCGCCGGCGCGGCGCGCGGATTCGAAGAGCCAGACGACCGCGCCGAGCGCGCCGACGAGCCCGAGGACCGGGAAGACCTTCGCGCGCTCCCAGTCGACGCCGGCGACGTCGAAGACGATCGAGAGCGCCGTGAGGATCGCCATCGTCATGCCCGGCGCGACGGCGAGGGCGACGACGGAGGAGCGGACCCGCGCCCGCACCCAGAAGACCGTGGGCAGGGTGAGGACGACGAGCATCCCGACCATCGTCGGGACGACCGTCCACCACTGCCCGATCATCGGGTCACTCCTCGACGGTCTCCGACTCGGCGGCCGCGGGGGCGGACGGGGCGGCGGCCGCCTTGCGGCGCTGCGCGAGGACCTCGACGACCATCGGGATGAGGGAGACGAACACGATCGACAGGATGATGAGCGAGAGGTGGTCGTGGACGAACTGGACGCCGCCGAGGACCGAGCCGAGGTAGGTGATCCCCGCGCCCCACAGGAGCGATCCGAGGGAGTTGAAGACGAGGAACTTCGGATACGGGTAGCGGGCGATGCCGGCGGCGAGCGGGATGAAGGTGCGGACGAAGGGGATGAAGCGCCCGATGACGAGGGAGCGGCCGCCGTATTCGGCGAAGTAGTGCTCCGCCTTCGCGAGGTGCTCCGTCTTGAGGAAGCGCGCGTCGTCGGAGAAGAGGCGCCGTCCGAAGCGGGCGCCGAGCCAGTAGCCGATCTGCGCGCCGATGAACGCGGCGACGAAGGTGAGGGCGACGAGCGTCGGGAGGTGGAGCCCGAGGCGGTCGTGAAGGAGGCCCGCCGTGAAGAGGAGCGAGTCGCCGGGCAGGACCGGGAAGAGGACCCCGGACTCGACGAGGACGATCCCCAGCGTCCCCCACAGGACCCACGGGCCCATGGCGAGGAGCAGGGCCTCGGGGTTGTGGAACCACCCGAGGAACGTCTGGAGCCATGAGGCGTCGGCCATCGGGACGAGGGTCGGAAGAATCACGCGCTCTCCTTGTCTTCGCGTCTGCGGTCCCCACCCTACCCGGGCCCGGGCCGCCGGTAGGATCGGGGCCATGGATGGCAAGGAGATCGAGGTCGCGCCCGCGAGCGCGGGCGCCCCGATCCCCGCGCCCCCGGACGGCGCCGCCGCGGAGATCGACGAGGACGGTCGA
>NZ_LS991326.1 GCF_900499005.1 Actinomyces culturomici
CTCCCGCCGAGAGCATCACCTTCGTCCGTCGAGGGGATCCGTTCTTCCCTCCTGCAACGCCCCGCCCCGCCCTCGTACTCATCGACGAGGGCGATCCCGACCCCGAGAGAAGGAGGCCGCCGTGGCCGATCGCTCCGCGAAGCTCCCCGCGATGCCCTTCGCGTCCGTGTACCCGCTCTACCTGAAGAAGATCGAGCGGAAGGGCCGGACGAAGGAGGAGCTCGACGCCGTGATCTCCGTGGCTCACGGGGTACTCGACCGCCGAGCTGGAGAAGGCCCTCGAGGACGAGCGCTCCTTCGAGGACTTCTTCGCGGGCGCGGCGCTCGCCGACACGGCGGACCTCATTACCGGGTCGATCTGCGGCGTGCGTGTCGAGGAGATCGAGGATCCGCTGATCCGGCGCATCCGCATGCTCGACAAAGTCGTCGACGAACTGGCGAAGGGCCGCGCCCTCGAGAGGATCAGGCGGCCCCGCTGGGCGTCCGTCCGGGAGGGCCCGCCCCCCCCGCCTCGTTCTACCCGCCCCGTCCCTTCGCGCCCGTGAAGTGCGCTGAGACGGCGATCTGGGTCGTGCAGGGAGGGTGGTTCGGGGTGTGGGGATACCTGGATCGCACACTCGGCGTCCGTTCGCACCGGCGAAGTGCGCTGAGACGGCGATCTGGGTCGTGCAGGGAGGGTGGTTCGGGGTGTGGGGATACCTGGATCGCACACTCGGCGTCCGTTCGCGCCCGTGAAGTGCGCTGAGACGGCGATCTGGGTCGTGCGGGCCGCCGGCACGCGATGACACCCCCGATTCTGAAGAGCCGCATGGCCGTCGTCCGCCGAGAGCATCACCTTCGTCCGTCGAGGGGATCCGTTCTTCCCTCCTGCAACGCCCCGCCCCGCCCTCGTTCCCGAGACGCGCCGGCGTGCGACACTGGCCCCATGATCTCGACGCGAATCCACGTCATGCGCCACGGGGAAGTGGACAACCCCGACGGACTCCTCTACGGGCGGATGCCCGGATTCGGGCTCACCGAGCTCGGCCACGAGATGGCGCAGCGGGCCGCCGACCACCTCGTCGAGCAGGGCGCCGACATCACGGCCGTCATCTCCTCGCCCCTCCTGCGCGCCCAGCTCACCGCCGCGCCGACCGCCGCGGCCTACGATCTGCCGATCCTCTCGGACCCCCGGCTCATCGAGGCGGGCAACGCCTTCGAGGGCCAGCCGGTCAACGCGGACCGTTCGGTCTTCCTCAAGCCGGAGAACTGGAAGTACTACCGCAATCCGCTCGAGCCGAGCTGGGGCGAGCCCTACGTCGACATCGCCTCGCGGATGCGGGCGGCCCTGTCGTCGGCGCTCGCGCGGGCGAAGGGCCACGAGGCGCTCGTCGTCTCGCACCAGAGCCCGATCACGATCCTCACGCGCTTCGCCCGCAAGCAGCCGCTCGCGCACGCGCCGTGGTCGCGCCATTGCTCGCTCGCGTCGCTCACGACCTTCGAGTTCCGCGATTCGACGCTCGTCGCGATCACCTACGCCGAGCCCGCCGCCGATCTCGTCGCGAAGGCGCACGACATGACGCCGGGCGATTCGGAGGCCGCGCTCAAGCGCTGAGCTCCGCGGCGGCTCCTCCTGATCGACGAGGTCGGGGCGGTGCGCCCGCGGAAGGGGAGCGCTGAGTCGTCGACCCCGCAGGGCCCGGAGCGGGCGGCGGCGAGGCGGCGCGCATCGGATCGCCGATGCGCGATCCCCCTCAGTCGGTCTGGGCCCCGTCCTCGTCAATCGTGCGGGAGTCGATCGTGCGGGAGTCGGAAGGGCGGGAGTCGGAGGCGCGGGGGCCGTCGGAGCGGGTGTCGCCCTGAGAGTCGGCCGGGCCCTCGCCGACGGAGCCCGACGGCGAACCGGGCGCCGCGGCGTCGGAGGACGCGCCGGCGGAGGGGGCGCCGGTGTCCGGCGAGGGGGCGGAGTCGCCCCGCCGGGCGTCGCGCTCGGCGCGGGACCGGCGCTCGCGCTGGATGTCGCGCTCGAGCCGGAAGAGGAAGTCGGGGTCGTCATCGGGCGCCGAGGGCGCGGGCGGCGCGGACCCCCCGGGCGGGGAGGCGCACTCCCCCCGCGGGGGGGACCGCCGCGACGGCG
>NZ_LS991327.1 GCF_900499005.1 Actinomyces culturomici
CATTGCCGGTGTCCACTGTGGCCTTGGTTGCGTGGCGGGTGCCCGCGCCGACGTGGTCGGCGCCCTCCTTGTCGTCCGCCGCCGCCGAGTGGTCGAAGTGACCGCCGGGGCGGCGCCCCGCCCCGTCCTCGCCGGTCCGCGTGCGGTCAGGAGGTGATGCGAATCCGCGTGAGCTCGTCGATCCGGTCGAGCGAGACCCCCGAGTCGTCGGCGACGAATCCGGTGAAGAAGTCGGCCCCGAGGACCTTCATCACGCGCTCGACGACGACCGCGCGCGACGAGGTGACGATCGTCTGCGGGACTCCGCGCGACGCGAACTCCTCGAGGAGCGGGATCGCCCCGTCCATGACGACGAGGTCGTCGTGAAGGGCGATGAGGAGGCGCCGTTCGATCTCGTCGAAGACCGTCGTCGGGTCGAGATCCGGCACGCAGCGCTCAATGACCTCCAAGGTCGCCTCGGTCGACGCTCCGCGCAGGAGGACCCGATCGTCCGCAGTGAGCTCGCCCCCGAGGTCGTGCACGACCTCTCCGGTCATCGCGTCCCAAGTGGGCTCCGTATCGACGAGAGTGCCGTCCATGTCCCAGAGGACGGCGGCGGGCAGAACGTGATGAGGCACGGCCCCGACTGTAAAGAAGCCCGCGGCCGAGCGCCACAGGAGGCGCCCGGCCGCGGGGCCGGTGAGGCGAAGGCCTCAATCGATCGGAGAGTCCGATTGGGCGGGCCCGCCCGGAGCCTCGATGAGCCCGGAAGCCCCGCCCTCGTCGATCGGGACTACTGCGCGAGGAGCTCCGCCGCGACGATCTCCGCGACCTGGATCGCGTTGAGCGCCGCGCCCTTGCGGAGGTTGTCGCCGGCGACGACGAGGACGAGGCCGCGCGAATCGTCGACCGCCTGATCCTGGCGGATGCGGCCGGCGAGCACCTCGTCGCGACCGGCGGCCTCGAGCGGGGTCGGGACGTCGACGAGGCGCACGCCCGGCGCGGAGGAGAGGACCTCGCGCGCCTCCTCGGGCGTGATCGCGCCCGAGAACTCGGCGTGGACGGTGAGGGTGTGCCCGGTGAAGACGGGAACGCGGACGCAGGTGCCCGAGACCTTGAGGCCGGGGATGTGGAGGATTCGGCGCGACTCGTTGCGGAGCTTCTGCTCCTCGTCGGTCTCCTCCGAGCCGTCGTCGACGATCGACCCGGCGAGCGGGACGACGTCGAAGGCGATCGGGGCGACGTAGACCTCGGATTCGGGCAGCGCGACTGCGCGGCCGTCGAGGGCGAGGGCGGCGAGGTCCTGCGTGACGCCCGCCTGGGTCTGGCGGACGAGCTCCTGGACGCCCTTGAGCCCGGAGCCGGAAACGGCCTGGTAGCTCGAGACGAAGAGGCGCTCGAGGCCGCCCGCCTTGTCGACGAGCGGGCGAAGCACCGGCATCGCGGCCATCGTCGTGCAGTTGGGGTTCGCGATGATGCCCTTCGGACGGTTGGCGACGTCCTCGGGGTTGACCTCGGAGACGACGAGCGGAACCTCGGGATCCTTGCGCCACGCCGAGGAGTTGTCGACGACGACGGCGCCCGCGGCCGCGAACTTCGGGGCGTACTCGCGCGAGGCGGTCGCCCCGGCGGAGAACACGGCGATGTCGATTCCGGCGAAGTCGGCCGTCGCGACGTCCTCGACCGTGATCTCCTCGTCCTTCCACTCGAGCGTCGTGCCCGCGGAGCGCGACGACGAGAAGAAGCGGATGGTCTCGACGGGGAAGTCCCTCTCGTCGAGCAGCGCGCGCATGACGCGGCCGACCTGTCCGGTGGCTCCGACGACTGCGACGTTCAATCCGGTCATAGTGTTCTCCTTTTCTCGCGGGCGCCCGTACGGAGGGGCGACCGATTAGGGGGTACGAGGGCGGAGCCGGGGCTCCGCCCTCGTACCCCCTAATCGGTCGCCCCTCCGTACGG
>NZ_LS991328.1 GCF_900499005.1 Actinomyces culturomici
TCATCGCCCTCGCCCACCGACGCATCCTCACACTCCACGCCATGATCCGAGACGGAGCCCTCTACAACCCCAACCCGACAACACACCTGCCAACAGCCGCTTGACACACCACATAGGGGCACCCCCCCACGGGCCACCGCCCTTCTACCTCCCCGCAGCCGACGCGCGGCCCCGGCCTCGTCGACCCGAGAACCGCCGAACGGAATGAAACGGAAATGGGAAACCCCCGAAGATCGCTCTTCGGGGGTTCGCGGTCCGCTGGTTCAGCGGGTCTCGCGGTGAGCCGTCGACTTGTGGCAGCGCGGGCAGTACTTCGCGAGCTCGAGACGATCCGGCGTGTTACGACGGTTCTTCTTCGTGATGTAGTTGCGCTCCTTGCACTCCGAGCAGGCCAGAGTGATCTTGGGGCGAACATCCTGAGACTTGCTTGCCACGGTGTGTCCTCTTTTGCTGAATAGTGGTGTCGGCGCGCGACCTGTTCGATTGGTAGCGGGGGCGGGGCTCGAACCCGCGACCTCACGATTATGAGTCGTGCGCTCTGACCAGCTGAGCTACCCCGCCGCGGCGCGACCGGGAGGCCGCGACCAGAGCCCCGAAAGGGAATCGAACCCTTGACCTTCTCCTTACCATGGAGACGCTCTGCCGACTGAGCTATCGGGGCAACGCGAAAGAGCCTAATCGAGCCAGGATCGCTTTCGCAATCCGCGCTGCTGAGAAGGACCTCACACGCGCTTCTCGGTCGAACCGAGACTGTGGCGGGGGAGGGATTCGAACCCCCGAAGCATTCCGCGGCTGATTTACAGTCAGCTCCCTTTGGCCACTCGGGTACCCCGCCGTGCTCCGCTTTCGCGGTGCCGTGGAAGAATAACAGGAAACGCTCCCCCAATGCCAATCGGCTCCGGGGTGCGGATCATCACGCGCGCAGCCCCACCGGGACGCGCCTCGAGGAAGGAACGCCGTGGCCGATTCATCGTTCGACATCGTCTCGAAACTCGACCGCCAGGAGGTCGATAACGCCGTCAACCAGACCGCCAAGGAGATCTCCACCCGCTACGACTTCCGTGGCGTCGACGCCGCCATCCGCCTGTCCGGCGACGCCATCGAGATGGAGGCCAACTCGGCCGACCGCGTCCTCGCGATCCTCGACGTCCTCCAGACCAAGCTCATCCGCCGGGGCCTTTCCCTCAAGTGCCTCGACTACAAGGATCGTGAGCCCAAGCCCTCCGGCAAGATCTACAAGCTCGTCGCCCCGCTGCGCGAGGGCATCGCCCAGGACACCGCGAAGAAGATCTCCAAGCTCATCCGCGACGAGGGCCCCAAGGGCGTCAAGGCCCAGATCCAGGGCGACGAGCTCCGCGTCTCCTCCAAGTCGCGCGACGACCTCCAGGCCGTCATCGCCCTCCTCAAGGGCCCCAAGGGCGACGCGCTCGACGTCGCGCTGCAGTTCGTCAACTACCGCTGAGGCTCAGCGCTCCTCCCTGCGGGGTTCCGGAACTCCTCCTCGGGGGCTCCGGGATTCCTCCCCGAGGGCTCCGGGGAATCCGAACTCCGGCGGCCCCGCCCTTCTCGGCTATTGCGGTCGACTTTCGAGGACGCGGCGAGGGGTTTCTCACAGCGAAAGGGCCCGCTGCCCGGTCATGGTGATCGGGCAGCGGGCCCTTCGACGGAGGAAAGGTAATGCTCTCGGCGCGCGAAGGTAATGCTCTCGGCGCGCGAAGGTGATGCTCTCGATGGGAGAGCTGGGCCGGCGGGAGCGGGCGGTTGGGGGGGGTGGTTCTTATGACCAGCCTGCGGCGGCGGCGGAA
>NZ_LS991329.1 GCF_900499005.1 Actinomyces culturomici
TCGCTGTGTCTTTTCTTTTTACTCTGCCCGCCGCCCCCGGACACCCACACCTCTCTATCCGCCGGCGGCGTCAGATGTGTGTAAGCGCCCTCATCGTCTTCTCCGACCGCGTCCTCGCCGGCACGAAGGAGGACCGCGCGACCCCCGCCGTCGCCGAGGCCCTCGAGGCCGCGGGCGTCGTCGTCGCCTCCACCGAGGTCGTCGCCGAATCCCGCGAGGTCCTCTACGCCGCCGCCCGGTCGGCCCTCGCGACCGGCGCGCGCCTCGTCCTCATCCTCGGCGGCACGGGATTCGGCGTCGGCAACGTCGCCCCCGAGGTCGTCCGCGAGATCGTCGAGGTCGAGATCCCCGGCATCGCCGAGCAGACCCGCGCCCACGGCCTCGCTTCCACCCCCCTGTCCGGACTGTCGCGCGAGGTCGTCGGCGTCACCGCCCGCGACTCCTCCGGAGCGCTCGTCGTCTCCTCCCCCGGCTCGAAGGGCGGGGCGCTCGACGCGCTGGACGTCCTCGTGCCGCTGCTCCCGGCGATCTACCATCAGCTCGACGAGGCGCGCTGACCGCGCCGCGCCGAGATTCGGACGGAGGACGCGATGGGCAACAGGTTCGACACCCAGAACAGGCTCATCGCGGCCACCCGCCGGATCATCATCGACGAGGGCGTCGAGGCGACCTCGCTCGAGCACATCTGCAAGGCCGCCGGATTCTCGCGCGGCGCCTTCTACTCGAACTTCGCGTCGAAGGACTCCCTGCTCGCCGCCCTCGCCGAGGACGAGTACGCCGCGCTCATCGAGCGACTCCGGCGCACCGTTGACCGCTGGGCGGGGACGGTGTCCGGGGACGTCTCCGCCGGGGCTCCGCTGCCGATCGACGAGGCCGGAAGCCGTGCGCCCGACGAGCGGAGGGCGGAGGACGGCCTCCTCATGGAGTCGCTCCTCTTCGAGGCCCTCGACGCGATCGGCGTCGACGCCGACCTCTACCTCCTCCACTCCGAGCTCCAGATGCGGTCGATCCGCGACCCCGAGTGGGCGACGCGCTTCCTCGACATCAACCTCGAGTTCGTCGACGAGCTCGGGCGGGTGCTCCAGTGGATCCTCGAGGCGGCGGGGCGCGAACTCGTCTCGCCGCTGCGCCCCCTCACGCACTCGGTGATCGGCGTCGTCATGCGCGCCGCCGGGATCGCCGCCTGGCGGACGAAGGCGGTGGCCGTCCTCGGCGAGGGGATCGATCCGCACGCGCCCGGCGGCATCGTCGATCGGAGCGAGCGGGCGGAGACGGGACCCGCCTCCGCCCGCGACTCTGCCGCCCGCGAGATCCTCGAGGTCGTCCTCCAGATCCTCTACGCCTCCTCCCGGCCCCGAGACGAAGACTCAATCCTCTAGGCCTACACGCACAGTGAGAGCACGAGGACCACAGCGGCACGATGGGATGGGGATGGGATGAAAGCCCTCTTGAGCACGTAGCCCGCTAACCACGCCTGCGCTATGTGGGCTCGAAGGTGGCATGTCTCAAGACATCGTGGACAGTCTTGCGGGCAGTTGGGCCGGGCGCTTCCGACCGTTCATCCCGCTGGGGTCAATCGACCTGGACCTCATGTTCGCGCAACCAAGATCGCGTTCGGTCCACCTGAGTTGCACAGTTGGGGTGTGTCACGTGGCGAGGCTGTCGAGGATGGTTTTCGCGGTTGGTGGGATGGTGGGTTGGGCGGTGATGTTGTGTCCGGCGATGCGGATGGTGACGTGACGCAGGGG
>NZ_LS991330.1 GCF_900499005.1 Actinomyces culturomici
CCACAGTAGACTCGCCTTTCTCTCGTGGGCTCGGAGATCTGTAAGCGGGACAGCCCTCGCATGGCTCGGCTTCCGCCAGTCGATGGTCGGCTGGGGAACGGCCGCCGCGTGGTGCAGCTCGGGTTCCTCGGCGATCGACGAGGCCGGGGCCTGGTGGGATTCGGTCCGCGCGTCCGCGCGGATCACGGGCCCCGCGGACGCGCCGAGCCTGCCCATCGCCTTCGGCTCCTTCGGCTTCGCCTCCTTCACCGAGTCGACGCTCATCGTCCCCGCCCTCGTCGTGCTCGAGACCCCACAGGGGCGCTGGGCGGCCTCCGCGGCGCTCGGCTCGCCCGCTCCCGACCCGTACGAGCTGCTCGCCCCGCCCTCGTCGATCGCCCCCGAAGCGCCCGAGGGCGTGCGGACGGACGTCGGCCGGATGACCCAGGCGGAGTGGACGGCGTCGGTCGACGCGCTCGCCGCGCGGCTGCGGGCGGGGGATGCGTCGAAGGCGGTGATGACGCGCGACATGCTCGTGCGCGCGGATTCGGCGATCGATCCGCGGTTCCTGCTCGGGCGGCTCGACGCCCTCTACCCCTCGACCTGGCGGTTCGCCGTCGACGGGCTCATCGGGGCGACCCCCGAAATGCTCGCGTCGACGCACGCCGGCATGCTGCGCTCGCGCGTCCTCGCGGGCACCGCCCCCGCCGGACGGGGCGACGAGCTGCTGTCCTCCGCGAAGAATCGTCGCGAGCACGCCCTCGCGGTCGAGTCGGTCGCCCGCGCTCTGTCGCCGATCGTCGACTCACTGTCCGTGCCGGATGAGCCCTTCATCCTCGATCTGCCGAACGTCGCGCACCTCGCAACCGACGTCGACGCCGAGCTCGGAGAGGTGTCGCTCCTATCCGCGGTTCAGGCGCTCCATCCGACGGCCGCCGTGTGCGGGACGCCGCGCGAGGAGGCGCTCGCGCTCCTCGTCGAGTACGAGCGGACCGAGCGCGGGCGCTATTCCGGGCCGGTCGGGTGGATCGACGCGTCCGGCGAGGGCGAGTTCTGCATCGCGCTGCGCTGCGGACGGCTCGAGGAGGACGGGCGCGCACTGCGGATCTTCGCCGGCGGCGGCATCATGCCGGATTCCGACCCCGCGGAGGAACTCGTCGAGACACGCCGGAAGATGGCGCCGCTCCTCGATGCGCTCGGGGTGGATCCGCGGTCCTGACCCGCGGCGGGACTCGCGGGCGGGCGTCGCCGTGCCCGAAGGCGAATGACCTCGAGGGCGGAAGCGCATGACCCCTCGGCAGAGGGCGCGTGACCTCGCCGCCCGACGTGCCTCACCTCGAGAGCAGCAGCGCATGACGTCGCGACACGGGGGTCGGGGCGGGAGGATCCGATGATCCTCCCGCCCCGGCCCCTTTCGTGTGGTCGCCCCCCGTCTCTTATACACATCCGACGCCGCCGGCGAACAGAGAGGGGGGGGTTGTGGCGGGGGCTCCTTCATGCACAAACAAACGCACGATGCAGATGACAGGAGGTAGGGATGACGCAGCCAAGGAGCG
>NZ_LS991331.1 GCF_900499005.1 Actinomyces culturomici
CAGATCAGAGCCCTGCAGCATCGGAGCCAACGGAGAAACTGTGTGCGTTTCTGCGGGTGAGGTGACGGTATCGAGGCTCCCGACACTCCGACCCTTCCACGTGCGGGGCTACCCGGATCGCACACTCGACGACCTTCCCCACCCGCCAAACTCGCCGAGACGGCGATGTAGGTCATGCGAGGGGCTGATTCCGGGTGTCAGGCCACCTGGATCGCACACTCAACGCCCCACCCCACCCACCAACTCCGCCGAGACGACGATGTAGGTCATGCGAGAGGCTGATTCCGGGCACGGAACAACCTTGATCGCACACTCGACACCCCACCCACCCGACAAGCACGCCGAAACGGCGATGTAGGTCATGCGAGAGGCTGATTCCGGGCACGGAACAACCTTGATCGCACACTCGACACCCCACCCACCCGACAAGCACGCCGAAACGGCGATCCGCCGCTCCTACGAGCGCCTCAAGGAGGCCGAGGGCCAGCACTGAGTCGGCGCGACGGCCCGAGCGGCCCGCCGAAGTCCGACCCGACCAAACAAGCAGACCGGTCCGACGAATCGAACGGGCTAACCGAACGAACGGGCTGACGAATCGAACGGGCTGACCGAACGAACGGCGGGGGCCGGAACCCACTCGGGTTCCGGCCCCCGCCGTTTCAGTTCACGCCGATCCGGAAGCCCGCCCCGCGAAGTCATGAACCGCATCCCCTCGGCGCGCGAAGGTAATGCTCTCGGTGCGCGTAGACAATGCGGCGCTTCGCAGTTGAGGGTGTAGTCGGCGGATCCCGGCCGGCCGCCGGTCACGGAGTCGTGGACCTGGGGCGTCTCCGGCACCCCCACTGCAAATCCGCACACAGTTTCGGCCCGTTGGGAGGATCCACCTCAGGATCCTCGGAAGAAAGCGCAGATCAGAGCCCTGCAGCATCGGAGCCAACGGAGAAACTGTGTGCGTTTCTGCGGGTGAGGTGACGGTATCGAGGCTCCCGACACTCCGACCCTTCCACGTGCGGGGCTACCCGGATCGCACACTC
>NZ_LS991332.1 GCF_900499005.1 Actinomyces culturomici
AATTTACACGCCCCACCCCCACCCGTCAAACCCACCCCCTGTGACAGCACACACAGGCAGCCAAGTCGGCGTAGTATGCGCCGGCGGCGCGGCACACCGGAGAGCGCCTTCGGCGACGGCGAAGTGCAGATTCGTGGGCGCCATCTACTCGCAGGGAGGACGCAGTTCAGCATCGGCTTCTTCGCCGCGCCCACGCCAACGCAGCTTACGCTCGACGCGACGTACGTTGCCCCGTGGGGCTCGATGAGCTCGAGCCCATGGAGTGGATCGGCATCTCCCCCCGGTCGACTACGTGCGCCCTGAAGGCAGATGGCGGACCGGACACTGCGTTGCCTGCATCGCGCGCCTATCAATGAGAAGCTCGCCTCGACGATGGAGGTCCCACAGTCGCATGCCCTACAACCGAAGGGAGACGACGTCGCCGACGGAGGCAGCCAGTCTTCTCTTGCAACGCCCCCCTTTGCCCTAGCGCCACTCACCACGCGCATCAACTCTCACGGTGCCTACGCCTACAGAACGGCACCTTGACCAACGGGCTTCCAGCCAGAAACAGACCGGCGTCCGCTTCCGTTATTCGCCTACGAGTAGAGCGCCAGACCGCCCAATCATCACTATCGATAGCGGAGGAAACACCCCCGGAAACGCCGATCCTCAGCGGGACCACCTTCGGCGTCTGAAGTGGGGACCGCCGACAAAGCGACCTTTCGGTCTCCACCCTCGGATGTGGACAAAAGGCAGGCTCGTCCAGGCACTCGTTATCGGTTGGAGACCGGCAGCAACGGCCAATGCGATCTCGAGCCGGGTCTTGCCTTGCCAGGTGGCGTCGCTACAAACTGTTGCGCCCCGGGTTTGATGGAGGCAGTGATGACAGGAAGGATCACTGCGCATGGGACAGAGGAAGTACCCGCTGGAGCTTCGTGAGCGGGCGACGAGGATGACGCTGGAGGCGCTGGCCGACCC
>NZ_LS991333.1 GCF_900499005.1 Actinomyces culturomici
ACCTGACTCGTGCAACTTTGGTGCTATTTGCGTATTTGGTGGAGTGTTTGTGCTGGTCAGTGGGTATTGGGTTGGATGGTTTGGGTCACTTAAAGGGCGTTTAGAATCGGGGTTATGGCCCCGTTTGTCCGCAAGGTCCGCAATGGTGGTGGCACTGCCGTGCAGATTGTGGAAAAGGTTGGGCGGACAAACCGCGTGGTCGAGCATGTGGGGACCGCTCATGATGAGGCAGAGCTCGCAGCGTTGGTTGCGGCGGCCAGGGAGCGTCTTCATCCCGATCAGGGCGTTCTCGATGTGTTCGCTACAGGCTCTTCGGCTCCGGGCGTGATCGAGGCGAAGAGATCACGCTGGTTGTGGGAAGCGCTGGAGATGGCGTATGCGGCACTCGGGTTCGACAGTGCGGTTGGGGATGAGGCGTTTAAGCAGCTCGTGTTGGCGCGGATTGTGGAGCCGACCTCGAAGGCCGACACTCTGAGGGTGCTCGATGAGCTTGGTGTGGAGCACGCGAGCCTGAGGACTCTGTTCAACGCGTTGGAACGCATTAACCGGGACGGCTACCGGAACCGGATCGCCACAGCGTGTTTCCACCACGCCCTGTCGGGCGGGGACCTGTCTCTGGTCTTGTACGACGTCACGACCTTGTACTTCGAGGCGGAGAAGGAAGACGAGCTTCGAAAGGTGGGGTATTCGAAGGAGCGGCGCGTGGACCCCCAGATCGTGGTGGGCCTGCTCGTCGACCGGGCCGGCTTCCCCCTGGAAGTCTCGTGTTGGGAGGGGAACAAGGCGGAAACCCAGACGATCCTGCCGACCGTCAAAGCTTTCCAGGAACGCCACGGCGCCCACGACATGGTGGTGGTCGCCGACGCTGGCA
>NZ_LS991334.1 GCF_900499005.1 Actinomyces culturomici
GCCGGGGCACGGGTCGCGGGCGCAGCAGCCTCGGACGCGGCGGCCTCGGACGCGATGGTCGGGGGGACGGGGGCGGAGGGGGTCGGCACGGCGCCATTCTAGGCGGCGACGCGCGTCGCCCGGCCGGCGCGGCTACCGATAGAGTTGGGGCATGAGTTCAACAGAAACCGCGCCGGTGACGCTCGAGCGCATCGCCGCCGCCCTCGAGTCGATGGGGCTCTTCCCCTTCGTCTCGAACAGGGGGCAGGTCGCCGCGCTCCTCCCCAACCGGACCATCAGAATCGTCGTCCCCGAGGGGCACCCCGTTCAGGGAGTCTCCGAGTACCCGCGACTCTTCGACATCTCGCACGCCGAGGAGCTCGCCGAGACCGTCCGCCTCTTCAACGCGACGACCTACCTCCCGAAGGCGACGACGGTCGTCACCGACGAGGGGAAGATCGCCGTCCGTCTCTTCCACTGCTTCAACTGGATCGCCGGCGCCTCCGACGCGCAGGTGAAGGGCGAAGTCTCGCAGTTCGTCCTCTCGGCGGTCGCCCTTCAGAACCGTCTCGACCAGCAGTACCCCGACCCGTGGGGCAAGGAGGCGTCCAATGCCTGAGTGGAAGGCCTGGACCTTCGACGGAGACTCCGAGGACGGCTTCGCCCTCCCGAAGCCGGTCCCCCAGTCCCAACCCCGGCTCTTATACACATCTCCGAGCCCACGCGACTAAGGCGAATCTCGTATGCCGTCTTCTGCTTGAAAAAAAACCTTCCTACTTCATCAGTTCTTTCTTTCTTTGCTATTTTCCATCAATATCATATCAGCTCAGTCTTTTACCATATTCCTATCTCTTCTACACATCTCCCATCCCACACCACATACCACAAG
>NZ_LS991316.1:0-889811 GCF_900499005.1 Actinomyces culturomici
ACGGCCTACGCCAAAGTGCTCTCCCTCAAAGCCTCTGAGCAAGCGAAGGGCAGACTCGTCTCGACCTTTGACGATGCGCGTCTGATCCGTGACAGTGGCGATACGGGCGACCCTGTCCTCGAGACGCCCGCGGCGAGGAACGCGCCGCCGAGGAGCAGCGCCGCGATGCCGGAGACGACGAGGTTCGGCCACAGCGACGACCAGGCGAGCGCCGCCGGGGTGGCGGCCGAATCGACGCGCTTGCGGTTGAGCGCGCCGAAGGCGAGTGCGCCGACCATCGCGGCGAGCCACAGGGCGAGGACCGCGGCGGTGGGCGCCCAGGTGGTCGTCGTCGGCTTCGCGGAGTTCGTCTGGTCGACGGCGATCGGGGTGGCGATCGCCTTGGCGGAGGCGGAGGCCTCGTCGGACGTGTAGGTCGGGATCTGGTCGCCCGCGCTCGCCAGGCCGTCGGCGAGGGTCTTCGACCCGGAGGTCAGCTCGTCGAGGCCGGAGACGAGGGACTGGGCGCCCGAGTCGAGGGAGGTCGTTCCGTCGGCGAGGGTCTTCGACCCGGAGGCGAGCTGGGAGGCGCCGGAGGTGAACTCCGGCATCTTGCCGTCGAGGGTCGCCGCGCCCGAGGAGAGCGTCGCAGCGCCGCTCGAGAGGGAGGAGGCGCCGGAGGCCGCCTGCGAGGCGCCGGACGCGAGGTCCGTTGCGCCCGAGGCGAGGGTCGATGCGCCGGAGGCGGCCTGGGAGGCGCCGGACGCGAGGTCCGTTGCGCCCGAGGAGAGCGTCGCCGCGCCCGTGGCGGCCTGGGAGGCGCCGGACGCGAGGTCCGTTGCGCCCGAGGAGAGCGTCGCCGCGCCCGTCGAGGCCCGGGAGGCGCCGGACGCGAGATCGGCCGCGCCATCGGCGACCTGCTGGGAGCCGGCCGTGAGCTCGGCTGCCTTGTCGCCGACGAGCCCCTGCTCCATTCCGGCGACGAGCTGATCGATGCCGGAGGAGACGCCCGCAGCGCCGGTCTGCGCCTGGGCGAGGCCGCCCGAGAGGGCGGTGAGGGAGCTCGAGAGGGTCGCGGCGCCGGTCTGGGCGGCCTGCTGGCCGGCGGCGAGCTGCTGGGAGAGAGTGGAGGCGCCGGAGGCGATGCCCTGCGCGTACTGGGTCGCTCCCGCGCAGGCCTGGGCGCTGCCCGCCTGGCAGGCGGCGATGAGCTGCTCGAGGGTCTGCGCGTTCGTCGCGATCGAGCCAGCGGCGGCCGAGGCGGTGCCGAGCTGCGTCGGGAGGGAGGCGAGCGAGGAGGTGTCGGCCTCGGCGAGCTGCTGCTGCATCGTCGTGAGGCCGGATGCGACGGCGGAGGCCGCGGCCTGGAGGCTGAGCGGGGCGCCGTTCTGCGCCTGCGTGATGCTCGCGTAGACCTGTTCGACGCCGGCGACGTACTGGTCGACGCCCGCATCCAGGGAGGTCGCGCCGGCCGAGAGGGCGGTGGCGCCGTTCGAGACCTTGGTGACGCCGTCGGACAGCGACGAAGCGCCCGACGCGAGGTCGGTGGCGCCCGACGCGACGCCGGACGCGCCATCGGACAGGGCGGAGGCGCCCGACGCGAGGGAGGAGGCGCCGGACGCGACGCCGGACACGCCGTCTGACAGGGCGGAGGCGCCGGAGGCGAGCGAGCCCGCGCCGGTGGAGACCTTGGAGACGCCGTCCGACAGCGACGAGGCGCCGGAGGCGAGGGAGGAGGAGCCCGAGGAGAGCTGGGAGACGCCGTCGGCGATCTGCGAGGCGCCCGAGGACAGCGTCGACGCGCCGGAGGCCAGCGTTCCGGCCCCGGAGGCGAGCGAGGAGGTGCCGTCGGCGAGCTGGGAGGCTCCGGCCGCTGCGGAGGACTGCCCGTCGGCGATCTTCGTCGCGCCGTCGGCGGCCTTCGCGATCGACGAGGCGATCGTGCCGGTCGCCTCGAGCGACTTCGTGAGGTAGGAGACCGTGAGGGTCGTCCCGAAGTCCTTGGCGGCCGCGTCGACGAGGGCGGCGGAGACGGCGCCGGACGCGGCGGAGGATCCGTCGGCGACCTCGACGTCGAGCGAGGGGACCGTGCCGGAGTTCTTCGTGAGGACGTCGACGAGGGTCGACGAGAAGTCCTTCGGGATCGTGACGACGGCCTCGTAGGTGCCGTCGGCGAGGCCCTTCTTCGCGGTGTCGGCCGTGACGACCGACCAGTCGAGGGACTCCTTCCCGGAGGCGTCGTCCTTCGTGAGTGAGGCGATGATCTGGCGGCCGCCGGGCAGCTGGGTGCCGTCCGACATCATCGCGATCTCGTCCTCGTTGACGATGGCGGCCGCGACGCGGTCGGAGTTCGCCTGGGCGCCGGAGACTCCGAGGAGGGCGGTGAGCCCGAGGATCGCCGGGAGCAGGAGGATGAGGGTGAGAAGGATGGAGTGACGTTTCATCGGTCGGTCTCCTTCGAGGGGGCGACGAGGGCGGGGCCGCCCTCGGAGATGACGGAGGCGGCGGGGGCCGCGGAGTTGCGGGAGTCGGGCGAGGCGGCGACGTCCTCGGGGGAGAGGAGCGCGCTGGCCGCGACCTCGAGGTCGGCGGGGACCTGCAGCGTGGTCGGGCCGGTGACGACGACGGCGACGCCGGAGGCGGCGAGTTCGCGGACGCGCTTCCATCGGCGCGCGCCCGGGTCGTCGATGACGACGACGCGCGTGTGCGCGGGGACCGGGTCCGAGTACTCGTGGAGGCGCAGGGTCTGGCGCTGGACGAAGGACGTGCCGTCGGGGAGGACGCGGTCGCCGATGACGACGCGGCCGCGGGTCGGGCGCAGGCGCGCGCCGATGACGGCGGCGAGGGCGGCGCGGGCGACGGGGTCATCGGACCGGACGACGCCGATCTCGCCGGCGCGCAGGACGAGGTCGAGGCCGGTGAAGGCGACGTCCTTGCCCTCGCGGACGCGGACGCCCTCGAGGCGGACGGCGGACTCGCCGTTGGCGGCGACCCAGTCCTGGTGCTCGAGCGAGCGGGCGAGCCCTTCACCCTCGACGTCGACGACGGGGAGGAGGCGGTCGAGCCACCCGGGGATCCACCAGGCGGACTTCCCGAGGAGCGCCATGAGGGCGGGGATCAGCGTCATGCGGACGAGGAAGGCATCCGCGGCGATGCCGACGGTGAGGGCGGTCGCGATCGGCTTGATGTAGACGTTGCCGTGGGGGATGAACGCGGCGAAGACGCCGGTCATGATGATCGCTGCGGCGGTGACGACGGTGGAGGAGCCGATGAATCCGCGCCGCACGGCCCGCTTGGCGTCGTGGGAGTGGATCCACTCCTCGCGCATGCGGGAGACGAGGAAGACCTCGTAGTCCATCGCGAGGCCGAAGAGGACGCCCATGACGATGACGGGGAGGAAGGAGATGACGACGCCGACCTTCGTGACGTTGAGAGCGTCGGCGAAGACGCCCTGCCCGAAGACGAGGCCGACGGCGCCGAATCCGGCTCCGAGGGAGAGGAGGTAGCCGATCGTCGCGGTGAGCGGCACCGCGATGGACCGGAAGACGATCATGAGGAGGAGGATCGACAGTCCGACGACGACCACTCCGAAGGGGACGAGGGCGGCGTCGAGCTGGCTGGCGATGTCGATGGCGACGGCGGTCTGGCCGGTCACCATGACGTCGCGGATGCCGAGGTCCTTCTCGAGGGTCGGCGCGTCGGCGCGGATCTCCTTGACGAGGGCGGTGGTCGCGGGGTCGGTCTGCCCGGCCGAGGGGATGATCTCGACGAACGCGATCGTCGCATCCTGGTTCGGGGTGGCGAGGGCGACCTTCTCGATGCCGTCGAGCTTGGCGAGGTCGTCGGAGAGCTTGTCGACGACGCCGACGGGGTCGTTCGACTGGGAGATGTCGGCGATGACGATGATCGGGGAGTTGTAGCCGGGGCCGTAGGCCTTCTCGATCGCATCGTAGGTCTGGCGCATCTCGGTGCTCTTCGCCTCGTACCCGTTGTCGGTGAGGCCGAGACGCATGGAGGTCGCGGGCAGGGTCGCGAGCCCGAGGATCGCGATGACGACGAGGACGGTGAGCGCGGGGATCCGGGTGATGAGGTCGATCCAGCGGGCGGCGAAGGAGCGCCTCTTAGGCGCCGGAGTCGGGGCCTTCGGGGAGGTCGACGAGGCCGGGGCGGCGGCCGCGGCCGCCGAGGCTCGGGCGCGGCGCTTGGGGGTCGCCTTCGCGCCGATGAGGCCGAGGAGTGCCGGGACGGCGGTGAGGGCGACGAGGACCGCGATGCCGACGACGGCCGCGGAGGAGACGCCCATGACGGTGAGGAAGGGGATGCCCGCGACGCCGAGTCCGCAGAGGGCGACGATGACGGTGCCGCCGGCGAAGACGACGGCGGAGCCGGCGGTCGCGTTCGCCCGGGCGGCGGCCTCCTTCGGCTCGATGCCCTTGGCGAGGTATTCGCGGGCTCTCGAGATGATGAAGAGGGCATAGTCGATGCCGACGGCGAGGCCGATCATGACGGCGAGGACGGGGGTGACGGAGTTGATCTGGACGGCGGAGGCGGCGACGAGGAGGGCGAGCATGCCGGTTCCGACGCCGATGAAGGCGGAGAGGATCGGGGCGCCGGCGGTGACGAGCGAGCCGAAGGTCGCGAAGAGGACGATCGCGGCGATGAGGACGCCGATGAGTTCGGTGGCCGAGAGGCCGATGTTGACGGACTTGCCGATGTTCCCGCCGACTTGGACGGTGAGGGCGGGGTCGGTGGCCTCGGCCTGATCGCGCAGTTCGTCGATGTGCGTGGCGACGGACTTCGCGGCGGAGGTCTCGCCGCTCGCCATGGAGCCGACGGACGTGTCGCCCTGCACCTGGACGAGGACGTGGGCGCCGTCCTTCGAGACGGTGTTCGTCGTCTCGGCGAAGGGGTCGGAGACCATCGCGATGCCGTCGATCTTCCCCGACTTCTCGACGAAGTCCTCGACGGCGGTCTTGTGGGCGGCGATGTCGCCGTCGGACGCGGTGAAGAGGACCTGCTCGGAGGTTCCGGCGGCCTGGGGGAGGCGCTCGCCGAGGATCTCGAGGCCGGTCATCGACTCGGCTTCGGCGATTGTGAAGGAGCCGGAGAGGTTCATGCCGAGGAAGGACACCGAGACCGCGAGGAGCGCGATGACGGCGGCCCACGCCGCGAGGACGCGGCCCGCGTGGTCGGCGCACCAGCGCCCGACGCGGTGGAGGAGGGAGGACACGGCGAGTCCTTTCGATGGGGATCGTTTCAATATGAAACTGTATTCGATTCACTATCGTATTGACTATCGGGCTAGAGTGATGCTCCGGACAGCCCGGGAAGGAGAGTCATTGATGGCGGAGGAAGCGCGCGACCTGCGCAAACGGGAGAACACCCGTGCGCGGCTCCTCGAGGCCGGCGCCGACGTCCTCGTCGCCAAGGGGTTCGAGGGCGCGCGCATCGACGACGTCGTCAAGGCCGCCGGGTTCACCCGCGGCGCCTTCTACTCGAACTACTCCTCGATGGCCGAACTCATCCGCGACGTCCTCGTCGAGCGGTCGACCCGGATCCTCGCGACCGTCGAGGATGCCTTCGCCCACCTCTCCGGCACCCCCGACG
The DNA here is from genome assembly GCF_900499005.1 of Actinomyces culturomici. Taxonomy (GTDB): domain Bacteria; phylum Actinomycetota; class Actinomycetes; order Actinomycetales; family Actinomycetaceae; genus Pauljensenia; species Pauljensenia culturomici. The sequence goes on from NZ_LS991316.1 coordinate 5,587, forward strand.
TCGACGCCGTCATGGCCGTCCTCGACACCTTCGCCGCCGACGGCCGAACGATGTACGTCCTCACGAGCGAGTACAACCTCTACCTTCTCCGCCACCCCGAACTCGTCGGCGAGGACTCCCGATTCCCCGTCGCCGAGAAGGCGCGCCTCGAGGAGGCCGTCTCGGGCATCATCGCCGAGATCCTCGCGCGCATGGGTCGCCGCCCGCTCTTCCCGACGGGGACGATCGCGTCGATCCTCACGACCTTCTACCTCGACTCCTTCTCGCCCTCGCGGACGATCGACGCCGACGCGGCCCTTCTGTGCGACGTCGTCGACGCGGTGATCGTCGCCTTCTCCGAGCCGATCGACGAGGCCGGGGCGAGGGCGCCGGAAGCGGAGGCCGCCGGTCGGTGCGCCGATCCCAGGTGCCCGGCACTCGGGCACCTCGGGGAATTCGTGCGGCGCCGCGTCGCCGAGGCGAAGACCCGCTGAGACTCAGCGCGCGGGCGCCTCGATCGTCCGGACGATCATCCTCGGTCCCGATAGCGCGAGGAGTCCCGCCACGGTGAAGGCGGCGACGAGGGCGACGAGTCCCTCCCGGGTCGCCGCCGTATCGACGCCCCTCGCCCCGGCCTCGTCGAGGAGGAGATCCGCGACCGCGCCGAACGCCCAGACGTCGACGACGAAGGCCTGGCCGCCGAGCGCCTCCGTCAGCGCGTCGGAGTCGACGGTCGTGCCGGGGACGCGGTTCGCGAGCGCCGCGACCTCGGCGTGGGCGCCCATCGCGACGGGGATCGGGGCGGCGGCGTAACCGGAGACGAGCGCCGAGATCTCCGAGCCGGTGGGCAGGGAGAGCGAGAAGCGCGCCGCGCGCTCGACGGCCCCCGCCGGGAGCGCGCGCGGATCGATCCCCCAGGATTCGAGGACATCGCCGATGACGTCCCGCTCCTCGGCGAGCAGGCCGAACACGGTCGGCAGGGAGTCCATCGCGCCGCATCCCGCGTCGTGCCCCTCGACGTGCTCGGAGGTGTGGCAGGAGACCTCGAGCCCGCGCTCGCGCATCGCCGAGCACAGAAGGGAGAGCCAGGCCGGAGCCCATTCGCGCACGCACGAGCCCGCGCCGGCGCCCTCGCCCTCGGACCACGCGGTGAACGGCGCCGGGCGGAAGACGCCGGCGCCGAGGAGGTCGGCCGCCCAGGTCGCCAGCGTCGCGCCGGCGATCCGGACGCGGTGCGGCGGGACGACGAAGGCGCGTCCGGGAACGTCGAGGACGGGGACTCGGAAGGGGCGCCCGTCCATGCAGCCCGAGGGGTAGGCGTCGCCGACCGGGACGAGGAAGCGCCCGGGGTCGGCGAGGAGCGCGTCGAGACGCGCTTCGAACCGCTCGACCTCGGCGTCACTCGCCTGCGAGCGCCCGATCGCCCCTCGAAGAGTCATCCCCGCCTCCCGTTCCGCGGTCCGAGCCGCTCCTCCCACGGTAGCCCCGAGTGGAGCCCGTGGCACGTCGCACGCGGAGGCGATGGAGGGGCGTCGGGGGCCCGAACTAGGCTGGTGGCATGGCCTCCCTCCTCACGACGAACCACCTGCTCGCGCTCTTCCTCGTCGTCGGGGTCGGCGCGGCGCTCGGGGCGATCCGCTTCGGGCCGCTCCGCTTCGGCGCCGCGGGCGCCCTCTTCGTCGGGCTCGCCGTCTCCGCGTGGAACCCCGACATCGGGCAGGGGATGGAGATCGTCCAGCAGATCGGCCTCGCCTTCTTCGTCTACACGGTCGGCGTCTCCGCGGGCGCGACCTTCTTCCAGGACCTGCGCAAGCAGACCGCGCTCCTCGCGTCCTGCGCCCTCGTCTGCGTCATCGGCGCCGTCGCCGCGCTCGTCGGAGGGAACCTCCTCCACCTCCCCAAGGGCCTCACCCTCGGACTGTTCACCGGCGCCCTCACCGCCGCCCCCGCCCTCGACGCCGCCACCCGGGTCACCGGGGATCCGCAGGCGGCCGTCGGCTACGCCTTCGGCTACCCGATCGGCGTCGTCGTCGGCATCATCGTCGTCACGATGACCGTCACCCGGAAGTGGCTCGGCGCGAAGGACACCCCCTCGCTCGCGGGGAAGAGCCTCGAGACCGTCACCGTCCGGGTCGCCGAGACCGTCAACACCCGCCGGATCGAGGCCTGGCGCGACCAGCGCGTGCGCATGTCCTACCTGCGTCGCGACGGCGTCACCCGGGTCGTCGTCCCCGGCGAGGACCTTCTCGCCGGCGACCTCGTCCTCGTCGTCGGAGACCCCGCGAACATCGAGGAGGCCGCCCTCCAGGTCGGCGAGCCCGTCGACCACCATCTCGAGGACGACCGATCGGACGTCGCCTTCGAGCGGATCGTCGTCTCGAACCCCGACCTCGCCGGCCGGTCGATCTCCTCGCTCAACGTCACCACCCGATTCGGAGCCGTCATCACGCGCGTGCGCCGCGGCGACCTCGATCTCCTCGCCCGCGACGACCTCGACCTCCAGCTCGGCGACCACGTCGCCGTCGTCGTCCCGACCGATGAGCTCGACGCCATTCAGGACTGGCTCGGCGACTCCGAGAAGCGCGTCTCCGAGGTCGATGCCATGGCCTTCGGCATCGGCATGGTCCTCGGGATGCTCCTCGGCGCCGTCCCCTTCCCCATGCCCGGCGGCGCGACCTTCTCCCTCGGATCCGCGGCCGGTCCGCTCATCGTCGGGATGCTCCTCGGGGCGCTGCGCCGGACGGGGCCGCTCGTCTGGTCCCTTCCCGCCTCCGCGAACCTCACGATCCGCCAGATCGGGCTCCTCCTCTTCCTCGCCGGACTCGGGCTCAACGCGGGCCCCGCCCTCACCTCGCTGCTCACCAGTTCGAACGGCCCGAAGTCCGCGCTCCTCGCCGCGCTCCTCACTCTTCTGTGCTGCGGCGCGCAGGCGCTCGCCGGACGGTTCGCCGGGCTCTCCGCCGCTCGCAGCGCGGGCGGCGTCGCCGGGTTCCTCGGGCAGCCGGCCGTCCTCCAGGCCGCCGACGCCCGCGTCGTCGACGAGCGCATCGAGGCCGCCTACGCGACCCTCTTCGCCTTCTCCATCGTCGTGAAGATCCTCCTCGTCCCCTTCATCTGGTCGATCTGACCGGCGCGGGCGGTCGCGCGTTCGACGCGTCACGTCCGGGGCGGACCGGGACCTCCGATGCTCTTGGCGGGTGCGGTGGGCCGTAGTGTGGGCGCATGACCACTCCTCAGTTCGTCCTCGACCTCCGCGAGAGGATCGGCCACGCCGAGCTCTGGCTCCCCGGCACGACCGCCGTCGTCCTGCGCCCGATCGACCCCGAATCCGGGGAGCCCGCCGACGCGCCGCGCGGCTGGTCGCGCAAGATCGACGACGTCCGCAGCGTCGAGGTCCTCTGCGTGCGCCGCACCGACAACGGCGCGTGGACGCCGATCACCGGCATCGTCGACCCGCGCGAGGATCCGGCGCGCGCCGCCCGGCGCGAGACCCTCGAGGAGGCCGACGTCGAGGCGCGCGTCGATCGCCTCATCGGAGTCGAGGTCGTCGGCCCCGTCACTTGCGACAATGGGGACGTCGCCTCGTACCTCGACACCTCCTTCGTCCTCGAGTGGCTCTCGGGCGACCCGAACCCCGCGGACGGCGAGAACATCGAGGCGACCTTCGTCCGCGCCGACCGGCTTCCCGAGATGAACGAGCGCTTCACCCGCACGATCGTCAAGGCCCTCTCCGGATCCGTCATCGCCGACTTCTCCGAGTAGCCCGCCCCGCCCCGTTCTCTCTTCGCCGAGAGCATCACCTTCGCGCGCCGAAAGCATCACCTTCGGCCGCCGAGGGGATCTCCCCGGCCACCTGCGGCCGCCTCCTGGCTTCCGCTTGTGGGACTGAAGTCCCTGTGGTGTGATGGACGTCATGAACACGCCAAACAGCATCGCCTATACCGTCACCGCGCACACGACGGGCGGCCGCGGCGGCCGCGCCGTCACCGACGATCCCGCGCTCGAACTCGACATGCGCATGCCCCCCGAGCTCGGAGGCCCGGGCGGCGGCGCCAACCCCGAACAGCTCTTCGCCATGGGCTACGGCGCCTGCTTCCAGGGCGCGATGGGCCTCGCCGGCAAGGAGCTCGGAATCTCGACCGCCGACTCCGTCGTCCGCACGACCGTCGGCATCGGCCCGGAGGGCGAGTCCTTCGCCATCTCGGTCGACATTCGGGCGGTGATCCCGGGCGTTGCGCTCGAGGACGCCCAGCGCCTCCTCGACCGGACGCACGAGCTCTGCCCCTACTCGAAGGCGACGCGCGGCAACGTTCCCGTCGTCGTCACCGCGGTCGAGTCCTTCGAGGACTGACTCGGCGACCCCGAACGCGAGCGGCCCCGACGGCGATGTCGGGGCCGCTCGTTCGTCTCCGCGCCCTCGCGCGGCCGGGCGCGGTTCGCCGTCTCCTCCCCGATCGACGAGGCCGCGGCGGGGCGCCGGATCGGGGGATCAGGCCCCGGCCCAGTAGGCCTCGAGGACCTTCGACATTCCGACGAGGTCGTCGATGTGGCTCATCTCCCGGGCCGAGTGCATCGAGAGGAGTCCGACGCCGACGTCGACGGTGAGGATCCCGAGGCGCGTCGCCGTGATCGGGCCGATCGTCGACCCGCAGGGCATCGCGTTGTTCGAGACGAAGTCCTGGCTCCTCACCCCTGCGGCCTCGCACGCCCGCGCCCACAGGGCGATGCCCTCGCCGTCGGTCGCGTAGCGCTGGTTCGCGTTGATCTTGAGGACCGGCCCGCGGCCCATGACCGGGCGCGTCGCGGGGTCGTGGCGGTCCGCGTAGTTCGGGTGGACGGAGTGGGCGGCGTCGGCGCTCACGCACGAGGACGCGGCGAGCATCCGTGCGCGTCCGTCGAAGTCGCGGCCGAGGGCCGCGGCGGTGCGCTCGAGGACGGTCTCGAGGATCGGGCCGGCGGCGCCGGAACGGGTCTCGGAGCCGATCTCCTCGTGGTTGAAGCACATGAAGACGCGGACGTCGCCGTCGGCGGGCGTCCCCTCCTTCGCGAGGCGCTCGAGGGCGGTGAGTCCGGAGTGGACGGAGGAGAGGTTGTCCTGCTGGCCGGCGGCGAAGAACTGGCCGCGGTCCCCGAAGGTCCCCGGGCCCTGCTGGGGGATGAGGATGAGGTCGTGCGCGGCGATGTCGGCCGCCTCGACGCCCGCGTACTTGGCGACCTCGGAGAGGAGGTCGGCCTCGGAGTCGACGGTCCACACCGGGTGGAGGTGCTTCTGCGGGTCGAGGGTGAGCCCGTCCGGGTTGACCGAGCGGTCGAGGTGGATGGCGAGCTGCGGGATCCTGGCGAGGGCGCCCGTGCGGACGAGGACCTGGCGGCCGTCGCGCATGAGGAGGCGCCCGGCGATGGCGAGCTCCCGGTCGAGCCAGGAGTTCCAGATCATTCCGCCGTAGACCTCGACGTCGATGAGGCCCCAGCCGTCGGGCGTCGTCGTCGTGAGGGAGGGCTTGATCCGGAAGACGGGGGAGTCGGTGTGGGCCCCGACGATGCGGAAGCCCGCGTCCTCGGCGACCGTTTCGGGCACGACCCACGCGGCGACGGCGCCCGCGCGGACGAGGACGTGCCCGCCGGGGGAGGCGTCCCAGGGCTCGCGCTCGTCCTGCCGGGTGAATCCCGCGTCGACCAGGCGCTGCGCGACGAGGTCGGCGGCGTGGTACGGGGAGGGGGAGTCGAGGAGGAAGTGCTGGTAGTCGATCGCGTGGAGCGTGGTCTCGTCGTACTCGTAATAGCCCATGAGTCCCATGGTAGGCGGGCGCCTATGCTGGAGGGCATGTCGACGCCGACCCCCGTTCCCGAATACGTCCTCAACGACGGTCTCGCGGTCCCCGCGATCGCCCTCGGCACCTACGGCGTGCGCGGCTCGGAGGGCGTCGAGGCGATGCGCAGCGCGATCCGGTCCGGATACCGTCTCCTCGATTCCGCGTTCAACTACGAGAACGAGGGTGTCCTCGGCGAGGCGGTCCGCACCTGCGGCGTTCCGCGCGAGGAGCTGCGGCTGACATCGAAGCTCCCGGGCCGCCACCACCGCTACGAGGAGGCCGTGTACACGGTCGAGGAGTCCCTCTACCGGGCGGGCCTCGACTACTGGGACCTCTATCTCATCCATTGGCCGAACCCGCGTCAGGGCCTCTACGTCGAGGCGTTCCAGGCGCTCGTCGACCTCAAGGCGAAGGGCCTCATCCGTTCGGTCGGGGTATCGAACTTCCTGCCCGCCCACCTCGAGCGTCTCCGCGACGAGGTCGGGGAGCTTCCGAGCGTCAACCAGATCGAGCTCCACCCCTACTTCCCGCAGGCCGAGCAGCTCGCCGCCCACGAGGCCCTCGGGGTGCGCACGGAGTCGTGGAGCCCTCTCGCGCGCAAGCTCCGCGTCGTCGACGAGCCGATCCTCGCCGAGCTTGCCGCCGAGACCGGCCGGACGGTCGCGCAGGTCGTCCTGCGCTGGCACGTTCAGCTCGGGACGATCCCGCTCCCGAAGTCGGCGACGCCGAAGCGGCAGGCGGAGAACCTCGACGTCTTCGACTTCTCGCTCACCGAGGAGCAGATGTCGCGCGTCTCGTCGCTCGCCCGCCCCGACGGCCGCCAGGCGGGCCAGGATCCGGCCGTCTACGAGGAGTTCTGATCCCGATTCTCACGAGGTCGGGGCCGGCGTCGGACGAGCGGGGGCGATGAGCCCGTCGCGGGCCGGACCGCCGAGCGCCGGTCCGACTCAGTCGTCGAGTGCGACGCGGTAGACGTTCGTCTCGCGCTGGACGAATCCGGCGCGGCGGTAGAGGCGGTTGGCCGCCTCGCGCGAGGGACGGCTCGTGAGGTCGACCGTGCGGGCGCCGACGCTCTTCGCGTGGTCGAGGGCCGCCTCGACGAGGGCCTGGCCAGCGCCCTGACCGCGGGCGGCGCCGTCGACGACGACGTCCTCGACCCAGGCGCGCACGCCGGTCGGGATCTCGAAGGTCGCGAGGGAGAGCATCCCGAGGATCGGGCGCTCGCCGGAGACGTCGGCCTCGTCGGGGCGGAAGACGAAGAGGTGGACGCCCGGCTGGGCGACGAAGCGGGCGCAGGCCTCGGCGTCGAGGGGCGTGGCGGAGCGGGAGAGCTGGGGGATGAGGCGCTCCATCGCGTCGACGAGCTCGGGGGTGGATTCGGTGACGAGCTCGATGCTCATGAGGGGCTCCTTCTTCAGCTTCTCGGTCCGCCCGATTCTACGGCCCACTGCCGTTCAGCGGGCGCTCGCGGGCCTATGGGAGTCGAGGAGCCGGCGCAGCTGCGCGAGCCCGCTCGGTCGGCGCAGGTCGGAGGCGGACGCGTTCCGCACGGAGGCGTCGGCGGTCCTCGCGGCCGCCTCCGCGCGGTCGGTGGTCGCGGTGGCGAGGGGGTGAGCGGAGGACACGGCGCGCGCCGCGAGCGCGTCGAGGGGAGTCGACTCCGCCTCCTCGCGCGCGGCCCCGCCCTCGCACTCCGTGAAGACGTACTTCTTCTGGATCCGATAGGAGGCGAGGTAGAGCGCGACGTCTACGACGGGCTTGGCGAGCCACAGCGGGACCGATAGGCCGGTCAGCGCCCACAGCCCCGCGTAGGAGGCGGCGACGAGCGCGACCGCGAGCGCCGCGTAGCGGGCGGCGGTGCGGGCGACGGTGCCGCGGCGCGCCTTGAAGACGCGGCGGTTGAGCGCGTAGTTCACCGAGGCGGAGATGACGCGCGCGCCGACGACGGGGACGAGGAGCCCGCCGAGCAGGGCGTGGAGCGAGAGGACCGAGACGTAGTCGACGACGAACCCGGCGAGCGAGGCCGCCGAGAACTTGAGGAGGGGCGCGTAGATGCGCGCGGAGTCCTGAAGCGGGCGGAAGTGCGAGGTCGCGTTCCCGTCCTCGTAGATCGTCGCGATCGGGACCTGGACGAGGGGGAGGCCGGACTCGGCCGCCTGGAGGAGGACCGAGAGCTCGTACTCGTAGCGGTCGCCCTCGACCTCGGCGAGCCACGCGAGGTCGGCGGCGGGGAAGGCGCGCAGCCCCGTCTGGGTGTCCGTGACCTTGACGCCCGTCGCGGCGCGGAAGAGGACGGCGGTGAGGGAGTTGCCGAAGCGTGAGCGCAGCGGGACCTCGCCGACGAACTCGCGGACGCCGAGGACGATGTCGCCGGTGTCCTCGCAGCGCCGCCCGACGGCGAGGACGTCCGAGACCGCGTGCTGGCCATCGGCGTCGGCGGTGACGACGACCTTCCCGGGGTGGGCGGCGAGGGCGCGGCGCAGGCCCGTCTTGAGGGCGTGCCCCTTGCCGCGGTTCGTCTCGTAGGAGACGACGTCCGCGCCGGCCGCGCGGGCGGCGTCGAAGTAGACGCGGTAGTTCGGGCCCGAGCCGTCGTCGACGACGATCGTCTCGATCGAGGGGTCGGCGCGGTGGAGGTCGAGGACGAGTCCGGCGAGTCGGGTGTCGGGCTGGTAGGCGGGGATGAGGACGATCATGACGCGCTCCCGATGTAGAGGATGTCGCTGGTGGCGCGCTCGCCGCCGTTCGACGGGTTGTTGACGACCTGGCCGTTGAACCACATCTCGGAGGAGCCGCCGCCGTCGAGGTTGTAGGCGGTGGTCGCGCCGAGATCGACCATGATCTGGGCGAGCTCGCTCATCGAGACGCCCGCGGAGGAGTCGGATCGGCCGTCGACGACGACGAAGACGAAGTGGTTGTCGTCGATGATGCCGATCGCCGTGCGGGGCTGGTCGCCCTGGATGGAGTGGTTGCCGAAGTTCGTGTCGACCTCGACGGAGTCGATGCCGTCGACGATCTGCGAGTCCTCGACGAGCGCGGGTCCGAAGGAGAGGGTCTGCCAGACGCCCTCGTCGACGAGCGTCTGGGCGTCGGTCGTCGTCTCGTCGTAGACCTTCATCGTGCCGTCCTTGTAGATGGCGAGGCCCTCGCGGGCGCCGTCGTCGCGGTAGATGACGCCGTTGCGGATGACGATGCCGGAGTCGCGGAACCCGTAGTAGTCGCCGTTGATCGCGAAGACCGCGTTGTTCTCGGTCGCGATGTTCGAGACGAGGTCGGTGATGTTCTCGCCGAAGGCGTTGTTCGCGAAGGCGGACTGGAGGGTCGTCGCGTCGGAGAGCTGGACGTCGGCGACGTAGTAGGTGGCCGCCTCCGACCCCGAGCCGTAGGTGCCCTGGGAGATCGTGATCGAGGTGCCGTCCGAGGACGTGTAGCTCGTGTCGGTGAGTGAGGTCGTCGTCGCCGTCGCCGTCGAACTCGTGGACGTCGAGCTCGCGGTGGTCGACGAGGACGAGGACGACGCGGCCGTCGAGTCGGATTCGCTCGAGGTCCCGGTCTGCTCGGCTTCGTAGGCGGAGACGTCGGAGATCTCGACGTGCTGGATGACGAAGCGATCGAGCGCCCAGGCGGCGGATCCGCCGAGGGCGAGGGCGAGCGACCCCGCGATGACGGAGTTGCGCACCTTGTGCGACTTCCTCGTCCGCCCGTGCTGGGCGGCGGGCTCGACGTAGGTCGGCGCGACGTAGGCGGTGGAGTCGACGCGCTCGGCGTCGGCGGATGCGGAGTCGAGGGGCTCGGCGGTGGCGTCCGGGCCGTCGAAGGGGGTGCGTGCGTTCATGGGACACACTCAACCCGGGCCCCTCATGGCGGCCGTGTGGCGGGCCTGTGGTCGGGCTGTGGAGGCCGACCGGGGCTCACAGGTTCGAGGCGCGCGTGAATCGGACGCCGGCCCCGCCCTCGTCGATCGGGAGCGGGGCGGAGGAGAGCGGGGCCGCCCGACCCCGGCGAACTACCCCGCGAAGGAGGGGACCTCGACGTCGAGGAACTCGCGCAGGGCCCCGACGACGAACTCGTGGTCGGCGATGTGATCGAGGTTCGAGGCGATGACCGCGCCGAGGACGTCGTGGCTCCCCGTGAGGCGGATCGGGAACCCGCCGCCGCACAGCGCGTAGTCGCGGACGTCGAGGCCGTGGTCGAGGAGGACCTCGCCCTTCTCCTCCGTCTCGAGGGCGGCGCGCAGCGAGCTCGACTCCCAGGTGAGGACCGTCCGGAGCTTGCGCGCCATCCACAGGTCGTTGAGGAGGTTCGTGCCATCGGGGAGGTACTGGTAGACGACGGCGCCGCTCGCGAGGCGGATCGAGCAGGCGACGACGAGGCCGAGGCCCGCGCCCCTTTCGACCATGAGGGAGCCGAGGGCGAGGGCGTCCCGGCGGGTGAAGCGCTCGAAGCGGAGGGCGTCCTCCTGGCGCTTGAGGATCTCGATATCGGAGTGGTCCATCATTGCTCCTCGAATTCGCGGGCGAGGGCGGCCTCGAGCACGTCGAGGGGCGCGTCGACGCCGGTCCACAGGGTGAAGTTGCGCGCGCCCTGGTGGGCGAGCATGTCGAGGCCGTCGAGGGTCCTCGCGCCGCGCTCGGCGCACGCCGCGAGGAAGAGGGTGTCGCGTCGGCCCTCGAGGGTCTCGCCGGCGGCGCGCAGGGCCTCGACGAAGCCCTTGCCGTCGGTGTTCTCCCCGAAGAGGGTCCCGTCCTCGCGGACGACGACCGTATTGACCGCGCCGATGATCGCGGCGGCCTCGGAGAGTTCGTCGAGGTGGGGGAGGACCGTGATCTTGTGGGGCATCGTGAGGTTGACGCCGCGGAAGTGCAGGGCCCGGAGGGCGCGCATCGCGTCCTCGAAGTCCTCGGGCGTCACGCGCGCCGTGATGTAGCGGAAATCGAGGCCGAGCGCGGCGTAGCCGGCCTCCTCCATCGCGCCCGTGGGGTTGCCGTCGACGGGGTCGCCGAAGACCCCGGTGAGTTCGGCGCGGTAGTTCTTCGGCATGCGCGCGGCTCCTTCGCCCCGGAGCGCCGCGACGGCGCTCGACCCCTCCAGCCTAGGCCCGCGCGAGCGCCCTCGTGGGGGAGACGCGAAGGACGGAGGCGAGGCGCGCGACGTCGGCGGCGAGGAGCTCGCGCGACCCGAAGACGAGGGTCCGCTGCCCGAGGTAGTTGAGGGCGAAGAGGGAGGAGTTCGCCCCGATCGACGCGATCCACAGGGGGAGCCCGGCGGCGACGAGACCCGTGATCGACAGGTAGGCGAGGAGCATGATCGTCGCCTCCCAGGCCGCGTACGTGAGGCCCGTGAGGAGGACCCTCCCGCGCGCCTCGAAGACCCGGCGGTTGATGAGGTAGTTCATCGTGCACGAGGAGATCCGCGCGACGACCACCGGGAGGAGGATCCCGCCGACGAGCGCGTTGAGCGCGAGGAGCATCGCGTAGTCGAGCGCCGTCGACGACAGGGAGGACGCGAGGTAGCGGAGCTGCCGGGTGAAACGGGCGAGGAGTCGGGCGGGCCGTGCGGTGGTCATGCTCGAAGCATGGGCGTCGGGCCCATGGGGGCCTTCGGGCTCGCCTGTGCGCCGCCTGTGAGAGCGCGGGGAGCGGCCGGGCCGCCTATTCGGGGAGGTTCCCCTTGGCGATGTGCCCCTGGAGGATCGCGTCGGTGAGGCGCCACAGCGCCTCCGAACCCGGGCGCGTGCGGCGCTGGCGCCCGTAGACCTGCTCGGCCGTCACGCCGTGCTCCTTCCAATCGCCCCCGTCGTTCGAATCGTTGAGGAGGAGCGGCTGAAGGTTGTCCATCGCCCGGACGAAGCGCGCCTCCGGGGTCGACTGGGCCTCGAACTCGTCGAAGACGCCGGCGAGCTCCGCGGCGAGGTCGTCCGGGAGCCGCGAGAAGAGGCTCTCCTTCGCCGCCTCCTCGCGGGCCTTCTGCGTCTTGAGCCCCTCCGTGTCGTAGGCGTAGGTGTCGCCGGCCTCGATCTCGACGATGTCGTGGACGAGGCACATGAGGAGCGTCCGCCCGACGTCGATCGGCTCGTTCGCGTACTCGCGCAGGACGTACGCCATCACCGCCATGTGCCAGGCGTGCTCCGCGTCGTTCTCCCGTCGCCCGTGACCCGACAGGTGGGTCTGGCGCAGGACGTTCTTCTCCTGGTCGACGGTGAGGATGAAGTCGAGCTGGCGTGCGAGGCGATCGTCCATCGGACCCTCCTGGATTCGAGTCAGTCGTTCGCCCGCTCGAGGACGAGAGCGACCTCGGCGTGCGGGGTGTGGGGGAACATGTCGAAGAGCCGGGCCTCGCGCCCCGCGTAGGACGGCATGCGCGCGAGGTCGGTCGCGAGGGATGCCGGGTTGCACGAGGAGTAGGCGACGCGCGGGATGCCCGAGCCCTCGATCCAGTCGGCGAGGTCCTCGCCGATGCCGCGCCTCGGCGGGTTGACGACGAGGACGTCGGGGCGCTCGTCCGCACCCCTCTCGGCCGCCCACCGCGTCGCGTCGGCCGCGATGAACTCCGCGGCGCGCCGGGGCAGGCGGAGCTGGTGGGCGGTGCCGATCGCCGAGGCGATCGCCTGATCGGAGACCTCGACGCCGACGACCCGCTCGATCCCGGCGGCCGCGGTGTGGAGGGCGAAGCCGCCGACGCCGCAGTAGAGGTCCCACAGGGTCGCGGGCGCGCCCTCGTCCCCCAGCGGCGCGGACGCCCAGGCGGCGGCCTGCCGGTAGAGGGTGGCGGCGATCCCCGCGTTCGTCTGCGCGAAGGAGCGGGGGCCGAGGGCGAGGCGCACGCCCCCGATCTCGAGGGGGAGGAGGCGCCGCTTCGTGAGGACGATCTCCTCGTCGCCTTCGACGATCGCCTCGTGGGTCGGGTGGATGTTCGCGGTGACGACCGCGAGGCCCGGGACGAGCTCGTGGAGGAGGGGGAGGGTGCGTCGGATGTCGGTGACCCGGTCGCGCGTGCGCAGGACGAAGCGGCACATGAGCGCGTCGTCCGCGCCGACCGTGAGGAGGACGTACTTGAGCTCGCCGTGCTTCGTCGGCACGTCGTAGGGCGCGAGGTCGAGCGAGCGGATGAAGCGCTTGAGGCCCGGCGTCGCCGCGTTGATCGCGGGGTGCTGGATCGGGCAGCCCGGCAGATCGACGCCGCGGCGATCCGCGCCGAGGATCCCGAGGGTGGGGCGGCGCCGCGTGCCGCCGACGACGAGCTTCGCGCTCGTGCGGAAGCCCGACTCGCGCGAGCGCGCCGGCTCGAGCCATGCGAGGTCCTGCGCCCAGGGGAGATCCGCGAGCGCGGCGCGCGCCGCCTCCTGCTTGTCGGCGACCTGGTCGTCGTAGGGGACGGGGAGGAGGGAGCAGGAGCGGCAGGCCCCCGAGTCGTAGTGCTCGCAGCGCATGCCTCGATCGTCCCACGCGGGGCGGGCGAATGCGAAAGGCTCGGGAGTCCGGCGGCTTCCCCTCGACGAGGACGCGGCCCCGCCCTCGTGAATGGAAACGGGCGAAGCTGTGCGTTCGCCATGAGTTGAGCGACATCGACTCAATTCCCCGTCGCTCGTCTTGCGCGCTTCGAGGGCAGGTCCTAGAGTTGAGCCCGACGGACTCAAGGAGACGCGAGTCCACCAGAACATCGAACGCAACACTCCACCGATCGGGCGGCCCGCGAGGGTCACTCCCCTCCCGACCGGACGAAAGGAACCATCATGGCACGCGCAGTCGGCATCGACCTCGGTACCACCAACTCGGCCATCGCCGTCCTCGAGGGCGGCGAGCCCACCATCATCGCGAACGCGGAGGGCATGCGGACGACCCCGTCCGTCGTCGCCTTCTCCAAGACCGGCGAGGTCCTCGTCGGCGAGATCGCCAAGCGTCAGGCGGTGACGAACGTCGATCGCACGATCTCCTCGGTCAAGCGCCACATGGGCACCGACTGGACCGTCACCATCGACGACAAGAAGTACACCGCGCAGGAGATCTCCGCTCGCATCCTCTCCAAGCTCAAGGCGGACGCCGAGGCCTTCCTCGGCGAGCCCGTCACCGACGCGGTCATCACCGTCCCCGCCTACTTCAACGACGCCCAGCGCCAGGCGACGAAGGACGCCGGCCAGATCGCCGGCCTCAACGTCCAGCGCATCGTCAACGAGCCCACCGCCGCGGCCCTCGCCTACGGCCTCGAGAAGGGCAAGGAGGACGAGCTCATCCTCGTCTTCGACCTCGGCGGCGGCACCTTCGACGTCTCCCTCCTCGAGATCGGCAAGGACGACGACGGCTTCTCCACGATCCAGGTCCGCGCGACCGCCGGGGACAACCGCCTCGGCGGCGACGACTGGGATCAGCGCATCGTCGACTGGCTGATCTCCCAGGTGAAGGCCAAGACCGGCGCCGACCTCTCGAAGGACCCGGTCGCCCTTCAGCGCCTCAAGGAGGCCGCCGAGCAGGCGAAGAAGGAGCTCTCGAGCGCGACGAGCACGAACATCTCCCTCCAGTACCTCTCGATGACGGCCGACGGCCCGATCCACCTCGACGAGTCGCTCACCCGCGCGAAGTTCGAGGAGATGACCTCCGACCTGCTCGACCGCACGAAGAAGCCGTTCCACGACGTCATCCGCGACGCCGGCATCTCCGTGTCCGACATCGACCATGTCGTCCTCGTCGGCGGCTCGACCCGCATGCCCGCGGTCACCGACGTCGTCAAGGAGCTCACGGGCGGCCGCGAGCCGAACAAGGGCGTCAACCCCGATGAGGTCGTCGCCGTCGGCGCGGCCCTCCAGGCCGGCGTCATCCAGGGCGACCGCAAGGACGTCCTCCTCATCGACGTCACGCCCCTCAGCCTCGGCATCGAGACCAAGGGCGGCATCATGACGAAGCTCATCGACCGCAACACGGCGATCCCGACGAAGGCCTCCGAGGTCTTCTCGACCGCCGAGGACGGCCAGCCCTCCGTGCTCATCCAGGTCTACCAGGGCGAGCGCGAGTTCGCCCGCGACAACAAGCTCCTCGGCACCTTCGAGCTCTCCGGCATCGCCCCGGCCCCCCGCGGCGTTCCGCAGATCGAGGTCGCCTTCGACATCGACGCGAACGGCATCGTCCACGTGTCGGCGAAGGACCGCGGTACCGGTAAGGAGCAGTCCGTCACCATCACCGGCGGCTCGGCCCTCCCCAAGGAGGACATCGACCGCATGGTGAAGGAGGCCGAGGAGCACGCGGCCGAGGACAAGAAGCGCCGCGAGGACGCCGACACCCGCAACCAGGCCGAGCAGGTCGTCTACTCGATCGAGAAGCTCCTCAAGGACAACGCCGACAAGGTCACCGAGGGCACCCGCACCGCGGTCCAGGCCGATGTCGACGCCGTCAAGGAAGCCCTGAAGGGCGAGGACACCGAGGCCGTGAAGACCGCCCTCGAGAAGCTCAACAACTCCGCGATGAAGATCGGTGAGGAGGTCTACGCCGCCCAGCAGGCCGAGCAGGCCGCCGGCGAGCAGCCCGCCTCCGCGCAGACCCCGGCCGATGACGACGTCATCGACGCCGAGATCGTGGACGAGGACGAGAACAAGTGACCGACGACAACCAGGGCCTCGAGCCCGGCGCCGAGAACCTCGGGGCCGACTCCGTCGAGTCGGCCCCCGGGGCCCCGGCCGAGCCGACCCCGTCTGAGCCCGTCGGTCCCGCCTCGTCGGACGCCGCGGCGGCGGACTCCGTCGAGGCGGGCGCCGAGGGAGGAACCGGGGACGTCGACATGACGGCCTTCGAGGCCGAGGTCGGCGACTCCGACCTCGCGAACGCCCTGTCGCGGATCGCCGAGCTCGAGGACCAGGTCGCCCGCGCCCACGCGGACCTCTACAACCTCAACCAGGAGTACTCGAACTACGTGCGCCGCGCGAAGGACGCGGCGCCCGGGCACCGGGACTCCGGCCAGAGCGAGGTCATCGAGGCGCTCATCGGCGTCCTCGACGACATCGACGCGGCCCGCGCCCACGGCGACCTCGCCGACGGGCCCTTCGCGGCGATCGCGACGAAGCTCGAGTCGACGCTCGAGTCGCGCTTCTCGCTCGAGCGCTACGGCGCCGAGGGCGAGGACTTCGATCCGGCGCTCCACGAGGCGCTCCTCGCGAACGCGAATCCCGAGGTCGACCGCCCGCTCGTCGCGAAGGTCCTTCAGCCCGGCTACCGCCGGGGCGAGAGGATCCTCCGCGCGGCGAAGGTGATGGTTGACAATCCGGCCTGAATCGACCGGCGAATTCAGCAGCACCCGGGGCCGGGGCCGCGCATGCGGCCCCGGCCCGCTGAGAAGGAGGTGACGTGGTGTGAGCGAACAGGAATGGTTCGACAAGGACTTCTACGCGGTCCTCGGCGTCGCGAAGGACGCCGACGACGCGGCGATCAAGAAGGCGTATCGCAAGCTCGCCCGCCAGTGGCACCCGGATCAGAATCCGGGTGATGCGAAGGCGGAGGAGAAGTTCAAGGAGATCGGCGAGGCCTACTCGGTCCTCTCCGACAAAGAGCAGCGCGCCCGCTACGACGCGATCCGGCGGATGGCCGGGGGCGGCGCCCGCTTCGCCGCGGGCTCGGGCGCGGGCGGCCCCGACCTCTCCGATCTGTTCGGGAGCGCTTTCGGCGGCTCGAACATCCGGATGAACTTCTCCGGCTCCGGGGCCGGCGGTCCCGATCTGTCCGACATCCTCGGCGGCATGTTCGGCGGCGCCTCTCAGGGCTTCGGCGCCCAGGGCTTCTCGGGCGGCTCGCCCTTCGGGGCGGGGGCGTCGCGGACGCCGCGCGCCCGCAAGGGCGACGATCGTCGGGCGACCGCGCGGATCACCTTCCGCGAGGCGCTCGCCGGTACCGAGGTCGTCATGACGATCGACTCGAAGAAGCAGAAGGTCCGCCTGCCCAAGGGCGTGAAGGACGGTCAGCGGATCCGCCTGCGCGGAAAGGGCCGTCCCGGGATCAACGGCGGCGAGCCCGGCGACCTCGAGGTGACGATCCGGGTCGACGCGCATCCCGTCTTCACGCGCGACGGCGACAACCTCCGCGTGACGGTCCCGGTGACCTTCGCCGAGGCGG
Organism: Actinomyces culturomici; assembly: GCF_900499005.1. Classification (GTDB taxonomy): domain Bacteria; phylum Actinomycetota; class Actinomycetes; order Actinomycetales; family Actinomycetaceae; genus Pauljensenia; species Pauljensenia culturomici. Next base: position 22,469 of record NZ_LS991316.1, read on the forward strand.
TGCTCGGCGCGAAGATCGAGGTCCCGCTCATCGACGGCACGACCGTGACGGTGAAGGTTCCCGCCGGCACCCAGTCGGGCGCTGTCCTGCGCGTCCGCAAGCGCGGCGTCGAGACGGCGAAGACGACCGGCGATCTCCTCATCGACGTGCGCGTCGCCGTCCCGGAGAAGCTGTCGGGCGCTCAGAAGGACGCCGTCAAGGCGCTCGCCGACGCCCTCGGCGACGCCGACCCGCGTTCGGGCCTGCTCGCCGCGGCGAAAGAGTAGTCATGGCGAGGCGCAGCGGCGGAGCGGAGGAGACGCTCACCTTCGTCATCTCGGTGGCGGCGGAGCTCGCGGGCATGCACCCGCAGACGCTCCGCCAGTACGACCGCCTCGGACTCGTCTCCCCGGCGCGCGCGAAGGGCCGGGGGCGTCGCTACACGAAGCGCGATATTCAGCGCCTGCGCGACGTCCAGCGGATGAGCCAGGAGGAGGGCATCAACCTCGCCGGCATCCAGCGGATCCTCGAGCTCGAGCGGCGCGTCGAGCGCCTCGAGGCCGAGCGGGAGGCCCTGCGCGATCGCCTCGAAGAAGTCGAGGCGAGGCGCGACCGCGTCTTCGCGGCCTCTCCGACCGGCGTCGTCTCGCCGATCCGACGCGGCGAGCGCCCGTGGTCGACCGGCGATGCCCAGGGGAGCGGCGGTGAACTCGACGTGTGGCGGCCCTGGCGCGCGCAGACCCAGTACCGGCCCGAGCGGCGCATTCGCGCGGTCATCGAGGCCGGCCCGCACGGAGTCCGCGTCGTCGACGGGACCGTCTCGGTCGTCCAGTAGGCGCCGCCCGAGTCCAGTGGGCGCCACCCGCGCCCACCCGCCCCTCACCAGTCGGTCGTCGCCCACCCGTCGGCGACCGCGAGTCGCGCGCCCTTCGACGTGCAGTAGAAGCGGCCGGAGCGCGCCTCGCAGCGGAACCTCCCGTTGTTGATCGCGGTCCCCTCCTCGAGGACCGGGACGCCGAACCAGTTCTCCGCGCAGTAGTCGGACGCCGAGGGGTCCTGGTGGCAGAGCACGCCGATCGGGATGTCCGACTGGCACTGGCCGATCTGCGCGCGGTCGGTGAACAGGGAGTTCGTCCACCCCGCCCATGCGCCGGCGGTGTCCTCGCAGATCTTCGTCTCCTCGGCCGTGGGCTCGAGGGGGACCTCCTCGGTGAGGTTGCAGGAGACGTGCGGTTCGGTGATGAGATTCGTGGCGTCGAGGACGTAACAGACGACCGTGTGGTCGGCGTTCGCGAACCAGTAGCCCTGATAGTCGCTCCAGTAGTCGGTGGCGGGCAGCGAGTAGAGGTGCGCGTCGACGAGCGTCACGCCGTCGCGCACGAGCGTCCCGGACTGCGGATCCTCCGTCGTGCGGCCGTTGGTCGTCCCGTCCGTCGTCGCTCCCGACGACTGCGATCCGATCGACGAGGGCGGGGCGGCGTCCCCTCGTCCGGAGACCGTCGGATCCTGCGCGCACCCGGCCGGAAGAAGCGCGATCGCCCCGAGAACCGCGAGGGAGGAGATGACTCGCGTGCGCATGACGGTTCTCCCTTCGGATCGTCGTCGTCCCGACTCCGACACTATCGGAGTGGGCGGGGCGCTCGGAGGGCTTCGAACGCCCGTGCGCCGCGCCCGCGCTAGTGTGACCCCATGACTTCCGACTCCCCACGGCACCGGCTCTCGGCCAGGACGCGCCTCGCGGTCCTCGCCGGGCGCGCCGCCCGCTCCGCCTCGAGAGCCCTCGGACGGGGCTCGGGCGGGATGATCGGCGGCGAGGTCGCTCTCCGCATCGCCCCGCGCCTCCTCGCCGATCTCGCCGCCCCGATGCGCGCGGCGATCGTGTCGGGCACGAACGGGAAGTCGACGACGACGCGGATGGTGCGCGCCGCCCTCGAGACGCTCGGACCGGTCGCGTCGAACACGAACGGCGACAACATGACCTCCGGCGTCGTCACCGCCCTCATGAACGACCCCGACGCGCGCCTCGCCGCCCTCGAGGTCGACGAGATGCACGTCCCCCTCGTCTCCGCCGACGTCGAGCCCGCCGTCCTCGTCCTCCTCAACCTCTCGCGCGATCAGCTCGACCGCGTCGGCGAGATCGGCTCGGTCGAGCGGCGCCTCCGCGAGGCCGTCGCCGCCCACCCGAACGCGGTCGTCGTCGCGAACTGCGACGACCCGCTCATCGTGTCGGCCGCCTGCGAGTCTCCGAACGTCGTGTGGGTCGCCGCGGGCGCCGGCTGGGGCGGCGATTCGGCCGCCTACCCGCGCGGCGGGCGCGTCGTCCGCGAGAACGGCTCGTGGCGCCTCATCCCCTCCCATCCGGGCGAGGAGCTCCCGACGCTGCGCGAGCGCCCGACCCCCGACTGGACGATCGAGGACGTCGAGCTCATGCCCGAAGCCGCCGACGGCCCGCGCGCGCGGCTCCTCGGCCCGGGCGGACGCTCGGTCGACCTCGCCCTTCGCCTGCCCGGCCGGGCGAACCTCGGCAATGCCGCGCAGGCGATCGCCGCCGCGGCCGCACTCGGCGTCGACCCGGTCGCCGCCGCCCGCGCGATCGGCGAGGTCCGCGAGGTCGCCGGACGCTACTCAGTCCACGATGTCGACGGGCGCCTCGCGCGGATCATGCTCGCGAAGAACCCGGCGGGCTGGCAGGAGGCGATGACGATGATCGACCCGCGCGTCGACCAGGTCGTCATCGCGGTCAACGGGCAGGTCCCCGACGGTCAGGACCTCTCGTGGCTGTGGGACGTCGACTTCTCCGCCCTCTCGCGCCCCGAGGGCGAGACCCCGCGCACGGTCATCGCCTGCGGCGAGCGCGGCGCCGACCTCGCCGTCCGCCTCGAGTACGCGAACATCCACTGCGCGCTCGCGGATCGGCCGATGGACGCCCTCGGCCTCCTCGAACCGGGGAAGGTCGAGATGCTCCTCAACTACACGGCCCTGCGCGACTTCAAGACCATCCTCGACGCGAGGGAGGGGAACCGATGACCGAATCGACGCTCCGGATCGGCGTCCTCATGCCCGAGGTGCTCGGCACCTACGGGGACACCGGCAACGCCATGATCCTCGCCGAGCGGGCGCGCCGCCGCGGAATCCCGGCCGAGATCGTCGAGGTCGGCCTCGCCGACGCGATCCCGGATTCGCTCGACGTCTACACGCTCGGCGGCGGCGAGGACACCGCTCAGTCGCTCGCGGCCCAGAAGTTCCGCGAGGACTCCGGACTCCTGCGCGCCCTCGACGCCGGCCGCCCGCTCCTTGCGATCTGCGCGTCCCTCCAGGTCCTCGGCCACTGGTACCGCGACGCGCGCGATGTCCGTGTCGACGGGCTCGGCGTCCTCGACATCACGACCGACCCGCAGGGGCACCGCTCGATCGGGGAGCTCGTCTCCGAGCCGCTCCTCGAAGGACTCACAGAGCCGCTCACCGGCTTCGAGAATCACGGGGGCGGCACCGTCCTCGGCCCCGAGGCGAAGCCGCTCGGTCGCGTCCTCGCGGGCACGGGCAACGGCGTCCCCGAGGGGGTCGAGCCGGGCCCCGTCGCCTACGACGGCGCCGTCCAGGGGTCGATCATCGCGACGTACATGCACGGCCCCGCCCTCGCGCGCAACCCCCAGCTCGCGGACCTCCTGCTCACCCGCGCGATCGGGACCGACCTCGCCGCCCTCGCCGTCCCCGGCGTCGAGGAGCTGCGCCGCGAGAGGCTCGCGCACTCCGGCCGCTGAGGCCCCGCGTCCCGGACCTCCACGGCCGGTCCGTCCGGCTCCTCGTTCACGAGGCCGGGCCCCGGCGCCGACTTCCGGGGAGCGGATTCGGGGAAGGATCAGGGTTCCCTCCGAGGCGCTCGCAGGGCGCGCCCGATAGGCTGGACGCACCGATCCCGCTCTTCTGGAGGACCCCATGGCATCCGAGATGGACAACGAACCGCGATACGGCAGGCGCTCGGACGCCCAGCCCGGAACGAACCCCGGGACCGGCGCGCAGGGGCAGACCGGCCCCGCGTCCGGCTCGACTCCCTGGCCGCAGTACGGCCAAGTGAAGGCCCCTGCGAATCCCGCCTACGGTTCCTACTCCGGCGCGACGGGCCCGGCTTCGGGACAATCCGGGCAGGGCGGCGCTTACGGGCAATACGGCCAGACCGGTCAGTCCGCTCAGCCCGCTCAGGGCGCGAACCCCTACCAGCAGGGCGCTTACGGCGCGCAGAATCCGCAGGCCGGCACCGCCCCGCAGGGCCCCTATGGCGCTCAGGCTCCCTCGCAGCCCTACGGGCAGAGCCCGTACGGTGCTCCCGGCTACGGCTACCCGCGGGCGGGCGGCCCCGGATACCCAGCCCCCGCCGCTCCTCTCCCGGGGCGCGTTGGACCGATCCTCACGATGATCGGCGGCGTGGTCGTCGCGCTCATCATCGCGCCCGTCGCCCTGTTCCTCGGGGTGCTCGGCGGGATGAACATCGGCTCCCTCATCGAGTCGATGGACCAGGTGTCCTCCGGTTCGACGGTTACGGTCGACTCGTCGGGTTCCTACCTCGTCGCGACGGAATCGACCAACGTCTACTCCTGCTCCCTCGACGGCGCGGGCGGCGTGCACCAGATGGAGGGCGTCGGCAAAGGCACCTTCTACTCCTCGAATCTCGAGCCCGGTTCGTACACCCTCACCTGCGAGGGCGAGGGAACCTCGCAGCTCTACGGCATCACCGGCCTGTCGGCCGACTCGATCACCAAGGCAGGGATGTCCGGCCTCATCTGGGGCACGGTCGTCGGTCTGCTCGGCGTCGTCCTCTTCATCGTCGGCATCGTGTGGCTCGTCCGCGTCAACCGCAAGCGCCAGGAGATTCAGAGGCGCGCCTACGGCTCCTCCTGGTGACCCGCCCGCAAGAACGCACACAGTTTCCGATCCTCCGAAATCGAGAACCGCAGGATTCTGCGGAATCGGGTGATCGATGGAGCTCGAGAAGGCCGAAACTGTGTGCGTTTTCGTGGGTCGAATGGAATCGATCGCCTGCGACGCCCGGCATTGGCGCCGTGAACGGCGCGTGGCCCCCGGCATCCGCCGGGGGCCACGCCCGTTGAGACGCTCGATTCCGATCAGCTTCCGAGGGTCTGCCAGAGGAACGCCCACACGAGCGCCTCGACGCGCGCGCGGTCGCGCGCGTCGGCAGCGCCCGAATGACCGCCCTCGATGTTCTCGTAGTACGTGACGTCGGCGAGACCCTCGCGCAGCAGCCACGCGAAGGAGCGCGCGTGCGCCGGGTGGACCCGGTCGTCGGCGGTCGAGGACGTGAGGAGGATCGGCGGGTAGTTGAGCGAGGGGTCCCACTGATGGAAGGGGCTGAACCGCCGGATCGTCTCCCACTGCCCGGGGTCGTCCGGGTCGCCGTACTCCGCGATCCACGAGGACCCCGCCGACAGATGCGAATAGCGCTTCATGTCGAGCAGGGGCGCCTGGACGACTGCCGCGCCGATGAGTAGGGGAGAGCGCACGTAGATGTTCGCCGCCATGAGCCCGCCGTTCGATCCTCCGCGGACGCCGAGCCTCGAGGGCGTCGTCGTCCCCCGCTCGACGAGGTCGCGGGCGACCGCCTCGACGTCCTCGTAGGACTTCTCCTTGGAGAGCCCGCGCGCCGCCTCGTGCCAGGCGGGCCCGAATTCGCCGCCGCCGCGAATGCCCGCGACGACGTAGGAGCCGCCCTTCTCGAGGAGTGCTCGTCCGATGACGCCGGAGTAGTGGGGGAGCGTCGTGTGCTCGAAGCCGCCGTACGCGTAGAGGAGGGTCGGCGCGGTCGGGCGGTGGCCGGGCGAGCCGACGGGCCGCCCGACGAGGAAGTAGGGGATGCGCGTCCCGTCCGCCGAGGTCGCCCAGCGCTGGACGGTCTCCACTCCGGTCGCGTCGAAGAGTTCGGGCGCCCGCCGGACGAGGAGCGCGGACTCGGGGACGAAGGCGCGGGCATCCGCCGAAGCATCGGCGTCGGTGCCGGCGAGATCGGCGAGCAGCGTCGTTGTCGGCGTCGTGAAGCCGGAGACCGTGAGCCACAATCGGTCGTCGTCCAAGGGCGCCGCCGCGCCCGCCGAGATCGTGCAGAGGGGCGGGATCGTCAGTCGCGCTGCCGAATCCTCTCCGTCCGCGGGCTTCGCCGCCCCGGCCTCGTGCGCATCGACGAGGGCGGAGCCGGGCGTCGGGACGAGGGAAAGCGCGGAGACCTCGAGCGCGGCGGAGGTCCACCTGCCGTCCGGGCCCGAGGGAGGGGCGAGGACGCGCAGTCGCGTCTGCACGTCCTCGAGGGTGGAGACGACGAGGCGCGACCGGGTCGCTGTCATGCCCCGCAGGGCGCTGCGCGCGTCGGGGGCGAAAAGGACCTCGTGATCGCGCGAGCCCGCGAGGAAGTCCTCGAGGCGGAAGACGAGGAGCGAGCCGCCCGGGCGGAGGCTCCCGCCGACCTTCCAGTCGGTGCGCGGCGTGACGAGGAGCCACTCGCGCCAGGAGCCGATCCCCGCGTCGGCGGGAGCGTCGATTCGGACGGCGCCCACGGGCAGTGTGCGGCCGTCCTCGATTCGATTGCCCGGAGCGATCGGGTGCGGGATGTGCCAGGTGGACGAGTGGATGAAGTCGTGGGCGATCGTCACGATCGAGTGCTCGAAGCCCGGGGTCCGATCGACGCCGATGAAGACGCCGAGGTCGGAGGGCGCGCCGACGACGACGGGCGCGATCGGAGCAGGATCCGCGCCGCGCGGGACGAGTCGTGCCTCGAGCGGGTAGCCGGAGTCGGACACCGCGCCGTCCGCCGAGCTCAGGCGCCACACGAGATCGGGACCGGCCCAGTTGAGCGAGCCCCTCGAGGTCGCGCGGGCGAATCCGCCCTCGTCGGCGGGAATCCAGCGGCGCTCGGTGAGGGAGAACTCGCGGGTCTCGTCGGCGTCCTCGCCGCCCTCGGACAGGTCGATGAGCGCCCGGTCGTCATCGGGCCGCAGGACGGACGCGCCGTGCCACACCCAGGAGCGTCCCTCGGCGGCGGCGAGGGCGTCGACGTCGATGAGCTCGTCCCACTCGGGCGCGCCCGCGAGGTAGTCGGAGAGGAGCTGGCGGCGCCACACGCCGCGCGGCCTCTCGGCGTCGGTCCAGAAGTTGTACGCCCACTGGCCGCGGATCGTGACGCCGGGGATCCGATCGGGGCTCGTGAGGACCTCGTGGATCCGCGCCTCGAGGGCGGAGCGGATCGGGCCGGCGAGGGCGCGCTCCGCTTCGGCGTCGCGCTCGCGGACCCACTCGAGGGCCCGTTCGCCGCGGATCTCGTCGAGCCATTCGGGGGCGCGGCGCTCGTCGATCGGCAGGGAGAAGACGTTCGGTTCGCTCATGCCCGCCATTGTCCCGCCCCTCGGGTCCTCGCGCCCTCCAACTCTTTCGCCCTCTTCGGCCTCCGCCCCTCCGCCGAGAGCATCACCTTCGTGCGCCGAAAGCATCACGTTGCGCCGTCGAGGGGATCTCTGCGCGCGACTCCGCAGCCGACGACGCACGACTTCACCGCCCAAGTCCCAGCCCTTTCGAGAGGGGGAGCCCCGCCCTCGTCGATCGGGACGGAGCGGGTGAGGACCGCCCTGCGCACGAAGCGCTCCTGCGGCAGGATGGGGGCATGCCGAAGAGCCCCTCCGAGATGATGGCCGCCGTCGAGATCTCTATGAAAGAGCGCACCGGCCGAACCGTCGAGGAATGGGTGGCGCTCGTCGCCGCCGAATCCGGAATCGACCCCCTCGACCAGAACGCCGTGCGGCGCTGGCTCAAGGCCGAGCACGGCCTCGCGCAGAACTCCCAATGGGCGATCGCCCGCCGCGCCGCCGAGAACGCCGGCTGGCGCGAGCCCACCGCCGCCGAGTACGCCGACGTGATGTTCTCCGGCACGAAGGCGGTCCTGCGGCCCCTCCACGACGCGGCGATCGCGCTCGCCCTCGAGATGAGCGAGGACTCTGAGATTCAGCCGCGCTCGGCCTGCACCTCGCTCGTCCGCACGACTCAGTTCGTCGCCGTCGGCCCCGGCACGCGCGGCCGCCTCCAGATCGGCATCCGCCTGCGCGAGGGCGCGCCCCTCGACCCGGCATTCGAGCTGGCGAAGAACTTCGCGCAGGCCACCCACGTCGCGTTCGTCGTCCCTCCCGAGGGTGGCTGGCCGATCGACGAGGCCGCGGCTTCCGAGCTCGCGAAGGGGATTGTCGCCTTCGCCGGCCCCGATATCGCGCGGGCCGCGCTGCAGAACTGAGGGCGTTCGCGTTCGGAGGAACGGGCCGGGGACCGAATCGGGGAGGGTTCGGGTATCCTCGAAGGACCGAAGGAGGGGAATGATGAGCACATCAGAGAACGCGTCCGGCGCGACGCCGCTGCCGAGCGCCTCATCGGCGCTGCCTCCGGTGACCCAGGATCGCCTCAAGGCTCTGCTCGACTCGCGCGGGTGGAGTTGGTTCGTCGATAACGAGGGCGATCTCGGCGGTATGTGGGACGGCAACACCTTCTACTTCCTCCTCGTCGGCGGGCAGAAGACGATCCTCCAGGTCTACGGGACTTTCAACAGGTCGATCTCGATGGACAAGCTCGACGATCTGCGCGAGTTCATCCTGTGGTGGCACCGCGAGAAGCTCTGGCCGAAGATCACCCACCGGATCACCGATTCGGGCGAGATCCGCCTTCAGGTCGAGAACACGGTCGACTGGGAGTTCGGTGCGACGGATGCGCAGCTCCTCCAGCAGATCGACTGTGCGCTCGGCACCGCGAACGGCTTCTACGAGGCCCTCATTGAGGAGCTCGCCCTATGAGCGGCATCGGCGATTGGTTCCGCAAGGTGCTCGGCGGCGACCCCGAGCCGGCGAACGTCGACGACGGATCGGCGTCGAACGGCCAGGTCGTCGACGGAGCCGACTCTTCCGCCTCTTCGCGTTTCGACGAGGCCCACGGCATCGGAGATTCCTCCGAGGTCCGTCCCGTGACCGTGGAGCGCATCGGTCTCCTCTTCGACTCCGAGGGGTGGAAGTGGGATCTCGACGACGAGGGCGACCTCGCATCGGGCTGGGACTCCCACATGTTCTACTTCCGTCTCACCGGCGAGAAGCGCGAAGTCCTCAACGTCATGGTCTTCCGCCGCGGCCCGATCGGCGCCGAGAACCGGTCGGAACTCCTCTTCGCGATCGAGGACTGGCACCGGGATCACCTGTGGCCGAAGTGCTACTTCCGCGAGGCCGAGGGCGACTCCCTCCAGGCGATGGCCGAGTTGAACGTCGACCTCGAGATGGGGGCGACCGACGAGCAGCTCCTCCTTCAGTGCCGCTGCGCGATCGCGACCTCGCTCCAGTTCTTCGAGGACCTCGATAAGCGTTTCGGCCGCCCCGACGACGAGGACGGGTCCGAAGCGTCCGACTGATCGGATCCTCGAGGTCATGCGTCTCTGGCTTTGAGCTGACCTGGGGAGAGGTCCGCCCGCCGCTGAGTCATGAGCTTCTCTCAGCGAGGACGCTCGCAGAGATCCCCTCGACGCGCGAAGGTGATGCTCTCGATGGAGGGCGGGCGAGTGCCGAGCGGCGCCGCAAGCGCGCCTCCACCTTCTCGCGGCCGCGGGCTCGTTCGTACCCGCGCTCGTCCGCGCCTGCTGCGCATACGCCCGCGGGCTCGCTCGCGCCCAGGCGCCCGTCCGCCTCCCTCCTTCGGCGCCGGGCCCCGGCCTCGTCGATCCTTCCCCGCAGCGGCGGTGCAGTGTGCCGCATTCCGCGCGACAACCAAAGTTGAGTGGAATAGACTCAAGTTCGTTGACGTTGAAATGTTCAGATCGCGCCCGGGAGCCCCCGGCGCGCACGACATCGCGACGCCCTGCGTCGCAGGAGGACACATGACGAACGAATTCACCACCAAGGCCCAGGAGGCGATCGCGTCCGCGCTTCAGAGCGCCCACGCCGCCGGCAACCCCAATGTCGAACCGATCCACCTCCTCGGGGCCCTCCTCGAGCAGAACGAGGGGATCGCCACCGCGCTCATCGACGCCGTCGGTGCCGACCGGCGCGCCATCGGCGCGCGCACCCGCAACGCCCTCGTCGCACTGCCGTCGACGACCGGCGCGACCGCGTCCGAGCCGCAGACCGCGCGAGCGCTCCTCGACGTCGTCAACGCCGCGAAGAAGCTCGCGACCGACGGCGGCGACAACTACGTCTCGACCGAGCACCTCCTCATCGGCCTCGCCGGCTCCGGCACCGATGCGGGCAGGATCCTCTCGAGCGCCGGCGCCACCCCCGAGGCCCTCTCCCAGGCCCTCGCGAAGCTGCGCCCCGAACCGATCACCTCGGCCGACCCCGAGGGATCCTTCGAGGCGCTCGCGAAGTACGGGCGCGACCTCACCGAGGTCGCCCGCGAGGGCAAGCTCGACCCCGTCATCGGCCGAGACGCCGAGATCCGACGGGTCGTCCAGGTGCTCTCGCGCCGCACGAAGAACAACCCGGTGCTCATCGGCGAACCCGGCGTCGGCAAGACCGCCGTCGTCGAGGGCCTCGCCCAGCGCATCGTCGCCGGGGACGTCCCCGAATCGCTGCGCGACAAGAAGCTCGTCGCCCTCGACATCGCCTCGATGGTCGCGGGCGCGAAGTACCGCGGCGAGTTCGAGGAGCGCCTCAAGGCGGTCCTCGCCGAGATCCAGCGCTCCGACGGGCAGGTCATCACCTTCATCGACGAGCTCCACACGGTCGTCGGCGCGGGCGGCGGCTCCGAGGGCGCCATGGACGCCGGCAACATGCTGAAGCCCATGCTCGCCCGCGGCGAGCTCCGCATGGTCGGCGCGACCACGCTCGACGAGTACCGCGAGAACATCGAGAAGGACCCCGCCCTCGAACGCCGCTTCCAGCAGGTGTTCGTCGGCGAGCCGAGCGTCGAGGACACGGTCGCGATCCTCCGCGGCATCGCCCCGAAGTACGAGGCCCACCACAAGGTGACGATCTCCGACGGCGCGCTCGTCGCCGCCGCGCAGCTCTCCGACCGGTACATCACCGGTCGGCAGCTTCCCGACAAGGCGATCGATCTCATCGACGAGGCCGCGTCCAGGCTCCGGATGGAGCTCGATTCCAGCCCCGTCGAGATCGACGAGCTGCGTCGACAGGTCGACCGCCTGCGGATGGAGGAGTCCTACCTCGCGGAGTCCGATCCGGACTCCGCCGACGAGGCGACCGCCGAGAGGCTGGAGCGACTGCGCGCCGACCTCGCCGACAAGCAGGAGGAGCTCACCGCGCTCACCGGGCGCTGGGAGGCCGAGAAGGCCGGGCACAACAAGGTCGGCGACCTGCGCGTGACGCTCGACGAGCTGCGCACGCAGCTCGACCTCGCCATCCGCGAGAACCGCTGGGAGGAGGCCGGGCGGCTGCAGAACGGCGAGATCCCCGCGATCGAGCGGCAGATCGCCGAGGCCGAGGCCGCGGCCGATTCGGACGCCGACGGCACGGCCTCCGAGCCGATGATCGCCGAGAAGGTCGGCCCCGCCGAGATCGCGGAGGTCGTCGAGTCGTGGACCGGCATCCCGACGGGCAAGCTCCTGCAGACGGAGACCGACAAGCTCCTCCACATGGAGGACGAGATCGGCCGCCGCCTCATCGGGCAGCGCGCCGCGGTCGCCGCCGTGTCGGACGCCGTGCGCCGCTCGCGCGCGGGCATCGCCGACCCGAACCGGCCGACGGGCTCGTTCCTGTTCCTCGGCCCGACCGGCGTCGGCAAGACCGAGCTCGCGAAGTCGCTCGCGGAGTTCCTCTTCGACGACGAGCGCGCGATGGTCCGCATCGACATGTCCGAGTACTCGGAGAAGCACTCGGTCGCCCGGCTCGTCGGCGCCCCTCCGGGGTACGTCGGCTACGAGCAGGGCGGTCAGCTCACCGAGGCGGTTCGTCGTCGCCCGTACTGCGTGATCCTCCTCGACGAGGTCGAGAAGGCCGATCCGGAGGTCTTCGACATCCTCCTCCAGGTGCTCGACGATGGGCGGCTCACCGACGGCCAGGGGCGGACCGTGGACTTCCGCAACACGATCCTCATCCTCACGTCGAACCTCGGGTCGCAGTTCCTCGCGGACTCGAACCTCGGGGACGAGGAGCGCAGGGCCGCCGTCATGGAGGCCGTCCGCCGCGCCTTCAAGCCGGAGTTCCTCAACCGCCTCGACGAGACGGTGATGTTCGAGCCGCTGAGTTCGGACGACCTCGCCGGCATCGTCGACCTCATGGTCGCCGACATGGCGAAGCGGCTGAAGGATCGTCGGATCTCGCTCGACGTCACCGAGCCGGCCCGCGGGTGGCTCACCCGCGTCGGCTACGACCCGGCGTACGGCGCGCGTCCGCTGCGCCGCGTCATCCAGAAGGAGATCGGGGATCGCCTCGCGAAGATGCTTCTCGCGGGCGAGGTCGAAGACGGCCGCACGGTCCGAGTCGACATCTCCGAGAACCTCGACGGGCTGACGATGAGGGTCGTCGACTCCGCGTCCGATCCGGACGAGGAACTCGCCGACCTCGGCTGACCTCCGCCGTCTCGCGAGGTCATGCGCCCTGGGGCGGGCCGGCACCAGCCGGCCCGCCCCCTTCGCACGGGCGACATGGGGCGTCCGCTGCCGGGACCGCGACTCCGCGAAACTTGCGACTCGACGGGTGGCGTCGTCGTGGGCCGCATCCCCTCGACGGCGCAACGTGATGCTTTCGACGAGGGAAGGTGATGCTCTCGGCCGGGCCGGGGGCGGGGCCGTGGGGTCGTGCGCGCCGCTATCGTGGAGGGGCACGCACCGGCCGGCGGAAGGACCCTCGTGGCGCTCCCCTTCGACATCCCCTTCGCGCACTCCCTCGCGCTCCTCGTCCACGGCGAGGTCGTCCACTCCCAGGGGGACGCGAGCGCCGTCCGCCCGCTCGCCTCGGTGACGAAGCTCTGCGCCGCGTGGGCGTCCCTCGTCGCGATCGACCGGGGGCTGATCGCCCTCGAGGATCCCGCCGGCCCCGAGGGCGTGACCATCCGTCACCTCCTCGCCCACGCCTCCGGCCTGCCCTTCGACTCGCGCGAACCGCAGTGCGCGCCCGGCAAGCGCCGCATCTACTCGAACGCCGGATTCGATGTCCTCGGCGAGGCGGTCGCCGAAGCCACCGGCACCCCGATCGGCCGCTGGATCGAGGAATCCGTCTTCGAACCCCTCGGCATGTCGACCGCCGAAGTCCCGGGCTCGCCGGCCGCCTCGGGATTCGCGAGCGTCGAGGATCTCCTCGCCCTCGGCGCCGAGATGCTCTGCCCCCGCCTCATCTCCGCCGATCTGTCGGAGAGGGCCGCGACCGTTCAATTCCCCGAACTCGCCGGCGTCGTCCCCGGCTACGGGCGGCACACGCCATGCCCGTGGGGACTCGGACTCGAAATCCGCGGAGCCAAGTCCCCGCACTGGACCGCGCCCTCGGCGCCGCCCACGACCTTCGGCCACTTCGGCGTCTCCGGATCATTCCTCTGGGTCGATCGCGAGCACGACGCCTGCGCCGCGTTCCTCGGCGACCGCGAATTCGGGCCCTGGCACAAGGAGCACTGGAGCGTGCTCAACGAGGAGCTCCTCGCCCTCGCCGCCCGATAGGCGCCCCGCCGCGCCCTCGTCGATCCGCGGTCAGTCCGCGACGTCGACGAGCACGGGCACGTGGTCCGAAGCGCCCTTCCCCTTGCGCTCGTTCCTGTCGATCGCGACCGCCTCGACGGAGGCGGCGAGCGCGGGGGAGGCGTAGACGAAGTCGATGCGCATGCCCTCGTTCTTCGGGAAGCGCAGCTTCTGATAGTCCCAGTAGGTGTAGTTCGTGACGCGGTCGCGGGTGACCTCGGTCCATCCGTCCTCTGCGAAGGCGAAGAACGCGGCGCGCTCGGGGGGCGACACGTGGGTCGCGCCCTCGAAGACGCTCATGTCCCAGACGTCCTCGTCGTAGGGCGCGACGTTCCAATCGCCGACGAGGGCGATGCGGGCGGCCGGATCGGCCGAGAGCCACGAGGCCGCGTCCGCCTTGAGCGCCGCCAGCCACGCGAGCTTGTACGCGTAGTGCGGGTGGTCGAGCTCCCGGCCGTTGGGCACGTAGAGGCTCCAGATCGTTGTCTCCGTTCCCGAGGGCGCCCGGACGGTGACGCCGAGAGCGCGAGCTTCGACGACCTCAGGGTCGCCGAAGCCGGGCTGGTCGGCGAAGTGATCCTCGATGCGGACGATCGGGAGTCGAGACGCGACGGCGACCCCGTTCCACTGATTGAGTCCGTGGACCGCGACCTCGTAGCCGGCGGCCTCGAAGGGCTCGCGCGGGAACTGATCGGGGCGGCACTTGATCTCCTGCATCGCGAGGACGTCGACGTCGGAGCGCTCGAGGAGGGCGATGACGCGGTCGACGCGGGTGCGGATCGAGTTGACGTTCCAGGTCGCGAATCTCATGGGCTCAGCCTAGAGAAGGATCCTCCGGGGTTCGAGGCGGCGCCCAGGGCTCGTGCGGTGAGGAGGCGGGCAGCGGGTCGGGGGTGGCGGGCGTCGAGCTCCCGGTTCGCGGGAGCGGGTCGGTCTGTGGGAGCGGCTCGGCCCGCGGCCGCCTCACGGGCGGATTGACGGATCCGCTCGGGCGAGCCATCGACGCCCTCGCCACCCGGTCGGCGGCGCCCGCCGAGTCGAGCCCGCCGTCCCCATCGGGCCGCGCGGCGTTCCGCGAGTACACGAGAGCCAAGCCGAAGCAGACGATCCCCGCGATGAGGAGGGCCCCGATTCGGATGACCGAGCCCTGCGCTCCGATATCGACGAGAACGATCTTCGCCAGCGCGAAGGCGATGACGACGAGCCCGAACAGCCGCAGGTGCCGCGCGCCCATGAAGAAGCCCGTGAGGATGCACGCCGCGCTCGCGAGGAAGAGGGCGAGGTTGAAGGTCCACATCCGGAAGGCGTCCGAGGAGAGCAGGAGAACGACCATGACGGCCGCGCTCGTGAGGAGGAATCCGGTGGCGACGCCCGCCGCGGGGCGGCTGATGATCGGCAGGAGCATCCGGACGAGGGCGGTTGCGAGGACGGCGATGAGGAGGCACGCGATGCCGGTGCGAGCGGCGGAGCCCGCGGCCGCGGAGGACTGGAACCACATCGTCGTCATCCCCATGGAGGAGACCGCGAGGACGCCCGCCGCGGCGAGAATGATCGGCGCCGCCGGGACGACCGGCTCGAGTGGGACGACCGGCTCGGGCGGGGCGGCCCGCCCCGAGGGTCCGCCCGCCGCGCCGGGAGTGCCGACCGGCGGCGTCGCAACGGGGTGGATCCGGGTGCGCGGAACCCGCAGCTCGACCCTCGCGGCGAGGCCTCGCCCCATGATGAGATCGGCGGGAGAGAGGCGACCGGTCCCCAATCCGAGAAGCGCGAGAAGCGACAGGAAGGTGAGGACGAGGCCCTGAACGAGCGTCTCCCGCCACGCCGTCTCGATGTCGGCGAACCGGCAGAGCCGATCGACTTCGACGACGAGGAGGGCGAGGGCCGCGAAGGCGAGAGCGAACGCCGCCGCCCGCGCGACGGCGGACTGCTCGAGGCTCAGCGGAGAGTCGGAGGCGGCGCGCCGGGAGGAGAGATCGATGAGCGCGACGCCCACGATGAGGAGGACTCCGAGCACGATCCCCGTCCACGCCGCGACCGGGCTCTCAGCCGTCATCGCGAGCACCGTCGGCGCGGCGAGGATCGGCACCGTCAGCGCGTGATCGCCGTGCCCGTCGACGACGGCCGGAGCCGCCGTCGCGAGAAGGACGAGGACGAGGAGGATCGGCCCGATGAGACCGAGCGGAGAGCCCTCGGCGCGCACGATGAATACGAGGACGACGGCGAAGGAGAGGGCGTGCGCCGTGACCCGGCGGTACGACGCGGCGAGGGGGAGCAGGGCTGCGGCGAGGGCGCAGCCGAGAATCGAGAGGAGGACGAGGACCGTCGCCCCGACCGACGCGACGGGCGCCTCTCCTTGGAGGAAGCCTGAGGCGCGCGCGAACTCCCAGTCGTGGACTCGAAGGGCGACGATCCCGGCGACGAGCACGATCCATACCGTCCACACGACGTTCCACACGATCCTGTCGGAGCGGGTCCGCTTCGCGGCGACGAGAACGATGAGTCCCTGGGCGAGTGCGAGCGTCGCGAAGGCCGCATAGGCGAGGAGGGCGACGAGCTCGCCGTCGAACGCGGCCTGCTCGATCGGCGCGTTCGCGATCGCGGTGAAGGCGACGACCGGCGCGGCGAGCAGATAGACAGGGCGGCGCTCCTCGCTCGTGCAGCGCGGCGCCGCGACCGTCGTGAGCACAGTGAGGATCGCGGTGTGCGCGAGGACCGCGATGAGCCCGAGCAGGGCGGACTCGGGGCGCATCCGCGCGTACTGGGCCGTGAGGATCACCGTCGCCGCCCCGCCCATCGCGGCGATGAGCCAGGTGATCGGCAGTCGAGTCCACGTCCCCAGACCGACGAGGGCCAGGCCCCAGATCGACAGGAGGGAGAGGACGAGAGGCGCGTCGTCGACGACGCCGAGAAGCACCGCGCCGATGAGGGCGACGAAGCCGAGCCCCCCGCCTGTTCCGAGCGCCGTCGCGGCGGGCAGGGCGTTTCGCCACGGCGACTCTGTTCGCGTCCGAGCGCCGAGGGCCGCGCCCACCGCTGTGAGGACGACCGCCAACGCGCCGACGATCTGGATCTTCGCCTCGTCCGCTACACGGTCCCAGAGGAGCACGACGAGGCTCGAGGCGGCGAGGAAGACGAGGAGCGCGGCGGCGATCGCGAGGGCGTAGGCGCTGAAGCGGGACTCGCGGGCGCGCGTCGAGTTCACCGGCTGCATCCGAGCCGGTTCGCCGCCAGTGGCGGTGCCGGGAGCGAGGGGCGCCATCTCCGGCTGCGGATTCCCGTCCGGAGGAGCCCCGCGCCCGGCGCGGCGAAGGCGCAGCCGCGGCGCTGGGCGCGAGGGAGCCGGAGCGCCGTTCCATGGATTCACCGGGGCCGGGACGGACGCGGTCGTCGGTGCCGTTCTGGTGGGATCGGCCCCGGGAATCGGTCCGGTGACCGGCTGGGGGAGGTTCGGCGCGCCCGCTTTGCGGTCGTGAATCGGGACGGCGCGCCCGTTCGGAGCGCCACCTGCCGCGACGACCCTGGAGAGCCGGTCGATCTCGCGGCCGAGTCGCTCGACTTCGCGCGCGAGCGCCGCGAGGTCGGCGACCGACGCGGGGGCGGCGGCCGCAGACGCGGAGGTCGACGACCCGGACGCCCCGACGGGAGCGGGCGAACCGGGATCCGGGGTGGAGCGGGAGGTCTCGTCGGGAGTGAGCACGGGTCTCCTTCGGCGGCTGTCGTCTCGAATGCGGTCGGGCTGTCGTCCTCGCGATTGTATCGGGAATCGATCTCGGTGCGACAGGGGAGGGCGGGGCCTGTGGATGGAGACCGAACCGGGGCCGCTCGCGCGCTACGGCGCGCGAGCGGCCCTACCCTTGTCCCCATGGGAACCGCGCTGATCACGGGGGCCGCTTCCGGCCTCGGCGAAGAATTCTGCTGGCAGCTCGCCTCCGCCGGCCACGACCTCGTCCTCGTCGCGAGGAACGAGCGCAAGCTCGAGGAGCTGGCCGACAAGCTCCGGACGATCGCCGGCGTGAAGGCCGAGGTCCTCGTCGCCGATCTCTCCGACCCCGAGGCGCTCGCGAAGGTCGCCGATCGACTCGACGCGACCGGTGAGGACGGACGCTCCCCGATCGGCCTCCTCATCAACAACGCCGGCTTCGCCCTCGGCGCCCCCTTCCCGGATAACGACCTCGACGCCGAGCTCAACGGACTCGACGTCATGGTCCGGGCCGTCATGGTCCTCGCCCACCACGCGGTCCGCGCGATGCGCGCGCGGGGGCGCGGCGCGATCCTCAACACGGCGTCCGTCGCGTCGCGGACGGGGGCCGGCACCTACTCGGCGCACAAGGCGTGGGTCGTCGCCTTCACCGAGGGGCTCTCCGAGGAGCTGCGCGGCACGGGCGTCACCGCGACCGCAGTGTGCCCCGGACCCGTGCGCACCCCGTTCTTCGAGAAGGCGGGCGTCGACATGTCGCGCACGCCCGATGCCCTCTACTGCACGCCCGAGGAGGTCGTCACCGAGGCGCTCGACGCGGTGCGCGCGGGCCGCGTCCTCGTGACGCCGACCCCGACCTACAAGGCGGCGATGGCGGCGATGAAGCTCGCGCCGCGCTGGGTCGTTCGCCGGGCGATGCGCTCCGTGCCGCACATGTAGTGAAAACCGAGTGCTCCGACTGCTTGCTTGGCGAACCCTTTGGGCACTGAAGGTGCCGAGAATGCCGCTGAAGCAAGCAGTGGGAGCAAACCCACGCACTCAAAGGGGCAGGAGCGCGCGCTGCGGGTGCGGAGGTGCCGTCATTCGAAGCGCGGTGGCGACCTCGCGCGCGACCCTCTCGGGATCTTCGAGTTCGAAGGACTCGAATCGAAGGACGGTGAGTCCCTCGGCAACGAGGAGCTTCTCGCGTTGATCGCGCTCCGTCAGCGACGAGAGAATGCGCCCCGGCGAGTCTCCATACTTCGCCTTCCCGTCGAACTCGATGACGAGGCGCACCCGTCCGCGGTTGATCTCGAAGTCGACGAAGAGGCGACGCCCGGCGATTGAGTGCTCCACCTGGGTCCGGACGTTCCGGAATCCCATCGCCTTGAGAATCCAGAGCAGCCTGCGCTCTTGGACCGACTCGCACGCCGCGTCGGCGGCGGCGAGGACCACCCGCGCGCGCGAGCGCCCGCGCCCTGATCGTCGTTCTTCGATGGCGTCGAGGATTCGTCTGCGCTCGTACTCCTCGCGCTCCCTGCTGTCCGCGAGTGAGAACCGATCGAACCGGGAGAGCAATCGGAGTGCGGCGGAGACGGACTGCACCGCACGATCCGGACGGAGATCGGCGGCGCATTGGGCCGCCGCCAGTCGGGGCTCCACGGAGGCGATGTCGCTGAGGGGAAAAGACAGCGAGCGCGGCAGCGAATCGGTCTGATGGGAAATGATCGGAATTCCCGGTGAAAGAAGGTCTCCGCCGAGGGTCACATGCGGCAGTTCGTCCGCTCGCGCGCTTCCCCGTGGAGCGAGCAGATGAATTTCTCGGTGGTCGTCGGCAAGTGGTTCGACTCCGTGCGCGATGAGCGCTGATGAATGCGAGAGCGGAGCCGATGGGCCCCGGACCAGCGATACCGCTGCGATCCTCAGGGCGAGAACCGTGTCGGCGAGCTCCCAGCCGCCGAGTCCGGCAACGACGGCCACAGGCGCGTAGGCGTTCCTGTAGATGCGAAGGAGTCGCTGCCCGTCGACGGCACGTCGAATCGCGTGCTGGTTACTGCGCGTTCCCAGGCGAATCGATGCTGCTGCAGCTTCGATCCTCAGTCCGAAAGCCTCCATGGACTCATTGAATGGGTCCTCGTGGAATTCGGGGAGGAGGGGGTTGCGGCCTGTGGACGGAGTGGATGGAAAAGGGGTGCTCCCGCTGCTTGCTTCACGGCGCCTTCTCGAACGATTCGTCTCAAAGACCCCCGTGAAGCAAGCACTGGGAGCATGTCTCGGTCGAAGGCCGGGGGGCCGGGCGCGGTGCGCCCGGCCCCCCGGCCTCGTCGAATGCTCAGATCAAAAG
The DNA here is from genome assembly GCF_900499005.1 of Actinomyces culturomici. Lineage (GTDB taxonomy): Bacteria > Actinomycetota > Actinomycetes > Actinomycetales > Actinomycetaceae > Pauljensenia > Pauljensenia culturomici. The sequence goes on from NZ_LS991316.1 coordinate 42,110, forward strand.
GGCTCCGATCAGGCGAGATCGAGATTCTCGAGCCCGAGGGCGTGGAAGTAGGGGAAGCCCTCGGCCTCGATGCGCTCCTTCGCGCCCGTGGCGCGATCGACGATGACGGCGACCGCGACGACCTCGGCGCCCGCCTCCTTGAGGGCGAGCGCGGCCTCGAGCGGCGAGCCGCCGGTCGTCGAGGTGTCCTCGAGGACGACGACGCGCTTGCCCGCGACGTCCGGGCCCTCGATGCGGCGCTTCATCCCGTGCTCCTTCGCGGCCTTGCGGACGACGAAGGCGTTGAGGGAGAGCCCGCGCGAAGCCGCCGCGTGGAGCATCGCGGCGGCGACGGGGTCGGCGCCCATCGTGAGGCCGCCGACGGCGACGTAGTCCTCGCCCGGGGCGAACCCGGACTCCTCGAGGAGGTCGAGCATGACGTGTCCGATGAGGGGGGCGGCCTCATGATGAAGGGTCGCGCGACGCATGTCGACGTAGAAATCAGATTCGCGGCCCGACGCGAGGGTGACCTTCTCATGGATCACCGAGAGCTCCTTGACGAGTTCGGCGAGACGGGCCTTGTGGGAGTCGTTCGTCATGCCCTCAGAGTAGCGGCCCGCCCGCGGAGTCCCGTCCTCCCCGCGCCCGTCCGCGCGATTCGCGAGGAGGGGGGCGGCCCCGCCGGGCCGCCCCCTCCAGAAGACGAGATGAGGGTCAGTCGACGACTGCCTCGACGAGCTCGATGAGCTCGCCGATCCCCTCGTGGATGCCGAAGGGGCGGTACGGGTACTGCTCGATCTGTTCGAGCGAGGTCGAGCCGGAGAGGACGAGGTGCGTGCGCAGGCCAGCCTCGACGCCCGCCTGGATGTCGGTGTCCATCCGGTCGCCGACCATGGCGGCGTGCTCGGAGTGGGCGCCGATCTTGTTGAGGCCGGCGCGGATCATCACGGGGTTCGGCTTGCCGACGAAGTAGGGGCGCTTGCCGGTCGCGGCGGTGATCATGGCGGCGATCGCGCCGGTGGCCGGGAGGGTGCCGTCGTCGGAGGGGCCGGTGACGTCGGGGTTCGTCGCGATGAACTTCGCACCCTCCTCAATGAGGCGGATCGCGCGGGTGATCGCGTTGAAGTCGTAGTTGCGGGTCTCGCCGAGCACGACGTACTCAGGATTCTGGTCGGTCATGATGTAGCCCGCGCCGTGCAGGGCGGTCGTCAGGCCGGCCTCGCCGATGACGAAGGCGGAGGAGTCGGGCGACTGCTGGGAGAGGAAGGCGGCCGTCGCGTTCGCGGAGGTCCAGATGTTGTCCTCGGGGACGTCGAGCCCGGAGTTCGCGAGGCGGGCCGACAGGTCGCGGTTGGTGAAGATCGAATTGTTCGTGAGGACGAGGAAGGGGTAGCCCTTGCGTCGCAGCGCGTCGAGGAACTGCTCGGCGCCGGGGAGGGCGCGGTTCTCCTTGACGAGGACCCCGTCCATGTCGGACAGCCATGCGGACACGGGAGGCATCTCGGTGAGGGCCTTGGGTGCATTGTCGTTCAACGTCATGCCTCCATCGTAGGCGGCGGGCCCTCCGCGGTCACCGTCCGAGCGTCCTCAGGAGCCTGTGAAACCGGCCTGGGAGCGCGGTTTCCGCCACTCGTGAACGCCGTCCGAACGTTCGGGGAAGCGGCGCCGAACGGACGACGCAGGGCGGGGGAGCGCGAGCGGAACCCCCGGGAAAGAGATCGGCCCCGAGACGGGGAGCCTCGGGGCCGCAATGCCGCCGGGTACGAACCCGGTCGGGTCGACCTCGTCAATCGGCCTGCTCGGGGTCGGCGTCGACGGCGCCCTGGACGTCGTGGAAGAGGAGGTTCGTGATCTCGAGCTGGACGTACTCAATGTGCGGGACGTCGGCGAGGACGAGCGGGTCGTTCGCGCTGGTCTGGAGGGTGAGCGTGCCGCAGCCGAGCATCCGGTCGACGAGGTCGCGGTCCATCGCGACGTCGGAGATCCGGGTGAGGGGCAGGTCGTGACCCTTCTTGTTGAAGATCCCGTGGCGGGTGATGATCCGCTTCGAGGTGAGCGTGAAGGTCGTCGTCGTCCACTTGAGGAAGGGGACGATGAGGAGCGGGATCGTCGCGACGACGACCGCGGCCCAGACGAACGCGTGGCTGTAGGGCGCCCACTCGTAGGGGAGGTACACCGACGCGAGGATCCCCGCGATGATGAGGAGGATCTCGCCGAGGATGTTCGGCAGGATCGCCTTGACGTGGGTGCGCATGCGGCGGACGACGACCTCGTCCTTGGAGAGCATTGTGTGTCGCGGGGCCATGCCCCCATCGTGCCATTACGGCGGCCCGCGCACTATCGTGAGGCCGATGAGTGACGCGATCGACGAGGGCGGGGCCCCGGCCCGGATGGGCGGGGGCGGCGTCGTCGACGAGTCCGATCGGGTGCGCGAGGGCGCGGCGCAGAACGGCGTCGGCCCTTGGGAGGGGCCCGTCCCCGAGGACCCGCGCCTCGATCCCGAGCTTCTCGCGCACGGGGACCGCCGCAACGTCGAGGACCGCTACCGCTACTGGACGATGGACGCGATCCGCGCCGACATCGCGAGGAGGGCGCTCCCCTTCGAAGTGGCGGTGGGGAACCCCGGGCACGACTTCAACATCGGGTCGATCGTGCGGACGGCGAACGCGCTCGGCGCCTCGAGGGTGCACATCGTCGGGCGCAGGCGATGGAATCGGCGTGGGGCGATGGTGACGGACCGGTACCTTGAGGTCGATCATCTGGAGGACGCGGCCGCGCTCGCGGCCTCGTGCGCGCAGCGGGACCTCGTCCTCGTCGGCGTCGACAACGTCGAGGGGGCGGTGCCTCTCGAGACGACGGAGCTGCCGGCGCGCGCGTGCCTCGTCTTCGGGGAGGAGTCGGGCGGGCTGAGCGCGCAGATGCTCGCCGAGTGTGCGCTCGTCGTGCGAGTTTCGCAGCGCGGGTCGACGCGCTCGATGAACGTCGGGCATGCCGCGGCGATCGTCATGTGGGCGCACGCGCGGTCGCTCGAGGAGATGCGGTCGCGGGAGTGACCGCGAAGGCCCGAAAAGGCGCCCATCGGGGGAAGACGAACGTGCACTTATGCGGGACTTCCATCCTCGCGGCGGAAGGCCCCGATGTGGGAGAATCGACCCCGACAGACTTGTCGCTCGAATAGGAGGCTCCTGTGCCTATCGCAACCCCTGAGGTCTACGCCGAGATGCTGAATCGCGCGAAGGAAGGCAAGTTCGCCTACCCCGCGATCAACGTGACCTCTTCCCAGACCGTCACCGCCGCCATTCAGGGCTTCGCCGAGGCCGAGTCCGACGGCATCGTCCAGATCTCCGTCGGCGGCGCCGAGTACGCCTCCGGTTCGACGATCAAGAACCGCGTCACCGGCTCCCTCGCCCTCGCGGCCTACGCGACCGAGGTCGCGAAGAACTACGGCGTCACCATCGCCCTCCACACCGATCACTGCGCGAAGCAGAACATCGACTCCTGGATCCGCCCCCTCATGGAGATCGAGGCCACCCAGGACCTTCCGACCTTCCAGTCGCACATGTGGGACGGCTCTGCTGTTCCGCTCGCCGAGAACCTCGAGATCGCGAAGGAGCTCCTCGCCCTCTCGGTGAAGGCCAAGACCATCCTCGAGATCGAGATCGGCGTCGTCGGCGGCGAAGAGGACGGCGTGGTCGGCGAGATCAACGAGAAGCTCTACACGACCACCGAGGACGCTCTCAAGACGGTCGAGGCGCTCGGCATGGGCGAGAACGGCCGCTACCTCACCGCTCTCACCTTCGGCAACGTCCACGGCGTCTACAAGCCGGGCCACGTCAAGCTCCGCCCGGAGATCCTCGGCACCATCCAGGAAGAGGTCGCCGAGAAGATCGGGTGGAAGAACAACCGCCCGTTCGACCTCGTCATGCACGGCGGCTCCGGCTCGTCGGCCGAGGAGATCGCCACCGCGGTCGCCAACGGCGTCATCAAGATGAACGTCGACACCGACACGCAGTACGCGTTCACCCGCCCGGTCGTGGAGCACATGTTCCGCAACTACGACGGCGTCCTCAAGATCGACGGCGAGGTCGGCAACAAGAAGCAGTACGACCCGCGCTCGTGGGGCAAGGCCGCCGAGGCCGGCATGGCCGCCCGCGTCGTCGAGGCGTGCCAGCGCCTCGGCTCGGTCGGCACCAAGATGAAGTGAGCAGTCGATCCGTCGATCAGCATCGCTGGATTGACGGTCTCGGCTGATCTCATCGGCTGGACCCGCATGGGGGTGGGACTCGGAGGATTCTCTCCGGGTCCCACCCCCGTTTCCGTGCTCTGGCGTTGCGGCGATTCCCGAGGGGACAATTGAGGCGGAGTGTCCCAGGCTGGCTCCTCACCGGTTGAGGGCGGGTGTGTTGTCGTGTTGGAGCGTGAGGGCTCCTTTTCGAATCATGGCGTGGAGTGCGAGGGCGCGTCGGTGGTCGAGGGGGGGTTCAATTGGTGGTGATCCGCCGATGTGTTCTGAATTCGACGGAGAGAGCGGTCGTCGGAGCGGCCGCTGCGAGGGCTGTCTCTTGGAATGATGATCGGCTTCCGAGAAAACGTGGTAGCACGTCGGTTATTGAAGACGCAGGAGGTGAGGACATCATGGGAACTCGCATTTGGGATCTTTATGCGCCGCTCTACGCATTCTTCACGCGGTCCGATGAACGAGCTTACGCGCCTGCATATGCGCGTATCCGCCACCTCATCGAGGGCAAACGCGTCCTCGAGGTGGCGGCGGGCCCGGGTACTCTTGCGCGTGAGGTTGCTCCAACGTGTCGGGAAATGATCGCGACCGACTTCTCCGCGGGAATGATCCGCCAGGCGCGATCGCACCCTCATGCGGATCATCTGCGCTTCGAAGTCGCTGACGCCACCGCACTTCCGTATCCGGATTCCTCCTTTGATGTCGTTATCATCGCCAATGCTCTGCACATCATGCCCGACCCGGAGGCGGCCCTCGGAGAGGCGGCGCGCGTCTTGCGCTCCGACGGCATCCTGATCGCCCCGAACTTCGTTCACGGCGCTTCCTCGCGCATCGGTCGACTCCGCGAGCGCATTTTGCGTCTCGCTGGTGTGCGCTTCGAGCACGAGTGGACGCGCGACTCCTACGAGGAGTTCCTGGCGGCGAATGGGTGGACGGTGATGATGAGCCGTCTTCTGCCGACGCGTATCCGCGTCGACTATGCGGAATGCTCGCGTTCCGACTTGCGCTGATGGCTTCCGATTGGAATAGAGAGCGCCGAATGGCGGTGAGCGAATGGCTTGTCGGATCGATCTCGGATTCCGAGAGGACTGCACCCCGCGCTGCGCCGACGATGTCCGCACAGCAGCCAGATAAACGAGCCTCCACAAAACCCGGGGCTTGACAGCCACACAGCGTCGCCAGTCATTGGGTCTCGGGGCGCCCGTTCGGTCGGTTGGGTGGTGTACTGCTCGTCGAATCCGTAGGGGTCGTGGAAGACCCCGGACAGGGTTCCTGCATGGGCTGGCAGTGAAGCTAATGTCAAACCGATGGTCAGAAGCAGTATGGCGAGCAAGGAGCAAGGGCGAAGGCGCGCGAAAATGGACATGGCAACTCCTTATTTCAGCGCTAAAATTACTATGGTATCATAGTAAGCCTGTCGCCTGCGGGGGGCAAGGGGTCTTCTTGAATCACATGGGAGTAATCTCAGTCGCGGTACGCCAAAGGGGCTGCAAAGACCAGGGATGCGGCTCCGTGAGCCCAGGTGTCGTCGGTCCAGTGGTGGACGCTGATGGGGGTGGTCCGGCGATTCTCGGGGATCCTGGCGCGCAGACCTTCGAGGAATCCCGCCTCCCAGTGGTGCCACATGTCGACTCCCTCGCCGGAGATCGTGATGGTTTGGGGGTCGAACAGGTGGACAACGTTTGCGACAGCGAGTCCGAGGCTAGTGCCTGCGTCGTGGAAGAGGGCTCGGGCGCCAGGGTGGCCAGCTTCGGCGAGCCGGTTGAGCCGGTCCTTGCCCTCGTGTGCTTCGAGTGATCCATTCTGGCGGGCTCGGCGCACGAGCGCGTTGTCGCTGATCAGTGTCTCGAGGCAGTCGCGCAGGCCGCAGGCGCACTGGATATCGGTTGTTTGGATCATGGAATGCCCGAGTTCTCCAGCTCCTCCGTGCGCACCGCGCAAGACGCGTCCGCCGGTGGTAATGGCAGCGCCTATGCCATACCCGATGGTGATGAGCAGGCTTTCATCGGCTTGGTTGTCGCCGTAGAGACGATCGGCCACGGCGAGAGTGTTGACATCGTTGTCGATGATCACTGGCAGTCCGGTGGCCTCGCGCAGAGCCTGTCCGAGGTTGATTGCGTTCCATCCCAACGTCGGGGCGGTGACGACGTCTGGGTTCTTCGGGTCGCTGTAGCCCGGGATTGCCAGGCCGATGCCGAGCAAAACCCCCGTCCGGTCGCGAACCTGGGTTCGGACAGCATCGGTGATGCGGGCGAAGGCTTCGGGTGCGCGCATGTCGAGATTGATTGACAAGCCAGGGAACGGAGTTCCATTGATATCAACCTCGGCCATTGTCAAGTGGTTGGGAGTCAGCTTGACGCCGAGTGCATAGCGGCGATGCTGGACAACGTCGAGGAGGACGCGCGGCCGTCCGCCATTGGAAGGTCGTGCGCCGGACTCGACAAGTGCCCCCTGAGAGAGCAGCGCTTTGGTTGCGTTGGTGACTGTGGCGGGGGAGACCCCGAGTTCGCGTGCGACGTCCGATCGCGACATGGGGCCTCGGGTGCCGATAAGGCTAATGATGGCGGCGCCATAGTCGCGACTCGCCAGCTTTCCTCCCATGTTCACATCCTTCTTGGGGGTGGGTTAGTCGACGGATCTGTTGTTGAAGTCCATCTTGGATCGTATCCCTTGACAAGGGAGTAGCAGCAGGCTTACTTTATGACTAAAGAAAGTCGTCAAAGCAATGGAGCTTGCTGATGGATGCAATGCCGAGAAAGCGGCGTAGTCCAGCCGTTCGCCGAAGTCAGACTGGTTGGGCCATCGTGTTCTTGGCGCCCAGCTTCGTGCCTTTGGCTGCCTTCACGTTCTGGCCGATGATTCAGTCGGTCTGGATCAGCCTGCACAAGTGGAATCTCATCTCGTCTCCCACCTGGGTCGGTCTCGGGAACTACGCGAAGCTGCTCGCGGATCCTGAGACATGGAGGATTCTTGGGCATACGTTGGCATTCGTAGTGGGCTACTTGCCTTTGGTCTATGTTGGCGGTCTGGTGCTTGCGGTCGCGTTGAACCAGCGTCTGCCGGCCCGCGGCTTCTTTCGTGCCGTCTACTTCCTCCCGGTCATTACGTCGTGGGTGGTTGTAGCTCTGGTCTGGAAGTGGCTCCTCAATCCCTCGAATGGCATTGTCAATGCTCTCCTCGGTGCAGTTGGACTTCCTGAGCCAGGGTGGTGGACAGATCCACAGTGGGCCATGGCCTCAGTTGTTCTCGCCTCGGCCTGGAAAGACCTGGGTTTCGTCATGGTCATCCTGCTCGCCGGTCTGCAGAACATCCCTACCGAGTTGTACGAGGCCGCACGAATCGACGGGGCGTCGCGTTGGAAGCAGCTACGCCATATCACTCTGCCCCTCCTCACCCCTTCGAGCTTCTTCGTGCTGGTCATCAGTCTGATCAACGGATTTCAAGTGTTCGACCAAGTGTTCGTCATGACCGGCGGAGGGCCGCAGGGTTCTTCGCAGGTCGTGGTCGGGCAGATCTACGACCTGACGTTCCGCTATGGCAGGGCGGGTGAGGCTTCGGCGCTGTCGTGGCTGTTGTTCGCGGTGATCTTGCTTGTCACCCTCCTGCAAATGTGGGGTCAGAAGAAATGGGTGCATTATGCGTGAGAAGATGACTTCAGGGCGGGTAGTGCTGGTGGTGACAGTGGCTGTCGGCGCGCTCATGATGATGTTTCCATTCCTGTGGATGCTCATTACGTCGATAACGCCCGAGGGATCCCTGGCAGGTGGTCCCTCCCTGATCGTGGAGCATCCCACTCTGGACGCGTACCGATCCCTCTCCGATGTGTTGCCAATGGGGCGGATTGTTGCCAACTCGCTCCTGGTAGCACTGGTTTCGACCGCTCTGCAGTTGATGACGGGCTCCATGGCCGGCTACGCATTCGCGAGGCTTGACTTTCCCGGAAAGAATGTCGTGTTCGCGCTGTATCTGGCGACGATGATGATTCCTCTGCAGGTGTTGGTCGTCCCGCTCTTCATCCTGTTTAAAGACTTGCACCTGCACGATACCTATTTCGCGCTTATTGCCCCCACGGTGGCTTCCGCCTTCGGAGCGTTCATGCTCAGACAGGCTGTTCAGGCGGTGCCTCGGGAACTCGACGAGGCCGCAATCATCGACGGCGCGGGGCACCTGCGCATTTTCGCGCGAATTATCCTCCCGCTCATCACCCCGAGCTTGGCCACCGTTGGAATCCTCGCGTTCATGGCGACCTGGAACAGCTTCCTATGGCCTCTAGTCGTCATCCGTTCCCCTGAGCTTCAGACACTTCCTCTCGGTCTGGCGAGCCTGCACGGACAGTTCACGACTCAATGGGATGTGGTGATGGCCGGGTCGGTCGTCTCCATCATTCCGATCATGGTCGTCTACCTGTTTGCCCAGAGACACATCATCACCGGAGTGACCCACACGGGCCTCAAGTAGTAGCAGTATCCCCTTCTCAGAAAGGCAAAGAAAGATGTCCCGCAATATCCGCCGTGCCCTTTCGGGCCTCGCGCTGTTCGGCGCGATTCTCTCGCTCGCAGCGTGCTCGCAAGGTTCGGCCACTCGGAGTGGTGGCAGCGATCCCTCCGGGGCTCAAACTGTCACATACATGAACTTCTCCGCTAATGGCGGTCATGAAAAGGATCTTCAGGCTATTGCCGACGCATTCCATCAGGAGAATCCGAACATCACTGTCAAGATCGAAACCATCCCCTACGATTCCTACTTCGCAAAACTGCAAACCGCGGTTGCTGGCGGCACCGCTGCTGACGCGTTCGAACTCAACTACGAGAATTTTGTGACGTATGCGGCAAACGGTTCGTTGGCAGGACTTGAAGGAGTCAATGCGAGCGAGTACCGGAAGTCGTTGGTCGATGCGTTCATGGTCGATGGGAAGCAGTACGGCTTGCCTGAGAGCTTCAGTAATGTCGTTCTCTTCTACAACAAGGACCTCTTTAAGGCGAAGGGCGTTGCTGAGCCAACTGCGGACTGGACCTGGTCGGACGAGCAGAATGCTGCCGAAGCACTCACGGACACAGCCAACGGGACGTGGGGCGACTATCAGCCGGTGACTTTCCACGAGTTCTATAAGGCTCTTGCGCAAACCGGTGGGAAATTCATGGCGGACGACGGTAAGAAGACCGCGTTCAACTCGCCAGAAGGCGTGAAGGCGGCGACTTGGCTCGTCGAGAAGTCTGGAAAGACGATGCCGACTGAGGCCGACGGTGCCGGCACCCCGGATTTCGATTCGAAGCTGTTCCAAACCGGCAAGCTTGCAATGTGGCATTCGGGTATCTGGATGTTCGATGGTCTGAAGGACGTCCAGTTCGACTGGGACATCGTCGTCGAACCGGGGGATACCACCAAGGCGTCGGCGATGTTCACGAATGGCGCAGTGGTCAATGCCAAGTCGCACAATGTTGAGGCCGCGACCAGGTGGGTCACTTACTTGACGAGCTCGAAGACAATGAGCGATATTCGGCTCTCCTCTTCGTGGGAACTGCCTCCGGTCGCTGATGACGCGGTATTCGCTTCATATCTCGAAAAGGGGAAGCCGGCCAATCGTCGCGCTGTGCTCGACAGCCTCGACAAGACGGTTCTTCCGCCGGTCATCGAATCACAGCAGGAGATGCAGGACGCCGTCACTCAGGAGCTGACCGCAGCAGCATCGGGACGCAAGTCGGTTGAGGACGCGCTGTCCGACGCCGCCGCAGCGGTTGACGCACTTATCAATCAGTGACCTTGCTCGGCGGTGCGGCTGCGTCGGTAGTCGCACCGCCGAGGGACTGCGCTCGCGCTCAAACGTATCAATACGCTTCGATCCTGGAGAGAATCTCATGCCCCTGATCACTCACCGCCCGCGAGGCATCGAGCATCCTTATGCCCGTTCCCTCGACCAGCTGTTCCCAGCCATTCCGATTGCCGGACAGGAGCTGGCTATCGGGGCAATCACTGCTGCGCCCTGCAGTCGGGTCGAGTGCATTGTTGCCTGGCCGGATCATGAGCAGCGCTTCGAAATGGCGCCGGTCAGCGGCCTGGACAGCGATGCGGCACTCCTCGCGGGAGGCGATGGACACTTGGCGGCGGCTCAAGAGGCTGCGCTGAATGCCGACAATGGATGGCAGGCGGTTGTCGATTGCCTGCCTGACCTTGAGGCCACCTATTACTTCGAGGCAACCACCCTCGATGGGCGCAACGAGACGTCCGCTCAATTCTCCCTTGCACCTGCGCACTGGAGCCAAGAGCCGCTAGGGCGCGTTGACATCGAAAGCGATCGGTTCATTCCAGGTAGCGAATCGTGGCTGGTCAGTAGCGTCGGTGTCCACCGGGCCCGCTTCGCCCTTCGAATTGCGGAAGAGGAGCACGTGGTCGGCTTTGGTGAGCGCTACGACCAGCTTGACCAACGTGGTCGTCGTCTCGACGCCGTTGTCTTCGAGCAATACAAAGCTCAGGGGAAGTACCACCGCACGTACCTGCCCATGCCGTTCGCCCAGGTGATCGATAAGACCGGTCAAGCGTGGGGTTTCCACGTCGAGACAACACGTCGAACTTGGTACGACGTCGGGGTCGCCGCGGCCGATCGAATCCTTGTCGAGGTCGACCTCGGTCTTGAAGCACGATCCGAGCCATCCGTGCGTGTTAACACGTGGAAGGGCTCTCCCGCGGACGTACTCAACGGCTTCCTCGACATCGCGGGCCGACCGAGCGAGTTGCCAGAATGGGTCTTTGGCCTGTGGGCTTCCGGAAACGAGTGGAACACGCAGAGCCTCGTGATGAAGCAGATGGATCGTCACCAGAGCGAAGACATTCCCATCTCCGTGCTCGTCATTGAAGCTTGGAGCGACGAGGAAGGGTTTACGATCTTCCGCGACGCCATCTATGCACCGAACGGTGGAGAGCCGCACCGCGCTGTTGACTTCAGCTATCCGCGCGATGGGGCCTGGCCAGACCCTGCCGGGATGATACGCGAGCTGCACGCTCGGGGGATCAAGGTAGTCCTTTGGCAAATCCCCTTGCAGAAGTGCGATGAGGATCTCGGGCAGCAGGCACAGTCACAACGTGATGCACTGATCGCGTCCGGCCATTTCGTCCGAGAAGCTGATGGTACCCCTTACGAAAACCGCGGCTGGTGGTTCCCGAAGGCCCTCATGCCGGATCTGTCGACCGAAGCCGGTCGACGATGGTGGACCGAACAACGTCGATACCTAGTCGAGGACCTCGACATCGATGGGTTCAAGACTGACGGTGGCGAGCATGCCTGGGGCCACGACCTACGTTATGAAGATGGTCGCCGAGGCGACGAGGGCAACAACCTATATCCAGTCAACTACGCCCGGGCGTATGGCGATCTGCTCCGCTCGGCAGGGAAAGCCCCAGTTACCTTCAGCCGTTCCGGGTTCACGGGCTCTCAAGCCAACGGCTTGTTCTGGGCTGGAGATGAAGATTCTACGTGGGAGGCATTCCGCTCTTCCATTACTGCCGGCTTGACCGCTGGAGCCAGCGGGATCTTCTATTGGGGTTGGGACCTCGCCGGATTCTCCGGCCCAGTTCCCGACCCGGAACTCTACGCCCGTGCCTTCGCTGCAGCGACCTTCATGCCGGTCATGCAATACCACTCAGAGTTCAATCATCACCGGCCGCCATTGCGCGACCGTACGCCTTGGAATGTTGCCGATCAGACTGGTTGTGACGAGCTCATCGATCTCGCCCGCTATTACACGCATGTCCGTGAAGGCATACGGCCCTACTTGGCAGATCAGATCCATCGATGCCTGCAGAGCGGTAAGCCGCTAATGCGAGCGATGTTCTACGACTACGGTGCTGATCCTGAGATCTGGAACCATCCCAGGCAGTATCTGCTTGGCGACGACTTGCTCATCAATCCGGTGACGGAGGCCGGTGCGACTACGTGGGAAACCTACCTGCCGGCCGGGAGCTGGGAGGACTACTGGTCCGGAGACCTGCTTGAGGGCGGTCGCGTCGTCACTCGATCCGTTGACTGGTATGTCATTCCCGTGTATCGAAAGGCTTGAGCAGTGGAACGTGCCACCGACTGGTGGAAGTCTGCAGTTGTTTACCAGATCTATCCGCGCTCCTTCGCCGATGGCAACGGCGATGGCATCGGTGATCTTCGGGGAATCCTCGGGCACATTGATCACCTCGTCGCGTTGGGCGTCGACGTCGTGTGGCTGAGCCCGGTCTACCGTAGCCCGCAGGCCGACAACGGATACGACATCAGCGACTATGAGGACATCGATCCGGTCTTCGGTAGCTTGGCTGATCTAGACGAGCTGATCGAGGGATTGCATGGTCGCGGCATCAGGCTCGTGATGGATCTGGTGGTCAACCACACCTCGGATGAGCATCCCTGGTTTCAGGAATCGCGCGACGCTGGATCGACAAAGGCTGACTGGTACTGGTGGGCAGATCCACGACCTGGATGTGAAGCGAATACTCCGGGTGCGGAACCGACCAATTGGAAGAGCGTCTTTGGCGGCTCGGCTTGGCAATTTGACGAGCGTCGAGGCCAGTACTACCTCCACCTCTTCGATCGCAAGCAGCCTGACCTCAATTGGGAGAATCCCTCGGTACGCGAAGCGATCTACGAAATGATGCGCCGATGGGTTGCCCGAGGTATTGACGGATTCCGAATGGATGTCATCAACTTGCTCAGCAAACGTCTGCCGATTGCTGATGCTTCGATCGCTCCCGCTCAGATTCTCAGCCCGGGAAGCTGCTACGTGGATGGCCCGAGGATGGATGAATTCCTCCATGAGATGAACCAACGAGTACTGAAGGGAAGAAATCTCCTAACTGTGGGCGAATGCCCTGGAATCGGCATCGGACAGGCATCTCGATACAGCGATCCGGCACGTGAAGAACTCAACATGGTCTTCCAATTCGAGCACATGGAGTTGGATGAGCGGCCGGGAGAGGGCAAATGGGCTCTCAAACCGTTGTACCTGCCTGATCTCAAGGCGAGCCTGGCGCGCTGGCAAGAAGGTCTGGAGGGGCGGGGGTGGAACTCGCTCTATTGGAACAACCATGACCAGCCGCGAATCGTGAGTCGTTGGGGTAACGACTCGGTCGAGCATAGGGTGAACTCGGCGAAGACTCTCGGGACGGTCCTCCATATGATGAAGGGAACGCCGTACATCTATCAGGGCGAAGAGATCGGCATGACCAACGCAGGGTTCACTTCGATCGGACAGTACCGCGACGTGGAGACCCTCAATCACTACGCTGAGGCGATGGCGTCGGGCGCCGATGAGCAGGCGCTGTTGCGCGCCTACCAAGCGAAGGGCCGAGACAATGCTCGCTACCCGATGAGCTGGGACGATTCCGAACAGGCGGGCTTCACAAGCGGCGATCCGTGGCTTCCGGTGCATCCGAATCACATTGAGGTGAATGCGGCCTCAGCGAGGGCAGATGCGAACTCGGTCTTCCACCACTATCGGCGCCTCATTGAGTTGCGCCACACGAACGCTGTGGTGCGCGATGGCGCGTTCACTCTCCTCCATCCAGATGACGAACAGATCTTCGCTTATATGCGTGAGCTCGAGGGCATGGGCTCGATCTTGGTTGTGGCAAACATGTCGAGCAGTCCCTGCTCTTTGCCAGATGATTGCCGAATCGTCGGGGAAGTCCTCCTCGCTACTCATGAAGTCCGTCGTCTCGACGAACTCGCGCCTTGGGAGTCGCGTGTCATCGCACTTCAAGAGAGTCAGCTCCTCAAACAGTGAAGGCGCGGCTGCGCGAACCTCGCTCCGCGCGAAGCGGCCGTGCCACCGGTCCTGGTGCCCGGCCGGCGGCGTGCTGGGCTGAAGCAGGACACATGGAAGATGTTCTAAGGGCGTCGTGCGCGTTCACGGGCCTTGCGAATCCGTGCCGATCGGCGCGGAAGGGGCGGCATCGAGTGACGCGGAGGGCGGAAACGTGGTGTGATTAGAGGACCTCAACGTGGAAGGGTGGATCGTCATGGAACAGGTGTGGACGCGAGTCGAGGGGATGATCATCGGGCGCGATCTCGATCCCGCTCAAGTCGCCGCCGAACTGCGTGAACGCGCGGTTCTCGCCCAGCTCGAATGGTTCCCCTCCTCCCCGCAGCTGCTCGGAGTCAACGTCGCCGTCGCGGACGGCCGCGTCGCGGTGCTCACGGGCGACGAGGCCGAGCCCGGTCCGACCGCCGAGGAGCTCGCCGACGACCTCGCGACGCTCTTCGACGCCGAGGTCCGCATCGGCAAGGCGGACGCCGACCGCCTCCCCGAGGGCGAGTCGCCGCTCGCCGACACCTGGGACGAGGACGAGGAGATCGACGAGGACGAGGTCGCGTCCCGCATCGTCGAGATAGGTCGCACCCCTGCGTCGTCCGTTCCGCTCCTCGCCGCGCTCGAGGGCATCGACCTCGCGGATGTCGAACTCGCCGACGGCCACCGGGCCCTCTACGCGGAGCTCCCGCCGGAGAAGGCGGGATGGAACTTCGGCGAGCTCCCGCTCGTCACCCTGTCGCGCGCCGACGGCGAGTTCCAGGTGTTCCTCGTCACCGACGACCACCTCGAGCATGTCGTTACCCATAACTGGGGGATGGATGCGCTTGTCGTCGCTGGGGCCCACGAGGATGCTTCCGAGGTGTCGGAGGCCGTTATTGATCTTGTTGGCGATCGGCCGGAGCTCACGGCGATCGCGGCGGCGGTGCCCGGCGCCGACCTCGACGCCCTTCTTGAATCCGTCACCTCGTCCGGCGAGGACGCCGTGTGGAAGGTCGTCAAGGCCCTCGGCCTGCCGACCGGCACGGCCGCCTTCCTCCTCGGCCGGATCTCGGCCTCCGAGGTCGAGGGCGCCGAGATGCACCTCGCGCGCGGCATCTCGAACGCGATCGGCCGCAGCGTCGACATCATGCTCTCCGAGCCGGATTCTCCTGCGCAGCCGTTGTGGAACACTTATCAGTCGGTCGCGGTGGACAAGCCGTGGATCGTCCGGACTGTTGCGTCGGTTGAGGCGGTCGTCGGCACGGCCCTGCTTACGCTCGCGGTGCGCGCGGACTCGCCGCGGTCGGGTTGGGTGAAGGCGGGTGGCGTGCTCGGTGGGATCCTCCTGGTGGATTCAGTCGCAGAGCTTTCCTTGTCGAGCTATCTGCGCCGCCGTCACGGCGTGCGCGCGGAGGACTGACCGGGGCTCTCCCGCTGGAGCGCATCGCCTCCCGTTCAGCTCTTCACCGAGAGCATCACCTTCGCGCGTCGAGGGGATCTGCGAACGTCCTGTTCGGCCCGGGAGGCATGACCCTGCGCGGCCATGCCTCCAACGGCGGCTTCAGCGGGCGAGCGCCTCGGCGGGAAAGTCCTGCGGCCGATCGGTGAAGATGCCGGCCACGCCCCACGAGGCGAGCTCGCGGGCCCGATCGAGGTCGTTGACTGTCCACACGTTGACCTCGAACCCGGCGTCGCGCATGCGGGCGACCTCTTCGGCCGTGAGACCCGTGTCGTCGGGGTGGATGGCGGCGCATCCGAGCGCGGCCGCGCCCTCGTCCCACGTCGGGCCGGGCTGCCCCTCGCGTTCAAAGAGCCAGCCGAGGGCGATCGACGGGCGGGCGGCGTGGAAGTCGGCGAGGAGGTCGTGGTCGAAGGAGGACACGATGAGCCGTGACGGATCGGCGACCGCGTCGACGGCGACCGCGAGGTTCTCGATGAGCTTCTCGCGCAGGCGCGTGCCGCCGCGGCAGGGCTTGATCTCGAGGTTCATGCCCATCTGCTGGGCGTTCGCGAAGGCGATGACGTCGGCGGCCTCGGGGATCCGCTCGAAACGGTAAGTGGGGGAGAACCACTTGCCCGCGTCGAGCTTGCGGATGTCGGAGAAGCCGAGGGTGTAGTAGCCGCCCTTGCCGGTCGTCGTGCGGTCGAGCCGGTCGTCGTGGATGACGATGAGCGAGCCGTCTCCGATGATGTCGACGTCGAACTCGAACCAGGTGGCGCCGACCTCCATCGCCTTCGCGAAGGACGCGATGGTGTTCTCGGGCGCGAGGGAGGAGGCGCCGCGGTGGGCGTAGATCCTCGGGTATTCGGTCATGTCGACTCCTTGTCGTCGAAGCGGGTGGTCGGGGTCGGCCGGCGGGCCGTGGGGCGGCGCGGTCGCGGGTCGCCTCCCGATCGGGGACGAGGCCGGGGCCGGGCGTCCGAGAAGGGGAGGGAGGGGGCGCCTACCAGAGATCGGGGTGATCGGTCGGGGTGGGGCCGTCGGCCTCCTCCTCGATGAAGACGGCCTCGTCGCGCTTGGTCGGGAGGACGTTCTCGACGTAGGAGGCGATGACCTCGTCGAGGGGGACGTCGTGGCCGGCCTGCTCGGCGAGGTACCAGCGGTGATCGAGGAACTCGTGGAAGACCTGGGCGGGTTCGAGCTTGCCGGCGAGCTCCGGCGGGATCGCGGCGATGACGGGCTCGAACACGTTGTTCAGCCACTCGTGGGCGACGATCTCGAGGGGCGCGCCGCCACGGCCCGTCGTCGCCCGGTAGGTCTCGATGTCGTTGAGGAGGCGTCGCGCCTGGTTCTCGCCGACGTCCATGCCGGTGAGGCGCATGAGCTTGCGGTGGTGGTGGCCGGCGTCGACGACCTTCGGTTGGATCCGCATCTCGGCCGTGCCCGCGACGGAGGCCATCTTCAGCTCGCCGACGTCGAAGCCGAGGTCGTTGAGGCGCTCGATGCGCTTGGCGACCCGCCACTTCTGGTCGGCCTCGATGATCTCCGTGCCGGTGAGCTCGGTCCACAGGTCCTCGTAGCGGGTGCGGATCCGGTCGCCGATCTCGATGGGGTCGGCGTCCTCGGGGAAGAAGGTGCCGGCCTGGAGGTCCATGAGCTCGCCGATGATGTTCGTGCGCGCGAGGTCGACGTCGTAATCGCGCTGACCGGGGGTGAGCGCGGGGTGGAGCTCCCCGGTCTCGGCGTCGACGAGGTAGGCGGAGAAGGCGTCCGCGTCGCGACGGAACAGGGTGTTCGACAGGGAGACGTCGCCCCAGTAGAAGCCGAGGAGGTGGAGGCGGACGAGGAGGACGGCGAGCGCGTCGATGAGGCGAGTCGCCGTGTCCGGGGTCATGTGCCGGCTGAAGAGCGCCCGGTAGGGGAGGGAGAACTGGAGGTGCTCGGTAACGAGGACGGCGTTGAGCTCCTCGCCCTCGGGGGTCCGCCGGCCGGTGATGACCGCGGTCGGGAGGACCGAGGGCGCGTCGAGGCGCGAGAGGTCGCGGAGCATCTCGTACTCGTGGTGGGCGACGGTCGGGCCGATCTCCTTCACCGCGATGACGCGGTCGGAGAGCTCGACGAATCGGACGACATGCCGCGAGATGCCGCGGGGGAGGGCGGCGAGCAGGGACTCCGGCCACTCCTCGAGGGCGACCTCCCAGGGGAGGTCGAGCAGTGCGGGGTCGACGGTTGCGGCCATGATCTCGAGTGCTTCGGGCATGGCGTCATTCTCTCATTCGCTGCGAGAGGGGCTTCGGACGCGGGCCGGCCCCGCCCTCGCGCACGAGGACGGGGCCGGGAACCGGGAGGATCACTCCGGAAGGCGCATACCGGTCGAGGCCGAGAAGTTGTGCTGCTGGCCGGGGATGATGCGCGCGTGGACGACGCCGCCGCGAGCGGGCGCCGTGCGCGGGGGAACGCGGACGATGATCTGCTTCGCCGACCCCTCTTCGGAGGAGCCGAGGCCCTCGGAGGGGGCGGCGCCGGCGAGGTGGCCGTAGATGTACGCGTCGGAGCCGAGCTCCTCGACGAAGTCGACCTCGATCGGGATCGTGTTCTCGACGGTCTCGTCGACGAGCTCGAGGCCCTCGGGGCGGAAGCCGATCGTGATCTTGCCGCCGTCCTCGGGGACGATGGCGTCGAGGGTCGCCTGCGAGAGCGGCACGCGGGCCGGGCCGAGGATCGCGGTGGAGCCGTCGATCTGGAACTTGCCGAGGTTCATGGCGGGGGAGCCGATGAAGCCTGCGACGAAGTCGTTCGCCGGGCGCTCGTACATCTCCTGCGGCGTGCCGACCTGCTGGAGGAGGCCGTTGTTGAGGACCGCGATGCGGTCGCCCATCGTGAGGGCCTCGGTCTGGTCGTGCGTGACGTACACGGTCGTGACGCCGAGCTCGCGCTGGAGCGAGGCGATCTGCGTGCGGGTCTGGACGCGGAGCTTGGCGTCGAGGTTCGACAGCGGCTCGTCCATGAGGAAGACCTGCGGCTTGCGGACGATCGCGCGGCCCATGGCGACGCGCTGGCGCTGGCCGCCGGAGAGGGCCTTCGGCTTGCGGTCGAGGTAGGGCTCGAGGTCGAGGATGCGGGCGGCCTCGTCGACGCGACGGTTGATCTCGTCCTTCGGGGTGCCGGCGATCTTGAGGGCGAAGCCCATGTTCTCGCGGACGGTCATGTGCGGGTAGAGCGCGTAGTTCTGGAAGACCATCGCGATGTCGCGGTTCTTCGGGGGAACGTCCGTGACGTCCTTGTCGCCGATGAAGATGCGGCCGGCGTTGACGTCCTCGAGGCCCGCGAGCATGCGGAGCGAGGTCGACTTGCCGCAGCCGGAGGGGCCGACGAGAACGAGGAACTCGCCGTCCTCGATCTTGAGGTCGAGCTGGTCGACCGAGGGCTTGTCATTGCCCGGGTAGATGCGGGTCGCCTTGTCGAAGGTGACGGTAGCCATGATTCGATATTCCTTCCCACCGGCAGGTACGTGCCGGACGATCCGAGTGGGTTGCGTTGTCCCCGGCGGCATCGCCGAGGGCCGAGCCGCGAGCGCGGACGGCTGGTGCCAACCTATCACCGCCGTTCGGGAATGGACAGTGATCCGCGTCTCGGGCCCGGAAACGGCCCGGGGCGCCTGTAGTCTGGCGGCGTGATGGAGGGCGAGGAGATCGGCGGCTACGCGCTCGTTCGCCGACTCGGCTCGGGCGGCGCCGGCACGGTGTGGCTCGCCGAGGACGGGGGCGGCCAAAGGGTCGCGCTCAAGCTCGTCCATCCCGCGCTCGCGGCGTCGGAAGGGGCGAGGCGCCGCCTCGAGCGCGAGGCCGCGACCGTCAACTCCGTGCGCTCGGATCGCGTCGCCCACGTCGTCGACGTCGAGACCGACGCCTCGCAGCCGTTCATCGCCTCCGAGTACGTCGAGGGGCCGACGCTCGCGTCCCTCATCCGTTCGGGGCCCCTCGAGCCCTCGCTCGTCGCGGCGCTCGCGGCCGATCTCGTCTCGACGGTTCGGGCCGTCCACGAGGCGCGGATCGTCCACCGCGACATCAAGCCCTCGAACATCATCTGCTCGACCACGGGCCCGGTCCTCATCGACTTCGGCATCGCGATGAACGACGGGGACGAGCACTTCACGCGCACGGGCCTCGTGTCGGGAACGGCCGGATACACGGCGCCCGAACTGCTGCGCGCCCAGGAGGCCGACGACGCGACCGACTGGTGGGCGTGGTGCGCGACGCTGCTGTCCGCCTCGACGGGGCGCCCGCCCTACGGGACGGGCGACGTCCAGGCGGTGATCATGCGGGTCCTCACCGGCGACCCGGACCTCGCGGGCGTCGACGCGCCGATCGCGGAGGTGCTCCGCCGGGGCCTCTCTCCCGATCCGACCTCACGACCCGCCCCCGCCGAGGTCGTCGCCGCGCTCGTCGGCGCCGCGGGCCTGCCGGGCGGCGCGCCCTCCCTCGACGTCCTCGACTGGGGCGCCCTCTTCGCCCGGGCCGCCGACGCCGCGAGGACCGAGGCGCTGCGCGCGCCCGGTGCCGACGCCCCGGTCGGAGCCTCGGCAGAGGGCCCCGCCGGCGCCGCGGGGTCGTCGACTCGTTCCCCCTCCTCGTCGGGAGCGCCGTTCGACGGGGACGGCGTTCCCCCGACCCGTCCCCTCCCGAGCTCCCAGCCGACCGCGCGACTCGCTCCGCCCGAGCCCTCGTACCCGCCGCCCGTGGGCGCGCTCGGTCCGGCCGACCCGGGGTTCGCGCCCGATGGAGCTCCCGCCGGGTACGGGCAGGGCGCGGATGCGACCGCGATCCAGCCCCCGTGGTCCGCTGCGGACGCGGGGGCCCCCTGGTCCGCCGCTCCGTCGTCGGGGGCCGTACGGGCCGGGACCGCCGATGGCGCGGCCGTGCAGCCGCCCTGGCCGGGCGGCCCGGTCGCCGGGGCCGAGTGGGCGCAGGCGCCCTCGTCCTCGTCCCCCCAACCCGGCGCGGCCTGGGGACCCATGGCCGCGCGGCCCGGCGCAGCGCCGACCGACGGGGCGCTCGCCCCGTACCGGGCCGACGGGCAATGGACCGAACCCGCCCCCTCCCCGTGGACGGCGCTCCCCGCGCCCACCTTCATCCCGAACTTCCCCCGGACGACGTGGATCCTCGGGCCGGCGCTCCTCATGCCGCTCGCGATGCTCCCGATCCTTCTCGGCGCCATCGGATCGATCGCGGTCGGCACGGCCCTCCTGCTCCTCGCCCTCGTCGGTGCCTGCCTGCGCCACCGGGAGATGCGGCGCGTCCGCAACGCCGGTCCGAAGGGCTCCGACACGGCGGCCATGCTCGCGGCCTCGCCCCTCCTTCTGCTGAAGGCCGCGGGCGGCCTCGTCCTCAGCTTCGCCCTCGGCGCGATCATCCCCTACGTGGCGTGGATCGGATACGCGGCCGGCGGGATCGACGGCGCGCCGTGGAGGCGGATCATCGAAATCGTCGCCTCGTCGCGGCCCACCCTCGGCGCCGACCCCCTCGTCACCGACCCCATCTGGTCGATCGCCCTCTGGGTCGCCGTGTGGGCGGCCCTCGCGCTCACATGGCTCATGCCGACCGCCGTCGACCTGCGCGACGGGACGAGTCGCTTCGCCACCGCCCTCCTCGGTCCGACGTGGATCCGCTTCATCGCGGGACTCCTGTGCGCCGGCGTGGTCGTCGCCACATGGTTCATCGTCACAGGGGGACCCGCGTAGGTGTCGCCCTCGCCGCGCCCTCGCTAGTGTGGGGCGCAGACCTCACAAGAGAAGGGGGGCCCATGGCCGCCAAGAAGAACGCGGACGCCTCCGTCCGCCTCAAGGCCCAGCAGATGCGCGAGGCGCAGGAGAAGGCGGATAAGAGGAACCGCGCGATCGTCGTGTCGATCGTCGCAGTCGTCGTCCTCGCCGTCATCGTGACGGTCGCCATCGTCATCGGCAACCAGCTCAAGGCGAAGAACGAGGCCGAGACCGCCGACCCGACGACGACCCTCGGCGAATACGCCGGAGGTGCGCCGGTCCTCTACTCGCACCTCGGCATCGGCAAGGTCGACGACTCGCTCCCCACGCTCACCGAGTACTTCGACTACTCGTGCCACGCCTGCGCGAACATCGACGTCCTCATCGGCCAGACAGTCTCCGACGACGCGAAGAACGGCGAGTACAACATCGAGTTCCAGCCCGTCACGACCGTCGGAATGGCGTACGCGAATCCCGCGACTTCCGCCTCCCTCATCGTCGCGCAGAAGGATCCCGATCACTGGATCGCGTTCCACCACTCGCTGCTCTCGTACTTCCGCTCTCAGTTCAACGCTGGCAAGGGCACCGTCATTCAGGATCAGCAGAAGTCCTGGGAGCAGGTGAAGACCCTCGCGACCGAGGCGGGCGTTCCCTCCGACGTCGTCAAAACCTTCCCGGTCAACGTCGTCACGGACTACCTCTCGACCTCGACCGCCGCGTGGAAGGCGGCGAACATCGCCGACCGTAACGGGCTCGGCACCCCGGAGTTCGTCAAGGACCACTCGACGCGCATCACCCTCTCGGGCAATGACGCGTCGAGCATTCTCGCCTCCCTGCGCACCGGGATGGGCCTGTCCTCCACCGCCCAGTCGGGATCGGATTCCGCGCAGTCCAGGTGAGCTCCTCCGGGGCCCCGGCGATTCGTCGGGGCCCCGGAGCCCATGGCAGACTGTGGGCACTCGCCCGCACTGCCGGGTCCGCCGCCTTAGCTCAGTTGGTAGAGCAGCTGTCTTGTAAACAGCAGGTCATCGGTTCGAGCCCGATAGGTGGCTCCAATGCGGAAATGGCCCCGCACCTGGCAAAAGTCAGGGCGGGGCCGCTCTCGTATGCGGGCTGGATCGCGGGGGCCGTACCCATCGGTACCCGGAAAGCGATGAGCGGGGAGCAGCGCCCTCGCGCTCGCGGGATGCCGGCCCGGATGTGAGGCATTCTTCGGGCGTTTTGTGGGTGGTGTGTGCCCGGTTCCGGCGTATGCGCCCGGTTCCGTCGGGGTGTGGGGCGGTTTCGGGCGCTTTGTGGGTGGTGTGTGCCCGGTTCCGGCGTATGTGCCCGGTTCCGTCGGGGTGTGGGGCGGTTTCGGGCGCTTTGTGGGTGGTGTGTGCCCGGTTCCGGCGTATGTGCCCGGTTCCGTCGGGGTGTGGCTCCCGACGAACGAGGGAGAAGGCAAAGAAGCGGAAGGGCCGAGTCGAGAGCAGTTCAGTGACGTATCAACACCTCCATCGACACGCCAACCGGTCCGGCGTTACACGACCGATCGGGCGGCGCCCGGATCAGTGGGCGTCAGCAAGGAGATCCCCTCGACGGGACAAGGTGATGCTCTCGGTGAGAGGGGAGTGCGGACAAAGGGGGAGCGGATAGGAGGTCGGAACCCCTTGATCGGCGGGGCGCGGCGCGCTAGCCTCTCCTCATCCGGAAACCCGTATGCGTGGTTTCGGTTTCCACAAGGAGGTGGCCGTGTCGTCCGATGCCGAGGAACTGCGCCGACGAATCCTCGTCGCCGCGATCGATCTGTGGATCGAGAAGGGCGCCGGGTTCACGATGTCCGAGCTCGCGACGAGCCTGCGGATCTCGAAGAAGACCCTCTACGTCGAATTCGCCGATAAGGAGGACCTGCTCGCCAGTGCCGTCGACCACTGGTTCGACGAGGTCAAGCGCGCCGAGCGGGCGATCATCGACGACCCGACGCTCTCGACCCTCGAGAAGGTCCGTCGCGTCATCGTCGTTCAGCCGCCGGGGCATCGGACGATCGCCTGGGCCGATGTCGCGCCGAGCGCGCTCAAGCACCCCAAGGTCCACCGCCGCGTCCTCGATCGCCTCGAATCCGGGTGGGAGCCGACGCTCGACCTGCTGCGCGCGGGCATCGAGGCGGGGGAGATCCGCCCCGTCGACCTCGACGTCGCCCGGGGCGTCATCGAGGGCGCGTTCGAGCGCCTCCTCGCTCGCCCCGAGACGAGCGCCGACTGGACGCGCACCCTCGACGCGATGATCGACCTCATCATCGGGGGCCTCGCCCCGCGCCCCGGGGAGTCCGATGCCGAGGAGGACGCATGACCCGCTACGCGCTCAACGACGACTGGAAGTTCACCCCGACCTGGGACGACGCGCTTCTCGGCGCGAACGCCGCGGACGCGGAGGGCCTCGAGCCCGTCCGCCTGCCGCACACCGTCGCCGAACTCCCGCTCGACTCCTTCGACGACCACGACTTCCAGCTCCTCTCCGGCTACGTCCGCGCCCTCGACGTCCCCGCGTCGTGGGCCGACCGGACCGTGCGCCTCGTCCTCGACGGCGCCGCCCACCGCGCCGAGGTCTTCTGCAACGGGGCGCTCGTCGGCGTCCACGAGTGCGGGTGGACCGCCGCCGAATTCGACCTCACCGCGCACCTTGAGCCCGGCCGCAACGTCCTCGCCGTGCGCCTCGATTCGCGCGAGACCCTCGACCAGCCGCCCTTCGGCGGGGTCGTCGACTACCTCGCGTACGGCGGCCTCTACCGCGAGGCGCACCTCGAGGTGACCCCGCGCGAGCGCCTCGCCGACGTATTCGTGCGCGCCGACCATCGCGGCGCCCTCACCGCCGAGGTCGCCGTCGCGAACGCCCGGCCCGGCCTCGCCCTCCTCGCGTCCGTTGTCGACGCCTCGGGCGCGGTTCTCGCCTCCTCGCGCACGCCGATCGACGAGGCCGGGGCGCAGGCGCCGAAGGAGGGAGCTGAAACAGGCGCCGTCTCGACGCTCTCCCTCGACCTGCGCGTGCCGAACGCCCGGGCCTGGAGCCCGAAGGATCCCACTCTTCACGTGCTGCGCTGCGCCCTCGTCGATGCGAATGGAAGCGAGCTCGACGCGCGCGACACGCGCTTCGGGTTCCGGACGATCGCGTGGGCGGCCGACGGGCTCTACGTCAACGGCGAACGGGTCCACCTGCGCGGACTCAATCGGCACCAGTCGTACCCGTACATGGGGTACGCGGCGCCCGCCCGCGCGCAGCGGCTCGACGCGGACATCGTGAAGGACGAGCTCGGCTGCACCGTCGTGCGGACGAGCCACTACCCGCAGTCGCACCACTTCATCGACCGGTGCGACGAGATCGGGCTCCTCGTCGTCACTGAGCTGCCGGGCTGGCAGCACATCGGCGGCGACGCGTGGAAGGACCGGGCGGTGCGCAACGTCCGCGACATGGTCCTCCAGTGGCGCAACCACCCGTCGATCATCGCGTGGGGCGTCCGCATCAACGAGAGCGCGGACGACGACGCCCTCTACGAGCGGACGAACGCGGCGGCGCATGAGCTCGACTCGACGCGGCCGACGACGGGCATCCGGAACTTCCAGAAGTCGCACCTCCTCGAGGACGTGTACGCGTACAACGACTTCGTCCACTCGGGAGGCAACCGCGGGTGCGACCCGAAGAAGCGCGTGACGCCGGACGCGTCGAAGGGCTACCTCATCTCCGAGCACAACGGGCACATGTACCCGACGAAAGCCTGGGACGACGAGGAGCACCGCCTCTCCCAGGCGCTGCGGCACGCGCGCGTTCAGAACGACGCGGCGGCCGGCGAGGGGATCTCCGGGGCGATCGGCTGGTGCTTCGCCGACTATCAGACCCACCGGGACTTCGGGTCGGGCGACCGGGTGTGTCACCACGGCGTCCTCGATCAGTTCCGCAACCCGAAGCTCGCGGCCGCGCTCTACGCGAGCCAGGCCGATCTCGCCGAGGGAGAGGAGGCGATTCTCGTCCCGTCCTCGTCGATGGACATCGGCGAGCACCCGGGCGGCGCGCTCGGAACGATCGCCGTGTTCACCAACGCGGACTCGGTGCGCCTCTACCGCAATGACGATCTCGTCGGGGAGTTCGCCCCGGACCCGAAGCGCTACGGCGCCCTCCCGCACCCGCCCGTCCTCATCGAGGACACGGTCGGCGAACTCCTCGAGCGCCACGAGGGCCTCGATCACCGGACGTCCGAGCAGATCAAGAAGGTTCTGCGCGACGCCGCCAAGTACGGGCCCGCGGGCCTCCCGCCCGCGACGATGGCGACCGCCGCGTGGCTCATGACCGCCAAGGGCTTCACCCTCGACGAGGGCACCCGCCTCTACAACCGCTGGATGGCCTCCTGGGGCGGCGAGGCCGTCGTCTGGCGATTCGACGCAGTCAAGGACGGATTGGTCGTCGCCTCGGCGCGGCGGGCGCCGGGAAACGAGCTGCAACTCGTCGCCGACGTCGACACGACGCGCCTCGTCGACGGGAAGACCTGGGACCTCGCGACCGTGAGGATCCGCGCGATCGACGAGTACGGCGCCCCGCGCACCTACGCGCGCCGCGTCGTGCGGATCTCCCTCGAGGGGGATGCCGCGCTCGTCGGTCCCGACGTCATCGACCTCGCCGGAGGCGGGGCCGGAACCTACGTGAGGACCCTCGGGCGCGCGGGGAGTGCACGCCTCACCCTCAGCTGCGACGGGGCCGAACCGGTCTCGATCGACTTCACCATCGAGCGCGAGGGGGCGCCGACATGGAACTGACGACACGGACGGGCAGGGGCAGGAAGTTCGGCTACGGCGTCGGAGCCGTCGGCAAGGACATGGTCTACGCCCTCGTCTCCGGGTTCATTCTCTACTTCTACAACGACGTCCTCGGGGCCTCGGGCACCTTCATCGGCGTCATGATGATGGCGGCCCGCGTCTTCGACGCGTTCAACGACCCGATCATGGGCGTCATCGTCGAGAAGACCCGGACCCGCTGGGGCCGTTTCCGCCCGTGGATCTTCACGGGCACGCTGACGAACGCCCTCGTCCTCTACGCGATGTTCGCCGTGCCGAAGGGCATGGAGGGCTCCGCGCTCCTCACGTGGATGACGGTCGCCTACTTCCTCTGGGGCATCACCTACACGCTGATGGACATCCCCTTCTGGTCGATGATCCCGGCGATCACGAGGCCCGGCAAGGAGCGCGAGGCGATGGCCGTCATCGGCCGCACCTTCGCCGCCCTCGGCTTCGCGGTCCCGACGATCGCGACGATGCTCGTCGTCGTCCGCGTCGGGTCGGGCGAGCGGGACGGCTTCGCGTTCTTCGCCGCGGCGGTCGCCGTGTTCTTCGTCGTCGCCGAGCTCGTCATGGTCGTCCTCGTGAAGGAGGACGTCGGAGCGAAGACCGACGCCGACGGCGCTCCCGGGGCCGCGCCCGCCGCGATCTCGGGTGCCGCCGAGCCCGAGCGCTCCCCGCGCATCTCCGAGATGTTTCGCGCCCTCCTCGCGAACGATCAGGCGATGGTCGTCGTCATCGGCATCGTCGTCTTCAACGCGTCGCTCTACCTCACGACCCAGCTCGCCGTGTACTTCTTCAAGTACGACATGGGGAATTCGGACCTCGTCAGCCTCTTCGGCGCGGTCGGCGGCGCCGGTCAGATCCTCTCGATGGCGTCCCTGCCGCTCTTGCGCAAGAAGTGGAGCGCGAAGACGATCCTCTCCGGCTCGATCTCGATCACGATCCTCGGCTACCTGCTCCTCTTCGCGATGTCGCTCGCGGGCGTCCGCCAGATCGCGGCCCTCGCTCTCTGCGCCTTCATCATCTACATCGGCTTCGGCCTGGCGACGGTGCTGACGACGGTGTTCCTCGCCGACTCGGTCGACTACGGCGAGTACAAGACGGGCCGTCGCGACGAGGCCGTGATCTTCTCCATGCAGACCTTCGTCGTCAAGCTCGCCTCCGCCGTGTCGGTGCTCCTCGCGGGCGTCGGCCTCGACGTCATCGGCCTCGACCCGGCCGCGGCGACGCAGACCGCGGGGACGCTCATGGGGCTGCGCGTCCTCATGATGATCGTCCCGATCGCGGGCATCGCCTTCGCCCTCGTGTTCCTCCGCCGCCGCTACCGCCTCGACGAGGCGGAACTCGCCCGCATCGGCGCGGCCATCGGGAAGGATGTTCACGAGGCCGGGGCCGGCGCGTCCGCGCCGGAAACCGTGACGGGGGAGTGAGGAGCCGGGCATGATCCGATTCGTCGACGGCGTCTGGTGCGTCGAGACCGAGCGCACCGGCTACTACCTCGCCGAGCGCGGGCCCCTCGTCGAGCACCTCCACTACGGGGCTCGACTCGAGCCGAGCCTTGAGGCGCTGCGCGCGCCGATCGCGGTCGCGATGGGCACCGACGTCGTCCACGACGAATCGGCGGATCCGAACCTCTCCCTCCTCCACCTCGGACTCGAGGTCTCCCCGCTCGACAAGGGCGACTTCCGGACGCCGATGCTGGAAATGCGCGGGCCCGACGGCTCGGGCGTCCACGATCTGCGGCTCGAGTCGATCGAGGTCCTCCCGCAGTGGCCCCAGTCCGCGGACCTCCCCGAGGTCCGCGGACTCGGTCAGACGCTCGCCGTGCGCGTCCGGTCGGGCGCGAGCGCCCTCGTCGAACGGTTCTACGCCCCGGCCGAGGATTGCGACGCGATCGTCGTGCGGACCCGCGTGACGAACGGGGGCGCCGGGGATCTGCGTCTCGAGCGCGCCCTCACCTATCAGCTCGATCTTCCCGGCACCGGATGGGACGTCCTCTCCTTCACAGGCGCGTGGGTGCGCGAGTTCGCGCCGCATCGGGCGAGGCTCGACGCCGGCTCGATCGTCCTGGGGTCGCGCTCGGGAGTCTCCTCGCACTACTGCAACCCCTTCTTCGCCGTGTGCGCGCCCGAGGCTGGCGAGGAGCACGGCGCCGCCTACGGGTTCAACCTCGTCTGGTCGGGCTCCCACACCGCGATCGTCGAGGCCGGCCCCTACGCCTCCACGCGCGTCACGGCCGGCATCCAGACGGAGGGTTTCGCCTGGACGCTCGCCCCCGGCGAGTCCTTCGAGACCCCCGCCGCCGTCCTCGCCTACTCCGACGCCGGCCTTGACGGGCTCAGCCAGTGCCTCCACGCGCTCGTTCGACGCCGCGTCGTCCCCTCCCGATTCGCCGGGGCCGCCCGCCCCGTCCTCGTGAACAACTGGGAGGCGACGTACTTCGACGTCTCCGAGAAGCGCCTCGACGCCCTCGCGAAGTCCGCGGCCGAAGTCGGGGCGGAGCTCTTCGTCCTCGACGACGGATGGTTCGGGCGGCGGACCTCTGACGAGCGGGGGCTCGGCGACTTCGACGTCAATCGCTCCCGGTTGCCCTCCGGGCTCGACGGGCTCGGCGCGCGCCTGCGCAAGCGGGGACTCGACTTCGGCCTGTGGGTCGAACCGGAGATGGTGAGCCGCGACTCCGCGCTCTTCGACGCCCATCCCGACTGGATCCTCGCCTCGCCCGGGGTGGAACCCTCCCCGAGCCGCCACCAGTTCGTCCTCGACCTGTGCCGGACCGAGGTGCAGGACCACGTCATCGCCCGGATCGGTGAGCTCCTCGACTCCGGGCCGATCCGCTACGTCAAGTGGGACATGAACCGGCACCACTCCGATAGGTTCAGCGCGGCCCTTGCCGAACAGGGGCGCCTCGACGTCGCGTGGACGCTCGGCCTTTACCGGGTCCTGCGCGAGGTGACCGGCGCCCACCCGGACGTCCTCTTCGAATCGTGCGCCTCGGGCGGCAACCGCGTCGACCTCGGGATGCTCGCCTACATGCCGCAGGTGTGGCTCTCCGACGACACCGACGCGTGGGAGCGGGCGCGCATCCAATCGGGCGCGAGTTACGCCTACCCGCAGTCCGTGTGGGGCTCGCACGTGTCGGCCTCGCCCAACCACCAGACGCTCCGAGTCTCCGGCATCGAGGCCCGCTTCGACGTCGCCGCCTTCGGGCTGCTCGGGTACGAGCTCGACCTCGGCGCCCTCGCGCCCGCCGAGCGCCGCGCCGTGCGCGCCCAGATCGACTTCTACCGGAAGCACCGCGAACTCCTCCAGTTCGGGGAGTGGCACCGGCTCCGCTCGCCCTTCGACGGGGACGAGTGCGCGTGGATGGTCGTCGCCCCCGACCTCGGCAAGGCGGCCGTCCTCGAGATGGTCGGGCGCGTCCGGCCCAATTCCGACCAGACGCCCCTGCGCCTGCGCGGCCTCGACGCCGCCGCCCGCTACCGCGTGACGACGCGCCGGGAGTCCCTCGACCCCCGCGTCTTCGGGTCTCTGCTCAATCAGGCGCGGCCGGTGAAGGTCGACCACGAGGGCGCGCTCGTTCGCGCGGTCGTCCGACACAAGCTCATGACGACCGAGGCCTTCGAGGTCGAGGCCTCGGGCGCCCTCCTCATGAGCGCCGGGCTGCGGCTGCCCCAGCGCTTCACGGGGACCGGATTCGCCGACGGGATGCGGGCAATGCCCGACAACTCGGCGCGGATCCACCTCCTTGAGCGCCTCCCCTGACGGGCCTTCTCCGCCCCGCCCCCTCACCGAGAGCATCACCTTCGCGCGTCGAGGGGATCTCCTCTCCACCCTTCCGGTCCGTCGCGTTCTCGCTCATTCGCCGGGGGAATCCCGTACCCCGGCGGATTCGGGCACTTTCGTCGGATTCGGGCACGCGCGATCCGCAGTGCGCCCGAAACCGGCCCGTACCCCTGCAGGATCGGGCACTTAGCCCGGAATCGGGCTCGTTCCGTTCGCTGTGCGTCCGAAGTCGGCCGACACCCCAGCGGATTCGGGCGCACATGCCGCAATCGGTCACACGTCGCCTCATCGAGGGGGATCTCATCCCCGCCCAACCGGCGCTCGGCCCCGGCCCCGTCGATTTGGGACGAAAATGCCAAGGCGCGGAACTACTCTTGTTCGGTGCGAATCAGGCTGACCTCGAAGGAGAGAAATGCCCGCTGTTAAGCCGCTCATTGCCATCGCCGCAGCCGCAGCGACAGCCGTTGTCGGTGGAGTGGTCGGTGTTTCGCTGCTCGGGCCACAGATGGCGACCGTCAAGAGTGTGACCGACGGAGACACGATCGTCGTCACGTTGGACACGGGGGGCGAAGAGCGTGTCCGCTTCCTCAATGTCAACGCCCCGGAGCTCCATGGTGAGCAACCCGAGACCTGCCTCGGCCAAGAGGCGAAGGAGTTCACGGAGTCCGTACTCCCCGCCGGCACCCGAGTCGAACTGAAGACCGACCGCGAGAAGCGGGACCGTTACGGCCGCCTGCTCGCCGGCGTCTACGTCGGAAGCGACTTCGTCAACGAGGACCTCGCTCGTGCGGGACTCGGAGTTCCCATGACGATCGAGCCGAACACGAAATTCCGCGCCGCAATCGAGGCCGCGAACGCTGACGCGAAGACTTCAAAGGCAGGCATCTACGCCGACTCCGTCGAGTGCACCCCGCAGGCATTCGCACAGGCCCAGTCGGCTGCGCTCACGCAGCTGACGACTGCAGCAATTGCGACGGGGACGACCAGCGAGACTATTGCCGCCGTGGACACGCGACGTGCGGATGTCAACGCGATCATCAAGGCAATCGCCGCTTATCGAGCGGCGTATTCCGCTGTCAACTCCGCCGAGTCCTTTAGTCGATTCGCCTTCGGGGACCTCGATGGGATCGACGAGTTCGCCTCGATTGAGCGCAAGTCCACGTCCGTCGACAACGGGCTCGCGGCGCAGCGCGCGGATCTCGTGGTGAAGGCGGAGGAAGAACGGAAGGCGGAAGAGGCTCGGAAGGCAGAAGAGGCCCGCTTGGCCGAAGAGGCGCGGAAAGCGGAGGAGGCGCGTCTCGCCGAGGAGGCGCGCCAGGCGGAGGCCGCGCGGATCGCCGAACAACAGCGTCAGGCCTCCGAGGCCGCTGAGAACTACTCGGGCGGCGGATCAAGTGGAGGCGGGTCGGAGGGCTCAACGTCCAGTGGGGGATCCGAAGGTGGATCTTCGAGCTCGGGAGGAACGTCTGGAGGTTCCTCCGGCGGCGCTTCGATCGACACGTACACGGGCTGCCGCGCCTACGGCGGCGGGTACCCGCCGAATGCGATCGACTCGAAGGGGAGGCCGTACACGAAGATCGATTGCACCACGAAGGCGCCGATCTGATCCCTTCCCTCCTTCCGACGCCGGCCCCGGCCTCGTCGATCCACCCCGAGAGCGGCGGACCGCGGGCGAAAGCGCGCAGGCGACTGCGCGCCGGGTTGCACACGAATGCGAATAGGAGCGCTCGGGCGCCGGGGCGGGGCGGGCTCGCTAGTGTGCGGGGCATGGACATGAGGGCGGCGGTGCTCCGCGGAATCGGCGATGTCGGGCTCGAGACTCGAAAGGTTCCCGAGCCGGGGCCGGGCGAGGTCCTCCTGAAGATCGAGGCGAACACGATCTGCGGGACGGATTTGCGGATCATCTCGGGCGCGAAGACGGCGGGCGTGCGGCCCGGCGTCATCATGGGTCACGAGTTCGCCGGGCGGATCGCCGCGATCGGCGAGGGCGTCACCGGGTACGAGGTCGGACGCCAGGCGACCTGCTCGATCGTCCTGTCGTGCGGGCGGTGCGGGCCCTGCCTCATCGGGCGCGAGCACCTGTGCGAGAATCTCCGGCTCATCGGCTACGAGATCGACGGCGGCCTCGCCGACTATCTCCTCGTTCCCGCCGAGGCGGTCGCCCGCGGGAACCTCGTCATGGCGCCGCGGGAGCTCGCGCCGACGCTCCTCGCCCTCGCCGAGCCCCTGAGTTGCGTCCTCAACGGCGCCGACCTCGTGGCGACGCGGCCCGGGGATTCGGTCGTCGTCCTCGGCACGGGACCGATCGGGCTCCTCCACATCGCGCTCGCGAAGGCGAGCGGCGCGACCCGCATCATCGGCGTCGGCCGCCCCGGGCGCCTGGAACCGGCGACGAAGGCGGGCGCGACTGACGTCATCGGGCTCGAGGGGCCGGAGATGGTCGCCGAGGTCAAGCGGCTCCTTCCGGCGGGAGCCGACGTCGTCATCGTCGCGGTCGGCGCGCTCGAGCTCGCCGAGTACGCGCTCGAGATCGCGGGCATCGCCTCGCGCGTCAGCTACTTCGCGGGCTTCCCCAAGGGGTCGATGGCGCAGATGGACCCGAACCTCATTCACTACAAGGAGATCCAGGTGACCGGCGGGTCGAATGCGCGCCGTTCGGACGTGCGCCGCGCCGTCGACCTCCTCGCCTCCGGCTCCCTGTCCGTCGACCACATCGTCTCGCATGTCTTCCCGCTCGACCGCTTCGACGAGGCGCTCGCCGCCGTCCGCGACCGCGCCGGCCTGAAGATCGCCGTCGCGCCGCGGTAGGTCCGCGGGTTCATCGACGAGGGCGCTCCCAGTGCTTGCTTCACGGGGTCTTTCGAACGCTCGCGCGTGGGAAACGGGCGTGAAGCAAGCAGTGGGGAGCAGTGCGCGCGGGGAGACGGGGGCTCCTCCGGCGCCCCGGCCGCCCCTCGAACTCCCCGGCGGATCGCTCCGGCGGTCAGAGGCTCCAGTCGACCGGCTCCGCGCCCTGCTCGACGAGGAGCGCGTTCGCGCGGGAGAAGGGCCGCGACCCGAAGAAGCCGTAGCGCGCCGACATCGGCGAGGGATGCGGGGACTTGACGATCGGGATGCCCGCGAGAAGCGGCTCGAGCGTCTGCGCGTCCTTGCCCCAGAGGATCGCGACGAGCGGGCGGCGTCTCCCGGACTCGTCGGTGCGGTGGACGAGGGCGTCGATCGCGCGCTCAGTCACCTCCTCCCATCCGCGGCGCCGGTGGGAACCCGGGTTGCCGGGGCGGACGGTGAGGACCCTGTTGAGCAGGCACACGCCCTCGCGCGACCACTTCGACAGGTCGCCCGAGGTCGGCCGCGGCACTCCGAGATCGGATTCCATCTCGGTGAAGATGTTCTGGAGCGAGCGGGGAATCGCGACGCCGGGCTTCACGGAGAAGCTGAGCCCCATCGCATGTCCGGGCGTCGGGTAGGGGTCCTGGCCGACGATGAGGACCTTCACCCCGTCGAAGGGGTAGGTGAAGGCGCGCAGGACGTCCGTGCCCGCAGGGAGGTAGTTGAAGCCGTTCGCGATCTCCTCGCGGAGCATCGCGCCGAGTTCGTGGATCCGAGGTTCCACGGGGGCGAGGGCGGCGGCCCATCCCGGATCGACGAGGGCGGAGAGGGGCTGGGGCTCGATATCGGTCACCCGGCCAGGGTAGTCCGGGCGTCCCGATGCGCGACGGGTCGCCGAGGCTCGCCCGAGGCTCGCCCGAGGCGATGCGCGCGGTGCGGGCGTTCGGGCGGTTAGTCTGGTGGGGTGAGTTCTCAGTACCCTCGGGATGAATTCGACGTCGCCGGCGAGGACATGCCGGTCGGCATGCACCGTCCGCAGCCGTCGCGCTGGAAGTCCGTCTGGCCGTTCCTCGCGATCCTCGTCATCGGGCCGTTGCTCGGCTGGGGCGCGAGCGCCCTCCTCACGATGCGCGACACCTCGACTGCCGGCCAGTCGAGCGCGAGCGTCTCGACCGCCCAGTCCGCATCCTCCTCCGCGGCTCAGTCGGACCAGACGGCCATGGCCCAGTCGGAGTCGACGGCGGCCGCGACCGACACGACCCAGTCGGAGTCGACGAGCGCGGACACCGCGCAGTCCTCGCAGGATGAGAACACGATCGTCGATCACAACGTCAAGATCTCCGTCCTCAACGGCACGGGCACGAACGGCCTCGCCGCGCAGAAGGTGAGCGAGCTCGCCGACGCTGGCTTCCCCGGCGCGTCCGCTGCCAACGCCGAGGGTTGGGTCACCCAGGTCTCCACCGTCTACTACGAGGACCCCAACCTCAAGGCGAGCGCCGAGGCCGTCGGCGAGGCCCTCGGCATCACGAACGTCCAGTCGACGACCGGGCTCGGCGCCCCTGACGTCGTCGTCATCCTCCGATGAACTGACCTCGACCGAACCGTTCGCCCGCGGCGCGCTGCGCCGACGGCGAACACGATGAGCGAGCGGAGCGGCCGACCGGGACTCCCCGGTCGGCCGCTCCGCCGTTCCGTCCGGAATACCGGCCGAATCCCTTCCTTCCGACCGATGCCCCGCCCCGCCCTCGTCGATCCCGACGAGGGCGGCCTCGTCTTGCACTCGCATGGGCCGAGTGCCAGACTTGGCGTTGGCACTCGCCCAGGCAGAGTGACAAGACCATCGGGTCGGTGAGGGGAGCCGAGGCGCGGCACAGGGCCGCGAGCAGGCGCTCCGTCCGTCGCGGGCACCGCCCCCGATCCGCATCGCGGAAGGAAACAGACAGAATGTCCAAGATCATCCACTTCGACGAGGACGCCCGCCGCGGCATGGAGCGCGGCCTCAACCTCCTCGCCGACACCGTCAAGGTCACCCTCGGCCCCAAGGGCCGCAACGTCGTCCTCGACAAGAAGTGGGGCGCCCCGACGATCACCAAGGACGGCGTCTCCGTCGCCAAGGAGATCGACCTCGAGGATCCGTTCGAGCGCATCGGCGCCGAGCTCGTCAAGGAGGTCGCCAAGAAGACCGACGACGTCGCCGGCGATGGCACCACCACCGCGACCGTCCTCGCCCAGGCGCTCGTCCGCGAGGGCCTGCGCAACGTGGCCGCCGGTTCGAACCCGATCGCCCTCAAGCGCGGCATCGACCAGGCCGTTTCCGCGATCGTCGCCCAGCTCCACGCCGACGCCAAGCCGGTCGAAACGACCGAGCAGATCGCCGCCACCGCCTCCATCTCCGCGAACGACCCGGAGATCGGCAAGCTCATCGCCCAGGCCTTCGAGAAGGTCGGCGCCGAGGGCGTCGTCACCGTCGAGGAGACCAACTCCTTCGACACCACCCTCGAGACCACCGAGGGCATGCGCTTCGACAAGGGCTACCTCTCGGCCTACTTCGTCACCGACACCGAGCGCCAGGAGGCCGTCCTCGAGGACGCCTACGTGCTCCTCATGGACTCGAAGATCTCGAACGTCAAGGACATCGTCCCCGTCCTCGAGAAGGTCATGCAGACCGGCAAGCCGCTGCTCATCGTCGCCGAGGACGTCGAGGGCGAGGCCCTCGCGACCCTCGTCGTCAACAAGATCCGCGGCACCTTCAAGTCGATCGCCGTCAAGGCCCCCGGCTTCGGCGACCGCCGCAAGGCGATGCTCCAGGACATGGCGATCCTCACCGGCGGCCAGGTCATCTCCGAGACCGTCGGCCTCACCCTCGAGAACGCCGACCTCGAGCTCCTCGGCCGCGCCCGCAAGGTCGTCGTCTCCAAGGACGAGACGACGATCGTCGAGGGCGCCGGCGACCCGGCCATGATCGACGGCCGCGTCCGCCAGATCCGCCAGGAGATCGAGAACACCGACTCCGACTACGACCGCGAGAAGCTTCAGGAGCGCCTCGCCAAGCTCGCCGGCGGCGTCGCTGTCATCAAGTCCGGCGCGGCCACCGAGGTCGAGCTCAAGGAGCGCAAGCACCGCATCGAGGACGCCGTCCGCAACGCGCGCGCGGCCTCGGAGGAGGGCCTCGTCGCCGGTGGCGGCGTCGCGCTCATCCAGGCGGCCAATAGCGCCCTCGGCGCCCTCGACTCGCTCACGGGCGACGAGGCGACCGGCGTGAACATCGTCCGCGTCGCGATCTCCGCGCCGCTCAAGCAGATCGCCGAGAACGCCGGCCTCGAGGGCGGCGTCGTCGCCGACCGCGTCGCCTCGATGGAGGCCGGCCACGGCCTCAACGCCGCGACCGGCGAGTACGGCGACCTCATGGCCGAGGGCATCTCCGACCCGGTGAAGGTCACCCGTTCCGCTCTGCAGAACGCTGCCTCCATCGCCGGCATGTTCCTCACCACCGAGGCCGTCGTCGCCGACAAGCCCGAGCCCCCGGCCCCGGCCGGCGGCGAGGACGCGGGCATGGGCGGCATGTACTGAGCCGACCGCTGAAGATCAGGCGTTCGGCCTGATCAGAGCCACGTGGGGACCGATCTCTTCGGAGATCGGTCCCCACTGCGTGCTGTATTAGTACGGTTTTGCGCACCGCCGGAGGTAGATACGGACTGCTCCCTCGGGTGCGGAGTCCTCGACTTCGAGGAAGCGGGCGTCTTCGCTGCAAGTGCCGGTTCCTTCCACCGGCAAGTGCCTAGTCAGGCAAGCAGTCATGAGCGGCTTGACCCGCCCGGATGCAGTTGCCGCTCGGGGCCGCGGTCTCGATCAGGGCGGGCGCCCTGTCGAGGCCGCTCATTCTGAATACCCTTCCATGTCGTCCACGATGCGCATCGCCCAGGCGAACGCCATCGCGGCCGTCTGAATCAGTTCTTCTTCAAGGTCGCCCGCGTGACCGATCCCAGTGTTCGCGTCCGGCGTGAGGCACCGGGCGACTTCTCCGACTTCCTCCATGAGGATGGCGAGCCTGTGCTCGTCGCTCATCTGGGGGTTGTACGGGGTGTTGCCGTTGTGCTCGCGGTCGGCGCGCACGTACTCGTCCACGATCTGACGGCGAACGTCTTCGGGTTCGGCGTTGAAGTGGTCGCCGACCCATAGGATGGCGGTGGATGCGACGGTGGCGAGTCTGCCCCAGCGTTCGAGTGCTTGATGCGGCTCCGTTGCGAGAGCAGCGCCTCCCACCGTCCCCGCGAGCGAAGCAAGAAACTCGTAATCGCCATGCGGGACGCCACCAATCCCGGCGGCTTCTGCCGTAATGCGACCAATACGATCTGCGTGCTTGTTGATGCGTGGAAGGCTCGGTGTCGTCATCTGATCTCCCTTTCCCGCTTGATGCTACCGCCCGCGGCATGCGCGCTTGCGCCGGTCCGGTAGGGGCGAACGCATCGAAAGGCTGCGCGCCTCACCCCGCGAAGAGCGAGGCCGACCGGGCCTCCGCGTCCGCGTAGACCTCGGCGGCCGCATTCATCTGCGTTCCGATCGCGTCGAGGGCCGTTTCGACCCGCACCTGCGTCGCCCTCCACCCGTCGACGCACGCCTGGAAGTTCGCCTGCGCGGCGCCCGTCCACGACCCCTCGAGGGCGAGGAGGTCGGCCATGAGCGCCTGCACCCGCTCCCGGATCTCGGCGCTCGTCGCGCCCACTCGCGCGGCGGCCGCCGCGACCTCGCTCGAATCGACCGCGTACATCGCCATGGTTTCATCCCTTCGTCTCGGCGGGCCGACGGTTCCGGCCTCGTGCGCGACGCTACGGGGTGCGGCGCAGGATCGACGAGGGCGGGCCCGCGCGCCTGTGGACGGGGGAGGAGAGAAGCCTCGGCTGTGGACGAGTTTCCCTGGGACCGGGATCAGGCTCTTGACGATCAGGAGAGGGCAGCCGCCGATGAGGTGCATCTCCTGGATCGCCGTCTCGGCGTGCGTTCGGGGTGGGGTCGGGTGTCGAGTGTGCGATCCGGGTATCGCTACGGCCCGGTTCGGTGCCTCGTATGACGTGGATCGCCGTCTCGGCGTGCGTTCGGGGTGGGGAGGGGTGTCGAGTGTGCGATCCGGGTATCGCTACGGCCCGGTTCGGTGCCTTGCATGACGTGGATCGCCGTCTCGGCGTGCGTTCGGGGTGGGGAGGGGTGTCGAGTGTGCGATCCGGGTATCGCTACGGCCCGGTTCGGTGTCCCGCATGACGTGGATCACCGTCTCGGCGTGCTCCCTCGCCGGTTCGCCGGAGTGCGCAGCGGCGTCCACGGCACTTGGCGGGTTTCGTGGTGTTTGGCGGCTTTCCCGGTGTTTGGCGGCGAAAAACGGGGCGATTTGACCCGCCAAACGTTTGAAAACCCGCCAAACGCTCGAAAAGGCGCCAAACGCGTGTTGCGGAGGGGAAAGGGAGGGGGAGTGCGAAACCCCTACTTGGCGGGCTTCGCCGGGAGAACCCCTACTTGGCGGGCGTCGACGGGAGGTCGAGCGCCTCGATCGCCATCTCGAGGGAGGAGGCCGAATCCTTCTCCGTGGAGACCGCGGGCGCGGGCTCCACGGGCGCGAGCTTCGGGAGAACGCCGGTCGAGGTGAACTCGTCGGAGGGGACGTCCTGGCAGACGTTCTTCTTGAGGTGGCGCCGCTTGATGATGATCGTGCCGGTCGCGGTGACGTCCTCATCGTGGACGGTATCGGGGAGGTCGTCGTCCTCGGTCGTCTCGTCGTCGCAGTCGGCGGTGGCCGCACCGCAGGCGCAGAGGGCGGAGTCGAGCTTCGCGAGCTCGACCTCGAGGTTCGCGCGGGCGGCGGACTCCCAGGCCTCGCCGAGCGGCGACTGGTAGAGCGGGTCGAAGGAGAGGAGCTTCTTCACGACGGCGCGGCGCGCCTCGAGGTAGGGGATCTCGTCGACGTCGGAGATCTCGGCGCGGAGGTTCTCGCGGAACTTCTTGTACTCCTGCGGCGAGACCGCGAGCATCGCGAGGTCGGCGTCGACGAGGACCTGTGCGTCGACGTCGGTGCGCGGGGCGCGGTGACGGGCGAGGAAGGTGAGGAGTTCGGCGACGCGGTCGACGACGTCCTCGCTGACGCCGAGGGCGGTGAGGCGCTCGCGGGTGACGTCGACGCAGACGCCGGCGGCGGAGACGGGGTCGGCGCCCTTGAGCTTGACGGAGAGGCAGCGGTTGAGGGCGGCGCCGTGGTACCAGGCGGCGACGCGGAGCACGTCCGGGTCGTGGGCGGTCGCGGCGAGCTCGTCGATGTGGGCGAGCACGTTGATGAGGTGCCGCGTGTTGTGGAGGCGGCGGCCCTCGTCCGACCAGCGCGCGACGAGCTCTCCGGCCTCGGCCTCGAGCT
Source organism: Actinomyces culturomici (assembly GCF_900499005.1). Taxonomy (GTDB): domain Bacteria; phylum Actinomycetota; class Actinomycetes; order Actinomycetales; family Actinomycetaceae; genus Pauljensenia; species Pauljensenia culturomici. The sequence goes on from NZ_LS991316.1 coordinate 81,112, forward strand.
GCGCGACGGGAGCGGTGGCGCCGATCTCCTGCATCGTGTCGGTGAAAGAACTGAACAGCCACTGCGGCGCTTCAGCACCCATAACGACTCACTCCTGTTTCGGGAATACGGCCGAAATCGTAGCCACTCGGGAGGAGAAGGGCACTTCGGGTGGCGCTTCTCACGCGCGCGCGGAACCGCCGTTCTTCTCCTCGGTTTCCGAGGTCGCGGCCGATGCGTCCGCCGAGGGGGAGGTCTCGGGCGCCCCGGACGCGGGGGCGGGATCGGCGGATTCGGGCCGCGCATCGGACGGACGGGAGCGCTCGGAGTCCGCGCCGTTCGTCACCGGCAGTTCGATGCGGACGGTGAGCCCGCCGCCCTTCGTCTTCGTGAGGGTCGCTGTGCCCTTATGGGCGGCGAGGATTCCCGCGACGATCGCGAGGCCGAGGCCCGATCCGCCGTGGGAGCGGGCGCGCGAGGTGTCGGCGCGGTAGAAGCGCTCGAACACGCGCGTGCGGTCGGCGTCGGCGATGCCCGGGCCGTGGTCGCGGAACTCGACGACGGCGGCCGATCCGACCTTCCCGAGGGCGATCTCGACGGGGGAGCCGGCGGGCGTGTAGCGGACGATGTTCCCGATGACGTTGGTGAAGACCTGCTGGATGCGGTCGCGGTCCGCGGTCGTCACGAGCGTCATGGGGGGCTTGTGGCCCGCGAGCGAGCGCAGGCCGACGGTGCGCGTCGGGTCGAGGGCCTGGAGGTCGAAGACCGCGTTGTCGGCGAGCTTGACGAGGTCGAGCTCCTCGAAGTCGAGCGGGCGCCCCTCGTCGAGGCGCGCGAGGGTGAGGAGGTCCTCGACGAGGGCGGCCATGCGCGTCGACTCGGACTGGATGCGGCCCATCACCTCATCGACTCGTTCGGCGGGGACGCCGCCCATCGCATAGAGCTCGCAGTAGCCGGAGATCGCCGCAAGCGGCGTGCGGAGTTCGTGGGAGGCGTCGGAGACGAAGCGGCGGATCTTCCGCTCGGACGCCTGGCGGGCCTCGAAGGACTGCTCGACCTGGGTGAGCATCGCGTTGAGCGAGAGGGCGAGGGATCCGACCTCGGTCGTCGGCGGCTGCGGGGCGACGCGCTGCGTGAGGTCCCCCGCGGCGATCTTCCCGGCGGTCGACTCGATCGATCGGAGGGGGAGGAGGGAGCGTCGGACGAGGGTCGACCCGAGGGAGGCGCCGATGACGACGATGACGAAACCCGCGATCGAGAAGTAGGCGGCGGTCGTCCGCAGGGTTCGCTGGACGTCGGTGAGGGGCAGGGCGATCGTCATGACGCCGATCGGCTTCGAGGACGAGGTCGAGAAGACGGGGAAGGCGATGGCCCTCCAGTTCGAGCCCGTCTTCGTCGAGGAGACCGTGACGGGGCGGGTGATCCCGTCGTCCGTGTCGGGGATCTGGCCGATCTCGAGGAGGGCCGGGATTCGGGGCGTGCCCGAGGTTGTGAGCGTCGCCGGGTAGTAGTAGGTCGTGTCGGCCTGTCCCGCGAAGGATCCGCGGATGTAGTAGAGGGTGGGGAGCGCGGATTCGCCGGTCTGGATCGTCTGCCCGTTCGTCCCGATCACCGAGGTCGAGGCCGCGCGCAGCTGGTCGTCGACCTGGGAGACGAGGTGGCGCTGGAGCAGGCCGAGCATGACGGTGCCCGACATGACGAGCCCGAGGGCGAGGAGGGTCGTGATGAGGGCGACGAGCTGGGTCGAGAGGGGGCGCCTCTCCCATCCTTCGCGCAGGCGGCCGAGCGGGCCGGATCCCATCGCTCAGTCCTCGGCGCGCAGGATGTAGCCCACGCCCCGCTTCGTGTGGATGAGTTCGCCGGAGGCGCCCTCGACGGCAAGCTTGCGGCGCAGGTAGGAGATGTAGGACTCGACGATCGCGACTTCGCCGTCCCAGTCGTACTCCCAGACGTGGTCGAGGATCTGCATCTTCGAGACGACGCGCCCCTCGTTGATGACGAGGTAGCGGAGGAGCTTGAACTCGGTGGGGCTGAGGTCGATCTCGACGCCGGCCCTCGTCACCTCGTGGGCGTCCTCGTCGATGACGAGGTCGCCGACGCGGAGCTTTCCGTCGTCCTCGTCCGTCCCGATGGTCCGTCGCAGGATCGCGCGGATGCGGGCGACGACCTCCTCGAGGCCGAAGGGCTTGGTCACGTAGTCGTCGCCGCCGACGGTGAGACCCTGGATCTTGTCGCGCATGTCGTCGCGGGCGGTGAGGAAGAGGACGGGGATCTGGACGCCCGCCTCGCGGAGTCGGCGCGTGACGGTGAAGCCGTCCATGTCGGGGAGCATGACGTCGAGGACGATGAGGTCGGGCGACTCGTCCATGGCGGTCCGGTAGGCCGACTGGCCGTCCTCGGCGGTCGAGACCTCGAATCCGGCGAAGCGGAGCGAGGACGCGAGGAGGTCGCGGATGTTCGGTTCGTCGTCGACGACGAGGAGGTGGGCTTCTCCATCAGAGGCGTGGCGCGGCATGCGCTCATCGTCGGGCACGTTCCTGGATGTTGCCTGAATGGCAGGTGGGAGCGCCGCGCTCAAGTTGAGAACCGGTGTCATGTGAGTGCTCGTGTGAGACGATGAACCCGCTCAACCACGAGGTGCACCCGATCGAAAGGCCGCCGATGACCGACCCGATGTCCCCGCCCGACGCCGAGTTCCGACCCGTCTCGCCCAAACTCGCGACGGTGCGCGTCGTGTCGTCCCTCATCGGCTTCGCCCCCCTCCTCATCGCCGCGGCCGTTACGGCGGTCCTCCTCACGAAGTGGCTGTGGATCGCGTTCGCCGTCGTCGCCGCGCTCACCGTCTGGGTCCTCTGGCTCATCCCGCGCCAGGTCCGCGCGATGGCCTATGGCATCGGCCCGGAGGAGTTCCTCGTCCGCAAGGGCGTGATGTTCCGCAGCCTCACCCTCATCCCCTACGGGCGCATCCAGTACGTCGAGGTCTCCGAGGGCCCGATCGCCCGCGCCTACGGGATCGCCGAGATCAAGCTCCACACCGCCTCCGCCGAGACGGACGCGACCCTCAACGGCGTGCCCGCCGAGGAGGCGGCGCGCCTGCGCGACATGCTCGCCGAGCGCGGCAGCGCGGAACTGGCGGGCCTGTGAGCCCCCGCCGCGCCGAGGGCACTGAGCCCCGCGTCCGCGCCGCCGAGGGGGGCGTGCCCGAGGACCTGTGGCGCCGCCTCCATCCGATCTCCCCGGTGATCAACGCGTGGAAGGCGCTCGCGGTCCTCGTCGCCTTCCTCGTCTACCAGAACGCCGAGATCCTCGTCGACTTCCTCAAGTCCGATACCGCTCATGACCTCGGCATCGCCCTCGTCCTCCTCATCGGCGGCGGGGTCGTCCTCGCCGTCGTGCTCATCACGGTCCTCTACTCGTGGCTCGCCTGGCGCGCCGCGAGCTTCGCGATCACGGGAACGGGCGTCTACTACCGCTCCGGCATCCTCATGCGCACCCTCAAGCAGGCGCGCCTCGAGCGCATCCAGGCCGTCGACATCCACCACCCGCTCCTCGGGCGCCTCTTCGGCCTCGGCCGCATCAACATCGAGGTCGCGGGCGGCGGCGACTCGAACCTCGCCTTCGGCTACCTCAAGACCGCCCAGCTCGAGGACATCCGCGCCGAGATCCTCGCCCGAGCCGCCGGCGTCCTCGTTGACGCCCCCGCCGCGTCCTCGTCGATCGACGAGGACGGAGCCGCCGCCCCGGGGAGCCCGGCCGCCGGGCCCGCGCCCCGGATCGCGGTCCCCGTCGCCCCCGAGCGCCCCCTCTACACGGTGCCGATCGGCCGCCTCCTCGGCTCGATCGTCCTCAACGGCGGCATGATCATCGGCGTCCTCCTCGGCCTCGCGATGGTCGTCGGGTCGATCATCGCGATCGTCAAGCTCGGACCGCAGGGAATCTCCGGCTTCGCCTCCCTCGTCTTCGGCGGCATCGCCGTCGTCTCGATCGTGTGGACGCGTTTCGCGGGCGAGTTCAACTTCACCGCGGCCGTCTCCCCGGACGGGATCCGCACGCGCGCCGGGCTCCTCGAGACCCGCTCGCAGACGATCCCGCCGCGCCGCGTCCACGCCGTGCGCATCGTCCAGCCGTGGCTCTGGCGCTTCCTCGGCTGGTACCGGGTGACGATCACCCAGGCCGGCTACGCGGGCTCGGGCGGCAACGAGCGCAACGAGAAGCAGAAGTCCGCGGTCGACGTGCTCCTGCCCGTCGGCTCGCGCGCCGACGCCGAGCTCGCCCTCTGGCTCGTCGTCCGCGACCTCGGCGTCGCCGACCCCGAGGCCTTCCTCGAGACGGCGCTGCGCGGTTCCGGCGAGGGCGGCGGGTTCGTCCCCGTCCCCGACCGGGCGAAGGTCCTCGACCCCTTCGCGCGCAGGCGCAGGGCCGTCGCGCTCACCGACACCTGCCTCGTCGTCCGCGACGGCTGGCTCACCCACGACACCGCGGTGATCCCCGTCGAGCGCCTCCAGTCCCTCGAGATTTCGCAGGGCCCCTGGGAGCGCACACTCGACCTCGTCGACGTCCACGCCGAGATCGTTCCCGGCGAGACGCCGCACATCGCCCACCACATGGACGCGGGGATGGGAGCGTCGCTCCTCGAGGCGCTGCGCGAGAAGTCGCGGGTGCGCCGAGCCTCTGAGCCCCCGGAGAAGTGGATGACCCGGATCGAGGAGCGCCTCGACGCCCGAGAGGACGACGAGGACGGGGCGCGATGACCGCGCACGGCCGACTCGGCATCGGCGTCATCGGCATGGGCAAGGCGGGTCCGGTCATCGGGTCCGCCCTGCGCGCCGCCGGGCACTCGATCGTCGGCGTCGCCGCGCAGTCCGCGGACGCTATCGAACGGGCGGACGCCGTCCTTCCCGGGGCCCCGGTCCTCCCGATCGAGACGCTCGTCGAGCGCTCCGAAGTCGTCGTCCTCGCCGTCCCCGACGCCGAGATCGACGGGCTCGTCGCCGGCCTCGCCGAGTTGGGCGCCTGGCGGATGGGCCAGATCGTCATCCATCTCGCCGGACCGTACGGGTCCTCGATCCTCGCGCCCGCGCAGGCCGCGGGAGCGATCGGGCTCGCCATCCACCCTGTCGTGCGGCTCACCGGCTGGTCGGTCGACGTTCAGCGCCTCGTCGGCGCGCCCTTCCTCGTCAGCGCTCCGGCGGCCTTCCTCCCGATCGCGCAGGCGCTCGTCGTCGAGATGGGCGGCGAGCCCCTCGTCGTCGAGGAGGACCGCCGCGCGGCCGTCGACGCCGCGCTCGCCTCCGGGCTCGCCGGCGTCGTCGCCTCGATCGCCCGCTCGCTCGAGACGCTCTCGCTCGCCGGGGTCGAGAACCCCTCCCTCCTCGCCGCGCGCTTGTTCACCGAGGGCGCCGAGCTCGCCCTCGACGAGTCGGAGCGGGGGCTCTCCGCCCCCTTCTCCAGTGGTGACGCCGACGCGGTCCGCGCGCACATCCGTGCTCTCGCCCGGCTCGATGCCGGCCCCGGCCTCGTCGATCCGACTGCAGGCGGGAAGTCCGCGGCCGCCCGGGAGACCTCGGCGGTCGCCGTCTACGCCGCCCGGGCGCGCGAGGCCGTCGCCCTCCTCGCCGAGCGCGGCCGCCTGTCCGAGCGCGACGTCGACGCGCTCCGCGCCGCCCTTCTCGACTCCTGACCCTCCCGCCCTCAACACGCGTTTGGCGGCTTTCGTGCTGATTGGCGGGTCAACAACGCCGAAAAGGCGCCGCCAAACGTCGGAAAAGCCGCCAAACGCGTGTTCGGGAGTGGCCCACTGAACTCCGCCCGGAATGGGAATGCCCCCCGATTCGCAGGACAATAGGGGCATGACGCACCGTCCCGTCCTCACCCGCACCCGCGCCGAACTCGCCGAGGCCCTCGCGAACCTGTCCGGAACGCGCGCCCTCGTCATGACGATGGGCGCCCTCCACCAGGGGCACCTCGCGCTCGTCGAGCGCGCGAAGGAGCTCGGCGATCACGTCGTCGTCACGATCTTCGTCAATCCCACCCAGTTCGCGCCGGGCGAGGACTACGACGCCTACCCGCGCACGCTCGAGGCCGACATGGACGCCCTCGCGAGCGTCGGCGCCGACGTCGTGTGGGCGCCGAGCCCCGACGACGCCTACCCCGAGCCCGTCGATGTGACGATCGATCCGGGCCCCATCGCGAAGGTCCTCGAGGGCGTCACCCGCCCCACCCACTTCGCCGGCGTCGCCCTCGTCTGCACGAAGGTCATGGGCCTCGTCCGCCCCGACGTCGCCCTTTACGGGGAGAAGGACGCGCAGCAGCTCGCCGTCCTGCGCCACGTCTTCCGCCAGCTCGACGTCCCCGTTCGCGTCGAGGGCGTCCCGATCGTCCGCGACGAGGACGGCGTGGCCCTCTCGAGCCGCAACCGCTACCTCTCCGAGGACGAGCGCGTCCGCGCGCGCTCTCTCAGCGCCGGACTGCGCGCCGGGATCGCCGCCGCCGAGGCCGGGGCCACCGCCGATGGGGCCGTCGAGGCCGTCGTCGGCGTGCTCGAGGAGACCGGCGGCATCGACATCGACTACGTCGCCCTCGTCGACGACGGGACCTTCGACGTCCTCGCCGGAACGGCCGGGGTCGACCTCGTCCCCGAGGACCGCCGCCGCCCCGCGACCGCTGCGCCCGAGGGGCGCGCGTGCCGCCTGCTCCTCGCCGCGAAGGTCGGGACCACGAGGCTCATCGACAACATGCCCGGCGTCCTGCGAGAGGAGGGCCGCCGATGAGCGAGGTCCTCCGCCCGATGATCCAGGGGAAGATCCACCGCGCGACCGTCACCGGCGCCGACCTCCACTACGTCGGATCCGTCACCATCGACGAGGACCTCCTCGACGCCGCCGATATCGTCCCCGGCCAGCAGGTCGACATCGCCGACGTCGACAACGGCAACCGTCTGACGACCTACACGATCGCGGGCGAGCGCGGCTCCGGAGTCGTCCAGCTCAACGGCGCCGCCGCGCACCTCGTGAGCGTCGGTGACCTCGTCATCATCATGGCGTACTGCCAGGTGCCCGAGTCCCTCGTGCGCTCGTGGACGCCGGCCGTCGCCTTCGTCGACGCGGACAACCGCCTCGTCGAGACGGGCGAGAATCCCGGGAGGGTGCCCGAGGACTCCGAGCGCGCCCGCGAGCTCGGCCTCAAGTCGTCGGGGCGCTGAGCGCGGGGGCGTTGTCAGGATCGGTCCACGGGATGAGCGGCATCCAGGACCGTGTCGCTTCCATGCGGGCATTGCCGACTGATAAGGAATGCGGTCGGCACGATCGGTTGGATGATGGGAGTCTTGACAGATCAATCGCTATTCTGCGTGTGCCGCAGTACCTTGATTGTTATTCAGTGATAACAACGACCTACGCCCAAGCGGGGACGTAGCGCCGCGACTTGGGGCCGACGTTCGGATCTTCTTCCTTGATGATGCCGTCCGTGCAGCACTCCCGGATGAGGCGTGAGATCGCGACGACGTTCTTCTGTTCAGGGGTCAAGCGGAACCGGTCCCTCAGCGTTTGGTTGCTCATCGATTCCCCTTGAGCGAACTTGAGACAGGCATGCCAGTACACCGCGTCGTGGCGCTCGGTCTTCGACATCTTCGAGTAGTCCGCGTGGCTGAAGATGGTCACAGTGGTACCGAGCGCTTCCTCGCTCGTGGTTCGAGGAGATCGCAGGTGCGCGCGTTCGCAGGCGTCGACGATGATGTCCCAGCCGGTTCCTCCTTCCTCGCAGAGGTCCATCTGCCGGAGGAGCCTGACCAGACGGACGTTGCGCGTTCGTGGCTGCGCATTCAACATGCGGGGAACGGGCACGAGGCTCGCACCAGGGTTCGAGAAGACGATCCTGGAGTCGAAGACATCGACACGCGGACCTGCGTGCGTATTCGTCAAGTCCTGGTGGATGACGGCATTCACGAGAAGTTCCCGAATGGCGCGGCGCGGGTACCTGTGGGCGACTTTGCGGAACGCTCCTTCTGAGACTTCCCTGGCGGGCAGCCGGGACAGAATGAACTCCTCCGCTGTGGGAATCGCGCGGGCGTAGCCGAAATCGAACGACTTGTCGTCGAGGATCTCGAAGCTCGCGTCGCCGGCGAATCGGACCACCCTGACTGGTCGCTTGAGGAGGCTGGGAAAATCGGAAAGGCGGCGAGCGAGGAGAATCGCCCCCAGGTTGGTGACCGCGAAGCGCCCGTTGTCCTCGCGCCTGATGAGGTGCTGCTCGCTGAGTGGGATGAGCGCGGTGTCAATCGTGCTCGGACGTCGCAGATCAAGGAGATCGAAGTAGTCATTGATTTCAAGCAATCCGACGAGGTCCGATGTCGTGAGATCGCTCATCGCGTCTCGAAGTCGTCGTTCTGCAGACGGATCCAGAGCTCCCTCTCGCGGGCGGATCCTCTGGCCAGTGCGGTCGTGCTCGAGCCCACTCGAATGAACGCTGCGCCGTTGAACGTCACCGGATGTGAGGACGCGGGCCGAACCTCGAGTGCGACGAAGTGCCGACCGGCGTCATCGAAGTCGGTGATGGGTAACGGTTGGGCACAGAACGAGATGTATCGACGAGCTTGACGGCCGCTCCTTGGATCCTCCTTGGCCGAGCCCTCGCTGGAGCACTCTCGAATGAGTCGGGACATTGCGGGGCGTTCTCTTGCTCGGAGCGAGGCGGAGTGCGTCGTTGCACGAATGGGATGCAAATGCCTGTGCCCTCTACGATCCTTAATCGCGAGGGAAGGAGCGAAGGTGCTCGGGTACAGGACAGTCTTCGAAATCGACGTTGATCGTTCCGCGACTATTTCGCGAAAAGAGGCCGTCGACGTCGTCTTGCGCGAGGTCTCCCAGTGGATCCGGGAGAAGAAGGGTGTAAGGGACATCGACACAATTCCGAGTTGGGAGGAGACTCCACTGTCCAACGGAGGACGGGCCATCTTCGGGAAGGGGAGCACTCCTTCGGGTGATGAGTACGGGAAATTCGTCTACTTTGATCCGCCGCAGGGGGACGAGCAATGGGTGACGACTCTCCTGGTGGGGGCTCGTCCGAAGGATCTGCACAAAGTCGTCGTCTCTATCGAATTGGATGTGCCCGAAGATCCTACGAGGCCGGGCTCCCCGCGCTTCGCGAATCGCCCCTTGCTCGTGAAGAACATCTTGGATGGATTCGCCTGCTTCGACATGGGCGTCGAGATCTCCGACGATCCGATCAGAGTCCACGACGAGGAACAGATCGAAGCCTTCCTCAACGCTTTGGAGGATCCGGGACGACGAGGTCTGATCATCGCGTGCGGAACCGACGGGAGTGTCGAAGAGTCCGAATGGTGCGGGATCCTCGATGAGATCACTTCCGAGTGCTCGGGTCAGGCCTCGGTGTTCCTCCTCGACGCGCCGATGACGGAACGCTACAACGCGCATCCTCGTGTCTCGGAGGGACATCGCCTGCGTCCTTACTCGATCCGCACGTTCAAGCCGGGCGTTCGACTCGGTGCGCCCGAGGACGGTCTTCGTCATCGATTTCTTGCGCCGGCGACGCTCCTTTCGAAAAGGAAGGGCGAGCTGAAGGCATTCTAGGGGAGACTCTGTCGGATTCATGCGCTCGAGGTACCCCAGGACCGCTACGTTCGGCGCCTCGACGCCTTCGCCTCTGCGGAACTTGATCGTGCGATGTTCCGGACCGATCATCCGTTAAGGGCGTCGGCGCCCGAGGCGGTTCCGGAACGCGAAGGGGCCTCCCCGAAGGGGGCTACCCCCACGCGGAAGCGGATCCCAGGGGCGAAGCAGGAGCTCGTGGGTCCCGACGCCTCGGCCTCCTGGAAGGAAAAGGTGTCCACCACCGAAGGAACGGATGCTGAGGCCCAGAAGGATCGCAAAGGCGCGCCCTCGCATCGAGAATCCGCGGCGGCATCCGCTTCGAAGTTCCCTGCACGATCACTGTCTCCACGTCCCGTTTCCGAAGCCTCGACGCCCCAAATGCGACGCATTTCGGCTATGCCCGTTCCGAACACGCCGCCTGTCCTCTCTCCTACTCCTCCACTTCCGCTTGTTCCTGCGAACGACGAGAGAATCGAGCGGATCGAGAACGAGAACGAGCGCTTGACGCGGGAGGCCGCCGAGAACGCTCAAAGAACCGACGCGCTTCTGAGCCGCATCGACGAACTCGCTCGGCGCTTCGATGAACATGAGGCGCGCTTTGAGGAGATCGTCGCTCGCCGGCTCGCCGAACAGGGCGACCAGGACCTCGAGAGGTTCCAGGATCAGGCTGACGAGTACGAGGACCGGATCAGCGGCCTCCGCGAAGAACTCGAGTACGCCACCCTCGAAATCGAAGAGGGGAAGAAGGAGACCGAGCGCGCCGAGAAGAGGAAGCGCGAAGCGGAGTATCGACTCAAAGAGGCCCAGCGGCTCCTCAAAGAGAATGGCCTGAATGCGTCCGCGAGCTACGCGTCGCCGCATGACCCCTACTCCGACTTCGAGATCAACAGCTGGGAGGAGTTGAAGGTCTTCTTCTCCGATGCCTTCACGCATCTCGTGCCTCCGCAGGATTGGAAGCCGACGTTCGAACTTGAAAGCCAGCCGGAGTCAGCTGCTTGGCTGCGGACCACCCTCACGATTCTCAAGACGCTCGATGAGTATGCCGCTTTCAGGAATACGAAGGAAGGGCGGAGCTTTCGCGGGGATCTTAAGAAGTACCTGACCGACGATGCTTCCGCGGGCCGACACGTCTTCCCCGTCGAGAGATACCGATCCGCAGAGTCGAGGACGACAATGAGCCAGTGGGGCGGGGAACGCGACTTCAAGGTCCCCACGGAGATCTCGTCTTCGGGATGGCTCTGCATGCTCAAGCACGTCGAGATCCAGACCCGGGGCTCGATCAGCCCGCGCCTCTACTTCGAGGATCGAACCGCGGACCTCGGCCAGGTCGTCGTCGGCTACATCGGCCGCCATCTGACGAACACGAAGACGAACTAGGCGCCGCCCTCGTCGATGATCTCGGACCCGCCCGGACGAAGGGCGGGAAACCGCCTTCCGCCCTGCCGCTACGATGGACGCGTGACTGACGTGAACACGAATGCCCCAGCCCCCGAAGCGGACGACGCCCCCGAGCAGGTCCGCGTCCGCCAGGAGAAGCGCGCGAGGCTCCTCGCCGAAGGTCGCGAGGCCTACCCGGTCGTCCTCGCGATCGATTCCACCATCGCCGAGGTCCGCGAGAAGTACGCGCACCTCGAAGCCGGCGAGGAGACCGAGGACGAGGTCGGCATCGCCGGCCGAGTGATGCTCGCCCGCAACGGCGGCAAGCTCTGCTTCGCGACCCTCATGGACGGCGCGGGCAACCGCATTCAGGTGATGCTCTCGGCGGCGGAGGTCGGGCCCGAGTCGCTCGCCCAGTACAAGGCGGACGTCGACCTCGGCGACCACCTCTTCGTCCACGGCCGCGTGATCTCCTCGCGCCGTGGCGAGCTCTCGATCCTCGCCCGCCCGGGCACCGCCCCCGCCGGTCTGTTCACCCCCGGCATCGCCGAGGGCGATCCGGTCCCGGCCTGGGAGATCGCGGCGAAGTCCGTCCGCCCCCTCCCGAAGACCTACACGGCCGAGGACGGCACCGAGATGAGCCTCTCGGAGGACATGCGCGTGCGCCGTCGCTACCTCGACATGATCGTGCGGCCGGCTGCCCGCGACATGGTTCGGATGCGCGCGAACGTCGTGAAGTCCCTCCGTCAGTACTTCGACGAGGCGGGGTTCATCGAGATCGAGACCCCGATGCTTCAGAACCTCCACGGCGGCGCGGCGGCCCGCCCGTTCTCGACGCACATGAACGCGTACGACACGGACCTCTACCTCCGCATCGCTCCGGAGCTCTTCCTCAAGCGCGCGGTGGTCGGCGGCGTCGACAAGGTCTTCGAGATCAACCGCAATTTCCGCAACGAGGGCGCCGACTCCTCGCACAGCCCCGAGTTCACGATGCTCGAGGCGTACGAGGCCTACGGCTCGTACGACACGATGGCCCGCCGTACGCGCGAGTTCATTCAGAAGGCGGCGCGCGACGCCCTCGGCACGGAGGTCGTCGCCCTGCCCGACGGCTCGACCTACGACCTGTCCGGTTCGTGGCGCGAGATCTCGATGTTCGAGGCGACCGCCGAGGCCCTCGGCCGCGAGTTCACGGTCGACACGCCGCTGCCGGAGCTCGTGAAGATCGCCGAGGAGCTCGGCGAGGACGTCGCGGACCACTGGGGCCCGGGCAAGGTCGCCGAGGTGATCTTCGAGGCCGCGGTCGGCGACGACCTGTGGGAGCCGACCTTCGTCCGCGACTACCCGGAGGACTCGAGCCCGCTCACGCGCGGTCATCGCACGAAGAAGGGCGTCGTCGAGAAGTGGGACCTCTACGTCCGCGGCTTCGAGCTGGCGACCGCGTACTCGGAGCTCGTCGACCCGGTGATCCAGCGCGAGCGCTTCGAGGCGCAGGCGCTCGCGGCCGCGAACGGCGACCCGGAGGCGATGGTCCTCGACGAGGACTTCCTCATGGCGATGGAGTACGGCATGCCGCCGGCCGGCGGTATGGGCATGGGCCTCGACCGCCTGCTCATGGCCCTCACCGGCCAGGGAATCCGCGAGACGATCACGTTCCCGCTCGTCAAGAAGCTCTGAGGCGGCCGGCGGCCCGTCCGTCCGGCGTCGCACAGCAGTGCCCCGCCCTCTCACGAGGGCGGGGCACTGCGCGTCATCGAGGGGAACGACTCGGTGTCGCAGACCCGAGGAGCGCCAGAGCGCGGCCCGGTCTCAGCTCGCGCCGGTCTCCGGGGCGCTCGTGCGCGCGCCCTCCGCGGACTTCGCGGCGGCGATGAGGGCGGCCTCGGCCTCGTCGAGGCTCGCGACGGGGCGGCATCCGCAGTCGATCCATCCGCGGACCATCTTCGGCTCCTGGCGGGCGAGGTGGATGCCGCGGACGACGAGGACGTGCGGGGCCTTGCGACCCTCGCCGAGATCGCGGAGGAAGCGGAACCACATGTTCCGCAGGGGGCTGCGCGCGATGCAGATCGCGTCGGCGAGCACTCCCGCCTCGCGCAGGTCCTCGACGAGGGTCGAGGCGAAGACTCCCTCGGCGATGAACACCTTCTCCTCGGGGTCGAGGGCGAAGCTGCGCTCCGCGGTGCGCCGGTTCGTCGGGATGTCGTAGATCGGGATCGTCGCCGTCCCCGTCGTGCAGAGCTCGATGAGGGCCTCGAGCGCCTGGTCGCGGTGCCAGGACGCGGGGTCGTCCCAGTCGATGAGGCCGGTGGGGAAGCGGGGCATCCCCTCGTCGGTGTCGTCCTTGTAGAAGTGGTCGAGGGAGAGTGAGCGGATTCCGGTCCTCGTCGACAGCGATGTCTTCCCCGATCCGGACGGTCCGGCGAGGACGATGACGCGGGCGCGGGGCGCGGGGGACGGGGCCATGAATGACAGGATACGACCGGCGCGCGTCCGTCATGCGCACGCGGTCGATCGACGAGGGCGGCCCCTGATTTTCAGGCCCCGGAGAAAATCGGATAGACTCGACGCGACGAACGAGCGCTGAAGGAGCGGGCGATGGGAACGGCGAAGGACGGCCAGGAACCGCCGTCGGCGACGACCGCGAGGAAGCGGACGAAGGGTCGTCCCCCGCGCATCGACGCGGAGAAGATCGTTGAGGCCGCGCGCACCCTCCCGCCCGAGCGGGTGACGATGCAGGGGGTCGCCGAAGTCCTCGGCGTCGATCCGACCGCCCTCAACTACCACGTCGGCGGGCGGGCCGGATTCATGCGCCTCGTCGCCCTCGACCGGGCGCGGACGGCCGCCGCTCGCTTCGCCGCCGAACCGACCGAGGGGCCGTGGGACGAGCGCCTGCGCGCCTTCGCCGTCGCGATGCGGACCTCGATCGGGTCGATCGGCCCGCTCGCCCCGCACCTCGAGTACGACTCCTCCGCGGCCTTCGCCTACATGGGGCCGATCGAGCGGATCCTCGAGGCTCTCGTCGAGGCCGGCTTCGACCTCGAGACCGCGGCGCGGGCGCTCACGCTCGTCGCCCACGCGGCCGTCCACGCGGGAAAGGCCGACGCGCGGGCTCGCGCGCGCTCCGAGCGGGACGCCGGGCCGCATCGGGGCGGGACGAGCTTCCTCGCCTTCGCCGCGCAGTCCCCGGACGACTTCCCTCTGATCCACCGGCTCGTCTCCGGCGAGGTCGGCGGGCTCGCGCCGCGAGAGAACTGGTCGTCCGACCGCCAGTTCGACTTCGAGATCGACGCGATCCTCGCGGGCCTTCGCGCCCTGCTCGACGCCCGCTGATCCTCCTCCCCGTGCGGGAGACGCGGTCAGAGATCCTCGACGAGGACGACGACGAGCGTGCGCGGACCGTGGACCCCGTCGACGCGGACGAGCTCGATGTCCGAGGTCGCCGAGCCGCCCGCGATCCACGTCGTGGGGCGCTCCGGGTGCTCGCCGAGGATCGCGACCGCCTGCGGCACGGTCGGCTGAACGGATGAGGCCGCGACGACGCACACGTGGAGGTCGGGGAGAAGCGTGAGGATTCGCCGCCCCTGATCGGGTCCGGCGTCGAGGATGATCGTCCCCGACAGGGAGACGGCCGTCCGCGCGCCGGTGACGACCGCGGCCGTCGCGTCGAGGACCTCCTTCGACAGGGGCTCGGCGGCCGAGTCGACGCGCAGCGTCCGACCCGATGCGCCGGCGGCCTCCTTCCACGCGTCGGGGAGTCCGGCGGGCACGACGACCGAGGCGGCCGAACGGGAGGAGAGTGCCTCGTCGATCGCGGCGGCGACACCGGCGAATGCGACCCGGCGGACCTCGACGTTGTAGTCCTCGAGCATCTCGACGAACTCGCCGAGGACGGGCGCGGACCCCGGCGCGTCGGCGCCCTCGACGCGATAGTCGCGCGGCACCTCGGTCGAAGGCGCGAAGGGCTGAGAGGCGTCGCGGGCCGCCCGCAGGGTCGAGAGGATCGATTCGCGCGAGCTCACAGCTGGGCCCCTTCCTCATCGATGACGGACCGGGCGGTCGCGGCGCCGGTCCCGGGATCTCGCTCGGCGCCCGAGTCGCTCCCACTCGCAGGGGACGCGGCCCCGGCCTCGTGAATCGCCATCCACTGGCGGAAGGTCTGCGCGGGCGGCGCGGGGACGTCGCGCGACGTCGACCACGCGGAAGCCGGCCACGGCAGCGAGACGATGCGCCGGTCGGAGCCCGCGAGGGCGCGGCCGATCGGCATGAGGCGTCCGGCCGCCCGCATGAGCGGACCGGAGGACATCGGCACCTTCGCCGCCGCCATCGCGAGGTCCCAGCCGGAGGGAAGCCCGCCGCGCTGCGCCTCGACGGCGCGATGGCGGAGCTCGACGAGGACCTCGGGGATGTTGATCCGCATCGGGCACGCCTCGAAGCAGGCCCCGCAGAGAGACGAGGCGAAGGGGAGCGTCGACCCCGGATCGGAGTGATCGAAGGAGCCGCGCAGCTGCGGGGTGAGGATCGCGCCGATCGGCCCGGGGTAGACGGACTGGTAGGCGTGGCCGCCGACGTGCTCGTAGACCGGGCAGACGTTCATGCACGAGCCGCAGCGGATGCAGTGGAGCGCCTGGCGGCCGACCGGGTCGGCGAGGACCTTCGAGCGCCCGTTGTCGAGGAGGATGAGGTGGAACTCCTGCGGCCCGTCGCCCGGCGTCACTCCCGTCCACATCGAGGTGTAGGGGTTCATGCGCTCGCCGGTCGCGGAGCGGGGGAGGAGCTGGGCGATGACCTCGGCGTCGCGGTAGGTGGGGACGACCTTCTCGATGCCGACGATCGAGATGAGCGTCTCCGGGAGGGTGAGGCACATGCGGCCGTTCCCCTCGGACTCGAAGACCGTCAGCGTCCCGGTGTCGGCGATCATGAGGTTCGACCCGGAGATCGCGACCTTCGCCGAGAGGAACTTCTTGCGCAGGTGGGCGCGGGCGGCGGCCGCGAGCTCGACGGGCTCGTCGCCGAGGTCGGCCGGGGCGTCCCCCATGCGCGCCTTGAAGATCGCGCGGACCTCGGAGCGGTTGCGGTGGATCGCGGGGACGACGATGTGGCTCGGCATGTCGTCGGCGAGCTGGACGATCATCTCGGCCAGGTCGGTCTCCCACGCGGCGATGCCGCGCTCGGCGAAGTACTCGTTGAGGCCGATCTCCTGGGTGACCATCGACTTCACCTTGACGACCTCGTCGACGCCCTTCGACGCGGCGATCCCATAGGCGATCGCGTTCGCCTCCGCGGCGTCGGCGGCCCAGTGGACGACGCCGCCGCGCGCCTCGACGTTGCGCTCGAGCCGTTCGAGGAGCTCGGGGAGCTCGCTCATCGCCCGGTTCTTGATCGCCGATCCCGCCGCGCGCAGGGCCTCCCAGTCGGGCATCTCGGCGACGCGCAGGCCCCGCTTCGCGCGGATCGCGGAGGTCGCCTGCCCGAGGTTGCGGCGCATCTGCGTGTTGCGCAGCGTCCGGGCCGCGGCTTTCGGGAAGGTCTCGCCCCACTGGAGGGGCTGGCGCGGGGTCGGCGCCGAGGGCGACCATCCGCGCGCCGCATCCGTCCGTTCGATCATCACGCTCCCACCTTCGTCGTCGTCTCCGGGGCCTCCCACGGCTCCTCGCGCGTGCCCGCGAGGATCTCCGCGAGGTGCATGACGCGCACGCCCGCCCGCTGACGCGAGAGGCCGCCGCCGATGTGCATGAGGCACGAGTAGTCGCCCGCGACGAGGACCTCCGCCTTCGTCGCGAGGACGTTCGCCATCTTGTCGGCGAGCATCGCCGTCGAGGTCTGCGCGTTCTTCATCGAGAACGTGCCGCCGAATCCGCAGCACGACTCCGCTTCGGGAAGATCGACGAGGTCGAGGCCCTCGACGCTCCGAAGGAGACGGTAGGGGCGGTCGCCGACCTTGGCGATCCGCAGCGAGTGGCACGTCGGGTGGTAGGTGGCGCGATGGGGGAAGTAGGCGCCGACATCGGTCAGCCCGAGGACGTCGACGAGGAGCTCGGAGAGGTCGTAGGTCCGTTCCGCGATGCGCGCGGCGCGCTTCGCCATGCCGGGCATCCCCTCGGATGCCGCGACCATCTCGGGCTGGTGGCGCAGCGATCCCGTGCACGAGCCGGAGGGGACGACGATCGCGTCCCATTCGCCGTCGAGGACGGGCTCGAAGGTCCTCACGTGATTCTCGATGAGGGGGAGGGCCTCGCGGAAGTAGCCCGTGTTGATGTGCATCTGCCCGCAGCAGCCCTGGGACTCGGGGAACACGACCTCGTGCCCGAGCCTCTCGAGGAGGTGGACGGTCGCCTGGGGCGCCTGGGGGAACATGAGGTCCCCGATGCAGGTGGCGAAGAGCGAGATTCGCATGGACGTCCTTGTCGTCGTACCGGTGTCGCCTCGACGATACGCCGATCGGGCGGGCGACCGCGGACTCGCCGTGGGAAGCCCCTCGACGAACGCCCCTCCTCGGTGCGCGGCCCCGGCCCCGTGAAGACGACCGTGGGGGCGTCAGAGGGCGGCGATCGGCTCCAGGTCGCGCATCATCCGCGTGTTGCCGAGGGTGTTCGGCTTGTAGGAGGCGAGGTCGAGGAACTCTTTCACGCCATCGTCGTGGGATCGGACCATCTCGAGGAAGGCGTCCTCGCCGACGGGCGTGCCCTCGATCTCGTAGAAGCCGTGGCGGGCGAAGAAGTCGACCTCGAAGGTGAGGCAGAAGACGCGGCGCAGGCCGAGGTTCTGCGCGCGCTCGAGGAGGCCGCGCAGGAGCGCGGAGCCGACGCCGTGGTGAATGAACTCCGGGGCGACGGCGAGGGTGCGGATCTCCGCGATGTCGTCCCACATGACGTGGAGTGCGCCGCAGCCGATGATCCCGTTCGTCTCGTCGTCGACGGCGACCATGAACTCCTGGACGTCCTCGAAGTAGGCGATGAGCTCCTTGACGACGAGGATCCGCCGCATCGCGTAGGGGCGGACGAGGTCCGCGATCACCCGCACGTCCGTCGGACGCGCGTTGCGGATGTGGAAGGTCATCGCTGCGCGCCCCTCGCCTGGGCGGCGCGGGTGCGGACGAGGTCGAGGAGTTCGCGGGCGGCGCCGTCGTCGAGGACGAGGTCGGTGGCGACCTTCGCGCGCAGGGCGCCGAGGAGCGGGAGGGCCTTCGAGGCGCCGGCGACGACGCAAAGGCGGCGCGGGATCTTCCGCAGGGTTTCGGGCAGGGGGCCGGAGGCGCGGGAGTTGAGTTCCATGTCGGTCGAGCCGTCCTCTCGGATGAGGACGGTGCAGACGTCGCCGACGACGCCGTCGCGCTGGGCGGCGGCGATCTCCTCGGTGTCGAGGAATCCGCCGGAGTAGACGTGCGAGGGGAGGCGCGCGGAGAGGGAGCCGACGCCGAAGAGGGCGATGTCGCAGTCGTCGATCGTCTTGAGGACCGCGCGCACGGAGCGCTCGCGCCACAGGGCGTCCTTCGTCTCGGCGTAGTCGAAGAACGTGGGGACGGGGAAGTGGACCATGCGACCGCCGATCGCGCGCGCGGCGCGCGAGATGATCGCGTCGGCGTAGGGCATGCCGGACTCGGTGGCGGTCGCCGCGCCGTTGAGCTGGACGACCGTGGAGCCGGGGAAGTTGACGCGCGGCATGCACCGGGTGATCTCGGAGGTCGTGTTGCCCCAGGCGATGCCGAGCGTGGAGCCGGGCTGGAGCATGTCGATGAGGCGCTCGGCGGCGACGAGGGCGACGTTGTGGAGGCGGTTGACCTCGGTGTGGACGTCGTGAACGGGGACGACGGAGGTCTGAACGCCGAAGAGATCGGAGATCTGTCCGGCGAGCGTCCCCTTGTTCCCGGGAGCGGCCGAGACCGAGATCCTCACGAGGCCGGTCTCGCGCGCGTAGGAGAGAAGACGCGAGACGGAGGACCGCGAGACGCCGAGGTGGCGGGCGATCGTCTCCATGGTCTGCCCCTGGAGGTAGTACATCGAGGCGGCCTCATGCGCCTGCTCGTCACGAATCGTCACGGCCCCTAGTGTGCCATGCACAGGCGTGCAGTCGCGATGTCTTCCGCGTGCACCTGGTAAACCGCCGGTGAACTGCCCACACGTATGAGAAGGGCCACATTTCGGACGCTGCACAATCGTCCAAGTGGTCAGGATCGATGTGCACCCACTGCCATACTGGGTGCTGTCCAAGCGAAGACGGTCGTGCGCCGCCGAGTCCACCGGTGGTTCCACGTCCCGGGCCCGCGTCGAAGAAGACGTTGTCTTTTCCCAGTTCAACGCCTGATCAACGCGCTAGCATCGGGACGATGGCGAAAACGCATCGCCCCTTCGTCATCGGAACATACGGGCGGGAGATCGCCCGGAGATCCGGCGCGATGACGCGTCGGAGAAAGATAGGGAAAAATGCTCGCAACACTTCTTCCTCTGGCACCGCACGAGCTGACGGCGACTCACATCTTCATGTCGGAGTTCCTCGGCACCGCGATCCTCCTCACGCTCGGTGCCGGCGTCGTCGCCACGAACCTTCTGCCCAAGTCCAAGGGCAAGGGCGGCGGCTGGCTCATGATCAACTGGGGGTGGGGTCTCGCAGTCCTCGCCGGCGTCTACGTCGCGTACGACACGGGCGGCCACCTCAACCCGGCCGTGACGATCGCCAAGGTCGTCGCCCACATGTTCGACTCCTCCGTCGAGCTCGCCCCCGGCGTCGCCGTCACCGCGGCGAACGTCATCATCTACATCGTCGCCCAGTTCCTCGGCGCCTTCGTCGGCGCCGTGATCGCCTGGCTCGCGTTCAAGCAGCACTTCGACGAGGACTGCGACCCGGCCCTCAAGCTCGGCGTCTTCTCGACCGCCCCGGAGATCCGCTCCTACGGATGGAACACCCTCACTGAGGCCATCGGCACCGCCGTCCTCATCATCTGGGTCTTCGTCTCCGGCTACACCGAGACCGCCGTCGGCCCGCTCGGCGTCGCCCTCATCATCGTCGTCATCGGCACCTCCCTCGGCGGCCCCACCGGATACGCCATCAACCCCGCCCGTGACTTCGGCCCGCGCGTCGCGCACGCCGTTCTCCCGATCAAGGGCAAGGGCGGGTCCGACTGGGCCTACTCCTGGGTCCCGATCGTCGGCCCGATCATCGGCGCCATCGTCGCGACGATCATCGTCTACGTCTGCGGCCTCGCCTGATAGACGCACCCCACCAAGCAGTCGCGGGGTCCCGGTCGGACTCGTCCGGGGCCCCGCGACTGTCTGAACCACAACGAAGTGACCAGAAGGGAACATCCAATGTCCGATGAGAAGTTCGTCCTGGCGATCGACCAGGGCACGACCTCCAGCCGCGCGATCATCTTCAACCACTCCGGCGAGATCGTCGCCGTCGGTCAGAAGGAGTTCACGCAGATCTTCCCGAACCCGGGCTGGGTCGAGCACAACCCGGTCGAGATCTGGGAGTCGGTCCGCGCCGTCGTCGCCGAGGCCCTCCAGAAGGCGGAGATCAACGCCGACAACCTCGCCGCGGTCGGCATCACCAACCAGCGCGAGACGACGATCGTCTGGGACAAGAACACCGGCGAGCCCGTCTACAACGCCCTCGTCTGGCAGGACGTCCGCACCGGCAACATCGTCCACGAGATCGCCGACGGCGATCCGCTCGGCACCGAGCGCTACCGCCAGATCACCGGCGAGAACATCTCGACGTACCCCTCGGCCACCAAGGTGAAGTGGATCCTCGACAACGTCGAGGGCGCCCGTGAGCGCGCCGAGGCCGGTGACCTCCTCTTCGGCACCCCGGACACCTGGGTCCTCTGGAACCTCACCGGCGGCGTCAACGGCGGCGTCCACGCCACCGACGTCACCAACGCCTCCCGCACGCTCCTCATGGACGTCCGCGAGCTCGTCTGGCGCGAGGACATCTGCAAGGACTTCGGCATCCCGATGTCGATGCTCCCCGAGATCAAGGCCTCGGCCGCGATCTACGGCGAGGGCCGCCCGAACGGCCTCCTCGCGGGTGTTCCGATCGCCGGCATCCTCGGCGACCAGCAGGCCGCGACCTTCGGCCAGGCCTGCTTCGACAAGGGCACCGCGAAGAACACCTACGGCACCGGCTGCTTCACGCTGATGAACACCGGCGAGGAGCCGGTCTTCTCCACCAACGGCCTCCTCACCACCGTGCTCTACAAGCTCGGCGATGAGAAGCCCGTGTACGCCCTCGAGGGCTCCGTCGCGGTCGCCGGCTCGCTCGTTCAGTGGCTGCGCGACAACCTCGGCATGATCACCAAGTCCTCGGAGATCGGCGCCCTCGCGCAGACCGTCGAGGACAACGGCGGCGTCTACTTCGTCCCGGCGTTCTCCGGCCTCTTCGCCCCGTACTGGAAGGACGACGCCCGCGGCGCGATCGTCGGCCTCACCCGCTACGTGAACAAGGGCCACATCGCCCGCGCGGTCGAGGAGTCGACGGCCTTCCAGTCCGCCGAGCTCATCGACGCGATGAACGCCGACGCCGGCGTCCCGCTCAAGGAGCTCAAGGTCGACGGCGGCATGACGGCCGACGATCTGCTCATGCAGTTCCAGGCCGACATCTCCGGCGTCGACGTCATCCGCCCGGTCGTCGCCGAGACGACCGCCCTCGGCGTCGCCTACGCCGCCGGCATCGCCGTCGGCTTCTGGTCGGGCACCGACGACGTCATCGCCAACTGGCAGGAGGACAAGCGCTGGACGCCCAAGATGGACGCCACCGAGCGCGACCGCACCTACCGCCTCTGGAAGAAGGCCGTCACGCGGACCTTCGACTGGGTCGACGAGGACGTGAAGTGACGCTCTGAGGAGCCTCATCCTCGGGGGCGCCGCCCGACCGCAAGGCCGAGCGGCGCCCCTTCGTCGTGTCCGGCCGCAGGCGTCCTCGTCGCTCGTCGCCGTGTTCGAGTCGCCGTGTCCGAGTCGGTGCGCGCCGGACTCACTAGGCTGGTGCCATGGGTAATCCGACTAATGAGAAAACGTACTTGATCGTCGACGGCGAGAACATCGACGCGACTCTCGGCCTTTCCGTTCTCGACCGGCGGCCGAACCCGGAGGAGCGGCCCCGCTGGGACCGCGTTCTCGAGGGCGCCGGCAGGCAGTGGGGAGAGCCCGCCAAGGGCCTCTTCTTCCTCAACGGCTCGTCCGGGATCCTCCCGATGGGCTTCGTCCAGGCGCTCACCGCGATGGACTACTCGGTGATCCCGCTCTCGGGCCCCGAGGACGTCAAGGTCGTCGACGTCGGCCTCCAGCGGACGATGGACGCGATCGCCGAACTCGATTCGGGCGCGGTGATCCTCGCCAGCCACGACGCCGATTTCGTCCCGCAGGTCGAGAACCTCCTCGACATGGGCCGCCGCGTCGCGGTCATGTGCTTCAAGGAGTTCCTCTCCTCGGCGTTCCACGAGCTCGAGGACAAGGGCCTCGAGATCATCGACCTCGAGTACGACGTCCACGCCTTCCAGGTCACACTCCCGAGGCTCCGGATCATCGACGTCGACGAGTTCAACCCCTTCGACTACCTCTGACCCTTCTTCTCAACGGCGACTGCGGGGTGGGCCCGGGATCTTCAGATCCCGGGCCCACCCCGCAGTCAGCGCGTGCGCTCAGTTCTTGTTCTTGAGGGCGGCGAGACGCTCCTCGACCTCGATCTGAGAGGCGTCGGTCTCGAGCTCGGAGAACTGGGCCTCGATCGAGGACGCGGCGACCTCCGCCTTGCCCTGGGCGAGGGCCTCGGCGCGGCGGACCTTGTCCTCGTACCGGGAAAGCTCGGAGGTCGGGTCGAGGACGTTGATCGACGAGATCGCGTCGTTCACCTTCGACTGCGCCTCGGCGGTCTTCTGACGGGCGACGAGCTGGTCGCGCTTCGTCTTCAGCTCCTCGAGCTTGTCCTTCATCTGCGCAAGGCCGGTCTTCAGCTTTTCGACGACCTCGGTCTGCGAGGCGATGATCGGCTCGGCCTCGGAGGCCTCCTGCTCGAAGGAGATCTGCTTGCCGATGGCGACCTTCGCGAGGCCGTCCCACTTGTCGGCGCCGGCGGTGTCGCCCGCGGCGCGGAGCTCGTCGGCCTTCTGCGAGGCGGCGAGCGCCTTGCGGCCCCAGTCGGCGGCAGCGGCGACGTCCTCCTCATGATCCTTCTCGGCGAGGCGGAGGTTGCCGACGGTCTGCGCGACGGCGTTCTCGGCGTCGGCGATGGAGTTCGTGTAATCGCGGATCAGCTGGTCGAGCATCTTCTGCGGGTCTTCGGCGCGATCGATGAGCGCGTTGATGTTCGCCTTCGCGAGCTGGGCGATGCGCCCGAGGATGGACTGCTTCTCTGCCATGGTCGTTCCTTTCCAGGGGGCCCGGTCGTGGTTGCTCAGGTCGTCATTCCGGACGCCTCGATCCTATCGATGCGCCTGCGCGTCCGCCCAATAGTTGCGGAAAAGTGACTGGAAAACTCTTCGAGCGGTCAGGATCGACGGATCAGAAGGAGCCGGAACGGCCGCCTCCGAAGCCGCCGCCCCCTCCGAAGCCGCCTCCGCCGAGGAGGACGGACCACAGGAGGATGTCGCCGAGCGAGGTCCCCGTCCCAGGCAGGCCGCCTCGGCGCTGCGCCGGATAGGACGGCATCTCGTCCTCGGGCTGCGGAGTCGCGAGGACCGTGCTCGCGAGGTTCTTCGCCGAGGTCGCGAAGGTGATCGCCGAATCGGGCTGCGTCTCGACGAGTTCGGTCGCGCGCGAGAGGTCGGAGCGCGCCTGGGCGAGCGCCGAACGGGTGTCGAGCGTGATGACGCCGCGACGCGCCTGGACGAAGGCCTCGGCGCGTTGGACCTCGGACTCGGCCTCGGCGACCTTGCCGCGGGCGGTGACGCGCTTGCGCTCGAGCGCCTCCTCGGCGGTGCGCAGCGGTTCGAGGGCCGCGTCGAGGGCCGACTCGGCGAGGCGGAGGTTTTCGAGGGCGGCGAGGGGGTCGCCCGACCCCGATCGGGCGGACTGGGCCGCCGCGACGGCCGACTGGGCGCCCTGGACGAGCGGCGCGAAGGCTGTCGGGTCGGCGCCGAGACGGGAGACGTCGGCGAGGTCGGAGGTGATCGACGCGATGGCGTTCGCGAGGGTCTCATCGACGCGGGAGAGGTCATCCTTCGCCGTGAGGATCGCCTGGGCCTGGTGGCCGGCCATCGCGAGGGCCCGTCGGGCGGTGTCGAGGGCGACGAGGGCGCCCTGCTTGTCCGTCTCGAGGAGGGAGGCGGCCCGGTCGGCGGCCTCCCTCGCCGAGGCGAGGAGGGCCTTCGCCTGACCGGGGTTGTCCGTCAGAGAGGCGATCGTCCGCGCCCCGTAGAGCGAGCGCAGGGAATCGAGTTCGGCGTCGAGGGTGGGCAGCGCGGCCTCGGCCTCGTCGATCCGCGCGCGGACGTCGGCGAGCTGGGCGTCGGCGCCGGCCTCCTGATTGCGCAGCTCGGCGAACTCGCGCTGACGGGAGACGAGCTCGGGCATGACGTTGTCGAGCGAGGTGATGAGCTGCATGGCGAGTCCGTCGCGCTCGGCGAGGTCCTCGGCGGCGTTCATCCGCTTCTGCAGGTCGAAGCCGTTCGCGACGGTCGTCTTCGCGCGGTCGAGGGCGCGGGCGTAGTCGTCGGTGCGACTCTGGCCGAATTGGGCGCGTGCGAAGTCGAGCTCGTCGGCGGCCGAGCGGACGAGCTCGTCGGCGTGGAGGAGGCGCGTGTTCGCGTCCTCGACCCGCCGGGCGACCGAGGCCGCGTCGCGGGAGTTCGCCCGGGCGACCGAGTCCTTGAGGTTCCGCTTGCGCTTCGCCGAGCGCCACACGAGGAATCCGGCGCCGCCGATGAGAACGACGGGAGCGGCGGTGACGAGGAGGTTCGAGCCGTCCTCCGCCCCGCTCGCACTCGATGCGGTCGTGCCCGTCGAGGAACCGGTGGACGAGGCGGCCTCGGTCGTCGTCTCGATGAAGGTCGTCGCCGCCTTCGTCGCGGTCGCGGCGTCGAGCGGGTTCGCCTCGGCGAGCACCGACTTCGCGGCGGCCGTCGCGCGCGTGAGGTCGGAGTCGGTGACGATCTGCTCCCCCGCGTTGCCGCAGGAGGCGTGCAGGCGCTGCTCGTAGGCGATGACGTAGACGATCGACTGGTTCGACAGGCCGGAGTCGAGGCCCGCCGTCTGGCACCAGGAGACGCCGTCCTGGCCGGAGAGATCGGGCACCACGACGACGTACACGTCGAGGCCCTTCGCGCCCGCGGCGTCGGCCGCCTCGACGATCCGCGCCTTCTCGCTCGAGCTCAGCCACGCATTCGGGTCGGTGACGGTGTCGGAGATCGTCACGGGGGAGGTCGCGAACGCCGCTCCCCCGAGGAGGAGCGCTCCTGTCGCCGCCGCGTTCGCGGCGAGGGCGCGGATGATGGTCCTTCTCGACACGTGTCCTCCTGGGTCGTCGTCCTGCGTTTCAGCCTACGGCCTCTCGTTGCCATCCGCCCGCTTCCGGCGGCGCTCTTCGATCGACGAGGCCGGGGCCGCGCGCCGGGGGAGGGGGAGCGGAGTGCGGCGCGCCCTCGTGAACGAGCGCGCTGGGCGAGGCGGTGAACGTGCGCGCACGAGGAGGCGAGGGGGCGGGGCGAGCACGGGGCCGCGGCGACCACTAGGATGGACCGAGATCCGCTTCCCGGATCGTTGTCTTCCCGCAAGGAGAATCGCTGTGCCCACTGGAAAGGTGAAGTTCTTCGACGCCGAGCGCGGCTTCGGCTTCATCGGCGGCGACGACGGCGTCGAGGTCTTCCTCCACGCCTCCGCCCTCCCCGAAGGCGCACCCGCCCCCAAGCCCGGCACGCGCGTCGAGTACGGCGTCGCTGACGGCCGCAAGGGCCCCCAGGCCCTCACTGTTCGCGTCCTCGCGCCCTCGAAGTCCGTGTCCGCGGCGCGCAGGCGCAAGCCCCAAGCGATGGTCCCCGTCGTCGAGGACCTCATCAAGCTCCTCGACGGATCCTCCGGCTCGCTGAGGGCCGGCAAGTACCCCGAGAACTCCGCGCAGATCGCGAAGGTGCTCCGAGCCGTGGCGGAGGAGTTCGATGCCTGAGACCACGACCTCGTCCGCTGCCTCGACCCCCGCGGTCGCCTCGACCGCGACGCGCACCCGCGCCCCCCGCGCCGATGCCGTCCTCTCCCAGGCCGTCGACCTCGCCCGCGAGGCGGCGGAGGCGCTCGCGCACCCGCGCCCCGTCGGCGAGCACCTCGGCTTCACGATGGACGCCGAGCGCCTCGGCACCCACTGGTTCGCCGCCACCGACGCCGGGTACGCCGGCTGGGCGTGGGCCGTCACCGTCGCCCGCGTCCCGCGCAGCCGCACCGCCACCGTCTGCGAGGTCGACATGATCCCGCGCGAGGGGGCGCTCCTCGCCCCCGAATGGGTGCCGTGGGAGGACCGCCTGCGTCCCGGCGACCTCTCGCGCGAGGACGCCCTGCCCTACCAGGCCGACGACGCCCGCCTCGAGCAGTCCTTCGAGGACACCGGCGAGGACCCCGACCTCCCGGAGCTCAAGGAGATCGGGCTCGGCCGCAAGCGCGTCCTCTCCGACGAGGGCCGACAGGCCGCCATCGACCGCTGGTACCAGTCCGAGCAGGGGCCCAAGCCGGGGCGCGCCCCGCGCAACTCGTGCTCGACCTGCGGGTTCCTCGTGAAGATGTCCGGCTCGATGCGCACCGTCTTCGGCGTGTGCGCGAACGAGTGGGCCCCGGACGACGGCCGCGTCGTCAGCCTCGACCACACCTGCGGCGCGCACTCGGAGACCGACGTCCCCAAGCAGGGCACTCAGTGGCCCGTGCGCCCCTCGCGGATCAACGACGGCGCGATCGACGCTGAGCCGATGCCGGCCGCTTCCGCTCCGGCTCCGGCTCCTGAAGGCTCCGCCGGCGCGGAGCCGGAGGAGACCTCCGACGGCGAGTGACGTTCACCGCTCGCAGCGTTGAAAATTGACATAATGTCAACGTTTCATCGCGCGAGTGTGCACCGCGGCACGAATTTTGCGCCCGAGAGTTCACGAAAGGCACGATAAGTGCGTGAGCACACAGAATCGGGCCGCGTCATCCCAATCCGCGGCCGCGCCCTCGTCCATCGATAAGTTCTTCCACATCACCGAGCGGGGATCCACCATCGGCCAGGAAGTGCGCGGCGGCTTCGTCACGTTCTTCGCGATGGCCTACATCCTCGTCGTCAACCCCATCATCCTGTCCGCCACCCTCCCCAAGGACGCGGGCTTCGGATTCGCCGACATCGCCGCGGGCACCGCCCTCATCGCCGGTCTCATGACCATCCTCATGGGCGTCGTCGCGAACTTCCCGCTCTCCCTCGCCGCCGGCATGGGCCTCAACGCCGTCGTCGCCTACTCCCTCGTCGGAGGCGCCGGCCTCACCTACCAGGAGGCCATGGGCCTCATCGTCTGGGAGGGCATCCTCATCACGGTCCTCGTCCTCACCGGCTTCCGCGAGGCGGTCTTCAAGGCCGTCCCCCGCCAGCTGAAGACGGCGATCTCCGTCGGCATCGGCCTCTTCATCGCCTTCGTCGGCCTCGTCGACGCCGGCATCATCCGCCCCGGCGGCACCCCCGTCCAGCTCGGCGTCAACGGCTCGCTCGCCGGCTGGCCGGCCTTCGTCTTCGTGTTCGGCCTCCTCCTCACGATCATCCTCTACGTCCGCAAGGTGAAGGGCGCCATCCTCATCGGCCTCCTCTCCTCGACCGTCGTCGCGATGATCCTCCAGGCGATCCTCCACATCCCCGCGATGAAGGACGCCACCGGCGCCGTCGTCAACGCGACCGGCTGGGGCCAGACGATCCCCGAGCTCTCCGGCTCGATCGTCTCCCTCCCGAGCTTCGGATCCCTCTTCCAGGTCGACATGTTCGGCGCCTTCGCCAAGCTCGGCCCCATCGCCGTCATCCTCATGATCTTCTCGCTCATGCTCGCCGACTTCTTCGACACCATGGGCACGATGGTCGCCATCGGCGGCGAGGCCCACCTCCTCGACGAGCACGGCAACCCGCCGAAGTCCCGCGAGATCCTCCTCGCCGACTCCCTCGCCGCGATCGCCGGCGGCCTCGGCGGCGTCTCCTCGAACACCTCCTACATCGAGTCCTCCGCCGGCGTCGGCGAGGGCGCCCGCACCGGCCTTGCCTCGGTCGTCACCGGCGTCCTCTTCCTCCTGTCGACCTTCCTCGCGCCCGCCGTCGCCCTCGTCCCCACGGAGGCGGCGTCCACCGCCCTCGTCTTCGTCGGCTTCCTCATGATGATGCAGGTCGCGGACATCGACTGGACGAAGGCCGAGATCGCGATCCCCGCGTTCCTCACCATCGCCTTCATGCCCTTCGCCTACTCGATCACCGTCGGCATCGGCATCGGCTTCATCACCTACACGGTCATCCGCATCGCCAAGGGCGAGGCGAAGAGGATCCACGGCCTCATGTGGCTCGTGTCGGCCCTCTTCATCGTCTACTTCCTCCTCGGCCCGATCCAGTCGCTCCTCGGCTGATCGATCGGTCACGAAAGAGCGGAATCGGAAACCCCGCGGGAGGCGACTCCCGCGGGGTTTCCGTATCCTGGACGCGTCCCTTTCTCAGACCCCTGGAAATATCTGGAGTCGCACCGCAGTCCCACCCGAGTACGCCGCACCGATCCGAAGGAGGCGCATCCACGCGTGTCCCGCACCTTCCACTCCCTGAGCATCCACAACTTCCGGCTGTGGTTCTTCGGCAACATCATCGCCTCGACCGGGATGTGGATGCAGCGCGTCGCCCAGGACTGGCTCGTCCTCACCGTCCTCACGAACCACTCGGGCACGCAGATCGGCGTCGTCACAGCCCTCCAGTTCCTCCCGATCCTCCTCATGTCGGCCTGGGCCGGCGTCCTCGCCGATCGCCTCGACCGCCGCAAGCTCCTCCAGTGCACCCAGCTGACGAACGCCCTCCTCGGCCTCGTCCTCGGCGTCCTCGTCCTCACGGGGACCGCCGCCCTCTGGCACGTCTACCTCCTCGCCCTCATCGGCGGCGTCGCCTCCGCCATCGACTCGCCCGCGCGCCAGGCCTTCGTTTCCGAGCTCGTCCCCGCCGACTCCCTCCCCAACGCCGTCGGCCTCAACTCGACGGCCTTCAACACCGCGCGCCTCATCGGACCCGCGGTCTCCGGCCTCCTCATCGAGGCCGTCGGGATCGGATGGGTCTTCGTTCTCAACGCGCTCCTCTTCCTCGCGCCGGTCACCGCTCTCGCGATCATGCGCGCCGAGGAACTCGTCCCCCGGCGCATCGTCCCTCGCTCGCCCGGCCAGATCCGAGAGGGCGTCGCCTACGTCAAGGCCCGCCCCGACATCATCCTCATCCTCTGCGTCGTCGCGATCGTCTCCGCACTCGGCATGAACTTCCAGATGACGAGCGCCCTCATGGCGACCGAGGTCTTCCACAAGCAGGCCGGCGAGTACGGCATCCTCGGCTCCTTCATGGCCGTCGGCGCCCTCACCGGCTCCCTCATCGCAGCCCGCCGCCGCGTTCCGCGCCTCCGACTCATCGTCGCCGGCGCCGGGATGTACGGGCTCCTCGAGATCCTCCTCGGCCTCGCCCCCTCCTACGAGGCATTCGCGCTCCTCTCGATCCCCACCGGCCTCGCGATGCTCACGATGATCACCTCGGCGAACGCCACCATCCAGATCACCACCGACGAGCGCATGCGGGGGCGCGTCATGGCGCTCTACTCGATGATCTTCATGGGATCGACCCCGATCGGCTCGCCGATCATCGGATGGGTCGGCGAATCCTTCGGCGCCCGCTGGTCGATCCTCGTCGGCGGCATCGCGTCGCTCCTCATCGCCGTCGCGGCCGGGCTCTGGGCGATGGTCCACTGGGACTACAAGGTCCGATTCCACGTCTCCGCTCACCCGGTGGAACTCGAGGGCCCGCTCGAGCGCGCCCGCATCGAGCAGCGCCTCGCCGAGGGCGAGCGCCGCGCCCAGACCGCCGACTGACGTCTTCCCCCGCCTATGGGCCCTCGCGCTCGTCCCTGCGCGCTTGTTCACCGGGCGTGGTTCTTGCGCGCTTGTTCACCGCGGCGCTCGATCAGCAGACCCGGATCGCCGTTTCGGCGTGGTTGGCGGGTGGCGAGGGGCGTTGAGTGTGCGATCCAGGTAGTGGCATTGCTGGATTCGGTTTCCCGAATGACCTGGATCGCCGTCTCGGCGTGGTTGGCGGGTGGGGTGGGGTGTCGAGTGTGCGTTCTAGGTGGTTCGGTGCCCGGAACCGGTGGCCTGCGTGACCTGGATCGCCGTTTCGGCGTGGTTGGCGGGTGGGGTGGGGTGTCGAGTGTGCGTTCTAGGTGGTTCCGTGCCCGGATTCGGTGGCTTGCGTGACCTGGATCGCCGTTTCGGCGTGCTCGAATGGCCGTCCGTCGTGGCGTTTGGCGGGTTTCGTCCTGTTTGGCGGGTTTCGTGGTGTTCGGCGGCGAAATCTCGGTGCACTATCGCCGCCAAACACCCGGAAAGCCGCCAAACGCGTGTTGAGGGGGTGCGAAGACGGAAACCGTGCGACCACGGTCGGGGTAGGTGAGTGTTGCGTCCCGGGTTTGATGGAGGCAGTGATGACAGGAAGGATCACTGCGCATGGGACAGAGGAGGTACCCGCTGGAGCTTCGTGAGCGGGCGACGAGGATGACGCTGGAGGCGCTGGCCGACCCGGCCAGGGCTAAGGGGGGCGGTCAAGAGGATCGCCGACGAGCTGGGGGTCCATCCGGAGGCTTTGCGTACGTGGGTGCGGCAGGCCGAGGTGGACCAGGGCACCCGCCCCGGCACCACCACGGGGGAGGCCGAGAGGATCAAGGAGCTGGAGAAGGAGGTCCGCGAGCTTCGGCGGGCCAACGCGATCCTGAAGAGCGCCTCAGCTTTTTTCGCGGCGGAGCTCGACCGCCCATCCCGATGATCTGCCGCTACGTGGAGTCCAAGAAGGACGAGTTCGGGGCCCGTGCCGATCTGCAAGACGCTGCCTAGCGCCGGCATCACGATCGCCCCATCCACCGTCTACGCGGCCAGGACCCGCCCGCCCTCACCACGCGCCAGGCGCGACGAGGTCCTCAAGGACGAGATCCGTGCCGTGCATGCTGAGAACTACTCGGCGTTCGGGGCCCGCAAGATGCACGTCATGCTGAACCGGCCCGTGGTCGCTGAGCGCCACGGGCAGGGGCACGTGGCCCGCTGCACGATCGAGCGCCTCATGCGCTGCCTGGGGCTGCGGGGTATCCGGCGGGCCAAGGACGCCCCACACGACGCGCTCTGCGCCGCGTGAGCAGTGCCCCGCGGACCTCGTGGACCGCCACTTCTCGGCCTTGCGCCCCAATGAGCTGTGGGTCGCCGACATCACCTACGTCCGAACGTTCTCGGGGTGGGTGTGTCGCATTCGTCACCGACGTAAACTCGCGTCGGATCGTGGGCTGGCAGACCTCCACCAGCCTTTACACCGACCTGGCGCTGGGCGCCCTGAACATGGGCGTGTGGCAGCGCCGCAGGGACGGTGCCGACCTGGCCGGCCTCGTCCACCACTCGGATCGTGGGGTGCAGTACCGCTCCGTCCGCTACGGGCAGGCCCTTGAGGACTGCCAGGCGGTGGCCTCGGTGGGGTCCAAGGGCGACTCCTACGACAACGCTCTCGCCGAGGCGCTGAACTCGTTGTACAAGGCCGAGCTCATCCGCAACAAGGGCCCCTGGACGTCCATCGACGACGTCGAGGTCGCCACTGCCGAGTGGGTCCACTGGTACAACACCGTGCGACCTCACTCCGCGATCGGGATGCTCACCCCCGTCGAACATGAGCTCGCCTACCACGCCCGAACCGGGGCCGAGATCGAAGACCTCGATACCGCTGACCGGCCCCTTACCGAGACCACCACAACCAGATAAACGAGCCTCCACAAAACCCAGGGCTTGACAGAGAGAGCCTGTTCAATGGTTTGTGTAAGCCCTCTTGGAGGGACTGACAATGATGACCATGACGGATGAGAAGACTGCTTCTGGTGGTGCGGGTCGTGAGGCGATCTGGCGGTCGGGGTAGGCGGCCGGCCTCGGTGCGCGAACGGTTGTATCCGTTCAATAGGCGCGCCTCCGTCGGACAAGCGCGCTGGGATTCAGCAAGTGCGCAGGGGCTCAGCAAGTGCGCAGGGGCTCAGCAAGTGCGAGCCCTCAACAAACGCGGGGCTCGAACGAGCGCGCGAGCGCGCGAAGGGCGTGAACAAGCGCGCAAGGACTCAGCCGACGGGGACCTTACTGATCTCCGACCCGTCGGACGCCTCGGCCCCGTCCTCGTCGATGAATGAGCGCGCGGCGGTCGCCGCCCCCGAGGGGGAGGCTTGGGCGAGTCCGGCGTCCGCGGCCTCCTCGGCGGCGATCTGCTCGAGGGCGCTCTGGTGGGAGAGCGGCGTCTCCTTGTAGAGGAGGCCGACGCTGGCGGCGAGGAGGAACACCGGGACCATCATGAGGAAGATCGGGGAGAGCGCCTCGGCGTACGAAGCCGTGATCGCCGTGCGCAGGACCTCGGGGAGCTGGGCGACGACCGCCGGCGTGAGCGAGGAGGTCGACCCGGAGCCGGACCCCGAGAGCTGGCCGAGGGCCTGGAGGACCGACGGATCCTTCGAGGTTGCGAGGGCCGTCAGCTTCTCCGTCAGGTGATCGGCGAGGTTGTTCGAGAAGGCGACGCCGATGAGGGACGCGCCGAGGGAGACGGCGACCTCGCGGAAGAAGTTGTTGCCGGAGGTGGCCGTGCCGAGATCGCGGGCGTCGACGTCGTTCTGGACGAGCGTCATGAGGAGCTGGAAGAACAGGCCGATGCCGGCGCCGAGGACGAAGACGGCGAGCGAGATCTCCCAAACGGCGGTCTCGACGTCGAAGGTCGACATCCACAGGAGGGCGGCGGCCGCGACGAGCGGGCCCACGATCGGGTAGAGGCGGTAGCGGCCGGTGCGCGTGACGAGGACGCCGGAGCCGATGCCCGCGCCGAGCATGCCGAGCGTCATCGGGACGAGGAGCAGTCCGGACTCGGTCGCCGAGTAGCCGTAGCTCATCTGAAGATAGGTCGGCAGGTAGAGGTTCGCGCCGACCATGCCGCCCATCGCGAGCATGCCCTGAACGGTCGTGAGGATGAAGGTCCGGTTGAGCATGACGGGGACCGGGAGCATCGGCTCGGAGGCGCGCGACTCGACGAGGGGGAGGAGGCCCCAGGAGATGAGCGCGCCCGCGATCATGACGATGACCCACGGGCTCGACCAGTCGAGCTCGTTCCCGCCGAAGGTCGCGACGAGGACGATGAGGACGGCGCCGAGGTTCATGAGCGCGAGTCCGAGCCAGTCGATCCGGGACTTCAACGAGTGGGTGGGGAGCTTGAGGATCGCCCACACGGCGATCCATGCGGCGACGCCGAGGGGGAGGTTCACCCAGAAGACCCAGTGCCAGGAGACGGAGTCGGTGAGCCAGCCGCCGATGATCGGCCCGAGGATCGAGGCGATGCCGAACATCGCGCCCATCGGGGCCATGTAGGTGCCGCGCAGGCGCGGCGGGATGAGGTCGCCGGTGATCGCCTGCGAGGAGATCATGAGGCCGCCGCCGCCGAAGCCCTGGAGGGCGCGGTAGGCGATGAGTTCACCCATCGAGGAGGCCGTGCCGCAGAGGGCCGACCCGATGAGGAAGAGGGCGATCGCGACGAGGAAGAGATTCTTCCGCCCGACGAGGTCGCCGATCTTCCCGTAGATCGGCATGGTGACGGTGATCGCGAGCGTGTAGGCGGTGATGATCCACGCCATGTGGCTCGCGCCGCCGAGGTCGCCGACGATGGTCGGCAGGGCCGTCCCGACGATCGTCTGGTCTATCGCGGAGAGGAACATGACGACGAGGAGGGAGGCGTAGACCGCCCAGAATCGGCGGTCGGGGTGGAAGGCCGCGGTGGTCGAGGGATCGTTCGGGGTCTCCTCGACTCGGGCGCGCGCCGCTCGGATCGCGTCGGCGGGCGCGGTGTTCTCGGCGGACGCGGGGGCGGCGGCGTCGGCCGTGGTGGAGGTCGCGTTCATGCGGACTCCTTTCTTCAGTGCTGCGTTTCGGATCGCGGGTCGGCGGGCGCCGCGTCGGGGCGCGCCGCGAGGACCTCGCGGAGGCTGCTGATGATGATCGAGATTCCCTCGGCGACCGAGTAGGGGGCGTCGGGCTCCTCGGTGGGGGAAGGCGGCGCTTCCGCGGAGTCGTGCGCCGCGGATTCATCGACGAGGTCGGGGCCGGCGGGTCCGCTCGAGGGGAGTGATCCGCCCGCGCGCTCGTTCGCCGCCGCGCCCTCGCTCGACGGGCCGTCCGCGGCTTCGCACGCCCGGTGCGAGGCGCCGGCCCACAGGTCGATGGCGGCCTTCTGAATCCCCTGGGCGAGGCCGTAGGCGGCGATGACCCGCGGGTCGTCGATCGGGGCGTTGAAGCGGCGCGCGAGCGCCGAGCGAATCGCGTCGGCGTATTCGCGCAGTCGGGCCTGGAGGGCGGTCGTGAGCTCGGGGGTCTCGCGGAGGAGGCGCCGGAAGAGGCGGAAGTCCTCGGCGTCCTCGCGGCGGCGGGGCTCCGAGGCCTTCATCAACTCGCCGAGGTCGTCGAGGAGGTCGCCCGTCGAGGCGGCGAAGGCCTCGACGGCGTCCGCGGGGGGAACCGTCGGTCCGAGGAGGACGAGGTCGGCCTTCGCGGGGAAGTAGTTGAAGACCGTGCGCCGGGAGACTCCGGCATCGGCCGCGACCTCGTCGATCGTCATCGCGTCGTAGCCGCGCTCGGCGGCGAGGCGCATCGCGCTCGAGTGGATGAGGGCGCGGGTGCGCTCGGCCTTCTCGGCGCGCAGATCGTGGCGCGGGCCGGGGCGGTCGGCGGACCCGGATGCGCTCGCGGCCGGGTCGGCGGATTTCGGATCATCGATTGACACGTCGATAAGTATGCACTCGGTGCAAAGATGCACCAAGTGCAAGAAGTGTGGGGTGCGGCACCCGCGCTTGTTCGCCGCGCTTGTTCGCACGGACGTGCATGCGCGGTTGCCCGGCTCAGCGTGCGAGGGTTGCCCGGCTCAGCGTGCGAGGGGTGCCCGGCTCAACGCGCGAGGGATGCCGGTGAACAAGCGCGCAAGAGGCGGTGGCCGCGCGTCCTCCCGGACGCGCGGCCACCGCCGCGAAGGGGAGGGTCCTCAGAGCGCCCGCTCGAGGATCCAGTCGAAGCACGCGAGGAGCGCCTCGACGTCCTCGGTCGGGGTCGACGGCCAGGTCGCGATCCGCAGCTGGTTCCCGCCGACTCCGCGGTAGGGGTCGATGTCGACGACGCCCTGGGTGCGCAGGCCCGCCGAGAGGGCCCTCGCATCGACCGCCTCGTCGAACTCGATCGTCACGACGACGGGGGAGCGCCACTGCGGCTCGGACACGAAGGCGCGCGCGACCGAGGACGAGTCCGCCCAGGCGTAGAGGAGGTCCGAAGCGGCGCGCGAGCGCGCCTCCATCCCGGCGAGGCCCCCGTTCTCGAGCATCCACGCGACCTGGCGCTCGAGCATGATGAGCGTCGCGATCGCCGGGGTGTTGAGCGTCTGGTCCTTCAGCGAGTTCTTCACCGCGACCGACAGGTCGAGGAAGGTCGGCATCCACCGGTCGGTCGCCGAGTGAAGCTCCTCGGCGCGCGCCATCGCGGCGGGCGAGAGGAGCGCGACCCAGAATCCGCCGTCGGAGGCGAAGGCCTTCTGCGGCGAGAAGTAGTAGGCGTCGGTCTGTGCGACGTCCACGCCGACGGCGCCCGCGATCGAAGTCGCGTCGACGAGCGTGAGAGCGTCCTCGCCGCCGATGCGGGTCACGGGGCTCACCGCCCCCGTCGAGGTCTCGTGATGCGGGTGCGCGAAGACGTCGGGGGCGAGTCCGTCCTCGGACGTCTCGTCCCCGCTCAGTCGGGACACCGTCCCGGCCTCGCCGACGACGCGGATCGCGGCGTCGAGGTGGGGCGCCTTGTCGACCTCGGTCGCGAACTTCGCGCCGAATTCGCCGAATGTCGCGAAGGCCGCGCGCTCGCGGACGAGCGAGGTCGCCGCCACGTCCCAGAAGGCCGACGCGCCGCCGTTGCCGAGGATGACCTCGTACCCCTCGGGAAGGGAGAAGAGCTCGCGAAGCCCCGCCCGGATCGATCCGACGACGGCCTTCACCGGCGGCTTGCGGTGGGAGGTGCCCATGAGAAGGGGCTGGGAGAGGACCTCGATCTGCTCGGGGCGGATGCGCGAGGGGCCGGATCCGAAGCGGCCGTCGGCGGGGAGGAGTTCGGCGGGAACGGGCGGGTAGGTCTCCATGGGGACAAGGTAGCCCCTCGCCTACGTCCGCCCGAGGGGCTTCCGACCCGCGGCCGTCCGGCCGATCGACGAGGTCGGGGCGGTGAACAGGCGCGCAGGGGAAGGAGAAGGTCCTGCGCGCTCGTCGACCGGGGCCCGTCGAGCGCGCGGCCCCGGCCTCGTGAGTTCGAGATGCGGGCGGACGTCGCGGTCGCCGTGAGAAACGCCGGGGCAGCCCATATCCTTGGGGAGGTTCCATCGGGCAGCGGGGAAGGAGCGTCGACGTGGGAGACCTCATCGACACGACCGAGATGTACCTCAAGACCATCTTCGAGATGGAGGAGGACGGCGTCACCCCTCTGCGCGCCCGCATCGTCGAGCGCCTCGATCACTCGGGCCCCACCGTCTCGCAGACGGTCGCGAGGATGGAGCGCGACGGGCTCCTTCACGTCCTCGGCGATCGTCGCCTCGAGCTCACCTCGCGCGGCCGCAGGCAGGCGTTCGAGGTCGTCCGCAAGCATCGTCTCGCCGAACGGCTCCTCATCGACGTCATCGGGCTCGACTGGGAGCGCGCGCACGACGAGGCGTGTCGCTGGGAGCACGTGATGTCGGATCAGGTGGAGGTGAGGCTCGTCTCCCTCCTCGGGGACCCGGCGACCGACCCCTACGGCAATCCGATCCCCGGGGCCGGACCCGTGCGCCCCGCCGAGTCCGTCGAGCTCGCCGTCCGCTCCCGCGCCGACCGTCCGCTCGTGATCGTGAGGATCGGGGAGCCCCTCCAGGCCGACGACGCGATCATCGCGGCCTTCGCCGCGGCGAACCTGCGCCCGGGGTCCTCCGTCGTTCTCGAGGACGAGGGCGATCGCGTCCGCATTCGACCGGTTGGGAAGAACGGCGAGGTCGAAGAGGGTTTCCGCATTCCGCTGGCGCTCGCGCCGCACCTCTTCGTCGAGGCCGAATAGGTCCTCCCGTCCTCGCTCGCCCGTCCGGATCGTGAACCGAACCTGTGAGTTCGTCCTCGATCGTTACCTTCGCGTGACATTCGGGGTCGCCGCGGTCTACAGTGTCACTCGGCCGACGAGGCCGACCGCACTTCATCGACCGAAGCCGAACCGTGAAGCGCGTGGACACCCAGGTTCGGCACGGGGGAACCGAATACGGCCGCAAGGCCTTGGGGTGAAGCCTGGGAGACCAGGCCGGGCTCTCCTGCCCGAATCCGACAGCTGACCTCGAAGGTTTCACAAGGAGAAACAACAACACGTGACTACCGTCAAGCCCGCGCCGCGCCACCGACTGGCGCGTCGTCCGCTCAAGCCGATCGCCGATCTGGCGGACACGATCACCTCGCTGAGCCCGGTCCGCCCCGCGGCCATCGCGTCGGTCACCGGTCTCGCCCTCACCGCCGTCGTCGGCGGCGCCGCGAACGCCGCGACTGCCGGATCCCAGAGTGGTGAGCCCGCCGCGGCTCCGACCACCACCACCGCCCCCCAGTCCTCCGCGACGACCGTCGTCGTCCCGGACATCGCGTGGAGCACCGACGAGGTCACGGCCTCCGCCGAGGCCCCCGTCGTCGAAGAGCCCGTCGTCGAGGAGACCACGGCCGCGAACCGCTCGGAGACCCGCGCGGACGTCACCTCGTCCGACTCCTCCGCCTCGGCCTCGGCGGACACGAGTTCGACCGCCTCGACCGCCGCCGCGTACAACGCCGCCGGCTCGTCGATCGTCGCCGCGGCTCTCGCGCTCACCGGCATCCCCTACGTCTACGCGGGCGCCTCGTACGCCGGCCTCGACTGCTCGGGCCTCACGATGCTCGCCTACCAGGCCGCCGGTATCTCCCTTCCGCACTCCTCGTCGGCTCAGGCGGCCGGCGGCACCGTCGTTTCCGCCTCCGAGGCCCAGCCGGGCGACATCGTCGCCTACCCGGGTCACGTCGCCATCTACATCGGCGGCGGCCAGATGGTCGAGGCGACTGTCCCCGGAGCCCTCTCGCAGGTCTCCTCCGTGCGCGCGGGCGGATACTTCGTCCGCTACTGAGCTGCGCGAACTCTTCGGAAGTCGGCCGGGTCGATGACCCGGCCGACTTTCTCGTTCTCCTCGTCTTCCACTCCCCGAATCGCGTCGGATGAGGCACAATGAGCATGACACACATCACGAGGAGGCCATCATGGGTTCCACCGAAGTCATTCTCGTCGGAGTCGACGGCTCAACGGAGAGCCTCGCCGCCGTCAAATGGGCAGCGGATCGCGCAATCCGAACCGGGGGCCGCGTCCACGTCCTGTGCACCTACGCCCTCGCCTCGTACTCGGCGGCCGCCCTCGATGGGGGCTACGCCGTCCTCGACGACGAGGCCCTCAAGCGCGGCGCCCAGCAGGTCGTCGACGAGGCCGTCGAGATCGCGAAGAAGCGCGGAGCCGAGCGCGTCTCGGCCTCGATCGAACCGGGCGATCCGGCGGGCGTGCTCGTCGAGATGTCCCGCGAGGTCGATCTCGTCGTCGTCGGCTCGCGCGGGGGCGGCTCCTTCGCCGACCGCCTGCTCGGCACGGTGTCCTCGGCCCTGCCGGCCCACGCGAAGTGCCCGGTCGTCGTCGTCCCGCGCCACACCTCCGGCAAGAAGTTCATGCCGATCGAGCGCATCGTCGTCGGCGTCGACGGCTCGGACGTCCCGTCCTCGGCCCTGCGCCGCTCGATCGACGAGGCCGCGACGTGGAGCGCCCGCCTCACCGCCGTGTCCGCCGTCCCGATCGCGACGGGCACCTCGATGATGACGTGGGCGCCGACGGGCGTCGACCACTCGAGCCTGCTGAAGGACGTCCGCAAGGGCATGGGCATCGCGATCGATCAGGCGCTCGACGGGCGCGAGATGGAGATCGCCCGCCACGCGCTCGACGGGTCGCCCGCCTCGCTCCTCATCGAGTTCTCCACCGCCGTGGACCTCGTCGTCGTCGGCACGAGGGCGCGCGGCGGTCTCGCCGGCGTCCTCCTCGGATCGACGTCGCAGACGGTCCTCAGCCACTCGACGTGCCCGGTGATGATCGTGCCGTCCGATCACCTCGGCAAGGCCGTTCCGGCCGAGGCACCGACGTGGGAGCGCCGGTGAGCACGGCCCCTCTGAGGACGTGACCTCTCGCCCTCGTCGCCCGCCCACGATCGCCCGATCGGGGGCGGGCGAATTGTTAGAACGTCGGACCCCGGCCGGATTAGCGGGAAGGAGCTTCGAGCTCCGTGAAGCGGGGCGCGTCCGCCTCCTCGCCGCATTCGAGCGCGGTTGACGGCGTCCCCGGTGTCACTCGATCCATCAACAGACAAGGAACATCAAGGACGATGACAAGTCAGGAAGGCCCTTCGGGGCGCGCGTCAGCCAAGACCGGCATCGAGACGACCGGTATTGAGATCATCAGCGACGAGGAACGCACGGCGAAGCCGCACAACCTGTTCCTCCCGTGGTTCGCGTCGAACATCTCCGTGTTCGGTATGAGTTACGGCGCATGGGTCCTCGGCTTCGGAATCTCGTTCGTCCAGGCGCTCATCGTCACGCTGATCGGCGTCGTCGTCTCCTTCATCATCTGCGGCGTGATCGCCCTCGGCGGCAAGCGCGGCTCGGTCCCGACCATGGTCATGTCGCGCGCGGCCTTCGGCGTCAACGGCGCGAAGGTTCCCGGAATCTTCTCCTGGCTCACCTCGATCGGCTGGGAGACCTCCCTGGCCATCACCGCCGTTCTCGCGACCTCGACGGTGTTCGTGCGCCTGGGATGGTCCACTGAGGAGGGGTCGACGGTCAAGATCGTCGCGGCGATCGTCGTCGCGGCGCTCATCGTTCTGGGCGCCGTCGCTGGCTACCACATCATCATGAAGATGCAGGCGGTCCTCACCTGGCTCACCGGCATCACGACGATCATCTACGTCTTCCTCGTCGTCCCGCACATCGACTGGGCGGCCCTCATGTCCA
Organism: Actinomyces culturomici; assembly: GCF_900499005.1. Classification (GTDB taxonomy): domain Bacteria; phylum Actinomycetota; class Actinomycetes; order Actinomycetales; family Actinomycetaceae; genus Pauljensenia; species Pauljensenia culturomici. Next base: position 121,360 of record NZ_LS991316.1, read on the forward strand.
TTCCCTCCGGCTCCCTCGCCGCGACGATCGGCGCCGCGACCATGGTCATGACGGGCATGGGTCTCGGATGGGTGAACATCGCGGCCGACTGGGCGCGCTACCAGTCCCGCGACGCGGACGGCAAGTCGATCGTCTTCTGGAACACCTTCGGCGGCTCACTGGGGCCGGTCGTCCTCATCTCCTTCGGCCTCATGCTGGCCGGCTCCGACGCGGACCTGTCGGATGCGATCGGCGGAGACCCGGTCGGCGCGCTGGCGAACCTCCTGCCCACGTGGTTCCTCATCCCCTTCCTCCTGACGGCGATCCTGTCGCTCCTGTCCGGCGCGATCAACGGCATCTACTCGTCGGGCTTGACCCTTCTGACCCTGGGCATCGACATCCCGCGTCCGCTGGCCTCCCTCATCGATGGCGTCATCCTCACCGCGGGCACGATCTTCGTCGTCTTCTTCTCCCCGGACTTCATCGGACCGTTCCAGTCCTTCCTCATCACCCTGGGCGTGCCGTTGGCGGCATGGGCGGGCATCATGATGGCCGACATCACCCTGCGCAAGCGCGACTACGACGAAAGGTCCCTCTTCGACGCCTCCGGCATCTACGGCTCCGTCAACTGGGGCGCGCTGGCGATCATGGCGCTCTCCTGCGTGATCGGCTGGGGCTTCGTCATCAACGGCTTCGCCGAGGCCGCGGCCTGGAACAACTGGCAGGGCTACCTGCTGTGGATGCTCGGCGGCAAGGAGGGCCCGTGGGCCTACGGCAACATCGGCGTCATCCTCGCGCTGATCATCGGCTTCATCGCCTACTTCTTCATGTCGCGCGCCAAGGTCCGCCGGCAGGAGTCCGCCAATGCCTGAGCCGTCCGAAGCAGTGTCGTCGGAGCGGGAGGACGCCCTGGACTACTGCTGCCAGAACGATCCCGCGGCCGCGGACGCGATCCGTCAGGCGGCTCGGCTCATCGCCTCGCGAAGCGGAGCGGACCGCCACGACGCCCTCGTCGTCCTCGGCTCGGGCCTGCGCGACGCCCTCGACCGCATCGGGTCGATCGACGCGCGCATCCCGCTCTCCGAGCTTCCCGGGGTTCCGGTCCCGGCGGTCGAGGGGCACGGCGCGGAGCTCCTCTCGATGCGAGTGGCAGTGCCCTCCGGAGGCGAGGCGCGCGTCCTCGTCGCGACGGGCAGAGTGCATCTCTACGAGGGCTACACGCCCTCGCAGGTGTGCCGGCTCGTGCGGATCTGCGCGATGACCGGAATCCGCGCGGCGTTCCTCACGAACGCCGGCGGATGTCTGCGGGACTGGAAGCTCGGGGAGCTCATGGCGATCGAGGACCACTTCAACTTCTCGGGGGCATCGCCCTTCGAGGGGCCGGTCTTCACGGACATCTGGAGCATCTGGTCGGCGCGCTTCAACTCGCTGCTCAACGGCATCGTCGACCGCACGGGCACCTACGCCCTGTTGCGCGGCCCGGAGTTCCAGACGGCCGCAGAATCGCGCATGCTCGCCGCGAACGGCGTCGACAACGTCGGAATGAGCACGATCCTCGAGGCGATCGCCCTGCATCAGCTCGGAGTCGAAGTGGCGGGGCTCTCCGTCGTCTCCGACTTGAGCTTCGATCCTGCACCCACAGAGCACGAGGACGTTCTGCGCGCGATGGCCGTGGCGACTCCGAAGGTCGAAGCCGCGATCACCACTTGCCTCTCGGCCATCTAGGAGCGACTGAGGCGCCGGCATGGAGCCGGCCGGCAGATCGTGAAGCGACAAGAGGCTGGTAGAGTGGGCCCGCTCGGCAACGCCGAGCGGGCCCTCGTAGCTCAGGGGATAGAGCACCGCTCTCCTAAAGCGGGTGTCGGACGTTCGAATCGTCTCGGGGGCACATCCGGGCGGGCGTCGCGCAGCGGCGCCCGTTCGTCGTGCCGAGTACCCGTTCGGCGTTCCCACGCGGATTCTGCGTGCGTTGGAGCGCGTTGTTCTTTCGCGACCGCTCACGTCTTGTGCTCCTCGTGCGCCTGTTGGCGCGCAGACGCGGGCGGATAAGGCTCGAGATCGCTCGTCGGACCGAGATGCTGTCGCCGGTCGGCCGCCCTTTCAACCTGGATCGCACACTCGGCGCCCTTTGGTGCGGGCGAACTGCGCCGAGACGGCGATCCGGGTTGTGCGAGGGGCTGAATCCGCCGGCGGCGGTACCTGGATCGCACACTCGGCGGTGCTCTTCGTCGGTCGACTGCGCCGAGACGGCGATCCGGGTTGTGCGAGGGGCTGAATCCGCCGGTGGTGGTACCTGGATCGCACACTCGGCGGTGCTCTTCGTCGGTCGACTGCGCCGAGACGGCGATCCGGGTTGTGCGAGGGGCTGAATCCGCCGGTGGTGGTACCTGGATCGCACACTCCGCGGTGCTCTTCGTCGGTCGACTGCGCCGAGACGGCGATCCAGGTGGTGACCGTGATCGGCACCCGCGTCGGTGCCCCATCAGCTCCGACACGGAGGTCCTTCGTGGTCGTCTGGATCGACTTCGGGTGCAGCGCGTCCGAGAACGCCCAGGCGCCCGCCCCGATGCGGCCCTCGAGGGAACGGACGTCCGCGCGCTTGTCGACCGACGAGGTCGGGGCGGTGCGCCGGACGCGGGGGAGTGAAGAGACGGTGGACTTCACCATGCGCGCTTGTTCGCCGACCGATGGGCGCCCGGCCCCGGCCTCGTGAACGAGCGCGCAACGGCCCCGCGGTGAACGAGCGCGCAACGCCCCCGCGGTGAACGAGCGCGGAAGACGCGGATCACGGCGGAGCCTCCCGAGGAGGCGGGCTCGCGCCCGTTACCGTGGGAGGGTGGCCAATGGTTTCTTCTCACGTCTTCCCCGCGGCGCCGCCGCGCCCCAGACGACTCCCCCCGCCGCGGGCGCGTCCTCCGAGCATCTCGGGGCCGCGCTCGCCGCGTGGCAGGACGACCTCCTGCGCCTCACGCGCATCGACGGCGAGGACGCCCCGCGCCTCACGATGAACCAGCCGCACCCCGGCGGCCTCGCGCAGCTCTACACGGATCATCCGACGCGCCTCTCACTGCTCATCCGCGAGCCGAACTCGCATCAGCGCGCGATCGAGCGCGCGCGCACGATCATCGCGACCTCGAACGAGCTCGCCGCGCGCCACGGCGTCGGGCTCGTCCACATGTCCATCGGCCACGCCCGCTGGTTCGAGGCGGGCGAGGCGGTCGCCTCCGCCGCGCTCCTGCGGCCCGCGCGCCTCACCGACAACGGCGGCGACATCACCGTCACCCTGCTCCCCGGGTACGCGCTCGATCCGATCCTCGCCTCCGCCCTCGCCGATCGGGGCGTCGAGGTCGACGCCGAGGAGCTCGTCGCCCAGGCGACGTCGATTCACGGGTTCTCGTCCTCGCGCGCCCTCGCCGATCTGCGCCGGGTCGGCGCGGCGCTCGACCGCTTCGAACTGCGCGACGAGCTCGTCCTCGGAATCTTCGAGCACCCGGCGTCCGGGCTCCTGCGCGAGTTCTCCCACTCCGAGCACCTCCTCGGCTCGCCCGTCGTCCGGGCGCTCGCCGGCGACGGGGCCGCCCGCGCCGAGACCCTCACGCCCCTGCCCGCCGGCGACCCGACCGATCGCGACCCGTGGAAGGAGCGCGGCGCCGGCGACCTCACGCCCCGACAGCTCGACGTCGTCGAGGCGGCGGCCTCCGGCCGGTCCTTCCTCGTCGACGTCCCGCACGGCGCGGACGACACCGCCCTCGTCGGCGCGATCCTCGCGGACGCCGCCGCCTCCGGGCGCCAGACGCTCCACATCGGCGGCTCGCCCTCGCGGACGACGCGCGCCGAGGACCGCCTGCGCGAACTCGGCCTCATGGAGGCGGCGACGCGCATCGACGGGACGACGACCTCCGGCGAGGAGCTCCGCGCCCTTCTGCGGACGGCGATGACGGACACCTCCGCGGTCGCGGACGCGCGCGAGGTCGACGATATGCGCACGCGCCTGCGCGACGTGCGGGCGAGGCTCTCCTCGTACACCGGCTCCCTCCACCGGCCGTTCCGCGCCTTCGGCGTGAGCGCCTTCAACGCGCTCCAGGTCCTCACCGATCTCACGAGCGCCCACCCGAGCCCCGCGACCCGCGTCCGACTGCGCGAGGAGGTGCTCCTCGCCGTCGCACAGGACCAGGGCGTGCGCGCCCGAGACCTCCTCCACGAGGCCTCCGACCTCGGGATCTTCTCGAGGGCCACGGCGCACGCCGCGTGGAAGGGCGTCGTCATCGGCTCCGAGGAGCAGGTCCCCGACGTCCTGACGCGCGTTCACCGACTCGCGAGCGAGTCCCTCCCGCAGCTGCGCGTCCGTATGGGCGCGGTCGCCGGCGAAACCGGCATCGCGCCGGCCACGACGCTCGAGGAGTGGGCCGAGCAGCTCGACATGTTCGAGGGCGTCCGCGACGTCCTCGACATCTTCCAGCCCCACGTGTTCGAGCAGTCCGCCGCCGACATGGTGATCGCCACCGCCCCCAAGCAGTGGCGCGCCGCCCACGGCATCACGATGAAGCGCTCGGAGCGCGTGCGCCTCGTCAAGCGCGCCCAGGACTTCGTCCGCCCTGGTACGCACGTCGCCGACCTCCACGCCGAGCTCCTCAAAGTTCAGGACCGTCGAGAGGCCTGGCGCGCCCGCACGAACGACGACGGCTGGCCGACCCTCCCGCAGCGCCTCGACGACTCCGCCGCCCTTACACGGTCGATCCGCGAGGACCTCGAGGCCCTCGAGCCGGTCTTCTCGACCTCCCACCGGGATTTCGCGCGCATGCGCGTCGCCGAACTCGGCGCCCTCTTCGACTCGCTCGACGCGGATCCGGACGGCGCCCGCGAGCTTCCCAAGCGCGTCGGCGTCCTCAAGGAGCTCGGCGAGATCGGCCTCGCGCCGCTGGCGAACGACCTGCGCGACCGCCACGTCGGTCCCGACCTCATCGACGCGGAACTCGACCTCTCGTGGTGGGCGTCGATCCTCGGGCTCATGCTCGCGAGCGAGCCGGAGCTCGGCGGCTTCGACCCCGCCCACCTCGAGGAGACGCTCGCGCTCGGCCGAGCCCTCGACCTCGAGCAGGTGCAGTCCCTCGCCCCGCAGTCGCTCGGCCAGCTTCGTCGTCTTCGCCTCCAGGCGATGGCGACGCGGCCCGACCAGCAGGCGAAGCTCGCCGAACTCGTCGACAAATCGACGTCCGCGATCGAGCTCTTCACCGCGGTGCCGCTCGTCCGACACCTCGTGCCCGTCGTGTTCACGGTGCCGACGCTCGTCCCCGCGCTCGTCAAGCCCGGCCATCACGTCGACCTCCTCGTCCTCGACGACGTCGACGACCTCCCGATCGCCGAGCTCGTCCCGATCGTCGCTCGCGCCCGCCAGGTCGTCGTCCTCGCCGATCTGTCCGGCGCCGCCGAGGGCGGGGCCGCGACCGCCCTCGCGACCGTGCTCCCGACGACGCGGATGGCCGTCGCCCCGACGCGCCTCAACGATCAGGTGGCGCTGCTCCTCGCCCGCCACGGCGTCGACCACACGGGCGTCCCCGTCCCGTGGACCGCGGCCGCCGCGCCGATCACCGCGGTGTGGTGCGTCGGTTCGGGAATGCCGGCCCCCGGCGCGCACGCCGTCGAGTCGACCTTCGACGAGGTCGAGGCCGTCGTCGACCTCGTCGTCGCCCACGCGGTCGAGCAGCCCGAGCGCTCGCTCGGCGTCATCGCCCTCAATGCCCGCCACGCCGAGCGGATCCGCCAGGCGCTCGCGCGCACCCGCGCCGAGGAGCCGGGCCTCGCGGACTTCTTCGATGCGAACTCGGCGCAGCCCTTCGTCGTCGTCGACCCCTCGGAGGCGCGCGGGTTCAGCCGCGACCGGATCATCCTCACGGTCGGCTACGCGAAGACGCCGCACGGTCGCGTCATCCACGACTTCGGGGAGTTCTCCACCCCGAAGGGTGCGCCCGTTATGGCCGACGTCCTGCGCGCGGTGCGCGGCGACCTCACGCTCGTCTCCTCGCTCCGCTCGGACGAGGTCGACCGCTCGCGCCTGTCGACCGAGGGCGCCCACATGCTCCTCGACCTCCTCGAGATCGGCGAGGGCCAGTCCGGCCTCGGCCACGGCGGCTGGCCGGTCCTCGAGGCCGAGCCCGACCGCCTCCTCGTCGACCTCGCCGACCGCCTCTACGGCATGGGCCTCGAGGTCGTCCCCAACATCGGCATTCCCGGCGGCATGCGCATCCCGCTTGCCATCGGCCACCCCGAGGTCCCCGGCCGCCTCCTCGTCGCGGTCCTCACCGACGACGACGCCTACGTCGCCGAGCCGTCCCTCCGCGTTCGCGACCGGATGCGCCCCGCGATGCTCGAGGCTCAGGGCTGGAAGGTCCACACCGCCCTCTCGATGGCCGTTTTCATCGACCCGGCCAAGGAGGCGGAGACGATCGTCCAGCTCGTCCTCGACGCCGTCGACGAGGTGAACGGCCCCGCGACCCCTGTCGTCGACGTCCCCGAGGTCGTCGAGCTCGAGCCCGAGACCGAGACGATCATCGAGGGCGACACCGCGCTCGACGATCTCGTCGCCTCGACCTCCGAGGCGCGCGAGCGCGCCGACGACCTTCACACCGGCATGCTCGACGTGGTCGTCGCGACCGAACCCGTCGCCGAACGGGGCCCGCGCCCGGCGATCGCCCCCGGCCTGCCGCTCGCCGCCTACTCCGACGACCAGCTCGACGAGATGGCCCACTGGGTCCGCTCCGACGGCGTCGCCCGCACCCGCGAGGAGACCGCCGACGAGCTCCGCGCCGCCCTCGGCATCACGCGCCGCGGGTTCCAGTCCGACGCGGTGCTCGGCAACGTCGTCCGCCGCACCGAGCCCGCCGCTCCGATCGACGAGGCCGGGGCCGGCGAATCCGATTCGGCGGAGTGACCGTGACGTCCTCGTCGAGTGGGACCGACGCCGCCGGGGAGCCGCGGGAGCAGGGGGACGATTCTCGCGCGCTTGTTGACGCGACGGGCGCCTCGTCGGAGCGTGTGGCCGAGCGGCCGGGAGCCGCGGTCGATCGGCCCGCTCGGAAGAAGCGCCGGCGCGTCGCGACCTACGTGTCGGACGTCGATCGTCGCCTCATCGAGCACGGGGTCGCACCCTCGTGGGAGGACCGCGTCACCGACGGGGATCGGCGGCCGGGGTCGATGCGCGACTCCTCGGACCGCGGGGACGGCGCGAACGATCGGCGCTTGTTGGAGAACGTGCCCCCGCACGCCCAGGCCCGCGCCTGAGCTCCTCGCGCGCTCCTTGAGCGCGGCGCCGTCTTGCGCGCTTGTTCAGCGTTCCTTCTTGCGGGCTCGTTCACGGAGCCGCAGCCGGGTGCCGAGGCGTCGGTGAACAAGCGCGCGTGGTGAGCGCGCCGCCCCATCCGTTGGGCCGAGTCCGCTTGCCGCCCCGCCCTCGTCGATGAACGAGCGCGCGAGAACCGCGTCCACACAGCGCAGAGGCGAGCACTCCCGTCCACAGGCTTACGGGCCGGTGCGTGCGCGGCATCGCGGCGCGCGCTCGAATGGGCGCATGACCCACCTCGACCGCTGGCCGCTCATCCGCTGGATCCTCATCGTCACCGCGATTCTCGCCGCGGTCGCCGCGCTCACCCTCGCTGTTCTGCCCGATCGCGGGCGGGCGCGCGTCCTCGTCCTCGCCGCCGACGTCGCCCGCGGGCAGGAACTCGGGCCGGCCGCCGTGCGCGCGATCGACGTCCCCGAGGCGGCGCGCCCGAGAGATGCTCTCCCCGTCGACGCACCCCTTCCGAAGCGCTGGCCGGGCGAGCCCGCGAAGGCAGGAACGGTCCTCTCGGAGTCGACGCTCGCAGGATCCGCGCTCGGACGCGCCCTTGAACCGGGGAAGAGCGTCGTTTCCATCGTGTTGGATGGGACACAAGTCCCACCCCTAGAACCGGGAGATTCTGCGGATTTGTGGGGATTCCCGGAGAACTGCGACGTAAACGGCTGCAGCGCGATCTTGTTGAGTTCTCAAGCGCGAATATCCTCGATATCAGTGAGCGACGGTCCCGCATGGGAGACGTCGCCTGCCGCGAGGATCGACCTCATCGTCGACGCCGCGGATACCGAAGAGGTCCTGGGTCACGCCGGGACCGGCACACTCAGCCTCGCGATGACCTCATCCCGAATCGATTAGCGAGGCTCTCTCAACACAGGAGACTTCATCATGATCCAGGGCTTCAAGGAGTTCATTGCCAAGGGCAACGCTCTCGACCTCGCCGTCGCCGTCATCATCGGCGCCGCCTTCACCCCCATCGTCGAGGCCATCACCAACGTCATCATGGGCATCATCGGCGCCCTCGTCGGCCAGCCGAACTTCGACTCGGTCCTCGCCTTCTCGATCAACGGCTCCGACCCGATCCAGCCCGGCACGATCCTCACCGCGATCGTCAACTTCCTCCTCGTCGCCATCGCCGTCTACTTCGCGATCGTCGTTCCGATGAACAAGCTCAAGGAGCGCACCGCCAAGGAGGAGACCGCTGAAGAGGCCGCCGCCGAGCCGACCGAGGACGTCAAGCTCCTCTCGGAGATCCGCGATCTCCTCGCCAAGCAGAACAACTGATCCGGTTCCGGACTTCTCAGTCCGGTCGAGGGTTCGAAGGGCCCCGCGCAGCACTGCGCGGGGCCCCTTTTCGCGTCCGCATCGACGAGGGCGCGGCGGTGCATCCAGCGGGTCGGCGGCGAGCCGAGGTCGATGGGGCGCAGTGCTTTCCACGCCGAGTGCGGGCCGAGCTGGTGCTCGGCGGAGATCCCCCGATCGAGCAAGGTGAGGCTCTCGGCGGAGAGATTGGGGCCCTGCTCGAACAAGCACGCTTGTTCACCGATCGATCGGCGCCCGGCCCCGGCCTCGTGAAGCCGGGTCGCCTTCCCAACACGCGTTTGGCGGCTTTCCTGGTGTTTGGCGGCGCAATACGGGGCGATTTTCGCCGCCAAACGCTAAAGAACCCGCCAAACGCTGAGATACCCGCCAGACGTCGTTGAGTCCAACGAACGCCGAGGGGAGGTGCAACCCGGATCGCACACTCGGCGGGTCTTGTCGTCCGGGGGACGCGCCGAGTGTGCGTTCTGGGGCGGGGACATCCCCTCGATCGAGCAAGGTGATGCTCTCGGCGTAGAGGTTGGGGCTCTTTTGAACAAGCGCGGGTGTGCGTGGTCTGACCGGCGCTCGGCCCCGGCCTCGTGAATCCGGGTCGCTTTCCCAACACGCGTTTGGCGGCTTTCCTGGTGTTTGGTGGCGCAATACGGGGCGATTTTCGCCGCCAAACGCTGGAAAACCCGCCAAACGTTGAGTTGCCGCCGAACATGGAGTTGGGCGCACATGCCGTCGCGCCTAACGTTTGCCGAGCGGCGTAGGACCCGCCGAGCGGCGTAGGACCCGCCGAGCGGCGTAGGACCCGCCGAGCGGCGTAGGACCCGCCGAGCGGCGTAGGACCCGCCGAGCGGCGTAGGACCCGTCGAGGAGCGGAGGACCCGTCGAGGAGCGGAGGACCCGTCGAGGAGCGGAGGACCCGTCGAGGAGCGTAGGACCCGTCGAGGAGCGTAGGACCCGTCGAGGAGCGGGAGTTCGGATCAGCGATTGGCGCCGAGGAGCCGGAATCCTCCGGGCGAGACGACCGCGTCGACCGGGCGGTCGTGGGGGAGGCGCGGGAGCGGACGGTCGCTCCACTCGTCGTCGAAGATCGCGGCGACGATCGGGACGCCCGGGCGCGCATGAACGAGCGCGCGGTCGTACCAGCCGCCGCCCTGGCCGACGCGCGTGCCCGCGGCGTCGACGGCGAGCGCGGCGATGAGGACGACGTCGGCGTCGGCGAGGGCCTCGGGCCCGAGGACGTGCTTCGCCCGGCGGTGAGGCCCTTCCTCCGCGGGCGACTCGTCGGACCGATCCGAGGTCTCCGCTTCGAGCGTCCACGCGGGACCGCTGAGCGGGCGTCCGTCGCGATCGACGAGGGCGGGAAGCAGGCGTCGTGGCGAGTCGGAGAGGACGAGCCGGATGTCCGGTTCGAGCGGTGTCGGCAGGAAGAGGGCCGGAAGGTAGGGGAGTGGCGCATCGGTTGCGGAGTCGCGCCCGATGCCGAGTGCCGCGAGGAGGTCGAACCAGTGCCTGCGGAGGTCCTCGGCCTCCGCGGTCTGCGAGACGCTCCGCGCCGTCGAGTGAGTGTCGGGTGAGCCGGTGAACGGGCGGACGGGAGCTCCGGTCGCGTCGAGGCTCGCCGAGCTCGTATCGGTGAACGAGCGCGCAGGGCCGGAGGCGTCGGAATCGGTGAACGAGCGCGCGAGGGGACGATCACCGGGGTCGCTCAACAAGCCCGGCTCGCTCAACAAGCCCGGCTCGCTCAACAAGCCCGGCTCGCTCAACAAGCCCGGCTCGCTCAACGAGCGCGGTCCGGTCGACGAGTGCGCGAGGGGGAACTCCGCCTCGGCCGCGCGGCGTGCTCGCCTGCGGGCGCGTGCCAGCGCCCGGATTCGCGCCTTCTCATCGTCGCGCACGTCGAATCCCGTCCCTTCTCGGTACTGTGGACATCATGACAGACGCGAAGACGCCCGTAGTCCACGCCGTCGTCCCCTCGGCAGGACGCGGCACCCGGTTCCTCCCCATCACGAAGTCCGTGCCGAAGGAGATGCTCCCGGTCGTCGACCGGCCCTCGATCGAGTACATCGTCCGTGAGGCGACCGATGCCGGCATCGAGGACGTCCTCTTCGTCACCCGCGCCGGCAAGCAGTCGATCGAGGACTACTTCGACGCCGAGCCCGGTCTCGAGGCCGATCTCGCGAAGTCCGGGAAGACCGCCGCTCTCGACCTCGTCAACGAGTACAAGGGGTACGCGCGCGTGCACGCCGTGCGTCAGGGGCACCCGCTCGGCCTGGGCCACGCGATCCTCCAGGCGAAGCGCCACGTCGGCGATGCGCCCTTCGTCGTCATGCTCCCCGACGACCTCATGGAGCCGGGCGCCCAGCTCCTCAAGCGGATGATCGAGGTCCGCCAGGCGCTCGGCGGTTCGGTCGTCGCGCTCCTCAAGGTGACGCCCGAGCAGGCGACGGCCTACGCGTCGACCGCTGTCACGGTGCTCCCGATCCCCGAGGGCGTCGACCTCGAGGAGGGCGAGCTCGTCCGCATCGACGAGGTCGTCGAGAAGCCCCCGCTCGATGAGGTGAAGTCCGAGTACGCCGTCATCGGCCGCTACCTCCTCGATCCGGCCGTGTTCGACGCCCTCGAGAGGATCGAGCCGGGCGCGAATAACGAGTACCAGCTCACCGACGGCTACGCGCGCATGATCGACCTGCCGGTCGAGCAGGGCGGCGGGCTCTACGGGGTCGTCGTCAACGAGCGCCGTTTCGATACGGGCGACAAGCTCGGCTATCTCGAGGCGAACGTCTCCCTCGCCCTCGAGGACCCCGACCTCGGGCCGGCGTTGCGCGAGTACCTCCGCGCCGAACTGAACGAGGGCTGATGCGGACCGTCGCCGAGTTCTATCAGGACTGCCTCGCCTCCGTCTCCCAGCAGCCCCCGCTCGAGGTTCAGCTCGCCGACGCGGTCTCCTGCGTGCTCGCCGAGGACGTCGAGGCGCCCTTCGATCTCCCTGTCGCCGACCTCGCCGCCTGCGACGGCTACGCGGTCCGATCCGAGGACCTCGTCGGCGCGCGCCCGGATGCCCTCGTCGAATTGCCGGTCACCGAGGAGATCCGCGCGGGCGACGTCAACCCCGCGGCCCTCGTGCCGGGGACCGCGATCCGCATCGCGTCGGGTGCGCCGATGCCCGCCGGAGCGGACTGCGTCATCGCCCTCGACTTCACCGACCACGGCGTCGCGCGGGTGAAGGTCCGCACGCAGCCCGCGATCGGCGAGAACATCCGCCGCAAGGCCGAGGACGTCGAGGAGGGCGAGGTCGTCCTCCGCAAGGGCTCGCGCGTCGGCGCCCGTCAGGTCGCGCTCCTCGCCGGCGTGGGGCGCTCGCGGGTCTTCGTCCATCCGCGTCCGCGCGTCGTCATCCTCTCGATCGGCGACGAGATCGTCGAACCGGGTCGCCGCGCCCGCCCGGGCACCGTCTTCGACGCGAACGGCCACGCCCTCTCGACTGCGATCGCCGACGCCGGCGCCCAGACCTTCCGCGTCGCCGCCGTCCCCGACGAGCGCACGGTCCTGCGCGAGACCATCGAGGATCAGCTCGTCCGCGCCGATCTCATCCTCACGACGGGCGGCATCTCCTACGGGTCGGGCGATACGGTCCGCGAGGTCCTCTCGGTTCTCGGCACGGTCCGCTTCGACAACGTGGCCGCCTGGCCGGGTCACATCCTCGGCGTCGGGACCGTCGGCGGGGACGAGGACGGGAAGGGCGGCACCCCGATCTTCTGCCTGCCCGGCGATCCGGTTTCGGCCCAGGTGTGCTTCGAGGTCTTCGTCCGCCCGGCCCTGCGCCACATGCAGGGGTGGACGCAGCTCACCCGCCCGTCGGTGCGCGCCGCCGTCGACCGCTCGTGGTACTCGCCACGCGGGCGCCGCGAGTTCGTCCGCGTGCGCCTCGTCGGCGACCCGAAGTCGGGCTACCAGGCGAAGGTCATGGGCGCGCCCGCGTCGCTCCTCCTCTCGGCCCTCGCCGAGTCGAACGCCCTCGCGATCGTCCCCGAGGCGACGACGAACGTGAAGGCGGGCGACCTCCTCCAGTGCCTGGTGCTCGACTGACGTGAGCGGCTCGGACTGGCTGTACCGGCCCTTCGCCCGGGTCTGGGGGCGCTCGCTCGGCGAGCTGACCCTCGAGATCCGCGACCCCGTCGGCCGCGGTCTGCTCCACGCGCCGCGCCCCGCGCTCGTTCGCGGATCGATCGACGAGGGCGGGGCGGTGCGCCCGTCCGGCCCCGACGACCGGGCCCCCGGATTCGATGAGCGGCCGGCGCCCCCTTCTCGCTCGCGCGCTCGTTCGGCCCGGCACGCGAGGCGCGCGGCCCCGGCCTCGTCCGCCGCGGAGGTGGAGCCGGGCGTCGTCGTCCTGCGGCCGGCGTGGGGGCGCGACCACACCGCCGTCGACGCGGTGCGGCGCGCGAACTCCGACTGGCTGTCGCCGTGGGAGGCGACCCTGCCGCCCGGGACGAATGAGATCCTTCCCGACCTCGCCGAATACACGCGGAAGACGGACCGCGAGCAGCGGGCCGGGCGAGCGCTCGTCATGATCGCGGAGGTCGACGGCGAGATCGCCGGTCAGTTCTCCCTCTCCAACGTCCAGCGCGGCGCGATGTCGCAGGGGATGCTCGGCTACTGGCTCGCGCGCTCGTGGTCGGGGCGCGGGCTCGGCGTGCTCGGCGCGGCGCTCGTCATCGACCTCGTGATCGGCGAGCTCGGCCTGCACCGCGTCGAGGTCGACGTCCGTCCGGAGAACGCGCCCTCGCTCGGGCTGTGCCGTCGGCTCGGGCTCACCGAGGAGGGGCTTCGTCCTCGCTTCATGCACATCAACGGCGCGTGGGCGGATCACCTCGCGTTCTCGATCGACGCGGAGTCGCTGCCGCCCGGAGGGCTCGTCCGGGCGCGTCTCGAGGAGTCCGCGGAGGAGTAACCGACGCGTGACGCGTGGGGCGAATGTGACGCATGTGAACACTGTGAATGCCCTCTGACGTGCGACATCCAACACGCGCTCCGGACTCGGCGCGGCGCGGAGGGAAACCGCCTAGCGTGGCACCGTGGAGTTGGGCGGCATCATCATCATCGCGGCGGCGGTCGCGCTGTTCGGAATGATTCCGCTGCTCGTCGCACGACGCACCGCGATGACGCAGACCCGTGAGGGCGATCGCTACTCGCAGCGCCTCCGACTCCTCGAGAACGACACCCGGACGTCCGAGACCTGCGAGAGGTCGACCCAGCCGATCCTCGCGCTCAAGCGGACGCTCCTCACGGCGAACGGAGACGTCATGGCACAGGCACCCGCCCACCGCCCGGTCCGCGTCGACCGCGCGGCCACCCAGTCCGTCCGGGAGATCGCGCGCCTGCGCGCCCGCCGCGCCGCCCGCCTCTCGGCCGAGGCCGCCGCCGGACGCCGACGCCTCCTCGTCTCCACCGCGCTCGCCGCCCTCACGCTCGTCGTCGGCGTCGTCGCCTACGCGACCGCCCTCACCTGGCCGTGGACCCTCATCCCGGGCGCGCTCCTCGCCGTCTCGCTCGTCGCGTCGCGCGTCGCCGCCGTCCGCTCCGAGAAGATCGGCGCCGCAGAGCTCGAGCTCCTCAACGAACTGCGCGAGAAGGTCTCGCCGTCCGCCTCCCGCGCCTCCGCCGACTCCGCTTCCGCCGACTCCGCCTCCGCGATCGACGAGGCCGGGGCGGGGGATCGTCAGGCGGAGGCTTCCGACGCCCCCCTGAATGAGGGAACCGCTCCCGTCCTCGTCGATGGCGCCGAAGAGGGGACGGCCGAGGCGCCCGTGGAAGACGCTGCCGATGCCGAACTCGTCGAAGCCGCCGAGGCTCCGGCGGGCGACGAGTCTGCGCACGCCTCCGTCTCGGCCGAGGCGACCGAGGTCGACCCCATCGCCGAGACCGCGCCCGTCGAGCGCCGCACGTGGAACGTCGCCTCGGTTCCCGCGCCCACCTACGCGATCCGCGGCCGGATCTCCGGGCGCTCGGTCCACCCCGACACCGACCTGCGGGGCATCCCGAAGGTCGAGGCGCGCGTGCCCGCGCGGCCCGTGCGCGCCTCCGCCCTTTCGGGCGCTCGTTCGACCTCGGAGGTCGTCGCCGATCAGGCGGTGGCGCTCGACCTCGACGCCGTGCTCGACGCGCGCCGGGCGCAGTGAGGTAGCTCGCTCCGACTCGATTTCGCACTTCGGGGCACCCCGGTGTTATGCTTGTCGGGCAGTTGGGGCTATGGCGCAGTTGGTAGCGCGTCTCGTTCGCAATGAGAAGGTCGGGGGTTCGAATCCCCCTAGCTCCACCAGTGAAGAGCCGCTCATCCGGGAAACCGGGTGGGCGGCTTTTTCGTGCATGCAGGGCTGCCGGGTGAATGCGCTCTGAATCGCGAACCCTGAGCCTTGGCCCTTGAACCCCGAACCCTGGGCCCGGGGTCCTCGTCGAGCGGCCTTGGGCGACGTCCGCGGCGCCGGTGAACATACGCGCTTGTTCGACGGGCGCGCCCGATCGATGGGCGGGATATTGACGGCGACCATCCGATATTGTTAACTGCTTAACGATATGAGTGAACAAGCGCCCATCGAGGAGATCCCCTCGAGCCTCTCCTTCCTCCTGCACCGCGCCACCGTCCTCGTCGATCGGGCGGCGGACCGGTTCCTCGTCACGCGCTACGGCATCGGCTACCCCCTGTTCTCCGTGCTGCTGCTCATCGGCAGCCTCGATCGGCCGATCCGTGCCGAGATCGCGGCGATGCTCGGGGTCTCGCGTGCGTCGATCACGCAGCGCACCGCTGAGCTCGCCAAACGCGGGCTCATCGTCGTCGAACCCTCCGACGAGGACGCGCGGACCTCGCGACTCCGACTCACCGCCGAGGGCGGCAGGCTCCTCGAGGCGGCATGGCGCGACCTCGAAACCGCCGACGGCGGCCTGGAGGACGGCATCGACATTCCACAGCTCACCGCTCAACTCCACCGGCTGACCGCGAACGCGGAACGATTCCTCGCCGAACTCTCGAAAGGGCCCGACGATGACCGCACGACCGATCCCGCAGGCTCGAACCCTCCATCCTGACGACCCGGCTTCATCCCGCGCGCTTGTTGGCGAACAAGCGAGCGAGGCCGGAGGTCTCGTCCGCAGGCTCGTCGCGCTCACGGCCGTCTTCGTCGCGACGCTCGGCCTGCTCGGCGCGACGCTTCTCATCGGGCAGAACGGAGCTGGCCGTCTCGTCCTCTACGCCGCCTATCAGGGCATCGGACTCGTCATCGCGGGCGTCCTCGTCCTCGTGCTCCGCGCCCTCGTGAATGCGAAGCGGCCGGGCGTCGGCGACTTGCGCGCACCCGCCCGGGCGATCCGCCTGCTCGGGTGCGAGAAGGCGAATCCTGGGCGCGCGTCGGTGCGACCTTCGCCGTCCTCGCCTCGATCGCGACTGGCGTCTACCTGTGGTTCGCGTTCGGCGCAGAGGCGATCTCGCGCCCGTGGACCTCGTGGGCGGTCGCGCTCCTCGTCGCGCTGCCCCTGTCCGCCTCCAACGCGCTTGTTGAAGAAGTCGTCACCCGATGGGGAGTGCTTGCGGCGATGCCCGAGGACTGGGCGCGCTTCGGCCCGCTCGCCTCGGCCGTTCTCTTCGGGGCGATCCACTGGTTCGGGATCCCCGGCGGCCCGGTGGGAGCCGTCATGGCGGGCTTCCTCGCGTGGGTGCTCGCCCGCTCGAGCTTCGACACCCGAGGAATCGGTTGGGCCTGGTTCATCCACTTCTGCCAGGACGTACTCATCTTCACGGCGACGCTCGTCCTCTTCGTCTGAGGGCTGGTTCCTTTGGGCGGTGAACAAGCGCGCTTGTTCACCGCGCCACCGCGTGCGTGCTCGAACGAGCGCGCACGCGGCGACGGACCTTCAACAAGCGCGCGAAGCGGCGCCTTCAACAAGCGCGCTGGGCGGCGTTGTGAACAAGCACGCAAGACTCGGTGCCCCCGCTTCAACAAGCGCGCGGCCACGCCCTCGTCGATCGAAACGTATGCTGAGCGGCATGGAGACGCCGACGCCCCCGACCATAGAACGCGCCAGCGCCGTACCCGGGCGCGTGTGGGCGTGGGCGATCGTCCTCGGGCTCACCGGGCAGCTCGCGTGGGCCGTCGAGAACATGTACCTCAACGTGTTCGTCTACAACACGATCACCGACGACCCGCAGGTCCTCGCCGTCCTCGTCGCCTCGTCCGCGGCGAGCGCGACCCTCATGACCCTCCTCGCCGGCGCCTGGTCCGACCGGGTCGGGAGACGCCGCGAGTTCATCGCTCTCGGCTACATCCTCTGGGGCGCGTCAACCGCCGCGTTCGGCTGGGTCGGCGCCGGGACCGCCGCGATCGCCGTCATCGCGATCGTCCTGCTCGACTGCCTGATGAGCGCGCTCGGCGCCACCGCCAACGACGCCGCCTTCAACGCGTGGATCACCGACTCGACGACCCCGGCCAACCGCGGGCGCGTCGAGGGCGTCCTCGCGACCTTCCCGCTCCTCGCGATGCTCCTCATCTTCGGCGCGCTCGACCCGCTCACCCAGCAGGGGAACTGGCGCCTCTTCTTCGGGATCATCGGCGCGGCGACTGCCCTCGTCGGCATCGTCGCGTGGGCGCGGCTGCGCGACGGCGAGATTCACGAGGTCGAGGGCGCCTACCTCGGATCGGTCCTCAAAGGACTGCGCCCCTCGACGATGCGGGCCCAGCCCGCCCTCTATCTCGCCCTCGCGACCTGGGCGGTCTTCGCGACGAGCACCCAGATCTTCCTCCCGTACCTCATCATCTACGTCCAGAGGTTCCTGCGGATCGCGGCCTACCCGCTCGTGCTCGGCTCGGTGCTCCTCGGCGCGGCGATCATCAGCGCGCTCGGCGGGCGGCTGCTCGACCGCTTCGGCGCGACGAGGGCGATCCCCGTCGTCCTGGCGATCTACGTCCTCGGCCTGTCGGCGATGTTCGCCGCGCGCGACGCGCTGCCCGTCACGCTCGCGGGCATCGTCATGATGTCGGGCTTCATGCTGTGCACCGCGGCGATCTCCGCCTCCGTCCGCAACCACACGCCCGCCGAGCGGGCCGGCTCCGTTCAAGGCGTCCGCATGATCGCCGCGACGCTCATCCCGATGGTGATCGGCCCGTTCGTCGGGGCGGCGGTGATCTCGGGCGCCGATGAGACCTACGTCGACCTCGGCGTCGTCAAGCAGGTCCCGACGCCGTGGATCTTCCTCGCCGCTGCGGCACTCGGCGTGCTCGTCCTCGTGCCGACGGCGCTGCTGCGGCGTGCGGAGAAGCGGTCGCGCTAGTCGGCGTGTGCGGACTCGATGGAGTTCGTGCCCCGTCCGAACCCGGATCGCACACTCGGCGTGGGTTGAGGTGCGGGAGTGTCGCCGAGACGGCGATCCAGGGCGCGCAGGGGTGTGTTCGGAGGCCGTTGTTGACCCGGATCGCACACTCGGCGGGTGTTGAGGTGCGGGAGTGTCGCCGAGACGGCGATCCAGGGCGCGCAGGGGTGTGTTCGGAGGCCGTTGTTGACCCGGATCGCACACTCGGCGTGGGTTGGGGCGGGGGAGTGTCGTCGAGACGGCGATCTGGGGCGCGCAAGGCAAGAAGCGCCGGACCAGGCGACGAGCGCGCCCGGCCCGCCATACTGGGCGCATGACGATTCCTTCCGTGCGCGCCTCCGTCCTCGCCCTCGCCGACGAGGGGAACGCCACCTTCATCGCGAAACTCATCCCCGGGCTGCCCCTCGAGCGAGTCGTCGGCGCGCGCAATCCGGCGCTGCGGGCGCTCGCGAAGGAACTGCGTCGGGATCGTCCGATAGAGGCCGAGGCCTTCCTCGCCGATTTCCCGCACGGCCTCCACGACGAGAACATGCTCCACGCGTTCCTCCTCGGGTTCGAAAAGGATCCCGCGCGCTCGTTCGCGCTCACCGAGGCGTTCCTCCCCTTCGTCGACAACTGGGCGGTGTGCGACGGGCTCAACCCCGGCGGCTTCGCGCGCTCGTTGACGCGACTCGAGGACGAGGTCGAGCGCTGGCTCGCATCCGACGCCCTCTACACGCGCCGATTCGGGGTGTGCATGCTCATGCAGCACTTCCTCGGCGAGCGGTTCGATGCGCGATTCCCCGCCCTAGTCGGCGCGCTCGACTCGAGCGAGTACTACATCCGCATGGTGCAGGGCTGGTACTTCGCCGAGGCGCTCGCCCGCCAGCCCGAGGCGGCGCTCCCGTGGTTCGTCGAGGATCGGCTCGCCCCGGACGTGCGGCGCAAGGCGATTCAGAAGGCGATCGAGTCCTACAGGATCCCCGATGAGACGAAGGCGCTCCTTCGCGAGGTCCGAGCAACGATCCCGCGCGCCCGGAGGAGCTGAGCCGGGCCTCTTCTTGCGCGCTTGTTCACCGCACGTCGTTCCGTGCGATCGTTCACGGTCATCGGTCGGCGGATCAACGAGGGCGGGGCGGTGCGCCGGATTCGAGGAGAGCGGTGAACAAGCGCGCAAGAAGAGGCCCGGCTCAGCTCCTCCGGGCGCGCGGGATCGTTGCTCGGACCTCGCGAAGGAGCGCCTTCGTCTCATCGGGGANGTGGGGCCGAGAGGGGGTGTCGGGGTGAACGAGCGCGCAAGGGCCGGTACGCTGTGGGCGCCCCAATAGCTCAGTCGGTCAGAGCAGCGGACTCATAATCCGTCGGTCGTCGGTTCAAGCCCGACTTGGGGCACCAGGCGGCGAACGAGCGTCCAAGAATCGGTCGGTGGACAAGCGCGCAAAGTGGAGACGGTGAACAAGCGCGCGATCATGAAGCGGTGAACAAGCGCGCAAGGGGAGCGGGCGCGCGGGCGAAGTGAGCAGCATAGCCCCGACCTCGTGAATCGCAACACAAATGCCCTGGTGTGTTGAGTGCTTCGGGGGGCGTGCCTAGGATGACTAGTTGCGCCTTATCGTGCCCGAGGTGAACCGTACCCACCCGCTGGAAAGGCGCTGAGCGGGTCTGGACGGTGTCAGATAATGGGCGAAGGCGTGTGCGCGCACCGAAAATGCAGGGAAGGATCCCCTTTGGCTGCCAGTAGCACTGCCACCCAGCCCAGGAACCGCATCTCATTCGCCAAGCTCCGCGAACCGCTTCAGGCCCCGAACCTCCTCGGGCTCCAGGTGGAGAGCTTCGATTGGCTGCTGGGCAACGACGCGTGGAAGGCCCGCGTCGACGCCGCGAAGGCGGAGGGGCGCACCGACGTCCCCGACGTCTCGGGCCTCGAGGAGATCTTCGAGGAGATCTCCCCGATCGAGGACATCGGCCAGACGATGTCCCTCTCCTTCCGCGACCACCGCCTCGAGCGTCCGAAGTACACGATCGAAGAGGCGAAGACCAAGGACTACACGTACTCGGCCCCGATGTACGTCACCGCCGAGTTCATGAACTACGAGACCGGCGAGATCAAGGGCCAGACCGTGTTCATGGGCGACTTCCCGCTCATGACCCCCCGCGGCACCTTCATCATCAACGGCACCGAGCGCGTCGTCGTCTCCCAGCTCGTCCGCTCACCGGGCGTCTACTTCGAGCGCGTCTCCGACCGCTCCTCGGACCGCGAGACCTTCGGCGCGAAGGTCATCCCGAGCCGCGGCGCGTGGCTCGAGTTCGAGATCGACAAGCGCGACTCGGTCGGCGTGCGCATCGACCGCAAGCGCAAGCAGCCCGTCACCCACTTCCTCAAGGCGATCGGCCTCACCGAGTCTGAGATCCGCGAGAAGTTCGCCGACTACCCGGTGCTCCTCGAAACCCTCGAGAAGGACACGGTCCACACCCAG
Organism: Actinomyces culturomici; assembly: GCF_900499005.1. Taxonomy (GTDB): domain Bacteria; phylum Actinomycetota; class Actinomycetes; order Actinomycetales; family Actinomycetaceae; genus Pauljensenia; species Pauljensenia culturomici. Next base: position 141,797 of record NZ_LS991316.1, read on the forward strand.
GAGGAGGCGCTCCTCGACATCTACCGCAAGCTCCGCCCCGGCGAGCCCGCGAACGTCGACTCCGCGCAGACCCTTCTCAACAACTTCTACTTCGACGACAAGCGCTACGACCTCGCGAAGGTCGGCCGCTACAAGATCAACAAGAAGCTCGCCGTCGACGCCGATCCGAAGGCCTCGACCCTCTCGATCGAGGACGTCGTCGCGACGGTGAAGTACCTCCTCGCGCTCCACAAGGGCGAGAAGACCTTCGCGGGCTTCAGGAACGGCCAGGCCGTCGAGGTGCGCGTCGAGTCCGACGACATCGACCACTTCGGCAACCGCCGCATCCGCGCGGTGGGCGAGCTCATCCAGGCGCAGGTCCGCAACGGCCTCGCCCGCATGGAGCGCACCGTGCGCGAGCGCATGACGACGCAGGAGGCGGACTCGATCACGCCCCAGTCGCTCATCAACATCCGCCCTGTCGTCGCCGCGATCAAGGAGTTCTTCGGAACGTCCCAGCTGAGCCAGTTCATGGATCAGAACAACCCGCTCGCGGGCCTCACCCACAAGCGCCGCCTCTCGGCCCTCGGCCCCGGCGGCCTCTCGCGCGACCGCGCCGGCATGGAGGTCCGCGACGTCCACCCGTCGCACTACGGCCGCATGTGCCCGATCGAGTCCCCTGAAGGCCCGAACATCGGCCTCATCGGTTCGCTCGCGACCTTCGCGCGCATCAACCCCTTCGGCTTCATCGAGACGCCGTACCGCGTCGTCCGCAACGGCACGGTGACCGACGAGGTCGAGTACCTCACCGCCGACGACGAGATCGGCCACTTCATCGCGCAGGCCTCGTCCCCGCTCACCGAGGACGGCACCTTCGTCGAGGAGCACGTCCTCTGCCGCGTCGCCGGCGAGGATCCGACGCTGATCCTCCGCGATCGCGTCGACTACATGGACGTCTCCGCCCGCCAGATGGTGTCGGTCGCGGCCGCGTTCATCCCCTTCCTCGAGCACGACGACGCGAACCGAGCCCTCATGGGCGCGAACATGCAGCGTCAGGCGGTCCCGCTCCTCACGACCGAGGCGCCGCTCGTCGGCACCGGCATGGAGCGCCGCGCCGCCCAGGACTCGGGCGAGATGATCATCGCCGCGAACTCCGGCGTCGTCTCCGAGGTCTCCGCCGACCTCATCGTCGTTTCGACTGACGAGGGCGGGCGCGACACCTACCGACTGGAGAAGTTCGAGCGCTCGAACCCGGGCAACTGCACCAACCAGCGCGTGATCGTCGACGAGGGAGACCGCGTCGAGGTCGGGTCCGTCCTCGCCGACGGCCCCGCGACCGATCACGGCGAGGTCGCGCTCGGCAAGAACCTCCTCGTCGCCTACATGTCGTGGGAGGGCCTCAACTACGAGGACGCGATTATCCTGTCGCGCCGCGTCGTCGAGGAGGACGTCCTCACCTCGATCCACATCGAGGAGTACGAGGTCGACGCCCGCGAGACGAAGCTCGGCGAGGAGGAGATCACCCGCGACATCCCGAACGTGTCCGAGGAGTCCCTCGCCGACCTCGACGAGCGCGGCATCATCCGCATCGGCGCCGAGGTCGTGGCCGGCGACGTCCTCGTCGGCAAGGTCACCCCGAAGGGCGAGACCGAGCTCACTTCCGAGGAGCGCCTCCTGCGCGCGATCTTCGGCGAGAAGGCCCGCGAGGTCCGCGACACGTCCCTGCGCGTGCCCCACGGCCAGGAGGGCATCGTCATCGGCGTCCGCGAGTTCAACGACGACGAGGACGACCTCAACCCGGGCGTCCGCCAGACCGTCCGCGTCTACGTCGCCCAGCGCCGCAAGATCACGATCGGCGACAAGATGGCCGGCCGTCACGGGAACAAGGGCGTCGTCTCGAAGATCCTGCCCGTCGAGGACATGCCGTTCCTCGAGGACGGAACCCCGGTCGACATCATCCTCAACCCGCTCGGCGTCCCCGGTCGTATGAACGTCGGACAGGTGCTCGAGTACCACCTCGGGTGGCTCGCCCACCAGGGATGGGACGCCTCCAAGGCCGTCGAGGCCGGCGAGGCGTGGACCCGTCACCTCCCGACCGACGGCATCACGACCGCGCCCGAGACGCTCGTCGCGACCCCCGTGTTCGACGGCCTCGAGGCCGACGAGCTCGCCGGCCTGCTGCGCAACGTCAACCCGAACCGCGACGGCGACCGCCTGACGAACGAGCAGGGCAAGGCCCGCCTCTTCGACGGGCGCTCCGGCGAGCCGTTCCCGTACCCGATCGCGGTCGGCTACACCTACATGCTCAAGCTCCACCACCTCGTCGACGACAAGATCCACGCGCGCTCGACGGGCCCGTACTCGATGATCACGCAGCAGCCCCTGGGCGGTAAGGCCCAGTTCGGCGGCCAGCGATTCGGCGAGATGGAGGTGTGGGCACTCGAGGCGTACGGCGCCGCCTACGCCCTCCAGGAGCTCCTCACGATCAAGTCGGACGACACGACCGGCCGCGTGAAGGTGTACGAGGCGATCGTCAAGGGCGAGGACATCCCCGAGCCCGGTATCCCCGAGTCCTTCCGAGTGCTCATCCAGGAGATGCGCTCGCTGTGCCTCAACGTCGAAGCCCTCGACGCGGCCGGCAACGCCATCGACCTGCGCGACCAGGACGAGGACTTCAACGCGCGCGAGGAGCTCGGCATCACGCTGGATGCCCGCCCGAACGCCGCGGCGACCATCGACGCGATCTGATAGGGAGAGATGACTTTGCTGGACGCCAAGACGTTCGACAGCCTGAAGATCACCCTGGCCACGAGCGATGACATCGCGACGTGGTCCTACGGTGAGGTGAAGAAGCCGGAGACCATCAACTACCGCACGCTCAAGCCCGAGCGCGACGGCCTGTTCGGTGAGCAGATCTTCGGCCCCACGCGCGACTGGGAGTGCGCGTGCGGCAAGTACAAGCGAGTCCGCTACAAGGGCATCGTCTGCGAGAAGTGCGGCGTGGAGGTCACCCGCTCCAAGGTCCGTCGCGAGCGCATGGGTCACATCGACCTCGCCGCCCCGGTCACGCACATCTGGTACTTCAAGGGCGTGCCCTCGCGCCTCGGCTACGTGCTCAACCTCGCGCCGAAGGACCTCGAGAAGGTCATTTACTTCGCCGCGTACATGATCACGGAGATCGACGAGAAGGGCCGCGACGAGGACCTCGCGGATCTCCGCGCGGAGCTCGAGGTTCAGAAGAAGCAGATGGAGGGCCACAGGGACTCCGCCATCAACGAGTACGCCGAGAAGATCGAGGCCGACCTCGCCGCCCTCGAGGCGGACGGGGCCTCCGGCGCCGAGCGCGAGAAGCTGCGGAAGAACGCCGAGAAGGAGATGGCGAAGATCCGCAAGCGCTTCGACGGCGACATCGACGGGCTCGAGGTCGTGTGGGAGAACTTCAAGAACCTCAAGGTCGGCGCCCTCATCGGCGACGAGCGGCTCTACCGCGCGATGGTCGCCCGCTACGGCACCTACTTCAAGGGCGACATGGGCGCGGCCGCGATCCAGAAGCGCCTTGAGACCTTCGATCTCGAGGCCGAGGTCGAGGCGCTCCGCCAGACCATCGCGTCGGACTCCGGTCCGCGCAAGGCCCGCGCGATCAAGCGCCTCAAGGTGATCAACGCCTTCGTCATCACCGGCAACTCGCCTGCCTCGATGGTCCTCACGAAGATCCCGGTCATCCCGCCGGACCTCCGTCCGATGGTCCAGCTCGACGGCGGCCGCTTCGCGACCTCCGACCTCAATGACCTCTACCGTCGCGTCATCAACCGCAACACGCGACTCAAGAGGCTCCTCGAGCTCGGCGCCCCCGAGATCATCGTCAACAACGAGAAGCGCATGCTCCAGGAGTCCGTCGACGCGCTGTTCGACAACGGACGCCGCGGACGTCCGGTCGCCGGCCCCGGCAACCGCCCCCTCAAGTCGATCTCCGACATGCTCAAGGGCAAGCAGGGCCGCTTCCGTCAGAACCTCCTCGGCAAGCGCGTCGACTACTCCGGCCGTTCGGTCATCGTCGTCGGCCCGCAGCTCAAGCTCCACCAGTGCGGCCTGCCCAAGCAGATGGCGCTCGAGCTCTTCAAGCCCTTCGTCATGAAGCGGCTCGTCGAGAAGAACTACGCGCAGAACGTCAAGGCCGCGAAGCGCAAGGTCGAGCGCCAGCGCCCCGAGGTGTGGGACGTCCTCGACGACGTCATCCGCGAGCACCCGGTGCTCCTCAACCGAGCCCCCACGCTCCACCGCCTCGGCATCCAGGCGTTCGAGCCGCAGCTCATCGAGGGCAAGGCCATCCAGCTGCACCCGCTCGCCTGCGGCGCGTTCAACGCCGACTTCGACGGCGACCAGATGGCGGTCCACCTGCCGCTGGGCGCGGAGGCGCAGGCCGAGGCCCGCATCCTCATGCTCTCGACGAACAACATCCTCAAGCCGTCGGACGGCCGCCCCGTGGCCATGCCCTCGCAGGACATGATCATCGGCCTGTTCCACCTCACCTCGAACCCCGACCCGGCGGTCGAGGTCGCGAAGGACGCCGACGGCAACGAGATCGTCCCCGCGTACTCGAGCCCGTCCGAGGCCCGCATGGCCTTCGACAACGGCGACCTCGACCTCAACGCCAAGGCGCTCATCCGGTTCACCGGAATCGTGCCGCCCGCCGGCTGGGAGGCCCCCGAGGGCTGGGAGCCCGGCGACGACGTCATCCTCGAGACCTCGCTCGGACGCGCGATCTTCAACGAGCAGCTCCCGGTCGACTACCCGTTCGTCAACGAGGTCGTCGGCAAGAAGCAGCTCGGGAGCATCGTCAACACGCTCACCCAGCGTTACCCGAACGTCCTCGTCGCCGAATCGCTCGACGCCCTCAAGTCCGCCGGCTTCCACTGGTCGACCTGGTCGGGCATCACGATTGCGTTCTCCGACATCCAGGCGTCCCCCCGCAAGGAGGAGATCCTCGCCGAGTACGAGGCCCGCGCCGCGGAGATCCAGGATCAGTTCGACACGGGCATCATCCTCGAGGAGACCCGCTACGAGGAGCTCGTCAAGCTCTGGCTCGAGTGCACGGAGAAGGTCGCAAACGACATGCGGTCGAACTTCACCGAGCGCAACACCGTCTACCGGATGGTGAACTCGGGTGCTCGCGGTAACTGGTCGCAGGTCCAGCAGATCGCCGGCATGCGCGGCCTCGTGTCCGACCCGAAGCAGAAGCTCATCGAGCGCCCGATCAAGGCGAACTACCGCGAGGGCCTCACCGTCCTCGAGTACTTCATCGCGACCCACGGCGCCCGTAAGGGCCTCGCCGACACGGCCCTCCGTACGGCCGAGTCGGGCTACCTCACGCGTCGTCTCGTCGACGTTTCGCAGGACGTCATCGTCCGCGAGGCCGACTGCGGCACCCGCCAGGGCGTGAAGATCAAGATCGCGAAGAAGAACGAGTTCGGCGAGTGGGAGGCCCTCGAGACCGTCGAGACGACCGCCTACGCCCGTAACCTCGCCCGCGACGCGGTCAACGAGAACGGCGAGGTCGTCATGCCCGCCGGCTCGGATCTCGGCGACGACGAGCTCGCGGCCCTCGCGGCCGCCGGCGTCGAGGAGATCACCTGCCGCTCCGTCCTCACCTGCGAGTCCCAGGTCGGCACCTGCGCCGCCTGCTACGGCCGCTCGCTCGCGACCGGCAAGCAGGTCGACATCGGCGAGGCCGTCGGTATCATCGCCGCCCAGTCGATCGGCGAGCCCGGCACGCAGCTCACGATGCGCACGTTCCACACGGGCGGCGCCGCGTCGGCCGCGGACATCACGCAGGGCCTCCCGCGCGTCCAGGAGCTCTTCGAGGCGCGCACCCCGAAAGCCGAGGCGAAGATGAGCGAGGCCGCCGGCCGCGTCCACATCGACGACGAGGATCCCGCTGTCCGTCGCATCGTCATCACCCGTGACGACGCGAAGGAGGACGACGTCATCGAGGTGTCGCGTCGCCAGAAGCCGCTGGTCGCCGAGGGCGAGCACATCGAGGCGGGCACGCCCCTCACCGAGGGTCAGCTCGACCCGAAGGAGGTCGTCCGCATCATGGGCCGCTCCGTCGCCCAGAAGCAGCTCGTCGACGAGGTCCAGAAGGTCTACCGCGACCAGGGCGTCGGCATCCACTCGAAGCACATCGAGGTCATCGTCCGTCAGATGCTTCGTCGCGTGACGATCCTCGAGCCGGGTGACACGACCTTCATGCCGGGCGAGCTCGTCGACCGCATGGCGTACCTCGCGGAGAACCGCAAGGTCGCCGCCGAGGGCGGGCAGCCGGCCTCCGGCCGCCAGATGCTCATGGGCATCACGAAGGCGTCGCTCGCGACGGATTCGTGGCTGTCGGCCGCCTCCTTCCAGGAGACGACGAAGGTCCTCACCGAGGCCGCGATGAACGGCAAGTCCGACTCGCTCGTCGGCCTCAAGGAGAACGTCATCCTCGGCAAGCTCATCCCTGCCGGCACCGGCCTGTCGCGCTACAACCGCGTGACGGTCGAGCCGACCGCGGAGGCCCTCGCCAACTCCAACTACACGGAGCTGGACTTCCAGGACGGCGGGGTGTCCGAGGACTTCCTCGACGCCCTCGGGTCGATCGATTTCGGAATGACCTTCCACGAGTGACCCGCGCGTGTTGAAGGATCCGCTTCAAGCCTTCCGCGCTTGTTGACGCTCCTTCCTCGAGCAACCCGCGCTTGTTGAGCGCACGGGGCCCGGCGACCATCCGGTCGCCGGGCCCCGGTGCATGCGCGTCGTTGTGCTGCGCCCCCTCGCGCGCCTGCCGGTGCCGTGTCACTGCCGGTCCGCATCCCTCCGCCTTACCTGGTTCGCCGTCTCGGCGGGGTTCGGGGGTGGGGGTGTGCGTCGAGTGTGCGATCTGGGGCGTCCGACGGGTGCTTGGCCCCGTCCTCGTGACCTGGTTCGCCGTCTCGGCGGGGTTCGGGGGTCGGGGTGTGCGTCGAGTGTGCGATTGAGGGAGTCAGCAGCTCCCGCGGACATCGGCGCGGCAGTCCGCCGAGGCGCCGATCATGCAGACTGCGGGAATCGGGCGCCGCGGTGAATTGCTCCGCCGCGCGATCGGACGACGGTGTCGATTCGCGAGAGGATCGACTGAGGATCGGAGAGGTCGTCCCAGGTGAATCGAATGAAGTGCCAGCCTCGGATCTCGAGGTCCCTCTGCCGCGCCTCCTGAGCGCCCAATGCGTGAAGCTGCTCTTGCGCGGTGAGGCCGTATTTCACGCGCCCGTCCATTTCAATCGCGATCCTCAAATCGGGGAATCCGAAGTCGATGAAGTAGTGGACGTAGGTGTCCGCGACTTCGATCTGCACGTCGATTCCGCGGATCCCGGCGGACCGAAGGATCCACAGAAGTCGCATCTCCGCAACCGACTCGCAGGCGCCTGAGGCATTCTCGACGATCCATCGCGCGCGTCGCCGATTGCGAGTGCCCGGTGGCAGCCTTTCGATCTCATCGAGCAGGATCTTCCGCACGGCCCGTTCGCGTCGTCGCCAGCCGGATCCGCGTCCCGCGTCCGAGCCAATGAGGAACTTCAACACCTGGCACGCGAATCCGAAGGACTCCTCGCCCGGTGCGGCGACCAGGCACTGGAGCAGCACGCCGACGATGCCCTCACGATCGAGTGGCTCGAATGCCGGCTCCGACGGGATGAGGATTCGGTCGCGGTGGTGCACCGTCGTCGTCGACGGCGCGACGAACATGCCATTGCACGAGATTTCGGCGAAGGCGATTGCATGAGGCGAGGCCGTCGATCCGCCGGGGACGTGAAGGTGAATCGTCGGATCCTCGCCCATCGCCGAGAATCCGGCGAGCGAAGCGGCGGTGCGGCCGAAGGGACGGCAGCCCGGTTTCGCTCGGAGGGCCGCGATGGTGCGCGCGGCGATGACGGCATCGCGCCGGTCCCATGGCTTGCGAAGCGACGTGATGACCTCCACGGGGAGGTACGCCCCGCGGTGTATACGGATGAGGCCGGCGCGCTCGGTCTTGGGGAGCCTGCGGTGCGAGCCGGTGAGGATCATCTGATCTCGCACGGTCTCGAGCAGTTCTCTTCGCATGGTCGTCGTTCCTCTCGCGCGTCGTGCTGCGAGTCTTCCGGTCCAGCGTTCTCCCGCCAAGAGGCGGGCGCTGCCCTGTGGATGGATCTCGAGTGACGAGGACGCAGCGCCGACGTCGATCGAACGGGTGCAAGCGACTCTCACCGTGAGGGGCCGCCGGGGGAGAGGCTGGTGTGGACGGTCCTGGCCGCGCGCCCATGACCTGGATCGCCGTCTCGGCGGGGTTCGGGGATCGGGGTGCGCGCCGAGTGTGCGTTCTGGGTGCTGTAGTGCCCGGATTCGGTGCGGTTCACGACCTGGATCGCCGTCTCGGCGGGGGTTGTGGGTCGGGGTGCGCGTCGAGTGTGCGTTCTGGGTGCCGCAGCGCCCGGATTCGGTGCGCTTCATGACCTGGATCGCCGTCTCGGCGGGGTCAGGAGGTTGGGGTGCGCGTCGAGTGTGCGTTCTGGGTGCTGCCGTGCCCCGATTCGGTGCGGTTGGTGACCTGGATCGCCGTCTCGGCGGGGGTTGTGGGTCGGGGTGTGTGTCGAGTGTGCGTTCTGGGTGCTGCCGTGCCCCGATTCGGTGCGGTTGGTGACCTGGATCGCCGTCTCGGCGGGGTCTGGAGGTCGGGGTGTGTGTCGAGTGTGCGTTCTGGGTGCTGTAGTGCCCGGATTCGGTGCGGTTCACGACCTGGATCGCCGTCTCGGCGGGGTTCGGGGATCGGGGTGCACGCCGAGTGTGCGATCCGGGGCGTCTGAGCGGCGCCCTGCCGGGTCCTCGCCGCCCCGGATGCGGATGCTGAACAAGCGCGCAAGGCGTCGCACGTCACGTGCGACGCCTTTGACCCGACTGGGCGGGCCCTCGTAGACTCGAGGACGGTTCCCGTGCACTCGCGGGTTCTCTTCGTCGGCGCGAGCCGACAGCGGGCTCCGTCCGTCGGAGCTCCGGGCGTCATTCTCTGGCCCAGTCCGTTCGGGCTCCCGCAAGGGAGGATCGAGCGGCCCCCGCAAGGGGAGCGGCTATCATGGCGCGCCGGCCCCAGACGGACCGTCGTGCGTCCGGAGGGGATTCGTCGAGTCGCGGATGACTGACCACAAGGGCCCTGAGCCGAAGGCGAGGGGCCGCCGACGGAAAGAAACTGGAGACCCAGTGCCTACCATTCAGCAGCTCGTCCGCAAGGGACGCAGCTCGAAGCGCTCGAAGGTGAAGACCCCGGCGCTCAAGGGCTCGCCCCAGCGTCGCGGCGTGTGCACCCGCGTGTACACCACGACCCCGAAGAAGCCGAACTCCGCCCTCCGTAAGGTCGCCCGCGTGCGCCTCTCCTCGGGCATCGAGGTCACGGCCTACATCCCCGGTGAGGGCCACAACCTGCAGGAGCACTCGATCGTGCTCGTCCGCGGCGGTCGTGTGAAGGACCTCCCGGGCGTGCGTTACCGCATCGTCCGCGGCTCCCTCGATACGCAGGGCGTCCGCAACCGCAAGCAGGCCCGTTCCCGCTACGGCGCGAAGAAGGAGAAGAAGTAATGCCTCGTAAGGGCCCCGCTCCCAAGCGCCCCCTGGTCGACGATCCGGTCTACGGCTCGAAGGTCGTCACCCAGCTCGTCAACCGCATCCTCCTCGACGGCAAGAAGACCGTCGCCGAGCGCATCGTCTACGGCGCTCTGGAGACCGTGCGCGAGCGCACCGAGCAGGAACCGGTCTCGGTTCTCAAGCGCGCTCTCGACAACATCCGTCCGGCCCTCGAGGTCCGCTCCCGCCGAGTCGGCGGCGCGACCTACCAGGTCCCGGTCGAGGTTCGCCCCGCGCGCGCCACGACCCTGGCCCTGCGCTGGCTGGTCGACTTCTCCCGTCAGCGTCGCGAGAAGACGATGACGGAGCGCCTCGCGAACGAGATCATGGACGCGTCCAACGGTCTCGGCGCCGCTGTCAAGCGTCGCGAGGACATGCACAAGATGGCCGAGTCGAACCGCGCGTTCGCTCACTACCGCTGGTGATGCAGATTGACGAGGACGACCCCGGTCGTCCTCGTCGATCCGCTTCCAACCCGCGCACTTCCTAATCACTCCGAGCGAAGGAATCGCACTCGTGGCACTTGAGGTGCTGACGGATCTCAACAAGGTCCGCAACATTGGCATCATGGCTCACATCGATGCCGGCAAGACGACCGTGACGGAACGCATCCTGTTCTACACGGGCATCAACTACAAGATCGGCGAGACGCACGACGGCGCCTCGACGACCGACTGGATGGAGCAGGAGAAGGAGCGCGGCATCACGATCACGTCCGCCGCGGTCACCTCCTTCTGGAACGGCAACCAGATCAACATCATCGATACCCCCGGCCACGTGGACTTCACGGTCGAGGTCGAGCGCTCCCTGCGTGTGCTCGACGGCGCCGTCGCGGTCTTCGACGGCAAGGAGGGCGTTGAGCCCCAGTCCGAGACCGTGTGGCGTCAGGCTGACAAGTACGAGGTCCCCCGCATCTGCTTCATCAACAAGATGGACAAGATGGGCGCCGACTTCTACTTCTCGGTCGGCACGATCCGCGATCGCCTCCACGCGACCCCGATCGTCATGCAGCTCCCGATCGGCGCGGAGAACGACTTCGAGGGTCAGGTCGACCTTCTCACCATGGAGTCGCTCCGCTACCCGGCGAAGGACGAGAAGGGCGAGCCGACGCTCGGCGCCCTCGTCGTCCGCGGCCCGATCCCCGAGGACCTCCAGGCGAAGGCCGAGGAGTACCGCGAGGCCATGGTCGAGGCCGCCGCCGAGGGCTCGGACGAGCTCACCGAGGCGTACCTCGAGAACGGCGAGCTCACGATCGAGCAGATCAAGGAGGGCATCCGCGCCCTCACGGTCGCCGGCAAGGCGTTCCCGGTCTACTGCGGCACCGCGCTGCGCAACATGGGCGTCCAGCCCGTGCTCGACGCGGTCGTCGACTTCCTCCCCTCCCCGCTCGACATCGAGTCGGTCCGCGGCTTCAAGCCCGGTTCGGACACGGAGGAGGAGACCGAGTCCCGCAAGCCCGATGAGAACGAGCCCTTCTCGGCGCTCGCGTTCAAGATCGCGGCCCACCCGTTCTACGGCAAGCTCACCTTCGTCCGCGTGTACTCCGGCAAGGTGGAGTCGGGCGCCCAGGTGCTCAACTCGACCAAGGGCAAGAAGGAGCGCATCGGCAAGATCTTCCAGATGCACTCCAACAAGGAGAACCCGGTCGATCAGGCGCACGCCGGCCACATCTACGCGGTGATCGGCCTCAAGGACACGACGACGGGCGACACGCTCTGCGCGATCGACAAGCCGATCGTCCTCGAGTCGATGACCTTCCCGAAGCCGGTTATCCAGGTCGCCGTCGAGCCGAAGTCGAAGGCCGACCAGGAGAAGATGGGCGTCGCGATTCAGAAGCTCGCCGAAGAGGATCCGACCTTCACGGTCGAGCTCGATCCGGAGACGGGCCAGACGATCATCGGCGGCATGGGCGAGCTCCACCTCGACATCATCGTCGACCGCATGCGTCGCGAGTTCAAGGTCGAGGCGAACGTCGGCGCGCCGATGGTCGCGTACCGCGAGACCATCCGCAAGACGGTCGAGAAGTACGAGTACACGCACAAGAAGCAGACCGGTGGTTCCGGCCAGTTCGCGCGCGTCATCATCGCCCTCGAGCCGCTCCCGGCCGATTCCGAGGAGGAGTACCAGTTCGAGGACAAGGTCACCGGTGGCCGCGTCCCGCGCGAGTACATCCCGTCGGTCAACGCGGGCATCCAGGACGCCATGCAGTCCGGCGTCCTCGCCGGCTACCCGATGGTCGACATCAAGGCGACGCTCCTCGACGGCGCGTACCACGAGGTCGACTCGTCCGAAATGGCGTTCAAGGTCGCCGGTTCGATGGCCCTCAAGGAGGCCGCGAAGAAGGCGAACCCGGTCCTCCTCGAGCCGATCATGGCCGTCGAGGTCCGCACCCCCGAGGAGTACATGGGCGACGTCATCGGCGACCTCAACTCCCGTCGCGGTCAGATCTCCTCGATGGACGAGCAGCACGGCGTCCGCGTCGTCAAGGCTCAGGTCCCGCTCTCGGAGATGTTCGGGTACGTCGGCGACCTGCGTTCGAAGACGCAGGGCCGCGCGGTGTACTCGATGGAGTTCGACTCCTACGCGGAGGTTCCGCGCAATGTCGCCGACGAGATCGTCGGCAAGGCCCGGGGCAACTGAGCCCTTCCCGACGCCTGGCTGCGCCCTCGTAAATCCGCTTTTCGAGGGCGCAGCGAGGCGCCTCACACCGAAGAGAATCCCTGTAGGTTTCATGCGGGCTGGGTGTTAGAGTGACACCTAGCCAAAGGCTAGAAAAACTACCCGAGTCCAGGAGGACACCAGTGGCGAAGGCCAAGTTCGAGCGCAGCAAGCCGCACGTCAACATCGGCACGATCGGTCACGTTGACCACGGCAAGACCACGCTCACCGCAGCGATCACCAAGGTCCTGCACGACAAGTACCCGGAGCTGAACGAGTTCACGCCGTTCGACCAGGTCGACAACGCTCCTGAGGAGCGCGAGCGCGGCATCACGATCAACGTCTCCCACGTCGAGTACCAGACCGAGGCCCGTCACTACGCCCACGTCGACGCCCCCGGCCACGCGGACTACGTGAAGAACATGATCACCGGTGCGGCCCAGATGGACGGCGCGATCCTCGTCGTCGCGGCCACCGACGGCCCGATGGCGCAGACCCGCGAGCACGTTCTTCTCGCCCGCCAGGTCGGCGTTCCGACGATCCTCGTCGCCCTCAACAAGGCCGACATGGTCGACGATGAGGAGATGCTCGAGCTCGTCGAGGAGGAGTGCCGCGATCTTCTCGAGTCGCAGGGCTTCGACCGCGACGCCCCGATCATCCAGGTCTCCGCTCTCAAGGCCCTCGAGGGCGACCCGGAGTGGGTTGCCAAGGTCGAGGAGCTCATGGAGAAGGTCGACACCTACGTGCCGACCCCCGAGCGCGACATGGACAAGCCCTTCCTCATGCCGATCGAGGACGTCTTCACGATCACCGGTCGTGGCACCGTCGTCACCGGTCGCGTCGAGCGCGGCAAGCTCCCGATCAACTCCGAGGTCGAGATCCTCGGCATCCGCGAGCCCCAGAAGACCACGGTCACGGGCATCGAGATGTTCCACAAGTCGATGGACGAGGCCTGGGCCGGCGAGAACTGCGGCCTCCTCCTCCGCGGCACCAAGCGCGACGAGGTCGAGCGCGGCCAGGTCGTGGCCATCCCCGGCTCGATCACGCCTCACACGAACTTCAAGGGCCAGGTCTACATCCTCAAGAAGGAGGAGGGCGGCCGTCACAACCCGTTCTTCTCGAACTACCGCCCGCAGTTCTACTTCCGCACCACGGACGTGACCGGCGTCATCACCCTCCCCGAGGGCACCGACATGGTCATGCCGGGCGACACCACCGAGATCACCGTCGAGCTCATCCAGCCGATCGCCATGGAGCCGGGCCTCGGCTTCGCGATCCGCGAGGGCGGCCGCACGGTCGGTTCCGGCCGCGTCACCGAGATCATCAAGTGATCCCTTCCGGCCGACTGAACCGCTCGCGGATCGGTCGGACCGGATGATCGCCTGAGGTCAAGCGACCTGAGAGGGCCGCCATCCCCGAAAAGGGGGTGGCGGCCCTCTTCGTTCTTCCGGGTACGCATATCGTGGATCGTTGTGTGCGGGGCGTATGGCCTCAAGTCCAGGAGACTCGCCGCTTGTGTCGAGCGTGCTCATTCTGCGACAATTACCGAGTGATCTCTGTCAGTCTTGCACGGCGCGGTTTCGTGCCATCGGTTGTGGCTCTACTTCTATCTCTGAGTTTGCTCCTGTCGGGAGCGCTTTCGACTGCCGCAGTCGCCGCAGGCGGACTCAAACTCGACCTATTCTTGGGAACTTACGATGGGCTCAAGGCCTATGCGAGCGGTGACCCGAATCCAACGCAGAAGTTGGACTACTGGTCTGGTGAGTCAGTCCCGGCGGTCGCCCAGATCGCGGCATCGGGAGAGGACTCGGCCACCGCGCAAGACGTCGCACTCACCCTCACGGTTCCCAAGGTGCGCGACGCGGAGGGCAAGCTACTGATTTCGACCCCGGCGTTCGTGGATTCCGAGCTTGCTGTGCAGGCCGGGGGCGGCACGGCCCGCTCGGAAACAGAGGATGCGTGGATCCTGACGTACACGTTCCCGAGCATGAAGGGCGGTCAGTTCAGCCAGCTGCCCTTCAATTTCTCCTTCCTTGATGGCATCACGCCGAATGGGACAACTGTAACGCCGACGATCGAGCTGAAGGTCGGCGAGGTCACGACAGATACGAAGTCGATCACGTTTACCGCGAAGTCGAGTGACGCCAATCAGGTCCGCCAGCTCTTCCGCGCCATGGGGGAATACCTTCAGGACAACAACGTGGATGTCCTTGATGAGAACAATCAGAAGATTGGGGTCACCAAGTTTTACAGTGAGACTCAGACCGACCACACGCCAGCGGCGGGTCTCACCACGTACTTCGGCGTGTGCACGCACTCATCAAAGGCCGCGTCAACGGACGCAAATCATGGCAATTACCAGTACCATACGATGACGTACGATGTCACCCTCCCCGAGGGGGCTGACGTCAGTGCAACGCTACCTGTGGGAGCGACGCTCAACCAAGGGTGGGCGTGGGTGGATGACACGCATCGGGTCATACGCCTTATTCGCTCGTACGATAGTAACTGGTGGGTGTGCGAGAAGAATAATGATCATTGGGACTACGAGCTGATCTATAGGAACGCACCCACCGTCGACGCTGATGGCAGTGCTCATCGTTACACACCTGTCGTTCATGCCACGGCCGACATGGGACTGGCGACGGAGAAGGACGCCGGTACCGCGCAGCTGAGCCACATCTTCGTCGAACAGGTCGTCCCCTTCAACGGGACATCCAGCGTTCTTCAAAGTAAGGCGCTTTTTGGGCATAGCTACGAGAACTGGCACTACGACAATGCCTCAGACGGCCATCTGACGATTGATGGCGACACTATCGACTACACTTGGGGCGGCAGGTTGCTCACGCGGATGTCCAAGGTGACGGGTGTCGCGCCCGGAGTCATGGCCTCCGATGAGTATCCTGAAGATCTCCCGGGCTTTCGCTGGGCACTCGACGTCCGCCAGTCCAATAATGGTACCGGCTACGCGGATAAGACCGGAGGAACGCACCACTTCGTCCACGAGGTCGTCGACACGGACCTCGACCCGCGTCTGTATTACCAGCAGTTCGATTTCTTTAGCACGCGTCAAGATGCTAGGAATATCTTGTATTGCGGCGAATCCGCGCTGACCGTGGATGAAATCAAAGCCCGGATCAATGCCACCAGCAACCACCTCTACGGCGTCAAACGGGACGGCACCGAGGTGGAGATCGCAAAGGACCTCGACTACGGCGACCGCGTCGCGATCAATGACACCGCCCGCGAGTACGCCAAGCTCCGACTGGTCTTCGATACCCCGCTCGAACTGGACAACTATCGCGCCTTTTTCTACGTCAGGGCGTTCCCAACGGATGCGGAGCTGGCGAAGTGGAACAGCGGCTACTACACCGAGAAGCAACTGTACGCGAATGACATGTCGTCGACCGTCACACAGGGGAGCGCCGACGGTCAGGTCGTGCAGTCCCTGAAAGACGGCGCCGAAATGTGGGACAGTCAGAAGTCGGACAACAACGCCGTCGTGTGGCCGCTCACGCCCAAAGTCGGCACTACGCTTAGGACGCCTGCGCGTGCGGACGTCAATCCGCCCAGCAACGGGGACCCCGATTGGTGGAGCGGCCCGTGGTGGACGACGGATGATGGAGAGGCGACGTATTCGCGCTGCAACGGCGTGGCAGCCGACAACCTCACCCCGAAGACATGCTCTCGACTGAAGAATCTTCAGATTTCCAGTTATCCGAAGCCAGACTGGGGAAGCGTGACGCGCACTCTGAAGAATGTTCGCCAAGTCCTTCTCCTTCCCCCCGGAGTCAACTACGTCCGCACTGACAGCACCCAGATCGCGCGCGATCTGGACGCGACCGCGCGAACACCGAAGATCGTGAAGGATTACAAGGGCACGGGTCGGACGGCGCTCATCTACTCCTACGGCGACATCGACTACACGCAGCCCGACTACGGGCTCGCGAACAGCGTGGCGACCTTCGTCACCGTCGATATGACCCTCTATGCGAACTTCGGTGTCAACACCTTCGACGCATACACGGTGTGGGACGGACCAGAGTCCGTTCAACCGACGGCCGACACGGCTCTCATCGATTCCCGTGATTTCGATGACGACGGTGCGACCGATGACAAGGTATCGCACACGACGTACGGAGTACGGCTCATCGCGCCGTCGGAGATCATCGGCAAGATGGAGACCTCTCTCAACGGAGAATCGGACTGGACGCTGTCGGCGCCGGCACAGGATCTGGGTTCGCCCGTTTACTACCGGCTGAGCGTCATGAACAACTCGTTGACGCCAACTTCGACGGTGAGCTTGCTCTCCGTCCTGCCCAGTACGACAGACCACAAGATCGTTTCCGACAGGGACGGCACATATGCTCACCGCGACTGGGAGTCGACGGCGACCGACGGCGAGACGGCGCTGAGCGGACATTCCTCCGCGTTCCGCACGCCGCTGACAGGTCCTGCCTCTAAGGTCCTCGTCGAAAGCGGGACGGTCACGAAAGACGCTTCCGACCGGGTGACTGTTCTGTATTCGGTGACAGAGCAGGGGACTGACCTTGCTTCGGTCGTCAATGCTCAGTGGTACACCGCTGAGGAGATCCCCGAGCACGGAGGATGGACTGCGGTGACCGCGGTGAAGGCGGACCTGAAGCCGGGGGAGGCGCTCGACTCCAAGGAGACGCTGCGGGTCATCCTGCCGGCTCGGATTCCGGTCCAACCTGCGACCACGCTCAACTCGAACTTCAAGGACGGAAAGTTGGCTGTGGCCTCCGTCGCCCTCGCGGGTTCAGGCGCCTCATATCTGGAGGCGAACGAGGTCACCGTCTCGACGGATCGCTACAGTGCGCGCGGTGCCGTGTTCCGTGACCTCAACGCGAACGGCGTGAAGGACGCTGGCGAGCGCTTCCTCCCGGACCAGTCCTGGACCTTGGTCAAGGACGACGGTTCCGAGGCGTCCAATCCCGGACGCGAAGCCAAGGAAGCGCCGAACACGACCGTTGACGTCGCCGCGCCGGTGACTATCGTCGGATCACACACCTCCACAGACCCGACCCTGCAACTCGCCGATCCGGAACTGTCTTCATCGCCGGTGTACCCGCGTGGCAGCTATGCCCTCGCGTTCACCAAGCCCGACGCGATGAGCTGGTCGCCGAAGCCGACCTCACCGGGTGACGCAACGGTCGTCAACTCGGCGGACGAGAACGGACGCACGGACCTCTTCGATCTCAACCCCGTGACCCGCACGGCAACGAGATACGCCGGAGTTGTTGGCACGCGTGATCTTGAGATCACGAAGACAGCACAAGACACAGGGCAGGCCCAAGAGGGCGTCGCCTTCACTCTGACATTCAAAGACTGGTTGGATTCAGAGGCGCCGACGCAGACCGTTAACCCGGCTCAGACACAGTGGACGGGAACAACCGACGCGAACGGCGCGCTCACATTCGCAAACCTGCCGTACGGCACGTACACCCTCCACGAAGGCGAACCGCTCACGGGCTATGCGCGGGTGGCGGATCAGACCGTCACTATTGACGCGGAGGGAGCCACCATTACCGGAGGCGTTGTTTCTCCCATCGCACTTGCCATTGCCGATCCTCGCGCCGAGGGGACGGTGACGGTGAAGAAGACCGACGACTACCAGCAGTCGCTCGCAGGAGTCGTTTTCGGCCTCTTCCCCGTTGACGCGAACGGTACTACCGCATCGACTCCGGCGTTCAACGCAACAACAGGTGACGATGGTCGAGTCCAGTTCACCAACGTTCCGTGGGCGAAGTACGTCCTTCGGGAGCTTTCCGGAAAGGATGGATACGTCAAGGCCGAAGGCGATCTCAAGACGTTCGAGCTTGGAGGCCCCAGCTTTGACGCCGGTACGGTCGTCAACAAACGGATCGACGGTACGGTGTCGGTAAAGAAGGTCGACGAAACCGGTGATGCTCTCGCAGGGGCGACCTTCGGTCTGTTCCCGGTTGATACGTCCGGCGTCGCTGCGTCGGTGCCGGTCATGAGTGCCACAAGCGGATCCGATGGGGTCGCGACCTTCACGAACGTCCACTGGGGCGTATATCAGGTCAAGGAGACGTCCGCGCCGGAAGGCTACACGCTGTCTGATACGGCGCTGACCGTGACGGTTGACGCCCAACACCTGACGGTCGCAGCGGGTACCGTCACCGACCGACCGATCACAGGCAAGGTCATCCTCACCAAGACCTCAGACGACGGCACGCCACTTGCAGACGTCGAGTTCGCCCTCTACCCGGTGACCAAGGGACCCGACGGTTCAACGACGGTCGCAGACGTTCCCGCGATGCGGGCTCTGTCCGACGCCAACGGCCTTGTCTCCTTTGATTCCGTGCGCTACGGAATGTACGAACTACGTGAGACAAAGGGCCTGCCCGGGTACCTGACGATGGAAAAGCCTCTTGGCGTCGTCGTCACCGCAGATGGAGCGACGATTGACCTCGGCCAGGTTGTCAACACCGCCGAGCGTGGTGCGATCCGGCTTCTCAAGACCGATGCGAAGACTGGCGATCCGCTTGCGGGTGCGACCTTCGCGATCTATCGAGTCGAAGAGGACGGAACCGTGGCCGAAGAACCGAACGATACGCAGGTCAGCGGTGCAGACGGCATCGTCTCGTTTGAAAACCTCACCGTCGGCGATTATGAAATCCGTGAAACGAACGCACCCACCGGCTGGCTGGTATCCACCGACACCATCTCGGCAAAGGTCAGTGCAGACGGGCAAGTCGTTGACGCGGGGCGCGTGAACAACGAACGTATTCGCGCTGACATCATCGCCCATAAGGTCGATTCTCAAACGCACGCGGGTCTCGCCGGAGCAACGTTTGCTCTTGAACGTGAAGGTCAGCAGATCGCGACGGCGACCTCCGACGCCGACGGACTCGTTACCTTCAAAGACGTCGAATACGGAACCTACACGATTCGCGAGGAGCGAGCGCCTCGCGGATACGCACTCTCTGAAACCCGACTCACGGCTGTGGTCTCGCAAAACGGCGTGTTTGTCGATGCGGGGACGATTGAGAATCAGTTCGTCGTCGACCAGTCCGCCTTGGCGCGAACCGGAATGGACGCCGAAGTTGTGAGATTGGCAGGTCTTGTGGGCGCGATCGGAGTAGGTATTCTGCTCGGTGTCAGACGCAGGCGAGTTTCGTAATCACCGCTCGGAGGGCATGCGGAGTACCCAGCACGGTGGCGCGTGCCCTCCGACACAGTCATCAATACAGTGCGGGAAGCCCTTGGGCGTGCTTTCGCCGAGTAGCGCAATCCGCCAGCCATAGACCGCAGGAACATCAACGAGGAGAAATCATGAACATCACAAAACCCGCCTGGCGGCGGCGAGTGGCGATGGCGTGCGTCGGTGCGCTTGCTGCGCTCGGCTGGACGACGGTAGGAGATGCCGCGCACGCTGCAACCGATCTGCCGGCCGCGCAGTTCGCATCGGTATCGGGTTCGGGTGCGTGCGCAGCAAACGAGCAGGCCCCGGCGACGTACACCGGCACGTTCGCCGCGAAGCTTCAAATGACCGAGCTGCTCAAGCCCTTCGAAACCCAGGTGAAGAGCGAGGCAGATGCCGGTCGCTTCCCGTGGGACAAGGAGACGGTGTCGACGAGTGCCTCGTTCTACTACACCGTGACCTTCCCGCAGGGAACGACGGTTCAGGCCGCGAGTGCCTCGGAGTCCTCGTCGATGATCGCGTCGGTGACTGAATCTGCGGTGAGCTCCGACTCCCTTACCCACACATTCAAGATCAAGCTCAACGACGTAAATTGGGCCGAGATCTACGCGGCCTACGAGCAGGATACGTCCAACCCGTCGGCTCACACGGTCGACGTGACGATTCCCTACTCCATCGCCGCCAATTCGGCCGATGAAGCCAAAGCAATCGCTGCGAGGAATGTCACCGCCACTGGCTCCGTCTCATTCTACCCGTCCCGCACCTATGGACTGTTGGGCATGGGCCTGCAGACCTTCAGCATGGACGCGTTCAGCGCGCCGGTTGCTTCCGACATGAGCGCTCTCCCGTGCTTGACACCCGCGGCCCCGGTCGGGCCGACCACTGTGTCGCAGGCGGGGACGTTGCCTGTGGATTTGTTGGGTGCTGTTGATTCGGGTGCTGTTGATACTGAGCATGATGCTGTGGCGGTGGCTGCGGGTCAGTCGTCGCCTGTGTCGTTG
Source organism: Actinomyces culturomici (assembly GCF_900499005.1). Taxonomy (GTDB): domain Bacteria; phylum Actinomycetota; class Actinomycetes; order Actinomycetales; family Actinomycetaceae; genus Pauljensenia; species Pauljensenia culturomici. The sequence goes on from NZ_LS991316.1 coordinate 162,287, forward strand.
ACGGGTGCGTTGTACACGGATCCGATCAAGGATCAGATGGCGGCAGTTGAGACGCAGTATTCGCAGACGAATCCTGATTTCGCGAATATTGCCTTGTCGAATGTGGATTTCGGTTTCGAGGCTGTGCTGACGTTGCCGGAGGGTATGGCGTACACGGATGCGTCGAAGTCTGCGACGCTGTCGGGGTCGGATGACTTCAAGGTGTCGAGTGTCGTGGTGTCGGGTCAGACGGCGACTGTGAAGTTCGCGCTGACTGATGCGGCGAAGGCGAAGGTGAGGACGTATGCGGATCTGAAGGCGCTCGTTGATGCGGTGGCGTCTCCGTTGCAGGTGACGGTTGCTGGTGTGGTGTTCACGTCGGCGTCGTCGGCGGATACGGAGTACACCGTGAAGGGTTCGGTGTCGGGTTCGTTTGCTGCGTTGGCGTCGAAGTCGGCTGCGACGGGTGGTCGTGAGATTCAGTTCAACTTCACGTGGACTGGTGAGCAGAAGACTGGGCTTGGGGATGCGAAGACTCAGCCGGGTATCACGTACACCGTGAAGTACAAGGCCGCCCCGGTCGGGCCGACCACTGTGTCGCAGGCGGGGACGTTGCCTGTGGATTTGTTGGGTGCTGTTGATTCGGGTGCTGTTGATACTGAGCATGATGCTGTGGCGGTGGCTGCGGGTCAGTCGTCGCCTGTGTCGTTGACGGGTGCGTTGTACACGGATCCGATCAAGGATCAGATGGCGGCAGTTGAGACGCAGTATTCGCAGACGAATCCTGATTTCGCGAATATTGCCTTGTCGAATGTGGATTTCGGTTTCGAGGCTGTGCTGACGTTGCCGGAGGGTATGGCGTACACGGATGCGTCGAAGTCTGCGACGCTGTCGGGGTCGGATGACTTCAAGGTGTCGAGTGTCGTGGTGTCGGGTCAGACGGCGACTGTGAAGTTCGCGCTGACTGATGCGGCGAAGGCGAAGGTGAGGACGTATGCGGATCTGAAGGCGCTCGTTGATGCGGTGGCGTCTCCGTTGCAGGTGACGGTTGCTGGTGTGGTGTTCACGTCGGCGTCGTCGGCGGATACGGAGTACACCGTGAAGGGTTCGGTGTCGGGTTCGTTTGCTGCGTTGGCGTCGAAGTCGGCTGCGACGGGTGGTCGTGAGATTCAGTTCAACTTCACGTGGACTGGTGAGCAGAAGACTGGGCTTGGGGATGCGAAGACTCAGCCGGGTATCACGTACACCGTGAAGTACAAGGCCGCCCCGGTCGGGCCGACCACTGTGTCGCAGGCGGGGACGTTGCCTGTGGATTTGTTGGGTGCTGTTGATTCGGGTGCTGTTGATACTGAGCATGATGCTGTGGCGGTGGCTGCGGGTCAGTCGTCGCCTGTGTCGTTGACGGGTGCGTTGTACACGGATCCGATCAAGGATCAGATGGCGGCAGTTGAGACGCAGTATTCGCAGACGAATCCTGATTTCGCGAATATTGCCTTGTCGAATGTGGATTTCGGTTTCGAGGCTGTGCTGACGTTGCCGGAGGGTATGGCGTACACGGATGCGTCGAAGTCTGCGACGCTGTCGGGGTCGGATGACTTCAAGGTGTCGAGTGTCGTGGTGTCGGGTCAGACGGCGACTGTGAAGTTCGCGCTGACTGATGCGGCGAAGGCGAAGGTGAGGACGTATGCGGATCTGAAGGCGCTCGTTGATGCGGTGGCGTCTCCGTTGCAGGTGACGGTTGCTGGTGTGGTGTTCACGTCGGCGTCGTCGGCGGATACGGAGTACACCGTGAAGGGTTCGGTGTCGGGTTCGTTTGCTGCGTTGGCGTCGAAGTCGGCTGCGACGGGTGGTCGTGAGATTCAGTTCAACTTCACGTGGACTGGTGAGCAGAAGACTGGGCTTGGGGATGCGAAGACTCAGCCGGGTATCACGTACACCGTGAAGTACAAGGCCGCCCCGGTCGGGCCGACCAAGCCGGTCGAGCCGACCACGCCGACTGAACCCACGAAGAACACGACGAAGACGCCTTCGACGCCGCGAACGCTCGCTAAGACCGGCTTTAGCGGCGCACTCGTCGGTGGACTCGGGCTGCTCTTGGCTGCAGCTGGCGCAGTTGCGGTTCGCCAGAAGCGCGACTGAGGCACTCTGCGTCTCTGTTGAACGCTCACGCGCGTGTGGGGCATCGACCTGAGTCGGTGCCCCACACGTACTTCACGCTCTCACATGCCCGTCTTGGACGACACGCCCGAGTGCGGGTACACTCGTCACCCGGTGCCGCTCCCGCTCGGCACGCGCGAGGCCCCGGCCTCGTCAATCGGAACGGGAGCGACGAACGATCATCCGGACGATGTCGGAGGATTCACACGCCCGCGGCGGGCGACGAACTTGCCGCGGCTCGCGCGAATCTGCCAGACTGGAACGGTTGCCCCGCGACCCCGCGGGGCGGTTCCGCAGGACTTCTGCGGACCGGGCTTCACGCCCGTGATCTTTGGACAAGACAACGGTCCGCCTCCGCCAGAGGGGGAACCGCGCAAGACTGCCGCCGAAAAGGCGACACGCCCGAGCGCGGGGACCGGTCGAATCTGTACGAGAAGAGGTAAGACGGCATGGCGGGACAGAAGATCCGCATCCGGCTGAAGTCGTATGACCACGAGGTCATCGACAGCTCCGCGCGCAAGATCGTGGACACCGTGCAGCGAGCGGGCGCCACCGTGGTGGGCCCGGTGCCGCTGCCGACCGAGAAGAACGTGTTCGTCGTCATTCGGTCGCCCCACAAGTACAAGGACAGCCGCGAGCACTTCGAGATGCGCACTCACAAGCGGCTCATCGACATCATCGACCCGACTCCGAAGGCCGTCGACTCGCTCATGCGCCTCGATCTGCCCGCGGACGTCAACATCGAGATCAAGCTCTGAGGACATCTGCAATGACTACTGACAACACGCAGCACGCGCCCGTCAAGGCGCTGCTCGGCCGCAAGCTCGGCATGACCCAGGTCTGGGATGCCGACGGCCGCCTCGTGCCCCTCACCGTCGTGCAGGTCGGCACCAACGTCGTCACCCAGGTCCGCACCGAGGACGTCGACGGCTACACCGCCGTCCAGATCGGCTTCGGCGAGATCCCGGCCCGCAAGGTCACCAAGCCCCTCGCCGGCCACTTCGCCAAGGCTGGCGTCGAGCCGCGCCGCCACCTCACCGAGATCCGCACCTCGGAGGCCGACTCCTTCGAGCTCGGCCAGGAGCTCGCCGCCGACACCTTCGAGGCCGGCGCCTCGGTCGACGTCTCCGGCAACACCAAGGGCAAGGGCTTCGCCGGCGTCATGAAGCGTCACGGCTTCGCTGGCGTCTCCGCCTCCCACGGCGCGCACCGCAACCACCGCAAGCCCGGCTCGATCGGCGCCTGCGCCACCCCCGGACGCATCTTCAAGGGCCTCCGCATGGCCGGCCACATGGGTGGCGTCCGTCGTACCGTCCAGAACCTCAAGGTTCAGGCCGTCGACACCGAGAAGGGCCTGCTGCTCATCAGCGGCGCCATCCCGGGTCCGAAGAACGGCGTGGTCCTGGTTCGCTCCTCCGTGAAGGGTGCGTGAAATGTCTGACGTCCAGACCCTCGACGTCCTCGATCTCCAGGGCAAGAAGACCGCCACGGTCGACCTTCCCGCCGAGATCTTCGACGTCCCCACGAACATTCCGCTGATGCACCAGGTCGTCGTCGGCCAGCTGGCCGCCGCCCGACAGGGCACGCACGCCACCAAGACGCGCGGCATGGTCTCCGGCGGCGGCAAGAAGCCGTTCCGCCAGAAGGGCACCGGCAACGCCCGCCAGGGCTCGATCCGCGCCCCGCACTTCACCGGCGGCGGCATCGTCCACGGCCCGCAGCCCCGTGACTACGACCAGCGGACCCCCAAGAAGATGAAGCAGGGCGCTCTCCGCTCCGCTCTCTCCGACCGCGCCCGCGCCGGCCGCATCCACGTCGTCACCGCCCTCATCGAGGGCGAGACCCCGAAGACGAAGATCGCCCTCAAGGCGCTGCGCGCCCTCGTCGAGGACCGCCAGGCCCTCGTCGTCCTCGACCGCGGGGACGAGCTCACCGCTCTCTCCCTGCGCAACGTCCCCGAGGTCCACGTCCTCTGGGCCGACCAGCTCAACACGTACGACGTCCTCGACGCCGACGACATCGTGTTCACGCAGGCCGCCCTCGAGTCCTTCCTCGGCACCAAGGAGGAGACCAAGTGAGCACCCTCGAAGCGAGCAAGAACCCTCGCGACATCATCCTGAAGCCCGTCGTCACCGAGAAGTCCTCCATCCTCATGGATGAGGGCAAGTACACCTTCGAGGTCGACCCGCGCGCCAACAAGACCGAGATCAAGGTCGCCATCGAGGCGATCTTCGGTGTCAAGGTCGGCCAGGTGGCCACTCAGAACCGTAAGGGCAAGACCTACCGGACCCGCACGGGTCAGGGCAAGCGCAAGGACGTCAAGCGAGCGATCGTGACCCTGCGCGAAGGCGCCATCGACATCTTCGGCGATCAGGCCTGAAACCCGGAGAGGTAGAGGACAAACATGGGAATCCGCAAGTACAAGCCCACGACCCCGGGTCGTCGCGGCGCGTCGGTCTCCGATTTCGTCGAGATCACCCGCTCCGAGCCCGAGAAGTCGCTGGTCCGCCCCCTGCACAAGACCGGTGGTCGTAACTCGAACGGCCGCGTGACCTCCCGCCACCGCGGCGGCGGCCACAAGCGCCAGTACCGCGTCATCGACTTCCGTCGCCACGACAAGGACGGCGTGCCCGCGGTCGTCGCTCACATCGAGTACGACCCCAACCGCACCGCCCGCATCGCCCTCCTCCACTACGCGGACGGCGAGAAGCGCTACATCCTCGCCCCGGCGAAGCTCAACCAGGGCGACCGCATCGAGGCCGGCGCCGGCGCCGACATCAAGCCCGGCAACAACCTCCCGCTCCGCAACATCCCCCTCGGCACCGTCGTGCACGCGGTCGAGCTCAAGCCCGGCGGCGGCGCCAAGATCGCCCGCTCGGCCGGCTCGTCCGTCCAGCTCGTCGCCAAGGAGGGCCGCTTCGCGCAGCTCCGCATGCCGTCCGGTGAGATCCGCAACGTCGAGATCACCTGCCGGGCCACGGTCGGCGAGGTCGGCAACGCCGAGCAGTCGAACATCAACTGGGGCAAGGCCGGCCGCATGCGCTGGAAGGGCAAGCGCCCGCACGTCCGCGGCGTCGTCATGAACCCGGTCGACCACCCGCACGGCGGTGGCGAGGGCCGCACCTCCGGCGGCCGTCACCCGGTCAGCCCGTGGGGCAAGCCCGAGGGCCGCACCCGCCGTCCGAACAAGGACAGCGATCGCCTGATCGTTCGCCGTCGCAAGACCGGCAAGAACCGCTGAGTAGGAGTCGATTAGCATGCCGCGCAGTTTGAAGAAGGGCCCGTTCGTCGACGACCACCTGCTCAAGAAGGTCGACGCCGCGAACGAATCCGGCTCGAAGAACGTCATCAAGACCTGGTCGCGCCGCTCGGTCATCACCCCGGACTTCCTGGGTCTGACCTTCGCGGTCCACGACGGCCGCAAGCACGTCCCCGTCTTCGTCACCGAATCGATGGTGGGCCACAAGCTCGGCGAGTTCGCTCCCACGCGCACTTTCCGCAGCCACGACAAGGACGATCGAAAGGGACGCCGGCGCTGAGCCGGTCCTGGGAAGAAGAGGCAGATTCAATGGAAGCCAAGGCGCAGGCGCGTTATGTCCGCGTCACGCCCCAGAAGGCCCGCCGTGTCGTGAACGAGGTTCGTGGCAAGGCCGCCCTGGAGGCCGCCGATATCCTGCGGTTCGCTCCGCAGGCCGTCGCCGCCGATGTCCGCAAGGTGCTCCTCAGCGCCGTCGCCAACTCGAAGGTCAAGGCCGAACTGGCCGGGGAGACCTTCAACGAGGGCGATCTTCAGGTCATCGAGGCCTACGTCGACGAGGGTCCGACCATGAAGCGGTTCCGCCCGCGTGCTCAGGGACGCGCAGGCCGCATCCTCAAGCGCACGAGCCACATCACCGTCGTGGTCGGCACCAAGGAAGACAAGAAGAAGGGAGACCGCTGACATGGGCCAGAAGGTCAACCCCACCGGGTTCCGCCTGGGAATCACCACGGATCACCGCTCCCGCTGGTTCTCCGACTCGACGACCAAGGGACAGCGCTACTCGGACTACGTGGCCGAGGACGTCGCGATCCGCAAGAATCTCACCGACAACCTCGAGCGCGCTGGCATCTCGAAGGTCGACATCGAGCGCACCCGTGACCGCGTGCGCGTCGACCTCCACACCGCACGTCCGGGCATCGTCATCGGCCGCCGCGGCGCCGAGGCCGATCGCCTTCGCCAGAACCTCGAGAAGCTCACCGGCAAGCAGGTTCAGCTCAACATCCTCGAGGTGAAGAACCCCGACATGGATGCCCAGCTCGTCGCGCAGGGCATCGCCGAGCAGCTCGCGGCCCGCGTCTCCTTCCGCCGCGCCATGCGCAAGGGCATTCAGTCCGCGCAGCGCGCCGGCGCCAAGGGCATCCGCGTGCAGGTTTCGGGCCGCCTCGGCGGCGCCGAGATGAGCCGCTCCGAGTTCTACCGCGAGGGCCGCGTTCCGCTTCACACCCTCCGCGCGAACATCGACTACGGATTCCACGAGGCCCGCACGACCTTCGGTCGCATCGGCGTCAAGGTGTGGATCTACAAGGGCGACATCACCGAGCGCGAGTTCGCTCGTCAGCAGGCCGAGCAGGCCAACCGCGGCGGTCGCCGCGGAGATCGTCGCGGCCCGCGCCGCGGCGGACGCCCGAACCAGGAGACCGCTCAGCAGCAGGCGCCGGTCGAGGCCGCGCCCGCCGCTACTGAAACCGGAACGGAGGCCTGAGCCCGATGCTCATTCCCCGTCGTACCAAGTGGCGCCGTCAGCACCGCCCGCACCGCACCGGTAACGCCTCCGGCGGCACCGAGCTGGCGTTCGGCGATTACGGCATCCAGGCGCTCACCGGCGCGTACGTGACCAACCGCCAGATCGAGGCGGCGCGTATCGCCATGACGCGTCACATCAAGCGCGGCGGCAAGGTGTGGATCAACATCTTCCCGGACCGCCCGCTCACCAAGAAGCCCGCCGAAACCCGAATGGGTTCCGGTAAGGGCGCCCCGGAGTGGTGGGTCGCCCCCGTCAAGCCGGGCCGAATCCTGTTCGAGCTGGGCGGCGTCGACGAGTCCCTCGCCCGCGAGGCCATGCGCCGCGCCCAGCACAAGCTTCCGATGAAGACCCGTTTCGTGGTCCGAGAGGGTGGTGACATCTGATGGCGGAAAAGGGTCTGACCGCTTCCGACCTCGATGCCATGGACGACGCCCAGCTGTCCAAGGAACTCGAGAAGGCCAAGGCCGAGCTCTTCAACCTGCGTTTCGCGCAGGCCGTCGGCTCCCTCGAGGATCACGGCCGCATGAAGACCGTGCGCCGCGACATCGCCCGTATCTACACGATCGCGCGTGAGCGGGAGCTCGGCTACCGCACCGCCCCGAGCACCGAGGAGTGATCGACATGGCAGAATCCACCGCGCGCAACGACCGCAAGGTCCGTCGTGGCTACGTCGTTTCCGACAAGATGGACAAGACCGTCGTCGTCCAGATCGAGGACCGCGTGAAGCACGCCCTCTACGGCAAGGTCATGCGCAAGAACAAGAAGGTCAAGGTCCACGACGAGAACAACGAGTGCGGCGTTGGCGACCTCGTTCTCATCATGGAGACTCGTCCGCTCTCGGCGACCAAGCACTGGCGCGTCGTCGAGATCATCGAGAAGGCCAAGTGATCCTCGCGCTTCGGCGCGACTGATCGGCTGATCGGGCCCGGTTCCCCTTCTGGGGGCCGGGCCCTTTCGTTTTCCCCTCGAAGTCGGCGCCCCGCCCCGTCCTCGTCCGTTGGCGGTACCTGGATCGCACACTCGGTGGGGGTTGGCGCTCGGGGAGTACGCCGAGACGGCGATCCAGGTAGTAGCGGTGAACGTGGGCTCGGCGCTGCGCCATAAGAGGGAATAGGGAAGGGTGATTGCTCGGGAGAAGGCATAGGGACGGGCGATTGGTCGGGAGAGGGTGCGCGGCGCGGCTCTCTCGGCGCCGTCATCGGCGAACCGGAACACGCGTTTGGCGGGTTTGCCGGTGTTTGGCGGGTATGGCGGTGTTTGGCGGCTTTTCGAGTGTTTGGCGGCGCAAAATCGGCGATCCTGACCTGCCAAACGTCAGGAAAGCCGCCAAACGCGTGTTGGGGGAGGGGACGGACGCAGCGGGGCGCCCTGTCGATGCGCGGTCGCAAGCTCTGCCGAGGCGGGCGCCCTGTCGATGCGCGGGCGCAAGCTCTGCCGAGGCGGGCGCCCTGTCAATGCGCGGTCGCAAGCTCTGCCGAGGCGGGCGCCCTGTCGATGCGCGGTCGCAAGCTCTGCCGAGGCGGGCGCCCTGTTTCGGTGCCCGGGAGCATGGGGGAGATCACCGGAATCGCGGTTTCGCGCACCTGCGCCGAGGCGGTAGGCTAGTCGGGTTGCGTGACGGCGGTGCACTGCATCCGTCGTCGATAGTGCGAGCGAGCAACATCACGACCTGTGGTGCGTTCGAACTGTTGTCGGCAACGATGCGCAATAGTCAATGCACGTTCGGCAAGGCTCGCGGGAAGTAATGCTCCCAAGAGAACCGGCTCGACGACAGGAGTCAATAGAAAATGATCCAGCAGGAGTCGCGACTGAAGGTCGCCGACAACACGGGGGCGAAGGAAATTCTCACCATCCGTGTGCTCGGCGGCTCCGCTCGCCGCTACGCGGGAATCGGCGACACCATCGTCGCCACCGTCAAGGACGCCATCCCCGGCGGCACCGTGAAGAAGGGCGACGTCGTCAAGGCCGTCGTCGTTCGCACGCGCAAGGAAACGCGCCGTCCCGACGGTTCCTACATCCGCTTCGACGAGAACGCGGCCGTCATCATCAACTCGAACGGCGAACCGCGCGGAACCCGCATCTTCGGCCCCGTGGGCCGCGAGCTGCGCGACAAGAAGTTCATGCGAATCGTCTCGCTCGCCCCGGAGGTGATCTGATGGCAGCCAAGATCCGTAAGGGCGATCTCGTCGAGGTCGTGCGCGGCCGCTCGTCCGACGAGAAGAAGCTCGCCGAGCGCAACGCCCGTCGCGCCGCCGAGGGGCTCGAGCCCCTCAAGCCCGGCGACAAGGGCAAGCAGGGACGCGTCATCAAGGTCTTCTCCGCCGAGGGCAAGGTCCTCGTCGAGGGCATCAACCTCAAGACCCGTCACGTTCGTCAGGGCCAGACCCAGGGCCAGGCCGGCGGCATCGAGACCATCGAAGCCCCGATCTCCCTCGCCAAGGTCGCCCTCGTCGATCCCGACACCAAGAAGCGCGTGCGCGTCGGTTTCCGCGAGGACACCGTCGAGCGGGACGGCCGCACCCGCACGGTCCGCGTCCGCGTGACCCGCGGCGGCGCCAAGCGCGGCATCGAGCAGGGCAAGGAGATCTGAGCATGGCCCCGCGTCTCAAGGAAAAGTACGTCTCGGAGATCCGCGACGCCCTCCGCGCCGAGTTCAAGCACGAGAACATCATGCAGGTCGGCGGCCTCACCAAGATCGTCGTCAACATGGGCGTCGGCGAGGCGGCTCGCGACTCGAAGGCTCTCGAGGGCGCCATCCGCGACCTCACCGCGATCACCGGCCAGAAGCCCGTGACCACCAAGGCCAAGAAGTCCATCGCGCAGTTCAAGCTCCGCGAGGGCCAGGCCATCGGCGCTCACGTCACGCTCCGCGGCGACCGCATGTGGGAGTTCCTCGACCGCCTCCTCTCGACCGCGCTTCCGCGAATCCGCGACTTCCGCGGCCTCTCCGCCAAGCAGTTCGACGGACGCGGCAACTACACCTTCGGCCTCACGGAGCAGTCGATGTTCCACGAGATCGATCAGGACTCCATCGACCGCGTCCGCGGCATGGACATCACGGTCGTCACCTCGGCCGCCACCGACGACGAGGGCCGCGCCCTCCTCCGTCACCTCGGCTTCCCGTTCAAGGAGGACTGACACATGGCCAAGACGTCCCTGAAGATCAAGGCCGCCCGCGCCCCGAAGTTCGGCGTTCGCGGCTACACCCGGTGCAACCGCTGCGGCCGCCCCCGCTCCGTGTACCGCAAGTTCGGACTGTGCCGCGTGTGCCTGCGCGAACTCGCCCTCCGCGGCGAGCTCCCCGGCGTCACCAAGAGCAGCTGGTAAGAATCTGACGTCGCAGGTCCCGGGAACCGGAGAAACCGCGACGAGGAAGGGGAGACTCCCCAAATGACAATGACCGATCCCATCGCAGACATGCTCACGCGTCTGCGCAACGCGAACCACGCGCACCACGACACGGTCTCCATGCCGTACTCGAAGCTCAAGAACGCGATCGCGAACATGCTGGTCGAGGAGGGCTACATTGCCTCGACCTCCGTCGAGGACGCCCGAGTGGGCAAGACCCTCACCCTGACCCTCAAGTACGGCTCGCACCGCGAGGCCGCCATCCAGGGTCTGCAGCGCGTCTCCAAGCCCGGTCTGCGCGTGTACGCCAAGTCCACCAACCTGCCTAAGGTCCGCGGCGGCCTCGGCGTGGCGATCCTCTCCACGTCCTCCGGCTTGCTCACCGACCGCCAGGCGGCCGACAAGGGTGTAGGCGGGGAAGTCCTCGCCTACATCTGGTGAACAGGAGGCTGAACAATGTCGCGTATCGGTAGGAACCCCATCGCCATCCCGGCGGGCGTCGACGTCGTCATCGACGGCTCCAACGTCACCGTGAAGGGCAAGAAGGGCGAGCTCACGCACGTCGTCGCCGCCCCGATCGAAGTCGCGGTCGAGGACGGCCAGATCGTCGTCACCCGTCCGGACGACGAGCGCGCCTCGCGCTCGCTCCACGGCCTCACCCGCACGCTCATCGCGAACATGGTCGTCGGCGTGACCGAGGGCTACAAGAAGGAACTCGAGATCACGGGCACCGGCTACCGCGTCGTCGCCAAGGGCAAGGACCTCGAGTTCTCCCTCGGCTTCTCGCACACCGTCCCCGTCGTGCCCCCCGAGGGCATCGAGTTCACCGTCGAGTCGCAGACCAAGTTCACGGTCCACGGCATCGACAAGCAGCTCGTCGGCGAGACGGCCGCTCGCATCCGCAAGCTGAAGAAGCCGGAGCCCTACAAGGGCAAGGGCATCCACTACGTGGGTGAAACGATCCGTCGCAAGGTCGGAAAGGCTGGTAAGTGATGGCTTACACCGTCAAGGGCAAGGGCAAGTTCGTCGCTCGCAAGCGTCGTCACCTCCGCCTGCGCAAGAAGGTCAACGGCACCGCCGAGCGCCCCCGCCTCGTCGTCACCCGGTCGAACCGCCACATGGTCGCCCAGGTCATCGACGACACCGTGGGTCACACGCTCGTCTCCGCGTCGGACATGGAGGCCGAGCTCGCGAACGCGGACGGCACCAAGACCGACAAGGCCCGCAAGGTCGGCGAGCTCATCGCCGAGCGCGCGAAGGCCGTCGGCATCACCGCGGTCGTCTTCGACCGCGGCGGCAACAAGTACTTCGGCCGCGTCGCGGCCGTCGCCGAAGCCGCCCGCGAGGCCGGCCTCGAGCTCTGACCGGGATCGAAGGAAAGAGAGATCAACTGATGGCTGCACCGCAGCGAACCAGGAACGGTCAGGAAGGCTCTGAGCGTTCGGGCGACGGCGAGCGTCGCGACCGCCGCAACGGACGCGGCAACGACCGCGACAACCGTCGCGGCAATGAGAAGAACGAATACATCGAGCGCGTCGTCACCATCAACCGCGTGTCCAAGGTCGTGAAGGGCGGACGTCGTTTCTCCTTCACCGCCCTGGTCGTCGTGGGCGACGGTGAGGGCACCGTCGGCGTCGGCTACGGAAAGGCCAAGGAAGTTCCCCAGGCCATTTCCAAGGGCGTCGAGGAGGCGAAGAAGAACTTCATTCGCGTCCCGATGATCCGCCGCACGATCACGCACCTCGTGCAGGGCCGCGACGCCGCCGGCGTCGTCCTCCTGCGCCCGGCCGCCCCGGGAACCGGCGTTATCGCCGGCGGCCCGGTCCGCGCCGTCCTCGAGGCCGCGGGCGTGCACGACGTGCTCACGAAGTCCCTCGGCTCCGACAACGCGATCAACATCGTCCACGCGACGGTGGACGCGCTCAAGCAGCTCGAGCAGCCCGAGGCCGTCGCGGCCCGCCGCGGCCTCTCGCTCGAGCGCGTCGCCCCGGCCTCCATGCTCCGCGCCCGCGCGGAGGGCGAGGCCGAGAAGCGCGCCGCTGCCGAGCAGGCCGAGGCCGAGAAGGCCTCCGCGGGGGTGAATGAGTGATGGCGAACCTCAAGATCACGCAGACCAAGTCGTCGATCGGCGCCAAGCAGAACATGAAGGACACCCTGCGCACCCTCGGGCTGCGCAAGATCGGCCAGTCCGTCGTCCGCGAGGACAGCGACACCGTGCGTGGCGCCATCCTCACGGTGCGTCACCTGGTCACCGTTGAGGAGGTCGACTGACCATGGCGGACTCGAAGAACGCCGCCGGCGAGAAGGCGCAGATCGTCAAGCTGCACCATCTCCGCCCGGCTCCCGGGGCCAAGACGGCCAAGACCCGCGTCGGCCGAGGCGAGGGCTCGAAGGGTAAGACCGCTGGACGCGGCACCAAGGGCACCAAGGCCCGCTACCAGGTTTCCGCAGGCTTCGAGGGCGGCCAGATGCCGATCCACATGCGCCTGCCGAAGCTCCGCGGCTTTAAGAACCCCTTCCGCGTCGAGTACCAGGTCGTCAACGTCGCCAAGCTCGGGGAGCTCTTCCCCGAGGGCGGCAAGGTGACGGTCGAGGACCTCGTCGCGAAGCACGCGGTTCGCGACGGCGCGCCCGTTAAGGTGCTCGGCACCGGCGAGCTCACCGTCAAGCTCGAGGTCGAGGTCGACTCCTGGTCGGCCTCCGCCGCCGAGAAGATCGCCGCGGCCGGCGGAACCATCTCCGCCCGCTGACACGATCGGGGGGTGGTCCGAAAATCGGACCACCCCCCTTCGCGTCCCCACCACACCGGGGCCCATCCCCTCCGACCAGCAGGAATGACGGCCCCGCCCTCGTCAATCGGAAGACCGCGCGCCGAGGCGCCCGAAGGTTCGGGTAGTCTGGCACGGTCGCAGGGGCTCGCGCCCCCGCATGCCCGTCACCAGTAGGAGGAAGTCTTGCTCAGTGCATTCGCCCAGGCGTTCCGTACGCCTGACCTGCGCCGCAAGCTGCTGTTCACGCTGTTCATCATGGCGATGTTCCGACTCGGCTCGTACATCCCCACGCCCGGCGTCGACTCGAAGGCCATCCAGACCTGTCTCGCGCAGCAGTCAGAGGCGAATCTGCTCGACCTCGTCAACCTTTTCTCCGGCGGCGCGCTCCTCCAGCTCTCGATCTTCGCGCTCGGCATCATGCCCTACATCACCGCGTCGATCATCATCCAGCTCCTCCGCGTCGTCATCCCGCGCTTCGACGACCTCCACCAGGAGGGCCAGACCGGCCAGGCGAAGCTCACGCAGTACACGCGCTACCTCACGATCTTCCTTGGCGTCCTCCAGGCGACGACGACCCTCACGCTCGCGCGCTCGGGCCGCATGTTCTCCGGCTGCACCGCGAAGATCGTCGCCGACGACTCCTGGTGGATGTTCCTCATCATGATCGTCATCATGATGGCCGGCACCGGCGTCGTCATGTGGCTCGGCGAGCTCATCACCGAGCGCGGCATCGGCAACGGCATGTCCCTCCTCATCTTCACGTCGATCGCCGCCCGCCTCCCCTCCCAGATGCTCGCCATCGGCCAGGCCGGCAAGTGGGGCTCCGTCCTCGCGATCCTCGTGCTCCTCCTCGCCGTCACGCTCGCCGTCGTCTACATCGAGCAGGCGCAGCGCCGCATCCCCGTCCAGTACGCGAAGCGCATGGTCGGCCGGCGCCAGTACGGCGGCACCACGACGTACATCCCGCTGAAGATCAACATGTCGGGCGTCATCCCCGTCATCTTCGCGTCGTCGATCCTCGCGCTCCCCATGATGATCGCCCAGTTCGGCCAGACGACCGACGGCTGGGTCCAGTGGATCTCCGGGCACTTCCACCAGGGCTCGTGGTTCTACCTCACCTGCTACGCGATCCTCATCCTCTTCTTCACGTTCTTCTACACGACGATCACCTTCAACCCCGAAGAGGTCGCCGACAACATGAAGCGCTACGGCGGATTCATCCCCGGGTACCGCGCCGGCCGTCCCACGGCCGAGTTCCTCACCTACGTGATCAACCGGATCACGACGGCCGGATCCCTCTACCTCGTCGTCATCGCCCTCCTGCCGTCGCTGCTCATCATCCCCCTCAAGCTGTCGTCCAATCAGATGCCGTTCGGCGGGACGACCCTCCTCATCATCGTGGGCGTCGGCCTGCAGACGGTGAAGGAGATCAACACGCAGCTGCAGCAGCACCACTACGAAGGATTCCTGCGATGACAGTCATCGTTCTTCTCGGCCCTCCCGGAGCGGGCAAGGGCACCCAGGCCACTCGGATCGCCGCTCGACTGGGAATCCCGGCGATCTCCACCGGCGAGATCTTCCGGACCAACATGGCCGAGGGCACCGAGATCGGCAAGCAGGCCCGCGCCTACATGGACCGCGGCGAGTTCGTCCCCGACTCGGTGACGAACGCGATGGTGAAGGCCCGCCTCTCCGCGCCCGACGCGCAGGGCGGCTTCCTCCTCGACGGCTACCCGCGCACGGTCGAGCAGGCCCACGAGCTCGCGCACTTCTGCGAGGACCTCGGCACGCAGGTCGACCTCGTGCTCGAGATCGAGGTCGATGAGGACGAGGTCGTCGACCGCATGCTCAAGCGCGCCCAGGAGCAGCACCGCACCGACGACACCGAGCCCGTCATGCGCCACCGCCTCGAGGTCTACCACGCCCAGACCGAACCGGTCGCCGCCTACTACGCCGACACCGACCTCCTCGAGGTCGTCGACGGCAACGGATCGATCGACGAGGTCACGGAGCGGATCTTCGCGGTCCTCGACGCGCTTGCTGGCGCGGCCGCCTCGTCCGCCGAGCGCTGACATGGCCCGCATCGAACTCAAGAGCGTCGAGCAGATGCGGTGGATGCGCCGCGCCGGCCTCGTCGTCGCCGATATCCACGCCTCACTGCGCGCCACCGTCCGCCCGGGCATCACGACGAAGGAGCTCGACGAGGTATCCGCGGACGCCATCGCGCGCGGGGGCGCCCACTCGAACTTCCTCCACTACAACGGCTACCCGGCGACGGTGTGCATCTCCGTCAACGACGTCGTCGTCCACGGCATCCCGGACTCGAGGCCCCTCGAGCCCGGCGACCTCGTGAGCTTCGACTGCGGCGCCTGGATCCCGCAGGGCGGCCGCCAGTGGCACGGCGATGCCGCGTTCTCCGTCGTCGTCGGCGACGAGTTCGTCTCCGACGCGGACTTCGCCGCGGGGGTCCGGGGGATCGGACGCACCCCGGACGGCGTCTCGGATGCCGCGATGCGGCGCCGCCGCGAGCTCGACGCCGTCACCCGCGAATCCCTGTGGGCGGCGCTCGCCGCTCTGTCGGGCGCACGGCGCGTTTCGGCCGTCGGCTGCGCCGTCGAAGACGTCGTCGCCGCTCGCGCCGAGGAGTACGGCTGGGAGGCTGGCATCATCGAGGAGTACACCGGCCACGGCATCGGCACCGCCATGCACCAGGACCCCGAGGTGCTGAACTTCAACGCCCGCGGGATCTCCGCCAAGCTCAAGCCGGGCATGGTCCTCGCCGTCGAGCCGATGCTCACCGCCGGCGGCATCGACACCCTCACCGAGGTGGACGACTGGACCGTCCGCACCATCGACGGATCCGATGCCGCCCACTGGGAGCACACCATCGCGATCCTTCCCGACGGGATCTCCGTCCTCACGGCGCCCGACTCCGGCGCCGCGGGCCTCGCTCCCTACGGCATCACGCCGATCAGCCTCGACTGACGACACTCCACCGCCCCGTCCTCGTTCATCGACGAGGGCGGGGCAGCGCGCTGTTCAGGCGGAGGGGACGGGCCGGCGGATCCGGTGGGGGAGGCCCGCCCACCTCCCTCGATCGGACTCCCGGCCGCGGCCTCGTGAACACGCATGTGGCGGCGTTGTTGGTGTTTGGCGGCGTTGTTGGTGTTTGGCGGCGATATTTGGGCCTATTTGCGCCGCCAAATGTCGGGAAACACGCCAAACGCGTGTTGGACGGGATGTCGGGGCGGATGGGTGGGCCCGGTGCCTGGTGGAGGGGTTGGCGACAAGAGGAGGGGGTGTAGGTCCTCCACGTGTCGCGAACTCCTCCACTCGGTAAGTGTGGAGCGGGAATGGGTGGGGGTGAGGCCGGTGAGGTCCTCCACGTGTCGCGAACTCCTCCACTGGGGAAGTGTGGTGCTCTGTCCGTGTTTGGCGGCTTTGTGGGTGTTTGGCGGCGATATTTGGGCCTATCTGCGCCGCCAAACGTCAGGAAACCCGCCAAACGCGTGTTGGACGGGATGCCAGGGCGGTGTGCGGTTCGGGCGCGGTCTCAGGGCGCAGGAGGGCGAGCTCGACACGGCGTCCTGTTCGGGCGGCGTTTTCCAGGCGAAGTGGGCGAGGCTCGGACGGCCTGCTGTTGAGGCGCAGGGACGAGTCGCTTCCCTCGAGTGGACGCCCGGCCCCGGCCTCGTCGATCCGCGAACGACGCACGAACGAGCCGAAGGTGAGGCAGTCGACAGCCCCTTCGACTACCACGTCGGGGGCGCTTTCCCGTAAGGTTGATCCTCGGGCGTGTCGCCGCCGGGCTTCACCGTACGCCGACGAGCGCCCCGCGCCCCTCATGGGACGCGCATCATCCGATGAACGTAGAGGACAGACGGAGGATATGGCGAAGAAGGACGGCGTCATCGAAATGGAAGGCACGGTCGTCGAGGCCCTGCCCAATGCGATGTTCCGCGTGGAGCTGAACAACGGGCACGTTGTTCTCGGCCACATCGCGGGGAAGATGCGACAGCACTACATCCGGATCCTCCCCGAGGACCGGGTCGTCGTCGAGCTCAGCCCCTACGACCTCTCCCGAGGCCGTATCGTCTACCGCTACAAGTAAGAAACCGACACTGACCGCCCTCGGGCGGTGGAGGAACCACCATGAAGGTCAAGCCGAGTGTCAAGAAGATCTGTGACAAGTGCAAGGTGATTCGTCGCCACGGCAACGTCATGGTCATCTGCGACAACCCCAGGCACAAGCAGCGTCAGGGCTGAGCCCCGCGCGCTGGCGACCCACGGGCCCATAGCCCGACAGCATCACGTCGACCGCCGCAAGGCGACCCCCGGTTCGGAGGCCGGGGCCGGGTGGCTCACCCGGAAGACGCGATGACGACCTCCGAGGAACAACTGGAGCACCAACAACATGGCACGTATTGCCGGTGTCGACCTCCCTCGTGAAAAGCGACTGGAGATCGCGCTTACCTACATCTACGGAGTCGGCCGCACCCGCGCCGCCGAGACCCTCGCCGCCACGGGCGTCAGCCCGGACGTCCGCGTCAAGGACGCGACCGAAGAGGATCTCGTCAAGCTCCGCGAATACATCGAAGCGAACTTCAAGGTCGAGGGCGACCTCCGCCGCGAGGTTCAGGCCGATATTCGCCGCAAGATCGAAATCGGCTCCTACCAGGGCCTCCGTCACCGTCGTGGCCTGCCGGTCCACGGTCAGCGCACCAAGACCAACGCCCGCACCCGCAAGGGCCCGAAGCGCACCGTCGCAGGCAAGAAGAAGGCCAAGTAAGGCCTCGGGGCCCGTCCCCCGACGGGCCCGAACACGACTGAAGAAGGAACTGTAAAGCAACATGGCAGCTGCAAAGACCTCGCGCTCCGGTGCCGCTCGCAAGCCGCGCCGGAAGATCTCGAAGAACGTCACCCACGGGCACGCCTACATCAAGTCGACGTTCAACAACACCATCGTGTCCCTCACCGACACGACCGGCGCCGTCATCGCCTGGGCCTCCTCCGGCCAGGTCGGTTTCAAGGGCTCCCGTAAGTCCACCCCCTTCGCCGCGCAGCTCGCGGCCGAGGCGGCGGCTCGTCGCGCCCAGGAGCACGGCATGAAGAAGGTCGACGTCTTCGTCAAGGGCCCCGGCTCCGGCCGTGAGACTGCGATCCGCTCCCTCCAGGCCGCCGGCCTCGAGGTCGGCTCGATCCAGGACGTCACGCCCCAGGCCCACAACGGCGCCCGCCCCCCGAAGCGCCGCCGCGTCTGATCCGTCGCATCGGGCAGGCTGCTTCGCCCTCGACGCCCAGGGGCATCCGCGAGGAGCCCACGGGCAGCCGGGTGAACGCCCGCCCCACGTCCGAGTCGGCCGATCGGCAGGCTCGCACCCCCTGTCCCGCGAAGGCGGGAACGACTGTCCGGCGTCATATGGCGGGCGCCGGGAAGAAAGGACCACGACGTGCTCATTGCAGAGCGACCCATCCTCACTGAGGAGAAGGTCAGCGAATTCCGCTCGCGCTTCACGCTCGAGCCCCTCGAGCCCGGATTCGGCTACACCCTGGGCAACTCCCTTCGTCGCACCCTCCTGTCGTCGATCCCCGGCGCGGCGGTCACCTCGATCCGCATCGACGGCGTCGCGCACGAGTTCCGCACGATCGAAGGCGTGAAGGAGGATGTCGCTGAGATCATCCTCAACATCAAGCAGATCGTCCTCTCCTCGGAGATGGACGAGCCTGTCGTGATGTACCTGCGCAAGGCGGGTCCCGGCGAGGTTCTCGCCGGCGACATCCAGCCCCCGGCCGGCGTGGAGATCCACAACCCGGAGCTCCACCTCGCCACCCTGAACGACAAGGGCCGAATCGAGATCGAACTGACCGTCGAGCGCGGACGCGGCTACGTGTCCGCCGCTCAGAACAAGGACCCGCAGGCCGAGCTCTCGCGGATCCCGATCGACTCGATCTACTCGCCCGTCGTCAAGGTGACCTACAAGGTCGAGGCGACCCGCGTCGAGCAGCGCACCGACTTCGATCGCCTCGTCATCGACGTGGAGACGAAGCCGGCGATCACGCCGCGCGACGCCCTCGCTTCCGCGGGCAAGACCCTCGTCGAGCTCTTCGGCCTCATGCGCGAGCTCAACGAGGAAGCCGAAGGCATCGAGGTCGGACCGTCCACGACGGATGCGACCCTCGCCGCGGACCTCGCCCTGCCGATCGAGAGCCTCAACCTGCAGTCGCGCTCGTACAACGCGCTGCGCCGTCGTGGCATCCTCACCGTGGGCGAGCTCGTCGCCCACTCCGAGGCCGATCTTCTCGACATCCGCAACTTCGGAACGAAGTCGATCGAAGAGATCAAGGACGCGCTCGCCGCGCTCGGCATGACCCTCAAGGACTCCGTCATGCCGTCGTACGGGGAGCCCGACTCCGGCTCGATCACGTTCAGCGACGAACAGTCCATCTGACCCCGAGCGTCCGATGGACGCGAATAATCCGTAGGAGACACAATGCCCACTCCCAAGAAGGGCGCCCGCCTGGGCGGCAGCCCGGCGCACCAGAAGCTGATCCTCGCGAACCTCGCGACCCAGCTCATCGAGCACCGCGCGATCACCACGACCGAGGCCAAGGCCAAGCTTCTCCAGCCCTACTTCGAGAAGCTCGTCACCAAGGCCAAGCGCGGCGACATGCACGCCCGCCGCACGGTCGCCAAGAAGATTACGTCGAAGGAAGCCGTTTACCTGCTCTTCGACGAGATCGCTCCGGCGATCGACTCCGAGCGTCAGGGCGGCTACACCCGTCTGATCCGCGTCGGCAACCGCAAGGGCGACAACGCCCCTCTCATGCGCATCGAGATCGTCCTCGAGAAGCTTGAGAAGAAGGCCGTCGTGAAGGCCGCTGAGACCACCGCCGCCAAGGCCGCGGAGAAGGTCGAAGAGGCTCCGGTCGAGGAAGCGGCCGAGGCTCCCGCCGAGGAGACCGCTGCCGAGGAGACGACCGAGGCTGAGAAGGCCGAGTGATCGACCCGCGTCCGGCTCGGCGCACATAACCGGACGCGATGATCCGCTGATCGCCCCCTGAGGGCGGACGAGGGCGGGGAGGGAATGTTCCCTCCCCGCCCTTTCGTCGTGCCCTGCGGGAGGGGTTGTTGTTCGGATCCGAATCTCCCCGCATGAATCTTCGTTCCCTCTTGACCTGGAGTGCACAAGATGATTAAATCGATCCAGTAGACATTCGAGCTCCTGATCGTCAGCGAAGACGGGAGGGTGGCGCGTCGCAGAGCCGCGCGCGACTCCTGAAGGATTGCAGTCCCGCTTCGCATGAGGAAGTGCGGAGCGAAGGAAGGAAATCGTGAAGGAACGGGTGCGGCGATGATGGCTCGGACGATCGAGACCTCGACAGGAGTCGACTGGTGGCGCAACGCCTGTGTCTACCAGGTATATCTGCGCTCCTTCAAGGACACAGACGGGGACGGGAATGGGGATATCAATGGGCTCCGGGAAGGGCTCGGGCATATCGCGGCTCTGGGGTGCGATGCGATATGGCTCAACCCCATTTTCCGTTCCCCCCAGCGCGACCATGGATACGACATCGCCGACTACCGCGACATCGATCCGATGTACGGAACCCTCGAAGACTTCGACCGTCTCCTCGAAGATGCGCACTCCCTGGGGCTGAAGGTCCTCATGGACATCGTTCCGAACCACTGCTCGGATCAGCACCGCTGGTTCCAGGAAGCGATTCGAGCGGAGGCCGGATCGCCTGCGCGACGCCGTTTTCACTTCGAATCCGGTCGCGGCGCAAGAGGCGAAGGAGCGCCGAACAGCTGGCAGTCCGTTTTCGGAGGCCCCGCATGGAGCCGTGTCCCCGGAAGCGCCGACGGGGAGTGGTACCTCCACGCCTTCGACTCCTCGCAACCGGACTTCAACTGGCGGAACGAGGAAGTCCGAGAGGAATTCAACTCGGTCCTCAAATGGTGGTTCGACCGCGGTGTCGATGGCTTCCGCATCGACGTCGCGCACGGACTCGTCAAAGCCGATCCGATTCCACGGGGCGAAGTCTCGAGCTCGGGAACGGCGGAAGGGCTGTGGAATCAACCCGAAGTGCACGAGGTCTACCGGCGCTGGAGGGGGATCGCGAATGCTTACGAGCCCAAGCGATACCTGATCGGCGAAGTGTGGGTGGCGGATCCCCGCTCCTTCCGGCACTACACCGCTGAGGATGAACTGCATCAGGCCTTCGCCTTCGATTTCCTCGTTCAACCCTGGATCGCCGGCAGACTGCGCCGCGCCATCGACAAGGGCATCGGACTCGCATCCGAAGTCGAAGGACCCGCATGGACCCTGGCGAATCACGATGTGCACCGAGCAGTCACCCGCTACGGGCAGGAGCAAGTCAATGAGGAACCCGTTCCCGATGACATGCTCGCCTCGGCCCGCAAAACCGGACCCGTCGACCTCACCCTCGGAACGAAGCGCGCCGGAGCGGCCCTGGCGCTCATGGCCGCCCTGCCGGGGACCATCTACGTCTACCAGGGCGAAGAGCTCGGATTGACCGAGCACCTCGAGCTCGCGCCGAACGAACGACAAGACCCGATCTGGTACCGGACCGGCGGCATGCAGATCGGGCGCGACGGATGCCGGATCCCCATGCCCTGGAAGCGCGGCGCGCCCTCGCTCGGATTCTCCGAGCAGGCGAGGAAGCATCCCTGGCTGCCCCAGCCCAAGACCTACGAAGGAATGACGAGGGATGAGGAGGCCCTGAACCCCCACTCAATGCTCGCCCTCTACCGGCGCTTCCTGCGGGCGCGGAACGAACACCGTCACAGCATCACCCATCTCGAATGGCTTCCCCTCGAGCAGACGGATGCTCTCGCATTCGACAACGGGGCCTTCGTCTGCGTGACGAACACCGGCTCCACGCCGATCCCCTTCGAGCGGATCGGCGGACTCGGAGGCGTGATCGCCCGAAGCGACGACTCCGAGCGCGACCTCGTCGAAGGCGACTCGACCGTCTGGTTCGAACGCCTCCCCGCCGAGAGCTGATCCGCCTGCTTATCGACGACCACCGCAGTCGATCCTCATGATCGGCGCATCTCCCACACATTCACGACAAGAAAGATGAGCACCATGAAACGCATGATTCCAGCCATCGCGGGAACGGCGGCCCTTCTCGCCCTCGCGACGGGCTGCACCACGACCAGCGGCACGGCGCAGTCAACGTCGACTGCCGACGGCGCTCCCGTGGAGGTGACGGTCTGGCACTACTGGGACGGCGCGAACGCCGACGCCTTCGACGCGCTCGTCCAGAAGTACAACGACTCCCAGGACGCAGTTCGAGTGACGACCTCCAACGTGCCCAACGCCGACTTCCTCACGAAGCTGAAGACCTCGGCCTCCTCGAATTCCCTGCCCGACATCGCCATCGGCGATCTCGTGTGGATCCCCCAGATGGCCCAGATCGGCGAACTCGCAGACCTCGCCCCCCTCGTCGATTCCGCGGTGATCGACGACGTGAACCCCGCCCTGCGCGAATACGGCAGCATCGAGGGCAAACAGGTGTCGCTGCCCGTTTCCGCCAACAATCTCGCCTACATGTACAACCGGGACGTCTTCACCCGGGCGGGCCTCGATCCTGATGATCCGCCGACGACCTGGGAGGAGCTCGCGAAGCAAGGAGCCGTCATCGCCGAGAAGACGGGACTGCCGGGCTACGACCTCTTGACGGAGGCCGGTGACAACGGTGAGGGCCTCACCTGGAACTTCCAGGTCAGCCTGTGGCAGGCCGGAGGAGAATTCCTCACGAAGGACAACTCCGCCGCTGCCTTCAACACCGCGGAGGGCTTGAAAGCCGTCGAATTCTGGAAGTCGCTCATCGATTCCGGAGTGAGCCGCTACGCGGGGTGGGGAGAATTCGAGAAGGGAGCAGGAGGCTCCGCCCAGGAAGGCTCCTGGATGGTCGGAATCTGGGCGCCCGATCCGCCCTTCGCCTTCGACGTCGCTCCGCTGCCCATTCCCGAGGGCGGCGTCCAGGCGACGAACCTCGGAGGCGAACAGGCGGTCGTCTTCAACAACTCGGCGGACAAGGCGAAAGGAGCAGCGGCATTCCTCGAGTGGTTCCTGCAGGACGAACAGGTCATGAACTGGAGCACGACGACCGGCATGCTCCCCGTCACCCAGTCGATGGCCTCCAGCGACGACTACCTCTCATGGGTCAAGGAGAACGAGCCCCGACTCATGCCCTACGTCGAGCAGATGGAGTACGCGCGGACGCGCCCGAACACGCCCCTGTACCCGAAGATCTCCTACGCCTTCGCGAAGGAGATGGAGAAGGCCTTCGCCGGAGAAGCGACTCCGCAGGAGGCCCTCGATAACGCCGAGCGCGCAGTCAACGACGTGATCGCGAACGGCTGAATCCGAAGCCGGCTGAGAGGAGGAACGAAATGAAAGCTCGCCACGACGCATTTCGGCGGGACGAAGCGGTGACCGCAGCGGGTCTGCTCACACCAGCGACCATCATTCTCGCGATATTCACCCTCTATCCGATCCTCTCAGCCGGCTACCTCAGCCTGACCTCCTGGAACGGGCTCACGCCGTCGAAGGAATTCATCGGCCTGGGCAACTACACCAGGCTCGCCGCAGACCCGGAATTCCAGAACAGTCTTCTCGTCACCATCGTTTACGCCTTCGGCGTCTGCATCCTCAGCATCATCTCCGGCCTGACGGTCGCGGCGCTCCTGGACGCCCCGATTCGAGGACGAGCGATCTACCGGACGATCTTCTTCCTCCCGGTCGTCACCTCATCGGCTGCGGCGGCGATCGTCTGGAAGTACATGTTCGACGACGCCGGACTGGTCAACAAACTCCTCGACGCAGTCGGAGTCGGAGGGGTCGACTGGCTGCAGAACCGCTGGCTCGCCCTGCTTCTCCTCACGATTCTCACAGTCTGGAAGAACATCGGATTCAACGCGATCCTCTACCTGACGGCGATGCAGGCCCTCCCCGTATCCGTATATGAAGCCGCTCAACTCGACGGGGCCTCGGCATGGCAGAGCTTCACGCGGATCACAGTTCCGCTCCTGCGGCCCATGACATTCTTCGTCTCGATCCAGTCCCTCATCACCGCCTTCCAGTCCTTCGACCTGGCGTATGTATTCACCGAGGGCGGCCCCAGAGGCGGGACCGATGTGCTCGGCATGCTGATGTACCGACAAGCATTCCGCCTCGATGGCTTCGGGTACGGAGCGGCGATCTCCTTCGTCTCCCTCGCCCTCGTGCTCGCGGTCACCGCGATCCAATGGCGGGTCACCTCGAAGGAGGAACGATGAGCGTCGATAGCTCCAAGAAACCGATCCTCGGGCGCCTCGCCCGCCACGCCGCGCTCATCCTCGGTTCGGCAACGGTCCTCGTGCCGTTCCTCTGGATGTTCACAACCTCGTTGCAGACCCGAGCCGAGACCTACACGAATGCCTCGATCCTTCCGACCTCGTGGCACTGGGAGAACTATGCGAAGGCGTGGGATGCCGCTCCATTCGCGCAGTACTACCTCAACTCCGCGCTGATGGCGCTCGGCATCGTCATCGGCCACTTGGCCTTCGACTCGATGGCCGCCTACGCCTTCGCGCGCCTTCGCTTCCCGGCGAAGGATGCGATCTTCGTCGGATTCCTCGCCCTTCTCATGGTCCCGAGCTTCGTCACGGTGATCCCCCTGTACTCGCTCGTGGCGAATCTCGGCTGGATCGATACGATGACGGCGCTCGTCGTCCCGCGCCTCGCAGACGTCTTCGGGATCATCCTTCTGAGGCAGTTCTTCACCTCGATACCCGTTGAGCTGGAGGAAGCCGCGCGCATCGACGGATGCAGCCGCCTGTCCGTCTTCTGCCGGATCATCATCCCGCTGTCCCGTCCGGCGCTCGCGACCCTCGCGATCTTCAGCTTCCTCTTCGCCTGGAACGACTTCCTCTGGCCCCTCCTCGTCACGAATACGGACGAGCACCGGACGATCCAGATCGGCTTGCAAGCATTCGTCGGGCGGTACGGAACCTCGTGGAACTACCTCATGGCCGGGACTCTCACCGCTACGCTCCCGACAGTGATCGTCTTCCTCTTCTTCCAAAAAGCACTCATCCGCGGCATCGCCGCCTCAGGAATGAAGGAGTGACATGAGCGCCCCCGATTGGCTTCATGATGCAGTCTTCTATCAGATCTTCCCGGAACGATTCGCCAACGGCGATCCCTCCATCGACCCGCGAGGAGTCGTCCCCTGGGACAGCGAACCGACCCCGGACAACTTCTTCGGAGGAGACCTCGCGGGTATCACCCGCAAGCTCGATCATCTCAGCGAGCTCGGGGTCAACGCCCTCTACCTCACGCCGATCTTCAAGGCCCGCACCAACCACCGCTACGACGCCGAGGACTACTTCTCCATCGATCCCGCTCTCGGGGGCGAAGCCGCCTTCACCTCCCTCATCGAGGCGGCCCACCGACGGGGGATCCGCGTCGTTCTCGATGCCGTCCTCAATCACTGCGGGAAGACGCACCCCTATTTCCTAGACGCCGTCGAGCGCGAAGCCGACTCGGAGTACGTCGATTGGTACTACATCGAGGACTTCCCCGTCGTGAACGCGCCGACACCGAATTATCGGACCTGCTCGGGATGCGAATACCTGCCGAAGTGGAATGTCCATCATCCCGATGTGCGGCGGCATCACCTCTCCGTCGCCGAGTACTGGATCGACAGGGGGATCGACGGGTGGCGCCTCGACGTCCCCTACTTCATCAACATGAACTTCTGGCGCCGCTTCCGTCAGACCGTGAAGGCGAAGTGCGACGACCTGTACATCGTCGCCGAGGAATGGCGCGAGCCCGAACCCTGGCTCGCCGGTGACACCGCCGACGGGACGATGAATTACACCCTGCGCGACCTGGTCCTCGGCTTCACCGCGGATCGGAGCGTCGACGCCTTCGCCCTCGCGAAGGGGCTCAATGAATTGCGCGATCGGATCCCCGAGGGATTCCATCACGGAATGCTCAACCTCTTGGGCAGCCACGACACGGAGCGCCTCCTCACCCGGCACGGCCTCGATGCCGACTCCGAACTGATCGCCTACGACATCATGTACGCCTGCCAGGGCGCGCCGATGCTCTACTACGGCGACGAAGTGGGGATGCTCGGAGCGAACGACCCCGGATGCCGAGGAGGAATGGTCTGGGACATCGCTCAGTGGAACACGAAGATCCTCGATCATGTGCGTTTCCTGGGGCGCATGAGAGGACGCAGCATCGCTCTGCGCCGGGGCGAACAGGGTCTCCATGCGATCGATGCCGATACCCTTGTCATCATGAGGCGCCATGCGGAGGAAGATTTCGCTGTTCTGGTCCATCGCGGGCACGGCACGCGCGTGGATCTCCGAGAATTGCCCAGTGCCGATTCGGGGCCCTGGACGGATGAAGACTCGGGCGAGCTGCACGAGGGCGGCGTCACCTTCCAAGGAGCGGGATCTCGATTCCTCAAACGGGGGAGGGCGCGATGAGACGGACTCAGAAACGCCCGACCTACAAGGACATCGCCGACCGCGTCGGAGTCTCGAAGTCGACGGTCTCCCTCGCCTTCAGGGATTCCAAACAGCTCTCGGAGAGCACCGTGGAACGCGTGATGGAGGCCGCCCGCGAGCTGGGGTACTCCCAGGATCCCGCCGCACGGATGCTGCGGACCCGTCGCACGGACTCCTTCGGCGTCCTCCTGCCGCAGCAGATCGACCGCGCCCTCGAGAACCCCTATTACGCGATGTTCCTCCAGGGAGTGGGGACGATCTGCCAGCGTGAAGGCCGTACGCTGCTCCTTGTTCCGCCGCTGAAGGGATCGATGCTCAAGGCGATTCCCTATGCTGCAGTGGACGGGTTCATCGTTTGCGGTCTTGAGGAGGATCGCGGCGAGGTGCAGGCCCTCCGGCAGAGGGGGATCCCGACCGTCATGGTGGATGGGGAGGATCACGAGGGATTCCCGTCGATCGGCGTCGATGAGGAATCGGGCACCCGCCAGCTGATGGAGCACCTCCTCCGCCTCGGGCACCGGCGTTTCGCATTCCTCGTCATCGACACCGATCGGGGAGACGATGAATCGCGATGGCGGGGCGCCGTGAAGAAGAGGATCGACGCGATCGCCGATGTGCTCCGCAGTGAAGGGATGGGGCTGCGCTCCCCAGGCATTTCGGTTCTGCAAGTCCCCTCGACTCGCGAAGGCGGCGTCCGAGCCTTCGAGAGAATACGGAACGGCACCGATCGCCCCACGGCGATCGTCGCCTTCAGCGACATCATCGCCCTCGGAGTCCTCGACGCGGCGCACCGCGCGGGAGTCGACGTGCCCGGACAGGTGTCGGTTTCCGGATTCGATGACATCGGGGAAGCACTGACGGTCCGGCCAGGACTGACGACCGTGCATCAGGCGATCATCACCAAGGGGCGCCTCGCCGCGGAGTTCCTCGTTGAGGAGATGTCCCGGGAAGAGGGAAGATCCCGTCGAGAGGTCCTTGAAACGACCCTTCTGGTGAGGGACTCGACCGGACCTGCCGCCTGAGAACCCGAGGTGCGGCGAGCGGACGCTGAAGCGCAAAGGAAAAGGAGGGGATCGGCGCGCACGCCGATAGCATGGGGGCATGTCCGAACCCATGACCCTCGCCATCGATTGCGGCGGAGGCGGCATCAAGGGATCCGTCCTCGATCCGCGCGGGACGATGGTCGCCAAGCCCCTCAGAGTGCCGACCCCGTATCCGCTGCCGCCGTCGCTGCTCGTCGACACCGTCCGCGGGCTAGCCGAGCGCCTGCCCGCCGCGGACCGCGTGACGATGGGCATGCCGGGAATGATCCGGCACGGCATCGTCATCGCGACGCCCCACTACATCACGAGATCCGGCCCGCGCTCCAAGGTCGTGCCCGAACTCGTCGAGGAGTGGAAGAACTTCGACATGGGGAGGGCGATCGGCCGCAGCCTCGGCCTGCCGACGAAGGTATGGAACGACGCGGAGGTCGCCGGTGCGGGCGTCATCACCGGCACCGGCCTGGAAATGATCATCACCCTGGGCACGGGGCTGGGCAACGCCGTCTTCGACGCGGGCGCCCTCGCCCCGCACGTCGAGGTCTCCCAGGGTTTCGTCCGTTGGGGCCTCACCTACGACGACTACATCGGCGAGCATGAGCGCCTCCGGCTCGGCGACGCCCACTGGTCGCGGCGCGTGCGTCGCATCGTCGACGGTCTGCGCCCGATGTACATGTGGGACCGCCTTTACATCGGCGGCGGCAATTCGAAGCGCATCACCGCCGCGAACCGGGCGAGGCTGGGCGACGACGTCGTCATCGTCCCGAACGACGCGGGGATCATCGGGGGAGTGCGCGCATGGGAGAAGTGACGGTCACGGCGATCCCGGGGGACGAGGGCGGGACTCCGTTCGGCCAAGGGGAGGGGACGAGCCTGCGCGTCCGCCTCGACCTCGCCTATGACGGCACGGACTTCCACGGATGGGCCGCACAACCCGGGCTCCGTACAGTTCAAGGAGAACTCGAAGCCGCCCTCGCCCTCGTTCTTCGTGGGCCCGTCGCTTTGACGGTGGCGGGGCGCACCGACGCGGGCGTTCACGCCCGGCACCAGGTCGCGCACATGGACCTCCCGGTGGAGGCGTGGCGCGCCCTCGTGCCGCGCCGGGCTCAGCCGGGCGACGGGGCTGCGATCGGCGAGGGCCTGGTGCGAAGGCTCAACGTTCTGCTGGGGCAGGCGCGCGCCCGCTGGGCGCGCGCGCACGGCCTGCGTGAGCCTCACGGATCCTCGGATGCGGTGATCGTGAGCGCGACCCCGGTCAGCGCCGCCTTCGACGCGCGCTTCTCCGCCCTCGGCAGGCGCTACTGCTACCGGCTGGCCGACGGGGCGCCCGATCCTCAGCGGCGCCGCAATGTGCTGAGCGCGCCCGGGGGGCTGGACACGGCGGCGATGAACGCCGGCGCGCGCCTTCTGCTCGGCGAGCACGACTTCCTCTCCTACTGCCGCCCCCGTGAGGGCGCGACGACGATCCGGACCCTCACGCGCTTCGAGTTCACGCGCACGGAGCGCATCATCGAATGCCGCGTCGAGGCGGACGCCTTCTGCCACTCGATGGTCCGTTCGCTCGTCGGGGCGGCCCTCGAAGTCGGGCGCGGCAGGCGCGCCCCCGAGTGGATGGGGGAGCTCCTGGCGGGCTGCTCCCGGATCTCGGCGGCGCCGATCGCGCCCGCGCACGGACTGAGCCTCGAGGGCGTCGACTATCCGCCCGAGGCGGAATGGGCGGCGAGGGCGCTCCGTGCGCGCGCCCGCAGGGATGAAGTCGGAGGCTGTTGCGGCTGATCCGCGCGTCCGCGTCGGCGCGCGGCGGTCATGCGGCTCCGCGCCCCGCCATCGTCCCCGAAGCGCCTCTGAGTGATCCGACACAGTGCCCACGGCGCTTTGACCGGCCGGGCGCGCCCCGGATAGACTGATTGACGCTGTGCGTCAGCAGCTCCTTCGGTGTCTCCCACTCGCCGTCGAGCAGCGGCCGACGCCTCGCGCGAACCGTTTCATCGTGAGCGCGGATCGAACATCAGGTCCGCAGCTCCATGACCGAAAGAATTGAAGGTTACGCCCGTGCGCACCTATTCACCCAAGCCCGGGGACGCGGACAAGAAGTGGTACGTCATCGACGCCACCGATGTCGTCCTCGGCCGCCTGGCGGCCCAGGTTGCCGCCATTCTCCGTGGGAAGCACAAGCCGACGTTCGCCCCTCACATGGACATGGGCGACAACGTCATCATCATCAATGCGGACAAGGTCGTTCTGACCGGTAAGAAGCTCGAGCAGAAGATGGCGTACCGCCACTCCGGGCGTCCCGGCGGTCTGACCGCGACCTCCTACCGCGACCTCATGGCCAAGGCGCCTGAGCGCGCGGTCGAGAAGGCCGTCCGCGGCATGCTTCCCCACAACAGCCTCGGCCGCGCGCAGTTCAAGAAGCTGCACGTCTACGTCGGCGCTGAGCACCCGCACGCCGGCCAGTCGCCGGTTCCCTACGAGATCACCCAGGTGGCCCAGTGAGCGCCTCGCGCCGCTGAGCACCGACATAAGCACTGAGGAGAACCGTGGCTGAGACCACCGAAATCGTCGAGCTGGATGAGGAGAACGCCCCCAGCTCGTACACGACCGAGACCGAGACGGCGCCCGTCGGCGCCGGCCAGTCCATCACCGCGCCCGGCGCGGGCCTGGGCCGCCGCAAGGAGGCCGTCGCCCGCGTTCGCCTGGTTCCCGGAACCGGCGAGTGGAAGATCAACGGACGCACCCTCGAGGACTACTTCCCGAACAAGCTCCACCAGCAGCTCGTGAAGTCGCCCTTCGTCCTTCTCGACCTCGAAGGCCGCTTCGACGTCATCGCCCGCATCAACGGCGGCGGCATTTCCGGCCAGGCGGGCGCCCTGCGCCTCGGCATCTCGCGCGCTCTCAACGAGATCGACCGCGACGCCAACCGCCCCGCGCTCAAGAAGGCGGGCTTCCTGACCCGCGACGCGCGCGCCATCGAGCGCAAGAAGGCCGGCCTCAAGAAGGCCCGCAAGGCCCCGCAGTACTCGAAGCGCTGATCGGCGCCCGATTCCTGCACCTGCGGCCCCGCTCCTCGGATTCACGAGGGCGGGGCCGCGGTCTGTTTCCGTGGGAAAGGTGATGCTCTCGACGGGGCAAGGTGATGCTTTCGACGGGGCAAGGTGATGCTCTCGGCGGTCTTCGCCGAGAGCATCACCTTGCTCGATCGAGGGGACGTGTTCTCCCCTCCTGCAACACACCGCCCCGGCCTCGTCGATCGTCGATGAGGAGCGCGACGGCGGAGGACGCCCGTCGACCAACGGGCCGATCGCCGGGCCGGGCGGGTAGGCTGGGCGCAGTGCCCGGCGCGGGCTTCGGGGCCCGGCCGTCGGCGACTGACCAGTCACGAGTAAGGACGACATATGGCTCGAATGTTCGGCACCGACGGCGTGCGCGGACTCGCGAACGACCTCCTCACCCCCGCGCTCGCGGTCCAGCTGGGACAGGCGGCGGCGCGCGTCCTCACGCGCGACGTGCCCGCGGGCAAGCGCTCGCGCTCCGGGCGGCCGCGCGCCATCGTCGGCCGCGACACCCGCGCGAGCGGCGAGTTCCTCGACCACGCGATCTCGGCGGGCCTCGCCTCCTCCGGCGTCGACGTCACCCGCGTCGGCGTCCTGCCGACCCCCGCCATCGCGCACCTCACCGCGACGCAGGACATCGACCTCGGCGTCGTCATCTCGGCGTCGCACAACCCCTTCCAGGACAACGGCATCAAGTTCTTCGCGCGCGGCGGCTATAAGCTCGACGACGCGCTCGAGGACGAGATCGAGGCGCTCCTCGGCACAGTCGACGACCTCCCGACCGGTGCCGGCGTCGGCCGTGTCATCAAGGGCGAGACCGTCGCCGACCAGAACTACATCAACCACCTCGTCGACTCGGTCGCCACCGACCTGTCGGGACTGCGCATCGTCGTCGACGCCTCGAACGGCGCCGCGTCCTCCGTGGGCCCGGCGGCCCTGCGCGCCGCCGGCGCCGAGGTCATCGTCATCAACGCCTCCCCGGACGGCCTCAACATCAACGCCGACTGCGGCTCGACCCACCCCGAGCAGCTCCAGAACTACGTCGTCTCCGTCCACGCGGACATGGGCGTCGCCTACGACGGCGACGCCGACCGGTGCCTCGCGGTCGACGCCGAGGGCAACCTCGTCGACGGCGACCAGATCATGGGCCTCCTCGCGCTCGGCATGAAGGAGGACGGCACGCTCGGCTCCGACACGCTCGTCGTCACCGTCATGTCGAACCTCGGCCTCATCCTCGCGATGAAGGAGCACGGCATCCGCACCGTCCAGACCGGCGTCGGCGACCGCTACGTCCTCGAGAAGATGCTTCAGGGCGGCTACACGCTCGGCGGCGAGCAGTCCGGCCACGTCATCGATTCGCTCCATGCGACGACTGGCGACGGCGTCCTCACCTCGCTGCGCGTCGCGGCCCGCATGAAGCGGACCGGCAAGTCGCTCGCCGAACTCGCCTCGATCGTCACCCGTCTCCCGCAGACGCTCATCAACGTCAAGGGCGTCGACAAGGCCGCCGCCGGAACGAACTCCGCCGTTCAGTCGGCGGTCGCCGCCGCCGAAGCGGAGCTCGGCGAGACCGGCCGCGTCCTCCTGCGCCCCTCGGGCACCGAGCCCCTCGTCCGCGTCATGGTCGAGGCCGCCACCCAGGAGCAGGCCGACGGCGTCGCCCAGCGCCTCGCGGACGTCGTCAAGGAGAACCTCTCCCTCTGAGATCCGACCCCCGGTTCGCGGCGTCGCCCTGCGGGGCGGCGCCGCTTCCGTTTTCCCATCGACGAGGGCGGGGCCGCGTCCTCGTCGATCGGGAGCGGACGTGGGAAGGCGCCGGGCGGGCGTCGCGTGCGCTGAGGGCGGGCGCCGCATCCCCTCGACGGAGCAAGGTGATGCTTTCGGCGCGCGAAAGTAATGCTCTCGGCGAGGGGAGGGGACGGAGTAGGGCGAGGCGAGGGGGACGGCGAAGGGGAGGTCAGTCCTTGCGGAGGAGCAGCGACTCGACCCGGTGGGAGCGGTCCTTCTTGAAGATCATCGTCGCGCGCTCGCGCGTCGGCGCGATGTTCTCGCGCAGGTTCGGCAGGTTGATCGCCGACCACACCATGCGGGCGGTCGTCTCCGCCTCCTCGTCCGTGAGGCCCGCGTAGGTGCGGAAGAACGAGTCCTCGCGCGAGAATGCCGTGCGGCGCAACTCGAGGAAGCGGTCGACGTACCACTGCTCGATGTCCGGCTCCTCGGCGTCCACGTAGATCGAGAAGTCGAAGTAGTCCGACACCGCGACGCCGCGCGCCCCCGGGTGGACGCGCGGCGGCTGGAGGACGTTGAGGCCCTCGACGATGAGGATGTCGGGGGACTGGATCTTCAGCGTCTCGCCCTCGACGATGTCGTAGACGACGTGGGAGTAGACCGGGACCTCGAGCTCCGGCGCTCCTGACTTCACGGCCGCGAGGAACTCGAGGAGCGCGGGGCGGTCGTAGGACTCGGGGAAGCCCTTCCGCGCGAGGATGCCCTTCGACTCGAGGACCGCATTCGGGTAGAGAAAACCGTCCGTCGTCACGAGGTCGACGCGCGGCGTGTGCGCCCAGCGCTGGAGGAGCAGCTGGAGGAGGCGCGCGACCGTCGACTTGCCGACCGCGACCGAACCCGCGATCCCGATGACGAAGGGCGTGTCGACCGCGCGGTCCTCGCCGAGGAAGTCGCGGCGCTCGCGGGCCGTGCGGCGGCGGCCATCGACGTAGAGCTGGAGGAGCGCCGACAGCGGACGGTAGATCGCGTCGACCTCCGACATGTCGATCGGGTCGCCGAGCGAGGCGATCCGGTCGATGTCCGCCTGCGTGAGCGGCAGGGGAGTGCGATCGGCGAGGCGGTCCCACTCCGCGCGTTCGAAGCGGGCGAAGGGGCTGATGGCGCGAAGGTCCGTACGGGAGGTCACTGCCGCATTGTGCCGCACTCGGCGTCGTTCTCGCATCGAACCGGGCCCTCGCGGGCGCCCGAGCCCCGGCCCTCCCGTCGCCGACCCGCAGAAACGCACACAGTTTCTTGACCGTTGCCCGCATCGAAACCCTGTGACCAGGACTTTTGGTGCGAGGCCCTGCTCGTCGGGCGTCGGCAGCGCCGAAACTGTGTGCGGAATTGCGGGGAGTGTGGATCCGTCGAGCGTGAACAAGCGCGCAAAGTCGGGGAGAAGGGGCCGTGGGACGGGCGGCGGAGGCGCGCGTGTGGTGGAATTGGCGCCATGTGCGGAATCGTCGGACACATCGGATGCCAGGCCTCGCAGCGCTCGCGCGAGGTCGTCATGGGCGGCCTCGCCCGCCTCGAATACCGCGGATACGACTCCGCCGGGATCGCCCTCGTCACCGAGGACGGGCTCGACGTCGTCCGCGCGGTCGGCAAACTCACCAACCTCGCCGACGCCATCGCGGCGGACGCCCCCGCCGACGCCACCGCCGGCATCGGCCACACCCGCTGGGCGACCCACGGCCGCCCGACCGAGGCGAACGCCCACCCCCACTCGTCCGAGGACGGCCGCTTCGCCCTCGTCCACAACGGCATCATCGAGAACGCCGACGCCCTGCGCGCCGAGCTGCGCGCCGCCGGCGTGAACTTCGCCTCCGACACCGACACCGAGGTCGTCGTCCACCTCGTCCAGAGGGCCTACGACTCCGCCGACCTCGCCGAATGGGACGGCGACGCCGCCGGCCTCGAAGGCGACGCCGCCCGCGCGGCCCGCCGCCTCGTCGCGGCCCTCCGAGCCGTCACCGCGCGCCTCCAGGGCACCTTCACACTCCTCGTCGTCTCCGCCGACGCGCCCGACGCGATCGTCGCGGCGCGCCGGTCCTCGCCGCTCGTCATCGGACTCGGCGAGAACGAGAACTTCCTCGGATCCGACGTCCTCGCCTTCGTCGAGCACACCTCGCGCGCCGTCGAGATCGACCAGGACCAGACCGTCCTCGTCACCGCGAAGGGCGTCGTCGTCATCGGCCACGACGGCGACCCCGTCCCCCTCAAGGAGTACGAGGTCGACTTCGCGTCCGACCGCGCGACCAAGGCCGGGTGGCCGACCTTCATGGAGAAGGAGATCCACGAGCAGCCCCGCGGCGTCGCCGACACGCTCGCCGACCGCGTCGACTCGAACGGGCGCCTCGCCCTCGACGAGGTCCGCATCCCCGAATCGGTCCTCCGCGGCATCGACAAGATCATCATGATCGGCTGCGGCACCGCCTCCTACGCCGGGCAGGTTGCCCGCTACGCGATCGAGCACTGGTGCCGCATCCCCGTCGAGGTCGAACTCTCCTCCGAGTTCCGCTACCGCGACCCCGTCGTCACCGAGAAAACCCTCGTCGTCGCCATCTCCCAGTCCGGCGAGACCATGGACACCATCCAGGCGATCCGCCACGCCCGCGAGCAGGGCGCGAAGGTCGTCGCGATCGTCAACACCCCCGGCTCGACGATCTCGCGCGAGTCCGACGCGGTCCTCCTCACGCACGCCGGCCCGGAGATCGCGGTCGCCTCGACGAAGGCCTTCACCTCGCAGGTCACCGCCTGCTACATCCTCGGCCTCTACCTCGCCCAGGTCCGCGGGAACAAGTACTCCGACGAGATCGCCGACTACATGGACAAGCTCGCCGAGGCTCCCGCGAAGATCCAGCAGGTCCTCGACCAGGGCGAGACCGTGCGTCAGTTCGCCCGCACGATGTCGGACGCGACCTCGGTCATCTACCTCGGCCGTCACGTCGGCTTCCCCGTCGCCCTCGAGGGCGCGCTCAAGCTCAAGGAGATCTGCTACATCCACGCCGAGGGCTTCGCCGCCGGCGAGCTCAAGCACGGGCCGATCGCCCTCGTCGACGACGGCCAGCCGGTCATCATCATCGTCCCGACCCCGCGTCGCCCCGAACTCCACAACAAGGTCCTCGCGAACATCCAGGAGGTCCGCGCCCGCGGCGCACGCACGATCGTCGTCGCGGAGGAGGGCGACCACTCGGTCGACGAGTTCGCCGAGGTCGTCTTCCGCGTCCCGCCGATCCCGACGCTCTACGCGCCGCTCCTCACCGTCGTCCCCCTCCAGATCTTCGCCTGCGAGCTCGCGACCGTGAAGGGCCTCGACGTCGACCAGCCGCGCAACCTCGCGAAGTCCGTCACCGTCGAGTGACGGCCTCGATCGGTTGAGAGGCGCCCGCCCCGGGGAACGGGGCGGGCGCCTTCTCGTCGAACCCGCGGGCCCGTCCCTTCTCCTCGCGGCGAGCGCCCCGCCCCGGCCTCGTCGGTCGACGAGCGCGCATCGACTCCTCCCGGTGAGCGCCCCGCCCCGGCCTCGTCGGTCGACGAGCGCGCATCGACTCCTCGCGGCGAGCGCCCCGCCCCGGCCTCGTGCGCGAACTCACCGCGGGCGCGACGACCGGATGCGGGGGAGCCCCGCCCGCGCCGCTACGCTTTCCCCGTGGCCGACCTCCTCCTCGCTCTGAGCTCCTCACTCGTCTTCGGGACGATGTCCGTCCTGCTCGTCGTCCTCGGCGGCGACGACCGGCAGCGGATTCTCGGGCTCATGGCCGGCGGGTTCGTCACCGCCCTCATCGCGACGCCCTTCCTCCACGTCCACTGGACGCCCCAGTCGGTCGTCGTCGCCTACCTCTCCGGCCTGCTCCTCGGGTGGGGCCTGTTCGACCAGACGATCTGCCTGCGCGTCCTCGGAGTCTCGCGGACGATGCCGACCTCGACGGGCATGCAGCTCGTCGCGATGTCGCTCGGCGGGGTCCTCCTCTTCGGCGAGTGGCGCCGCGGCGCGTCCCCGCTCTACGGCGGTGCGGCGATCCTCGCGCTGGTCCTCGGCGTGTGGCTCGTCTCCCGCCACGAGGCCCGCTCCGCCGAGGACGCCCTCGACCTCGACTGGGGGCGCGGGCTTCGACTGCTCCTCACGTCGACCTTCGGGCTCGTCGTCTACCTCCTCTTCGTCCGCTGGTTCGGCGTCGACGGCCAGACCGCGCTGCTTCCGCAGGCGCTGGGGTACATGACGGTCGCGCTCGTCCTCACCTCGCCGCGCTTCACCCCGTGGGACGGGCCGGCGGATACTCGATGGTCGAGGACGACTCTGCGTCAGCTGCTCCCCGGCATGATGTGGGGCGGCGCCGTCCTCATCCTCCAGGTCTCCGCGGGGCGCGTCGGCGTGGCGACCGGGTTCACGCTCTCGCAGCTCGGCATCCTCATCTCGACTCCGGCGGGGATCCTCCTGCTCGGCGAGCACCGCACGAAACGCGAGCTGCGCTGGACGGCGATGGGCGTCGCGCTCGTCATCCTCGGCGCGTTCCTCGCGGGCGCGGCGAAGGCGATCGACGCCGCCTGAGTTTCCGCTCCTTCTCCCGATCGACGAGGTCGGGGCGGCGCGCCGGATCGAGGGGGGAGATCCCGTCGGCGGGGGTCGGGTAATGCGGCTCTTCACGATCTGGGGGTGTGGTCGGGTGAGGCGGCGGTCTGGAGCCTCCCGGTGCTGCGGTCCTTCTCGGCGCGTGTGGTGGCTTTCCTCATGTTCGGCGGCGATACGAGGCGCCGGGATTTCGCCGCCGAACGGCGCCGAACGCCATCAAACGTCGTGAAAGCCGCCGAGCACTCCGACGGAAGCCCACCGAAGCAGGTCGAGACGGCGATGCAGGTCATGCGGGCCACCGATCCCGTGCGCAGAGCGACTTGGATCGCACACTCGACGCCCCTCCCCGCCCACCATCCACGCCGAGACGGCGATGCAGGTCGTGCGGGCCATTGATTCCGGGCGTGCGGCGACGTGGATCGCACACTCGACGCCCCACCCCACCCACCACGCGCGCCGAGACGGCGATGCAGGTCGTGCGGGCCACCGCTCCCGGGCGTGCGGCGACGTGGATCGCACACTCGACGCCCCTCCCCACCCACCACGCGCGCCGAGACGGCGATGCAGGTCGTGTAGGGCACTGACAACCGGCTACACCCCCGACTGCGAAGAGCCGGTAATGCTCTCGGTGCTGGTCGGGTAATGCCTTCGGCAAATGAGGGGCGGGCGGCGCCCCCGTCGCTCGTGTCAGCAAAGAGATCCCCTCGGCGCGCGAAGGTGATGCTCTCGGCGGGGCCGGGTAATGCCGTCGGCGGGAACCGGGTAATGCCGTCGGCGGGGGTCGGGTAATGCTCTCGGCGAATGGGGGGCGGACGCAGGACGGAAGCGCCCACGGGGCGGACTAGAGTCTCATCGTGCCGTTCGACCCCGCCGCCCTCATCGATTCGATCGAGCGCATCGCCGTCGAGACGGTGCCGACGCTCGGCTCGCTCGGCGTCGCCCCGCACCTCCTCGTCCTTCTGGGCGCCGCCTTCCTCGCCGGCGCCGTCGACGCCGTCGTCGGCGGCGGCGGACTCATCCAGCTTCCGGCCGTCCTCCTCGTCCCGGGCATCGCACCGGTCACCGCGCTCGCGACGAACAAGCTCGCGAGCTTCGCCGGAACCGGCACGGCCGCCGTCGCCTACTCGCGGAGGATCGGCTCCGACCTGCGCATCGCCGCCCCGACCGCGCTCCTCGCGTTCCTCGCCGCGTCCGGGGGCGCGGGCCTCGCCTCGAGGATCCCGAAGAACTCCTTCACCCCGCTCGTCATCGGCGCGCTCCTCGTCGTCCTCGTCCTCACGATCGCGAAGCCGCAGCTCTTCGCCTCGAAGCGCTCCGGACTGCCGATCGGCGCCCTGATCGCGCGCACCGTCCCATTCGGAGGAATCGTCGGCCTCTACGACGGGCTCCTCGGGCCGGGGACGGGCTCGTTCCTCCTCATGGCGTTCATCGGCGCCGCCCAGATGGACGTCCTGCGCGCGACCGCGCTGACGAAGATCGTCAATTCCGCGACGAACCTCGGCGCGCTCCTCTTCTTCGGCGCGCACGGCGCGATCGACTGGCCGCTCGGGCTCGCGATGGCCGCCGCGAACATGGCGGGCGGCTACACCGGCGCCCGCTGGGCGACCCGCCTCGGAGCCCGCTTCATCCGCCGCGTCCTCGTCATCGTCGTCCTCGCGCTCCTCGTCAAGCTCGCCTCGCAGCTCGTCGCCTAGGCGCACGAGGCCGGAGCCGCTCCCCGAGAAGGACGACCGATGAGCCGCCGCCCCGCGGACCGAACTCCCCATCGCCCACGACTTGACCCTCACGCGACGTCAGGGCGCACGATGATCCCATGAACGCCGGACGAAGCGAGGACGAGACGACGCAGCGGACCGGGAGCCCGGACGTCCCCCGACCGATCGGGGCCGGAGCCCCGGCCTCGTCGCTCTACACCATCGGCGAGGTCGCGGACCTCGTCGGTGTCACCGTGCGCACGCTCCACCACTGGGAGCGCGAGCGCGTGGTCGTCCCGTCGCGGCGCTCGCCCGCGGGCTACCGCCTCTACTCCGCCGAGGACGTCGCGCGCCTCCAGCGCGCGCTCGTCTATCGGGAGACGGGGATGGGGCTCGCGGACATCGCCGAGGCGCTCGACTCGCTCGACGCCCCGGCGCAGCATCTGCGCAGGCAGCGCGCGCTCCTCGTCGAACGCATCGCCCGGCTCGAGGCGATGGTCGGCTCCGTGGACGCGCTCATCGACAAGGAGGAGAAGGACATGACCATGAGCCCCGAAGAACGATCGACGATCCTCGGCCGCGACTGGACCGAGGACCCGTACTACGAGGAGGCGAAGGACCGCTACGGCGAGACCGACGACTGGGCGGAGTCTCAGCGTCGCCGCTCCGCCAGGGGTCCCGAGGGCGAGGCCGCGGCCGCGAAGCGCCTCGAGGAGGTCGAGGCCCGCATCGCCGACGCCATGCGCGCCGGCGTCGAGCCCGGCACCGAGAAGGCCAACGCGCTCGCCGACGCGCACCGCGCGGCCCTCGACTGGTTCGAGGTGACGCCCGGCAAGCATGCGATCCTCGCGCGCATGTACGTATCGGATCCGCGATTCCACGCCCGCTACGAGGCGGTCGCGCCCGGACTCGCGGAGTACCTCAAGGCGATCATCGACGCGAACGCGCTCGCCCACGGCGTCGACCCCGAGACGGCCGCCTGGGCCTGAGCCGCCGGGCGGCCAGCCCTGCGGGTGCTGGCAGTCCGGGTACTGGCAGTCCGAGTGCTGGCAGTCCGGGTACTGGCAGTCCGAGTGCTGGCAGTCCGAGTGCTGGCAGTCCGAGTGCTGGCCGCCTCTCGTTGAGTCCCCCCTCACCGAAAGCATTACCTTTCCTCATCGAAAGCATCACCTTCGCCCGCCGAGGGGATCTCAGCGCATGACGTCGCGTCGGGACTCGTATGATTTCGCGGCCCACGGCGCGTGACCTCGCCGCGCGAGGCGCATGACTGCGCGCGGAAGGTCGCCCGATCGGATGCCCGCGCCTAGCATCTACCCCATGACCGACTCCACCGCCCCGACCTCGTCCATCCCCCTACCGACGAGCGCGGAAGCCGACGGCGGAACGCCCGCGGCGGGTGGCCTCGCGCACCCGGGCGAGCCGGAGCCCGAGATCCCGCGCGGGGCGCTCGCCGACTCGGACTCGGTGCGCGTCGACACCTGGCTGTGGGCGATCAGGCGGACGAAGTCACGGTCGCAGGCGACCTCGGCCGCGCGCGCCGGGCACGTCAAGATCAACGGCGACACGGTCAAGGCGGCGCAGAAGGTGCGAGTCGGCGACGAGGTCAGGCTCCGCGTCGGGGGATTCGACCAGGTGCTCGTCGTTCGGCGGCTCCTCGTCAAGCGGGTCGGGGCCCCACAGGCGCGCGTCTGCTACGAGGACCTCACTCCCGAGCGGCCCCGCGTCGTCATCCCCGTCGCGCAGCGCGAACGCGGGACGGGCCGCCCTTCGAAGAAGGAGCGGCGAGAACTCGACCGCCTGCGCGGACGCGACTCCCACGACCACGCGCGCCTCGATCGGGCGGGCGATCTCGGGTTCGACTTCGAGGAGTGATCCGCGCGCCGGGATCGGGAGGGGCGTCGCGCGGCTGGGTCCCGGTTCGTCATTGGAGTGGTTGACGACAATCGGAGGGGGTATGGGCCCTCCACTTGACGCGAACCCCTCCACTTGACGCGAACCCCTCCACTTGACGCGAACCCCTCCACTTGACGCGAACCCCTCCACTTGTCGCGAACGCGGCGTGAACGCGGCGGACGCCCCGCCCGGCGCCCCGTCCGACGACCGGCGCCCCGTCCGACGACCGGCGCCTCGCTCAGAGCACCCGTTCCCGCTTCGCCGCACCCCGCGGGGTCACCGCGCGTGCGACGACGACGGCGACGAGCGGCGCGCCGACGAGGACGAGCACGAGTTCGGCCCAGGGGATCACCGGGGACAGGCCGACGAGTTCGGGGAAGGCGCCCGAACGGGCGATCGCGACGACGGCGAGCACTCCCGCGAAGAGACCGGACAGCACGGAGACCGGGACGCACGCGACCGCGAGCCCGATGCCCTGGTAGGCGCTCACGCGCGAGCGCAGCTCGGAGGTCGCGCCCATGGCCTCGAGGGTCTCGAAGTCGGGGCGCATGTCGGTCGCGGAGAGGACGACGACGAGAGCGACCGTGCCCGCGGCGGCGATGAGGGCGACGAAGGCCGCGATGCGCGGAATGAGCAGGGCCGACCGGCTGCTGGATGACGCGGGCCGTCGTGCCCGGCACCGCCTTCGCGACGCGGGCCGAGAGGGCCTGGGCGCTGAAGGCGCTCACGGGGCGGTCGAGGACGAGGAGCTCCCCGATCGGCTTCGCGGGAAGGCTGAGGGCGGCCGCGGCCTTCGGCGAGAGGACGATGACGTCGACCTCCGACCGCGCGGTCGCGGGCACGCGCGTCGTCGCGGTGATCGTCGGGTCGGGGGCGTCGGGATCCCCGTTCGACTCGGCGGCGAGCGCGTCGGTCATGTCGTGGGCGCGCAGCTCGGCGGTCCCGTCGGAGTCGATGTACCTCTCGTCGGGGAGGATCGCCCCGCCGGCGGTCAGCGTCGTCACCGCGCGCACCATCGCGTCGTCGGAGAGGATCCCCGAGGTCGCGAGGAAGGTGCCGTCGTCGACGATGTAGGCGAGGTCCATCTCGGCGATCGCCGGGTTCGCGACGTTGAGCGAGAGCGATTCACCGCCGTTGGGCGACACGGCCTCGACGACGAGGGCGGGGCCGTTGCTCGTACTCGACGCCCACGGCATGCCCCTGAGCGTCGCCGAGTCCTTGACGCTCCGTTCGTCGGCGACCGCGGCGGCCGCCGCGTTCTGCTTCGCGCGCGCCTGCACGGTCGAGTCCGAGGCGTCCGCGTCGGATACGAGGACGGAGCCGCGCGGGCCGAGGTGGGCCTCGGCGTTCCAGGCGGCCTCGTTCGCGGAGGTGAGGGTGATGAGGAGTCCCGCGGCGATGAAGGTCGTCGTCATGAGGGACGCCATCGCGGGCAGGGTGCGGTGCCCGTTGCGGACGGCGTCGCGCAGGGCGAGGCGCACGCCGATCGGAGTCGCGTCCCTCACCCGCCAGCGCTTCGAGATCGCGTACGGGGCCGACCCGATGAGGCCGGCCTCGAGAAGCCCGACGCCGAGGGCGAGGAGGATGAGCGAGCCGATGATCGCGGCGGCGATCGTCGTCGGCACGGCGAGGAGGAGGGCGATCGGGTAGACGGGCGTGCGGCGGACGAGCTTCGAGGGCGCTCGCGCCTTCCCCATGATGACGGCGACCGAATCGATCGCGGCGAGGTCGCGTGCCGGTGAGATCGACGCGACGATCGACAGCACGAGCGGGAGGAGGGCCGCGGCGGCGAGCGACTGCCAGGGGACGATCGAGAATCCGAGGCCGTAGCCGAACCCGAATGCGAGGTCGGCGATCGCCACGAGGACGACTGCGACCGCGGACGAGAGGAGTCCGATCCTTTGCCCGATCGCCGTCGTGAGGCGCCCCTGGTCGGCGTGGTCTCCGCCGATCGCGAGGATCGTCGCGGCGGTTCGGATCGCTCGGTTCTGGGCTACGGCGAAGATCGGGGTGACGAGGAGGACGAGTTCGATGAGGACGAGGAGCGAGCCGACGACGATGACGAAGGGCCGCCACATCTCGGACCGCGCGAGGGCCGGCTCCTGTCCTTCGAGGGCGAAGTGCGCGGGAGGATCGGCGAGGACGGCTCGCGAGATGACGAGGAACCCGGAGGAGTTGAGCGCGAGGACCTTCTCCCAGGTGACGGGCGCGCTCCCGACGACGTAGAAGGCGCTCGTCGATCCGCCGCCGACCGGGTAGGTTGCGAGGTCGAGGGTGCCCTCCCCGATGACGAGGCGCCGCTCGCCCTCGAACACCGAGTCGACGACGACGCTCGCCTTCTGCGTGGACGCGCCGTCGGCGGCGTTCGCCGCGGTCGAGACGACGAGGGAGGAGCCGACCGACACGCCGAGTTCGTCGGCGAGGTCGTCGCTGATCGCCGCCCGCCCGGCCGCGAGCTTCCCGGTCCCGCCGGGCACGCCGACTTCGGGGGCGTCGAGGGAGGCGGTCTGGAGGACGTCCTCGACCGATGTCGACTTCGCGGCGCCGACGCGGGTGACGCTCGCCCGATGCACGGTCTCGACGATCTCGAGCCGGTCCCCGTTCGGGACCCACGCCTCGAGGGTCTCCGCCACGTCGTCGTCGGTCACGTCCTTCCCACCGAGAGAGGAGTTCATGGAGCCGAGCGGATCCTGGGCGATGGACGAGCGGGCGATGCGGACCGCGACAGCCTGCGTGGTCGGACGGTCGCCGAGCCACTGGGCGGCGACGTAGCGCGGGGACGAGGTGATGGTCCAGGCGGTGACGCCGGTGATGATGAGGACGACCGGTAGGGCGATGATGGCGACGGCCGCGATCGAGCGCTTCACGTCGACGCGGATCGTCCGTCGGGCGATGCGCCTGGCGACTCTCCAGCGGCGCCGCGCCTCGAGGAAGGTCTCGAGGACGCGCGGCGTCCGTCGGCTCATAGGAGGTCCTCGACGCGGTCGGAGCGAGAGGAGTCGATGATCCGTCCGTCGCGGAGGAACACGGTGCGGTCGGCCCATGCGGCGAAGCGCGCCTCGTGGGTGACGAGGATGCCGGCGACGCCGGAGTCGATGCGGTTGCGCAGCGCGAGCATCACCTTCTCGCCGGAGTTCGAATCGAGGGCTCCGGTCGGTTCGTCCGCCATAATGATCGAGCGGCGACCGACGAGGGCGCGGGCGATGGCGATGCGCTGCTGCTCGCCCCCGGACAGGCCGTCGGGGAATCGGTCGGCGATGTCGGAGGCGCCGGCCTCCTCGAGGGCGGCGCGGGCGGCGAGGCGCGCCTTCTTCCCGGGCGCCCCGTCGAGTTCGAGGGGCATGGCGACGTTCTCGAGGGCCGTCAGGGTCGGGATGAGGTTGAAGTCCTGGAAGACGTAGCCGATCGAGCGGCGGCGCACGGCGGCGCGCTCGGCGGCGTCGAGGGTCGAGATGTCGGCCCCGTGGATGAGGACGGCGCCCTCGTCGGGGCGTTCGAGTCCGCCGGCGATGGCGAGGAAGGTCGACTTCCCGGAGCCGGAGGGCCCCATGATCGCGACGAGCTCGCCGACCCCGACTTCGAGGTCGACGCTCTTCAGGGCCTGGACCCTCGTGTTGCCGGCGCCGTAGCCGTGACTGACGCCGACCAGCCTCACCGGAGCGGGGCCGAGGCTCATCGCACTCGGGTACCCGCGGTCTTCTTGGCGAGCTGACGCGGTGCGCGCTTCTTGGAGGCGGCGAAGGCGGCGCTGCGCGCGGCCTCGGAGATGGCGCCGGACTCGATGTGGTCGAGCCAGTTGAGCTCGGCCTCGAGGTCGAAGATGTGGCGCTCGAGGATGAGCTTCCACGCGAGCTCGTCCTCGTCGGCGCCGGCCTTGAGGCGGGTGACGTCGCGGAGAGCGGAGAGGGTGGAGCGGCGCTGCGTCTGGATGAGCGCGGTGACGTCGACGGTCGGGTCCGCGGCGGCGACGGCGAGCTTCATGACGAGCTCGTCGCGCTCGGGGTTCTCGCGGGCGACGGGGGACGCCCACCACTCGTCGAGGATCGCGAGGCCGGCCTCGGTGATCTCGAAGACTTCGGAGTCGCATCCCGCGTTGGTCTCCTGGTGGGAGACGACCGAGCCGTCGCGCTCGAGCCGCTGCATCGTCTGGT
Organism: Actinomyces culturomici; assembly: GCF_900499005.1. Classification (GTDB taxonomy): domain Bacteria; phylum Actinomycetota; class Actinomycetes; order Actinomycetales; family Actinomycetaceae; genus Pauljensenia; species Pauljensenia culturomici. The sequence continues at coordinate 207,031 of NZ_LS991316.1, forward strand.
AGACCTGGCCGATGTTGAGCGGCCAGGCGCCGCAGGTCTGGTCCTCGAACATCTGCTTGAGGCGGTAGACCCCGGCGGGCTGCTGGGCGACGAGTGCGAGGAGGGCGTTGCGAACGGACATGCTGCTCCAATGAACGACGGCGGGGCGGGCGCCCCTACTGACCCGGAACTCTTCTCCGCCCGGGGCGCGCTGTCGCGTGCGCTTCGCCACATTTCCGCCCTTCGCGCGGGATCGACGAGGGCGAGGCGGTGCGTTGCAGGAGGGGAGAACGCATCCCCTCGATCGAGCAAGGTGATGCTCTCGGTGAAGGAGGGGGAATGCCGTCGGCGGAAGTCGGGTAATGCTCTCGCCGATCTTCGCCGAGAGCATTACCTTTGCGCGCCGAGAGCATCACGTTCGCGCGCCGAGAGCATTACTTTCGGCGGGCGCGAGGCGAGCGCTGGGGGACGCGCGGGGAGGGCGAGCGCCGGCGCGCGGGAGGCGCGCGGTTCAGGCGGTTCAGTCGGCGGCGGCCGCGGCCTCGAGGGCGCGCCCCCAGGCGCCGTAGCGCTGGCGGATCGTCGCGGCCGAGGGGACGTCGGTGCGGCCCTCGGCGCGCCGGGCCCTCGCCCACTCCCCGTAGCCCCCAATGGTGGCGGCCGCTCCCGCGGCCTCGCGGGAGGCGACGTACTCGGCGAGGACGGCGGCGACCCCGGATTCGTCGAAGCGGCCCGAGCCCTGCGCGCGCCCGCGACCCGCGGGGGCGAGCCCGAGCGAGGCGAGCGCCGCGTTCCAATTGCCGCCGCCGAGGCGCACGGCGATCGTGCGCGACGCCGTCGGCCACAGCAGCGCCCCCTTGGAGGACTCGGCGCCCCGGTCGGAGAGGATGCGGGCGCGCGCGGCGTCGCACTTCGCGGCCGCGACCGTCGGGAGCTCGTGGCGCTCGGCGGCCTCGCGGGCGGCGAGGATCCGGGGGATAGCGCGTTTGACGTCGAGGAGGCGCAGGCCGTGCGCGCCGACGAGCGGTTCGAGTTCGGCGAGCAGTGCCTCGTCGGTCCGGTCCTCGTCGATCTCGAGTCGGCGCTCGTGGACGGCGGAGGCGATGAGCCAGAAGCCCGCGGCGATCTGCTCGGGCGTGAACGCCGCGGTGCGGGGCTTCGGTGCGGGGGCCATGCCGCCACTGTATGCGGGAGGCGCGCGGCTGTGAACTCCCACCCTTTCCGGGTGCTGGAGAAGACACGGTATCACCTCCCACCCTACGCTTTTCAGGAACCTGAAAATACTTCTTCGAAGAGAGGGCTCAATGCTCTTCTCCCTCGCATGGCGCCACTTCAAGGCGCGAGTGTGGGAGGTCCTCGCCGTCGTCGTCCTTCAGACGGCCGCGACGATCGCCGCACTCGAACTCCCCGATCTCAACGCCCGCATCATCGACGAGGGCGTCGCCGCCGGCGACACCGCCCTCATCTGGCGCCTCGGCGGCGAGATGCTCGCCATCGCCGCCGTCCAGATGGTATGTACGGCCGTCGCCGTCTACCTCGGCGCCCGCCTCGCGATGTCCCTCGGCGCGCACCTGCGCTCCGGCCTCTTCCAGCACATCCACGGCTTCGCCGCCCAGGACTTCCACGAGTTCGGGGCGTCCTCGCTCATCACCCGCTCGACGAACGACGTCCAGCAGATCCAGATGACGATGATGCTCTCCTTCTCCGTCATGATCGGCGCGCCGATCATGGGCGTCGGCGGCGTCATCATGGCCCTGCGCCAGGACGTCAAGCTCTCCGTCGTCCTCCTCGTGCTTGTCCCGACGCTCGCGCTCGTCGTCGGCCTCATCATGGGCCGTCTCTCGCCCCTCTTCGCCGTCCAGCAGACCCGCATCGACACGATGAACACGGCGCTGCGCGAGGAGCTCACCGGCATCCGCGTCATCCGCGCGTTCATCCGTCAGGGTTTCATCCGCGACCGCTACACGAACGCGAACGACCGCCTCCGTTCCGTCGCCCTGTCGATCGGCACGTGGTTCGCCCTCATGTTCCCGGCCGTCATGGTCGTCATCTCCGTCGGCACGGTCGGCGTCCTCTGGTACGGCTCGCGGCTCATCGACTCCGGCGACCTCCAGATCGGCGCGATGATCGCCTACATCAACTACGTCGCGATGATCTCCCAGGCGGTCATGATGGCCGCGATGATCTTCATCATGATCCCGCGCGCGAACGTCGCCGCCGGCCGCGTCGCCGCGATCCTCGATCACGAGTGGACGATCACCGATCCGAAGTCGCCCGCGCAGGCCCCCGCCGGCCGCTGGGAGTTCGCGCTCGAGGGCGCGTCCCTGCGCTACCCGGGCGCCGAGGAGGCCGTCCTCGAGGACGTCGACCTCGATCTCGCCCCAGGCACGACGACCGCCGTCATCGGCGCGACCGCCTCCGGCAAGACGACCCTCGTCAACCTCCTCCCCCGCATGATGGACCCGACCGGCGGGCGGATCAGCGCCTCCGGCGTCGACCTGCGCGACCTGCCGGTCAAGACGGTCCGCGAGCGCATCGCGATGATCCCCCAGCACGCCTACCTCTTCTCCGGCACGATCGCCTCGACCGTCGCCGGCGTCGCCGAGCCCGACGCCGCCCAGCGCGAGCGCGTTCAGTGGGCGCTCGACGGCGCGCAGGCGACCGAGTTCGTCTCGGCCCTCGCCGACGGCATCGATCACGAGGTCGAGCCCGGCGGCTCGAACTTCTCGGGCGGCCAGCGCCAGCGCCTCGCGATCGCCCGCGCGCTCTACCGCGCCGCCGACCTCTACGTGTTCGACGACTCGTTCTCCGCGCTCGACTACGCGACCGACGCGAAGCTCCGTCTCGCGCTCCCGCGCTACACCGAGGGCGCGGCGGTCCTCATCGTCGCCCAGCGCGTCGCGACGATCCGCCACGCCGACGAGATCCTCGTCCTCGACGAGGGCCGGATCGTCGGCCGCGGCACCCACGCCGAACTCCTCGCCTCGTGCGAGACCTACAAGGAGATCGTCGCGTCCCAGATGAGCGAGGAGGAGGCCGCATGAGCACCCGAGACGCACGACTGCGCACCGCCCCGCGCGGCCACGGCCCCCACGGCGGCATGGGCCGCCCCGTCGAGAAGTCGAAGAACTTCAAGGGCTCCCTCAAGCGACTCATCGGGGAGCTCCGCCCCGACAAGTGGCTCGTCGCCCTCGCCCTCCTCGGCGCCGCGATCTCCGTCGGATTCAACGTCGCGGCCCCGCGCGTCCTCGGCCGCGGCACCGACCTCATCTTCAACGGCGTCATCGGGAAGATGATCGCGAAGGCCCCGTCGAAGGAAGCGGCGGTCGCCGCGCTCCAGGCGAAGGGCCAGGACGACCTCGCGACAATGCTGAGCTCGATGGACGTCACCCCCGGCCAGGGCATCGACTTCGACGCCCTCGGCAAGGTGCTCCTCCTCTGCGTCGGCATCTACGCCGCCTCCGCCCTCGTCTCCTTCCTCGGGGGCTGGGTGCTGCGGGTCGCCGTCCAGAACCTCGGGTGGCGCCTGCGCGACAAGGTCCAGTCGAAGATCGAGCGGCTCCCGCTCTCCTACCTCGACTCCCACTCGCGCGGCGACCTCATGTCGAGGGTCTCGAACGACGTCGACAACGTCGCCCAGATCATGAACCAGACGCTCTCGCAGCTGTTCCAGGCGATTCTCACGATCGTCGGCATCTTCGTCATGATGCTCACCCTCTCATGGAAGCTCACGCTCCTCGCCCTCGTCGTCATCCCCCTCGGCGCCGCGCTCGCGGGCGTCCTCATGGGGAAGGCGCAGCCGCAGTTCCGCGAGCAGTGGCGCTCCACCGGCGAGGTCTCCGACCTCGTCGAGGAGACGATCTCGGGCCACGAGGTCCTCGCCCTCTACGGACTCGACTCCCGCTTCGACACCGACTTCGAGAAGTCGAACTCGTCGCTCTACCGGTCGAGCTTCATCGCCCAGTTCATCTCGAACCTCGTGATGCCGCTGATGAACATGGTCTCGAACATCTCCTACGTCATCGTCGCGGTCGGCGGCGGCCTCATGGTCGCCGGCGGCACGATGACCCTCGGCGACGTCCAGGCCTTCATCCAGTACTCGCGCCAGTTCACCCAGCCGGTCGGCCAGCTCGCCTCGATGGCGAACTCCCTCCAGTCGGGCGTCGCCTCGGCCGAGCGCGTCTTCGAGTTCCTCGACGCCGAGGAGATGGCGCCCGAGAACGGCGCGAAGTCCCTCGCGGGCTCGCGCGGCGAGACCTCCCGCGACGCCCTCGTCGACGACGAGCGCGTCTCGGGTCGCGTCGTCTTCGATCACGTCCGCTTCTCCTACGTCGAGGGCACGCCGATCATCAAGGACCTCTCCCTCACGGTGGAGCCCGGTCAGATGGTCGCGATCATCGGGCCGACGGGCGCCGGCAAGACGACGCTCGTCAACCTCCTCATGCGGTTCTACGAGCTCGACTCCGGGCGGATCACCCTCGACGGGGCCGACATCGCCGACCTCGACAAGGACGTCCTCCGCTCGCACATGGGCATGGTCCTCCAGGACACGTGGCTCTTCGACGGGTCGATCGAGGAGAACATCGCCTTCGGCGCCGACGGGACGACCCACGACGAGGTCGTCGAGGCCGCGCGGGCCACGGCCTCGCACCGCCTCATCCGCCAGCTCCCCAAGGGCTACGAGACGCACGTCTCCGACTCGGCGGACGTCATCTCGCAGGGCGAGCGCCAGCTCCTCACGATCGCTCGCGCCTTCGTGTCGCGCCCGGACATCCTCATCCTCGACGAGGCGACCTCCTCGGTCGACACCCGTACCGAGGTCCTCGTCCAGCGGGCGATGGACGCGCTGCGCGAGGGCCGCACGGCCTTCGTCATCGCCCACCGCCTCTCGACGATCCGCGACGCCGACCTCATCCTCGTGATGGAGCAGGGCGACGTCGTCGAGATGGGCCGCCACGAGGAGCTCCTCGCGAAGGACGGCGCCTACGCGCGCCTCTACAACGCGCAGTTCGCCGGCCCCGAGGAGGCCGACGCGATCTGACGGCGCCCAGCCGCTTCGGCGAGCCGCCCGTGGGGAGTCCCCGCGGGCGGCTCCCCCGTTCCTCGGGCCCACCGCCCCGGCCTCGTGCGCGCTGTCCGCGGGAGGCGCGCAGTCCGCGGGACGCGCGCGGAGCGCGGCGGCGCGTGGGAGGATGGTCCCGCATCGCCCCGGCTGGGGCGCCGTCGAGAAGGAGCACCGTGAACGCCGCGACCGAGATCCCCGACCTTCTCCTGCCGACCGGGAACCCCATCCCCCAGTTCGGCTTCGGCACCTTCAAGGTGACCGAGGGCGTCTACGAGGCCGTGTCCTCCGCCCTCGAACTCGGCTACCGTCACATCGACACCGCGCAGATGTACGGCAACGAGGCCGAGGTCGGCCGCGCGATCGCCGAGTCCGGGATCCCGCGCGAGGACGTCTTCCTCACCTCGAAGCTCGACAACGGCAACCACGAGCCGGACGTCGCCCGCGCCTCCTTCGAGCGGACCCTCGATGACCTGCGGACCGACTACGTCGACCTTTTCCTCATCCACTGGCCGCTGCCCGCGAGCTACGGCGGCGACGTCGCCCTCCCCTGGCCCGTCCTCGAGGAGTTCTTCGCCCAGGGCCGCGCCCGCGCGATCGGCCTGTCGAACTACGAGATCGCCCACATCGAGAAGGTCCTCGACATCGCGAAGGTCCCGCCGCACGTCCTCCAGATCGAGGCCCACCCCTTCCTCCCGAACAACGCGGTGCGCGAGCACGCCCGCACGCTCGGCATGGTCGTCGAGGCGTGGTCCCCGCTCGCCCGCGGCCGCGCGGCGAAGGATCCGACGCTCGCCCGCATCGGCGAGCCCTACGGAGCTTCGGCCGCCCAGGTCGCCCTGCGCTGGGCGCTCCAGCGCGGCGACGTCGTCTTCCCGAAGTCCGTCACCCCCTCGCGCCAGCGAGAGAATCTCGACGTCTTCGACTTCGTCCTCTCCCCCGCCGAGATGGCGCTCGTCGACGCCCTCGACGAGGGCGAGGCCGGGCGCACCGGATCGCACCCGAATCGGAAGAACCTCGTGTGAGACGCGCCGCCGGCCGCCGACTCCGTCAGCGGATCGGCTGAATCCGGCGGTTTTCGCGGTGTCCACGTGGAGGACGGCGGGTGACCGGCGGGCGGCGGGGGTCTACGCTCGCCCCTATGTCCGATCCTCAGGCCCTTGATCAGATGCTCGCCACCCTCGCCCCGACTCCGCAGGGCGAGTACGTCTTCGCCCTCGTCGACGAGGTGCCGGCGGGGACGCACCCCTTCGCCGTCATCCGCGACGAGGACAAGCTCACCGTCGTCCTCGAGAAGTCCGAGGCCGAGGCGGCGGGCCTTCCCGTCGACAAGACCTACGCGCATCTCTCGCTCGGCCTCCAGGCCGACCTCGACTCCATCGGCGTCACCGCGACGATCGCCCAGATCCTCTCGGCCCGCTCGATCGTCGCGAACCCGATCGCGTGCGCGCGCCACGACCACTTCTTCGTTCAGGCCGATCGCGCCGACGAGGCCGCCCAGCTCCTCGCCGATCTCGGCCGCAACGCGCGCGGGTGGCTCCCGAAGAACTGAGTCCCCGCATTCACCTCGCGCGGCCGTCGACCCCCGGGTCGACGGCCGCGAGCGCTATCGGCGCGGATGCGCCCGGTTGTACTGCGGGGGCATCGGGAGTTCGGCGCGGAGCCGCGCCGCCCAGAGCCGCGGGAGCATGGGGTCGGCGAGGAGGTCCCGGCCGATCTCGACGACGTCGGCGGACCCGTCGAGGAGGATCTGCTCGGCCTGCTCTGCCGACCGGATGAGTCCGACCGTCGACACCGGCGCGGAGAGCCCGGCGTCCGCGAGCGCCCGGCGCACCGCGCGAGCTGCGAAGACCTGGTAGCCCGGGCCGATCGGCATGGGGGCGAGCGCGTTCCCGCCGGTCGAGAGGCAGAGCATGTCGGCGCCGTCGCCGACGAGGAGCGGCGCGAGGCGCGTCGTGTCGGCGAGCGTCCACGAGCGCGCGCCCGGCCGCGCGTCGTCCTCGAGCCAGTCCGTCGCCGAGAGGCGCACGAGGAGCGCCGCGTCTCCGATAGAGTCGCGGACCCGTCTCACGACCTCCCGGATGAGGCGCGAGCGCCCCTCGAAGGAGCCGCCCCACTCGTCGGACCGGCGGTTCGAGTCCGGGGAGAGGAACTGGTGGAGGAGGTACCCGTGCGCCCCGTGGATCTGGACGCCGTCGAATCCGGCGTCGACGGCCCGGCGGGCGGCGGCCGCGAATGCGTCGGTGATCCCCTCGATCTCCTCGGCCTCGAGCGCCCGCGGCGAAGGATCGTCCGGTCCGAAGGGGATCGGCGAGGGCGCGACGGTCTCCCACCCGCCCTCGTCGACCGGAGCGGGTCCGCGGTCCGATTCCCACTGGACTCGGCTCGACCCCTTGCGGCCCGCATGATTGAGCTGGATGAAGGCCTTCGCCCCGCCCTCGTGAACGACGTCGGCGAGGCGCGCGAAGTCGGGGATCCGCGAGTCCTCGTGGAGCGAGAGGCAGCCGACGGAGATGCGGCCCTCGGGGACGACGCCGGTCGCTTCGACGATCACCGCGCCGACGCCGCCGAGGGCGCGGGCGCCGTAGTGGACGAGGTGCCAGTCGGTCGGGCGGCCGAGGCCGTCGCCCGCGGGGGCGGCGGAGTACTGGCACATCGGGGGCATCCACAGGCGGTTCGGCGCCTCGACGGAGCCGACCTTCAGGGGCGCGAACAGGCGCGGAGCGGTCATGCGCCCAGGGTATCCCCAGGTTCGGCGGGGCGCTTCCGAGCAGGTCGGAGGGTACGATGGTCCCTATGGCAAAGGAGCTCTCGCGGACGGATCGCGCGATCGTCAGGCTGGCGGACGGCACCGTCAAACAGCAGAACCTCTTGACCGGAACCGAGGTGTGGACCGTTCCCGGGCGCGGCAATCGCCCGCTCTCCGCCCCGCACCCCGATCCCCGTCCGATCGATCACTCGCAGGACGGCTGCCATTGCGCGTTCTGCGAGAAGCGCTACCTTGAGACGCCGCCGGAGAAGTCGCGCCTCGTCATCGACGAGGACGGGGCCTGGCGCGAACTCTCCGGGCTGCCGGCGGAGAAGCTGTCGGACACGACCGCCGAGTTCCGGAGGATCCCGAACCTCTTCGAGATCGTCTCCTACAACTACTGGCACCTCAATCACGGGCACATGCCCTCCGAGGCGGAGCACCGCCGGATGGCGGAGTACCTCGCCTCCCCCAAGGGCTACGACCACATCATGCGGGTCGTTCACGCGCGCCTCAGGGCGTCGGGCGTCTCGGACGCCGACTTCGACGCGATGACGGATTCGGAGAAGCTCCAGCAGGCGAACGGCTTCTTCTCCGGCGGGCACGACCTCATCGTCGCGAAGCGGCACTTCGTCGATGGGGCGCGCGACACGACCGACCTCGCCGGTTCGGGGACGCTCACCCCCGAGGAGCACTACCGGTACACGGACTTCACGGCGCGGACGATGGAGGACCTCTACGGGCTCGACCGTCACGTCCGCTACGTCGCGACTTTCCAGAACTGGCTGAAGCCGGCGGGCGCGTCCTTCGACCACCTCCACAAGCAGCTCGTCGCGATCGACGATTTCTCCGTGCAGACGGAGGCCGAGCTCGACCGCCTGCGCTCCCAGCCGGACATCTACGACGAGATCCTCAAGGTCGGGGCGACGCGCAAGCTGCTCATCGCGCAGAACGACCACGCCTTCGCGATGGCCGGGTTCGGCCATCGCTTCCCCGGCGTCGCGATCTGGCCGCTTCACGCGCCGCGCAACCCGTGGGAGGTCTCGCCCGAGCAGATGCGCGCGGTCTCCGACCTCCTCCACGCGATGCACGCGGCGACCGGCACGGACGTCCCGTGCAACGAGGAGTGGTACCACCGTCCGCCGACGGTCCGCACGCCGATGCGGTGGAGGATCCTCCTCAAGTGGAGGATCTCGACGCTCGCCGGCTTCGAGGGCGGCACCCGCATCTACCTCAACACGATCGATCCGTGGACCGTGGTCGACAAGCTCGTGCCGCGGCTCGAGGAGATGCGCGCCTCCGGCCGGATCGCGCCGATGCGGATCGGCGCCGAGTGCCGCGTGACCCCGGAGATGCTCGAGGACTGAGCGCCGCCTGTTCGGGTTACTCGGGGATCGACCCGTCGCCCTCGGCGGGCCGATCGGTCGGCCGCGCGTAGTAGACCCACGGGAACCAGCTCGTCCCGATGACCCGCCATCCCTCGGCCTCGAGTCGGGCGCGCGGGTTGTTGAGCGCGGTGACGCGCTTGTGCTCCCACTGGACGTCCGTGTGAACGAGGTCGTGGTAGAGGATCCCGTAGCCGATCGAGCGCCAGCCGCGCCGCCCGGCCCGTTCGAGTCGGGGCAGCTCGTCGAAGGCGTCGACGGGGGTCATCCTCCAGATCCGTCCGTCGTCCGCGGTCCAGGGGTCGTTCATCGACGAGGTCGGGGCAGGGGCGTCGGACTCGCCGGAGCCGCTCGAGGGGGGCGCGCTGCGTGCGTCCTCCTCCTTGCCGAAGCGCTGCTGCGCGGCCTGGCGGGAGATGCCGAGGACCCGGCCGATCGTCGCCCAGGAGGCGCCGGTGTCGCGGGCGGCGGCGACGGCGGAGCGCAGCAGCTCCTGGGCCTCGTCGGCGACGACGCCGGTCGCCCGCACGAGGTCGGTCCCGGATTCCCCGCGCGCCTCGGGGTCGTCGAGGCGCGCGAGGAGCGCGGGGTCGAGGCGCGCGACGAGGGCGGCGAGCTCCTCGTGGACGCGGGCGCGGACGCCCTCGTCGAAGCGCGAGGAGTCGGCGGATTCGGGCGCCGCGTTCCGTTCGGCGCTCATCAGGCGCCCTCGGTCCCGTGATCGGCGTCTGCGTCGTCCGCGCCCGCTGCCGCGGTCGCGGAGTCCTTCCGCGACGAGGACTTCGACTTCGCGACGGACGCCGCGATGGCGACGAGGACGATCCCGATGACGAATCCCGCGCCGATGCCGAGCCCGAGAGAGAAGGCGTCGCGGTCGGGCGAGGAGAGGAGGGGGATGAGCGCGGCGAGGACGGCGACGAGCCCTCCGAGGACGGCGATCAGTCCCCCGGCGAGGGCGAGGGGCCGCGAGGAGGACGCGGGCGCCGCGGTCGACGAGTAGAGGATCCGCGACTCCTCCGGGCGCGCGGCGCGCCCCGAGGCGCGGGAGCCCTCGGCGGGCGAGCCCGCCGAGGAGGGGCTCTGAGACGCCGGGTCGCCTGCGGAATCCGCTCGGCCCGCCCCGGCGGCGGGATCGGCGATCTCCATGCGTCAAGAATATCTTGACGCATGATCTAGTGTCAATATTTTATTGACACCGAGTTCCGCGGACGGCCGCGCCGGACGGCATCAGCCCTGAAGCCCGGCCTCCCACATCGCGATCCGCTCGGCGGACGCGGCGAGGGCGTCCTCGGAGATCGCCTGCGCATCGGCCAGGGGCGCGAGGAACCAGTGGGCCGCGGTCCCCTCGAGCGCCGTGCCGTCCAGCGGGTAGACGAGGCCCGCGCTCGCGAGATCGTGCTGCCCCTCCCAGGAGAGCAGCCAGGCGAGGAGGGCCCGCGCCCCGTCCTCGTTCTTCGCGCCCGCGGCGGGCGCGGCGTAGAGGACGCGCTGGACGCAGGTGCCGGCGAGCGCCTCGGCCGAGGCCTCGACGCCCGGCTCGGAGGTCGTCCGGGAGATCGCGCTCATCGGCGCGACGAGGAGGGGCCGGTTCGCGGCGCTCGAGTCGCCGGACTGGGGCGCCTCGAGCGCCGTCCACGCCGAGTTCGCCGTTGCGGAGTCCGCGATGAGCGCCTGGCCGGACTTCAGCGCCTTCGCCCATTCGCCGAGGCCCTCGCCGAGGCGCTCGGCCGCGCCCTCGACGAAGAGGGCTCCGACGCGGGAGGACCGCGGATCGGGGATCGAGAGGAGGGAGGCGTTCTCCGCCTTCGCGAGGTCGCCGAGGCTCGTCGGGAGGGCGCGCTTGTTCGCCGACATCCACGCCTTGTCGGCGAGGACGCAGACGTCGTCGCGCCCGAAGGCGATCTCCGAGTCGACACCGGCGATCGCCGTTCCCTCGGGGGCGGAGACCTCGAAGGGGGCCGAGGCCGCGAGGGCGTCCTTCGCGGCGAGGACGTCGCCCGCGCCGAGCCCGAGGGCGACATCCGCTCCGACTCCCGAGATCTCGGAGGCAGAGGAGACCGCGTCCTGGTCGAGGTCGAAGCCCGTCGCCCGGTAGAAGGCGTCGACGACCTCCGTCGGGAGCTGGGCGCCGTCGAGAACCGCGACCTTCACCGTCCCCGATCCGCGGTCGGGCTCCGGGGCGCCGAGCGCGCCGGGCATGGCCGACTGGACCTCGTCGACGGCTCCCGTCGGGACGATCGGCTCGGCGAAGGGGTCGGCGCCCGTCGAGGCTCCGACGGACGGCGTGCAGGCGGCGAGAAGGCCCGTCGCGGCGAGGGCCGCGGCCATCGCCGCGGGCCGGTGGATCGACGACATGGGCGCTCCTTCGAGGGCGGGCGGAACTCGATTCAGTCTAAGGCGCGACGAGTTGAGCGGCCGGACCTGCGGGGCGAGCCCCGCGTACGGCATGATGGGACGAGTGGGGCGCGTCGCCCCGAACCGAGGAGGGAGTGCACCATGGAGGATCTCGGCTGGAAGCTCGCGAGCGCCGGCGCGATGGCGATCTCCGCGATGGGCGCGGGCAAGGTCGCCGAGGCCGGATGGAAGCTCGTCACCGGACGCGACATCCCCCGCGAAGACGACGACGAAGTCGCGCTCGTCTCGCTCATCCTCTTCGCCGCAGCCTCCGCCGCCATCGTCGCGGTGGCGCAGCGCTACGCGATCCGCTCGGCGAAGAAGTGGTACGGACCCGCCCCGAAGAAGCTCGAGGCCTGAGGCCCCGGATCTCCCGATAGCGCGCTCTCTCAGAGGGCGCGCTTCGCCGCGCCCGTGAGCCGGGCCATCGCGATCCGTCCCGCCTCGCGCCCGGCGCGCGTCGCGCCGAAGGTCGACGCCCCCGAACCGTAGCCGACGAGGAGCACGCGCGGAACCCGGTATTCCAGAAGATCGTGTCGACCTCGACCCACGTGTCCGTCGGAAAGGGCCTCCACGAGTCCGGTTCGACGAGCCCGCCGGAGGGAGCTCTGCGCCCGCTCGGCCCGAGCGCCCCGGGGTCCGACAGGGTCGCGCGCGGCGAGAACCTCACGCCGGACGCGCCGATGAGGTCGAACATCCCGCGGCTGACGAACACCCCGGAGCGGACGCCCTCGAGGTACTCGGGGAGTCTCGGAATGCCGGTCGTCCGCACGACCGAGGCGGGCGCCGCCCCGGTCGCCGTCCTCTCGTCGACCGCCCTCTCGACCTCCGCGCCCCACACGGCGTCGAAGTCGAGGGCCGTGAAGTTCGGCGGCCTGCGGGTCGCCCACGCCGTCGACGCCGCGACCGGCGCGAGTTCGAGGAGGAACTGGACGGCGGACAGGCCGCCGCCGACGACGAGGACCCGCTCGTCCGCGAAATCCTGCGCCCTCACGTACTGCGTCGTATCGAGGACCCGGCCCCGGAACGAGTCGGCGCCGGGAATCGACGGCCGGTACGGGCGGGTCCACGTGCCCGTCGCGTTGACGATCATCCGGGCGCGCAGGAGCCCCGTCTCCCCCGTGTCCGCGCGCTCCCACTCGATCTCGAGGAGGGTGTCGCGACGAATCCCCTCCGGCGGGCGCACCGCCCCGGCCTCGTCGATCGACGAGGACCCGAGGACGAGCGGCGTCGCGAGCACGGCGGAGGAGCGGACGGAGCGCACGCGCACCGGCCGGACGACGGCGAGGTCGAAGGCCTCCTCGTAGCGGCCGTAGTACTCGGCGGCGACCTGCGAGGACGGGCGATCCTCGTCCATCGGGCCGGCATTGAGGTGCGGGAGGTCGGAGATCGATGCGCCTTCCCGACCGTGAGCGAGTCCCAGCGATGGCGCCACGCGCCGCCCGGCCCCTCCTCGGCGTCGAGCACGAGGAAGTCGACGCTCGGGCGCATCCCGCGATGGACGAGCTCGCCCGCGGCGGCGAGGCCCGCCTGACCGGCGCCGATGACGACCAGGTCGATGGGGTCGGGAATCCGCGCCCCGGCCCCGCTCACCGGGAGCCCCTCACTCACGGGACGACCCGAGGCGCGAGGAAGGGGAAGTAGGGCGAGAGGTCGGCCCGCTCGCCGGACGCCTGGACGCGGCCGTCCCCGGCGGCCTCCTCCCACGTGACGGCGCCGGTGACGAGGCCGAGCCACGTCTCCATCGTCGTCTCGACGACCGCGGGCGGCGTCCCGCGCCGGTGGGTCGTGCCCGGAAGGATCTGGACGGCGCCCGCCGGGGGCACGCGCACCTCGACCGATCGGCCCGGATGGAGAGCGCCGATCTCCTCGAGGGTGAAGCGCACGGCGGCGAGGAGCACCGGCCGCGGGGTCTGCGCCCCCTCGCGCGCCCAGGTCGCGAGCGCGCCGAGCCCCTCGGCGGCGGGGATTCGTCTCTTCGGCATGCCACGATCGTAGGCGCGTCGCGGGTTCCGGGGAGAATGCGGGTCCTCCCCCATATGCTGTTGCCCTGCGCTCCGGCAGAGTGGGAGGGGCGCCGTTCCCGCGGCGCCGTCGGACGGCGAAGGAGGGGCATGAACGAGGTCGTGGCGGCGCATTCGCACGAACGGGCGACCGGAACGGCGGGCGCCGAAGAGCCCCTCGCGCGCCCGACCACCCGCGGGCCGTCGATCGGCGCGCCCGCCCGCCTCGCGCGCGGGCGGCTCCCGTTCCACGAGCGCCTCCTCGTCGCCGGATCGCTCGCCGACTTCCCCGAGGCGCGCTCCGCCTCCTGGGACCCCGACGTCCTCCGCGAGCTCGCGGGCGCCGACCGGGTCGGCGAGATCCCCGCCGGCAAGGTCTCCTTCATCGAGGGGCTCGACGAATTCGCCCAGGAGTCCCGCGACTGCCTCCAGCGCCCGAGCGCCTGGGGGCGCGCCCTCGGGCACCGCCTGCGCGACGCCGTCGAACCCCGCTGCCCGCTGTGGCTCTCGACCGCCTCCCCCGCCTCGCTCCCCCGGCTCTCCGACCTTCTCGGCGAGGGCGCCGTCGCGGTCGCCGGAGCGCCCGGCCCGGACGGCTCGATCCCGGTCGCCCTCAATCCGCTGCGCCTCGTCGAGGCCTGGTCCGCCGATCCGGAGCGCGCCGCGTTCCTTCGGCGCATCCTCCACGACGCGGACTCGCTGCGCGCGCCGAGAGCCGTCGTCGACGCGCTGCGCCGGGCGGGCGTCGCGATCCGCGAGCGCTCGCGCCTCGCGCGCCTCGCCATCGATCCGCGCTTCCTCGCCTACCTCGTCGTCTTCGTCTACTCGGCGCTGCGGGCCCTGCCCGTCGCGCTCGTCCCGGGCTTCACCGGCCGCGTGTGGGTCCTCTGGACGATCGACGTCGTCACGGCGATCCCCTACACCTGGGGCGTGCTCGCCATGGTCGCGGGGCGCACCGTCCTCACCCGGATCGCCGGCCTCGTCGTCACGGTCGTCACCTTCCTCGCGCCCTACGTCTACTTCATGGCGCACGGGAAGGACTGCCCGCCGAGCGTCCTCGTGTTCGTCGGCGCGATGATCATCGGGGCGATCGGCCTCGAGGCCGCGCGCTGGCGTCGCGATGTCGTCGTCGCTCGCGAGCTCGTCGCGGTCGCCTGACTCTCTCCGGCCCTGCGCTCGCACCCCCCCCCGCGCCCCTCCCGCCGAGAGCATCCCCTTCGCTCGCCGAGGGGATCTCCCCGCCCGCCGAGAGCATCACCTTCGTCCGCCGAGAGCATTACCTTTGTCCGCCGAGAGCACTACTGGCTCTTCCCAGTTGGGGGTGTACTCGGCTGCTGCTGCCCCGTACGACCTACATCGCCGTCTCGGCGCGCTCTGTGGGCGGGCACGGGCGTCGAGTGTGCGATCCAAGTCGCCCAGCGCCCGGAATCGGCGGCCCGCACAACCTGCATCGCCGTCTCGGCGCGCTCTGTGGGCGGGCACGGGCGTCGAGTGTGCGATCCAAGTCGCCCAGCGCCCGGAATCGGCGGCCCGCATGACCTACTTCGCCGTCTCGGCGCGCTCTGTGGGCGGGCACGGGCGTCGAGTNGAAGTGTTGGCGGCTGGGCCAGCGGTGGTCGGCATGATGTCTTGCCCCTGTCTACTCAATGATCCGGGGGTGTTGTCACCGACCATCCGCGCGGCTGGTGGTGACCGCTGATCAGGGGAACGCCCCGAAGACGTGACTGTCGAGGTCTTTCGTAACGTGGGTGCGGGGCGACCAGCTCAAGGGACGCTGGCCGTCCACCCCTACGACGGACGGGATGACGACATGGTCACCGACGACATCGACGTGTTCATCGGCATCGACGTGGGCAAGTCCGACCACTGGGCGACCGCCTTGACCCGAGACGGGAAGAAGCTCTTTGATCGGGCTCTCCCTAACGACGAGGCCCGCCTGCGTGATCTTTACGACCGTCTCGGCTCCCATGGGCGGGTGCTGGTGGTGGTGGACCAGCCCGCCACCATCGGCGCCCTGGCCGTCGCTGTCGCCCAGGACGAGGGCTTGGCGGTGGGCTACCTGCCGGGCCTGTCCATGCGCAGGATCGCCGACCTGACTCCGGGCAATGCCAAGACCGACGCGAGGGACGCCGCGGTCATCGCCGAGGCGGCCCGCACCATGCCCCATACCTTGCGAGCGATCAGCTCCTCGGACGAGGACGCCGCGGCCTTGGGTATGCTCACGGGCTTCGACCTGGACCTGGCCCGTCAGGTCAACCAGATCTCTAACCGGATCCGGGGCCTGTACACCCAGATCCACCCCGCCCTGGAGAAGGTCCTGGGGCCCTGGCTCGAGCACGACGCCGTCCTGGAGGTCATCGCCTCCTGGCCCACCCCCGCCGCCCTGCGCAAGGCCGGACGAGGCAGCGTGGACGCCAAGCTCGAGGCCCACGGCGCCAGACGCCACACCACCTGGGCGAACGCCATCATCGACGCCCTGGACTCCCAGAGCGTGGTGGTCGTCGGCACCGACGCCGCTGGCGTGGTGCTCCCGCACCTGGCGCGCCAGCTCGCAGCCCTGCACGCCCAGAGGGCGGACGTCGCCGCGAAGGTTGAGGCCCTGGTGGAGGCCCACCCTCTTTACGAGGTCCTGACCTCCATGCCCGGCATCGGGGTCAGGACCGCCGCCGTCTTCATCGCCGAGACCCTCGGGCGCACCTTCGAAACCGGAGCCCACCTGGCCTCCTACGCAGGCCTCACACCAGTCACCCGCAGATCAGGATCCTCCATCCGAGGCGAATACGTTTCCCACGCAGGCAACAAACGACTCAAACGAGCAATGTTCCTGTCCGCCTTCGCATCCCTACGCTCAGACCCCACCTCAAGGGCCTACTACGACCGCAAGATCACCCAAGGCAAACGCCACAACCAAGCCCTCATCGCCCTCGCCCACCGACGCATCCTCACACTCCACGCCATGATCCGAGACGGAGCCCTCTACAACCCCAACCCGACAACACACCTGCCAACAGCCGCTTGACACACCACATAGGGGGCACCCCCCTTCGCTCGTGTCAGCAAAGAGATCCCCTCGGCGGAGCAAGGTGATGCTCTCGGCGCCCAAAGGTGATGCTCTCGGCGGAGCAAGGTGATGCTCTCGGCGGGCGGGGGTGAGAGGATCGGGGCATGATCCCCGCCTACCCGCGCGCGCTCGTCCGCACCGCCGAATCCGCCCTCGTCGCCGAGGCGGCGAGTGCCGGCGACCCCGACCACTTCATGCGCTCGGCCGCCCGCGCCGTCGCCGACGCGGTCCTCGACGCGCTCGGAGACGACCCCCGCTCTCACGGCTCCCCGGCCGTCCTCGCGCTCGCCGGAGGCGGGGACAACGGCGGGGACGCGCTCTATGCCGCCTCCTTCCTCGCCGAATCGGGGATCCCCTGCATCGCGCTCGGCCTCCACAAGCGCATCCACGAGCGGGCGAGTGCGGCCGCGCGCGAGGCCGGCGTCGAGATCCTGCGCGCGCCCGTTCCGGGCGCGCGGACCGATTCGGACGACACCGCCGAGCAGGACGACACCGCCGAGCAGGACGGCGCCGTCGCGTCGCGTGCCTCGTCGGGGTCCGGGTCCGCCCTCGTCCCCGCGCTCGCCGACGACCCGCGGATCGCGGCGGCCCTGCGGGCCGGAGTGTGGATCGACGGGATCCTCGGCACCGGGCTCGAGGGCGCGCCGCGCGAGCCCGCGCGCTCCTGGATCCGAGAACTCGAGGCGCTCCGCATCGCCAAGGGCGCCCGCGTCGTCGCCGTCGATGTCCCCTCCGGCGCCCTGTCCGACGAGGGCGCCGTCACCGAACCCGTCCTCGCCGCCGACCGCACGGTGACGATGGGCGGTCTCAAGTCCGCGCTCGTCCTGCCGCCCGCCCTCCACAGGGCGGGCGCGGTGACCGTCCACGACCTCGGGCTCGACCTTCCGGACTCGACGGTCCGGGTCGTCGAGGACGCCGATGTCGCCGAGGTCCTCGGCGTGCCGGACCCCTCGGACCACAAGTACACGCGCGGCGTCGCCGGCCTCGTCGCGGGCTCCGACTCCTACCCGGGCGCGGGCGTCCTCGCGTGCCTCGGTGCGCAGGCGGCGGGCCCCGGCATGATCCGCCTCGACGCGCCCGGACGCGTCGAGGACCTCGCGCTCGCCCGCATCCCCGGGATCGTCACCGAGGGCGGGCGCATCCAGGCGGGGCTCGTCGGCCCTGGCATGGACGAGACCCGCGAGCAATCGGTCCGCGACCTCGCCCGATTCTGCCTGAGCTCGGGCCTTCCCCTCGTCGTCGACGCGGGCGCCCTCGCCCTCGTCCCCGAGTTCGCGCGCACCGGGCTCGCGGACACCTGCGTCCTCACGCCGCACGCGGGGGAGGCCGCGGCGCTCCTCTCCGCCCTCGGGGAGTCGCGGCCGCGCTGGTGGATCGAGGAGAACCCCGCCGAGGCCACGCGGATCATCGCGTCGGCGACCGGCGCGCGCGTCCTTCTCAAGGGCGCGGCCTGCGTCCTCGCCTCCCCGGACGGCTCGCTCGTCGCGATCCCCGCGGGGCTCGGCTGGACGGGGGTCGCCGGCGCCGGAGACGTCCTCGCGGGTCTCCTCACCGGTCTCGCCGCCACTTGGCGCGCCCGCGTCGAAAGCGATCGCCCGCACGCCGACTTCGCGACCGTCCTCGCCGTCGGCGCTCTTCTTCACGCGAAGGCCGGTGCGTTCGCGGCCCGGCGCCACGGGCCCCTCGGCGCGCCCATCGGCGCGCACGAGATCGCCGGCGCCGTCCCCGCCGTCATCGGCCGCTTTCTGGCCGGGGCCGACGAGGCCGTGGAGCCGGTGGGATACTGAGTCGCGTGATGCCCTCCGTCCACACCCCCTCGGCCTATCCGGGACGCGCGATCGTCGACCTCGGCGCGATCGCCGACAACCTCGCGGTCCTGCGCGCCGCAGCTCCGCGCTCCCTGCAGATGGCGGTCGTCAAGGCGGACGCCTACGGCCACGGCATCCTCCCCGTCGCCCTCACCGCGCTCGAGGCCGGATCCGAATGGCTCGGCGTCGCGCAGCTCGCCGAGGCCCTCGAACTGCGCGCCGGACTCGACGCCGCCGGTATCACTCGCGAGGCCGCCCCGATCCTCGCGTGGATCGCCCCGAGCGGTGCCGACTGGGGCGAGGCCCTGCGCGCCGGCATCGACCTGTCGGTCTCCTGGACCTGGGTGCTCGCCGAGATCTGCGCCGCCGCGCGCGAGACGGGGATCCGCGCCCGTATCCACGTGAAGATCGACACCGGAATGTCGCGCGCTGGATCGACCCCGGCCGACCTGCCCGCCCTCGCCGCCGCCGTCCGCACGGCCTCCGACGCGGGCCTCGTCGAGGTCGTCGGCGTCTGGAGCCACCTCTCGCGCGGCGACGACCCGAGCCCCGAGGGCAACGCCTCGACCGCCTCCCACGTCGAGATCTTCACCCGCGGTCTCGAGGTCCTCGCGGCCGCCGGCGTCACCCCTCGGATCCGTCACCTGTCGGCGACCTCCGGGATCCTCTGGCACCCCGAGGCCCACTTCGACATGGTCCGCGCCGGCATCGGCATGTACGGCCTCAGCCCCGACCCGTCGGTCGCGACCGCCGCCGAGCTCGGCCTTCGCCCGGCGATGACCCTGCAGGCGCCCCTCACCTCGGTGAAGGTCGTCGAGGCCGACGTCCCCGCCTCCTACGGCGGCACCTGGCGGACGCCCTCGCGCCGCTGGCTCGGGCTCGTTCCTCTCGGCTACGCCGACGGGATCCTCCGCGCCGGATCGAACGGCGCCCCCGTCCTCGTCGATTCCCCCGAGGGGCCGATCCGCACGAGCGTCGTCGGGCGGATCTGCATGGACCAGTTCATCATCGACCTCGGGCCCGCCGACGCCGAGCCCGGCACACCGACGGCCCGGACGCCCGAGCCGCCCGCCCGCGTCGGCGACCTCGCGGTCCTCTTCGGCGATCCCGCGGCGGGCGCGCCGCTCGCCGACGAGTGGGCGGCGAAGGCGGGGACGATCAACTACGAGGTCGTCTCGCGACTGGGGGAGCGGATCCCCCGTACGCACCTGCCCGCGGCGCGGACGCGGCCCGACACCGGGGACGATTCCGCCGGCGCCCCTCTCGACGACGCAGCCGCGAACGACGACCCCTCGAAGGAGACCCTGCGATGACCGCACTGTCCATGCCGACCTCCTCGGCCGACGAGACCCGCGCCCTCGGGCGCGCGCTCGGCGAGGTCCTGAAGGCCGGCGACCTCGTCATGCTGCGTGGCGGCCTCGGCGCCGGCAAGACGACACTCACTCAGGGCATCGGCGAGGGGATGGGCGTGCGCGGCCGCGTCGCCTCTCCGACCTTCATCGTCGCCCGCGTCCACCCGAGCACCCACGGCGGACCGGACCTCATCCACGCCGACGCCTACCGGATCCGCGACCTCGAGGACCTCGAGACCCTCGACCTCGACTCCTCGCTCGCCGGCTCCGTCACCGTCGTCGAATGGGGCGAGGGCAAGACCGAGGCGATGTCCGACGAGCGTCTCGAGATCGACGTCGTGCGCGCCACCGGCGGCGACATCGCCCACGAGGACGGGGCCGTCGACCTCGAAACCATGGACGACGGAGCGCGCGTCCTCGAACTCCACCCCCACGGCTCGCGCTGGGACGGCGTCCTCGAGCCGGTCCTCGCACGTGCCGCCGAACTCGCCCGGCAGTACGACTCCGCCGCGCAGGGCGCCGACGCCGACCCCGAGTAGGATCCGCACCGTGACTGATCTGACCCTCGACACCTCCGCCGCCACCGTCGTCGCCGTCGTGCGCGACGGCGAGGTCCTCGGACGCGCCCGCAACGACTCCTCGCGCCACCACGCCGAGTCGATCACCGTCTTCGTCCGCGAGGCCCTCGAGGCCGCCGGCCTGCCCGCGCAGGCGGACGTCGCCGGACTCGACCGCGTCCTCGTCGGCACCGGCCCCGCCCCCTTCACGGGCCTGCGCGCCGGACTCGTCTCCGCGCGCGTCCTCGCGCGCGCCTGCTCCGTCCCCGTCTACGGCGCCTCGAGCCTCGACCTCGTCGCCCGCGCCGCCCTCGACCTCCTCGCCCCCGACGCGCACGTCGTCGCGATCTCCGACGCGCGCCGCAAGGAGCTCTACTGGGGCCACTTCGTCGCCGAGGGCCCCGACGACGTGCGCCTCGTCGACCGCCTCGAGGTCGGAACCGCGCAGACCCTCGTCAACTCGATGCGCGACATCGACGCGCTCCTCGTGTCCGCCGGACCCGCGCCCGCGCACTCCGAGCAGGTCCTCGCGCAGGTCCCGCGCGGCCCCGAGGTCGAACTCGACCCCGCGATCCTCACGCGCATCGTCGACGCCCGCCTCGCCCGCGGCGAGGAGTCCGTCCTCGGCACCGAGCCCCTCTACCTGCGCCGCCCGGAGATTCAAGGGCAGCCCATGGAGCGCATGTGACGCTCTCGCCCGCCGGGATCCGTCTCATCCCCGCCGGACCCGGCGACGCGGCGACGCTCCTCGCCCTCGAGGAGACGCTTTTCCCCGAGGATCCGTGGACCGCCGCGATGATCCGCGAGGAACTCGCCTCCGCCTACTCCGTCTACCTCCTCGCGCTCGAAGGCGACGCCGCCGCGCCGCCCGGATCCGGGATCGACGAGGCCGGTGCGGTGTGCGGATACGGGGGAGTGAGGATCGTCGGCGAGGGCGCCGACATCATGACGATCGGCGTCGTGCCCGAATCGCGCGGGCGGGGCCTCGGGGCCGCGATCCTCGAGCGCCTCCTCGACCTCGCCGCCGCGCGCGGGGCGTCCGCCTGCTTCCTCGAGGTGCGCGAATCGAACGGGCCCGCCCGACGCCTCTACGAGCGCGCCGGATTCGTCGAGGTCGGGCGGATCCGCCGGTACTTCCGCCGCCCGACCGAGGACGCGATCGCGATGCGCGCCGGCCTCGTCGATCGGTGCGGAACGGCGCCGTCGGACGGTTCCGCGAAATCCGCAAACATGTGATGGTGAAAACATCTGCGCGCGCACCTCGGCGGGGCTCTCGAAGCGGATCGGGGAGGACATTCGTGGCGCGCGTCGCATTCGCGGGAAATCGCGCGATCACGCGGAAAACGACACCGCGTCCCGAAACGGGCCAGGGTCCTCGGTCCTGAGTCCCAGAGGGCCGGAAGTCCTCGCGCATAAGCTGTGCAACATGGCCACAACAAACGTCGCGACGAAGAGGCGCCGTGCGTGGACCACCAGCGTGTTCGTGAAGCAGCTGATGGCCATCTCGGGCTTCGTGTTCGTCTTCTTCCTCCTCTTCCACTCCTACGGCAACCTCAAGATGTTCCTCGGACAGGAGGCGTACGACAACTACGCCCACTGGCTGAAGAACGAGGCGTTCGTGCCGATCTTCCCGCACGGCGGATTCATCTGGGTCTTCCGCGCCGCGATGATCCTCATGCTCGTCATCCACCTGTTCGCGGCGGCCTACACCTGGAAGCGTTCGCGCAGGGCCCGCACGAGCCGCTACGTCGTGAAGAAGTCGGTCACCGACTCCTACGCCGCGCGCACCATGCGCATGTCGGGCGTCCTCATCCTCCTCATCTTCATCTTCCACATCCTGCACTTCACGACCGGTACCGTGAAGACCGGCTTCACCGCCGACTCCACGCCGTACGAGCGCATGGTCGCGTCGTTCCAGTCGCCGCTCCTCGTCATCGTCTACGCCCTGTTCGTCGGCCTCGCCTGCCTCCACGTGTCGCACGGCTTCTGGTCGATGTTCCAGACCCTCGGCTGGGTGCGCCCCGGGACGCGGAAGTTCATGCTCGTCCTCTCCGGCATCGTCGGCGCGATCATCTTCGTGATGTTCATGGCTCCGCCGCTCGCCATCGCCGCCGGATTCATCTCCTGAGGAAGGTCGAAAACAATGAGTGACACCCTCATCCAGGGCCTCTACCGCGAGGGCGAGAAGATCGCCGACACCAAGGCGCCCCTCGACGTCCCGATCTCCCAGTGCTGGGAGCAGCGCAAGTTCTCCGCGGCCCTCGTCAACCCCGCGAACCGCCGCAAGCTGCGCGTCATCATCGTCGGCACCGGCCTCGCCGGCGGCGCGGCCGCAGCCTCGCTCGGCGAGATGGGCTACAACGTCGACGTGTTCTTCTACCAGGACTCGGCCCGCCGAGCCCACTCGATCGCCGCCCAGGGCGGCATCAACGCGGCGAAGAACTACCGCAACGACAACGACTCCGTCTACCGCCTCTTCTACGACACGGTCAAGGGCGGCGACTACCGCGCCCGCGAGACGAACGTCTACCGCCTCGCCGAGGTCAGCGCGAACATCATCGACCAGTGCGTCGCCCAGGGCGTCCCCTTCGCCCGCGAGTACGGCGGCCTCCTCGACAACCGCTCCTTCGGCGGCGTCCAGGTCTCCCGCACCTTCTACGCGCGCGGCCAGACCGGGCAGCAGCTCCTCATCGGCGCCTACCAGGCGCTCGAGCGCCAGGTCGCGGCGGGCACCGTCAAGGAGCACTCGCGCCACGAGATGGTCGAGCTCATCGTGTCCGACGGGCGCGCCCGCGGCATCATCGCCCGCAACATGGCGACCGGCGAACTCGAGACCTACGTCGCCGACGCCGTCGTCCTCGCGACCGGCGGCTACGGCAACGTCTTCTTCCTCTCGACGAACGCCATGGGCTGCAACGCGACCGCCATCTGGCGCGCGCACCGCAAGGGCGCCTACTTCGGCAACCCCTGCTTCACGCAGATCCACCCGACCTGTATCCCGCAGCACGGCGATCAGCAGTCGAAGCTCACCCTCATGTCCGAGTCGCTCCGCAACGACGGCCGCATCTGGGTGCCGAAGAAGGCCGAGGACTGCTCGAAGGATCCGCGCGAGATCCCCGAGGAGGACCGCGACTACTACCTCGAGCGCATCTACCCCTCGTTCGGCAACCTCGTGCCCCGCGACATCGCGAGCCGCCAGGCGAAGAACATGTGCGACGAGGGCCGCGGCGTCGGCCCGAAGATCAACGGCGTCGCCCGCGGCGTCTACCTCGACTTCGCCGAGGCGATCGGGCGCATGGGCAAGGCCGCCGTCTCCGCGAAGTACGGCAACCTCTTCGACATGTACGAGCGCATCACCGGCGACAACCCGTACGAGGTGCCGATGCGCATCTACCCGGCCGTCCACTACACGATGGGCGGACTGTGGGTCGACTACGACCTCGAGTCGAACCTCCCGGGCCTGTACGTCGCCGGCGAGGCGAACTTCTCCGACCACGGCGCGAACCGCCTGGGCGCCTCGGCGCTCATGCAGGGCCTGTCGGACGGCTACTTCGTCCTGCCGAACACGATCAACGACTACCTGTCGAAGTGCTTCAACCTGCCGAAGCTCGACGAGTCCTCCCCGGACGTCGCCGAGGCGCTCGCCAGCGCGCAGTCCCGCATCGACACGCTCATGTCGATCAACGGCTCCCGCTCCGTCGACTCCTTCCACAAGGAGCTCGGCCACATCATGTGGGAGTACTGCGGCATGGAGCGCACCGAGGAGGGCCTGAAGAAGGCGATCGGACTCATCCGCGAACTCCGCAAGGACTACTGGAAGAACGTCCGCGTCCCCGGCAAGTCGATCGGCGAGCTCAACCAGTCGCTCGAGAAGGCCGGCCGCGTCGCCGACTTCATGGAGCTCGGCGAGCTCATGTGCATCGACGCCCTCCACCGCGAGGAGTCCTGCGGCGGCCACTTCCGCGCCGAATCGCAGACCCCCGAGGGTGAGGCCCTCCGCCACGACGACAAGTACCTGTACGTCGCCGCGTGGGAGTGGGCCGGCGAGGGTGAGCCGCCGATCCTCCACAAGGAGGACCTCATTTACACCAACATCGAGCTGAAGCAGCGGAGCTACAAGTGAACCTCACACTGAAGATCTGGCGCCAGAACGGTCCCGAGGACCGCGGCGCGATGCACGAGTACCAGGTGAAGGGGATCTCGGAGGGGTCGTCGTTCCTCGAGATGCTCGACATCCTCAACGAGGACCTCTTCGCCCGCGGCGAGGAGCCGATCGCGTTCGACTCCGACTGCCGAGAGGGCATCTGCGGCCAGTGCGGCATCGTCATCAACGGCATCGCCCACGGGCCGGAGGTCACGACGACCTGCCAGCTGCACATGCGCACCTTCCACGACGGCGACGTCATCACGATCGAGCCGTGGCGCGCGGACGCGTTCCCGGTCATCAAGGACCTCGTCGTCAACCGCTCCGCCCTCGACCGGATCATCCAGGCCGGCGGCTACATCTCGGTGAATACGGGCGCCGCCCCCGACGCCCACGCCACCCCGGTCCCGAAGCAGGACGCGGACCGCGCCTTCGAGGCGGCGGCCTGCATCGGCTGCGGAGCCTGCGTGGCGGCGTGCCCGAACGCGTCGGCGATGCTCTTCACCTCGGCGAAGGTCACGCACCTCCAGCTCCTCCCGCAGGGCAAGCCGGAGAACTACAAGCGCGTTGTCAACATGCTCAACCAGATGGACGAAGAGGGCTTCGGTACCTGCACGAACATCGGCGAGTGCGCGGCGGTCTGCCCCAAGCAGATCCCGCTCGACGTCATCGCGACCCTCAACCGCCAGCTCGGCAAGGCGACCCTCAAGGGCGTCTGATCCGCCGAATCGGCCATCCGGGACCCCCGGCCGCGCACGCGGCCGGGGGTCCCGCGCATTTGGCGGTACGCGCCACGGGAGCGCGGATCGTCGTGCGCGAAGGGCGCCCAGATGCAGCAGACGCTGGAGGAAGTCCCCCTTCTCAAGGACGCCGCCTCCGCCCTCGGCAATCGGGGACCGGAGATCCGGGTGCGCTGCCCGAAGTGCGGCTTCCTCGAGACCGAGGACGCCCGCTTCTGCTCCTCGTGCGCGGCTCCCTTGGGCCCCGGGGCGTCGCCGAGCGTCTGAGCCTCCTCCCGCCCGCGCTCGGGAGCTCTCCGGTCGGTCCGGCGACCCGGGGCGCCGCCGAAGAACCGCCACGTCGGGCGCGATTCGCTTGGGGCGCGCGGCGATAGGATGGGGCCACCACGACGTACGGAGGCGAGGACGCATGACGAAGTACGACACCACCGGCCCGAACACGCGCACGCGGCGCTACTGGGTGGCCTCGACCATCGGGATCGGCGCGATGATCGTCTTCGCGATCCTCTCCCTGCTCCTCCTCGGCGGCGTGATGTTCGGCCCCGACTCCCTCAAGCCCATCGCCGACAAGGCCTTCCCCTGGTCGCTCCTCGCCCTCGGAGTCGCCGGCGTCGCCATGTACGTCGCGAACATCCGCTCGAAGGACACCGACCCGCAGGAGTAGGCGTGTGACCGGTCGCGCCGGAACGCGCCGGGAGCCGAACGCGCCGCGGACCTACACTGGGGGGCGTGACTGAACCCCTCGTCCTCGGCATCGAATCGACCTGCGATGAGACCGGCGTCGGCCTCGTGCGCGGATGCGAGCTCCTCGTCGACCGCACCGCGACCTCGATGGACCAGTACGCCCGCTACGGCGGCATCATCCCCGAGATCGCCTCGCGCGCCCACCTCGAATCCTTCCTCCCGACCCTCGACACGGCCCTCGCCGAAGCCGGCGTCGAGCTCTCCGACGTCGACGCGATCGCCGTCGCCGCGGGACCGGGCCTCGTCGGCTCGCTCACCGTCGGCATCTGCGCGGCGAAGGCCCTCGCCTCGGCGACCGGCACACCCCTCTACGGCGTCAACCACGTCATCGGCCACCTCGCCGTCGACAAGCTCGCCGAGGGGCCGCTGCCCGAGCGCTTCATCGGACTCGTCGTCTCCGGCGGGCACTCGAACATCCTCCTCGTCGAGAACCTCGCGACCGACGTCCGCGAACTCGGCGGCACCCTCGACGACGCCGCGGGCGAGGCCTTCGACAAGGTCGGGCGCCTCCTCGACCTCCCGTACCCCGGCGGCCCGCACGTCGACCGCCTCTCCCAGGCGGGCAACGTCGACGCGATCCGCTTCCCGCGCGGCCTCGCCGCCGGCAAGGACAAGGAGCGCCACAAGTACGACTTCTCCTTCTCCGGCCTCAAGACCGCCGTCGCCAGGTATATCGAGGGCGCGGCGGCCCGCGGCGAGCAGGTGAGCGCCGAGGACGTCTGCGCCGGGTTCTCCGAGGCGGTGAACGACTCCCTCACCTCGAAGGCCGTCCGCGCGGCCCTCGACACCGGGTGCGACACGATCGTCGTCGGCGGCGGCTTCTCCGCGAACTCGCGCCTGCGCGCCCTCCTCGCCGAGCGGGCCGCTGCGGCCGGCGTCGCCGTCCGCCTCCCCCCGCTCCGCTTCTGCACCGACAACGGCGCGCAGATCGCCGCGATGGGCTCCGAGCTCGTCGCCGCGGGCGTCGCCCCGTCCGACTGGGACTTCTCCCCGGATTCGGGCATGCCCCTCACGCAGACCTCGATGCTCCCGCGCTGAGGACGCGCGGCCCCGGCCTCGTCGATCGCGACGAGGTCTCAGCGCGCAGTCGACCGCGAACTCGAAGCTCCCAGCGGCTATGCTCGCCGTATGTTGCCGCGCGCTATTGAATCGGACAACAATCCGATGGAGTACCCCTGGGCCGCGCCCGAGGAGTCTTGCCTCGTCGACCTCGGCGCCCGCGGCGAGTCAACGGTGCGCTCCGCAACGGTGATTCCCGGACGGAGGCTCAACTATCTCAAGATTTGCGGGCTCGACGGCCAAATCGACTCCTTCGACACGGTCTGCAAGATCGCCAACGAGGAATGGGCGGACCAGAGGATCCTCGTCGTCGCCCTTGGATCGAACGCTTCTCCGTCCGTCATGATCAACAAGATGAATCGGCGCAATCCTGGCGGCGCGCATCTCATCCCGATAATCCGCGCGCGCATCCACGGAATGGGAATCGGCTACTTCGCCTCCGTCGCGCCGCGAGGATACATCGCCGCCACGCCGTTCTCGGCACCGGGAAATTCTTCCGAGGTCTGGGCTTCGCTCCTTACCGGTGATCAATTCGCAGCGCTCACCAGCACAGAACCGGGATATACCTGCCGACTCGTGTCCGCCCGCGACTACCCCCTGGAGATCCTCGGCGAGCCCAAGGCCGGGTTGCGTACGGGGTCGCAGATCGCCGAGCGCCCCGACGCCTACTACATCTTCGACGCCGACTGCGGATATCTTCTTGACGCTGCCGGGAAGCCGCTCTCCCTCGTACCCGGCCAGACGGCGCTCCTCAATTCCTTACGGACAGACGGAATCCTGCCAACCGAAGCCGGCGGCGACGCTGCCGCCAATGCCGCGTGGCTCACCGAGGAACGCAATCAGCACTGCCTCATCGCGAACCTGCGCGACGCGGGAAGGGTCCATCCCGCCGACATTAGAGGCGAGGAGCTCACCGGGCATGCCCTTCGGTACGAGGAGATTGCATCGGACTTCGGCGACCCCCCGGACAGTGGGGAGCACTATCGCGTCACCCCTACCCGATTCGGGATCGATCGGCGCGGTGGCCCCTCAGTTGTTCTTCCGCTCGGGAGCATCGCTGCCTCCGACGTCGTCGCTCTGCGCGCCGAGCCCGGCGGAGAGGGCTTTGGCGCACATGAAGCCGGTGTATTCCCCGTAGTCGCGCACGTCGCTCATGGGATTGCGGCATCCCCAGGGACCATCGAACTGGACCAAACGCTGCGAGATGGACTCGGAGTGGCGAACGGCGAATACGTGCGAATTGAGCCAGCTCGGCTCAGAAGAACCGCCATCGCCGACTTCATCTGCGGTCGCCGGTACCTGCTGCTGCGTGCGCAAGTCGCCGACCACACCAACATGGAAACAGACGTCGCTTTGGCCCCGCCACTCGCTCTCACGATGCTCGGCATCTCCGGCGGCGACCGAGTCGTCATCGAAGGTGCCCCGAGCCCGGACGGGACGGTCCCGGAGATCCGGCTACGACTCGTCGAGATGACGGACGATGTCCTCAACCGACGGGAGGCGATCCAAAGATCCGCCCGAGGGCTCTATTCGAGCGCCCGACGAGGACTGGGCGTGCATCCGGATATCATGCCGATCCTCCTCGACCACGATGCACGCGTACGGCTCAATCACTCCGAGCACCTGCTTGTTCCTGTCCGCGTGAGGCCCTCCAGAGGGCCCAAGATCGTCAACGAACTCCGTGAGCTCATGCTCGTTCTCTTCCTCGGATTCATCTCGATGGTGACGCTCATCAACGACTGGAGGATCGTCACGACCCTCATGACGTTGCTCATCTGCCTGACACTCGTCCTGACGGTTGCCCGGGTGCGCTCGACAATCGGCGGCGGACGGCCGACGCGTGACCCGGCACCCCATTGATCGAAGCTCGCCGTCGGGCGATGACGGCGCGGTGACGTCCGTCGATCCGCGTCGCGAGGACGACCGCCGCGCCCTCGGCAGCGGGGTCGAGCTTGAGGGCGGCGCGCAGCGCCGCGGGGTCGATGTCGGCGCCCCGCTTCTTCACCTCGACGCGGCCGACTCCGAGGCGCCTCAGCTCCGCAGCGATCGCCTTCGGCTTGAGGGCGACCACCGACTCGACCCCGAACCATGCGAGGAAGGGCGAGGGCGCGGCGGCGTCCGCGGTGAGGTAGGCGATCCGAGCGTCGACGAGGCGCGCGTCGTGCCGCTCGGCGAGGAGGGCGACGAGGCCGGAGCGGATGACCGCGTCATCGGGCTCGGCGAGGAAGGCGCCGATCGGGCCGGTCGCCGCGGTGCGGACCGGGGCGTTCGCGGGGCCGTCCTCGGAGAGGACCTCGATCGCGTCGTCGCGCACGACGACGGCCGAGCGGCCCGGGCCCTCCAGGGCGAGCGGACCCGTCCAGATCGCCGCCTCGAGGAGGTCGCCGTCGACGCTCGTCCATTCGACGCGGGCGTCCGCGGGGAGGTCCGCGTGGGCGATGCCGGGGGCGACCTTGACGCCGACCGCGGGGATCGTCTGGCGCCAGCCGAGGACGGTGGAGAGGGGAGGGGACCAGGACTCCGGATCGAGGACGCGCCTGCCGCCCTTGGAGGAGCCCGTGCGGCGCGCGGGGTCGGCGAAGAGAGCGTCGACCCCGTCCGCGGCGAGGGCGGCGATGTCGAGGTCGAGGGCGTTCGCGCGCTCGACGCGCGCTCGCGGATAGGAGGAGAGGTTCTCCGAGGCGGCGGTCGCCGCGTCCTCGTCGAGGTCGACGGCGAGGACGCCGAGGCCCGCGCGCGCGAGCGCGATCGAGTCCGAGCCGATGCCGCACCCGAGGTCGGCGATCCTCGTCGTCCCCGCCGCGAGGAATCGCTCCGCGCGGCGGCGCGAGACGATCGCGCGCGTCGCCTGCTCGAGGCCGTCGCGGGTGAAGAGCATCGAGTCGGCGTCGTCGCCGAACTTCGCGCGCCCGCGTCGGCGCAAGTCGACCTGGGCGAGGGCGGCCGCGGCGAGGGCGGGTTCCACGCCCTCGCGTCTCAGGGCTTCCCCTGCGGCGAGCGGGTCGGCGGCGAGCTCCGCCTCGCGCTCGGCGAGGCGCTCGAGGAGCGCGCGGCCCTCGGGAGCGAGGAGCGGGGCGAGAGAGGACGGCACGGGAGGATTCTTCCATGCGGCGCCCGTCGGCGGGGGGGGGGAGCAGGGACGCGTCGGCGCTCGGGGAGGACGGACTCGCCGAAGGGCCCGGCGGGCGGCGCAAGAAAGCGTCCTCGCGGTCTGGCACTCGGCTTGCTCGAGTGCCAACGCGCGCCTATGCTCGTGCGTGAAGCGCGGCCCCGGCCGCGATCGGGTTCCTCACCCGACCCCCGCGACGGCGGGCGAGGGACGACCAGTTCTTCTTCAGAGAAAGGGAGCGACAGTGTCGATCTCCATCAAGCCCCTCGAGGACCGCATCGTCATCCGCCAGGTCGAGGCCGAGCGGACCACCGCGTCCGGCCTCGTCATCCCGGACAACGCCAAGGAGAAGCCGCAGGAGGGCGAGGTCCTCGCCGTCGGCCCCGGCCGCGTCGACGACAACGGCAACCGCGTTCCGGTCGACGTCAAGGTCGGCGACACCGTGATCTTCTCCCGCTACGGCGGCACCGAGGTCAAGTACGAGGGCCAGGAGTACCAGATCCTCTCCGCCCGCGACGTCCTCGCGATCGTCGAGCGCTGAGCGCGGGGGCCTTCGCCCCATTCGGCTCGAAGGGCCGGCGTCCTCGGACGCCGGCCCTTTCGCGTGCTGCCTCGCCCTCGTCTGTCGGGGTGTCGCTCGCCCTCGTCGCCTTCCGCGCCGCCGACCTTCGCCGAAAGCATCACGTTCGCGCATCGAGGGGATCTCTGGCTCCTCACGGGTTGGGGTGTAGTCGGTTGCCGATGCCTCGCATGACTTGGATCGCCGTGTCGGCGTGCGTGGTGGATGGGGTGTGGCGTCGAGTGTGCGATCCGGGTTGTCCGGCGCGCGGAATCGGCGGCCTGCGTGACTTGGATCGCCGTGTCGGCGTGCGTGGTGGGTGGAGAGGGTCGTCGAGTGTGCGATCCGGGTTGTCCGGCGCGCGGAATCGGCGGCCTGCGTGACTTGGATCGCCGTCTCGGCGTGCGTGGCGGGTGGGGTGTGGCGTCGAGTGTGCGATCCAGGTAGCGTCGCGCCCAGAATCGGGGCGCCGCTCGCCCTCGTCGCCTTCCGTGCCGCCGACCTTCGCCGAAAGCACCACGTTCGCGCATCGAGGGGATCTCTGAACCCCCGCCTCGGTCGAGGGCTGCGACTTCGGTGATCGCCTCGCATGAGCCCGCCGATCCGAGCGAGAAGGGCGAGATCCCCTCGCTGAGGCAAGGTGATGCTTTCGGCGCGCGAAGGTAATGCTCTCGGTGGGGTGGGGTCAGCTCGCAGGGGCGCCGCCGTCGGGGAGGGCGCCGCCGTCGGGGCGGACGCCCTCGTCGATGCGGCGGGGCCAGGCGTACCAGGCGGCGCCGGCGATCGCGAGGAGGGCGACGAGGAGCGCCCAAGCGGGGACGAGGGCCGCCCAGCCCATGAGCGACTCCTCCCAGGAGGCGAGGAGCGCCGAGGGGACGAGGCCGCCGAGCGGATTGTTCGCCGAGACGAGGAGGAGAGCGCCGAGCCCGACGAGGAGCGCGCCCGACACGATGTTCGTCCACGTCGTCGCCCGTCCGAGCACCGTCGCCGGACGAGGGCGCAGCCACGCGCGCTCTGCGAGGCGGGCACCGCGCCACAGTGCCGCGAGGAGCCCGAGCGGCAGGGCCATGCCCGTCGCGTAGAGGACCATGAGAAGCGCGCCCGACGCCGGATCGCCGCCGACGCCCGCGGCGACGAGGACCGCTCCGAGGATCGGGCCCGCGCACCCGATCCCGGCGAACCCGTAGGCGATGCCGAGGAGGAGGATCGACGCCGGATGGGTGCGATCCCGTTCGGCGCGGGCGCCGACGCCCGCGCGCGTCCGCCGGAATGAGGGAAGCTCGAGGGCGAGGATCTCGACGACGCCGAGGGCGATGACGAGGAGCGCGCAGATCCTCGTGAGGAGTCCGAGGTGGTCGCGGAGGACCGCTCCCGCGGCGCCGGCGAGGACGCCGAGCGGGACGAGCGAGACGAGAAGGCCCGCCCAGAAGAGGAGCGTGCGTCCGATGAGCGCCGAACGCGACTGGAAGGCGTAGGCGAAGAACGCCGGGAGGATCATCACCGAGCACGGGGCGAGGAGTGTGAGCGCCCCGCCGAGGAGCGCGGCGAGCGGGGCGAGCGTCACTTCAGCGCCTCGGCCTGCGATTCGACGGTGGCTCGGACGAACTTGAGGTCGCGGTAGCCGGAGATGTAGGCCTCGCCGATGAACATGAACGGCGTCCCGGTGATGCCGAGGTTGTAGGCCTCCGTCTTCGCGTCGGTCACCGCCTTCTCCGTCTCGGCGGAGGTCATCGCCAGACGGAACGCGTCGAGGTCGGGGACGCCCGCGGCCTTCGCGAACTCCGTGAGGTTGTCCTCGGTGTACTCGGGGTGCTCGCCGTCCCCGGCCGCGGCGTAAACGGCGTCGTGGAACTCCCAGAAGCGCCCCTGGGCCGCGGCGGCGCGGCCCGCCTGGGCGGCGAGCGGCGAGGTCGGCGTGATCTGCGCGAGATCGCGCCACTCGATCCGCAGGGTTCCGTCCTTCACGAGGTCGGCGAGGCCCGGCTCGACCTGCTTGGCGAAGAGGGTGCAGTAGGGGCAGGCGAAGTCCGAGTAGAGGACCATGACGACGGGCGCGTCGACCGCGCCCTGGGCCTGGGCATCGGCGGGATCGCGGCGGGCCTGCTTGCGGATGACCTCGAGAAGGCCCGGGTTCGTCTCCGAGGGCGCGCCCTCGCCGGACGCCGTCGAGCCGGCTGCGGCCTGCGCCTCCGCCTGCGCCGTCGACTGGGCGGCGCGGGCCGCCTCGAGCGCCGACTGGGCGCCGGCGAACTCCGCAGTCAATCGATGACGATCGGCGACGAGAACCCCGGTCGTGAGGACGAGGGCGGCGACGAGGAGCAGGAGGAGCGCCGTCAGCGGGGATCGGGCCCTCCGCGCCTTCGGCGCGCTCGACGGGGGGATCGACGCGTCCCCGGGGCGAGCGGCTCCCTCGGGGCGGGCCGGGATCTCGGGCGACTGAGGGCGAAGCGGTTGCGACACGGGGAACTCCTGCGTGGACGACGGGTCTCTCCAGTGTCTCAGAGACGGCGAAGGGGCGCCGCGCGATGCGCGGCGCCCCTTGCGAAGCAGTGCGGTGCCGGGTCAGGACGCCCGACGGGTCCTCGACGTCGAGCGGATCTCCTCGCGGCGCTCCTCCTCGGTCATCCCGCCCCAGATGCCGTAGGGCTCCTGGGCGGCCAGCGCGTACTCGCGGCACTGGTCGATGACGGGGCAGGTCGCGCAGATCGCCTTGGCGTTCGCGGCGCGGCGACGGCGCGCCGAGCCGCGCTCGCCCTCGGGGTGGAAGAAGAGCTCGGTGTCGAGGTCGCGGCACGCGCCGTCGTACTGCCAGTCCCAGGCGTCGATCATCGGGCCGGGGAGACGTGAGACGTCGGTCATGGGTACCTCTCAATCGCGGCCGGTATCGGGGTCCGTCCCCGTGCGGCCTCAGCCAGGATAGTTTATTGTGCGCAAGTTGTTCAAGACCCGTTCAAGAATTCCGAGTGGAATCTCAGGAAAGGCGTCGAACCTGGGAAAAGGCTGGGGAATCGGTAAACTTCGGTGAACAGTCTGTGAACAAGTCGCGCCGAGTTCCTTACGTCGCTTCGAGTGGCGGGCGCGCGCGGCGCGGGCGAGAATCGTCCTCAAGGGCGCGCCGCGCCCTGCGAACGCGGTCAAGAACCGCGACAATTCGGCGAAGACCCGGTTCGCCCGACGCGTCCGAGTCCGAACACAGACGACGAATCCTCCGCGGGCGCCGGCCTGCGGAGCGAACGGGGAACGGAAGGAGGGCGGACGTGCCCAGAGCCCACGTCGGCGCCGGCGCCCCCTTCGAGGCGCCCCTCACCGTCACCGCCGTCTCCGTGCGGCTCGGCATTTCGCCCTCGACCCTGAGGACTTGGGAACGGCGCTACGGCCTCGGGCCCGGGGACCGCAGAGCCGGAGCCCATCGCCGCTACCTCCCCGCCGACGTCGCCCGCCTCACCCGCATGGTCGAACTCGTCCACCAGGGCGTGTCCCCGGCGGATGCGGCCGCCTCCGTCCTCGCCCTCGCCGACCCCGTCGAGGCCCCCGCCGAGGTCGCCGCCCCCCACTGCGTGCAGGACCTCGTCGACTCGTCGTGTTCGGCGGGCCCGGCGGGCCTGCGCGACGTGCTCGGCGCCGCCATCGAGGAGGAAGGCCTCGTCCACACGTGGTCCCGGCTCGTCAGCCCCGCGCTCGACCGTCTGCGCGCCGACGACCTCGGACAGCTGCCGGGGTGCGCGCCCTCGGCCGTCCTCCAGGGCGCCTTCCTCGAGATCCTCGCCCGGATCGCCGACCAGAGCCCCGCGCGCGGCTCCGCCCTCGCGTCCGTCATCGTCCTCACCGACGTCGCCCACGAGCTCGCCGCCCATGTCGTCGGCGTCGCCCTGCGCTGGTACGGCGTCGACGCCCGCATCGTCGCCACCGGCTCGATCGACGGGCAGACCGGCTCGGAGCGCTTCCGCGCGCACATCGCCCGCCGGCCCATCGACCTCGCCATCGTCATGGGGACGGGGACGAGCTGCGAGAAGTTCATCGCCTTCATCGCCGACGACTGCGAGACGGACGTCCTCCTCGTCGGCGCCGACGCTCCGCCCGTCGTCGACGGCCGGGTCCTGCGCGTCCGCACGCCCGCGGCCTGCGTCGAGGAGGCCCTCGCGCTCCTCGCCCCCGGCGTCGACCTCGTCGCCATCGGCGGCTGACCCGGGCGGTATCGTTCCCCGGACGGCCGCCGCGCCCGCCGGGTCGGGCCCGCGCTCCCGGCGCGGGAGCCCCGGAGCCTCCGGCGAATCCGCGCCCGAGCGCGCAGGTCGGCGGCCCTCCCGGTGCTACCGTTGAACGGTCAAGAACCATTCGCGACGACGCATCTGGGAGCCGACATGAACACCCCGTGGAACGACACCGCCCTCCTCGCCGCCTTCGACGAGGACTTCCGCGCCCTCGTCGACTTCGCCTCGGCGTCCGCGGTCCCCTCCGGCTTCGGCTCCCTCGACGCCGCCGGCGCCCTCGACGACTCCAAGCCCGTCGAGCTGTGGATCTCCTGCCGGATGACCTACGTCTTCACCCTCGCGCAGATGCGCGGGATCGAGGGCGCCGCCGACCTCGTCGAGCACGGCCTCGACGCACTGTCCGGCCCCTTCCACGACGACGAGTTCGGGGGCTGGTTCTCCGCCGTTGACGGCTTCGAGGCCGACGCCGCCCCCGTCGAGGGCGTCCGCAAGGAGGCCTACTCCCACGCCTTCGTCGTCCTCGCCACAGCCGCCGCGATGCTCGCCGGCCATGAGCGCGCGGGCGCCCTCCTCGACGAGGCCCTCGCCGATCAGGACGCCCACTGGTGGGAGCCCTCCCACGGGCGCGTCCGCAACTCGTGGAACCGGGACTGGACCGAATGCGAGGACTACCGCGGCCTCAACGCCAACATGCACACCGTCGAGGCCTACCTCGCCGCCTTCGACGCGACGGGGAACCGCATCTGGCTCGCCCGCGCCCGCGAAATCATGCGCTTCGTCGCCGACCTCGGCGCCCGCTTCGGATGGCGCCTCCCCGAGCACTTCTCGGCCGACTGGGAGCCGAGGCCCGACATGTTCTCCGACAATCCGGCCGACCCCTTCCGCCCCTACGGCGCGACCCCCGGACACGGATTCGAATGGGCGCGCCTCATCCTCCACGGCCGCGCCTCCCTCCTCGCGATCGACGACCGCCCCGGCCCATGGATGGTCGAGGTCGCCGGCGCCCTCGTCGACCGCGCCGATATCGACGGATGGGACACCGGCCATGCCGGAGGCATCGTCTACACGACCGACTTCGACGGACGGACGGTCGTCCCCACGCGCATGCACTGGGTCGCCTGCGAGGCCGTCAACGCCGCGCTCGCGCTCGGGAAGACCCTCGACGACGCCGGGGACGAGGACGGGGTCGCCGTTCAGTCCGAGCGCTTCGCCCGCTACGTGGCCTGGGCCGACCAGTACCTCCACGAGGGGCCGGGCCGCTGGATCCACGAGGTCGACGAGGACGGGGCCCCCTCGACGACCGTGTGGGGCGGCAAGCCCGACGCCTACCACGTCGCCCAGATGCTCCTCCTTCCGCGCATCGGACTCGCCCCGGGGTTCGCGGCCGCGCTCGCGGCCGACCGGCGGGACGCCTGAGGCCGTCCGCCTCCCGCGATCAGGCGCGCCGCCGCGCCCTCGTCGATCGACGAGGGCGGGGGCGAGGCCGACGACAGGGGAGCGGGAGGGGCGGGAATCCGTTCGCGCCCGCCGGGCATCTCTCGCGTGAGACTCCCCACGCCCGGGGCCGCCGGGCGGACCTCGGGTCCGTCGGGACGGAGGAGCCGCCTACACTCGGCATATGGGCGACTTCACCACTTCCGACCCCTTCGGTCTCACCGGTCTCACCTACGACGACGTCCTCCTGCTCCCCGAGCTCACCGACGTCGTCCCCTCCACAGTCGACACGACCTCGCGGCTCACGAAGAAGATCGCGCTCCGCGTCCCGCTCCTGTCGGCCGCCATGGATACCGTCACCGAGGCGCGCATGGCGATCGCCATGGCCCGCCAGGGCGGCATCGGCATCCTCCACCGCAACCTCTCGATCGAGGAGCAGGCCCAGCAGGTCCGCCTCGTCAAGCGCTCCGAATCCGGCATGGTCGAGGACCCGGTCACCGTCGGCCCCGACGCGACGATCGAGCAGCTCGACGAGCTCTGCGGCCACTACCGCGTCTCCGGCCTGCCCGTCGTGTCCGAGGACGGCCTGCTCCTCGGCATCATCACGAACCGCGACCTCCGCTTCGTCCCTCAGTCCGACTGGGGCCGCCTCACGGTCCGCGACTGCATGACCCCGCGCGAGCGGCTCGTCGTCGGCGGCGTCGGCATCTCCCGCGAGGACGCGAAGGCCCTCCTCGCCGAGCATCGCGTCGAGAAGCTCCCGATCGTCGACGAGTCCGACCGCCTTACCGGCCTTATCACGGTGAAGGACTTCGTCAAGACCGAGCAGTACCCGAACGCGACGAAGGACGAGCGCGGACGCCTCGTCGTCGGCGCCGCGGTCGGCTACTGGGGCGACACCTGGGAGCGGGCCACCGCCCTCGCCGAGGCGGGCGTCGACGTCCTCGTCGTCGACACCGCGAACGGCGGCGCGAAGCTCGCCCTCGAGATGATCCGTCGCATCAAGACCGACCCCGCGTTCGCGGGCGTCGAGGTCGTCGGCGGCAACGTCGCGACGACCGAGGGCGCCCAGGCGCTCATCGACGCGGGCGTCGACGCCGTCAAGGTCGGCGTCGGCCCGGGCTCCATCTGCACGACCCGCGTCGTCGCCGGCGTCGGCGTCCCCCAGATCACCGCGATCGCCCTCGCCGCGAAGGCCTGCGGCCCGGCGAACGTCCCGCTCATCGCCGACGGCGGCCTCCAGTACTCCGGCGACATCGGCAAGGCGCTCGTCGCCGGCGCCGACACCGTCATGCTCGGCTCCCTGCTCGCCGGCTGCGAGGAGTCCCCGGGCGAGGTCGTCTTCACGAACGGCAAGCAGTTCAAGCGTTACCGGGGCATGGGCTCGCTCGGAGCGATGAGCTCGCGCGGGCGCAAGTCCTACTCGAAGGACCGCTACTTCCAGGCCGACGTCACGAGCGACGACAAGATCGTCCCCGAGGGCATCGAGGGCCAGGTCCCCTACACGGGGTCCCTCGCCTCCGTCGTCTACCAGCTCGTCGGCGGCCTCCACCAGACGATGTTCTACCTCGGCGCCTCTTCGATCGGGGCGCTCAAGGCGAACGGCCGCTTCGTGCGGATCACCTCGGCGGGCCTGCGCGAGTCGCACCCGCACGACGTCCAGATGACGTCCGAGGCTCCGAATTACCACTCCTCAGGGGCGAATCGCTGAGCCCCACTGGGACCCCCGCCGCGCCCCCGGGCTGCGACGGGGGTCCCAGTCTCCCGGGCGGGGCCGTCGATAAGCTGGACCCGTCGGAACGAATTCCCGCATATCGCGAAAGGGCGCTGCGCACATGCTCATTCTCATCGACCACGCGAACGTCGAGGCCATCGCCGAGACCCTCACCTACCTCCCCGTCGACGGCGTGACGACGAATCCGACCATCCTCTACCGCGAGGGCAAGGAGCCCCTCGAGGTCCTCCACCGCATCCAGGACGTCCTCCCCGAGGGCGCCCAGCTCCACGTCCAGATCGTCTCCGAGCGCGCCGACGACATGGTCGAGGAGGCCCGCGCGCTCCGCGGCGAACTCGCCGGCGAGCTCTTCGTCAAGCTCCCCGTCACCCGCGAGGGCTTCAAGGCGATCCCGCGGATCGTCGCCGAGGGCATCCAGGTCACCGCCACCGGCATTCACTCGTCCATGCAGGGCTTCATGGCCGCGAAGGCCGGCGCCCGCTACGTCGCCCCCTACGTCAACCGCATGGACAACTACGGTATCGACGGCGTCCGTGTTGCCACCGAGATTCACCGGACCCTTAAGTCCTACGGCATGGAGGCTGACGTTCTCGCCGCCTCCTTCAAGAACTCCGAGCAGGTCCTCGAGCTCGTCCGCCAGGGCGTCGGCGCGATCACCGCGGCCCCCGACGTTCTCGCCGCGCTCATCAAGAACCCGGCGACCGACGCCGCGATCGCCGAGCAGAACCGCCACTTCGAGATCCTCGTCGGCAAGAAGCGCTCGTGGAAGGACCTCATCGACGAGAAGTGAGACGGCTCCGCTCCCCGGGCATCCGATGACGGGGAGCGGACTCGCCTCGGGTCAGCGCGAGGCCATCGGCCAGGACGGGTCGATATGCGCGTTGCGGCCCTTGCGGCGCAAGAAGCCCTCGAAGTCCTCCGCCCAGTCCCGGTGGGCTGTGATCTGGTAGGCGTGGAGCGCCGCGGCGTCCATGCCGGAGAGCGCGTCGAAACGGCGCGCGATCCCCGCGAGGACGTCGAGGGTCATCGCGACGTCGACCTCGGCGGTGTGCGCGTTCGGCGAGGCGTCGACCCCGTAGACCGGCGCCATGTCCGTCAGCGTCTTCTTCCCCTTGCGATACCGGTCGAGGGCGCGGTCGAGCACGAGCGGATCGAGAACGGGCGCGGGCGTCCGTCCGAGCCGCTCGGCGAAGGTGCCGAGCCCGTGGCGGGCGAGTTCCGCGTCGACGAGCGTGAGGTCGTAGGACGCGTTGAATGCGACGACCGGGAAGCCGCGCCGCCAGTGCTCGACGAGAGCGCCTGCGACCTCGTCGAGGACCTCCGCGACCGGCTGGCCCTCCGCCCTCGCCCGCTCCGTCGTGATCCCGTGGACGGCGGCGGCCTGCGCGGGGATCTCCACCCCCGGGTCGGCGAGCCAGGTCCGCACCTGGTCGGGACGGCCCCGATCGGCGCCGTCGAGGCGCAGGACGAGCGCCGCGGTGACGAGCCTGTCGGACGAAGGGTCGACGCCCGTCGTCTCCGTGTCGAATCCCAGCCAGGGGACCTCGGTCCAGTTCCGCGCTCCGTTCATGCCCCCAGTGTGCGCCATGGCGCCCCCGTCTGCGTCCCTCGGCCCGCGCGCGGACCCTCCCGCGCCCCTCCGCCGACGCGGCGCCCCGCCCTCGTCCTCCCAGGTCACGAGGGCGAACGCCCGTCCCCGGCGGGAGGGAGTCGATAGGATCGCGTTGTGAGCAACGAAGTCGAAATCGGCCGGGGCAAGCGCGCCCGGCGCGCCTACACGCTCGACGACATCGCCCTCGTGCCCTCGCGGCGCACCCGCGACCCCGAGGACGTCAACGTCGGCTGGCAGATCGACGCCTACCACGTCGACATCCCGATCATGGCCGCGCCGATGGACTCCGTCATGAGCCCCGACACCGCGATCGCCTTCGGGAGGCTCGGCGGCATCGGCGTCCTCGACCTCAACGGGCTGTGGACCCGCTACGAGGACCCCGAGCCGATCCTCGAGGAGATCTCGCGCCTCGCGGAATCCGAGTCGATCGCCCGGCTCCAGCAGATCTACTCCGAGCCGATCAAGCCCTCGCTCATCACCGCGCGCCTTCAGCAGATCCGCGAGGCCGGGGTCGTCGTCGCGGGCAAGCTCTCCCCGCAGCTCACCCAGAAGTACTGGCGCTACGTCGTCGACGCCGGCGTCGACCTCTTCGTCATCCGAGGCTCGACGGTGTCGGCCGAGCACGTGTCGAGCCGCCGCGAGCCCCTCAACCTCAAGCGCTTCATCTACGAGCTCGACGTCCCCGTGATCGTCGGCGGAGTCTGCACGGACACCGCGGCCCTCCACCTCATGCGGACCGGCGCCGCGGGAGTCCTCGTCGGCTTCGGAGGGGGAGCGGCCCATTCGACCCGCCAGTCGCTCGGCGTTCACGCGCCGATGGCGACGGCGATCGCCGACGTGGCGGCCGCCCGGCGCGACTACATGGACGAGTCGGGCGGGCGGTACGTCCACGTCATCGCCGATGGCGGGATCGGGCGCTCGGGCGACCTCTCCCGCGCGATCGCCTGCGGCGCGGACGCGGTCATGCTCGGGGCGGCCCTCGCGCGCGCCGAGGAGGCGCCGGGCCGCGGCTGGCACTGGGGCTCGGAGGCGACCCACCCCGACATGCCGCGCGGCCAGCGGGTTCGCGTCGGCACCTCGGGAACTCTCGAGCAGATCCTCTACGGCCCCTCGACGCGGGCCGACGGCTCGCTGAACTTCGTCGGCGCCCTGCGCCGCACGATGGCGTCGACCGGTTACTCGGAGGTGAAGGACCTCCAGAAGGTCGAGGTCGTCGTCAGCCCGTATCGGCCGAGCTGAGTCCTTGACCTCCTTCTCGGGATCGCCCAGGAGCGCCCGGTCGCGGCTCGTCGCCGCAGCCGGGCGCTCCTCGTCTCCGCCCCGTCGTCGCGGAGCCCGTTCCTGACGAGTCGTCAGTACCGTTGACGCACTAAGGGTGACCCTATTAATGGTAGGAAGTGCGCGGTAATCATGCGCGCATTGATTCCGACTTGGGCGTGCCGAAAGCGCACCCCGGAGCGCACGACCCGCCGCAACGGGACGCGCTCGAAGACCCTGGCCACTCCAGCCGGCGAGGTGGACCTGGCGATCCCCAAGCTGAGGGAGGGGTCGTTCTTCCCGTCCCTGCTGTCCCCGCGCAGGAGGGTCGACAAGGCCCTGTACGCCGTTGAATTGCCACTGCCTGGATCGACGGCGTGTCCACCCGCAAGGTCGACCAGCTGGTGCGCGCCCTGGGCAACGACACGGGCATCTCCCGCTCCACGGTCTGGCGGATCTGCACCGAGATCGACGAGACCGTCGCGCAGTTCCTGACCCGACCCCTGGACCACACCTGGTTCCCCTACCTGTTCCTGGACGCCACCTACCTCGACGTCAGGGTGCGGGGCCGCGTCGTCTCCCAGGCCTTGGTGGTCGCCACCGGCGTCTCCGGTCAGGGGCGCCGCGAGATCCTCGGGATCAGCCTGGGGGACGCCGAAACCACCGACTTCTGGACAAGCTTCCTGCGCTCCCTGCGCGAGCGGGGCCTGAAGGTCGCCTCGCCGGCGGACCCCGCTGGGGTCACGCTGGTCACCAGCGACTCCCACGCCGGCCTGAAGGCCGCGGTCAAGGCGATCCTGCCGGGAGTGGCCGGGCAGCGGTGCCGTGTGCACTTCTCGCGCAACGTCACCCAGCGCCTGGGGTCGGCGCGCTCCAAGCCCGTGAACGCGCTGATCTCCACAATCTTCGCCCAGACCACGCCCGAGGCCGTCACCGCCCAGTACCAGGCGGTCACAGACTCCCTAACCGGCTCCTTCCCCGAGATCGCCCACATGCTCGCCGACGCCGAGGCTGACCTGACGGCCTTCGCGGCCCTGCCCAGAGAGCACTGGCAGAAGGTCTGGTCCAACAACCCCATCGAGCGGCTCAACCGCGAGATCAAGCGCCGCGCCGACGTCGTCCAGATCTTCCCCGACCGCCAGTGCGTCACCCGCCTCATCGGAGCCGTCCTGCTCGAGCAACACGAAGAATGGCAGTACGGCGAACGCCGCTACTTCTCCGACATCTCCATGCGCAAACTCATCCACACCCTCACCGACCACCACGACACCACCAAACCCCAGCTCCACCTCACCGCCTGACCCACACCCAGCAGACGAAGTGACACCACTCAAAGGGACTTGACCCATCCCCTCGACGCGCGAACGTGATGCTCTCGGCAGAATCGGGCACACGCCACCGACAACGCGCCCGAAACCGACCCCAACCTCAGCCGTATCGGGCACATACACCGGAATCGGGCACACGCCACCGACAACGCGCCCGAAACCGACCCCAACCTCAGCCGTATCGGGCACATACACCGGAATCAGGCACACGCCGCCGACAACGCGCCCGAAACCGACCCCAACCTCAGCCGTATCGGGCACATACACCGGAATCAGGCACACGCCGCCGACAGCGCGCCCGAAACCGCCGATCCCCTCGACGGAGCAACGTGATGCTTTCGGCGGAGAAAGGTGATGCTCTCGGTGGTTAGAGGAGGGGGGCGAGGTCGTCGCGGTGGACGACGGGGCGCGGGTGCTCCCACCCGGCGAGGCGCAGGTCGGCGGCCGAGGACCCGGCCATCTGCGCGATCGCGTCGGAGTCGTAGGAGACGATGCGCCCTCCGCGTCCACGACCGGAACCCCGTCGGGAGCGACGAAGGCGAGCGGTCTCGCGCGAACCGGTTTCGATGGCGGATCCGTCCTCCTGTTCGCGGGCCTCCTCCTCGGCGCGAGCGCCGTCGCGCTCGCGGCGAAGCAGCGCTGACGCGCGAGTCGTATGGATCGGCGCCCGGGAGCGGCCCGCAGCCGCCCCGGGCGCCGCGCGCTCGGACACGCCGAGCGCCTCAGAATCGCCGGTCGAGCGCGCGTCCGCCGTTGCGTGAAGGCGCGGCCGGGGGCAGCGTCCTTCGTGCTGGGACGAAAGTCGCACCGCGCACGGCGCGGTGCGCGCTCACGTTGCCGGGGTGAGCGCTCCCTGTTGGGCGGCTCACATTGCGAAAAGATAAAGGCCCTAGTCGACCCCGCATACCCTTGCTACAGTTGCCAACTCCCGACATTGCAGGATGTCAATGTTCGACGACGAGCGCCGGACGAGCGGGCGATGCCGCCCACTCATCCGATCCTCGGCCCCGGCCTCGTCGTCCTCGATATCGAAGGAAGTATGCATGCCCTGGTGGGAGATCATCGGTTGGACCGGATCGGCGCTCGTCGTCATCTCGCTCGTCGTCCCCTCGATCCGCAAATTCCGAACGCTCAACCTCCTCGGCTCGCTCATCGCGACGATCTACAACGTCGTCTTCGGGATCTGGCCCTATGCGGCGATGAACGCGGTCATCACGATCATCGACGCCTACTGGCTTATCCGCCTGCGCGGCGGGGGAGCGCGGGAGTACAGGGTCGTTCCCGTCGATGCGGCCTCCGGGCCGGTCGCCGACTTCGTCGCCCGCCACGGCGACGGCATTCGCGGTGCCTTCCCGGCCTTCCGCGCCTCCGATCTCGAGGATTCGAACGCGACGGCATTCCTCACGATGAGCGGGGACGAGGTCGCGGGCCTCTTCGCCCAGGTCGCCGACGGCGCCGACGGATGGATCCTCGTCGACTTCGTCACAGAGCGTCATCGCGACCTCAAGCCCGGTTCCGTCCTCTACGCCGACGAGAAGGTGCGCGCCTGTGCCCCCTCGCGACTCGTCGTCGAGGTCGGAGCCGTTTCCGATCCGGACTACTTCCGCCGGATGGGATTCCGCGACGAGGCGGGGCGGCTCGCCCTCTCGTTGCATGATTGACCCGGGGGACTTGACAGTTCCCGTCCAACAACACAGAATTTGCTCACACGTCAATTCGGAGTTTTACAAACGTTCCGGCCAGTGCGAGCGGCTCCGAAGACGAAACGGTGCCGACGACGGCTGCGCCGACAGCGCTGTTCAACGACGAACGACCGAATCTGGAGGAAACCCCATGAAGACCCTCTCCAAGTGCTTCGCGATCGCGGGTGTCGCCGCGCTCGCGCTCACCGGATGCGCGAGCGGCTCGAGCAGCTCGTCGTCCTCGTCCGAGTCCGGCTCGTCCGCCGCCTCCGACTTCAAGGCCTGCGCCGTCTCCGACGCCGGCGGCTGGGACGACAGGTCCTTCAACGAGTCCGCGTACAACGGCCTCGAGGCCGCCAAGGAGAAGCTCGGCATCGCGATCAACACCGCCGAGTCCTCCTCCGACGCCGACTTCACCCCGAACGTCGAGGCCATGGTCGACGACGGCTGCAACCTCATCATCGGCGTCGGCTT
This sequence comes from Actinomyces culturomici, assembly GCF_900499005.1. Classification (GTDB taxonomy): domain Bacteria; phylum Actinomycetota; class Actinomycetes; order Actinomycetales; family Actinomycetaceae; genus Pauljensenia; species Pauljensenia culturomici. The sequence goes on from NZ_LS991316.1 coordinate 251,469, forward strand.
CAACCTCGAGAAGGCGCTCCACGACTCCGCGACGAACAACACCGATCTCCACTACGCGCTCGTCGACTCCTCCTTCACGGACGCCGACTTCAACACGGTGACGATCGACAACGCCCGCCCGCTCCTCTTCAATACCGCCGAAGCCGCCTACCTCGCCGGCTACGTCGCCGCGGGCATGACGAAGACCGGAAAGGTCGCCACCTTCGGCGGCAAGCCGATCCCGTCCGTCACCGTCTTCATGGACGGCTTCGCCGACGGCGTCGCCGCCTACAACAAGGCGAAGGGCACCAACGTCGAGCTCCTCGGCTGGGACAAGGCCTCGCAGAACGGCTCCTTCACCCAGTCCTTCGACGACCAGTCGCTCGGCAAGCAGCAGGCCCAGCAGTTCATCGACCAGGGCGCCGACATCATCATGCCGGTCGCCGGCCCGGTCGGCCTCGGCGCCGCCGCCGCCGCGAAGGAGAACGGCTCGACCCTCATCATCGGCGTCGACTCCGACTGGTACGAGGCGAACCCCGACTACTCCTCCATCGTCCTCACCTCGGTGATGAAGCAGATCGGCGCCTCCGTCGAGCAGGCGATCTCCGACTCCGTCGACGGCAAGTTCACCGCCGATCCCTACGTCGGCACCCTCGAGAACGGCGGCGTCTCCATCGCCCCGTTCCACGACTTCGACTCCCAGGTTCCCCAGGAGCTCAAGGACGAGGTCACCAAGCTGACCGACCAGATCAAGAGCGGCGAGCTCAAGGTCGAGTCGCAGAACTCCCCGAAGTGATGACGGACCGAGGGCGCGGCGGAGCGTTCATCCGCCGCGCCCTCGGCGTCTCCAAAGCCCGATAACCGAGACTCGAAGAAGAGCAGAAGGACGGCTTCCGGTGAAACTGGAACTCAGAGGGATCACGAAGCGATTCGGCCCCCTCGTCGCGAACGACCACATCGACCTCACCATCGAGGAGGGACGCATCCACGCCCTCCTCGGCGAGAACGGCGCCGGTAAGTCGACGCTGATGAACGTCCTCTACGGGCTGCACCAGCCCGACGAGGGCGAGATCCTCATCGATGGGAAGCCCGTCGTCTTCAAGGGGCCCGGCGACGCGGTCGCCGCCGGCATCGGCATGGTGCACCAGCACTTCATGCTCATCCCCGTCTTCACCGTCGCCGAGTCCATCGCGCTCGGCTACGAGCCCGTCGGCCGCGCCGGCCTCATCGACGTCGCCAAGGCGCGCGAGCTCGTTCGCGAGGTCTCGGCCCGCTTCGGCTTCGACCTCGACCCCGACGCGAAGATCGAGGACCTCCCCGTCGGCGCCCAGCAGCGCGTCGAGATCGTCAAGGCCCTCTCCCGCGAGGCGAAGGTCCTCATCCTCGACGAGCCGACCGCGGTCCTCACGCCGCAGGAGACCGACGAGCTCATGGCGATCATGCGCCAGCTCGCCGACTCGGGCACCTCGATCGTCTTCATCACCCACAAGCTCCGCGAGGTCCGCGCCGTCTCCGACGACATCACGGTCATCCGCCGCGGCGCCGTCGTCGGCACCGCCCAGCCCTCCGACACCGAGGGCGAGCTCGCCAACAAGATGGTCGGCCGCGCCGTTATGATGAAGGTCGAGAAGGAAGCCGCGAGGCCCGCGGGCGGCGGTCTCTCCTTCGACCACGTGTCGCTGCTCGCGCCCTCGGGCGCCCCGATCCTCGACCACATCACCCTCGACGTTGAGCGCGGTGAGATCGTCGCGATCGCCGGCGTTCAGGGCAACGGCCAGACGGAGCTCGCCGAGTCGATCCTCGGCCTCACCACACCCGATTCCGGAACGATCTCGCTCGAGGGCACGGACATCACCCACGCGAATCCGCGCAAGTCCCTCGAGGCCGGCATCGGCTTCGTCCCCGAGGACCGCTCGAAGGACGGCATCATCGCCTCCTTCTCCATCGCGGAGAACCTCGTCCTCGATCAGTACGACCGCGCCCCGTTCTCGTCCGGCCCGATGCTCCGGCTCGGCACGATCGCGAAGAACGCGCACGCGAAGAAGGACGAGTACGACATCCGCCTCACCTACATCGAGGACCCGATCTCCTCCCTCTCGGGCGGCAACCAGCAGAAGGTCGTCGTCGCCCGCGAGATGTCGAAGGACCTCAACCTCCTCGTCGTCAACCAGCCGACCCGCGGCGTCGACGTCGGCTCGATCGAGTTCATCCACAAGCAGATCGTCGCGGTGCGCGACAAGGGGACCCCGGTCCTCCTCATCTCGTCCGAACTCGACGAGGTCGTCGCCCTCGCCGACCGGATCGCGGTCATGTACCGCGGCCGCATCATGGGCGTCGTCCCGGCCGACACCCCCCGTGAGGTCCTCGGCCTCATGATGGCGGGCGTCCCGCTCGACGAGGCCATGGCCCCCCAGTCCGCTTCCGAGTCCGAGGAGGAACGATGACGCAGAAGCAGCCGTCCAAGGCGGGGATCCTCCTCCGCCGTGCCCTCGGATCGAAGTGGTTCGTCTCGGTCCTCGCCGTCGTCATCGCCTTCGCGATCGGCGCGATCCTCATCGTCATGGCGGGCGCTTCGGTCACCGAGGCCTACTACGCGATGTTCCGCGGCGCGATCTTCGATCCGCAGGCCGCGAGCTTCGAGAGGCAGATCAAGCCGCTCACCAACTCCTTCTTCTACGCCATCCCGCTGATCATCGGCGGCCTCGGCCTCGCCTTCGGATTCCGCGCCGGCCTGTTCAACATCGGCGGACAGGGCCAGGTGATCTTCGGAGCCCTCGCCGCCGTGTGGGTCGGCTTCAAGATGGACTTCCCGCCCGTCCTCCACTCGCTCATCGCCGTCGCCGCGGCCATGGCCGCGGGCGCCCTCTACGCGGGCATCGCCGGCGCCCTGAAGGCGCGCACGGGCGCGAACGAGGTCATTCTCACGATCATGCTCAACTCGATCGCGGCTCTCGCCCTCGGGTTCACGCTCTCGCAGAAGGCCTGGCAGGTCCCCGGCTCCAACCAGCCGCAGACGCCGCAGGTGGCCGACTCGGCCGCCTTCATCAAGCTGCTGCCCGCGCCGTTCAAGCTCCACGCCGGACTCTTCGTCGCGATCCTCGCGGTCGTCGTCTTCTGGTGGCTTCTCGACCGCTCGACGCTCGGCTTCGAAATCAAGGCCGTCGGCGCCAACCCCGACGCTGCGCGCACCGCCGGCATCTCGGTCGGCAAGATCACGACCGTCACGATGATGATCTCGGGCGCGTTCCTCGGCCTCGCCGGCGCGAACGAGGCGCTCGGCACGATCGGCTACGTCTCCCACGGCATCGCCGGCTCGATCGGCTTCGACGCCATCACCGTCGCCCTCCTCGGACGCAACAAGCCGCTCGGCACCTTCTTCGCCGGGCTCCTCTTCGGCGCCTTCAAGGCCGGCGGCTACGTCATGCAGCCGAAGGGCGTGCCGATCGACATGATCCTCATCCTCCAGTCGGTCATCGTCCTCCTCATCGCGGCGCCCGCGCTCGTCCGCTGGCTCTTCCGCCTCCCCAAGGAATCGACGAAGTCCCTGCGCGAGGAGCTCGCCGGACTCGGCGAGCCGGCGCTCGCGACCGCGACCGCCGCCCCCGCCACCGAGTCGAACGGCGCCGCCGCCGTCGACGAGGCCGCCACGATCAAGGAAGGAGAAGCCCGATGAGCGCCCCGCAGCAGCAGATGGACGACGTCGTCGTCAAGCGCTCCTGGAAGATGCCGGTCGTCTACACGCTGGCGACCCTCCTCCTCGCCTGCTTCGCGTCCACCGCCAAGGGCGACGTGAAGATCCGCCTCACCGACAAGTCGCAGGCCTACAAGATCCCCGACGTCGTCGTCGGTGGCGCGGGCATCCTCTGGGTGCTTCTCGTCCTCGTCGCGATCGTCGCCGCGTGGGCGCTCTACACGACCGCGACGCGCCGCACCTCGCCGCGCTGGGTCGGGATCGTCGCGATGATCGTCGCCGGCCTCGGCACGATCCTCGGCTTCCTCATCTTCGCGGGCACCGGCTCGTCCGGCGTCCTCACGCTCACCTCGGTCCTCGTCGGCACGGTCGCGATCTCGACCCCGCTGATCTTCGGCTCCCTCTCGGGCGTCGTGTCCGAGCGCGTCGGCGTCGTCAACATCGCGATCGAGGGCGACCTCCTCGTCGGCGCCTTCGCCGGCGTCATGGCGGCCTCCTTCTTCCACACGCCCTTCGCCGGGCTCGTTGCGGCGCCGCTCGCCGGCGCGCTCCTCGGATGCCTGCTCGCCCTCTTCTCCGTGAAGTACGGGGTCGATCAGATCATCGTCGGCGTCGTCCTCAACGTCCTCGCGCTCGGCCTCACGACGTTCTTCTACGGAACGCTGATGAAGGTCTCGCCCGAGACGCTCAATACGAACCGGTTCTCGCTCCAGGCGGTGAAGATCCCCGGCCTCGCCGAGATCCCGGTCATCGGCCCGATGCTCTTCAACCAGTCCATCCTCGTGTACCTCATGTACGCGGCGGTCGCGTTCCTCACCGTGTTCCTCTTCCGCTCGCGCTGGGGCCTGCGCCTGCGCGCTTGCGGCGAGCACCCGAAGGCCGCGGACACGGTCGGCATCAACGTCAACCGGACCCGCACGCGCAACACGATCCTCGCCTCGAGCTTCGCCGGCCTCGGCGGCGCGTTCTTCACGATCGGATCGGGCCTCGCCTTCACGGATAACATCTCCGCGGGCAACGGCTACATCGCCCTCGCGGCGATGATCCTCGGCAAGTGGCACCCGCTCGGCGCCACCGCCGCCGCCGTGATGTTCGGCTTCGCGCAGGCGGTCGCCCGCATGCTCCCGAACGTCGCGCCCGGGATCCCCTCCGACCTCGTGTCGATGATCCCCTACATCGTGACGATCATCGCGGTTGCCGGCTTCGTCGGGAAGTCCCGTCCGCCGGCCGCCGAGAACATCCCCTACGTGAAGTGAGGCGGATGTGAACGACACGATCGACGCCGCGACCTGGGAGCGCCTGACCTCCCTCGCGGTCGAGGCGATGAAGCGGGCGTACTGCCCGTACAGCGGCTACCCGGTGGGCGCGGCCGGTCTGACGACCGACGGCCGGTGGGTGTCGGGCTCGAACGTCGAGAACGCCTCCTACGGGTGCGGCTTGTGCGCCGAGTGCTCGATGGTCTCCGAGCTCGTCGCGACCGGCGGCGGACGCCTCGCCGCGGTGGCTTGCGTCAACGGCAACGGCGAATCGATCGTCCCCTGCGGACGATGCCGTCAGCTGATCTTCGAGCACGGCGGGAACGACTGCGTCGTCCTCATGCCGACCGGACCCATGCCGATGAGCGAGGTACTGCCGGGGGCGTTCGGCCCGGCCGACCTCGACGAGGTCGCGAGCGCGGCCTCTCGGCACGACTGATACGAACGATGGCGCGGCGCGGGCCGGGGAACCGGTCCGCGCCGCCGTACGAAGGAGTAGTGGAATGGAGAAGTTCGACGTCGTCGACGTCATTCGGACCAAGCGCGACGGGGGAGTCCTCTCGAAGGCGGAGATCGACTGGACAATCGACGCCTACACGCGCGGAGCCGTCAAGGACGAGCAGATGGCCGCCCTCGCGATGGCCGTCTTCCTGCGCGGGATGAGCCGCGAAGAGATCGCGCAGTGGACCGCCGCGATGATCGCGTCGGGCGAGCGCATGGACTTCGGGCGGATCTCCCGCCCGACCGCCGACAAGCACTCGACGGGCGGCGTGGGCGACAAGATCACCCTGCCCCTCGCCCCGCTCGTCGCCTGCTTCGACGTCGCCGTCCCGCAGCTGTCGGGCCGCGGCCTCGGGCACACCGGCGGCACGCTCGACAAGCTCGAGTCGATCCCCGGCTGGCGGGCCGCCCTGTCGAACGAGGAGATCTACTCGCAGCTCGGCGAGGGCTGCGGCGCGGTGATCTGCGCGGCCGGCTCGGGCCTCGCGCCGGCGGACAAGAAGCTCTACGCGCTGCGCGACATCACTTCGACGGTCGACTGCATCCCGCTCATCGCGTCCTCGATCATGTCGAAGAAGATCGCCGAGGGCACGGGCTCGCTCGTCCTCGACGTCAAGGTCGGCTCGGGCGCCTTCATGAAGGACATCGACCAGGCGCGCGAGCTCGCACGGACGATGGTCGACCTCGGCACCGACGCCGGCGTGAAGACCTTCGCCTACCTCACCGACATGTCGACGCCGCTCGGCCTCAAGGTCGGCAACGCGCTCGAGGTCGACGAGTCCGTCGAGGTCCTCGCCGGCGGCGGCCCCGCCGACGTCGTCGAGCTCACCGTCGCGCTCGCGCGCAAGATGCTCGAGATGTCCGGCAAGACCGACGTCGACGTCGAGGCCGCCCTCAAGGACGGTCGCGCGATGGACCGCTGGCGCGAAATGATCTCCGCCCAGGGCGGCGACCCGGATGCGACCCTTCCGACCTCGGCGCTCACCGAGACGGTCGTGGCCGAGGCCGACGGCGTCCTCGAGACGCTCGACGCGCTCGCCGTGGGCGTCGCGTCCTGGCGTCTCGGCGCGGGGCGCGCGGTGAAGGAGGATCCGGTGCAGGCGGGGGCCGGCATCGAGATCCACGCGAAGCCGGGCGACGCCGTGAAGAAGGGGCAGCCGCTCCTCACCCTCCACACGGACGACGAGTGGCGCATCCCGCGCGCACTCGAGTCCCTCGAGGGCGGGATCGTCATCGGGCAGGGCGCGCCGGAGCGCCGCTCCGTCCTGCTCGACGAGATCGGCTGAACGCCGCACCATCCAGCACGGGTCGGCCCTTCGGGGCCGACCCGGTCCACAGGGGAGGACGAAGTGGACAAGAAGGACGAGCAGGCGATCGACGCGGTGCGCCTCTACTTCGAGCACGGTCTCAGCCAGGCCGAGGTCGCGCTTAAGATGGGGATCTCGCGCCCGACGGTCGCGAAGCTCTTGCAGAGGGGCAAGGACGCCGGATTCGTCACGGTCGAGATCCATGATCCGAGGGAGACCTCGTCGGAGCTCGGCGTGCGGCTGCGCGATCGCTTCGACCTCGCCGAGGCGCGTGTCGTCCACTCGGTCGCCTCGAATGAGCGCGAACTGCTCGACGAGCTCGGCCGGGTCGGCGCGACCCTCGTCGAGGGACTCGTCGAGGACGGCATGAGCGTCGGCGTCTCGTGGGGCCGGACGATGAGCGCCCTCGCGGCGAACCTCCATCGGACGGTCCGCCGAGATGTCGAGATCGTCCAGCTCAAGGGCGGCACCTCGCATTCGGAGCACGCGACGAACGACTTCGAGATCATGCGCGCGTTCTGCGAGGCCTTCAACGCGACGGCCCGCTACCTGCCGCTGCCGGTGATCTTCGAGGACGTCCGGACGCTCCGGATCGTCGAGGACGACCCGCATATCGCGGGGATCCTCGAGGCGGGCCGCAATACCGACCTCGTGATCTTCACGGTGGGGTCGGTGGCGCGCGAGTCGCTGCTCCTCAACCTCGGGCATCTGCGCGAGGAGGAGATCCGGACGCTGCTCGACCGGGCGGTCGGGGACGCGTGCTCGAGGTTCTTCACGGCGTCGGGCGAGGTCGCGGCGCCCGACATCGATGCGAGGACCGCGGGGATCGCCCTCGCGGATCTTGCGAAGCGGCCGACTCGCGTGCTCATCGCGGGCGGTCCGAAGAAGGCCGAAGCGCTGTCGACGGCGATGCGGATGCGTCTGGCGACGCACATCGTCGTCGATCAGGCCCTCGCCCTCGCACTGCTCAACGAGGACGGGGACTGATACCGGGGGAACGGGGAGCGGCGGGGCCGCACCCACAGGTGGAACAATTGTCAAAAACGCAATTGACACTAGGTGAGACACTGAATACTCTGGACGGCATCGGGGCGAGGACGCCCCGCGAATTCGAGCACCCGATGCCCGACAGGACTGGAGGAGACATGAAAGCCACGCCGCACATCGACCCGCAGGCCCCGATCGCCGAGACGATCCTGCTCCCCGGCGACCCACTCCGCGCGAAGTTCATCGCCGAGACCTACCTCGAGGACGCCCAGCAGTTCAACTCGGTCCGCAACATGCTCGGCTTCACCGGCTACTATCAGGGCACCCAGGTGTCCGTCATGGGCTCGGGCATGGGCATCCCCTCGATCTCCCTGTACGCCTGGGAGCTCATCCACGTCTTCGGCTGCAAGAAGCTCATCCGCATCGGCTCGTGCGGCGCCATGCAGCCCGGCGTCAACCTCTACGACGTCGTCATCGCCCAGGCCGCCTGCTCGAACTCGGCGTTCATGGACCAGTACGACCTGCCCGGCACCTACGCGCCGATCGGCTCCTACCGCCTCATCGAGGCCGTGCGCGAGCGCGCGAAGGAGAACGGCGTCGTCACCCACGTCGGCAACATCCTCTCGTCCGACACCTTCTACAACGCCGACGAGACCTTCAACGCCCGCTGGCAGGCGATGGGGATCCTCGCGGTCGAGATGGAGTCCGCCGGACTCTACGCGACCGCCGCCCACGCCGGCGTCGAGGCCCTCGGCATGTTCACCGTCTCCGACTCGCTCGTCACGGGCGAGGCGACGACGGCCGCCGAACGCCAGACGGCATTCACCCAGATGATGGAGCTCGCGCTCCCCCTCGCCCAGATCTGATCCGAAGGAGAACACTCTCATGAAGAAGTTCGAAGTCGCTCAGATGATCGACCACACCCTCCTCAAGCCGGAGGCCACCGCGGCCGACGTCGCGAGGATCGTTGCCGAGGGCGTGGAGCTCGGCACCTACTCGGTGTGCGTCTCGCCCTCGATGCTTCCGCTCGAGGTCCCCGCCGGCCTCAAGGTCGCCTGCGTCGCCGGCTTCCCGTCGGGCGCCGTCAAGGCCGAGGTCAAGGCCGCCGAGGCCGCGCGCGCCGTCGCCGACGGCGCCGACGAGGTCGACATGGTCATCAACATCGCCCTCGCGAAGGAGGGCCGCGCCGACGACCTCGAGGCCGAGATCCGCGCCGTCCGCGAGCAGATCCCCGCCCCGAAGGTCCTCAAGGTCATCATCGAGTCCGCCGCCCTCACCGACGACGAGATCGTCATGGCGTGCAAGGCCTCCGAGGCCGCCGGCGCCGACTTCGTCAAGACCTCGACCGGCTTCCACCCGGCCGGCGGCGCGTCCGTCCACGCCGTCTCCCTCATGCGCGCCACCGTCGGCGACCGCCTCGGCGTCAAGGCCTCGGGCGGCATCCGCGACGCCGCGACCGCGCTCGCGATGATCGAGGCCGGGGCTTCGCGCCTCGGCGTGTCGGCGACCCTCGCCATCCTCGACGGAATCGAGGAGTGAGCATGGACGCCTCTCTTCTCGACTCCGCCCGCGACTGGGCCCTCCACGATCCGGACCCCGCGACTTCCGCGCGCCTCCTCGACGCCGTGAAGGCCGCCGAGGCCGGCGATGAGACCGCCGCGGCCGAGATCCGCGCCGCGATGGCCGGTCCGCTCGAGTTCGGCACAGCGGGTCTGCGCGGCGAGATCGGCCCGGGCGAATCCCGGATGAACCTCGCCGTCGTCATCCGCGCGACCGCGGGCCTCGCCGCCTACCTCAAGACGCAGACCGACCGGGAGCCCCGCGTCGTCATCGGCTGTGACGCCCGCCACGGCTCCGTCGACTTCGCGCGCGCCGCCGCCCGGGTCGTCTCGGCGGCCGGCTGCCGCGCCCTCGCCCTCCCCGTCTCGAACCCGACGCCGCTCACCTCCTTCGCGGTCCGCGCACTCGACGCGGACGCGGGCATCATGGTGACCGCCTCGCACAACCCCGCGAAGGACAACGGCTACAAGGTCTACCTCGGCGGGAGTGTCGTCACCGACGCCGGCCAGGGCGCCCAGATCGTCCCGCCGTACGACGCCGGCATCGCCGCCGCGATCGCCGCGGCCCCCAAGGCCGACGAGGTTCTCCAGGACGAGGCGAACATCGAGCAGGTCGACCCCCGCGACGACTACGTCGCCGCGGCCGCCGCCCTCGCCTCCGAGACCCCCGAGGCCCGCGCCGACCTCAAGATCACGCTCACCGCGATGCACGGCGTCGGCGCCGCGCTCACCAAGCGCGTCCTCGAGGCCGCAGGCTTCGGGCAGGTCGAGCTCGTCGCCGAGCAGGCCGAGCCCGATCCCGACTTCCCGACAGTTTCCTTCCCCAACCCGGAGGAGAAGGGCGCCCTTGATCTCGCGATGGCGCACGCCCGGAAGCAGGGCGCGGACCTCATCATCGCCGTCGACCCCGACGCCGACCGTTGCGCGATCGCCATCCCGGACGCGTCCGCCGAATCCGGCTGGCGCCAGCTCTCGGGCGATGAGACCGGCTCGATCCTCGGCGAGTACGCGACCCAGCGCGCGCCGAAGGGCGCCGTCCTCGCGAACTCGATCGTCTCTAGCCGACTCCTCGAGAAGATCGCGCACGCGCACGGCCTCGAGTACCGCCACACCCTCACCGGCTTCAAGTGGATCGCCCGCACCCCGGGCATCTTCTTCGGCTACGAGGAGGCGATCGGCTTCTGCCCGGATCCCGACCATGCCCGCGACAAGGACGGCATCTCGACCTCGGTCGTCGCCTCCTCGCTGTTCGCCGGTCTCAAGGCCCGTGGCCTCACCGGTCAGGACGAGCTCGAGCGCCTCGCGCACGCGTACGGCTGCCACCTCACGGCGCCGCTCACCTTCCGCGTCGAGAACCTTGCGCTCATCGCCGAGGGCATGGAGCGCCTCCGCGACAACCCGCCCGCGACCCTTGCGGGGTCCCCGGTCTCCTCGATCGTCGACCTCTCGAAGGGCTGGGACGGACTGCCCGGCACCGACGCCCTCATGGTGATGACCGAGGCGGGCGACCGCGTCATCGCGCGCCCCTCCGGCACTGAGCCGAAGCTCAAGTGCTACCTCGAGGTCATCCTCCCCGTCGCCGAGGGCGAGCCCGCCCCCTGGGACGAGGCGAAGGCGCGCCTCGAGACGATCAAGGCGGAATTCGGCGCCGCGATCGGCATCTGACGCGCGGATCCGGGGCGCATCGGCACGTGCTCACGCCGCTGCGCCCCGGTGACGCGACAATGGATACGGCCCGCGCAGGGGAGCTCGCACTCCGGCGCGGGCCTTTCCGCATCCCCGGGCATGTCGTCGCCGTTGTGCTTGTTCGTGCTCGCGCTCCGGCGCGGGGCCCTTCCGCATCCCCGGGAGTGATTGGCGGCTTTCCGCACGTACGGCGGCTTTCCGCACGTTTGGCGGCTTTCCGGATGTCTGGCGGCTTTCCGGATGTTTGGCGGCGAGAAACTGCCAAGATTCCGCCGCCAAACGCCACAAGACCCGCCAAACGCTGTGAAACCCGCCAAACGCGTGTTGGAGGGGGAAGACGAGCGCGGGGAGGCGCGACGTCCTCAACGGACCCGACTCCGCTGGCGAACCTGACCCGCCCCCGCGCGCGAAGCGGACCCGACTCCGCTGGCGAAGCGGACTCGACCCCAAGAGCGAACGGGACCCGCCCCCTCGGGGTTGCGGACGCGGCGGGCGACGGCCTCGACCCCGCGAGCGAACGGGACCCGCCGATGCGACGAAACGGGGGCGGCGGCCCGGGGGAATCCCCGTGCCGCCGCCCCTTCGTTCGTCCTGCCACCCGCGCAGCGGGCCCGCCCTCGTCGATCAGCCGCGCGGGGCCGACCGACGGCGCGAGGCCACACCGGATCACAGGCCCGGGCGCTTGCCGATCATCAGCGTGACCTCCTGCGTGCCCGCGAAGAAGTCATTGCCCTTGTCGTCGACGACGATGAACGCCGGGAAGTCCTCGATCTCGATCTTCCACACGGCCTCCATGCCGAGCTCCGGGTACTCGAGGAGCTCGACCTTCTTGATGCAGTTCGCCGCGAGCTCGGCCGCCGGGCCGCCGATCGAGCCGAGGTAGAAGCCGCCGTGCTTCTCGCACGCGTCCGTCACCTGCTTCGAGCGATTGCCCTTCGCCACCATGATCATCGAGCCGCCGAGGGCCTGGAACTGGTCGACGTAGGAGTCCATACGCCCCGCGGTCGTCGGGCCGAAGGAACCGGAGGGCATGCCCTCCGGGGTCTTCGCCGGGCCCGCGTAGTAGACAGGGTGGTCGAGCATGTACTGCGGCATCGGCTCGCCGTTCTCGATGCGCTCGCGGATCTTCGCGTGGGCGATGTCGCGGGCGACGATCATCGTGCCGTTGAGCGAGAGACGGGTCTTCACCGGGTACTTCGTGAGCTCGGCGAGGATCTCCTTCATCGGGCGGTCGAGGTCGATGCGGACGGCGCCGGTGTCCTCGCCGAGCTCGGCCGGGTCGGTCGCCGGGAGGAAGCGGCCAGGATCGGTGTCGAGCTTCTCGAGGAAGACGCCCTCGGGCGTGATCTTCGCCTTCACCTGGCGGTCGGCGGAGCAGGACACGGCGATCGCGACGGGCAGCGAGGCGCCGTGTCGGGGGAGTCGAACGACGCGGACGTCGTGGCAGAAGTACTTGCCGCCGAACTGGGCGCCGATCCCCATCTGACGGGTGAGCTCGAGGACCTGCTCCTCCATCTCGACGTCGCGGAAGCCGTGCGCGAGCTCGGAGCCCTGCGTCGGCATCGCGTCGAGGTAGTGGGCGGACGCGTACTTCGCGGTCTTGAGCGCGAACTCGGCGGAGGTGCCGCCGATGACGATCGCGAGGTGGTAGGGCGGGCAGGCGGCCGTGCCGAGCGAGCGGATCTTCTCCTCGAGGAACTGCATCATGTGCTCGGGATCGAGGATCGCCTTCGTCATCTGGTAGAGGTACGACTTGTTCGCCGAGCCGCCGCCCTTCGCCATGAAGAGGAAGTGGTAGGAGGTCTCCTCGCCCGGGCGGGTGTCGGCGTAGAGCTCGATCTGCGCGGGGAGGTTGCAGCCGGTGTTCTTCTCCTCGTACATGGAGATCGGGGCGTTCTGCGAGTAGCGGAGATTGAGCTCCGTGTAAGCGTCGAAGACGCCCTTCGCGAGGGGGCGCTCGTCCGGGCCCTCGGTGAGGACGCGCTGGCCGCGCTCGCCCTTGATGATCGCGGTGCCCGTGTCCTGGCACATGGGGAGGACGCCGGCCGAGGCGACGTTCGCGTTCTTCAGGAGGTCGAGGGCGACGAACTTGTCGTTCGCGGAGGCCTCGGGGTCGGCGAGGATCTTCGCGACCTGCTCGAGGTGGGCGGTCCTCAGGTAGAAGGAGATGTCGTGGTAGGCGGTCTTCGCGAGGAGCTCGAGAGCCTCGGGGGAAACCTTGAGGAAGGACTTCCCGTCGGGCCCCTCGACGGTCGACACCCCCTCGGTGGTGAGCAGTCGGTACTCCGTGGTGTCCTCGCCCAGCGGCAGCATGTCCTCGTAGAAGAACTCGGTCACGTTTCGGCTCCTTCGCGCCTCGTGTCGTTCGTCGTTCGGACCCACGGTAGGGCGCGGGGTCGCCGCTTCGCGGGACGGGGGTCCCTCCTGTTCACTCGGGGCGCACCCCTCGGCTCCCGGGCGGCCGGTTTTCGGCTCCACCATGCGGATCGTCGACGAGCGGAGGCCTGTGGTCCGGGCATCGGGGCGGGTGCTCCCAGAGCCCCGTGGAATCGAGGGAACGGTCCGCGACGGCGGATTAGCGATCGCCGGTGTTGCGCATTTCGGCGAGGAGTCGCGCGAAGCGCCCGAAGCGCCCTCCGCGGACGACGCGATCGTCGTCACCGGGCTCCTCGTCCTCGCCGCGTCCACCGCGCTGAAGTACGCGATCCCGGGCAAGCGGCTCGTGAAGTCGGGGACTCCGAACTCGACGCTCCTCCTCGCGCTCGCGGTCGGCGTCGTCGGCTGGTTCGTCGTCCCCGTCCTCGGCCTCCCGCTCGGAGCCCTGGGGGCCGTCTACCTCCTCGAGCGCCACCGCCTCGGCGCTCACGCCGACGCATGGTCCGCGATCCTCGACGTGCTGAAGTCCCTCGGGCTCTCGATCCTCATCGAGGTCGTCGCGGCGCTCGTCGTCGCGAGTCTCTGGATCCTCGGGCTCCTCCTCGTCTGAGCCGCGGATCGCGTCGCGTCCCTCCGCGAGCGCTGAACAGGCCCGGGACCAGGGGATTCCCCGATGCGCGCGGGCGCTCGCTCGCATAGCCTCGGGGCATGTCCGTCTCCACGTCCTTCACCGGCGCGCGCGGCATCCGCTACCCCGCGCCGGACGTCGCCCGGGGCCTCATGCTCCTCCTCATCGCGGTCGCGAACGTCCCCTTCTGGCTCGCCTTCTTCCCCGACGCCCCCGCCGGCGGCTCCCTCGACCGGGGGTGGGTGCTCGTCCGCTCGCTCCTCGTCGACCACCGCGCCTACCCGCTCTTCTCGATCCTCTTCGGATTCGGTCTCATGACGATGCTCGACCGCGGGGAGGAGCGCCACATCGACGCGAGGACCGCCGAGCTCGACGCGCGGCTCCCCGGCATGCCGGAGGACGTGCGGACCGGCTGGATCGAGGGGTTCGCCCGCGAGGCCCGCGACCGTTCGAGGCGCCTCGTCCGGCGCAGGGGCTGGTGGATGCTCCTCTTCGGCCTCGTCCACGGGCTCGTCTTCGCCGGCGACATCATCGGCGCCTACGGGCTCGTCGCGGTGCTCTTCGCCGGTCTGCTCGCCCGGCGCGCGTGGAAGACGCTCACCGCGCTCGGCGTCGCCCAGGTCCTCGTCATGACTCTCGCCCTCCTCGCGAGCCCGGGGGCGTCGGCCGCGGGCGGCTCGGCGGGCTCCATGGGGGACGGTTCGATCGCCGCCCTCCTCGACTGGTACTACCCGATCCTCTCGGGGCTCCTGTGGGCGACCTCGACGCTGCTCATCGCGGTGCTCGCGGCCGTCGTCCCTTGCGTCGTCATCGGCGCGGCGCTCGCCCGCACAGACCTCCTCGCCCGCCCGGACCTTCACCGCCCGCTCCTCGTCGCGATCGGGCTCGGCGGACTCGCGCTCGCGGCCGCCGGGGGAGCCCCGCAGGCCCTCGAGGCCGCGGGATTCGCCGCGTCCGCGCCGTCGTGGGCGCACGCCCTCCACGAGCTCTCCGGGATCCCCGGGGCGATCGGCTGGCTCGCGCTCCTCGCCCTCCTCGCGGGTCCGCCGGCCGAGCGCCTCGGCGCGGTCCGCGGGCTCCTGTCGGCGATCGGGAAGCGCTCGATGACCGCCTACATCGGGCAGACGATCCTCTTCGTCGCGGTGTTCGGGATCGCCGGGCTCCTCGGGGTTCGCGGCGTCGGCCAGTTCGCTGGATTCCTCATCGCCGTCGGCGTCTGGGCGGCGCTCGCCGCCATGTGCGGCCTGCTCGAGCGGGCCGGATACGCGCGCGGCCCCTTCGAACGGCTCCTGCGCAGGGCGGTCGCCCTTTCCGAGATCGACCGGCCGATCCCGCCGATCCCCGCGCCGCCCGCGTATCCGCCGGACACGGTTCCGGCGGGTGCGACTGAGCGGGCCGCGGCGCCGGAGGACCCGATGGGCCCGAGGGCCTGAGCGTCCGTCCGATCGGCGCCCGGCCCCGGCCTCGTCGATCGGGAACGAAGCGGCCGCGCGCCTCAGCGCATTCGGACGAGGGCGCCCAGCCCCGGCCTCGTCACTTCATGCGATTGACGGCCGACACCGCGGCCGCCGAGGCGACGAACCACAGCGCGATCGCGACGACGACCCCCGAGAGGCAGAGGATCCGGGTGAAGGCCACGCCGTCGGCTCCCATGAGGAGCCCCGCGATCGCGCAGCCCACCGCATGGAACGCCGCGACCGCGGCCGCCATCGCGAGGATCGGCCAGGCGGCCTCGTGGCCGGTCCGCCAGGCCTCCTCGGAGGCCTCGAGCTCCCGGTTGTGCAGGCCGATCGCCGCGCCCTTCTTCAACGTGCCCGCGCGGCCGCGAGCCGCGACGAGCGCGTAGAGCACAGCGAGGAGCCCGAAGCCGAGCAGGCCGAAGATCCCGAGCGGGTTCACTTCGCCTCCGCCTTCGCCTCAGCGCCGTCGGAGGGCGCGTCCACGCCCGAGCCCGGGACGCCGGCGACCGCTCGCTCGAGCTCGGCGATCCAGCGCGCGCCCGTGACGTCCGACGGCATCCTCCAATCGCCGCGCGGCGAGATCGCGCCGCCCGCCATCACCTTCGGACCGTTCGGAAGGGCCGAGCGCTTGAACTGCTGGGAGAAGTAGCGCTTGAGGAACAGCGTCTCCCACTTCACGATCTCGTCGAGCGAGTAGGCGACGCGGTCCTCGGCCGGGAAGCCCGAGGGCCACTGGCCCGTATCCGCGTCCGACCAGGCCTTCTCGGCGAGGAACGCGATCTTCGAGGGGCGCGAACCGCGACGCAGCACGTGGTAGAGCGTGAAGTCCTGCAGGTTGTACGGGCCGATCGTGTCCTGCGTCGACTGGATCTTCTCGCCGGGCTTCGACGGAACGAGCTCGGGGGAGATCTCCGTGTCGAGAATCGAGAGGAGAACCCGGCCCGCCTCGTCGGAGAACTGGCCCGACGTGACGACCCAGCGGATGAGGTGCTGGATCATCGTCTTCGGGACGCCCGTGTTCACCGCGTAGTGGCTCATCTGATCGCCGACGCCGTAGGTGCACCAGCCGAGCGCGAGCTCCGACAGATCGCCCGTCCCCAGGACGATGCCGCCGCGGTGGTTCGCGATGCGGAAGAGGTAATCGGTGCGCAGTCCCGCTTGGACGTTCTCGAAGGTGACGTCGTAGTCGTCGGCGCCCTCCGAGCAGGGGTGGTGGAGGTCGGAGAGGAGCTGGCGGGCGGCCGGCGTGATGTCGATCGTCTCGCAGGGGATCTCGAGGGACTCGCAGAGGGCGAGCGCGTTCGACTTCGTCCCCTCCGAGGTCGCGAACCCCGGCATCGTGTAGGCGAGGATGTCCGTGCGCGGGCGCCCGAGGAGGTCCATCGCGCGGGCCGCGACGATGAGCGCGTGCGTCGAGTCGAGGCCGCCGGACACGCCGATGACGACCTTCGGGTTCCCGATGGCGCGCAGGCGCTGGACGAGGCCCGAGACCTGGATGTTGTACGCCTCGTAGCAGTCCTGGGCGAGGCGCGCCGGGTCGTCGGGGACGAAGGGGAAGCGGTCGACCGGGCGCTCGAGCCCGAGGTCCGTCCGCGGCGGATCGAGGCGGACGATTTCGCGGTCGAAGGCGTCGGCGGGGGAGTTCTCTCCCGCGTAGTCGGCGTTGTCCTTGAAGGAGTTCTGGCGCGTGCGCTCGGTGACGAGGCGGTCGAGGTCGACGTCGGCGATCGACAGGGTCCGCCCGCCGCGCGCGAAGCGCTCGCCCTCGGCGAGAAGGTCCCCGCACTCGTAGATCATCGTCTGGCCGTCCCACGCGAGGTCGGTGCTCGACTCGCCCTCGCCCGCCGCGCAGTAGAGGTAGGCCGCGTTGAGTCGGGCGGAGGCCGAGCGGACGAGGAGACGGCGGTCCTCCGCGCGCCCCACCGTGATCGGGGACGCCGAGAGATTGACGAGGACGGTCGCCCCGGCGAGCGCCGCGTAGGAGGACGGGGTGATCGGGACCCACATGTCCTCGCAGACCTCGGGCGCGAGGACGAAGCCGGGGAGGTCCTCCGCTTCGACGAGGATCGAGCCGAAGCGGACGAGGTCGTCGCCCGCGGCCGACCACTTCGACGCGTCGATGGCGTACGGCGTCTGAACGCCGGGCGTGACGAAATGGCGCTTCTCGTAGAACTCCCGGTAGTTCGGGAGATGGAGCTTCGGCGTGACGCCGAGGATCCGGCCCCGGTGGATGGTCACCGCGCAGTTGTAGAGGGCCCCTTCGGCGCGGATCGGCGCGCCGACGACGATGATCGGGAGGAGGTCGACCGAGGCCTCGGCGATCACGCGGATCGCCTCGTCGACCTCGTCGAGGAGGACGTCCTGGAGGAGGAGGTCGTCGATCGCGTAGCCCGACAGCGCGAGCTCGGGGAGGACGAGGGCGACGACGCCTCTGTCGGAGGCCTCCTTCGCGACGGAGACGACCTCCGCGGCGTTGCGCAGGGGTTCTGCGGGGTGGACGGGGACGGTGGCGGCCGCGACCCGGGCGAATCCCTGGTCGTAGAGCGAATGGAAGTTCACGGAAGTCCTCCTCGTGGGGTTCCGGATCATTGTCTCCTAATCGGGCGCGTGCGCGCGCCGAGAGCATCACCTTCGTGCGACGAGAGCATGGCGGTTTCAGGCGGTGAGTGCAACGGCGTTGTCGTCGAGTAATTTTTGCATGAGTTCGGCGGGTGTTTTCCAGCCGTGGCGTTTGCGGGGTCGGGTGTTGAGTTGGCGTTCGGCCTCGGCGAATGCTNGCGACAAGCTGCGGGTGAGAGTTCATTCCTTCGCTCCGTTCTCGTCGGCTGGCCGGACCGGCCTAGAATGGGAGGGGTCGGCATCGTCCGGCCAGCCGACGAGAACGGAGCGAAGGAATGAACTCTCACCCGCAGCTTGTCGCGGACTCGGACTTCCGCATCGGCGTCCTCACTTCGGGCGGTGACGCCCAGGGCATGAACGCCGCGGTCCGCGCCGTCGTCCGCACCGCGCTCGCGGTCGGCGCGAGGCCCTACGCGGTCCTCGAGGGCTGGGCCGGCGCGGTCTCGGGCGGCGACGCCATCAAGGAGATGGGCTGGTCCGACGTCTCGAGCATCCTCGCCGAGGGCGGCACCGTCATCGGCACGGCGCGCTGCCCGGAGTTCCGCGACTACGAGGGCCGCCACGCGGCCGCCCTCCACCTCCTCGAGCACGGCATCGACCGCCTCGTCGTCATCGGCGGAGACGGCTCCCTCTCCGGCACCGACGAATTCCGCTCCGAGTGGGCCCAGCACGTGGCCGAACTCGTCGACGAGGGCGCCCTGGCCCCGGAGGAGGCCGCGAAGCACCCCGCCCTCATGGTCGTCGGCCTCGTGGGCTCCATCGACAACGACATGGTCGGCACCGACATGACGATCGGAGCCGACACCGCCCTCCACCGCATCGTCGACGCGATCGACCAGCTGACGAGCACCGCCGCCTCCCACCAGCGGACCTTCGTCGTCGAGGTCATGGGCCGCCACTGCGGCTACCTCCCCCTCATGGCCGCGGTCGCCGGCGGCGCCGACTACGTCTTCACCCCCGAGGACCCCGCCGGACCGGGCTGGGAGGACGATCTCGCCGAGCACCTGCGCCTCGGTCGGGAGGCCGGTCGCCGCGAGTCGATCGTCCTCGTCGCCGAGGGCGCGACCGACCGCGAGGGCAACCTCCTCACCACCCAGCACATCGCCGACACGATCACCGAGCGGACCGGCGAGGACGCGCGCGTCACGATCCTCGGGCACGTCCAGCGCGGCGGATCGCCCTCGGCCTACGACCGCTGGATGTCGACGCTCCTCGGCTACGCGGCCGTCCAGGAGATCCTCGCCGCCGGCCCCGACGACGTCCCCCACATCCTCGGCGTCCGCCACAACCGCGTCACCCGCGTCCCCCTCATGAAGGCCGTGAAGGACACGCGCGCCGTCAAGGACCTCATTAAGGCCGGCGACTTCGAGGGCGCCCAGGCCTCGCGCGGCGTCTCCTTCGCGACGATGGTGACGATCAACGAGATCCTCTCGACGCCCCCGCAGCTCACCCCCGAGCCCACCGGGACGCCTCGGCGCATCGGCATCCTCCACGCCGGCGGCCTCGCGCCCGGCATGAACACCGCGGCCCGCGCCGCCGTCCGCCTCGGCATCGCCCGCGGCTGGACGATGCTCGGCGTGCGCGGCTCGTGGAAGGGCCTCGCCGACAACGACGTCGAGGAGCTCACCTGGTCCGACGTCGAGGGCTGGGCCTTCAAGGGAGGCGCCGAGCTCGGCACCCGCCGCGAGGTCCCCGAGGTCGAGCAGTACTACGCGCTCGGTCGCGCGATCGAGCGCAACGAGTTCGACGCCCTCCTCGTCATCGGCGGACTCAACGCCTACCTCGCCGTCAAGGCGATGATGGACGAGCGAGACCGCTACCCGGCGTTCCGGATCCCGATCGTCCTCGTCCCGGCCTCGATCGACAACAACCTCCCCGGCTCCGAGCTCTCGATCGGCGCCGACACGGCGATCAACAACGCGACGTGGGCCCTCGACCGCATCAAGGAGTCCGCGGCCGCGACCAAGCGCTGCTTCGTCGCCGAGCTCATGGGCCGTCGCTGCGGCTACCTCACCCTCATGTCCTCCCTCGCCTCCGGCGCCGAGTACGCGTACCTCAACGAGGACGCCGTCGACCTCGAGACGATCTCGAAGGACTCGCAGCGCATGGTCGAGAGCTTCAAGGACGGGCGCCGCCTCTTCCTCGTCCTCGTCAACGAAGCCGTCTCCCGCTTCTACGACCGCGAATTCCTCGCCTCCGTCTACGAGGCCGAATCCGACGGCGCCTACGACGTCCGCAACTCCGCCCTCGGACACCTCCAGCAGGGCGGCGCGCCGAGCCCCTTCGACCGCCTCCTCGCGACGCGACTCGCGAACCGGGCGCTCGAGCACGTCCAGAACCAGTTCACCCGCGGCGAGGCCGAGGGCGTCTACATCGGCCAGGTCGGGAACCGGATCGAGGCCCGCCTCGTGAAGAACATGTTCGACGACCTCGACATCGTCAACCGGCGCCCCTTCCACCAGTGGTGGCGCGAACTCACCCCCATCCAGCGGATCGTGTCGATGAAGGACGCCGACACCCCCGCCCTGGCGATCACCATCGCCGACCCCGAAGCCTGAGATCGAAGCGAACGACAACACAGGAGAACCCATGACCGACATCCCGGCCGTCGACCCGACGATGACCCCCGCCTGGGAGGCGCTCGACGCCCGCGCCGACGCCTTCGACCCGGACCTGCGGGCCTGGTTCGCCGCCGACCCGAACCGCGCCGCGACCTGGACCCGTGAAGCCGCCGACCTGCGCGTCGACCTCTCGAAGAACCTCGTCGACGCGGGCGTCCTCGCCGACCTCCTCGCCCTCGCCGAGCAGACCGGCGTCCTCGAGCTGCGCGACCGCATGTACGCCGGCGAGCACATCAACGTCACCGAGGACCGCGCCGTCCTCCACACGGCGCTGCGCCGCCCGGCCGAGGACGAGCTCGTCGTCGACGGCCAGGACGCGATCGCCGACGTCCACGAGGTCCTCGCGAAGGTCTACGACTTCGCCGACCGCGTCCGCTCGGGCGAGTGGACCGGCATCACCGGCAAGCCCGTCGAGACGGTCGTCAACGTCGGCATCGGCGGCTCCGACCTCGGCCCCGTCATGGCGTACGAGGCGCTCAAGCCCTTCGTCCGGGCGGGACTCGAGTGCCGCTTCATCTCGAACATCGATCCGACCGACGCCGGTGAGACGACGAAGGACCTCGACCCGGAGACGACCCTCGTCATCGTCGCGTCGAAGACCTTCACGACCCTCGAGACGATCACGAACGCGAAGGTCGTGCGCGACTGGTTCCTCACGGCGCTGCGCGAGCGCGGCCTCGCGACCGACGAGGCGGGGGAGAAGGAGGCGATCGCCAAGCACTTCGTCGCGGTCTCCACCGCCCTCGACAAGGTCGCCGAGTTCGGCATCGACCCGGACAACGCCTTCGGCTTCTGGTCCTGGGTCGGCGGCCGCTACTCCGTCGACTCCGCGGTCGGCACCTCGCTCGCGATCGCGATCGGCCCGGACGGCTTCGAGGAGTTCCTCTCCGGCTTCCACGCCATGGACGAGCACTTCGCCACCGCGGCCCCCGCCGAGAACGTCCCGCTCCTCATGGGCCTCCTCAACGTCTGGTACTCGAACTTCCTCGGCGCCGACACGCACGCGGTCCTCCCGTACTCCCAGTACCTCCACCGCTTCCCCGCCTACCTCCAGCAGCTGACGATGGAGTCGAACGGCAAGTCGGTGCGCCGCGACGGGGCGCCGGTCACCTACGAGACCGGCGAGGTCTTCTGGGGCGAGCCCGGAACGAACGGCCAGCACGCCTTCTACCAGCTCATCCACCAGGGCACCCGCATGGTCCCCGCCGACTTCATCGCCTTCGCCAACCCGGCGTGGCCGCTGAAGGACGGCGAGGCCGACATGCACGAGCTGTTCCTCTCGAACTTCCTCGCCCAGACGAAGGCTCTCGCCTTCGGCAAGACCTCCGACGAGGTCCGCGCCGAGGGGACCCCCGAGGCGATCATCCCGGCCCGCGTCTTCACCGGCAACCGTCCGACGACGTCGATCATGGCCGCCTCGCTCACCCCGCGCGTCCTCGGCGAGCTCATCGCCCTCTACGAGCACATCACCTTCGTCCAGGGCGCCGTCTGGGGCATCGACTCCTTCGACCAGTGGGGCGTCGAGCTCGGCAAGGTCCTCGCCAAGCAGATCCTCCCGGCGATCACGGGGGACGAGGCCGCCCTCGAGGCGCAGGACTCCTCGACCCGCGCGCTCATCGAGTACTACCGCGCCAACCGCGCCTGAGCGATTGCGGGGGCGGCCTCCCGGCCGCCCCCGCGACTCGGATTCGGCGCTCGACGCACGAGGAGGGGCGAACCGGAATCGGTTCGCCCCTCCTTCGCGCTTCCGGGGCCGCGCCCCGTCCTCGTCAGTCCGCGCGCGCGGGCGCGTCGACCGGGCCGAGCGCGTTGACGGCGATCGTCTCGGCCGGGGACTCGGGCGTGGGAGCGGTCCTCTCGTGGCGGAAGGCGGCGAGAGCCTCGGGCTCCGTCTGACGGGCGAGCCGCTCCTTGGCGGCCTCGACGTCGAAGTCGGCGGCCGGCCACTGTGGATCGATGTCCTCGAGCGTGCGGACGACGAGTTCCTGGACCGCGAGACGCGCGTACCACTTGTGGTCCGCGGGCACGACGTACCAGGGCGCGACCCGCGTCGAGGTGCGGCGGACGACCTCGGAGTAGGCCTCCTGATAGGACGCCCAGTCGTCGCGCGTATCGAGGTCGCCGAGCGAGAACTTCCAGTGCTTGTCCGGGCGGTCGAGGCGCTCGCGCAGGCGATCGCCCTGCTCCTCGTAGGAGACGACGAGGCAGACCTTGACGATCCGGATGCCCGCGCGGATCGCCTCGAGCTCCATCTCGTAGATGTCGTGGTAGCGGCGGTTGAGCTCGTCCTCTTCCGCGGCGAACTCGGAGGGGCGGCCCGTCAGGCGCTGCGCGGTCGGCACGAGGAGATCCTCGTAGTGCGAGCGGTCGAAGACGCCGATCATGCCGGGCTTGGGGAGGCGCGGTGCGACGCGCCAGAGGAAGTCGTGCGCGCGCTCCTCCTCCGTCGGCGCCTTGAAGGCCGTCAGCACGATGCCCTGCGGGTCGACCTGGCCGACGACGTGGCGGACGATCCCGCCCTTGCCCGCGGTGTCGAGCCCCTGGAGGACGAGGAGGACCGCGTCCTTCGCGCCCTCCTTCGAGGCGGCGTACAGGCGCTCCTGAAGCTCGGAGAAGTCGAGGGTGCGCTTCTCGAGGGCCTTGACGGCCTCGTCCTCGTCCCCGTCCCAGCCGGGAGTCGAATCGCGGACGAAGTCGGTCAGGGAGAAGTCGGGGCCGACGGCGAGCGCCTCTCGCGGATCGGTCTCCCACTCCTTCGCGGGGCCGTCGAGGTAGGCGAGATCCGCCTTCCTCTCCTTCGCGGCCCGCTTCGCCTCGTCCTTCTTCTTCGAACGGGCGTCCTTCGCGATCGCCTTCGAGCGCTCGACCGCCTTCTTGCGGGCCTTCTCCTCGGCCTTCGCCTTCTTCGCTTCCTTCTTCGCATCCTTCTTGGCGCCCATGTCGTCCCTCCGATCCCCGGCTCGGGCACGCGCCCGAGGACGCGCGGAATCCCGTCCGACGCGCGGGTTCAACTCTATTCATGGCCCAGATCACGCGCAGCACCAATGAGCATTTGGGACGGCAGACCCTACACCCGCGCCGTCGCGACGCCTAGTCTGGTGCCATGAGTGCGCGGCCCGGCCGCCACTAGTCGACGTCGACATCCGGCGTCGTCCACGAATAGAAGGAGTGCCGCATCATGGCAGAACCTCGCATCGTCACCGTCACCGGCGCGGCCGGCAACATCGGCTACGCCCTGCTGTTCCGGATCGCCTCCGGCCAGCTCTTCGGTCCCGATGTCCCCGTCAAGCTCCACCTTCTCGAGATCCCCCAGGCCGTCAAGGCCGCCGAGGGCACCGCCATGGAGCTCGACGACTGCGCCTTCCCGACCCTCGCAGGCGTCGAGATCTTCGACGACGCGACCAAGGCCTTCGAGGGCACCAACGTCGCCTACCTCGTCGGCGCGATGCCGCGCCGCCAGGGCATGGAGCGCGCGGACCTCCTCGAGGCGAACGCCGGCATCTTCGGCCCCCAGGGCAAGGCGATCAACGACGGCGCCGCCGACGACGTCCGCGTCCTCGTGGTCGGCAACCCGGCCAACACGAACGCCACCATCGCCCAGAACGCGGCCCCGGACGTCCCTGCGTCCCGCTTCACCGCGATGATGCGCCTCGACCACAACCGTGCGGTCGCCCAGCTCGCCCACAAGACGGGCGCGAAGGTCGCCGACATCAAGAACCTCGTCGTGTGGGGCAACCACTCCGCCGACCAGTACCCGGACGTCTCCTACGCGACCGTCGCCGGCACGCCCGCCCCCGAGCTCGTCGACGAGGCGTGGCTCTCGGAGACCTACCGCCCGGTCGTCGCCAAGCGCGGCGCCGCGATCATCGAGGCGCGCGGCGCCTCCTCGGCCGCCTCGGCCGCGAACGCCGCCATCGACCACATGTACTCGTGGATCCACGGCACCCCCGAGGGCGAGTGGGTGACCTCCGCGATCATGTCCGACGGCACCCACTACGACGTCCCCGCGGGCCTCTGCTTCGGCTTCCCCGTCACCTCCGACGGCGGCGAGTGGCAGGTCGTCGAGGGCCTCGAGATCTCCGAGGCGACCCGCGCCGGCATCGATCACAACATCAAGGCGCTCCAGGAGGAGTACGACGCCGTCAAGGCGCTCGGCTTCATCAAGTGAGTCGCTGAGACTCAGCGCCGAATAAGCGGCCGCGGACCCTAACGGGTTCGCGGCCGCTTCGTCGTCTATCGGGCCCGCACTTTTGTTGGGGGCGCGCCAGGTCCAGCATTCGAGCCGGTGGGAGGGCCCTCGCACCTGGGTGCAGAGCCTTCGCAGCAGGGGCCCGGGCGGGCACGATGAGACCGTTCAACCCATCGGGCGCGGCGCTCGTGCCGCTCCCGGAACTGCAGCGAGGAGGCAACAGTGGGTCTGAGGATCGTCGTGGCCGCCGATTCGGCCGGCGTCGACTACAAGGAAGTTCTCAAGAAGGATCTCGAAGAGGATCCCCGCGTCGACGAGGTCATCGACGTCGGCCTCGCCCCCGGCGAGGACGTCGACTACCCGCACGTCGCCGTCAAGGGCGCGCGCCTCATCGCCGAGGGGAAGGCCGACCGCGGCCTCTTCGTCTGCGGCACCGGAATGGGCGTCGCGATGGCCGCGAACAAGGTCCCCGGCATCCGCGCCTCGGTCGCGCACGACTCCTTCTCCGTCGAGCGCCTCGTGCTCTCGAACAACGCGCAGGTCCTCACCTTCGGGCAGCGCGTCATCGGCCTTCAGCTGGCCCGCCGCCTCGCCAAGGAGTGGCTCGGCTACACCTTCGACCCGAACTCCTCGTCCGCGCCCAAGGTCGCGGCCCTCGAGGCGTACGACGAGAACCCGGACTACGAGCCCACGGGCTGCTGAGTCCCCCAGAACTCGGGGGCCGCTCGAATGCGAGCACGAGCGGCCCCCGAAAGTCCTCCCGAGGACACCGCGCTCGCGAGAAGAATTCATCCCTTCAGGCCGACCGTCCCCATCGACGAGGGCGGGGCCCCTCTTCAAGGACGAAGACAATGACACCTGATGCAGTATTCACCTTCGCGTCGAATTTCGACCTCTTCTGGCTGCTCCTCGCCGCCGCCGGCGGCGTGTTCGGAACGATGATCGGCGCGAACTACGCATTCTCCTTCACGGGCGTGACGATCCTCCTCGGATTCGGCGTCGCCGCCGCCACCGGCAACACGATGGTCCTCGACTACGTCGCCTTCGGCCCGGCCTTCGGCCCGCATATCGCCTTCGCCGGCGGCGTCGCCGCCGCGGCCTACGCCGCGCGGAAGGGCTACCTCGCCTCGGGCGGCAAGGACGTCAACAGCCCGCTCGCGGGCCTCGGCAAGCCGGACGTCCTGCTCGTCGGCGCGGCCTTCGGCATGGGCGGCTACATCTTCCAGCGCATCGTCACCCACATCCCGTGGTTCGGCACCCACACCGACACCGTCGCCTTCACCGTCATCACCTCGGGCGTCCTCGTCCGCATCATGTTCGGCCGCACCGGCGTCTTCCACGCGATCACGAAGCCCGAGGGCACGACCCGCTGGCTCGACTGGCAGGAGACCCCCGGACAGCTCCTCACCGTGTCGGCCTTCGCCGGCCTCTTCGCCTCCGGCATCGCGACCATGCTCGTCGGCTACATCGCCCCGCTCTCGAAGAACGGCGACGTCATCGTCGCGAACGCGCAGACCATCCCCTTCGCGATCTCGGCCCTCTGCATCTTCTTCGTCGCCGGCGGCCTGCGCTTCCCCGTCACCCACCACATGACGATCTCCGCCGGCCTCGCCGCCGTCATCACCTTCAACAACACCGGCTCCGGCCTCGCGGCGATCCTCGTCGGCACGATCTTCGGCGTCATCGCCGGCTTCGCCGGCGAATACGCCGCCCGGTGGACCTACGCCCACGGCGACACCCACATCGATCCGCCGGCCGCCGTCATCTGGCTGATGAACACCCTGGCCGTCACGACCCTGGCGCTCACCGCCTGAGTCCACCGATACGAGAACCCGCAGGAGGAAGACCGTGACCGCCGTCGACACCGAGATGACCGCGTGGCCGGAGCGTTTGTATGACGCGTATGTGTTCGATATGGATGGGACGATCTATTTGGGTGATCATCTGCTTCCGGGTGCGAAGCGGTTGATTGAGGAGTTGCGGCGGCGCGGTATTCCTGTGCGGTTCTTGTCGAATAATCCGACGAAGGATCCTGGTCAGTACGTCGAGAAGTTGGGGATGCTGGGTTTGCCGACTCCTGTGGAGGAGATCGCGAATACGGTGGTGACGACGACTCGGTGGTTGTTGGAGAACAAGCCGGGGCAGACGGTGTTTCCGATTGCGGAGGAGCCGTTGAAGCGGGCGTTCGCGCGGGCGGGGATTCGGATGAGTGAGGATCCGTCTGAGATTGACGTGGTGGTGGCGTCGTATGATCGGACGTTTGATTATCGGAAGTTGCAGATCGCGTTTGATGCGATTTGGTTTTATAAGCGCGCGGTGTTGATCGCGACGAATCCGGATCGTTTTTGTCCTTTTCCGGGTGGTCGGGGTGAGCCTGATTGTGCGGCGATTATTGCGGCGATTGAGGCGTGCACTGGTGCGCGGTGCGAGATGGTGGTGGGGAAGCCGGATCCGGTGATGTTGGGTGCGGCGTTGGGTGGTTTGGATGTGGATCCGGCGAACTGCGTGATGGTGGGGGATCGGATTATGACGGATATTCAGATGGCGGTGAATACGGGGATGTGTTCGGCGATGCCGTTGACGGGGGAGTCGACTCTTGCGGAGGCGGTGGCGTTGGATGCGGCGCATCGTCCGACGCATGTGGTGGATCGTGTGGATCGGTTGATTCCGAAGGCGTTGTGGGACGAGATCGGGTGGACCGAGGACAACGACCCCATCAACTGAAACCGCACGGCACCGCCCCGAGGGCCGTCACCCGAGGACGGCGCACGAACGAGGCCGGATCGACGGCGGTCCGGACGCAAGGCGCGAGCAGCAGGACACGGAAGTCAGCAGGACACCGGAAGGAACAGGACATGAGCGCGGAACTCATCGAACAGGCATTGACCACGGCGACCGACACGAAGGCGATCATCATCGGAAGGAACGTCCTCGACCGGACGGGAGAGCTCTTCAAGGAGACCTTCCCCGGCGCGAGGGTCCTCGTCGTCGCCGACGAGAACACCTACGGCGCGGCGGGCGATCCCGTCGTCGCCTCCCTCAAGGCCGCGGGCGTCGAATTCGCCGAGGAGCCCTACGTCTTCCCCGGCACCCCGACCCTCTACGGCGACTACGACAACGTCTCGCTTCTGCGGGAGCACGCGCGCCCCCTCGAGAACACGGTGATCTGCTCGATCGCCTCGGGCACGCTCAACGACATCGCGAAGCTTGCCTCCGGCGAACTCGAGCGCCCGTACATGAACGTCTGCACCGCCGCCTCCGTCGACGGCTACGCCTCCTTCGGCGCGGCCATCTCGCGAGACGGCTTCAAGATCACCCGGAACTGCCCGGCGCCCGCCGCCCTCGTCGCCGACCTCGACGTCATCGCCGCGGCCCCGCGCCGCCTCACGGCGACGGGCTACGGCGATCTCATCGAGAAGATCCCGGCGGGCGCCGACTGGATCCTCGCCGACGAGCTCGGCATCGAGGGGATCGACGACTACGTGTGGTCGCTCGTCCAGGGGCCGCTCCGCGACGCCCTCGCCGACCCCGAGCGCATCGGCGCCGGCGACCCCGAGGCCATCACCGGCCTCGCCGAGGGGAACATCATGTCGGGCCTCGCCATGCAGGCCGCCCAGTCCTCCCGCCCCGCCTCCGGTGCGGGCCACCAGTTCTCCCACGTGTGGGAGATGGAGGGCCACGGCCTCGATTGGGAGCCCCCGCTCTCGCACGGGTTCAAGGTCGGCGTCGGCACCGTCGCCTCCTGCGCGATCTGGGAGGAAGCCCTGAAGATCGACGTCGCGAACCTCGACGTCGACGCCATCGTCGCGAACGCCAAGACGGACGAGGAGATCGCCGAACGCGTCCGCGCCTCCCTGCTCCCGCGCATCGCCGACGCCGCCGTCGGCCACGCCGTCGGGAAGAACCTCCAGGGCGAGGCGCTGCGCGAGCGCGTCGAGGCGATCAAGGCGGCCTGGCCGCGGATCGTCGAGCGGGTCCGTCCCCAGCTCATCTCCCCGGACGAGGTCGCCGAACGCCTCGAGAAGGTCGGCGCCCCCTTCCACCCGGAGATGATCGAGATCGACATGGGCCGATTCCGCGACACCCACTTCAAGGCGCAGATGATCCGCCCGCGCTACACGGTCTTCGACGTCCTCACCGACCTCGGACAGCTCGAGGCGGTCGTCGACCGGCTCTTCGCGCCCGAGGGCTACTGGGGGAAGCACCCCCACAAGGCGGAGGACTGAGCGCGCCGTCGCCGGCGCCCCGGCGCCGGCGGCCCCGCGCCCCCACCGAATCCGAATCCGATGGGGCGCAGCCCCGACCCCTCATCCGACGAGGCGCTCCGCCCTCGTCGATCCACGTCCGCGAGCGGGTCCGCCCTCGTACCGGAAAACCCCGCCCACCCCCCTCCGACGACGAAGGAACATCATGGTCAACGACGACTTCTCCCAGGCCCACGTGCTCGGCCTCGACTTCGGCACCCTCTCCGTGCGCGCGGCGGTCGTCCGCGTGAACGACGGCGCCGTGCTCGCCGACGCCGTGAGCGAATACGCGACCCCCATCATGGATCGGACGCTCGCGGTCGGCGACGGACGCCGCCTCCCCGCGGGCTTCGCCCTCCAGGTCCCCTCCGACTACCTCGCCTCGATGCGCGAGGCCGTGCCCGCCGCCCTCGCGAAGTCCGGCGTCGACCCGGACTCCGTCATCGGCATCGGCATCGACGCGACCTCCTCGACGGTCCTCATGACCGACGCGCAGGGCGTTCCCATGTGCGAGCGCCCCGAGTTCGTCAACGAGCCGCAGGCCTACCTCAAGCTGTGGAAGCACCACGGCGCCCAGGACCAGACCGACCGGATCGTCGCCCTCGCGAAGGAGCGGAACGAGCCGTGGCTCGCCCGCTACGGCGGAATCCTCTCCTCCGAGATGCTCATGCCGAAGGCGCTCGAGGCCCTCGACAACGCCCCCAAGCTCTTCGCCGCGACCGAGGAGATCGTCGACCTCGTCGACTGGGTGACCTGGCGCCTCACGGGCGTGTGCGCGTACTCGGCCGCCGACTCGGGCTACAAGCGCATGTACCAGGACGGCGCGTACCCGTCGAAGGAATACCTCGCCGCCCTCGACCCGCGCTTCGCGAACGTCTTCGAGGAGAAGATGAGCCACGAGATCGTCCCGCTCGGCGCGCGCATCGGCAGCCTCACCGCCGAGTTCGCCCGCGATTTCGGCCTGCCCGCGGGCATCGCCGTCGCGACCGGCAACATCGACGCGCACGTCCAGTGCGCCTCCGTCGACGCGGTCCGCCCCGGCCAGCTCACCGGCATCCTCGGCACCTCGACCTGCTGGATCCTCCCCTCGGCGACCCTCGAGGACGTCCCCGGCGTCTTCGGCGTCGTCGACGGCGGCGTCTGCGCCGGTCACTGGGCCTACGAGGCCGGCCAGAGCGCGGTTGGCGACATCTTCGCCTGGTTCATCGACCACTGCGTCCCCGGTTCCTACTTCGAGGAGGCGAAGGAGCGCGGCGTCTCCATCCACCGCGTCCTCGGCGAGAAAGCGGAGAAGCAGGAGGTCGGCGAGCACGGGCTCATCGCCCTCGACTGGTGGAACGGCAACCGCTCGACCCTCGTCGACTCGCGCCTGTCGGGCCTCATGATCGGCCAGACGCTGACGACGACCGCCGAGGACCAGTACCGGGCCCTCCTCGAGTCGACGGCCTTCGGCGCCCGCGTGATCATCGAGAACTTCGAGGAGCACGGCGTCCCGGTCGACGAGATCCGCGTCGCCGGAGGGCTTCTCAAGGACGCGTTCCTCATGCAGATGTACGCCGACATCACCCGCCGCCCGCTCCTCACGGCGACGACCCTCCAGGCCGGCGCCCACGGCTCCGCGATCTTCGCGGCGGTCGCCGCCGGCGCCTACGAGTCGGTCCCCGAGGCGAGCGCCGTCATGGGCGGCGTCTCCGACGTCGTCTACCGGCCCGACGAGGAGCGCGCCGCCCGCTACGACGCGCTCTACGCCCTCTACCGCCGCCTCTACGACCGCTTCGGCCTGGCCGACGAGACGATGCACGAGCTCCGGCGCATCAGCGCCGAGGCCGCGCAGGCGTGAGCGCGGGCCCGAGAGAACGACGATGACGGCCGATGGGGATCGTGACGCCCTCCTCCTGAGGGTCGCGCAGATGTACTACATGGAGTCGCTCACGCAGGCGGCGATCGCCGACCGCGTCGACTCCACGCGCTGGACCGTCGGGCGCCTCCTCGAGGAGGCGCGCGAGCGGGGGATCGTCACGATCTCCATCAACCACCCCCACGCCCGCCGCTTCGACCTCGAGAAGCGGCTCGTCGAGGAGCTCGGCGCCCGCGAGGCGATCGTCGTCCCCACGCAGTCCTCGGACTCGGCGACGGGGAGCGTGCTCGCCGAGGCCGCGGCCGAGTACCTCACGGGACTGCGGCCGAGGCCGACCTCGATGGGCGTCGCGTGGGGGAGAACCGTCACGCGGATCGCGCGGGCGATGCCCGCGAAGTGGACGAAAGGGCTCGAGGTCTTCCAGACCTACGGGGGCCTCGTCCGCTCGAACGACGACGAGGTCGCCGACTCGATCGGCCTCATGGCCCTCAAGGGCCGCGGCATCGGGCACCTCCTCCCGGCCCCGGCGATCGTCGCCGACCCCGAGCTCGGCCGCCGCCTGAAGAAGGAACCGAGCGTCGCCCGGACCCTCGAGGCGGCCCCCGCCGCCGACGTCGTCCTCTTCTCGCCCGGCGTCCTGTCGACCGAGTCGGTCCTCGTCCGCAACGGCTACCTCAGCCCCGAGGAGATGGAGGAGATCAAGGGGCTCGGAGCGGTGATGGACCTCTTCACCCACTTCATCGACGCCGAGGGGAGGCCCGTCTCCGCCGAGCTCGAGGACCGCTGCATCGGCATCGAGCTCGAGGCCCTCGCGCGCGCCAAGCGCTCGGTCGTCGTCGGAGCCGGATCGGGGAAGGCCGATCCGATCCGCTACTGCTTGGCAGGCGGTTTCGCGAACGTCGTCGTCACCGATTCGGCGACCGCGCAGGGAGTGCTCGAGGGCGCCGCGCGGTGACGCCCGAGCCGATCAGGGGTCGCGTCGTCCGCCCCTCGCGAGTTCGCCGCCCCGGCCTCGTGCCCGGGGATCATCGACGAGGGCGGGGCCGCGCGCCGAACGGGGTCCGCGGCGAGGCCCCTCCCCGCGGGGCCCGGCGCCGTCCGGCTACTCTGTCCCCATGACCGAAACGGCGTCCCAGAACACGAAGCTCGTCCTCACCCTCTCGTGCCCGGATCAGCCGGGCATCGTCCACGCGGTGTCGGGGGTGATCGGCGAGGTCGACGGCAACATCATCCAGTCCCAGCAGTTCGGCGATCCGGACTCCGGCCTGTTCTTCATGCGCGTCGAGGTCGACTCGCCGGTCGGGCGCGGCCCGGTCGAGGAGGGGCTCAAGAGGGTCGCCGAGCGCTTCGGCGCCACCTGGTCGATCGACGCGCTCGGGAGGCCGGTCCGCACGATCATCATGGTGAGCCGCGAGGGGCACTGCCTCACCGACCTCCTCTACCGGCAGCGCTCGCAGGGCCTGCCGATCGAGGTCGTCGCCGTCGTCGGCAACCACCCCGACCTCGCGCCGGTCGCCCAGTTCTACGGCGTCCCCTTCCTCAACATCCCGGTGACGAAGGAGACGAAGGCGAAGGCCGAGGCCGAGCTCCTCGACCTCACCCGCTCCGAGAAGGTCGAGCTCGTCGTCCTCGCCCGCTACATGCAGATCCTCTCGGAGAAGGTGTGCGAGGAGATGAGCGGACGCGTCATCAACATCCACCACTCCTTCCTCCCGTCGTTCAAGGGCGCCCGCCCCTACGCGCAGGCGCACGACCGCGGCGTCAAGCTCATCGGCGCGACCGCCCACTACGTGACGGCGGACCTCGACGAGGGGCCGATCATCGAGCAGGACGTCACCCGCGTCACCCACGCCGACTCGACCCCCGACATGGTCGCGCTCGGCCAGGACGTCGAGCGCCGCGTCCTCGCCCAGGCGGTCCGCTGGCACGTCGAGCACCGCGTCCTCATGGACGGCTCGCGGACGGTCGTCTTCTCCCGCTGAATCCTCTCGATTGCCCCTTCGCGGACGGCGGCGCCCGTTGGAGTCCGCCCGCGATAGGGTGGAGGGGTCGTGACTGGCGAACAGGTGGGAAACCACCGGGGAGCGATGAACTGGCGTCAAGGCCGCCCGCCTGGGCCCTGGCGCCGACCGAGAAATCGGCGGTTCAGAAGACCAGAACAGGAGAACCCGATGGATTCCCTCAATGACATGACCCTGGCCCAGCTCGATCCGGAGATCCGGGCCGTCCTCGACGCGGAGCTCGAGCGTCAGCGCACGACTCTCGAGATGATCGCGTCGGAGAACTTCGTGCCCCGCGCCGTGCTCGAGGCGCAGGGCTCGGTGCTGACGAACAAGTACGCCGAGGGGTACCCGGGTCGCCGCTACTACGGCGGCTGCGAGGCCGTCGACGTCGCGGAGAATCTCGCGATCGAGCGCGCGAAGCAGGTCTTCGCCGGCGCCGACTACGTCAACGTCCAGCCGCACGCGGGAGCTCAGGCGAACGCCGCCGCCCTCATGGCGATGGCGAACGTCGGCGACACGATCCTCGGCCTCTCGCTCGCCCACGGCGGCCACCTCACCCACGGCATGAAGATCAACTTCTCCGGCAAGAACTACAACGCCGTCGCCTACGAGGTCTCCCGCGAGACGATGCGCATCGAGCCCGAGCAGGTCCGCGAGGCCGCGCTGCGCGAGCGCCCGAAGGTCATCATCGCGGGCTGGTCCGCCTACCCGCGCCACCTCGACTTCGCGGCCTTCCGCGAGATCGCCGACGAGGTCGGGGCCGCGCTGTGGGTCGACATGGCGCATTTCGCCGGGCTCGTCGCCGCGGGCCTCCACCCGAGCCCCGTTCCGCACGCCGACATCGTGACGACGACCGTCCACAAGACGCTCGGCGGCCCCCGCTCCGGCATGATCCTCTCCTCGCGCGGCGAGCAGTGGGGCAAGAAGATCAACTCCGCCGTGTTCCCCGGCCAGCAGGGCGGGCCGCTCATGCACGTCATCGCCGCGAAGGCGATCGCGATGAAGGTCGCGCAGACCGAGGAGTTCAAGGACCGCCAGCGCCGCACCCTCGAGGGCGCGCAGATCCTCGCCGAGCGCCTCGGCGCCGAGGACGCGAAGGGCGCGGGCGTCAAGCTCGTCACCGGCGGCACGGACGTCCACCTCGTCCTCGTCGACCTCGTCGACTCCAAGCTCGACGGCCAGCAGGCCGAGGACCTCCTCCACGAGGTCGGCATCACCGTCAACCGCAACGCCGTCCCCTTCGACCCGCGCCCCCCGAAGGTCACCTCGGGCCTGCGCATCGGCACGCCGGCGCTCGCGACCCGCGGCTTCGATGCGAAGGACTTCGCCGAGGTCGCCGACATCATCGGCACGACCCTCGTCCAGGGCGCGTCCGGCGGCTCCGTCGACGTCGAGGGACTGCGCAAGCGCGTCAAGGCCCTCACCGACGCCCGTCCGCTCTACGCGGGGCTCGGCGAATGAGGGCGCCCTGGGAGGGGCCCGCGAAGGTCCTCGACGGGAAGGCGACGGCGGCGGCCATCAAGACGGAGCTCGCCCAGCGGGTCGCCGTCCTCCGCGAGCGCGGCGTCGTGCCCGGCCTCGGGACGATCCTCGTCGGCGAGGACCCCGGCTCGGTCACCTACGTCGCGGGCAAGCACCGCGACTGCGCCGAGGTCGGGATCGCGTCGATCCGCGTCGACCTGCCGGAGACCGCGACGCAGGAGGAGATCGAGGCGGCCGTCGACCGGCTCAACGCCGATCCGGCCTGCACCGGCTACATCGTCCAGCTCCCGCTGCCCAAAGGGATCGACCAGAACGCCGTCCTCGAGCGCATCGACCCGGCGAAGGACGCCGACGGCCTCCACCCGACGAACCTCGGGCGCCTCGTCCTGCGCGGCTCCGGCCCGATCGACTCGCCGCTCCCGTGCACGCCGCGCGCCGTCATCGAGCTCATGACCCGTCACGGGATCGACCTGGCCGGCAAGGACGTCTGCGTCGTCGGGCGCGGCGTCACGGTCGGCCGCTCGATCGGCCTGCTCCTCATCCGCCGCGAGGTCAACGCGACGGTGACGATCTGCCATACGGGCACCAAGGACCTCGCCGACAAGGTGAGCCGCGCCGACGTCGTCGTCGCCGCCGCCGGGTCCGCGGGCCTCATCACGAAGGACATGGTGAAGCCGGGGGCCGTCGTCCTCGACGTCGGCGTCTCGCGGATCGCCGGAGAGGACGGGAAGTCGCGGCTCGCCGGGGACGTCGCCGACGGCGTCGACGAGGTCGCCTCGTGGATCTCGCCGAACCCCGGGGGAGTGGGTCCGATGACCCGCGCCCTCCTCGTGACGAACGTCGTCGAGGCCGCCGAGCGCGGCGCCAAGTGAGCGTCGGGGCGGGGCCGGACGGCCCCGCCCCGCATCGCGCTCGGAAGGGAATGAGAGTCATGCAGCCACGGGTCGCCTCCGAGGTCGGTCGCCTCCGCTCGGTCCTCGTCCATCGGCCGGGTCGCGAGATGAACCGGCTGACGCCGTCGAATATGGGGGAGCTCCTCTTCGACGACCTCATCTGGCTCGAGCGCGCCCAGGCCGAGCACGACGCGATGACCGCGCTCATGCGCGCGCGCGGCATCGAGGTCCTCTACTTCGCCGACCTCCTCACCGAGGCACTCGAGGTCGAGGGCGGGCGCGAAGAGGCCCTCGAGCTCGTCTTCACCGAGCGGACGGTCGGTCCGGCCGCCCTCGACGCCCTCCGGGAGTTCGGCGCGGCCCTCGCCTCCGCCGACCTCGCCGGCATGCTCATCGAGGGACTCACCAAGCGCGAGCTCCTCGAGAGGATCGCGGAACCGCGGTCCGCGTGGATCAGCGGCCTCGCCCTCGACGATTTCATTCTCGCGCCGCTGCCGAACCATCTCTTCAGCCGCGACACGTCCTCGTGGATCGCGGGCGGCGTCGCCGTCTCCTCCATGCGCAAGCCCGCCCGCAGGCGCGAGACCATCAACCAGGAGATCGTCTACCGCCTCCACCCGCGATTCGCGTCCGAGGAGATCCCCTTCTGGAAGCACGGGACGCTCGACGGGTCGGCGACGATCGAGGGCGGCGACATCATCAACGCGGGAAACGGCGCCCTCATCATCGGCGCCTCCGAGCGCACGACCGCGCAGGGCATCGAGCGGCTCGCCCAGCGGCTCTTCGACGGCGGCGCCGCGCGGGAGGTCATCGTCCTCCAGATCGAGAAGAAGCGCGCGCAGATGCACCTCGACACGATCCTCACGATGCTCGACGAGGGGACCTTCACCGCTTACGCGGGCCTCGGTCGCGTCCGCACCCAGTCGATCCGCCCCGGAGCACGCGGCGGACTCGACATCGCCGTCCACGAGGCCGACGAGATGGAGGCGGTCATCGCCTCCGCCCTCGGCCTCGACGCCATCCGCATCCTCACCGTCCCCGCCGACTCCCTCACCGCAGAGAGGGAGCAGTGGAACGACGGCTCGAACCTCCTCGCCCTCGAACCGGGCGTCGTCGTCGCCTACGAGCGCAACACCGCCTCGAACGACTACTTCGCCTCCCAGGGCTTCGAGGTCCTCACGATCCCCGGCAACGAGCTGGGGCGCGGCCGCGGCGGCGCCCACTGCATGACCTGCCCGATCATCCGCGATACCGTATCCGCACCCCGACTTTGAGGAGACACGACTCCATGACGCACGCCCTCCACGGACGCCACCTGCTCCGCGAGATCGACTTCACCCCCGCCGAATGGCTCTCGCTCATCGACCTCGCGGCCGAACTCAAGGCGGCGAAGAAGAACGGAGCCGAGGTCCAGCGCCTCAAGGGCAAGAACATCGCCCTCATCTTCGAGAAGACCTCGACGCGGACGCGCTGCTCCTTCGAGGTGGCGGCCTTCGACCAGGGCGCGCACACGACCTACCTCGACCCGTCGGGCTCGCAGATGGGCCACAAGGAGTCGGTCGCCGACACCGCGCGCGTCCTCGGCCGCATGTTCGACGGCATCGAGTACCGCGGCGACGAGCAGGGCAAGGTCGAGATCCTCGCCGAGCTCTCCGGCGTCCCCGTGTGGAACGGCCTCACCGACGAGTGGCACCCCACCCAGATGCTCTGCGACGCTCTGACGATGCGCGAGCACGCGGGCAAGCCGCTGAACGAGGTCGCCTTCGCCTACGTCGGCGACGCCCGCTTCAATACCGGCCGCTCGCTCCTCGTCAACGGCGCCCTCATCGGCGCCGACGTCCGCATCGTCGCCCCGAAGGAGCTGTGGCCCGACGACGAGTGCGTCGCCGCGGCCCGCGGGATCGCCGAGGAGACCGGCGCGCGGATCACCCTCACGGAGTCCGTCGACGAGGGCGTGGCCGGCGTGGACTTCGTCCACACCGACATCTGGGTCTCGATGGGGGAGCCGAAGGAGGTGTGGGACGAGCGCATCGCGCTCCTGCGCGACTACCAGGTGAACGCCGCGCTCATGGCGAAGGCTGCGCCCGGCGCGAAGTTCATGCACTGCCTGCCCGCCTTCCACGACCGCAACACCCACATCGGCGAGGACATCTTCCAGGCGACCGGCCTGCCCGAGCTCGAGGTGACGAACGAGGTCTTCGAGGGCCCCGCGTCCATCGTCTTCGACCAGGCGGAGAACCGCATGCACACGATCAAGGCGGTGATGGTCGCCACCCTCGGCGACTGACCGCTCCGACAGCGCGGGCGACACGTCCGCGGGTGAGGACAGCACCATGACCGAGCACGAGCTCGACCTCACGGACGCCCAGCGCGCCCAGGTCCTCGGGGAGGCCCTCACGTGGATGAGGGAGTTCCGCGGGCAGATCGTCGTCATCAAGTACGGCGGGCACGCGATGACCGACCCGGACGCGCAGGAGGCCTTCGCCTCCGACGTCCAGTTCCTCCAGCACGTCGGCATGTACCCGGTCGTCGTCCACGGCGGCGGCCCGCAGGTCACCGCGATGCTCACGAAGCTCGGCATCGAGACGCCCTTCCACGACGGCGTGCGCGTGACGACCCCCGAGGCGATGGAGATCGTCCGAATGGTCCTCACGGGCCAGGTGCAGCGCCGCCTCGTCTCGCGCCTCAACGCCCGCGACAACCTCGCGGTCGGCATCTCCGGCGAGGACGGCGCCCTCTTCAAGGCGCACCGGCGCCGCGGCGTCGACGCGGCGGGGAAGGAGGTCGACTTCGGCCTGGTCGGCGATATCTGCGGCGTCGACCCGGGCGCCGTCATCGAGCTCCTCGAGTCCGGCCGCATCCCCGTCATCTCGTCGATCGCGATCGACGAGGAGAACCCCCGTCAGGTCCTCAACATCAACGCGGACGCCGCGGCCTCGGCGATGGCGATCGCCCTCAAGGCGTCGAAGCTCCTCATGCTCACCGACGTCGAGGGCGTCTACTCGAACTACCCGGATCCCGACTCGCTCATCCGTCAGACGACGGCGTCCGAGCTCCGGGCGCTCGGCGAATCGATCTCGGCGGGCATGATCCCCAAGGTCCAGGCCTGCCTCGACGCCATCGAGGGCGGGGTCGGCGCCGTCCACGTCGTCGACGGGCGCCTCTCGCACTCGGTCCTCATCGAGGTGATGACCGACAACGGCACCGGCACGATGGTCGTCCCCGACCCGGCCGGCGCTTCCGCGGGGACCTCTTCCGAAGTGGTCGACGACGAGGGGGCGAACGCGTGAGGATCTCCACCGTCAACGTCAACGGCGTCCGCGCCGCCGCCCGCAAGGGGCTCGCCGACTGGCTCGCCGCCGAGGCGCCCGACCTCGTCCTCCTCCAGGAGGTCCGCGCCGACGCCGAGACCGCCGCGTCTCTCCTCGGCGACGATTGGGAGGTCGCGAGCGAGCCGAGCCGCATCAAGGGGCGCGCGGGCGTCGCGATCGCCGCCCGGAGGGGGAGCGTCGAGCTCTCCGACGTACGGCCCTGCCTCGACGAGGCCGAGACCGACGCCGACTCGGGCCGATGGATCGAGGCCGTCGCCGTCAAGGGGGGAGAGCGCGTCCGCGTCGTCTCCGCCTACTTCCACTCCGGCGAGAAGGACACGCCGAAGCAGGAGGCGAAGATGGCCCACCTGCCCCGCATCGGGGCGCGCATGGACGCGCTCCTCGCCTCGGGCGAGGACGCGCTCGTCTGCGGCGACTTCAACGTCGTCCGCTCGCGTCTCGACATCAAGAACTGGACGCCGAACCACAACAAGCGCTCGGGCGTCCTCGACGAGGAGATCGCCTTCCTCGACGCCTGGGTCGACGCGGGCTGGCACGACGTCGTCCGCGACCTCGCGGGTCCCGTCCAGGGCCGTACTCGTGGTGGTCGCAGCGCGGCAAGGCCTTCGACAACGACGCGGGGTGGAGGATCGACTACCAGTTCGCGACGCCCGCGCTCGCGGGCAGGGCGTCCTCCTTCGCGATCGCCCGCGCCGCGTCCTACGACGCGCGGTTCTCCGATCACGCGCCCGTCACCGTCGTCTACGGGGAGTAGAAGGGCGGCCCCGTCCTCGTCGATCGAAAGGGCGGTTCTCAGGACCGCGGCGCGCGCGGAAGCCCGCGACCCTCGCGGATTCTCCAGTCGACTCCGAGCATCCGCTCCGCGGTGTCGTGGAGCGGGTCGGGGCGGATCTCGCCGCTCACGGGGTTGTGCGGCCACGCGAGCGTCGCCGGGACGGAGCGCGTCACGTAGTTCGGGGTCTCGAGGAAGTGGACCTCGCGCGCCGTGGCGGGAAGGCCCGGCGACGGCGGATTCGCGATCCACGCGCAGATCGTCAGCACGACGCGGACCTGGAGGTTGATCCACAGGACGAGCGTGACGAGCGTCGCCGCGGTCGCGAGGAGCGGCCCCTTCGCGGCTCCCACGGCGCTCGTGCCGGCGATGCGCAGGACGATCGAGGCGAGGGCGATGAGGACGATCCCCCACACGAGATCGCGCTTCGGCGGACGCGCCCGCGCGACGACGACGATGAGGAGCCACGAGACGAGCGCGTAGACGACGAGGGAGAGGGCGACGCCCGTCCAGGAGAGGACCGTCCGCGAGACGCCCGAGGGCTCGAGCCCGAGGAGGCCGAGGACGAAGTCCCCGGCGAGGTCGACGGCGATGCCGACGCCGGCGCCCGCGACGAGGGAGAGCCCGAGTCCGAGCGCGCCGAGCCCGTTGCGCGCGATCTGGACGACGGGATTGCCCGGCGTCGCGCGGATCGCGAACATCGCCCGGATCGATGCGCCGAGCTGGCCGACGACCCCGATCGCGGACCACGCCATGACGGCGAGGGCGATGACGCCGGTGACCGAGACCGCGCCGCTCATCCGCAGGGCGTCGGGGTCGACGAGGCCGGAGGGGTCCGAGTCCGTCTTGAGGAGGTTGGGGATCGCCTCTCCGATCGCGGAGAAGAAGGCGTCGCGCAGCTGCTCGTTGCCTCCGAGGACCGCCATGAAGACGGTGACGGCGACGGTGAGGGCGGCGGTGAGGGAGAGGAGCGAGGTGAGCGCCATCCCGGAGGAGAGGAGCGCACCGTTCGCGCCGTTGTAGCGCGCGAGCATCCGCGCGATGCGCGTGTCCTTCCACCAGGCGCCGAGCGCAGCGCCCTTCTCCTTGAGCGAGGGGGCACCGAGTGCCTCGCGCAGCGTCGGCGCGTGCGACGCCGGTGCGCCGTGGGAATCGCGCGCGGGCGCGGGGACTCGTCCGGTTGAGGGGGTCATGCGTCCACGGTATCGGCGGGGGCGGCCCCGCGCCCGGGGAACAGGGGGAGGATCGGCGTCTTGCGGGCGAATCGACGAGGCCGGGCGGCGTCAGAGGGAGGCGGCCTCGAAGTCGAAGAGGGCCATCGTCTGATACATCCCGTTCTCGTCGACGCGGTCGAGGCGGAACCCGGGGACCATCCACGTCGCCTCGAAGCCGGCGCCGACGTCGAGCGCGAGGTCGAGGGCGGGGTCGTCGACGTCCTGGGCGAGCGTGACGTGCGGGTGGTAGGGGAACCGCTGCTCGATGTCGAGGGGGCCGGTGCGGACCTCGTCGGCGAGGCTCGTGCACTCGCGCCCGCCCTCGGCGAGAGTGAGGAAGGCGACCTGGGAGACGGGGCGGAACGAATCGGAGCCGGCGAGGGTGATCCGGAAGGGCCGGTGGTGCTTCGCAACTTCGCGGAGGTGGCGGATGACCTCGGGGCGCTCCTCCTTGGGGAAGGGCGTGGGCGGGAGGATCGTGATGTGCGCGGGGACGCGGGAGCCCTGGAGGTCGCCGAGCCCAAGGCGGAGGTCGGTGAGTTGGGTGACCCAGGGCTCGGGGATGGCGACGACGACTCCGAGCCAGTCCTGGTCGGGGGAGCGCTGGGGGAGGAACATCTGCCACCTGGTGTCGGGGAGGGGCCGCGGCCCGCGGGATCCCCATCCTACGTCGGCGACGCCCCTTGGCAGGGAGCGCGGAGCGTGTTAACGTTATCAAGCGCGCGGTTCAGCGGATTCGAACCGCGCCTCGATACCGGCATCATTGAAGAAGGCGAACGGATGACGACCCCCACTGCGATCCTTTCGACCGACGTGCGCAGGACGCGCGCGCGACTGGCCGACGGACGCGATCTCTTCTACTTCGACGACGACCCGCAGTACGTCTCCGGCGCGCGCACCCGCCGCCTCGACGACCCGCGACCGCTCGTCGACCGCTTCACGCCCGTCGTCGACGAGGACGGGACGGTCCACCCCATCGCGTCGCCGTGGATGCGCCGTGATCCCCTGACGGGGGAGTGGGTGCCGATGGCGACCCATCGGATGAACCGGACGTTCCTCCCGCCCGCCGACGCCAACCCGCTCGCCCCGGCGCGCCCCGGCGCCGACTACTCCGACGGCGAGATCCCCGACACCGGCTACGACGTCGTCGTCTTCGAGAACCGCTTCCCCTCGCTCCTGCGCGTCCCCGGTGTTGATCCGAATGCCCCGGCGACGCTCGTCGACGGCGAGGAGCTCTTCGAGACGCGCCCGGCCGCGGGCCGCTGCGAGGTCATCTGCTTCTCCCCGAGGCTCGAGGACTCCCTCGCCACCGCGTCGCACGTGCGCATGCGCACCGTCATCGAGGCCTGGGCGAACCGGACCGCGGAGCTCTCCGCGATGGACGGCATCGAGCAGGTCTTCTGCTTCGAGAACCACGGGCGCGAGATCGGCGTCACGCTTCCCCACCCGCACGGGCAGATCTACGCCTACCCCTACATCGCCCCGCGCATGCGCCTCATCGCCGAGCGCGCGGCCGCCCACCGCGCGCAGCGCGGCACCGACCTCGTCGGCGACGTCCTCGCCGCGGAGCTGCGCGCGGGAACGCGGATCCTCGCCGAGAACGACCACTGGGTCCTCTACACGCCCGCCGCCGCGCGCTGGCCCGTCGAGGCGCACCTCGTCCCCAAGCGCTTCGTCCCCGACCTCGCCGGGCTCGACGACGCCGAGCGCGAGTCTCTCGCCGACCTCTACCTCCGCCTCCTCCAGGCGGGCAACCGGTTCTTCGTCGAGGCTGACGGCTCTCCGATCGAGCTCCCGTACATCGCGGCGTGGTACCAGGCGCCGAAGGGGTACCGCGAGGACGTGCGCCTCCACCTCCAGTACTTCTCGATCCTGCGGGCGCCGGGCAAGCTCAAGTACCTCGCCGGATCCGAATCCGGCATGGCGGCGTGGATCTCGGACACGACACCTGAGAAGATCGCAGCACGGTTCACTAAGGTGTGGTGACATGACGGAGATCGTCTGGAATATCGCGGCGAGCGTCGACGAGGGCGTCGCCAACGCGAAGGAGCTCTTCACGCGGATCTTCGGCGGCGAGCCGACCGGCGTGTGGTCCGCGCCCGGCCGCGTCAACGTCATCGGAGAGCACGTCGACTACAACGGCGGTCCCTGCCTGCCGATCGCCCTCCCGCACCGCGCCTACGTCGCGGTCCGCCCGCGCGAGGACCGGATCGTCCGTCTCGTCTCCCCGCAGACGACCGACGCCGTCGACGTCGTCGACCTCGACACGATCGCGCCGCGGGGGAGCGAGGGCGAGGTGGCGACCTGGGCCGCCTACCTCGTCGGCGTCGCCTGGGCGCTCGAGCGGGCCGGCTACGGGCCCGTGCGCGGATTCGACGTCGCCCTGTGGAACTGCGTTCCGCGTGGCGGCGGGCTCTCCTCCTCGGCCGCCCTCGAGTGCTCGATGGCCGTCGCCCTCGACGACCTCTTCGGTCTCGGACTCGCCGGCACCGCCGAGGACCCGAACGACGAGGGGCGCAAGATCCTCGTCGACGCGTGCCGCGCCGCCGAGAACGAGATCGCCGGCGCCGCCACGGGCGGGCTCGATCAGACGGCCTCCCTGCGGTGCGCGCGGGGCTGCGCCCTCGAGCTCGATTGCCGCGACATGTCGACCGCGCAGATCCCCTTCGACCTCGCCGCCGACTCGCTCGCGCTCCTCGTCATCGACACCCGCGCCAAGCACTCCCTCAACGACGGGCAGTACGCCGCCCGGCGCGCCGACTGCGAGGAGGCCGCGCGGATTCTCGGCGTCGATCTCCTCGCCGAGGCGACCGACCTCGAGGCGGCGACCGCGGCCCTGCCGAGCGAGCGCCTTCGCATGCGCACCCGCCACGTCCTCTCCGAGGTCGCGCGCACCCGCGCCTTCATCGACACCCTCAAGGCCGGTCCGCTCGTCGGCGAGCGCCTCGCCGTCGCGGGCGCCCTCCTCGACGACTCGCACGACTCGCTGCGCGACGACTACGAGGTCTCCTGCCCCGAACTCGACCTCGCGGTCGATGCGGCGCGCGCCGCGGGCTCCCACGGCGCCCGCATGACCGGCGGCGGATTCGGCGGGAGCGCGATCGCCCTCGTCGACGCCGGGGACGCCGAACGGATCGCCGTCGCCGTCGCCGACGCCTACGCGGCGGCCGAGTACGCGCAGCCGCACTTCATGATCGCGACCGCGGGCGCGCCCGCCGGCCGGGAGATCTGACCGGAGCGGCGGGGAGTGCGCTCGATGGGAGGTCCGA
Source organism: Actinomyces culturomici (assembly GCF_900499005.1). Classification (GTDB taxonomy): domain Bacteria; phylum Actinomycetota; class Actinomycetes; order Actinomycetales; family Actinomycetaceae; genus Pauljensenia; species Pauljensenia culturomici. Next base: position 295,395 of record NZ_LS991316.1, read on the forward strand.
AGGGCCGACTCGCGCGGGCCCTCGGCGCGACCGGCGCGCTCGGGATCGCGGGAGCCCTCGGCGTCGGAGCGCGCCGGCTCCTCGCCCTCGACCGCCAGCGCGGCGCCTACCGGCGGGCCTGGGAGGATCACGCCCTCGCGACGCTCGCGCGCCTGAACCCCGTCTCCGTCGGCTCCGGGGCAGATCCCGCCGTCGGCGTCGAGGGGACGATCGACGAGGCCGGGGCGCTCGCCTCGGATCGTCCCTTCCTCCTCCTCGCTCTCGGGGACTCCTCGGTTCAGGGGATCGGCGCCGATCGGGTCGAGGAGTCGTATCCCGCGCGCCTCGCGTCGGCGATCGCGCGGGCGACCGGGCGCGAGGTCGCCCTCGTCAACGTCTCCGTGTCGGGCGGGACCGCCGAGACGGTGGAACTCGCCGAGATCCCGCAGCTGCGCGGCCTCGGCCTCCTCGGCGGGCGCCTGCGCCCCGACCTCGTCACCCTGTCGATCGGCGGGAACGACGTGATGAATCCCGCGATCCCGCCCGAGGACTTCGCCGCGCGGATCGGGCGGATCCTCGACGCGCTCCCCGCGCCGACGCTCGTCTCCTCGATCCCCTCCTTCGCCCCGATGACGCAGGAGACCCGGGCCGCCGACATGTCGAACCGGCTCGTCGAGGAGGCCGTCAGGCGCGGTCGAACCATCGTCGACCTGCGCGGATTGACGGTCGCCTACTCGCTGCGGACCTACGCGCTCGACTACCACGCGGCCGACATGTTCCACCCGAATTCGGCCGCCTACGCGATCTGGGCGCAGCTCTTCCTCGACGCCTACACGGACGCCGAGGGCCTGCCGCGCGCCGACGCTGCGGCCGCGCCCCGATGGGGCATGCTCTCGACGCGGGTGGCAGAATCGGGGGCATGATCCCCGATTCCCCCTGGCTCGTCGTCGGCCTCGGCAACCCCGGCGCGGAGTACGCCTCCACCCGGCACAACGTCGGCCACCTCACCCTCGACGTCCTCGCGGGCCGCGCCCGCGCCTCGTGGACGGGGCACCGCTCCGGCACGCACGTCGCGGACGTCCGCCTCGGGATCCTTCCCGGGGGAGCGCCGGGTCCGAAGGTCGTCCTCGCGGTCTCCGACTCGTACATGAACACCTCGGGCGGGCCCGTCGGGCGCCTCATGAGCTTCCTCGGGATCGGCGCCGACCGCCTCCTCGTCGTTCACGACGACCTCGACCTGCCCGCGCACGAGCTGCGCCTCAAGCGGGGCGGCGGCGAGGGAGGGCACAACGGTCTCAAGTCGATCTCCCAGGTCCTCGGCACGAAGGACTACCACCGGCTCCGCATCGGCATCGGCCGCCCGCCGGGGCGCCAGGACCCGGCCGACTACGTCCTCGCGCGCATCGGCGCGAAGGAGCGGGTCGACTGGGACGTCACCTTCGAGGAGGCCGCCGACGTCGTCGAGGACATCGTGACGAAGGGCTTCTCGGAGACCCAGCAGGCCCTCCACTCGCGTAATTCCGGGAACTGATCCGTGCTCCTCACCGGCCTCACCGACCTCATCGCCTCCGATGAGGCGCTCGACCGCGCCAGCGGCGCCCTCGCCTCGGGGCGCGACGCCGTTCTCGTCCTTCCGGCCGGTGCCCGCCCGCCGGCGATCGCCGCGCTGTCCGAATCCGCGGCCGTGCATCCGCTCGTCGTCCTCACGGCGACCGGCCGCGAGGCCGAGCGGCTCACCTGGGCGCTGCGCTCGTGGACCGACGCCGTCGAGATGCTCCCCGCGTGGGAGACGCTCCCGCACGAGCGCCTCTCCCCGCAGGTCGACACGATGGCGCGGCGCATCGCCGTCCTGCGCCGCCTCGCCCACCCGGTTCCCGGAGACCCGCACGCCGGCCCCCTCAAGGTCCTCGTCGTCCCGATCCGCGCCTTCCTCCAGCCGGTGATCCGCGGGCTCGGCGACCTCGAGCCCGTCCGCGTCCGCGTCGGCGACCGCGTCGACCTGCCCGATCTCACGACCCGGCTCGGCGAGCTCGGATACCAGCGCGTCGACATGGTCGAGGGCCGCGGCCAGATGTCGGTGCGCGGCGGGATCCTCGACGTCTTCCCGCCCCAGGAGGCCCACCCGGTCCGCGTCGAGCTGTGGGGCGACGAGGTCGACGAGATCCGCGCCTTCTCCGTCTCCGACCAGCGCACCCTCGGCGTCCTCGAGGACGGGCTGTGGGCGACCGCGTGCCGCGAGCTCCTCCTCACCCGCGCCGTCCGCGTGCGAGCCCGTGAACTCGTCGCGGATCTGCCCGGCGCCGCCGAGATGCTTTCCCTCGCCTCCGAGGGGATCCCCGCGCCCGGCATCGAGTCCCTCGCCCCGGTGCTCGCGCCCGGCATGGACCGCCTCCTCGACCTCCTGCCCGCGTCCTCGCCGATCCTCGCGTCCGATCCCGAGCGGATCCGCGCGCGGGCGGCCGACCTCATCGCGACGACGCAGGAGTTCCTCACCGCCGCGTGGTCGGCGGCCGCCGGGGGCGCGGAGGTCCCGCTCGAGGCCTCCGAGGCCTCCTTCCTCGATCTCGACGACCTCTGGGGTGAGGTCGGGCGCCCGTGGTGGGAGCTCACCGCCCTGCCGCCGGCCGCGCTCGCCGACGCGATCGCCGAGGACGAGGCCCGCGCCGGATCGACGGGCGAGGATGCGCCGCTCGACGCGGCGGGCGAACCGCTCCCCGCCGGGGAGGTCCGCGCGCTCGTCGCTTCGCCCTCGCTCATGCGGATGGGCGCGCGCGAGGTGCGCCCCTACCGCGGCGACTTCGCGGCCGCGTGCGCCGACCTCGGCGATCTCGCGAAGCGCGGGTGGACGCTCGTCGTCACCACCGAGGGGCCCGGTCCCGCCCGCCGCATCCGGACGATCCTCACCGAGGCGGGCGTTCCCGCCGTCCTCGCCGACGACGTGCCTGCCGCACCGGAGAAGGGCTCCGTCGTCGTGACGACGGCCCAGGCGGGATCCGGTTTCGTCGCCCCCGAGCTGCGCCTCGCGATCCTCACCGAATCGGACCTCACGGGGCGGGCCGGGACGAGCACCCGCGACATGCGGCGCATGCCCTCCCGCCGCAAGAAGGGCGTCGACCCGCTCTCCCTCCACCCGGGCGACTACATCGTCCACGACCAGCACGGCATCGGCCGTTTCATCGAGCTCGTCTCGCGGACCATGGGGCGCGGGGACGCGGCCGTCACCCGTGACTACCTCGTCCTCGAGTACGCGCCCTCGAAGCGCGGCCAGCCCGGCGACCGCCTCTACGTCCCCACGGACTCGCTCGACCAGATCTCGAAGTACACCGGCTCCGACCAGCCGGCGCTGACGAAGATGGGCGGCGCCGACTGGGCGAAGACGAAGGCCCGCGCGAAGAAGGCCGTCAACGAGATCGCGAAGGAGCTCATCCGCCTCTACGCCGCCCGGCAGGCGACGAAGGGCCACGCCTTCGGCCCGGACACCCCCTGGCAGCGCGAGCTCGAGGACGCCTTCCCCTACGTCGAGACCCCCGACCAGCTCGTCACCATCGACGAGGTGAAGGCCGACATGGAGAAGCCCATCCCCATGGACCGCCTCCTCACCGGCGACGTCGGCTACGGCAAGACCGAGATCGCCGTGCGCGCCGCCTTCAAGGCGATCCAGGACGGCAAGCAGGTCGCGGTCCTCGTGCCGACGACGCTCCTCGTCCAGCAGCACGTCGAGACCTTCACCGAGCGCTACGCCGGATTCCCCGTGACGATCGCCTCCCTCTCGCGCTTCTCCACGCCGAAGGAGGCGGAGGAGGTGAAGGCCGGCCTCGCCTCCGGGAAGGTCGACCTCGTCATCGGCACGCACTCGCTCCTCACCGGGACGATCGCCTTCAAGAGCCTCGGCCTCGTCGTCATCGACGAGGAGCAGCGCTTCGGCGTCGAGCACAAGGAGACCCTCAAGGCCCTGCGCACCGACGTCGACGTCCTTTCGATGTCGGCGACACCGATTCCGAGGACCCTCGAGATGGCGGTCTCCGGCATCCGTGAGATGTCGATCCTCCAGACCCCGCCCGAGGAGCGCCAGCCCGTCCTCACCTTCGTCGGCGCCTACACGGACGCCCAGGTGAGCGCCGCGATCCGCAGGGAGCTCCTGCGCGACGGCCAGGTCTTCTTCGTTCACAACCGCGTCGACTCCATCGCCTCGGTTGCCTCCCACATCCAGGAGCTCGTCCCAGAGGCGCGCATCCGCGTCGCCCACGGGAAGCTCTCCGAGCACCAGCTCGAAGAGGTGATCGTCGACTTCTGGAACCACGAGTTCGACGTCCTCGTCTGCACGACGATCGTCGAGACGGGCCTCGACATCTCGAACGCGAACACCCTCATCGTCGACCGGGCCGACGTCTTCGGGCTCTCCCAGCTCCACCAGCTCCGCGGTCGCGTCGGGCGCGGGCGCGAGCGGGCCTACGCGTACTTCTTCTACCCGGGCGACAAGACCCTCACCGAGACCGCGCACGAGCGCCTCAAGACGATCGCGGCGAACACGGACCTCGGGGCGGGCCTCGCCGTCGCGCAGAAGGACCTCGAGATCCGCGGCGCCGGCAACCTCCTCGGCGGCGCCCAGTCCGGCCACGTCGAGGGCGTCGGATTCGACCTCTACGTCCGCATGGTCGCCGACGCCGTCGCCGCCTACCGCGGCGAGGCGCCCGCGGAGAAGTCCGACCTGCGCCTCGACCTCGCCGTCGACGCCCACATCCCCGAGGACTACGTCCCCGGCGAGCGCCTGCGCCTCGAGGTCTACGGCAAGATCGCGGCCCTCACCGCCCCCGAGCAGGAGTCCGACGTCCGCGACGAGCTCGTCGACCGCTACGGGCCGATCCCGCGCGAAGTCGACCTCCTCTTCGCGATCGCCCGCCTGCGCCAGATCCTCCGCGCCGCCGGCGTCGAGGAGGTCGTCACCCAGGGGAAGTACCTGCGCCTCGGACCCGTCGAACTCCGCGACTCGCAGATCCTCCGCCTCAAGCGCCTCCACCCGGGCACGGTCATCAAGGCGGCCGTCCGCCAGGTCCTCGTCCCCGTGCCGCTGACCTCCCGCGTCGGCGGGGTCCCCCTCGCCGACGAGGCGCTCCTCGAGTGGGTGGAAGCGCTCGTCACGAAGATCCTCGTCCCCTTCTCCTCCTGACCGGCGCCCCGCCCCGGCCTCGTCGATTCCCAACATCACGAGGCCGGAGCCGCGCTCTCACCGAGCCGGGGGAGGAGGACCCTCCCGCGCATCGGCGGGGGTCAGCGCATTCACATGCGGCCGGTCTACACTGGCGGCGGCCCACAGGGGCCACCGTGAGGGAGGACCTACGTGTTCAGTGTGAAGTCAGCGGCGATGGTCGCCGCAGCATCCGTCGCCGCCCTGGGACTCGGGGCCTGCACCGCCCAGCCCGGCACCGCGCTCAGCGTCAACGGCGTCAAGTACTCCGAAGCGCAGATCACCGAGGGCGTCCAGGACTACGCGGCGCTCACCGGCACCACCCTCGACCGGTCGACGGTCGTCCGCATGCTCCCCGACGCCCTCAAGTTCACCGAGCTCGCGAACGACCTCGGGCTCAAGGCGTCCGACGCCGACGTGCAGTCGTACCTCGACCAGCTCGTCACCGCCGGCAAGGTGAAGAAGCCCGCCGACGGCCTCGGCACCGTCATGACCGAGATCCTCCGGTACACGGTGATCTCCTCGGAGCTCAACTCCCTCGACCAGGACCAGATCTCCGCCGCGGGCGACGAGTTCAAGAAGATCTCCGCCGACCAGGTCGTCGACGTCAACCCCCGCTACGGCACCGTCACCGCGACCGGCACGACCGTCCTCCCGATGTTCGGCGACGTCGTCGACGCGACGACCCTCGCCGCGCAGCAGTCCGGGGCGACCGACTCCGGCCAGTCCGGATCCTCGGAGTCCGGCCAGTCCGGCAACTGAGGCGTGTGACCGATCCCTCCGCGCCGCGGCGCCCCTCGCGGGACCATCGTCGCGGCGTCCGAGCGGTCGGATGCGCGCGCCCGCCCCGCGCGGCGGGGAATCCGATTCAGAGGTAGGCCGAGCGCCCCGCGACGCACTATCGTGGGAGTCGACCTGCAGTCCACGAAATTGATCGATTGGAGAATGACGTGGCAAGGATTGAGGCAATTGGAGCTCGCGAGATCCTCGACTCGCGCGGTAACCCGACCGTCGAGGTCGAGGTCCTGCTCGAGGACGGCACCCTTTCGCGCGCCTCCGTTCCCTCCGGCGCCTCCACCGGCGCCTTCGAGGCCGTCGAGCGCCGTGACGGCGACAAGAGCCGCTACCTGGGCAAGGGCGTTCAGGACGCCGTCGACGCCGTCACCGACGTCATCGCCCCCGAGCTCATCGACGAGGACGCCGCCGACCAGCGTCACATCGACGAGGCCATGCTCGACCTCGACGGCACCGACAACAAGGGCCGCCTCGGCGCGAACGCCATCCTCGGCGTCTCCCTCGCCGTCGCCCGCGCCGCCGCCGACTCGGCCGGCCTCCCGCTCTACCACTACCTCGGCGGGCCGAACGCTCACGTTCTCCCCGTCCCGATGATGAACATCCTCAACGGCGGCTCCCACGCGGACACCAACGTCGACATCCAGGAGTTCATGATCGCCCCCCTCGGCGCGCCGACCTTCCGCGACGCCCTCCGCTGGGGCGCCGAGGTCTACCACACGCTGAAGTCCGTCATCAAGGACCGCGGCCTTTCCACCGGCCTCGGCGACGAGGGCGGCTTCGCCCCGAACCTCGAGTCGAACGCCGCCGCGCTCGACCTCATCATCGAGGCCATCGAGAAGGCCGGCTTCAAGCCCGGCCAGGACGTCGCGCTCGCGCTCGACGTCGCCTCCTCGGAGTTCTTCAAGGACGGCCTCTACCAGTTCGAGGGCGAGGGCCGCTCGACCGACTACATGGTCTCCTACTACGAGAAGCTCATCTCGGACTACCCGCTCGTCTCCATCGAGGATCCGCTCTCCGAGGACGAGTGGGACGCCTGGAAGTCCCTCACCGCCGAGATCGGCGGCCGCGTCCAGCTCGTCGGCGACGACCTCTTCGTCACCAACCCGGCGCGCCTCCGCAAGGGCATCGAGCTCGGCGCCGCGAACGCCCTCCTCGTCAAGGTCAACCAGATCGGCTCGCTCACCGAGACGCTCGACGCGGTCGAGGAAGCGCACCGCAACGGCTACCGCTCGATGACCTCGCACCGCTCCGGCGAGACCGAGGACACCACGATCGCCGACCTCGCCGTCGCGACCAACTCCGGCCAGATCAAGACCGGCGCCCCGGCCCGTTCCGAGCGCGTCGCCAAGTACAACCAGCTCCTCCGCATCGAGGAGGAGCTCGGCGATTCCGCCGTGTACGCCGGCCGTTCCTCCTTCCCCCGCGCCTCCTTCTGAGTCGCGGAGGGGATGAACCCCTCGTCGCGCTGACGCTCCCGGAGCCCCGGACCATTCGGTCCGGGGCTCCGGCCGTTCCCCGTCCTCCTCGGCGCGGCCTCCGTCCTCGTCGATCGATGCGCGGGGGATTGCTCACAGGCGCCGCGCCCGGCTCGCCGCGCCCCGGACGCGACGAAGCGGGAGGACTGGGGCACGATGGGACCATGGCTCGTTCCTCCCGTTCCGGGCGCCCCCATGCGCCCCGCAGGCCCGACCGCTCCGGCGGACCCGGGCGGAGCGGCGCGCGCCCTCGCGGGCGCGGGGCGGGCCAGGGACGTCCGAATGCGGACGACGCCGCCGATGGGCCGCGCTCCGGCTCGGCCGCGACGCCCTCGTCGTCCCGGTCGGGCGGGCGCGCCTCCGACTCCCCGGCCGCCGCGCGATCCGCCAAGGCTCCGAAGAAGCCCCGCGACCACTCGGGCCCCGAGTCCGATCGGACCGCCACCGCCGCCGAGCGCCTCGAACGCGCGAGGGAGCTGCGCGGACGCGCGTCCTCGACGAGGTCGGGGCGGGCGCGCCCCGCGAACGGGCCGCGCCCGACGAACGAGCGCCTGAAGAAGGACCGCGAGCGCGACGAGGCGCGCGAGCAGCGGCGCGCCCAGCGGATCCGCGAGGGCCGTTCCTTCACCTTCGGCGGCCTCGAGATCTCGATGCGCTTCCTCTCGATCGCCCTCCTCGCCGGAGTCCTCGCCGCGCTCCTCGTCCCCAACCTCTACGACTGGTGGCGCCAGGAACAGGACCTCCGCGACATCACCGCGCGCGTCGCGGCCGCCAAGGAGCGCAACGCGCAGATGGAGGAGGAGCTCGCCCTCTGGAACGACCCCGAGTACATCGCCTCCCAGGCGCGCGAGCGCCTCGGGTACGTGAAGCCGGGGGAGACCCAGTACACCGTCGTCGACCCCGGGAAGGACTACCAGGACCAGGCGCAGGTCGCGGCCGCCGCCGACAAGGGGCCGGCTCGCCCCTGGGTCCAGGTCGTCGGTATCCTCCTCACCGAGGCCGATCAGGCGGAGACGACCACCGGCGCGCAATCGGGCGCCCAGTCCGGCGCCTCCCAGTCGGGGAGCGAGTGACCTCGCCGGAGGCGACGCATGACGCGCCCGCCCCGCCGCCGATCCCCGTCCCAGGCCGCCTCGACAGTCGCGACCGCCCCGAACAAGGAGTACTCGAAGTGACCACCCCCACAGAGCGCGCCGACCCCGCCCTCGACCCCCGCGTCGCGACCGAGGCCGATCTCGAGGTCCTGCGCGAGCAGCTCGACCGCCTCCCGCGCGGAGTCGTCGGAATCGCCGCGCGCTGCGTCTGCGGGCGGCCGACCGTCGTTGAGACGGCGCCGCGGCTCGAGGACGGGAGCCCCTTCCCGACGACCTTCTACCTCACGTGCCCGCCGATCGTGAAGGCATGCTCGACCCTCGAGGCCGAGCACCTCATGGAGGAGTTCAACGACCTCCTCGCGTCCGACGAGGAGGTCGCCGCCGCCTACGCCGCCGCCCACCGCGACTACATCGCGAGGCGCGGCGCGCTCGGCGAGGTCCCCGAGATCGCGGGGGTCTCGGCCGGCGGCATGCCGACCCGCGTCAAGTGCCTCCACGCCCTCGTCGGCCATGCCCTCGCCGCCGGGCCCGGCGTCAACCCGATCGGGGACCGCGCCCTCGCCGTCATGGCCGAGCGCGGCCTCTGGAGCCCGGACCGCTGCACCTGCTGACCCTCCGAATCGCCCTGCGGTCCTGAGACATTCCCCGCCCTCGCCGGGCGGTGCGTCCCGGGGCGGGCGCGCGCGCCTGTGGGAGAATCGTCGGGTGACTCGAGTAGCTGCCATCGACTGCGGAACGAACTCCATCCGACTCCTCGTCGCCGACGCCGAGACCGGCGCCGACGGGCGGGCGAGCCTCACCGACCTCACCCGTCAGATGCGGATCGTCCGCCTCGGTCAGGGGGTCGACCGCACGGGGCGCCTCGATCCGGCCGCCATCGACCGCACCGTCGACGCCGTCGTCGAGTACGAGCGGATGATCCGCCGGCTCGGCGCGACCGCCGTCCGCTTCGTCGCGACTTCCGCCTCGAGGGACGCGGAGAACCGCGACGAGTTCGTCGACGCCGTCCGTTCGGTCCTCGGGATCGAGCCCGAGGTCGTTGAGGGGACCGAGGAGGCCGCGCTCTCCTTCTCCGGCGCCGTCTCCGGACTCGGCGGGACGGTTCCCGCTCCGATGCTCGTCGTCGACATCGGCGGCGGTTCGACCGAGCTCGTCCTCGGCGATCGATCGGTCCGCCAGGCGATCTCCATCGACATGGGCGCCGTCCGCGTCACCGAGAAGTTCTTCGCGGATTGCCCGCCGGACGCCGGCATCCCCGCCGAGGTGGAGGCGCGCGCCATCGCCTGGATCGACGAGCGGCTCGACGACGCCGAACGGGTCGTCGACCTCGATCGCGTCGCCACCCTCGTCGGCGTCGCCGGCACCGTTACGACGCTCACCGCTCAGGCGCTCGGCCTTACGAGCTACCAGCCCGAGCGCATCCACGGCGCCCGCCTGCCCCTGCCCGTCATCGACGAGGCCGTGAGGTTCATGGTCGACCAGCCGGTACCGGTGAAGGCGGCGCTCGGATTCATGCCCGCCGGGCGCGAGGACGTCATCGCCGCGGGGGCGCTCATCTGGAGCCGCATCGTCCATCGCGTCCACGACCGCGCGGCGACTCGCGGGACGGCGATCGACGAGGTCCTCACCTCCGAGCACGACATCCTCGACGGCATTGCGATGTCGATCGCCTGATATCGCGCAAGATCGGGTGTGTTGGGTCGCGAGGTCGCGCGCCCGCATCCCCTCGACGCGCGAAGGTAATGCTTTCGGCGCGCGAAGGTAATGCTCTCGGCGGGGAGGGGGAGCGGCGGTGCCCCCGGTCGGGTTCGAACCGACACTGAACCGATTTTAAGTCGGCCGCCTCTGCCGATTGGGCTACGGGGGCTCGGGGACGAATCCCACAGGGTGCCATCGTATCGGTCCCGGTAGACTGGTCCGACCGCATCGATGGAAGGACACGACCCCATGAGCCCCGCGCACACCCACGGGACCCCCAGGCCGCACCACCGCCCGACGCGCTCGGCGCCCGCGCGCGCCCGCGACGCGATCCTCGAATTCCTCTCCGACGAGGTGAAGGCGGGGCTCCTCGTCATCGGCATCGCGCTCGTCGCCCTCCTCGTCTCGAACTCGCCGCTCGCGCACGCCTACGAAGAGCTCTCCCACGCCCACTTCGGGCCGTCCGCCCTCGGCCTCGACCTCACCGTCCACGAGTGGGCCGCCGACGGACTCCTCACGATCTTCTTCTTCGTCGTCGGGCTCGAGCTCAAGACCGAGTTCGTCACCGGCGCCCTGCGCGACCTGCGCGAGGCCGCGCTCCCGATGATCGCCGCCGCGTTCGGCATGATCGGACCCGTCCTCGTCTACACGGGCGTCCAACTCGCGTTCGGATCCGACGCCTGGGACGGATGGGCGGTGCCGACCGCGACCGACATCGCGTTCGCCGTAGCGATTCTTTCGATCTTCGGCCGGGGCCTTCCCCCCGCGGCGCGGACCTTCCTCCTCACGCTCGCCGTCGTCGACGACCTCCTCGCGATCATCGTCATCGCGGTCTTCTTCTCGAGCGGCATCGACGTCCTCGCACTCGCGGGCGCGCTCGCCGTCATCGGCGTCTTCGCCCTCCTCACGAACAGGGGCGTACGGAGCCCCTGGATCCTCATCCCCGTCGGAGTCGTCGCCTGGGCGCTCATGGCGAACTCCGGCGTCCACGCGACGATCGCGGGCGTCGCCCTCGGCCTCGTCGTCCCGGCGAAGCGGAGCCGCGCCGGGCAGATGACGCACGACTTCGCCGAGGCGGTCGGCCCGTGGGCGGCGGGTTTCGCCCTCCCGGTCTTCGCGTTCTTCGCCGCCGGAGTCCCCGTCCTCGGGGCCGAGGGCGGGATCCTCGGAGCGCTCGCGGACCCGGTGACGATCGGCGTAGCCCTCGCCCTCCCGCTCGGCAAGCTCCTCGGCATCTGGGGCTCGGTCGCCGCCCTCACGCGCTGGACCCGCCTGCGCCTCGGTCACGGCGTCGACCTCCCCGACGTCGCGGCGATGGGACTCCTCGCGGGCATCGGCTTCACCGTCGCGATGCTCATCGGCGGCCTCGCCTTCACCGATGAGATCGCCGTGTTCCATGCGCGATTCGGCGTCATCCTCGGGACCTTCGCCGCGGCCGTTCTCGGCGCCCTCGCGCTGCGCGCGAGACTCAAGGTGCGCGTGCGCGGCGATGCGGCGCATGCGACGACGAAGACGAAGAAGACGAAGAAGATGCGCTGAACGCGCGCGCCGTCAACGGCGCGGACGGCGCCCGCCCCGCCGCTTCGCCGAAGGCCGAAATCCCGCCGGGTGGGGCGCTGCGCCCCGTGGGAGAATGGACCCGTTCGACATCAGACCCGAGGAGGCCGCAGTGTCCAACCCAGTCTTCGACAAGCTCGAGACCCAGTGGGCGAAGGAGTCGCGCACGCCCGCCGGATACCCGACGATGCCCGGCTACACGCCCGGCGCCGGGTCCGCGGCGACCGACGCCCGCTTCCCCTACGGGGCGCAGGCGGCGAGCGCCGCGCAGAGCGCCCAGACGCTCCCGCAGTACGACCAGTACTCGACGCAGCGGATGGAGGAGGCCTACGCGGGCCCCGCCGCCGACGCCGTCGATCGCGGAGCGATGACCTACGACGACGTCATCATGAAGACGGGGATCTCCCTTATCGTCCTCCTCGTCGGCGCCGTCGTCTCCTGGATGACGACCGCCGCCAACCCCGGCCTCGGCATCGCCCTTTCCGGAATCGGCGCGCTCGTTGGATTCATCCTCGCGATGGTGAACTCCTTCTCGAAGACGATCCGCCCCGCCCTCGTCCTCGCGTACGCCGCCTTCGAGGGGCTCGCACTCGGCGCCATCAGCGCCGTCTTCGAACTCATGTACCCCGGGATCGTCGTCCAGGCGCTCGTCGCGACCGCCGCCGTCTTCGGCGTGACACTCGCTCTCTTCGCCTCCGGGCGCATCCGCAACTCGTCGAAGCTCATGCGCTTCACGCTCATCGCCCTCGTCGGCATCCTCGTCTACCGCCTGCTCTCGTGGGTCCTCACCCTCACCGGCGTCCTCTCGTCCGGCGGTCTCGACTCGATCACCGTGATGGGCTTCCCGCTCGGCATCGTCGTCGGGTTCCTCGCGGTCCTCGTCGGCGCCGCCTGCCTCATCCAGGACTTCGATCATGCGAAGATCGGCGTCGAGCGGGGAGTGCCCGTGATCTACTCGTGGGCGTGCGCCTTCGGCATCCTCGTGACGGTCGTGTGGATGTACCTCGAGATCCTCCGACTCATCGCCGCCTTCCGCGATAACTGACGCTTCGCGCGGGCGGCCGACCCATCGGGCGGCAGCCCGCGCGGCGTTCGCGGCCCTCCCGGCGACGGGATTCCGCGACCCGCCCCGCAGTCTCCGACGAACGAATAGGACACCCATGGAGAACATCACCGTCACCGGCGAATTCGGCCGCAAGCCCGCCCTCGCCTTCGAGAACGATCCCTCCGACGAGCTCCTCGTCGAGGTTCTCAAGGAGGGCGACGGCCAGATCGTCGAGCCCGGCGACACCATCCACTGCCACTACCTCGGCCAGGTCTTCGACGGGGCCGTCTTCGACAACTCCTACGACCGCGGCCAGGCGCTCTCCTTCCAGATCGGCGTCGGCATGGTGATCCGCGGATGGGACGACGGGCTCGTCGGGCAGAAGGTCGGCTCGCGCGTCCTCCTCTCGATCCCCTCGGAGTACGGCTACGGCTCGCGCGGCGTCCCGCAGGCGGGCATCCGCGGCGGCGACACGCTCGTCTTCGTCACGGACATCCTCGGCGTCGCCTGAGATCGACGAGGTCGGGGCAGTCGCCCTACGACGCGGGAGCGCCCGGTGCCGTTCGGCACCGGGCGCTCCCGCGTTCGGCGAGCCCCTCGGTTCGAGGGAGGCGCTCAGACGATCGGACAGGGCACGCCCGTACGGGCGTGGCACTCGTAACCGTGGGGGTTCTTGTACAGGTACTTCTGGTGGTACTCCTCGGCGTACCAGAAGGGACCGGCCTCCTCGGCGGGGGCGATCTCGGTCGCGATCGGCCCGAAGCCGCGGGCGGCGAGCTCTGCCTGGTAGGCGTCGCGGGCGCGCAGGGCAACCTCGAGCTGGCCGGGCGTCGTCGTCCAGATCGCGCCGCGGTACTGCGGGCCGAGGTCGTTGCCCTGACGGTCGACCTGGGTCGGATCGTGGATCTCGAAGAAGCGGGCGATGAGCGCGGCCGCGGAGGTCGCTCCGGTCGAGAAGACGACGCGGACCGTCTCGGCGTGACCGGTCGTCGAGGTGCACACCTGCTGATAGGTGGGGTTCTCGGCGTGTCCGCCCATGTAGCCGGTGGCGGTCGCGACGACGTCCGGCGCGTTCCAGAACGCCTTGTCGATGCCCCAGAAGCAGCCGCCGGCGAGGTAGAGGACCTCCTCGCCGTCGCCGGGCGCGGTGTCGATCGGCGCGCGGAGGGCGGCGGGTTCGGGAAGCAAGGAGAAGCCCTGGGCGGGGCCTGCGAGCGATGCGGTCATGGGCCCATCGAACCACGCCGCCCCGTCCTCGTCGATCGGAAGGCGGACGAGGCCGGGAGTGCGCGCCGAAGGAGGGAAGGGGAGGGGAGCCGGACGTGGAAGGCCGCTCGCGCAGCGCAATGGGGGAGGAGCCCGGGAGAACCCGGGACGAAGACGCGGGCGTCCTCGGGTAGCCTTGAGGGCAGTGGAAACGAGAGGGGAGAGCCGATGGGCGACGAGTCCTCGCGCATGAAGTGGCGCTTCGCGGAGATCTTCGAGCGGCTGGCGAACCAGGTGACGGAGAAGCCCGCGGAGGGCGCCGAGGAGCCGATGGAGTTCCGCGCCGGAGACCCGCTCGACGCCGATCGCGACGCGACGACGGCGGTGCCCTGGGCACTGAGGGTGACCGCGGCGCTCTCCTGGCGGATCATCGTCGTCGCGGCAGCCGCCGCGGGCCTCGTCTGGGGCGCGATGCAACTCTCGATGATCATCATGCCCGTCGCGATCGCGCTGCTCCTCGCGGTCCTCCTCGAGCCGCTCGTCGGGTGGTTCACCCGGCGTCTCAACTTCCCTCGGACCCTGTCCGCGGTGCTCGGCCTGCTCCTCATGCTCGCGATCGTCGTCGTCGCCCTGTCGCAGGCGGGTTCGGAGATCTTCCAGCAGCTCCCGCGCCTGTTCTCCAAGGCGAGCGCCGGCGTCGACGAGCTGATGAACTGGATCCAGAAGGGGCCGCTCAAGCTCGACACCTCGATGATCAATCAGGCTCTGCAGACCGTGCAGTCGGAACTCACGCAGTGGTTGCAGGCGAATTCGTCGACGGTCGCCACTTCGGCGCTCAGCGTCACGTCCTCGGTGCTCTCGCTCGCGTCGAGCCTGCTCATCATGCTCTTCTGCCTTTTCTTCTTCCTTAAGGAGGGGCGGACGATCTGGCTGTGGGTCGTACGGCTCTTCCCGGCTCCCGCCCGCACGCCGCTCCACGAGTCGGCGATCCGGGGCTGGGTCACCCTCGGCTCCTACGTCCGCACGCAGATTCAGGTCGCCGCGATCGATGCGATGGGCATCGGCCTCGGGGCGTTCTTCCTCGGCCTGCCGATGGTCGTCCCGATCATCGTCGTCGTCTTCTTCGCGTCCTTCGTCCCGATCGTCGGGGCCCTCGTGTCCGGCGCGATCGCGGTGTTCGTCGCCCTCGTCGATCAGGGATTGACCGCGGGCGTCATCATGCTCGTCGTCATCCTCGCGGTCCAGCAGATCGAGTCGAACCTCCTCCAGCCGCTCCTCATGTCGCATGCCGTGTCGCTCCACCCGATGGCGGTGCTCCTCGTCGTCGCGGCGGCGGGCTCTGTCGCCGGCATCCCCGGCGCGGTCTTCGGCGTGCCGATCGCGGCCTTCCTCAACGCGACGTTCCTCTACCTCCACGGCTACGACTCGATGCCTGAGCTCGCGACCGTCCAGGACCGCCCCGGCGGTCCTCCCGGGATGCTCGAGGACATGGTGAGCGCCTCGTACGGCGACAAGGGCCGTGTCGGGGCGGAGGCCCAGCCCGCAGACGCGCGGGCGACCGCTTCCGGCGCCGCGCCCGCGGAGCCGGCGATCGAGGACGCGACGGGCGCGACGCCGTCGGCGGCCCCGAAGGCGGCGGACGACTCCGTCGACGACTCCGAGGAGCCGAGCGGGGAGTAGCCCTCGTCCACCCCCTTCACCGAGAGCATCACCTTTCCTCGTCGAGGGGATGCGATCTCCCCAGTCGCACCATTTGCGCTACGAGGCCGGGACCCCGACGGGGTCCCGGCCTCGTAGCGTTCTCGGGTTGCGCGCGGGGCGCGCCTCGTGCGGCGGGCTCGGAGCCCCACAGGAGACGCTCGCCCGGAGGACGAGCGAAACTGCGAACGGGGTTCGGCCTCCGGCCGTGCTCAGCCGACGAAGGGCTTCGCGTCGAGGATCTCGACTTCGATCATTCGGCCGTTCGGCGCCTCGTAGGAGAGCTTGTCGCCGGGCTTGTGACCGACGACGGCGGCGCCGAGGGGCGCCTGCGCGGAGAAGACCTGGACGCCGAGGTCGCCGCCGGCGTCGCGCGAGCCGAGGAGGAACTTCTGCTCGCGGCCCGCGACGATGGCGGTGACGACCATGCCGGGCTCGACGATGCCGTCGTCCGCGGGGGTCTCGCCGACCTGGGCGTGCTCGAGCATCTCCTGGAGCGCCTGGATACGGGTCTCGTTCATCGACTGCTCGTTGCGCGCGGCGTGGTAGCCGCCGTTCTCGCGAAGGTCGCCCTCCTGGCGCGCGGCGTCGATGAGCTTCGCGATCTCGACGCGCTTGACCTCGATGCGCTCGGTGAGTTCGTTCTTCAGCAGGTCGTACTGCGCCTGCGTGAGCCACTGGGTGTCGGCCATGGGTACCTCCGATGAAAAAGGGCCGACACCGCGGGGGTGCCGGCGTTGGAATGGGCCCCAGTGTACCAATGAGACCCGCGTTACGTCGTCGAGGGCGCGCCGGGGCGTCGGCCTGCGGAAAGTCGGAGGCCGAGCGGGGGATGGGCGCTCAGCCGAGAACGGCGAAGTACACCGCGACGCACTGGCACGCCCAGGCGAGCACGGTGAAGGTGTGGAAGATCTCGTGGAAGCCGAACCAGGTCGGCGACGGGTTCGGGCGCTTCATCCCGTAGACGAGCGCGCCGAGCGTGTAGAGGACGCCGCCGGCGACGATGAGGAGGACGACGACGGGGCCGCCCGCGGCCCAGAGCTGGGGGAGGTAAGCGATCGCGACCCACCCGAGGACGACGTAGATGAGGGTTGCGAGCCATCGCGGCGCGGTGGGCCAGAAGAGGTTGACGAGGATGCCGAGGATCGCGCCTGTCCATACGATTCCGAGGATCACCGTCGTGTCGTGCCGGTTGAGGAGCGCGACCGATAGGGGGGTGTAGGTGCCGGCGATGAGAAGGAAGATGTTCGAGTGGTCGAGCCTTCGCCACACGATCTCCCAGTTCGGCTTCCAGTAGAAGCGGTGGTAGAGGGCGGAGATGCCGAAGAGGAGGAGTGAGGCCGCGAGGTAGACGGCCGAGGCCCACTTGTCCGGCGTCGTCGGCGCGAGGCAGACGAGGACGATGGCGGCCGCGAGCGAGAGCGGGGCCGCGACGAGGTGGAGCCACCCGCGCAGGTGCGGCTTGATGGCGACGAGCTGATCGGGGAACCACTTCGTGGGCTGGAGCGACGCGACCTTCATGAGTCCTCCTTCGTGGCCCAAGGGCCGAACCCTGTACTTACGTTTCCGTAGGTTACTACACCGTAGGTTCGCGGTGCGAGGGCGGTTCGTCCCACGTTCCGAGCCGTATCGAGCGCTCGCGGCGCGCCCGGTTCGAACCCGCCGGGAGAGCTCGCGACGACCGATTCGGACGGCCCGCGTCGGCCGAGTCGCCCGTCGGACTCACCGCCCCGACGGTTTGACGATACGCTGTTCCCGCCGGAACGCGAGAGCATGCGGGAGAACCGCTCGGACCTGCGGAAGAGAGGGCGCCATGGCGCGGTGGAACCTGGCCTACGACCTCTACGAGAAGCGCCTGCGCAGGCAGCTCCCGCCCGAGGCCATCCCGCGCCACGTCGGCGTCATCCTCGACGGCAATCGTCGCTGGGCGAAGTCGCTCGGCGTCCGCCCCTCGCAGGGCCATCGGGCCGGGGCCGACAAGATTTCCGAGTTCCTCACCTGGGCCGACGAGGTCGGCGTCGAGATCGTCACCCTGTGGATGCTCTCGACGGACAATCTCTCGCGCACCTCCGACGAGCTCGACGAACTGTTGGCGATCATCGCGGACGCGGTCGACCGCCTCGCAGCGCAGGGGAAGTGGCGCCTCGCCGTCGTCGGTGACCTCGGCCTGCTCCCCGAGCCGATCGCCGCCCGCATCCTCGCCTCGGTCGAGTCGACCGCCGCCCTCGAGGCGATGCGCGTCAACATCGCCGTCGGCTACGGCGGCCGCCACGAGATCACCGAGGCCGTCCGTGCGATCCTCACCGACGCGATCGCGCAGGGGACGAGCCTCGAGGACCTCGCCCGCATGCTCTCCGACGCGGACATCACCGCGCACCTCTACACCCGCGACCAGCCGGACCCCGACCTCGTCATCCGCACGTCCGGCGAGCAGCGCCTCTCCGGCTTCATGATCTGGCAGTCCGTCCACTCCGAGTACTACTTCTGCGAGGCCTACTGGCCCGACTTCCGCCGCGTCGACTTCCTGCGGGCCCTCCGCTCCTTCGCCCAGCGCGAGCGGCGCCTCGGCCGCTAACCGTCGTTCGCTCGCGCCCGCCCTCGTCCGTTCGCGGATTCACGAGGCCGGGGCCGCGGGCGGAGCCCGCGGGCGCGAGCGAGCCGGAGAGATCGAGCCGCCTCCCCCGAATACGCGCGACGCCCCGCCCTCGTCGATGAACGAGGACGGGGCGTCGGTTCGGATTCAGTCGATCTCGTTCGCCCACGGCGGGTTTGCGCCCGCCCGGGAGACCGTGACGTCGGAGATGCGGGAGGCGCGGTCGAGGATCGTTCTCACCGCGTCCTCGCCGATGGACTCGATGGCGGCGCGCCTCTCGGCGCCGGCGAGTCCGAGGCCCCACATCGCGTCGAGGATGCCGCCCATGAAAGAGTCGCCGGCGCCGACGGTGTCGACGACTGTGACGTCGGCCGGGGTCGCCTCGTAGCGGACGCCGGAGGCGGAGACGGCGAGGCCGCCCTTCTTGCCGCGGGTGACGATGATGAGCGAGGGGCCGAGGTCGAGCCATCGGGCGATGACCGCCTCGAGGTCCTCGCCGCCGGTCAGCCACTCGATGTCCTCGTCGGAGACCTTGACGACGTCGGAGACGGCGACGAACTTCTCGACGAGCGGGAGGGCGCGCTCGGGTTCGCCCATGACGGCGGGGCGGGCGTTCGGATCGAAGGTGATGAGCGCGTGCGGGAGGGCGGCGACGAGCGCGTCGTAGACGGCGGTCGCGCCCGGCTCGACGGCCGCTGAGATGGAGCCGGCGTGGACGATGAGGGCCTTCTCGGAGACCGGGATCGGCGCCGTCGGGTTCCAGTCGAAGTCGAAGGTGTAGGTCGCGGCGCCCCTCTCGTCGATCATCGCGTTCGCGGTGGTCGTGTGGTGAGCGCCGTGGGACTCCGGGGTGATGACGACGTTCGAGGCCGTGAAGTGCTCGTCGATGACGCGCCCGCGCGGGTCGTCCGCGAACCATGTGGAGAGCACCGCGGGCCGACCGAGACGCCCGAGAGTCATCGCGACGTTCGCGGGCGAGCCGCCCGGGATCTCGCGGGCGTCCTCCGGGTGGGAGACGGGGGTGACGATGTCGATGAGGGCCTCGCCGATGGCGAGGATGTGCGGCTCGGTGGAGAGGTCCATGGCGCGTCCTTCGTCGGGCGGCGCACCCGTGCGCCGCATCGGGGCCATTCTAGTCGGCGCTCGGGGTCTCGGGGGTCTCCGCCCTCGTCAACCTCGATTGGGCGGCGTCGAGGATCGCGCGGCAGCGCCCGGCGAGCGCCTCGCCGCGCTCCCAGAGCGCGAGCGTGTCCTCGAGCGGGGCCTGGCCCGATTCGAGCGCGCGGACGATGCCGACGAGCTCGTCGCGGGCCTGTTCGTAGCCGAGCGTGGAAACGTCGGGGAGTTCGGGGGCGTCCATCAGTCCTCCTGATCGGTGGGGGTGGTCGGGTCCGGCGCGGCGGGCGCCGGGGGAGTCTTCGGTGCGGTCGAGCCGACGACCTGGGCGACGAGGCGCCCGCGGGCGAGCACACCCTCGATGAGCTGGCCCTTCGACACCTCGGCGGCGTCGCGGACGAGGCTCCCGTTCGGCAGCTTGAGCATCGCGTACCCGCGATCGAGCGTCCCCTGCGGGGAGAGCGCGGTAAGCGTCGCGCGCGCCTGCGCGAGCGTTTGCGACTCGGCGGCGAGTCGGCGCTCGATGGCGAGGCGCATGCGCGCGGTTTGCTCGTCGAGCCCGGCGCGATGCGAGTCGAGGATCGCACCGGGGCCCTGGAGGACCGGGCGGCTGAGCAGCATCGCGAGGCCCTGCTCCTCGCGGGTGAGCCGGGCGGCGAGGGCCGCGCGGATGCGAGCGGTCGCCTGCGCGAGGCCCTCGGTCTCCTGACGGAGATCGGGGACGATCCGGCGGGCGGCGTCCGTCGGGGTCGAGGCACGGTAGTCGGCGACGAGATCGAGGAGGGGCGCATCGCCCTCGTGACCGATGGCGGAGACGATCGGCGTGCGGGCCGCGGCGGCCGCGCGGACGAGGGCCTCGTCGGAGAAGGGGAGGAGGTCCTCGACGGAGCCGCCGCCGCGGGCGATGACGAGGACGTCGACCTCGGGGAGGGCGTCGAGTTCTCCGATCGCGCGGGTCACTTCGGGGACGCAGTGGTCGCCCTGGACGGCGACCTCGCGGATCTCGAATCGGGCGCCCGGCCAGCGGGCGGTCGCGTTGACGAGGACGTCGTCCTTCGCTTTCGCGTTGCGGCCGCAGACGAGGCCGATGACGCGCGGGAGGAAGGGGAGGGGCTTCTTGCGATCCGCGTTGAAGAGGCCCTCCTCCGCGAGGAGGCGGCGCGTCCGCTCGACGCGGGCGAGCAGATCGCCGAGACCCGCGACGTGCACCTCGTCCGCGCGAAGGCTGAGGGTTCCGCGGCGCTCCCAGAAATCCGGCTTCACGCGGGCGACGACTCGGGCGCCCTCGGCGAAGGCGGGGCCCGACCTGTCGATGAGGCTCGGCCAAGCGGTCACGGTCATCGAGGTGTCGGCCTCGACGTCGCGCAGGACGAAGAACGCCATCTTCGTACCCGGGCGGGGCTTGTACTCGACGACCTGGCCCTCGACCCACAGGGCCGACATGCGATCGACGTAGATCTTGATGTTCTCCGTCAGCCTGCGCAGCGGCCAGGGGTTGTCGCGGGTGGTGTCCGCGGCCTTCGCCGCCGGGGGTTGATTCGGCACCCGACCAGGATGCCACAGGGCCGCGTCGGCGACCGAGCGGGCCCGCCGCGGGAGTGCACATCGAGGGCACTGTCCGAGGGGCGCTCGTTCGGCGTGCTCGCTCGCGCGCTCGTTCACCGTGCCCGTCACAGCCGCGGGTTCCCCGCAGCCTCGCCCGGGCCCACATCCGCCGGCGCTCCGTGTTCGCCATCCCACCCGGATTCGCCGCGCCTGCTTAGACTCCGGGTCGGTAGTGTGGTCGACATGACCGATCAGACCCCGGACCTTCGCGCCTCGGCCTCCGAGACGATCTCCTCGCTCCCGAACGTCGAGGGAGGCCGCATCCTCCTCGCCGCACCCCGCGGCTACTGCGCGGGCGTCGACCGGGCCGTCGACGTCGTCGAGAAGGCGCTCGACCTCTACGGGGCTCCCGTGTACGTCCGCAAGGAGATCGTCCACAACAAGTTCGTCGTCGAGTCGCTCACCAAGCGCGGCGCGATCTTCGTCCAGGAGACCGACGAGGTCCCCGAGGGCGCCCGCGTCGTCTTCTCCGCCCACGGGGTCTCCCCGCAGGTCCGCGAGGCCGCGATCTCGCGCAACCTCGCGACGATCGACGCGACCTGCCCGCTCGTCACGAAGGTCCACCGCGAGGCCGTCCGCTTCGCGAAGGAGGACTACGACATCATCCTCGTCGGACACCAGGGCCACGAGGAGGTCGAGGGCACTTTCGGCGAGGCCCCCGCCCACATCCAGGTCGTCGGCACGCCTGACGAAGTCGACGCCGTTGAGGTCCGCGATCCCGCCCGCGTCGTGTGGATCTCCCAGACGACCCTGTCGGTCGACGAGACGCGCGAAACGGTCGAGCGCCTCCGTCAGAGGTTCCCCCAGCTCATCGACCCACCCTCGGACGACATCTGCTACGCGACGCAGAACCGCCAGGTCGCGGTGAAGACGATCGCGCCGCGCGTCGACGTCATGGTCGTCGTGGGCTCGGCGAACTCGTCGAACTCCGTGCGCCTCGTCGAGGTCGCCCTCGAGGCCGGTGCGGGCGCCGCCCACCGCGTCGACAAGGCGGAGGAGCTCGACCCCGCGTGGTTCGAGGGCGCCTCGACCGTCGGCCTCACCTCCGGCGCGTCGGTTCCCGAGATCCTCGTCCGCGACGTCGTCGAGTGGCTCCAGCACAACGGTTTCCCCGAGGTCGAGGTCGTCCGCACCGAGACGGAGACGACGACCTTCGCGCTCCCGCGAAACCTCCGCGCCGAGCTCGCGGAGAACGGGCTCGCCGATGCGCGTCCGCACGCACCGCGCGAGGCGGGCCCCGACCACACGCACTGAGGTCTTTGCGCCCCATTTGCTGAGGTGAATGCCGTGTAAAGGCATGGCAATGTTCACGTTCGCCGAGCTTCACATGAGGGGCTCGTGTCGCGCACTCTTGAGCGGATCGAATTCCCCGCTTCGTCAGGAGGCTCCATGAGCGTGCAGTCGGCGCCCTTCATCGGGTGCGCTATCGTCCTCGCCGTCCTCGCCCTCGACCTCGCCGCGCGGCGGATGGGCCGCGGGACGACGTCGGCGCGCCGGGCGGGGACTGTCGTCTCGCTGCTCCTCGCCTCTCTCCTCGTCATGACCTCGATGGGACTCGTCGTCAACGTCGGCGGGTCGTGGGTGCGCACGACCGACGACGTCGCGGGGCTCGTCACGGGCGCCTTCCGCTCCTCGAAGGGCGCAGTCGTCGCCGCGCAGTCGGGCGCCGGGGACGGATCGGGCCAGTCCGCCCAGTCCGGATCGACGGCGCAGTCGGGCGACTCGCGCCAATCGGGCGGTGCGGCTGCGACGAAGCCGCGAGCCGAGGACTCAGACCTCCTGCCCGCCGCCCTCGCCCCGGACCCCTCGCTCAAGGCGGACTTCCAGCGCGACCCCGCGACGGGCGAACTCACCGCGATGGTGTACGGCCCCGAATCCGGACTTACGCGCTCGGTGACGATCTGGACCCCGCCGGACTTCGACCCGAACTCCGGAACCGTTTACGACGTGCTCGTCTTCTCCCACGGCTATCCGGGATCCGACAAGGGGAATGTCAACGCCCTGCGGATCGCCGAGCTCTACGAGCGCCTTCGCGCCGCGGGCCACGTGCGTCCCTTCATCTTCGTCACGCCGAACGTCGCGATGGACGGCGCGCCTCCGACCTGCGTCGACATCGAAGGCTCCGCCAAGGTCGAGACCTTCGCGACCCGCGACCTCGTCCGCGTCCTTCGCTCGACCTTCCCCCACCTCGCGACCCATCGCGAGGGATGGATGCTCGCCGGAATCTCGGCGGGCGGCTATTGCGCGCCCGTCCTCGCGCTGCGGCACAACGACACGTTCCTCGGCGCGATGTCGATGGGCGGCGTCGACGCCCCCGAGTTCGGACCCCTCGCGAACTCCGGTCCGGAACTCGCACAGAGGTTCACGATCTCGACCATGCTCGAGAACCTCCAGGGGCCGCCGGTCCACATGTTCTTCGCGGGCACGAAGGAGGAGCAGGGGTCCCTGCGTCTCGTGACGAACGTCGTCGGCAAGGGGCGCCCCGGCGATGAGATCGCGACGCACCTCGACGAGACCGGCGGCCACTCCTGGACGGTCTGGGCCGAGCAGATCGCCGCCGGCATTCCTTGGTGGCAGGCGAACGCCGACTCCATCGCCTCCGCGCGAGACGCCGCGGCCAAGGGCGAGCGTGAGGCGGCCGCCGCGCAAGCGAAGATCGCCGCTGAGAAGGCCGCCGCCGCTGCGAAGGCGAAGGCGGAGGCCGAGGCGGCAGAGCGCGAATACCGTCATCCGGCGTTCTTCTCCATCCGCGGATGGGGCCAGCTCGCCGCCTGGTGGATCGCGGGCATCGCCCTCCTCGCGTTCTCCGCGCTTGTGGGCCCGAGTCTCGCCGGGCGCGCCTCCAGGGCCGGTCAGCACCTCGATACCGAGGGCGCGCGTTCGCGGCTCGGCGGATTCGCCGCGCGCTTCGGCGTCGCGACGGCGACTGCGCTCGTCGTCGCCGTCGGGCTCCTCCTCGCGATCAACCGCGTCGAGTCCTTCTACACGAGCTGGTCGGGGCTCTTCGCCGACCTGTCGGTCCTCCTCTGACCTCCTTCGAATCCCCGACGACAACGCCCCAGCGTTTGTGGTGCCGTTGGTGTGGTTGGGGTGGAGTTGGAGGGCATGTTTCGGGTCGTAACGGCACCTCAATTTCTCTTGTGGTGCCGTTGGTGTGGTTGGGGTGGCGTTGGAGGGCGTGTTTCGGGTCGTAACGGCACCTCAATTTCTTTTGTGGTGCCGTTGGTGTGGTTGGGGTGGCGTTGGAGGGCGTGTTTCGGGTCGTAACGGCACCTCAATTTCTTTTGTGGTGCCGTTGGTGTGGTTGGGGTGGCGTTGGAGGGCGTGTTTCGGGTCGTAACGGCACCTCAAATTCTTTTGGGGCGCCGATGGGGCGGTTGTGGTGCCGGGGGAGCTCGCCGTCGTCCCCGCCGGGCCCGTCTGAAGGTTCGCTCAACGGACCATTCAATCGCGTCGAGCCGCGGGGCGGATGCGGAGAGGACTGAGTCGCTGCTGTTAGCGAGGCCGAGGCGCGGTGAGCAGAAGCGAGAGGAAGGCGCTCGCGGTCTCGCCGGGCAGCTCGACGGCGCCCTGCACCCGCATGATCCGCTCGAGCAGCTTGGCGCGCAGCGCCGCCGGATTGCGAAGGTCCTTCCAGCCGGCCCTCACGACCGTCCAGCCCGCGTCCTCGAGCGCTCTCTGACGCGCCAGGAGGTCCGCCTGCGCCCTGCGGAAGGACGCCTCGTCGTCGCCCATCTTCACGACTCCGTCGAATTCGATGAGGATCCGCCATCTCACGAGGGCGAAGTCCGCGAAGTAGCGTCGGCCCGCGATGACGATCTCGAATTGCGTGATCGTCTCATCGGGAAAGAGGGAGAGCAGCACGGTGAGCACGCCGATCTCGCCGGGCGTTTCGCACGCCCCGCTCGCGTACCGGATGACGAGTTCCGCAGTGCGAAGTCCGTGCATCGCGCGCCGCTCGTGCACCGCTGCGACCCGATCGAGCAAGTCGGCGCGCACCGCCGCCTCGCGGGCGCGCGAGCCCTCGAGATCGAACCGGTCGAAGGCGCTGAGCCGCCTGAGAATCTGCGAGACTGCGGCGAGCGCGTCGAAGAGCGGCCGGGAGGCCGCCATGAGGATCGCCGTGTCCTCGAGCGAATCGACGAGGACGCCCTCGACCTCGACGATCTCTCCGGAAGGAGAGGGCGCACGGGTCTGAAGCGCCCGTGCGAGCGGAACGCCGTTCGTGCCGACGAGAACCGCGGGAAGCCGGGCGGGCGTGTAGCGCACCGAGGTGCGGAGGTACACGTCGGGGTTCGATGTCCATGGCGTCAGCCCGTGCACGATCATCGCGGACTCGTGCGTGAACGCCGGACGGGTCCGGCACGCCGCGGTCACCGCGAGGATCCGGGCGCCGTGGATCAGGCGCTCGAAGTCCCATGTCGCCAGCGCCTCCTCTCCGCCCTCGAGCACGAGCGCGACTCCGCGCTTGATGGGGACGAGCACACCGTCCGAACGCTGCGCCTCGCCGCGGCGCGTGCGGACGAGTCGGGAGTGGGGGAGTCGCATCATGCGCCGAGCGTCCTCCCTCCCCGCGCATTCGAGCCGAGAGCCCCGGCCTCGTCTGTGGATGGCGGCGGAATGACGGAACGGCTGTGGACGAGGGCGGGGCCGGGCATCTGGAAGGAGAGAGTGGAGAAAGCCCGCCGCAGTCGGGCCGCACCGGCGGACGTGGCCGAGGGACGCGGCTCGCTTAGAATGGCGAGCGTGTCTCTCACCATCGGAATCGCCGGACTGCCAAACGTCGGCAAGTCGACCCTGTTCAACGCCCTGACGCGCGCGACCGTGCTCGCCGCGAACTACCCCTTCGCGACGATCGAGCCGAACGTCGGCGTCGTGCCGCTGCCCGACGCGCGACTCAAGGTCCTCGCCGAGATGTTCCACTCGGAGAAGATCATTCCGGCGACCGTGTCCTTCGTCGACATCGCCGGCATCGTCCGCGGCGCGTCCGAGGGCGAGGGCCTCGGCAACCAGTTCCTCGCGAACATCCGCGAGGCCGACGCGATCTGCCAGGTGACCAGGGCATTCGCCGATCCGGACGTCGTCCACGTCGACGGCAAGGTCGATCCGGCATCCGACATCGAGACGATCAAAACCGAGCTGATCCTCGCCGACATGCAGACCCTCGAGAAGCAGATCCCCCGGCTCGAGAAGGAGGTCCGCGGGAAGAAGACCGAGGCGATCGTCCTCGAAACCGCGAAGGAGGCCCTCGAGCTCCTCGAGCGCGGCGAGCTCCTCTCCGGGCCCGCGGGCGCGACACTCGATCAGGCGGCCCTCAAGTCGTTCCAGCTCATGACGACGAAGCCGTTCATCTTCGTCTTCAACATGGACGCCGCGGGCATGGAGGACGAGGAGATGCAGGCGTCCCTGCGGGCGCTCGTCGCCCCCGCCGAGGCGATCTTCCTCGACGCCCAGTTCGAGTCGGAGCTCGTCGAGCTCGACGAGGACGATGCGCGCGAGATGCTTGAGGAGTCCGGGCAGACCGAGTCGGGCCTCGACAAGCTCGCCCGCGTCGGCTTCGAGACCCTCGGCCTGCAGACGTACCTCACGGCCGGCCCGAAGGAGTCGCGCGCGTGGACGATCCACCGCGGCGATACGGCCCCCCAGGCGGCGGGCGTCATCCACACGGACTTCCAGCGCGGCTTCATCAAGGCGGAGATCGTCTCCTACGACGACCTCATCGCGCTCGGCGGCATGCACGAGGCGCGCGCCGCCGGCAAGGTCCGTATGGAGGGCAAGGACTACGTGATGGCCGACGGGGACATCGTCGAGTTCAAGTTCAACGTCTGAGGCGTTCTCGCGACGATTGACGAGGGCGGGGCGGTGGCTTCCGGCTGGAGGGCGCCGCTGGGTCACCGGCCTCGGTGAGGCTGGGGCGCTTGGAGGGTGCGCTCGCCGCTCGTCCAGCGTCCCTGTGGGCTGGGCCCGGACCTGCGTTTCGCCAGACACTGCACTGCGTTTCGTCAGTATTGTGACTGCGTATCGTCAGTCGGTAGATGGCGAAATGCTAGGGTCATTCCATGGACCTGCTGAAGCGAAATGTCTCGGGATGGCTCGACGAGGTGCTGGAAACCTCGCCGATCGTCGTCGTGGAAGGCGCGCGTCAAGTGGGCAAGTCAACCCTGGTCTCGATGCTGCCAGACGATTCCACCGTCTTCACCACCATGGACGACGATGCCACGCGTTCTTATGCCCTTGACGATCCTGTTGGGTTCCTGGGCTCGGCGGGGCGGGGACGCTTGGTGATCGACGAGATCCAGCGTTGTCCGGAACTGGTGCTTCCGCTGAAGGCGGCCGTCGACGCTGATCGACGTCCAGGCAGGTTCATTCTCACCGGGTCGGCGAACCTGCTCCGGCTCCCGGGGGCGAAGGACTCGCTGGCCGGCAGAGCCATGACGGTCCGGCTGCATCCCTTCTCGCAGGGGGAACTCGCAGGTGCCACGGACGACTGGGTGACGTGGCTGTTGCACGCCGATCGGGGGTCTTTCCCCGTCGCCGACAGGGCGGACCTCGCGGCCCGAGTAGCCGCCGGAGGATACCCGAGCGTGCAGGGAGTGTCCCCGCGGATGAGGAAGGCGTGGCTGCTGGACTATGCGAGCCGCTTGGTGGAGCGGGACGCCGCCGACATCGCGCCCGCGCAAGCCTCGGTGCTGCGCAAGCTGCTTCTGTTGCTCGCTGCTGCGCCGGGGGCAGAGCTGGTCCATGAGCGTTTGGCTCAGGAGCTGGGCGTGGCTCGTGGCACCGTGGTCCGGTACCTGGATTTGCTCGAATCGTTGTTCCTGATCCAGCGGCTACCGAGCTGGTCGCGCAATCTCACCAAGCGTCAGATTCAGCGACCCAAGTGCTACCTCACCGACAGTGGACTGGCGGCTGCGCTGTCCGGGCTCGATGCGCAGCACCTCGCCTCCATTCAGGGGGCGGACCATTTCGGGCCCCTCGTGGAGAACTTCGTCGTCGGCGAGCTGACGCGGCAGCGAACATGGTCGAGCACTGAATACACGTTGTCGCACTACCGCGACCGCACCGGGACGGAGGTGGATGTCATCATCGAGACCCCGCGCGGGATCATCGCCGTTGAGGTGAAGTCCGCCGTCGCCGCAACATCGGCACACTTCACACATCTCAAGGGCCTGCGGGACCGCCTCGGTGACGAGTTCCTCGCTGGCGTCGTCGTGACGACGGGGCTGGGGCAGCGAGCGGGGGATCGCCTTGAGTCGCTACCGATCTCCTCGCTGTGGCTGGGCGGTACACGTGAGTTCTGTCCTGAGAATGGTGGAGTTCACGTTTGACATCTGGCGGGTTCTCGCGAGGAACGACGAGGGCGGGGCGGTGTCTTCCGATGGGAGGGCGCCGCTGGGTCGCAGACCTCGTCGAAGCCGGGCACTGCCGGCCGAGGAGCGCTGAGCGGACGCGACGAGCAGGGGTCGGGGGCGCTAGGAGAGTCCGCTTGCGGCCCGTCCCAGTTGCTCGATGAGAATGGATGCGGCCTCGCGGAAGACGTTCTGCTCCAGGAGGAGCGAGACGGAGACGTAACCGGGCTGCGGCATGTCGAAGAAGTAGCCGGGCTGCACGGTGATCGCCTCGTCGTCGATGAGGCGGGTGACGAGCTCGTCCTCGTCGATGGTGGAGGGGAAGCGCACGAACGCGTTCCAGCCACCCTCGGGTTCGAGCAGGCCGAGGGCACCCGAGGGCTCTGAATCCACGAGCTCGCGCAGCGCGGCGAGGTTCGTCAGGCAGCGGGTTCGCACCGATTCCGTCTGCCCGGGCATCTGCTCGCAGAACTCCGGCATTCGCTCGGTGATGAGGGCGCCGAGCGGGAGGAAGTCGTCGGCGATCGCGTCGAGGCGCCGCTTCGCCTCGGCCACTTGATCGTCCGGCCCGGAGACCTCGATCCACGCGAGCTTCGCGTGAGGGGCGGCGAGGCGCTTCGACAGGCCGTCGAGGGCGAAGGTGAGGACCTCGTCGCGGCCGGCGATGCGACTCCGCTCGCGGCCCTCGGCGAGGTGGTAGTCGAAGAACACCTCGTCGGCGATGAGCGGGAGCTCGTGGCGTCGGCAGATGTCGACGAGGCGGGCGCACTCATCGGCGGTGACGTAGGAGCCCGTCGGGTTGTTCGGGTTGATCGCGATGATCGCGCGCACGGAGTGTCCGGCAGGGCTATTCACGAGCTCCTCCACGGCGGCGGTGTCGATCTCCCAGCGGCCGTACCGGTGGAGCGGGAACGAGAGGGCCCCGACGCCCTCGAGGCGGGCGATTGAGTCGACCAGGGGGTAGCCGGGGGCGGGGGAGAGGACCGCGTCGCCCGGATCGCAGAGGAGTTTGATCAGCCACGAGTAGGCCTGCGAGGTCGAACTCAGGAGGTAGAGGTCGTCGGGGTCGACGACGCGGTGCTGCGTGGTCGAGAGGAAGTCCGCCAAGCGGGTCCTCGCGCCTTCGTCGCCGCGGGGGTCGGGGGCGTAGGGGGAAGGAAGGATGCGGGGAGCGAGGCCGTGGCGCGTGGGATTCGAGTCGCTGAGCGCCACGAGGGGGCGCCCCGTCGTCCGGGCGGCCGCCTCCGCACTGCTGATCGGATTCGGGCCGGAGATGTCGACGCGGCTGGAGAAGCGCATGTGGCAACGATAGTCGCGTGCCGTCCAGCGGTACTCGAAGGGGCCGGGGCGGCCCTTCCCCCGGCTTCCACGGCGCTGAATCCGTGCGCAACGGATTGAGAAGGAGCCCGAGCACCTCGCGAATGGCGGAGCGCGGAAGAGGAGCTCCGCGCACGCGGCGTCGATGAAGTCGTCGCGCACACTCATCCCGAGAATGTCGCCTCCCAGGGCGTTGCGCGGAGGATCGGCATGGCGCCGACGGAGCGGGTCATCGACGGTGAGACGCGGTGGGCGTCACGTGGCCCGGGGGTGTCCCGAATAGGCTCTCCAGGAGGCTGTGTTGACGAAGATGAGGCTCCTTCCGACTCTCGCCGCGTTGAGACCGAATGAGAGGATGGGGGCACCGGCGCCGCCTCGACGACCGAGCAGGCGTTCGATCTCGAGGCTCTCGAGGAGAAGGTTGATGCGATCGCGTCCGATCCGCAGTGCGCCTACGCGAGCGCGACTGCCGTCGTCATTCCCGTCGGCGTCGGGATCTTCGCGACGTGTCAGGGCGTCGACGGCACCCAGAGCTCACGGGCGAGCCTGTCGGAGATCAACGGCGAATCCGCCTACTTCGATGCGGGGGACTTCCGCGAGCCCGCGGTCCTCGAAGCCGCTGCCGAGGTCTATCGGCGAGCGACGGGCACGACGGACATCGTCGGATTCACCTATGCGACGACCGCCGGCACGGCGTCGATCGAGGGAACGGACCTCCTGTCCATCGACGGCTCGACGTGCCCGGCATCCTTGCGGATCTCCGAGCGCGAGCCGAGCCCGCCGGCTCCGGTGGGATGCGGAATCGGCATCGACGGGAGCCCCTTCGATTTCGCCACCGCGGCGCCCGGCATCGCGGAGACGATCCTCAAGGTGCGCTCCTCGGGCCTTGATCAGTCGCTCGTCACCCTCATCGAATTCACGGGGACGCCGGAGGGCATCGCATGGAAAGTCGCGACGAGCCTCGAGGAGACGCTCGCCCACCCCGACCTCGTCAAAGGAATGATTGGACGCTCATGACCGAACCACTGCACGGCCGAGATGAGGGCTCGATCCCCGCGGAGCCCCCGTTCGCTGCGGATTCGAGTAGCGGGCGGGAGGGCGAGCACTCCGCAGTCGCCCGCCCCGTCCGCCCGCTCACCGGGCGCGACGTCCTCGCCGCCTTCTGGTGGGGCTTCGTCGCCCCGATCCTCGTCATCGTCGTTGGGCTCCTCGCCGCGGGCAAGCTCCTCGGTCCGCAGGTCATCGGGCTCAGCGGGATCGTCGTCGCCCTCTTCGCCGCGAGCGTCCTCATGCTCGTGGGCGTCCACCACGTGGTCGTCCGCCGCGGCGGATTCGCTTTCGCGGACATCGGATTCACGAGGCCGACCCGAAGTCTGCTTCATCTCCTCTGGGAGGCCCCCGTCGTCATGGGGATTGCCCTGGCCTGCGCGGGCCTCGCGCGCGCCATCTTCCCGCTCGGCGAGGCGGGTGCGTCGACCTCGTCGCTCAACGGTGTGACGGGAGCGCTGCCGCTCGTCCTCGCGACGGTGAGCGTCGTCGTCCTCGACCCGATCGTCGAGGAGACCCTCTTCCGTGGCCTCCTCTACGGCTGGCTGCGCGAGCGCCTGCCGGTCGTCTGGACGGTCGTCCTCGTCGGCGCATTCTTCGGCCTCATCCACGTCGCGCCGGCGGCGATCGCCTACGTCCTGCCCTGGGGGATCGGGGTGACGGCACTGCGCGCATGGCACGGAAGCGTCTGGGCGAGCGTCATCGCGCACGTCGTCAACAACGCCCTTGTCACTGGGATCGTCCTCGCGAATCTCTGAACGCCCCCGAGTTCACCTTCCGTTCGCCCGCAATCCCTAGGCTGAGGGTGTGAGCGATTTCCTCGATCCGCATCCCGGTTGGATCGCCGTCGGGAGCGCGGACCACCTCGCCTTCATCGCCATCCTCCTCGCGGTCGGCCTCGCCCTCGTTCTCGGGCGCGGGTGAGTGGGCGAGCACGCGCGGGCGGTGCGGATCGGCGTGCTCGTCGTCTCTCTCGCGCAGCAGTGCCTCCTCTACGGCGCGTACCTCGCGGCCGGCTGGGACTGGTCGGAGGCGCTGCCACTTCACGTCTCGCGAATCAGTGCGATCCTCGGGATCGTCTATCTCGCGACCGGCTCGAAGAGGGTGATGGACGTCCTCTTCTACTTCGGCCTGTGGTCGTGGTTCTCGTTCCTCTATCCCTCGCAGGTCCAGCCGATCACCAACGTCTTCGGCTGGTCCTTCGTCATCAACCACACGATCACGCTGCTCATGCCAGTCCTCGCATGGGTGACGACCGACTGGCGGCCGAGTCGGCGCGCCCTTCACCGCGCCTTCGCCTGGCTCGTCGCTACTCGCTCATCGCCCTCGGCGCGAACGCCCTCACCGGCGGGAACTACTTCTATCAGCGGGACATGCCGGTCATGGGGTTCGTCGGTCAACCCTGGTACTGGCTCGGAACCCTCGCCCTCGGCTACGCGATCAACTGGGCGGCCTACGGAGTGTCGCAGCTCGTCGATCGCAGGGACTCCCCGGTTGCGTCGACGCCGGCCGTGCTCGTCGCCTAGGGGTGACGAGGCCGGGGCGGTGAGCCCTCGACGGGAAACGACGAGGCCGCTCGGCTCGCTCGAACGCAGCGGACCAGGGCGAGCGGGGCGCCGCGGGCGCGCCCCCTGAATCAGAAGGGGTAGTCGCCCTTGATGATGAAGAAGGTGCCGCGGATCGTGCCCGCGAGCTTCGACTTCTGACGGGCGAACTTGAACGCCGAGAGCTCGGCGGGCGGTTCCATGCCGTCGCAGAGCTTGAAGCCGACAGCCCGCTTCGACCCGTCGAGGGTCCACAGGACGTTGACGCCGAGTCCCGACTCGTAGAAGACGTGAACCCAGTGGATGCCCTCGACGTCGTTGACGCTCACCTCGAGCGGAGCCGAGTCGATGACGATGCTGCGCTCTGCGGACAGGATCCTCTCGACCCAGGCGAGGGCGTCGGCGGCTTCAGCGGCGGGGGAAACCTCGAAGACGTGCGCGTACTTCGTGTGGAAGTAGCGCGCCTCGTTCGCGCGCAGGCCGGCGAGCGCCTCGGCGTGCGGGGCTCGATTCGAGCCCCGCGGTGGTGACGTGCGTGAAGTCGACGGGGACGGACATGGGGTGCTCCTCTTGGCGGCAACCGCGGAATCCTCGACGATTCGCACGAGGACGGACGCGGGCGAGTGTAGATCCGGCGGCTCGACCCGCGCGCGCTGGCGCCCCGCGGCTCCTGAACGGGCCACGGGGGCGGAGCCGATGGCTCCGCCCCCGAAGTGCGCCGTGGGCAGAGATCAGCGCTGGACTCGGGCGTTGCCCTCCCATATGCTCCAGACCTGCGCCTCGTCCGCCGGAGCGGCGTAGTCGTAGACGCTCGTCGCGGCCATCGCGCCGGTCGCCCAGCCGAACTGGGCGCAGCGCTCCGTCGACCAGCCGGAGAGGATGCCGTAGAGGACGCCGCCGATCGAGCCGTCGCCGCCGCCGATCCGGTCGAGGACGTCGATCTCCCGCAGCGGCGCGACGACGGTCCCGTCCTCGCCCGACAGGATGATGCCCCACTTGTGGAGGTTCGCGGAGACGACCTCGCGCAGCGACGTCCCGACGTAGCGCGCGGCGGGGTAGGCCTCGCGGATGCGGCCGATCATCTCCTGGAACTGCTCGATCTTCGCGTCGATTCCGGAGCCTCCGGCCTCGGGCCCCTGGATGCCGAGGCAGAGCTGGAAGTCCTCTTCGTTGCCGTAGAGGATGTCGCAGAGCGAGGCGATGTCGCGGAAGGCGGCGGAGAGCTCCTCCTCGCGGCCCTTCCAGAAGGACGCGCGGTAGTTGAGGTCGAAGGAGATGGCCGTTCCGACCTCCTTCGCCCTGTGGGCGAGTTCGACGCAGAAGCGGCTCGTCTCGGGAGAGAGCGCCGCGATGAGCCCGGACAGGTGGAGGATCTTCACGCCCTCGTCGACGAAGAGCCGATCGAGGTCGAAGTCCTTCGCGTCGAGCGTGCGCCCGACCTCGCCCGCCCGGTCGTTCCACACGCGCGGCGCCCGGCCGCCGTAGCCGGAGTCGGCGATGTTGAACTGGTGGCGGTAGCCCCACGCGTCGCCCTGGGGGACGTCGGGCCCCTCGTACGACATTCCGCGCGCGCGGAGGTTCGCCTTGATGAACGCGGCGATCGGGGAGCCCGCGACGAAGCTCGTGAGGATCTTCGTCTCCATGCCGAGGTGGGAGGCGATCGAGGCGACGTTCGATTCGGCGGAAGTCGCCTGGAGGAGGTAGTGATCCGAGTAGTGGACCGCCTGTCGATTCTCCGGCGTCAGGCGCACGCCCATCGACGTGGGGACGACGAGCGCCCACTTGGCGTTCTCTCTCAGTTCCATGATTCGCATCCTCTCTCAGGCGTCGATCTCGGGGCGGCCGTCTTCTGCCCAGAGGGTGTGGAAGGAGCCGTCAGCGTCGATGCGCCGATAGGTGTGAGCTCCGAAGAAGTCGCGCTGCCCCTGGATGAGGGCGGCGGGGAGGCGATCCGACCGCAGACCGTCGTAGTAGGCGAGCGTCGAGGCGAAGACCGGCGCGGGCAGTCCGTGGGCGGCGGCCGCGACGACGATGCGCCGCCACGCCGGAAGCGCGGCGACGATCCGCTCGCGGAACACCGGGGACGCGATGAGGAGCGGCAGGTCCGGGTTCTCCTCGAAGGCCGCGGTGATGTCGCCGAGGAATCGGGCGCGGATGATGCAGCCCCCGCGCCAGATCCGCGCGATCGCGCCGAGGTCGAGGTCCCATCCGTACTCGGCCGCTGCGGCCTGGATCTCGTTGAGCCCCTGCGTGTACGCGATGATCTTCGACGCGTAGAGCGCCTGCCGGACGTCGGCGATGAACGTCTCACGGTCGGCGACGTCCCATTCGGGGGCGCCGGCGGGCAGGCCCTTCGCCGCTTCGCGCTGGGCGGGGGAGGAGGAGAGCCCGCGGGCGAAGGTCGCCTCGCCGATGCCGGTGACGGGCACGCCGAGGTCGAGGGCCGTCTGCGTCGTCCACGCGCCCGTGCCCTTCTGGCCGGCGGCGTCGACGACGACGTCGACGAGCGGGGAGCCTGTCTTCGCATCGACCTGGCGGAGCACCTCGACGGTGATCTCCATGAGGTAGGAGTCGAGCTCGCCGGCATTCCACTCGGCGAAGACGTCCGCGATCTCCGAGGGCGCGAGGCCGAGGCCGCGCCTCAGGATGTCGTAGGCCTCGGCTATCACCTGCATGTCGGAGTACTCGATGCCGTTGTGGACCATCTTGACGAAGTGGCCGGCGCCGTCGGGTCCGATGTGCGTGCAGCAGGGCTCGTCGCCGATGTGGGCGCTGATCGCCTCGAACATCGGGCCGAGGCGGTCGTAGGCCTCGACGGAGCCGCCGGGCATGATCGAGGGGCCGAGGAGCGCGCCCTCCTCGCCTCCGGACACGCCGACGCCGACGAAGTGGAGGCCGCGTTCGCGCAGCGCCGACTCGCGGCGGCGGGTGTCGTGGAAGAGGGTGTTGCCGCAGTCGACGATGATGTCGCCCGGCTCCATGCGCGCGGCGAGTTCATCGATGACGGCGTCGGTCGCGGCGCCCGCCTTCACCATGATGATCGCGACGCGGGGACGTTCGAGGGCCGCGACGAAATCGTCCATCGACTCGGCGGGGATGAAGGTCCCCTCGTCGCCGTGCTCGGCGACGACGGCCTCGGTCTTGGCGACGGAGCGGTTGTGGATCGCGACGGCGTAGCCGTGGCGCGCGAGATTGCGGGCGAGGTTGCGGCCCATGACGCCCATGCCGGTGACGCCGATGGTCGCGCTCGCGGGAGCGGGGGTGGGAAGGGACATGAGGTTCTCGATTCGACGGTCGTGGGTTCGGGGGCCGGCGCGCCGGCCCCCCGGGTCAATTGACGATGTTCTCGAGCCGCTCGCCCGCGGCGAGGCGCTCGAGCTGGCGGCGCAGGAGGGCCGCGGCGCGCGACCAGAAGCCCATCGCGAGGCCGCCCACGTGGGGGCTCACGAGGACGCCCGGCGTCGACCACAGGGGATGGTCGTCCGGGAGGGGCTCCGGGTCGGTGACGTCGAGTCCGGCGCGGATCCTCTCCGAGGCGCAGGCCTCGACGAGCGCGTCCGTGTCGACGACGGTTCCGCGGCCGATGTTGACGACGAGGGCGCCCTCGGGAAGGGCTGCGAGGGCGCGAGCGTCGAGGAGGCCACGGGTCGCGTCCCCGCCCGGGAGGACGGAGACGAGGATGTCGCACGAGGGGAGGAGGTGGAGGAGCTCCTCGACGCCGTGGACCCGGTCGACGAGGTCGTCGCCCGCCCGCGGGCGCGAGGCGATCGCCGTGAGGGACTTCGGTTCGAATGCGGCGATCCGCCGGGCGACGGCGGAGCCGATCGACCCGTAGCCGAGGACGACGACCCGCTGATCGGCGATCCCGGGCTGGAACCCGAGTCCGGTCCAGTGCCGCTCGCGGTGGTTCTCCACCCAGCGCCAGGCGCCCCTCTGCATCGCGAGGACGAGGGCGAGCGCCTGCTCGGCGGTGGCGGCGTCGTGGACGCCGCGCGCGTTCGAGAGCGCGGAGCCCTCCCCGATGCGGCCGAGGGCGTCCTCGAAGCCCGCGGAGAGCAGCTGCACGCAGCCGATCCGCGCGGTGGCGAGGTACCCCCAGACGTCGGGGGAGTTCTGGTAGGGCACGCAGGCGTAGTCGAGGGCGTCGACCGGGCAGGGGCGGTCCATGTCCCAGGCGATGACGTCGACCCCGTCGACGGGCCCGACGCGGTCGATCCAGACGGTCGGGATCGCCGCGATCGGGCGGGCGCGCGAAGGCTCGCTCATCGTCAGTCCATCCTCACGAGGACCTTGCCGGAGGCCGACGAGTCCTTCGCGATCTCGAAGGCGGAGACGGCGTCCGCGGCCGCGTACTCGTGCGTGATGACGCGAGCGAACTCGGGGTGCGCGCGGAGCATCGTCACGGCCTCGTCGATCTCGTCGTCGAAGCGGAAGGTCGTGCGGACCGTCGCCTCCTTGTTGACGAGGACGGAGAGGGCGAGCGGCTGGGGGCCGGCGGGGAGCATGCCGACGTGGACGACGACGCCGCGGCGGCGCACCGCCCGCCACGCGGAGTTCGACCCGGGGGCGGAGCCGGAGCACTCGAAGACGACGTCGTAGGCCGCGTCGGGGATCTCGTCGGCCCCCGCGCGGAAGACGCGGGCGGCGCCGAGATCCTTCGCGCGCTCGAGGGCCTCGGGGATGACGTCGGAGGCGTCGACGGAGGCGGCGCCGCGTCCGAGGGCGGCGGCGATCTGGAGGAGCCCGATCGGGCCGGAGCCGATGACGAGGACCTTCGCGCCCGCGAGCTCTCCCGCCATGTTCGCGGCGTGGAGGGCGACGCTGAGGGGCTCGGCGAGCGCGGCGGTCCGGAGGTCGAGCCCCTCGGGGAGCGGGCGGACCATGTCGCGGCCGACGAGGAGGTAGTCGCTCATCGCGCCCTGCGTGTGCGGGTGGGTCGAGGCGGAGCCGAGGTAGCTCCCCCCGGGCCAGAGGTGACGCGCGTCGGGGCATTCGGGAAGGGGCTCCCCGAAAGTCGCGGGGTGGACCGTGACCGGCGTGCCCGGGGCGTAGGTCCCCGAGGGATCGAGGTCGACGACGCCGGAGAGCTCGTGACCGGGGACGAGGGGCTCTTCGACGACGAAGTCGCCGTTCGCCCCCTGGAAGTAGTAGTGGAGGTCGGATCCGCAGATCCCGACGTAGGCGACCTTGAGTCGGACCTGGTCGGCGGTCGGTTCGGGAACGGGGACGTCCTCGAGGCGGAGGTCGAGGGCGCCGTGAATGGCGAGGGACTTCATCTCATTCCTATTCGGTGGGGGCTGCGGCGTCGGCGGCGAGGACGTCGCGGGCGGCGGCGTCCGCCCCGTGGGCGACGATGAGATCGAGGAGCCGGGCGGTGCGATCGACGAAGACGGTCGCGTCCGCGAGGTCGGGCGGGAAGTGGGCGGCGAGGACCGAGGCGACGAGGTCGCGCGAGCCCTTCGAGCGGCGGGCGATCTTGGCGATATCGCCCCGCAGGGGCTCGTCCATCGCGGCGGCGACGGGCCCGGGGTCGAAGCCGTCGAGCGGGGCGACGCACGCGAGCCAGGAGGCGAGGGTGAGCGCCATGCAGTGGGGCGTCCTCCCCGCGGCCAGCGCCGTGCGGACGGGCTCGGGGATCCTCTGGACGAGCTTCGCGGAGCCGTCCGAGCCGACGCGCGCGGTCTGGTCGCCGAGCGACGTGTTCGACCACCGGTCGAAGAGCTCGTCGACGTAGGCCGGGGCGTCGAAGCCGGTCGGCAGCTCGATGCTCGGGAGGCACTCCTCCTCGATGGCCTTCCGGACCACCGCCGCGACCTCGTCGATCGCGCGGGCGTCGGGGATCGTCGCGGCGCCGAGGAGGCCGCCGACGTACGAGATCAGGGAATGCATGCCGTTGAGGATCCGGAGCTTGACGAGCTCGTAGCGGTGGACCTCGTCGGAGAAGATCGCGCCGGCGGCCTCCCAGCGGGGGCGCCCGGCGGGGAACAGGTCCTCGAGGACCCACATGGAGAAGCGCTCGGCGGGTACCGGGACGGCGTCGTCGAGCCCGAGGAGCTCGGCGACGCGCGCGCGGGTCGCGTCGGTCGTGCCCGGGACGATCCGGTCGACCATCGTGTTGGGGAAGGCGACGTTCTTCGCGATCCACTCGAGGGTCGCATCGGCGGCGCCGGCGGCCTGGAGGTAGGCGAGGACGACCTCGCGGGTGCTCGTCCCGTTCCCCTGGACGTTGTCGCAGGAGACGACGGAGAGCGGCGCTCCGGTTGAGGCGCGGCGCTCGAGCCCGCGGGCGAGGAGGCCGATCGGCGTGCGCGGCACGGGAGCGGCGAGCTCATCGCCGAAAGAGGCGAGGTCGACGCCCGACGCGGTCCGGTGGTAGCCCTTCTCGGAGATCGTGAGGGAGACGATTCGATGCGCGGGGTCGGCGATCGCGGCGAGGACGTCCTCGGGCTCGTCCGCGGCGACGAGGCCGCGGCGGTGGACGTCGACGAGTCCGGCGGATTCGTTCCCCGGCGACAGCGTGAGGACCGAGTAGAGGAAATCCTGCTCGGCGAGGGAGTCGACGACGCGCCGCGAGCGGTTGGCGACCCCGACGATCCCCCAGTCCCCGGGCTCTTCGGCGAGGGCGAGGGCCGTGTTCACCGCGAAGTGGGCGCGGTGGAACTGGCCGAGGCCGAGGTGGACGATTCCGGTGCGCTCGGGCGAGGGCGCGCCGATGCGGAGGGCCGCGGGGGCGGTGGAACGGTTGAGCCTCATGACTCCTCCCCGGCGAGGATCCGCAGGTAGCGCATGACGACGGTGTTGTCGTAGTCGCCGAGGCCCGCGTCGGTGAGGCCGCGGAAGAGGGTCTCGCCGATGTCGAGGACGGGAAGGGGGCGGCCGTTCGCGCTGTCCTTCGCGAAGCGGAGATCCTTGACGAGGAACTTCGCCGGCCCCGAGGGGGAGAAATCCTCGTCGGCGAGCTTGTCCTTCTTCTGCTCGAGCAGCTCGGAGCCCGCGAGGCCCGCGCCGAGGACGGAGAGGACCCGGTGCGCGTCGAGGCCGTTGTCCTTCGCGACGAGCGTCGCCTCGGACAGGGCGATGAGCGTGCCGACGACGACCATCTGGTTGCAGGCCTTCGCGACGGCGCCCGAGCCGACGGGCCCCATGAGTTCGACGGATCCGCCGATCACGTGAAGGATCGGGAGGACCCGCGCGAAGGCGGACTCGTCGCCGCCGCACATGATCGACATCGTGCCGTCGGTCGCCTTGGCGACACCGCCCGACATGCAGGCGTCGACGACCGCGATCCGGCCGTCGAGGCGCTCGGCGAGCTCCCGGACGGCGAGCGGGGAGATCGTCGACATGACGACGAGGTCGCTCGCCCCCGACTCGAGGAGCGCGGGGAGCATGGGCTCGAGGTAGGGGAGGTCCGGGAGGAGGCAGAGGACGACCTCGCGGTCGACGAGGGCCTCGTTCGCGTCGGTGAAGACGCGGACGCCGGCCTCCTCGGCGGCGGGGACGGGGACGATGTTCGCGCCCGTGACGTCGTGACCGGCGAGGGCGAGGTTGCGTGCGACGGGCAGGCCCATGTTGCCCAGCCCGAGAACGGCGATCTTCATTCGGCCATCTCCTCGAGACGCTGCTGGAAGGACGGTTTGGCGAGGACGTCGCGGTTGACGACGAATCGCGGTTCGCGGCCCTCGCGCACGGCGAGGATCGCGTCGATGCAGGAGTTCCCGTTGCCCCGGCTCATCTCGGAGGTCCACGCGATCGAATGCGGCGCGAGGGTGACGTTCGGGAGATCGACGATCCCGGAGGAGGGGGGCTCCTCCTCGAAGACGTCGAGTCCGGCGGCGCGGAGTCGTCCCGTCGACAGCGCGTCGATGAGCGCGGGCTCGTCGACGATCGGACCGCGGGCGACGTTGACGAGGACGGAGCCCGGGCGCATGCGGGCGAGGAAGTCCGCGTCGACGAAGTGGTAGGTCGAGTCGGTGAGGACCGCCATGAGGACGAGGGCGTCCGAGCGCTCGGCGAGGGCCTCGCGGTCGACGAGCTCGACGCCGAGCTCGGCGGCCCGCTCGGGCGGGCAGAAGGGGTCGCAGCCGATGATCTCGACGTCGAAGGGGGAGAGGAGCCGCACGAGCTCCGCCCCGGTGTTCCCGACCCCGAGGATGCCGACGGTGAGCCCGTTGAGCCCCGTGCCCATCCAGTCGACGCGCTCGTCCCAGTCGGGCCGCTTCGCGATGTCGTGCTTCTGCACGAGGTTGTGGAGGGTCGCGAGGAGCATCGTGAGCGCGGCGGTCGCGACGGGGCGGCGGGCGCCGTCGGGGGTGATCGTCGCCGCGACGTCGTTCGCGGTGCACGCCTCGAGATCAACGGCGTCGTATCCGACGCCGAAGCGGGCGAGCAGGGCGGGGCGCGCGACGCCGTCGGCGAAGGAGTCCGCGGTAACGGCGGGCGCGGCGTAGAGGACGGCGTCGTAGGGGGCGAGATCCTCCGGGCGGAAGGCGTCGACGACCTCCGGCATGTACTCCCATTCGACGCCGGCCTCGTCGAGGCGCGCGAGGCCGATGTCGCCCCAGACGTTGCGGCTGCGCGAATCGGCGGGATCCGCGAGGAAGTCGCGGGACACGCCCACGCGGAACGCGGCCCCCATCAGAGCACCGCGATCGGGTTGATCGGGCTGCCGGTCCCGCGCGGAACCGACAGCGGGGCGATCGTCAGCATGAAGCGGTACTTGTTCTCCGCCGCGCACGCGCGCGAGATGTCTTCGAGGTCGAGGTTGTCGAGGAGGGGCACGCCCATCGCGGTGATCGCGAGGATGTGGATGGGGGAGCCGATGCCGGGCGTCGGCGAGGGACGGACGTCCGAGTCGCCGTCGCCGCCGAGGAGGACGATCCCGCGCTCGGCGAGGAGAGGCATCGCGTCGACGTGAAGGCCGGCGCTCCCCTCGACGTCGGGGTTCCACGGTCCGAGCGCGGCGCGGCGCGCGAAGTGCCCGGAGCGGACGAGGACGGCGTCGCCCGGCTGGATCTCGACTCCGAGCTTCTCCTCGGCCTCGAGGATGTCCTCGGCGTGGAACGCCGTACCGGGCTCGATCCAGTCGACGCCCTTGACGGCGGCGAAGTCGAGGAGGACGCAGGCCGTGACGAGATGGCCGAGGGCCGCGACGTCGCCGAAGTCGGTACCGGTCGCATTGACGGTGTCCTTCGTCGGATGCCCGTCGAAGAGCTCGCCGCGGTACGCGATGTGCGAGAGCGCGTCGAGGTGGGAGACGGCCTTGCCGTGGAAGGCGACGCCGAGGAAGTCCTTGTTGCACGAGGGCTCGGGGGGTTCGCGGTCGCCGAGCTCGACCATCATGTGGAGGGCGGGGTTCGGGTTGTCGATGCCGCTCACCGTGTTCCACGGGAGGGCCATCTGGACGGTCGTCCCGGACTCGACGAGCGCGGCGGCTTCTCGGACCTTCTCGGGGCCGACGGTCTGCCACGCGCCGCGGGAGGGTTCGGCGTACTGTCCCCATCGACATACGCTCTTGAAGACCGAGTCGAATTCGGCCTGGCTCACCTCGGGCAGGGCAAGGGGGTTGGTCGCACTGGGCGTGGACATGCTCGACTCCTTCGTTGAGTTCCAACGCCGACAACTCTAGATCAGTATCCTGGTTTCAATCCAGTCCTTTGGCCAAAGGAGTTTTTCATGAAGAACAGCGCCGTTCCCGCGCTCACCCGTGCGATGAGGATCTTCGAGCTGCTCGCGGAGGAGGGGCAGCCGGGCCTCGGCGTGACGGAGATCGCCGCGAGGACCGGGATCGCGAAGTCGACGACCGCGCTCATCTGCTCCGTGCTGGAGGAGGAGAACCTCGTGCGCCGTCACGACAACCGCTACCTCCTCGGGCGCCGCCTCCTCACACTCGCCGGCGACTACCTCGCCACGGTCGACCAGCTCTCCGACTTCTACGACGAGGTCCGCGCACAGCCCGTGATGTCGCGGCATTCCGCGCGCCTCGCCATGCTCGACGGCACCGACGTCATCTACCTCGCGCGCTACGAGGTCGGGCGCGTCCGACGGGTGAGCGGCTCGATCGGCGACCGCTTCCCCGCGTCGATCACGGCGACCGGGAAGGCGATCCTCATGACGATGTCGCCCGCCGTCGTCGCGGATCGCTTCCGTTCGGTGGATTTCCCGCGCTTCACGGAGAAGAGCATCCAGTCGCTTCCCGAGTTCCTCCAGGACCTCGACCGTTGTCGCGAGCGCGGGTACGCGATGGACGACGAGGAGACGAATCTCGGGCAGGTCTGCTTCGCCGTCCCCGTCCGCAACGAGGAAACGGACGAGGCCCATCTCGCCGTGTCGACGACCCTGTCGAAGGAGGCCGCGGCGCGCGACGTCGACCTCGTCCTCGAGGAGCTGCGCGCGGTTGCCGACATCTTCACCAATCCGCTCGCGGGGAAGAGCTTCTGACCCCTTAC
Source organism: Actinomyces culturomici (assembly GCF_900499005.1). Classification (GTDB taxonomy): domain Bacteria; phylum Actinomycetota; class Actinomycetes; order Actinomycetales; family Actinomycetaceae; genus Pauljensenia; species Pauljensenia culturomici. The sequence goes on from NZ_LS991316.1 coordinate 338,143, forward strand.
TCCCTCCGACGTCCGACGGGCGCCCCCTCGAGCGAGGGGGCGCCCGCCCGTTGTGGCTCGAGAGGCGAATAGCGAGCGCTCACATCGAATTCGCGTGAGGAAGGGCTTGCGCTCGAGCGTCAAACAGTTCAGAATGATGAACACCGTCCAGCGGGATGGAAATGCGCAATGTGGCGCGAGGAGGAACATCAATGGCTGCTGCTGCTCCGCTGATCGAGATCAGAGGTCTCGTCAAGCAGTTCGGAACGACGCAGGCGCTCAAGGGCGTCGACTTCACGCTGATGCCCCACAGCATCCACGCCCTCCTCGGGCAGAACGGCGCGGGCAAGTCGACCCTCATCAAGGTCCTGTCCGGCCTGTACCCGCCGACCGCCGGCGAGATCACCGTCATGGGCAAGCCCCTCGGCACGCCCGAGGCGGCGGCCGCGATGGCCTTCATCCACCAGGACCTCGGCCTCGTCGAGGCGATGAGCGTCGCGGAGAACGTCGCGCTCGCGACCTCCTACCCGCGACGCGGGGGCTTCATCGATTGGAAGTCCGTCAACCGCAAGGCCGAGGAAGCGCTCGAAATCGTCCAGCTCGACGTCGACCCCGACGTTCTCATCGCCGATCTCACGCGCGCCGAGCGCTCGCTCGTCGCGATCGCCCGCGCCCTGTCGACCGACGCGCCGATCATCGTCCTCGACGAGCCGACCGCCTCGCTCCCTGCGGCGGACTCGGCGCGCCTCTTCGACGTCCTGCGCGACCTGCGCGATCGCGACCGTGGACTCATCTACGTCTCCCACCGCCTCGACGAGGTGTTCACGATCTCGGATCAGGTGACGGTGTTCCGCGATGGACGGCTCGTCCACGCCGGGCCCATCGAGGCCAAGTCGCCGCAGGACCTCGTCATCGACATCGTCGGCTCGAAGCCCAAGAGCTACACGTCGCGCGCAGGATCCGGCGAGCGCCCGATCGTCCTCTCCGGAGAGCGCGTCCTCGCCGGCCCCGCGGGCCCCGTCACCTTCGACGTCAAGGCGGGCGAGGTCCTCGGCATGGTCGGGCTCACCGGCGCCGGGCAGGTGCAGGTCGGTCGCGCGATCGGCGGCGCCTTCCCGATGCACGGCGGTTCGCTGGTGATCGACGGCGTCGCCTACGCGCCCAAGTCGCCCGCCGAGGCCGTCGATCGCGGCGTCGGCTTCGTCACCTCCAACCGCATGGAAGAGGGGATGGCCCCGACGATGAGCGTCCAGGAGAACTTCCTCGCGAACATGCGCCCGAGGGGCAAGGGCCTCCTCGCATGGCTCAACGCGCGACAGCAGGACGCCCTCGGCGACGAACTCGTCGAGACCTACGGCGTCCTCCCCGCCAACGCCGACCTGCCGATCGCCACCCTGTCGGGCGGCAACCAGCAGAAGGTGATGTTCGGCCGCTGGCTCTCCGCCAGCCGCAAGGTCATCGTCCTCGAGGAGCCGACCGCGGGCGTGGACGTCGGAGCCAAGGCCGATATCTACGAACTCATGGAGGACTCGCTGAGGGACGGCCTCGCCGTCGTCCTCGTGAGCTCCGACTTCGAAGAGGTCGCCTCCGTCTGCCACCGCGCCCTCGTCTTCGTCCAGGGCCGCGTCACCGACGAGCTCTCCGGAGACTCCCTCACCGTCAGCAACCTCACCGCCGCCTGCTCCGGCGCCAACCTCGTCCACTCCAAGTGACCAGGAGATACGACAGCATGTCCACCACCCCAGCACCCCAGGCGAAGCGCCCGACCCGTCGGCGCCGCTCAGGATCCTTCATCGGCGCCTACGGGCTTCTTCTCCTGGCGGTCCTCCTCTTCATCGCGTTCTCCGTGATGATGCCGAACACCTTCCTCACGCAGGGGAACTTCAATGCGATCCTCTCCGCGAACACGATCCCCGCGATCCTCGCGCTCGGCGCGATGATCCCGATCGCCACCGGCAAGTTCGACGTCTCGATCGGCTACACCCTCGGCATGGCGCACGTCCTCATGATGGTGCTCGTCGTCAACGGCACCCCGTGGTGCCTCGCGGCGATCCTCGTCATCGCGGGCACGACCGTCGTCGGCGTCGCCAACGGCCTCCTCGTCGAGCTCGGCAAGATCGACTCCTTCGTCGCGACCCTCGGCACGGGTTCCGTCCTCTACGCGATCACGGGCGCGATCACCAACGGCGCCCGCATCGTTCCCGGGCCCGACGGCCTTCCGGCGGGATTCACCGATCTCTACGACTCGAAGCTCGCCGGGATCCCCGTCTCGGCGTGGTACGTCGCGATCATCGCGATCGTCCTGTGGATCGTGCTCGAGCGCACGCCCCTCGGCCGCTACTTCTACGTCCTCGGCTCGAACCAAAGGGCCGCCGACCTCATCGGCCTCCCCTCGCGCCGCTACTCGGTCTACGCATTCGCCACCTGCTCCTTCCTCGTCGGCGTCGCGGGCGTCCTCCTCGCCTCTCAGCAGCAGATCGGCAATCCGTCGGTCGGCGCCGAGTACATGCTCCCGTCCTTCGTCGCCGCGCTCCTCGGCTCGACCGTCATCAAGCCCGGCCGCCCGAACTCCGCGGGCACGATCGTCGCCGTCGCCACCCTCGCGATCGGCCTCGCGGGCATCGGCCAGCTCGGCGCGAACTTCTGGGTCAACCCGCTCTTCAACGGCGTCACCCTCCTCATCGCCGTCGGCCTCGCCGGCTGGAGCGCCCGCCGCAAGATCCTCGCCGGCCAGGCCGCCAACAAGGCCGTTGATCCCGGCATCCAGACCGCTTCGGTCTCCGGCGCCCTCACGCCCGAGTCCGAGCTCGCGGACACGCCCGGCCCCGTCACCCAGGCCGGTCCCGACCTCACCTCGAGCTCCGAGGAGCTCAAGTAGTCCAGCGGCCCGGAGGGCGAGAGCCCCCCGCCCGCGCCAGCAGTACCGACCCTCTGAACCGATCAACCCCGACACAGTTCGCACTAGAAGAAAGGCACCGCAATGAAGCGTCGCCACCCCGCAGTCATCGGATGCGCAGTCCTCTTCTCCGCCGCCGTCGCCCTCACCGGCTGCTCGCGCGGCTCGGAGGCGAAGACCGCGTCCACCGACACCCAGTCCTCGGCCGCCTCCGGCTGCGCCGACGTCGTCGCGACCGCGAAGGCCGCTGTCGACAAGGCCGCAGGTAAGGACGCGGCCTGGGACGGCCCGACGAGCGGTCCGAAGGCCCAGGAGGGCAAGACGGTCGTCTACGTCGCCCAGTCCATGCAGAACCCGGGAGTCGCCGGCGTCGCCGAGGGCCTCCAGGCGGCATCGGACACTATCGGATGGACCCTCAAGACCATCGACGGTCAGGGAACCCCGGCGGGCATTCAGAACGCCTTCAACCAGGCGCTCGCCCTCAAGCCGGACGGCATCATCATCGGCGGGTTCGATCCCAACACGACCGCCGACCAGGTGAACCAGGCGAACAGCGCGAACATCCCGCTGGTCGGCTGGCAGGCCCTCGCGACGCCCGGCCCCTCGGAGAGCCCGAAGCTCTTCTCGAACGTCACGACGAAGGTCGAGGACGTCGCGAAGATCTCCGCGGACTACATCATCGCCGAGTCGAACGGCAACGCCGGGGTCGTGATCTTCACGGACTCGTCGATCCCGTTCGCCGAGGGCAAGAGCCAGATGATCCAGAAGGAGCTCCAGACCTGCTCCTCGATCGAGGTCCTCAAGTACGACAACATCCCGCTCGCGGACGTCGCGAACCGCATGCCCACGGAGACGAGCGCCCTCATCAACAGCCTCGGCGACAAGTGGACGTACTCGGTCGCGATCAACGACGTCTACTTCGAGAACGCCGCCGCGGCCTTCCGCCAGGCCGGCCTCTCCTCGACGAGCGCGCCCGTGAACGTCGGCGCCGGCGACGGCGACGCCGCCGCCCTCACCCGCATCCGCAATGGCGAGTTCCAGAACGCGACGGTCCCCTCGCCGCTGCGCTCCGAGGGCTGGCAGATCATCGACGAGCTCAACCGCGCGATGGCCGGCGAGGCGGCGTCCGGCTACGTCCCGCAGATCCACGTGTCGACGAAGGACAACGGCACGGCCGACAACTTCTGGGATCCGGCGGGCTACCAGGACGCCTACAAGGCGATCTGGGGCAAGTGATCCGATAGTCGTGTGCCGTCGGAGGGCCCGCGCCGCGAGGCGCGGGCCCTCCGTGCTGCCAGTTGTCCGATATCCGTCGCGATTGCACGGATGACCTGGGCCGAAAGACCTGATTCCCGGTTCGAAAACGGTTCCGGTTCACGCTCTCACGCCTAGACTTCAAAGAGCGGGCAAAGGGGCCCGCGCAGTCCTGGAGACGAAACGAGGGAAGCGATGGCGCTCTCCTATGCATTCGGCGTCGGCGCGACGCCGCTCATCACATCCGAGTCCTCCTCCGCCGGCGGCGGGGAGGCGAACCTCATCCTGCCGGACCTGTCGAACACCCTGCTGAGGTGGGGACTCGACGGTCGGACTCTGCTCCTCGCCGGAGTCGTCGTGTGCCTTCTCGGCCTCGGCTTCGGCGTCCTCACCTTCATCAAGCTGAGGCAGCTGCCCGTCCATTCGTCGATGCTCGACGTCGCCGAGCTCATCTACGCGACGTGCAAGGCCTACCTCGTCCGACAGGGGAGGTTCCTCCTCGTCCTGTGGGCCTTCATCACGGCGGTCATCGTCGTCTACTACAAGGTCCTCGTCGGCTTCGGCTGGGGGAAGGTCGCGATCGTCGTCGTTTTCTCCCTGCTCGGCATGGGCGGGTCCTTCTCGGTCGCGTGGTTCGGCATCCGTGTCAACACCTTCGCGAACGCGCGCACGGCCTTCGCGTCCCTGCGCGGCAAGCCCCACGAGGTCCATCGCATCCCGTTGCGCTCGGGCATGAGCATCGGCATGGTCCTCATCAGCCTCGAGCTCCTCATGATGCTCGTCATCCTCCTCTTCCTCCCGCACGACGTCGCCGGCGCCTGCTTCATCGGCTTCGCGATCGGCGAATCCCTCGGCGCCTCGGCCCTGCGCATCGCGGGCGGCATCTTCACGAAGATCGCCGACATCGGCGCCGACCTCATGAAGATCGTCTTCAAGATCGACGAGGACGACCCGCGCAACCCCGGCGTCATCGCCGACTGCACCGGCGACAACGCGGGCGACTCGGTCGGCCCGAGCGCCGACGGCTTCGAGACCTACGGCGTCACCGGCGTCGCCCTCGTCACCTTCGTCCTCCTCGCGGTGCCCGACGTCGCCCTGCAGGCGACGCTCCTCGTGTGGATCTTCACGGTCCGCGCGGCGATGATCCTCGCCGCCTGGGCGGCCTACGGGATCAACGGCGCGTGGGTGCGCTCGAAGTTCGGCGACGCCGACGAACTCGACTTCGAGCTGCCGCTCACGACCCTCGTGTGGCTCACCTCGATCCTCTGCATCGTCCTCGTCTACGCGACGACCTGGTTCGTCCTCGGCGGCCTCGGCGCGGGCCTGTGGCTGCGCCTCGCGACGATCATCACCTGCGGCACGCTGGCCGGCGCGCTCATCCCCGAGCTCGTCAAGGTCTTCACCTCGACCTCGTCGCAGCACGTCCGCGAGACGGTCCGCTCCTCCCGTCAAGGCGGCGCGAGCCTCAACATCCTCTCCGGCGTCGTCGCCGGCTACTTCTCGGCCTTCTGGCTCGGCATCGCGATCGTCGGCCTCATGGGCGCGGCGTTCCTCCTCTCGAGCTTCGGGCTCGGCGACCTCATGGTCGCCCCCGCCGTCTTCGCCTTCGGCCTCGTCGCCTTCGGCTTCCTCGGCATGGGCCCCGTGACGATCGCCGTCGACTCCTACGGTCCGGTCACCGACAACGCGCAGTCCGTCTACGAGCTCTCCCGCATCGAGGACGTCCCCGACGTCGAGGGCGAACTCAAGCGCGACTTCGACCTCGTGCCGCGCTGGGAGCGGGCGAAGTTCCTCCTCGAGGACAACGACGGCGCGGGCAACACCTTCAAGGCGACCGCGAAGCCCGTGCTCATCGGCACGGCGGTCGTCGGCGCGACGACGATGATCTTCTCGATCATCATCGGCCTCACCGACCACCTGACGACCGGCATCGAGAACCTCTCGCTCATGCACGCCCCGTTCCTCCTCGGACTCATCACGGGCGGCGCGGTGATCTTCTGGTTCTCCGGCGCCTCGGTCCAGGCGGTGACGACGGGCGCGAATCGCGCGGTCGCCTTCATTGAGGAGTCGATCCACCTCGACGCGGGCGCCGAGCGCGCGAGCGTCGAGGACTCGAAGCGGGTCGTCGACATCTGCACGCAGTACGCGCAGCAGGGCATGCTGACGATCTTCCTCGCGGTGTTCTTCGCGACCCTGTCCTTCGCGTTCGTCGAGCCCTTCTTCTTCATCGGCTACCTCGTGTCGATCGCCCTGTTCGGCCTCTACCAGGCGATCTACATGGCGAACGCGGGCGGCGCCTGGGACAACGCGAAGAAGGTCGTCGAAGTCGATCTCCACATGAAGGGCACAGCCCTCCACGACGCGTCGATCGTCGGCGACACCGTCGGCGACCCCTTCAAGGACACGTCGTCGGTGGCGCTCAACCCGATCATCAAGTTCACGACGCTCTTCGGCCTCCTCGCCGTCGAGCTCGCCGTGAGCCTGTCCGCGCAGGGCCTCGGCGTGCTCGTCGCCGTCCTCGCGGGCGTCTTCTTCCTGCTCGCGCTCGTCTTCGTCCACCGCTCCTTCTACGGGATGCGGATTCCCGTCGCGGACGAGGAGGAGAGCGCGGCGATCGACGCCGGCGCGTCGATCGAGTCGACCGGTGAGGAGGTCGTGCGATGAGGATCGCGATCAAGTACGACGGCATTCAACTGACGAGCGCCGGAAGGGTCGGCGGCCACGAGGCCGCGGACACCCTCGTGCGGCGACTCCTGAGGATCTTCTCGGACTCCTTCGTCGTCTCGCCGGTCGCGCGCCGGTGCGACGGCTTCGACGCGGTTCCCCTCGAGATGATCGATCCCGCCGAGGCGGTCGTCGTCGTCATGGATCCGCTTGACGCGCCGAACGTCTGGAGGGTCCTCTCCCAGTACGGCGAGGGCGACGTCGAGCCCCGGGTGATGAACTTCGTGTGGCGGTCGATGCCGCCGGATGCGCCGATCGAGAGGGTCGCGACCTTCGCGCTCTCGTGCGCGCTGTTCCCGACCTTCGCGAACGCGAACCGGACGGCGCACGAGATCCGCGAGTTCATGGACCGCTGGACGGTGAAGAAGATCGCCGACAAGGCGCGCCTCAACTGGGTGAATCTCGGATTCCGCATCGATCACATCCGCCCGCGCGAGTACGCGGAGGTGCCGGTCGTCCTCTATCCGTCGATCTACGTGACCCCGGACAAGCGGCCCGACGACTTCTTCGCGGTCGTCGATCGGGTGCGCAAGCAGATCCCCCCTGCGCGTCGACATGCGCCTTCAGGAGGACAACCTCGTGTCCGAGAAGGCGATGGATTACGCCCGCAAGGAGTGGGTGTGGACCGGACCGTTGACGGCGACGCGCGAGTCCTACTGGTCGGCTCTCGCGCGGACGACCGCGTTCCTCGCGACGGCCGAGGACGTCTCCTACGGCCTCATGTACGTCGAGGCGCTCGGCGCGGGCGTCATCGGGATCCTCCCCGATAAGCCGTGGGCGCGGGCCCTCGTCCCCGAGGACTACCCCTTCGTCTTCCGCGATCTCGCGGAGGCCGAGACGATGCTCGCCCGGGCCCTGCGCGAGCCGGAGGCGTGCCGCAGGCAGCTCGACGAGGCGGCAGGCGGCTCCTTCGCCGAGTGGATCGCCGAGCATCACTCCGACGACGCCTTCGATCGAGCGATCCGGGCCGCGGTCGAGGAGTGGTTCGGGCCCGTCGGGTGAGTCCGCTCCGTCGGATGGGGCCCGTACGGGTGGGATGGCGCGCGGCGCTGCTCCCGCCTGGACGGGCCCCGTTCTCCGACCGGGCCGCTTCTCGAGATCGACGAGGGCGGGGCGGTGCTCCTACTTCGCGGGATAGGGGGTCGGCAGGTCCATTCCGCGCTTGTCCATGACCGATCGCAGAACGGTCGGGAAGTCGGAGATGATGCCGTCGGCGCCCGCGTCGATCTGCGCCGCCATCGTGTCCGGATCGTTGATCGTCCACGGGACGACGGCGAGGCCGGCGGCGTGCGCGTCGTCATGATCACCGGGGACCACCCGACGAGCGTCGCGCGCATCGCCGCCGACCTTGGAATCGCCGACGAGGACGAAAGGGCCCTGTCGGGACTCGAACTCGACGCCCTCGACGAGGCGGGCCTGCGCGAGGCCGCGAGGAGGACCTCCGTCTACGCGCGCGTCGCCCCCGAGCACAAGCTCCGCATCGTCGACGCCCTGCGCGCCGACGGGAGCGTTGTCGCGATGACGGGGGACGGAGTCAACGATGCCCAGCCCTCAAGGCCGCCGACATCGGCGTCGCCATGGGGGTCACCGGGACGGAGGTGACGAAGGAGGCGTCGACGATGATCCTCGGCGACGACGACTTCGCGACGATCGTCGCCGCGATCCGGCAAGGGCGCGCGATCTTCGACGACATCCGGAAGTTCATGCGCTATCTGCTCAGCTCGAACATGGGGGAGATCGTCACGGTCTTCGCGGGCATCGTCCTCGCGGACGCCCTCGGCATCCGCGGCGCCGCGGATGCCGGCCTCGCCGTGCCGATCCTCGCGGTGCAGATCCTGTGGATCAATCTCGTCACCGACTCGGCGCCCGCGCTCGCGATGGGCGTCGATCCGGAGACGGAGGACGTCATGGCCCGCCCACCCAGGGGGGTGCGGCGATCGGATCGTCGACCGCGCGATGTGGGCGAGGATCCTCGTCATCGGCGCCGTCATGGGCCTGGTCTCTCTCGCGGTCCTCGACCTCCTCCTGCCCGAGGGGCTCCTCCCGTCTTCGCTCGCTCCCGGCGGGACGACGGATCTGCGGACGGCCCGCACCGCAGCCTTCACGACGCTCGTCCTCGCCCAGCTCTTCAACGCCCTCAACTCCCGCTCCGATCTGCGATCGGCCTTCGTCGGGATCTTCGATAACCGGTGGCTCTGGGGCGCGATCGGCATCGGCGTCATCGCCCAAATCGCGGTCGTCCACCTTCAGATTCTCCAGGCGGCGTTCGCGACCTCGTCGCTCAGCGCCGCCCAATGGGCGGTGTGCGCCGGGGCGGCGTCCCTCGTCCTGTGGATCGAAGAGGCCGTGAAGGCGGTGCGCCGCGCGGTCCGCCGGTCCGCACGCTGAGAACGCGGAGCGTCGAGGGCCGCACCGGCTCAAGCTTGTCGCGGGGCGCCGTCGCGCCCCGACGCATCCATTCGGGGAGGAACGCATGATCAGGGTCGCGATCAACGGCTACGGCAATCTCGGACGCGGCGTCGAGAGGGCCGTGAAGAAGAACGCGGACATGGAGCTCGTCGTCGTATTCACACGGCGCGACCCCGCGTCCCTCGAGACGCTCGGCGCACCCGTCGCGAGCGTCGACGAGATGCCCGAATGGGCCGACCGCGTCGATGTCTGCCTCAATTGCGGGGGGTCCGCGACGGACCTCGCCACCCAGGGGCCGGCGACCGCCGCCTTCTTTTCGACGGTCGACTCCTTCGACACGCACGCCCGCATCCCCGAGCACTTCGCCGCCCTCGACGCGGCGTCCCGCGAAGCGGGCACCCTCGCCCTCATCTCGACCGGCTGGGATCCGGGCCTCTTCTCGATGCTCCGCGTCCTCGGCGACGCGGTCCTGCCCGACGGCGCGTCGACGACTTTCTGGGGGCCCGGCGTCTCCCAGGGCCACTCGGATGCGATCCGCCGGATCGACGGGGTCCTCGATGCCCGCCAGTACACGCTTCCCGTCGCCGACACGGTCGAGGCCGTCAAACAAGGGCTCGAGGTCGAACTCACCACCCGCTCGATGCACACGCGCGACTGCTACGTCGTCGCCGCAGACGGCGCCGATCTCGAGCGCATCGAGCGCGAGATCATCGAGATGCCGAACTACTTCGCCGACTACGACACGACCGTGACCTTCATCAGCGCCGAGGAGATGGCGGCCGAGCACGCGGGTCTCCCGCACGGCGGGACCGTCATCCGTCGTGGCGAGACGTCCGACGGCGTCGGCCAGAGGATCGGCTTCGATCTCGCCCTCGACTCCAACCCCGAGTTCACCGGCTCGGTCCTCGCGGCGATGGGCCGGGCCGTCGCCCGCATGGCCGCGCGCGGTGAGATCGGCGCCCGCACCGTCTTCGACCTCACCCTCGCCGACCTCTCGAGCAAGGACCCGGAGGAACTGCGCGCCCACTGGCTCTGACGCCCCGGCTCCGACAACGTCGCGCCCCGCCCTCGTCGATGACGAGGACGGGGCGGCGCGTTCGCATGAGGGGAGGGGAGGAGCTACTCCCTCCCGAGGTCCGCGGTCGCCGGGCCGACCGCGGGGGCCTTCGTCCAGAGCTTGTGGCCGATCCACAGGGCGAGGAAGAAGGGGATCCCGATGAAGGGGAGGAGGAGCTCGGCGAGCGAGGCGCCCGAGGTGAGAGGGCCGTAGGCCTGGCCGATGACGATCGCGATGCAGGCGATGAGGGCGGCGATCGCGCCGGCGGGGAAGAAGCGGGCGCGGTACGGGAGGGAGTCGAGGGGGACGCCCTGGGCGGCGAGCGCCTTGCGGAACTTGTAGTGCGACCAGGAGATCCCCATCCACGTGAGGAAGCCCGCGAGGGCCGACACGGTGAGGAGGAACTCGTACGCCCTGCCGTCGCCGACGAGGGAGGTGATGAAGCCCGCGAGCCCGACGAGGGTCGTGGCGATGAGCGCGTTCATCGGGACTTGGTGGGTCGAGAGCCTCGTGAGGAACGCGGGCGCGTGGCCCTTCTCGGCGAGGGCGAAGAGCATGCGCGTCGACGCGTAGAGGCCGGAGGTGCCCGCGGAGAGGACGGAGGTGAGGATGACCGCGTTCATCAGGGAGGCGGCGGCGAGGATGCCCGCCTTGGCGAAGACGAGGGTGAAGGGGCTGACCGAGATGTTCGACTCGGAGGAATTGAGGAGGTTCGGGTCGGTGTAGGGGATGAGGAAGCCGATGACGGCGATCGCCCCGATGTAGAAGAGGAGGATCCGCCAGAAGATCGTGCGGATCGCCCGCGGGATCGTGCGTCCGGGGTCCTCGGCCTCGCCGGCCGCGACGCCGATGAGCTCGGTGCCCTGGAAGGAGTATCCGGCGACGAGGATGACGAGGAAGACCCCCTCGGGTCCGCCGACGAAGGGCGCGTCGCCCCTCGTCCAGTTCGCGGCGCCGGGGGCGTCGCCGATGATGCCGACGATCATCGCGATGCCGAGGATGAGGAAGACGACGACGGCGACGACCTTGATCGTCGCGAACCAGAACTCGGATTCCCCGTAGGCGCGGGTCGAGAGGGCGTTGATGCCGAAGAGGATGAGGAGGAACAGGCCCGACCAGACGATCGAGGGGACGGTCGGGAACCAGTACTTCATGACGAGGGCCGCGGCGACGAGCTCGGCGGCGACGGTGATCGCCCAGTTGAACCAGTAGTTCCATCCCATCGCGAACCCGAAGGAGGGAGAGACGAAGCGGCGCCCGTACTCGCCGAAGGAGCCGGAGACCGGGAGGAACGCTGCCATTTCGCCGAGCGACTGCATGATGAGCCACACCATGAGCCCGACGATCGCGTAGGCGAGGAGCGCGCCGCCAGGGCCTGCCTGGGAGATCGTCGCGCCGGAGGCGACGAAGAGCCCGGTGCCGATCGCGCCGCCGATCGAGATCATCGTGAGGTGGCGCGATCTCAAGGAGCGGCGCAGGCCGTTCTCGTTCGACGGGGCGGGGGCGGTGGTCGCGGAGGAGGCGGGCGCCTCGACGGCGGTGGAGCGGGACATGATGTCGTCCTCGATTCGGCGTTCATGCGCTCCTCCCGGGCTGGGAGGAGTCGCCGAGGGTCAAGAGTCGGCCATACGACGGGCGAATTCAAGGAGAGCGCGCGTGATTCTCAGCGCACGTCGGCCACCGCGGACCGCCCTCGCGCCGGTACTCTCGACCTCACGGGGATCGGCCGAGGAAGGGCGGGGAGGACATGGATTTCGCGCATCTCGCCCTCGTCTGCCTCGTGGCGATCCTCGGGCCCGCACTGTCCCTGTCGAAAGTGGTCCGCGTCCCCGTCGTCATCGGCTTCGTCCTCGGCGCGACGGGTTTCGGGATCCTCCGCTCCGAGGACCCGGTGTTCTCCTTCCTCGCGGAGATCGGCTTCGTCCTCGTCATGTTCGTCGCCGGCTCCGCCGTCCCGATCGAGGGGATCGTCGCCTGCGCGAAGTCCGGGCGCCCGCTCGTTCGGGCGCTGCTCGTCGGCGTCCTCGCCGTCCCGATGGGGATCGGGCTCGCCCACGTCATCGGCTCCTCGCACGGCGCCCTCTACGCGGTCCTCATTGCCTCGTCCTCCGCGTCGATCGTCCTCCCGATGCTCGAGGGGGTAACGAACTCCGGGCGCTCGCTCACCGAGATGATCCCGCAGATCGCCGTCGCGGACGCCGCGTGCATCGTCCTTCTGCCGCTCGTGGCGGACCGGGCGAACCTCGGGCGGTCGCTCCTCGGCACGGGCCTCGTCCTCGGCGGCGGCCTCGTCGGCTTCGTCCTCCTCGACCGGCTCGAGAAGACGGGGGCCCAGCGCGCCGTGCACGACGTCTCGGGGGAGCGCGGCCTCGCCCTCGAGCTCCGCTTCCTCCTCACCGCGGTCTTCGCGCTCGCGGCGCTCGCGGAGGCGACGGCCGCGCAGATGGGCGTGCCGATCGCCGCGGTCGCGATGCTCCTTCGCAGCGGCACCGCGCTTCCCGGCGAGAGCGCGGCGATCCTCCTCGGCGCGGTCCTCACGATCGCCGCGACCGCCCTGCTTTCCGGTCCCGTCCATCGCATCGCCGAGGACGAGGCCGCCGCCCTCGCCTAAGGCGAGCGGCCGCAACGTCGCTCACAGGAGGCCCACAGCGCGATCCGACCGTGCGATCAGGGCGCCCGCTTACCTTCGGTCGCATCGACGGGGTCACGGTGGCCCCGCGAACGGACACCGGGAGGCGCCATGAGCATCGCGATTCGACCGATCGAGGGCACGAGCATCGCCGACGAGGAGGACCTGCGCATCCTCTCCGAGAGCTTCGACGAGGCGGTCGCCGCCCTCTACCTCGTCCCCAGCGACGAACTCCTCGTCTTCTCCTTCGACGGCGCCGATGCCGAGGTCCTCGCCGATGAGGCGGGGCTCGCAGCGAACGTCTCGTCCTTCGAGGAGCGGCTCACGACCGCGCGCATCGGCCTCGCGGTCCTCGACGAGCGCGCCGCCGCCGAGGATTTCCTCATCGTCTGGGAGCAGCCCGTCGTCGCCTGACGAGGACGGGACGGATTCTCGTCCGAAGGGAGACGTCGAGGCGACGCGCGGGGAAGGCCGCGCATCGGCTCGCGCGGGCGGGGCATCGACCGCGACAATTCCCCTATGGCACGCTCCGCTCAGCCCGTTCTGCGTCCGACCGGCGCGCCGGTCGACGATTTCCTCGAGGGACTTGCCGATCGGCGTCGCGAGGAGGCTCGCGCTCTCATCGCGATGATGCGCTCGCTCACCGGCGAGGAGCCGGCGATGTGGGGGCCGAGCATCATCGGATTCGGCTCCGTCCACTACCGCTACGAGTCGGGCCGCGAGGGCGACATGCCCGCCGCGGCATTCAGTCCTCGAACGGCCCGTCTCACCGTCTACATCCCCGAGGGATTCCACGCCTACGGCGATCTGCTCGACGCGCTCGGACCGCACGCGATCGGCGCGTCGTGCCTCTACCTCACGAGTCTCGCGAGAGCCGACGCCGACGTCCTCGCAGAACTCGTCGGCGCCTCCTACCGGTACCAGCTCGCGCACTCCGCTCCGGCGGAGGTCACCGCCCCGGCCTCGTCGATGAAGGCCGACGGCCGGACGATCGGCGGGGGAGCGGACGACGACGGCGCGGCCGTGAAGCCGACGACGGTCGAGGAGTACATCGCGCAGATCCCCCCGAATGCCCGCCCGCTCTTCGACGAGCTCCGCTCGCCCGTCCGCGCCGAGGCGCCGGACGCCGCCGAGGTCCTCTCCTACGGGATCGTCGGATAGAAGACGAACCCGAAGAAGGGCGCGCGGGTCTTCGTCTCCGGCTGGGCCGATCACGTCGCCCTCTACCCGGTGCCGCGTGAGCCCGAATGGGCCGAGGAGCTCGCCCCTTATCAGCGCGGGAGAGGGGAACCCTGTGGTTCCCGCTCGACAGGCGGCTGCCCGCAGACCTCATCCGCAGGGTCGTCCGGGCGCTCATCGTGCGCTGAGCGCCCGAGCGACCAGAGTCGGCGATTCGCCTCGTATCAGCCGGTGATACCGACCCGTTTGCCCAACCAGTCCAGCGCGTCGGGCAGCGCGACCGACCACACCGACCACGAATGCGTGCCCGGGTAGGTCCGCATCTCGACCTCGAGGCCCGCGGCCTTCGCGGCCGCCGTGAGCTTCTCGACGCCCGGCTTGTACCCGGTGTCCTGCGCGCCGACGGAGAGAATGCCGGCGACCCCGGAGTAATGGGTCTTCGCGAAGAGGGAGAGCGGGTCGTTCGCCTCGTAGGCGTCGAGCGATCCGCCGAAGCCCTTCGCGACCGTCCGCGCTTCGGATCCGAGCGTGGGGTGGAGTTCGGCCGACATCGCGAGGAACGAGTGGAAGACCGGGTGGGCTCCGGTGCGCGCGACGACCTGGAGCGTGCACGTTCCGCCGTTCGAGAGGCCGCCGATCGCCCAGTGCGAATGATCGGCGGAGACGGGCAGGTTCGCCGCCGCCCACGCGGGCACGTCCTTCTCCAGGTAGTCGGCGACGTTCCCGAGGTCGGCGTTCGAGCACAGGGGGTTCTGGACTGCGGACCCCAGTGGGTCGACGACGAGGACGATCGGCGCGAGGCCGTCGTGCGCCGCCGCCCAGGCGTCCATGGATTGGCGAAGGCGCCCGGCGGTGAACCACTGCTTCGGCTCGCCGGGCTGACCGGCCATGAGGACGAGGAGCGGGAGCTTCGGCGCGCCCTGCACGGTCGCGGCGGGGGGAAGGTAGATCCACGCGGTGCGCGGGTGGAAGCGCGGATCGGAGGCGGGGACGTCCGCGGTGTAGAGCCGTCCGGTGACCGGCATCGACGAGGGCGCGGTCCACGACTTCTCGAGTGGACCGGTCGGGTCGGCGCCCGAGGTCGCGGCGTCCGCGCTCGTGTACTTCTCGGCCTTCAGACCGAGGCCCAGGGCGGAGCCGAGCGTGTAGTAGGCGGCGAAGTGCGTGTTGATGCCGATGCCGGCGGCGCCCGCGGCGACGGCGATCGCGGCGAGCGCCCCGATCGAGCGGAGGACGGGGCGTCCGCGCCGCGAGGGGCGCGAGGACGACGAAGCCCGGGAGGCGGCGCGGGAGGCGCCCGAGCGAGACGATGCGCGACGCCGCCGGGCCGATCCCAGAAGAGCCGCGGCGATCGCCTCGAGTGCGACGAGGACGACGACGGAGACCCACACCCACACCGTCGTGCCGACGCCGTCGGCGAAGGGATGCCAGACGACGTCGACGCCGAACCACAGGGCGAGGCCCGTCAGCGCGGCTGCGGCGAGAAATGCGAGGTGGGTGCGCGGGCGGAGGCGGCGCGTCGAGACGAGCCAGAGGACGAGGAGGAGTGCGACGACGACCCCGATCGCGCCGGGCAGCGCACCGGGACCGAGCAGCGGAATCCGATCGAGAACGGCGCCCATGCGTCGACCTCGCTTTCAGGTGGGGTGTACTGCCGCGGAGCCTACTCGTTCTTCATGAGCTTCTGCGCGAATCGCGCGGCGTCGATCGGCCCGAGGTCGGGGAGATAGGCGCGGCCGATCGCGACGCCGACTGCCGGGATGTCGAGGCCCTCGGGGAGCGCGAGGTAGAGGGGCTCGAAGCGCGGCTGGAACTTCTTCTTGAAGAAGAGGAGCGAGCGGAATCCGTAGACCGGTTCGAGGAGTCCGCCGACGTAGTCGAGGACGGGGGCGAATCGTTGCGCGGACTCGGTGTCGAGCTCGGGATCCTCGGGGGCGAGGCCCGAGTGGGCGAGAGGGGCTCCGGACAGGGAGAGGATCTGGAGGCCCTCGTCGCGGGCGGCAAGGGCGGCCGATCCGATGAGGAACTCGATGACCGGTCGGAACGAGTTGTCCCTGCGCCGCATGACGTCGAGCGTGAGCCCGATGAGCTCTCCGTCCTCGTAGACCGGCAACCACGAGGTGACCGCGTGGACGGTTCCGTCCTCGTCGATCGCGAGGAGCAGGCGCGTCGATTCGTCGTCGATCTCCGCGAGGGAGCCGAGCGTGAACCCCATTTCGGGAAGGGCCTTCTCGTTGGCCCAGGCGTTGGAGATCGCGCGGATCTGATCGCGCACGCCCTCGGGCGCGGAGGGGAAGGTCGTCCATTCGGCGCGAATCCCCTCCTTCTCGGCGCGGTTGAGCGCGGTGCGGACGTCCTGGAACTTCTTGCCGGTGAAGGCGAGTCCGGGAAGGTCGATGACGGCCTCCTCGGCGACCCGGATCGTCGTCCACCCGAGGTCGCGGGCGGCCCTCGCGGTGCGGGCGTGGACGGAGTAGAGGGCCGGGATCATCGAGTGCGCGGTCGCGAAGTCGGCGAAGGCGGAGACCGTCCGGCCGACGTCCTCGGGGGAGGCCGCGGGGTCGGTGATCGTGAGTGCGACGCCGGAGGTCGACCGGTAGGTGACGAGGGCCGACCCGTCGTCTGCGAGCCAGCGCTCGTTGCCGGGCCATGTGAGCATCCAGCCGAGCGAGCCCGCGCCGACCGAGCGGACGAACTCCTTGGGGTCCATCGCCTTCGCCGAGGGGGCGGAGGCGACCTCGGGAGCCGAGGAGAAGAGGAGGAGCGCGGCGATCGTCCACACGGCCCACACGGCGAGGGGCGCCCACTCGACGAGGAGACCCCCCGCCCAGGTCGCCGGCAGAAGCGTCGGCACGAGGAGGGTGAGGGCCGAGGGCGGAAGGAGGCGCGCCCCGAAGTTCGCGAGGAGGAGTCCCGCGGTCGGCTCGGGAACGGTCGCATGAGGCGCGGAGAGCCCGCCGAGCAGGACGAGGAGTCCGATCGCGAGGGTCGCGCCGAGGGCGGTCGCGGCGCCCTGTCGCACGGAGGCGCGCGTCGAGCGGATTGCGAACCACGAGCGATTGGAGACGACGAGGGCGATCATCGCGGCAGGCACGAGGACGGGGACGATGAGGTGGGACAGCGGGGTCGGCGGGAGGACGATCTGCGCGGGAACGTTCGTGCCCGATTCGATGGAGAACTGGACCGGGGCGAGGAGGACGCGTGCGAGGGCGAAGAGGCCGATCGCCGCCTGGAGGACGATCGTCGCGACCGCGGCGATGCGACGCCCCTTCATGAGGCCCCAGGCGAGCGCGGCCTGGAGGGCGAAGGGCATGAGGATGAGGAGCGCCGGGGCGACGCCCTTCGTCCTCACGGCGGAGAGGGCCTGCTGGCAGGTCGCGTCGCTCGCGGTGGCGCACAGATGCTCGATGGAGTCGGCGCTGAGATCGCCGGGGTTGATGTCGAGGCCGGCCGTCGAGAGCGGCCCGACCGCGTGCGTCGAGAGGGCGGCGAGAACCGTGCCCGCCGAGAGCGTGAGGACGACGAGGGCGGTCGCTGAGCGTCCGCGGTGGCGCGTTCCGACGAGCGAGCGTCCGTCGCGCCCCTTCGGGCCGACGAGAAGCCCGATGATGAGGCCGATGACGGCCCCGGCGAGCCCGCCGACGCCCTGCGGGGTGCCGCCGAATGCGACGAGGACGAGGAGCGAGGCGAAGAGGAGTGCGCGCAATCGCAGGCGGCCGAGTGAGCCCATCCACGCCGATCCGGCGGCGGCGACGCCGACGAGGCCGAAGACGGCGGCGACGAGCGGGGTGCGCCCGGCGTGCGCCTCGCCCCAGCTGAGTCCCACGGCCGTGAGGATCGCGTGCGTCGCCTGGACGACGAGGATGCCTCCGATCGACGAGGCGGCGAAGGCGGCGAGCCACTTCCTCGCGCCCATGGACGCCTCGAAGAGGCCGCCGATGATCGCGAAGGCAAGGGCGAGGGAGAGACCGACGTGCCACGTGGGGGTCGTCCACACGCCGAAGACGAGGGTCCAGAGGCGCAGTGGTTCGGCGGCTCGCGCCTCGAGCCATTCGGACTCGGTCTCGAGACCGCCGAGGTGGGAGAGGAGGGAGACGACGAGGACGGAGGCGCCGAAGCCGACGGACGCGGGGACGCGCCGCGCGCGCCGGAGGACGGCGCGGAAGGCTCTGACGACGGCGGTGGTGGAGGGGCGCGCTGCGGCGGGTGAACTCACTTCGACCTCTGCGATTGCGCGGCGGTGCCCGAGGGCGCCGCCGTCGTGGATGGATGAGAACGATTCTACGCAACCGCGCCTGGGCGGGCGCCGAACGGACCCTGATCGTCCCCTGATACGTCACGGAGGGCGCGTCGGGCCGGCAGGTGCTGCGGCCGCGTCAGGAGCAGACGGCGATCGGGCCGCGCGGACCGTCGAGGATCTCGATCTCCGTGTCGAAGATCTCCTTGAGGAGGGCGCTGACGAGGATCTCTCCGGGCGTGCCCTGGGCGGCGACTCGTCCGTCCTTCATCGCGATGATCGCGTCCGCGTAGGCGGCCGCAACGTTGATGTCGTGGAGGACGATGACGACTGTTCGACCGAGCTCGTCGGCGGCCCGCCGCAGCGTGCGCATCATCCGGATGGCGCGCGCCATGTCGAGGTTGTTGAGCGGCTCGTCGAGGAGGACGTACTCGGTGTCCTGGGCGAGGACCATCGCGACGTACGCGCGCTGGCGCTGGCCGCCGGAGAGCTCGTCGAGGAAGCGGTCGGCGATCGGCGCGAGATCGAGGAAGTCGAGCGCCCGCTCGACGATCTCGAGGTCGTCCGCGCCGAGACGTCCCCTCGAGTGGGGGAAGCGCCCGAATCCGACGAGCTGGCGAACGGTGAGGCGCGAGACGAAGTGGTTCTCCTGGCGCAGGATCGCGAGGATTGTTGCGAGGTCCGCGGACTTCGTCGTCGCGACGTCCAGGCCCGCGACTTCGATCGCGCCGTCGTCCAGCCCGAGGAGTCGGCCGATCATCGTGAGGAGCGTCGACTTGCCCGCTCCGTTCGGGCCGACGAGGGCGGTGATCCCGCCGCGCGGGATCTCGAGGTCGATCGGTCCGATCGAGATGTCGGACCCGTAGGACTTGAGGGCGGAGTCGACGCGGATCACAGGCGCCCCTTTCGCAGGACGTGAAGGAGGAAGGCGGTCCCCCCGACCGCCTCGATGAGGACGCCGACCGAGCCCTGCGCGTAGAGGACGTGCTTGAGAACGAAGTAGGCGCTCCCGAGGACGACGACGCCGACGAGCGCGGAGAGCGGGAGGAGACGGGAGTGGCGTGAGTGCCCGCGAGCTCGTAGGTCGCCATGGCGACGAGGAACCCGAGGAAGGACATCGGCCCGACGAGCGAGGTCGAGACCGCCATGAGGACGGCGACGAGGAGGAGCGTGCGGACCCGGGTCCTCCTCGCTTCGACTCCGAGGCCGATCGCGACCTGCGGTCCGAGCGCGAGGACGTCGAGGGAGCGCGACTGGGCGATGAGCGCGAGGCCCGCCGCGAGGGCGAGCGGCGCGGCGAGCCCGAGCCTTTCGAGGTCGGCGTTCGCGATCGAGCCGATGAGCCGGGCGCTCAGCAGGTCGAACTGGGTCGGCGTGAGGAGCCGCTGCATGTAGGCGGCGCCCGCGCCGAGTTCCGTGCCGAGGACGATTCCGACGAGGAGGGTCCGATGAAGGTCGGCGAGACCGCGACCGAGGAGCGACCCGAAGAGGAGGGCCGCGAAGGCGACCATGAGCCCCGCCTGGAGGAGGTACTCGACCGCTCCCGGGATCCACGAGAGCCCCGCGGCGCCGAAGGCGAAGACGACGGAGGTCTGGACGAGCCGGTAGAGCGACTCGAACCCCATGATCGAGGGGGTGAGGATCCGGTTCGCGGTGATCGTCTGGAAGGCGACGGTCGCGATTCCCTGGCACCAGGCGACGACGAGAATCGCGCCGAGCGAGGAGGCGCGCAGGACCGCGATCCGCCGGAATCCGTCGGACCTGAAGGGCATCGGGTTGTCCCAGGCGAGGATTCCCGCGCACGCGAGAAGGGCGACGAGGACGAGGCCCGCGACCGTGAGGCGGTGGCGGCGGGCGGCGGGCGCGTCGACGAAGACCGAGGGGTCGAAAGCGCCGTGCGTCTTCGCGGGCCGTTCGGAGGGGGAGCCCCGGCCTCGTCGATGGGAGTGCGCGGCGCGCGGGAGGGAGCGGGGCGGGAGGCGAGGAGCTCAGGCACGGTCGGCCCCCCTGAGGAGGAGGGCCGTGAAGACCGCGGCGCCGAGGATCGCGAGGATCGTGCCGACCGGGATCTCGAAGGGCATGACGACGAGGCGTCCGACGATGTCGCACGCGGTGACGGTGCCGGCGCCCACGAGGAAGACCCAGGGGAGGTTCGCGCGCAGGTCGTCGCCGCGGATGAGCGAGACGATGTTGGGGACGATGAGTCCGAGGAAGGGGAGGTTTCCGATGACGACCGTGACGATCCCCGTCACCATCGCGACCATCGCCGTGCCGAGGAGGACGACGCGCCCGTGATCGACGCCGACGCTCGTCGCCACGTCCTTCCCGAGACCTGCGATGGTGAGGCGATCGGCGACGATGGCGATGCCGGCGAGGACGAGGAGGATCGCCCAGACGGGCTCGTACTGGCCCTCGATCGCCGAGGCGAAGGAGCCCATGAACCACGCGCCCATCGACTGGAGGGCGTTCGTCGCGAGCGCGAGCCAGGTGGAGGCCGCGCCGACGCCGCGCCGAGCATGATCCCGATGATCGGGACGACGAGGGAGGAGGTGTCGCGGATCCTCGAGAGGATCGCGAAGAAGAGCATCGTCCCTCCGAAGGAGAAGACGATCGCGAGCGCCATCTTCACGACGATCGGCGCGCCGGGGAATACGACGAGCGCGATGAGGAGCCCGAGGCCCGCCCATTCGGTCGTCCCCGTCGTCGTCGGCTCGACGAAGCGGTTGCGGGTGAGGAGCTGCATGACGAGGCCCGAGACGGCGAGCGCGGATCCGGCGAGGACGAGGCTCGCGGTCCGCGGGATCCGGGTGAGCAGGAGCATGCGGGCGCGCTCGGGGGCGATCGTCACTTCGCCGCTTCCATCGCGTCGGCGATCTGTGAGAAGTACGTCGTGTACATCTGGATCGACTCGTCGAGGTAGGCGGTGGCCGGCATCGCGAGGATGCGCCCGTTCTTCACGGCGTCGACGTTCGCGAGGGCCGACGTGCTCGCGAGGACCTGCGCCGCCGGGGCCGGCGTCGAGCCGTCCTGGGAGCCGACGGCGGCGTCGCGGTCCATGACGAGGATCCAGTCGGGGTTCGCCGAGGCGATCGCCTCGACGGAGACGTCGTCGCCCTGGTGATCGGTCGAGCCCTCCGCCTCGAGGGCCGGAGTGAGCCCGAGGACCGAGTAGACGGGGCCGAGGGTGCGGCCGGTGACGGGTGCGGCGTAGTTGATCTCCCCGCCCGACACGATGACGGCGAGGACCGTCTGGCTCGGGTCGTAGGCGGCCCTCACCCGGTCGATCGACTCGGTGAAGTCCGCGACGGTCCGGGTCGCGGCGTCCTCCCTGTCGAAGATCGTCCCGAGGAGCGTCGTCACGCGGATGAGCTCGGAGTCGAGGGGCTCGTTCTCGTCGATGTCGGTGTCGACGAGGGCGGCGTCGGGGACGAGCTCGGCGATCGCGTCGTACTGCTCGCGGAAGCGCTGGCCGTTGAGGACGAGGTCGGGCCGGACCGCGACGAGGGCCTCGAGATCGGGCTCGCGGTGGGAGCCGAGGTCGACGACGCTTTCGTCGTTCTTGTAGACGGAGTCGGACGCGATGATCTGGCGGGGCGCGGCGACGAGGTCGATGCCCCAGGCCTGAAGGGTCGCGAAGATCCTGTTGTCGGTGGCGACGACGGCCGCCGGTCGGACGGGGACCTCGACGGGGCCGCGCAGGTCCTCGACCGTTCGGGTCGTGGCGGTCGCGGACGAGTCGGCGCTCTGGGAGGCCGTGGATTGGGCGTCGGCCGATTGGGCGGGCTGGGCGCCGGCCGAGGAGCAGGCGGCGAGGGAGAGGACGACGAGCCCGGAAAGGGCGAGTGCTCCGCGCCCGTCTCAGGATTCGGGCGCGTCCTCGGCCCGCAGGCGCGGCACGGACGCCTTCTCGGGGTTGACGCCGACCTTGTCCGCGTAGAAGGCGCGGATGACGTCCATGTCCGCCGCGACATCGCCCGTCAGACGGATCGTCGGGCCCCACCCGAAGGTCCGCGTCGAGGCGTCGACGAAGCCGAGCGCCACCGGGAGATCCGCCCCGGTCGCGATCCGGTAGAAGCCGGACTTCCAGTAGTCGCGCGGCGACCTCGTCCCCTTCGGGGTGAGGACGATCGTGAAGCGGTCCTCGGCGGCCGCCCGCTCGATCACCCGGGAAACGAGGCCGTGGGCGCCGGAGCGGTCGACGGGGATCCCGCCGATCCAGCGGACGAAGGGGCCGAGGACCGGCGTCTTGACGATCGAGTCCTTGACGAGGAACACGAAGGGCCGCTCGATCGACCAGAAGCTCAGCGCCATGAAGACGCCGTCCCAGTTCGAGGTGTGCGGGGCGCCGATCACCATGGTCGCGTCCTCGAGCGGCTCGTGGACGAAGGTCCACCGCGAGAAGGCGAGGTAGGCGCGGGCGATGAACTTGCGGATGCGCATGGTCAGAGCTCCTCGGCGCGAATGGAGACGGAGAACCCGGCGGACTCGCCCGCCCGGATCCTCATGACGCGGTCGCGGACGTTCGCGGATTCGACGCAGAGGAAGCCGGGCCAGGCGTCATCCTCGACGTCGGAGAGGGCGGCCGCGCCCTCGTCCCACGGATTCCAGATGATCGTCGAGCCCGAGCCGGACTTCTCGACGGCCTTCCAGAACGCGGTGTCCGCGACGCCGTGCGGGCCAGCCGGCTCGGCGAAGGGGGCGCGCGACGGTACGGGGGAGAAGGAGAGGAGATGCGCGCCGAAGGGGGTGAGGGTCGCGGTCGACCCGGCCCCCTCGAGGGCGATCGTGGATGGGGTGCTCACGGGCCCAGACTAAGGGCTTTCGCGTGTCCGATGTCGCAGCGCCCGCCAGGGGAGGGCCGTGTGCGAGCGACTAGACTCGACGGTGCTCAACCGCGCCGCCCGGGCGCGAAGAATCGAGGAGTTCCCATGCCCGTTCGCCAGGACCTGCGCAATGTCGCGATCGTCGCACACGTCGACCACGGCAAGACGACGCTCGTCGACGCGATGCTCTGGCAGTCGGGCGCCTTCTCCGATCGCGACACCGTCGAGAAGACCGGCGAGCGCGTCATGGACTCGGGCGACCTCGAGCGCGAGAAGGGCATCACGATCCTCGCAAAGAACACCGCGGTCCACTACCGAGGTCCCGCCGCGCAGAGGCTCGGCCTCGCCGACGGCGTGACGATCAACGTCATCGACACCCCCGGGCACGCCGACTTCGGCGGCGAGGTCGAGCGAGGCCTCTCGATGGTCGACGGCGTCGTCCTCATGGTCGACGCCTCCGAGGGTCCGCTCCCGCAGACCCGCTTCGTCCTCCGCAAGGCCCTCCAGGCCCAGCTCCCGGTCGTCGTCGTCGTCAACAAGGTCGACCGCCCGGACTCCCGGATCGACGAGGTCGTCTCCGAGACGACCGACCTCCTCCTCTCCCTCGGCGAGGACCTCATGAACGACGGCGTCGACGCTGACGTCGACTCGCTCCTCGACGTTCCCGTCATCTACGCCTCCGCGAAGTCGGGCGTGTGCTCGCTCGAGAACCCCGGCAACGGGAACCTCCCGACCGAGGACCTCGAGCCCCTCTTCGAGACGATCCTCAGCCGGATCCCCGGCCCGTCGTACGAGGAGGGCGCGCCCCTCCAGGCGCACGTCACCAACCTCGACGCCTCGCCCTTCCTCGGTCGTCTCGCGCTCCTGCGCATCCACAACGGCACCCTGACGAAGGGCGCGACCGTCGGCCTCGCCCGTCACGACGGGACGATCCGCACCGTCCGCGTCACCGAGCTCCTCCGCACCGAGGGCCTCGAGCGCGTGTCCGCCGAGTCCGCCGGCCCCGGCGACATCGTCGCCGTCGCCGGCATCGAGGACATCACGATCGGCGAGTCCCTCGTCGACCTCGAGGACCCGCGCCCCCTCCCGCTCATCACCGTCGACGATCCGGCGATCTCGATGACGATCGGCATCAACACCTCGCCGATGGCCGGCCGAGTCAAGGGCGCGAAGGTCACCGCCCGCCAGGTGAAGGACCGTCTCGATCGCGAGCTCGTCGGCAACGTCTCCCTCAAGGTCCTCCCGACCGACCGCCCCGACGCGTGGGAGGTTCAGGGCCGCGGCGAGCTCGCGCTCGCGATCCTCGTCGAGCAGATGCGCCGCGAGGGCTTCGAACTCACCGTCGGGAAGCCCCAGGTCGTCACCAAGGACATCGAGGGCGTCCGCAACGAGCCGATGGAGCGGATGACGATCGACATCCCCGAGGAGTACCTCGGCGCCGTCACGCAGCTCATGGCCGCCCGCAAGGGCCGCATGGAGACGATGGCGAACCACGGCTCGGGCTGGATCCGCCTCGAGTTCGTCGTCCCGGCCCGCGGCCTCATCGGCTTCCGCACCCGCTTCCTCACCGAGACGCGCGGCACCGGCATCGCCTCGTCGATCGGCGACGGCTACGCCCCCTGGCAGGGGCCGATCGAGCAGCGCCTCACCGGCTCGCTCGTCGCCGACCGCGCCGGGCAGGCGACCCCGTACGCGATGACGAACCTCCAGGAGCGCGGCTCCTTCATCGTCGAGCCCGGCTCCGAGGTCTACGAGGGCCAGGTCGTCGGCGAGAACCCGCGCGGCGAGGACATGGACGTCAACATCTGCCGCGAGAAGAAGCAGACGAACACCCGCTCGGCGACCGCCGACGTCTACGAGTCGCTCACGCCCTCGCGCAAGCTCACCCTCGAGGAGTCCCTCGAATTCGCGGCGAACGACGAGTGCGTCGAGGTCACGCCCGAGGCCGTCCGCGTCCGCAAGGTCGTCCTCGACGCGCAGGAGCGCTTCAAGATCGCCGCGCGCGAGCGCCGCGGCCAGATCCAGAAGTAGTCCGGCTCTTCACAGTTGGGGGTGTAGTCGGTTGTCAGTGCCCTACACGACCTGCATCGCCGTCTCGGCGGAGTTGGCGGGTGGGGAAGGTCGTCGAGTGTGCGATCCAGGTGGCCTGACACCCGGAATCAGCGGCCCGCGTGACCTGGATCGCCGCTTCGGAGGGCTTGGCGGGCGGCGAGGGGCGTTGAGTGTGCGATCCGGGTAGCCCCGCACGTGGAAGGGTCGGAGTGTCGGGAGCCTCGATACCGTCACCTCACCCGCAGAAACGCACACAGTTTCTCCGTTGGCTCCGATGCTGCAGGGCTCTGATCTGCGCTTTCTTCCGAGGATCCTGAGGTGGATCCTCCCAACGGGCCGAAACTGTGTGCGGATTTGCAGTGGGGGCGTCGGGGACGCCCCCGGTCCACGACTCCGTGATCGGCGGCCGGCCGGGATCCGCCGACTACACCCTCAACTGCGAAGCGCCAGTAGTCCGCGAGGTCATCGCCCCGACCGCCCGAAGGCATTTCCCTCCCCG
Source organism: Actinomyces culturomici (assembly GCF_900499005.1). Taxonomy (GTDB): domain Bacteria; phylum Actinomycetota; class Actinomycetes; order Actinomycetales; family Actinomycetaceae; genus Pauljensenia; species Pauljensenia culturomici. The sequence continues at coordinate 363,881 of NZ_LS991316.1, forward strand.
CGTCGTCGTGCGCCTTGGGCCACCGGGTCGTGCTCAGCCGGCGGCGAAGTCATACGCCGCATCCCCTCGACGCGCGAAGGTGATGCTCTCGGTGAGGGGGCGTTCGGGGATGGCGGTCAGGCGCGGTCAGGCGCGGTCGGCCGGAGTGGGGAACGAGGGCGGGGGCGGAACCCTCTTGCCCGTCACCATCGTCGACGCCTCGACCCGGATCCGTCCTCGCCGCGTGTCGACGACGACGTGGTCGAGCGCCGTCTCGACGAGCGTCCCCAGCGCGTCGTGCAGCCCGTCGTCCAGTCGGTAGCGGACGACGACCCTCTCGCCCGGCGTCCACGCGAGCCAGGGGAGCGGCGGGGGAGTGCGGCGCCCGGAGGGCGTCGCCTCGCCGCTCGGAGTCGGTGACCGTGACGATCTCTCCGCAGCCGGGTGCGGCCCCTCGGGGAGCATTGCGTCGCGGCTCCGTCCCGTAATTCCCGCCGCCGCGTCCTCGTCGATCGACGAGGACGGGAGCGCGCCGTCCGCGCGGACGGGAGGATCGGCGGGCCCCATTCCCTCGTGCAGCGTCATGAGGGCGATAATAGGGGCCAGTCGTTTCCACCCGACACCGAAGAGGAGAAGCCATGACCTACGTCATCGCGCAGCCCTGCGTGGACGTCAAGGATCGCGCCTGCGTCGATGAATGCCCCGTCGACTGCATCTACGAGGGCGCCCGCACTCTCTACATCCACCCCGAGGAGTGCGTCGACTGCGGCGCCTGCGAGCCGGTGTGCCCGACCGAGGCGATCTTCTACGAGGACGACCTCCCCGAGCAGTGGTCCGACTACTACCGCGCGAACGTCGACTTCTTCAAAGACCTCGGCTCCCCGGGAGGTGCCCAGAAGACCGGCCCCCAGGACTTCGACGACGCGATGATCTCCTCCCTGCCCCCGCAGAACGCGGAGTACCTCGACTCGATGAAGTGACGATGACGATCCTGCCGCGCCCCCTCGGGCTCCCCGAGTTCCCCTGGAACCTCCTCGCGCCGGCGAAGGCCCTCGCGGCCTCGCACGCCGACAGGATCTGCGACCTCTCGGTCGGAACGCCCGTCGATCCGACGCCGGACTTCATCCGCGACGCGCTCGCTCAGGCCTCCGACGCCCACGGGTACCCGACCGTCGTCGGGACTCAGGAGGTGCGCGAGGCGATCCTCGCGTGGGGCCGCGGGCGCGGCATGATCGACGTCGGGCTCGACGGCGTCCTCCCGACGATCGGTTCGAAGGAAGCGGTCGCCTGGATCCCGAGGCTCCTCGGAGTCGGCCCCGGCGACCTCGTCCTCGTCCCCGAGGTCGCCTACCCGACCTACGACATCGGCGCGCGCCTCGCCGGCGCGGTGCCGGTCCCGGTCGACCCGAAGCGGCCGCAGGACTGGCCCGACGCCGTCCTCGTCTTCCTCAATTCGCCGGGCAACCCCGACGGGTCGGTCCTCTCGATTGACGAACTGCGCGCCGCCCGCGACTGGGCGCGCGCCCGCGGAGCCGTCATCGTCTCCGACGAGTGCTACGCGGCCCTTCCGTGGGAGGAGCCGTGGGCGTCCGAGGGCGTTCCCTCTCTCCTCGACGAGCGCGTCTGCGAGGGGGATCCGGAGGGGCTCCTCGTCCTCTACTCCCTCTCGAAGCAGTCGAACCTCGCGGGCTATCGCGCGGCCCTCGCCTACGGCGATCCGGCGCTCGTCGGAGCGGTCGTCGAGGTCCGCAAGCATTCGGGACTCATGGTGCCGGCTCCCGTCCAGCACGCGATGGCCCTCGCCCTCGTGGACGGCGCGCACGTCGCCGCTCAGCGGGAGGTCTATCGTGCGCGGCGCGAACGGCTCCGTACGGCAGTGAGAGCGGCGGGCCTCGAGAACGATCCGCACTCGGCGGCGGGCCTCTACCTGTGGGCGTCGAGCCCGCGGACGGGCGACTCCTGGGAGCTCGTCGACGCCTTCGCGCGCCTCGGGATCCTCGTCGCTCCGGGCGACTTCTACGGCGAGGCGGCGAAGGGCCGCGTGCGCATCGCGCTTACCGCGAGCGACGAGAGGATCGAGGCCGCGGCCGCCCGTCTGGAGGCTGCCGGTTCACTCCTCGGATGAATCCGGATTCCCCGTGCGTGAAGCGGGGGATCGCGCTTATAGTGACTCGGACGACAGACTTTCGTCCTAGACGGACCGCCCCCGCGTGCCCGCCCCTCACCCGCGGTGCGATGTCGCACGCTTCCGAGAAGGAGATCCCATGACGGATCAGGAAAAGCCCACCGTCGCGCATCCCGACGACGAGCCCGCCGCGCGACCCGACGGCGTTCTCAGCGTCGGAGAGACGACGATCACCCTGCCGCGCTCGCGGGCGTCCGTCGGCAACGACGGCCTCGGCGTCGGCAAGCTCCTCTCCGAGGGCGGTATCGTCACCCTCGACCCGGGCTTCACGAACACCGCCTCCTGTCAGTCGGCGATCACCTACATCGACGGCGATGCGGGGATCCTCCGCTACCGCGGCTACCCGATCGAGCAGCTCGCGAAGAACTCCTCCTTCCTCGAGGTCGCCTACCTCCTCATCTACGGAGAGCTGCCCGACGCCTCGACGCTCGAGGGCTTCATCCGCAATGTCCAGCGCCACCGGCTCCTCCACGAGGACTTCAAGGCATTCTTCACCGCCTTCCCGCACCGCGGTCACCCGATGGCGATCCTCCAGGCGGGCATCGCCGGCCTCGCGACGTACTACGAGGACACGCTCGACCCGCGCAATCGCGAGCAGCTCGACACGGCCCTCGTGCTCCTCCTCGCGAAGGTGCCGACGATGATCAGCTACATCGCGAAGCGCGCCGCCGGCCTGCCGCTCCTCTACCCGGACTCGGCCCGCTCGTACACTGAGGACTTCATCCGGATGACCTTCGGCATGCCGTACCAGGCGTACGACATCGACCCGGCCCTCGTCCGGGCGCTCGACATGCTCCTCATCCTCCACGCCGACCACGAGCAGAACTGCTCGACGTCGACGGTGCGCCTCGTGGGCTCCTCGCAGGCGAACCTCTACGCGTCGGTCGCGGCCGGCGTCGGCGCGCTCGCGGGCCCGCTTCACGGCGGCGCGAACGAGGCGGTCTTGAGGATGCTCCATCAGATCCGCGATACGGGCGAGCCGGTTCAGAAGTTCGTCGACAAGGTGAAGTCGAAGGCCGAGGGCGTCCGCCTCATGGGCTTCGGCCACCGCGTCTACAAGAACTACGATCCGCGCGCCGCGCTCGTCAAGGAGACCGCGCACGACGTCCTCTCGCGCCTCGGCAAGCGCGACGAGCTCCTCGACATCGCGATGGAGCTCGAGGCGATCGCCCTCGGCGACGACTACTTCAAGGAGCGCAAGCTCTACCCGAATGTCGACTTCTACACGGGCCTCATCTATTCGGCGATGGGATTCCCGACGAAGATGTTCACGCCGCTGTTCGCACTCGGGCGCCTGCCCGGCTGGATCGCCCAGTACGTCGAGATGACCGAGGATCCCGCGACGAAGATCGGCCGTCCGCGCCAGGTCTACGTCGGCGAGGTCGAGCGCGACTACGTGCCGCTGCGCCGTCGCACGCCGCGCGTCGCGGAGTGAGTGCGCGCTCGGCGGCCCGCTCGTCGCGCTGATCGACGAGGGCGGGGCGCCGAAGCGGAATGAGACGACACGGGGGAGGCCCCGAACCCGGGCGGGTTCGGGGCTTCCCCCGTCGATGGGCGGCGCGCCGACGCGTCGGCGCTCGGCTGTTGCTCCGAGTGCGTCTGATCGCGGTGCTGCGCGTGGCGCGCCTGCTCGGAGTGCGGTTGCTCCGAGTGCTGCTGGTGCGGGCGCGTCAGTTCGACGCGTGGAGCTCCTCGTTCAGCTCGATGCCCTTGCCGCCTCGGGCGAGGGCCTCGATGCGGCCGGACTGCGAGTTGCGTCGGAAGAGGACGTTCGAGGCCCCGGCGAGCTCGCGCGCGGACACGGTGCGGGGCTCCGCGAAGAGGCCGTTGTTGCCGGGGACGACGCCTCCGGCCTCCATGACGGCGACCTTCGCGCCGGCGGTGAGGTAGAGGCCCGCCTCGACGACGCAGTCGTCGCCGAGCGGGATGCCGAGGCCGGAATTCGCGCCGAGGAGGCAGCGCTTGCCGAGGCGGACGCGCTGGCGGCCGCCGCCGGACAGGGTGCCCATCGTCGAGGCGCCGCCGCCGACGTCGGAGCCGTCGTCGATGACGACGCCCTGGGAGATGCGGCCCTCGACCATCGAGCGGCCGAGCGTGCCGGCGTTGTAGTTGACGAAGGCGGCATGCATGACGGTCGTGCCCTCGGCGAGGTGCGCGCCGAGTCGGACCTTCGCGCCATCGGCGATCCGGACCCCCTTGGGGACGACGTAGTTCACCATCGGGGGGAACTTGTCGACGCCGAGGACGGCGACGGGGTGGCCGAGCGCGGCGCGCAGGCGCAGGCGGGTCTCCTCGAAGTCCTCGGCGGCGCAGGGGCCCTGCGAGGTCCACACGACGTTGGGGAGGCGGGAGAAGATCCCGTCGAGGTTGATCGTGTTCGGTTTGACGAGCCGGTGGGAGAGAAGGTGGAGGCGCAGGTAGGTGCCGGCCGTCGAGTGCGGCTGGTCCTCGAGGTCGGACTTGCAGGTGACGACGGTGGTGCGGACGCCGCGGGCGTCGTCCTGGCGCTGCATGCGGGTGAGGGTGTCGAGGAGGTCGGCGTCCTCGCCCGGCGTCATCTCCCCGAGGTGCGGCCTCGGGTACCAGACGTCGAGAGTTTCGCCGTCCTTCGTCACAGTCGCGAGGCCGATGCCCCAAGCCTTCGTAATGTCCATGTGAAGAACTGTAAAACAGAGGGGGCGCGCTGTCAGTGCCGGTCCATCCCTCGGCGGTGGTCCCACAGGTCGGGCCAGAAGACGCCGAGTTCGGCCGCGAGGCTGCGCAGGAGCGGCAGGGAGATGCCGACGACCGAATGGTGATCGCCGTCGACTCCGGCGATGAAGGGGCCGCCGAGCCCGTCGATTGTGAAGGAGCCCGCGACGTGGAGCGGCTCGCCGGACTCGACGTAGGCGTCGATCTCCGCGTCCGTGATGTCGCCGAACCGGACGCGCGTCGACGCGGCGCGGGCGAGGGCCGGCCCGGGCGCGTACGCGGCCCCCGGTCGAACGAGCGCCACCGCGTGCCCCGTCCACAGGGTCGCCGAGGTGCCGCGCATCTCGCGGATCCGCTCGCGCGCGACCTCCGGCGTATGAGGCTTGCCGAGCATGCGACCGCCGATCTCGAGCATGGAATCGCAGCCGACGATGAGCAGGGAATCGGCCCCGTCCTCGTCGATCGGGGAGGGGAGCGCGAGGAGGGAGGCGACGACGGCGTCGCGCTTGGCGGCGGCGAGCGCGAGGACCTCGTCGGGGGGAGTCGGCGGGGTCGGGGAGGAGGCGCGCAGGCGCTCGAGGACGGCGGGTTCGTCGACGGCGGAGACGCGGACGATCGGCGTGACGCCGGCGCTCACGAGGGTCGCGAGGCGGGCGGGGGACTTCGAGGCGAGGAGGATCCGCATGTGGGCATTCTCCACCGTCGGGAGGCCCTCGCCCACCCGAGGACGTCTGCGCGCGTTCGATTGACGTGTCAAACGTGATGTACGCTACTAAGATGTGTCCCGGCCGGTTCTCGCGCGCGAGCGCGCGCCGGGAACGCCCGCATGCGACGAGACGACACCGAGAGGGGAGGCGCGATGGACCGGACCGCGTCCGAGGCCGCGTCGACCCCCGAGGTCGACGTCTGCGCCCTCGAGCATCAGACGGTCTCGAGCTACGCCCCGAGGCTCCTCGGCGGGCCGGCGACGATGAGCGCCCGCGTTCTTGCTGAGCGCGCGGGAACGTCCGTCGAGAGGGTCTACGACTTCTGGACCTCGATGGGATTCCAGCGCCCCGACCCTGACGCGCCCACTTTCACCGACCGCGACCTCGAGGTCTACGTGACGTGGAACGAGCTCGTCGAATCCGGGGCGATCGACCTCGCGACGAGCCGCTCGCTCCTGCGCGCGAACTCCCACCTCGCCGATCGACTGAGCCTCTGGCAGTTCGAAGCCCTCGTCGAGGACGCCGTCCGCAGGCTCGGCCTCGACGACACGACGGCCCGCATGTACGTCCTCGACCACATGCGCGAGCGGGTCGCCGCTTTCGAGCACATGTTCATCCACTCGTGGCAGCGGCAGATGGAGGCGCTTCTCTCGCGCCTCGACAAGGAGGTCTCCCAGCGCGGGCACGAGGACGCGAAGGCCCGCTTCCCCCTCAACCGGTCCCTCGGGTTCGTCGACATGGTGTCCTACACCTCGTCCTCGACGATCCTCGGCGGCGCGGTCGTCGACCTCATCGAGCGCTTCGAGGAGGAGTCGCGCCAGGCCGTCACCGAGGCGGGCGGGCGCGTCGTCAAGACGATCGGGGACGCCGTCCTCTACATCGCCGACGATCTTACGACCGGCCTGAGGGTGGTGACGACCCTCATCGAGCGGCTGAGCGCCGACGACCGGATCCTCCCTGTGCGCGCCTCCTTCGTCCGCGGAGACGTGTTCTCCCGCTCGGGCGACGTCTTCGGCCCGACGGTCAACCTCGCCTCGCGCCTCGTCGACATCGCGCCCGTCGGGAAGATCCTCACCGACCCGACGACGGCCGCGGCGGTCGCCGCCGGCAAGGGCGGGGACGGCTATCGGCTCGAAGAGTTCCCCAGCGCCGAACTGCGCGGCTTCGGTCCCATCGCCCCGTATCTCCTCTCGGCCCGCGATTGACCGGGGGCCGAGACGCCCGAGGCCGGGGTCTTCCCCGCAGCGGGCCGAATGAGTGACAATCGTCCACAATGGTCAAGGGACCTGAAAGAGATCTCCTCGAAAGGATATGATGTATCTGTGACTACAGTGCTCCTCGTCGAAGACGATCCCGCGATCTCCGAACCGCTCGCCCGCGCCCTCGGCCGTGAGGGCTACGAGGTGCGCGCGCACGGAACCGGCCGCGGCGCCCTCGCCGAGGTCGAAGGCGCCGATCTGGTCGTCCTCGATCTCGGTCTGCCCGATATCGACGGCCTCGACGTCGCCCGCGAGATCCGCGGATCCGGTAAGACCGTCCCGATCCTCATCCTCACCGCCCGCACCGACGAGGTCGACATGGTCGTCGGCCTCGACACCGGCGCCGACGACTACGTGACGAAGCCCTTCCGCCTCGCCGAGCTCCTCGCCCGCGTTCGCGCGCTCCTGCGCCGCACGGGCGGCGAATCGGGCGACGCCGACCTCGTCGCCCAGGACGTCCGCGTCGACGTCAACGCCCACCGTGCCTTCTCCGGCGACACCGAGCTCCAGCTCACCGCCAAGGAGTTCGACCTCCTCCGCGTCCTCGTCCGCGAGGCCGGAACGGTCGTCGAACGCGACGCCCTCATGCGCGAGGTGTGGGGCTCCGACCCGACCGGGTCGACGAAGACGCTCGACATGCACGTCTCGTGGCTGCGCCGCAAGCTCGGCGACGACGCCGCGAACCCGCACTACATCACGACGGTGAGGGGGATGGGCTTCCGCTTCGAGGCCCGCTGACCCCCGTCGGGCCCGACATCGGACCCGGCCCGTTCGACCCCGCTGCCCGCGTCGCCGCCCCGGCGACGCGGGTAGCCTGTATTCGGGCCCGAACCCCACGACGACGAGGAGGACTGCCGAATGCGCAAGAGAGCGGTGAGGATGATCCTCGCGGCCGTCACGGTCGTCGCCCTCCTCATGGGCGTGCCTGGCGCCTTCGCGTCCTCGTACGTCGCGTGGAACTCCGACCAGGAGCGCCTCAACGCCCGAGTGCAGACCGTGGCCCGCAGCGTCGATCGTCGTATCGCGGACGGGGAGGAGATCACTCCCGAGCTCCTCGCCGCCCTCGCCGATCCGGTCGCCGACCGGCAGGGCGGGGTGCGCGTCTCCGTGTCGACGGCGGCCTACGGGCTGACGACCGTCGGGAACCCCGTCGACGGACCGACCCTCGTCGCCCACGCCTCCACCCAGGCCGGAACCGCCGTCCGGATGGAGGTCTCGGCCGTCCGGACCCTCCAGAAGGTCGCCGCGATCTGCGCGCTCTACCTCGCGGGCATGGCGACGTGCCTCCTCGTCGGCCTCGCGCTCGCCCTTCGCTTCTCGCGGCGCCTATCCGCGCCGCTCATCTACCTCGCCGCCCAGGCCGAGCAGATCGGCTCCGGGCAGGTGCGCGCCCGCGTCAAACCCTCGGGGATCGAGGAGATCGACCTCGTCCAGGAGGAGCTCGTCCGCACGGGCGAGCGCATGGCGGGCCGTCTCGCGGCCGAGCGCCAGTTCGCCTCCGACGCCTCCCACCAGCTCCGCACGCCGCTCACTGCGCTGTCGATGCGCCTCGAGGAGATCGACCTCATCTCCACCGAGCCGGAGGTCCAGGAGGAGGCCCGTTCCTGCCTCGAGCAGGTCGAGCGCCTCACCGGCGTCGTCGCCGAACTCCTCGACGCGAACGCGCGGGCATCCGGTCAGACCGAGGCGATCCACATTCTCGAGGCCTTCAACACCCAGCGCGAGGAGTGGGAGGACGCCTTCGTCGCGGCCGGGCGCGAACTCGTCTTCACCGATGAGGCCGAGCTCCCCGTCCTCGCCGACGGCGGCAAGCTCTCCCAGGTGCTCGCGACCCTCATCGAGAACTCCCTGCGTTACGGCGCCGGCACGACGCGCGTCTCGGCGCGACGCGCGGCGAGTCGGCGAGGCGTCGTCATCGACGTCACCGACGAGGGCGAGGGCATCGACGACGATCTCGCGCCCGACGTCTTCGAGAAGGGCGTCTCCGGTCACGGCTCGACCGGCATCGGTCTCGCGCTCGCGAAGGACCTCGCCGGGGCGATGGGCGGTCGGCTCGAGCTCACGAGCAATCGGCCGCCGGTCTTCACCCTGTCGCTGGCGGCGATCCCGGCGTCCCTCGACCCGGATCGTGTGATGCCCCAGGGGCCCGTCGTCTCGATGGGTCGGCGCTCGCGGCGATTCTGAGAGCGGGGCCTCGCCGCACGACTCCGCACCGAGCTACGCCGCACGACTCCGCGCGGGGCCTCGATCGGTCCAATGGGCGCGCCGATGACACTCGCCTTCCCGTCCGAGTGGAGGGCTTGGCGACGCGTGGAGGCATTAGCGACGCGTGGAGGGGGTGTATCCCCTCCTTTTGTCGGGAAGTCCTCCACTGAGCGGTATCGGATCGCGGACCGTCCTGATGGGAGGGGATGCGTCATGTCGAGGCATTGACGCCGTGTGGAGGCATTAGCGACGCGTTGAGGGGGTGTATCCCCTCCTCTTGTCGGGAAGTCCTCCACTGAGCGGTATCGGATCGCGGACCGTCCTGATGGGAGGGGATGACGCCGTGTGGAGGCATTGACGTCGTGTGGAGGCATTAGCGACGCGTGGAGGGGGTGTATCCCCTCCTCTTGTCGGGAAGTCCTCCACTGAGCGGTATCGGATCGCGGACCGTCCTGATGGGAGGGGATGCGTCATGTCGAGGCATTGACGCCGTGTGGAGGCATTGACGCCGTGTGGAGGCATTAGCGACGCGTGGAGGGGGTGTATCCCCTCCTCTTGTCGGGAAGTCCTCCACTGAGCCCCGCGGGCCCGATGGAGCCCCGCGGGCCCGATGAACCACGAGACCGGCGGACCGCGTCGACCCGGAAGCCCCGCGGCGAGTAGGGTCGGGGCCATGGAGTCCAGCTCGACGGGCAGGCCCGTCATCGCGGTCATCGGCGGCGGGCAACTCGCCCGCATGATGCAGGAGAGCGCCATCGCCCTCGGCGTGGAGCTGCGCCCCCTCGTCGAGGCGGCCGACGGGTCGACCGGCCAGGTCGTCGTCCCCTCCTCCGTCGGCACTCCGCAGGATCCCGACGAGGTCTTCGCGCTCGTCGAGGGCGCCGACGTCCTCACCTTCGAACACGAGCACGTCCCCCAGGCCCTGCTCGCGGCCCTCGCCGGCCGCGTCGCGATCGAGCCGCCCGCCTCGGCCCTTCTCTACGCCCAGGACAAGCTCGCGATGCGCGAGCGCCTCACCGCGATGGGAGCGCCGTGCCCGCGGTGGGCGCGGATCGAGGACGAGGACGACCTGCGCGCCTTCGGAGCGGAGATCGGCTGGCCGGTCGTCGTCAAGACCCCCACCGGCGGCTACGACGGTCACGGCGTTCGCGTCGTCGCCGACCCCGCCGAGGTCTCCGACTGGTTCGGGCGCGGTCCGCTCCTCGCCGAGGAGAAGGTCGACTTCGTCTCCGAAATCGCGGCCCTCACGGCCCGGCGCCCCTCCGGGGAGATCGCCTCCTGGCCCGTATCGACGACCGAGCAGGTCGACGGCGTGTGCTCGGTCGTCACCGCGCCCGCGATCGGGATCCCCGAGCGCCTCCTCGACGAGGCCCGTGCGCTCGGCGAGCGGATCGCCGCCGAGCTCGGCGTCACCGGCGTGCTCGCCGTCGAGATGTTCGTCGTCGGCGAGGGCGAGGAGGCGCGCGTCCTCGTCAACGAACTCGCGATGCGCCCGCACAACACGGGTCACTGGACGATCGACGGGGCGGTGACGAGCCAGTTCGAACAGCACCTGCGCGCCGTCCTCGACCTCCCGCTCGGCTCGACCGAGGTCCTCGTCCCCGGGACGCGCTCCGTCATGGTCAACCTCCTCGGCTCGAGCCACGACGACCCGGCGCGCGCCCTGGGCGCCGCACTGGACGGGCACCCGCGTGCGAAGGTCCACCTCTACGGCAAGGAGGTCCGGCCTCGTCGCAAGCTCGGTCACGTCACCGTCGTCGACGCCGATCCCGCCGCCGCCCGCGCGGAGGCCGAGGCCGTCGTCGCGGTGCTTCGCGGTGACGCCTGAACGGGCGCCCCGCCCCGCTCTCGTCGATCCGCCGACGACCCGAACGCCCGCACAACCGCTCCCGAGGAAGGACCCCCGATGACCGACCAGACCCCCGCCCTCGACATCCGTCTCACCGCGACCGGCGAGCGTCCGCTCGTCGGCGTCGTCATGGGATCGGACTCCGACTGGCCGACGATGGCGCCCGCCGTCGACGCCCTCGCCGAATTCGGCATCGCCTGCGAGGTCGGGGTCGTCTCCGCCCACCGCATGCCCGAGGACATGGTCGCCTACGGCCGATCCGCCTCCGCCCGCGGCCTGCGCGTCGTCATCGCGGGCGCCGGGGGAGCGGCCCACCTGCCCGGAATGCTCGCCGCCCTCACGGAACTGCCCGTCGTCGGCGTCCCCGTGCCGCTCAAGCACCTCGACGGCGTCGACTCGCTCCACTCGATCGTCCAGATGCCGGCGGGCGTGCCCGTCGCGACCGTGTCGATCGGCGGGGCGCGCAACGCGGGGCTCCTCGCCGCGAGGATCCTCTCCGCGGGCGAGGGCGGATTCGCCGAGGGGCTGCGCGCGAAGATGCGGGAATTCCAGGCGTCGCTGCGCGATCTGGCCGCCGACAAGGGCGCGAAGCTCGCCGAAAGGGTCGCCGAGAGCCTATGATCCGGGCCGCTCCGCGCGGTTAGGATGGGCCCATGAGCATTCTTGTGACCGGAGGCGCCGGCTACATCGGCGCGCACGTCGTCCGACTCCTTCTCGAGCGCGGTGAGCGCGTCGTCGTGGTCGACGACCTCTCGACCGGTGCCGCCTCCCGCGTCGAGGGCGCGACCCTCGTCGAACTCGACGTCGCGTCCGAGGAAGCGGCCACCGTCCTCGCGAACACGATGGTCGACGAGGACGTCACCGCCGTCATCCACTTCGCCGCCCGCAAGCAGGTCGGCGAGTCGGTGAAGCGCCCGATGTTCTACTACCAGCAGAACATCGGCGGGCTCGCGAACGTCCTGCGCGCGATGAACGAGTCCGGCGTCGAGCAGATCATCTTCTCCTCCTCCGCGGCCGTCTACGGGATGCCTCCGGTCGAGGTCGTCGCCGAGGACATCGACTGCCATCCGATCAACCCCTACGGCGAGACGAAGCTCATCGGCGAGTGGATGATGGCCGACGCCGAGCGCGCCTGGGGCCTCAAGTGGATCGGACTGCGCTACTTCAACGTCGCGGGCGCCGGGTGGACGGACCTCGCCGACCCCGCGATCCTCAACCTCGTCCCCATGGTCCTCGACCGCGTCGAGAAGGGCGAGCCGGCAAAGATCTTCGGCACCGACTATCCGACGCAGGACGGCACCTGCGTCCGCGACTACATCCACGTCCTCGACCTCGCGAAGGCGCATATCGCGGCGCTTGACGCTCTGGATGCGGACCGTGAGCTCGCCCATCGCGTCTTCAACGTCGGCACCGGCACGGGCACTTCGGTCCGCCAGATCGTCGACGGTCTGCGCAAGGTCGCAGGGTGGGACTTCGCCGTGGTGGAGGAGGGGCGCCGCGCGGGCGACCCGCCGCTCCTCATCGGCGATGCCTCGCGGATCGGAGAGGACCTCGGCTGGACCGCCGAGCACGACGTCGACGACATCCTCGAATCCGCGTGGGAGGGCTGGCAGGCCGGTCCGCGCAGGATCGAGCGCCCCGGGGAGTAAGTCCGGTCTCCTTCGACGCGGCGTTGTCGTTCTGGTCGTTCGGAGCGGCGTCACCAACACCGAGGCGCTGACGGAATCGCCTGAGCGCTCATGAGACGACGGCCGGGGCCGACCATGGGTCGGCCCCGGCCGCTGTCGATCGCCCTCGAAGAGGCGGGGAGCCCCGCCCTCGTGCGTGCCGGGTCAGTATCCGGCGACGACGTTGAGATCGTCGGTGGTCAACGATCCGGAGCGGAGCTTCGCGAAGAAGTCGTCGGCCGTCGTGTCCTGGAGGAGGACCGCCGAGCCTCCCGCGTCCGTCGTGTAGTCGAGCGACTCGATCGGCGGGGTGCCCATGAGGCCCGACTTCGACGACGACCGGAACGCGAGGACGAGCTTCGCGACGTCGAGCACGGAGTCGGACTCGTCGACGGTGAAGGACGCCGAGCCGGCGCGCTCGACCTTGAGGGTCTTCGCCGGGTTGATCAGCGTCGACGGGGAGAGGGCCTTGGAGACGACCTTCGAGATCACCTGGCGTTGGCGCTTCGTCCTGCCGATGTCGCCCTCGGGATCCGAGTAGCGCATACGGGAGAATGCGAGGGCCGTCGTGCCGTCGACGTCGTGACAGCCGGCCGTCCACTCGAGGCCGGAGGGGTCGCCCTGAGCGACGTCCCCGTCGTAGCACGCGTTGATCCCGCCGACCGCGTCGACGATGTCCGCGACGCCGCCCATGCCGATCTGAACGTAGTGGTCGACGGTGAGACCGGTGAGGTTCTCGACCGCCTCCACGAGGAGGGCGGAGCCCCCGTACGAGTAGGCGGCGTTGATCTTGTCCCAGCCGTAGCCGGGGATCTTCGCGTAGGTGTCGCGGGGGATCGACAGGGTGACGGTCTGCCCGTTGGGGGCGATGTTGACGAGCATGATCGAGTCGGAGCGCTCGCCGCCCTCGAAGCCGTCCTTCACCGCGCCGTCCGCGCGCGAGTCGGAACCGGCGAGCAGGTACGTCGTCCCCGCGGTGTTCGCTGCGCCCGAGAGCGCCTGAGTGCGCCCGAGGTTCTGATTCGCGTCCCACAGGAGGAACGACGTCCAGACGAGGACGAGGACGAGGAGCGCTGCGATGAGGGCGCCGATTCGCCGAAGCGGCGAGCGCCGCTTCGGACGTCCGACGGGCCGCGCCGTTCGTGCGGGATCGGGTCGCGGGACGGGAGTCGAGGGGGGAACCGAGGTCGTCGGGTAGCCGCCGGATGATCGGATGGGACGCGGAGCCGCAGAACCCGCCTGAGGACCCGGCCTGCCCGGAACAGCGCCGGGACGAGCGCTCGATGCGCCGGAGGGACGTCCTCCCGAACGCCCGGTCGGGGCGAAGGAGGGGGCGGGGCCCGCTCCTCCCCGGGCGGCGTCGCCGTTCCGCTGGGCCGCGGCGCGGGCCGCCGACTCGGCGTGCGAGGCGCGCTTCGCGGGGGCGAAGGAGGGCGGGAGAGGACGGGACGGCTGGTCGGCCGTCGTCGGGATGAGGGGCTTGTGCGGGTCGACGGGCGCGGCCTCGCCGGACTCGGCGTCGACCCTCCACTGCTTGGCGCCCGCGCCGTCGGCGGCGACCCCGTAGACCTTCGGGCGCTCGCGGAAGACCGGCATCGGGGCGCCCTGAGCGGAGGGGCGGACGCCGTAACCGGTCTGCGGAGCGGAGCCCTGCGCGCCCTCCGCGGCGCCCTGTCCGGTAGAGGGATTCTGGCCGCTCGCGGGTCTGGCCTCGGAGGAGGTGGGCCGGGCGCGGCGTCGGTCGGGTCGGAAGGAGGGGGGCTGAGAGGTCATTCGCTCGNGTGTTTCCCCTCCAGCGTCGGATGTGTATAGGAGACAGGATAAGAGACAGGTCATTCGCTCGGGGGGCAGGTCTCGGGGGAGGTCGTCGCGGTCGAACCGGTGTCGGTCGAGCCGGTCGTATCGGTCGTGTTCGTCGTTTCAGTGGTAGTCGCCGTGTCCGACGTCGAGCCCGTGTCGGAGGCGGTCCCGGACTCGGCGGCCGCGGCGGACTGGGCTTCCGGATCGGGCACGGTCTGGGTGTTGCCCGCGCCGTCCGTGTAGGCGGTGCCGATGGGGAGGGACTCGTCGGCCGCGAGAGCCTTCCAGACGTTCGTCGCCTCGGGCTCGGTCGCGACGACGCGATTCCGGTCCCAGGACGCCAACCCCCAGGGCATGGTGACGAAGCGGATGTTCGCCTTGTCGACGCCGAGGAGCGAACTGAGGAGGCCCGCGTCGGCGTTGATGTCGGCGAGGTTCGTCGAGACGGTGAGCGAGGCGATCGTCGCCCTGAGGAACGTGATGAGCGCCGGAAGGTCGGTGACGTAGTTCTTCGAGAGGACCTCGCGGAGCATCGCGGAGACGAGCTGCTGCTGGCGGCCGATCCTCGAGATGTCCGAGCCGTCCCCGACCTCATAACGGGCGCGGGCGAAGGAAAGGGCCGTTGCGGCATCGAAGCGCTGGCAGCCCGCCTTGACGTCGAGGCCGGAGTAGGTGTCGTACATGTCCTCAGGGACGTTGAACCACACGCCGCCGAGGGCCTCGATCATCCCCTTGAAGCCGGTGAAGTCGACGACGACGAACGCGTCGATCGTCAGACCCGTGAGCTGCTCGACCGTCGCCTTCGTGCAGGCGATTCCGCCGCCGACGTCGTCCGTCACCGCTCCGGTGGAGAAGGCGGAGTTGAACATGCCCTCGTAGGAGGCGGTCGTCTCACCGCTCGACAGCGTGCACGAGGGGATGTCGGTGACGAGGTCGCGGGGGATCGAGACGACGGTGACCGACTTCCGGTCCGCGGAGATGTGCGCGATCATCGTCGTATCCGAGTGGATCGTGGCGAGTTCCTCCGACGATCCGTAGCCCGCATCGTCCTGGTTGTACCGCGAATCGGTGCCGGAGACGAGGATGTTGATCGCTCGGCCCTGGAACTGGTCGATGGCTGTGATTGCCTTCGCCGTCGATCCCGACTGGTTCGTCAGATTCGAGATATCGAGCGCGGAGCTTCGAACCTGGGCGGCGAGGGACCCGTAGAGGAACCCGACCGCGGAGACGAAGAAGAGGAGGACCGCGAGGAGGACCGCCACGGTCGAGCGCAGCGCGCCGAATCGGAACGGATTCGTCGCGGCGTGTTGAACCGGGCGCAGGCGCTTGTCGATCGCGTGTTTGCTCATTGAGTGCGATCGTAGCGCCGTCACCGCGGCGTTTCGACGTCCCCGGGGCGTGACGCGCCTCGCGAGGGGGCTTCTCCGGGAGATTCAGGCGCGTCCGCGGCGCCCCCGGCTCGGGGGCCGTAGCGCCTTTCGGCATCCGCGAGGGCGACGGCGCGCGCGAGCTGGGTGAGACGGGCCTCGGTGTCCGAATCCCGCCGATAGGAGCCCGCCATCGCTCCGAAAAGGGCGAGCACCACGCCGTACACGAGAAGGTTGATTCCCCGTTCGATGCCGACGAGATGCGCGAGGTCGTTGAGGATGTGGGGGAAGAGGACCGCGAAGCAGGCGAAGAGGATGAGAACGAGCATCCCGAGTCGGCGGAGTGCGAGGTGCGAGGCCGTTCGGGGCCGCCTGAGGATGAGGAACGCCACGAGGCCGAGGCCGACGAGGAGGAGGAGTTTGGCGAGCCAGTAGGTAGTCATCATCACCCCAGGAAGAGCTCGACGAGGATGTTCACCGAATTGAGAAGGGACTGCCCCTTCGCCTTCGAGTAGTCGGTGTACCGGATGTGGACGGGCATCTCGGCCCAGGGGAGCTTCGAGGCGATGAGCTGCTCGACGATCTCGCTGGCGTGCGCCATCCGATTGTGCCGGAGCCTGATGGAGGCGAGCGCCCGACGGTCGAGGAGGCGCAGTCCGTTGTGCGCGTCCGTGAGGCGGGCTCCGGTCCGAAGCCTCGTCATCGCCGCCGCGGTCCTGAGGACGAGGCGACGGAAGCCCGACATCTCTCGGGAGGCTCCTTCGAGGAAGCGCGAGCCGAAGACGATCGCCAGGTCCTCGGCGAGGGCCTTCTTCCTCATCGCGACGACGTCGTCGACGCTGTGCTGGCCGTCGGCGTCGAAGGTGGCGACGAAGCGCCCGCCGGTCGAGCGCATGACGAAATCGAATCCGGTTTGGAGGGCCGCGCCCTGTCCGAGATTGATCGGGTGACGGACGACGAGCGCGCCGGCCGATTCGGCGACCTCGGCCGAGTCGTCCCGCGATCCGTCATCCACGCAGACGACGTTCGGAAAGACCCGTCGGACCTCGGAAACGACGTCGCCGACGACGGAGGCCTCGTTGTACAGGGGGACGACGACCCATGTATCGGTGAGCGTCTCCATGTCTGCAGTATCCCATGCGGGCCGCGGCGACGAAGAAGGGGCGGAGCCGGAGGTCCTCTATGCTGTTGCTCATAAGGCGACGTCTTCTCGACTGGAGGGATCGAAGTGCGCATCGCGGAATCCGCCGACGTGGACGCTCGGGCGACGATCGGGGAGGGGAGCTCGATCTGGCACCTCGCGCAGATCCGGGAGGACGCCGTCCTCGGCGAGAACTGCATCGTCGGTCGCGGCGCGTACATCGGCTCGGGCGTGAGGATGGGCGACGGCTGCAAGGTGCAGAACTACGCCCTCGTCTACGAGCCGGCGGTTCTCGGGAACGGCGTCTTCATCGGCCCCGCCGTCGTCCTCACGAATGATCACTTCCCGCGCGCGGTCAACCCCGACGGCTCTCCGAAGTCGGCGCACGACTGGGAGCCCGTCGGCGTGACGATCCGCGACGGCGCCGCGATCGGCGCGCGGTCGGTGTGCGTCGCGCCTGTGACGATCGGGGAGTGGGCGACGGTCGCCGCGGGGGCGGTCGTCACGAAGGACGTTCCCGCCTTCGCCCTCGTGGCCGGGGTTCCGGCGAAGCGGATCGGCTGGGTCGGCGAGGCCGGCGTCAAGCTCTCCGCCACGGATGATCCCGCCGTCTTCGAGTGCCCGGCGACGGGCGCGCGCTATCGTCAGATCGACAACGACACTCTCGTGAAGGAAGCAGAATGACTCGCGACATGATCCCCGCTGCGAAGCCCATCATCGGCGAGGAGGAGATCGAGGCCGTCTCGGCCGTCCTCCGGTCCGGAATGGTCGCGCAGGGCCCGCAGGTGAAGGCCTTCGAAGAGGAATTCGCCGCGCGGCTCGTGCCGGGGACCGAGGCCGTCGCCGTCAACTCGGGCACCTCGGCCCTCCACCTCGGTCTGCTCGCCGCCGGAATCGGCGCGGGCGATGAGGTGGTCGTCCCGTCCTTCACCTTCGCGGCGACCGCGAACTCCGTCGCCCTTACCGGCGCGACCCCCGTGTTCGCCGATATCGAGGACGACTCCTTCTGCCTCTCCCCGGAGTCGATCGAGGCCTCGATCACCGAGCGGACGAAGGCGATCATGCCCGTCCACCTCTACGGCCATCCGGCGAACATGACGGCGATTCGCGCAATCGCCGAACGCCACGGCCTCATGGTCTTCGAGGACGCGGCGCAGGCCCACGGCGCCTCCCTCGACGGCACGCCGGTCGGCGCCTTCGGGACCTTCGGCGCCTTCAGTCTCTACCCGACGAAGAACATGACCTCGGGCGAGGGCGGCATGGTGACCACCGCGGATCCCGAGGTCGCGCGCCGCGTGCGTCTCCTGCGCAATCAGGGAATGGAGAAGCGCTACGCGAACGAGCTCGTCGGCCTCAACAACCGCATGACCGACGTCCACGCGGCGATCGGGCGCGTCCAGCTCGGCAAGGTCGGCGCCTGGACCGCGAAGCGCCAGGAGAACGCGGCCTTCCTCGACGCCCACCTCGAGGGCGTCGTCGTCCCGCCGGTCGCGCCCGGCGCCGTCCACGTCTACCACCAGTACACGATCCGCGTCGTCGACGTCGACCGCGACCGCTTCATCGAGGCGCTGCGCGACGAGTGGCAGGTCGGTTCGGGCGTCTACTACCCGATCCCCAACCACCGACTCCCGTCGCTCGCCCCGTACGCCCCCGGCCTCGAGCTTCCCGCGACGGAGAAGGCGGCCCGAGAGGTCGTCTCCCTTCCGGTCCATCCCTCGCTCTCGGGCGCCGACCTCGAGCGTGTCGTCGAGGCCGTCAACGCGTGCGCGAAGGCGGGCGCCTGATGACGAACATCCGCGTCGGCGTCCTCGGCATCGGATCGATGGGGCGTCACCACGTTCGCAACGTCCGCGCGACCGAGGGCGTCGACCTCGTCGCCGTCGCCGATCCCTCCGGTGATCGCTTCGGCGTCGCCGGAGATCTCGAGGTCCTCCCCGACGTCGAGGCGCTCATCGCCGCCGGCATCGACGCGGCGGTCGTGGCCGTTCCCACCGCGTTCCACGAGGACGCGGCGCTGAAGCTCGCCGAGGCGGGTGTCCACGCCCTCGTCGAGAAGCCGCTCTCCGTGTCCGTCGAGTCGGGGGAGCGGATCGCGAGAGCCTTCTCCGACGCCGGACTCGTCGGAGCCGTCGGCTACGTCGAGCGCTGCAATCCGGCTCTCCTCGAGATGCGCAAGCGGATCCAGGACGGCCAGCTCGGGCAGGTCTACCAGATCTCAACGCGCCGCCAGTCGCCCTTCCCCGCGCGGATCGCCGACGTCGGCGTCGTCAAGGACCTCGCGACCCACGACGTCGACCTCGCCGCCTGGGTAGCGGGTTCCACCTACGAGGAGGTCTTCGCCCAGACGGCGTACCGCTCGGGTCGCGAGCACGAGGATCTCCTCGTCGCCTCGGGCCGATTCGCGAACGGCGTCCTCGTCAGCCACCTCGTCAACTGGCTCACTCCGTACAAGGATCGGACGACGATCGTCACCGGTGAGCGCGGAGCGCTCGTCGCCGACACCGCGATGGGCGACCTCACCTTCTACGAGAACGGCTCGATGCCCGTCCAGTGGGATCAGATCGCGAACTTCCGGGGCGTCTCGGAGGGAACGGTGACGCGCTACGCGCTCCGCAAGCGCGAGCCGCTCGCCGTCGAGCACGAGCACTTCCGCGACGCGATCCTCGGGGTGTCGGCCGAGCACGTGTCCATGGAGGAGGGCCTCGCGACCCTGCGCGTCACGGATGCGATCCTCGAATCGGCCGCGACCGGCCAGTCGGTGCGCTTCGACTGAGCGCTTGAGAAACGGGGGCGGGCGAAGGATCATCCTTCGCCCGCCCCCGTCTCTCAGTTCGCGCGCGTGTCCTCGTCCTCGGGAACGATGAGGGCGTTCGAGCCCCAGGAATTGGCGAGGAAGAGCCTCGCCCAGAGCCCGGTCGAACTCGCGCCCATCGCGAAGGCGCGCGCCTGCTCGAAGCGGTTCAGGGGGGCGGCGAACGCTTCGAACGCCATCGGGTGGTCGAGCATCGTCCGGATCGAGCGGGCCTTCGACAGCGCGCGATCGGCGCGCGTCGCCCGCATGAGGCCGAGGGCCGCGGCCTTGAGCCCCGCGGGCAATCCGTGGTCGTTCGACGTCGAGTAGAGGGACGGGCCCTCATCGCGCGCGCCCGTCGCAGTCGAGTAGACGTCGGAGACGTACGCCGCGTACCACTGCCGGTTCTTCGTCAGCGCGAGATCCCCCGACAGCCAGACCCTCCACAGCTGCGCATCGAGCATCGGCGCGGCCCACGTGAATCCGAAGGACTCGTAGGCGCGCATCGAATGATTGATGTACTTCGCCTGCCGCTCGCGGAGGTTGAACCATTCGAGCCACGACATCGATGCGGCCGGGGAGCCGTCGTATTCGACCTCCCGCGCCGCGCGCTCGACGGCTCCGACGACCAGCGGATCGGTGTCGATCGAGCGGGGGCGTCCTTGGAGGACCCCGTGGTGGTCGGCGATGAGGCGGCCGAGGGCCGCTGCCGGCATCCCCGCGAGGACCTCTTCCTCGTCGTGCGAATTCCCGACGATCGTGTGCCCGGGGAGGAAGACCGCGTCGTCCCCGACGAGGCCGTCGGACCTCAGATGATGGAGTGCGAACCAGTCCTGTACGTGGGGCAGGGACACCCCGCACCAGTTCGACCTGCGGAATGCCTCTCCCTCGGGGCCCGTCCACAGCCGCCGCATCTCGTCGACGACGCACTCGATCCCGATCCACGGCACGCCGAGCGATTCGGCGACGCTGCGGGAGATCGCGGTCTCCCGCGATCCCGCCTTCCCGTAGGTGAAGGCCGTCAGACGGTCGGCGCCGAGGGCCCTCAGGCGCGCGAGGAGCAATCGGGAGTCCAATCCGCCCGACAGGGGGACGACGAGGGGCCGGGAGCCGCTCGCCTCGAGGAGCCGCGCGAGCGCTCCGTCCAGGGCCCGCGTGAACTCCTCGGCGAACTCCTCCGGCGACTCGATGAGGTCGTCATTCCGCCGGTATCGCGCGAAGAGCGTCGACGAGGACGTCCCGTCGTCGTGGAGCGCGACGACGGACGCCGCCTCGCACGCCCGCACTCCGTCGATGAGCGTGCCATCGCCGAGGGCGTAGCCGAAATGCGCGAAGACCGCCGCCTGGGAGGCGTCGAGCCGCCAGTCCGGAAGACGGCCGCGCATCGCCTCGACGTCGTCGGCGACGATCCATCGCGATCCGACGCGCGCGTAGAGCAGTCCGAGCGACCGCATTCGGTCGGTCGCGACGATCACTCGGTCCGCTCGCTCTTCGACGAGGACCCATTGCCCCGGAATCGAGGCGAGATCCTCGAAGCCGGAGTCGAGGACCGTGCGCGCGAAGTCCGGGAGAGGAGCCCAGGCCCAGCGGCGCGCCCTCTCGTCCGCCAGCCATCCGGGTCGTTCGAGGAGGAGCTCTACGCGATCCACATGCGATCCTTACATCTCGACGTCGGGGCCTTCGCGGATTCTAGCCCTCGAGAGCGCATGCTTGAATAGTGGGGTGCCAGTGACGAGGTCGGGGCCCGGATCCTGACTCGTCGTGCGGAAGAGCATCAGTGAGAAGGTTGTCGAGTGGCTGACAAGGCGTGGGGACGTGGCCGCTGGCGCAGCGTGCTCTCGACGAGTCCGCTCCTGAGGGGCGTTCTCACGCTGATGTCGGGCACTCTGCTCGCCCAGGTCATCACCTTCGTGCTGCAGATCTTCATCGCGCGCGTCTACACCGACGTCGACAAGGGCCTGCTCGGCATCTACGGCTCGATCACCTCGCTCGTCATCACGGTGGCCGCACTGCGCTACGACCTCGCGGTCATGCTTCCCGACGACGACCGGGCCGCTCGCGTCGTTCATCGGCTCGCGACGCGGTCGATCGTCGTCGTCTCGCTCTTGACCTCGCTCGCTCTGATCCTCGCGTCGCACTGGCTGACCGTTCACTACCATCACTCGCCGGAACTGTCGCGCTGGCTCATGGGGTCCGGCGTCACGGTCTTCCTCATCGCCGAGGCGACGAACCTCCGCTACTGGCTCACTCGGAAGGGGCGATTCGGGGATATCGCGAGGAACGGCGTCGTCAACGCCCTCGCGATCGCCGGGCTCCAGCTCGCGCTCGGCGTCGTCTTCCACGGCGGGCTCACGGCGCTCCTGTGCGGCACGATCCTCGGTCAGCTCGTCTCCCTCGTCTTCCTCGCCGTTCGCGCCGGCGATGCGCGGACTCGTGAGGCGGGAGAGCCGACGATGCGCGCAGTCGCCGCGCGCTACAGGCGCATGCCGCTCCTCAACGGGCCGAACGCCCTCGTGGACGCGGTGCGCAACACGGGGATCAACCTCCTCATCGGGGCCGTCGCCGTCGCGGCTCTCGGTCAGTTCCAGCTCGCCTGGAACATCCTCCAGGTCCCGGTGGGCCTCATCGCCGGAAGCGTCGGTCAGGTCTTCCTCAAGAAGCTGTCCGACACTCCTCGAGGCGAGATGCGCCCGCTCGTCGTGCGGACACTCGTTCGCGCCGCCCTCGCGGTGGCGATCCCCTTCGCCGTGCTCTACGTCATCGCGCCGTGGCTGTTCCCCCTGGTGTTCGGCGCTCGATGGGATCAAGCCGGATACTTCGCCCGGGCTCTGACTCCGTGGCTGTACATGACGGTCCTCACCTCGCCGATCTCCAATCTCTTCGTGGTGACGGAGAACCAGCAGAAGATGCTCGTCTTCGCGATCTTCTACTGCGTCGTGCCGCTCGCCTGGCTGCGCTTCTCCCCCTACGCGCTGCTCCCCACGATCACGATCCTCGGCCTCCTCATGGGAGCGATGCTCGGGGCGCTCGTCGTCCTCTCCGTCCTCACCGCCGCCCAGTACGACCGCGAAGGAGCGCGCGCATGAGGGTCTGCTTCGTCCCCTCCTGGTATCCGAGGCCCTCCGCCCCGTTCAACGGAACCTTCTTCCGGGAGCAGGCTCGGATGCTCGCGGACGCCGGCCACGACGTGAGCGTTCTGTCGGCGGAGCCGGTGCGGGCCGAATCGCGGGACTGGATCGTCCGACCGAGGCTCGCGATCGAGGACGGCCTTCGCGTCGTCCGAGTGGATCTCCCCACGCTCCCGAGGGGCGCGCGGCTCCTCGAGGAGCGCCTGCACCGCTCGCTCCTCGCGCGCGCCGCGCGACTCCTCGAGCACGAGGTCGGAACGCCGCACGTGGTTCACGGGCACACCGTGTTCCCCGGCGGGACGAGCGCCGCGTTTCTCGCCGAGCGGTGGGGCGCTCCTCTCGTCCTCACCGAGCACCGGCCCTCGTCGATCTCCGCGCCCGCGTTCCTTTCGCGGCGCCGTCGGATCGATGCGGCGGTCGGCCGCGCCTCCCTGCTGACGACGGTCTCGTCGGGATTCGCTTCCGCCCTCGACGCCCGCTACCCGCGCACGAGCTGGGTCGCGATCCCGCTCCCGGTGCCGGACCTCTTCTTCGAGGCGCGGCGCGTCGACCGCGAGCCGTCCGCGCCGATCCGCTTCCTTCACGTGTCGCACATCGACGATAACAAGAGAGTCGTCGAAACCTGCCGAGCATTCGCCGACGCGTTCCCCGAGGGCGGGGCCCGCTTGACGGTGATCGGGGGGACGCCCGAGTCCATCGAACGAGTGCGAGGCGGACTCGGGGGCGAGATCCCGGCTCATGTCGAGTTCGTCGGCCGTAAGCCGCGATCCGAGATCGCCGCGGCGATGGCGGCCTCCGACGTGTTCATCCTCGTGAGCGCCGTCGAGACGGGCGGGGCGGTCTTCTCCGAGGCGCAAGCGGCCGGCGTGCGGATTCTCGCGTCGGCGACGTGGGGGGGACGGTTCGCGGTGCGGGACGGCCTCGGCGAGCTCGTGCCGGTGGACGACCATGACGCGCTCGTCGACGCGATGCGGCGGCTCGCGAACGATGAGGGGTACCTCGCTCCCGCAGACATTCGCGCCCGGGCTCGCGAGCGCTACTCGGAGTCTTCCTTCACCGATCGCTGGACGGCTCTGTATCGTGAGGTGACGGATGAGGCCGATGATCCGTCGAGGCGCGCTCATCGCGAAAGGAGACGACCGGCGTGAAGCGAATGGTCTTCCACGCGCCCAGCGTCGTCGCGGGCGGCGGCTCCGCGGGCTCCTCGATCCGACCGTATCGGATGCTCGAGGCGTTCAAGGAGGCGGGCTACGAGGTCATCGAGGTGACGGGCCGCTCCGAGGAGCGGCGGCTCAAGGCGCTCGACGCCCGACGAGCCCTCGCCGACGGGGACGTCGAGTTCTGCTACTCGGAGCTCTCGTCGAGCCCGATCGCCATGTCCGAGCCGCGATCCGCGCACGTCGACCCCGGAGTCGACTTCGACCTCTTCGCCGCATGCCGACGATCGGGAGTTCCCGTCGGCGCGTTCTATCGGGACATCTACTGGCGCTTCCCCGGTTTCCTCACGCTTCGGCAGCTGCCCTACAGGGCGATGCTGAAGCTCAACTATGTGAGGGATCTTCGACGTCTCGAGCGAACCGTTGACATTCTCTTCCTCCCGTCGATGCGGATGGGCGACTACGTGCCCATCGTCTCCCCGAGCAAATTCCGGGAGCTGCCGCCAGGCGCACCAGTGGAGCGCATCTCCGAGGGCGAGGGCGTCGAACTCTTCTACGTCGGGAGTCTCGGCGCGTTCTACGACATCACGGAGTGCCTCGCAGCGGTCGGCGATGCGCCGGGATGCGGACTCACGATGTGCGTTCCCCAGGACCAGTGGTCGCGGCTGCGGGGGGACTACGAGGATCTCCTCTCGGATCGGGTGGCGGTCGTCCACGGTCGCGGTGCCGAGCTCGATCCCTATTTCGATCGCGCGACGATCGGGGTGCTCGCGATGCGCCCGATCGAATACCGATCGTTCGCCGCGCCGGTCAAGCTCTTCGAGTACATTGGGCGCGGGCTTCCGATTCTCGCGAGTGCCGACACGTTCGTCGGGGATTTCGTCGAACGGAACGGCATCGGGTGGGCGCCCCGCTTCGATCGCGCGGAGATCGGCGCGGTGCTCGAGCGGCTCATCTCGAATCCCGACGAGGTCGAGCGGGCGGCGAGCAGAGTCCGGGAGATCCGGGGGGACAACACCTGGAGGGCGCGCGCCGCTCAAGCCGCATCGGCCCTGCAGGAGGCCGGCGGGAAGGGCCGCACGGCGTAGCCGGACGGCGGCGTCACGCCCCGAGAAGCTCCTCGTAGTGGACTCGGAGCTCGGCCACCGCTGTGCGCGTGCTCCGGTTCGCGACGACCCATTCCCGGGACGCCGCCCCGCGCGCGCGGCGCTCCGAGGCTCCCATGCGGATGACCGCGCGCATCGCCGAGGCGAGGGAATCAACATCGTACTCCCGGGTGAGCAGATCCGAGCACGAGGGCGCCGACATCTCGGCGGCGCCGCCGACATCGTTGACGATCACGGGGAGCCCGCACGCCTGCGCCTCGAGCGAGACGAGTCCCGCCGCCTCCGCGCGTCCTCGAGTGGTCCGGGTCGGCAGAATCAGGGCGTCGGAGCGGCGCATCGCGTCCCGGACGCCCTCTCGGGGGAGCGGCCCCGCGTACGTGAGGGCGGGGTCCCCCGCGGCGGCTCGTTCGACGTCACGTCGCAGGGGGCCGTCGCCGACGATGACGAGGCGATGGCGATCGGAGACGGAAGCGTGCGCGCGAAGAAGGTCCGGCACGCCCTTGAGGTCGCTCAGGGCGCCGACGAAGAGGAGGGACGGGATCTCGCCCCTCTCGCCCGCCTCATCGTCCGCGCGCCACCATTCGGTGTCGACGCCCTGATAGTGGACGTGGAGGGTACTCGGGTCGAATCCGGAGGCGACGGCGACGTCGGCGAGATACCGGGAGACGGCGAGCACTCTCGTCGATTCGCGCGCCGCTCGAAGATTGCGCTCGGTCCAGGCCGATCCGGCGCGTTCGATGAGGCGCTCGGGCGCCGGCAGCAGGGAGGAGGCGTAGGCGTCGCCGCCGTGCAGGGTGGTGAGGAGGGGGACTCGCATTCTCCGCGAGGCCCTCAAGGCCGGGAGCGACCACGTCGCCTGGTGCTGGTGGATCAGGTCGGCGCCCGAATGGGCGATGAGGCTCGAGTAGTGGCCGATGAACCCCCACTTCATCGCCTCTCTCATCCGCATCGGCAGGACGCCGGCGCCGGGCACGGCCTCGTCGATGGGAAGGGAGATACGCGGATCGTCGACGGCGGCCGCGAGAGCGAGGAGTCGCCAGTCCACATCCGGCATCTCGAGGGCGTGCTGCACCGCGAAGTAGGTCGGCGGGATGCGGAGAGTGCCCTTCGTCAGCGCGATTCTGGGACGTGCTCCCGGTGCGTCCGACGAATCGGAAACGCTCATCGGGGCTCCGCGCTCGCGAGGAGGACTCGCGCCACGGCTTCGGCGGCGCGCCCGTCGCCGTACGGCGTCGCGTCGGTGTCCGCGGGCCTGGGCCGTTGCGCCGCGGCGACGAGGTCGGGGCCGGGCTCCACGAGGACGTTCCACCCCAGACGCACGGTCTCCACCCATTCGGTCTCCGGACGGACCGTCGTCGCGGGGACGCGAAGGAGGAAGGCCTCCTTCTGAAGGCCGCCGGAGTCGGTGATGATTCCGCGCGCGTGCAGCGCGCTCGAAATGAGATCGGGATAGGGGAGGGGCGCGTGACCGATGAGGTTGCCGCGGTCGAGCGCGATCCCGAAGGATTCGCATTTCGCGACGAGCCGGGGATGGGCGAGAAGGACGACGGGATGGTCGATCGCCCCGAGGGAGTCGAGGAGCCGCTCGAGGCGCTCGGGATCGTCCGTGTTGTCGGGCCGATGGATCGTCGCGAGCGAGTACGAGGACGGGGCGAGCCCGAGGGAGTCCATGACCGGGGAGGTCGGACGATCGCGGACGGCATCGCGGACTCTCAGGAGCACATCGGTCATGACGTCTCCGACGACGACGGTGCGTTCGGCCAGGCCCTCGTTCGCGAGGTGCTGGGCGGCGACGTCGGTCGGGGCGAGCAGGAGGTCGGACGCGTGATCGGTGAGGACGCGGTTGATCTCCTCGGGCATCCGGCGATTGAAGGAGCGGAGACCCGCCTCGAGGTGGGCGACGGGGATGTGGAGCTTCACCGCGCCGAGCGCCGCCGCGATCGTCGAATTCGTGTCGCCGTAGACAAGGACCCAGTCGGGCGCGAATTCACCGAACACGTTGTCGAGCGCTGAGAGCATCGCGCCCGTCTGTCGTCCGTGGGTTCCCGATCCGACGCCGAGATGGACATCGGGAGCGGAGATCCCGAGGTCGGTGAAGAAGACGTCGGAGAGCAGCGGGTCGTAGTGCTGCCCGGTGTGGACGATGATGTGCTCGATGCCCGACGCGGCGAACGCGTGGTCGATGGGGGCGAGCTTGACGAACTGGGGCCTCGCCCCGACGACGGACATGACGCGCATCAGTAGACCTTTCGGCGACGGGGGGAGGGGGAGTCGAGTGCGGTCGCGTAGGCCGCGACGAGGCGATCCGCCTGCTCGTCCCACGTGGGGATCCTCGGCGGTCGGGTTCGGAACCGACGGACGTCCTCGGGGGTGATCCGTTCGATCGCACGATCGAGTTCGACGGCGGGGTCCTCGATGATCCACGTGTCGGCGTCCTCGCCGAGGAGACGACGGGCCTCGACGAGGTCGGTGCTCAGCGGCGGGGTTCCGGCCTTGAGGGACTCCATGAGCTTGTTCGGCGTCGACAGGCGCATGGAGAGGCAGGCGGGCTCGATGAGGCAGAGCGAGACGTCCGCGCCGCGGACGTGGGCGACCACGTCCTCGGGAGGAACCGGATCGAGGCGATGGATGTTCCGGTGGGATCGGGCGGCCGCGTCGACCGCCGCGCGGAGCGCCCCGTTGCCGAGGAAGACGAGATGCGCGTTCGGGTGCCGGGCGAAGACCTCGAGGAGAAGGGGGATCGATCGTCCCTCCGAGAGGAAGCCGACGTGGATGTAGACGAGGGCGTCCTCGGGAATCGAGAGGCGCGAGCGCAGGTCGACGCGGCCGCCGTTGTCGGCCGGCGAATTCGTGACGACGACCGGGCGGATCCCGGGGTACGCGTCCCGGTACCACTGGGCGATCGGCTCGTTGACGACGGAGACGACGTCCGTCTTGCGGATGTAGTGACGCTCGATGACCCTTTGGATGCGCTGTCGCAGGCCGCGCGAGGCGATCGTCTCGGTCTCCAACTCGTGCGCGTTGTACGCGAAGATCGCGCCGGTCCGCCTCGCGAGCGCGTGCGCGAGCGGGAGGACGAAGAGATTCTGAGCGGCGACCGCGCCGAGATCCGCGGACCGGTACGCCGAGAACACCCGCAGCTGCCAGGCGACGAGGATCCGGAGGGCGCCGAGGCGCTGGGACATGTGGGCGCCCCGGATGCGGCGGATCTCCGCTCCGTCGCCGATGACCTGGCGCGTCGGCAGGTCGGTCGAGTCGACGCCGACCACGTGCGTCGCCGTGAACCGCCCCGAATCCTGAAGGCTGCGGGCGATCTTGGAGACGCGCCCGGGACCCGCCAGGGGAGAGGGGTAGATGAGGAGGTTGAGACCGCTTCGGGACCGATCCGTCGAGACCATCGCGCACCCCCTTCTCGCGCCGCGCCGGCGATACCACTGCGGACCGCGGTGGGGCCGCTCCGCGATGATATCAGCGAGCGGCGGCGCGCCCTCGGGTTGCGACTACCCTGGGCAGGGCAGAACGTCGCGGAGGGAGACCGATCATGGCCGGTTCGGCAGGCACGATGCGGGTATTGGTCGTCTCGCGCATTCACATGCCCGAGGCGTCGGCCGCCTCATTCCGCCTGCAGGCGGTCGAGCGCGCGCTCGCGGCGGCGGGCGCCCGGGTGCGGGTTCTCACGACGACCGCGCCCGGGGCGGAGGCCCCCGACGACGGGGACGCGGTCGTCTCGCGCTGGCCCGCGCTGCGGGACGCCTCCGGCTACCTGCGCGGCTACCTCCCCTACATGAGCTTCGACCTCCCGGTCTTCTTCCGCATCCTCGCGTCCTCGAGGCCGCGGATCGCGCTCGTCGAGCCGCCGCCGACGACGGGCGTCGTCGCGAGGTGTGCCTTCGCCCTCCGCCGCATCCCCTACGTGTGGTACGCCCCCGACATCTGGTCGGACGCGACCGACGCGACGGAGGCTCCGGCCCTCGTCAAGCGCGCGGTCCGCGCGATGGAGTCCTTCGCCATGCGGGGGGCGCGCGCTGTCATCGCGATCAACGAGGACGTGGCCGAGCGGGCGTCCGCCCTCGGCGCCCGGCGGGTCGCCATCGTTCCCAATGGCATCGACACCCGGTCGTTCCGCTTCGAAGGGGACGGTCCGGACGACCGGGTCCGCGAGGAGGCCGGGCTCGGGGACGCCTACTTCGTCTACGCGGGCACGGCCTCCGAATGGCAGGGCGCCGAGGTCTTCGTCGACGCCCTCGCCGCGGTCCGCGCCGTTCGCCCCGACGCGCAGGTCGTCTTCCTCGGGCAGGGGGCGGCGTGGCCGGAGCTGCGCAGGCTGGCCTCCCGAATCCCGGACGGACCGACGGGCCGCCCACCGGTGGTCTTCCTGCCGTCGCTGCCTCCGGAGGAGGCGGCCGCGTGGCAGCGCGGAGCGGTGGCGGCGCTCGTCTCGATCAAGCCCGGAATCGGCTACGACTTCGCCTATCCGACGAAGGTGCTCGCCGCCCTGGCGTGCGGGACGCCCGTCCTCTACTCCGGCGCGGGCCCCGCGATCGACGACATTCGCGCCGATCGACTCGGCTGGGCCGTGCGCCACGAGTCCGGCGAGGTCGCGGACGCGATGCGCGAGGCGCTCGCCCTCGCGCGCGACGAGGACGAGCGGCGTCGTCTCCACGACTGGGTCGAGGCGAATCGATCGATCGAGCGGACCGGGCGCGACGCGGCCGCCGTCGTCCTCGAGTCGAGCCGCTGACCCTGTCACGAGCCGGCGCGCCGCGAAGGTCCGAGCCTGCCGTCGCCGAGTCGTGGCGATGCGGCGCCGCTGACTAGACTCGGGGAGGAACGAGGACAACAAGGAGTCTCACATGCGCATCGCAGTCGTCGCACTCGGCAAGATCGGCCTGCCCCTGGCCGTCCAGTACGCCTCGAAGGGCCACGACGTCATCGGAGTCGACGTCAACGAGACGACCGTGCGCCTCGTCAACGAGGGCGAGGAGCCCTTCCCGGGCGAGGCCGAACTCGCCGAGCGCCTCGCCGAGCTCGTGCCCGCGGGTCGGCTTCGTGCGACGACCGACTACGCCGAGGCGATCCCGGGAGCGGATGCGATCGTCCTCGTCGTCCCCCTCTTCGTCGACGACGAGACCTGGGAGCCCGACTTCGGATGGATGGACGCGGCGACGCGGTCCCTCGCCGAGTATCTCGAGCCCGGGACCCTCGTCTCCTACGAGACGACCCTTCCCGTCGGCACGACGCGCAACCGGTGGAAGCCGCTCATCGAGGAGATCTCCGGGCTGAAGGAGGGCGAGGACTTCGACCTCGTCTTCTCGCCCGAGCGCGTCCTCACCGGCCGCGTCTTCGCCGACCTGCGCAAGTACCCGAAGCTCGTCGGCGGACTCACGGACCGCGGGACGAGGGCGGGCATCGCCTTCTACGAGTCCGTCCTCGACTTCGACGAGCGCCCCGACCTGCCGCGTCCGAACGGCGTGTGGGACATGGGATCCGCCGAGGCCGCCGAGATGGCGAAGCTCGCGGAGACGACCTACCGGGACGTCAACATCGGACTCGCCAACCAGTTCGCCGTCTACGCCGACAAGGCCGGCATCGACGTCGAGAAGGTCATCGACGCGTGCAACTCCCAGCCGTACTCGCACATCCACCGTCCGGGCATCGCTGTCGGCGGGCACTGCATCCCCGTCTACCCGCGCCTCTACCTCTCGACCGATCCCGACGCCTCGATCGTCCGCACCGCGCGCTCGTTCAACGCCACAATGCCCGAGTACGTGATCTCTCGGGCCGAGGAGATCCTCGGCGACCTCGCCGGCCTCACGGTCGTCGTCCTCGGAGCGTCCTACCGGGGGCGGGTGAAGGAGACCGCCTTCTCCGGCGTCTTCCCGACGGTCGACGGCCTGAGAGCCCGCGGCGCGAAGGTCCTCGTCCACGATCCGATGTACTCCGACGAGGAACTCGCCCGCTTCGGCTGGGCGGCCTACCACTTCGGCGAGCCCGCCGACCTCGCGATCCTCCAGGCCGACCACCCCGAGTACAAGGAGATCTCGCCGTCCGATATCCCCGGCATCCGCCTGCTGCTCGACGGGCGTCGCGCGACGGACGCCGCGAAGTGGGCGGGAGTGCCGCGCCTCGTCATCGGGGGAGGGGAATGACGCTCGGGGGCGCTCACTCGGGGACGAGGCCGGGGGCGACGACGCTCCGAGCGGTCGTCGGCCGACTGATTCTCGCGCTCCTGCTCTTGGCGACGGGCGCGTGCTGGGCGCTCTCGTCCCCCGTGGCGAGTGCCCCGGACGACGACTACCACCTCGCATCGATCTACTGCCCGATGCGCGCATCCGGTCCGGAGTGCGGGGAGACCGTCGTCAATGGAGCCCGTGCCGTCAACGTGCCGTCGGGAATTCTCCAGACGGAGTGCTTCCGCTTCAAGTACACGGAGTCCGCCGCGTGCACCGGAGACCTGGACTCCTCGTCGCGGGTACGGACGACACGGGTCGATGCCGGCGCGTATCCCTACGGCTACTACCAGTTCAATCACCTGCTCGTCGGGCCGACGCTCTTCTCGACGACGATCCGCGTGCGTCTCGCCAACGTGGTTCTGGCGGTGCTCGGCCTGGTCCTCGTCGGCTCCACCCTCCCGACGGGGCAGCGTCGCCCGTTCGTCCTCGCGATGTCGATCGGTTGGATGCCCATGGGCCTCTACTTCGTCGCGTCGACGAATCCGAGTGCGTGGGCCCTCATCGGGGTGCCGCTCTTCGGGGCCTGCATTCTCGGCGCGTTCGCGAGCGACGGTCGCCGACGGGCGGTACTTCTCGTCGAAGCCGCAGCATTCGCCGCGATGGCGATATTCAGCCGAACGGACTCGAAGATCCTCTGCGCCGTCGTCGCATTGGCCGCGATCCTGCTTCACCTCAGGGGGCGGATGGATCGTCGCGTCCTTCTCGTCGCCGGAGTCCTCGGAGTGGCGGGCGTCGTCACCTACCTCACGGGCGGGCAGAAGGTCGCCGGCCTCAGGCAGGCGATCGAGAGCTCCGCGTCCTCCACGGCCACGAACTCGCTGACCGGCCCGGACGATTCATTTTTCGTGCTGATCGCGAAGACGATGCTGCGATTCCCGTCGTATTTCGCAGGGTACTTCGGCATCGATGGGGGAGCGATGGGGTGGCTCGACGTCACCCTTCATCCGCTGGCCCGTTACGGGCCCCTCGTCCTCTTCAGCGCGCTCATGCTCATGGGAGCAGCGCGTCCCGCATGGTCGAAGATCGCCTCCGCCGGAATGATCCTCGCCTTCATGCTGGTCGTCCCCGCGTACTACATGGCGGTCAAGGGCCTGGTGAACGACGGCTTCTTCGAGTCGCGCTATCTCCTCCCGCTCATGCCCTTCCTCCTCTTCCTGTGGATGATTCGTGCCGATGGGCGCCAATCGGACGCGGAGGAGTTCCGTCTCACCGGACTCCAGCTCGGCATCGTCATCGCCATTCTCGCGGTCTCCCAGTCGATGTCCCTCCACTCCGTTCTTCGTCGATTCATCACCGGTGCGGACGTCGAGGCCTACAACCTCGCGGCGTCCGTGGAATGGTGGCCGTACAGCGGATTCTCGCCCAACGTGGTGTGGGCCGTCGCTTCGATCTGCTTCGTGCTCGCGCTCGTGCTCGCCTCCCTTCTGTCGCGATCGCCAGGAGTCCAGCGCTCGGCGCCGGGGCGAGTCTCCGACTCGGCCGCTCGTCATTGACGTCGTCGGCGGCGTTCGCGGCGTCGGGCTCCCCGACGTCCGATCGTCGCCGGAGGCGGCGCGGTCTCTCCTCGTTCTATGATTCACGAGTAAAGGTTCGATGGGGCGAGCGGTCGTCCCGTTCGAGCGGAAACTCGAGTTCGGCGATGTTCTGAGGCCGACGGATGACGAGGAGGTCGCGATGCGTTCGCGCCGCTTCCCCGGAAGGATGGCTCTCGCCGTGTGCGCGGTCGCCTTCTCGGTTTCCACAGTGATGGGCGCTGCTGCGTTCGCCGCTGAACCTCCACCTCCCGACGTCGCTGCGACTGTGGGTCAATCGGGCGAGGCGCGTGCGGATGCGGAGCAGTCGGCGGGCGCACCGCAATCCGGGAATACCGAGGCGGAGCAGAGCGGTGGGTCGTCGGACGACGCATCGCCGCTCGCGACGACTGACGCCGAGGAAACGGCGGGCGTTGCGTCTCCGAGGGCACTGACTCGCGGTTCGTCGGTGTCCGTGGACTCGATCGGTCTGACGTGGCTGGTGCGCGATGAGGACATCGCGGTCGGCGCCGCGGTCGCGCCGCTCTCCCCGCGGCTCCAGTTCCGCTGGCAGCAGTACGACGTCGCGGCGAAGAAGTGGGGCTCGATCTCCGATTGGTCGGCGGGGAATTGGGCGAGTTGGCGCTCGACTCCGGGCGTGTACTGGTTGCACCTCGAGGTTCGTGATTCCGCGACGGGGGAGACGGTGGGGACGAAGACCATCCCGTTCCGGTACTCCGCTGGGACGACGCGCATCACGGGGACGTACGCCGGGTGGAAGGACGGCGGCGTTCTTCTCGGAGTGGCCTCGAGTAATCCGCGTGCTCGGTACGCCGTGAAGATCTACAGCGTCGATCGCAAGCAGTGGGTCGTCGGATTCTCGGGTCAGTGGGCGATGTGGCGTCCGTCGAAGGGGACGTATTGGACGCACTTCGAGGCGTACACGTCGGATGGCCGCCTCGCGGATACGCGGACGTACGCGTTCGGCGTCGGGCTCAAGGGGTATACGGCGCCGGCGGGGTATCTCGACGTGACGGATCGGATCACCCCCCTCAATGGTCGGACGAACACTCTCACTCCGGGTTTCAACGGGGTCAAGGTGCGCATCGTGCAGCAGAAGCTGGGAGTGTGGTACTCGTCGAAGCTCGCGACGATGGACGCGGCGACGGTGCAGGCGGTGAAGACCTTCCAACGACGGGCGGGGCTCTCGCAGGATGGCGTCGTCGGCGTCGCCACATGGAACGGGCTCAACACCGGCTGGGGGTGGGACATCGATACCTACCAGGCGCAGCCGATCGGCTTGACCGCCACTCGGAACGAACGGATCGAGAAGATGATCGACTACGCGTGGCGTCAGTCGGGTTCGGACTACGTGTGGGGCGGAGCCGGCTCCTACTACTTGGGGTACGACTGCTCGGGCTTGGTTCTTCAGTCGCTGTACGCGGCGGGACTCGATCCTCAGCCCATCGACGTCCTCGTCCACGCGTACCCGTCGTATCGGACTTCGCAGGAGCTCTACAAGCATCCGTGGTTGATGCACGTGCCGGTCGGGCAGCGTCAGCGCGGGGACATCGTCTTCTACGTCGATTCCTCGGGAACGGTCTATCACACGGGCATTTACATCGGATCGGATCAGATCATCCACACGGATTGGATGGGTCGTCCCGCGCGGCAGGACACCGTCTACCAGGGGACCCTCGCCCCGACCGTCGTGAGGCCGTTCCCGTGACCGCGACCGGGAGAGCTGCGCGCGCCCGCCTCCGCTCGTGCGGCTCGACGCTGCTCGTCGTCGGTCTCGTCGCTCTCGGAGGGTGCTCCACCGGTCCCGTTGATGCCGCGGAGTCGTCCGCGATGTCCGCCTCGATCGGACCGAACTCGGAGCTGCCTCCCGCGCGGGCGGCGTCGAGCGGGTGCGCGCGAATGGACGGGATCCTCGCCGACGCGTTCGTCCGCTCGGACGCCGGGCGCGCCTTCGTGGAAGCGCAGGCGCAGGTCGCGCCCGAGAACGATGCGGCCGCGTCCGAAGCGCGCGCGGTAGCGGTGAGGGATTCGTGGATCGCGTTCCTCGCCGCATTCTCGGCTGCTTCATCCGCGGACCTCGCAGTGGCCGCGACCGAGGATGCGAAGGGACGGGCCGCCCTGGAGGCGCTGCGCGACTACGCGGAGAAGGCGCCACCGATGCTCTGCGGGGAGGTACCGCAGTTCGCCGACGAGGCGCAGGCGATGCAGGACCTCGCGGCGGGGCGCCAACCCGCGCTCAACCCCGAGTACGAGCGGCTCGCGAGTGAACTCGCCTCCGACGTCGACATCCTCAGCGAATGCATGCCGGCCTGGCCACTTGTCTTCTGAACTCGTGCGCGCCGATGAGTCCGCGGCGCAGCCGCGATCCCCGATACACTGGATCGGTCACGAACCATCGCCCAGTGGAGAACCTCGCAATGACGCCACGAGTCCTCATTATCACGCGTACGAAGAATCGCCCCCTGTTCCTCGAGCGAGCGCTCGCGTCCGTCGGCGGGCAGACGTTCACCGACTACCTCCTCGTCATCGTGAACGACGCGGGCGAACCGGAACCGGTCGAAGACCTCGTCTCGCGGCAGAGCGACGAGTTCCGCTCCCGTATTCGCGTCGTGCACAACCGAGTCTCCGAGGGGCGTGAAGCGGCGCTCGAAGCCGGATTCGAGGCCGCCGATCTCGAGTTCTACGCGGTCCACGACGACGACGACACGTGGGCGCCCGAGTTCCTCGAACGCGCTGTCGCGGCGCTGGACGCCGATGCGGAACTCGGCGGGGTGGCCGTTCGATGCGCGCTCATCACGGAGCACATCGAGGCCGGGAGCATCGTTGAGGACGACCGCGGGATCGTCGCCCCGGAGCGGCTCTCGTGGACGCTCATCGACACGATGGTGTCGAACTTCGTACCGCCCATCGCGCAGCTCTTCCGCCGAGCCGCCGCCGACGAGGTCGGACATTGGGACGGATCGATCGAGACCCAGGCGGACTGGGACTTCAACCTGCGGATGATGCTCCGCCACAGGGTCGGCTTCATCGACGGCGATCCCCTGGCCTTCTGGCACCTTCGCGCATCGCAGGACGGGGAGGAGGGGAATTCCGTTTACGTCGACGCCGCGAGGCATCGTCGGGACAATCTGGGGATCCGCGAGAAGCGCCTCGCCGCTCTCCTGTCGGGCGACGACGGCGAAGAGGAATTCGCTCGCCTACTCGTCATGGCCGAGTACACGAGGCGGCTCGAGGAGCGCGTCGACAAGGCGCGCGAGGAGCTCGCCGAAGTCGGCGCTTCTCTCACGCGACTCCATGATCGGCTCGGCGTGATCGAACCGAAGATCGATCGCGTCCTCGGTACGTCCGAGTCGACGTACATCGAGTTCTCGCGCTTCAGGGAGCGAGTCCTCTCGATCCTTCACGGAATCGAGACTCGCACGAGCCCGAAGTACTGGGCGAAGGTCGCGGGCTCGAAGCTCAAGGGCCGCGTCGGGCGCTGAACAGAAGAGCGGGAGCCGGCTGCGACCGGCTCCCGCTCCTTCATTCAGTAGTCGAAGACCTCGAGTTCAGTCGTGGGCTCGATGCCGTCGAAGTGCGCATCCAGCGCCACGATTCCGCCGGATTCCATGTGGGGGCCGACGCCGATGTCGAAGGACGTCGCCCTCTGCAGGACATCGATGGGGGTCGACAAGTCCCTCGGCTGAATCGAGGCCGAGAGGACGTAGGAATTCGGCCGGAGCATGAGGCGCGGGATCACGACGTCGACCGAACCGCGGCCCTTCGACAGGCGCTTCGGAACGTATCGGTCATCGAGGCCGTGGAGGCCCCAGGCGAAGAGTCCGTCGCGGGTGTCGATCGACGTGCCGAAGACCGGACGATCGATGTCCTGCTTCGCGTTGTAGTGGATGCGAATCGTCACCTGATCGCCGGTCTGCACGAGGTTGCGGGGGGAGCCGGAGGAGTCGAGCAGCTCGATGCGCTCGATCTCGGCCTCTCCGGAACCGAATCGGGAGCCGCCGCCCTCGACTTCGCGGACCTTGTGCGCGATGTCCGCGTACTTGTCGATGATCGTCGCCGCGGGGCCGATCTCCTGAAGCTTCCCGTGATCGAGCCATGCGACCTCGTCGCAGAATGACTTCATCTGGTCGAGACCGTGGGAGACGACGACGACGGTCCTACCAGCGTTGCGCAGTTCGGCGAACTTCGCGCGGCACCGATCCTGGAAGTCCATGTCGCCGACGGCGAGGATCTCATCGACGAGGAGGATGTCGGGCTCGACGTGGATCGAGACGGAGAATCCGAGGCGAACATACATGCCCGAGGAGTAGTTCTTCACCGGCTGATCGATGAACTCGGAGATTCCCGAGAAGTCGACGATGTCGTCGAACTTCTTGTCGATCTCCCGCCGCGACATCCCGAGGATCGCGCCGTTGAGGTAGACGTTCTCCCTGCCCGAGAGCTCCGGATGGAACCCGGAACCGACCTCGAGCATCGCCGCGACGCGACCCCGGGCTGAGATGGATCCCTCGTCGGGCGTGAGAATGCGCGCGATGCACTTGAGGAGCGTCGACTTCCCGGAGCCGTTGTGGCCGAGAAGGCCGAAGGTGCGACCCTCCGGGATCTCGAGCGAAACGTCCTTGAGCGCCCAGAAGTCCTCGTACTTGCCCCGCCCCCCGTGAAGGAAGGCCCCCTTGAGGGACTGATCCCGGTCGGAGTAGATCCGGAATTTCTTCGAGACGTGCGAGACGGCGATGGCGGGATCCACGGTCGTTCCTTTCATCTTCAGAGCTCCTCGACGATACGGGGCGAGTGGCGCTTGAAGAACCACGTGCCGAAGCCGAAGGCCGCGAAGGACCAGAAGACGCATGCCGCGGTGACGGGAAGGGAGGGGAGCGCGAAGTCGTAGAGGCACGACCTGTACGCCTCGAGGAAGGTCTCCGCCGGGTTGAGTCGGAAGATCGTCGTGAGAGGGATCGGTCCTCCGTTGAACGACCAGCCCTTCCGCAGGAGGACGTTCTCGACGTCGTGGAGCATCCCGAGCGAGAAGACCACGCCGGAGGCGTACATCCAGATCTGGTTGAAGATCGACCACAGATGAGCGATGTCGCGGAAGTAGACGGTCGCGATCGAAAGGACGAGGGAGACGCCGGTGGAGAAGAACGCGGTGAGGACCATGACGACGAGCAGCGCCGGGATCATCGCGAAGACTCCGGGACCTCCCATGAGGGCGGAGATGATGACGAGGACGATCAGCTCGAAGATGAAATCGACCGCCATCGCGAGGACCGTCGAGTAGATGAGCGCCTCGCGCGGGAAGTAGACCTTGGTGAGAAGACCGGCGTTGTCGATGAGGGAGGACATTCCCGAAAGGATCGCTCCGGAGAGGAACGACCAGCAGATGACGCCGATGCCGATCCACAGGGCGAAGGAGTCGATTCCGGAATTGCGGCCCGGATCGACCGAACCGCGGAAGACGACGCCGAAGATCAGCGCGAAGACCGCGACGGTCGCGAGGGGATTGATGAACGACCAGAGGCGGCCGAGGGCCGTACCCTTGAACTCCGAGGAGACGGTGCGCTGCGTGAGCCTCAATGTGAGGTCGACGAGCCTGCGCCGCTCACTCGGGAAGCCGTTGTCGTCTGGACTTGCCAACTCGTGACATCCTCTCGCTGTTCTCGGCGAACCCAGGAGCGCGGTGGCGCCCGGTTCGCCCGTTTACCCTACGACGCGCGCCCCGCGCCTCGGAAACGCGCCGCGCGAATCGAGGGGGGAATCACGGCTCCTCCGGGTGGACGATCGGCCGCCATGTCGCGCCCTTGAAGGAGCGGGTGATGTAGGTGACGACTCTCCTGGTGATCGCGTCGAGACCCACTGCGGTCGCGAAGGTCAGGACGAGGACGCCGGCGAACATGGCGAGTCGCTGCTTGAGTCCGAAGGCGGTCCACGGCATCGAGTTGTACATCACCATGATGACGACGTGATGGGTGAGGAAGATCGGGTACGAGTACTTCGCGATGAGAGAGACGAACTCGCGGACCGGCTGGAAGCAGATGTAGCGGCCGATGATGACGAGGAGAAGGAAGAAGGCGATGCCGACGAAGGTCGTCGCGATGTCCTCGGGAATCTCATTCGGGTAGCGCGCCGAGACGGCGAGAACCGCGGCGATCGGGAGGAGGGTCGCCCAATGCACCCTCTTGACGTACTTCGTGAAGTACATGCCGAAGAGGAGCTCGGGAAGCCGGGTCGGAAGGAGGACCGCGGTCGGCAGTCCCGGGAAGCGCTGGAAGAGGAGGAAGGACGCGACGTAGATCGCGATGCCGAGAATCGCGGTGATCACCGGATGCTCGTCGACTCCCCAGAGCAGGAGGGGGAAGACGAGGTAGAAGATGAGAATGAAGCCGAGGAACCACTCGCCGAGAAGGTAGGCGGTCGCGATGTGGAAGTTCGCGGCGAGGCCGTCGACGCCGAGGATCGTGAAGATGAAGTTCCTCGCCGGGGGGTTGACGGGGGAGATGCCGTGCGACGTCGTGAAGAGGTAGACGAATGCGAGGATCCACGCGGTCCAGAACATCGGGTAGATGCCCTTGGCCCTCTTCCAGTAGAAGGTCCTCAGCGAGTACGGACGGTGGTACGTGTAGGTGAGCGCCGCGCCGGAGATCGCGAGGAACAGTGAGACGCCGAGGCCGCCGACGTAAATGCCGAAGGGCGTGTTCGTCAGGAGGTAGCCCCCACCGGCGAGGTACGGATTGTTGAAGTGGGTGAGGACGATGATGAGCGTCGCCAGGGCCCGGATGAAATCCAGGTAGAAGAGACGAGCGCGTCGGGGAGTCGTAGGGGAAGGCGCGTCGGCCACGACGGCCGCGTGGGACGTCGTCATCGCATGCGCCTCCTCACTGAACGGTACGCGCGACCGAGCGGCTTCTGCAGGCTCCTCGGAACGAACGGCCGGATGGCCTCCTTGATCGCCGCGGTCGTTCGCGGCGGCGCCTTGCGGACCCGCTCGACCATGCCGTGAAGGGTGTCGCGCGGAACGGTGAGCGAGATGGCCTTCGTCATCTCCTGGAGCGCGAAGGTGAGGTTGGTGAGCTCGGTGCGCGCGAAGCGGTCCGAGAGAAGCCAGCCGCAGAAGTAGCCGCTGGATTGCGCGACGAATCCGTAGGCGCGCTCGATCGCGTGGAGCCTCGTCCCGTCGATCGCGTTCGGCTCGGGCGGGAAGTCCTCATAGGTCCACGCGCGTTCGAAGAGCGGCGCGAGGGCCTTCGGTCGGAACCAGAACATCGTGCCGAGGGGGGAAACAGGCTCCTTGTCCTCGGAAATCGGGACCGAGATCCCCATCTCCTCGAGGAATTCGACGGTGATGTCGTAGTTCGGCCCCCACGACATCGAATAGCCGGGGAAGTACTCGGCGTGGTTCGGCGGCGGGGGAGTGAGGAGACCCATCCGGGGCTCGCGCTGGAACTCCGCGATGACGTTCGAGACGAATTCCTTCGAGGCGAGAAGATTGTCGAAGCACTTGAGCGCGAATCCATCGCCCTTGGAATAGGGGGAGAGCTGGGTGACCTTCTTGTCGTGGACGAAGCAGACGAGGTCGTACTCCATGACGACGTCGCGCGCGCCGACGAGAAGGGCGGAGACGTCGCGGCCCCGATTCTCGATCTTCCGAACGTCGACGACGTAGGGCAGGTCGGCGACCGCCTCGCGAATCGTCGCGATCTTCTCATCGGACCCGGCGGTGAGGATGATGTCGCAGCCCTCCGGCATGGACCGGATGTACCCGAGGGTCTCCTCCAGGAGATCCATGTAGTACAGGTGGGCGACGAGGGCGACCTTCATCGGGGCGGGATCGTGAGCGGTCGACTCCGTGGGAAGGACGTACGTGAGGTTGAGCGAGTGCTGAATGTCGACCATGTGCATGGTCCGCAGCGCGTTCTCCCAGATGAGGTCCGTATCGTATTCGGTCTCGTCCCGCAGGTAGTCGTAGAGCTCGCGAGTCGAGGCCCCGACCGACTGCGTGAGGGTGTCGTAGTAGTCGTGGAAGAAGGAACGCCGCTTGAAGACCGGGCAGCCGCGCTCCTCGATGAGGTCGCGAGGATAGAACATCAGCGGATAGAGCGTCCGACCCTCGTAGTCCTCGGTATCGACGTAGACCCCGGACTTGAAGCCGAGGCGTTCGAATCGCTGCGTGAAGAGGGACTCGTGGTAGCCGATGGACTCGGTGTAGGAGCGGATCTCGGGCATGTCGTCCCAGTACGCCTGGAACACTCGGGAGGAGACGAGGCTGCGCCGGTACGCGTGGAAGTGCGACTGAAGGTGACGCGGTAGATAACCCTCGGGCGCCATGCCGAAGGGATCGCCGTCGACGCGGTGGAACCAGTTCATCCCCCAGAAGTCGAGATCGCGCTCGTTCATCGTCGCGAACATCTCGGCGAAGGGGTGGACGGGACCCATGATCGTCGCGTTGAAGAGGATCACCTCGTCGAAGCCGACGAGCGCGTCCCAGCCGTAGGACTCCATCGCGGTCTTGTACGCCCAGACGTCGAGGCCCGTGTTCTCCCTGACGATGATCTTCTTCGTGAAACGCTCGAGCCGCTCGCGGCCGGCGTCCTGAAGTCGACCGTTGACGACGATGGTGAGGTCGGAGAGGCTCTTCGTCATGTCCTCGAGGAGGACCTCGACATAGCGGTCGACGACCCCGTCTCGGTCGTAGAAGAAGAAGATCCCCAGTCGATTCGGGGAGCCCTCGGCGATTCTCATGCGCGATCTCCAAAATGCGGCGAGGGCGCTCTCGGCGCCGTCCTCGTTCGATGATTCGCGTCGAGTATACGGTTCCGACCGATTCGGGCCCTGAAACGAGATGAATTCGACGCGCTGCCGTCGCGGGGAGGTGCGTTGGCCTCAGCCGGTCCGGGACTCGCCGAAGGGGAGCCGGTAGACTCGCACCATCCCCATTCGCAACTGGAAGGATCTCCGATCATGAGGAACGCCCGTGCGAAGATCGTTTCGGCGGCGCTGTGCGCAGTCGCCGCGTTCGCCCTCGCCAATCCGTCGGCCTCGGCCGCGGATCCGGTGGTGGAATCGCTACCCGCAACGGCGGCCGAGCAGGCGGGGGCGCCCGAGCTCCCGGAGGTCGTCTCGCCCTCCATCGCGGATGACGATCTCCTCGTCTCCGACGACCTGGTCATGACGCCCGAGGGCGACGTCAAGGATGTCCGAACGGGCGAGGTCGTCACGGATCCGGCGATCGTCGGAACCCCGGATGCGCCGCCGGATCCCCTTGCGAAGACCGATGGGCGGCGTTTCATCCCCGTGGAGGTCGGCGAACTGCGTGCC
This sequence comes from Actinomyces culturomici, assembly GCF_900499005.1. GTDB lineage: Bacteria > Actinomycetota > Actinomycetes > Actinomycetales > Actinomycetaceae > Pauljensenia > Pauljensenia culturomici. Next base: position 405,990 of record NZ_LS991316.1, read on the forward strand.
GCGGAGAGTTCCGGTACGGGCGAGACCTCGGACGGGTCCGGCGCCGGATCCCAGTCGAGCCAGGACGCTCGAGAGTCGGGAGCCGCGTCTGCGGCACCCTCCGCATCGCGGAATCTCGTCGGCGCCGATGGTGCTTTCGCCGCCTCTCCCGCGGCGTTCTCGTCTTCTCCGAGCGCGTACGGCGCCTATTGGGGGACGTACCTCGGCGAGCCCGCGTTCTTCGACGGAAAGGGGCGCCTCTTCGCCCAGCAGGCGACGACGGTCATCGACGTCTCCCAGTGGCAGGGGACGATCGACTGGTCCGCCGTGAAACGCTCCGGAGTCGATGCCGCGATCATCCGTCTCGGATACTCGGACACCGGGATCGACACGAAGGTGATGACGAACATCTCCGAGTGCAAGCGGCTCGGTATTCCGTTCGGCGTCTACCTGTTCTCCTACGCGGAGAACGCGACGGATGGCGCCAATGAGGCGAAGCACGTCCTCGCCCTGCTCCGACAGGCCGGGGTCAAGCCGTCCGATCTCGCGTATCCCGTCTTCTACGATCTCGAGCGCTGGAGCTACACGGGCGCGTCCTCGCCGACCACGACGAAGGCGTACGAGTCGATCGTCGGAGCATGGTGGAGCACGATGACGGCCGCCGGATACGAGAGGCTCTCGCTCTACTCGTACACGGACATGCTGAAGAACGAGCTCAACTCCTCGAGTCTCCACGCGAAGACGATGTGGGCCGCTTCCTACGGGGCGACCGTCGACTACGCGTACCCCGCGAATTACCGCGGCTGGCAGTACACGTCCGAGCAGCGCGTCCAGGGGATCACCGAGAACGTCGTGGACGTCAGCGCGTTCGGCAATGGGGATTGGACCACCGATGTCAACCTCACGTGGTTCCTGCGCGACGAGGACATCGCGGTCGGCGCTTCGCTCGCGAAGACCTATGCGAAGCCGGTCGAGTACCGATTCCAGGAGTACGACGTCGCGGCGGGGAAGTGGCGGACCTTCGCGGATTGGACGGGTGCGAACTGGGCGGGGTGGGCGTCGACCGCCGGGACGTACTGGCTCCACGTCGAGGCGCGGGACGCGTCGACGCACAAGACCCTCGGGACGCAGACGATCGCCTTCGCCTATAAGGCGGGCACGACGCGAATCACCGGGACGTTCGCAGGATGGCGTTCGGACGGCATTCTCCTGGGGGCGGTGTCGAACAATCCGAAGGCGACGACGCGCATCAAGATCTACGACACGGCGACGAAGCAGTGGGTGGCCGACTTCAAGGGGCCGTGGGCGCTGTGGCATCCGAAGAAGGGCGTCTACTGGACGCACTTCGAGGTCTACACGTCCGATGGTCGCCTCGCGCAGACGCTCACCTACGCCTTCGGTGTCTGAGTCGACGACGCCGATACGTGGGCATGGCCGATGGGAGACATTCAACCGGGCCCGCGTGGAGGCGGGAGCCTTCAAGTGCGCAAAGCAGACACGGCAAGTTTATGCGCATAGGAGGGCTGAGAAGGGGCAGGAGGCGGACCTGCCGGCGGTTGTCGGGGGCAAAAGAGTTACGTGCTCTCAAGAGGCGGCACCCAGTCCTCGACCAAGAGAACGAGATTCCGCCAAAGGCGGCAGAGCTCTTCGGTCGGGAAACTATTCCCACGGATGAAATATCCGCTCGTCGGCGAGCTGGGCGAAAACGGAGCTCCGGCCACGCAGTTATGCCACGTGGTGGGTTGGGGGATCGAGCCGTCAGCACAAATACCGCAGGGCGAGAACAACACGCGCATGGATGCGAACGTCTCGCTGCGTACCGTGCAGACATTCGTCTCGGCGCGCCTTGTGCGCAAATGGTCGCGTGTCCCGTAAGCGTATGAAAGATCTGTCGTGTTTGCGGCGCACTCTTCTCCGAAAGGTGCAACTCCTGTCGTCGCAAAGCCACACGTACAGGCTTCGATCCAGGGGGGACTCACCGATCTGTCTGCCCAATCATGGGAACGCCTTAGGCGCTCGATCTGCGCTTCCTTGCAAGATCACCTATTCGCTCTGGGCTCGATGAATGCCTTACGTGAAATGAAGTTGTATGTCATCACGACGGCGATTGCTGCCAATTTACCAAATGATGGTGGCGCGCCCGCCCACTCCACGAATGCAAATATTGCCATCTGATTTAGGATAAGTCCGACTAATGTAAGGGCTGTGTATAGGCCGAATTCAGTTGTCTTCGAGCGAGATTCGTTGGACTCGAATACGAAGCGCATGCTCAGCCAGTAGTTTACGAAAATTCCAACCGAATATGAAAGAGTCGATGAAATCAAGTACTGCAATCCCATTACGCGGTGAAGGAGAAGGAATCCGCCGTAATCAACGCCGGTCGATATGAGCCCGACGAAACTGAAACGAATAATCTGCGAAATCAGCGCAGGTATCATATGGCCGCCAATCCGTTCTCTCACTTGAAGAGGATCTCTCTGAAATAGAGTGCGAGAGAAGGGAGAATGAATACATAAAGGCCTGCGTTATATAGGATTACGGACGTTTGAGAAGGAAGTCTCAACGGAGGGTCGTAAGAGCGGTAGGCGTCCACCGGTGCTGAATTAGGATTCTTGCCGTCAAGGAGGGCATGTCGCTGTGTTCGAAATAGGACTGCGACCGTCGCGAGGATTAGTCCGAGTGTGAGGCTGTATAAGAGCGCGGGCGTATGGGAGGTCACACCCCCAAGAATGGACTGGAATGATGGTCTGCCAGAGTAGTGGAATCCGAATACTCTGGCAAATATGCCTCCATTGACCATGTTCTGATCCATATAGTAGCCGAAGACGACCGGAGAAAAGAGGAGAAGGAATGCTGCAAATCCTGTCATCGTAAGCATTAGTTCGTCAATCTTTTCGTGACCGGCAATGAGGATTGCGGCAAAAGGTGTTACGAAAATCCACCAATATGTGTTGGCCTGGAAGAGCGCAAACGGTACTGCAATACTCGTGAACGCGGTAAGAGTTGCGCGATACTTGAAAGAATGTTCAAACTGGGGTTCGGCAAACAGGCTGAAAACGGTGATTAGGACGATAGCGACGATCGCGAGCGATATGCTTCCAAATCCTGTTCCGATGCCGATGTCGAACAACTTGTCAAGAATGTGGGCGCGGAGTCCGGTGGCGACGTCGTATCCCGGCATTCGGTGTTGTATGGCTTCTGTGATGACCGGTAGCGACATGCCGATCGCGGCATAGCCGAGTAGGCGAGAAATGTGTTTCTCTGAGAGGCATAGCAGGGGGATGAAGGCGAAAAATGCGAACAGTTTACACGAGATTGCGAAGGCCATGATCGCGGCAAACGGCAGTAGGCGTCGTTGGAAGTAGTAGTTCATCGCCACGATGAGGAATATTATCGTGATAATGTCGTATTGCCAGAAAATTGTATCAGAGAAAAGGGTGATCGGTGATGCGAGGAATAGGTATGCCGCCCAGCTTGCGCGATTTCTGCTGTATCCCAGTCCAAGTGAGAGGCGGTAGATGAGAAGGGTACCCAAAAGCACTAGAAGGATGATCCAGATCTGCATGATCCGTGTGAAAATTTCGACTTGGAGGGCGTTCGTGTAGTCGAATGTTGAAAAGGCGGCAAATCCGAATGCGAATGGTGCTAAGAGGAGTGCGAAGATGGCATAGAAGGTGATGCCATACATGGCCGGCATGATTGTTGTGGACACCGAGGTTTCGTAGAAGCTAGTCAGATGCCCATGGGCGACCGAGTCAAGAAGAAGCATCGCGTGCTGAACGGTTGCGAGGAGGTCCGAAGGGGTTCGGAGAAAAAAGACGAAACCGATCGCAATCGAAATAAACGGAATGCTCCACTGGAACCAATTAGGTCCGAAGTCGGCATCGGCCGTGAGAGCGCGTTTTGGTGTTCTGAGACGAATGGAGGGAGGTAAGTGCATCGAGGCGATCCTGCTCTTTCCTTATTGCGTTGTTGATCGAGAGTTCGTCTCTCCGGCTCGGAAACGGTGTCCGATGTCGATGTTGGTTGCCATTAGGCCGGAGGGAAAGGAGTGCTTTGAGAAGGCGTCGAGTTCAGGCATTACGTTCGATCGTAGACGAAGGTCGCGGGCCTGGAGAGAAGTAAGATGTGAAATGACTTGGAGAAATGGTGCGGGACGCTTGAGAATCGCGTTTGCGGTTCCGATAATTTCGGCGATCGAGAGGGAGGAACCGTTGATAATGTTCTTGACTGTGACTTGGTTTGTGGCGTTCGTCGTGCATTCATCTGCGAATGCGATAATCAGTTGCGCGGCGTCATCGATGAAGATATAGTCTCTCAGAGTGTCTAGGGATGTGTAGAGTGTTGAAATTGCGCCGCTATGGTACGCGAGACAGATGTGAGAGATTAGTCCCTGTGGTTTGCGGACGTCCTGCCCTGGACCATATAGATTCGATATTCTGCCGATGGAGACTGTCGCTCCGGCGTCAGATAGTGAGGGGAGGATTCTCTCGCAGGTCAGTTTGGAGTGGCCGTATGGAGAAATTGGGCTAGGGGGTGTTGCTTCGGTGAAGGGCGGATTGGAAGAGCCTGCGTATAGACCGCCCGCCGAGGAGGCGTAAAAGAAGGTGAGATTTGTAGCACAGGGACTGTATTTGGTTGTGAGGCGATCGATGAAGGAGCGGAAGGTCCGAATTTCGTTTTCAAAGGCGGTTTCCGAGGTGGCGGTCGTTCCGGCTCCGGCGCACCAGAAGATGGACCAATCGGTAGCGTCCCCGGAAATCATTTCAGAAACGGCTTCGTCGAGCGCTTCAACTGCCAAGAGTGGATCGGACCACGGTACGTTCTGGGGGACGTGAACGTCTCGTCCCAGCAGTCGTGCTCTCGTGGCGACTGCCCTTCCTAACATTCCGCCGCCCCCGATGATGAGTGTCCTTGGCGTACACATGATTCAAGGCCGTTCGTCAGGGCGTTGATGGTTGTTCAGGGGCATCACGTCGCGCAGAGGGCCCAACGCGGGATCGGATGTTGAGAGATAGAGTGGATGTCCCATCGCCATGGATACGGCTACGCCGAGATACTCGGCGATGACGCCGAGGGAAAGTAGTGTAAGACCGCCCATGACGAGGATGGCGATAATGATTGACGACCAGCCGATCTGGACGCTGGGAGTAATGATCTTATGAATGAGGACGAAGATCGCCATGGCGATTCCGGCAATTGCGGTGGAGAGCCCGAGAAGGCTGACTATTCGCAGACTTCGCGTCCCTGAAGAGAGGACCATGCGCCAGAAATGAGCGAAGAGCTTCCGATAGGAGTAGCCGGACGTTCTCTCGCCTTCTTCGCGAACGGAAACGCCGACTGCGGTGACTTCGGCAACCCAGCCGAGTGCGACGTCCATGTAGACGCCATTGCCCGCGTATGCAGAGGCGGATCTTGCCACCTCGCCGAGGATGAGACGGAAGCTGTTGTATCTCGCCGAGTCATGAGAACTGAGGAAGATATCAAGAAGCCTCTTGGCTGCGCGGGAGCAGAGATTGCGCACGAATCCGTGGGGTGGAGGATTGAGAGGCTTGGCGTATACGAGTGTCGCCTGGTTGTTGACGGCAGCATCCAACAGTGTGCCGATGTCCCGTGGGTCTTGCTGACCGTCTTCGTCGATAGTGGCAACCCATGAGCTACCGGTCGCTGAAATTCCCGCCATCGTCGCGGGATGCTGTCCGAAATTCCTCGAGAGCCAGATAATGCGCAACCAATCGTACTTCTTCGCGAGTGCTCGAAGGACGTCCGGAGAGTCGTCGTGACCATGGTCGTAGACGCAAATGGCCTCGGCAATCCGCCAAGTTCGTCCCTCTGGAGAACGGCAATGTTCGGTGAGGCCCTCGAGTTCCTCGAATAGTCGGGGTAATGTCTTCGCGCCCTGGTATACAGGGATGACGACAGATACGTCATGGACAAAGAGATCGTGCGAATCGAGTACAGAATTCATCGGCATTCCTTCTATTGAGTTCAGTGCTCAAGATTCAAGCTTGAAAGGTATTCGGCGATCCGTGACCGCGAGTCTGGAGGAATGAAACCAGTGGATTCGATCTTTTGAAGGTGCAACAGAGAGCATAGCGGGCGTCGTGCGTGTTCGCCCGATGAGGTGTACTCCTCCGAAGATGATTCGGCAATGTCATTGGGGTTTCGGCCGAGCGACTCGAAAACGACTCGCGCGATTTCGGCCCATGACATTGCGGCTCCGGACCCGGTTATGTTGTAAGTGCCGAATTTCTGGTCGGTGCTAAGCAGATGGATAATGCCGCGCGCGAGGTCGTCAGCAAAAGTAAGCCGTCCGACTTGGTCCGACACGACCTTCGGCGTCGCACCCGAGTGGGCGAGACCGGCCATTGTCCGAAGGAAGTTCCTTCCGCTGCCAACCACCCAACTCGTCCGTATGAGGTAGTGATACGGGTAGGCCGTAACGGCCGCGTCTCCGCCGGCCTTCGATTGCCCATAGACCCCCAGTGGAGAGGGGGTGGCGTTTTCGTCATACCCTTCGGCCCGTTTGCCGTCGAATACGTATTCCGAAGAGACATGCACCATCTTCGTTTGCGCTCGGGCTGCTGAGTTCGCGAGAAGTGCCGGACCGACTGCGTTTGCGCGCCAAGCGAGCAAGCGTCCTTCGTCGGTTTCTGCTCCGTCGACGTCGGTCCACCCGGCGGCGTTGATAACTACGTCGTACGAGGAGATACCGAGGGCTTCGACTGACGTTGCGTCGGAGATGTCGACGTCGGGGAGATCGACTCCGGTCGCGGCGTAACCGGCCTCGGGGAGCTGCTTCATGAGTTCGCGGCCGAGCTGCCCATTGGCTCCGGTGACGAGGACGCGCCCGCCGGTCGGGATCGGGGCCGGGAAGGGCGTGACCTCGGCGAGGCGCGGGTGGGCCCTGTCCTTGTCGGACTGGATCGCCTCGGACAGTGGGATCGGCCAGGGGACCGCGACGGTCTCGTCGGCGAGGTTGAGGAAGGTGTACTTCGCGTCGGGCGACCAGTGGTCGTTGACGAGGTACGTGTAGGCGGTGTTCGGCTCCAGGGTCTGGTAGGCGTTTCCGACGCCGCGCGGGACGTAGACGGCGACCGAGGGGTCGATCTCGGTCGTGTACACGGTCCCGAAGGACGGGCCCTCGCGGAGATCGACCCAGGCGCCGAAGACGCGGCCGGTGGCGACCGACACGAACTTGTCCCAGGGCTCGGCGTGGATGCCCCGGGTGACGCCGACCTCGTCGTTGAAGGAGATGTTGTTCTGGACCGGATGGAAGTCCGGCAGACCGAGTGCGATCATCTTCTCGCGCTGCCAGTTCTCCTTGAACCACCCTCGATTGTCTCCATGGACGGTGAGGTCGATGCGGAGGAAGCCCGGGATCGGAGTCTCCTCGATGCCCAGGGGCTTGCCGGTCGGCGTGGTCGTCATGCTCTCCTCTTCCCTCGCTGGAGACCAATTCGGGGCGGATTCCCGCGATTCTCCCGGACAGTCTACCCGCAGGACCGGGGATTTCCCGGACGGCGTTCGAGCGCCGCGACGCGCCCCACGAGACGAACTGGGGGCATGCCCGCCCGGCCGAAGTCCCCGAGATGCGCGCGGACACCGGGCATAATGGTCCGGACGACTCCGGAATTCGGAGATCGGCCGACATCGATGGAGGAACCATGAAGGGCATCATTCTCGCGGGCGGTTCGGGCACGCGTCTCAACCCGATCACCCTGGGGACGTCGAAGCAGCTGGTCCCGGTGTACGACAAGCCGATGATCTACTACCCGCTGTCGACCCTCATGCTCGCGGGGATCCAGGACGTCCTCGTCATCACGACGCCGCACGACGCGTCGGCCTTCCACCGCCTGCTCGGCGACGGTTCGCAGCTGGGCGTCAACATCTCGTACGCGGTCCAGGAGGTCCCCAACGGCCTCGCCCAGGCCTTCGTCCTCGGCGCCGACCACGTCGGTTCGGATGCGGCGGCCCTGGTCCTCGGCGACAACATCTTCTACGGACCCGGCATGGGCACGCAGCTGCGCCGTCATGTCGACCCCGACGGCGGTGCTGTGTTCGCGTACCACGTGGCCGATCCGACCGCCTACGGCGTGGTGGAGTTCGACGAGAACTTCACCGCCCTGTCGATCGAGGAGAAGCCGGAGAAGCCGAAGTCGAACTACGCGGTGCCCGGCCTGTACTTCTACGACAACGACGTGGTGGAGATCGCGAAGAACCTCGAGCCCTCGGCGCGAGGGGAGTACGAGATCACCGATGTCAACCGCGTCTACCTCGAGGCGGGCAAGCTCCAGGTGGAGGTCCTGCCGCGCGGCACCGCGTGGCTCGACACCGGCACCTTCGATTCGCTCGCCGATGCGACCTCCTTCGTCCGCACGGTGGAGGCGCGCCAGGGCATGAAGATCGGCGCTCCCGAGGAAGTGGCGTGGCGCATGGGCTTCATCGACGACGAGGGTCTGCGCGAGCGCGCATTGCCGCTCGTGAAGTCCGGCTACGGGCAGTATCTTCTCGACCTTCTCGAGAAGGACTGAGGCGACTTCGAAGAAGGGGAAACCTCGAATGAGGGGCGGGTGTCGGAATCGTCTTCAGACGATTCCGACACCCGCCCCTCGTCGTCGACGACTCTCGTCGACTACGCCGAGTCCTTCGAGCGCGCATTGAGGAAGCCCCGAATGGATTTCGTCTCCCAACGAACGAGGCCGAAGGCGAGAAGCAGGAGTGCGCCCCACGCCGCGTACTCCCATCGAGCGGGGCCGCGGGACGCCGCCGTCGGATCGTTGAGCCATGAGTTCGCGGTCGTGTAGAGGATGTTGTGGGCGGCCTCGCGCAGCGCCGATACGGCGGCGGGCGAGAGGGCCGTGACCCGATTCGTGCCGACGTCGATCGTCGCGAGCATCGCGTCGCCGCCATTGCGCACGATCTGGTCCGCGTTCTGGTAGCCGAAGCCCGCGAAGTAGTCGGTGAGGACCATGCCGCGGAAGCCCCACTCATCGCGGAGGACCGTCTGGAGGAGCGCCGGGGTCGCGCCGGCGTACACAGTACCGACGTAGTTGTAGGCGCTCATCACGGCGGTTGCCCCGCCCTCCTTGACCGCGATCTCGAACGGACGGAGGTAGATCTCGCGGATCGCCTGCTCGTTCGACCAGGTCATGAGCATCCGGGATCGGTTCGTCTCTTGGTCGTTGAGGGCGAAGTGCTTGACGAAGGCGTACACGCCGACCGCCTGGACCGCTGCGATCTCGCTCGCCGCCATCGTTCCCGTGAGCAGCGGATCCTCCGAGAAGTACTCGAAGTTGCGGCCCCCGTAGGCACTGCGATGCGCGTTGACGGCCGGAGCGTACCAGCCCGCGACGTTCATGTCGTGCGCCATCGCTCCGATAGTCGTGCCGAATCGCTCGGCGAGTTGACGATTGAATGAGGCGGCGATCGCCACGGATGTCGGAAGACCGATGGAGCCGACCTTCGTGAATGGGTTGTTAACCGCGGCCGGACCGTCGAGGTCCGTCATGCGGCGCTTTCCGATCGAGTCGATTTCGGGAGTGCCGTATCCGGCATGAGCGGACAGCGTCGACATGTCGTCGACGGTCAGCTGATCGAGCAGCTCGTCCCACTTCGGATCGTCGTACGCGAGACCGTACATATCGCCGAGGACGAGGCCGTTCTTCGCGCCCGTCGTCGGCATCGTGGCGTCCGCACTCTCATCGTCGTCGCTCGTCGGATCGTAGTTCTGGTTCGCGATGAACGTCGCCTTGTCCGCATCCGACAGCTCCATCGAGGCCGGAGCCGCCGTCGCCTCCGCGTAGTTGGCGAACTTGTCGGCGCGCGACAGGTATTCGAGCCCGTCGTTCGCCGAATCGAACTCGTTCGTCGCCGGCACGGCGTCGCCGTTGTGCGTGCTGTCAGCGGTGTTGTACGTGATCTTCTCCGCGACGTTCACGTCCTTCTCGTCGATGATCTCGTGCGAGTTCGCGCGGATCGACACCTTGTAGTCGCCGGCCTCGAGGACCCACGCCTTCGCGGTCTTGGAATCGTAGGACGCCATGTCGTCGTCGTTGAAGGAGATCGTCACCGTCTGCGAAACGCCCGGCTGAAGAAGATCCGTCTTCTCGTACGCGACGAGGTTCGCCGCCGCCTTCTCGATGCCGCCGTTGGTGTACGGAGGGTTGTAGTACGCCTCGACGACGTCCTTGCCGGCGACGTCACCGGTGTTGGTGACCGTCACGTCGAAGGAGACGACGCCGTCGGAGTAGGAGACGTCGCCCATCTCCTGCTCGAACGACGTGTAGGAGAGGCCGTAGCCGAACGGGTAGACGACCTGCTCGTCGTAGTCGACGACGCCCTCGGCGGCCGCGGTCTCCCACCAGCGGTAGCCGACGTAGATGCCCTCGACGTAGTCGACGAACGACGGTATCGCCTCCTCATTCGAGAAGGCCGCGTATTGCTTGAACTCGTCCATGTTCGTGTAGAGGAATCTGCCGAAGTTGTTGGCGGTCGGCGTCCGGGTGAGGTCGCGGACGAAGGTGTCCGGGGTCTTGGCGGAGGGGTTGAGCTCGCCGTCGAGGATGCGACCGAGCGCGTTGAAGCCGACCTGGCCGCCGGGGATCGCCCAGACGATCGCGTCGATCTTCGGGTCGTCCTGAAGCTCGCCGAGCTGGAAGGCGTTCGAGCCGTTGTACACGACGACGACTCTGTCCGCGCTGTCTTCCGCGAGGGCGATCATGTCCTTCTCGGAGTGCGTGAGGGAGAGGTAGCCCTGGCCCTTGTCGAAGTCCTGGTACGACGCCGAGTTCTCCGTATAGGAGAACGGACCGATCTCCGCGACTTCTCCGGGTACATCCTGAGGGAGGTCGTAGCCCTCGCCGCCCGATCGGGCGATCGTCACGATCGCCGTGCGAGAGAACGATTCGATCGTCGCGCGCAGGTCGGCGTCATAGGTCGCCACCGGCGGCTCGGGCAGAGTCCAATCGGTCACGCCGAACATCGAGATCACCGGACGGTCGCTCCGATAGCTCGTATAGAAGCTCGTCAGGGCATGATTCGTCGTGAATCCCGCGTTCTCCAATCCGTCAATAAGGGAGACGGTCGGGTACTGGTCGGAGATGGAACCCGATCCCGTTCCCCCGTACACGGGATTCGACGAGGCCCACCCGAAGACGTTGAGCGGCGCGCCCTTCTCGAGCGGAAGCGTTCTCTCCGTGTTCTTGAGGACGACGATGCCCTCATTCGCGATCTCCTCGCCGAGACGGGCTGCGGCGTCCTCGGTCGTCGAAGAGAGACGACCGTCGCCCGATGCGAGATCGAGGACCGTCTTGAAGCCTCCGTAGAGCATGGAGACGACGGCGACGGCGATCGCGGCGAGGGCGGCGATCCACGTCGTGGAGCGGGTGAGCTTGCGGGCGGGCGCGTTCATTTCGCGCACGGCGACCGTCACGACGATCGCGAGCAGGAGGATCGCGCCGATGGCGATGAGCTGGCCCTTGACGGAGATCGCGATCCGAGCGACGTCCTCCCAGTTGATCGTCAGCACGTCTGCGCGTTCCCTTCGTCGCTGATCCCCTTATTCGAGAAGGATAACGGGCGCGGGGCGCCTCCGGCCGTGCCGAAGGCGCCCCGCGCCCCACCGGGTCGGTGCGGTCACTCGTCCTTCGCGAGGATCGAACGGATCTTGGTCGCGTCGCCCCAGACACCGGGGGAGTCGTACGGCCGGTCCGGGAAGGCGCCGTATTCGAGCGAGATGTCGAGGTCGTTCTCGCGGATGTACGCCTCGACGCGCTGCGCGAGGGACATCGGCTCCCCGGAGCAGGCGTTGACGACGCCGCTGACCTCGGTCTGGTCGAGGATCGCCGCGATCTGCGCCGCCAGGCCGTCGACGGAGATGAAGTCGTAGAGGTTCTTCCCGGTGGTGAAGGGGAAAGTCTTCTTCCCCGCTTCGGCGGCCGCGAGCAGCTTCGAGAAGATCGAGTTGCCGAACTTGTCGTCGCCGACGATGTAGTAGGCGCGGATCCACTGCATGATCGCGTCGTTCTGGGCGGTGGCGAGCTCGGTGAGGCCGCGGAGGGCGTTCTTCGAGATCCCGTAGAGCGAGGCCGGGCGGCAGGGCGTCGATTCGTCGATCGCGCCCTCCCAGTATCCGACCTCGTGCATGGTGCCCATGACGGCGATCTGCCTCAGACCGCCCTTGAGGAGGTTCTCGATGAAATGGAAGTGGGAGGGGAGGTCGTCGATGTGGGCGGGCGAGTTGTGCTTGAACCCGTCGCGCCACGCCATGTGGAGAACGGCGTCGGGCCTGCCGAGCTCGTCGTAGATGTCCTCGGCCCCGGTGAAGATGTTCGCCTGGATCTTCTCCGCGCGATCATCGACGCCGTCGAGACGAAGGTCCGCGGCGCGGACCTCGAGGCCCCGATCGAGAAGGGCGGTGACGACGTGGCGACCGATGTAGCCGCCCGCTCCGGTGACGAGGATTGTCTTTCCCATGCGCGACATACTATCAGCGGGCGGAATCTTGGGGATCTGGGCGTATTCCGTGAGAGGAGCGCTGAGATGCAGGCACCATCCCGCAGACTAGGTGTACTTCCTCGTGAGGTTGTGAACGCGTTGTGCGGGGGGGTGGCCTTTGATGCCGGTGTGGGGTCGGTGGTGATTGTAGGTGTGGAGCCAGTGCGTGTAGGCGGCTTCGCGTTCGGTTTCGCTGGTGTAGGGGCGCGCGTAGGCCCATTCGGCGAGCAGGGTCCGGTTGAAGCGTTCNGTTCGGGGTTGGCGGACACGATCGCGTGGTACACGGATCACGAGTCGTGGTGGGCTCCGTTGAAGGATGAGGTCGAGGCCAAGTACGCGGCCGAGGGCCACTGAACCGCATGAACCAGCAGCACGCGAGGATCTCGGTCGCCCTGTGCACGTACGAGGGCGAGCGCTTCATCGAGGAGCAGGTCGCATCGATCCTCGCGCAGACCCGCCGAGTCGATGAGATCGTCCTCGGGGACGACTCGCCGACGGACGGGACGGTCGACCTCGTCCGGGCCGCGCTCGAGGGATCGGGGATCGACCTCGTCGTCCGACGCCACCGGCCGGGCCTCGGCGTTCGGGGCAACTTCTCCGATGCGATCGCCGCGACGACCGGGGACGCCGTCCTTCTCTGCGACCAGGACGACGTCTGGGAGCCGAACAAGGTCGAGGCCCTGCTCGCCGCGCTCGAGGAGGTCGAGCTCGTCCACACCGATGCGATCCTCATCGATTCGGCCGGGGCTCCCCTGGGGACGACCCTCCTCTCAGCGCTTCGAGTGAGCGAGTGGGAGAAGCGGAATCTCGAGCGCGGCGATGCGCTCGCCGTGCTCCTCAAGCGGAACCTCGTCACCGGCGCGACCACGGCTGCGCGCGGCGACTTCGCGAGGGCGGCGATGCCCGTTCCCGACGGGTGGATCCACGACGAGTGGCTCGCGCTCCTCGCCGCCCTCGACCATTCGCTGCGCCTGCTGCCCGAGCCGCTCACCCGCTATCGGCAGCACGAGAACAATCAGATCGGGGCGAAGAAGGAGTCCTATCCGGCGCGCGTTCGACGCATGCTCGCCCCCGATCCCGACGACGACCGCCGCAGGTTGCTCCGAGCCCTCAGCGCCGCGGCGTACGCGGAACGGACTGGACGGGGGACCGAAGCGGATCGAGCGAGGCTCGCCGAGTCCGCGCGGCATCAGAGGGCGCGCTCCCTCATGCCGACCGGGCGCGCGGAGAGAATCCCCACGATCCTTCGCGAGGGCGTCAGCGGCCGCTATTCGCGCTGCTCCCGCGGGATCCTCACTCTCGGGCGCGACCTCCTGCAGGTGAAGTGAGCCCGAATTCCGACGCGCGACTCCGGCGGGGTCTCGTCGGGAGGGGGTGGTGGTGCGGCATAATGTCGGGGACTGTCCGCGTACATTGAGGAGATCGTCGTGCGAATCGTCGTGACTGGTGGTGCCGGGTTCATCGGTGCGAATTTCGTTCATACGCTGCTCGAGGATCATCCGGATGTGGATGTGGTGGTGCTCGATAAGTTCACGTATGCGGGCAACCGCGGGTCGTTGGAGGATGTGACGCCGGAGCAGGCGGCGCGTCTGAGCGTGGTCGAGGGGGATATCGCGGATGCGGATCTCGTCGATTCGGTGGTGGCGAGTGCTGATGCGGTGGTTCACTTCGCGGCGGAGTCGCATAACGACAATTCGTTGAATGATCCGTCGCCGTTCATTCAGACGAATCTGGTGGGGACGTACACGCTGTTGGAGGCGGTGCGTCGGCACAAGGTGCGGTTCCATCACATTTCGACCGATGAGGTGTACGGGGATCTGGAGTTGGATGATCCGGCGAAGTTCACGCCGACGACTCCGTACAATCCGTCGTCTCCGTATTCGTCGTCGAAGGCGGGGTCGGATCTTCTGGTTCGGGCGTGGGTGCGGTCGTTCGGGGTGGAGGCGACGATTTCGAATTGTTCGAACAACTACGGGCCGTATCAGCACATTGAGAAGTTCATTCCGCGGATGATCACGAATCGTCTTCGCGGGGTGCGTCCGCGTTTGTACGGGGAGGGGTTGAACGTTCGCGATTGGATTCATGTGCGCGACCACAACACGGCGGTGTGGGACATCCTGATGAAGGGTCGTGTCGGGGAGACGTATCTGATCGGCGCGGATGGGGAGACGAATAATCGTGATGTGGTGCGGATCCTCAATGAGTTGATGGGGTTCGCGCCCGATGATTACGACCATGTGGCGGATCGGCCGGGTCATGATCTGCGGTACGCGATCGATAACACGAAGCTTCGTGAGGAGTTGGGGTGGTCGCCGCGGTTCACGGACTTCCGTTCGGGGTTGGCGGACACGATCGCGTGGTACACGGATCACGAGTCGTGGTGGGCTCCGTTGAAGGATGAGGTCGAGGCCAAGTACGCGGCCGAGGGCCACTGAACCGCATGAACCAGCAGCACGCGCCCGCCGGCGCCCGTCCGCGCGTCACCGTTCTCATGGCGACGTACAACGGGCGCGAGTGGATCGACGCCCAGATCGATTCCGTCCTCGGCCAAAGGGGCGTCGACGTGCGCCTCGTCGTGTCCGACGACGGATCGATCGACGGCACCCTCGATCGTCTGGCGGACAGGACCCGGGCCGACTTCCGGATCGACGTGCTGCCTCGGCGCTCGGGCCCGCCCGGCGTGACCGCGAACTTCCTCAGGCTCTTCACCGAGCACGAGCCCGACGGCTCCTACGTCGCGTTCTGCGACCAGGACGACGTGTGGCGCGCGGACAAGCTCGAGCATCAGATCGGCACCCTCGTCTCGCATTCGGCGGACGTCGTCTCGTCGAACGTCGAGAGCTTCGACCTCGCGGGGAACCGTCGGCTCATCAAGAAGAGCCACCCGATGGGCCGGTGGGACCACGTCTTCGAGGCCGCCGGCCCGGGATCGACGTACGTCTTCACTCCGGAGGCCCACCGGCGCCTTCGGGAGACGCTCGCGACGCTCGACTACTCCGAGATCGGCGTCCACGACTGGTACGTCTACGCGCTCGCTCGCGCGATCGGGCTGACGTGGGTGATCTGCCCGAAACCGACCGTCGACTACCGGCAGCACGAGGGCAATGTCCAGGGCGCGAATGCGGGCGCCGCTGCAACGGCCGCGCGGGTGTCGAAGCTTCGCAACGGGTTCTACCGCAGGCAGTTCCTCCTCACCGCGCGCGCGATCGAGGCCGTCAACACCTACGACGAGGCGACGAGGCGCGACCTCCATCGCTTGATCGATCAGCTGGAGGACGAATCCTTCTTCGGGCGGCTGCGCTTCCTCAGCCGGTGGCGTCAGATCCGACGCAACCACGTCGAAGGCCTGGAGCTCGCGGGGGCGCACGTCCTCGGGGTCTGGTAGGCGCGGGCCGTCGTCCCTCAGACCCTCCGGGCCCCCTCGTCCGCCCCGATCCTCGCGGTGTCCTCGGCCGAGTAGCGCGCGCCGTCGACGAGGACGACCGAGGATCCGGCGAGCCAGTGGGCGAGGCACGTCGTCATGACCTCGACCGCAGCCGCGTCCTCGTCGATCCGGAGGGCGACTCGCGAACCCTCGGCGGAAGCGGGGGAGGGGAGTGCCGCGAGAGCCTCCGTCGACGGGGCGCCGGAGGGGACGTCGACCTCGAGCGCGTCGGACTGAGCCATCACCTCGGCGAGGGCGTCGAGGACGCCCTCGGGCAAGCGCTCGCCGCGCCAGGAGAACGCGAGGTATTCGCGCGGCTGCGCGAGCACCCAGGCGCCGGCGGCGAGCGCCTCGAGCGCGAGGTCGTCGACCCGATCGACGACGAGGGCATCCCCCGGCGCGGGCGCGGCCACGCCGCTCGGCGCTGCGGCCGCGCCGGTCGGCGCATCCGGATCCGCGGAGGAGTCGCCGTCGAGCGACACGACGCGCCACCCCATCGCCCGGGCCGGCAGGGCCCACACGAGCGACTGCCACAGACCGTGGCGGAGGAACAGGGTCGGTGCCCCGTCCTCTCCATCCGGAGAGGAACCCGCCCCGCCCTCGTCGATCGCGGCGCCGCCGGAGAAATCGTCGAATCCGAAGAGGTCGGCGGCCAGCTCCGAGCCCAGCAGATTGGCGATCTTCGCGCACCAGCGCGCGAGGACCGGCCCGTTGAACTCGACGCGCTCCTCGGAGTAGACGGTGAGGACCGGCCCCGGATTCGAGGCGAGCGAGGCGATGAAGCGGGGGAGAGTCGTCATGAGAAGAGCCTAGTCGAGGCGGGATCTTCGTCCGCTCGCGGGGCCTCCCTCCCCGCGCGGCAAGCACGGATTCGGGGTCCGCGCAACCGGTCGCGGAAGATTTCTCATTTACCTCCTCCGGCTTGACTTCACCGTATGACACGCGTGTAATTCTCATATCGACACGTAGTTCTGAGGAGACGGCAAGGTGTGGAACATCCTGGGTGACGGACCGATCGCATGGTCCGACGCATCTGATGCCGAATTCTTCGCACTCGCCGACGGGCCCCTCGCGTGGCAGCAGCACGCCCTGTGCGCCCAGACCGACCCCGAGGCCTTCTTCCCGGAGAAGGGCGGGTCGACGCGCGAGGCCAAGGCCGTCTGCCAGTCCTGCGAGGTTCGCGAGGAGTGCCTCGAGTACGCCCTCGCCAACGACGAGCGCTTCGGGATCTGGGGCGGCCTGTCCGAGCGCGAGCGCCGTCGCCTCCGCCGGACGGCGGTCTGACCACTCCCGTGGGATCCGGGGTTCTCGCCCTCGTCGTCGCTCGTGATCGAGGGGCGCTCCTCGACGACGTCCTCGCGGGCATCGCCGCCCAAACGCTGCGCCCCGACTCGGTCCTCCTCCTCGACTGCTCGGCGGACTCCGCGCTCTCC
Organism: Actinomyces culturomici; assembly: GCF_900499005.1. Classification (GTDB taxonomy): domain Bacteria; phylum Actinomycetota; class Actinomycetes; order Actinomycetales; family Actinomycetaceae; genus Pauljensenia; species Pauljensenia culturomici. Next base: position 423,324 of record NZ_LS991316.1, read on the forward strand.
GCAGACGAACTCGCCGCTTCAGCCGCCCCCGTTCCGCTGCGCGTCCTCGCCGTCCCCGGCGCGAAGAATCTCGCGGCGGCGCTCACTCGCATCCGCGACGACGAGGCCCTGCGGGCTCCCTGGTGGTGGATCCTCCACGACGACTCGATCCCCGAGCCCGCCTGCCTCGCCGAGGCCTGGGAGATCGGCGACCGCGGCCGCACGATCGGCGCGGTCGGCCCGAAGCAGATGAGCCTCGACGGGAGGCTCCTCCTCGAAGTCGGGATCCGCGCGACGCGCTCGGCCCGCCGCCTCGAGAGGGTCGGCCCCGACGAGATCGACCAGGGCCAGTACGACGCGACGAGCGACGTCCTCGCCGTCGGCACCGCCGGGATGCTCGTGCGCGCCGCCGCCTACGACGCCGTCGGCGGCCTCGACACGGCGCTCGGACCTTTCGGCGACGGCCTCGACTTCGGGCGCCGCCTCCACCGCGCGGGCTTCCGCGTCGTCGTCGCCCCTCGCGCGCGCGTCCGACACGCCCGCGCCTCCTACCTCCCGGCATCCGACGAATCGACGGTCGCCGCGTCGCTCCCGGCGGACTCGGGTTCCGACGATCCGCCGCCCGTCGGCCCGCTTCCCATCGACGAGGCCGAGGCCGAGCGCCCGATCGAGCCCGGCGAAGAAGCGCCCGAGCTCGAGCCGATCGACGTCTCCGACGAAGAGGACGCGGCCGCCCTCGCGGATCCGACGGACGCGTCCTTCGCGGCCCGCCGCTTCGCCCAGCTCTACAACTGGGCGAAGGCGGTCCCCGGTCCCCTCCTCCCCCTTCTCATGGCGTGGCTCGTCGTTCTGACGCCCGCCCGGGCGCTCGCCCGCGGCGCCATGGGCCGCAGCGCCCTCGCGCTGCCCGAGTTCGCCGCCTGGGCGCGCCTCGTCGGCGCGACCCCTCATCTCCTCCTCGCGCGCTCCCGCGCGGCGAAGAGCGCCCGCGTCCCCGCGTCCGTCCTGCGGCCGCTCGAGTCGAAGGGCTCGCAGATCCGCGATCGACGGCGGCACCTGCGCCGCGCCCTCGCCCTTCCGGAGGAGGACCGCGAACCCCTCGTCGTCGCCTCGGCGCGCGCGCATCAGCTCCGCTCCCGGGCGGTCCTCCTCACGGTCCTCCTCGTGTCGAGCGTCCTCGCGGCGCTGGCGTGGTGGACCACGGGCTCGACCCTCGCGGGCGGCGCATGGCGGGCCCTTCCCCCGACCTTCGCCGGGTTGTGGGAGTCGGCCTTCGCCTCCTGGGTCCCCGGCGCCGACGGGTACGCCGCCCCCGCCGACCCGTTCCTCGTTCCGCTCGCGCTCGTCGCCGCCCCCTTGGGCCCGTTCGGCGTCGCGCCGCCGGCGATCGCGAAGGCCCTCCTCTTCCTCGCCGCTCCCGCCTCCGCGCTCACCGCGTGGCGCTTCGTCTCCAGGCTCCACCGGGGGCCCGGAGTCCGCGGCGCCGCCGCCCTCGCATGGAGCGCCCTGCCCGCCCTCGCCCTCTCGCAGGCGCAGGGCCGGCTCGCCCCCGCGGTCTTCCACGTCCTCCTCCCGCTCGCCGCCAGCGCGTGGATCCGGCTCGCCGCGCCCGGCGTGCCGCTGCGCGTCGAGGGCGCCCGCGGCACGGTCGACCTGCCGATCGGGTCGCGCACCGGCGGGCTCGCCCGCTTCGCGCTCGTCAGCGCTCTCCTCGTCGCCTGCGTCCCGTGGTCGCTCCTCGTCGTCGCCGTCGCGCTCGCTCTCCTCGTCCTGCTCCGCAGGACCCGATGGGGCGCGGCCGTCGCGCTCCTCCCCTCGCTCGCGCTCATCGCCCCGACGCTCATCGCGGCGGGGTCGACGCAGGGCGGATGGCGGGCGCTCCTCACGCCCTCGGGCCCCGACGCCGCGGTCTCGGCGCCCCCGGCGTGGGCGCTGCTCCTCGGGCTCCCCTCCGCGAACCTCCCGACCGAGGTCCTCGTCCTCCTCGCGATCCCGGGCGCCCTCCTCCTCGTCGGCGCGCTCCTCGCTGTCCTCGTCCTCCTCGTGCGCCGCAGCCCCGCGAGGTCGAGGCGCGCGTTCGTCGCCCCGATCGTGCTCGCCGCCTCCGCCCTCGTCCTCGCCGCCGCCGCGCCCCTGTCGGTCGCCGACGCCGGACTCGTCGACGGCCGGGTCGCCGCCGCGTGGACCTCGCCGGCACTGTCGCTCGGGGGCCTCGGGCTCCTCGCCTCCCTCCTCCTCGCCCTGCCCACCCTCCCGGCGTGGACGGCCAGGGGCGCCCGTCGAACGGGCGCGCTCGCCGGCGTCGCCGCCCTCGTCCTCGCCGCCTCGGCGTCAGCGCCCGTCGCCTGGCGGCTGCTCGAACGTCAATCGGACGCCTCCCTCACCGCGAGCGAGCGCCTCGACGCCGAACGCGTCACCTCATCCGGACCGCTCGTCGCCGCGGTGAGCGCGCAGGCCGAGGCCTCGAGCCGCGCCGGCCGCGTCCTCGTCCTCGACGCCAACGCCGACCTCTCCGCCCTCGACGTCCGCCTCTGGCGAGGCGAAGGCCCCTCGATCCTCGATTCGACCGCCCTCACGCGCGCCGCAGCCCTCCGCGAGGCCGCGACCGGCGCCGACTCCGACGACGCGACCGCATCGCTGCGCTCGCTCGCCCTCACCCTCGTCGTCTACCCCGACGCCGGCACCGTCCAGGGGCTCGCCGACCACGGCGTCGACACCGTCCTCGTCCGCGACGACTCCGAGGGGGCCGCGAAGCTCGCCGAGGCCCTCGACCGGGCCCCCGGCGTCGAACGGATCGGCGAGACCGTCGCCGGGACCGTGTGGAGGGTGCGCCCTGACGGGCTCCAGCCCGCGCGCGCCCGCCTCGTCACCGCCTCCGGGTGGACCGACCTCGACGCGTCGCTCATCGGTGCGAGCGCCGTCCTCCCCGAGGGATCGCGCGGCACCCTCGTCCTCGCCGAGCGCGCCGATGCGGGCTGGGTCGCGACCCTCGACGGGAAGAGACTCGAGCCGACGACCGCCGACTCGTGGGCCCAGGCCTTCGCCGTCGACGGCTCCGGGACGCTCGTCGTCTCACGCCGCACCCGCTGGGAACTCCCGTGGGAGGTCGCGACGCTCGCCTCCCTCGGGCTCGCCGCACTCATCGGCCTGCCGTGGAGGAGGAGAGCATGACCCGTCGACTCCCGCTCGCCGCGGCCTCCGGTCTCGCCGCACTCGGCCTCCTCGCCGGGGCCGGGACCGCCGGCCTGTGGCTCCCCGAGCAGACGATCGGGACGGCCGCCCCCGTGTCGACGACCGCGAACCCGACCTCGGCGACTCTCGCGTGCCCGCCCGGCGTCCTCGACTCCTTCGAGCCGACGAACCCGGCGGCCCCCGCCGGAATCTGGTCCTCGACCGGCCTCGGAGTCGGCGACGAGGCGCCCGAGACCCTCACCGCGACCGCGAACTCCGGAAAGGCCCTCGACCTGCCGACCGGCGTCGTCGTCGCCGGCCAGGGAGGCGGAGAACTCCTCGGACTCTCGACGACCTCGTGCGCCGTCCCCTCCACCGACCAGTGGCTCGTCATCGGACCGACGACTCTCGGCGACGACGCCGTCCTCGTCCTCACCAACCCCTCGGACGCCCCCTCGGTCGCGCAGATCACCGGGTACGGCGCCGCCGGGCTTCTCGACGATGCGCCCCAGAGGGTCACGGTTCCCGCCCACTCGTCGGTGAACGTGCTCCCGGCCGGCTGGTACGCCGACGAGGAGCGCCTCGCCCTGCGGATCCGCGCCGACGGCGGGGGAGTGGCCGCATTCGCCCAGCTCTCCCGCATGTCCGGCGAGACTCCCCTCGGCGCCTCGTGGGTCTCGGCGTCCTCGCCCGCGGCCTCGCAGACGATCCTCGGAGTCGGGGGCGAGGCCTCGGCGACCCTCCGCCTCGTCGTCCCCGGCGACGCGCCCGCGACGGCGCGCATCCGGCTCCTCACCGCATCGGGGGCTCAGGACCTCGAAGGGGGAGCGGCGACGATCGACGCGGGCACCGTCCTCGACATCCCCCTGGACGGCGCCTCGGCCGAACCGATCGCGGTCTCGATCGACTCCGACGAGCCCGTCGTCGCCTCCATCGAGGAGGAATGGTCGGGCGGCGCCTGGCCCGGCTCCGACGCCCATTGGGGAATCCTCTCCGCCCTCGTCCCCTCGACGTCGCTGACGAGCGCGCAGATCCCCGGCGCGGACTCCCTCGGGAAGATCGTCTCCTCGCAGCTCGGCGCGACGCCCCTGCGCGCCACCTCGGTCGCGACGAACTCCGGCGGCTCGGATCCGACCACGAAGCTGCTCCTCGCCCTTCCCGAGGATTCGACCGACGGTTCGGTCGACGTCGAGGTCGGCGGCCATTCGACGACGGTCGCGGCCGGATCCTCGGTCCTCCTCGACCTGCCGAGCGCGGATTCTCGAATCACCGCGAGCGGCGCTGTTCGCGCCGCGATCCTCCTCACGGCGCGGACGCCGAACGGGACCGTGCGGGCGACCTGGCCGATCGGAACGACGGGGCTCGCCGCGCGCGAATCCCTCGTGACCGTCGGGCCCTGAGCGGAGCGCGCGCGTCGGCGCCCGACGGGGCCGACTACCTCAGCTCGTCGTCGATCTCGTCCGGCGGGATCGCGAGGACGTGCGAGATCCGCTCGACGAGGACCCTGTGGACGACGTCCGCGATGTCGTCCTCGCCCGAGCGAAGGACGATCGGCAGGCGGTAGACGACGATCCGATCGCGCAGACCGCGGCGCCTGTCCGCGTGGAAGACGCGGGCGATCACCTCGGAGTGGTCCTCCCAGGGCGCCGGGTCCGAGGGCGGGACGTCCTCGGTCGCGAATTCGATCGACGCGACCGCTGGCCAGCGCTTCGTCAGCGCGAGGACTTCATCGGCGACGATCTCGTCGAATGTCTCGCGCCTCGTCCGCCACGCGGGGGTCCCCGGGAAGAAGAGGGGACCGCGCGGACCGCGACCGTGGCGGTCGCGAGACGGATGGCGGAGTCGAGCGGGCACCCCGCAATCCTAGTCGATCCGCCCCTCTCCGGTCGCGAACGGCCCCCGGCCGTCGTCCCCGCCGCCGCCCCGTCGAGAGCATCCCCTTCGCCCGCCGAGGGGATGCGGATGCTGACGCTCCGCGACCCGCCAGGCGCGGCAGCGCCCACGTCGAGTAAGGTCATCGCAGGACGTTTCGAAAGATCGCTGAGAGCGCTCTTGATGCGATGCCGACACACGTGTCGACGCGCTCGGGGCGGCGGGCGCCTCACGAATCGTCGCCCGCCCATCGACCGCGCCCACCGAGAGACACCCCCATGTATTCGCTCCTCCTTGCGGTGATCTACCTCGCCTTCATCAGCCTCGGTCTCCCCGACGCCCTCGTCGGGTCGGGGTGGCCCGTCATGCACCTCGACCTCGGCGTTCCCGTCGCCTTCGCGGGCATCGTCACCTTCGTCATCGCCGCGGGCACGATCGTCTCCTCCCTCCTCTCGGATCGGCTGACCGCGAAGTTCGGCGCCGGCCTCGTCATGGCGGTCTCGGTCGCGATGACCGCCGCCGCACTGCTCGGCTTCTCGAATGCGACCGCGTTCTGGATGCTCCTCGTCCTCGCGATCCCCTACGGACTCGGCGCGGGAGCAGTCGATGCCGCCCTCAACAACTTCGTCGCGCTCCACTACGCGGCGCGCCACATGAATTGGCTCCACTCCTTCTGGGGAGTCGGCGCCTCGATCAGCCCCTTCGTCATGAGCTACGCCCTCGCGCACGGGCGCGACTGGCCCGGCGCCTACAGGACCATCGGCCTCCTCCAGATCGGGCTCACGCTCATCCTTCTCGTGAGCCTCCCGATGTGGCGCAGAGTCGCCTCCCAGCAGGCCGTCGTCGCGCCGGGGAACTCCGCCGACGAGGGCGAGAACGCCGCGTCCGATTCGGGCGCGAAGGAGGACGGAGTCGCGAAGGCCGCCCAGGCCGCGCGCGCCCACGTCCCGCTCGGCGTCGCCCTGCGGATCCCGGGCGTGCCGGTCATGCTCCTCGCCTTCTTCGCCTACTGCGCCTTCGAGCAGACGGCGATGCTGTGGGGCGCGACCTTCTTCGTCGCCGACCGCGGATTCGACCCCGGGCGCGCCGCCTCCTTCGGCGCCCTGTTCATCCTCGGCCTCACCGCGGGCCGTTTCGCGAGCGGCTTCTTCGCCGACCGGCTCGGCGACCGCTTCCTCATTCGCGGCGGATTCGCCCTCGGCGCCCTCGGCGCCCTCATCATCGCCCTGCCCCTCGGAGCGGTCTCGTTCTCGGGCTTCGTCCTCGCGGGTATCGGCGCCGCTCCGGTCTATCCGGCCGTCATCCACTCGACGCCCGTGAACTTCGGACGGGAGAACTCGCAGGCGATCATCGGGATTCAGATGGCCGCGGCCTACGTCGGCGCGACCTTCATGCCCCCGCTATTCGGCGTCATCGCGACGTGGACGGGGCAGTGGCTCCTGCCGTTCTACCTGCTCGTCCTGGCCTTTCTCGGCCTTGCGACGAGCGAGCGACTCAACCGCCTCATCGACGAGCGCGCGGGCGCCTGAGTCGTCGACGGGCGGCATGACTTCGCCGGAGCAGTCGACGACCTCGCGGCTCGAGACGCCCGCCGAAGCGGGTGGCCGTGATGGGCGGGTGCGCCGGAGAGCCATGGCGGGGAGCCCGGCGCGGGTGCCGTAGTCTGGGGCGGTGATTTCGGCTCGTCATTGCTCCAAGCCGGGGTGTCAGCGCCCCGCGGTCGCGACCCTCACCTACGACTACTCGGATTCGACGGTCGTCCTCGGCCCGCTCGCGACCGCCGCCGAGCCGAACGCCTACGACCTCTGCGACGACCACGCCCAGCACCTCACCGCCCCGCGCGGCTGGCAGATCGTCCGCCTCCAGACGAACTTCGAGCCGGCGCCGCCGTCGGGGGACGACCTCCTCGCGCTCGTCGACGCCGTGCGCCGCGCCGCCGAGACCCCGGCGGACGCGCCCGCTCCCGCACCGACTCCGGCCCCCGCCCGACTCGCGGCCGCGGAGCCCGCCGAGCGCGGCCCCTTCGCCCCTGCCCGAGAGCGCGATCAGTCGAGCCCCCTCGACCCGAAGTCCGTCTACGCGCAGCGCCGCGCCCGGTTCACCGTCGTCCCCGACCCGCAGGACTGACGCCGACGGACGGCCCGCCCGCTTTCGTCCACCAGCGCCGCGCCCCCGGCCTCGTGAGAATCGACGAGGCCGGGGGCGCGGCGCGTGACGAGGGGGAGTCAGGCCCCGCGGGCGGCGGCGGCGAGCATCGGGGCGAACCCCTCGCGGCGGATCCGCTCGTCGGTGTACATGAGGACCTCGTAGGCGATGGTCACCGGGAGGACGAGCCCGGCGAGGAGCGTCGAAACGCCGATCGCGACCGCCTCGACTCCGGCGAGGGAGCCGGAGAGGGCCGACGCGGCGGCGACGCCGCCCGCCGTCCCGGAGACGAGTCCGGCGACCGCGCCCGTGACGAGCCCGATGAGGAGGATACGGCCGAGCGTTCTCCAGAAGACGCCCTTCGTCAGTCGCCACGAGCGCTTGAGCGACTCGACCGGGCCGAGCTCCTCGAGGACGCAGACGATCGGCGCGAAGACGAGCTTCGTCTCGATCGCGACGACGGCGACGAAGACGATGAGGATGAGGAGGAGCACGAGGAGGACGACGGCGACGACGGCCCCGGGCGAGGGCTCGGAGTCATTCCGCGCCGGAATGAGGAGCGCGGCGACGAGCGCGCCCCCGGCGACGAATGCGGCGATGACGACGAGGGAGTAGACGATCCCCGAGAGGATCGACACTCCGACGAGCGGGAGGATCCGCGGTCCCGTGCGCGCGAGGACCTCGCGGAAGCCCGGCGCCCGGCCGATCACCGCGTCGGCGACCGCGATCGACAGCGCGCCCGTGAGGAGGATCGACACGACGAAGGTGAGGACGGAGAGAAGGGCCGATGAACCGGCCATCGCCGTGAAAGGCCCGAGAATCGCCTCGAGGGCGGCGCGGCCGCCCATGGGCGAGTTCGGATCGAAGCGGGAGAAGGACTCGGTCGTCCTCAGAGCCGAGTAGGAGTTGATCCCGGTGAACACGCCGACGATCGACATGAGGACCGCCGTCATCCCGAGGAGGACGACGGGGTTCTTCCGGAACGCCTTGAACGCGCCCTCGAAGAGATCCCCGATGGCGAGCGGGCGGAAGGGGATGATCCCGGGGGACGAGGCCGGGGCCGGGTACTCGTAGGGGGAGGGGCTCTCGGGCGCCGGGCCATTGCCCGGCGGGTTCCATCCGGGGGTCTCCTCGGGCACCGAGTTCCAACCGGAATAGCGCGGATCCGTCACGTTCGTCCCTTTCTCGCAGGTCGCCTCCAGTTTCCCAGCACGAGCGGCGCGGCGCCATGGGGGGATCCCCTGAGGGGCCCCGGTCGTCCGCGATTCCGCGAGTCGGCCCGCGAGCCCGCGCGAATCGTGACACGATCGTGACATGAATTCGCGCATCCTCGTGGTCGACGACGACGTCGCTCTCGCCGAGATGATCGGGATCGTCCTCGAGGCCGAGGGGTTCGGCGTCGCGTCGTGCCCCGATGGAGCCGAGGCCCTCGACGCCTTCCACCGGGAGACCCCCGACCTCGTCCTCCTCGACCTCATGCTCCCCGGCCTCGACGGAATCGAGGTCTGCCGACTCATCAGGCGCGAATCCGACGTCCCCATCGTCATGCTCACCGCGAGGACCGACACCTCCGACGTCGTCTCCGGACTCGAGGCCGGCGCCGACGACTACGTGCCGAAGCCCTTCAAGCCGAAGGAGCTCGTCGCGCGGATCCGCGCCCGCCTGCGCGGACGGGAGGACTCCGGGGACGAGCGCCTCGTCCTCGGGGACGTCGTCGTCGACGTGCCCGGCCACGTCGTCCACCGCGGCGGCGAGCTCATCCCGCTCACCCCGCTCGAGTTCGACCTCCTCGTCGCCCTCGGCCGCGCGCCGTGGAAGGTGTTCAGCCGCGAGGAGCTCCTCGAGAAGGTCTGGGGCTACCGGCACGCCGCCGACACGCGACTCGTCAACGTCCACGTCCAGAGGCTCCGCTCGAAGATCGAGCGCGACCCGGAGAAGCCCGAGATCGTCATCACGGTGAGGGGAGTCGGCTACCGTGCCGGAACCGGCGCCTGACCCGGGCGCCGACGCCGGCGCCCCGGCCTCGTCCCCGAAAGAGGCCGGTCGTCCCGACTCCGACGAGCGCGGGGCCGCCCCGGCCTCGTCCCCCGAGGGCGCCGACCGGACGACCGCGCCCTCGGACCGCTGGACCCGCGCCCGCGAGGGCCTGCGCAGCCGCGCCGCCCGGGCCCGGACGACGCGCCTGTACCGGCGTCTCTACGACTCGCCGCCAGCCGTCGCCGTCCGCTCCTCCCTCTCCCTGCGCTCGGCGCTCGCGATCACGGTCGCGGGCCTCGCCGTCATCACGATCTTCGCCCTCCTCGTCTCCTCGCAGCTGCGCGCCTCCGCCTTCGAATCGCGCAAGACGCAGATCCTCGACGACGCCGCGGTCCGCTTCTCCTCCGCTCAGGCCGCATTCGACCAGTCGACCGCGTCGACCCCCGATCAGGTCCAGGAGGCCGCCCGCCAGGTCGTCGAGAACATCCGCTCCTCCGCGGCCGGCGCCGGCGCCGTCTCCGTCGTCCTCCTGCGCTCCCCGGACGCCCACTCGACCTTCCGCATCAACCAGATCGTCGACACGGGGGTCGACGCCCTCATTGGCTCCGACATGCGCGCCGCCGTTCGGAAGGGCGACTCCGCCCAGTGGCAGTCCGTCGCGATCCCGAACGGGACGGAGACCTCGCCGGGGATCCTCGTCGGCACGGAGGTCACCCTGCCGCGCGCGGGAGCTCACGAGCTCTACGTCGTCTACTCGCTCGCCTCCGATCAGCGGCAGGTCAACATGGTGATGCGCGTTCTCTTCGTCGCCGCGCTCCCGATCCTCGTGGGCCTGCCCGTCGGCGTCTTCTGGGTCCTCTACCGGCTCCTGCGCCCCGTGAGGCGCACCGCCGACGCGGCGAAGCACCTCGCCTCCGGCGATCTCGAGGCCCGCGTCGACGTGCGCGGAGAGGACGAGATGGCCGACCTCTCGACCGCCTTCAACGACATGGCGAGCTCGCTGCAGAAGAAGATCGAGGAGTACGACGAGCTCTCCCAGCTCCAGCAGCGCTTCGTCTCCGACGTCTCCCACGAGCTGCGCACTCCGCTGACGACGATCCGGATGGCCGACTCGGTGATTTGGGACAACCGCGACTCCCTCCCGGCGGGCGCCAAGCGCTCCGCCGAACTCCTCCACGAGCAGACCGACCGCATGGACTCCCTCTTCGCCGACCTCCTCGAGATCTCCCGATACGACGCGCGCTCGGCGGACCTCGAGGCCGAGGTCACCGATCTGCGGATCGTCGTCGCGAAGGTCGTCGGCATGAACTCCGAACTCGCCGACCGCCTCGGCGTCGACGTCCGCATCCTCGGACCCGACGAGCGCTGCGCCGCCCCCATCGACGTCCGCCGGATCGAGCGGGTCCTCCGCAACCTCCTCGTCAACGCCCTCGAATTCGCCGACGGCACCAGCGTCGAGATCACCCTCGGCCAGAGCGCGACCGACGTCGCCGTCCGCGTCCGCGACCACGGGGTCGGCATGACGCCCGAGACGGCCGCCCACGTCTTCGACCGCTTCTTCCGAGCCGACTCGTCGCGCAAGCGGACGACCGGCGGCACGGGACTCGGCCTGTCGATCGCCGCGGAGGACGTCGCCCTCCACGGGGGGACCCTGCGCGCCTGGGGCGTCCCGGGCGAGGGCGCCTCCTTCGTCATGACCCTCCCGAAGGAGGCGGGCGCCGCGCTCGCCTCCGAGCCCCTCGCACTGTGGGAGGACGCATGAGACTCCGCCTCGTCGGCGCCGCCTGCGCCCTCGCCGCCTCGCTCGGGCTCGTCGGCTGTACCTCCCTGCCCGAGGCGTCCGCGCCCGCGCCCTTCGACGTCTCCGTCCCCGACTCCGGCCCCCTCGAGCTCTCCGCCGACGGCCCCTCCGAGGACTCCGACCCGGCGACGCTCGTCTCCGACTTCCTCCTCGCGTGCGCCGCGGGAGCGAACGACGACTTCGCGACCGCCCGGCTCTTCCTCACCTCCGCCTCCGCGCAGAAGTGGAACCCGGGCAAGCAGGTCCTCGTCTACGACACGGCGACCAGGCCGTCGGTGAGCGTCGAGGGAGGGGAGTCCGGCAGTGCGACCGCGACGGTCACCGCGTCGGCGATCGCGTCCGTCGATGAGACCGGCGTCCTCACGCGCGCGGACGCCTCGTCAATCTCCCAGTCGCTCGCCCTCGTCAAGGAGGGCGGCCAGTGGCGCATCGACGCGCCCGAGGACGCGTTCATCGTGTCCGAGGCCTCCTTCACCGCCTCCTACGAGCGCGCCGACCTCTACTTCCCCGCCGCGACGGGCGACGCCCTCGTCGCGGATCCGCGCTGGTACCCGTCGCGCAGGCTCTCCACGCACCTCCTCGCGGGCCTGGTCGCCGGTCCGCGCCCCGCGCTCGAGAGCGCGGCGACGAACGCGATCCCCGGCGGCACGTCGATCCCGTCGCAGGGCCTCGAGATCTCGGACCGCGTCGCCAAGGTCGTCCTCAACGCGGCGGTTCCCGCCGAGGGGCAGCCGCGCTCGCTCCTCGTCTGGGAGATCGGGCGGACCCTCGCGCAGGATCCGGGGATCTCCTCGGTCGATGTCCGCGTCTCCGGCGTCGACCTGTCCGGCGTGGTGGCGCCCACCGGCCCGGACTACTCGCTCGATACGCGCGTCGGAATGTCGGCGGGCGCGATCGGGACGATCTCCGCGATGAAGATCGTCCCCTTCGACCTCGCGGAGGACCCCGCGGACTCCGCGCTCGCCCCGACGATGTCCCCGGTCAGCCACTCGCTCGTCGCATGGCGCGAGGGGGGATCCCTCGTCCTCTCGACGGTCGGCGCCGAGGGGACGCGCGCGACCGTCGAGGTCGGCGCGGTCGGGGCGCCGTCGATCGATCGCTTCGGCTGGGCGTGGTCGCCCGCCTCGTCGCGGATCCTCGCGCTCGCGGCGAACGGCGATCTCGCCGAGGTCCGGTTCTCCGGAGAGGACTTCGCGAGGGCCTCGCGCATCGCGATCTCCCCGGACGGCGCGCGCGCCCTCGTCCTCGCGGATGGGAGCGCGTGGATCGCGACCGTCGAGCGCGACGCCAACGGGCGCCCCCAGACCCTCTCGCACGCCGAGGCCGTCGCGGGCGTCGGCGCGCGCATCCGCGACGTCTCGTGGTCGGGCGACGACGCCTTCGTCCTCATCCGCCCGAAGACGGCCGACGAGGGCGGGGCGGGCACCGAACTCGTCGAGGTCGAGTTCGGCGGACTCGTGTCGACCTCCGGGGCTCCGGACGGGGTCGTCGAGGTGAGCGCGGGATCCTCTGCGGAGAACATCTGCGCGCGCACCGACGCCGGTTCGGTCCACTGCCGGTCGGGCGCTCTCTGGCAGGACATGCCCGCCGATTTCCTCGACATCCGCTTCCCCGGATAGGGAGTGCTGTTCGGCACCGCGCTCCTACTGCTTGCTTCGGGCGGGTTTGCGAGGCTTCCACGCGGGAGAACGACGCTGAAGCGCGCAATGGGAGCAGCCGCCTTCCCGCGTCCAAAGATCCACAGGTCGTTGTGGGACGCGTGCGCGTCCCCAGCGCGCCATCGGGCCGCGAGTCGCTACCCGCAGCGGGGGGAGAGAATCGACATGTGATCGACTCGACCCCCTTTCCCGTACGTGATGGCCGTAGCGACTTCGCTTTGCGGAGCGCAGACTTGTACTCGCCCTTTCCCGTACGTGATGGCCGTAGCGCCCAAGGCGATGCCGCTCAACCGACATCACGCACCGGCGCGTACCCGGGGGGCTTTGGCCGCAGCGTTTTGAGCTCCGCGAGGTCGCGAGTGCGGGACTTCGCCAGGGCGCTCGTCGACATCGTCCTGCCGAGTCAGTGCGCGGGATGTGGAATCTGGGACGAGGTCCTCTGCGCCGAGTGCGACGCCCTCGCGCAGGGGCCCGCGCAGGTCGGGCTCTTCGATCCCGACGGAGAGGACGCGATCCCGCTCGTACACCTCGGCGCCTACGACGGCGAGCTTCGGCGAATCCTCATCTCCGCCAAGCACTCCCCGGCCTTCGGCGCCGAGGACTTCCTCGACCGGGCGGGCGAGACGCTCGGGCGGGCGTTCGGCGATGAACTCGCCCGGCCCCTACGGGCGAATACCGGAGTGAAGGCCTCGAACGAAGCGGCGGAGGAGTGGTGGGTCGTGCCGGCACCGGCGAGCTGGAGACGGCGTCTCTTCGGGCGCAACGTCACGACGGGTCTCGCCGCGGGAGTCGCGCGCGGACTCGCCGAGGCGACCGGGAGCGGGGCCCGCGTCGTCGACGCCATCGCGCCGCGCCTCGCCGCGCGCTCGCAGGCGGGGCGCGGTGGGCGCGGCAGGCGAGATCGGAGGGCCGGTTCGATGCGCGCCCGACTGCCGCTGCCCGATCCGTCCCGAATCCTCCTCGTCGACGACGTCCTCACCACCGGGGCGACGGCGCGCGAACTTCGGCGCGTCTGCGGGGGAGCCGCCGGGATCGTCGTCCTCGCGAGAGTCGCCGCTCCTTCCTTATGACGCAGGTCACGTCCGTGCGGTATCATCGATCCATAGCCCACACGGAGGAGCCGAACAGGATAAATCGTCTCCGACGTGCTCGGATGGAGGTGATAACCGCGATCACGGCCCGAAGCGGCGAAGCGTTCGGGCATTCGACACGCGGGCGATGGAGCCCGCCGACTTCCTCTGGAGGAAACCATGGACATCACCGTCGTCGCGCGCAATGCGGAGATCCACCCGAACTTCCGCGCCTACGTCGAGGAGAAGGTCTCGAAGATCACGCAGTTCTACCCGCGCGCGCAGCGCGTGGACGTTGAACTCACCCACGAGCGCAACCCCAGGCAGGCCGACACCGCCGAGCGCATCGAGCTCACGGTCTACGGCAAGGGCCCGATCATCCGGGCCGAGGCGGAATCCGCGGACCGCTACGCGGCGGTCGACATTGCGGCCGGCAAGCTCTTCGAGCGCCTCCGTCGCATGCGCGATCGTGCGAAGGATCACCGGCGCAGGTACCCCCGGCAGATCGACGAGATTGAGCTCCTCGAAGAGGTCGCGCCCGTCGAAGAGGCTGCCCCGGTGCCCGCCCCGGCGAAGCTCCGCTCGGCGGAGGACCTCAAGGTCGGGGAGGCGCGCGAGGAGCAGCTCGGAGACTCGCCGATCATCGTGCGGCAGAAGGTCCACGAGGCCGAACCGATGACCGTCGACGAGGCCCTCGACCAGATGGAGATGGTCGGGCACCCGTTCTTCCTGTTCATCGACAAGACGACGATGCAGCCCTGCGTCGTCTACCACCGCCACGGCTGGACCTACGGCGTCCTCCGACTCAACACGACGATCAACGCCTGACGGAAGTCGGCACTCGGCGGCCCCGGCGCGCAGCGCCGGGGCCGCCCCGCGTTCGCGCGGCCCCGGCCCGGCAGTCTCCTCCCGATCGACGCGCGGCCCCGACCTCGTCGATTCGGATGCGCGGAGGGAGGGCGCCGAAGCGCGGCGGCCCGAAGCGGAAGCGGCGGGGAGACGGGCGCGGGCGTCGAGTCGAGTCGGGCGCGCGAACTCCGTAGACTGGGGCGGTGCACGACGAGCACCCGGGGCGATCGCCCCGGCCGCGACAACAGGAGCCCTAGTGTCCCTCATCGACAAGATCCTCCGCGCAGGCGAAGGCCGCACCCTCAAGAAGCTCGACCAGCTCGCGAGCCAGGTCGACGCCCTCCAGGAGGACTTCGAGGCCCTCTCCGACGAGGAGCTCCAGGGCAAGACCGCGGAATTCAAAGCCCGCCTCGACGAGGGCGAGACCCTCGACGACCTGCTCGTCGAGGCCTTCGCGACCGTCCGTGAGGCCGCTTGGCGCATCCTCCGCATGCGCCCCTTCCACGTCCAGGTCATGGGCGGCATCGCCCTCCACCAGGGCAACATCGCCGAGATGAAGACCGGCGAGGGCAAGACCCTCGTCGCGACCATGCCCGCCTACCTGCGCGCCCTCAGCGGCAAGGGCGTCCACGTCGTCACCGTCAACGACTACCTCGCGAAGTACCAGTCCGACATCATGGCCCGCGTCTACTCGTTCCTCGGGCTCACGACCGGCTGCGTCCTCGTCGGCCAGCAGCCCGCCGAGCGCCGCAAGCAGTACGAGGCGGACATCACCTACGGCACGAACAACGAGTTCGGCTTCGACTACCTCCGCGACAACATGGCCCAGCGCGTCGAGGACATGGTCCAGCGCGGCCACAACTACGTCATCGTCGACGAGGTCGACTCGATCCTCATCGACGAGGCCCGCACCCCGCTCATCATCTCCGGCCCCGCGTCCGGCGACGTCAACCGCTGGTACGTCGAGTTCGCGCGCATCGCCCGCCTCCTCACCCGCGACGTCGACTACGAGGTCGACGAGAAGAAGAAGACCGTCGGCGTCCTCGAGGCCGGCATCGACGCCGTCGAGGACCAGCTCGGCGTCGAGAATCTCTACGAGGCCGCGAACACCCCCCTCATCGGCTTCCTCAACAACGCCATCAAGGCGAAGGAGCTCTTCCACATCGACAAGGACTACATCGTCGACAACGGCGAGGTCCTCATCGTCGACGAGCACACCGGTCGAGTCCTCCCGGGCCGACGCTACAACGACGGCATGCACCAGGCGATCGAGGCGAAGGAGGGCGTCGAGATCAAGGCCGAGAACCAGACCCTCGCGACGATCACCCTCCAGAACTACTTCCGCCTCTACCCCGAGGGCTCGCGCGCCGGCATGACCGGCACCGCCGAGACCGAGGCCGCCGAATTCGCATCCACCTACAAGATCGGCGTCATCCCGATCCCGACGAACCGCCCGATGATCCGCAAGGACCAGCCCGACTTCGTCTTCCCCACTGAGAAGGGCAAGCTCAACGCGATCATCGAGGACATCGCCGAGCGCCACGCGAAGGGCCAACCGGTCCTCGTCGGCACGGCCTCCGTCGAGAAGTCCGAGCTGCTCTCCCAGCTCCTCAAGGCCAAGCACATCCCGCACCAGGTCCTCAACGCCAAGCAGCACGCACGCGAAGCCGCGGTCGTCGCCATGGCGGGCCGCAAAGGCGCCGTCACCGTCGCGACGAACATGGCGGGCCGCGGCACCGACATCATGCTCGGCGGCAACTCCGAATTCATCGCCCAGGCGAACCTCGCCTCCCAGGGGCTCGACGCGAAGGAGGAGCCGGAGAAGTACCGCGAGCAGTGGCCGATCGCGCTCGCCCAGGCCGAATCCGCCGTCGAGGCCGAGCGCGAGGAGGTCCGCGAACTCGGCGGACTCTACGTCCTCGGCTCCGAGCGCCACGAGTCCCGCCGCATCGACAACCAGCTCCGCGGCCGCTCCGGCCGCCAGGGCGATCCGGGCGAGTCGAGGTTCTACCTCTCGATGGAGGACGACCTCATGCGCCTGTTCAACTCGGGCATGGCCCAGCGCATCATGGCGTCGGGCGCCTACCCGGAGGACATGCCGCTCGAGAACCGACTCGTCTCCCGCTCGATCGCGTCCGCGCAGCACCAGGTCGAGGCGCGCAACTTCGAGATCCGCAAGAACGTCCTCAAGTACGACGACGTCATGACCGGCCAGCGCGAGCTCATCTACGAGGAGCGCCGCCGCGTCCTCGAGGGCGAGGACCTCGAGCCGCAGATGAAGTCCTTCATGGAGACCCTCATCGAGGGGATCGTCGACGAGAAGACCGCCGGGCTCTCCCCGCGCGAATGGGACCTCGACGTCATCTGGGATACGCTGCGCGGCTACTACCCGCCGTCGGTCACCTACGCCGAGGTCGAAGCCGAGCACGGCGGCAAGGGCTCGCTCGTCCGCGACGACCTCGTCACCGAGCTCGTCGGCGACATCCACGCCGTCTACGAGGACGCCGAGGACGCCCTGTCGGAGAACCCGCTCGCCCTCGCGCAGCTCGGCGACGAGCCGATGCGCAACCTCGAGCGCCGCGTCGTCATCGCGACGGTCGATCGTCTGTGGCGCGAGCACCTCTACGAGATGGACTACCTCAAGGAGGGCATCGGTCTGCGCGCGATGGGCCAGCGCGACCCGCTCGTCGAATATAAGGACGAGGGCGCGCAGATGTTCCAGTCGATGATGGAACGGATTCGCGAGGAGTCCGTCCAGCAGGTCTTCGGCTTCGCCCACCAGTTCGACCAGGCGCTCGCCCAGGCCCGTGAGAAGGGCCTCCTCTCCGAGTCCCCGGCGGCCCCCGTGGCCCCCGCCGAAGCGGAGAGCTCCTCCGAGCCGTCGATCGACGAGGTCGCGGCGGCCGAGGCCGCCGCCGAGGCGAAGGCCGCGGAGCGGGCTCGGGCCGCGCGCGCCCAGTCCGTCATGGGCGATGTCGGCCAGGCGAAGTCCTCGGGCGCCCTGCGCTACTCCTCGTCCGAGGGGTCGGTCTCGGGTGCGGGCGCTCCGGCGCCCGCCGAGGGGCAGAACCGCGAGCAGCGCCGCGCTGCGGCGAAGAAGGCGCGCAAGCGCCGCTGATGCTCCTTCGGCCCGTTCGGGGCTCAGGCGATTTCGAGGGCGGTGGCGATCCACCGCCCTCGAAACGCTTCCAGGCGGAGCGCGACGGCGTAGGTGCGCGAGGGGCCCCGGACGACGACGGCCGACTCGACTTTGCCGGGAGCGACTTCGCTCGCCCTCCATCCGACGGGGGCGCAGCTGCGTCGCGAGCGGCCGTCCGCCGCGTCGTCGAAGCGCAGGTGCTTGAGGGCGGTGAAGAGCGAGGGGACCATCCAGCGTTCGAGTTGGCGCTTCTCCCGGAGCCCGAGAACCGCTTCGACGATCGCGCGCCCGAGGCCCGCCGACCACGTCGCGGGGTCGGGCGTCTGGGGATCGAGGACGCCGCCCTCCGCCCGCGAGGCCAGCCACACCCGCATGTCGGCGACCTGCGAGGCGGGGACGTCGATGCGCGCGTCCCAGCGGAAGGTCCGGCGCTCGAAGGCGCAGGTCCGGGTGCTCGAGTGGAGGACGGTGGTGCTCATGAGCGCTCCTGGGGGAGGACGAGGACGTCGCCGGGGTGGATGAGGGAGGGATCGTCGCCGATCACGTCGGCGTTGAGCGCGTAGATGGCGCGCCAGGTCTCGGTGATCTCGGCGTCGGAGGCGCCGGTCTCGAGGAGGGCCGCGGCGATCGACCAGAGGGAGTCGTCCGGTCGGACCTCGATCGATCGCGCCGACTCCTGCGTCGCCGGTGAGGACGAAGGCGACGAGGCGGAGGCCGAGGCGCCGGGAGTCGAGGTCCGCTTCGGGACCGACTCCCCGGGCGAGTTCGGCGGCGCGGGGGCGGGAGCCCCGCTCTCCGCGCTGCGCGGGGCGGGGGACTCGGCGGGAATCGCCGGGGCGACGGCGTCGGCGCTCGCGGAGGACTCGGTCGACGGTGCCGTCGACTCGTGAGGCGATGTGCTCCGGGACTCGGCGCGGGGCGAGGCGGGAGCCGACGGCGTGGCCGAGTCGTCGGGGAAGCCCCCGTCGCGCGCCGTCCCCTCGACGCTGGTCGCCTCCTCGTCGGTCGGCGCGGGACGCGTGGAACCTGAGGCCGCGGAGTCCGTCGCGCCTCCGGTCGGCGACCACAACCAGGAGACGCCGACGGGATCGGTGACGGGATCCGCGGGGACCGGAGCGGCGACTGCGCCGGGCAGGACGATTCCGAAGGATGCGAGTCCGAGGGTCGCCGAAGCGGCGCCCCGCAGGGCGATGCGCTTCGCGGCGCCCGTGCCCGCGGTGACGGCGAGCGCGGCGAACCGACGGCGGAGCCCAGCGGGAAGCGCGTGGGCGAGGGAGAGGAGCGCTGCCGCGGAGGCGAGCGCGTTGACCGCGAGGAGGAGGGCGGCGAGACCCGCGATGAGGACGGCGATCGCGATCTCGGGGCGCGCGAACGAGAAGTGGGGGAGCAGCGCCCAGGCTCCGCGCCCGAGGACGAGGGCGGCGGGTCCTCCGAGGACGACCGCGCCGAGGGCGAGCGCGATATCGCGCTCGCCGTCCTTCGATCGGTTCGACATCATTCCCTCCGTTCAGGTTCAGTTCATATCGGTTCGTGCGATTCAGTGTCGAACCTCTCGCCCTCGGCTGTCAAGTGGGGTCCGCTGCGAACCGCCGCATGGCACGCTGGGGTCATGGACTTCGAACTCTTCCTCCGTTCGCTCGAATCGGAATTCGACGCGCATCGGCGCGAGGAGGCGGACGCCCTCGTCGCCGAACTCGCGGACGCGGAACGGGTGTCCGTGCGGCTCGCGCACCGCCTCGCCTCCGCTCGGGGGCGGCGCATCGGCGCGACCCTGCGCGGCGGTCCCACTGTCGAAGGGGTCGTCGTCGAGGCGCGGACGAACTGGATCCTCATCGCGGAGGACACCGGGAGGGGCCTCGTTCCGACGTCGGCGATCGTCGCCGTGCGAGGACTCGGCGTCGGCGTCGACGACCACGCGAGGGCGGGAGCCGGGCTGGGGATCTCGAGCGTTCTGCGCTCCCTCGCGGAGGAGCGGATCCCCGTCGTCGTCGACCACGACGCGGGACGATGCCGGGGCCGCGTCCTCGCGGTCTTCGGCGATCATTTCGACTTCGAATCGAACTCCGCCGAGGAGGCGGTCGACTCGCGCGACGCCGCTCCGCGCGCGGTCCTCTCCCTCGTCACGGCGGGGGTCCGGAGGATCCGCGGTGCCCTGAGCGAACGCCACTGAGGCGCCTCGAGGGCGCCGGAGTCTGAAACGGGTCGGTCAGAGGGCGGTGTGCTCGGTGATCCGTTCGCGCGTCGCCGCGTACTGGTCGGCGATGTACTGCTCGAGGACCGACTCCTCGATCCGCCAGGCCTTCTTCCCGCCGACCTGGATGGCCGGCAGCTCGCCCGAGGCGACGAGGGAGCGCGCCGCGGACATCGTGAGGTTGAGGGTCTCGGCGACATCGGCGAGTGTGAGGAATCGGGGACTCATGGCGCCATTATCGCATTCCGTGTCGCTTCGGCGCGCATCGATGCGCTCCGCTGTGGATCGCGCCCCAAGAGTCGGATCCTTCTCGCGTCGTCGGAAGAACGGTTACTGTGGAAAGCTCTCCTGAGAGCCCCGGATCGGAGAGGATACGGGGGTGAGCACACGACGACGCACGCTCCGGGTCTCCGGTCCGCGGCCGCTGTGGCGCGACCCGCGCTTCCTCGGCGGACTGGCCCTGATCGCGATCTCCATCCTCGCCTGCACATGGCTCGTCGCCGACGCCCGCGCCGGGGTCTCCGTCTACCGGACGACCCGCGCCGTCGCCGTCGGCGAGCCCCTCGACGCGTCGAATACGACGCTCGTCGACGCGCGCATCCCCGCCGAGTCCTACGTCCTCGAAGGCGCGATGCCGCAGGGCGGACTCGCCGCCCGTTCGATGGGGGCCGGGGAGCTCGTCGCGCAGGGGGCGGTGACGACGGAGGCCGACGGGGCGACCCGCCGGCTCGTCGTCTCCGTCGCCGACGGGCTGCCCGCCTCGGCCGAGCCCGGGGATCTCCTCGAACTCTGGGCGCTCCCGCGGCCGGCCCGGGGGACGCAGGCCGCCGGGGAGTCGCGCCTCGTCGCCGGCGACGTCGTCCTCGTGCGGATCCTCGACGAGGAGAGCTCCCTCTCGCGCTCCGGCTCCCGCATCGAGATCCTCATCGACGCCTCCGCGCTCTCACAGGTCCTCGACGCGATGAGCGGCGGCGACGCCCTCGCGGCCGTCCCGATCGGGGCCGCGTGAGCGCCCGCCGCGGCGTCCTCGTCCTCGCCCCGGAGGACGAGGGCGACCTCGTCCGCGCGATCGACGCCCGCGCCGAGGAACTGCGGGTCGTCCGCCGCTGCGCCGATCTCGCCGAGGTTCGGGCGGCGGCCCGGGCGCGCGTCGGCGATCTCGTCGTCCTCGACTCCTCCGAACCCGACCTCGACGCCCTCGTCGTCGAGGAGATCCGCAGATGCGGCGCCGGCGTCGTCCTCCTCGTCGACGCACTCGGCTCCTCCGAGGCGCGCGGCCTCGGGGCGGACGCCCTCGCGGCCCGCGGTGCCCCCGACCAGGTCGTCGAATGCCTTCTCGCCCTCGTCAACGGTCCGCGGGCGACGCCCCTCGAAACGGTCGAGGCGCCCCCCGGTCCGCACTCCAGTGCGCGTCGCGAGAACCCCGCGGAGCAGGACCCGCGCCGAGATCCCCCGAGCGATGCCGTCGGCGGGGACGCCGACATCCCCGCCCTCGACGCGGGAGGCGGACGCGGCCGGATCATCGCCGTCTGGGGGACATCGGGCGCCCCCGGCCGGTCGACGATCGCCCTCGGCCTCGCCCACGCGCTCGCGCAGTGCGCGCCGACCCTCCTCGTCGACGCCGACGTGCGCGACCCCTCGATCGCGCACATGGCCGGGATCCCCGTCGACGCCTCCGGACTCTCGGCCCTCGCCAGGCGCTGCGTTCGCGGCGCTCTCGACGCCGACGCCGTCGCAGCGGCGGCCTTCGACTACTCCCCGGAACTGCGCCTCCTCACGGGTCTCACCAGCCCGCACCGATGGCGCGAGATCGGCCCCGCGGCGCTCGCCTCCATCCTCGACCGGGCGCGGGAGCGCTGCACGTGGATCGTCGTCGACGTCGCCGCGGTGAGCCTCGACGCCGTCGCCGACGACATCCGTCAGCAGGGCGGTCGCGACGACACGACGGCCGCGGCGCTGCGCATCGCCGATGACATCCTCTGCGTCGCGCGCGCCGACGTCCTCGGGATCAACCGGCTCGCTCATGCGCTCGAGTGGTGGGAGGCGAACGGCACCGGCACGGCGCCCCGCGTCGTCGTCAATCGCGTCGACTCCGCGTCGACCGGGCCGCGGCCGCGCAACGCCCTCGACGCCGCCCTTTCGGCGATCATCCCCGGTTCGCGCGTCCACCTCGTCCCAGAGGACGAGGCCGTGGCGAAAGCCCTGCTCAAGGGGAGGAGCGTCCTGGCCGCATCATCGAGTGCGCCCGCATCGCGGGCGATCGCGGCGCTCGCCGAGACGTTCACGGGGATCACGGCTCCCGCACCGGGGCGTCGGCGCCGGGGGCGCGGTGTGGAACACTAGGACCATGCGCGTCTACCTGCCGGCCCTCTCCTCCCACCTCCTCGCCGACGACATCGCCGAGCGCCCCGGATTCGCGGTCGTCGCCCCGGCCGGCACCGACCGGGAGGGCATCGAGGTCCTCGAGGACGACGCGCAGACCGAGGCGGCGCTCGTCTCCCTCGTCGACCTGCGCGAGGCGAGCGGAGAGGCGCCGATCCGACTCGTCCTCGCCGTCGACGCGCCCGATCGTCCCCTCACGGGCGCGGGCGTCGTCGAGACCGGGCCGATCGACGCCACGTGGGCGGACGTCGCCGCGATCCTCGCGGACTCGCCGGAGGCGGCGGACGACGTGCGAGCGGTCCTCGACGCGGACGAGCAGGACGAGGCCGACGAGGCAGTCGCCCGGCTGTGGGAGCGCGCCCTCGAGTGGTTCGACGTCTCCGAGCGCCTCGCCCTCGCCGAGGACCTCGGACTGCGGGACTGAGACTCGTCCCGCCGCGACAACCTCCGCGCCCGCGCCCGAGCCCGCGGCTCAGACGCGCAGCGAGAGCGTCGAGCCCTCCCTCCCGTTCGGGCGGACGCGGATCTGATCGGGGATCTGTCGCGCCATCTCGTCGACGTGGCTGATGACGCCGACGGTTCGTCCGGAATCCCTTAGCGCGTGGAGCTCCGCCATGACGAGGTCGAGCGTCGCGGCGTCGAGCGAGCCGAATCCCTCGTCGATGAACATCGTCCGCAGCTCGACCCCGCCGGCCTCCGAGGCGACGACGTCGGCGAGGCCGAGGGCGAGGGCGAGCGACGCGTAGAAGGTCTCGCCGCCCGAAAGGGTGCGCGGCGAGCGCGTCTCCTCAGCGTCGTGGTCGACGACGCGCAGGCCGAGACCGGACTTGCGCGAGCTCGTTCCGTCGTCGGGCGCCGAGACGAGCTCGTAGCGGCCGGAGGAGATCGCGAGGAGCCGCGGATTCGCGGCCGCGAGGACGTCGTCGAGGCGGGAGACGAGCACCCACGCCGACAGGGGCGTGGCGACGAGGTTCTCCTTCGAGGTCGCGTCCGCGATCCCCGCGAGTCGGCGCACGGGCCCCGCGTCTCGTCTGGCCGCGTCGAGGAGGCGCCGCGATTCGAGGAAGTCGGTGTGGGCTCCCGAGGTCTGCTCGGCGGCCCGCGCGAGTTCGCCGAGGCGGACCTGGGCGGCGTCGTCGGCGGCTCGTGCGGCCGCCGCGGCGGCGGCAAGCCCATCGAGGTCGGGCACCGCGACACCGTCGAGTCCCGAGAGGCGCTCGGACGCGAGGAGGTCGTCGACGGCGGCGGAACGGGCGTCGAATCGACGAATCCCGTCGGCGAGCTCGGCGACCCGAGCGTCGGGAAGAAGACGGGCGCGAGCGGCCGCCGCTCCCTCCTCGCCGTCGGCGAATCCGGCGTCGGCGAGCGCCGTCGCCGCCGCCCCACCGGCGGTACGGGCGGCGGCGGAGGCGCGCTCCCAGGACGAGAGCGCCTGAGAGAGCATATCGAGCGCGGCGAGGGAGTCGGTGCAGGAGTCGTCGAGGGCGGCGAGCGACCCGCCCGCGGGGGCCGCGGCGGCGCATGCGGCGGCGTCGGCCTCGATCCCCTCGCGGAGGGCGCGGGCGCTCGCGCGCCCCTCCGCGAGGACCTGACCGAGTGAGGACTCGCGGGCGCGCGCGTCCTCGAGCTCCTTCCTCGCTCCCGCGAGATCCGCGTCGAGGCGGGCAAGGGAGGAGGTGAGCTCTCGCGCCCGCGTCGCGTCGGCGCGCGCCGCGTCGAGGAGGAGGGCGATGGAGGCGACGTCCCCGTCGGCGCGCGCATTCGCGCCCTTGAGGGCCTCGGTCGTGCGCGCGTGCTCGTGCTGCGCGGTCGCCAGCGCGTCGTCCGCCACGCGCTTCGCCTCATCGAGCGCGGCGACCTCGTCTCGGCCGGGGGCCGGGGCGTCGGGATCGATCGCCGGATCCGGGTGGTCGGGCGAGCCGCAGACCGGGCAGGGGACGCCGTCCTCGAGCTCGGCCGCCAGGGCCGCGCCGGTGCTCGCGAGCCAGGCCTCGTGCCCGACGATCGCGGCATCGCGCGCGTCGCGCGCCGCTCTCGCGGCCGTCGAGACGGCATCGGCGCGCGCCTTCAACTCCTCGATGAGGTCGCGTGCCTCGGCTGCGGCCGCAGCGCGCTTCTCGAGCGACTCGACCCGGGTGGCGGCTCCCTCGAGTTCGGCGAGGTCGCGGGCCATCGCGGACCGGGAGGCTTCGGCCGCCTCGAGCGCCGGCGGGTACGCGGCGACGCGCTCGGCGACCTCGTCGAGCTCCTGCTCGAGTCGACCGATACGCGCCTCGCGCGCGGCGAGATCGGCGCGGCGCTCCTCGAGGCCCCGCTCGAGGTCGACGAGGTCGCGGATCCGCGCGCGATGCTCGGCGATCGTCTCCGTGCGGGATCGGGCGAGGCGCTGGATGCGGGCGCCCCACTCCTCATCGGGGCCGAGCGCGGGAACCGGCTCGGCCCCGTCGAGCGCCTCATCCGCATCGGCCCGCGCGGCGCGCAGGTTCTCGACCGCTCGGGCGAGCCGGTCATCGGCGGCCAGAGCGGCATCGAGCGCGGGGACGACGAGCGCCGCCGTGCGGGCGGCCGCGAGGAGTTCGCGGTCGATGTCGACCGCCTCTCGGCGCGCATCGAGGCTCTCCCGCTCGGCGAGGCGCTCGGCTCTCTCCTCGAGACGCTCGGCGAGCCGCCTGCCCTCCGCCAGGGCGGCGGAGGCGGCGTCGGCGGCGGTTCGCAGCCCTGCGAGGCGTCCTCTCGCGGCCCTGAGACGGTCCTCCGCCGACGCGAGGACGGCGTCGGCCGCGGCGCGCGCCGGCGCCGAGTCCTCCGCGAGTGGATCCGGAGGAGCGGACTCCTCGGTCGCCGAATCGCCTCCGGTGAGCGAGTCCTCGGCCCCGGCCTCGTCGATGGCATCGGGCGCGAGCGCGAGGACGGTGGCGAAGGCTCGGGCGCACTCGCGCTCGGTCTCGTCGACGAGCGCGCGGGTGCGCGAGCCGGCGGCGACGAGGCGCGCCTGGAAATCCTGGAAGATCCGGGTGTCGAAGATGTCGCGCAGCACCCCCTCGCGCTCTTGCGACGTCGCCGTGAGAAACTCGGCGAACTTCCCCTGGGGGAGGACGACCGTCTGGAGGAACTGCTCCTTCGACAGGCCGACGAGTCGACGGATCTCCGGGTCGACCTGCCGGGCGCCGCGCTCGACGGTCCCGACGGTCCGATAGCCGTCCTCGGCGGAGGGATCCTCGACGACGCGGACGAGCGTCGCCGGATCGTTGCGCGGGCTCTTGCGGCCCTTGGGGGTGTACGCGGGGGAGCGGTGGACGCGATGAAGACCGGCGCCCGTCTCGAAGACGAGGTCGACCTCCGAATGGACCTTCGGCGCCGCGAGGTCGGAGCGGAGTCGGTCCTTCGACGCGTCCTTCTGACGCGCGACGTCCCCGTAGAGGGCGAAGACGACGGCGTCGATGATCGTCGACTTGCCCGCGCCCGTCGGTCCCTCGAGGAGGAAGAGGCCCGAATCGTCGAAGGCCGTGAAATCGATGATCTCGGTCCCCGCGAAGGGGCCGATCGCGGTGAAGGCGAGCCGATGGAGCCTCACTTCGCCGCCTCCTTCCGAATGTCCGCCCACACGCCGTCGACGACTGCCGCCTCGGCATCGTCGAGCGGGCGCGCTCCGACCGTCTCGAAGAAGTCGCGGGCGACTTCGCGCGGCTCGCGCGCGGAGGGCGAGGACGCGCCCGCGGGGATCGCGGCTCGGGCCGCCGAATCGTGCTGGATGACGAGGGCGCGCGGATAGACGGCGCGGATGCGGGCGACCATGCGCTCCGGGCGCGCGTCGTCGGTCACCGTCACCTGGCAGTAGGCGTCGGCGAGCGCGGGATCGGGGGCGTCGAGGAGCTCGGCGATCGTCCCGCGGAGAACGGCCACGCGGCGGAAGGGCGGGATCGGGAGGACCTCGATTCGCGCGCCGTCGGAGTCGACGTCGAGGAGGACGACCGACTTGTCGGCGCCCGCCTCGGAGAAGGAGTAGGCGATCGGGGAGCCCGAGTAACGGATCGGGACCTTCGCGCCCGACACCGCCTGCGGGCGGTGGAGGTGCCCGGCGGCCACGTAGACGAGGCCGAGATCCGCGGCATCGGCACCGCCGAGGGTGTCGAAGAGAGAGACGGGAGCGGAGGCGACGCCGCCGATCTCGAGGTCGCGCTCCGAGTCGGAGGGCGCGCCCCCGGCGAGGAAGGCGTGGACCATGACGATCGCCGGCCGGAGGTCCCCGCCCGAGCGGCGCTCCTCGAGGTCGGCGCGCACTCGCCGAAGCGCCGCGGCGATCACCGCCTCATGGGAGCGGGGAAGGGGCGGGCGAGCGCCGTCCTCCTCCGGCAGGTCCGAGAGATCCTGCTTGACGAGGTCGGGCTCGAGGTAGGGGAGCGGGTAGACGAGGCACCCGTCCTCCGCGTCCCCGCATTCGACGGCCCGACCGATGAGCAGCGGATCGGTCGCGACGACGAGGCGCTGATCGAGCATCGGCGCGAAGAGGCCGAGGCGCGCGGGGCCGTCGTGGTTGCCCGAGGTCGTGATGACGCGCGCGCGGGAGGTGAGATCCTCGAGGACGCGCGAGGTCCGCCCGAGGGCCTCGATCGGCGGGACGGCGCGGTCGAAGAGATCGCCGCTCACGAGGACGAGATCGACGCCGCGCTCCTCGACGACGTCGAGGAGCCAGGCGAAGAAGGCATCGACCGCGTCGGCGAGGTCGGC
This sequence comes from Actinomyces culturomici, assembly GCF_900499005.1. Taxonomy (GTDB): domain Bacteria; phylum Actinomycetota; class Actinomycetes; order Actinomycetales; family Actinomycetaceae; genus Pauljensenia; species Pauljensenia culturomici. The sequence goes on from NZ_LS991316.1 coordinate 450,286, forward strand.
GCCGTGAAGCGTCCGGCCGACGTGCCAATCGGAGGTGTGGAGGATCCGCATGGGGACAGTGTCGCGCATCCCGCCCGCATCTGCGTCCGCGCGATCGGCGCCGACGACGCCGAGGCGGTTCGGACGGGGGAGGTCCTACTCGTCCTCGGCCGGCCAGTCGAGGGCCGCGAGGAGCTCGTCGTGGAGCAGCCCGTTCGTCGCGAGCGCGTTGCCGCCCCAGGGGCCGTCCTGCCCGCGCAGCGACGTGAAGCGCCCGCCCGCCTCGGTGACGATCGGGACGAGGGCTGCCATGTCGTAGAGCTCGAGCTCGGGCTCGCACGCGGCGTCGACGGCGCCCTCGGCGACGAGCATGTAGCTCCAGAAGTCGCCGTAGGCGCGCGTGCGCCAGAAGGAGGACTGCATCCGGAGGAACTGCGCGCCCCGGTCGGCGTGGAGCCACCCGTCGAGCGACGAGTAGGAGAGGGAGGCGTTCTCGACCTCGTCAACCTGCGAGACCGCGAGCCGGCGCCCGGTGAAGAGGGAGGTGCCCGTCCACGCGCCCTGGTCCTTCGCGGCCCACCAGCGGCGCTTGAGGGACGGCGCCGAAACGACGCCCATGACGACCTCGTCGTCCTCGACGAGCCCGATGAGCGTCGCCCACACGGGCACGCCTCGCACGAAGTTCTTCGTCCCGTCGATGGGGTCGATGATCCACTGCCGGTTCGCCCGTCCGGTCGTGCCGCGCTCCTCGCCGAGGACCGAGTCGCGCGAGCGCGCATGGGAGAGCTGCGTGCGGATCGCGTCCTCGACCGCCCGGTCGGCGTCGGTGACGGGCGTGAGGTCGGGCTTCGACTCGACGACGAGGTCCTGCGCGCCGAATCGCGCGAGCGTGATGTTGTCCGCCTGATCGGCGAGGACGTGGGCGAGGCGGAGGTCGTCGTTGTAGCGCGCGGCAGCGGTCATGCCCCCACGGTATCGCGTCGCATCGTCTGGCAGTGCGGACGGTCCGGGCGCGCCCCGGCCTCCCCGATACGATGGCGCCATGCCCAGGCCCTTCCTCATGCTGACCTCCCGCGAGGACGGCGCGGTGCTCGCCTCCGAGACCGCCGACCTCCCCCGCATCGCGGGCCTTCACGAGGGCGAGTGGCGGCGGGTGCGGATGGAGGCCGGAGAGCTGCCCGCCCTCGACCTCGGCGAGTGGTCGGGCGCGATCGTCTGCGGCTCCCCCTTCGACGCCTCGGGCGATCCGGCGGGCAAGACGGAGGCGCAGACGCGCGCGGAGGCGTGGCTGCGCGCCCTCTACGACCGCGCACTCGACGAGTCCTTCCCCCTTCTCGGCATCTGCTACGGCCTCGGGACCCTCGCGCTCCACCTCGGCGGGACGGTCGACACCGCGCACGGGGAGGAGATCAGCGGGATCGCGCTGCGTCGAACGGCCGCCTCCGCCGGCGACCCTCTCCTCGAGGGCGTGCCCGAGACCTTCTCCGCCTACGTCGGCCACCACGAGGCCGTCTCCGCCCCGGCGCCCGGGATGACGCTCCTCGTCGAGGGCGAGGCGGCGCCCGTCCAGATGGTGAGGATCGGGGAGGCGGCGTGGGCGACGCAGTTCCACCCCGAGCTCGACCTCGCCGGCGTCGAGGGGCGGATCGACGAGTACGGTGGCCGGTACTACCCGGTCGAGAAGGCGGAGGAGATCCGTCGGCAGGTCCGCGGGGTCGACGTGTCGCCCGCGCACCTCGTCCTCAGGAACTTCGTCGCGCTCCACCGCCGCTGAGGCGCGCCCCCCCGCCGCGCGCGGCCCCGACGAGGGCGTCGTAGGCGCCGATGAGGAGGCGCGAGTAGGCGGCGACGAAACGACTCGCCGGCCGGGTGCGGCAGAGCGCGACCGCGAGGACGGGGAGGACGAGGACGATCCCCCACATGAGGGGGAGCGAGGCGATTCGGTCGGCGACGTGATCGAGCGGATAGACGAGGTAGAGGTGGAGGAGGTAGACGGGCATCGAGTCCGCGCCGATCCGCGACATCGCTCCTGCTCGTCGTGGGAGCAGCGCCGCCCCCGCGACGACGACGAGGCCCGTGCAGACGAGGGCGGCGATGCGCACGACGAACCCGAGCCACCAGTGGTCCCCGGTCGCCGAGTAGGGGAGCTTTCCGGTGAGCTCGGAGATTCGGAAGCCCGGCGAGAGGGCGAGCGCGGCGCCGATCGCGAGCCAGCCCGCGAGGGCGGCGGCGCCGACAAGGCGGCCCGTGCGCTCGGCGAGCCGCGCGAACCCGTCGAGGCCGAGCATCCGGCCGGCGAGGAAGAACGGGAGGTAGACGACGATCCGCGAGGCCGAGAGGAGGGGGCCGAAGGACTCGAGGAAGCCGACCGCGAGCGAGGCGGCGATCGCGAGGACGAGGCCGAGGGAGCGGGGAATCCGGTCGAAGACGGGAAGGACGAGGCGCCACACCATGAGCGCGAGGAGGTACCAGTGGAGGCCCGGCGACCACAGGGGTTCGAGGATGATCCGTCCGCCGGTCGCCTCGATCGCCCGCATTCCGATGTGGAGGAGCGAGAACCCGAGGTAGACGGGGAGGAGCGAGCGGACCGCCGTGCGCGCCGATCGCGCCGAGTCGCGGACGACGATGCCGGAGAGGACCGCGAATCCGGGCATGTGGACGAGGTAGACCCACCAGTAGGCGAGTTCGAGGCTCTGGTGGCGAGTGACGAAGCGGAGGAGGACGTGGCCGACGACGACGCCGACGATGAGGATCCCCCGCAGGGCGTCGACGCGCGGGTCGCGCGCGCGAGGAGAGGTCACTTCTTCTTCAGGGTGTCGCCCTCGTAGTGCTCCATGACCTCCCCGATGGGCCCGTCGTGGACGAGGGCGCCGCCCTTGAGGTAGAGGCCGCGCGTGCAGAAGCGCGTGAGGTCCTTCGCCGAGTGGGAGACGAGGAAGAGGGTGCGCCCCTCATCGAGGCGCTCCTGGATGCGCGCGTAGCACTTGTCCTTGAAGGCCTGGTCGCCGACGGCGAGGACCTCGTCGACCATGAGGATCGGCGCCTCGAGGACCGAGATGACGGAGAACGCGAGGCGGACCTTCATGCCGGAGGAGTAGTGGCGGAAGGGCGTGTCGAGGAACTCGCCGACGCCGGAGAAGCCGACGATCTCGTCGAACTTCTCGTCGATCATCCGCTTGCTCATCCCGTGGAGGCCCGCCGACAGGGTGATGTTCTCCCGGCCCGTGAGCTCGGGGACGAATCCGCCGGTGAGCTCGATGAGGGGGGCGGTCGCCTGCCGGACGTCGATCCGTCCCTCGTCGGGGAGCATGACGCCGGCGACGAGCTTGAGGAGGGTCGACTTGCCCGAGCCGTTGCGCCCGACGACGCCGATCGCCTCTCCGGGCATGACGTCGAAGGAGACGTTGCGCAGCGCCCAGAAGCTCTTCGCCTCGGGGACCGAGGAGGGGCGCCAGAGGATCTTCTCGCGCAGGGACTGGGAGCGGCGTCCCTTGTTGAAGCGCAGGCCGACGCCCGCGACGGAGATGATCGGCTCCATTCAGATCTCCTTGAGGAAGGCGCGCTCGGTGCGGGCGAAGAACGCGTAGCCGCCGATGAGGATCGCCGTGCACATGACGGCGGCGGCGATGACGGGCGTCCAGTAGAGCTCCTTGGCGAAGATTCCCGCCCGGTAGGCCGAGAGGATCCCGCCGAGCGGGTTGAGGAGGTAGAGGTCCTGGATGATCGCCGGCATCCGCGGATTCCCGTAAATGTCGCCGAGGCCGTAGATCGTCGGCGAGGCGTAGAAGAGGAAGCGGAGTCCGAGGCGGACGAGCGGATCCATGTCCTTGAGCATCACCATGAGCGGCGCGAAGAAGAAGGAGAGGCCCGCGAGCAGCATGAGCTGGAGAAGGATCGCGACCGGGAAGAGCCAGATGTTGTGGTTGAGCGGCGGCCGGTAGATGAGGAGGAAGAGGAGGAGGACGGGCAGGGAGAGGAGGAACTCGATGCCGCGGGCGAACACGGAGCGCAGCACCCAGATCTCGCGGGGCACCGCCGTCGATCGGACGAGCTTCTCCTGCGAGGTGATCGCCTTCGTCCCCTCGGTGAGGCCGATCTGGAACCACAGCCAGGGGAGGAGGGCCGAGAGGAGGAAGATGATGTAGGGATCCTCGCCGACGCTCCGCTTGAAGATCACGGTGAAGACGAACCAGTAGATGAGGCCCATGACGAGCGGGTCGAGGACGGACCACACGTAGCCGAGGACGGAGTCCGCGTAACGGACCTTGAGGTCGCGCTTCACGAGGAGCCAGAGGACGCGCCGATCGTTCCAGATGGACGTCAGACGGGCGGAGAGCGAGACGCGCCCGCCGCTCGAGTGACCGCTGTTCATGAGTGAGCCTTCCCGTGCCGGGATGCGCCCCCCGCACGATTCTCGCGATCCCCCTCGGGGATCGGGACGGAGAGGACCGCCGACCAGGAGTCGAATCGGGCCACCGCCTCCGCCCTCGAAGCGTACTCCGCTCGCAGTCGCCGCCAGGAGAGCGCGAGGCGCGCATGTGTCGCGATCGACTCCGCGACGAGGCGCCGGGCCCGCGCAGGATCGGCGACGAGGGCGGGGCCGGTGTACTCGTCGAGGCGGACGACGTCGGCGCCGAGCGAGTCCCACCACGCGTAGGCGCGCGCGGGCACCTCCCGGACCTCGCGGGCGAGGCGCCGGGGCGCGAGGAGCACGCCGAGTGCCCGCAGGGCAGAGGAGTTGCGGGCCGCCCTCCAGTCGCGCACGGCCTTCGCGGGTCCGTCGGTCGAGGCGGACGCGGCGGTCCTCTCCGTCTCCTCGTGGGCGCGCCGCCACGTCCTCGTCGCCCAGTCGCGGGCCGAGAGGAGGTCCGCGCCGAACCATGCGGGGTCGCCGGCGGCGCATCCGGCGGCGTTCCACGATTCGGCGACGTCGTACTGGAGGGAGAGGACGTGCTTGAACTGGTGGGCGAGGGAGGACGCGAGGACGCCGCGCGAGGCCCCCCGGGAGGCGGCGACGGCGAGGCGGTTGCGCTGGGCGAGCGGCCCGGACCACGACCACAGGGTCGAGGTCGTGTCCCACCGGGGGTGCTGGACGCCCGTCCCGGGGAGAACCTCGATCGCGTACCCGGCGTCGACGGCGCGCAGCCCGTACTCGGCGTCGTCCCACTTGAGGAAGAGGGGGAGCGGACCGCCGAGGCGTTCGAGGGCGCCGGGCGGCAGGAGGCACCCCCACCAGCCCGCGTAGTTCGGCGCGTGGTGGCGGTCGAGCGCGTCGGCGAGCGCGTCGGGATCCTCGTCGGTGCGCATCGGCGCGTAGAGCGAGTCCGCCTTCGTCCAGAAGAAGTCGGAGTCGCGGACGTACTCGGCGCAGATCTGGAGGCTCTTCGGGTCCTCGGCGTCGAGGACGGGGGCGCCGACGATCTCCGCGACGCCGGCCCGGCGCGCGAGCTCCTGGTGGAGGGCCATCCGACGGAGCGATTCGGGCGGGAGGTAGGCGTCGTCGTCCGAGAGGAGGACGGCGCGGTCGGGCGTCGCGAGCGCCTCGAGCATGCCGCGCGCGTATCCGCCCGAGCCCCCGAAGTTCCCCTGCTCGACGGTGCGCACGCGGCCGGGCGCGCTCGCGGCGAGCTCGGCGATCCCGGGGTCGCCGGCGATGCCGCCGCGCTGGTCGACGACGAGGACGAGGTCGACGAGGTCCGAGGCGAGGAAGTTGGCGATCTGCGCGCGGGTCTCGGCGACCCGCCCGATCGTCGGGACGATCGCGAGGATCCGAGGGGCCTCGATCTCGCCCTCGATCGACCAGCGGACGGAGGCGACCTCGGCGTCCGACTCGATCCACAGCCAGTCCTCGTCGAGGCCGATCCCGACGCGCCCGGTCCCGGGGAGGGCGGCGACGCACGCGGTGCGTCCGAAGGACCTCCCCATCACGGAGACGGGTCCCGCGGCCTCGACCTCGAGAAGGAGCGGGGAGGGGACGACGGGGCGCCAGCGGGCCGCCGGGAGGAGGGCACCCCAGTGGAGGCCGACGCCGGCGTCCGCGCCCGCGGCCCACGACTGAAGGAGGGTGCGCCCGCTCATTCGGCGAGGGCTCCGACCATGCGCGCGACGCCGTCGCCGAGGCCGACGCGCGGGGTCCAGCCGAGGGCGAGGAGGCGCGAGGAGTCGAGACCGAGGCGCTTCTGGGCGCTCACGCCCCTGGGGGGCTCGCCGTTGGCGAAGCGGACCGCTAGACCGAGATCGGGGCGGGAGGCGACGAAGGCGTCGGCGAGCTCGCGGATCGAGACTGCGCCGGCGGGATCGGCGACGTTGTAGACCGCGTCGTCGCCGAGGAGTTCGGCGGTGAACAGGCCGGCGACGGCGTCCCCGACGTAGGTGTAGGTCCGCACGGCGGTCCCGTCGCCGGTGAGGACGATGTCGCGCCCGGCGTGGACGTCGGCGGCGAAGTCGGCCTGGACGCGACCGTCGTCGAGGGCCATGCCGGGCCCGTAGATGTGGCCGAAGCGGACGACGCGTCCGCGGATCCCGTACTGGTGGGAGTAGACGGCGACTGCGGTCTCGGCGAGGCGCTTGCCCTCGTAGTAGCAGCCGCGGACGTTGTAGGGATCGAGGGGCCCGTAGGAGTCCTCGCCGATGAGGGCGTCGCCCGGCTGCGCGCCGTAGACCTCCGAGGACGACATGAGGACGAAGGAGCACGGGTGGTCGCTCACCTGGTCGAGGACGTTGAGCGTTCCGAGCGCGTTCGCCTTGAGGGTGCCGGCCGGATTCGTCGCGTGGAGCGAGGGACGCGCGGGGGAGGCGCCGTGATAGACGCGGTCGAACGGTCCGTCGAGGCGGATCGTCGCGACGTCGCCCGCGAGGAGGGTCGCATTGGGCGCATCGGCGAGCCGCCCGAGCTTCGCCCGCGCGCGGTCGGCGTCGTGGACGAGGAGAACGAGGTCGAGGCCCAGGTCGAAGCGGCGGTCGGCCTCGAGGAGGGCGCCGACGACGTGGAGGGGGATCATGCCCGAGGCGCCGGTGACGAGGATCCGGTTCCCGGCGAGCTCCTTCCACGGGAGGTCGGCGTCGACGATCTCGGCGCAGTCGGCGGCGAAGCGGGTGGTGTCGGCGACGGGGATCATTCGGCGTTCGCCTTCGCCCCGAACGCCTTCTCGTCCTCGAGGAGGGTGAAGAAGGTCCGCGCGACGTAGTAGTCGGAGCTCGTCGTGATCTTGATGTTCGTGTGCGGACCGGGGACCATGCGGACCGGCTTGCCGTAGCGTCGGAACAGGGAGCAGGTGTCGATCGAATCGTGCTCGCCCTCGGCGACGGCGCGGTCGTAGACCTCGAGGGCCTCGTCGAGGCGGAAGGTCTGGGGCGCCTGCGCGGTCCACAGGGGCGCGCGCGGGATGACGTCGGCGATGTCGGGGCCCTCGACCCTCACGACCGTCTCGTTCGTCTTCGTGCAGGTGACGCCCGTGCCGAACTCCTTCGCCGACTCGATGTTCGCGGTGATGAGCTCCTCGTCGACGAGGGGGCGCACGCCGTCGTGGATGAGGACGATCGAGTCGGGGCCGCACGCCTTCGCGAGCGCCTTGAGACCGTTGTGGCGCGACTCCTGGCCGGTCGCCCCGCCGGGGACGATCCACTTCACCTTGTCGAGCTCGTACCGCTCGATGAGTCGCAGGAGCTCGTCGCGGAACTCGTCGAGGATGACGACGAGGATCGCGTCGACGTCCGGGTGCTCCTGGAAGCGCTCGAGCGTATGGACGATGACGGGCCGCCCGTAGATCTCGAGGAACTGCTTGGGCACGGAGCCCGCGTGCATGCGGACCCCCTTGCCTCCGGCGAAGATCAATGCGACGTTCACGCGCGCCTCCAGGTGCGTCGGGCGGATCGGAACCGTTCGGGCATGCGGTGCAGGAGGAGCCAGTCGATGAAGCGATCGGCGTTCCCGGCACCCGGGTGGTCGAAGTTCTCCTCGCGGAACGCGCGCGCCTTCTCGAGGTCGAGGGAGGGCGCCTCGATGAGGGCGAGGAGCTCGTCGAAGGTCGTCGCGACCGGCCCGGGCGCGGTCGCCCGGTAGTCGCGGTGCATGCCGCGGGTCGCCGCGTACATGTCGAGGTCGTAGGCGAAGAAGATCATCGGGCGCTCGAGCAGGCAATACTCGTACATGATCGACGAGTAGTCGGTGATGAGGACGTCCGCGAAGTGGAGGAGGTCGTTCGTGTCCGGGAAGCCTGACGCGTCGATGATCCGATCGCGCATCGACTCGGGGATCGGCGCGGGGTCGACGACGAAATGATGCTGACGGACGAGGAGGACGGAGTCCTCGCCGAGAGCCGCGTAGAGGGCCGGGAAGTCGATCCGGTCCCAGTCGTAGTACCCGTCGGCCATGCCCTTCCCGCGGAAGGTGGGGGCGAGGAGGAGGACTCGCTTGCCGACGGCGGTCGGGTAGGTCTCCTCGAAGAGGGTCTTCGCCGCGGCGATCCGGTCGGGGTCGAGGAAGTCGTCGATGCGCGGAAGGCCGGTCGGGATCACGGCCTCGCGCTCGATGCCGAAGACCTCGGAGTAGACGTCGCGCAGCGCCTCGGACCCGCAGATCGCGTAGGTGTAGTGGCGGTGGACGTTCTGAAGGTTCGGCGAGCCCCACTTGCCGAAGCGCGAGTAGCCGACGTCCTTGAATCCGGACCCGGCGTGCCACGCCTGGATGATCGTGTGATTCCCATCGACGGGGAAGGAATCGAGGAGCGGGAAGTAGTCGTCGATGATGATCGTTCCGGCCGACCCCATCCTCCAGGCGAGTTCGAGGGCGGTCTTGCGGTCCGACATCGCCTCGGTGCGGAAGGAGTAGAGGAGGTCGAAACGCTTGTCGAGGCCGCGCTCGATCATGCGGTCGCGGATCGTTCTGAGGTTCCCCTGGATCTCGGGCCGGGCCTCGGAGGCGAAGAGGATCGTCCACTCGCGGTTCGGGTGGGCGGCGAGCGACGCCCGGTAGGCGGCGATGAGGCTCGAGCGCTTGGCGCCCCGCCACGCGGTCCGCGCGCCGCGCTTCACGGCGTCGAGGGGGCTCGTCGGCGGAGTCGTCCGCTCGAAGAAGTAGGTGCGGAGGACGAATTCGGGGGTGAAGGGCTGGAGGGAGAACTCGACGACGTACACGCGCCGGTTCCCCGAGTGGAGGAACGCGCGGGAGCGCTCGTCGAGGAGGTCGACGAGGGCGAGGTCGCAGCCGACTCTGTGCCACCCGTCGGCGTCCCTGCCGACGACCGTCCACGTCCCGTCGGGGATCGCGGCCCGGTCCTCGAAGTTCGTCACGTTGAGCGTGACGATCCACCGGTCCTCGCCCGTCCTCGTCGATGTGAGGGGGGACGCGACGACGTCGCCGCGGCGAAGGACGAAGGGGGAGGGGGCGTCATTCGCGTCGTCGGGCAGGAGCAGCTCGGCGTCGTCGGGAGACACGGGCACGAGGGCGGAGCCGGGGCGCCGAACGATCTCGAGGCGGAGGAGCACGCGCTCCCAGGAGACGCCGACGACTTCGAAGCGCGGATCGACGAGCGGGGGCAGGATTCGGGTGATCATGACCGGGGAGAGGAGGCCTTTCCGACCGGGGGACGCTGTTCGTCCGAGTATACGCGCGGGGCGCGCGGGAGGGCCCGGCGCCGGGGCTCGGAGGCACCCCTCGCCATCACGATCCGGTTGCAATGCGAGCGCTGGGTCACAATGGCGGCCGCGCGCCCCGAATCGGATGGCGCGAGCCGATACCCTGAACCGCATGACGCACGCATCGATCGCGGCCGTGGTGGTGGCCTACAACCGCGCGTCCATGCTGCGCGACACGCTCGACGCGCTGGCCGCGCAGACGCGGCCGCTCGACGACGTCGTCGTCATCGACAACGCCTCGACCGACGGGTCGGCGGACATCGCCGATTCCCACGGGGTCGTCACCGACCTCGTCCGGATGCCGGAGAACCTCGGCGGGGCCGGCGGCTTCGCGGCCGGTATCTCCCGGGCGATCGCGCGGGGCGCGGACTTCGTCTGGCTGATGGACGACGACACCGTTCCTTCGCCGACCGCCCTCGAAGAGCTCCTGAGAGCCCGAGACGCCTACCCGGGCCAGCCCGCCCTCCTCGCATGCCGCGCCGATTGGATCGACGGGCGCGAGCATCCGATGAACACGCCGCGCGAGCGCTTCCTCATCGACCCCGCTCTGCGCGAGAGGGCCGCGCGCGTCGGAGCCAAGCAGATCCGCACCTCGTCCTTCGTCGCCGTCCTCATCGACGCGCGGGCGATCCGCGAGGAGGGCCTTCCGGTCGCCGACTACTTCCTGTGGAACGACGACTTCGAGTACACGGCGCGCCTCCTGCGCCACCGCGTCGGCCTCTACGTCGACGCCGCGCGCGTCGAGCACCGCACCCGCGCCTTCGCGAACTCGACGGACGTCGACCCGGGTCCGCGCTTCTTCAACGAGGTCCGCAACAAGGTGTGGGCGTTCTCGCGCTCGCGGGCGCTCGGCCCCCTCGACACAACGGTCTTCGGCGGGGCCACGCTGCTCCGCTGGGTCCGGATGATCGCCGGCTCCGAGTCGCGCTCCGACCGGCTGCGCGACCTGCGCGACGGCCTCGTCCAGGGCTCGCGCACGCCGCGCCCGACGGCCGAGATCCTCTGGGACACGCCCGTCGGCCGCCAGTCGGCGGTCCTCGAGGCCGGCGCCCCCATGGGGCGGATGCCCCGCCGCTCCGACGCGCCCCTCGACTTCGCCGTCCTCCTTCCCGTGTGGAAGGGCGACGCCCCGGAGTTCTTCGAGCGCTCGCTCCGCTCGATCGGCGCCGATCAGACGCGCCGCGCCTCGCTCATCGTCCTCGTCTGCGACGGGCCGGTCGCCCCGGGCGTCGACGAGGTGCTGGCGGCCGCCGAGGCCGGCGAGCGCGACGACCTCACCGGCGGGATCCCCGTGCGCGTCGTGCGGATCCCGACGAACCGGGGCCTGTCGAACGCCCTCAACGAGGGGCTCGCCGTCTGCGAGTACGACGTCGTCGCCCGCGCGGACGCCGACGACATCTCCCTCCCGCACCGGTTCGCCATGCAGCTGCCCCTCGTCGAGGAGGGGTTCGAGCTCGTCGGCTCGGCGATCGCCGAGTTCGAGGTCGACGAGGACGAGCGCGGACTCGTTCGCCGCATGCCGCTCGGCACCCGGGAGATCCGCGAGACGATCACGAAGCGCGACCCCTTCAACCATCCGACGGTCGTCTACACGAAGTCGGCGGTCGCCCAGGCCGGCGGGTACGAGCACGTCGACCACATGGAGGACTACTGGCTGTTCGCGCGGATGGTCGCGACCGGCATCCCGTGCTGCAACGTCCAGGAGCCACTGGTCCTCTACCGGATCGGCGACGGCGCCTACAAGCGGCGCGGCGGCCTCCAGATGTTCAAGTCCGAGGTCGCGCTCCAGCGCCTCCTCGCGAACGCCGGGCTCACCTCGCGCGCCCAGGAGCTGAAGAACATCGTCGTCCGCGGCGGCTACCGGCTCGTTCCCGCGCACGTCCGCAAGGCGCTCTACCAGAACGTCGGCCGGATCCTCTGGTTCCGCTGACCTCCCCTCGACGAGAGCATCACCTTCGCGCGCCGAAAGCATGGCGGTTTCAGGCGGTGAGTGCAACGGCGTTGTCGTCGAGTAATTTTTGCATGAGTTCGGCGGGTGTTTTCCAGCCGTGGCGTTTGCGGGGTCGGGTGTTGAGTTGGCGTTCGGCCTCGGCGAATGCTTCTGGGGGATAGTCGTTCAGGTCGGTGCCTTTAGGGAAGTAGTCGCGCAACAGGCCGTTGGTGTTCTCGTTGGACCCGCGCTGCCAGGGCGAATGCGGGTCGGCGAAATACACCTTCGTTTTGGTCCGGCTGGTCAGGTCTTTCGCGTTCGCCATCTCCCCTCCCTGGTCCCACGTGATCGTCTCGCGAAGCGTGAGCGGGAAAGGGCTGATCATGTCGGCGAGCACGTCGATCACACTTGCCGTGTCGTGGCACGCTGGCAGGGGCCGGACGAGCAGGTAGCCCGTGGTGCGTTCCACCAGGGTGATCGCGGCGCTCTTGTTGTTCGCCCCCACGATCAGATCCCCCTCCCAATGGCCCGGAACCTGGCGTCCTTCCACCTCTTGGGGCCGGTCCACGATCCTGGCGCCCTCCACCCACGACTTCCCCTTCGAGCGCGCCAGAGCCAGCGGCGAACGCGCCAGGCGACGCGTGCGCCCCGACCGCAACGCCTTTTCCACCTTGAGCTCTTGACGCAACGCGCCGCGCCCATGCACATACAGGGCCTGATAGATCGTCTCCGGGCTGATCGTCACCCCCCTATTGTCCCCACACGCCCAGGCCCGCGAGATCTGCTCAGGCGACCAGTGCTCGTTAAGCTTGGCGACCACGAAGGCGCGCAGCCGAGGATCCTCCAGCTTGAACGGCTTGGGACGAGCCCGCCTCCCGGCAGCCTCCTCATGAGCGCGTACCGCCCGATACTGGCCGCCCCCACGATCCAACTCCCGCTTCACCGTCGAGGCCGCCACCCCAAGCTCGCGGGCGATCCCCCGCATGCTCATCCCCTGACCGTGCAAGTACTCGATGAGCTGGCGGCCCCCGATCGTCAACCGGGCCCCATGCCCGACCCCGCTGACCAGCCCCTCCACAGGGTCGGCGGGCGCACTGCCCACCCACCCGCCTCGCGAACCCACACGAAACGTCATGCCCCAATCTTTGGCCCACTTGCGGATCGTGCACACCGCGACACCCACCCGCAAATGCACCTGCCTAACCGGCACACTCTCAATCAGCAGATCCAACACCTGGCGGCGAACCGCCTCAGAACAACGAAAACCCACAGCAACCACCCCACACACTCAAGGCGTTGCACTCACCACCTGAAACCGCCCATTACCTTCGTCCGTCGAGGGGATGCGTCCCGGGATCCCGCCCGCAGAAACACACACAGTTTCTCCGTCGGCGTCGATCGGGCGAGGCTGTGACCTGCGCTTTCTTTCGGTGCCCGTCCAGAGCGCACCGAAGAAGCGCCGAAACTGCGTGCGGATTTGCGGGAGAAGCGCCGCAGACGCAGGGGCGCGTTTCGGCGGGCCGCCTTCGGCTCAGCGGGCCGCTTTCGAGGCTGCCTCGGCGGTCGCGACGGCCTCGAGCAGACGCCGCACCGATGCGGCCGCCTTCGACCGGGCGGCGGCCTCGCCCTCGTCGATGCTCTCGAAGGGGTCCTCGCCGCGCCTCCACGCGTCGATCGCGCAGCTCGGCTCGGACTCGGCGTGCGAGCAGAGGGGGAGGCAGTAGTCGGTCGCGTCCTCGACCTCGGGGAAGACGCCGAGGACGTCTTCGACGGACACATGCCCGAGGCCGAAGGAGCGGACGCCCGGCGTGTCGACGATCCACCCGCCGCTCGGCAGGGCGAAGGCCTGCGAGGAGGTCGAGGTGTGCCTGCCGCGACCGGTGACGTCGTTGACGCGGCCGACGGCGCGGTCGGCGCCCGGCACGAGCGCATTGAGGAGCGTCGACTTCCCGACTCCCGAGTGGCCGACGAGGACGGAGAAGCGTCCCGCGAGCGCGTCGCGCAGCTCGTCGATCCCCTCTCCGGTGTCGGCGCGCGCGACGACGGTCGCGAGGCCGAAGGGGGCGTAGGCGGCGAGGATCTCCGACGGGTCGGCGAGGTCGGACTTCGTCAGGCAGAGGAGGGGCGTCATCCCCGCCTCGTAGGCGGCGACGAGGCATCGGTCGATCATGCCGGTGCGCGGCGGCGGGTCGGCGAGGGCGACGACGATGCACATGAGCTCGGCGTTCGCGACGATCGCCTTCTCGCCCTTGAGGTCGGGGGCGTCCTCGAGGGAGCGGCGCAGAACGGTCGTGCGCTCCTCGACGGCGACGATGCGGGCGAGCGTGTCGACGCGCCCCGAGAGGTCGCCGGTGACGCGGACGCGGTCGCCCATGATCACCGCGCCTCGTTTGAGCTCCTTCGCGCGGACGGCGTTGACCTCGATCCCCGAGTCCTCGAGGCGCACGCGGTAGCGTCCGCGGTCGATCGCGATGACGCGACCGATCGGCTCCTTCGAGCGGTCGGGGCGCACCTTCGTCCGGGGGCGAGAACTTCTGCCCGCCCTCACGCGCACGCGCGGATCGTCGGTGCCGATGTCCCGGGTCACGAGGCCGCCCCCCGTCCGAGCAGACGGTCCCACATGGCGGGGAAGTCGGGGAGGGTCTTCGAGGTCGACGCGATGTCGTCGAGGGTCGTTCCGGGGGCGGCGAGCCCGAGGATCGCGGCGAAGGTCGCCATCCGATGGTCGCCGTAGGCCCGGTGGCGGGCGGCGACGAGGGCGCCCGGCCGGATCGCGAGGCCGTCGGGCAGTTCGTCGACGTCGGCGCCCGCGGCGCGCAGCTCGGTCGCGAGGGCGGCGAGTCGGTCGGTTTCGTGTCCGCGCAGGTGGGCGATGCCGGTGAGGAGCGAGGGCCCGTTCGCGAGGGCGGCGAGCGCAGCGACCGTGGGGGCGAGCTCCCCGATGCGCGACATGTCGAGGTCGATGCCGCGGATCGCGCCGATCCCGGGGCCTGAGACGACGAGGCCGGCGCCCTCGCGACTCACGGTTCCGCCCATCGCGGGGAGGATCTCGCGCCACGCGTCGCCCGCCTGGGTCGACGCGGTCGGCCAGTTCGGGATGCGGACCCGTCCGCCGCACGTCATCGCGGCGGCGAGGAAGGGGCCGGCGTTCGACAGATCGGGCTCGATCGTCTCGTCGAGCGCGGCGGGGACGCCGGGGACGATCTGCCAGGCACGGGCCCCGCCCTCGTCGATCGCGCCGGGAGCGCCGGGAGCGCCGGACTCGGGGACGAGCGGCGAGACGTCGACGCCCCGGGCGCGCAGCGCGGCGAGCGTCATCTCGACGTGGGGGAGGGAGACGACCCGGCCGGGCGCGCGCACGACGAGCGGCGCGCCGGACGCGGGACGCGCGAGAAGCGGGGCGACGAGGAGCAACGCGGAGAGGAACTGCGACGAGGCCGAGGCGTCGACCTCGATGAGCCCGGTGTCGGGCGCGCGCAGGGGGCCGGTGATCGTGAAGGGGAGGAAGCCGAATTCGCCCTCGTACTCGATGCGCGCGCCGAGGAGGGAGAGGGCGTCGAGGAGCGGGGAGAGCGGGCGGACGCGGGCGGCCTCGTCGCCGTCGAAGCGGATCGGGGAGGAGGAAAGGGCCGCGAGCGGCGGGAGGAAGCGCATCACCGTCCCGGCGAGGCCGCAGTCGACGGCGCCGCCGGGAATGCGCGCCGGATCGAGCGGGGCGACGCGCGCGGTCGTCCCCTCGACGTCGATGCGCGCGCCGAAGGCGCGGAGGGCCGCGATGAACAGCCGGGTGTCGCGCGAATCGAGGACGCCGCGCAGGACCGAGGGGCCCTGGGCGACGGCGGCGAGGTAGAGGGCGCGGGCCGTCTGGGACTTGGAACCGGGGATCTCGACCGACGCGTCGAGCGGGCCGGGGCTCGCGGGCGCCGACCAGTCGACCGTCATTCGGCCGAGCCCGCGGCGAGGAGGCGGCGGCGCTCCTCGGCCCGGACCTCGGCGATGCGGCCGCGCTGGGCGCGCCAGTTCGCGACCCTCCAGGCGGCGGAGGGCTCGCCGACGCGGTCGGCCGCGGCGATCCCGAGCCCGCCGACGAGGGCGAGGCGGCGCACGAGATCGGACACCAGCTCGCGGCGCTCGGTCTTCGAGCGCGCGGTCCACACCGGCGCGTTGACGAGCGCCATCGGGACGGCGATCCCGGCGAGGACGGAGGCGGCGGCTCGTGGGGCGCGGCCGAGGGCGAAGCAGACGCCGGAGGCGACGGCGACGCCGCCGAGGGCGCGGGTCGCGAGGGTGAGGTCCTCCTCATCGATCTCGGCCTCGGGCGCGACCTTCTCGAGGAGGGGGAGCACGACCTTCGCGCGGTCGACGTGATCGCGCGGGGAGCGAAGCGCGGAGACGCCGTCGACGATGAACGGCGCCGCGAGAAGCGGACGAGCGACGAGGCGAAGGATGTTCATGCCCTCCATTGTCGGACTCCCCCGGTGTTTCGTCGACCACAATCATCCGATTCGGCGGAATAGCGCCCGCGCCCGAGCCGTTGCACCGGCATGAACGCGCGCACGGCGACCCCGAGGCGGCGCGGGCGATCCGCCCGCCGCCCGTCCCGCGCGCGCCTGCGCCCCCTCGCCCTGCGTCTACGCTGGAGGGCGATGAACGAGGACACGAGCACCGGGGCCGACGCCGAGCGCGGCGCGATCGACGCGCGCTTCGCCGCCGAGGCCCTCCCGCTCGCCGGCCGACTCTTCGGCGCGGCGCTCGGCATGACCCGCAATCGCGCGGACGCAGAGGACCTCGTCCAGGAGACCTACCTCAAGGCGTACTCGAAGTTCCACCAGTTCGAGCCGGGGACGAACATCAAGGCCTGGCTCTTCCGGATCCTCACGAACACCTACATCTCCCACTACCGCAAGGCGAAGCGCGTCCCCTCGCGGGCGTCGACGGAGCAGGTCGAGGACTGGCAGCTCGCCGAGGCCGCCTCCCACGACGCGGTCGGACTGAGGTCCGCGGAGGTCGAGGCGCTCGCGGCCATGCCGACCGAGCAGGTGAAGCGCGCGCTCGACGAGTTGTCGGAGGAGCAGCGGATGGTCGTCGTCCTCGCGGACGTCGACTCCCTCAGCTACAAGGAGATCGCCCGGACGCTCGACATCCCCATCGGAACGGTGATGTCGCGCCTCCACCGGGGCAGAGCCGCGCTGCGGCGCTCGCTCGCCCAGGTGGCGGCCGAGTACGGGATCGGAGGAGAACGCGATGCCTGAGACTTATGGCTGCGACGAGGTGCGCGAGGCGCTCTTCGCCCTCGTCGATTGTGAGGAGTGCGAGGAGCGGCGGGCGATTCTCGACGAGGACGGGACCGCCGGCCCCGGGGCGCACGAGCGGGTCCTCCTCCTCGCGCACGCGACCGGCTGCGCGCACTGCACGGACCTCCTCGAGGCGGAGCGGCACCTGCGCGCCGTCATGCGAACCTGCTTCGACGAGGCCGTTCCCGCGGATCTGGAGGACCGGATCGCCCGCGCGCTCGCGGCCTCGGGCGCCGCGCCGACCGACGAGTGACGTCCGTCGCCAGGGGCCGCGCGTTGTTGGCCTCGGCGGGCGATGTGTGGAAGACTGTCCGGGTCGAGTCAGACCCGTGAGGAGAACGAAATGTCGAAGAAGGGCCGTAAGCGTCGCGATCGTCGCAAGCACGGCGCGAACCACGGCAAGCGTCCCAACGCCTGAGCCGTAGTCGCGAAGAATGCCCGGAGGCCAAGCCTCCGGGCATTTCCCGTTTCCGATCGACGAGGGCGGGACCCTCAGTTCTCGAGGGCGAGGACCGCGGCGAACCCTCCGAGGACGCCCCCGCACACCCCGTCGAAGACCCGGCGGACCGTGCGGCGCTCGAACCACGCCCCGAGGAACCCGACGGCGCCGACGACGAGCCCCGACCAGGCGAGCGTGACGAGCGGGTGGACCCACGCGTAGGCGAGCCAGACCCACCACGGCGAGCTCTCGGGGACGAACTGGGCGAGGAGCGCGATGTAGAAGACGAGGACCTTCGGATTGAGGATGTTGCAGAGGAAGCCCTGTCCGAATCCGATCGACGCCCGCGCGCCCTGCGGAGTCTCGGGGACGTCCCCCTTCTCCTCGCCGCGGAACGCCGAGCGGAGCATCGAGACGGCGAGCCAGGCGAGGTAGACGATGCCCGCCCACTTGATCGCGAGGAAGAGCGGGCGCACGGACACGATGAGCGTCGCGAGCCCGACGGAGGCCGCAAACCCCTGGAGGGCGGCGGCCGCGACGACGCCGAGCGTCGTCGCCATGCCGAAGGCGCGGCCCCTGGCGAGGGTGTTGCGGACGATGAGCGTGAAGTCGGCCCCGGGCGCGAGGACGAGGAGCACGACGACGACGAGATACGCGGCGGACACGGGACCACTGTAGGCATCGGTTCGGGCGCGTCGGAAGGGCGTCCGCCCGAGCGGGCGGTTCGAGAAGGGCGCGCGAGGACGGGGCCGGCCCGCCCGCCCGCCGCGGGCCGGGCCCCGCCCGCTTCGGACCGCGTTCCGCGGTCCTGCAGACGCCCGAGGCCTACCCGGCCCTGCCCGCGGCGCGCGTCCCCGCCGTGCTGTCGCGCGTGGTCTCGCGCATCCCCTCGACGGAGAAAGGTGATGCTCTCGGTGAGGGGAGGGGAATGCCTTCGGAGCGCCCGGGCGTCGCGCGACCGGCGACAGACGGATGACCTTGTGACCGATGACGGCGCTGCGGGAGGGTCAGTCTCTCGGCGTCGCGCCCGTCCACTCGTACCACCCGCAGTGGAGGACGAGCCACGCGATGAGCGCGTACCCCGACTGGCCGGGCAGCGTGAGCCCGTCCGAGGTGCGGGCGCGCGAGGCGGCCATGTCCTCGAACCACTGGTCGTGGGAGACGAGCGGCGTGTACGTGTCGACGAAGGGAAGACCGCGGCGCTGGCAGACCTCCGCGCACGAGCGCGAGAGCTCCTTCACCGCCTGCTGATCGGCGCCCGCGAGCGGAGGCGGTCCGACGACGAAGCAGGGGATGCCGAGGGTCGTCGCCCGGTCGGTGACGTTCGCGAGGTTGAGGCGCGAGCGCGCCGAGCTCGCGCCCGCCTTGACGTCGGCGGCGCCGACCCCGATGAGGAGGCCGCGCGGGCCCCCCGAGGCGAGCCTCGGGGAGACCTCGGCCTCCCAGCGGGTCGACAGGGCGCGCGTCGTCTCGCCGGGCATCCCGAGGGCCATCACGGTCGGCGGATCGGGGAACTCGGACCGCGCGACGACGCGCCCGACCCATCCGAGTCCGCGCGGATCCCCGGCACCGGCGACGAGCTCGTCGCCGACGACGCACAGTCGCATGTCGACCCCTTCGGTCAGCGGTCGAACGCGCGCGCGAGCAAGTCGGCGTTCTGCTCCTTGTGCAGCGACGCGCGTCCGGCCGCGGTCGTCGCCGATTCGGGCCTCGAGACGAGGCGGACCGGCGTCGACCACTCCATGAACATGTTGAGAGCGAGGAACGCCCACGCGCCCTGATTCTTCGGCTCGTCCTGGACCCAGAGGAGCTCGGCCGCGGGGTACGCGGCGAGAACCTCGCGGATCTCGGCCTCGGGGAGCGGGTAGAGCTGCTCGAGCCGGACGATCGCCGTCGAGCGATCGCCGCGCGCCTCGCGCTCTCTCACCAGGTCATAGTAGACGCGACCGGTGCACAGGAGGACGCGCGTCACCGACGCCGGATCGATCGCGGCGTCGACCTCGCCGATCACCGGGCGGAAGGCGCCGGAGGTGAACTCCTCGACCGACGAGGTCGCGGCGGAGAGCCGGAGGAGCTGCTTCGGGGAGATCGCGATGAGCGGCTTGCGCGGGCGCGTGTACGCCTGGCGGCGCAGCATGTGGAAGTGGTTCGCCGGGGTCGACGGCTGGACGATCCACATGTTGTCCTCGGCGGCGAGCTGGAGGTAGCGCTCGATGCGGGCCGACGAGTGATCGGGGCCCTGACCCTCGTAGCCGTGGGGGAGGAGCATGACGAGCGAGGAGCGCTGGCCCCACTTCTGCTCGGCCGAGCAGATGAACTCGTCGATAACCGTCTGCGCGCCGTTCGCGAAGTCGCCGAACTGCGCCTCCCAGATCGTGAGGGCGTCGGGGCGCTCGACCGAGTAGCCGTAGTCGAAGGCGAGGACCGCGTATTCGGAGAGCGGCGAGTCGAAGACGTCGAACTGCGCCTGGTTCTCCGTGAGGAACTGGAGGGGCGTGAATTCGCGGCCGTCGACGTGGTCGTGGAGGACCGCGTGGCGTTGGACGAAGGTCGCGCGGCGCGCGTCCTCGCCGGACAGGCGGATCGGGGTGCCCTCCATGAGGAGCGTGCCGAAGGCGAGGAGCTCGCCGAAGCCCCAGTCGATCGGGCGCTTCCCGTAGGCCATCTCGCGGCGGCGCTCGCACAGCTGCGCCATCTTCGGGTGCGGGGTGAATCCGGCGGGGTAGGCGACGTGGGCGTCGCCGATGCGGCGGATCTCTTCGGTCGAGGTCGCGGTCTGCCAGCCGATCATCATGCCCTGGCCGGGGAGCTGCGACTCGGGCATCACCCAGTCGGACTCCTCCTCGCGCTTCTCGGGGCGCCAGCCCTTCTCACGGGTCTCGCCGAGGATGCGGGAGAGCTCGTCCTCGTACTCGGCGGTCGAGGCGCGGGCCTCGTCCTCGGTGAGCTGGCCGCGGCCGACGAGGTTGCGGACGTAGACGGCGCGCGTCGAGGGGATGCGGTTGATGAGCGCGTACATCACCGGCTGGGTCATCGACGGGTCGTCGCCCTCGTTGTGCCCGCGGCGGCGGTAGCACACCATGTCGATGATGACGTCCTTGTGGAAGGTCTGCCGGTACTCGAAGGCGAGGCTCGCGACGCGGACGACGGCCTCGGGGTCGTCGCCGTTGACGTGGAGGATCGGGACCTGGAGGCCCTTCGCGAGATCGGTCGGGTAGCGGGTCGAGCGGCCCGAGGTCGGCCCGGTGGTGAAGCCGATCTGGTTGTTGACGATGATGTGGATCGTGCCGCCGGTCTTGTAGCCGGTGAGCTGGCTCATGTTGAGCGTCTCTTGGACGACTCCCTGGCCGATGAAGGCGGCATCGCCGTGGATGAGCACCGGGATGATCGGGAGGTCGGGGTCGCCGAGCTGCTCCTGCTTCGCGCGGACGATGCCCTCGAGGACGCCGTCGGCGGCCTCGAGGTGCGAGGGGTTGGCTCCCATGTAGACCTTGGTCGCGACGCCGTCCTCGAGGGAGTACACGCCCCAGGTGCCGAGGTGGTACTTGACGTCGCCCGAGCCCTGGACGGTCGACTTGTCCTGGTTGCCCTCGAACTCGGAGAAGATCTGGGCGTACGACTTGCCGGCGATGTTCGCGAGGACGTTGAGGCGCCCGCGGTGCGCCATGCCGATCGCGACCTCGTGGACGCCCTCGCGGGCCGAGCGGGCGAGGAGCTCGTCGAGCATCGGGATGAGGGATTCGCCGCCCTCGAGGGAGAAGCGCTTCTGGCCGACGAACTTCGTCTGGAGGAACTCCTCGAAGGCCTCGGCGCGGATGAGCGTCTGGAGGATCCGGCGCTGCTCGGCGGGCTCGGGCACCTCGTAGGGGAGCTCGATGCGCCGCTGGACCCAGGTGCGCTGCTCGGGGTCCTGGATGTGCATGTACTCGATGCCGACGGAGCGCGTGTACGTGTCGCGCAGGCGGGCGAGGATGTCGCGCAGGACCATCTGGTCCTGGCCGCCGAAGCCGCCGGTGGGGAAGGGCCTGTCGAGGTCCCACACGGAGAGGCCGTAGCGGGTGATGTCGAGGTCGGGGTGGCGCCGAACCCGGTAGGCGAGCGGGTCGGTGTCGGCGGCGAGGTGGCCGCGCGAGCGGTAGGCGTGGATGATCTCGGCGATGCGCGCCGGCTTGCCCTTCTCGCGCTCGGGGTCGTACTCGTGGTCGGCCTCCCACGCGTAGGGGTAGTGGGGGACGTGGAGCGAGGCGAAGACGCGCTCGTAGAAGCCGTCGAGGCCGGAGAGCTTCTTGTCGATGAGGCCGAGGAACTGGCCGGAGGCCGCGCCCTGGATGATGCGGTGGTCGTAGGTCGAGGACAGGTACATGACCTTCCCGATGCCCATCGCCGCGAGCTTGCGCGGCGACACGCCCCGGTACTCGGCCGGGTAGTCGGTCGTCCCGACGCCGATGATGACGCCCTGCCCCTTCATGAGGCGCGGGACCGAGGTCGTCGTCCCGAGGGTGCCGGGGTTGGTGAGGGTGACGGTCGCGCCCTGGAAGTCCGCGGTCCCGAGGTCGCCCTTGCGGGCGCGGTTGACGAGGTCCTGGTAGGCGTCGACGAACTCCATGAAGGTGAGAGTGTCGGCCTCGTGGATGACGGGGACCATGAGGGACCGCTCGCCGTTCTTGTTCTTCACGTCGATCGCGAGTCCGAATCCGACGTGGGCGAGGCGGTGGATCGCCGCCTTCGTTCCCTCGGTCTCGTAGCGGACGTTGAGGTCGGGCATCTCGCAGAGGGCCTCGACGAGGGCGTAGCCGATGAGGTGCGTGAAGGAGACCTTGCCGCCGATCGTGCGGGCGAGGTGGGCGTTGAGGAGCGCACGGTTCTCGATGAGGAGCTTCGCGGGGACCTGGCGCTGCGAGGTCGCGGTGGGGACGGAGATCGACTCGTCCATGTTGCGGGCGGTCGCGCGGGCGACGCCCTTGAGGACGTGGAGCTCGTCCTTGGTGCGCGCGTCGGCGCTGCGGGCGGCGGCGGCGTGCCCGTGCATCTGGCGCGTGTAGGGGGAGGTTGCCTCGGCGATTCGCGAGGGCGGGGCGGGCGGCAGGTCGGAGCGGGTGACCGACTCGACGTTCGTCGTCGGCTCCTCGTGCGCGTCCTCCTCGAAGGCGGCGTCCGCGGCGACGACAACGGTCTTCGGCTCGCCGAAGGTCTCGGTTCCGTGGACGTGGGGTGAGGTCGCGGCCGGCGCGTAGGCGTGAACGGGGGCCGCGGGCGCCTCGGCGGATTCGCGCGCCGCCGGAGCGGGGGCGGCGGGCTCGGCGGCGGGCGAGGGCGCGACGAAGCCCTCGGGCGGCTCGGAGACGGGAACCGGCGGGCGCGAGGCGCGCAGCTGAGGGGGAGCGGATTCGGTCGCGAAGTACTGCCTCCAGGAGGCGTCGACGGAATTCGGGTCCGCCGCGTAGGCCTCGCGCATCCTCTCCACGTACCAGCTCTCCGCACCGGGTCGGTCTCCGTTGGAAGGCGCCACCTCGGCCTCCTTTTCCGCTCGCCATCGAACCAACGCGGCAAGTGTAGAACCGGCATGGGCCTTTAGGCCCGACTTGGTGGAGATTCGATCGAGGTCGGACGGAAACTTGGTCCGCGCCTGAAGTTCGGAGACCCCTCCTTGACCCGTTGCGGGGGCGCACTGGGGGAACGGGGTGCACCGACCGCCGTTCCGAGGGCGGCCCGGCGTTCTTCCGGCGCGCGGACGCGCCCCACCGCATCGCGGATTCGCCGCGCCGAGGGCGGAGGACCCCGACTAGACTGAGGGGACGATGGACGACGACAGTACGGGCCGAGAGCCCCTTCACCGCCCGATCCGACCGCGCGCCCCGAGGAGTCGACGTGCTCGTTGATCTCCTCATGCTCGCGCTGGGCGTGCTCCTCACCGCCGGCACCTTCGTCTTCGTCTCCGCGGAGTTCTCCCTCGTCGCCCTCGACCAGGCGGTCGTCGAGAAGCGCGCGAGCGCCGGCGACAAGTCGGCCGCCGGAGTCCTCAAGGCGACCCGCTCGCTCTCGACGCAGCTGAGCGGCGCGCAGGTTGGTATCACGCTGACGACGATCCTCCTCGGCTACACGACTCAGGCCGCCCTCGCCGAACTCCTCGCCGACGGCCTCGGGAGCGTCGGCGCGGCCGAGGCGATCGCGGCGGGCGCCGCCGCGATCGTCGCCGCGATCCTCGTCAACGCCTTCTCCATGCTCTTCGGCGAGCTCGTCCCGAAGAACCTCGCCCTCGCGCACCCGCTGCGGACCGCCGGAATGGTGGTCCCCTTCCAGACGGTCTTCACGACCCTCGTCACTCCGATCATCGTCGTCCTCAACGGGACGGCGAACGCCGTCCTGCGCCTCCTCGGGATCGAGCCCCAGGAGGAGATCTCCTCGGCGCGTTCGGCCTCCGAGCTCGCCGCGATGGTCCGTCACAGCGCCCAGGAGGGGACGATCGACACCTCGACCGCCTCCCTCCTCACGAACTCGATCAGGATCTCCGAGCTCACGGCCGTCGACGTCATGACGGACCGGGGGCGCCTGCACGTCCTCGACTCCGACGCCTCCGCCGCCGACGTCGTCGCCCTCTCCCACGAGACCGGGCACTCGCGCTTCCCCGTCATCGGGGAGGACCTCGACGACATCGTCGGCATCGTCTCCCTGCGCCGCGCGATCGCCGTTCCCTTCGAACGGCGCGCGGAGGTCCCCGTCGTCTCCGTGTCCCTCATGGCCGACGCGCCGTCGGTTCCCGAGACCGCGCCGATCGGGCCGCTCATGGTCCAGCTCCGCGACGAGGGGCTTCAAATGGCGGTCGTCGTCGACGAGTACGGCGGGGTCTCCGGCGTCGTCACCCTGGAGGACGTCGTCGAGGAGATCGTCGGCGAGGTCTCCGACGAGCACGACGGCCGCCGCCTCGGAATCCGCACGCGCGCGGACGGCGCGCTCCTCGTCCCGGGAACGCTCCGCCCCGACGAGCTCTTCGAGCGGACGGGCGTGGCCCTCCCCGAGGACGGCGCCTACGACACGATCGCCGGACTCGTCATGTCCGAGCTCGGGCGCGTCGCCCAGGTCGGCGACACCGCGTGGGCGCAGGGCTCGAGCCTCGAGGTCGTCGCCATGCAGGGCCGGCGGATCACCCTCATCGCGATCGTCCCGCCCCCCGAGGCCGACGACGAGGAGGTCGAGCTGTGAACGCCGCCTGGGGCCTCGGGATCACCGTCCTCCTCCTCGCCCTCAACGCCTTCTTCGTCGCCGGCGAGTTCGCGACGACCTCGACCCGTCGATCCCAGATCGAGCCTCTGCGCGCCGAGGACGCCCGCGGCTCCGCGCAGGCGCTGCACGCCCTCGAGCACGTCTCCCTCATGCTCGCGATCTGCCAGCTCGGCGTCACGGTCGCCTCGACGACCCTCGGCGTCGTCGCCGAACCCGCCATCGCGCGCCTCGTCGAGGCCCCCCTCGAGAGCATCGGCGCCCCGCCCTCGACGAGCCACGTCGTCGGCTTCGCCCTCGCCCTCACCCTCGTCCTCTTCCTCCACGTCGTCTTCGGCGAGATGGTCCCGAAGAACGTCTCGATCGCGAACCCGGCGCGGATGCTCCTCCTCCTCGCCCCGCCCCTCGTCGCGATCGGCCACGTCGTCCGCCCGATCATCCACGCGATGGACGCGATGGCGAACTGGTTCCTCCGCCTGCGCGGAGTCGAGCCGAAGGCGGAGATCGCCGCGACCTTCACCGCCGAGGAGGTCGCCTCGATCGTCGAGCTCAGCGCCGCCGAGGGCACGCTGAGCGACGACCTCGGACTCCTGACCGGCACCCTCGAGTTCTCCGAGGAGACCGCGGGGTCGGCGATGGTCCCCCTCGACGACCTCGTCGTCCTGCCCGCCGACACGACGCCGGCGCGCGTCGAGCGCGAGGTCGCGGTCACCGGCTTCTCCCGCTTCCCGATCGTCGATGAGACCGGCGCGATCATCGGCTACCTCCACCTCAAGGACGTCCTCTACGCGGACGCCGCCGAGCGCGAGGAACCGGTGACTCCCTGGCGCATCCGGCGCATGGGCACGGTCCACGCGGGCGACGAGGTCGAGGACGCGCTGCGCCACATGCAGCGGACCGGCTCCCACTGCGCCCTCGTCGCCGATGATCTCGGGGAGGTCCTCGGCGTGCTCTTCCTCGAGGACGTCCTCGAGGAGCTCGTCGGCGAGGTCCGCGACTCCCTCCAGCGCGACGATCTCGCGCGGGAGAGGGACGAGGACCGCTGAGGATGTGATCCCGGGCCCGAAGCCTGTCAACACCTGGCAGGCCGTGCCCGCTTCGGTGTATTTTCGAGGGCGGTGCGGCCGTTCGGCCGCGAAGAGCGTCGATGTCGAGGAGAACGGCTTGTCCGACCAGCAGCCCGCGTGCCCGTACCCGTCGCGTCGAGAACTGCGCTCCCGCGTCGAAGCCGAGCACCGCGAACAGGCTCCGTCGCGCGCCCCCCGCCCCAACCGGCGCGGCGCCCTCAAAGTCGGACTCCTCGCCTCCCTCGCCGCGATGACCGTCGCCGTCCCGCTCTCCGGGTTCGTCGGCGCGAACTCCTCCGTCGAACTCCCGGCCCGAGCCCCCGGCGCCGTCGCCGGGTCCTCCTGGGCGAACGGCGAGGTCCTCGCCGCCTCGACGGCGCTTGAGGGCTCGCAGACCGCCGCCTCGCGCGCCCGCGTGCGCGCGCCCCTCACGCTCACCACCTGCCTTCCGTCGGGCGAGTCGGCGAACGGCGACCGCGCCGTCACCGTCGATCCGACGACCATCTACTGGCCGCTCCCGCAGGGCTCCTTCGAGATCACCTCGCCCTTCTCCATGCGCGTCTCGCCGATCTCGGGGCAACTCCTCATGCACGAGGGCATCGACATGTCCGCCCCGATGGGCACGCCCATCCATTCGGTCTACTCCGGCGTCGTCGTCGAGGTCTCGGAGAATTCGCACTCGGGCGCCCTCGTGAAGATCAAGCACACGCGAGACGACGGCTCGGTCTTCTACACGATGTACCTCCACCAGTACATGAACGAGATCCTCGTGAAGGAGGGGCAGACGGTCGAGGCCGGGCAGAGGATCGGCGCCGTCGGCTCGAACGGCTGGTCGACCGGCCCGCACCTTCACTTCGAGGTCCACGACTCCAACGATCAGCCCGTCGATCCGCAGGCCTGGCTCGCGGACGAGAACGCGATCTACATCGGCGAACAGGCCTGCTCATGATGCCCGTCTCCTCGCGCGTCGGCCCGCTCGTCCTCGCCCATCGGGGCGGCGACGAGGAGGCGTCGGAGAACTCCCTCGAGGCCTTCGCCAGCGCCCACCGCCTCGGCATCCGGCATATCGAGACCGACGTCCACCTCACCGCCGACGGATACGTCGTCATCAGCCACGACCCGACCGTCGACCGCTGCTTCGACGGAACCGGGGCGATCGCCGATCTCACCTGGCGCGAGATCTCGCGGCTCCGGGACTCCCAGGGCCACCCGATGGCGCTCCTCGCGCAGGCCCTCGAGGCGTTCCCCGACATGTACTTCAACATCGATGCGAAGGCCGCCGGCGTCGAGGGTCCGCTCCTCAAGGTCCTCGAGGAGCACTCGGCGCTCGATCGCGTCGTCCTCGCGTCCTTCTCCGAGTCGCGACTGCGCTGGATCCGCGAGCGGACCGGCGCCCGCGTCGCGACTTCGATCGGCGTCGACGCCGTCGTCCGGCTCGTCGCCGCCGCGAAGACTGCGACCGCTCCAAAGCTTTGGCGCGTCCCCGGCGCCCATCAGGGCGTCGTCGCCGCGCAGGTGCCCGTGACCTACGGGCTGCTCACCGTCGTCGACCGCCGCTTCGTCGCCGCCGCCCACACCGCCGGACTCGCGGTCCACGTGTGGACCGTCGACGAGCCGGAGGAGGTCCTCGCCCTCGTCGGACTCGGAGTCGACGGCCTCGTGACGAACAAGCCGCGCCTCGTTCGCGATCTGCTCGCCGAGCGCGGCCTGTGGGAGGAGCCCGCGGCGCCCGGCGAGACGGGGCGCCAACTGCCGCGCGATTGAGCGCCCCGCTTCGTCGTCGGTCCGAAGGCCGCGCCTTCGCGGCCCGCCGCTACTCCTCCGAGGCCCTCGCCGCTTCGAGGCCGCGCGCCTTGACGACGCGGTAGGCCGCGAGAGCGATGAGCGCCGCGGTGACGAGGAGTCCGCAGACGTGGGAGATCGTCGACTCCGCGATGAAGAGGAGGCACATCGCGGCGAGGATCGGGACGAGGAATTCGAAGGCGCGGACGACGTATCCGCCGAAGCTCGGCATCGGGACGCCGTCGGCGTCGGCGACCGACTTCACCATGAAGTTCGGACCGTTGCCGATGTAGGTGATCGCGCCGCAGAGGACCGCGCCGAGCGCGATCGGGACGAGGAAGTACTCGGGGACTCCCGCGACGAGCGTCCCCTCGCCGCCGAGCGCCTTGCCCATCTCGAAGAAGGTCGCGTAGGTCGGCGCGTTGTCGAGGACCGAGGAGAGCGACCCGGTGAAGAGGAAGAAGGTGACGCGGTTGAGGGGGAGCGAGGGGGCGACCTGCTCGAGGTAGCGCAGCGCCGGGGCCATCGTCGCGAAGATGCCGATGAACAGCGTGGCGACCTCGGCGATCGGCCCCCAGGTGAAGGCGTTCTCCTCGAAGCGGACCTTCTTGTCCCCGATCCGGTAGGAGATCGCCGCGGCGGCGAGCATGACGAGCTCGCGCCAGGGGACGAGTTCGGCGCCGTGGGCCTCCCCGGCGGCGACGAGCTCGCCGTCCCACGAGGGGATGAACGCGACGGCGATGATGACGACGGCGAAGAGGAGGAGGTTGAGGCGCCCGCGCAGGCGCAGCGGCGTGATCTCGGCGGAGTCGCGCGCGATGTCGGCCTTCGACTCCGAGGCGTAGCGGACCGAGTCGATCGAATAGTACGTGCCGAGGAGCAGGACGAGGACGAAGAGCCACTCCTTCCAGAGGCGCAGCGTCCAGAGGAAGGGCACGCCGCGCAGGAATCCGAGGAAGAGGGGCGGGTCGCCGAGCGGGGTGAGGAGGCCGCCGCAGTTCGCGACGACGAAGATCGTGAAGAGGACCGTGTGGACGCGGTGCTCGCGCTCCTTGTTCGTCGCGAGGAGCGGTCGGATGAGGAGCATCGCGGCGCCCGTCGTCCCGATGAAGGACGCGAGGACGCCGCCGATCGCGAGGAAGATCGTGTTGTTCCGCGGCGTCGCCCGGATGTCGCCCTCGAGGTGGACGCCGCCGGAGATGACGAAGAGCGCGAAGAGGAGCGCGATGAACTGGAGGTACTCGATCGCCGTGGCGACGAGCGCCCCGGTCCCCGCCATGGAGAGCATGAAGAGCGACGTCGGGATGCCGAGGACGAGCGCGACGAGGAGCTGGCTGCTCCGCTTCTCCCACCAGTGCTCCGTCGCCGGGATGATCGGGAGGAGCGCGATGCAGGCGAGCATCGCGGCGAAGGGGAGGAGCGACCACCACTGGAAGGTCATGGGATTCCTGTCCGTCGACGAAGCGGCGCGCGATCTGCGCGGGACTTCCGTCAGGGTACCGCCGCCTCCTCGTCCCCGGTGGGGGCGTCCGTCCCAATCTCCTCCCGTCGCGGGCGCCCGGCCCCGGCCTCGTCCGCGATCCCCGCGCCGGCGGGACCGCGCCACGGCCCCCAAGTCGACGCCGACCTCATGCACCCGCGATCCTCGCGCCGGCGGGACCGCGCGGGTATAGCGTGACGGCGAGGGGCGCCCGCCCCGCGAAAGGCAGCCGCGATGCGCGTCGCTCTCGTCCTCGGAGTGTCCTCGCTCCTCTTCGGGCTCGTCCTCGCCGTCGTCCCCGAGCTCTCCGATCGTTCGCGGCCACTCGGCGCGGCGGTTCCCGCCGATCGGCTCGGGGATCCCGCGGTCCGTCGCGCTCTTCGGACCTGGAGGATCGGGTGCCTCGTCCTCGCGCTCGCGGTCTTCGGGGCGGTCCTCGCCCTCGGCGCTGCGACCGGAGGCGAGGGTCTCGGGCGCTGGTACGTCCTCCTCCTCTTCGCTCAGCTCGCCGCCTCCCTTCTCCTCTGGACGAGGGCGAGGCGGGGCGTCGTCGAGGCGAAGAGGAGGGGCTCCTGGTTCGCCGGGCCGGGCAGTGCGGCCCGTGCGGACGTTCGTCGTCCTGGCGGCGTCGGACGGGAAGGGCGTCGGGCAGACCGAAGCGCCCGGGCCCGCGGTGAAGACTCTTCGCGCGGGGGCTCGGGGCGTGCGCCCGACCGCGCACCCGCGATCGGAACGCTTCTCTGGTTCGGGGCCGCGCTCATCGTCCTCCTCGTCTCCGGCGTCGTCCTCTTCGCGAACTACGCGGCCCTGCCCGATCCGTTCCCCACGCACTGGGGCGCGAATGGCGTCGCCGACGCGTGGACGGCGAAAACGCCGCTCGCGGTCGCCGGTTCGCTGCTCGTCGGAACGGGGCTACTGGCTCTCCTCGGGCTCGTCGCCTGGGCGGTGCGCCGGTCCGCGGCCGGGCTCGATCCGCGTCAGGCGGCCCGCACGCGCCTGGGGGAGCGGGCAATGGGTCCCCTCGCCTTCGCGATGGCGCTCGTCTTCGCGCTCGTCTCGCTCCTCCCGTTCTTCCGGGCGGAGCGAGCGGGGACCGCCGTGCTCATCGTCTCCCTCGTCCCGATCGCGCTCGTCCTCGCCTGGCTGATCGTCGCGTCGCTGCGCCTCGGTCGGCGCGAGGCGGCTGGGACGGACGGGGCGGAGTCGGACGACGACGCGCACTGGCTCGGCGGGCTCGTCTATTCGAATCCGGCGGACTCTCGGCTCCTCGTCCCCAAGCGCGCGGGCGTCGGGATGACGCTCAATGTCGGGCATCCGGGCGGGCTGGCGCTCGCGATCGGCCTCCTCGCGCTCGTCGTCGTCGCCGTGGTCCTGCCCTTCGCGCTCTGACCGCGCGTGAGAGGGAGAAGGCTCGTGGGCGGCGCGATCAACGGCACCCTAATGGGATTTGAGGTGCCGTTGGAGCGGTTGGGGTGGAGGGGGAGGGGGCGTTTCTGGTCGTAACGGCACCCCAATGGGATTTGGGGTGGCGTTGGAGCGGTTGGGGTGGAGATGGAGGGGGAGGGGGCATGAGCCGTTGGGCGTCTGCGGCCGGCGCGGACAACGAAGTTCCCGAGCGCGTGGAGCACGCCCGAGGACTTCACTCGGTGCCCCGAACAGGATTCGAACCTGCGACCTTTCGCTCCGGAGGCGAACGCTCTATCCACTGAGCTATCGGGGCCGACGGTCGGCCAGTCTAGCAGGGCGCGCGCCCATCCGACGAACGCGCTCCGCCCTCGTCGTGGGCCGTTCGCCCCGCTCCCTGAGGTCGTGACGGGTGTCATACTGGAGGGGCTGATCGAAATCGTCACCCAAGGAAGGGCATCAATGCGCGTTCACATCGGAACCGATCACGCCGGCTACGAACTCAAGGAGCAGGTCGTCGCCCACCTGCGCGAGGCCGGCTACGACGTCGTCGACCACGGCGCACACGAATACGACTCCCTCGACGACTACTCGCCGTTCTGCCTCGAGGCGGCCGAGGCCGTCGTCGCCGAGCCCGGCTCGCTCGGCGTGGTCATCGGCGGTTCGGGCAACGGCGAGCAGATGGCCGCCAATCGCGTGAAGGGCGTCCGCGCGGCGCTCGTGTGGAACGACTCGACGGCGCGCCTCGCCCGCGAGCACAACAACGCGAACGTCGTCTCGGTCGGCGCCCGCCAGCACACCGTCGAGGAGTGCCTCGCCTTCATCGACGCCTTCCTCGAGACCCCCTTCTCCGAGGACGAGCGCCACCAGCGCCGCATCTCCCTCATGGACGAGTATGAGGAGGCGCACCGCAAGTAGGCGCGTCGCACTCGTCGGGGCCCTTCCGGATCGTTCCGGGAGGGCCCTTTCGCGTTCGGCCGTCGGTTCGCCTTCCGGTCCTCGGATCGACGAGGCCGGGGCGGTGCGTCCAACGGGCGGGGAGATCCCCTCGACGCGCGAACGTGATGCTCTCGGTGAGGGCGTGCGGGCAGTGGATCCGGAGGCGCGAAGGCGCGATGGTGCGAAGGTGCGGAGTCGAGGAGGGGTTTCAGGAGAGCAATGGCGCGAGGGTGAGCCACAGGAGGACGACGTTGAGCCCGACGATGAGGGCGGCGACGAGCGTGGAGGCGATTCGCGTCGCCGTCCCATCGGCCTCGTCGCCCATGAGCTCTCGGTTCCGGGTGAGGCTCATCAGCGGGATGATCGCGAAGGGGATCCCGAAGGAGAGGACGACCTGGGAGACGACGAGCGCCCAGGTGGGCTCCGCTCCGAGCGCGAGGATGATAAGGGCGGGCACGAGGGTGATGAGGCGGCGGACGAGGAGCGGGATCTTCGCGTGGAGGAGGCCCGCCATGATCTCCGATCCGGCGTAGGCGCCGACGGAGGTGGAGGCGAGCCCGGAGGCGAGGAGCCCGATCGCGAAGATCGTCCCGACCGCCGGCCCGAGGGCGTGCGCGATCGCGGCGTGGGCGCCCTCGATCGTGTCGGTGCCCGCGACGCCGTGGAGGGCGGAGGCCGCGACGAGGAGCAGGCCGATGTTGACGAGGCCCGCGAGGCCGAGCGCCCACACGATGTCGATGCGCGTCGCCCTCAGAAGCTGCGGGAGGCGCTCGCGCGAGGGGAGCGCGTCGTGGTGGTCGTTGACGAGGGAGGAGTGGAGGTAGACGGCGTGCGGCATCACCGTCGCGCCGAGCATCGAGGCGGCGACGAGGACGGAGTCCGGTCCGGCGAAGCGCGGGAGGAGGCCGGAAGCGACGCCCGCCGGGTCCGGCGGGGAGACGACAAGGCCCGCGAGGAAGCCGATCGTGATGACGAGGAGGAGGGCGACGACGATCATCTCGAACCGCCTCTGCCGTCCCTCGTCCTGCCAGAGGAGGAGCAGCGTCGAGACCGCGCCGATGATGAGTCCCCCGGGAAGGAGGGGGAGGCCGAAGAGGAGGTGGAGGGCGACGGCGCCGCCGATGACCTCGGCGAGGTCGGTCGCGGCGGCGACGACCTCGGCCTGGAACCAGAATGCGAGGCGGGCGGGCCGTCCGAGCCGCTCTCCGAGGAGGGCCGGGAGGGACTTCCCGGTGACGAGGCCGAGTTTCGCGCTCTCGTATTGGACGAGCATCGCCGCGAGGTTCGACGCGACGAGCACCCACACGAGGAGGTAGCCGTAGCGGGCGCCGGCGGTGATGTTCGCGGCGACGTTGCCCGGGTCGACGTAGGCGACCGCGGCGACGAAGGCGGGTCCGAGGAGGGGGATGAGGCGCGCGCCCCCCGCGGTTCGACGCTCGTGTTTCGGCACGCCGAAATTCTACGGCATCGAGGCTCCCGAGGGGGAGAGGGCGTCGATCAGTCGGCCTGCGGGCGCGCCGCCCCGGCCTCGTCCCCCGAAATCGCCGGACGGAGCACCGGGCGGGCGGCGAGGACGCAGACGTAGGTGGAGAACGCGACCCCGAACACGAGGAACCAGAACCCGACGCGGATCGCCCAGGGGAGCGAGACGGCGGCGAGGGCGAAGGGGCCGATCGCGACGAGGAGAGGGAGGATCGTCCGAGGGAGCTTCGCCATGCCGACGAGGAGCGAGGCGCGCACGAGGACGGGGAGGTCGCGCACCGAGACGGACCCCCTCTCGATGAGGCGGTACGCCGTCATCGGCCACACCCACACGTGGACGACGAGGAGGACGAGCGCGACGAAGACGAGGACCGCCTTCGCGACGATCTCGATCGTGGGATTCGCGAGGCGGGTCGCCGCCGTCCACTCCCACGCGAGGAGGAGGGCGAGAACGGCCTCGCCGAGGAGGAGCAGGCAGGCGGCCGGGCCCGCCCGCCTCACCGCCGCGTCGAGCGCCGGGAGCAGCGCCGTCGACTCGGATTCGATGAGACGGGCGGACACGACCGCCGTCACCAGAAGTCCCGCCCCCGCGGTGACGACCGGAACCGCGAGGACGGAGAATGCGAGGTTCGCGAGGACGAGGGCGGCGATCCACGAGAGGACCTGGTGGAGCGAGGAGTCGGGTCCGAAGCGCGAACTCATAAGAGGATCCCCCGATCAGTCGGCGCGGACGGGACCGGTCGACCCGCCCTCGTGAATGGAGCCGGGGACGAAGACGTGCTGCACGGGCCCCGAATCGATCTGGTCGAAGAGGATATCGCAGGTGATCTTCGCGATCTGCTCGGGCGGTTGCGCGAGGGTCGTGAGGCGCGGCTCGACGAAGTCGCCGAAGGTGATGCCGTCGAAGCCGATGATCGAAATGTCCTCGGGGATCCGCAGACCCGCCTCGCGGACGGCCCGCATCGCGCCGATCGCGAGCACGTCGGCGATCGCGAAGATCGCGGTGACGTCCGGCCGCTCGGCGAGGAGCCGCTGAGCGAGCCGGTAGCCGTGCTCGAGCGTGTAGGGATTGCCCTGGTCGAGGACCTCGTAGCGGATGAGCCCCTCGTCGACGGGGATGCCCGCCTTCGCGAGGGCGTTGCGGTAGCCGGCGACGCGCTGCGCGCCGACCGACACGTCGAACGCCGGGACGCCGAGCACGGCGATCTTCTCGTGCCCGAGGTCGATGAGGTGGCGGACGGCGCGCGAGGCTTCGAGTTCGTCGTCGACCGAGACGGAGGAGTAGAGGCCGTCGGGCACGCGATCGAGGCGCGACACCGTCGAGAGGACGAAGGGGACGCGCATCCGCTCGAAGACCGAGGCGTCGTGCGCGAAGGCGCCGCCGAGGAAGATGACGCCCGCCATGAGCTCCTCGTCGACGAGCTTGATCGCCTCCTCGAACTCGTCGGCCCAGTGGGGGACCTTGACCACCGTGAGGAGGTAGTCGCGCTCGCGGATCCGCGTCTCCATCGTGTCGAGCATCCGCTGGAAGAACGGATTGTCGACGCCCTTCATGAGGAGCGCGATCGCGGGGTTGTGGGAGAGCTTGAGGAAGCGCGCGTGGCGGTTCGGCCGGTATCCCATCTCCTCGGCGAGGGCGACGATGCGGTCGCGGGTCGCCTCGGACACGTCGGGCTTGTCGTTGAGGGCCCGGGACACGGTGACGACGCCGACTCCGGCGGCCTTCGCGATGTCCTTGATCGTCGGCCGAGTACTCGATTCTCGAGGGCTCACGGCGGTTCTCGCCTCCTTGCGAGTGGAGGGGTCAGCGGGCGGGGGCCCGCTCGGCCACTTCGGTGAGGGCGCGGATCCGCTCGACGAGGGGCTCGTCGAAGGCGCCGTCGGCCATGCGCCACTGCCAGTTGCCCTCGGAGACCGCGGGCGTGTTGATGCGCGCCGAGCCGTCGAGGCAGAGGTAGTCGGTCATGGGGACGATGCACGTGTTCGCGACCGAGGTCATCGCGCGGGTGATGAAGTCCCACGGGATCTCGGCGAGCGGCGTGCGCGCGTTGTTGAGGTAGACGACGGACTTCGCCCGATCCGCCTCGTGGAGCGCCCCGTACCAGCCGATGAGGGTGTCGTTGTCGTGCGTGCCCGTGTAGACGACGGTGTCGCGCTCGAAACGATGGGGCTGGTAGTCGGACGGCTCGCGAGAGTCGAAGGCGAACTGGAGGATCTGCATCCCCGGGAACCCGGACGCCTCGCGCAGGTCGACGACGCCGCGGGTGAGGTAGCCGAGGTCCTCGAGGACGAGGGGGAGCGGACCGAGTTCGGCGCGCAGGGCGGTGAAGAGCTCCATTCCGGGGCCCTTCTCCCACGCGCCGTTCTTCGCGGTCGACTCGCCCGCGGGGATCGCGAAGTAGGACTCGATCCCCCGGAAGTGGTCGAGGCGCAGGACGTCGACGAGGTCGAGCTGGCGGCGCATCCTCTCGATCCACCAGGAGAAGCCCTCCGCGCGATGACGGTCCCAGTCGTAGAGCGGATTGCCCCACACCTGGCCGATCTCCGAGAAGCCGTCCGGCGGGACGCCGGCGACCCGGCGGGGCGCGAGGTCCTCGTCGAGCTCGAAGAGCTCGGGTCGGCTCCACGCGTCCGCCGAGTCGGCGGCGACGTAGATCGGGAGATCGCCGAGGATCTTCACGCCCGCGTCGTTCGCGAGGGCGTGGAGGCGGCGCCACTGGCCGTCGAAGATCCACTGGAGCCACTTCCAATAGGCGATCTCATCGGGGTTGTCGTTGCGGAGTTCATCGAGAGCGCGCTCGTCGCGGCGCCGCAGCCCCTCGGGCCACTGCGTCCACGGCTCCTGCGCGTTGAGCCCCTTCGCCGTCATGAAGAGGGCGAAGTCCTCGAGCCACGCGGACTCGCGCCGCTCGAAGGCGGCGAAGCCCGGGTCGGTCGAGACGTCCCCGGCCCGCGAGAACGCCGTCCGCAGGGCGGCGTTGCGCGAGGCGTAGAGGGCGCCGTAGTCAACCCGCTCGGGGTCCTCGCCCCACTCCAGACCGGCGAGGTCGGAGGGGACGAGGAGCCCGTCGGCGACGAGGCGCTCGAGATCGATGAAGTAGTGGTTCCCTGCGTACGTCGAGAAGCTCGAGTAGGGGGAGTCGCCGTAGCCGGTCGGCCCCAGTGGCAGGATCTGCCAGATCTCCTGGCCCGCCTCCGCGAGGGACGCGATGAAGCGCTCGGCCTGCGTGGAGAAGCAGCCGATGCCCCACGGTCCGGGCAGGGAGGAGACCGGCATGAGGACGCCGGCGCGGCGAGTGTCGAGCACCTCGGGTCAGCCCTTCACGGCGCCGGCGACGACGCCCTCGATGATGTACTTCTGGCTCGAGAGGTAGAAGGCGACGATCGGGATGATCGCCAGGACGAGCATCGCCATGAGGGCGCCCATGTCGTTCGAGCCGTGCGAGCCGACGAGCTGCTGGACGACGACCGGGATCGTCTTGTACGGGGTCGACAGGCCGATGACGAGGTAGGGGAGGAGGTAGTCGTTCCACACCCACATCGCGTTGAGGATCGCGACCGTGATCATGACGGGCTTGAGCATCGGCATGACGATGCG
The DNA here is from genome assembly GCF_900499005.1 of Actinomyces culturomici. Taxonomy (GTDB): domain Bacteria; phylum Actinomycetota; class Actinomycetes; order Actinomycetales; family Actinomycetaceae; genus Pauljensenia; species Pauljensenia culturomici. Next base: position 486,534 of record NZ_LS991316.1, read on the forward strand.
GAAGTAGTTCTGCAGCGGGCCGCAGCCGTCGATCATCGACGCCTCTTCGATCTCGATCGGGATCGACTTCACAAAGCCGGAGAAGATGAAGACGGAGAGGCCGGCGCCGAAGCCGAGGTAGAGGACGATCATGCCGACCGGGTTGTCGAGGTTGAGCATGTCGGCGAGCTTGACGGTCGGGAACATCACCATCTGGAAGGGGACGACCATCGAGAAGACGAAGAGCAGGTAGAGCGCGTTCGTCCACCAGGTCTTCACGCGGGTGATGTAGTAGGCCGTCATCGCGCAGAAGAAGACGATGACGATGACCGAGCCGATCGTGATGAAGAACGACCAGCCGGCGGCGGCGAAGAAGTTCGTCGTCTCGAGGCCGTTGACGTAGTTCTTCAGGCCCGTCCAGTACTCGCCGAGGGGCAGGGCGAAGGGGTCGTCCGAGATGAAGAAGCGGCCCTTGAACGAGTTGTTGAGGATGAAGAGGAGCGGCCCGATGAAGACGATCGTGAGGGCGGCGAGGACCAGGTAGAGGAGGGAGGTCCCCAGGACGTTCCTCTTCGGCGCGTTCTCGATGGGAGCGGACGTACGGGTTGCGGCGGCGGTGCTCATGCCTCGACCTCCTTGCCTCGGGTCGCGCGCAGCTGCAGGAACGCGATGCCGGAGACGATGAGGAAGAAGATGACGGCCTTGGCCTGGCCGACGCCCTCGAATCCGGTGCGCGCGAAGAACGTGTTGACGATGTTGAGTGCGGCCATCTCGGTCATGTCGAGCGGCTGGCCGTTCGTGAGCGCGAGGTTCTGGTCGTAGAGCTTGAAGGAGTTCGACAGCGTGAGGAACAGGCAGATCGTGATCGAGGGCATCACCATCGGGATGGTGACGTTCTTGAGGATCAGCCACTTGCCGGCGCCGTCGATCTCGGCGGCCTCGATGAGGTCCTTCGGCACCGCCTGGAGGCCGGCGATGTAGATGATCATCATGTAGCCGACCATCTGCCAGTTGAGCAGGATGATGATGCCGATGAAGCCGTAGGTGGCGTTCGTCACGAGGGTGGTCTGCCAGTGGAGGAGGACCGCGTTGATGATCGTCTGCCACGTGTAGCCGAGGACGATGCCGCCGATGAGGTTCGGCATGAAGAAGACCGTCCGGAAGAAGTTCGTCCCCTTGAGCTTGCGGGTGAGCGCGTAGGCGATCGCGAAGGCGAAGATGTTGACGGTGATGACCGAGAGGATCGTGATCCCCGCGGTGAAGAGGAGGGCGCGGACGAAGCCCTGGGAGGCCGAGAACGCGTCGATGTAGTTCTTGATGCCGACGAAGCTGGCGTTCGTCACGGTCGTGAACTTGCAGAGGGAGAGGTAGAGGCCGATCGCGAAGGGCGCGAGGAAGGCGAGGGTGAAGGCGAGCAGGGTCGGGCCGAGGAATACGGCCCCGTATTTCTTAAGACTCTTCAGCATGGTCGTCGCTCCTGAAAGAGGGTGTGGAAAAGGCGGGTGCGCGGGCGGACTTCTCGCCCGCGCACCCGCCTCGTGGTTCGAATGGGCCTAGGGGAGCCGATCAGGCGCCCTTCTCGGCCTTCCACTCGGTGGTGAAGAGCTCGACGACCTTGTCCCAGTCCATCTGGCCCGCGGCGTACTGCGAGAGGGCGGCGCCGAAGTCGTCCTTGAAGGTCTGGCTCGGGAAGGTCGTGAAGACCCACGGAACCGTCGTCTTGTCCTTATCGGACATGTAGCGGATGACCTCCTTGGCGAGCGGATCGGTCGGCTGGTCGGCCTCGGTGAAGGTGTTGAACGGCGGGATGAAGCCGAGGTCGTTCACCATGTACTTCTTGCCGGTGTCGGAGGAGATCAGCCAGTTGACGAAGTCGATCGACGCCTTCTGGTCGGCCTCGGAGGCCTTGGAGTTGATGGAGAAGAAGTTCTCGGTGCCGATGTTGAGGCCCTGGGACTCCTCGCCCTCGTGGCCGGTATAGATCGGGAGCATCTTGACGTCCTCGGCCGCGACGGTGTTGCCGTCGACCTCGGAGATCTGGCCGTACGCCCAGTTGCCGTTCTGGACCATCGCGGCCTTGCCGAGCGCGAACTCGGCCATGGAGTCGGTGACGGCCTTCGACGAGGCGAGCTTCGGGTCGATCGTCGAGTCGGTGAGGTAGAGGTCGAAGATGTTCTTGAACTCCTTGTTGTACTTGAACGTGAGGTCGGTCATGTCGTCGACCTTGTTGTCCTGGTACTCGAAGTAGACGGGGAGATCCGCGAGGTGGGTCTGCCAGCGCCAGTCCTCGCCCGGCTTGAGGGAGGTCGAGGCGAAGACGCCCTCGATGCCGAGCTGATCCTTCTTCGCCTGCATGTCGTCGGCGACGGCCTTGAGGGTGGCGAAGTTGGTGATCTCGTCCATGGACTTCACCTTCGCGCCGTCGAGGGCGAAGTACTTGTCCATGATCTTCTGGTTGTAGATGATGCCGTAGCCCTCTTCGACGTAGGGAACGCCGTAGACCTTGCCGTCCTGGCCGACGGCCATGGACGGATCGAGGAGGGCCTTGTAGAAGTCGGTGCCGGAGAGGTCGGCGGTGTAGTCCATCCAGTTCTTCATGCCGATGGGGCCGTTGATCTGGAAGAGGGTCGGGGCGTCGGACTTCGCGATCTCCGACTTGAGGGTCTGCTCGTAGGTGCCGGAGGCGGCCGTGACGACCTTGACCTCGACGCCGGTCTCCTTCGTGTAGGCCTTGGCGACCTCCTGCCAGATGGAGTCCTGCTCGGGCTTGAAGGAGAGGTAGTAGACGGAGCCCTTGCCGTCGTCCTTCGCGGTGTTCGAGCCGGACGAGCAGGCGGCGAGCGAGGTGAGGGCGGCGGCCGCGGCGACGCCCGCTGCGGCGACCTTCATGAACTTCGACATCGCTGATGTCCTCCTTTGGACAGTTCTCGTGCTCTCGCGACTGTGCTCGAGCATGCGGGGGATGCGAGGCGGAGCCGTCATCGATCCGAACGAATCGGACCGGTAACGTTTCCGGTACTGAGGACTATAGGAGGTTCGGAAGGCGCGGCGCAAGGATTTCGCCGTTACGAAGGTCACAATTCGGTGACGAAGAAGCGCAGGATTCCGGCGTTTTTTGGGATCGACGAGGGCGGGGCGGCGCGTCCCATGATTGCGAACCGGTAACGTTTCCGGTCTGAGCAGGTGCGACGCCCCGACCTCGTCCGTTCCGCGGGGCCGTGGGCGGGGTGGCCCGGCGCGGGCGCGACGCCCTACCCTGTGGGGGTGACTCCAGAAGAACTCGCACTCGTCATCCGGGGCGCCGTCCTCGACTCCATCGAGAAGGGCGCCCTCGCCCTCGATCCCGGAGAGGTCCCCGCGGCCGTCAAGGTCGAACGGCCCCGCAACCGCGACCACGGCGACTGGGCGACGAACCTCGCGATGCAGCTCGCGAAGAAGGCCGGGCTCGCCCCGCGCGCCCTCGCCGAGATCCTCGCCCCCGCCCTCGAGGCGCACGAGGGCATCGACTCCGTCGACATCGCCGGCCCCGGCTTCCTCAACATCCGCCTCGCCGCCGCCTCCGCCGGCGAACTCGCCCGCACCATCGTCGAGGCGGGGGAGTCCTACGGGACGAACGACTCGCTCGCGGGCACGAGCATCAACCTCGAGTACGTCTCCGCGAACCCCACCGGCCCCGTCCACCTCGGCGGCGCCCGCTGGGCCGCCGTCGGCGACTCCCTCGCCCGCCTCATGGCCGCCTCCGGCGCCTCGGTGACGCGCGAGTACTACTTCAACGACCACGGCTCGCAGATCGACCGCTTCGCGAAGTCCCTCTACGCGCGCGCCATGGGACGCGAGGCCCCCGAGGACGGCTACGGCGGCCAGTACATCGCCGACATCGCCGCCCAGGTCCGCGCCGACGCGGCCGCCGCCGGAGAGCCCGACCCCGTCACCCTCCCCGAGGATGAGGCCGTCGAAGCATTCCGCGCCCGCGGCGTCGACCTCATGTTCGACGAGATCAAGCAGCGCCTGCGCGACTTCCGCTCCGAATTCGACGTCTTCTTCCACGAGGACTCCCTCCACGAGTCCGGCGCCGTCGCCCGCGCGATCGAGCGCCTGCGCGAGCGCGGCGAGGTCTTCGACGAGGACGGCGCCGTCTGGCTGCGCACGACCACCTACGGCGACGACAAGGACCGCGTCCTCATCAAGTCCGACGGCCAGGCCGCCTACTTCGCCGGCGACGTCGCCTACTACCTCGACAAGCGCGACCGCGGGGCCGACGCCGCGATCTACCTCCTCGGCGCCGACCACCACGGCTACATCGGCCGCATGATGGCGATGTGCGAGGCCTTCGGCGACACGCCCGGCGTCAACATGCAGATCCTCATCGGCCAGATGGTCAACCTCCTCAAGGACGGCGCGCCCGTGCGCATGTCGAAGCGGGCCGGCACGATCGTCACGCTCGACGACCTCGTCGACGCCGTCGGAGTCGACGCCGCGCGCTACGCCCTCGTCCGCGTGTCGATGGACTCCAACCTCGACATCGACCTCGACCTCCTCGCCTCGCACACCAACGAGAACCCCGTCTACTACGTCCAGTACGCGCACGCCCGCACCCGCAACGTCGCGCGCAACGCGGCCGAGCATGGCGTGACGCGCGAGGCCGGGTTCGAGCCCGCCGCCCTCGACGCGCCCGCCGACGCCGAACTCCTCGGCGTCCTCGCCCAGTTCCCGGCCCAGGTCGCCCAGGCCGCCGAGCTCCGCGAACCGCACCGCGTCGCCCGTTACCTCGAGTCGCTCGCCGCCGCCTACCACACGTGGTACGGCCAGTGCCGCGTCACTCCGCGAGGCGACGACCCCGTCGACGCCGGGCACGTCGCCCGCCTGTGGCTCAACGACGCCGTCACCCGCGTCCTCGCGACCGGCCTCGGCCTCCTCGGCGTCGCCGCCCCCGAGAGGATGTGACGATGAGCGACGCCCTCGACTCGATGGATCACCGCCCCGTCGGCGACCTCCGCTGCCCCGAGCCCGCCGAGAGGCCCGACCTCTGGCCGTGGAGCGCGCGCCGGCGCGAGGACGGCGTCCTCGAGGTCGGGGGCGTCGCCCTCACCGACCTCGCGAACGACTTCGCGACCCCCGCCTTCGTCCTCGACCGCGCCGACCTGCGCGGACGGGCGACCGTGTGGGCGACCGCCATGGCCGAGGAGTTCTGGGACGGCTACGGAATGAACGGCGGCGACGCCTTCTACGCCGGCAAGGCCTTCCTCTGCTCCGACGTCGTCCGCACCGTCGTCGAAGCGGGCATGGGCGTCGACACCGCCTCCCTCGGCGAGCTCGCGCTCGCGCTGCGCGCGGGCGCCCCGCCCTCGTCGATCGGCCTGCACGGGAACAACAAGCTCGACGCCGAGATCGAACTCGCCCTCACCGCCGGGCAGGGCGAGGGGATCGAGCGGATCTTCATCGACTCCCTCCCCGAGGTCGCCCAGATCGAAGAGATCGCCGCGCGGCTCAACACGACCGCTCGCGTGATGATCCGCGTGAAGACCGGCGTCCACGCGGGCGGCAACGCCTACATCTCCACCGGGCACGAGGACCAGAAGTTCGGCGTCGGCGCCTTCGACGGGCAGCTCGACGAGGTCGTCGCCGCGATCCAGGCCTCTCCCCACCTCGAATTGCGGGGACTCCACAGCCACATCGGATCTCAGATCCAGGGGACGGCCGCCTTCGAGGAGGCCGCCTCGATCATGTGCGAACTCCTCGCGAAGGCGTCGGCCCGGATCGGAGCGCCCCTGCCTGAACTCGACCTCGGCGGGGGAGTGGGCGTCGCCTACACGGGCGACGACCCGATTCCCACGCCCCCGGTCGAGGCGGCGCGCGCGATCGCGACGGTCGTCAAGCGGCGGTGCGCCGAGCTCGGAATCCCCGTGCCGCGCGTGTCCGTCGAGCCCGGTCGGTCGACCGTCGCGCCGACGACCCTCACCCTTTACAGGGTCGGGGCCGTCAAGGACGCTCACCTCGAGGACGGCGCTTCGAGGCGCTACGTCGCCGTCGACGGCGGCATGGCCGACAACATCCGGCCCGCCCTCTACGGCGCCCGGTACACGGCGACGCTCGCGAACCGTGTCTCCGACGCGCCCCTCGTGCGCTCGCGCGTCGTCGGCAAGCACTGCGAGAGCGGCGACGTCGTCGTGTGGGACGTCGATCTGCCCTCCGACGTGCGCGGAGGGGACCTCCTCGCGGTGCCCGTCACCGGCGCCTACGGCTACTCGATGGCGTCGAACTACAACATGCTGACGAAGCCCGGCGTCGTCGCCGTCGAGAACGGCGAGGCGCGGTGGATCCTGCGGCCCCAGACCGTCGAGGATCTCCTCGCCCTCGATCCCGGTCTCGCCTGAGCCGTGGTTCGTCCGAGCCACGGCTCGGCTGGTGCGCTGCTTTCCTGAACCCGTGCTCGCCTGACGCTCGGCCCGGCTGAGACGCGGCTTTCCCGACGCTCGGCTCGGCGCGCCCGTCCGCGGCATGCTTGGGTTCCCACTTCCCCCACCGAGAGCATTACCTTGCCTCGCCGAAAGCATCACCTTCGCTCGTCGAGGGGATCTCCCCTTCGGCTCGACCTGAGAATCGGGCGCTTTGCGGGTGGTGTGTGCCTGATTCCGCCGTATGTGCCCGAATCCGTTGGGGTCTGGGGCGGTTTCGGGCGCATTGCGGGAGGTGTGTGCCTGATTCCGGCCCATGCGCGCGATAGCGGATGCAGGCGTATGCGCCTCAGGCCGCAAACGCGACGCGAACTCCGGTCCGCTCGAACTTCACGGACGCCGCCTCTCGGCCGCACGGGTCCTCTCGCCATGTCGATGGGAGATCTGCCTCGACCAGAGATCCTGAGTCTGAGAGTCCGGGATCAGCGGGCGCTTGGCGACCGCGATGATCCTTCTGAAGAGCTTGTCACGGAGCTTCGACAGATCGAGCAGGTCGCCCCATCCAACGCGGATGACGGTCCACCCCGCGTCCTCCAGATCGCGTTGTCGCGCGAGCAGTTTGGCCTGTGCGTCGCGGAACTCCCGGGAATCGTTGCCCATCTTGATGACGCCATCGAACTCGAAGGCGATCTTCAGGTCCATGATCGCGACGTCGAGGAAATAGCGCTTGCCATTGGTGCGGACCTCGACCTGTGTCGTCATGATCGCGGGGAACAGGGTGATGAGGACGAAGTGAAGCACGCGTTCACCGATGGTCTCGCAGGCCGCATCCGCGAGACTGACCAGGAGTCTCGCGCTCTCCCTCCGAGGAGAATCGGCCGATACCTCGTCGAGGCGCTGGACAACGGCGGCCCGCGCCCGTCGTTCGCGAGCACGCGATGCCGTGAGGTCGAACCGATCGAACGCGCTCAGCTTCCGAAGAATCCCGGCAATGATGACGAATGCCTCGAGCGGTGGGAGGTCGAGGGCGCAGTCCACGGCCGTGTCCTCGAGCGTCGAGGCTTCCAACCCCTCACAACAGGTCGTGGTCTCCCTGCGGATGGTGTCGACCATCGGGCGCGTCCGCGATCCTGGTATCTCCGTTCCGCCGATGATGACTGCGGGGAGCGGACGAGCCCGAAGGCGACTTGCGGCCGAGAATGAGACCTCCGGGTTCATTCCCCACGTTTCGATTCCGTGGAGTATCGCCGCGGAATTGTGAGTGAGCACGATCGCCGTGTGCATGGTCGCGGCGACAGCGAGGATCCTGGCTCTGGTGACGAGCTCGCGCTTCTCCCATTCCTCAAGGTCATTGGCGGCGTCCGCAAGGCGTATCGCGACTCCGTGCTTCACGCGCACGAGGCTCCCGCGGCGAATCTCGCGTCGGAATCCGCCGTGGAGGATGACAAGGTCGAAGTGTGCGCGCTCCATGTCCCGATAGTGGAGTAAGGCTCGCTGATCGCCGGACCAAGGTGTGAGCCCCCTGTGGACGCGCGTTTCGCCGTGCGGCGCCTGTGGATGAGCGCGTCTCCTCTTCGCGCGCCGATCGACGAGGACGGGAGGGGGCGCTGGTTCGGGGTGAGCGGTTGAGACCACGGATTGACTGCGGCGCTTCATGGGGTCGGCGCGAGCCAGAGCTGCTTCGGGCTCCTTGCCGGCGGTGTGCGCCTGTTTCCGGCGTGTGCGTCCGATTCCGCCGGTGCCTGATACGGTTTCGGGCGCATTGCGGGAGGTGTGCGCCTGATTGCGGCGTATGTGCCCGGTTCCGTCGGGGTGGGGGTCGGTTTCGGGCGCATTGCGGGTGGTGTGCGCCTGATTGCGGCGTATGTGCCCGGTTCCGTCGGGGTGGGGGTCGGTTTCGGGCGCNCGCCCCGCCCTCGTCGATCGACGAAAGGGCGCGCCGGAACCCGTCGGCCCGGCGCGCCCCTCGCGCTATTCCTGGATCTCCCGATCAGGCGAGCTGATCTAAGAGGATCTGCAGGCCCTCGCCCATCGTCGGGTGGGCGATCGGGAGGAAGCAGAGATTCTCGTAGGTCATGCCCGCGGCCATCGCGACCTGGACGGCCGTGACGACCTCGCCCGAGTCCGGGCCCTGGATCGCGACGCCGAGGATCTCGTGGGTAGCCGCATCGACGACGCCCTTCCACACGCCTCGCGACGCGCGCATCGTCTTTGCGCGCGGGATCTGGGCGACCGGGATCTTCGCGACGAGGACCTCGCGGCCCGCCTCGCGCGCCTCGGTCTCCGACAGGCCGATGCGGCCGAGCTCGGGGGTGGCGAAGACCGCGTAGGGCATGACGCGTCCGGCCTTCGAGGTGCGCGGATCGGAGTCGTCGGCGCCGTCGAACTGGGCGCGGATGATGCGGAAGTCCGACCAGGAGGCGTGGGTGAACATCGGGGTGCCAGCGGCGTCGCCCGCGGCCCAGACGTTCTCGGCGCTCGTGCGCAGGTGCTCGTCGACGGCGATGAATCCGCGCTCGTCGAGGGCGATCCCGGCGTTCTCCAGGCCGATGCCGTCCGTGTTCGGGGTGCGGCCGGCGGCGACGAGGACGGCCTCGGCGGACAGGGTCTGTCCGTTCGAGAGGAGGAGCGTGGTCAGCCCGTCCTCGCGCAAGGCGGACAGGGCGCGGGCGTTCCCGACGATCGAGACGCCCATGTCCGTCAGGCTCGCCTCCATCTCCGCGGCCACGTCCTCGTCCTCACGGGGGAGGACGTGCGCGCCGGAGGAGATGAGCGACACCTCGACGCCGAACGCGGCCATCATCGAGGCGAACTCGACGCCGATGTAGGAGGCGCCGATGATCGCGAGGGACTTCGGGAGGGTCTCGAGGCGGAGGATCTCCTCGTTCGTCCACGCGCCGGACTCCCACAAGCCGGGGATCTCGGGACGCGCAGGGCGCGAACCGAGGTTGACGAGGACCCTCTCGCCGCGGATCGTGCGGGTGCCGCCGTCTTCGAGGGCGACCTCGACGGTGCGCTCGGCGACGAAGCGGGCTTCGCCGCGGATGAAGTCGAGGCCGGGGGCGGCGAACATCTTCTCGTGGGCGCCGACCATCGCGGAGACGATCCCCTCCTTGTGGGCGCGGAGCTTGCCGAGGTCGACCGAGGCGCCGGAGGTGCCGACGACGCCGAAGGCCTCGTCGGTGCGGGCGTTCTCGAGACGGCGGGCCGAGGCGACGAGGGTCTTCGTCGGGATGCACGCGACGTTGATGCAGGTGCCGCCGACGAAGCGGCGCTCGACCATCGCGACCTTGAGGCCCTTCTTCGCGCGCTCCATGGCGAGCGACTTGCCGGCCTTGCCGCCTCCGACGACGAGGAGGTCGAAATCTTCAATGGCGGTCTGGTCGGACATGGGGCTCCTTCGAGTTCGAGGTCGCGAACGTTCGCGGTGGCATCGGTGGTCGTCGCGGCGGAGTATCGCCGTCGCGGCGCGTCATTCCGATCAACGAGGGCGATCCCCGGTTCATTCCGACTCTCGCCACAAGGTGTCGAGCATCACGCTAGCCACTGACGTACCGGGGGCCCGGACGTAGGCTGAGGACATGATCGCGCCGACGCCGAACCTCCTGCTCAACTCCGGGACCGAGATCCCCGCCATCGGATTCGGGACCTTCCAGATCCCGCCGGAATCGACGGCCGTCGCCGTGACCGAGGCGCTCGAGATCGGGTACCGCCACATCGACACCGCAGCCGCGTACTACAACGAGGCGGGCGTCGGCGAGGCGATCCGGACCTCGGGGATCGACCGGGACGACCTGTTCGTCACGACGAAGCTGCGGAACTTCGACCAGGGGCGCGAGAGCGCCCGTGAGGCGCTCTCGCGCTCTCTCGACGCGCTCGGGCTCGACCGCGTCGACCTCTACCTCATCCACTGGCCGGTCCCGTCGAAGGACCTCTACCTCGAGAGCTGGGAGACCCTCATCGCCCTCAACGAGGAGGGGCTCGCGACCTCGATCGGCGTCTCGAACTTCCTGCCGGAGCACCTCAGCCGGATCGTCGACGCGACCGGCGTCGTGCCGGCGGTCGACCAGGTGGAGGCCCACCCGCTCTTCCACCGCCCCGATGTGCGCGACGCGTGCGTCGAGCTCGGCATCGCGATCGAGGCGTACTCGCCGCTCGGCCAGGGCGCGGACCTCGCCGATCCGACGATCGTCGGGATCGCGGAGAGGATCGGCGCGACGCCCGCGCAGGTCGTCCTCGCCTGGCACCTCGCGGTCGGACACATCGTCATCCCGAAGTCGACGCACCGCGAGCGCATGGAGGCGAACCTCGCGGCCGCGGGCCTCGAGCTCGAGGCGGACGATCTTGCGGCGATCGACGCCCTGCACGCCGACGAGCACCGGATCGGCGGCGATCCGGTGGTGTTCGAGTTCTCGCAGACGCTCGAGGACATCGCGGCGCGCAAGGAGGCGTGAGCCCGGCCGACCTGGGCGTTCGAAGATCCCCTCGGCGCGCGAACGTGATGCTTTCGGCGCGCGAAGGTGATGCTCTCGGTGGGGGTCGGGTAATGCCGTCGGCGAATCGAAGCTACCGCCGGGGCTTGGCGCGCGAGGTCGGCTTCTCCGAGAACGGGTCCTCCGGCCACGGGTGCTTGGGGTAGCGCCCACGCAGCTGGGCGCGCACGTCCCGGTAGGGGCCGGCCCAGAAGCTCCGCAGGTCGGAGGTCACCGCGGTCGGCCGCCCGGCGGGGTCCGTGAGGTGGAGGACGAGGGGCAGGCGCCCGTCCGCGAAGGTCGGAGTGTCGAGCCACCCGAAGGCCTCCTGGACGCGCAGGGCGAGGACGGGCCTCCCGCTCGACCAGTCGATCCTGCGGCGAGCGCCGGTCGGGATCTCGATGTCGACGGGCGCGAGCTCGTCGAGGCGCCCGGCGACCGGCCATTCGAGCAGGGAGCGCAGCGCCCGGACCATGTCGATCCCGGCAATGGGTCGTCCCCTCGCGAGCCCGGGCAGCTCGGGCGCGAGCCAGAGGGGCGCCGCGGCGAGGAGGGCCTCGTCGGACATGTCGGGCCACGAGTCCGGATCCACCGCATGCAGGGCTGAGAGCCGCTCGCGCAGACTCCTGGCAGCGGGCGTCCAGTCGAGGATTCCGAGTCCCTCCGAGCCGAGAAGGTCGACGAGGGCGGAGAGCGCCTCCTCTTCGCTCGGAGCCGAGGCGAGCGGCTCGCCGAGCGGGATCGCGCCGAGCGATTCGCGGCGCGCGAGTCGGATCCGCCCGCCGACGAGCGAGGTCTCGGCGATCGTCCGCAGGAGCGGCGCGCCGACCTCCACCGCGTCGTCGGCCGCGATCGGCACGGCCGCGCGGATGAGGCCGTCGGCCCCGGCGGCTCGTGAGACCTCGGCGACGGCGAGCCACTCGCTTCCCTCGAGCGGCGAATTCTCAGGCAGCGACGCGCCCTGTCCGTCGGCGAGGAGGTAGCGCCGCCCCTTCCCGCGGGCGCGCGCGATCCACGCGGGGCGGGCATGCGCGACGACGAGGGCGAGGGCGTCCTCGTCACGGAGGCGGATGGGCCGGCTGACGGCCGCCCCAGCGCCCCCGGCCGAATCAGCACCCCCGCCTGAAGCGGCGCCCTCGGACCCCGGTTCCCGTCGATCGCCCAGGTCCCCGAGCAAGCGGAGCAGCCGCGACGCCCCGCGATCGACACGCGCGGCGAGTGCCCGGTCGCGCGCCTTCAGCGAGCGCGCGAGGGCGGCGAGGTCCGCATCATTCACGCGCGGCTCCTCCCCGAGCAGTGCGGCGAAGCGCGCGGCCCGCTCGGCTCCGATCCGCGGGGAGGTAGCGACGAGGGCGCAGCCGATGCCCGGATTGAGGGGGAGCCTCGCGACGCGGCGCCCGAGATCGGTCGCTCGCCCCGCGGACAGGGCGCCGAGCCCTTCGAGACTCGTCAGGGCCGCCGTCAGCGCGGCGGCCGGCGGCCGATCGAGGAGCGCGAGCCCCGCGAGCCCGTCGTTCGACCAGCACGCCGCCTGGAGCGCGGCGTCGGAAAGATCGGCGACGAGGATCTCGGGAAGGGCCTGGGCGGGCCTGCGGGCCCAGTCGACCTCGTCGAAGCAGCGGATCGCGAGGCCCGGCCCGAGGCGCGCGGCGCGGCCCGCGCGCTGGTCGCAGCGGGCCCGGGCGGCCGACACGGTGACGAGGGAGGAGGTGCCGCGCGCGATGTCGAGGCGCGGCTCGCGCGCGAGCCCGGAGTCGACGACGCAGCGGACGCCCGGGACCGTGAGGGAGGATTCGGCGACGGGTGTCGCGACGACGATGCGACGCGGCCCGCCGGAGCGGGGGACGAGGACCCGATCCTGCTCGGCGGCCGACAACGAGCCGTGAAGGGGGAGGACCTCGACCTGCTCGCCGTCGAGGTATCCGGGGCCGAATCCGCCGAGGCCCGAGGCGACCTCGTCGATCTCGCGCGCGCCCGGCACGAAGACGAGGACGTCCCCCTCGGTCGCGGCGAGGGCGGCGCGCGTGCGGGCGGCGACGTGCGCGCAAAAGGCGCGGGGCACGCGGACCTCGCCGCGCGGACCCGCCTCGAGGGATCCGACGCCGCGCGGGGGAGCGGCGTAGCGGACCTCGAGCGGGTGGAGGACGCCGGGCACGTCGACGCGGTCGACCTCCGGGACGACGCCGGAAAGGAGTTCGGCGACCCGATCGGCCTCGAGGGTCGCGGACGCGATCGTCAGATGGAGGTCCTCGCGCAGGACGGCCCGCGCGTCGAGGAGGAGCCCGAGGGCGAGGTCGGTGTCGAGGTGGCGCTCGTGGAACTCGTCGATCATCACCGCGCCGACGCCCTCGAGGGACGGGTCGGCCTGGAGGCGCCGCCCGAGCACGCCGGGAGTGCAGAACTCGACGCGGGTGCGCCCCGACAGGCGCGTCGCGCCGCGCACGGAGAACCCGGCGAGGCCCCCGATCTCGTCGCCGAGGAGGGCGGCGAGACGCCGCGCGCCCGCGCGGGCGGCGATCCGGCGCGGCTGCACGACGAGGACGCGGCCGGGTAGGCGCTCGGCGAGGAGCGGCGGCGCGAGCGTCGTCTTGCCCGAGCCCGGGGGAGCCGTGAGGACGAGGGCGCGGCCGGGCGCGATCCGCGCCGACAGATCGGCGAGGGCCGCGACGACCGGGAGGTCGGGCGGGTCGGCGAGCAGTCGGGCGAGCGGGGTCACCCCTCGATTATCGCCGACCGGGAGACGTACCAGGCGATGGCGGCCTTCGTCGACACTCCCGGGGCTGCCCGGCAACGCCTCCACCGGCGCCCCGCCCCGACCTCGTCGATCCCGCAGCCCTCCGAGCGGCGGCCGAGCGCGACCCGCCCGAGCGCCCCGGGGATCCCGCCCGGCTAGACTGGGCGCGTCCCCGAAGGAGAGCGAGGCTCAGTGACCGACCCCGAAGTGGCGCGCATCGTCGCCGCGACCCGGCACGTCCCGATCCCGGCCGACCTCGATCCGATCCTCGTCCTCGGGACCGCCGACCAGGTCCTGCGCGCCCTCGAACGCGGATTCCCGCGCGTCTCCTTCCACGTCATCGGGCGCGACGCCGCCCTCACTGGACTGAAAGCGGACGTCGACGTCGCCGCCGACCTCCTCGAGGAGCTCGTCGGCCTCGCCCGCCGCGGCACGCCGCTCGACGCCGACGCCGTCGAGCGGGCGATCGGTCTCCTCAAGTCGACGGCGCTCGCGGGCGCCCCCTCCGAGGAGGTCCTCACGGTCCGCGGCCGCTCGATCCGGCCGAAGACCGCGGGCCAGCGCGCCTACGTCGAGGCGATCGAGCGCTCGACGATCGTGTTCGGCGTCGGACCCGCGGGCACGGGCAAGACCTACCTCGCGATGGCGGTCGCCGTCCGCAAGCTCCTCGCCGGCGAGGTCCGCCGGATCGTTCTCACGCGCCCGGCGGTCGAGGCGGGGGAGAACCTCGGGTTCCTCCCCGGCACGCTCACCGACAAGATCGACCCGTACCTGCGCCCGCTCTACGACGCGCTCAAGGACATGCTCGACGCGGAGGCCCTGCCCAAGCTCATGGCCGCCGGGACGATCGAGGTCGCGCCGCTCGCCTACATGCGCGGGCGGACCCTCAACGACTCCTTCATCATCCTCGACGAGGCGCAGAACACGACCGCCAACCAGATGAAGATGTTCCTCACGCGCCTCGGCTTCAACTCGCAGATCGTCGTCACCGGCGACGCCTCGCAGATCGACCTGCCCGGCGCCTCGCAGTCCGGCCTCGCCGTCATCGAGAGAATCCTCGACGGCATCGACGGCATCGAATTCCGGCGGCTCACCAGCGCGGACGTCGTCCGCCACGAGCTCGTCGGCCAGATCATCGACGCCTACTCCCGCTGGGAGGACCGCGCCGCCGCGACGCGCGCCCTCTCCTCGCGCTCCCGCAGCAGGGGGACGAGGACGGGGTCCGGGCACCACGAGAAGGGGGAGAGATGACCGAGGTCATCAACGAGACCGAGTACGCGATCGACGGGGAGGAGTTCGCCGCCCTCGCCGACCACGTCCTCACGCAGATGCACGTCGCCACCGACGCTGAGCTCAACATCCTCTTCATCGACCCCAAGCCGATGGAGGACCTTCACATCCGCTGGCTCGACCTTCCGGGCCCGACGGACGTCATGAGCTTCCCCATGGACGAGCTCCGCCCCGGCACGGCCGGGAAGCCGACTCCCGCCGGGACGCTCGGCGACATCTGCATCTGCCCGCAGGTCGCCGAGGCGCAGGCGAAGGAGGCAGGGCACACGACGGTCGAGGAGATGCTCATGCTCGCGACCCACGGGATGCTCCACCTCCTCGGCTACGACCACGCCGAGGAGGACGAGAAGGAGGAGATGTTCTCCCTCCAACGCACACTCCTCCTCACCTTCCTCGCGACCCGATGACCTCGGACTGGGCCCAGTCGATCCCCGCGGCGGCGCTCCTCGTCCTCGCGCTCGTCGCCGTCGCCGTCGCCTCGGCGCTCCAGTCCGTCGAGGTCGCCTTCCAACGCCTCTCGCTCGCCACCGCCGAGGACCTCGTCGAGGACGAGGAGCGCCACGCGCCGCTCCTCGCGCTCCTCCTCGAGCACCGGACCCGCACGGGCCTCGTCGTCCGCGGATTCCGGACCTTCTGGCAGGTCGTCTTCGCGATCTGCCTCACCCTCGCGATCGCGGGCGCCGGGCTGTCCTGGTGGGCGACCGGCCTCGTTGCGCTCCTCGTCGTCTCGCTCGTCCAGTTCGTCCTCGTCTCCCTCCTCCCCTCGCGGTGGGGATCGCGCCGCCCCGAGCGGATCGCCCTGCGCGGCGCGCCGCTCGTCTCCCGGCTCGTCGACGCCTCGCGCGTCCTCGACCCGCTCGTCGTGCGCCTGCGCGGCCGCCTGCCCCAGCCCGCCCAGACCGAGGCCGAGGCCCGCGCCGAAATGGCGAACGACCTGCGCGAGATGGTCGACCAGGTCGGCGAGACCGAGGGCTTCGAGGAGGAGGACCGGGAGATGCTCCGCTCCGTCCTCGACCTCGGCCACACCCTCGTCCGCGAGGTCATGGTCCCGCGCACCGAGATGGTGACCGCGCCCGTCGACCTGCCCGCCCGCAAGGCCCTGCGCCTCTTCGTCCGCTCCGGGTTCTCGCGCATCCCCGTCGAGGGAGACGACGTCGACGACATCCGCGGCGTCCTCTACTTCAAGGACGTCGTCCAGCGCCTCGAGACCTACGGCTCCGACATGGACCAGGTCGCCGAGCAGATGATGCGCCCCGCCGAGTTCACCGTCGAGATGAAGCCCGCCGACGACCTCCTGCGGCACATGCAGGCCGAGCACTTCCACATGGCGATCGTCATCGACGAGTACGGCGGGGTCTCCGGCCTCGTCACCCTCGAGGACCTCATCGAGGAGGTCGTCGGCGAGCTCACCGACGAGCACGACCGCGTCGTCCTCGAGCCTGAGGACCTCGGGAACGGCACGTGGCGCGTCCCCTCCCGCTTCCCGATCAGCGAGCTCGGCGAGCTCCTCGGCATGGAGCTCGAGGATGAGGACGTCGACTCGGTCGGCGGGCTCCTCGCCAAGGCGATCGGGCGCGTCCCCCTCCCCGGCGCCGTCGGCGTCGCCGAGGGCGTCCGCATGGAGGCCGAGAAGGCCCGCGGGCGCCGCCGCCAGGTCGGGACCGTCCTCTGCGCGCGCGTGGACGATAATGGTGCGACCGAACCGAAGAGCGAGGACTGAGACATGCGATTCCCCAGCGACGACGAGCTGATGGCGGGCCCCAACGCCTTCGAGGGCGCCGAGGTCGAGTTCGACGACGCCGACCTCGCCCGATTCGAGGCGGGCGACGGAAACGGCGATGCCGGGGACTCCGCCGACGACGGCCCCTCGGAAGCAGGCCCGTCCGGCGATCCCGCCGCGTCCTCGTCGATCGACGAGGACGGGGACGCCGACGTCGACGACTGGGAGGACGAGGACGGCGACCCCGAGGACGTCTTCGCGCGCCTCGAGGATCTCAAGGGCCTGCGCGACGACGCGAACGCGGGCGCGGGCCTCATGATGCCCGACTATCCCGAGGACTTCCGCGCGGGATTCGTCTCGATCGTCGGGCGCCCGAACGTCGGCAAGTCGACGCTGACGAACGCGCTGGTCGGTCAGAAGATCGCCATCACCTCGGGGCGCCCGGAGACCACCCGCCACAACATCCGCGGCATCGTCCACCGGGAGGGCTCGCAGCTCGTCCTCGTCGACACCCCCGGATACCACCGGCCGCGCACGCTCCTCGGCAAGCGGCTCAACGACATGGTCCGCGAGGCCCTCGCCGAGGTCGACGTCGTCGTCTTCTGCCTGCCCGCCGACCAGAAGATCGGGCCCGGCGACCAGTTCATCGCCCGCGAGCTGCGCGACGTGCGACGTCCCATCATCGCGGTCGCGACGAAGGCCGACCTCGTGTCGCGCGAGCGGCTCGTGAAGCACCTCCTCTCCATCGACGAGATGGGCGAATTCGCCGCGATCGTCCCGGTCTCCGCGATGAGCGGGGAGGGGATCGACATCCTCCTCGACGTCCTCTCGCAGACCGTCCCGCTCTCGCCGCCCCTCTACCCCGCAGGCGATGTCACCGACGAGTCGCGCGACACCCTCATCGCCGAGTTCATCCGCGAGGCCGCCCTCGAGGGCGTGCGCGACGAGCTCCCGCACTCGCTCGCCGTCCAGGTCGAGGAGATCGTCGAACGGCCCCGCCGCGAGGGCGACGAGCGGCCGCCCCTCGTTGACGTCCACGTCAACGTCTACGTCGAACGCGACTCCCAGAAGGCGATCATCATCGGCAAGCGCGGATCCCGGCTCAAAGAGATCGGATCGAAGGCGCGGCCCCTCATCGAGGACCTCCTGAAGAAGCGCGTGTTCCTCGACCTTCACGTGAGGACCGCGAAGGACTGGCAGTCCGACCCGAAGATGCTCGGGCGACTCGGATTCTGACATGACGCAGATCCCCCGGGCGCCTATCGCGGTCGTCGCCCTCGGGGGCAACGCGCTCGGCCACACGCCCGACGACCAGCTTCGCCTCCTGCGCGCTTGCGCTCCCGCCCTCGTCGACATCTCCGAGGCCGGGCCGCTCGTCGTCGCCCACGGCAACGGCCCCCAGGTCGGGCAGATCACGCGCGCCTTCGCGCTCGGCGCCGCCGTCGACCCGGGCGTCCCCGAGGTCGACCTTCCCGAGACCGTCGCAATGAGCCAGGGCTATATCGGCGAGCACCTCGTCCGCTCCCTTGACGAGGAGCTCGCGCGCCGCGGCCGCTCCGGACGGGTCGCGGGCCTTCTCACCCGCGTCGAGGTCGACCCGGCCGACCCCGCCTTCGCGCATCCGACGAAACCGATCGGCCAGTTCCTCACCCGCGAGATGGCCGAGCGCCGCCGCGCCGAGGACCCGACACAGGTCTTCGGCGAGGACGCCGGGCGAGGATTCCGCAGGCTCGTCGCCTCGCCGGCGCCGCGCGCGACCGTCGAGGTCGACGCCGTGCGGGCCCTCGCCGACGCCGGATTCATCGTCGTCGCCTCCGGCGGGGGAGGGATCCCCGTCATCCGCACCGCGACGGGAATGCGCGCCGTCGACGCGGTCGTCGACAAGGATCGGTCGGCGGCCCTCCTCGCCGACGAGCTCGGCGCCTCGACCCTCGTCATCCTCACGGCCGTCCCGCGCGTCGCGATCGGCTGGGGGACCGCGCACCAGGAGTGGCTGCCGCGGTTGTCGCTCGAGCGCGGGCGCGCCCTCGTCGATGCGGGGGAGTTCGCCGAGGGTTCGATGCGCCCGAAGGTCGAGGCCGTCCTCGAATTCGTCGCCGGGGCCCCCGCCGGCGCGCGGCGCGGGGTGATCTGCGCGCTCGCCGACGCCTCCCGCGCCCTCACCGGCTCGGTCGGCACCGTCGTCACCGCCTGATCCCCCGGCGCCCCCGCCGCGCCCTCCGCCGCCGAGAGCATCACCTTTCTTCGTCGAAAGCATCACCTTGCCCCGTCGAGGGGATCTCCTTGCCGACTTCGCGGGGAAACGGCGTCCGGGCAGGTGGGCGTCCGGGCCCGGGCGTCCGGACCTTGGATACGTAGGCCGAGGGCGTCCGGATCGTGGGGCTCCCGCGCGCGATCGGCGGGGAGGGCCTACAGTGCAGACATGCGCTCGGCACAGCAACTCCTTCTTCTTCGCCGCGACGAGGCCTGAAAGGGCCGGAACCTCGTCGCGGCTGACGTCGTGTCCGGCCCGAGCCCGATGAACGGGCGAGTCCACGACACAGGAAGTCATCTCGTGAAGACCACAGGCACTGTCCCCACCCCCGCCGGATCCGGAATGCCCGTACAGAAGTACCGCGCGTTCCTCGACGTCAACCCCGTCGATCTGCCCGATCGCACCTGGCCGTCCAAGCGCATCACGAAGGCGCCGCGCTGGATGTCGACCGATCTGCGCGACGGCAATCAGTCGCTCATCGAGCCGATGGACTCGGTGCGCAAGCGCAAGATGTTCGACCTCCTCGTCTCCCGCGGCTACAAGGAGATCGAGATCGGGTTCCCCGCAGCCTCGCAGACGGACTTCGACTTCGTCCGCTCGCTCATCGATTCGGGTGCCGTTCCCGACGACGTGACGATCTCCGTCCTCACCCAGTCGCGCCCCGAGATCATCGAGCGGACCCTCGAAGCGCTCGTCGGCTTCCCGCGGGCGACCGTCCACCTCTACAACGCGACCTCGCCGCTGTTCCGCGAGCTCGTGTTCCGCAACGACAAGGCGCAGACGATCGACCTCGCCGTGTCGGGCACGCGCGAGGTCATCGCGCAGGCGGAGAAGCGCCTCGGCGACGAGACGATCTTCGGCTTCGAGTACTCCCCGGAGATCTTCATCGACACCGAGCGGGATTTCGCCCTCGAGATCTGCGAGGCCGTCATGGACGTGTGGCAGCCCGACGCCGACCGCGAGATCATCCTCAACCTCCCGGCGACCGTCGAGCGGGCGACTCCGAACGTCTATGCCGACCAGATCGAGTACATGTCGCGCAATCTCTCGCACCGCGAGAACATCGCGATCTCGGTCCACCCGCACAACGACCGCGGCACCGGCATCGCGGCCGCGGAGCTCGCGATGCTCGCGGGCGCCGACCGCGTCGAGGGCTGCCTCCTCGGCCAGGGCGAGCGCACCGGCAACGTCGATCTGCTGACTCTCGGCCTCAACCTCTTCAGCCAGGGCGTCGATCCGGGCGTCGACCTGTCGAACGTCGACGAGATCCGCGCGACCGTCGAGTTCTGCACGCAGATGGAGACCTCTCCGCGCTGGCCCTACGTCGGCGACCTCGTCTACACGTCCTTCTCCGGCTCCCACCAGGACGCGATCAAGAAGGGCTTCTCGGCCCGCAAGAAGAAGGTGGCCGAGGCCGGCGGCGACGAGAACGCGGTCCCGTGGGAGCTCCCGTACCTCCCGATCGACCCGCACGACGTCGGCCGCTCCTACGAGGCCGTCGTCCGCGTCAACTCGCAGTCCGGCAAGGGCGGCGTCGCCTACCTCATGTCGACGGCGCACAACCTTGAGCTGCCGCGCCGCCTCCAGATCGAGTTCTCCCGCATCGTCCAGCGCCACACGGACTCCTTCGGCGGGGAGATCGACGCGGATGCGCTGTGGAAGATCTTCGCCGACGAGTACCTCCCGACTTCGGCGGCGGCCGATCTCACGCCGTGGGGCCGCTTCGTCCTCGGGTCCTCGAAGGTGACGAGCTCGGACGACGACCACGTTGAGCTCGAGGCCGTCCTCAAGGACAACGGCGAGACCGTGACGGTGAACGCGACCGGGTCCGGCCCGATCGACGCCTTCGTCTCGGCGCTCCACCAGTTCGACCTCGACGTCCGCGTCCTCGACTACTCCGAGCACGCGATGAGCCAGGGCCGCGACGCGAAGGCCGCCTCCTACGTCGAGGCCGCCGTCGACGGGCAGATCGTGTGGGGCGTCGGCATCGACTCCTCGATCACGCGCGCGACCTACAAGGCCGTGATCTCGGCGGTCAATCGCGCCCTGCGCTGATCCGCCTCCGTTCTCGCGAACCGCCCGGCCCGTCCTCGTTCATCGACGAGGGCGGGCCGACGCGTCGGAGGAGGGGAGTGAATCGCGGAGTGGGCGTTGGCCGCTACTGTCCGGCGCCGTGGGAGGCGGGTGCAGAACGGGCCGACTCCCGGACGGGACCCGTCGATGAGCGAACGATGAGGTCGGGAGTGAACTCAAAAGAGCCGCGCTCGTTCGAGCCGAATTCGATCTTCATCTCGAGCATCCGAACCGCGGCGCGGGAGATTGCCTGCACGGGTTGTCGGATCGAGGTGAGTGGCGGATCGGTGTGCGCCATGAGCGAGGTGTCGTCGAAGCCGACGACGGACAGATCGTCCGGTATCGAGAGTCCGAGCGATTGAGCCGTTCGAATCACGCCGAGAGCCTGGAGATCCGAGGCGCAGATGATCGCAGTCATGGAGTCGGCAATCAGCTCTTTCGCGCCGGCGGCACCAGCCTCGTAGGTGTAGAAGGTCTCAAGGACTCGAGGAGGGCCGACGCCGAGGAGACCCGTCTCGGAGACGAACGCCTCAATCTTCCGCAAGCTCGGAATGATGTGGCGTCGGCCCGTGAGGAGTGCGATTCTCTCGTGCCCGAGTGAAGCCAGGTGACGAACCGCGCAGCGGATGCCGCTGGCATCGTCCGTGGAGAAGTCGGGTGCCGAGACTTCTTCTCTTGACCCGTTGATGGTGACGAAGGGGATACGCTGTTCCAGAAGCTTCGAATACCGAGAGAGATCGGCGTGGTAGTCGGCGTGTCGGCCCGACGTGAAGATGAGTCCGTCGGCATGAGAGTCGAGAAGCCGGGAAATGTAGTCGTCCTCGGTGACGCCCCCCGGCGTCTGCGTGCACAGGAAGGGGACGGCGCCGATAGCCGAGAGCTCGGACTGAAGCGCGTGCGCGTACGAGGCGAAGACCGGATTGATGAGTTCGGGGACGATGATGCCGATGAGGGGCGAGTCCGTCGCTTGTTCCGGGAACGGGCGTTCGTACCCCAAGGAGTCGATGGCGACGAGTACCCGATGGCGAGTCACCTCTGACACGCGTCCCGTGTCATTGATGACGCGAGAGACGGTCGCGATCGACACACCGGCCTGCTCGGCGATGTCCGACATTCGAGTGCGACTCTTCACATCGGCCTCCTTCACGGGGATGAGGGGGATGTCACGAATGTTACAGCTCGGGCAAGCTCTCCCGAATCATTGCGGCAATTGCGGTGTAACCGTTACATTCGCTTTCAGCGACTTGCGTCCCGCATTCACGGCGCGAGTCCATCCCATCGAAGAAGGAGCGAAAATGCAACGGAGCATTGCCCTCGTCGGAATCGCCGCACTCGCGTCGACTCTTGCGGCCTGCGGCTCGACCGCCTCACAGTCCGGGTCCGCAGGGACCGCCATGGAGGAGGCCCAATCCTCGGCGGGGACGACCGGTGAGCTCGGCACCATCACCATTTGGGCCGATGATACGCGGTATCCCCAGATGCAGGAGATCGCGAAGGACTTCACTGCGGAGACGAAGATCGGCCTCAACACGGTCCAGAAGCCGACGGCCGATATCGCCCAGGAATTCATCACTCAGGTGCCGACGGGCAACGGTCCCGACGTCATCGTCACCGCCCACGACGGGCTCGGACAGCTCGTCGAGAACGGCGTCGTCGGTACCGTTGACCTGGGTGCGGCGAAGCCCGACCTCGCCCCGGCGGCCATCCAGGGCGTCACGTACAACGGTCAGACCTACGGAATGCCCTACGCCGTTGAGTCCGTCGCGCTCATTCGCAACAATGCGCTGGTGACCGATGAGCCGAAGAGCTTCGACGAGATGATCGCCTCCGGCAAGGCGGCGAACGTCGAACGCCCCTTCGTCGTTCAGGCTGGCGAGAACGGTCAGTTGGACCCGTACCACATGTATGCCTTCCAGACGTCCTTCGGCGCCCCGATCTTCAAGCAGGAGGCCGACGGCTCGTACACCGCCGAGCTCGGCATCAAGGGCTCTGAGGGGACCGCCTTCGCCGAATGGCTCAAGAGCCAGGGGGACGCGGGGATCCTCGATCTGTCCATTAGCGCTGATATCGCCAAGCAGACGTTCCTCGATGGGAAGAGCCCTTACATCGTGACCGGGCCGTGGAATGTCACCGCGTTCCGGGAGGCGGGCATGGATGTGTCCGTCCTTCCGATTCCCGCGGCGGGGAATGCCGCCGCACAGCCCTTCGTCGGAGTCCAGGCATTCTTCCCATCCGCCAAGACGGAGAACGGTCTCCTCGTCGCCAAGTTCATGGAGTACATGGGCACGGTGGCCGCTCAGCAGAAGATGTACGATCTCGGCGGTCGCGTTCCCGCGATGACCCCGGTCGCCTCGAAGATCGACGATGCGGACGTCAAGGGCTTCGCGGAGGTCGCCGGCAACGGCGTTCCGATGCCCGCGATCCCCGCGATGTCCTCCGTGTGGGAATTCTGGGGGGCGACGGAGGGCAACATCGCCACCGGTAAGGAGGGCGCGGCGGACGGCTGGGCCGCCATGGTCGGAAATATCGAGAAGGCCATCGCCAAGTAGGGCACCGCTTCGGAGCGGTCCCGGGTGGTCATCGCCCGGGATCGCTCCTCGGGCCGATCACATCGTATCGGCGCAATCATCGAGCACATCGTCGGCCCCTCGAGAGTCGCCCCGTGAGAATCCGGAGTCCCCTCATGTCCACTTCATCCTCGACGTCGCTCGACGTCGAGAAGTCCCCGTCCTACCAGCCCTCTCATGCTCGAGACGTGCGCAGGCCGGGCTTCTTCATCAAACTCGTCCTCATCATGCTCGTCGACGCCCTCGGGGTGTACGGCGTCGTCACCGCCGCGTTCGTTCGCTCATGGACGATCGTCGGGATACTCGTCGTCCTCCTCGTGGTCGTCAACTACGTCTACTTCTCGTCGAGGATGATCCCCTCGAAGTACCTCGTGCCGGGAATGATCTTCCTCCTCATCTACCAGGTCTTCGTAATGGGCTACACCGGCTATGTGTCCCTGACGAACTATGGCCAGGGACACAACTCGACGAAGCAGGACGCCATCGAGGCCCTCCTCGCCACGAACACGGCGCGCGTTGACGGTACGCCGGACGTTGCCACGGCCGTACTCGACCGAGGGAGTACCCTCGGGCTCGCAATCATCGACCCGGAGACTGGCCGGGTGATGGTCGGGGACTCGGCGACCCCGCTCGAAGCCGTCGATGGGGCGACTGTTTCAGGCGCCTCGATTACCGAGATCCCCGGTGAAACGCTCCTCACCTTCGACCAGCTCGTGACCCGACAGAAGGAGGTCACGGGCCTCTTCGCGCCGGTGAGCGACGATCCGAACGCGGGCTTCTACGTGACGTCGGACGGAGCGAAGGGCTATCTTGCAAAGTCCAACCTCATCTACGATGCGGTCGCCGACACTATGACGGACAATCAGACGGGGACCGTGTACACGGCTTCGGATGAGAAGGGCTGTTTCGCATCGGACACGGGCGAGACCCTGAAACCCGGTTGGCGAGTCTTCGTCGGTGTGGCGAACTACGGGAACATCTTCACCTCGCCGGACCTGGGCACTCCCTTCCTCAAGGCCCTCCTCTGGTCGTTCGCCTTCGCGATCCTCTCAGTCCTCACGACCTTCGCGTTCGGTTTGTTCCTTGCCCTCGTCTTCGCCGACGAGCGAGTGAAGGGACGCAGGCTCTATCAGTCCCTGCTGATCCTGCCCTATGCCTTCCCGGGCTTCCTCGCGACCCTGGTCTGGCGCGGATTGCTCAATGAGAAGTACGGCTTCATCAACGAGGTACTGCTCGGCGGTCACCACATCCCCTGGCTCACCGATCCGATGTTGGCCAAGGTATCGATCCTCGGCGTGAACCTCTGGCTCGGCTTCCCCTACATGTTCCTCGTGTGCATGGGGGCGCTCCAATCCCTTCCGTCTGACTGCATGGAGGCGGCGAAGATCGATGGTGCCTCCGGGCTACGCACGGTCTGGTCGATCAAGCTCCCGCTGGTCCTCCAATCGACCGTGCCGCTTCTCATCGCCTCTTTCGCGTTCAACTTCAATAACTTCTCCCTCATCTACATGCTCACCAACGGCGGGCCGAACTATCCGGGCTTGTCGGTTCCCGTGGGTGAGACGGACATCCTCATCTCGATGGTCTACAAGATCGCCTTCGAGGGGGGCTCGAAGGATTACGGCCTCGCGTCCGCAATGTCCATCGTCATCTTCCTCGTCGTCGGCGTGATCGCCTGGCTCGGATTCCGTAAGACCAAGGCTCTGGAGGAACTCTGATGAGCACGACACCCTCGACCGCGCCGAAGAAGCTCCACACCTCGCTCACCGGAGCGCGATGGCTTCGCGAAGTGGGCTGGCGCCATCTCGTCGGCATCGCCGTCATCATCTACTGCGTCATCCCGCTGCTCTACGTTCTCTCGGTATCTCTTGTTCCCAATGCGACTCTTACCGGTTCCAATGACTTGTTCCGCACTCTCTCATTCGACAACTTCGCCGCATTGAGCACGAGGAACGGCGGCCAGTACTGGAACTGGATCGTCAACTCCCTCATCGTCTCCTCCATTACGGCGATCGGGACGGTCCTTATGGGCGCGGCCGCGGCCTACGCCTTCAGCCGCTACCGATTCAAGGGGCGCAGGGGGACGCTCACCTTCCTCCTCCTCGTCCAGATGTTCCCGCAGATGCTCGCTTTCGTCGCGCTCTACCTGCTACTCCTCGGCATTCAGGACGTCTTCCCGATCATCGGCCTCAACTCGAAGCTCGGCCTAGTCTGCGTCTACCTCGGGGGCGCGCTCGGCTCGAACACCTTCCTCCTGTATGGGTTCTTCAATTCGATTCCGAGGGAACTCGACGAGGCCGCGGAGATCGACGGGTGTTCGCACGCCCAGACCTTCTGGACGATCATCATGCCCCTGGTGCTTCCGGTCCTCGCGGTCGTCTCTCTCCTGAGCTTCATCTCGAGCTTCGGCGATTTCGTCATCGCGAAGGTCGTCCTCCAGCAGCCCGAGCAGTTCACCTTGGCGGTCGGCATGTTCAACTGGGCCTCCGATGAGCGCAATGCTCCCTGGGGCGTTTTCGCAGCGGGAGCGGTGGTGGCGGCGATTCCCGTCATCCTTCTCTTCCAGTACCTCCAGAAGTACATCGTCTCGGGGCTGACTGCAGGCGCCGTCAAGGGCTGAGTCCTCACAGTGCGCGGGCGGAGGTTTCCTCCGCCCGCGCACGCGTTCCTCATCGCCTGGCCCCGTCACCTCCCCGAATACGAGACCGCCCGATCTGAAAGGACCGCCCCCATGCGTCGGACTCCCGCGAACTCCCGATTCGCCCTGCCGGTTGCCGGCCTACCGCCTGAAGACCGCGTGGCGAGGGGTGCCCAGTGGCGAATCCAGGTCTTGACCGAACGGCTCATACGCGTCGAATGGTCTCCCAGTGGCGTCTTCGAGGACCGCGCGACCCAAATGGTGATCGACCGGGCCGGTTCCGTCGCGGACGGAGCGTCGATCCGCATCGATGCCGACGCGATCGGCGGGGGAGTGCGCATCGCGACGGAATGGATGAGCCTCGACTATGACGGGTGCGAGTTCAGCCCGCACGGGCTGAGCGCCCGGGAACGGCGCAACCGCCGGTGGGGGGCCCAATGGCGATGGGGGGTCGACGAGTCGATCGACGACATCCACTATCGCAATCTCGGAGGCACCGCCCGCACCCTGGACAATGCGAACGGACGCATCGACCTCGAGGCCGGCATCATGGACGGGCGCGGCATCACGTGCCTCGAGGACTCGAGTCTCGCCCTCGGCCCCGCTGGGGAGCCGTGCGCGCGCGAGCCCGGATCCCACGACTGCTACATCTTCGCCTACGGAGCCGACTTCCGCGGAGCGATCGCGGACTTCTATCGACTTACCGGACCGCAGCCGATCCTCCCGCGCTTCACCTTGGGCAACTGGTGGAGCCGATTCCATCGTTACGATGAGCTCGAGTACCTGAGTATCCTCGACGAATTCGCCGCTCACAGGGTTCCCCTTGCCGTTGCGGTCCTTGACATGGACTGGCACCTCACCTCTCTGCCCGAGCGCTTCGGCTCGGGATGGACCGGATTCACATGGAATCGGGATCTGTTCCCCGAGCCTGAGGAGTTCGCCTTGCGTCTTCATGAGCGCGGCCTCGCCCTCGCCCTCAACCTTCACCCCGCCGACGGCATTCGCGCTTATGAGGATGCCTACCTCCAGCTCGCGGCTCGTCTCGGCGTCGACGTTGCATGCGAGGAGCCGGTCGCCTTCGATCCGGCGGATCCCACCTTCCTCGAAGCCTACTTCGATGAAGTCCTCGGGCCCCTTGAACGCGGGGGAGTCGACTTCTGGTGGGTCGACTGGCAGCAGGGGACGAACTCGAGGATCGCTGGCTTCGATCCGCTGTGGATGCTTAATCATGCGCACGTCCTGGAGTCCGCTCGTACTCGGGGACGAGGAGTGACTCTGTCGCGCTACGCCGGTCCGGGCTCGCATCGTTACCCGATCGGCTTCTCCGGCGACACGGTGATCTCCTGGGAGTCCCTCGCCTTCCAACCCGAATTCACCGCGACCGCGGCGAATATCGGTTTCGGCTGGTGGAGCCATGACATCGGCGGTCATATGGGCGGTGTCGCGGACGACGAACTCGCGACCCGTTGGGTTCAATTCGGGGTCTTCAGCCCGATCATGCGCCTGCATTCAACGGTTTCAGCGTTCACTCGGAAAGAGCCGTGGGCCTTCCCCGCCGAACATGAAACGATCCAGGCGCGCTTCCTGCGCCTTCGACATCGGCTCATTCCCTACCTACACTCCGAGCAGTTGCGCGGTCATGGCGTCGGCGTTCCCCTCATCCAACCGATGTACTGGGAGGATCCCGAAGCGGAGGGCTCGTGGCGCGTCCCCAACCAGTACATGTTCGGCTCCCGTCTGACGGTCGCCCCCATCACGGCACCGTCCTCGCGGATAACCGGTCTCGGCGCTGCGCGCGTCTGGCTGCCGGAGGGGCGCTGGACTGACATCTTCACAGGGATGAGCTACGAGGGCGGGCGCGAGATCGTTGCCCACCGTCCGCTCTCCTCGATTCCGGTGCTCGGTCGTGCGGGGTGCGTGCTGCCGCTCGCGGGCGCCGAGGATGAGGAATGCGGCATCGCTAATCCGGATTCCATCGAATTGGTCGTCATCGTCGGGGCGGGAGGCTCGTATGAGCTGCGCGAAGACGACGATGGGATCGCGCCTGCGGAATCGGTGGAGGCGGGGGAACGCGCCTCCACGACCCGTTTCGACTGGGACCAGGACTCGGGTCGGCTTTCGGTCCGTCACGAGGGGGACGCGAGTGTATTGCCGGAGCGCAGACGATGGTGCGTGAAGGTCCTCGGCGCTCCGGCTGCCGAAGTCCTCGGGGTCGAGGGGGCGCAAGTTCGGAGCGTCGGGCGAGAGGAGGGGAGCGGTGCGCTTCGTGTCGAGCTCGACGCCATCGACGCCGCAGCCCCGTTCTCCGTGAGCTTCGCGGGAGTCGCCCCCGGGCAGTCGGTCAGTGCGAGCGATCGTCTCTATGGGATGCTCGCACGATGCCAGTGCTCCAACGATCTGAAAGAGCGCCTGTGGAAGGAGCTCGCCGGAGCATCTGCGGCCCGCGCCCTGTCCGCCCTCTTCTCACTCGGGGCTCCCGAGTCTCTGAGCTCAGCGATCGCGGAGATCTTCGGCGCGGGATAGACTCGGATCGCTTGAATCCGGCCCAGGCCCCGGCGTGACGCGGCGCGCAGCGCCCCGTTGGGCGAATCGGCGGTGGCGGGTGGGATGATGGCCGGGTGTTGAGGACGTACCGGGACGAGGCCATCGTGCTGCGCACCCATAAGCTCGGAGAGGCCGATCGCATCATCACGCTCCTCACCGCCGATCACGGGCTCGTCCGCGCCGTCGCGAAGGGCGTGCGCCGCACGTCCTCGAGGTTCGGGTCCCGGGTCGAGCCCTTCGGCGTCATCGACGTCCAGCTCGCGAAGGGCCGGAGCCTCGACACGATCACGCAGGTCGAGCTCATCGCCTCGCACGGGGATGCGCTCGCGTCCGACTTCGGGCTCTACACGCGCGCGTCCGTCATGGCGGAGACGGCCGAGCGCCTCACGCAGGACTCCGACGAGGGCGCCCGCTCCCAGTACCTCCTCCTCATCGGCGCGCTCTTCGCGCTCTCGCACGTGCGCCACGACCCGTCCCTCGTCCTCACCTCGTACCTCCTGCGCGCGCTCGCGATCGCCGGCTGGGCGCCCTCGTGCTTCGACTGCGCCGTGTGCGGCGCGGCGGGCCCGCACGCCGCGTTCTCCATTCACGAGGGCGGGGCCGTGTGCGAGGACTGCCGCCCCGCGGGGGCGGCGGCGCCGTCGATCGAGGCGATGATCCTGCTCGGCGACCTCCTGTCGGGCGATTGGGCGCGGGCCGATCATTCGGAGGAGTTCGCGCGCACCGAGGCGCACGCGCTCGTGTCCTCCTATGCTCAGTGGCACGTCGAGCGGCGCATCCGCTCGCTCCGCGTTCTCGAGAGGACCCGCTGATGCCCGTTTCCCCGACCCCGATGGACCGCGCCGGCGGAGACCCGTACGGGCGCCTGCCGGGCCCGGGGGAGTGGGCGACCCCGGCACCGGTCTTCTCCGCCTCTGAGGTCCCCGCCCACGTCGCCCTCGTGATGGACGGGAACGGGAGATGGGCGAACTCGCGGAGCCTCCCGCGCACGGAGGGGCATCGGGCCGGCGAGTACGCGCTCATGGACACGATCGCCGGCGCGATCGACGCGGGGGTCCGCTACCTCAGCGTCTACACCTTCTCGACGGAGAACTGGAAGCGCAGCCCCGCCGAGGTCCGCTTCATCATGAACTACGCCTCCGACGTGCTCGCCCGCAGGACCGGGCAGCTCAAGGAGTGGGGCGTCCACGTCCGCTGGTCGGGGCGCGAGCCGCGCCTGTGGAAGTCGGTGATCCGCGCGCTGCAGAAGGCCGATGAGGCGACGCGGGACAATGCGACGCTCGACCTCGTCATGTGCGTGAACTACGGGGGGCGCGCGGAAATCGCCGACGCCGCCCGCGACATCGCGCGCGAGGCCGCGGCCGGGCGGCTCAAGCCCGAGGGCGTCACGGAGCGCTCCTTCGCCCGCCACCTCTACCTGCCCGACGTGCCCGACGTCGACCTCATGATCCGGACCTCGGGGGAGAAACGAATCTCGAACTACCTGCTGTGGCAGCTCGCCTACGCGGAGATGATGTTCGTCGACACGCCCTGGCCGGCCTTCGACCGCGAGGCGCTGTGGGACTGCCTCCTCGAGTACGCGGGCCGCGACCGCCGCTTCGGCGGCGCGGTGGACGCCGTCAAGGCCTGAGGCCCGTCCTCTCCTCCGCGAGTCGGCTCGAGGGCCCCGCCCTCGTCGATCGGAGCGGGCCCGAGCCGTCGGTGGATGGAAACCGGGCCGTCCGATAGGGTGGCCGAGTGGCGGACCTGCACATCGACGAAGGAGCCCTCGCGAAGGCGCGCGAGGACCTTCGCGACGCCTCCGAGCGCCTCGCCGGACTGCGCGTTCCCGACCTTTCCGCCAGCATTCGCGCGGCTGCGCCCGGATCCGACGCGGAGGGCGACTACGCCGGAGCGAGCGAGGCGCTCGCGAAGATCCTCACCGAGGCGGCGACCCGCCTCGCGGAAACCGTCGATGCGATCGCCGCCTTCGAAGACGACATGACGAGAACGGACCGCAGCATCGAGGAGTGGGCGAATTCCCTCCTGCGGAGCACTGGGGGCCGCCCATGACGACCTGGTCCGATCTCCTCGCATGGGACCCGATGCCGCTCAAGGGAGCCTCCGCCGACATGACCGACCTCGCGAAGCGAATCCGCGAGGTCTCCGAGGACGTGTCGAATGCGGCACCGGACGAGGACGAGTGGAGCGGTGAGAGCGCCGGAGCCGCCCGGGCGAAGCTGTCGAACGTCTCCGGAGCGCTCGCGGATCTCGCCGACCGGATCGACGCGTTCGCGAAGAACCTCGACGCCGATGCGACGCGCGTCGCCGACACGAAGTCGAACGTCGGCGCGGCCCTCGACTACGCCGCCGCCCACGGGCTGACGATCACCGCAGAAGGGACGGTCGTCGCCCCTCCCATGACGGCGAACACTGCGCTCCTCGATATCGACCTGCGCGAATGCGCCCGAAGGGTCCAACGAGCGATCGACGCCGCCAACGAATTCCTCGCATCGCCGACCTTCGTCCAGGTCTCCCAGGGCATTCGGAGCTTCCTCTTCGAGCTCGGCAAGGCGCTCGTCCAGGACCACGTCGCCGAGAAGGTCGCCGAGGGCGTCGCCAAGGCCCTCGCGGCCGCCGTGCCCATGTGGGGCGGGGCCGCCGCCCTCGTCGGAGGCGGCGTCATGACCGTGCCCATTCCGGATCCCGCCGCCGTCAAGG
The DNA here is from genome assembly GCF_900499005.1 of Actinomyces culturomici. Classification (GTDB taxonomy): domain Bacteria; phylum Actinomycetota; class Actinomycetes; order Actinomycetales; family Actinomycetaceae; genus Pauljensenia; species Pauljensenia culturomici. Next base: position 517,900 of record NZ_LS991316.1, read on the forward strand.
CCGTCGGCGGCGTCCTCAAGTACGGCGCGGCGGCCATCGGCGCGGCGATCGACTTCACCGGTCAGATGCAGGAGGTTGCGGCCGGGAAGCAGAACGTCGGCGATGCGGTCATCAAGACCGCCGCCCACACCGGCATCGGCATCGGTTCGGCCGTCGCGGCCGGCGCGATCATGGGCTCGGTCTTCCCGGGCGTGGGAACGGTCGTCGGAGCGGTCGGCGGGGCGGTCATCGGGTCCGTCCTCTCGATCGCGGGCTCAGGGCTCTTCGACGCGGCCTATGACGCCGTCGGGGGCTGGGAGGGCGCCGGCGACGCGATCGTCGGGTGGTTCACATGAGTCGCCCCGAGGACCTGCGCGCGACCGGGCGCGGGAGCGCGCGCCTCAGGCGCTCCGGCCTCTTCCCCCTCGGCGAGTACGGCGGGCGCCCCGTCCTCGTGAGCGCCGACGACGGCGCGCCCTGGATCCTGCGCTCAGGGGACTCCGACGCGACGTCGAGGGCCGTCTCGATCGGCGCGTGGGCGGGGGCGCTCATCCTCGGTCCCGTCCTCTCGCTCCTCGCCTCGGCGACGCTCGGCGCGAGCCCCTCGCCCGCCGCGGTTCTCCTCGCCGTCGTCCTCGCCGCCGCGCCGGTCGCGGCGCTCCTCGAGTTCGGAGCGGTTCGCCAGCGCCTCGAGCTCGAGGCCGCGCCACTCGACGCCGGAACCCTCCTCGACCTCGACGAGCGCTCGAGCTCCCAGCGACGCGTCCTCCTGCTGCTCGCCCCCTGTCACCTCCTCGTCCTCCTCGTCCTCTTCGGACTCACCGCCTCGACCGCCAGGGCGGAGCATCTCATCGCCTCCGCCCTCGCACTCGGTCTCGCGCCGATGTCCCTCTACGCCCTGCGCGCCGCGCTCGCACGGCGCCGATGGGCCCGTCGATGGCGCGCCTCGACCTCCGGGCCGCGCTCCACCACCGAAAGGAACCGACATGACCTCCCCTGACGAGCGCCCCCTGCTCCCGCTCGGCTCCGTCGTCATCCTCCGCAACGGCGAGATCAAGCTGATGGTCGTCGGACGCGTGCCCCTCTACCGCGATGAGAGCCGCTTCGGCTACTTCGACTACATGGCCGTGAAGTATCCCGTCGGCCTCACGGAGGAGGCGATCGCCTACTTCAACGCCGAAGACATCGCCGAGGTCCTCTTCGAGGGCTTCGCCGATTCCGACGACGACGCGATTCAGAACGCCTACGCCAACGCCCTCGCGTCGGGCTCGATCGGGTATGAGCGCCTCAGCATCGGCGACGCCCGGGCCTGAGGGCCGGTTCCCTCAGTCGCGAATCGGCTCGCCTGAGGGCCCGTTCCCTCAGTCGCGAATCGGCTCGAGGGCCCCGCCCTCGTCGATCGGACGGACGCCCGAACGCGCGAGGCGGCGGCGGACGACGAGGCCGAGGACCGTCAGCGCGACGAAGCCGAGAACGACCCGGCCCGCGGTCGAACCGGCGACCGCGGAGAGGACGGCCGCCCACACGGCGAGCATCCCGAGACCGTAGAGGAGGGCCCAGGCGACGCACCCGGGGAGCATCGCGAGCGTGTAGGTCCGCCACTTCATGCGGACGAGGCCCGCACCCGCGTTGACGGCGGTCTGGACGCCGACGGTGAGGAAGCAGAGGGGGATGAGGAGGAGGCCCCACTTGTCGAGAAGGGCGGCGCCGCGGCGGGGGACCGGGCCCTCGAACCAGCGGGCAATCGCGCCGAGGACGCCCGCGCGACCGGACGCTGCGAGTGCGCCGCGCGCGGCGGCGCGCCCCAGCCAGTAGGTCGACTGCGCGCGCACGAGGACGACGCAGAAGAGGAAGACGAAGAGGGGCGGTCCAGAGGCCGCCCAGTCCGGGGTCACCCCTTCGCCCGCGCGCACGAGGCGCACAGGCCGAACAACTCCATCGAATGGGCGACCTCGGTGAATCCGTGGGAGGCGGCGACCTCGTTCACCCAGGTCTCGATCTCGTTCTGCTCGATCTCCTCGGCGTGCCCGCACTCGCGGCACACGAGGTGGTGGTGATGGCCGGTCGTCTCGCAAAGCCGGAAGAGCGACTCGCCCTCCGCGGAGCGCAGGACGTCGACGCGGTCCTCCTCGGCGAGTGCCTGGAGGTTCCGATAGACGGTCGCGAGACCGACCTTCTCGCCCTGGGAGTGGAGGTCCTCGAAGATCTGCTGCGCGGAGCGGAAATCGGGAACGCGATGCAGTTCGGTGAAGACCGCCTGCCGCTGCTTCGTCATCCGCTGCATTCTCGAGCCCTCCCGCTTCGATCCGCCGACCTCCGCAGCATACCCGTGAGCGCTCATGCGCGCCCCTCGTGCTCGGGATGCTCGACCGTGGCGGTCACCTCGCGCATGCGCGACGCCCTCCGCTTCGCGTCGAGCGCGGTGCGAATGAGGAAGCCGAGGGCGTAGAGCGCGATCGCGAAGACGACGATCGCGGCGCCGGGGGAGAGATCGATGAAGTAGGTGAACGACAGGCCCGTCACGCAGATGACGACGCCGATCCCCATCGCCCACGCCATCGTCGACCGGAAGGACTTCGCGCCGAGCTGGGCGATCGCCACGGGGATCACCATGAGCGCGGAGACGAGGAGCGAACCGACGACCCGCATCGCGACCGCGACCGTGAGAGCGGACAGGACCGCGACGACCATCGAGAGCCCGCGAACGGGCAGGCCCGTCGAGCGCGCGAAGTCCTCGTCGTTCGTCACCGAGAAGAGCGCGGGCGCGATCCCGACGCCGATCGCGAGGATGACGGCGCCGAGGATCGCGATGATCACGATGTCCGTCCACGTCACCGTCGCGATCGACCCGAAGAGGTAGCTGTTGAGCTGGGCGGACGTGCCGCCCGCGAGCCCGATGAGGAGGATGCCCCCGGCGATGCCCCCGTAGAAGAGCATCGCGAGCGCGACGTCGCCGGAGGTGCGCCCCGACTGGCGGACGAGCTCGATCGTCACCGCGCCGAGGAGGGAGACGAGCATCGCGCCCGGTAGTGCCCACGAGTCCTGCGGGGAGACGTTCGCGAAGGTCCCGGCGAGCCAGCCGAGGGCGACGCCGGTGAGGGAGATATGACCGATGCCGTCGCCGAGCATCGCGAGGCGCCGGTGGACGAGGTACGTGCCGACGACGGGGCCGGCGAGCCCGACGAGGAGCGCCGCGATGAGCGAGCGCTGCATGAGGGACGAGGACAGGAGCGAGGCGAGCCCCGCGAGGAGCGCGGTCATCGGGCCCCCTTGAGGATGTCGTCGACGAGGGCGGGGCCGGCGCCCGTCGGATGGGCGTGATGGTGGCCGCCGCCGTCCGCGTGCTGCTCGTGGTCGTCGGCGATGTGCGGCGCCCCGTTGTAGGAGATGTGGCCCGAGCCGATGTGGAGCTCGCGGTCGAGAAGGGGGCCGAGCTCGCCGAGCTCGTGGAGGACGACGAGGATCGTCGTCCCCGCGGCCTTCGACTCGGCGACGATGTCGGCGAGTCGCTCCCGCGAGGCCCGGTCGATGCCGGCCATCGGCTCGTCCATGAGAAGGAGATCCGGATCCCGGACGAGGGCGCGGGCGATGAGGACGCGCTGCTGCTGGCCCCCCGAGAGAATCGCCATCGGCTCCTTCGCGCGGTGGGCGAGACCCACGCGCTTGAGGGCGGCCATCGCCTTCGCGGTGTCGCCGGGCGCCGACCACCACTTCCGGCGGCCGAGAAGTCCCGACAGAACGATCTCGCGGGCGGACGAGGACACGGCGCCGCCGACGCTGATCCGTTGGGGGACGTAGCCGATCCGGTCCCAGGGGACGCGTCGGCGGTCCTGGTTGTCGACGCCGAAGAGCCGGGCGGATCCGCGCGTGATCGGCGCGGTCCCGAGGATCGCGTGGAGGAGGGTCGACTTTCCGGAGCCGTTCGAACCGGTGAGGGCGACGGTCTGACCGGGGGCGATGTCGAACCCGATGCCGTGGAGGACGAGGTTCGCGTCCCAGGCGACGTGGAGGTTATCCAGGCTCACGACGGCAGCGGGCGCCCCCACCCCAGGGGCACCCGCTGCCGAGTTCTCGAGATCGCGCGTCACTTGCAGGTGAGCGCCTTCTGCAATGCGGTGATGTTGTCGCGCATGACGGCAGAGTAATCCTTCTGCGGATCGACCTGGCTCTCGATCGGATCGAGGACCGCGGTCTGGATGCCGAGGTCGTTCGCGAGGGTCTCGGCGACCTTCGGATCGATGAGGGCCTCGGTGAAGATCGTCGAGACGCCCTCGGCCTTGACAAGCTTCGAGATCTCCTGGAGGCGAGCCGGCGACGGCGAGGACTCCGGGTCGAGGCCGGAGATGCCGACCTGGGTGAGGCCCGTCCGGTCGGCGAGGTAGCCGAACGCGGTGTGCGCGGTGACGAACGTCTTGTGCTCGCAGGTCGCGGTGCCGTCGACGAGTTCGGCGCCGAGGTCCTTCATCGCCTTCGTCACCGACGCGGCGTTCGCCGTGTAGGTCTGGGCGTTGTCGGGGTCGGCGGTCGCGAGCGCCTGACCGATCGCGGTGGCGGCCATGCCCATGCGCTCCGGGTCGAGCCAGAAGTGCGGGTCGGCCGTCATGTCGTGGTGGTGACCCTCTTCAGCGTCGTGGTCGTGGCCGGACTCGGCCTCGTCGGCGTCCTCCTCCTCGCCTGCGTGATTGCCGGACTCGGTCGCGTCGACGAGCTGGACGGCGGTCGACACGTCGACGACGGTCTTCGGCGCGGCCTGCTCGACCGCGTCGTCGACGGCGCCCTGGAAGCCCTTGAGGTAGACGACCGCGTCGGCCTTCGACAGGGTGTCGACGGCGGCGGGGGAGAGCTCGAGGTCGTGCGGCTCGGCGCCGTCCGGCGTGAGGGACTCGACGTCGACGAGGTCGCCGCCGATCTGCTCGGTGAGGTACTTGAGCGGATAGAACGCGGCCTCGACCTTGAGGGTGGACGAGGTGGTCGCACCCGACTGGGAGGAGGTCGACGAGGTCGCCGATCCGGTCGAGCAGGCGGCGAGCGAACCGGCGGCGAGCAGCGCGGTGGCCAGGGCAAGAGGACGGGAGATGGTCATGGCGTCATCATCCCGCGTAATGGGAACCATTGTCAAAACATAAAGGTCGCGATCCCTCTCACATCGCGCCCCGGTCCCCACGCGAGGTCATGCGCCTTTGCCCGCGAATTCGTGCGCCTTCGACGGCGAGGTCATGCGACTGACGCTGCGAAACCTCGCGTGCGCCGCCGCTTCTCCGGCGTTCCTTCTGCAATTCCGCACACAGTTTCGGTGCTGGTGGAGGGTCTTCAGAACGACCCTTGGGAGAATGCGCAGATCAGAGCCCTGGTTCATCGGAGCCAATGGGGAAACTGTGTGCGTTCTTGCGGGTGCGAGGTCGGTGCGCACACTCTCGACGCGCGAACGTCATGCTTTCGGCGGAGAGGGGGGAGTGCACCTCTTCACGCTTAGAGGTGTCGTCGGTCGTCGACGAGGCTCATTCCCTGAATCCGCGCTCCCCGCGACCCGGATCGCCGTCTCGGCGTGCCTGGCGAGGCAGTGAAGGGAGGGAGATCCCCTCGACGAAGGAAGGTGATGCTTTCGATGGGGAAAGGTGATGCTCTCGGCGGGGCGGTGAGACCATTCGCCATGTCGGCGTTCGGCTGTTGGCGCGTTCGGCTGTTGGCGCGTTCGGCTGTTGGCGCGTTCGGCTGTTGGCGCGTTCGGTTGCTGGTCCTTCTCCGCCTCGGGACAGACGGGCCTCGGGACTGATCTCCTCAAGGGCGACCGGCCCGGGATCGATCGGCTTCCGGTCGGATCGGCCTCCGGCCCGGGGGGCCGGTGCCGCGCCCTCGTCGGCTAGACTCGCCCTACCGTGTCCGCGCCGGCCAGGTGCGGCGACAGAACCTAGGAGCAGCTGTGGCACAGGCCCCCTCCCGTCTCGATTCCGTCATCTCTCTGGCGAAGCGCCGCGGCTTCGTCTTCCCCTGCGGGGAGATCTACGGCGGCACCCGCTCGGCGTGGGATTACGGCCCGCTCGGCGTCGAGCTCAAGGAGAACATCAAGAAGCAGTGGTGGCAGTACATGGTCCGAGGGCGCGAGGACGTCGTCGGCCTCGACTCCTCCGTGATCCTCCCGCGTGAGACCTGGGTAGCCTCCGGCCACGTCAACGCCTTCACCGACCCGCTCGTTGAATCGCTCCACACGCACAAGCGCTATCGTGTGGATCAGCTCATCGAGGAGTACGCCGAACGCAAGAATCTTGACCCCGACACCGTCACCCTCGACCAGGTGCCCGACCCGGTGACCGGCCAGCCCGGCGCCTGGACCGAGCCCCGCGCCTTCTCCGGCCTGCTGAAGACCTACCTCGGCCCGGTCGACGACGAGGCCGGCCTCCACTACCTGCGCCCGGAGACCGCCCAGGGCATCTTCATCAACTACGCGAACGTCGCGGCCGCCGCCCGCAAGAAGCCGCCCTTCGGCATCGGCCAGATCGGCAAGTCCTTCCGCAACGAGATCACGCCCGGCAACTTCATCTTCCGCACCCGCGAGTTCGAGCAGATGGAGCTCGAGTTCTTCTGCGCCCCCGGCACGGACGAGGAGTGGCACCAGTACTGGATCGACTACCGCAAGGCGTGGTACACGGGCCTCGGCATCGACCCGGAGAACCTCCGCTTCTACGAGCACCCGAAGGAGAAGCTCTCCCACTACTCGAAGCGCACCGTCGACATTGAGTACCGCTTCGGCTTCCAGGGCGGCGAGTGGGGCGAACTCGAGGGTATCGCGAACCGCACGGACTTCGACCTGTCGACGCACTCGGAGCACTCGGGCGCGAAGCTCGACTACTACGACCAGGAGACCGGCGAGCGCTGGACCCCCTACGTCATCGAGCCGTCGGCGGGCCTCACCCGCTCGCTCATGGCGTTCCTCATCGAGGCGTACCACGAGGACGAGGCCCCCAACACGAAGGGCGGCGTCGACAAGCGCACGGTCCTCAAGCTCGATCCGCGCCTGTCGCCGGTGAAGGTCGCCGTCCTCCCGCTCTCCCGCAAGGAGCAGCTCACGGGCCCGGCGAAGGAGCTCGCCGCCGACCTGCGGAAGATCTGGAACGTCGAGTACGACGACGCGGGCGCGGTGGGACGCCGCTACCGCCGCCAGGACGAGATCGGCACCCCGTACTGCGTGACCTACGACTTCGACTCGGTCGAGGACCACGCCGTGACGGTGCGCGACCGCGACACGATGGCGCAGGAGCGCATCCCGCTCGAGAACGTGAAGTCCTGGCTCGTCGAGAAGCTCGGAGCCTGCTGAGTGTCCTCGTCGCTCGCGCACGGCCCGGTCTCCCCGCTGGAGATCGGGCCGCTGCGCGTGTGGTCGCCCGTCGTCCTCGCGCCGATGGCGGGCGTTACGGACGCGCCCTTCCGCAGGCTCTGCCGCGAGCAGGGGGAGCGTGGGCTGCCCTCGTTCCTCGCCCCCGGTGATCCGGCGTGCGAGGTCGAGCCGGTGCGCGGCGTCGACGCGCTCGCGGGCCTGTACGTCATGGAGATGGTGACCTCGCGCGCCCTCGTCGAGGGGAATCGGCGCACGCTCGAGATGGTGCGCCCCGATCCCGCCGAGCGCGTCCGTTCGATCCAGCTCTACGGCGTCGATCCGGAGACGATGGCGAAGGCGGCGCAGATCCTCATCGACTGCGACCTCGTCGATCACATCGATCTCAACTTCGGGTGCCCGGTGCCGAAGGTGACGCGCAAGGGCGGGGGAGCGGCGCTTCCGTGGAAGAAGGACCTCTTCGACGACCTCGTGCGCGCGGTCGTCGACGCCGCCGATCACGCGGGGACGAGGGCGGGGCGGTGCGTCCCGGTGACGGTGAAGATGAGGGTCGGGATCGACGACGATCACATCACGTACCTCGACGCGGCGCGGACGGCGGTCAATCGCGGGGTCGCCGCGATCGCCCTGCACGCGCGCACGCAGACGCAGCACTATTCGGGCCGGGCGGACTGGACGCGGATCGCGCGCCTCAAGGAGGCGGTCGACGTGCCGGTGCTCGGCAACGGCGACGTGTTCTCCGGTGCGGACGCGGCTCGGATGATGGAGGAGACGGGCTGCGACGCGATGGTCGTCGGGCGCGGCTGCCAGGGGCGGCCGTGGCTGTTCGCCGACATCGTGTCGACGCTCATGGGTGGGCCCGCGGTCGGCGATCCGAATCTGCGGGAGATCGCGGCGCTCATCGAGCGGCACGCCCGCTGGGTCGTCGAGGATCAGGGCGACGAGGCGCGGGCGATGCGCGAGATGCGCAAGCACATCGGCTGGTACCTGCGCGGTTTCGCGGTGGGCGGGCCGACGCGGCACGCCCTCGGCATGGTGTCGAGCCTGGAGGAGCTCCACGAGATGCTCATGGGCCTCGACCTCGATCAGGAGTTCCCGGCGGCGGCCGAGGGGCCGCGCGGACGGGCCGGCGGGGAGAAGACCCCGCACCTGCCCGACGGGTGGTTGGATTCGCCGTTCCTCACCGAGGCCGAGCGCGCCCACCTGCACCTCGCCGAGGACGGCGCGAACGGAGGCTGAGATGAGCGCTGCGGAAGGTTCGGCGACGGTTGTGGTCGGCAGGCCCGGGCCGCTCGGGGCGCCCGGGCGCGGCGCGTGCGCGCTCGGCGGGCCGACGCGGATCATCGCGCCGATCGTCGGGGCGGACGCGCGCGCCCTCGCCTCCGAGATCGCGGTTCTGCGCGGGGTGGCGGGCGAGCCGGTGGACCTCGTCGAGTGGCGGGTCGATCCGCTGCTCGCCGCGCTTCCCAAGGGCGCCGACGCCGACGCCGTGCTCGAGGCGGCGTGGTCCGCGGCGGTGAGCACGGCCCCCCGGCCCGTCCTCGCCTCCATCCGCACGATCGACGAGGGCGGGGCGGCGAACCTTTCCGCGTCGGAGTACTCGAGCCTCGTGCGCCTACTCGCGGGCCTCGCCGACGCGGTCGATGTCGAGATCGACCGGGCGGGGGCAAACGAGCTCATCGCCGATGCGCGCGCCTTCGGCGCGGTCGTCGTCGCGTCCCATCACGACTTCTCGGAGACGCCCTCGACGGAGGGGATCCTCGAGGTCTTCGCGCGCATGGACGCGGCGGGCGCCGACGTCCTCAAGATCGCGTGCCGGGCGAACGGGCCCGACGATGCGCTCCGCCTGCTCGGCGCGCAGGTCCGGGCGCGCGCCGAGTTCTCCCGTCCGATCATCGCGATTGGCATGGGCGGCGCCGGGGCCCTCACGCGCCTGGCCGGATCCCTCATGGGGTCGGCCGCGACCTTCGCGAGCGTCGGAACCGCGTCGGCTCCCGGCCAGTTCACCGCCGCGCAGACGCGCGCGGTCCTCGACCTCGTCGAGCGCGGGGGCGCTCAGTCCCAGTAGGCATCCGCTGGCGCACCGACGCCCCGGATCGGGCCGAGCCGGCGCGAAGTGCTGACATTGTGCGATCCCGAAATCATGCCTCGTATCCGCATGGCGGCGCTAGCGTCGTGAGCAAGCGGTCGGAAGAGACCGTTGACTCTCAAGGGGACAACGATGAAGAAGCACCTCGCCCTCGCGCTTGGTGCCCTGCTAAGGGCAATCCGGACACTGTTGATCCCTATGACCTGATGGCCCTCTGCTTGGTACGGAAGAAGGTCATGGATCCCTCGTACTCGGGGAACCGCTCCGGATTCGACCTGGAACGCCACTTCGCTCTCCCCGAATTCGTGAGGAGTGGACCTGGTGAGTTCCTCGACTATTCAGATGCCGTTGCGGGGACGAACGCCTGCGAGGAGTGCGCGCGCCTCTCCGCGCGAGGGGTCCTCGCTCTTCCTGGACTACGCGCGCTTCAGGGTTCGCCGATCCCGCACCGTTGCGCGCGGATCGCGACTTCAGTCCGTGATGAGCAGCCGAGGAGCATGATGAGTCGGCTGACGTAGGTGCGGGCCGATCCTTCGGAGAGGTTGAGCGCCCGCGCGATCTCCCGATTCGACTTCGCCTGGGCGACTTCGATGAGGACTGGGCGGAGACGATCGGGCAGATGGGCGACGGCGGCGGCGAACGCGGAATTGTCGTCGACGGTCGAGGTGGGGACGAGGGAGGGCGGTGCGTCGAGTTCTGGGGAGATGACTCGGGTCCCCGAATATGCTGCGAGGAGGTTGGCGACAAGGCGATCGGGAGGCAGATCCTTCAAGATGATGCCGCGAACACCGGCTGCAAGTGCCCGGTTCCGCAGATCCGGAAGAGCGAATGCGGTGTAGAGGACGACAACGATGTCCGGAGCGAGGTCGCGCAGCCGCTCGGCGGTGGAGATTCCGTCGAGGACGGGCATGCGGACGTCGAGCAGGGCGATGTCGGGTTGGATCTGCTGCGCGATGATTAGGGCTTCTGCGCCGTCGTCGACCGCCGCGATGATCTCGAGTTCGGAGTGCTGAGAGAGAAGGTCGATGAGCCTGCCGCGCAGGTCGGTGTCGTCCTCGGCGATGAGGAGTGTGAGCGGAGCGGTCATCGTGCGTCCTCGGCTTCCACGTGGGCAAGGGGGATTCGAGCAGAGAGGACCCACCGACCTGCGATGACGTGGGCTCCGACATTCGCTCCGAGGGCGGACGCTCGGCGGGCGAGACCTGACAAGCCGAGCCCGTTCGACGCGTCGGCGGACCCGCTGGGCCCGCTTTCGTTGACGAGGGTGACTTCGATGCTCGCGGGGCCGTCGTCGCTGGCTCTTTCGACGATGAGCGACGCGGTGGAGCCTCTCGGGGCGTACTTGAAGATGTTGATGCACCCCTCCCGAACAAGCGTCAGGAGGAGAGCTCGTTCTTCGGCGTCGAGCTGGCGCACGAGAGTGTCGTCGATGTCCGTCTCAAGGACGATCCCGTGGATTGCGAGTGTCCGTTCGCTGTCGCGCACCACATCGTCGAGTGATTCGGGGGAGGGAGAGAGGATGGGGGCGTGCGTGGTGTCGATGACGAAGCGGAGGTCCGCCATCGCGGCACGGGTGGCGTCGAGTGCGTCGCGGAGCTGTCCGGCGAGGTGTGGGTCGCTGGCGATGGAGAGGGCCTGTTCCTGCGCAGCGATCGCCTTCACGAGGTTTGCAACGGCGGTGTCGTGGAGGATCTGGGCGGTCGCCTGCCGGGCATCGACGATCATTGAGTGCGAGCGCTCCTGTTCGAGTGCGAGCGCGACATCGGCGGTGCGCAGGCGAGCGGCGAATCGTCTGCCGCCGAACCCGACGAGGACGCTGAGAAAGGTTCCGATGGCGAGTTCGAGGAAGCCCGCACGCACATAGGGGCCGGGAATATGAATTGCCCCGTAGCCGACGATGGCGAGCAAGGCGGAGATGTACCAGCCCTTGTAGATCCATAGTGCGGCAACGGCGTAGATGCCGAAGCATAGGAGACCAACTGACGCAACTGTTCCGGGAACGAGGATCAAGGTGGCGAGGAGGATGAGGAAGGCGCTGGCGCCCGCGCGTGGGAACAATCCCGTCAGTGCGAAGGCTACTCCTGCAAAGACGAGGAGCGGTATCGAGACGACGCTCGCATGCCCATAGGCGACGATGTCGGCACCACCGAGGATGATGGAAAGGACCGCAAAGGCGGAAGCACCGCCTATTCCAGCCAGGGATCGTCCCGGATTCATATGTGCCGTTTCAGCGGTTCACTTGCACCAAGGAAGCCACGGGGCGATCAAGCAGAGCCCGCGATCGTCAACGGACTGGGCTACGAACTGCGGAAAGTCGACAGGTGCTGGGTCGAGGTCCGCATCAGCATGGAGGAAGAGAAGTGTGGAGATGAAGGCGGTGAGCACGGATGCCTCCCTGATCGAATGCGCTTGGCGCTCGCCAATGCGGTGGTCCATCCCGCACAGAGACGGTGAATCGATAGTATCGGCTACCCGTGTTGTTCGGGCTTGATCGACTTCGGGTGCGGAAAGTGTTGACATTCTGCGATACCGGTCGGCCTGTCGCCCATGGTGGTGTCTCTCTAGTCTGGAACGTGTGGGAAGAGGATTCCCCACAGTGAGAGAAGGGGTGGGACGATGAAGTCTCGAATGACAGTACTCCTTGGTGCGTGCGCGGTGAGCATGGCGATCACAGGTGCGTCGATCGCCCCGGCTCATGCGGCTCCCGTGACGTGTGAAGCCATGAAGATCGCGTCAAATTCGATGAAGTCGCTGTGCCTGACTGGAACCCCTGGAAATGGCCACTACGCGGAGGCGAGAATCCAATTCTCTGGATATTCAGCGTTTCGTCAGTCGCCGAAGGCTCCAATGGGGTCCTGGAGTGTGTCCGGAACCTTTAATGGCGGATACATTTCCTCCGGACCTTGGCCAGTTGTTGTACCGTGAGGAGGATATTGCTTTGCAGGACGCCCATCCAATTGGGGCTGGGCGTCCTGCTCGTGTTGGGTCTTTCGGGGTGTGCAGAGAACTCAGTCGAACCGTTGCTGCATGGGCCGGGCTATTCGTCTGAATTTGAAGCACTCCGCTCGTCGTCGAATTCAGACTTCCTTATTGAAGTTCTCGAGGATGATGAGATCACTGAAGCAGAAGTCGTTGAGGCGCGAAGTCGTTTCGTGGAGTGCGTAGCGGGATCGGGGCGACTTGAAGCAGCCAGTCTTGCAGATGGCGGATTTGAATATACGGGAATCGCGCTCGATGAGGGGGACTATCGGACGATCATCGATGCGTGCAACCAACAGACCTCTGCAGACACGATTACAATGCTTGCGATGAGAATTCGCAATAACCCTGAGAATATTGATTCGAATGCGCTCATCGCTTTCTGTCTTGTGAAGAAGGGGGTTGTCGATCCTGCCTACGGGGGCGATCAATACGTAGCGGATATGGAACGGTATTTTGCGCTTCCAGAGGGTCAGAGAGTGGATGTGTTGACATTTCCGCAATTTATCGATAAGGAACGAGGTCCTGCGGCGCATAATGCGTGCATAGAAATGAGTGCTGACGAGATTCTTGGGCTGGCGGATTAGCGATGTCCACGGACAGTTCGGACCACGTGTGAGCGACCGGGTCGATGAGAATGCGCGATAGAGGTATAGGATGAAATGGGTGATATCTCGAATGAAGCGGTGGGGCGATCGGGGATTCCGAGGATCGATTGTGCTGTCCTTCGCCGCCTCCCTCCTCGCTTTGTCGGCGTGCTCGTCGCAAGCGGGAGGGGCGGCGGAGGCCTACAAGGCCGAGCTTGATGACCTCGTCGCGCGCTCGGCCGGCATTGAGCCGGCCGCATCGATTGTGGAGGATCGTCTGATCACCGAAGCGGAGATCGCAGAGATCGACAAGGCCTTCATCTCCTGCGTCGAAGATGCGGGCTTCCCCGGTGCGACGGTTGATGACCTTGCTGGGAACGTTGGAATTCCGATTCCCGCTGATAGCCGGGACTCTTCGGCCGCATTTTCCGAGTGTTCAACCTCGACGCTCTTCAGCGATATTCACAGCGTGTTCTGGGCGATGAGGACGAATCCGGAACACCTTACCCAGGATGAGGCGATCCTCGCCTGCCTCAAGCGGTTCGATGTCATCGATCCGGATTATTCCGTCGAGCAGTTCAGTCGTGAGGAGGACGCCTGGATGGAGTCAGCACCGACGATCGATGGCGTGATTCAAGGTGGCCCGAACGAGGCGCACACATACACGGACCGGGAACGGGGACTCGAGCTGTTCCTCGAGTGCGAAATCGACCCTTCAATCACCCCGGATGACGAGTTTGTCGACGGGGCTCGGTAGGACTGAACGAAGACGGAGCGATGATGAAGGTGATGAACGCAGCGGCGCGGCTTCTTACGGTCGTCGTGGTGTTCTTCGCCGCGACCGCGTGCTCGTCGCCGAAGGCGTCGAGCCCTGGGGATCGGTATCAGCCGGAATTTGATGAGCTCATCGCCTCGGTCGGAACAGACGAGCCTGCGGCCTCGATTCTCAGTGACCATCAGTTGTCCGAGTCTGAAATGCTCGAGGCGCAGCAGGTGCTGGATCAGTGCATGAAGAACGAGGGCTTCTCTGGAGCGATCTTCGAAGAGGATCTGTGGGTGCCGGCGGGGAGTCATGTCGAGGTGGACCAGCAGGGGCGCGAGGCTCAAGACGTGCTCGAGCAATGCGACGAACGGATCCACTACAGGGAACTCACCTACCTGTATGGGCGACTTCACCACAATCCCATGAAGCTTGACCCCGATCAGGTGGTGATTGATTGCATGGTGCGTCGAGGGGTCTTGGATCCGTCCTATACGGTCGAGCGTTTTGAGAAGGAACTCTCTACCTGGATCGAGCAGCCCCATACGATGAGGGGCGAGGTGATCATCGGAAGCCCGGGTGAGGCGTTCACCTACATCGGGGATCGGGAGGACGGAATTCAGGTGTACATGGAGTGCGCCTACGACCCGACGAGCGGTCAGAGCTCCGAACCCCGACCTCGTAAGGCCCATTTTCGAGTTCTCACCGACAGGGAGTTGATGAATGTCAACGCCGATGGAGACACGAGCGCCGCCTCCTCGCCCCTATTCTGAAATCGGCTGCCCGACAGACAAGGACTCGACGATGAGGATCCCTCTCCGCCCCCTCGCGATCGGCGCCTTCGCGTGCGCCCTCGTCGGCTGCGGCGGAGCAGCCCTCGGCGCCCTCGTCCTCCCCCCCCCCGTCCCCGCCTCGCTCGACGCCGCTCCCGCACTCGACAGCGCCCCCGTTGAAACACGCGTCATCGACGACGCCCGCACGATCCCCCTCGCCTTCGTCAGAGGCGACACGACCTCGATACCGGCGCCGCTCTCCGGCAAGATGACAGCCCTTCCCATCTCCGTCGGAGACACGCTCGAATCGGGAGAGGAAATCGCCCGCATCGACGGGACGTCCCTCATCGCCCTTGCCACGACGACGCCCCTCTACCGCCCGATCGTCAACGCTCTCGAAGGCGATGACGTTCGCGCGCTGCAGACCGAACTCGCGCGCCTTGGCTACGCCGTCGACGCCACAGGCATCGCCGATTGGAACACGCGGCGCGCCGCCGCCGACCTCCTCGGCATCGACGACGGTGCCGGAGGAGTGCCCGCCGAAGTGCCGACCACCGGATTCGCGTGGATCCCCGCGGCCTCCGTCACCGTCTCGGGCATCGAGGTCGGCCTCGGGGCGACCGTCGATCCGACTGCGGCCCTCCTCGACGTCACCGACTCCGTCGAGCGCGGCGTCCTCACCCTCCCGAAGGAGGCGATGCCCGGCGACCGCGTCATCACCCTGTCGACGGGCGCCCTGCCCGTGCCCGCGGACGGCGTCATCACCGACCCCGACACGATTCGCGCGATCAAGGAATCCGACCAGTACGCCGCGTTCACCACGGCCCTCGGCGACGGCGAGGGCGTCTTCTCCGTCCCATGGTCGCTCGCCACTCCCGTGAGCGCGCTCGTCGTCCCGCCCTCGTCGCTTTTCGGAATCATCGGCGCGGACGCGTGCGTCGCCCACGACGGCAGCGTCCACAAGGTCCGGATCGTCGGCTCGCAGCTCGGTCAGTCCTACATCACCTCCGACGATCCCCTCACCGACGTCGACCTGGACACCGAGGGCCTCGAATGCCGGTGAGCCTGCGAATGCTCGGGCACCGCTTCAGCGATGGTCCCTGGCTCTTCCGCGGGCTCGACGAGACGATTCGGGAGGGCGAGGTCGTCGCGCTCATCGGCCCCTCCGGCTCCGGCAAGTCGACGCTCCTGTCGATGATCTCCGGGTGGCTGGCCCCCGCCGAGGGGAGCATCGACGTCGGCGCGCCCACGGGGGACGAGGCCGGGGCCGACGCCCGACGTGACGAACCGCGAATCGCCTGGGTCTTTCAGAACCCGCACGGCGTGCCCGGCCGAACCGTCCTCGATCACGTCGCCCTGCCGCTCCTCGCGCAAGGGCTCGCCCCCGCGGACGCGGACGATCGGGCGCGAGCCCTGCTCGACGACTTCCGGCTCGACCAGGTCGCCGAACGCCTCTTCAAGACCCTGTCGGGCGGAGAGGCGCAGCGCATGCTCCTCGCCCGCGCACTCGCCTCCGAGCCGGACGTGCTCCTCGTCGACGAACCAACCGCCCAACTCGACCAGCGCACCGCCGCGCACGTCGCCGACACGCTCACGGCGCTGCGGGATCGGGGCCTCGTCGTCCTCATCGCCACCCACGATCCGCACGTGCGCGACAGGTGTACACGCGTCATCGACCTCGCCGCCTACGCGGACGTCGATTCCGCCGACGACGGCTCGACCGGCGCCGGGGCCGCGACGCGGGAGGCGAGGCCCGATGCGTGAACGGATGACGCGGCGCGCCCTCGCGCGCGAAGCGTGGCGCGACATGACGAGCGGCACCGCGTGGATCGGCGTGTGGAGTCTCGTCGTTTCCCTCCTCATCGGCGGAGGCATCGCCCTCGACCTTCGCGTGATCGCGCGGGAGGCGCAAGCGGCCCAGAACTACCAGCGAGCGATGGCGTCCGTCCGCGTCGTCGAATCGACCCGAGCGATCGACGGTGCCGGGTGCCGCGCCCTCGCCCGCGTCGAGGGCGTCGCAGGTGCCGTCGCGATGAGGAAGGCGGACCAGTCACTCACGCCGGCGGCGATGCCGTCCTCATCGCTTCAGACCTGGGAGTACGCCGGCGACATCGGCGGAGTGTTCGACATGGCCTCCCTTTCACCGGGTGTCGGTGTCGTCCTCGCCGAACAAGTCGGGGACGCCCTCGGCCTCGCGGCGGGAGGCGAACTCGCGCTCGCCGACGGTTCTTCCGCGCGCGTCCAGGGCGTCTACCGCTGGGACGAGACCGACGGGCGTCGCACCGGCTTCGCCTACTCGGCGCTCGTGCCCGTGCCCGCCGGCGGCGTCTTCGACGCCTGCTGGGTTCGACTCTGGCCCCTCAAGCCCGAGGTCGATTCGCTCATGCGGACCTCGGTCATCCCCTCCGGGGAGAACCAACAGGTCGAGACCTATTCGGTGAACGCGAGTCTCGGATCTTCGTTCGACGGGCAGGCCCGCTACTTCGGACGGATCACCGCCCCGATCATGTGGGCGCTCGGGGCGGGCTCGCTCGTCGTCGGAGCACTGTCCGTCCGCAGGCGCCGCCTCGAACTCGCCTCGGATCTGCACGCGGGCGTCGGAAGGGCGGACCTGCTTGCCAAACTCCTCGCGCACGCCGTCGTCATCGGGGTCGCCAGCTCCGTCCTCGTCCTTCCCGCGCTCTCCTGGGCGATCCTCCGCGCCCCTGCGGGGGACAGAGGGGACTTGTGGGCGCATGCCGGGCTGCTCGGCGCGGTCGGATTCGCCGGGCTCGTGCTCGGCGCACTGGCGGCAGGACTCCTCGTTCGAGAGACGAAGCTCTTCGACTACTTCAAGGCGCGGTAGCCCCGCGCGGTGCCCATGTCAAAGGGTCAGTCCCAGTAGGCGGCCGCAGCGGGGCGGATGCGCGGCGTCTCGAACCACGCGCAGGCGCCCGCCGGCACGATCGTCGACCCGTCGGCCGCCGTGCCGAGCGCGTGCGAGGAGCATAGGCGCGGCGCTCGACCGGGCACGGACACCGGCTGCTCCGACGTGTTGAGGACGACCATCACGGGGCCGTTGAGGTGGACGACGACGCCCGGGGCCGCCCAGGCGAGCCCGTGAACGATCCCGAGGCTGCCCGTGCCGAGGCCCTTCGACGAGCGGACGGAGAGCGCGAGGGGGACGACCTCGTCGATCGGGAGTGCGCCGATGTCGGAGGCGAGCGCGTCGGGCCCGAAGAGGACGTGCGCGGCGCCCGGCAGCGAGAGCGCGTAGAGCGCGAGGGCGAGGCCGCCGCCCGGCTCCGCGCAGGCGACGTCGACGGACCACGGGGTGATCGCGCCGAGGCGGTCGCGCGACTCGAGGGAGGAGACGACCGCGTTCTCGATCGACCTGGCGTCCCAGGCGACCCGGCGCAGCGCGTCGTCACGCAGCTGGTGGAACCAGTCCTCCTCGAGGTGGGCGCGCACGTGCGACGCGTCCGCGCCGGTGATCCGCCCGATGACGATCGGCTGGGAGTCGGCGGCCATCGCCTCCGACTCGACGAGGCGCACGAGGGCGGCGAAGCGCTCGCGCGCGCGGGCGGTGGAGCGGTCGGGGTCGCGGGAGGAGCGATACTCCCCGCATTCGCCGAGGTCGATGCCGTCGGCGCCGGCCTCGAGAATGAGGCGCGTGCGCGCGAGGACGAGGGACTCACGGTCGACCGCGTCGACGTCCGGATCGTCGAGGTCGGCGAAGGCATCGGCGGGAAGGGCGACGACGACGCGCAGCCCGAGCTCGTGGAGACGGGCGACGAGGCCCGGGACGGGCGTGCCCGCCGAGTCGACATCCTCGGGCGAGGGACTGAGGACCAGGGCGTCGAAGCCCGCGGCGCGGGCGAGGGAGGCGAACTCGAGGAGGCGCTCCGGGTCGGAGGAGTCGAGCGGGCGGTCGGGGTCGAAGATCGCGGACGAGTGCCACCAGGGCGCGGGACCCCGCGTCGCCCGATGCACGAGAACCGTGCGCACGTTCTCCTGGAGACCTCGTCGTTCCACCATTTCTCCATGGTGACACACAATCGGGCCCGATGCGTCGGGGCGCTCGTTCGTTAGTCTGGGGGCGTGAGCGCAGCTTCGAGACCCCTCGTCGAAACGAGCCTGGTCCCCGTCTACTCGGAGGCCGACCAGGCCCGACGTACCCCCGAATCCGCGAAGTCCGCGATGAGGACCGCGTTCGAGAGGGACCGGGCGCGGATCCTCCACTCCTCGGCGCTGCGGCGCCTCGGGGAGAAGACGCAGGTCCTCGGGCCCGCGTCGAACGACTTCGTCCGCACGCGCCTCACCCACTCCCTCGAGGTCGCCCAGGTCGGTCGCGAGCTCGGCAAGGAGCTCGGCGCGAACCCCGACGTCGTCGACGCCGCGTGCCTCAGCCACGCCCTCGGCCCCCCGCCTTTCGGGCACAACGGCGAGCGCGTCCTCGACGAGCTCGCCGCCGACTGCGGGGGATTCGAGGGGAACGCGCAGCCCCTGCGCCTCGTCTCCCGCCTCGAGCCGAAGGTCCTTGCTCCCGACGGCGATCCCGCGGGCCTCAACCTCACGCGCGCCACCCTCGACGCGATCTGCAAGTACCCGTGGGCGAAGGGGGCCGGGCCCGACCCGGTGAAGTCGGCGCGCAAGTACTCCGTCTACGCCGACGACCTCCCGGTCTTCGCATGGATGCGCGAGGGCGCGCCCGCGGGCAGGCGCTGCCTCGAGGCGCAGATCATGGACCTGTCCGACGACATCGCCTACTCCGTCCACGACGTCGAGGACGCGATCGCGACCGGGAAGTGCCGCGTCGAATCGCTCGGCGATGACGCGGTCGCCTCCGCCGTCATCGATTCGACGATCGACTGGTACGGGCGCGGCGTCGCGCGCGCGGACCTCGAGAACGCGCTCGAACGACTCCTCGCCCTCGACGTGTCGATCGGCGGATTCGACGGGTCCTACGCGTCGCTCGCGCGTCTCAAGGACCTCACGAGCGAACTCATCGGCCGCTTCTGCGGCGCCGCCGTCACGGCGACCCGCGTCGAATTCGGGGCGGGCGCGCTCGGGAGGTACCGCGCCGACCTCGTCGTCCCGCCGTCGACCCGCGCCGAGATCCAGGTCCTCAAGGGCCTCGCCGTCCACTTCGTCATGAGCCCGCGCGAGAACGAGCCCGTCTACTACCAGCAGCGCACGCTCCTCGCCGACCTCGTCGATGCGCTCCTCGACGCCGGACCCGCGGCGCTCGAGCCGATGTTCGCCGCCGCGTGGCGGATCGCCGAGGACGAGGCTGGGCGCGTGCGCGCGGTCGTCGACCAGGTGGCCTCCCTGACGGACGCCTCCGCATCGAAGTGGCACGCCCGCCTGTGCGGGATGCTCTCGACGCAGCTGTGAGCTGAATGGCGGGGGAGATCTCCTCGACGCGGCAAGGTGATGCTTTCAGCGGGGAAAGGTGATGGGCGGTTTCAGGTGGTGAGTGCAACGCCTTGAGTGTGTGGGGTGGTTGCTGTGGGTTTTCGTTGTTCTGAGGCGGTTCGCCGCCAGGTGTTGGATCTGCTGATTGAGGGTGTGCCGGTTAGGCAGGTGCATTTGCGGGTGGGTGTCGCGGTGTGCACGATCCGCAAGTGGGCCAAAGATTGGGGCATGACGTTTCGTGTGGGTTCGCGAGGCGGGTGGGTGGGCAGTGCGCCCGCCGACCCTGTGGAGGGGCTGGTCAGCGGGGTCGGGCATGGGGCCCGGTTGACGATCGGGGGCCGCCAGCTCATCGAGTACTTGCACGGTCAGGGGATGAGCATGCGGGGGATCGCCCGCGAGCTTGGGGTGGCGGCCTCGACGGTGAAGCGGGAGTTGGATCGTGGGGGCGGCCAGTATCGGGCGGTACGCGCTCATGAGGAGGCTGCCGGGAGGCGGGCTCGTCCCAAGCCGTTCAAGCTGGAGGATCCTCGGCTGCGCGCCTTCGTGGTCGCCAAGCTTAACGAGCACTGGTCGCCTGAGCAGATCTCGCGGGCCTGGGCGTGTGGGGACAATAGGGGGGTGACGATCAGCCCGGAGACGATCTATCAGGCCCTGTATGTGCATGGGCGCGGCGCGTTGCGTCAAGAGCTCAAGGTGGAAAAGGCGTTGCGGTCGGGGCGCACGCGTCGCCTGGCGCGTTCGCCGCTGGCTCTGGCGCGCTCGAAGGGGAAGTCGTGGGTGGAGGGCGCCAGGATCGTGGACCGGCCCCAAGAGGTGGAAGGACGCCAGGTTCCGGGCCATTGGGAGGGGGATCTGATCGTGGGGGCGAACAACAAGAGCGCCGCGATCACCCTGGTGGAACGCACCACGGGCTACCTGCTCGTCCGGCCCCTGCCAGCGTGCCACGACACGGCAAGTGTGATCGACGTGCTCGCCGACATGATCAGCCCTTTCCCGCTCACGCTTCGCGAGACGATCACGTGGGACCAGGGAGGGGAGATGGCGAACGCGAAAGACCTGACCAGCCGGACCAAAACGAAGGTGTATTTCGCCGACCCGCATTCGCCCTGGCAGCGCGGGTCCAACGAGAACACCAACGGCCTGTTGCGCGACTACTTCCCTAAAGGCACCGACCTGAACGACTATCCCCCAGAAGCATTCGCCGAGGCCGAACGCCAACTCAACACCCGACCCCGCAAACGCCACGGCTGGAAAACACCCGCCGAACTCATGCAAAAATTACTCGACGACAACGCCGTTGCACTCACCGCCTGAAACCGCCATGCTTTCGGCGGGGAAAGGTGATGCTTTCGGCGGGACGGGCGCGTGGGGACCGGACGCAGGCGGCGACGGGCGTCGGTAGACTGACGCCCATGCCCGGTCTCATTCGCAAAGAGGACATCGCCGCAGTGCGCGAGGCCGCCCGGATCGAGGAGATCGTCGGCGAGCACGTCGCCCTGCGGCCCGCGGGCGTCGGCTCCCTCAAAGGACTGTGCCCCTTCCACGACGAGCGCACTCCGAGCTTCCACGTCCGCCCCCACCTCGGCATGTGGCACTGCTTCGGCTGCGGCGAGGGCGGGGACGTCATCTCCTTCGTCCAGAAGATCGACCACCTCCCCTTCGCCGAGGCCGTCGAGTTCCTCGCCCAGCGCTCCGGCGTCACCCTCCACTACGAGGAGGGAGGCCGCCAGGTCCGCACCGAGGAGCCGGGCAAGCGCAAGCGCCTTCTCGAGGCGCATCAGGTCGCCGAGGAGTTCTACATCGCCCAGCTCGGCTCGCCCGAGGCCGCCAAGGGCCGCGCCTTCCTCGCGAACCGAGGATTCGACCAGTCGATGTGCGCCCACTTCGGCGTCGGCTACTCGCCGGACTCGTGGGACGCGCTCCTTCGCCACCTGCGCTCGAAGGGCTTCACCGACCAGGAGATCGAGATCGCGGGACTGGGAACCCGCGGCAATCGCGGGCTCTACGACCGGTTCCGGGGGCGGCTCATGTGGCCGATCCGGGACATCACGGGCGCGACCGTCGGATTCGGCGCCCGGCGCCTGAACGACGAGGACCAGGAATCCCCGAAGTACCTCAACACGCCCGAGACGCCGATCTACAAGAAATCCCAGCTGCTCTACGGCCTCGACCTCGCGAAGAAGCGGATCGCGACCGAGCGCCGCGTTGTCATCGTCGAGGGCTACACGGACGTCATGGCCGCCCACGTCGCGGGGGCCGGGTGCGCGGTCGCGACCTGCGGCACCGCCTTCGGCTCCGAGCACGTGAAGATCGTGCGGCGCCTCCTCGGCGACGCCGCCGATCCGGCCGCCGGCGTCCTCCTGTCCGACGGGCGCGCCCGCGGGTCCGAGGTGATCTTCACCTTCGACGGCGACGCGGCGGGCCAGAAGGCGGCGCTGCGTGCCTTCCACGAGGACCAGAACTTCGCCTCGCAGACCTTCGTCGCGGTCGACGCGGAGGGCATGGACCCGTGCGAGGTCCGCATGGCCCGCGGCAATCAGGCCGTGCTCGACCTCGTGAATTCGCGGACCCCGCTCTTCGAGTTCGTCATCCGCTCGGTCCTGCGCCAGGTCGATCTCAAGACCGCGGAGGGGCGCGTCCGCGCCCTCGGCGCCTCCGCCCCGATCGTCTCGAGCATCAAGGACCGGGCGCTGCGCATGGAGTACACGCGCTCGCTCGCCGGCTGGCTCGGGATGGACATCCGCACGGTCTCCGACGCGGTCCGCCACGCCCAACGGCCCACCGCCGAGCCCCGCTACGGGGAGGCCAGCGACATGGCGGGCGCCGGCATCCCTGCGCCCGCGCCGCGTCGCGGCCCCGAGGACCCCATCGCGAAGCTCGAGCGCCAGGTCCTCGAAGCGGCCCTTCAACACCCGATGTACCTCATCGGATCCGGCTTCGACGACCTCGACGGCTCGTCCTTCTCCGTCCCGACCCATCGCGCCGTCCACGACGCGATCCGCGCGCTCGGCGGGCTCGACGCTTTCGCCGCGCTCCTGCGCTCGGCCGAGTCGCACTTCGGCGAGGGGGAGCGCGCCCGCGACGCCGCGACCCGCCGCTTCGTCGATCAGGTCCGCGAGGAGGCCGGGGAGATCGTGGGCGTCGCCGTCTCCGAGCTCGCCGTCGCGCCGCTGCCGCAGGACCGCGAGGACGAGATGCGCTCGTACTGTCGCGGAGTCGTCGCCGCGCTCGTCCGCATGGATCTCACCCGCAAGATGGGCGAGGCCCGCTCGCGCCTCCAGCGTCTCGACGAGGACGATCCCGACTACGCCGAGGCATTCCGCGATCTCATGCGCCTCGAGCAGCGCCGCCAGACCTTCTCCGAGAGGAACTGACACCCGCCCCGGCGATGCTCCGACCGAAACCTCGACTGGTCAGGGGACGCGGAGCTCGTGGAGCGGGTCTCGCGAGGACGCCCAGAGCGCGGGGAGGACCGCGAGCGAGCCGGAGACGAGGACGAGGGCGATCGCGCTCGCGAGGACGAAGGAGGCGCCCGGTAGCGGCGCAGAGCGGAGCGCGAGTAGGAAGAGCCCCGCACCGGTGCCGACGAGGGCGCCGAGGATGGAGACGAGAGCGACCTGTCCGATAGTGAGGGCGACGATGATCGACCGCGTCGCGCCGAGAGCTCGACGCCGGCCGAAGTCGCGGCGCCGCATGAGCACGGTCACCCAGACCACGATCATCACGAGGAGCGCGGCGATCGCGAGGGTCGCGAGGATGAGGACCCGATTCGAGGCGGTGAGCGAGCCGTCGAGGGCCGTGCGCAAGGCGGCGTACTGCTGCGAGGACGCGACGGTGTACTCCGAGGAGGGGATTCCGGACAGGTGGTCGAGGGCGAGTCGCTCAACGAAGGGAAGGTCGGCGGAGGAGTCGGCGACGACGAGGATCGACGCGACTGGCGTCGTGGGCGTCTCCGACGTTGGAATGAGGAGGACCGGCTCGAGATCCCGGAGGAACTCGGGGAGCGGTTCTTCCGCGACGACCTGGTACTCGGGGCCGTCGCCGACGGCGCGAACCGTCCCTCCCGAGGCGGGCAGCCCGAGGAGGTCGAGCACACCCGGAGAGGCGATCGCCCGGTCGATCTGCGCAGGGATGCGCTCATCGAGCCCCGAAAGACGCTCGTCCGCCCACGCGCCGTACACGCGCCGGGCGCTGACTCGGGTCGCGCCACTGGCGTCGTACGCGGAAACGTCGAAGGCATCGGAGAAGGCCGCCACATGGTCGACGAGGTCGTAGGCGGCGATGGACCGGGCGAGACCCGCGGTGAGGGGCGAATCGACGTGAGCGGTGTGGATCGATAGCGTGCGCGTGCCCATGTCGTCGACCGTCGAGAGGATCTGCTGCTGACGTCCGGCGGCGTATCCGGCAGTCGCGATGACCGACGCCGTCGCCACTGCCATGATGAGGGCGACGATGAGGGAGGTGAGGCGCTGCGCGAGGGCACTCGCCCTGATCTCGGAGAGGAGAAGGAGCAGGCGCGTCATGCGTCGCCTCCGATCGCGATGCGCCGGTCGGCGACGGCCGCGACCTCGGCGTCGTGCGTGACGACGATGACGATCGCACCGGCGTGCGCTCGCTTCGCGAGGACATCCATGACGAGGCTGCCCGTCTGTGCGTCGAGGTTCCCCGTCGGCTCGTCGGCGAAGATGATGTCCGGATTCCCGATCAATGCCCGGCACAGGGCGATTCGTTGGGCCTGACCGCCCGAGATCTCGCCGGGTCGGCGAGCCGGCGGTAGATCAAGGGCGACCGCCTCGAGAAGATCGAGGGCGAGGGGCTCCGCCTCTCGCCGGGATCGTCCGCGATAGAGGGCGGACTCGGTGATGTTGTCGATGATCGACCGCGTCCCATCGAGCGCGGCGTCCTGGAAGATGAAGCCGCAGTGCTCGGCGCGGAATCGCGAGCGCACGGCGTCGGGGAGAGCGTCGATCCTGGTGCCGTTGAAGAGGATCTCCCCCGAGTCGGGACGCAGGAGTGTCGCGAGGAGGAAGAGCCTCGTCGATTTGCCGGATCCTGATCCTCCGGTGATGGCGGTGAGCGCTCCAGCCTCGAAGGACTCGGACCAATCGACGACGATCGGGGAGCGCGCTCGCGGATAGGCGAAGGTCGTGCTGCGCGCGGCGAGGACCGTCATGCTCACCCCGCTGAGGAGGGGGAGTCCGGTGTACGCTCGCCGTCGGAATCCGCGGCCGAGCCCTCGGATGTCGACAGCACGCGGAGGCGCGTCCCCTCGTCGACGCCGGTGACGATCGACCGGCCCGAGACGCTGACGAGCACCTCGACGGGGAGAAGCGCTCCGCCCTCGTCGATGAGAACGGTCGCCCCGTTGGCGTCGACCCTCAGCGCGCTGGTCGGGACGACGACGCCGGAGCGCTCGGGGACGACCGTGATCGTCGTGCGCATCCCCTTGGCGCCCTGCGCTGGAATGAGCGCGCACTCGTCGCCGCAGATGGACGTCGCGCCCTCGGCCGGCTGCAGGATCGTCGTCGCCTCATTCGTCTCCGGATCGATCGTGATCGGACCAATCCGGGCATCCCACGTCCTCGTGCTCGTGGAGATCGATGCGGGCATGCCCTCCGAGACCAGAGCGAGCTGACCGGAGGGGATCGTCATCGTGAACGTCGGCTCGTCGGCGAGGACCTTTCCGATCGGATCGCCGACGTGTACGGGTGTTCCGAGCTCGACGTCATCGGCCCACGTGAGTGAGAGCGGGGTGCGAGCGGCGAAGACGATTCGCCCCAGCGGCACGGTGGGGTCATCGGGGATCCCGAGAGAGCGGTTCCACTCGAGGACCGCGCGCGTCGTCCGGCCCGCGAACTCGCCGTCCTCCGCGAGGCCGTAGCCGCCGACGGCGTTGAGGAAACGTTGGAGTTGGACGACGTCGGGGCCCTTCATCCCCTCGGTGAGCGTCCTGTACGCGGGGACGGTCCCTTCGGCGAGGACGACGGGCAGCATGTCGACGGTGTAAAGGAGGGATCCCACACCGTTCGATTCGCCCTCTTGGACGTCGAGGGACGTGAGTGTTCCGTCGAGTTGAGAGACGAGGGTGGTCGTCGCCTGTCGGGTCGCCGATGAGTTGAGGGTGATCGCGCGACCCAACTGGCCGGACTGCGCCGTCACGAGGGCGTATGGGGACGCCGTCTCTGTCGGGCTCGGGGGAGCGAGGAGGACGCGGAGCGACCAGCCCGCGAGGGCGCCGACGACGAGGATCGCGAAGGCTGCGGCGAGGAGCCGGGGAAGACGACGTGCGGCCATACCTACTCCCAGGGGCAGAGTTCGTAAAGTGGCGCTTCGCAATTGAGGGTGTAGTCGGCGGATCCCGGCCGGCCGCCGATTGCGGAGTCGTGGGCCGGGGGCGTCTCCGACGTCCCCACCGCGAATCCGCACACAGTTTCGGCCCGTTGGGAGGGTCCCTCTAGAGATCCTCGTAGGAAAGCGCAGATCAGAGCCCTGCAGCATCGGAGCCGACGGAGAAACTGTGTGCGTTTCTGCGGGTGAGGCGTCGGCCTCCAGGCTCCCGGCACTCCGTTCCTTCCACGTGCGAGTCACCCGGATCGCACACTCGACGACCTTCCCCACCCGCCAAGCACGCCGAGACGGCGATCCAGGTGACGCGGGCCGCTGATTCCGGGCGTGGGGCGACTTGGATCGCACACTCGACGGCCCTTCCCGCCCGCGAATCCCGCCGAGACGGCGATGTAGGTCATGCGAGAGGCTGATTCCGGGTGTCAGGCCACCTGGATCGCACACTCGACGACCTTTCCCACCCGCGAAGCCCGCCGAGGCGGCGATCCAGGTGACGCGGGCCGCTGATTCCGGGCGTGGGGCGACTTGGATCGCACACTCGACGACCTTTCCCGCCCGCGAAGCCCGCCGAGGCGGCGATCCAGGTCACGCGGGCCCCTGATTCCGGGCACGGAACAACCTTGATCGCACACTCGACGACCCATCCCACCCGCCAAACTCGCCGAGGCGGCGATCCAGGTCATGCGGGCCCCTGATTCCGGGCACGGAACAACCTTGATCGCACACTCGACGACCCGCCCCGCCCGCGAAGCCCGCCGAGACGGCGATGTAGGTCATGCGGGGCATCGGCAACCGACTACACCCCCAACTGTGAAGAGCCTAACCGGCTCTTCACAGTTGGGGGTGTAGTCGGTGAGGATCCTGGGTGCTGAGAGCCGCAGGGTTGCCGCTGCGCCCGACTGCACCCCTGTCATGAGGAGCCGCAGCACCCGACCATGAAGAACCGTAGTACCCGTCCCCCGCCGAGGGGATGCGCCTGGACGTCCTACCCGCAAATACGCACACAGTTTCTCCGTCGACCAAGGCGGAGCAGAGCCCTGATCTGCACCTTCTTCCGGCCGTCTTTCGGGCGAGCCTCCGCGAGGGCCGAAACTGTATGCGGATGTGCAGGAGGGACGCCGGAGACGCCCGAGACGCATCACGCACACTCGACGCCTCTGCCCACCCGCCGTGTGCGCCGAGACAGCGATCCGAGGGATGACGTTCGTCGGCACGCGACGACACCCCCGAATGCGAAAAGCCCGATAACTTCGGCGTTCCGACCCGCCAAACGTCAGGAAAGCCGCCAAACGCGTGTTGAGGACCGGCGTCGACTACCGTGGGGCCCGTCCACCCCGTCGCGGCGCCGCGGCGCCCCGCTCGAACGGGCGCCGCCCCGCCCTCGTCAACAGGAGTCCCCCATGGCCGAAGTCGAGAGCTTCACGCTCGACCACACCGCAGTCCTCGCCCCCTACGTCCGCCTCATCTCGATCGAGACCGGCCCGAAGGGCGATGAGATCTCGAACTTCGACCTGCGCCTCGTCCAGCCGAACGAGACCGCGATCCCGACCGGTGGCCTCCACACGATCGAGCACCTCCTCGCGTCGCTCCTGCGCGACCGCATGGACGGCGTCATCGACTGCTCGCCCTTCGGGTGCCGGACCGGCTTCCACCTCATCTGCTGGGGGACGCCGAGCGTCGAGGAGGTCGCCCGCGCTCTCGATTCCTCGCTGCGCGCCATCGCGGCCGAGGTGACCTGGGAGGACGTGCCGGGCACGGACGTCTTCTCCTGCGGCAACTACCGCGACCACTCGCTCTTCAGCGCGAAGGAGTGGGCGGCCGCCATCGTCGAGCAGGGCTTCTCCACCGACCCCTTCGTCCGCACGCCGCTCGAGGTCTGAGGGCGCCCGTCCGAGCGTTTGGCGGCTTTCACGGCGTTTGGCGGCTTTCACTGCGTTTGGCGGCGATCATCGGGCCGATTTGCGCCGCCGAACACCAACAAAGCCGCCAAACGCGAGTTGGGGCAGGCTCAGTCGAGCCCGACGCCCTCGCGGAGCATTCGCTCGAAGCGCTCGGCCTCGGCGCGCGACGCCGCGTCGAGCGGCCCCTGGGCGGTGAGGACGGAGAAGAGCGCGTCGTCATCGCGCCTGCGGATCCACGCCGAGATCGCGGTCCCGTTCGAGACCTTCGTCGACTTGTGGACGACGATCGAGTGATTGACGCGGTCGGCGATCGTCCGCATGAGGACGTGCGGGTCGCGCGACACGGTCTCGACGCGGATCGACGCGCGCGACGGGTCCATCCAATCGACCGAGAGGACGCGATCCTCCGCGTTCCACTTCGCCGTCGCGACCTCGTACCACATGCCCGAATCGAGGACGCGGTCGGCCCCGACCCGGATGATCGCGTGCTGACCGGCGACGATCCACGTGCCGTCGGCGAGCTCCTCGGCGGGGGCCTTGCGGTCGGAATCGGGCAGGAGCGCGCGTGCGGCGTCGGGCAGGGGTGCGGTCATGCGCCCGATTCTACGCAGGGCGCCGCGCCGCTTCCCGATCGACGAGGCCGGGGCGGTGCGCCGACGACGGGGGAGTTCAGGACCGGGCGCCGATGAGCGCCGGGGCGCTCGCGTCCGCCCCGATCGTCCAGTTCCCGAGGTCCTCGAGGGCGGCGCGCGCGCCGATCGTCCGCACGGTCGCGTCGTCGGAGTCGAGGAGGTGGAGGTCGGCGGCGATGAGGGCGTTCGCGAGCGAGGTCGCGTCGAGGTCGTCGAGCGAGCAGCGCAGCGTCCGCTCATCGGTCGCGCCGGCCGACAAGAGGGCGTCGACCCGGGAGAAGAGGACGTCCTGGCGCGTCGAGGCGTCGGAGACGGACTGGGCGACGAGCTGGGCCTTCGGGAGCGACTGGGCCGCGCAGTCCCAGGAGGCGATCGACTCGGAAAGCTCGGTCGAATCGCCGAGGGCCGTGTCCTTCGAAAGGTCGGGGGCGGCGAGGAGCGCGCCCGAGGCGAGCGCGTCGGGATCGAGCCCCCAGGTCCCGAGGAGCGAGAGCGAGTCCGAACCGGCGATCGACTGCAGCCTCTCGTTGAGATCCGACACCGCGGCCCCGCCCTCGTCGATCGAGAGGCCGTAGACGGAGGCGAGGGCCTGGGCGGAGCGGTAGCGGCCGAGCGCCGCCGTCGCGAGGGCGAGAGCGTCGGACGAGGCGGTCTCCTCCGGATCCGCGGCCGCGGCCAGGTCGCGGCGGGCGGTCTGCAAGAGCCAGGAGGCGAACTCGTCGACCGTCACGGGTGCGCTCGCGACCGCCGGAACGGTCTGCGCGCCCTTCGGCGGATTCCCATTCCACGGATCCCACACGCCGCCGAGCGCCTCGAGGCGCGACCGGGAGTTCGACGCGATCGAGGTGAGGACCTCCGCGCACGCCGGGCACGAGGTCGCGTCCGTCGCGAGATCGGCCGCGCGATCGGCGGCCGCCGACTCCGTCCGGGCGGCGGTGTCGCGGATCGCGTCGATGCGCGTGAGCGAGGGGAGCGTCGGCACGTCCGTCTCCAGGCGGACGTGAGGCGCCTCGCACGAGGAGAGCGCGACCGCCGAGGCCGCGAGCAGCGCGAACGCGCCGAGCGCTCGGGAGCGCCGGTGGGGGAGCGCGCGGTTCGGGCCTGAAGTCGGAAGGGAGGCGGTCACGGGGGCATCATCCCATGACCGGACGCGGGTACGATGGGGGGCCGGTGCCGTGTCGGACACACAGGAGGATTTGTGGCCCAGCCCCAGCGCTTCGTCGAACTCGAGGAACGACTCCGCCCCCTCGTCGAGGGATTCGGGCTCGAGCTCGACGCCGTCCTCGACGTCAGGGAATCCGGGATGCGGATCGTCCGCGTCGTCGTCGAGGCCCCCGCGGGCGCCTCCGTCGACTCCGACGGGCTCGCGGACCTGTCGCGCGCCGCCTCGCCGATCGTCGACGAGGCCGACCCCGTCGAGACCGAGTACTTCCTCGAGGTCTCGACTCCCGGCGCCGAGCGCGAGCTCACCGAGCCGCGCCAC
Organism: Actinomyces culturomici; assembly: GCF_900499005.1. Classification (GTDB taxonomy): domain Bacteria; phylum Actinomycetota; class Actinomycetes; order Actinomycetales; family Actinomycetaceae; genus Pauljensenia; species Pauljensenia culturomici. The sequence goes on from NZ_LS991316.1 coordinate 548,155, forward strand.
TGGATCAAGCAGATCGGACGGCTCGCGTCCGTCAAGCTCCGCGACGGCTCGAGGGTCCTCGGGCGCGTCGAGGCCGCCGACGAGACCGGCGCCTCACTGAGCGTCGACGGCGCTGCGACTAGGATCGACTACGCACAGATGAAGAAGGCGCGGGCTCGCGTCGAATTCGGCACGGAGGAATGAGACGCATGGAAATCGACATGACCGCGCTGCGGATGGTCGAGCAGGAGAAGGGGGTCTCCCTCGACCGGCTCGTCGACGCCATCGAAGAGGCCCTCCTCAAGGCGTATCACAACATCCCCGGCGCCATCTCCAAGGCCCGCATCGAGATCGACAAGAAGACCGGCCGCGTCGCCGTCATCGCGACGGACGAGGACGAGGACGGCAACCCCATCGGGGAGTTCGACGACACCCCGAAGAACTTCGGGCGCATCGCCCAGTCGACCGCGCGCTCGATCATCATGCAGCGGCTCCGCGACGCCGATGACCAGAAGGTCCTCGGCGACTTCGCCAACCAGAAGGGCCGCGTCGTCACCGGCGTCGTCGACCAGTCGCGCGACGGGCGCATCACGATCGTCAAGGTCGGCGACGACTTCGAGGCCGTCCTCCCGGATTCGGAGAAGGTCCCCGGCGAGTCCTACCGCCACGGCGACCGCATCCGCGCCTTCGTCGTCAACGTCGAGCGCACCGAGAAGGGCGCCCGCATCACCCTCTCGCGCACGCACCCCGGCCTCGTCGCCGGGCTCTTCGAGCGCGAGGTCCCCGAGATCCAGCAGGGCCTCGTGAAGATCAAGGCGATCGCCCGCGAAGCCGGTCACCGCACGAAGATCGCGGTCGTCGCCGCCCGCGACGGCGTCAACGCGAAGGGCGCGTGCATCGGCCCGATGGGCTCGCGCGTCCGCGCCGTCATGACCGAGCTCGGCGGCGAGAAGATCGACATCGTCGACTGGTCGGCCGACCCCGGCCGCTTCGTCGCGAACGCCCTGTCGCCCGCCCGCGTCTCGCGCGTCGTCGTCCACTCGGTCGACAACAAGACCGCGACCGCCGTCGTCCCCGACTTCCAGCTCTCCCTCGCGATCGGCAAGGAGGGGCAGAACGCCCGACTCGCCGCGCGCCTCACGGAGTACCACATCGACATCCACGCCGACACCGAGACCGGCGACGAGCCCCTCGCCTCGCGCTCCTCGATGCCCGACGACGTGACCAGTCGCTCATACTCCGATCCGCTGGACTGACGGGGCCTCGACTAGACTGACCGCGTGTCGCAGTCCGCGCTGAACCAGGTCGCCGCCTCTTTCGAAGCGGTTCCGGTTCGTACGTGCACGGGCTGCGGGAAGCGCGCGCCGCGTTCGGAGCTCTTCCGGATCGCCGCGTCGCGCGAGGGGGTCCTCACCGTGGATCCCCAGGCCGTCCGGCCCGGTCGGGGCGCGTGGGTCCACCCGGATCCCGCGTGCGTCGAGCGCGCCAGGAAGCGCCGGGCTCTCAAGCGCGCCCTGCGACTTCAGGAGGAACCTCCCGAGTCGCTGTGGTCGGAGCTCGACGCGGCGGTGTCGTCCAGGACGTCCCCGACGTCCGTACTCGAGTAATGGAAGCGGGTTGGAAGCCGATGGGCACCCGATGAGTACCCAGCGATGAGCTGCCAGCATCATCAGTAACGCGTCTCCGTCCGGAGGCGCTTCCGGACAGGAGAACAGTGGCAAAGTTGCGTGTTAGCGAGCTCGCCAAGGAGCTCGGAATCACGAGCAAGGAACTGCTCGCCCACCTCAAGGAGAGCGGCGAGTACGTGAAGGGGGCCTCTTCCGGCCTCGAACCCCCGGTCGTGCGGACGGTGCGCGAGCACTACGGCTCCGCCGGCCAGTCGGAGGCCCCGGCCCCCGCGAAGAAGACCCCGGCCCCCAGGNCCCGTGTCCGATCGCACAGGTCGGAGCGCGTGAGCCCGCCCACCCGGCCGGGGAGTCGGAGGCGCCCCGTGCTAGCCTTGAAAGGCCGTCAGAACGGCCGCGGATCGTATGCGACGGGGGCAAGCCCAGGGCATGCCCCGTCCGGGAGGCACCGGCGGCCCGCGCCCCGGTCCCCGTCCCGGCGGCCGTCCGGGTCAGGGCGGTCAGGGCGAGCGCCCCGCGCGTCCCGGCGCCCCCCGTCCGGGCGGCACCGGCGGTCCCCGTCCCGGCGCTCCGCGTCCCGCGGGCCGCGCCGGCGGTCCCCGCCCGAACCCGGGCATGATGCCCGGCCAGGCGAACTTCGCCCGCAACGCGGCGGTCGGCGCCTCCGATCGTCCGGCGCGCGGCGCCGGCCGCGGTCGCGGCCCCCGTCCGGGTGCGGCAGGAGGCCCCGGCGCAGGTGCGGGAGCCCCCGCGGGCGCCGGTTTCGGTCCCGCGCGCGGCGGCGGTCGCGGCGGTCGCGGCTCCACCCCGGGCGCGTTCGGCCGCGGAGGCGGTCGCAACCAGCGCGGACGCAAGTCGAAGCGCGCGAAGCGTCAAGAGTACGAGCAGCAGAACGCGCCGGTCATCGGCGGCGTCTCGATCCCGCGCGGCAACGGGCAGATCGTCCGCATCCGCCAGGGAGCGTCCCTCGCGGACTTCGCCGAGAAGATCGACGTCAATCCCGCAGCGCTCGTCACCGTCCTCTTCCACCTCGGCGAGATGGCGACGGCGACCCAGTCGCTCGACCAGGACACCTTCGAGGCCCTCGGCGCCGAGCTCGGCTACGACGTCAAGGTCGTCTCCCCGGAGGACGAGGACCGCGAGCTCCTCGAATCCTTCGACATCGACCTCGAGGCCGAAGAGCTCGACGACGCGGAGAACATGCAGCCGCGTCCGCCGGTCGTCACGGTCATGGGCCACGTCGACCACGGCAAGACGAAGCTCCTCGACGCGATCCGCCACACGGACGTCGTCGACACCGAGCACGGCGGCATCACGCAGCACATCGGCGCCTACCAGGTGAACGTCGAGCACGAGGGCCGGACGCGTCCGATCACCTTCATCGACACCCCCGGCCACGAGGCCTTCACCGCCATGCGCGCCCGCGGCGCGCAGGTCACCGACATCGCGATCCTCGTCGTCGCGGCCGATGACGGCGTCATGCCGCAGACGGTCGAGGCGATCAACCACGCGCAGGCGGCCGGCGTCCCGATCGTCGTCGCGGTGAACAAGATCGACAAGGAGGGCGCGAACCCGGACAAGATCCGCGGTCAGCTCACCGAGTACGGCCTCGTCGCCGAGGACTACGGCGGCGACGTCATGTTCGTCGACATCTCCGCGAAGCAGCGTCAGGGCATCCGCGAACTCCTCGAGGCCGTCCTCCTCACGGCGGACGCCGCCCTCACGCTCGAGGCGAACCCCGACACCGACGCCCGCGGCGTCGCCATCGAGGCGAAGCTCGACAAGGGACGCGGCGCCGTCGCGACGATGCTCGTCGAGCGCGGCACCCTCCGCGTCGGCGACGCGATCGTCGTCGGCTCGGCCCACGGCCGCGTCCGCGCGATGTTCGACGACTCCGGCGAGGACATCGCCGAGGCCGGCCCGTCGACCCCGGTCGCCGTCCTCGGCCTCACCTCGGTCCCGCGCGCCGGCGACTCGTTCCTCGTCGCGCCCGACGACCGCACGGCCCGCCAGATCGCGGACAAGCGCGAGGCGGCCGAGCGTCAGGCGATGCTCGCGAAGCGCCGCAAGCGCGTCTCCCTCGAGGACTTCGACAAGGTCCTCAAGGAGGGCCAGGTCGACACGCTCAACCTCATCATCAAGGGCGACGTGTCCGGCGCCGTCGAAGCGCTCGAGGATTCGCTCCTCGGCATCGACGTCGGCGACGAGGTCCAGCTCCGCATCATCCACCGCGGCGTCGGCGCGATCACGCAGAACGACGTCAATCTCGCCACGGTCGATAACGCGGTCATCATCGGCTTCAACGTCCGTCCGGCCGAGCGAGTCGCCGAACTCGCCGACGCCGAGGGCGTGGAGATCAAGTACTACAACGTCATCTACTCGGCGATCGATGACATCGAGGCCGCCCTCAAGGGCATGCTGAAGCCGATCTACGAGGAGGTCTCGCTCGGCACGGCGGAGATCCGCCAGGTCTTCCACTCGGGCAAGTTCGGCAACATCGCCGGCTCGATCGTCCGCTCCGGCACGATCAAGCGCGGGACGAAGGCGCGCCTCGTCCGCGACGGCGTCGTGCTCGCCGACAACCTCGAGATCGCGTCCCTGCGCCGCGAGAAGGACGACGTCACCGAGGTCCGCGAGGGCTACGAGTGCGGTATCACGCTCGGGTTCAAGGACATCACCGAGGGCGACATCATCGAGACCTGGGAGATGCGCGAGAAGCCGCGCGACTGATCCCATCGATCGGCATCCGGGGTCCGGGGAGGCGCGAGAGCGCCGCCCCGGGCCCCCGCCCGTTGCGCGCGGCAGTTCATCGACGCCTCGGCTCGTTCCACGCGGGGCCGTTCGAGAAGGCGCGGCGGGGGAGTGATCCCTCACCCGGCGCGGTGCCCCGCCGCCGGACCCCGTACCATGGATCACCGGTGCCGGCCCGATGCGGACGCCGCAGCGGCCCGGCGACAACGGCTCAGCGAAGGAGACCCCCATGGCGGACGAGGCGCGCCAGCGCAAGGTGCAGGACCGGATCCAGCAGACGGTCGCGCGGCTGCTCGGGCGCCGGATCAAGGATCCGCGCCTCGGGTTCGTGACGATCACGGACGTGCGCGTCACGGGCGACCTCCAGCACGCTTCGATCTTCTACACCGTCCTCGGCGACGAGGAGGACCGCAAGGGCACGGCCCGCGCCTTCGAGTCCGCGAAGGGCATCATCCGCTCGGAGATCGGCAAGGCGCTCGGCATCCGACTCACCCCGTCGATCGAATTCATCCTCGACGCGCTCCCCGAGTCGGCCGCCGCCATCGAGGGCGCGCTCGCCGCCGCGAAGGCCCGCGACGAGGAGATCGCGAAGCTCGCCGAGGGCGCCTCCTACGCCGGCGAGGCCGACCCCTACCGCAAGGACGAGGAGTTCGACGAGGACGAGGACGACGACTCCGACGAGGACGATCTCGACGACGACGACTCCGACGAGGACTCCGAGACGGACGACGACGAGGACGCCCGCTGACGATGGCGAAGCGACCTGACGTCTCCGTCCCCGGAATCGTCGTCGTCGACAAGCCCGCCGGCCTCACGAGCCACGACGTCGTCGCGCGCGTCCGCCGACTCGCCCGCACCCGCAAGGTCGGCCACGGCGGCACGCTCGACCCGATGGCGACCGGCGTCCTCGTCGTCGGCGTCGGCAAGGCGACGCGCCTCCTCACGTGGATCACCGGGCACGACAAGACCTATTGCGCGACCATCCGCTTCGGCGCGACGACCTCGACCGACGACGCCGAGGGAGAAATCGTCTCCGCCCCCGGCTGCCCCGCGCTCGACCCCGAGGCCCTCGAGACCGCGATGGCGGCCCTGCGCGGCGACATCCTCCAGGTCCCCTCGACCGTGTCGGCGAAGAAGATCGACGGGAAGCGCGCCTACGCGCTCGCCCGTGAGGGCGTCGAGGTCGAACTCGTGCCCGTGCCCGTGACGATCGCCCGCTTCGAGAGCGTCTCCGAACCCCGGGAGGCGATCCTGCCGACCGACGGGGGAGAGGTTCGCGTCGTCGACCTCGACGTCGAGGTCGACTGCTCGTCCGGCACGTACATCCGCGCGCTCGCCCGCGACCTCGGCGTGGCGCTCGGCGTCGGCGCCCACCTCACGCGCCTGCGCCGCACCCGCGTCGGAACCTTCACACTCGACGACGCCCATGCGCTCGCCGACCTCGAGGCCGAGGGCGAGGCGCGCGTCGCGCTGTCCCGCCCGACCGGGGCGCCCGCGGCCTCCGAATCAGACGACTCCGCCGCCCCGGCCTCGTCGATCGACGAACCGGCGCCCGCCCCCGGGCTCATCGGCCTCGACGCCGTCGTCGCCGCGATGTTCCCGACCCTCGAGCTCGACGAGGACGAAGCCGCGCGCTTCCTCCACGGCAACCCGCCGAGGCGCGAGCCCGCCGAGATCGCCGCGCTCGCCGCCGGCTCCGCGACCCTCGGCGCCCTCGACCGGGCGGGGCACGCGCTCGGACTGCTCGACGCGTCCGGCCCCCGACTCACCACCGTCTGCGTCCTGAGGAGCTGACCGATGAAGACCTGGACCTCCCTGGCCGACGTGCCCGGCGACGAGAAGTGCGTCGTGACGATCGGCAACTTCGACGGCATGCACAACGGGCATCGTCGCGTCGTCTCCTCCTGCGTCGAGCGCGCCCGCAAGCGCGGCGTCGACGCCGTCGCCATCACCTTCGACCCGCACCCCACGCAGGTCCACCGGCCCGAGGTCGGCCTCCAGCTCATTTCGCCCCTGCGCGACCGCCTCGATGCGATGGCCGCCTCCGGGCTCGACGCGACCCTCGTCGTCCACTACGACGCGAGCGTCTACCGGCTCGAGCCCGAGGAGTTCGTCGTCGAATTCCTCGTCGACCGGCTCGGCGCCATCGAGGTCGTCGTCGGGGAGGACTTCCGCTTCGGTCGCCTCAACACCGGCACCGTCGACACCCTGCGCGAGCTCGGGCGCCGCTACGGCTTCGACGTCACGATGGTCACCGACATCCAGGCCCCCGAGGGGCGGCGCTGGTCCTCCTCCTGGGTCCGCCAGCTCCTCGCCGACGGCGACGTCGCGGGCGCCGCGCGCGTCCTCGGGCACCTCCACCGGGTCCGCGGCACCGTCGAGCACGGCTTCAAGCGCGGGCGCGCCCTCGGATTCCCGACCGCGAACCTCCAGGGCGGCATCGAGGGCGTCGTCCCCGCCGACGGCGTCTACGCCGGCTGGGTCGTCCGCACCGTCCCCGGCACCGAGTCCGCCGAGTTCCTCCCCGCCGCGATCTCCGTCGGGACGAACCCGCAGTTCGACGGGGTCGAGCGGACCGTCGAGGCGCACGTCCTCGGGCGCTCCGACCTCAACCTCTACGGGGAGAGGATCGCCATCACCTTCGTCTCGCGGATCCGCCCGATGAAAAGCTTCGACTCCCTCGACGAGCTCCTCACCGCGATGGACGACGACCTGCGGCGCACCGCCTACGTCCTCGGCATCGCCGTCGCCGGGCGCGTCGACCCCGACACCGTCACCGCGAACTGAGGCCCGTCCGGCGGCCGGCACCTCGCCTCCCTCCTCCGGCGCGCAGCCCCGGCCTCGTGCGCATCGCCCCGCGGCGATCGTCTCGCGGATCGACGAGGGCGCGGCGGGGCGCCGACCCGTGTCCGATCGCACAGGTCGGAGCGCGTGAGCCCGCCCACCCGGCCGGGGAGTCGGAGGCGCCCCGTGCTAGCCTTGAAAGGCCGTCAGAACGGCCGCGGATCGTATGCGACGGGGGCAAGCCCCGCCGCTCCGCGCAACGAGACACAAGGAGAAGCCCGTGCCCCTGAGCAAGGACGTCAAGGATCAGATCATCGCCGAGTACGGCACCCACGAGGGCGACACCGGCTCCCCCGAGGTGCAGATCGCGCTGCTCACCCAGCGCATCAAGGACCTCACCGAGCACTTCAAGTACCACACGCACGACCACCACTCGCGCCGCGGCCTCCTGCTGCTCGTCGGTCGTCGTCGTCGCCTCCTCGGCTACCTCGCCTCGATCGACATCGAGCGCTACCGCGCCCTCGTCGAGCGTCTGGGCCTGCGCCGCTGAGCCGTTCCGGCCCGATCCCCTCACCGGGACCGGGCCGGACCTCTTCGCGCGGGGCGCACTGAGCGGAGCGCCCCGAGCTTCCCGATCCCCGCTCGCCACCGCGCGCACGCGCCGCCGGTTTTCGACAGTGGTTCACGGACCTCCCCGACTCAGGGTCGGCAGGATCGACGCCGTGGACTTCGATCGAAGGCCGAAGCCCGGCGCGCATCCCCTTTCCCCCTGATGACAAGGAGAAACGCCCCCATGATGGAAGGCTCCGACATCACCGCCGCCGAGGCGATCATCGACAACGGCCGCTTCGGCACGCGCACCGTCCGCTTCGAGACCGGCCGTCTCGCGAAGCAGGCCGCGGGCTCCGCCCTCGCCTACCTCGACGACGAGACCACCGTCCTCTCGGCCACCACCGTCGGCAAGTCCCCCAAGGACCAGTTCGACTTCTTCCCCCTCACCGTCGACGTCGAGGAGCGCGCCTACGCCGCCGGCCGCATCCCCGGCTCCTTCTTCCGCCGCGAGGGCCGCGCCGGCACCGAGGCCATCCTCGCCGCGCGCCTCATCGACCGCCCGCTGCGCCCCGGCTTCGTCAAGGGCCTGCGCAACGAGGTCCAGGTCGTCGAGACGGTCCTCGCCGTCAACCCCGACGACGCCTACGACGTCCTCGCGATCAACGCCGCGTCGATGTCCACCCAGATCGCCGGCCTCCCCTTCACCGGCCCGATCGGCGGCACCCGCCTCGCCCTCATCGACGACCAGTGGGTCGCCTTCCCGCGCTGGTCCGAGCTCGAGCGCTCCGTCTTCAACATCGTCGTCGCGGGCCGCATCGTCACGAAGGCCGACGGCTCCGAGGACGTTGCGATCATGATGGTCGAGGCCGGCGGCGGCAAGAACGAGTGGGAGCTCATCCAGAACGGCGCGACCGCCCCCACCGAGGACGTCGTCGCCGACGGCCTCGAGGCCGCCAAGCCCTTCATCAAGGCCCTCTGCGAGGCCCAGATCGAGGTCGCGAAGTCCGCCTCCAAGGAGACCGCGGAGTTCCCGCTCTTCATCGACTACACCGACGAGCAGTACGCGGCCGTCGAGGAGTTCGTCGGCGACAAGCTCGCCACCGCGCTCCTCACCGAGGGCAAGCTCGCCCGCGACGAGGCCGTCGACGCCGTCAAGGCCGAGATGCTCGCCGGGCTCGCCGAGAAGTACCCCGAGCAGGAGAAGGACCTCAAGGCCGCCTTCCGCTCGCTCGAGAAGTACACGATCCGCCAGCGCACGCTCCGCGAGGAGATCCGCATGGACGGCCGCACCCCGCGTCAGATCCGCTCCCTCTCCGCCGAGGTCGAGGTCCTCCCGCGCGTCCACGGCTCGGCCCTCTTCCAGCGCGGCGAGACGCAGATCCTCGGCGTCACGACCCTCGCGATGCTCCGCATGGAGCAGCAGCTCGACAACCTCTCGCCGGTCACCGCGAAGCGGTACATGCACCAGTACAACTTCCCGCCGTTCTCCACCGGCGAGACCGGCCGCGTCGGCGCCCCGAAGCGCCGCGAGATCGGCCACGGCGACCTCGCCGAGCGCGCCCTCATCCCGGTCCTGCCGACCCGCGAGGAGTTCCCCTACGCGATCCGCCAGGTCTCCGAGACCATGGGCTCGAACGGCTCGTCCTCCATGGGCTCCGTCTGCGCCTCCACGCTCTCGCTCCTCCAGGCGGGCGTGCCGCTGCGCGCCCCCGTCGCGGGCATCGCGATGGGCCTCATGACCGGCGAGGTCGACGGCGTCCAGAAGGCCGTCACCCTCACCGACATCCTCGGCGCCGAGGACGGCTTCGGCGACATGGACTTCAAGGTCGCCGGCACGAAGGACTTCATCACCGCCCTTCAGCTCGACACCAAGCTCGACGGCATCGACTCGCAGGTCCTCCGCGGCGCGCTCGCGCAGGCCCGCGACGCCCGCCTCGCGATCCTCGACCTCATCAACCAGGCGATCGACGGCCCGGACGAGATGAGCCAGTACGCGCCGCGCATCATCACCGTCCAGGTCCCCGTCGACAAGATCGGCGAGGTCATCGGCCCGAAGGGCAAGATGATCAACCAGATCCAGGAGGACACGGGCGCCGACGTCACCATCGAGGACGACGGCACGGTCTACATCGCGTCCGCGAACGGCGAGTCCGCCGAGGCCGCGCGCCAGATGATCAACCAGATCGCGAACCCGCAGATGCCCGAGGTCGGCGAGCGCTTCATCGGCACCGTCGTCAAGACGACGTCCTTCGGCGCCTTCGTCTCCCTCACCCCCGGCAAGGACGGCCTGCTCCACATCTCGCAGGTCCGTCGCCTCGTCGGCGGCAAGCGCGTCGAGTCGGTCGACGACGTCCTCCAGGTCGGCCAGCAGGTCGAGGTCGAGATCGCCGAGATCGGCGATCGCGGCAAGCTCAGCCTGCACGCCGTCCTCGACGACGAGGCCGCGGCCGCCGAGGCCGAGGGCTCCGAGCCCGCCGAGCGCCCGGAGCGCCGCGAGCGTCGCGACCGCGGCGAGCGTCGCGAGCGCCGTCCGCGCACCCGTACGCGCCGCAAGCGCGAGGACGAGTCCGAGGGCTCCGAGGAGGCCTCGACCGAGGAGTGATCCTCGCCTCCGATCGGGGAGCGATCCTCTCACACGGGTCCGGGGGGCCGGCGGCGATGCCGCCGGCCCCCGGCTTGTGTCGTCTCTTCTTCGACTGGCCAGCGCCGGATCTCCCGGCCGCCACCGCCCGACCTCGCGAAAGCATTACCGCACCCCCGCCGACGGCATGACCCGACCCCCACCGAGAGCATCACTTTCGCGCGCCGAAAGCATCACGTTCCTTCGTCGAGGGGATCTCCGGAGACCGATGCGCTTCGTATTTCCGGACCGGTGCGCGCCTGCCCCGGCCTCGTCGATCCGCAACGATGCGACCGGGAGTAGCGGAATCACCATTCGTCGATTGACCTCGCGCGATCATTGATGTTCAGTAGGCGCGATTCATCGTCACCCGACTGAAAGGGAAGTAGTTGAGGCGTTTCGTGATGGGATCGATGGCGGTAGTCTCCCTGGTATGCGGCACGATGTCGGCGTCCATGAATGCCTGGTCTCCGTTGGTCGTCGACTACTCGCCCCTCCAGCGGTTCTGCCAGATGTTCCCAAACTTCCCGGGATGCCGCGACACGCCGTGAGCATCGGCCCCAAGTGTCGACCTCCGTGTCGATGGACGGCATCGTCGGCGAACACCCGACGCATCATGTATCCACTCGTGGCGATGACCTTCTTAGGATTCGATGCCCTAGCCTGGCTCAACGATGGCTTCGTCACGTCGGCAGATTTCGCCGCCTCTGCGGTCATCGTGGCGATGACGATCGTCACTGCCTGGCGCTCAGTCATCGGCAGCACGGGCGTCATCCTCGTCAGTTGCCTGGTCGTCGTGTCGCCACAAGGGCAATTCGGATCGATCTTCACACCATTCCTCGCAGTCCTCGCGATCGCCGAGCAGATCTCTCGGCGACGATTCTGCCTCGCGATGATCGCAGCCCTCTCGCTGGTCATCGCCTACTGGCTCGATCCGACAGTGCGCTCCGCGTGGGCGCTCCTCATGGCGATCCTGTTCCAGTTGCTGATCGCGCTTCCGCTGGGACTGGCAATGGTCCTGCACGACCGGCAGGTCGAGGCACTTGAACGGGAAACCGCCGAGGTCGCCCAACGGGCGCGAACTCAACTCGCGCTCGCCCTGCACGACACCGCAATCACGGATCTGACACGAGCGCTCGTCGTCACGCGCACACTACGGAGCCGGGCGAATGAACCCCGAAAGTCCGACATCGCAGCGGTTGAGGAGTCGATCGCGACTGCACTCCGAAGACTGCGACAGACTGCCAAGATGGTGTCGTCCGCTGCCAAGGACGACACGTCCTCCGTTCGCGACGTTGTTCACGAGATGTCGAACCGTCTGAAGATCCGTCGCCTCGTCGTGCAGACCTCATGCGCCGATGACGCGACCCTCAATCGGATGCTGGACGACGCCGGCTACCGATTCGTGCAGCTCTTTCTCAAAGAGGCTCTCATCAACTGTCTGAAGTACGCAGACGAAGGGACAACGATTGTCGTCTCATCGGAAGAACGAGACTCAGATATTGAAGTATTCGTCAGATCCGTCGCTGAGGAAGATTCCGGCGGAGTGCATGATGAGGCGAACTCCTCCGGGTTGGGTATCGCTGGGATTCGCACGCGCGCTCGAGCGCTCGGAGGCGACGTCAGCGCGGGCAAAATACCGGGGTATTGGATGATCTCCCTTCAACTCCCCCGTATTCGCGAACGGGGGAGAATTCGATGAGTAGAGAATCGCCGAAAATGATGGACGATGATGCGATCCGAGTGATCTACGCGGATGATGATCCCGCCCTATTGGAGGGGATATCCGGATTGATCGCCCCTGATTCCCGCATTCGGATCGTCGGAACGGCGACGGGTGGCAGGGGCGTCCTTCACCTGCTCGAACTCCACCGGGCAGACGTCGTCCTCCTCGATGTGGAAATGCCTGATCTCGACGGTGTGGAGACAGTGAGAATCATCTCGGAGCGCTATCCCGAGGTGAAGATCGTCATGTTCACGGCGTTCGAGGTCGAGTCGCGACTTGCGGAGGCATTCTCGGCGGGGGCCATTTCCTTCCTGACAAAGGACATGGAGCCGCAAGAAATCGCGGATGCGCTCGCAGACGCGGTTACGGGGCGGCAGGCATTAGCTCCGCGCGCGCTCGCGTCGGCGATCGGCATCCTCCACGACCTTGGCGAGAAACGCCACGCTGGAGATCGGTGGCGGGCAGAAGAGAAGGCCCTCTCCGAGGGGCCGAGAAAAGTGTACGAGCACCTCATCACAGGTGCGACGAACAAGGAGATCGCTGCGAGGACGGGGTACTCGGAGACGACAGTGCGGACATACGTCTCCTTCCTCCTCGAATCCTTCGACTGTGCAACGCGCACCGAACTCGCCACCCGCGCTCTCCGGGCCTCAACGCCCCTTTAGGGGTGACTGAAGGAAAGGGGGAGGATCTACTGAGGAGGCGAACTCTCAACAAATGTCGATTCCCGTGTTGCCGTCTCATCCATACTCTTCTCGTAATGGGATCTACTAGTTCGATAGACGCTGAGATATGTGAGTTCCGCACAGGTCCTGAAACATATATTGCGGAGACCGAACGGTAAGTTTCACGTAGCCCCATCGATTGAGAGAATCTCGGCATTGCCAAGAGCAGCCTTGAAGGAGTTCGAAATGAATGTGCAAACAATGCTGATCACTAGCTCGGCACTGAGCATTGCGCTCGCCTGCTCCGGCGCTGGAATCGCATCAGCCAAGCCCATTGCCAATGATGGAATTCGTTCAGCGAACGCGATGCTGTGTGCTTCGCAAGAGGCTGGTATGCGGGGTGTTGACGTGCAGCTGGCATGCAAGATCGTTGAGATCGGACAAAGCCTTTCAACGTCAGAAGATGGCAGGACCATTCGAACAACGCTTTCGGATCGTGAGCTCGTTGAAGAGTACGGATTCACTAAGACCCAGGTTCGCGATTTTCGCGCGATTCTATCCGGAACTTATGTTCAGCCATTTGATGTTCGTGGACTCGATAGTGTGAGTACTCGCGCATCAAGCGGTGCGCGATTCTATATTTCGAACCAGAACTTGAAAGCTGGGGCATTCGCCATCATTGCAACCGCGGCAAGTACGAGTCCAGAAGCATTGGCAGCCGCGTTCGTTGCGGTGTCATCAATGATCGGGGGTCCCATTGGAAGTGCTCTGGCGGCGGGTGTGTCGCTCTTGGGTATTGGATTCTTCGCGGATCTCGCAGTCAAGATCACGGGGGCTCTTGTGCAGGGAAAGGGGGTAGCGTTCTATACGAAGTGGGGATTCCCGCCGATTGTAGCGAGGATTGAGTGAGAATTGAATTGGTGTGATTCTGTGAGGGAATCACCTAAGGTAGGGTGCATGCGCGTTTATCGATCAGGAGTGTTTCATTGCCTCGTCGGCGGATTCTCCTTCGCCGCGGCCCTCGAGGTCCGCGAGCGATTCCATGAGCAAGTCCCGGCGGTCTTCTACTCCATCCACGGGCTCTTCGTGCTTCTCGCGGTCGCATGGGTGATCGTGCTCGTGCGCAAGGAAGTGGTGCCGCTTGGCCGGGCGGCTCGCGACGGCCTGTTGATCGCCTGCTGCTACGGCATGGCGGCGACGGGATCAGTCGTGGCGCTCTATGCGATTCCGGCGGTCGCCGTGTTCGCCTTCGTCATGATGAAGAGGGGAGTGGGATTCGGCGTCGGCGCGCAGAGTGCGGAAGGCGATGCCTGAGCGGACGCCGACGAGCGGGGGAGCGGCGGACGACTAGAATCGCGTCGTTCCACAGCGCGGTCGCCCGAACACGGGCCGGCCGCTGAAAGGCGCCCATGACTCCCCCCATCGACCTCCCGCTCGCGCGCGTCGACGCCGCGCTCCTCGACACCGCCGAGGGCGAGGTCCGCCGCACGGTCACCCCGGCCGGCACGCGCATCCTCACGCAGAAGGTCCCCGCGACCCGCTCGGTCGGGCTCTCCCTGTGGGTGCCCGTCGGCTCGCGCGACGAGACCCCCGCCGAGGCCGGGTCGACCCACTTCCTCGAGCACCTCCTCTTCAAGGGGACGGCCTCGCGCTCCGCCTTCGACATCGCCGAGGCTTTCGACAGGGTCGGCGGCGAATCGAACGCGGAGACCGCCCGCGAGCACACGAACTATTGGGCGCGCATCCTGTCCGACGACCTCCCGATGGCGGTCGAGGTCCTCGCCGACATGCTCGCCGATTCACGAATCGCCCCGGCCGACTTCGACATGGAGCGCGGCGTCATCCTCGACGAGCTCGCCATGGCCGACGACTCGCCGACCGAGATCGTCCACGACGCCTTCCAGCTCGCCGTCCACGGCGACACGCCGCTCGGCCGCCCCGTCGGCGGCACGCCCGAGGCGATCCGCGCCGTCGCCCGGGACTCGGTCGTCTCCCACTACCGTTCGCATTACGCGCCCGACTCGCTCGTCGTCGCGGCCGCCGGCGACGTCGACCACGAGCGCCTCGTCGAACTCGTCGAGGCGGCGATCGCGCGCTCCGGCTGGGCCGCATCCCCCTCGTCGGACGTCGCGCCCCGCCCTCGTCGATCGACGGAAGCGCCCGAGGTCCCGGACCACGATGACGAGGTCGTCCGCCGGCGCGACGTCGAGCAGGCGCACCTCGTCGTCGGAACGCGCGGGCGCCGGGCGCTCGACGCCGACGGGCCGACGATGTCCGTGCTGCTCGCGGTGCTCGGCGGATCGATGTCGTCCCGGCTCTTCCAGGAGGTCCGCGAGAAGCGCGGCCTCGCCTACACGACCTACGCCTTCGAGTCCGCGTACACGGACACGGGCAGTTTCGGCATGTACGCCGGGACCTCGCCCGCGAAGATCGGCGAGGTCGAGGCGATCATGCGCGGGCAGCTCGAAGATCTCGCGGCGAACGGGCCGACCGAGGCCGAACTCGTCCGCGTCCGCGGGCAGGTCCGCGGGGGAGTGGCGCTCGGGCTCGAGGACAACTGGTCGCGGATGATGCGCCTCGGGCGCTCGGAGGTTGCCGGCCTCTACAAGACGGTCGAGGAGTCGCTCGCCGCCATCGACGCCGTGACCGCGGACGACGTGCGGCGCCTCGCCGCGTCGCTCGCCTCCCAGCCGGTCGCCCGCGCCCTCGTCCTCCCGCTGGACGCGTGAGCGCGCAGCGGCGATCATCGAAACAGCCAACTGAAACCGCCGGACAGGCGGAGCGAAGGAGAACGCCATGATCCGCGTCGCCGTCACCGGAGCGAAGGGCCGGATGGGCTCGACCGTCGTCGAGGCCGTCACCGCGGCCGAGGACATGGAGGTCGTCGCGCGCCTCGACGCGGGAGACGCGATCACCGCCGAGACCGTCAACGGCGCGCAGGTCGCCGTCGACTTCTCCGTCCCCAGCGTCACCGAGTCGAACGTTCACGCGCTCCTCGACGCCGGCGTCGACGTCGTCGTCGGGACGACCGGCTGGAGCATCGATGCCTACGACCGCGTCCGTGCGCACGCCGAGGAGGCGAGCCGTGCCGTCCTCATCGCCCCGAACTTCGCGATGGGTGCTGTCCTCGCGATGAAGTTCGCGGCCCTTGCCGCCCCCTACTTCGAGTCCGCCGAGGTCATCGAACTCCACCACCCGAACAAGGTCGACGCGCCCTCGGGAACCGCCGCTGCCACAGCTCGCGGGATCGCCGCCGCTCGCGCGAAGGCCGGGTGCGCGCCGATGCCGGACGCGACGCAGACCGACCCGGAGGGGACGCGCGGCGGGCGCATCGAGGGCGTGCCTGTCCACGCGGTGCGCCTGCGCGGCCTCACCGCGTCCGAGGAGATCCTCCTCGGCAACCCCGGCGAGCAGCTCGTCATCCGCACCGACTCCTTCGACCGGGTCTCGTTCATGCCGGGCGTGCTCCTCGCGGTCCGCGAGGTCTCGGGCCGCCCGGGCCTCACCATCGGCCTCGACGCGCTCCTGGGGATCTGACAGGTGTCGATCGAACTTGCCGGCGCCTCCTTCGCCGACGCGTCCTCCGCCGACGGTCCCCTTGCCGACGGCCGCGGTCGCGCTCACGTCCATCCGATCGACGAGGGCGGGGCGGGGCGTCCGCGAGCGGGAGCGGATCGGTCGGTGCGGCTGGCCGTGCCCGCCGACGCGGTCGCGATCTCGCGGATTCAGGCGCGGGCGCTGCGCGAGCTGCTCGGCGGAGCGGCGGTCGCCGGGGCTCCAGATGCGTCTGCGGGATCCGGTGCGGGCGTTGACGCGTGGAGCGCTACCGACCTCGGCGTCGTCGACGGCGTCGCCCTCGCCGACCGCTGGGAGGCGACCCTGTCGTTCCCGGCGCCCGCCGGGTGCGCGACGCTCGTCGCCCTTCACGCCTCCGCCGTCGCAGGCTTCGCGGTCGTCGTGCCCGCGCCCGCTCTGGAGGCGCGCGGAGGCCTTCTCGCGGCGGGCGCCGAGATCGCCGAGCTCCTCATCGACCCCGACTTCCAGCGCAGCGGGCACGCCTCGCGCCTCCTCCAGGCGATCGCCGACACCTCCGGGGCGGCGACGCTGAGGATCTGGGTGCGCGCGTCCGACGAGCCGCGGATCCGCCTCCTCGAGTCGGCCGGATTCGGGCCTGCCGGGCTTCGACGCTCCCTCGCCGTCGAGGGCGGCGACCCGATCGTCGAGCACCTCTGGTGGGCCGCCATCGCCTGACCGGACCCGCGCCGTGCGGGGGAGACCGCGCCCGCGGGAGAACGTGGGCCCTCGGCGAGACCGACTGCCGACTTTGGCCCTGCTCGTCATGGCGACTCTTAGGAGGGAATCCGCCGGGGGAGATCCCCTCGATGGCCGAAGGTAATGCTTTCGGCGAGGAAAGGTGATGCTCTCGGTGGGGTGCGCCGAGAGCATGACCCGTGGTGCGCTGAGGGCATTACCCGTGGGGGATCCTCCTCGGGAACGGCCCGGGGTGAGCGCGCGCCCGGGAGAGACAGCGCCCGAGGGGCGAACGCGCGTGGCCGAGCGGGCGGTGCCGCCCTATGCTGCGAGGCATGAGCCACACCCCGACGCGCCTCTTCGGTTCCCTCGCTCCCGCGCTCGTGACGCCCTTCCACGCCGACGGGTCCCTCGACCTCGACTCGGCGACGCGCCTCGCGACGAAGCTCGTCGACGACGGCTGCGATACCGTCCTCCTGTCGGGGACGACGGGCGAGTCGCCGACGACCCACCAGCCGGAGAAGAACGACCTCACCGTCGCGGTGAAGGAGGCGGTGGGGGACCGCGCGTTCCTCCTGTGCGGCGCCTGCTCGAACGACACCGCCCACGCCGTCCGCATCGCCGAGGGCGCCCAGGCGTCCGGCGCCGACGGCCTCCTCGTCGTCTCGCCCTACTACAACCGTCCCTCGCAGGCGGGCCTCATCGCGCACGTCACCGCGATCGCCGACGCGACCGACCTGCCCGTCATGCTCTACGACATCCCCGGTCGCACCGGCCTCGCGTTCTCCGACGCGACCCTCGACGTCCTCGCCGCCCACCCGCGCATCAAGGCGGTCAAGGACGCGACCGGCAACGTCGAGCAGGGCGTCGAGCGGATGCACCGCACCGGCCTCGAGTACTACTCGGGGGACGACGGCCTCAACTTCGCGTGGATGACCGGGGGAGCCTCGGGCTTCATCTCCGTCGTCGCGCACGTCGCGGCCCGCTTCTACCGCGAGATGATCGACCTCCTCGACGCGGACAAGGTGTGGGAGGCGCGCGAGCTCTCCTACCGCCTCCGCCCGCTCGTCGCGGCGATCATGGGCGGCGGTCAGGGCGCGGTCATGGCGAAGCACGCCGTCCACCTCCAGGGCCTCATCGAGACCCCGGCGCTCCGCCTTCCGCTCGTGGGGGCCGACGAGGACGAGATCGCCCGCCTGAAGAGGGCGATGGAGGACCTCGAGCTCCTCTGAACGGGGCGCTCGTCGGGCCGGGAGTCCCACGGTTCGTGGCACACTTAGGGGCATGAAGCCCCTGTACGAGAACCTGTCCGAACCCGCGCCCCTCGCGGACGGCGCCCTGCGCGTCATCCCCCTCGGCGGCCTGGGAGAAGTCGGCCGCAATATGAACGTCCTCGAGCACGAGGGCAAGCTCCTCATCGTCGACTGCGGCGTCCTCTTCCCCGAGGTCTACCAGCCGGGCGTCGACCTCATCCTCCCCGACTTCTCGTGGATCGCCGACCGTCTCGACGACGTCGTCGGCCTCGTCCTCACCCACGGGCACGAGGACCACATCGGCGCCGTCCCCTACCTCGCGAAGCTCCGCGACGACATCCCCACCTACGGCTCCGACCTCACGCTCGCCTTCACCGAGCCGAAGCTCCGCGAGCACCGCCTCCCCGCCGGCGACATGCACGTCGTGAAGAGCGGCGACCGCGTCCAGGTCGGCCCCTTCGACCTCGAGTTCGTCCAGGTCACCCACTCGATCCCCGACGCCCTCGCGGTCTGCGTCCGCACGAGCGCGGGCACGGTCCTCATCACCGGCGACTTCAAGATCGACCATCAGCCTCTCGACGGCCGCAAGACCGACCTCGCCGCGCTCGGCCGCATCGGGTCCGAGGGCGTCGACCTCTTCATGATCGACTCGACGAACGCCGAGGTCCCCGGCTTCATCCCCTCCGAGCGGGAGATCGGCCCGGTCCTCGACCAGATCGTCGACGAGGCGACCGGTCAGGTCGTCGTCGCGACCTTCGCCTCCCACGTCCACCGCGTCCAGCAGGTGATGAACGCCGCCGCGAAGGCGGGGCGCCGCGTCGCCCTCGTGGGCCGCTCGATGGAGCGGAACATGCGGATCGCCGTCGAGAAGGGCTACCTCGTCGTGCCCGAGGGGCTCATCGTCGACACGAACGAGCTCGCCGAGCTCCCGCCCTCGAAGCGCGTCTACATGGCGACCGGCTCCCAGGGCGAGCCGATGGCCGCTCTCGCGCGCATGAGCTCCGGCTCCCACAAGTCCGTCACCCTCGAGGCCGGCGACACCGTGGTCATCTCCGCGTCCGTCATTCCGGGCAACGACTCGGATGTCAACCGCGTCATCAACGACCTCACGCGTCTCGGCGCGAAGGTCTTCCACCGCGGCAACGCGAAGGTCCACGTGTCGGGCCACGCCTGCCAGGGCGAGATCCTCACCTTCTACAACCTCGTCCAGCCGCGGAACGTCATGCCGATCCACGGCGAGCTCCGCCACCTCGTCGCCAACGGCCAGCTCGCCGTCTCGACGGGCGTCGGCGCCGACCGCGTCGTCCTCGCCGACGGCGGCACGACGGTCGACCTCGCCGACGGGCGCGCCGCGGTCTCCGGCCAGGTCCCCTGCGAGCTCGTCTTCGTCGACGGCAAGTCGATCGGCGAGATCTCCGAGGAGGAGCTCGAGATCCGCCGCGTCCTCGGCTCCGAGGGCTTCATCTCCGTCTACGCGGTCGTCGAGCACGACTCCGGCATGGTCCTGTCCGGCCCGACGATCAAGGCGATCGGCATGGCCGAGGACGACGCCGTCTTCGAGGAGATCCTCCCCGACGTCGACGCCGCCCTCAAGGACGCGGCTGCGCCCGGCGGGAAGGACCCCTACGTCCTCCAGCAGGCGATGCGCCGCGTCATCGGCCGGTGGGTCGCCCGCAGGCTCCGCCGCCGCCCGATGATCGTCCCCGTCGTCGTCGAGCAGTGACGGCGCGGGCGAAGGAGGAGATCGCATGACCGGACGCTTCATCTCGACGCACTCCGTCGTCCTCGTGCTCCCGATGCACATCTCGCACACTCCCGTGCGCGGCGGCTCGGTTCACGCGGACGCGGCGAGCTCGCGCCCCGGAGGCGGCTTCACGACCCTGTCGGCGGTCGCCGCGCAGGGCGTCCCCGCCGCGATGGCGTCGCCGCTCGGCACCGGCCCGAACTCCTTCACCGTCCGCCAGCAGCTCGTCGAGGCCGGCGTCGAGGTCCTCACCCAGGAGCTCGTCGGCGACATCGGCGTCGCGATCCAGCTCATCGAGCGCGACGGCTCGATGACGTCGATCGTCACCGCGGGCGTCGAGTCCGAGCCCTCGCGCGTCGCCCTCGACCGCCTCGTCCTCAAGCCCGGCGATCTCATCCACATCGCCGCCTCCGATCTCACGAATCCGCACTCGGCGATGGTCCTCGCCGGCTGGGGCGCCGCCCTTCCGTCCTCGGTGACGCTCGTCGTCGCCGTCTCCCCGGCGGTCGAGCAGGTCCCCGTCGAGTCGTGGCGCCAGCTCCTCGGGCGCGCCGACATCGTGACGATGAACGTTCGCGAGGCCGCGGCCCTCACCTCGATCCTCGCGACCCACGAACCGGGCGTCGGCATTCGCCACCTCATGCGCCCCGATGCAGCCCTCGTCCGACGGACGGGGATCATGGGCTGCGAGCTCCAGAGGTCCCGCGGCGCCGAGCGCATCCAGATCCCCGCCTTCGAGACGACGGTCGCGGACACAGCGGGCGTCGGCGACACGCACATCGCGACGATGTGCGCCGAGCTCCTCAAGGGCAAGGACATCGAGGAGGCCTGCCGGACCGCGAACGCCGCCTCGGCGATCGCGATCTCCCACGAGTCCGCACTCCCGGTTCCGACCCCGGCGCAGATCGCCGAGGTCCTCGAGACCGGCGTCGCGCGCACCGACCGCAAGCACGGCTGACCGGCCCGACCGGCCGGGCCGGCGCCCCGTCGACGGGGCGCGATGGGCCGATTCCGGCGCGCCCACGGGCCCGCCCCGGCCCGCGCGCGGTAGCGTCGAGGCATCATGGCACCTCGTACCCCATCGGCAGGGAAGAAGGGGAGCGGCAGGGCCGCCTCCCCGCAGCGATCCTCCTCCACCCGCGGATCCTCCTCGGGCTCCGTCGAACCCGGACTCCTCGCCCGGATGTTCTCCGCGATCGGACGGGGCATCGCCTCGGCGGTGCGCGCCTGGCGCGCGGCGGATCCGCAGGTCAAGCGCGACGCGCTCGCCTTCCTCAGCCTCGCCGGCGGCGTCCTCGTCGCCCTGCGCGAGTGGTTCCGCATCTCCGGTCAGGCCGGCGACTTCCTCCATCACGGCGCCGCGGGCGCCGTCGGCCTCTTCTCCGTCGTCGTCCCCATCGCGCTCATCGCCTTCGCGATCGAGCTCTTCCGCGCGCGTTCGGGCGAGCACGCCCTCCCGCACCACGTCGCCGGCGCCCTCGGACTCGTCGCCTCCGTGTGCGGCCTCGTCCACGTCAGCCAGGGGAACCCCTCGCTCGACGATTTCACCGCGATCGAGAGCGCGGGCGGCCTCGCCGGCTGGTTCATCGCGCGCCCGCTCGCGAACCTCCTCTCGCCCTGGGGCGCGGCCGCCGTCCTCGTCCTCCTCGGCGTCTACTCGATCCTCCTCGCGACGCGCACGCGCGTGCAGGAGGTCCCCGCGCGTCTGCGCGAACTCGCGGAGCAGCTCGGGCGCCGCACGGCCCCGCGCGACCCCGACACCGACGCGGAGGACCCGGCCGCGATCGCGCGCCGCCGCTCGCGCGCCGACCTCGCCGCCGGCGACGACCCCTTCCTCGACCAGTACGACGGCGATGAGTCCTTCCGCTCGCCGAACATCGCGGACGAGCCGACGACCGTCCTCGGCGGCTCCCCGTCCCAGTCGGTCCCTCGACCGGCGCCCGCCCCGTCCTCGTCGATCGACGACCGCGACGCGCCCACGGAGGCGCTCTCGATCCCGAGCGGGCCGCAGACCCCGGCGGCGGTTCCCGTCGTCGCGCCGGTAGTCGCAGCACCCGCCGAGGAGCCCGCCGCGTCCGCCGAACCCGCCGCGCCGCCCATCGGGGAGGCGCCGAAGGAGGAGGGCTTCCAGCCCCAGCTCGCCGAGGCGATCTCCTACACGCTCCCCGAGGACACGCTCCTCGTCGCCGGCCCCCCGCACAAGACGCGCTCGGCCGTCAACGACCAGGTCGTGCGCGCCCTCGGGCAGGTCTTCGCCGACTTCAAGATCGACGCGCAGGTCACCGGCTTCTCGCGAGGCCCGACGGTCACCCGCTACGAGGTCGTCCTCGGGTCGGGCGTCAAGGTCGACAAGCTCACCAACCTCTCGAAGAACATCGCCTACGCCGTCGCCTCGGCCGACGTCCGCATCCTCGCGCCGATCCCCGGCAAGTCCGCGATCGGCATCGAGATCCCCAACACCGACCGCGAGAACGTCGCGCTCGGCGACGTCCTGCGCAGCGGCGCGGCCATGCGCAATCAGCACCCGCTCGTCGTCGGCGTCGGCAAGGACGTCGAGGGCGGGTACGTCGTCACCAACCTCGCGAAGACGCCGCACCTCCTCGTCGCCGGCCAGACCGGATCCGGCAAGTCGAGCTTCATCAACTCGATGATCACCTCGATCATGATGCGCGCGACCCCGCAGCAGGTCCGGATGATCCTCGTCGACCCCAAGCGCGTCGAGCTCACGATCTACGAGGGGATCCCGCACCTCATCTCGCCGATCATCACCGACCCGAAGAAGGCCGCCGAGGCCCTCGAATGGGTCGTGCGCGAGATGGACGCGCGGTACAACGACCTCTCCGACTACGGCTTCAAGCACATCGACGACTTCAACAAGGCGGTCGCCTCCGGGCAGGTCCAGGCGAAGCCCGGGCTCGAGCGGACGCTCCACCCGTACCCGTACCTCCTCGTCGTCGTCGACGAGCTCGCCGACATGATGATGGTCGCCCCCCGCGACGTCGAGGCGTCGATCCAGCGCATCACGCAGCTCGCGCGCGCGGCCGGCATCCACCTCGTCCTCGCGACGCAGCGGCCCTCCGTCGACGTCGTCACCGGCCTCATCAAGGCGAACATCCCTTCGCGCCTCGCCTTCGCGACCTCCTCGCTCACTGATTCGCGGACGATCCTCGACCAGCCGGGCGCCGAGAAGCTCATCGGCCAGGGCGACGCGCTCTACCTGCCGGCGGGCGCCTCGAAGCCGATGCGCGTCCAGGGCGCGTGGGTTTCCGAGTCGGAGATCCACAAGGTCGTCTCCCACGTCAAGGCGCAGATGCAGCCGCACTACCGCGACGACGTCATCGTCGAGGAGAAGGCGGCGGCGAAGGTCGCCGAGGACATCGGAGACGATCTCGACGACCTCCTGCAGGCGGCCGAACTCGTCGTCTCGACGCAGCTCGGATCGACGTCGATGCTTCAGCGCAAGCTCCGCGTCGGCTTCGCGCGCGCCGGCCGCCTTATGGACCTCCTCGAGTCGCGCGGGATCGTCGGCCCCTCGGAGGGGTCGAAGGCCCGCCAGGTCCTCGTCCAGCCCGAGCAGCTCCCCGAGGTCCTCGCGATGCTCCGCGGGGAGTCCGAGGGGCTCGAGGCCGGGGCCGGGGCGTCGGACGCGTCGGGGACGGCCGAGTCGCCGGCGGCGGATGCGCATGCGTCCGGGGCGACGGGGGAGGATGGGCGAATCAACGCCACAGCGCGCGCGGAGTCGGCGGCCGACCCCTACGCCGGGCATGATTTCGGTGGGTCCGCGCCGCAGTGGGTCGACGAAGAACCCGAAGAGGACGAGGACGCCTGGCAGCTCACGGGCCGCTGAGCGTGAAGGAGAAGGGCACGGCAATGGACGACAACGTCTCGACGATCGATCGGGAGCACTCGGTCTCCCCGTACAACCTCCCGAACGCCCTCACGGTCCTGAGGCTCGTCCTCGTGCCCGTGTTCATCGTCCTCATGCTCCAGTCGTCCGTCGGGGCGCGCTGGTGGGCGCTCGTCGTCTTCGTCGTCGCGGCGATCACCGATCACCTCGACGGGCGGATCGCGCGCTCGCGCAACCTCATCACCGACTTCGGGAAGATCGCCGACCCGATCGCCGACAAGGCCCTGACGCTCGGCGCGTTCATCATGCTGTCGATCGCGGGACTCCTGCCCTGGTGGGTGACGGTCCTCATCGCGATCCGCGAGCTCGGTATCACATGGCTGCGCGCGGTCCTCCTCAAGCGGGGGATCGTCGTCGCGGCGAACAAGGGCGGGAAGCTCAAGACCGTCCTCCAGATCCTCGCGATCACGATCCTCCTCGTGCCGTGGCGCCACATCGGCGCGGCGGGCGGGGCTGCGGGCGCCGTCGCGAGCGGCTTCCTCATCCTCGGCTGGATGATCGCGGGCCTCGCGCTGCTCGTCACCCTGTGGTCCGGGTGGGTCTACCTCTCGGAGGGCTGGAGGCTGTGGAAGGCGACCGAATCGCAGAGTTGAGTCTCGGCGACGCAACTCACAGGCGCGTCATAGGAACTCCCCGTGGCGGGGTTTTCGGCGGAATCCCGCCGAAACCCCCGCCTTCGGCTCTCGCGGGCGCCATTCTGCGCGATCCCGAACGGTGAATTCGACGTGCGGCGGGCGAGCGCTGAGCGATAGAGTCGCTGCATGAACGCGACACCCGCCCCCTCGCCGCTCCTGCGCACGGAACTCGGCGACGTCCTGCGCGGCCTGCGCAGGCGCCAGGGCCGGACCCTGCGCGAAGTGTCCTCCGAAGCCCGCGTCTCCCTCGGCTACCTGTCCGAGGTCGAGCGCGGTCAGAAGGAGGCCTCCTCCGAACTCCTCGAGGCGATCTGCTCGGCCCTCGGCGTGCCGCTCTGGTTCGTTCTCCGCGAGATCTCCGACCGCATGGCGGTCATTGACGGCGTCGTTGTCCCGGACACGGTCCCGGACGACCTCGTCCCGGACACGGTCCCGGACGACCTCGTCCCCGTCACCCTCATCTCCTGATCCGTGAAGTCCTCGGAGTTCTGGGAGGCCGTCGATTCCGTCTTCGGCCCCGCCCTCGGACGCTCCTACGCGGCCGACCTCTACCTGCCCGCCCTGCGCGGCACCTGCGTCGAGGCCCTCGATCGCGGCGACTCGCCGCAGGCCGTGTGGAGCGCCCTCGTCGATGAGACCGGCGCCGGCGACGCCGTCAAGTGGTACCACCGCCTCGATGCGAAGGCGCGGCGCGCGCTGCGCTGAGCTTCGCGGTCCGCGGGGTCGCGCTCCGGTTGGTGGAGGTCAAGCGGAATCGTGCGCGCGGCGCGTCGTGCGCATCGAACACGTGTTCCATGTATGATCTCCACCGATGACGGCGGCGCCCTCGCGAATCCACAGGTTCGACAGGGGGCGTACGCAAACGTCGATGGTCGGGCGTACCGTCGTCGCGTCGCCCCGGAGAGGGGCCGGCGCCCCCAGACCAGATCCACCCGTGAGCCGGAGAGGCTCGGACCGCTGAGAGGACATCATGGCCGCTGCACCGCGCAAGAGCGCCCCCGCCACCAAGGGCGACGACAGGAACAAGGCGCTCGAACTCGCGCTCTCCCAGATCGACAAGCAGTTCGGCAAGGGGTCGGTGATGCGCCTCGGCGACGACACCCGTCCGCCGGTCCAGGTGATCCCCACGGGCTCCCTCGCCCTCGACGTCGCGCTCGGCATCGGAGGCCTTCCGCGCGGCCGCGTCATCGAGATCTACGGCCCCGAGTCCTCCGGTAAGACGACGGTCGCCCTCCACGCGGTCGCCAACGCCCAGAAGGCCGGCGGAAACGCCGCCTTCATCGACGCCGAGCACGCGCTCGACCCGGTCTACGCGAAGGCCCTCGGCGTCGACATCGACAACCTCCTCGTCTCCCAGCCGGACACCGGCGAGCAGGCGCTCGAGATCGCCGACATGCTCATCCGCTCCGGCGGCATCGACATCATCGTCATCGACTCGGTCGCCGCCCTCGTCCCGAAGGCGGAGATCGAGGGCGAGATGGGCGACTCGCACGTCGGCCTCCAGGCCCGCCTCATGAGCCAGGCGCTCCGCAAGATCACCGGCGCGCTCTCCGCCACCGGCACGACCGCGATCTTCATCAACCAGCTGCGCGAGAAGATCGGCGTCTTCTTCGGGTCGCCGGAGACGACGACGGGCGGCAAGGCCCTGAAGTTCTACGCCTCCGTCCGCATCGACGTCCGCC
Organism: Actinomyces culturomici; assembly: GCF_900499005.1. GTDB lineage: Bacteria > Actinomycetota > Actinomycetes > Actinomycetales > Actinomycetaceae > Pauljensenia > Pauljensenia culturomici. The sequence continues at coordinate 574,329 of NZ_LS991316.1, forward strand.
GCATCGAGACGCTGAAGGAGGCGGGCGCTCCCGTCGGCAACCGCACCCGCGCGAAGGTCGTGAAGAACAAGATGGCCCCGCCCTTCAAGCAGGCCGAGTTCGACATCGTCTACGGCAAGGGCATCTCGCGCGAGGGCTCGATCATCGACATGGGCGTCGACGCGGGGATCATCCGCAAGTCCGGCTCCTGGTTCACCTACGGGGACGACCAGCTCGGCCAGGGCAAGGAGAACGTCCGCCAGTTCCTCGCCGACAACCCCGAGCTCGCGACCGAGATCGAGAACAAGATCCTCGCTCAGCTCGGCATCGGGGAGGCCCCCGCGGAGGAGGCCCCCGAGGCCGCCGACGTCCGCGAGGCGATCGACCCGCTCGAGGACGCGGGCTTCTGATCCGCCGATGGTCCGCTACATCGATCCGGAGGATCACCCCGAGCTCGGCGAGGAGCGGTCGAAGGGCCGCACCTCCCCGGCCGAGCGGCTCGCGCGGCTGCGCGAGCGCAACGCGGCCCTCACGGGAACGGCCGCGCTCGAGGCGGCCCGAGAGGTCGCGCTCCGACTCCTCGATTCGCGCTCGCGCTCGACGGGGGAGTTGAGAAGCGCCATCGAGCAGAAGGGTTTCGCGCCCGAGATCGCCGAGGAAGTGATCGCGCGCCTCGAGCGCGTGGGCCTCGTCGATGACGCGGCCTTCGCCCGCGCCCTCGTCTCCGATCGCTTCCGTGGGACCGGGAAGGCGGGGCGCGCCCTCATCGAGGAGATGCGCCGCAAGGGGCTCGACTCCGAGACGATCGAGGATGCGATGGCCGATATCGATGCGGAGGCGCTGCGCGTTCGGGCCCGCGAGCTCGTCGACCGCAAGCTCCGCTCGATGCGCGGCGTTCCCCGCGACGCCGCCTATCGCAGGCTCGCCGGGATGCTCGCCCGCAAGGGGTACGCGCCCTCCTTGTGCGCGTCCGTCGTCGCCGAGGCGCTCGACGCGCGCGGTGACGACCTAGTCTGACACCGTGAACGACGCCGATATCGCCGCCCTCCTCGACGACCTCGCGGACGCGGGCCTCACGCTCGCGACCGCGGAGTCCCTCACCGGCGGGCGCGTGTGCGCCCGACTCGTCGATGTGCCAGGCGCCTCGCGCGTCGTCCTCGGGGGAGTCTGCACCTACGCGACCCGCCTCAAGCACGAGATCCTCGGCGTCGATCAGGAGCGCCTCGAACGCTTCGGCCCCGTCGACGAGGTCGTCTCCCTCGAGATGGCGAGGGGAGTGCGGTGTCTCACGGGCGCTTCGATCGGCGTCTCGACGACCGGCGTCGCCGGGCCCGAACCGCAGGGGGAGGCCTCCGTCGGCACCGTTCATGTCGCGGTGGCCTGGGAGGGAGGGGACGCGCACCGCCTGCTCGCGCTCGACGGCGACCGGGAGACGATTCGCTCCGGCGCGGTGGACGCCGCCCTCGCCCTCGTCCGCGAGGTCCTCGACGCGAGGGAGATCCCCGCGGGCCAGTAGACTGCACGCGATGAACGCCGCACCCGCACCCCGCACCGATGCGCCGAGGACCTACGCGATCCGCACCCTCGGCTGCCAGATGAACGAGCACGACTCCGAGCGCATGGCCGGACTCCTCGAGCAGGCGGGTCTCGTGCCCGTCGACCGCGTCCCCGAGGCCTCCGCCCGCGCGACCGATGCGGGCGACATGGGCGCCGACGTCGTCGTCATCAACACGTGCTCCGTCCGCGAGAACGCGGCCACTCGGCTCTTCGGCAACCTCGGACAGCTCGCGGCCGTCAAGCGCGAGCGGCCCGGCATGCAGATCGCCGTCGGCGGATGCCTCGCCCAGCAGATGCGCGACGGCATCGTCGAGAAGGCCCCTTGGGTCGACGCGGTCTTCGGCACCCACAACATCGACGTCCTCCCGGCGCTGCTGCGCCGCGCCGAGCACAACCGCGAGGCGGCCGTCGAGATCGAGGAGTCCCTCAAGGTCTTCCCCTCGACCCTGCCGACCCACCGCGAGTCCGCCTACGCGGCCTGGGTGTCGATCTCGGTCGGGTGCAACAACACCTGCACCTTCTGCATCGTCCCGCATCTTCGCGGCAAGGAGCGCGACCGCCGTCCCGGCGAGATCCTCGAGGAGGTCGGCGCGGTCGTCGCCCAGGGCGCCATCGAGGTCACCCTGCTCGGCCAGAACGTCAACTCCTACGGCGTCGGATTCGGCGAGCGCGGCGCCTTCGCCTCCCTGCTCCGCTCGGTCGGGGCCGTCGAGGGGCTGGAGCGCGTCCGCTTCACGAGCCCCCACCCGGCCGCCTTCACCGACGACGTCATCGCCGCGATGGCCGAGACTCCGACCGTCATGCCGAGCCTCCACATGCCGCTGCAATCCGGCTCGGACGCGGTCCTGCGCCAGATGCGCCGCTCGTACCGGCGCGAGAAGTTCATGGGCATCCTCGAGCGCGTCCGCGACCGCATTCCCGAGGCGGCGATCACGACGGACATCATCGTCGGATTCCCCGGCGAGACCGAGGAGGACTTCCTCCAGACCCTCGAGGTCGTCGAGGAGGCGCGCTTCTCCTCCGCCTTCACCTTCCTCTACTCGCCGCGTCCGGGCACGCCCGCCGCGGACCGCGAGGACCAGGTGGTCGACGACGTGGCGCTCGAGCGCTACCAGCGTCTTATCGCCCTCCAGGAGAGGATCTGCGCCGAGGACAACGCGAAGCTCGCGGGCACCGAGGTCGAGGTCCTCATCTCCGAGGGCGACGGCCGCAAGGACGGCGCGACTCACCGCGTCACCGGGCGCGCACGCGACAATCGGCTCGTTCACGTCGCGCTTCCGACGGGCCTCGCCGAGGCCGATCGGCCCCGGCCCGGCGACATGGTGACGGCGCGCGTCACGCACGGCGCGCCCCACCACCTCATCGCCGACTCCGCCCTCGACGGGGGCCTGTGGCGCCTGCGCCGTACGCGCGCGGGCGACGCCTGGGAGCGCCGCCGCGCTCATGAGGAGGACGAGCGCGTCTCCCTCGGGATCCCGACGATCCGGGTCGGCCGCTAGGGCCGATCGACGAGGACGGGCAATCCTCTGAGGTCTCGATTCGGCGACGAATCCGTGTGGCGTTCTCAGGGGCTCTGCGGACGTCTACCGTTGTCCCGGAGCGGTTGTCACAACGGCGTGACGGCCGCGTCCGCTCGCACGAGCCCCACCGAGAGCATCACCTTCACGCGTCGAAAGCATCACTTCTCTTCGCTGAGGGGATGCGGGAGCACGACTTCGCGCGGGGATGACGAGCTACCTCTGTCCGCAAGACGGCGGTGCCCCCGCGCGTCGCGCGGGGGCACCGGTCGTTCAGAGGCGCCCGATCATTCCGCTCCGGGAGTGACGAGACCGGGGAGCTCCTCAGCGGCCTGGTGGGTCACCCCGACGCCCCGGCGGACGAGCGTGTGGATCTGACGATCCGAAAGCCCCTCGCCGACGAAGAAGCGGGTCGCGAGGACGAAGGCCCACCCCTGCTCCGAACGCATCGGGAAGACCGTCGGCTGGAGGTGGTCGGTGTTCCATTGGTTCGCGATGCGCGCGAGGTCGTAGGCGGAGAGGGACGCGGTGTCCTCGTCCGAGAGCTCGATGCGCGTCTCCACCTGGAGCCAGGGCGCGTCGGCCGGCTCTCGGTGGAACTGCATGCGGCGGCCGTTGACCTCCGTGAGGACGACGAACTCGGTCGAGCCGTGGGGGAGGCCGTCGCCCTCGACGATGCGCTCGATGCGCTCGATCGACACGGGCTCGACCTCGACGCCCCACTTCGCGTCCGAGGCCGCCGCGTCCGAGGCTGCTGCGCCCGCGACCCGTGCCCCGGCCCGCGGCGCGCCCTCGAGCGACGCCGCGCGCCTCGAGCGCCCCGGGGACCTCCTCGTCGCGGTCGTCGGCCCGACGGCCTCCGGCAAGTCCGACCTCGGCCTCGACCTCGCCGAGTCGCTGCCCGCGGTCCTCGGCGCGGGCCCGGGCGAGATCGTGTCGGCCGACGCCCTGCAGCTCTACCGCGGCATGGACATCGGCACGGCGAAGACGCCGGTCGCCGAGCGCCGCGGTAGCCCGCACCACCAGATCGACGTCCTCGACCTCCTCGAGGAGGCGTCGGTCGCCCGCTACCAGAAGGAGTCGCGCGCCGACGTCGCCGCGATCCACGCGCGCGGCGGGGTCGGCGTCGTCGCCGGCGGATCCGGCCTCTATCAGCGCGCGCTCCTCGACCGCCTCGACTTCCCGGGCACGGACCCGCGGGTGCGCGCCGAGCTCGAGGCCGAGGCCGAGGGCCCGCTCGGGTCGCGTGGGCTCCACGCGCGCCTCGCCGCCCTCGACCCGCTGTCGGCGGAGCGCATCGACCCGCACAACGCCCGCCGGATCATCCGCGCCCTCGAGGTCATCGCCCTGACCGGCGAGCCCTATTCGAGCCGGATGCCCGAGAAGGTCTTCGCCGCGCCCTCGGTGATGATCGCGATCCGCCGCGACCTCGACGTCCTCGACGAGCGGATCCGGATGCGGACGGAGAAGATGTTCGCCGACGGGCTCCTCGAGGAGACCCGAGCCCTCCTCGATCTCGGCCTGCGCGAGGCGAGGACCGCCCGCAAGGCGACCGGCTACGCCGAGGCGATCGCCGTCATCGACGGCGAGATGACGACCGATGAGGCCGCCGAGTCGATCTCCATCGCGACGCGCCAACTCGCCCGCCGCCAGATCAAATGGCTGCGCCCCGACGCCCGGGTCCACTGGCTCGACGCGGAGGGGGACGCGCCGCTCCTCGACCGCACCCTCGACCTCGTCCGTCAGACGGTCGACGACGAACTCGGGGCCGCCGCGCACTAGCGTGGGCGCCATGAACGAGCAGAGCGCGGCCGGGATCTCCGCGGCCAAGGCCCACGGGACCGGGAACTCCTTCGTCGTCTACGTCGACGCCGAGGGGACGCGCGATCTCGACGCCGAAGCGGTCGCGCGGATCTGCTCGCCCGCCTTCGGGATCGGCGCGGACGGCCTCATGCGCGCCGTGCGAGCCGACGGCCGCTGGTTCATGGACTACCGCAACGCCGACGGGTCGCTCGCGGAGATGTGCGGCAACGGCATCCGCGTCTTCGTCGATCACCTGCGCCGCGAGGGCCTCCTCGACTCCGATCGCATCGAGGTCGGGACCCGCGGGGGAGTGCGGACCGTCGAGGTCCTCCCGGCGGCCGCAGGGAAGGCCGGCCGCGGGAGCGGCGCGGGGGGCGACGAGGCCGCCGACTACCGCGTCGACATGGGCCCGGCGCGCTCCGACTGCGCCGAATCCGTCGCCGTGCGCGTGCCCGGCCTGGCGGGCGAGCGCCCCGGGATCTTCATCGACATGCCGAACCCGCACACCGTTATCGCCGTGAGCGCCGACGAGCTCGACGCGGCGATCCTCCCGAGCGTCGACGCGGCCCTCGCCCCCGAGCCGATGCGGCCCTCCTTCGCGCCGGCGAATCCGCGCGGGACGAACCTCGAACTCGTCGTCGACCTCGGCGACGATCCCGCGATCGCGCCCGGCACGATCGACGAGGGCGCGACCGGGGTCTGCCGGATGCGGGTCCTCGAACGCGGAGTCGGGGAGACCCTCTCCTGCGGCACCGGGTGCTGCGCCGCGGCTCTCGCGACGGCGATCCGCCGCGGCCCGTCGGCCCCGCGCCGCTGGCGCGTCCTCATCCCCGGGGGCGAGGTCCGCGTCGACCTCGACGGCGTCCTCGACTGGGCCGACGTCGAGCCGCGCGTCACCGGCGCGTCCGTCCTCCTCACCGGGCCCGCGACGCGCGTCGCGACCCTCGTCCTCGACGGGGCGCTCGCGGCCCCCGCCCGGTAGACGCCGCGCCCCGCCCTCGTGAACGAGGACGGGGCGGCGAACGGGAGGGCAGCGGATTCAGGCGCCGGGGCGGACCTCGATGATCCGGTAGCCCTTCTTCGACGCGATCTTCGCGGCCGCGTAGCCCTGGGCGTTGAGCCACTCGATGAGGGAATCGGCGCCGAGGTTGCGCTGGACGACGAGATAGGCGGCGCCCGTCGGGGCGAGCCGGTCGAGCCACGTCGTCAGCAGCGCGTGGAGGGAGTCCTTGCCGATGCGGATCGGCGGGTTCGACCAGATGACGTCGAAATGGGCGTCCTCGGCGGCGACGGCGTCGAGCGCGTCGGGTGACGTGAGGGCGCGGACGTTCGGGCAGCCGTTGAGGCCGGCGTTGCGCCGCGTGAGGTCGACGGCGCGAGAGTTGACGTCGACGGCCCACACCTCGGCGTCGGGCGCCTCCTTCGCCATCGCCACGGCGATCGGGCCCCAGCCGCAGCCGATGTCGAGGAAGCGGCCGGAGGCGGGGAGGGCGGGCGCCTCGGCGAGGAGCTGACGGGTCCCGAGGTCGAGGCGCGACGCGGAGAAGACCTTCGAGGAGACGCGCATGACGAGGTCGTGGCCGCGCGCTTCGATGCGCAGAGTGCGCAGATCGGAGTCGGCGGCCGGCGACTGGTCGGAGAAGTACTGTTCGTCCACGCCCCCAAGGGTAGCGGGCGCCCGGGGAGCTTCTCCGCTCTCAGCGCAACGACCGGTGCGCCCGCGCCGCGACGAGTCGGGGCGTGGGAGACTGGGGGGACCCCGTGGAGAGGAACTCGATGGACCAGTCCGACGCCCCGTCCGCCCCGATCGACGACGCCGAGGAGCGCGCTCGCGACGTCGTCGCCCGCATCCTCGCGCGGCGAGGGACGGCGCTCGAGTCGACGGAGGGGCAGGACCATTCGACGGACGCGGGCGCCCTCGAGCGCGAGGCCCGCGCCGGCACGCGGCGCGTCCAGGGGCTCGCGAACGACCGGGAGGAGATCTCCGAGGTCGAGTACCGCCAGGTCCGCCTCGAGCGCGTCGTCCTCGTCGGACTGCGGACGACCCAGACCGAGGAGGAGGTCGACACCTCTTTGCGCGAGCTTGCGGCGCTCGCGGAGACGGCCGGTTCGGAGGTCCTCGACGCGGTCGTCCAGAAGCGCGTGAAGCCCGATCCCGCGACCTACCTCGGCTCCGGCAAGGCGAAGGAGCTCGCCGACATCGTCCGGGCGGTCGGGGCCGACACGGTGATCGTCGACGAGGAGCTCGCGCCCTCGCAGCGCCGCGGACTCGAGGACGTCGTCGACGCGAAGGTCGTCGACCGAACGGCGCTCATCCTCGACATCTTCGCCCAGCACGCGAAGTCCCGCGAGGGCAAGGCGCAGGTCGAACTCGCCCAGCTCGAGTACCTCCTCCCGAGGCTCCGCGGCTGGGGCCAATCGATGTCCCGCCAGGCGGGCGGCCGCGTCGCCGCGGGCGCCGGCATCGGCTCGAGGGGCCCGGGCGAGACGAAGATCGAGCTTGACCGTCGCCGGATCCGCACGCGCATGGCGAAGCTGCGCGAGGAGATCCGCAGGATGGAGCCAGCCCGCCGGACGCAGCGCCTCTCGCGCCGCCGCGGCGGCGTTCCCTCCGTCGCGATCGCCGGGTACACGAACGCCGGCAAGTCGACGCTCCTCAACCGGCTGACGGGCGCGGGCGTCCTCGTCGAGGACGCGCTCTTCGCGACCCTCGACCCGACGGTCCGGCGCGCCGAGACCTCGGACGGGCGCGCGTACACGCTCACCGACACCGTCGGATTCGTCCGCAACCTCCCGACGCAGCTCGTCGAGGCGTTCCGCTCGACCCTCGAGGAGGTCGGCGAGGCGGACCTCCTCGTCCACGTCGTCGACGCCGCCCACCCCGACCCGATCGGCCAGGTCGAGGCGGTCCGCGCGGTTCTCGCCGACATCGAGGGCGCCGCCGACATCCCCGAGATCATCGTCCTCAACAAGGCGGACCTCGCGAGTCCGGAGCGCCTCGCCCTCGTCCGCACGTACTTCCCCGACGCCGTCGCGGTTTCCGCGATGACGGGCTTCGGCATGGACGAGCTGCGCCATCGGATCGAGGATGCCCTGCCGCGCCCGCGCGTCCTCGTCGACGTCGTCGTCCCGTACTCGCGCGGCGACCTCGTCCACGCCGTCCACGAGGACGGCGAGGTCGAGCGCGAGGAGTACGTCGCCGAGGGGACGCGGATCCGCGCCCGCGTCGACGAGCAGCTCGCCGCGCGCATCGCCGAGGTCGGCCTTCCGATCGACGAGGACGGGGCGGGAGCCGGGAACGCCGATGAGTGAGCCGACCCGGGACGAGGAGATCCTCGACCGCGTCGTCTCCGCGATGGGCGGGAGCCGACGCGACGGCCAGCACGAGATGGTCCGCGCGATCGGCGAGGCCATCGACGCGAAGTCGCACCTCCTCGTCCAGGCGGGCACCGGAACCGGCAAGTCGATCGGGTACCTCGTGCCGCTTCTCGCGCACGCGGCGGCGACGGGGGAGAGGGCGCTCGTGTCGACCGCGACGCTCGCGCTGCAGCGCCAGATCCTCACGAAGGACGCCCCCGCAGTCGTCGACGCGGTCGCGGCCGAGACCTCGGTGCGCCCGGAGGTCGCGGTCCTCAAGGGCTGGTCGAACTACCTGTGCCTCCACCGGGTCGACGGCGGCTACCCGAGCGAGGGGACGCTCTTCGAGGGCTTCGAGACCTCGTCGAAGTCGCGGGTGAGCGAACTCGGCGAGCAGGTCGTGAGGCTGCGCGAATGGGCGGCCTCGACGGACACGGGCGACCGCGACGACCTCGTCCCCGGCGTGTCCGATCGGGCGTGGCGCCAGGTCTCCGTCTCCAAGCGCGAGTGCCTGGGGAAGTCGTGCCCGCTCGTCGACGAGTGCTTCGCCCAGGCGGCGCGCGACCGGGCGATGGAGGCCGACCTCGTCGTCACGAACCACTCCCTCTTCGGTATCCACTGCACCTCGGAGTCCGACCTCTTCGGGGAGTTCGGGCCGGTCGTCGTCGACGAGGCCCACGAGCTCGCCGACCGCGTCCGCGACCAGGCGTCCCAGGCGCTCTCCCAGGGCCTCGTGCTGCGGGTCGCGCGAACCGTCCGCTCGCAGGCGAAGGTCGAGTGCTCGGACCTCGAGACCGCGGGCGCCGAGCTCGGCGCCTCGCTCGCGCCCCTCGAGGCCGGATTGATCCTCTCGCGCCCCGAGGCGCTGGACGAGGCGATCCGCCTCCTCGACGACGCGTCGCGCAGGGCCGCGAGCGGCGTCCAGGACTCCGGGGCGGATCCGGCGGCGAAGATCCTCGCACGCGCCGCCCTCGACGAGATCCGCGGCTTCGTCGCGGCGTGGTCTCAGGATCCGGCGACGATGATCGCCTCCCTCTCGCGGTCCGAGGACCGCTCGTCCGAGATCCTCTCGATCGGGCCGCTCGACGTCGCCCCGGCGCTCGGGCTCAAGGGCTTCGCCGAACGCCCCGTCGTCCTCACCTCCGCGACACTCGCGCTCGGCGGCTCCTTCGACGCGATGGCGCACGACGCGGGATTCATGATGTCGGAGACGCCGTGGCGAGGCATCGACGTCGGCACCCCCTTCGACCCGGCGGCCCAGGCGATCCTCTACATCGCCCGGCATCTCCCGGACCCCGGTCCCGGCGGCGCCACCGACGCCGCGCTCGACGAGCTCGTCGGCCTCGCACAGGCTGCGGGCGGCGGCGTCCTCGCGCTCTTCTCCTCCTGGCGGGCAGCCGAGGCCGGGGCGGCCGCGCTGCGGGAGCGGACCGACCTCGAGGTGCTCATGCAGGGCGACGAGACCCTCTCCGCGCTCGTCGACCGCTTCCGCGAGGACGAGGACGCCTGCCTCGTCGGGACCCTCTCGCTCTGGCAGGGCGTCGACGTCGTCGGCTCGTCCTGCCGACTCGTCGTCATCGACCGGATCCCCTTCCCCCACAAGGAGGATCCCGTGACGAAGGCCCGCTCGATCGACGCCGAGCGTCACGGGTTCTCCGGATTCCAGACCGTTTCCCTCACGCGCGCGGCCCTCCTCATGGCGCAGGGCGCGGGGCGCCTTCTGCGCTCGCCGTCCGACCGCGGCGTCGTCGCCGTCCTCGATCGGCGCCTCCTCACGAAGAGCTACGGGGCGTTCATCCGGGCTTCGATGCCGCGGATGTGGCCGACCTGGGACCCCGACCTCGTGCGCGGCGCCCTCGAGCGTCTGAAGGCGCGGAAATGAACGGATGACCACACCCGGACGGCCGTTGAAGCGCGGGGAGGATCTGAGAAGATGGGGAGCAACCTCGAGGAAGGAGCGGTGATGCCTGTCCAGGCGAAGAGTCTCTACCCCGCGAAGTCGGCGGGTCGTCCGTCGAAGATCGCGATCATCGGCGCGGGAGCGGTCGGCACGGCCGTCGCCTACGCCTGCGCGATGAGGGGCGACGCGCGATCGATCGTCCTTCAGGACATCAACAAGGCGAAGGTCGAGGCCGAGGCGCTCGACATCGCGCACGGCATTCAGTTCACGCCCTGCGGCTCGGTCGAGGGCTCCGACGACGTCGAGATCGTCCGCGGCTCCGACCTCGTCATCATCACCGCGGGAGCGAAGCAGAAGCCGGGCCAGTCGCGCCTCGAACTCGCCGAGTCGACGGTCGGCCTCATGAGGAAGATCGTCCCCAATCTTCAGAACGTCGCGCCCGACGCGCTCTTCATGTTCATCACGAACCCCGTCGACGTCGTCACTTACGCGGCCCTCAAGCTCACGGGCCTGCCGCGCAACCAGGTGTTCGGCTCGGGCACGGTCCTCGACACCTCGCGCCTGCGCTACCTCGTCTCCCTCGAGACGGGCGTCGCCACGCAGAACATCCACGCGTACATCGCCGGCGAGCACGGCGACTCCGAGGTCGCCCTGTGGTCCTCCGCGGAGATCGGGAACGTCCCGCTCGAGCACTGGGGTCCGACCCTCGACGGCGGGCACTTCGACCTGGCCCTCCGCAAGCGGATCGCGGATGAGGTCGTCCAGTCCGCCTACCGGATCATCGACGGCAAGGGCGCGACGAACTACGCGATCGGCCTCGCCGCGTCGAACATCGCCGGCGCGGTCCTGCGCGACGAGAACCGGGTCCTCACGGTCTCGACCTTCCTCGAGGACTGGGAGGGCATCTCCGACGTCTGCATGGCGGCCCCGACGATCGTCGGCCGCTCGGGCGCTGGCAGGGTGCTCAACCCGCCCCTGACGCTCAACGAGCGCGACGGCCTCACCGCCTCGGCCGAGAGGCTCCGCAAGGTCGCTCGCGACCTCGGGTTCTGATCGCCCGGCCGCGAGGCCCGCATCGTATCGCGCGCAACGCCCGTGGGGGCCGCCGGACGGCGGCCCCCACGGGCGTTCGACGTCGCGAGCGGCGCGACGAAGTACGGCTAGGCGAGCGAGCGGAGAACCGTCACGACTTTGCCGAGGATCGTCGCCTCGTCGCCGGGGATCGGCGCGTAGTCCTCGTTGCAGGGGAGGAGCCAGACGTGGCCGTCCTTCTTCGAGAGGACCTTCACGGTCGCTTCGCCGTCGATCATCGCGGCCACGATCTCGCCGGGCGTCGCCGAGGACTGCGATCGGACGACGACGAAGTCGCCGTCGAGGATCCCCGCCTCGATCATCGACTCGCCGTGGACCTCGAGCATGAAGAGGGAGCCGTGTCCAGTCAGGCGCGTCGGCAAGTCGAAGACGTCCTCGACGTACTGCTCCGCGGTGATCGGGGCGCCTGCGGCGATGCGTCCGACGAGCGGGATCGACGAGCGCTCCTCGTCGACGTGCGCGGCCGGCAGATCGATGGTGACGACGCGGGCGGCGGGGGCCTCCGCCTCGGGAATGGGGGCGGCGGGGGNTCGTGGGCGGGGTCGGAGTGGAATAAGGGGCGGGGGGGGCGGCGGGGGAGTCGACGCCGAGCTCGGCGCGCGCGGCCTCGGAGAGCTCGAGGGCGCGCGGCAGGCCCGGCACGCGCTGGAGGTAGCCGCAGCGTTCGAGGGCGTCGAGGTGGTGCTTGACGGTCGAGGGCGAGGCGAGGCCGACCCTCTCGGCGATCTCGCGCACCGAGGGCGGGAAGCCGTGGGAGCGCACCTCCTCGTGGACGACGAGGAGGATCTCGCGCTGCCTGGCTGAAAGTCCGTCCGAGCGTGTCATGGGTCCTCCCGGATTCGAGGCGCCGGACGCAAATGCCTATGGCGCCTGTTCCACTTGCAGGGCCAGGGTATCCGAGCCCGGCGCGGAGATGAAACATTTGTTCGAGAGGGTCTCGACTTCGCCTCCGCTACCTGATATCGTACAGGTGTTCGACGAACATGTGTACGATTCGCGAGAAGGAGCACCTCATGAGCACGTCCTCGGCGATCCGCCTTCAGGCCCGTCCGGTCGGGCGCGCGCGTCTCGCTTCGGTTCCCGATTTTCCGGGCGCCGACGTCCTTCCGCTTGAGTCGGCTCCCTCCGCCCGTCGTCGGCGCGAGGCCCTCCGTCTCGACCCGCCGTCGTGCCGCCGCCGTCCCGCGCTGCGCGTCCGCTCGGCCGCCGAGTCGTCGATGTCTCTGCGCCGCGTCCTCGTCGGTTCGCTCGCGACCCTCGCCCTCGGCATCGTCGGCGCGGGGGCCGGACTCCTCGTCTCGCCGGGCGCCTACGACGGCCCGACGACGCTCCACGCCGTCACGGCGGGGGAGTCGGTCTGGTCGATCGCCCAGACCGTCGCGACGGATCGTCCCCTCGAAGACGTCGTCACCGACATCGAGTCCCTCAATGGCGTCGACGGCGCCCTCATCGTCGGCCAGCTCCTCGAGGTGCCCGTCCGCTGAACGCCCTTCGCGGGCGAGGCGTCCGTCGTCGATCCGGCGTTGAGGGAGGCGACCGCCTGAGCCTCCTTCCGGGTCGAGCGTCCGGGGAGAGGTGCTGCGCCTCGGGGCTCGTCGCGCGCCCCGGGGAGCGGGTGAGAAACAGGTGGGGGAGTTGTGGCACCTGTTTCCCCTGTGACCTTCCGAGCGTGTAGCGTGAGGGGGTGCACTGCCCCTTCTGCCACAACCCCGACTCCCGCGTCGTCGACACGCGCATCGCCGACGACGGCGCGTCGATTCGTCGCAGGCGCGAGTGCACCGCCTGCAAGAAGCGCTTCACGACGCTCGAAACCTCGTCCTTCCAGGTCGTCAAGCGCTCCGGCGTCGTCGAGCCCTTCTCCCGCAACAAGGTCGTCGCGGGCGTGAAGAAGGCGTGCCAGGGGCGCCCCGTCTCCGATGATCAGCTGGCGATCCTCGCCCAGCAGGTGGAGGAGCAGCTCCGCTCGACGGGCGTCTCCAACGTCTCCTCCGACGAGGTCGGCAAGGCGATCCTCCCGTTCCTCCGCGACCTCGACGTCATCGCGTACCTCCGCTTCGCCTCCGTCTATCGCGCCTTCAACACGCTCGAGGACTTCGAGGACGCGATCGCGAACCTCCGCGGACGCGAGGCCGCGCCCGCGCCGAAGAAGCGGGCGCCGCGCAAGCGAGCGAATGCGCACGAGACCGCGCCGACGCTCCTCGACGACTGAACGGTCGTACTGAATCGCGGCGCGTCCGCCCCCGACTCGCGCCCCAACACGCGTTTGGCGGCTTTTGGAGTGTTTGGCGGGGAGGATCGGCCCGAATATCGCCGCCAAACGTCAGGAAACACGCCAAACGCGTGTTGGGGAGGGGCGGTTAGTCCTCCTTCCTCCGATCGGAGAACTTGCGGATCGCCGCGGCCGCGGTGTCGATGGCCTGGGCGGCCGAATCGGCGGCGCCGAGCACCTGCTCGCGAACCTTCTTGCGCATGACCTTGCCGAGCTGGGAGCGCGGCAGCTCGGTCATGACGACGAGCTGGCGGGGCAGGGCGTAGTGGGCGATCGACTTCTCCGCCCATTCGCGCACGTCGGCGAGCGTGATCGAGGCGCCGGCCTCGAGGACGATCGCGGCGACGACGTCCTCGCCGGACGTTCCCGCGGGGATCCCGATGACGGCGACGTCGCGGACGCCGGGCATCGAGCGGACCGCCTCCTCGACCTGCGAGGGGTAGACGTTGAAGCCGGAGGAGTTGATCATCTCCTTGCGGCGGTCGGCCATGTGGACGAATCCGTCGTGGACCTGGACGAGATCTCCGGTGCGCAGCCAGCCCTCGAAGAGGGCCTCTTCGGTTTCCTCCGGGCGCTCCCAGTAGCCGGAGAACACCTGAGGGCCACGGGCGAGGAGCTCGCCGACCTCGCCGGGGGCGACGTCGCGCGACGGGTCCTCCGGATCGACGATGCGGATCTCGGTCGAGGGGAAGGGGATGCCGAGGGCTCCGGGACGCCGATCCTTCGACAGGGGCGAGCCGAGGATGATCGGCGAGGCCTCCGTCATGCCGTAGCCCTCGATCATGAGACCCCCGGTCGCCTCCTCCCAGCGGCTCGCGAGCTCGCTCGACAGGGGCATCGCCCCCGAGAGGGAGAAGGTCATCGAGGAGAGATCGACGTCCATCGTCGCGGCCGTCGCGAGCAGGCGCTCGTACATCGGGGGGACGCCGAGGAAGAAGGTGCAGGGGAGGCGCTTCTGGCTCGTGAGGATCATCGTCGTGTCGAACTTCGGGAAGAGCGCGACGGTCGCGCCGAGGCGCAATCCCGCGAAGAGTCCGATCGTGAAGCCGAAGGCGTGGAAGAGGGGGAGGACGCAGTAGAAGACCTCGGCGCCCTCGTGGAGGACGGGAACCCACGCGATCGACTGGACGACGTTCGCGAGGAGGTTCCGGTGGGTGAGGCGCGCGGCCTTCGGCACGCCCGTCGTCCCGCCCGTGTGGATGAGGAGGGCCGCGTCGTCGGGGCCGACGGGGCAGTCGCGCAGCCAGCGCGGCGACTGGGCGACCGCGTGGTCCCAGGAGCGGGCCCACGACGGCGGGCGAGTCGAGAGGGCGTCGCGCTTCTCGCGCGCCGACTTCACGGGGAGGCGGAGGAGGACCTGCGAGGGCCCGGGCAGGGCGCGCGTGAGGTCGGCGGAGAAGACCGTCGTCCCGCGATCGAGGAAGGAGAGCTTGGACAGCGACTTCTCCCAGGCGACGACGACGCGGGCGCCGTGGCGCGCGAACTCCTCTTCGAGCTCGTGGTCGGGGGAGAGCGGGTTGTGCTCGACGGCGATCGCTCCGAGGGTCATCGTCGCGAGGATCGCGACGACGTGCTGCGGGCAGTTCGGCATGATGAGGCCGACCCGGTCGCCGGGCCGGACGCCCGCGCGCGCGAGGACGGAGGCGGCCCGCCGGATCCGGTCGACGAGCTGGGCGTACGTGATCGGGCGGGAGAAGAAGTCGAGGGCGACGCGCTCGGGATAGCGGGCGGCCACCTCCTCGACCATCTGCGGGAGCGTCTGATCGGGGATCTCGACGATGGGGGCGACGCCGGGCGCGTAGCCGCGGCGGAGGTCGTCCGTGAGGGCCACTGGTGCCTCCGAATGGGGGTGCGGGAGAACGTTCCTACGCTACCGTAGGTTACCCTCTCGCGGAGCTCGCCGCCCCGCCCTCGTCGATCTCAAAGGGACGTCACAGGCGCGTCGTCCTCAAACGGATCGTGTCCTTCATCGAACGAATGGTCTCGAGCGCATCGACGGGCAGCTCGGAGTTGATGTCCGTCAGCACGTAGCCCGTCTGGCCGGCCGTCGCGAGGATCTGGGCGCCGATGTTCGCCCCGGTCTCGGCGAAGGTATGGTTGACGCGCGCGAGAACGCCGGGAGTGTTCGTGTGGATGAGGCGGATCCGGTAGCGCGACTCCTCGGAGACCGGGAGCTGGAGATTCGGGAGATTGACCGACATGTCGGTCGAGCCCGTCGCCTCGTAGTCGGAGATCTTGTTCGCGACGAAGCGGCCGATGTCGTACTGGGCCTCTTCCGTCGACCCGCCGATGTGCGGCGTGAGGATGACGTTGTCGAGCTTGGCGAGCGGCGAGGCGAAGGGGTCGCCGTTCTTCTTCGGCTCCTCGGGGAAGACGTCGACCGCGGCGCCGGCGAGGTGGCCGTCGACGAGCGAGGCGTGAAGCGCGTCGATGTCGACGATGAAGCCGCGCGACAGGTTGATGAAGAGGGCGCCCGGCTTCATCATCGCGAACTCGCGGGCGCCGAAGAGGTTGGCGTTCGACTTCTGCCCGTCGACGTGGATCGAGACGATGTCCGCCTCGCGCAGGACGGACTCCATCGTCGGCATCTGGGTCGCATTGCCGAGGGCGAGGCGCTCCGCGGTGTCGTAGAAGATGACGTTGAGGCCCATCGCCTCGGCGAGGACGGAGAGCTGCGTGCCGATGTTCCCGTACCCGATGATGCCGAGGGTGTGGCCGCGGACCTCGTGGGCGCCGTCGGCCGACTTGTCCCAGATGCCGCGGTGGAGGCGCGAGTTCTTCACGGTGACGCGGCGGGAGAGGTCGATGATCTCGCCGATCGCGAGCTCGACGACCGAGCGCGTGTTCGAGTAGGGCGCGTTGAAGACGGAGATCCCGAGCTCCGTCGCGGCCGCGAGGTCGATCTGGTTCGTCCCGATGCAGAAGGCGCCGATCGCCTGGAGCTGCGGGTGGGCCTCGAGGACCTTCCGCGTGACGGTCGTCTTCGAGCGGATGCCGAGGTAGTCGACGCCCTCGAGGGCGCGGAGGAGTTCGGGCTCGTCGAGCGCCCCGGGATTGCGAACGACCTCGATCCCGTGCTTCGCGAAGACCTCGTCGGCGACCTTGTGGGGATTCTCGAGCAGGAGTGCGCGCGTCATGGCGCCATAGTGCCAGAAACGGCGCGGCGTCGAGCCGGGCGCCCGCCAGGCGGAAGGCCTACCACTCCTCCATGCCGGGCGGAAGCGGCGCGGAGTGGACGACGGCGAGATCGTGGGTCGAGCGCGTGAGCGCGACGAAGAGGTCGCCCGGCCCGTCGGCGAGGATCTCGGCGGGCTCGACGAGGACGACCGAATCGAACTCGAGGCCCTTCGACGCCGCGGCCGACAGGACCGAGACGCGCGAATCGAGGCCGCGGGCCCCCGTGAGGTCGGCGTCCCAGGCGGCGGCGCGCTCGGCGCCGACGAGGACGGCGATGCGGCCCGAGCCGGCGCCGGACTCGGCGTCGAGACGGGAGAGGGCGTCGCCCATCCGCGCGCTCGCGGCCGCCCACAGCGGATCCTCCTCCCGCGCGGTCGGCGAGCCGTCGCCGGGGACGAAGTCGACGCGGTAGCAATCGGGGACGTCGCGGACCGCGGTCATCGGGTGGGCGACCGGCTCGCCGATGCGGGCCATCACGCCTTCGGCGAGAGTCGTCAGGGTGCGGGGCGTCCGGTAGGAGACGGTGAGGACGTACTCGGCCTCGTAGGCGCGAGAGGCCGGTCCGAGGGCCTCGATCCACGTCTGCGGGCGGTGCGAGCCGCGGCGCTGGTCGAGGTCGCCGACGATCGTCATCGAGCGCGAGGGGCAGCGGCGCAGAAGGGCGCGCCACGCCATGGGGGAGAGGTCCTGCGCCTCGTCGACGACGATGTGCCCGTAGGCCCACTGCCGGTCGGCGGCCGCCTTCTCCGCGAGCGGCGTCCACTCGACCTCCGCGCGCGTCGAGGCGGCGAGCGCCTCGGCGGAGACGATCCCGCCTCCGAGGCCCTGGCCCTCGATCGCGGCGCGGGCCCTCTCGACCTCCTCGGCGTCCGCGGCGTCGCCCGCCTGGCGGCGCGCCCCGGGCAGCGGGCCGAGGAGCTCCTCGAGCTCGTCGAGGAGGGGCACGTCCGCCGGAGTCCACGGACCGGTCGATCGGGCGACGAGGGCGAGGTCACTCGCCGTGAGGGGACGGCCCGCGGCCTCGTTGATCCGCGCGAGGAGCGCGGGGCGCGCGTAGAGGCGCGCGAGGAGGGTGTGCGCGGAGGTCGGCATCCACGCGAGGTTGATGGCGCGGCGAGCGTCGATCGAGTCGCGGATCTCCGAGGTCCACGACGCGAGGTCCTCGTCGCTCACCCTGCCCGCGGAGTCGACGTCGCCGGCCTCGGTCGCGAGGCGCTTGGCGAGCTTCTTCATGAGCTCGAGGGCGAATCCCTCGCGCGCCTCGTTGTGGGTCTTGCGGGCGCGTCGCGCGTGGCGCTGCGCGGCGGCGACGTCGTCGGGGAGGAGGTCGACCTCGCGGTTCCACACGGAGAGGCGGACCGGCGCTTCGAGGGCGCGGGGGAGCGCGCGGACGGCCTCGGCGAGGAGGCGCGACCAGCCCGACCGGCCCTTGGCCTCGGCGACCCCGTGGGGCTCCGCGCCGGCCGCGGTCGTGCCGGGGAGGAGGTCGCCGATCGTCGTCGAGACGACGCCCGTCTCGCCGAGCGAGGGGAGGACCTGCTCGATGTAGCGGAGGAAGATCCGCGAAGGGCCGACGAGGAGGACGCCGGAGCGCTCGAGGCGCTCGCGTTCGGCGTAGAGGAGGTAGGCGATCCGGTGGAGGGCCACGGCGGTCTTGCCGGTGCCAGGGCCGCCCTGAACGACGACGAGCCCCTGCTCGACGGCGCGGATGATCCGGTCCTGCTCGGCCTGGATCGTCGCGACGATATCGCCCATGCGCCCGTCGCGCGCCTGGCCGAGCGCGCTCATGAGGGCGCCCTCGCCCTGGAGATCGAGGGCTGAGGCGCTGCCCGCCTCGAGGAGCTCGTCCTCGATCGAGGTGACGCGGCGGCGCTTCGTCTGGATATGGCGGCGGCGGACGACGCCGAGCGGGGCGACGGCGGTCGCCTGGTAGAAGGGCATCGCCGCGGGCGCGCGCCAATCGATGAGGAGGGGCGCGCCCGACTCCTCGGAGAGGGAGACACGGCCGATCCGGCGCACCGCGCCGCCGTCCAGATCGAGGCGGCCGAAGACGAGGCGCTCCTCGACGCCCTCGAGGCGGGCCGCCATGTCGCCGAGGTGCGAGGACAGGGCGTCGCGCTCCGTCCACGCCTGCGCGTTGCCGACGCCGTGGGTCGCGTGCGCCTTGCGCTGACTCTCGCGGTATGAGGCGCGCAGGGCGTCGAGACGCGAGTAGGCGGCGTCGACGAAGTCCTGCTCGGGGAGGACCTCGGGCGCCTCGGGCGTCGGGGGCTGGTCGGCCATGCGCGTGCCTCACTGGTCGGGTTCTGCGGCCATCCATTGTGCCCCATCCGACACTCGGGGGCTCATCGGCGCGCTCGCGGGAACCGGGGGATTCGCCGTCGGCGCAAAACGCCGTCGCGGCCGCGCCCTCGGCCCCGCATCCGGGTAGCGTGGAGGGACCAGCGGAGAAGACCGGGGAAGGGGGCCGCCATGCGATCGACCGACGAGCAGATGTTCGAAAGAGGACCCGCGGAGGACATTCGCTCCCGGATCCTCGTCGCCCACTTCTACGGGGCGATGGACGCGGGGGCCGCCGGGCGCCTCGCCGTCGGCGAGATGCTCCGCTCCCTCCCCTTCGAGCGCGTCGCGACCTTCGACGCGGACCAGTTCATCGACTACCGCTCTCATCGTCCGATCGTCACGGTGAAGGACTGGACGACCGAGTCGATGGAGACCCCCGAACTCGTCCTCGACAGGGTGAAGGACGACCTCGGGAACCCGATCCTCGTCCTCCACGGCCCCGAACCCGACGCGAAGTGGGAGACCTTCGCGCGGATCATCGGCGAGTTCGTCGCGGAGGCCGGCGTCGAGATCACCGTCTCCTTCCACGGCGTCCCCTCGGGCGTCCCGCACACGCGCCCGACGCCCGTCCACGTCCAGGCGACCGACGCTTCGCTCGTCCCCGCTCAGCCGAAGATGGCGACGACGATGCAGTTCCCGGCGCCTGCGACGACCTTCCTCCAGAACCGCCTCGCGGAGAGCGGCGTCAACGGCATCGCGCTCCTCGCGGCCGTCCCGTTCTACATGTCGGACACCGGGTATCCGGCCGGCGCCTCCGCCCTCCTCTCGTCCCTCTCCGACTTCGCCGACCTCTCGCTGCCCGTCGGCGAGCTCGAGCAGGGCGCCCACGAGGATCAGGGGACGATCGCCCAGCTCATCGAGCAGAACCCGGAGATCCTTCAGACCGTGTCCGCCCTCGAGGAGCACTACGACGCGTGGACGGGCGAGGGGAGCGGCGTGCCGCTCGGCGCCCTCGGCCAGAGGGAGAACCTCGAGAAGACCCGCAAGGAGTCGAAGGACATCGGCGACGTCATCGAGGCGTACCTCGCGAACCTCGAGGCCGAGGCGGAGCCCGAACCCGAGGAGGCGGAGCCCGAGAGCGGGCCCGCCGACGAGGATCCGCTCGCCGCCGCCCTGCGCCGCGTCGAGCTGCGCCGCAAGGACCCCGAGGCGGCCGCCCGCCTGCGCGCGCCCCTCCACCGCGCCCCCGGCGACGGGATCGACGAGGCCGGGGCGGCGAACCCCGACGGGCCCGCGGAGGACGCGCCCGGCGAGGACGGCGCCCCCGGCGACGATCGGGACGTCGCGGACGGGACGCGGAAGGATCACGAGGGCGGGTCCGAGGCGTCGCGTGACGCCTCCGACTGAGCCCGCGGTCCCCGAGCGCTCGCGCACGCCGATCCTCGTCTGGGCGTGCGCGATGTGCGTGTACGTCCTCGCCGTCGCGGCGAGGACGTCCCTCGGCGTCACCGGCGTCGAGGCGATGGACCGTTTCGGCATCGACGCGAGGGGCCTCGCCCTCTTCTCCTCCCTCCAGGTCGGCGTCTACGGGCTCGCCCAGATCCCTGTCGGCTCGGCCCTCGACCGCTTCGGGCCCAAGCGCCTCCTCGCCGTCGGCGCCGTCCTCGTCGCCCTCGCGCAGACGGCGATGGCCTTCGTCCCCTCGTTCTCGGGCGCGATGGCGGCGCGGGTGCTCCTCGGCATCGGGGACGCCACAGCCTTCGTCTCCGTCCTCCGCCTCGTCATCGCCTGGTTCCCGCCGCGATCCGTCCCGCTGTTCTCCCAGCTCACGTCGATCCTCGGGATGATCGGGCAGATCATCTCCTCCTGGCCCTTCCTCCGCCTGCTCCACGGCGTCGGCTGGTCGCAGGCGTTCCTCGCGATGTCCGGCCTCGGCCTCGCGGCCGCCCTCGTCGTCCTCGCGAGAGTCGACATGCCCGGGGGCTTCGCCCCGGCGCGCGCCGTGCCGGACACTCCGAGCGCGCCGCTGTCCGCAGCGCTCGCGACGCCCTGGACGTGGCTCGGGTTCTTCACCCATCTGTCGGGCGGCGTGGCCGCGATGACGTTCACTCTCCTGTGGGGCGTCCCCTTCATGACGCTCGGCCTGGGCGCGTCCCCGCACGAGGCGGCGAACGTCCTCGTCCTCTTCACCGGCGCGAACATGGCCTTCGGTCCGCTCGCCGGGCGCCTCACCACGCGGCGCCCTCGCCTGCGGATCCCCTTCGCCCTCGGGATCCTCGTCCTCGTGCTCGTCTCCTGGGCGATGGTGCTCCTGCGCGATGCGCCGACGCCGCTGTGGATGGTCGCCCTCCTCGCGATCATCCTCGCGGGGTCTCAGGTCTCCTCGACGGTCGCCTTCGACTTCGTCCGGCAGGGCGTGGGACCCGAACGCCTCGGCACCGCGACGGCGGCCGCGAACACCGGGGGATTCATCGGGACGCTGGTCTCCGTCGAGCTCATCGGCTTCGCCCTCGATCGCCTCGCCGACGACGGCTCCTACGGGTGGAACGACTTCCGACTCGCCCTCTGGCTCCAGGCGCCCCTCCTCCTCGTCGGCGGCATCGGGATCGTCGTCTGCGCGCTCGCGGCCCGTCGGACGCCCGAATGGCGCCGGCCCGCCTACCTCAGGGTCTGAGCGCCTCCGGCCGACCCGGTCCCGCGGCCCGCCCGCCGACCCGCCTATTCCGCGTGCGGCGCCCCTCCGGCTCCGCGCTCCTCATTCCGCCCCGTCCGGGGCGGCGGCCTCGCCCTCGTCGATCCGCGGATCGCGGAGGACCGGCGCGCCCGCGCACCACCGGCGCAGCGCGTCTCCGGACGTCGTTCGCGCTGGCAGGGGGAGACGCCGCAGTCGCCGATCGAGCTCGTTGACCGGGTAGGAGCCTCGCGGGCCGTCGTGCGCGACCACGAGGACGTTGCCGCGCCTGCCGGAGCGGCCGACCTTCGGGTCCTGGATCGAGCAGACGTCCTCGAAGACGCTCGAGATCGTCGCGATCTCGGCGCGCGCGTCCGCACCGCCGCCGTGCGCGCTATTGAGGAGGAGCAGACCGCAGGGCTTGAGCTTGGCGCGGGCGACCTCGGCGAACTCGCGGGTGGCCATATGAGAGGGGACGACGCCCGAGGCGAAGGCGTCGCGCACGACGACGTCCGCAGAGCCGTCGCGCAGGGACTCGAGGACGGCGCGCCCGTCGCCGACCCGGATCGCGAGGCGCGGGGCGCGCGGCAGATCGAACCACTCGCGGACTCCGGCGGCGAGCGCGGCGTCGACCTCGACGGCCGTCTGCCGCGACTCGGGGCGCAGGCGCGACCAGGCGAGCGGAAGCGCGCACCCCGCCGCCCCGAGGTGAACCGCGCGGACGGGCGCGCCCTCGGGGATCACGGCGTCGAGGGCGCAGGTCGCGTGCTGCATGTACTCGAACTCGAGAACCGTCGGATCGGCCGTGTCCAGGCACGAGGACTCGACCCCGTCGAGGAGGAGGGTGGCGAAGGGCCCGTCCCAACGGATCTCCACCCTCCCGGTGTCGACCTCGTGGAACTCGCTCCTGCGCGCTGATGCCCGGGCCATGGGGGACACTGTAGCCGTGGCGGCCGCGGGGCCGCCCGGAGCGACGAGGAGGGCCGACCGTGTCGAACGCGCCGCGCGACGCCCGGGGACGGAGGGACTGGGGCGACGACGACTCCGCCGCGCCGATCCTCCACGTCGACATGGACTCCTTCTTCGCGCAGGTCGAGCTCCTCGAGGACCCCTCCCTGCGCGGACGCGAGGTGATCGTCGGCGGGACCTCGAACCGCGGGGTCGTCACCTCGGCGACCTACGAGGCGCGGGCGCGCGGCGTCCGCGCCGGCATGCCGATGGCCCGGGCGCGCGCCCTCGCCCCCGACGCGATCGTCGTCCCCGCGCGGCGCGGCGCCTACTCGACCTACTCGCGGCGCGTCATGGGGATCCTCTCCGAGATCACCCCCGACCTCGAGCAGGTGAGCATCGACGAGGCCTTCCTCGACGTCGCGGGCGCCCGTCGCCGACTCGGCCCGCCGCTCCGCATCGGACGGCTGATCCGGACGCGCATCCGCCAGGAGGTCGGTCTGCCCGCCTCCGTCGGCATCGCCGCGACGAAGTCCGTGGCGAAGATCGCCTCCTCGAATGCGAAGCCCGACGGGCTCCTCCTCATCCCCGAATCCGCGACCGTCGACTTCCTCCACGGCCTGCCCGTCGGCGCCCTCTGGGGCATCGGCTCGGTGACCGCCGAGAAGCTCGAGAGGGCCGGGATCGACACGGTGGGCGACCTCGCGCATCTCGAGATGTCGCGGCTCGCCCGACTCGCCGGGGTCGCGGGCGCCCACCATCTCCACGACCTCGCCTGGGGGATCGACCGGCGTCGCGTCCGGGGCGGGCGCGAAGAGAAGTCGGTCGGCACCGAGCGGACATTCGAGGACGACCTGCGCTCGCGCTCCGAGGTCGAGGCGTTCCTCCTCGCCGCCTCCCACGACTGCGCGCGCCGTCTGCGCGAGCAGGACGCCGTCGCCTGGACGATCGTCCTCAAGCTCAGAGACCCCTCCTTCACGACGCTCACCCGCTCCACGACACTCCACGCCCCGACCGACGTCGGCCGGGTCGTCTTCGCCGCCGCCAAGGCGCTTTTCGACCGGGAGACGATGCCCGCCGGCGGGGTGCGCCTCGCCGGCGTGCGCTGCGAGGGCCTGCAGGCGCGCGACGGGGGAGTGGCCGTCGAACTCGACTCCGATGAGCGCCCGCTCGCCTCCGAGCGGGCGATGGACTCGGTGCGGACGAAGTTCGGGCGCGGCGCGCTGCGGCCGGCCACGCTCCTCGATCGTCCGCGTGGACCGGAATCGCCCGAGGGGCCCGCGACGCACTAGACTTTCCATCACAAGGACGCATCGCGCGCGAGGGAAGGAGGCGTCATGGCTCTGTCGGAGTACGAGAAGAAGGTTCTCGAGCAGATGGAGGCGGAATTCCGCCGCGCCGACCCGGAGCTCGCCTCCGAGATGTCGCGGCCGGTCGAGGACGCCCCCTCCGGCCCGCTCTCCCCGCGCCGCATCGCGATCGGCGCCGTCGTCGCCGTCGTCGGTCTCGGTGTTCTCATCGGCGCCGTGTCGCTCGGCTATTCGATCTGGTCGATCCTCCTCGGAGTCGTCGGCTTCATCCTCATGGTCGGCGGCGTGTGGTGCGCGATCTCCGCGCCGAAGGGCGCCGCGCGCCGGTCGCGCTCCCGTTCGAAGGGCGAGGGCGGGACCTGGCGCCGATTCATCGAGGATCAGGAGCGCCGCTGGCAGGAGCGCCGCGAGGACGACTGAGCCTCCCGCCTGAACGGCCCCCGTCGATCGGACGCCTCGACGCGCCCTCGGGAATCCCGAGGGCGCTTCTTCATGCCCGCGCGCCGCACCGCCCGCCGTCCCCACCTCTCACCACCGGGCGTTCCGCCCGCCCTCCCCGAGGGACGGGCTCCGGCGGAGATCCCCTCGACGCGGCAAGGTGATGCTCTCGGCGCGCGAAGGTGATGCTCTCGGCGCGCGAAGCTGATGCTCTCGCGGGGGCGCGCGACGCTCCGGATGAGAATTCCTCCCCACTTCTCCCCACCGGGATTTTGCCCAGTATTCATGCGGATTCTGATCGAAAGTGCATGAAGTTTCAGTGTATTGATCGCACTTGTGGGGGAGTGCGTGGGGTAAAGTGGGGGAAAGTGTTCCGCAGGGGAAGGCGGTGAGACATGTTCCTCGGTACGTACGAGCCCAAGCTCGACGACAAGGGGCGCGTGTTCCTCCCCGCCAAGTTCCGCGAGGACATGGAGGGCGGCATCGTCCTCACGAGGGGCCAGGAGCACTGCATCTACGCGTTCCCGGCCTCCCAGTTCGACGAGATGACGAAGGATCTGCTCACCGCGCCCCTGTCCTCCAAGCAGGCGCGCGACTGGATCCGAGTGATGCTCTCGGGCGCCTACAAAGAGGTCCCGGACAAGCAGGGGCGGATCTCCGTCCCCGCCGATCTGCGGACCTACGCCGGCCTCGGCCGCGAGCTCACCGTCATCGGCGCGGGCTCGAGGGCCGAGATCTGGAACTCCGACTCCTGGCGCGAGTACCTCGCCGTCCAGGAGGAGGTGTTCTCGCAGACCGCCGAGGAGATCATCCCCGGCATGTTCTGACCCGCACCGCGAGGTCTCCATCCAGGTTCCGACATCACTTCCCCGATGGCGGAGCCCGGTGGGGGACCTGGCGGTACGGACCGAACCCCGACTCAGGAAGGAGCGGACGTGGGGCAGTCCGATACCTCGCAGCGCCATACGCCCGTACTCCTCGACGAGTGCCTCGACATGCTCGCCCCCGCCCTCGACTCCGAGGGCGCCGTCCTCGTCGACTGCACGCTCGGCATGGGCGGCCACTCCGAGGGGGCGCTGCGGCGCTTCCCGAACATCCGCCTCATCGGCATCGATCGCGACCCCCAGGCGATCGCGCTCGCGTCCGAGCGCCTCGCGCCCTTCGCCGACCGCTTCACCGCCGTCCGCACGACCTACGACCACGTCGACGAGGTCGTCGCCGAGCACTCGCCGAGCGGGAGGGCGGACGCGATCCTCATGGACCTCGGCGTCTCGAGCCTGCAGCTCGACGAGGCCGACCGGGGCTTCTCCTATGCGGCCGACGCGCCGCTCGACATGCGCATGGACCCGACCTCGGGAATCTCCGCGGCCGAGCTCCTCGCGACCGCCCCCGAGAAGGAGATCGCCCGCATCCTCCGCGTCTACGGCGAGGAGCGCTTCGCCCCGCGGATCGCCCGGCTCATCGCCGAGCGGCGCGAGAAGGAGCCGCTCACCCGGACCTCGCAGCTCGTCGACATCGTCCGCGCCGCGATCCCCGCGCCCGCGCGTCGCACCGGCGGCAATCCCGCCAAGCGCACGTTCCAGGCGCTGCGCGTCGCCGTCAACGACGAGCTCACGATCCTCGAGCGCGCCCTGCCCGCGGCCCTGAGGAGCCTGCGGATCGGCGGGCGCCTCGTCGTCGAGTCCTACCAGTCCCTCGAGGACCGCATCGTCAAGGACGTCCTGCGCGCCGGCTCGACCGTCGACGCGCCGCCCGGCCTCCCCGTCATCCCCGAGTCGATGGCCCCGAGCCTCGAACTCCTCACCCGCGGAGCGCGCCTCGCCGACGAGGCCGAACGGGAGAAGAACCCCCGCTCCGCATCCGTGCGCCTCCGCGGCGCGCGGCTCGTCCGCGAATGGAAGGAGCTCGCATGAGCACCGCCGCCGCACAGACGCGCCCCGCGTCGAGGCCCGACAGGCTGCGCGCCGACGTCGCGGAACTCCGCGTCGTCGAGGGACGCCGCCCCGTCCGCTCCCTCCTCGCGCTCGCCGTCGCGACGATCGCCGTGATCCTCGTCGCCGCGCTCTCCTCGATGGTCCTCCACACGCGCATGGCCGAGACGGCGTTCGAGATCCGCGAGCAGCAGATCCAGCTCAACGAGCTCGACGCGCAGGCCTGGTCGATGCAGGCGACGCTCGAGCAGGCCGCCTCGCCCTCGTCCCTCGAGGCCGCGGCCCGCGCCCAGGGGATGGTGCCCGCCGGCACCACCGGATTCATCACCCTGAAGACCGGAACCGTTGAAGGCGGGACGCCCGCCAATTGAAGGAGAGGGATCGAATGACCACCGCGGTTCGACGGTCCCGGACGATCCTCGTCCTCGTCGTCGCCCTCCTGTGCCTCTGCGCGCTGAGGCTCGTGGACCTGCAGATCATCCAGGGTCCCGACCTCGCCGCGGAGGGCGAGCTCGTCCGCACCGCGAAGTCCGACATCGCCGCGAAGCGGGGCACGATCTCGGACGCGACGGGCGTCGTCCTCGCCGACTCGATCCTCACCTACGACATCGCCGTCAACCAGGTGAACATCCGCAACTACGTCCACTACGAGACGAAGACCGTCAAAGCCCAGAAGACGACCGTCGCCGTCGGTCGCGGCCCTGCCGAGGCCGCGCGACAGCTCGCCGACCTCCTCGGGATGTCCGCGGCCGAACTCGGCGGCAAGTTCCTCGGGAACTCGACCTACGTCTACGTCAAGCGGAACGTCGACGCCGTCACCTACCGGAAGATCCGCGCCCTCGACATCTACGGCATCGAGTGGGAGGCCGTCTACGAGCGGACCTACCCGAACGGGAACGTCGCCGCGCCCGTCGTCGGCACCGTCAACGCCGAGGGCGTCGGCTCCTCGGGCCTCGAGTCGCAGTTCGAGAAGCTCCTCGAGGGCACGCCCGGCGCCGAGGCCTTCGAGATCGCCCCGGACGGCGCGATCATCCCCGGCGGGAAGAAGACGACGGAGGAACCCGTCGACGGCGGATCGCTCACGGTCACCCTCCACGCCGACCTCCAGCACCTCGTTCAGGAGCTCCTCGACGCGAGGGTGCAGCAGCACGAGGCCGAATGGGGCTCGATCGTCGTCGAGGACGTCTCGACCGGCCAGATCCTCGTCCTCGCCGACTCGAATTCGACCGCGCCGGACAACGCGAATCCGCAACCCGTCGCGGCCGTGCAGTACGCCGTCGAACCCGGATCCGTCGGCAAGCTCGTCACCTTCGCGACCGCCCTCGAGCACGGGACGATCACCCCGACGACCTCCTTCCAGGTGCCCTACCAGCTCGATTACGAGGACGCCGGCGGGCCGATCACGGACTTCCACGAGCACGACACCGAGACCCTCACCGCGACGGGCATCCTCGCCGAGTCCTCGAACACCGGCACCGTCCTCGTCGGGCAGACCGTCACCGATCAGCAGCGCTACGACATGATGAAGGCCCTCAGCTTCGGCGAGGCGACCGGCATCGAGCTCGCCGGCGAAACCCCCGGCATCCTCCGTCCCGCCTCCGAGTGGGCCGGTCGCGACCGGTACGTCAACATGTTCGGCCAGTCGTACTCGATCTCGCCCCTCCAGGAGGCCTCCTTCATGGCGACGATTGCCAACGGGGGAGTGCGGATCGCCCCGAGGATCGTCAAGTCGTGGACGCACGCCGACGGCACCGTCGAGACTCCCGAACAGCCCTCGCCGACGCAGGCGATGTCCGCCGACACCGCGAAGACGCTCCTCAGGATGATGGAGTCCGTCGTCGACGACCCGCTCGGCACCGGCTCGACGGCGAAGGTCGACGGATACCGGGTCGCCGTCAAGACCGGCACCGCGGACATCGTCGTCGACGGCGCGCACGGCATCGTCTCGACGACCGCGGGCATCGTCCCCGCGGACTCGCCCCGCCTCGCGATCTCGGTCGTCCTCTACAATCCGAAGGTCGGCTACATCTCGTCCGATTCGTCCGCGCCCCTCTTCGGGGACGTCGCCGAGGCGGCCGTCCGGAACCTCGGGATCCCGGCGTCCCAGACCGCCGCGGATCTCTACCCGGCGACCCCGCAGCAGTGAAACGCGGATAATGGCGGGAAGCCCCGAAGGGAGAATCATGGAACGCTCAGCTCAGTGGATCGCCGACGCGGTCGGGGGACGACTCGTCGGCCCCGACGTCGCCGTCACGGGCCCGATCGTCACCGATTCGCGAGAGGCCGGCGCCGGGTCGCTCTACATCGCCCGTCGCGGGGAGACCTCCGACGGCCACGCCTACGCGGCCTCCGCGCTCGAACGGGGGGCCGTCGCGGTCCTCGTCGAGCGAGTCCTCGACCTCGACCCCGCCGTCGCCCAGATCGAAGTCGCGGAGTCGACCGAGGCGCTCGGCGCGCTCGCTCGCGCGCACCTCGCCGACCTCCGGTCCCGCGGTCCCCTCCGGGTGATCGCGATGACCGGCTCGGCCGGGAAGACGACGACGAAGGACCTCCTCTACTCGATCCTGCGCGCCGACGCGCCGACCGTCGCCCCGAAGCTCTCCTTCAACAACGAGGTCGGCCTCCCGCTCACCGTGCTCACCGCCGACGAGGACACGCGCTGGATGGTTCTCGAGATGGGTGCGTCCGGGCCGGGCCACATCGCCTACCTCACGCGGATCGCCCCGCCCGACGTCGCAATCGAACTCATGGTCGGCCACGCGCACCTCGGCGGCTTCGGCTCCGTCGAGGGCATCGCGAACGCGAAGGCGGAGCTCCTCACCGGATCGGTCGAGGGCGCGAGCGCGATCCTCAACGCCGACGACCCGCGCGTCCTCGCGATGGTGCCCCTCGCGAAGGGCCCGGTCCGCACCTTCTCGGCGAAGGGGGATCCGAACGCCGACGTGCGCGCCCGCGACATCGCGATCGACGACCACGGGCGCGCCCGGTTCGTCCTCGAGGCGCCCGAGGGGACCGGCGCCGTCCGCCTCGGAGTCGTCGGCGCCCACCACGTCAACAACGCGCTCGCCGCGATCAGCGGCGCTCTCGTCCTCGGCCTCGACCTCGACGCGGTCCTCGCGGCGGTCAACGGCCAGGGCGCTCTGTCCCCCCACCGGATGGACGTCGTCGACCTCGAGATCGGCGGAGTCCCCTTCACGCTCATCGACGACGCGTACAACGCGAACCTCGACTCGATGCGCGCCGGGCTCGCCGCCCTCGAGACGATCGGGGAGGGGCGCCCGAAGTTCGCGGTCCTCTCCGAGATGCTCGAACTCGGCGAGGAGTCCGCCGCCCTCCACCGCGAGGTCGGGGCGATGGCCGCGCTCGCCGGAGCGAAGTCGCTCGTCGTCCTCGGCGCCGACGCCCCCCACTACCTCGAGGGGGCCCGCGGAGTCGAGGGCGAGGCCGTCGGCGATGTCGAGGCAGCGGCCGACGCCCTCTGTGCGAGACTGGAGCCCCGCTCCGTCGTCCTCGTCAAGGGGTCCTACGGGTCGGAGTCGTGGAAGGTCGCGGATCTCCTCCGCGAGAAGGGAGCCCAGCGATGATCGGTCTCATCACGGCGTTCATCCTCGCGATGGCGCTGTCGATCCTCGGCACGCCCGTTCTCATCCGGTTCCTCATCACCCACCAGTACGGCCAGTTCATCCGACAGGACGGACCCACCCAGCACCTCACGAAGCGCGGCACGCCGACGATGGGCGGCCTCGTCATCATCGTCGCGACGATCGTCGCCTGGCTCGTCGGCTCGGCGATGTCGGGCGCGGGGCCCTCGTGGTCGGGCCTCTGCCTCCTCGTCCTCTTCGCGGGCCTCGGGCTCATCGGCCTGCTCGACGACGGCATCAAGATCATGCGCCAGCGGTCCCTCGGACTCCATCCGGGCGGGAAGATCATCGGTCAGATCGCGGTCGCCGTCCTCTTCGCGTGGATGTCGCTCTCACGACCGAACGTCCACGGGATCACGCCCGGATCGATGGCGATCTCCTTCGCCCGCCCCTCCGCCCTCACGCTGGCCTTCGCGGGCACGGCGGTCGGCGTCGTCCTCTACTTCATATGGACGAACTTCATCGTCGCCGCCTGGTCGAACGCCGTGAACCTCACCGACGGCCTCGACGGCCTCGCGACCGGCTGCTCGATCTTCGTCTTCGGCGCCTACACCTTCATCGCCTACTTCCAGCGGATCGAGTCGTGCTACTCGCGCAACGACAACGTCCTCGCCTGCTACTCGACCCGCGATCCGCTCGATCTCGCGATCTTCTGCACCGCCCTCATCGGCGCGCTCGCCGGCTTCCTCTGGTGGAACGCCTCGCCCGCGCAGATCTTCATGGGCGATACCGGCGCGCTCGCGCTCGGAGGCGCCGTCGCCGGCCTCTCGATCCTCACGAACACAGAGTTCCTCGCGATCATCGTCGGCGGCCTCTTCGTCGTCATCACGATGTCCGACGTCATCCAGATCTCCGTCTTCAAAGCGACCCGCAAGCGCGTATTCCGAATGGCGCCGCTCCATCACCACTTCGAGCTCAAGGGCTGGAAGGAAGTGACGATCGTCATCCGCTTCTGGCTCATCGCCGCGCTCTTCGCGATCGCCGGCGCGGGCCTCTTCTACGCCGAGTGGGTGGCCTCCCTGTGAGCGAGAAGGTCGCCGTCGTCGGCTGGGGGAAGTCCGGTCGGGCCGCCGCGCGCGCCCTCGTCTCACGAGGGCGCGAGGTCCGCGCCTTCGACCGCTCCGCCCCGGAGGTGCCGGCGGACGGCCTGGAGGCCGTCGAGGTCGAGGCGCAGGCCGATCCGGAACGACTCGCGGGAGCCGTGCTCGACTGGGGCCCCGACCTCGTCGTCGTGTCCCCGGGGATCCCCGCCCACGCGCCGATCTTCGCGCGCGCCGAGACGGCCGGAGTGTCCGTGTGGGGCGAGGTCGAACTCGCGTGGCGCCTCCAGGAGGAGGGGCCCCGCGCCGGCCGCCCCTGGCTCGCCGTCACCGGGACGAACGGCAAGACGACGACCGTCGGCATGCTCGGCGCGATCCTGCGCGCGAACGGCGAGAACGCCCTCGAGGTCGGCAACATCGGCACCCCGATCACCGAGGCGATCGACTCGGACGCCGAGGTCTTCGCCGTCGAGATGTCGAGCTTCCAGCTCCACACGGTCCGCACCGTCTCGCCCGAGGCGTCGATCTGCCTCAACGTCGACGCCGACCACCTCGACTGGCACGGGAGCGCCGAGGCCTACGCCGCCGACAAGGCGCGCGTCTACGAGCGCACGCGCGTCGCCTGCGTCTACCCGGCGGCGGATCGCGTCGTCGAGGAGATGGTGGAGAACGCGGACGTCGTCGAGGGAGCCCGTGCGATCGGGACGACCCTCGGGACGCCCGCCGTCTCCCAGGTGGGCCTCGTCGAGGGCGCCCTCGTCGACCGGGCCTTCCTCGAGGAGCGGCGCACGCGCGCGCTCCACCTCGCCGACCTCACCGATCTCGCCGGCGCCTACGGGCCGCATCCGAGCCCCGCGGTGGTCTCCGACGCGCTCGCCGCGGCCGCCCTCGCGCGCGCCCACGGCGTCGCCCCCGAAGCGGTCGCCGAGGGCCTTCGCGCCTTCCGCCCGGCCGGCCACCGCCGCGCCCTCGTCGGGACCGCCGCCGACCTCACGTGGATCGACGACTCCAAGGCGACGAACGCGCACGCCGCGAAGGCGTCGCTCGCGGGCATCCCCGCCGGTCGCGCGATCTGGATCTTCGGAGGAGACGCGAAGGGCCAGGACTTCACCGAGCTCATCGGGGCGGTCGCCCCGACCCTGCGCGGCGTCGTCGTCATCGGCGAAGACCGCGCGCCGCTGCTCGCCGCCCTCGCCGAGGGCGCGCCGGGCGTGCCCGTCGTCGAGGTCGACGGTCACGAGGACTGGATGTTCTCCGTCGTCAACGAGGCCGTCGCCCTGTCGCGACCGGGCGACGTCGTCGTCCTCGCGCCCGCGTGCGCGTCCTGGGACCAGTTCGACAACTACGGCCAGCGCGGCGACGTCTTCGCCGCCGCCGTCCAGCGCCTCGCCGACGGGTGGGGGAGCGCCGATGGCGACGGCGCGTGAGCGGCTCGCCCGGCTGAGGAACTCGATCCCGAGGATCGTCCTCGGCTCGGGCGACGCGTCCGAGAAGCCCGCGTCCCCGGTGGCGACCTACTACCTCGTCATCGTGCCGGCGCTCGTCCTCACGGTCTTCGGGCTCCTCATGGGATTCTCCGCCCAGTCGGTCACGGCGATCGCGGCGGGGGAGAATCCGTACACCGCCTATCTGCGGCCGGTCGTCATCATCCTCGTGGCCGTGGTCGTCGCCTTCATCGTCCACCGCGTGCCGATCGGCGCGCTGAAGCCCGTCGTGTGGTCGCTCTTCGGCATCGCGCTCTTCCTCCAGGCGCTCGTGAGGACGCCCCTCGGGCGCGCCGAGGGCGGCAATGCGAACTGGGTGTACATCCCCGGCCTGCCCTTCCTCCTCCAGCCGTCCGAGTTCCTCAAGCTCGCCCTCGTCCTCGCGCTCGCGAAGTCGCTCACGCACCCGGGCGCGAGGCTCGGGGACTGGAGGCAGATGCTCGTCAAGGCCGGCGGGCTCACGGGGATCTCGATCGTCTTCGTCCTCCTCGGCGGCGACATGGGCACCTCGCTCATCGTCGCGGCCGCCGCCTTCGGAGCGCTGTGGGTCGCGGGCCTGCCGAAGAAGTGGTTCCTCGCCCTCTTCGCCGCGGCCGTGCCCGTCCTCGCCTTCCTCGTCTTCTCGAACCCGACGAGGCTCCGCCGCATCCTCGCGATCCTCCCGGGCGGATCGACGCGCTCGGTCTCCGCGCCCGAGCAGATCGACCACTCCCTGTGGGCCTTCGGATCCGGCGGGCTCTCCGGCCTCGGGCCGGGCGCCTCGCGCGAGAAGTGGAACTATCTCCAGGCCGCCCACACGGACTTCATCTTCGCGATCGTCGGGGAGGAGTTCGGGCTTCTCGGCACGCTCTCCGTCCTCATCGCGCTCGGCCTCCTCGTGTGGGGCATGATCCGGGTCTCCGCCGCGGCGAAGGACCCCTTCGTCTCGATCGTCGCCGGCGGCGTCGCCTCGTGGATCGGCGTGCAGGCGGTCGTCAACATCTTCTCGGTGACGGGGATCGGCCCCGTCATCGGCGTTCCGCTCCCGCTCGTCTCGTACGGCGGCTCCTCCTTCCTCTTCACCGCCGTCGCCATCGGCGTCGTCGCCTCGTTCGCGAGGGCGGAAGCTGGTATGACAATGTGGGGGCATTCTGATCCCTCGACCCGCGGGCGCGATCCGCGGATCGCGCCCCGGCGCAGGCGCGCCGACCGGGCCACCGGCGGAAGGTAGGAGAATCGTGACTCGCAGGATCGTCGTCGCGGGCGGTGGCACCGCCGGACACGTCAACCCCCTCCTCTCGACCGCCGTCGAACTGAGGCGCCGAGGCGTCGACGTCGACGTCCTCGGCACGAAGGAGGGGCTCGAGGCGGACCTCGTCCCGGCGGCCGGATTCGCGCTCTCCGTCATCGACAAGGTCCCCTTCCCGCGCAGGCCCACCCCCTCCGCCCTCGCGTTCCCGCGCAAGTGGCGCAGGGCCGTCGCCGCCTGCGAGGACGTCGTCCGCGGCGCGGACTGCGTCGTCGGATTCGGCGGCTACGTCTCGACCCCGGCGTACCGGGCCGCGAAGAGGCTCGGCGTCCCGATCGTCATCCACGAGCAGAACGCCCGCCCCGGCCTCGCCAATCGCGTCGGCGCCCGGACGGCCGCGCTCGTCGCGCTCACCTTCACGAACACGCCCCTCACGGCCGCTCGCGGACGGACCGAGGTGACGGGGCTGCCGCTGCGCCCCGCGATCGCCGACCTCGCCCGCAAGCGCCAGGACCCTGCCTCGAGGCGGCCGGCCCGAGAGGAGGCCGCCGCCCGGCTCGGCGTCGACCCCGACGCCCCGACCCTCCTCGTCACCGGCGGCTCGCTCGGCGCCCTCCACCTCAACGAGGCGATGACCGCCGCGGCCACCCGCCTCCCCGAGGAGGCGCGCGTCGTCCACCTCACCGGCCGCGGGAAGGACGCCCCGGTCCGCGAGGCGATCGAGACGGCGGGGCTGACCGACCGCTGGCTCGTCCTCGACTACCTCACGACGATGGAGGACGCCCTCGCGGTCGCCGACCTCGTCGTCTGCCGCTCCGGAGCGGGAACGGTCGCCGAGATGACGGCGCTCGGCCTCCCGTGCGTCTACGTCCCCCTCCCCATCGGCAACGGCGAGCAGCGCCTCAACGCCCACGACCACGTCGCGGCCGGGGGCGCCCTCCTCGTCGACGACGCCGACCTCGACGCCGACTACGTCGCGGGGACCGTGTTCCCGCTCCTCGGCTCGACCGACCTCGAAACGATGGCCGCCGCCTCGGCCGGCCTCGGGCGCGTCGACGCCGCCTCCGACTTCTGCGACCTCATCGAAACGGTGATCGACAAGTGACCGACAACTCCCGCGCCCGCATCGACGGCGCCTTCCACTTCATCGGCATCGGGGGCGCCGGCATGTCCGTCGTCGCCGAGCTCCTCGCCGCCCGCGGCGCCCGCGTCTCCGGATCGGACCGCGCCGACTCCGAGGTCCTCGCCCGGCTCGCCTCCCTCGGGATCGCGACTGCCGTCGGCCACGACGCCGCGAACGTCCCCGAGGACGCGACCGTCGTCGTCTCGACGGCGATCCGCGAGACGAACCCCGAGCTCGCCGTCGCCCGCGAGCGCGGCCAGGAGGTCCTCCACCGCTCCCAGGCGCTCGCCCTCGCCGCCGCCGGCATGCGCTTCGTCGGCGTGGCCGGCGCGCACGGGAAGACGACGACCTCCGGCATGATCGCCGTCGCCCTGAGGACCGCGGGCCTCGACCCCTCGGTCGCGGTCGGCGGGATCGTCCCCCAATTCGGGTCGGGCGCCCACCTCGGCTCGGGCGACGTCTTCGTCGCCGAGGCCGACGAGTCCGACGGCTCCTTCCTCAACTATTCGCCGCGCATCGAGGTCGTGACGAACGTCGAGCCCGATCACCTCGACCGCTACGGCACCGCCGAGGCTTTCGAGGCGATCTTCGTCGAGTACGCGAAGCGCCTCGAGTACGGCGGGCTGCTCGTCTGCTGCGCCGAGGACGCGGGCGCGGCGCGGCTCGCCCAGTCCGCGCGCGCCCTCGGGACGCGGGTCGTCGCCTACGGCCGGCCCGCCGAGTCGGTCGTCTCGCCGGACCTCGTCATCGACGAGGTCGAGGCCGGCCCCTCGTCGACCGCCGCGACCGTCCGCCTCGGCGAGCGGTCCGCGCGCATCTCCCTCGGACTGCCGGGCCTCCACAACATCCTCAACGCCGCGGCCGCGTGGACGACGGGCGTCGAGCTCGGCGTCGAGCCGACCGCCATGGCCGAGGCCCTCTCCGCCTTCACGGGCACCGCCCGCCGCTTCGAACTGCGCGGCGAGGTCGACGGCAAACGCGTCATCGACGACTACGCCCACCACCCGACCGAGGTCGCCGCCGCGATCGCCGAGGCCCGGATCGCGGCCGAGGGAGCCCCGGTCGTCGTCGTCTTCCAGCCGCACCTCTTCTCGCGCACCCGCTTCTTCGCCGACCGGTTCGCGCAGGCCCTGTCCGCCGCCGACCGCGTCGTCCTCGCCGACATCTACGCGGCGCGAGAGGACCCCGAGCCCGGCGTCACCTCCGCCCTCATCGCGGACCGCGTCGAGGGGGCCCTTTACATCCCCGACATGCACGAGGCCGCCCGGACGGCGGCCCGCGAGTGCGGCCCGAACGGCATCGTCCTCACGATGGGCGCCGGGTCGATCACCGTCTGCGCCGACGACGTCCTCGACGAATGGCGGTCCGCCCAGGGGCGCGCGTGAAGCCGCCCGCCCCGCGGCGCCCCTCCGCCCCCGAACCCGATCGACGAGGGCGGAGCGCGCGCGCCGACACGGCGGGGAACTCGGGCGCCGGGTCGGCGGGGTCTTCTCGCGGATCCGGCGGATCCGTCGCCCGCGCCGCGAATTCCGAGTCCGAAACCCCGGTCGCAGGCACCCGAGGCGCCCGAGCCGCGTCCTCGTCGCCCGAGACCCCGCTGGCCGGAGAGCCCGCGCCGAACGGCCGGGGACGACGGACCGGCCCTCTGCGCCCGCCGTCCCCCGTCCGGCCCGGCCGCGGCGCGCGCGCAGAGCTCTCCCGACCCGTCGGCCAGGCGGACGCCGCGTCGATCCTCGGGTCGCGCGACGCCGCGCCCGCGACGGACTTCGCCGCCCGCCGCGCCGAGAGGGACCGCGCGAAGCGCGCCTTCTACGCGCGCACCGGATTCATCGTCGTCGCGGGCATCGCCCTCGTCGCCGCGATCGTCTGGGCGCTCCTCTTCTCGCCGCTCCTCGCGCTCGACGCGAACCGGATCACGGTGACGGGCGCGCAGGACGGCGTCATCTCGGCCTCCGAAGCGACCGCCGCGGCGACGCCCTACGTGGGAACCCCGCTCCCACGCGTCCCGACCTCGTCGATCGCGGCCGCGATCGAGAAGAATCCCGTGGTCGCCGGCGCGGCGGTGACGCGACGCTGGCCCGCGGGCCTCGGAATCGCGCTCACGCTGCGGGAGGCGGCGATGGTGGAGGGCTCCCAGGGCGCCTACCGACTCGTCGACTCCGGCGGCGTCGCGTTCCGGACCGTCGCCGAACTGCCCGACGGGCTGCCCGTCGTCTCCCTCCCCGCGGAGGAGGGGAGGGCCGAAGCCGCGGCCGACGCCCTCGCGGTCTGGAACGCGCTCGGCAAGGTCCTCCAGCCGCAGGTCGCGCTCGTGAGCGCGGACGGGAAGACCCTCACGCTCTCGTTGACGAACGGCGCGACCGTCAAGTGGGGGACGAACGAGGACTCCGCCCTCAAGGCGAAGGTCCTCGAGGTGCTCGTCGCCCAGCGCGGCGCCTCCGTCTACGACGTGTCCGCGCCAGCGCACCCCGTGACGTCCTGACGCGCGCGACACGCCCGCGTGTCCCCTTGAAGGAGGGCCGGACCCTCCCTACCTTTCTCCCGGACACGAGCAGGGAGAAGGTCAACCTTCAACCTGAGGGTGAAGGATCTTTTCGCAAGGGAGACGAATCAATGGCGGCACCGCAGAACCACCTCGCAGTGATCAAGGTCGTCGGCGTCGGCGGCGGCGGCGTCAACGCCGTCAACCGGATGATCGAAGTCGGCCTCAAGGGCGTCGAGTTCATCGCCGTCAACACTGACGCCCAGGCGCTCCTCATGTCCGACGCCGAGACGAAGCTCGACATCGGCCGCGACCTCACCCACGGGCTCGGAGCGGGCGCCGACCCGAACGTCGGCCGCCAGGCCGCAGAGGACCACGTCGACGAGATCACCGAGTCCCTCGAGGGCGCCGACATGGTCTTCGTCACCGCCGGCGAGGGCGGCGGCACCGGCACGGGCGCCGCTCCCGTCGTCGCGCGCATCGCCCGCGAGGGCGGGGCCCTCACGGTCGGCGTCGTCACACGCCCCTTCTCCTTCGAGGGCAACCGCCGCGCCGCCCAGGCCGAGACCGGCGTCGAGAACCTCCGCGACGAGGTCGATACCCTCATCGTCATCCCCAACGACCGCCTCCTCGAGATCTCGGACGCGAACATCTCGGTCCTCGACGCGTTCCGCGCCGCCGACCAGGTTCTCCTCTCCGGCGTCCAGGGCATCACCGAGCTCATCACCACCCCCGGCCTCATCAACGTCGACTTCAACGACGTGAAGTCCGTGATGAAGGACGCGGGCTCGGCCCTCATGGGCATCGGCGCCGCCACCGGCGAGGACCGCGCGCTCCGCGCCGTCGAGACGGCGATCTCCTCGCCGCTGCTCGAGGCCTCGATCGACGGCGCCCACGGCGTCCTCATGTTCTTCCAGGGCGGCTCGAACCTCGGGCTCCAGGAGATCTTCCAGTCCTCGCAGCTCGTCCGCGAGGCGGCGCACCCGGAGGCGAACATCATCTTCGGCAACGTCATCGACGACGCGCTCGGCGACGAGATCCGCGTGACGATTATCGCCGCCGGCTTCGACGAGGCCGCCGAGGAGGCCGCGATGGCCGCCTGGCAGAACACCGCCCAGGCCCCGTCCGCCCAGGCGCCCGCTCCGGCTCCGGCCGCGGCGCCCGCTCCGGCTCCGGCCGCGCCCGCGCAGCGCACGCTCGGCGAGGTCCCCTCGGTCCGCCCGCAGCACCGCGCCGTCGTCGACGTCCCGACCC
This sequence comes from Actinomyces culturomici, assembly GCF_900499005.1. Taxonomy (GTDB): domain Bacteria; phylum Actinomycetota; class Actinomycetes; order Actinomycetales; family Actinomycetaceae; genus Pauljensenia; species Pauljensenia culturomici. The sequence continues at coordinate 612,813 of NZ_LS991316.1, forward strand.
GCACCGGCGCGATCCCGCTCGCGACCCAGCGCCCGGTCCGCGAGCCCGAGCGCAACGAGGACCAGTCGCTCGAGGTCCCGCGGATCTTCGACGAGGAGTCGGAGAAGCCGTCCGACCTCGACATCCCGGACTTCCTCCGCTGATTCTGTGAGCACCGGACTCCTCGGCGCCCCGATCCGCCTCGTCGAGGCGGGCCGGGGCGCCGACCCCTTGCGGGGCAACATCGCCCACCACGTCGGCGACGACCCCGCGGCGGTCCTCGAGCGCCGCCGCTCCCTCGCGTCCGCACTCGGGCGGCCGATCCTCTGGATGAACCAGACCCACTCGTCGGTCGTCGCCCTCGCCTCGAAGGGGCCGAGCGGCCCGATCGCCGACGTCGACGGGGTCCCTCGCGCCCTCGACCTCGTCGATCCCCTCGCGCACGTCGACGCCGACGGCCTCGTCGTCGACGCGCGCGACTGGGAGGGGGCGCCGGCCGTCGCCGTGATGACGGCCGACTGCCTGCCGGTCCTGCTCGCGGGAGCGGACGGGCGGATCGTCGCCGCCGTCCACGCCGGGCGCCGGGGGCTCTTCGACTCGATCCTCACGGCCGCCGTCGAGCGGATCCGCGCCCTCGACGCCGCCTCGCCGATCGAGGCCTACATCGGACCCGCGATCTGCGGGCGCTGCTACGAGGTGCCCGGCTCCATGCGCGACGAGTGCGGCGCGGCGCGCCCGGAGTCCCCGTCGACGACCTCCTGGGGAACGCCCGCCCTCGACCTCGTGAGGGCCGCGGAGGCGGAACTGCTGGGCGCCGGCTGCTCCGCCGTGCGCCTCGACGGCCGCTGCACGCTCGAGGACGCCGCGCTCCACTCCTACCGTCGCGACCCCCACTGCGGGAGGAACGCGGCGATCATCGCGCCGCGCTGACGATCGCGGAGGATCGACTCGCGACATGCCGACGCGCCTGCGCGTCAGCGCCCGCGGCCCGCACTACCTTGGGCGAAGCCGATCCCGGGTGGAGGAGTGGAGACAATGGGCGAGACGTTCGGCGCGAGGGCGCGCAAGTTCATGGGCTGGTACTCGGCGGAGGACGCCGTCGAGGACCAGGAGCAGTTCGAGGAGTTCGAGGAGATCGCTCCCGTGACCGAGATCGCCCCCGTCGAGCGCCCCTTCACCGCGCCGCTCCACCGCGAGGTCCGCGAGACGCGCGAGGTCCGCGAGGTCGAGCACGCCGCCGACCTCTCACGCATCGTCACCGTCCACCCGTCCGCGTACTCCGACGCCGTGACGATCGGCGAGGCCTTCCGCTCCGGCACCCCCGTCATCATCAACCTCTCCGACATGGCCGAGGACGACGCCCGTCGCCTCGTCGACTTCGCCGCCGGCCTCACCTTCGGCCTCCACGGGGTCATCGAGCGCGTGACGAACCGCGTCTTCCTCCTTTCGCCGCGCACCGTCGAGGTCACCGGCGACATCGCCGGCTCGCGCCGCGGCTCGCTCTTCAACCAGGGCTGACGACGTGCTCGGATTCCTCGGCTGGGCGATCTACACGCTCGCGAGCCTCTACCTGCTCGTGATGTTCGTGCGGATGATCCTCGACTGGATTCGATTCCTCATCCCCGGCTTCGCCCCGAAGGGCGTCGTGGTCGTCATCGCGAACGTCGTCTACGCGCTCACCGATCCGCCGATCAAGGCGCTGCGGCGGAGGATCCCGCCGCTGCGCATCGGCGGGGGAGTGGCGCTCGACGTCGGCTTCATGATCGTCTTCATCGCGGTGATCATTCTCCAGAGGATCGGGATCCTCCTCCACGCGATCGGGTGAATCCGTTCATCTCCTTCGCGCGCAGTGCGTTTCCCGTGATCGGATGGCGACGACGGCGTGGATTTCCTGTGGTCATTGGTGTGCTTGTGACAATCGGGTCGGTTATGATGACCTCGATGTGTCAATGAACGGTCGTTCGCGGCCGCTCGGATGCGCGACCGACCTCATGGGGAGGACCCGCATCGATCCCCATACCGAGAGGCGAGAACATGGCCCTGCTCACCACTGAGGACGTCCTGAACAAGAAGTTCCAGTACGTCAAGTTCCGCGAGGGATACGACCAGGTCGAGGTCGACGAGTTCCTCGACGAGGTCGTCTCGACGATCTACTCCCTCAACGTCGAGAACCAGGACCTCAAGGAGAAGCTCGAGGCCGCCGAGCGCCGCATCGCCGAGCTCTCGAGCGGCGCCGAGGCCCCCGTCGAAGCGGCTCCGGCCGAGGAACCGGTCGTCGAGGAGGCTCCGGCCGAGGAGCCCGTCGTCGAGGAGGCGCCCGCCGAAGAGCCCGTCGTCGAGGCCCCCGCCGAGGAGGCCCCCGTGGCCGCCGTCGCCGCGCCCGCCGCCCAGGTCGTTCCCGAGCCCGCCCAGTCCGCGACCTCGATGCTCGCCCTCGCCCAGCGGGTCCACGACGAGTACGTCCGCGACGGCAAGGAGGAGTCCGAGCGGATCATCGCCGAGGCCCGCGCCAAGGGCGACGAGATCGTCGCCGACGCGCAGAACCAGCACGAGACGATCCTCGCGCAGCTCGATCAGCAGCGCGGCTTCCTCGAGACGAAGATCAACGAGCTCCGCACCTTCGAGTCCGAGTACCGCTCGAACCTCCGCGGCCACCTCGAGAACCTCCTCTCCGAGGTCAACGCCGGCGCCGAGGAGTGACGGCCCTTATTCATCGCTGATGGCGGCGGCGCCCCTGGCGCCGCCGCCATCGCCATGCCGGAAGGACATTCATGGGGAGCACGACGACGCGCGGCGGATCCGCCCTCAGGACCCGACTCCTCGTCGCGGGCGCAGTCGCCCTCGCCGGGGTCGCCACCGACCAGGCGACGAAGCTATGGGCTCTCGCCTCGCTCGAGGAGGGCAGGCCGATCACGCTCATCGGATCGCTCCTCACCCTTCAACTCACCCGCAACTCCGGTGCGGCGTTCTCGCTCGGAGCCTCCTCGACGTGGATCTTCACCGTCCTCGCCGTCGTCATCGTCGCCGCCCTCGTCTACGGGCTCTGGAGGATCTCGTCGGCCGGGACCGCCGCAGCGATGGGCCTCCTCATTGGCGGGGCTCTTGGCAACCTCATCGATCGACTCGTTCAGCCGCCAGCCTTTGGCCACGGCCACGTCGTTGACTTCCTCAACTACAACGGCTTCTTCGTCGGCAATGTCGCCGACATCTGGATCGTCGTTGCGGCGATCTGGCTCGCCTTCGCAATGACCCGCGAGATCCCGGACTCCGAGGAGTCGGCCGGCGCTCGGGCGGACCGATGAAAGGCTCTCGTCTCCTCCCGGTACCCGACGCCCTCGTCGGCGAGCGGGTCGACGCCGCTCTCGCGCGGATGCTCGGACTCTCGCGCGCCCAGTGCGCCTCCCTCGTCGAGGACGGGCTCGTCCTCGTCAACGGCGTCGCCCCCTCGAAGTCGACGCGACTGACCGCGATGGACCTCATCGAGGCGACGATCCCCGAGCCGGACGACGCCCCGCCCCCCGTCACGGGGATGGACATCCTCTACGACGACGAGGACATCGTCGTCGTCGACAAGCCCGTCGGCGTCGCCGCTCACACGGGGCCCGGCTGGAGCGGGCCGACCGTCCTCGGGAACCTCGAAGCAGCCGGATACCGGATCACGACCTACGGTCCGCCCGAACGCCAGGGGATCGTCCACCGGCTCGACGTCGGCACCTCCGGCGCGATGATGGTCGCGAAGTCCGAGCTCGCCTACTCGGTGATGAAGCGCGCCTTCAAGGAGCGCACGGTGACGAAGATCTACCACGCCGTCGTCGCCGGGCACATGGATCCTCCTTCGGGCACGATCGACGCGCCGATCGGCCGTCACCCCTCGCGCGAGTGGCGCATGGCCGTCATCGACGGCGGCAAGCGGGCGGTCACCCACTACGACGAGCTCGAACTCATGGCGGGCGCCTCCCTCCTCGAGGTCCATCTCGAAACGGGCCGCACCCACCAGATCCGCGTTCACATGGCCGCAGTCGGCCACCCGTGCGTCGGCGACGTCTTCTACGGCGCCGACCGGACGGTCGCGAAGCGCCTCGGCCTCGAGCGCCAGTGGCTCCACGCCGTCGAGCTCTCCTTCGCGCACCCGCGCACCGGAATGCCGACGACGGTCCGCTCGCCGTACCCGGCCGACCTCCAGCGCGCCCTCGACATCCTCCGCGACCCTGCATGAGCGTCCCGTCCGCGCCGGCGGGGCCCGCCTCCGCGCCGCTGCTCGTCTCCGGGCCCGTTCGGGTCGATCTCGCGGCGTCCGACGCCGACCGTCTCGAGGGCATCGCGATCCGCCACGAGGTCTTCGTCCGCGAGCAGGGCGTCCCCGTCGTCCTCGAGATCGATGCGCGCGACCAGGATCCCGCCGTCGTTCACCTCCTCGCGCGCAGGATCGACGAGGCCGGGGCCGTGCGCTCCGCGCCCGGGGATCCGGGGGAGGGGAGCGGCGCGGACGGCGCGTCCGGCGAGGCGCTCGGCACCGTCCGGATCATCCCCGATGGCGGTGGGCATTGGCACCTCGCGCGCCTCGCGGTGCGCCGCGAGGCGCGCGGACTCCGGGTCGGCGCCGCCCTTGTCGACGCCGGAATCCCGCACGTCGAGATGTCCCGTGAGGTCGAGGGCACGGCCGACTGATCGCCGAGATCCCCTCGACGCACGAAAGTAATGCTCTCGGCGGCCCCGCCGAGAGCATCACGTTGCTTCGCCGAAAGCATCACCTTGCCTCTTCGAGGGGATCTCCCCGCGGTCGGGAGGCGCTGCGCCCACGGCGCTCGGGCGCCCGCGAGCGACGGGATCGAGTGGCTCCCCTCCACGGGCGCACGGCCCCGGCCTCGTCGATCGAGGAGGCCGACGAGAGGACGATCCGCGGATCGCCCGCGGGCGCGGCGCCGACTAGGATCGAGCGCATGGCCTCAGACTCCTTCGTCCACCTGCACAACCACTCCGAGTACTCCATGCTCGACGGCGCCGCGAAGACGAAGGCGATGGCCGAGGAGGCCGCGCGCCTCGGACAGCCCGCGATCGGACTCACCGATCATGGCTACCTCTTCGGCGCCTACGACTTCTACATGAACTGCCAGAAGGCGGGCGTCAAGCCGATCATCGGGCTCGAGGCCTACGTGACTCCGGGGACGAGCCGCTTCGACCGCCAGAAGGTCACCTGGGGCGAGCCCTGGCAGAAGAGCGACGACGTCTCCGCGTCCGGCTCCTACAACCACCTCACCCTCATCGCCTACTCGACCGAGGGGATGCACAACCTCTTCCGCCTCGGCTCCTACGCCTCGACCGAGGGGCAGTTCGGCAAATGGCCGCGCGCCGACAAGGAACTCCTCTCCCGCTACCACAAGGGACTCATCGTCTTCACCGGCTGTCCCTCGGGCGCCGTCCAGACCCGCCTGCGCCTCGGCCAGTGGGACGAGGCCGTCCGCGAGGCCGGGGAACTGCGCGAGATCTTCGGACCCGAGAACTTCTACGTCGAGGTCATGGACCACGGGATCGAGTTCGAGCGCCGGACGAGCAAGCAACTCCTCGAGCTCGCGAAGCTCATGAACGCGCCCCTCGTCGCGACCAACGACGCGCATTACGTGAAGAAGGAGGACCGGAAGATCCAGGACGCCCTCCTGTGCATCAACTCCGGTTCGCGCATCACCGACACCGACCGGTTCAAGTTCGACGGCGACGGCTACTACATCCGTCCGAGCGAGGAAATGCGCTCCATCTGGGCGGAGCTCCCGCAGGCCTGCGACTCCACCCTCGAGATCGCCGAGCGCTGCGAGGTCCACTTCACGACGACCGCCGAGGGCGCGAACTACATGCCCGATTTCCCCGTCCCCGAGGGCGAGGACAAGACCTCCTGGTTCCTCAAGGAAGTCGAGCGCGGCCTCAACTACCGATTCCCCGCGGGCATCCCCGACGACGTCCGCAAGCAGGCGGAGTACGAGGAGGACGTCATCATCAAGATGGGCTTCCCCGGCTACTTCCTCACCGTCGCCGACTACATCCAGTGGGCGAAGGGCCAGGGCATCCGCGTCGGTCCGGGCCGCGGCTCCGGCGCCGGCTCCATGGTCGCCTACGCCATGCGGATCACCGAGCTCAACCCCCTCGAGCACGGCCTCATCTTCGAGCGTTTCCTCAACCCCGAGCGCATCTCGATGCCCGACTTCGACGTCGACTTCGACGAGCGCAGGCGCGACGAGGTCATCGCCTACGTCAAGCGCAAGTACGGCGAGGACCGGATCTCCCAGGTCGTCACCTACGGCACCATCAAGACGAAGCAGGCCCTCAAGGACTCCGCGCGCATCCTCGGACAGGACTTCAAGGTCGGCGAGCAGCTCACCAAAGCCCTCCCGCCGGGCGTCCAAGGCAAGGACATCCCCGTTCACGGCATCTTCGACCAGAGTCACCCCCGCTACGCGGAGGCGACGGAGTTCCGCAAGTTCTACGACGAGCACCCCGAGCTCCACGAGACCGTCGACTACGCCCTCGGCCTTGAGGGACTTACGCGCCAGTGGGGCGTCCACGCGTGCGCCGTCATCATGAGCAGCCACACGCTCACCGACATCATCCCCATTATGAAGCGCCCCCAGGACGGCGCGATCATCACGCAGTTCGACTACCCGACCTGCGAGACGCTCGGCCTGCTGAAGATGGACTTCCTCGGCCTGCGCAACCTCACCGTCCTCTCCGACGCCCTCGAGAACATCGCCCTCAACGGGAAGCCCGACCCCGACCTCGAGCACCTCTCCTTCGACGACCGGCCGACCTACGAGCTCCTCTCGCGCGGCGACACGCTCGGCGTCTTCCAGCTCGACGGCGGCGGCATGCGCGACCTCCTCAAGCTCATGAAGCCCGACAACTTCGAGGACATCTCCGCCGTCGGCGCCCTCTACCGTCCGGGTCCGATGGGCGCGAACTCCCACACGAACTACGCGCTGCGCAAGAACGGGCGCCAGGAGATCACCCCGATCCACCCCGAGCTCGCCGAGCCCCTCGAATCGATCCTCGGCACGACCTACGGCCTGATCGTCTATCAGGAGCAGGTCATGCAGATCGCCCAGAAACTCGCGGGCTACACGCTCGGGCAGGCGGACATCCTCCGCAAGGCGATGGGCAAGAAGAAGCCGGAGGTCCTCGCCAAGCAGTTCGAGGCCTTCCAGGCGGGCATGCTGAACAACGGCTACTCGAAGGAGTCGATCCAGGCCCTCTGGGACATCGTCGTCCCCTTCTCCGCGTACGCCTTCAACAAGGCGCACTCGGCCGCTTACGGCCTCGTCTCCTACTGGACGGCGTTCCTCAAGGCGAACTTCCCGACGGAGTACATGGCGGCCCTCCTCACCTCGACGAAGGACAACAAGGACAAGCGCGCCCTCTACCTCGCCGAGACGCGCCACATGAACATCACCGTCCTCCCGCCCGACGTCAACGCGTCGCGCGGCAACTTCGCCCCTGACGGCGAGCAGATCCGCTTCGGCCTGTCCTCGATCCAGAACGTCGGCGCGAACGTCGTCGACGCGATCGTCGAGGCCCGCGAGGAGAAGGGGAAGTTCACCTCCTTCCAGGACTTCCTCGACAAGGTCCCGCAGGTCGTCTGCAACAAGCGGACCGTCCAGTCGCTCATCCGCGCCGGCGCGTTCGACTCGATGGGGCACACCCGTCGCGCCCTCCTCGCCCGCTGCGACGAGGCCGTCGACGCCGTCATCGACGTCAAGAGGAACGAGGCCGTCGGGCAGTTCGACCTCTTCGGCGGACTCGCGATGGACGAGGGCGGGGCCGGCGCCGGATTGGCCATCGACATCCCCGACATCCCCGAATTCGACCGCAAGTCGAAGCTCGCCCAGGAACGGGAGATGCTCGGCCTCTACGTTTCGGACCACCCGCTCCGCGGCCTCGAGGCGTCGCTCACCCGCTACCAGGACTACGAGATCGCCCAGGTCGTCGGCTCCGAGGACTCGATGGCCGACCGCGTCGTGAAGATCGCGGGCCTCGTCTCCTCCGTCCAGACGAAGGTGACGAAGCAGGGGTCGATGTGGGCGATCGCGACCATCGAGGACCTTTCCGGCTCCGTCGAGGTCCTCTTCTTCCCCCGCGCCTACGAGACGATCCAGACCCACCTCGCCCAGGACGTCATCGTCCAGGTCGAGGGCCGCGTCAACGTCCGCGACGAGGGCATGGCGGTCTACGGCCAGTCGATGACGCTCCTCGATCTGCGCGAGGACGGGGACGTCCCGCTCGACCTCGAGCTCCCGGTGTCGCGGTGCACGCCCGAGCTCCTCACCGAGCTCAAGGACGTCCTCGAGTCCTTCCCCGGCGGGTCGCCGGTGCGCCTCCACGTGAGAGAGACCGGGCGGACGACGGTCGTCGAGCTCGATCCCCGGCTGCGCGTCTCCCAGACGAGCGCCTTCTTCTCCCAGGTGAAGGCGGTCGTCGGGATCTCAGGGGTGCTGACCTCGCACTGAGCCCCCGGGGCGTCCTCGCCGAGTTCGCGGATCCGTCGTCTCCCATCGGATGGGCGCACGGCCCCGGCCTCGTCGATCCCGGGCCGACGCGCCCGTCCGCGCCCGCGCCCGCCCTCCCGTCTCTCCACCGAGAGCATTACTTTGCTTCGCCGAAAGCATCACCTTGCGCCGTCGAGGGGATGCGGAAACATCATTCCTACAGCCGTCGGAGAATCGTTCGCCGCCTTCACGGGAAACGGCGTCGCTCCTGAGGCGTCCACAAGGCGCTGCGGCCGTGGAGTTCCCGGTGCTCGGGAAAAGTCTCATCCAGGATCGATAGCAGACGGGGAGTGTCCATGATCGTTCGGGCGTCGAGGTCGCGTACGCGGAATCCGACGTCGGCGAGAGCTTCGCGCCTCGCCGCTTCCTTCGATCTCCGCGAATCGCCCTCCTCGCCCTCGTACTTGATCTCGCCGTTGGCTTCGAGACCGCGGGCGACTCCGGGGATCCCGAGGTCGACCCATTTGGTGCCCGCTCGCGTGTTGACCTCGACCTGAGGCTCGATCGCCGAGTACCCCGCTGCGAGAGCGACGCGTCGAACCTCCGACTCCAAGGGCGATTCCGACAGGGGAGTGGCGACCTCCAGGAGTTGGCGCGCCTGCCGGTAGCCGCGCTCGCCCTTGTGGTGCTCGAGATTCAGCGCCACGGTCGAGAGCACCCTTTGCGCGCGCGTCTCCAGTTGCTGCCGCTCGTTGCGCCAGTATTCGTTTCGATCCGCCGCGATGGCGAGTAGGGAGTCGAGGGCGATGAGCGCCTCGTCGGGAGGGAGGAAGCGCGCCGCCATCTCCATCGTTTGGAGCAGATCGGTCGTGACGATTCCGTCGATGACGGTGAGTCGGTCCTCGTCGAGCTCCATTCGATGATTGACGACCGGTCGGCGCGACAGGCGCTCGCGCCGCTCCCGAGCGCTCAAAGAGAGGAAGGCCGGTCCCGGCGTTTTCAGGGGTTTCCGGTGCCAGGTCGTGCGGACGTGCGCCTGCGCGGGAGGACGCCGCAGCGCGCCGCCGTGAAGGAAGACGGCAGAATGGAGGACGGCGATCGCCTGCCCGCTGCGGTTGCAGGCGTCGGCGAGCCGGGCCGTATGGATGAGGCGGGTCTTCTCCCACCATGTGGAATCGGTGGGAATCTCGAGATATCGGCCCTTGCGGTACCGGACGCGTGACTCTGGGGCGGGCGATTCAATGAGTTCGTTGGTGATGTCCATGCGAGGAGCATCCGCTGCCCGTCGTTCTCCTGTTCTGTGCGCCTCGTCCGCCTGTTGAAAAGTCGGACTCTAAGGCGGGGCTGTGGATGGCGCATCACCCCCACGGAGATCCCCTCGATGGAGCAAGGTGATGGGCGGTTTCAGGCGGTGAGTGCAACGGCGTTGTCGTCGAGTAATTTTTGCATGAGTTCGGCGGGTGTTTTCCAGCCGTGGCGTTTGCGGGGTCGGGTGTTGAGTTGGCGTTCGGCCTCGGCGAATGCTTCTGGGGGATAGTCGTTCAGGTCGGTGCCTTTAGGGAAGTAGTCGCGCAACAGGCCGTTGGTGTTCTCGTTGGACCCGCGCTGCCAGGGCGAATGCGGGTCGGCGAAATACACCTTCGTTTTGGTCCGGCTGGTCAGGTCTTTCGCGTTCGCCATCTCCCCTCCCTGGTCCCACGTGATCGTCTCGCGAAGCGTGAGCGGGAAAGGGCTGATCATGTCGGCGAGCACGTCGATCACACTTGCCGTGTCGTGGCACGCTGGCAGGGGCCGGACGAGCAGGTAGCCCGTGGTGCGTTCCACCAGGGTGATCGCGGCGCTCTTGTTGTTCGCCCCCACGATCAGATCCCCCTCCCAATGGCCCGGAACCTGGCGTCCTTCCACCTCTTGGGGCCGGTCCACGATCCTGGCGCCCTCCACCCACGACTTCCCCTTCGAGCGCGCCAGAGCCAGCGGCGAACGCGCCAGGCGACGCGTGCGCCCCGACCGCAACGCCTTTTCCACCTTGAGCTCTTGACGCAACGCGCCGCGCCCATGCACATACAGGGCCTGATAGATCGTCTCCGGGCTGATCGTCACCCCCCTATTGTCCCCACACGCCCAGGCCCGCGAGATCTGCTCAGGCGACCAGTGCTCGTTAAGCTTGGCGACCACGAAGGCGCGCAGCCGAGGATCCTCCAGCTTGAACGGCTTGGGACGAGCCCGCCTCCCGGCAGCCTCCTCATGAGCGCGTACCGCCCGATACTGGCCGCCCCCACGATCCAACTCCCGCTTCACCGTCGAGGCCGCCACCCCAAGCTCGCGGGCGATCCCCCGCATGCTCATCCCCTGACCGTGCAAGTACTCGATGAGCTGGCGGCCCCCGATCGTCAACCGGGCCCCATGCCCGACCCCGCTGACCAGCCCCTCCACAGGGTCGGCGGGCGCACTGCCCACCCACCCGCCTCGCGAACCCACACGAAACGTCATGCCCCAATCTTTGGCCCACTTGCGGATCGTGCACACCGCGACACCCACCCGCAAATGCACCTGCCTAACCGGCACACCCTCAATCAGCAGATCCAACACCTGGCGGCGAACCGCCTCAGAACAACGAAAACCCACAGCAACCACCCCACACACTCAAGGCGTTGCACTCACCACCTGAAACCGCCATGCTTTCGACGAGGGAACGTGATGCTCTCGGTGAGGGGGAGGCGGTCAGGCGACCCGGCGGTCAGGCGGACGGTCGTCGCGGCGGTCAGTCGTCGCGGCGGTCAGTCGGTGCGGCGGACGGTCGCGGCGAAGCGGCCGGCGGGGGAGTCCACCTCGACGAGGTCGCCGTCGGCGAGCTGACGACCCCGGCGCGTCTCGACCTCCCCGTTCACCGTGACATCGCCGCCTTGGATGAGCTCGCGCGCGAGCGCCCCGTCCTCGGCGAGGCCGGCGAGCTTGAGGAACTGCCCGAGGCGGATGACGCCCGAGACCTCGAGGGCGGGAGCGCTGCTCATCGATCGACCTTCCCGCGGCGCCGCCGCAGTGCTCAGGGCGTGGGCGGACCGCGGTGCGGGGCGCCGTTTCGCCTATTGTTGGGGCATGACCGGCATCATGCGACGCATCGATCTTAGAGGCGAACGACCCACTCAGGCCGACCTCCGCCATGTGCTCCCGCGCGCGGCTCTCGACACGGCGAAGGCGGCCGCCCAGGTCGCCCCCCTCGTCGAGCGCGTGCGCGCCGAGGGCGCCCCCGTCCTCTACGAGCTCGCCGAGCGCTTCGACCGCGTGCGCCCCGAGCGTCTGCGCGTTCCCGCCGAGGCGATCGCGAAGGCGCTCGAGGAGCTCGACCCGGCGATCCGCGCGGCCCTCGAGACCTCGATCGCGCACAACCGCCTCGGCCACGCCCAGCAACTGCCGAGCCCCGCGCAGGTCGAGATCGTCCCCGGCGGCGTCGTCTCCCAGCGCTGGCTCCCGGTCTCGCGCGTCGGGCTGTACGTGCCCGGCGGGCTCGCCGTCTACCCCTCGTCCGTCGTCATGAACGTCGTGTGCGCGCAGGTCGCGGGCGTCCCCTCGATCGCGCTCGCCTCCCCGCCGCAGGAGGCCTTCGGCGGACTTCCGCACCCGACGATCCTCGCGGCCTGCGCCCTCCTCGGAGTCGACGAGGTGTGGGCGATCGGCGGCGCTCAGGCGATCGCCGCCTTCGCCTACGGCGTCGAGGACGGGGACGACGTCCTCGAACCGGTCGACGTCGTCACGGGACCGGGCAACATCTTCGTCGCCGCCGCCAAGCGCCTCGTCCAGGGGACGGTCGGCATCGACGCGGAGGCGGGCACGACCGAGATCGCCGTCCTCGCCGACGCCACCGCGGACCCGCGTTTCGTCGCCGCCGACCTCATCAGCCAGGCCGAGCACGACCCGGCCGCCGCGTCCGTGCTCGTCACCGACAGCCCCGCGCTCGCCGACGAGGTCGAGGCACTCATCCCCGCTCAGGCGGAGGCGACGACGCACACCGAGCGGATCCTCACCGCCCTGTCGGGTCCGCAGTCCGGGATCGTCCTCGTCGACGACCTCGAGGCCGGGCTCGGAGTCGTCGACGCGTACGGCGCCGAGCACCTCGAGGTGCAGACGGCCGACGCCGCCGCCCTCGCCGCGCGCGTGCGGAACGCCGGCGCGATCTTCGTCGGCCCGTACACTCCGGTGCCGCTCGGCGATTACATCGCCGGGTCGAACCACGTGCTCCCGACGGGCGGGACCGCCCGCTTCGCCTCGGGCCTCAACGTCACCCAGTACCTGCGCTCCCAGCAGGTCGTCGAGTACTCGGCCGAGGCGCTCGCCTCGCAGTCGGCCGCCCTCGACGTCCTCGCGAACGCGGAGAACCTCCCCGCGCACGGCGCGGCCGCCCTCGTCCGCGAGGGGAAGGGGAGCGCCTCGTGACCGCCCTGCCCTTCCGCGAGGACCTCGCGGGCCTGTCGCCCTACGGCGCGCCGCAGCTCGACGTGCCCGTGCGGCTCAACGTCAACGAGAACCCCTACGCGCCCTCGCAGGCCGTCATCACCGACATCGCCGAATCGGTCGCGCAGGCGGCGGCGACCCTCAACCGCTACCCGGACCGAGACTTCCCCGAGCTGCGCGCGGCACTCGCCGACTACCTCGCCGAGGAGTCGGGCGTGCGCCGCGACCCGGAGCTCGTGTGGGCGGCGAACGGGTCGAACGAGGTGATGACCCAGCTCCTCCAGGCCTTCGGCGGCCCGGGGCGCACGGTCGTCTCCTTCGCGCCGACCTACTCGATGTACCACGAGTACGCGCGCGACACGAACACCCGCTGGGTCCAGGGGGAGCGCTTCGCCGACTTCTCCCTCGACCTCGACGCCGTCGAAGCGACCCTTCTCCGCGAGCGCCCCGCGCTCCTCCTCCTCGCGAGTCCGAACAACCCGACCGGCACGGCCCTCCCGCTCGACGAGCAGAAGCGGATCCTTCAGATCGCCGCGACGACCGGGCCCGAGGTCGACGGCGCGGACACTGCGACCATCGTCGTCATCGACGAGGCCTATGGGGAGTTCCGCCGGAGCGGGACGCCCTCGGCCCTCGAGCTCCTCGCCGACCATCCGCACCTCGTCGTGTCGCGGACGATGTCGAAGGCCTTCGGCATGGCGGGCCTGCGCCTCGGCTACATGACGGCGTGCCGCGAGATCATCGACCAGGTGATGCTCGTGCGCCTCCCGTACCACCTCTCGGCGGTCACCCAGGCGGCGGCGCTCGCGGCCCTGCGCCACAAGGATGAGCTCATGGCGCAGGTGGCCTCCCTGCGGGACGAGCGCGACCGCCTCGTCGACGCGCTGCGGGGCATGGGCCTCGAGGCCGTCGACTCCGATTCGAACTTCGTCCTCTTCGGGCGCTTCGAGGACCGCGACGCGGTCTTTGGCGCCCTCCTCGACCGGGGGATCCTCATCCGCGTCGTCGGCCCCGACGGCTGGCTGCGCGTGAGCGTCGGCACCCCGGACGAGACCGCCGCATTCGTCGCCGCACTCCAGGAGATCATCCGATGACCACCGCGCACAGGACCGCCACGATCGACCGCACGACCTCCGAGTCGACGATCCACGTCGAGATCGACCTCGACGGGACCGGGAGGACCGACATCTCGACGTCCGTCCCCTTCTACGACCACATGCTCACCGCCCTCGGGAAGCACTCGCTCATCGACCTCACGGTGCGCGCGTCCGGCGACACGGACGTCGACGTCCACCACACGGTCGAGGACACGGCGATCTGCATCGGCCTCGCCCTCAAGGAGGCCCTTGGCGACAAGCGCGGCATCAAGCGCTTCGGCGATGCGACGGTCCCGCTCGACGAGGCCCTCGCGCGCGCGGTCGTCGACGTCGCGGGCCGCCCGTACATCGTTCACGAGGGCGAGCCGGCCGGCCAGGAGTACCACCTCATCGGCGGGCACTTCACCGGGTCGATGACCCGCCACGTCCTCGAATCCCTCACCTTCAACTCCGGGATCTGCCTCCACATGACGGTCCTCCACGGCCGCGACCCCCACCACATCGTCGAAGCGCAGTTCAAGGCGCTCGCGAGGGCGCTGCGCGTCGCCGTCGAGCCCGACCCGCGCGTTGAGGGGATCCCCTCGACGAAGGGCGCGCTCTGAGGATCGGCCCGCAGGGGCGATAGGATCGGCGGGCCGGGAGGTCCGGTCGCTGGGAGGAATCGAGGGGCCATGTCGCATCGCGACGACGACATCGACGCCGAGTTCCGCGATCTCGTCGCGGGGCTCGGGGACGGTTTTCCCATCGACGAGGGCGGGGCCGGCGCCGGTTCCGACCCGGCGGATGGGGCCGCGGCCGACTCGATGTCCTCCGCGCCGCTCGAGCCGCGCCGCGATGTGGCGGGGGACCCGCCGTCCAGCGACTCCTTCGATCCGGACGCCGCCGACATCGCCGCCCTCGAGGCGGCCCTGCGCAACCCGGACGACACCCCGGTCGACGAGTCCCTCCACCTCGCCGGGGGCAAGCTCTCGGTCGCTCTCGTCCTCGCGCCGATCCCCTCGCCCGAGGCCCTCCACTCGCTGCTCGGCCTCACCGGCATCGCCGAGGCCGTCGTCCGCCTCAAGCCGTGGACGGCCGTGTGGCTGCGCGTCGAGACGACGCCGACCGACGAGGACGAGCTCGAGGCCCTCCTCGCCGAGACCCGGCCGATGCCCGACACGGTCGACGCGGTCGCCCGTACCGTCTCGCGCCTCTCGAAGTACGGGGCGGTCGCGATGATGTCGTGGCTCGTCGAGGGCGATGGCGTCGAGCCCGGCGTGTCCGGGAGGATCACCGCCCAGCGCTACGTCGGCGGCGAGCCGGAGGACGCGATCCCCGCGGGGCTCCTCCTCGGCGCGATGCCGCAGGCGACGGAGGACCTTCTCCTCGGGAGGACGACCCCCGCGGACTACGACGACTCCGTCTCCGCCGACGGCGGTTCGAAGCATCGACCCGGCCCCTTCGGCTGGTTCAGGAGGAAGTGAACCAATGACCCCTCGCGTCGTCGTCTTCGACTACGGATCAGGGAACGTCCGCTCGGCCTGCCGCGCCCTCGAGCACGTCGGCGCCGAGGTCGAGCTCACCTCCGATCGCCAAAAGGCCCTCGAGGCCGACGGCCTGCTCGTTCCGGGCGTCGGCGCCTTCGCCGCCGTCATGGACCAGCTGCGCGCCGCCGACGGGGAGAGCATCATCGACATGCGCCTCGCCGGGGGGCGCCCGGTTCTCGGCGTGTGCGTCGGCCTTCAGGTGATGTTCGAGTCCTCCGAGGAGAAGGGCGACACCGCCGGTCTCGCCCAGTGGCCAGGCGTCGTCCGCCGCCTCGACGCCCCCGTCGTTCCTCACATGGGCTGGTCGACGGTCGAGGTCGCGGCCGGCTCCCGCCTTCTCGAGGGAGTCGAGGACCAGCGCTTCTACTTCGTCCACTCCTACGGCGTCCTCGACGATCCCGCGGAGGCCCTCGCCGACGGGCCGACCGCGCCGCCGCTCGTCTCGTGGACCCGGCACGGCGACTCCCGATTCGTCGCGGCCGTCGAGAACGGACCGCTGTGCGGTACCCAGTTCCACCCCGAGAAGTCCGGCGACGCCGGCATGACGCTGCTGCGGAACTGGCTGCGCTCGTTCTGACCTCGGGCCCGTTGGCCCGGCTCCCACGGGCGCCCGCCCCGCCCTCGTCGATCCCGAATAGCCCCCGACCCACCGGAAGGACTCCCATGTCGACCCTCATCCTCCTGCCCGCCGTCGACGTCGTCGACGGCAAGGCCGTCCGACTCACCCAGGGCGAGGCCGGGACCGAGACGAACTACGGGCACCCGCTCGAGGCCGCCCGGTCCTTCGTCGAGGCGGGCGCGCAGTGGCTGCACCTCGTCGACCTCGACGCCGCCTTCGGCCGCGGGTCGAACGCGCCGCTCCTCACCGAGATCACGCGCGAGCTCCCCATCGACGTCGAGCTGTCCGGCGGCATCCGCGACGACGAGTCGCTGCGCCGGGCGCTCGACGCGGGCGCCCGCCGCGTCAACCTCGGGACCGCCGCGCTCGAGAACTCCGAGTGGACCGAGCGCGTCATCCGCGAATTCGGCGACCGCGTCGCCGTCGGGCTCGACGTGCGCGGGGAGACCCTGTCGGCGCGCGGCTGGACCCGCGACGGCGGGAACCTCTGGGAGACGATCGAGCGTCTCAACGCGGCCGGGTGCGCCCGCTACGTCGTCACCGACGTCGCCCGCGACGGCATGCTCTCCGGCCCGAACCTTGAGCTGCTCGCCCGCGTGTGCGAGGCGACCGACGCCGCCGTCGTCGCCTCCGGCGGCGTGTCGAGCCTCGCGGACATCGAGGCGCTGCGCGGCCTCGTCGACGCGGGCGTCGAGGGCGCCATCGTCGGCAAGGCCCTCTACGCGGGCGCCTTCACGCTCGAGCGCGCGCTCGAGGTCGCGGCAGGCGGGTCCGCCGAGTGAGCGAGGAATCGCGCCGCGTCCCCGAACTCACCGAGGACCAGAAGAACCGCCTCTCCCAGCGCCTCGCGATGATGCGCCACGATCGCGCCGACGTCGGGCAGGCGCTGCCCCTGACCGCGGCGGCCCTGTCGGCCTCGGCGGCCGACGACGGGGGAGCGGCCCGCCTCGAGGCGCTCGTCGCCGCGCTCGCGACCGAACGGGTCATCGTTCCCATCGAGGTCGAGCCCGATCCTCGCGAGACCGGCGTCCACGCGGGCCTGTCGGGCGACGGGCATCCGGCGATCGACTTCGTCCGTGCGACCACGTCGGCGGGCGAGGCGCTCGCCGTCTACTCCTCCGCCGCCGCACTCGCCGCGCACCGATCGGGGGACCGGCCGATGGCGCTCGACTTCCGAAGGATCGGGCTCACCGCCCTCGTCGAGACGGGCGGGCGCGTCGTCATGGACCCCGGAACCGCGTCGGTGCTCCTCCCGCGGCCGGCCGTCGCGGCCCTCGCCCAGGGGGACGAATGGCTCCCGGCGTGGAGGGACGCGGAGCTCCTCGAGGAGCTGCGGACTCTCGCCGGTGTCGGCGCGGGCTCGACGGGGATCGTCGATGTGCGCCTCGCGTACGCGGGCGACGGGCTCGTCCGGGTCGAGATTCTCGCGGACGCCTCGGTCGAGGAGCGGGCGCTGCGCGCCGCCGTCGCCGAGGCCGCGCGGCGGATCGGGTCCTCGGCCCGGCTCATCGCGTCCGCCGACCGGATCGAGATCGCCCCACGGCTCGTCCGCCTCTCCTAGACCCCTTCCCGCCCGCAGGGCCACCGTCCGAAGAACCACCGCCCCCGCTCCTTTCATCGAGAGCATCACCTTTCCTCCTCGATAGCATTACCCGAACCTCGTCGAGAGCATCACCTTTCCTCGTCGAGGGGATGCGGCGCACGGCCTCACGGCTCCCGGTGCATGCCCGTTCCACGTGCCTGCAGCGGCATTCCTCATGTTCGGCAGGGAGGGGGTATCGGGATTCCGCCGTCGAACGGCGTGAAACGCCGAACACTCCGACAGACATCCGCTAGAGCACGTCGAGGCGGCGATGCAGGTCAAGCGGGGCGCCGATTCCGCGCGCGAGGCGACCTGGATCGCACACTCGACGACGTTCCCCGTCGGTCGAGTGCGCCGAGACGGCGATGAAGGTCGTGCGGGGCATCGGCAACCGACTCCACCCCCAACTGCGAAGAACCGGTCATGCTCTCGGCGGATCGACGAGGGCGGGACGGGGCGCCGTCGAGTAGTCGCGACTCGAGGATCGACGAGGGCGGGGCCCCGGTCCTGTGGGCGATTCCATACCGCCTGCGAGCTTCGGTGATTCGCCCTCGTCGGCCCACACTGGTACCGTTGGAGTCAACCGTCCGGGCGCATGCCCGGAATGCAAGCGGAGACTCCTCCCACCTGGATGCCCGCCCCGATGCGAATCGGGGTCCGCGCTGAGGCGCGATGTTAAAGGGGATCGGGTCGAACGGCGAACGCCTCGCGCGTTTCCTCGTCGGGTCGGGCCTCCGTGCGCATGAAGTGCGACGGAGGCCTTCTTCGTTGCGCTTCGCGAAGAACCGTGGAAGGAGTCACCCATCAGCGAGACCCGCATTAACGAGCGGATCCGAGTTCCCGAGGTCCGCCTCGTGGGACCCGGAGGGGAACAGGTCGGCGTCGTCCGAGTCGAGGACGCGCTGCGCCTTGCCGAGGAGGCCGGACTCGACCTCGTCGAGGTGGCGCCCGACGCCAAGCCGCCGGTCGCCAAGCTCATGGACTACGGGAAGTTCAAGTACGAGGCCGCTCAGAAGGCTCGCGATGCTCGCCGCAACCAGGCGAACACCCAGCTCAAGGAGATCCGCTTCCGCCTGAAGATCGACGACCACGACTTTGCCGTGAAGAAGGGCCACGTCGAGCGCTTCCTCGCCCAGGGCGACAAGGTCAAGGTCATGATCATGTTCCGCGGTCGCGAGCAGTCCCGCCCCGAGGCGGGCGTCCGTCTGCTCCAGCGTCTCGCGGAGGAGGTCGGGGAGCTCGCCACCGTCGAGTCGATGCCCCGTCAGGACGGGCGCAACATGACGATGGTGCTCGCCCCGACGAAGCGGAAGTCCGACGCGATCAACGAGCAGCGCAAGCGCCGCGAGGCCGAGCGCGAGGAGCGGCGCGGGAAGCGCCAGGAGCGCGCCATCAAGGATCAGGCGCGCGCCGCCTCCACGGAGAAGAACTGACGCCGTCGATCCGTCGACGACGTGACAGAGAAGGAAAAAGAGAATGCCGAAGAACAAGACGCACTCCGGTGCCAAGAAGCGCTTCCGCGTGACCGGCTCGGGCAAGCTCATGCGCGAGCAGGCCGGCGCCCGCCACCTGCTGGAGCACAAGTCCTCCCGCAAGACCCGCCGTCTCGCCACCGATCAGGTCCTGGAGACCGCTGACGTCAAGCGCGTCAAGCGACTCCTCGGCAAGTGACCGGACCCGTAAAGGAGAACTGAAACATGGCACGTGTCAAGCGTTCTGTGAACGCCAAGAAGAAGCGTCGCACCGTCCTCGAGCAGGCCTCCGGCTACCGCGGCCAGCGCTCGCGCATGTACCGCAAGGCCAAGGAGCAGGTCACTCACTCCTTCGTCTACTCCTACCGCGACCGCAAGGCGCGTAAGGGCGACTTCCGCCGCCTGTGGATCCAGCGCATCAACGCGGCCTCGCGCGCGCAGGGCATGACCTACAACCGCTTCATCCAGGGCCTCGGCCTCGCGGGTGTCGAGGTCGACCGTCGCATGCTCGCCGACCTCGCCGTCAACGACATCGCCGCGTTCAACGCGCTCGTCAAGGTCGCGAAGGACGCCCTCCCCGAGGACGTCAACGCCCCCAAGGCCTGACGCTTTGTCGCATCGCTTCGAGCGCCCGGACGTGCTCGCCAATCCCCGCGCGGATCGCGTGCGGAGGACGGCGGCGCTGTCCGGGCGCTCGGCGCGTTCACGGGCCGGTCGCATCCTCGTCGAGGGGCCGCAGGCCGTCCGCGAGCTCCTCGCGCACCGCGCCTCCGCCGTCGAGGACGTCTACGTCTCCGAGGCGGCGGCCGACGCCCACCCGGACGTCCTCGCGCTCGCCCGCAAGGCGACGCGCTTCGTCCACCTCACGACGACCGAGGTTGCCGAGGCGCTGAGTCCGGACTCCCAGGGCATCGTGGCCGTGGCCGAGGACACCGCGATCGTCCGCGAGCTCGGCGCGATTCCGGTCGGCTCGACGCTCGTCCTCCTCGCCCAGGGGCGCGATCCGGGCAATGTCGGGACGATCATCCGGACCGCCGACGCGATGGGCGCCGCCGCGGTCCTCACGGTCTCGGGCACCGTCGACGTCGCGAGCCCCAAAGTCATCCGCTCGACCGCCGGCTCCGTCTTCCACCTCCCGATCGTCCCGCTTCCGACGTACGAGGACGCAGCGGCGACGATCCACGAGGCCGGGGGACTCGTCCTCGGCACCTCGGGTGGGCTCGGCACCCTCGACCTCGTCGATCTGCTCGAGGAGTCGCGGGCCGGCGCCGGGCCGCTCGTCGGAACGCACGCGTGGGCGCTCGGCAACGAGGCGAAGGGCCTGTCCGCGGCCGAGCTCGACGCCTGCGACGCCCTCGTGTCGATCCCCATGACGGGAGGCGCGGAATCTCTCAACGTCGCCTCCGCCGCGGCCATGTGCCTCTTCGCCTCCCAGACGGCGCGCACGCGCCTCGCGGCCGGGCGCTGACGCCCGGCGCGCCGAGCCCGAGCCGCGCCGCCTGAAACCGGCGCCTGCCGTGCCGGATGGTCCGACTGCTTCGCTACCCTGGGACCATGACGCTCATCAGGGAATTGGACGAAGGCGAACTCATCTCCCGCTTCGAGGAGGTCCTCCCGGTCGGCGACCGGACGATCCTCGGCATCGGCGACGACTGCGCGCAGGTGGCCGCGCCCGAGGGGTCGTTCATCGTGACGACCGACATCATCGTCGAGGATCAGCACTTCCACCGCTCGTGGTCCGACCCCGAGCAGATCGGGCAGCGCATCGCCGCGCAGAACCTCGCCGACATCGCCGGCATGGGCGGGCGGACCTCCGCCCTCGTCGTCACGCTCGCGCTCACGCCGGACACCGAACTCGACTGGCTGATCGCCCTCGTCAAGGGGATCGGCGACCGCGCGCGCGAGGCTGGCGCCGGAGTCGTCGGCGGCGATCTTTCGCGGGGGGAGAAGATGGTCCTCTCGATCACCGCGATGGGCTGGTGCGAGGGCGATCCCGTGACGCGCTCGGGCGCGAGGCCGGGTGATGTGCTCGCGATCTCCGGGAAGGTCGGCGTCTCCAACGCCGGCCTCGATCTGCTCCTGCGCGAGAAGGTCGACCCCGCGCTGCGGACTCGCGCCGAGCTCGGCGACCTCTACGAGCCGCTGACGATCTACCGGGCGCCGAATCCGCCGCTCGAGACCGGGCCGGCGGCCGCGCGCGCGGGCGCCCACGCGATGATGGACCTGTCCGACGGGATCGCGAAGGACGGCGGGCGCATGGCCCGGGCGAGCCGCGTCGTCATCGACCTCGATCGCAGGGCCCTCGAGAAGGAGGCCGCGCCGCTCGCGGAATTCGCCGCGATCTGCGAGGTCGATCCGCTGAACTGGGTCCTCGGCGGGGGAGAGGACCACGGGATGCTCGCCGCCTTCGGGCCGGACGCGGTGCTCCCCGAGGGATTCCGCGTCATCGGCTCGATCCGCGCGCCGCGCGAGGGGGAGGCCTGCGCCCAGCTCCTCGACGGCGTCGAGGTGACGGGCGGTTGGGACCACTTCAAGAACTCCTGAACCGAACCCATTGCAAGAACGCACACAGTTTCGCCCTTTCGCGGGGGCGCCTACGGGCTTCGCTGCGCATTTGCGCAGGTCGCGGAGACTCTCTCGGGCGCTGTGTCGAGAAACTGTGTGCGTAATTGCGGGTCGGCGACGTAGACGGCCACCGGATGACGACGGAAAAGGGTTCGGCCCGCAGGAGTGATCCTGCGGGCCGAACCCTAGCGTCCAGAGGGCCGAGAGCCTCGACCGATCCGACGGCGGGCGCTCAGATGGCGCGCTGCACCTTGTCGGACTTCAGGCACTTGGTGCACACGTTGAGTCGCTTCGGCGTCCCATTGATAAGGGCGCGAACGCGCTGAATGTTCGGATTCCAGCGGCGGTTGGTGCGAACGTGCGAGTGCGACACGCTCTTGCCGAAGCCGGGTCCCTTACCGCACACGTCACAAACGGCAGCCACGATGATCTCCTCGGTTTCCAGATTTCTTCGATCCCGCCCGGGGGCGGAACAGTCTTCGCGGTGGGGGCCACCGCAGGCAACTGTGACAGAGTACCGGATCGGCGAGGACTCCTCCAAGTCCCGCGGCCGCCCCGATCTGTCGGATCGCCCACACGGCGGCGCATCGGACCCCGCACGTCGTCCGGGCCGTCGCCCGGCGGGGGAGAGGGCGCGCCGGAGCGCTGGGCGGCGATAATGGGGGAGACCGATTTCGACCCGGGAGGTCCCGTGCCCCTCACCGCCCGCACTCTCGCGCGCGCCCTCGGCGACGCCGCCGCGGAGGCGAAGAACCTCGCCCGATTCCTCGACGACCTCGACGGATGGGACGGCTTCGACTGCGACACGGGGACGAACGCCGCCCGAACGCTCGCCGCAATGCATCGGGCCGCGGACCGCCTCGACGGGGAGTCCCCCTTCTTCGAGGCGCTCGACGCGGTCGTCGAGGCCGGGATCGGGGAGGGCCGCGGCCACATCGGCGTCATCCTCACCGCCCTCTTCGCCGGCTGGTCGCGCGGCCTCGACGGGGCGACGGCGCTCACGCCGGTCGTCATCCGGCGGATGCTGAAGACCGATCCGCGCACGCCGCTCCAACGCTCCCCGCTCTCCGACGCGGTCGTCCACGTCCTCGAGACGGCATCGAAGGCGGCCGACGACCTCGGAGACACGCTCCCGACGGACGCCTACCTCGTGTCCTGGTACTCGCTCGCCGCCCAGGAGGGCCTCGTCGCCGCGACGAACGAGCGGACCGGGAGGATCGACGCGGGCGCCTCGGTGCTGACGATCGTCTTCGCCTGCTTCGACGCGGCCGTCGGCGGCGACCCCTCGGTTCTCGAATCGCTCGCCCGTATGCTGTCCGAGCTCGCCGATTCGGGCGGGCGCGCGGTCCGGCAGCACTCGCCCTCGCCGGAGCGCGCCTTCACCGTCGACGCCGTCTGGCAGGGAACCGAACCCGACGCGCTCGCGCTCTTCGACGCGATCGAGGCGATGGGCGCGCGGCTCAGCTGCGCGGGCGCCGTCGACCCCTTCGGCGTCGGACTGTGGCGCCTCCACGTCGACACCTCGGCGCCGCTCGCCGCCCGGCCGCGCACGGGCCGCCTCATCCGCTTCGCGATCGCCGACGCGCGGCCCGACGAGGAGCTCGGCGTCGACGAGCTCGACGAGGGCGTCGTCACCCACCGCGGCGTGCGTCTCCTCGAGCGCCGCCCGCTGCGCCGCGTCGAGCGGGCCCGCGTCCTCGCGTGCACGCGCGCGCCGGGACTCGTCGAGGACCTCGCGCGCACGGGCGCCGTCGTCCTCCTCGACCCCAACCCCGAGGACGCCGCCGGGATCCTCGCGATCGCCTCGGCGACCCCGACCGGCGTGTGCCTCCTCGCCCCCTGCGACGAGGCCTCCGCGAACCTCGGCGCCGCCCTCGCGCGCGCCGGCGAGGCCCGCCCGGAGTCGACCACGATCCTCCTCGCCGATTCGACCGACGACCTCGCGGCCCTCGCCGTCGCCCACGCCTGCGCCGGACTCTTCGTCCCCCAGCCGGGGGGACGGGCCGTCGCCGACACCCTCGCCCACCTCCTCGCCGAGGGCGCGGCCTCCGCCCTCCAGGCGAGCCTCGCCCAGCCGCTCCCCGACGACGAGCGCGCCGCCGGAGTCGTCGCCGAGCTCGCCCGCAGGGCGCCCGGATCCTGGAGGCTCCTCGTCGCCGCGGGCGACGGCCCCGACCTCGTCGCCCTCGTCCGCCAGATCGTCGCGCACGAATCCCCCTGGGCCGCCGACGTCGAGGTCGTCGACGGGGGACAGGCGGGCCCGAGCCTCCTCCAGGCGGTCGGCGCGTGAACGGCCTCGAGGCGCCCCTCGACCTCCGCCTGCCCGCCGCCACGGCGCGCAAGCTCGCGAAGGCGGGGATCGAGACGGTCGAGGATCTCCTCCTCACCGCGCCTCGCCGCTACTATCACTGGGGCGCGCTCACCCCGATGTCCCTCCTGCGCGAGGGCGAGGACGCGACGATCCTCGCCGAGGTCGAGTACGCCCGCCTCATCCCCAACCGCTCGCGCGCCGGCGTCCGCCTCGAGGTCCGCCTCACCGACGGGATCTCGCGGATGAACGCGACCTTCTTCGGGCACAGCGAGTACACGCTCGCCCCGCACGTCCGTCTGCTCACTCCCGGCGCCTCCTTCCTCTTCGCCGGCAAGGTCGGCTCCTATCGGGGGGCGCTCAGCCTCGTCCACCCGTCCTTCGAGGGGATGGAGGGGGACGAGGACGCGGCTCGCGAGCGGACCGAGCGGCCGATCCCCATCTACCCCCAGACGAAGGGGCTCACCTCGTGGGTCGTGTCCCGCGCGATCGGGATGCTCCTCGACGTCCTCACGACCGATGACGTCCCCGACCTCGTCCCCGGGCCGATCCGGGCGCGCCGCCGCCTGCCCGGGCGCCTCGAGGCCCTGCGGATGCTCCACCGGCCGGCGAACGACGAGGACTCGAAGGAGGCGCGTCGGGCCCTCGCCTGGGAGGAGGCGCTCGTCCTCGAGTGCGTGCTCGCCGAGCGGCGCATCGGCGCCGAATCCCTCGTCGCGCCCGCCTGCCCCAAGGGCGAGCTCGTCGACGACTTCCTCGCGGCCCTGCCCTTCGCGCTCACCGGCGCGCAGGAGGCGGCCCTCGCCGAGATCCTCGCCGACCTCGACCAGACCCGCCCGATGCAGCGCCTCCTCCAGGGCGACGTCGGATCGGGCAAGACGGTCGTCGCGCTCGCGGCCCTTCTCGCCGCCGTCGGAGCCGGGCACCAGGGCGCCCTCGTCGCCCCGACGGAGGTCCTCGCCGGCCAGCACCTCGAGTCGATGACCGCGCTCGCCGCGGGACTCACGCCGGGCGGCATGCCCGTCGACATCCGTCTCCTCACCGGATCGACGCCGCCGGCCGCCCGTCGCGAAATCACCGCCCGCATGGCCGAGGGCGCGCCGATGATCGTCGTCGGCACGCACGCCCTCCTCACCGACTCGGTCGAGTTCGCCGACCTCGGCCTCGTCGTCGTCGACGAGCAGCACCGCTTCGGCGTCGAGCAGCGCGACCGCCTGCGCACGAGCGGGGACGGGCGCGCCGCCCACCAGCTCGTCATGACCGCGACCCCGATCCCGCGCACCGTCGCGATGACGGTCTTCGGGGACCTCGCCGAGGCCCGCATGGACGGCCTGCCCGCCGGTCGTACTCCCGTCGCGACCTTCCTCGTCGATGCCGAGAACCCCGTGTGGATGGAGCGGCTGTGGGCGAGGGCGGGCGAGGAGGTCCGCAAGGGCGGCCGCGTGTACGTCGTCTGCCCGCGGATCGACGAGGGCGACGAGGTCGAGGACGCCGACCCCGACGCATCGGGATCGACGAGGCCCCCGCTCGCCTCGGTCGCCGCCGTCGCCCAGACGCTGCGCGGCCTGCCCGAGCTCGCGGGCATCGGCGTCGCCGAGCTCACCGGGCGCACGCCCGCCGCCGAGAAGGCGCGGATCATGGAGGGCTTCGCCTCCGGGGAGACCGGGATCCTCGTCGCGACGACCGTCATCGAGGTCGGGGTGGACGTGTCCGCGGCGACGATGATGGCGATCCTCGACTCCCAGCAGTTCGGCGTCTCCCAACTCCACCAGCTCCGCGGCCGCGTCGGTCGCTCCTCGACGCCGAGCGTCTGCATGGCCGTCCACCGCCACGACCTCGGCGAGGGGACGATGGAGCGCCTCGGCGCCTTCGCCGCGACGACGAACGGCTTCGAGCTCGCCGAGAAGGACCTCGAGCTGCGCAAAGAGGGCGACGTCCTCGGCTCCGACCAGTCGGGGCGGGGGAGCCACCTCCGCTTCCTCTCGGTCCGCCGGGACGCCCGCATCATCGCCGCGGCCCGCGAGGAGGCGATCCGCCTCGTCGAGGCCGACCCGACGCTCGCGACCCAGCCGGCGCTCGCGGCCGAGCTCGCGCGGACCGCCGGCGCCGACCTCGCGTGGATCTCGCGCTCGTAGCGCCCTATTGTGCGGCCATGACCAGAATCGTCGCCGGCTCCGCGAAGGGGCGCGTCCTCAAGGTCCCGCCCAAGGGGACGCGGCCCACGTCGGAGCGCGTCCGCGAGGCGCTCTTCTCGCGCCTCGACCACATCGGCGTCCTCGAGGGTGCGCGCGTCCTCGACCTCTACGCCGGTTCCGGGGCGCTCGGCCTCGAGGCCGCCTCACGCGGCGCCGCCTCCGTCGACCTCGTCGAGAAGGCGCCCCAGGCGGCGAGGATCCTCGCCGAGAACATCCGCGCGACCGGACTGCCCGCCCGGGCGCGCGCCGCCTCGGTCGCGTCCTACCTCCAGACCCGGACGGGCGACCCTCTCACCGGGGACGTCGACCTCGTCCTCGTCGATCCCCCCTACGACGTGCCGGAGGAGGACCTCGCGGCCGTCCTCGCGCTCCTCGGACCGTGGCTCGCGCCCGACGCCCTCGTCGTCGTCGAGCGGTCGACCCGCAGCCCCGAGCCGACGTGGCCGGACTTCCTCGTCCTCGAGGACGAGCGCAAATGGGGCGAGACCCGCGCCTGGTTCGCGGGCCCGCCGGTCGCGGACGCCTAGGCTGGTCGGCATGACCACCGCCCTCATCGCCGGGTCCTTCGAC
Source organism: Actinomyces culturomici (assembly GCF_900499005.1). GTDB lineage: Bacteria > Actinomycetota > Actinomycetes > Actinomycetales > Actinomycetaceae > Pauljensenia > Pauljensenia culturomici. The sequence goes on from NZ_LS991316.1 coordinate 639,643, forward strand.
CCCATCACCCTCGGCCACGTCGACCTCGTCGACCGGACGCTGCGCTTCGCCGACTCCGTCGTCGTCGCCGTCGGCGTCAACTCCGCGAAGTCCTACCGATTCGACCAGGACGCACGCGTCGCGATGGTCGAGACCGCGCTCGTGGGGAGGGACGCGCGGATCGTCCGCATGGACGGGACGCTCCTCGAATGCGCGGACGAGGTCGGGGCCGACGTCGTCGTCAAGGGGGTGCGGACGGCCGCCGATCTCGAATGGGAGCTCACGCAGTCCGTCATCAACCGCGACCTCGGAGGAGTCGAGACCCTGCTCCTGCCCGCCCGGCCCGAGCTCTCCGTCGTCTCCTCGTCTGTCGTCCGCGAGCTCCTCTCCCTCGGATTGGACGCCTCCCGGTATGTTCCCGCCGCGATTCTCCCGCTCATGCGGGACAATGACCGGTGAGAGAAGTCGCGGAGACCGCGGCCACCCCGAGCAGGAGGACACGATGGCGAATCCGGACGCGCCGGTGAGCGGCGGAGACGAGACCTGGGACGAGAACACGGTGTACGGCCCCTCGACCGTCATCGCGGCCCTCGACCAGATCGAGGCGCTCGTCGAGGCGGCCCGCGCGGTCCCGCTCTCGGCGTCGATCATGCTCAATCGTGCGGAGATCCTCGACCTCCTCGATCAGGCCCGCGAGGCCCTCCCCGAGGACCTCGTCGCCGCCGACGCGGTCGTCGCCGACGCCGACGCCGTCCTCGGACGCGCCGATTCGGCCGCCGAGTCGACGATCGCCGAGGCGAACTCGCGCGCGCAGTCGACCCTCGACCAGGCCGAGGAGAAGGCCGCCCACATCGTGAAGACCGCGAACGAGAAGGCCGAGCGCACCGTCGCCCAGGCGAACGAGGAGGCCGAGGCGACCGTCAACCAGGCGCGCTCCGAGGCCGAATCGATCCTCGTCGACGCGAACGCCCAGGCGAAGCGCCTCGTCTCCACCGAGAACATCACCCGCATGGCCGAGGACCGCGGCCGCGAGATCGTCTCCGAGGCCCGCAAGCAGGAGGCGGCGCTGCGCGAGGGCGCCGACGACTACGTCGCGAAGTCCCTCGGCGAGCTCGCCGGGCTCCTCTCCGACCTCCAGCGCCGTACCGACGCGGGGCGCCGGACCATCGCCGAGCGCCACGGCGTCGACGTCACCGACATCGGCCTCGACCATGAGTGAATCGCCGCTCGTCCTCTCCCTGGTCGCCCTGTCCCGTCAGATCGGGTCGACGCGCCACGAGGAGCGGACCTGGATCGCGCCCGTGGATCTCGGCACGCCCTCGATGCGCGTCGCCCCGGGCTCCGAGGTCCCCCTGTCGATCGATCTCACGAGCGTCGACGAGGGCGTCCTCGTTCGCGCGACGACCTCCGTCGACCTCGAGGGCGAGTGCGTCCGTTGCCTCGACCCCGTCGTCGCCCACCACGAGATCGACGCCTCCGACGTCTACTTCGAGACCGCCCCGGCGATCGACGAGGAGGACCCTGAGGCCGACGAAGTCCTCCTCATCGGCCGACACGACACGATCGACCTCGAGCCGCTCCTCCGCGACGCGATCATCACCCTCGTCGACGACCGGCCCCTGTGCCGCCCCGACTGCTCGGGCCTGTGCGACGTCTGCGGAGAGAAGCTCGACGACCTGCCCGAGGATCACTCCCACTTCGTCGTCGACCCGAGGCTCGCCTCCCTCCAGGCGCTCCTCGAGGACGCGCCCGAACGACCGAACGAAGCCGACTGAAGCCGAATGTCACGCGCGAAGCACCTGCCCGTCCCCCCGAGAACCGACACCGAGAGCCTCGTCGAGGCGTGGGGGGCGGCCATCGACCCCGAGCTCCTCGAACTCGCCCTCGTCCACCGCTCCTACGCGAATGAGGCGGGCGGCATCCCGAACAACGAGCGCCTCGAGTTCCTCGGCGACGCGGTCCTCTCCGTCATCGTCGCCGACCGCCTCTTCCGCGATCATCCCGACGTCGACGAGTCCGACCTCTCGCGGATGCGCGCGGCCACCGTCTCCCAGGAGCCCCTCGCGCAGGCGGCCCGCAGGATCGGTCTCGGCGACTACATCTCCCTCGGCAAGGGAGAGTCCGGATCGGGCGGGCGCGACAAGGACTCGATCCTCTCCGACACCTTCGAGGCGATGATCGGCGCCACCTACCTCACGAGCGGCCTCGAGGAGGCGCGCCGCGTCGTCCTCGCGAACCTCGATTTCCTCCTCGCGCAGGCCGAGTCGCGCGGCTCCCACCACGACTGGAAGACCCTCTTCGTCGAGACCGCGGCCGCGCTCGGGCTGGGCGACGTCTCCTACGAGGTCGAGGGCGAAGGCCCCGATCATCAGCGCGTCTTCACGGCCACCGCCTTCGTCGAGGGGCGCGAGGGGCCGATCGCGACGGGGACGGCCTCGTCGAAGAAGCACGCCGAGACCGCGGCCGCCGAGGCCGCGGTCCGCGCCCTCGAATCGGGTCGCTGACCCGTCGGCCCGCTTCTGCCGGCGCCCCGCCCCGGCCGCGTGCGCGGAGGTGCCCGAGGAGGATCCGCGCACTTCGGTGACATGCGGTGACACCGGGGCGGACGCGGACGAACACGGACCTTCGACCCGCTAGGATGGCCGGGTGAGTGAGAACGCCCATACCACGTCCCCCATCCGCGTGATGATCGTCGACGATCACGAGATCGTCCGACGCGGTATCGCGGAGATCGTCGACCGCGCCGACGAGCTCGAGGTCGTCGCCGAGGCCGGCACCGTCGAGGACGCGCTGCGCCGCGCGGACCTCGTGCGCCCGGACGTCATCCTCGTCGACCTCCAGCTGCCCGACGGGACCGGCATCGACATCATGAAGTCGCTCGCCGAGACGCACCCGGCGATCCTCCCCATCGTCCTCACCTCCTTCGACGACGACGAGGCCCTCGCCGAGTCCCTCAAGGTCGGCGCCCGCGCCTACGTGCTAAAGACCGTGCGCGGCGCTGAGATCACCGACGTCGTCAAGGCGGTCGCCGGCGGGCGCGTCCTCCTCGACGAGCGCACGCTCACGCGCCGCCGCGCCGACCACGACGATCCGACGGCGGATCTCACGCCCTCGGAGCGCAAGGTCCTCGAGCTCATCGGCGATGGCCTCTCGAACCGCGAGATCGGGGAGAAGCTCGGCGTCGCGGAGAAGACCGTAAAGAACCACATCACCTCGCTCCTGTCGAAGATGGGCCTTCAGCGGCGCACGCAGGTCGCGGCGTGGGTCGCCGGCCAGCGCGCCGCCGCCTGGAGGAACTGACCTCCATTTCTGCTCGAGAGCGGGCCGTCCCTCGGGGCGGCCCGCTTCGTCGTGCGTGGACCATCTTGGCGATCTTGTCAGTGCGCGGCGGCTTCGTGCGTGTGTGGCGGCGCACCACCGGGTGTGACCCGCCGAACGTCGAGAAAGCCGCCAAACGCGTGTTGACGGGCGGAGCCCGCCGTCAGTCGAGCGGGGCGCTCCAGTTGAGCGTCGCGCCGAGCCCGCCGATGCCCGGGCCGAGTGCGAAGGTTCCGCCGTGCCGGCGGGCCCGCTCCTTCATGTTCGCGAGGCCCGAATTGCGTGTGCGGGCCGGGGCGATCCCGCGCCCGTCGTCGGCGATCGTCACGGTCACCGAGCCGGACGCGCCCTGCCCCGCGACGTCGACGGTCACCGCTCCTGCGGTCGCGTGCGCGTGGCGGGCGATGTTCGACAGCCCCTCGCGGACGACGGCGACGACGTCGTCCGCGAGGTCGAGGTCGATGCGGGCGTCGATCTCGTCCATCTTGCCGGCTTCTGCGTCCTCGACCTCGTTGATCGCCGTCCCGTCGAGGGTGATGAGGAGCGAGGGCGCGAAACCGAGGTAGGAGCGGGTGAGCGAGGATTCGCGGCGGATCCGCTCGACGAGGCCGACGGTCTGGTCGGGCTCGCGGAGGTTGTGGACGATCGCGCGGATCTGGCGGACGGCCTCGTCGATGGAGGCGAGCGCCCGATCGAGGGTCGCGGTCGCGGCGGCGGGGTCGAAGGTGCCGGCGGCGACCTCCTGCTTCGCGGCGTCCAGCTGCATGCCGGTCGCGAAGAGCTGCTGGATCGCGAAGTCGTGGAGGTCCCGGCCGATGCGGTCGCGCTCGTCGAGGAGCGCGGCGACGTCCTCGGCGTGGCGGGCCGACGCGAGTTCGAGCGCGAGGGCGGCCTGCGAGGCGAGGGACTCGGCGAGCGAGAGCTCGGAGTCATCGAACTCGGGGGCGCCGATGCGGCGCAGGAGGATGAGGACGCCGACGGAGTTGCCGCGCGTGCGCAGCGGCGCGTAGAGGGCCGGTCCGAAGGCGCCGAGCTGGGGGACGCGGAGCGTCTGCGCGCGGGCCATCGAGTCGACGATCATGCCGGTGCCCTCGTGGAGGGCGGACATCGCACGACCCTCGGGCGGGAAGACGACGCCGAGGAGCGAGTCGGCGAGATAGCCGTCGATGATCTCGGCAGCCCAAGTGTCGCCGACGGACGGGAGGACGATGATCGCCGTGTCGGCGCGCGAGACCTCGCGGACGGTGCGGGCGATGAGCTCGAGGGCCTCCTCCTCGTCGGCGCCCTCGAGCATCGTCGTCGTCAGCGACTGGGAGGCGGAGATCCACCGCTCAGTGCGGCGCGCGTCCGCGTAGAGGTGCGCGTTCTCGACGGCGATGCCCGCGGCCGGGGCGAGGGCCGTGAGGACGTCGACGTCGGAGTCGGTGAAGCCGCCGGGCTTGCCGGTGAGGTAGAGACGTCCGTAGACCTGCTCGTGGACGAGGATCGAGACGCCGAGGAAGTTCTCGATGCCGGGGGCGCTGATGTCCTCGAGCTCGGCGGTGTCGTCGACGCGCAGGTGTCCGCGCGGGGGGATCTGGGCGACGAGGACGGCGGGGACGTGCGGGGATTCGGAGCCGTCGCGGTGCTCGATGAGCATCGAGGTCGCGCCCCAGGTGTCGAGGACGGAGAGCGCCCCGTAGGGCGAGCGGGTGAGGCGGCACGCCTGGTCGACGAAGCTGCGGAGCGCCGACTTGAGGTCGAGGGTGCTCGTGAAGTCGAGCGCGGCCTCGAGCAGGGCGTGGTCGAAGCGATCGGTCATGAGTCCTCCTCCTGGGCGAGGGCCCAGCGGTAGGCGTCGGATCGGGCGAGCAGGTCGGCGTGGGGTCCGCGGTCGACGACGCGGGCGGGTCCGTCGGGCGTCGGGCCGAGGACGAGGATCTCGTCGGCGGCGTCGAGGGCGGAGAGCCGGTGCGAGATGAGGAGGACCCCGCGGTCGCGGTCGGCGAGGACCCCGGAGACGAGCGCGTCGGCGGTCGCGGCGTCGAGGTGCTCCCCGGCCTCGTCGAGGAGGAGCAGGGGCGCGGGCGCGGCGAGCGCCCGGGCGATGAGGAGGCGGCGCCGCTCGCCGCCGGACACGGTCGTCCCGCCGGATCCGATGGGGGTGTCGAGCCCGGCGGGCAAGGCGTCGAGCCACTCGGCGAGCCCGACCCTCACGAGCAGGGCGGTCGCCTCCTCGGGGGTGAGGCGCCCGTTCGCGACGCGGAGGTTCTCGAGGACCGACGCCGCGAAGACGTGCGCGTCCTCGGTCGTCACGGTGACGGCCCGCGTGAGGTCGGCGCGGTCGGCCCCCCAGGCCTCCTGCCCATCGACGAGGACGGAGCCGGCGCGCGGCGGGAGGAGTCCGGCGAGCGCGAGCGCGAGCGTCGTCTTCCCGATGCCCGACGGGCCGACGATCCCGAGGGAACGGCCCTTCGAGAGCTCGAGGTCGATCCCCTCGACGAGGACTGGTCCGCCGGGCCACCCGATGGCGAGGCCGTGCGCCTCGAGGGTCGGCGATTCGGACACTGCGATCCGATGGGTCGGGGCGGCCTCGTCCTCGCCGAGGAGGTCGGCGATGCGCACGGCGGCGGTCGCGGACTTCACGAGCTGGACGGCGGCGGGGGCGAGTTCGGCGGTGCCCTCGAAGGAGGAGAGCGGGGTGAGGACGAGGACCGCGAGCATGACGGGCGCGATCATCCCGCCGGTCGTCCCGGGGATGCCGATGAGGAGGGCCGCGATGACGGCGGCGCCCATGGCCGCTCGGTCGATGCCGGCGGCGAGCGCGGCCATGCGCGCGGAGCGGTGGGCGGCGTCGGTGAGTTCGGACTCGGTGCGGGCGATCGAGGCGCGCAGGGCGGAGATGCGCCCGGAGACCTGGAGCTCGGAGGCGCCCTCCATGAGGGAGAGGGTCTGGGAGGCGAGGTCGGTGCGGGCGCGCAGCGTGTCGATCTGCGCGATGCGGGCGGCGCGCATCGAGAGGAGCGGCGCGCCGACGCCGGAGACGAGGAGGCAGACGCCGACGAGGAGCCCGGCGGCGGGGGAGACGAGGACGAGGCCCGTCACCGTCCCGATGCCGACGACGAGGGCGACGCAGGCGGGGAGGATCGTCTTGACGACGAGGTCGCCGACGTCGTCGACGTCCGCGCCGGTGCGCGCGAGAAGGTCCCCGCGCCGGATCGAGGCGACGGCGTCGACACGGCGCTTCGCGAGGATCCGGTAGAGGTTCTGGCGCAGCGCGTCCATGCCGTCGAGGGCGACGCGGTGGCTCGCGAGGCGACCGAGGTAGCGGAGGACCGCGCGCGAGACGCCGAAGGTCCGCACGGCGACTGCCGCGACCGTGAGGTAGAGGACCGGCGGGTGCTGGGAGGCGCGGGCGATGAGCCAGGCGGCGGTGGCGCCGAGGGCGATGGCGGCGCCGAGGGCGCCGGAGCCGAGGAGCACGGAGAGGGCGAAGCCGCCCTTGTCGAGTCCGACGAGGGGGAGGACGCGGCGCAGGGCGCGGCGCTCCTCACGGGTGATGGGGCCGATCATCGGGTGGCCTCCTTCTCGTCGTGGAAGGCCGCCTCGCCGGCCGCGCGCCCGCCGCCGGAGGGAGCGCCGGCGAGGATTCCGGGCATCTCGACCTCGACGTCCTCGGGCCCTTCGGGGATCTCGGCGAGGACGGGGTAGGCCTCGACGTCGTCGGCGGTTGCCAGCCGCGCCTCGATCTCGATGACCGCGTCGGCGAGCGCGATGAGGGCGCGGCGATGGGCGATGACGAGAACGGTCTTCCCCTGCTCCTTGAGGGCGAGGAGCGCGCGCGTGATCTCGTCCTCGCTCACGGCGTCGAGGTGCGCGGTCGGCTCGTCGAGGACGACGAGCGGAGCCTCGTCGATGAGGGCGCGCGTGAGGGCGAGGCGCTGGCGCTGCCCGACCGAGAGGCCGACGCCGCCGACGCCGACGCGGGACGCCCACCCGTCGGGAAGCGACTCGACGACGTCGAGGAAGCCGGTCGACCGGGCGGCCCGGACGAGCGCCTCGTCGGCCTCATCCCGTGAGAAGTTCTCGAGAAGGGTGCCGGGCACGATCGTCGGGGCCTGGGGGACCCACGTGATGAAGCTCCACCAGGAGGCGGGGTCGACCTCGGCGAGATCGAAAGAGCCCACCGACGCCACGGGCTCGAGGAGCACCCGCCCCTTCGTCGCGGGCAGGAGCCCGAGGATCGTAAGGACCGTTGTGGTCTTTCCCGCGCCCGAGCGCCCGGCGAGCACCGTCAACCGGCCCGGCTCGATGCGGGCCGACAGGTCGGCGGGGGCCCAGGCGCCGCGCGCGGCGACGGAGAGATCCTCGAGGACGATGGCGGTCGACCGGGTCGGGGGGGCGGGCAGGGAGCCCGCGTGGGCGGCGGGGCGCTCCTCCTCGATGATCGCGAAGGCGGACTGGGCGGCGGCGACGCCATTGGCGCTCGCGTGGAACTGGGCTCCGACCTGGCGCAGCGGTTCGAAGACCTCGGGGGCGAGCATGATGACGGCGAGCCCGGTCGCCAGATCGATCCGCCCGGACACGAGGCGCATGCCGACCTCGACGGCGACGAGCGCGACGGAGAGGGTCGAGAGGAACTCGAGGACCGCGCCGGAGAGGAAGGCGACGCGCAGGGTCGACATCGTCGTGCGCGTGTTCTCCTTCCCGAGGGCGTCGAGGTGCGCGCGCGGACCGTCCTCGCGGCCGAGTCCCCGCAGGGTCGGCAGGCCGGCCATGAGGTCGAGGAGCTGGGCGCCGAGGCGCTCCATCGAGGCGAGCTTCGCCTTCGAGGACTCCTCGGTGAACTGCCCGATAAGGATCATGAAGATCGGGATGAGCGGGATGACGAAGAGGGCGATGACGCCCGACCAGGGGTCGAGCCACAGCATGACGGCGAGCGCGAGCGGTGTCGCCGTGCATGTGAGGACGAGCTGGGGGAGGAACTTCACGAAGTAGGGGCCGAGGTCGTCGAGTCCTCGCGTGAGCAGGGTCGTCACTTCGGCGCCGTGGACGGCGCGCCAACGCGGGCCGAGCGCCTCGGCGGCGTCGTGGACCTCGGCGCGCAGGTCGCGGATCGCGTTGTCCGCGCCGTGCTGGGCGACCGATTCGCGGGCGGCGACGAGGAGCCCGCGGGCGGTGACGACCAGCGCGAGGACCACGATGAGCGGGAGGACATCCGGCAGCGTCGCGGAGCCCTCGATGACGGGGGAGAGAGCGCGCGAGACGAGGAGCGCCTGGGCGATGACGATGACGGCGATGAGCGTCCCGAACAGTGCGGTGAGGAGGATCGGCCGCCTCGCGGAGCGGGCGTATCTCAGGAGCCGGGGATCGAAAGGACGCACCCGGCCATTGTGCCGTAATCGGGCCCTCTCCCGCAGATCCCGCCGTCCCGCGGCGCCGCTCCGCAGGACCGACGAGGCCGGGGCGGGCCTCGCGAGAGGGGGAGGGGAGGACGCCCCCGGAATGCGGAGCGGCCCGGCGCCGCGGGGCGTCGGGCCGCTCGCTCATCGACCTGCCGATGAGGGATGTCGATCAGCCGGCGAGGAAGTTCTCCCCGAGGCGGATCTGCTTGGGGAGGAGCCCCGCGTTCGTGTCGACGTCGTTGACGGAGACGCGCTTGCGGAACACCCAGTACGACCAGACGGTGTACGCGAGAACGATCGGCACGAGGCAGACCGCGACGACCGTCATCACCTGGAGAGTCGAACCGGACGAAGAGGCCTGCTCGATGGTGAGCGAGTAGGCCCGGTCGATCGAGGACTTCTGGACGGCCGGGGCCATCGCGGAGAAGACCCACGCGACGGTGCCGGCGATCGCGACGGCCGAGAAGAGGAACGAGAGTCCCTCGCGGCGCAGCGACTTCTGGGCGAAGGCCGCGGACGCGATGATCGCGAGGGCGGCGACGAGCAGCGGGATCCACGCGAGGACCGAGCCCGCGTAGGCGAACTGGCCCCAGAGGAGGAACACCGCGGCGACGACCGTCGCGCCGACGGTGAGCGGCGCGGCGAGCCCGTTGGCGCGCTCGCGGACCTCGCCCTCGGTCTTGAGGGAGAGGAACTGGGCGCCGTGGGCGAGGCACACGAGGAGGACGGCGAGGCCGCCGAGGATCGTGTACGGGGTGAGGAGCGAGAAGAATCCACCGGTCAGCTGGTGGGTGGCCGTCGCGAGGGAGGAGTCCACCATGTCGGGGGCGATGACCTCGCCGGTGGCGGCGTCGACGACCTCGATCTTCATGCCCTGGACGAAGTTCGCGAAGGCGACGCCGAGGAGGATCGGAACGAGCCACGCGGTGATCGAGTGGAGGACGTCCCAGGTGTGGCGCCACTTCTCGGTCGCGAGCTTCGAGCGCCATTCGAGCGCGGAGATGCGGATGATGAGCGCGAAGAGGATGAGGAAGAGGGCGAGGTACATGCCGGAGAACATCGTCGCGTACCACTCGGGGAACGCGGCGAAGGTGGCGCCGCCGGCGGTGAGGAGCCAGACCTCGTTGCCGTCCCAGTGAGGGCCGATGGTCCGGACCGTCTGGGTGCGCTCTTCGTCGTTCTTCGCGACGATCGGGAGGAGAGCGCCGACGCCGAAGTCGAAGCCCTCGGTGACGAGGTAGACCGTCCACAGGACGGCGATGAGGATGAACCAGAGGATCGACAGTGTCATGGGAGTGTCCTCTTTCTCAGTAGCCGAAGGAGAGGGCGCCGGCGGTCTCGTCCGCGCTCTTCTTCGCCGTCGTCGTGTGAATGCCCTCCTGCGCGTAGCGCTTGATGAGGAGGAACCAGATGACGCCGAGAACGGCGTAGAGGACCGTGAAGCCGATGAGGGTCGCGAGCACCTGTCCGGCGGGGACGTTCGGCGAGATCGCGGACTCGGTCATGAGCATGACGGATCCGACGGGGTCGCCGTTCTCGAGGCCCTTGAGGTTCGGGACGACGATCCAGGGCTGGCGGCCGATCTCGGTGAAGATCCAGCCGAAGGTGGCGGCGATGAAGGGGAGCGGGATGTTGACGAGGGCGAAGAGGCCGAGCCACTTGTTCCCCGAGACCGCGCCCTTGCGCGTCGTCCACAGGCCCCACAGGGCGAGGAGGAGCGCCACCTGGCCGAGCCCGATCATGAAGCGGAAGGACCAGAAGGTCACCATCTGCGGCGGGCGGAAGTCGTACTGGGCGGCGTCGCCGTACTTCGCGGTGAAGTCGGCGTTCGCGTTGAGGAGGTCGACCATCCGCTTCTGGATGTCGGAGACGCCCTGGACCTCGGCGGTGAAGGAGTTGTGCGACATGAAGGCGGCGACGCCGGGGACCTCGATGAACTTCGTCGGCTCGGAGGAGTCGTCGAGAGGGCAGGAGCCGAACTGCGCGACCGTGAAGGAGGCGCCCTCGGTGTCCATGCAGATGCCCTCGGCGGCGGCCATCTTCATCGGCTGGAGCTCAACCATCTCCTGGCCCTGGAAGTGGCCGGTGCCGGCGGTGCCGAGGCCGCCGATGAGGACGACGACGAGGCCGAAGCGGGCGATCGGACGCCAGATGTCGCGCGCCTGCGCCTCGCCCTCGGGGGTGTTCGAGGCCTGCGCGCGGACCATCCACCAGAGGGCGATGCCGGCGACGAAGGTGCCGGCGACGAGCCAGGCGGAGGTGATGACGTGCGTGTACTCCCACACGAGGACGGGGTTGGCGACGACCTGGAAGAAGCCGCCGACGCCGTCGAGCTCGGCGCGCCCGGTCTCGGCGTTGAAAGTGGCGCCGACCGGGTGCTGCATCCAGGAGTTCGCGCCGAGGATCCACAGGGCCGAGAGGGCCGTGCCGATGGCGACGCACCAGATGGTGACGAGGTGGAGGGTCTTGGAGAGTCGGCCCCAGCCGAAGATCCAGAGACCGAGGAAGGTCGACTCGAGGAAGAAGGCGAGGAGGGCCTCGACCGCGAGCGGGGCGCCGAAGATGTCTCCGACGTAGCGGGAGTACTCCGACCAGTTCATGCCGAACTGGAACTCCTGGACGATGCCGGTGGCGACGCCGAGGGCGAAGTTGATGAGGAAGAGTTTCCCGAAGAATCGTGTGGCCTGGAGCCAGTGCTCCTTGCCGGTCTTATGCCAGAACGTCTGCATGATCGCGACCAGCAGCGAAAGGCCGATGGTCAGCGGGACGAGGATGAAGTGGTAGACGGTCGTGATGCCGAACTGCCACCGTCCGATCATGACAGAGTCGAGCGCTGCCTGCGCGAGGGTCATAGTGCTCGCCTTCCCTCAAGAAGTGGTCGATGGTGATAGTCGCTACGGCGATGATCTAGGACCATCGTCATATGCTCCTGTTCAGAGTAGCGAGGACGTCGGCATTTATCTCGCCCCCGGGCCGCGTCGGGACCCTTTTCTGACACATCCGTAAGAACCGCCATGAACTTCCGCATTTCCAGGGGTTCCGGGGTGCTCACGAGGCCGGGGTGGGCGCTCGCGGAGCCCTGGCGACGGGTCGGCGGACGCGATCGGGCGCTCGTGATCGACGCCTGCGGGGCGGGCGCGGAGGGGTACGCGGATCGGACGGCGACGCGGTCCTGTGCGCCGATCGGGGGTGTGTGTGAGACAATGGGGCCGATTCGGACGCCGTGGGCGCACCCCTGCGGCGAGTGCGATGTCGAGGACGCCCCTGGCGCCGACGTCGGCCTCCGCGCAGCGGCGCGGACCGTCAGGATTTCCGCCCCCAGCGGGCGAGTACGAGGGCGAGGCCCGGTGCGGGACCGACCCCGACAATTGGAGAATCGTGACCACCGAGACCACCCAGTCGGCTCCGGAGACGCCCGCGGCGTCCCTGCTCTTCCAGGCGCCGACCTTCCAGGCCCCCGTCTTCCATCAGACCCCCGCGCGCGAGGAGCGCGCTCCCGAGCGCGACGCCGCTCCCGCCGAGGACGCCCCGCGCGAGAAGCGCACCCGTTCGCGCCGCAAGCCGAAGGACGTCCCCGTCGAGGAGGCCCCCGAGCAGGAGTCCGCGCCCGCAGAGTCGGCGTCCGAGGAGTCGGCCGACGAGGCCCCCAAGCGCAAGCGCCGCACCCGCAAGCCGAAGGAGACCGCGGAGGCCGCCGAACAGGAGGCCCCCGAAGAGGCTCCCGCCGAGTCGAATGACGACGAGGCGTCGGAGTCGGACGAGCAGGCGGGGGAGGATGCCGAGGAGACTTCGAGCCGTCGTCGTCGCCGTCGTCGCACGCGCTCGGCCTCGTCCTCGTCGATCGAGGAGGGGGACCCCGCCGACCAGGTGAAGGCGCTCAAGGGCTCGACTCGCCTCGAGGCGAAGAAGCAGCGTCGCAAGGAGGGCCGCCGCGAGGGTCGCCGCCGCCACGGCATCACCGAGTCGGAGTTCCTCGCCCGCCGCGAGTCCGTCAATCGCGAGATGGTGATCCGTGATCAGGACGGCCTCGATCAGATCGCGATCCTCGAGGACGGGCTCCTCGTCGAGCACTACGTCGCGCGGCGCACGCAGAAGTCGATGGTCGGGAACATCTACCTCGGCCGAGTCCAGAACGTCCTCCCCTCGATGGAGGCCGCGTTCGTCGACATCGGCCGCGGGCGCAACGCCGTCCTCTACGCCGGCGAGGTCAACTGGGACGCCGTCGGTCTCGAGGGCAAGCCGCGCCGCATCGAGTCGGCGCTGAAGTCCGGAGACCCCGTCCTCGTCCAGGTGACGAAGGACCCCATCGGGCACAAGGGCGCCCGCCTCACGAGCCAGATCACGCTCGCCGGCCGCTACCTCGTCCTCATCCCCAACGGGTCGATGATGGGCATCTCCCGCAAGCTCCCCGATCGCGAGCGCACGCGCCTGAAGAAAATCCTCAAGCAGGTCGTCCCCGCGGGCTCGGGCGTCATCGTCCGCACCGCCGCCGAGGGCGCCACCGAGGAGCAGATCCGCGACGACGTCGCGCGCCTCACCAAGCAGTGGGCGGACATCGAGGCGAAGCAGACGCAGACGAAGTCGGCGCCGGTGCTCCTGCGCGGCGAGCCGGAGCTCGCGGTCCGCGTCGTCCGCGACATCTTCAACGAGGACTTCTCGAAGCTCACGATCGAGGGCCGCGACACCTACGCGACCGTCAAGGAGTACGTCGACGAGCTCTCGCCCGAGCTCTCCGACCGCGTCGAGCAGTGGGTCGGCACCGACGACGTCTTCCATGCCCACCGCGTCGACGAGCAGCTCGCCAAGGGCATGGACCGCAAGGTCTGGCTGCCGAGCGGCGGCACGCTCATCATCGACCGCACTGAGGCGATGACCGTCATCGACGTCAACACCGGCAAGTTCATCGGCGCCGGCGGGACGCTGGAGGAGACGGTGACGAAGAACAACCTCGAGGCCGCCGAGGAGATCGTCCGCCAGCTGCGCCTGCGCGACATCGGCGGCATCATCATCGTCGACTTCGTCGACATGGTCCTCGAGTCGAACCGCGACCTCGTGCTCCGCAGGCTCGTCGAGTGCCTCGGCCGGGACCGCACCCGCCACCAGGTCACCGAGATCACCTCGCTCGGCCTCGTCCAGATGACGCGCAAGCGCGTCGGCGAGGGGCTCGTCGAGGCCTTCTCGACGACCTGCGAGGCCTGCGAGGGTCGCGGCTTCATCGTCCACGAGCACCCGGTCGAGACGACCGGCGCGCAGGACCACACGGGCCAGTCCCCGAAGTCGGCGAAGAAGCGGAAGTCCGAGCCGCGCCGCGTCGAGGACGATGCCGACCACGAGAAGGCGAAGCAGGCGCTCTCGGCGATCGCCGCCGCTTCGCGCAAGGCCGAGGACGAGGCCGCCCAGGCTTCGGCGGAGTCGGGGACCTCTGGCGCCGAGTCCGATGCGTCGGCGAGCGCGCCCACCAAGGGCTCCGAGGAGCGGGCCCCGAAGTCCGCGTCGCGCCGCCGCCGCGCGGCGACGGCCTCTTCGGTGGAGCCCGCGGCGGAGTCCGCTGAGGCTCCCGCCGAGATGGAGGCGCCTGCTGAGCCGTCGGCCTCGGCTTCCGAGGCCCCGGCGCGCGAGCCGCGCCCGCGGCGTCGCCGCCGCGCCGCCACGTCCGCGGTCGTCGAGCCGGTGGAGAGCACGCCCGTCGCGATCGAGGCTCCCGCCGGGCGAGAGGCGATCAGTGCGCCCGAGCCCGTCGTCGCCCTCGAGAAGGCGCCCGCGCGCAAGGCCGTCGGTCGCCGCCGCGCCGTCACGGCCGAGGCGGTCGAGCCCGCCGCGGCTCCGACTCCCGCTTCGACCGAAGCTCCGGCGTCGACTGAGGCTCCTGCCGCGGCGCCCACCTCGACCGAGTCTGCCGCCCCCGCGGAGGCCCCGCGCAAGCGCCGTCGTCGCGCCGCGACGAGCGGTTCGGCCGAGCCCGAGAAGGCCGCGCCCGCGGTTACGATCGAGCTTCCGGCGCGCGTCGAGCAGCCGAGCGAGCTGCGTCCGGTCCACTCGACCGACGAGATCTCCCTGCCCGAGGCCTCGAGCGCCGCGAAGCCGAAGCGGCGCCGCCGCGTCGCCTCGACCGGCGTCGTCGACGCGGGCTGAGGGCCGCCCCTCCGGGCGGCGTGTCGCGAATCCGCGAGGTGTGGAATCGCACAGCGGAAACGGCCTGTTCGAGGGCCGCGCGAGTTGCCCGGAGGAGCCGGAATCGGCTAACTTTGATCGTCGGCGCAACGAGCGCCAGCGGGACGACTGTTTCCCACGTCCGATAGAGACGACGTGATGGTCCCCGTTCCGAATCGAGAAGAGATGAGCTCCAACGTGGTCTACGCGATCGTCAAGGCTGGCGGCCGGCAGGAAAAGGTGTCCGTCGGTGACGTCGTCGTCGTCGACAAGCTTGCCGAGGAAATCGGCTCCAGCATCGAGCTTCAGCCGCTGATGCTGGTGGATGGCGACGCCATCACCGTCGACGCTGCCAAGCTGGGCAAGGTCACCGTCAAGGCCGAGGTCGTCGACTCCGCCAAGGGGCCGAAGATCTCCATCATCAAGTACAAGAACAAGTCGGGCTACCGCAAGCGCCAGGGCCACCGCCAGAAGATGTCGGTCGTCAAGATCACCGAGATCGCCTGACCTGAGAATATTCGAGCAGAAAGTAGTTTCTGATGGCACACAAGAAGGGCCTCGGCTCCTCCCGCAACGGCCGCGACTCGAACGCTCAGCGCCTCGGAGTGAAGCGCTACGGCGGTCAGCTCGTCAACGCCGGTGAGATCATCGTCCGCCAGCGCGGCACCCACTTCCACCCGGGCGACGGCGTCGGCCGCGGCAAGGACGACACCCTGTTCGCGCTCCGCGCGGGCGCGGTCGAGTTCGGCGTGAAGCGCGACCGCAAGGTCGTCAACGTCGTCGAGCCGGTCTCCGCCTGAGACCGACCTCGCGGAAGGGCGTTCGGCACTAGCCGGACGCCCTTTTCCACATCACGGGCCCGTTCCGCTGGAAGA
This sequence comes from Actinomyces culturomici, assembly GCF_900499005.1. Classification (GTDB taxonomy): domain Bacteria; phylum Actinomycetota; class Actinomycetes; order Actinomycetales; family Actinomycetaceae; genus Pauljensenia; species Pauljensenia culturomici. The sequence continues at coordinate 655,349 of NZ_LS991316.1, forward strand.
ATGAACGGAGCCCCTCCGATCGAGCGCCCCCTGCGCCCTCGTCGATGAACCGGTGCCGCGCAACGGCACCACCCCCACCCCCTTGAGGAGACCGACATGGCAGACTTCGTCGACCGCGTGACGATCCACGCCGCCGGAGGAGACGGCGGCAACGGCGTCGCGTCGATCAAGCGCGAGAAGTTCAAGCCGCTCGCCGGCCCCGACGGCGGCGACGGCGGCAACGGCGGATCCGTCATCCTCGAGGTCGACCCGCAGGTGACGACCCTCCTCACGTACCACCGCTCGCCCCATCAGCGCGCCGCCTCCGGCACCGCCGGCATGGGCGACTTCCGCCAGGGGAAGAACGGCGCGGACATCATCCTCCCGGTCCCCGACGGGACCGTCGTCAAAACGAAGTCCGGGGAGCTCCTCGCCGACCTCACGGGCGTCGGCGAGCGCTTCGTCGTCGCCGAGGGCGGACGCGGGGGACTGGGGAACGCGGCGCTCGCGTCGAAGACCCGCAAGGCGCCCGGATTCGCCCTCCTCGGCGAGCCCGGCGAAGAGCGCGACGTCGTCCTCGAGCTGAAGTCCGTCGCGGACGTCGCCCTCGTCGGCTTCCCCTCGGCCGGCAAGTCCTCGATCATCGCGGCGATGTCGGCGGCGCGCCCGAAGATCGCCGACTACCCCTTCACGACGCTCATCCCGAACCTCGGCGTCGTCCAGGCGGGGGAGACCCGCTACACGATCGCCGACGTTCCCGGCCTCATCCCCGGCGCTTCGGCGGGCAAGGGCCTCGGCCTCGACTTCCTCCGCCACATCGAGCGCTGCGGCGTCATCGTCCACGTGCTCGACACCGCCGCCTACGAGTCCGAGCGCGAGCCCGTCGCCGACCTTGAGACCATCGAGGCGGAGCTCGCCGCCTACCAGGGCGACCTCGGGGAGATCGAGGGCTACGTGCCGCTCATGGAGCGCCCCCGCGTCATCGTCCTCAACAAGGTGGACGTGCCCGACGGGCGAGACCTCGCCGAGATCACCCGCCCCGACCTCGAGGAGTTCGGCTGGCCGATCCACGAGGTCTCCGCCGTCACCCACGAGGGCCTCAAGGAGCTCTCCTTCACACTCGCGCGCCTCGTCCTCGAGCACCGCGCCTCCCTGCCCGAGCGCGAGGCCGCCCGCCCCGTCATCCGCCCGAAGGCCGTCGGCTCGCGCGACGAGATCACCGTGCGCCTCACCCGCAAGGACGGCGAAGAGGTCTACCAGGTCCGCGGCGACAAGCCCGAGCGCTGGGTCCGCCAGACCGATTTCACGAACGACGAGGCCGTCGGCTACCTCGCCGACCGGCTCGCCGCCGCCGGCGTCGAGGACGCCCTCATGAAGGCGGGCGCCTTCGCCGGCGATACGGTCGTCATCGGCGACCTCGACGGCGGTATCGTCTTCGACTGGGAGCCGACCCTCACCACCGGGCCCGAGCTCCTCGGCTCCCGAGGGACCGACCTGCGCCTCGACCAGTCGAGCAGGCCGACCCGCAAGGAGAAGCGCGAGGTCTACCACCAGGTGATGGACGCGAAGTCCGCCGCCCGCGAGGAACTGTGGACCGAGCGCCAGCAGGGGATCTGGACGGATCCCGACGCCGACGCGAAGGGTCGCAAGTGAGCGAGTCGCTGCGCGGCCGCCTGGATCGGGCGGACCGTATCGTCGTGAAGATCGGCTCGTCCTCGCTCACGCGCGAGGACGGCGGGCTCGACCTCAACCGGATCGACTCCGTCGCCCGGCTCGTCGCCCGGTGGAGGAAGCCCGGCAAGGAGATCCTCATCGTCTCCTCGGGCGCGGTGGCCGCGGGGCTCGACCCGCTCGGCTTCACGTCCCGGCCTCGTGACCTCGCGAGCGTGCAGGCGGCCGCCGCCATGGGACAGGGGCTCCTCGTCGCCCGCTGGCAGGCCGCCTTCCAGGCGCACCACCTCGACGTCGCGCAGCTTCTCCTCACGACCGAGGACGTCATGCGCCGCGAGCACTACACGAACGTGCGCGCGAGCCTCGACAAGCTCCTCGGCCTCGGCGTCGTCCCCATCATCAACGAGAACGACGCGGTGACGACCCGCGAGGTCCGCTTCGGCGATAATGACCGGCTCGCCTCGTACATGGCGCAGATGGTCGCGGCCGACGCCCTCGTCCTCCTCACCGATGTCGACGGCCTCTACACGGCCCCGCCCTCGCACCCCGGCGCCGAACTCGTCCGCGAGGTCACCTCCACCGACGAACTGCACGCCGTCCTCGTGACGGGAGCGGGATCCAAGGTCGGTTCGGGTGGCATGGTGACGAAGGTGCAGGCCGCGACGATGGCCGCGTCCTCCGGCATCGGCGTCGTCCTCACGAGCGCCGAGCGGCTCGGCGACGTCCTCGAGGGGCGCGAGGCGGGCACCTGGTTCGAGCCGTCCTCCGTCCGGCCCGCGTCGCGACGCCTGTGGATCGCGCACGCCGCCCCCTCGCGCGGCGAACTCATCGTCGACGAGGGCGCGAGCCGCGCGATCACCAAGGGGAAGAAGTCGCTGCTCGCAGCCGGGATCACCGCCGTCATGGGGCACTTCGACTCCGGCGAGGTCGTCGACATCGCGGGGCCCGCCGGCCTGCTCGGCCGCGGCATCGTCTCCTACGACTCCGACACGATCGCGCAGATGGCCGGGTCCTCGGCCGCCGACCTGCGCCTCGCCGGGTGGGAGCACCCGCGCCCCGTCGTCCACCGCGACGACCTCGCCCCCCTCCTCTAACCACCGAGAGCATCACCTTTCTCTGTCGAAAGCATCACGTTGCTCCGTCGAGGGGATCTCCTATTCGCTGAGATGACGGTTTTGGGCACGTTGTCGGCGGTGTGTGCCCGATTCCGGCGTGTGTGCCCGATACGGCCGGGGTTGGGGTCGGTTTCGGGCGCATTGTCGGTGGTGTGTGCCCGATTCTGCCGAGAGCATCACGTTCGCGCGTCGAGGGGATGCGTGCGCGCGACTCCAGGCCGTCAATGGCACTGGCCTCCGCCCCGCAAGAACGCACACAGTTTCTCCGTGGGCCCGCGCGGTGCAAGGTTCTGACCTGGCCATTCTTTCGGCGCGGAGCCGACTGAGCGTCCGACGAAGCCGAAACTGTGTGCGTTTCTGCAGGGACGGCGTCGGAACCCGACCGTGGGCGCATGACTTCGCGGCTGAAGACGCATGACTTCGTGGGGGAAGACGGATGACTTCGCAGGGGAAGGCGGATGACTTCGTGGTCCGGCGGGGATGCTGGGCGGAGAGCGCGGGGGAGTGGCCGCTATGGGAGCTTCCCCGTTCCCAATGGCGAACGCTGTGCCATGATGGCGGAATGGACGACCAGATCCCCGATATCTCCGCCCTCACCGATGCCGCGCGCGAGGCGTCGCGCGCGCTCGCGACGGCGACGACCGGCGTGAAGAACTCCGCCCTCGAGGCAATCGCGATGGCGATCACCGAGCGGGCCGACGAGATCCTCGCCGCCAACGCGAAGGACTGCGAGCGCGGCCGCGACAAGGGCATGTCCGAGGGTCTGCTCGACCGCCTCGCGCTGACGAAGGCGCGCATCGAGCAGATCGCCTCCGCCGTTCGCGAGGTCGAGGCCCTGCCCGACCCGGTCGGGGAGGTGATCCGCGGGACCCGCAACGAACTCGGCCTGCGCATCACGCAGGTGCGCGTCCCTATGGGCGTCGTCGGCATGATCTACGAGGCCCGCCCGAACGTGACGATCGACGCGGCGACCCTCGCCCTCAAGTCCGGCAACGCGGTGATCCTGCGCGGCGGCAGCGCCGCCGAGGAGTCGAATAGGGCGATCATCGGCATCATGCGCGACGCGCTCGTCTCCGTGGGGCTCCCCGCCGACCTCGTTCAGACGGTCGACCACCTCGGGCGCCCGGGCGCGACCGCGATGATGCGGGCGCGCGGCGGTATCGACGTCCTCATCCCGCGCGGCGGCGCAGGGCTCATCAACGCGGTCGTCGAGAACTCGATCGTCCCGACGATCGAAACGGGCACGGGCAACTGCCATGTGTACGTCGATGCCGGCGCGGACCTCGCGGCCGCGGAGAACATCATCATGAACGCGAAGACCCAGCGGGTCGGCGTGTGCAACGCCGCGGAGACGCTCCTCGTTCACGAGGACGAGGCCGAGGCTTTCCTCACCTCCGCCCTCACGCGCCTGGCGACGGCGGGCGTGACGCTCCACCTCGACGAGGCGTCGATGGCGATCGCGCAGGCGAACCCGTCGATCGACGCGGACATGGTCGTCGCCGCGACCGAGGAGGACTGGGAGACCGAGTACTTGTCGATGGACCTCGCGGTGCGCGTCGTCCCCTCGATCGACGAGGCGATTGCCCACATCCGCCGCTACTCGACCGGGCACACCGAGGCGATCTGCACGCGCTCGATCGCGTCGGCGAACCGCTTCCGCACCGAGCTCGATTCGGCGGCGATCGCGATCAACGCGTCGACGCGCTTCACGGACGGCGGCCAGGTGGGCCTGGGGGCGGAGATCGGCATCTCCACCCAGAAGCTCCACGCGCGTGGCCCGATGGGGCTCACGGAGCTCACGACGTCGACGTGGATCATCGAGGGCGAAGGGACGATCCGGCCGTGACGGAGCAGACGAGCGCGGCATCGGCAGGGGCCGCGGGCGCCGCCGCGCCGACGCCCGCGGATACGACCGCGGACATGCCTAACACCGAGGACGCCCATCACGACGAGGCTTTCACGACCTCCGCCGCGAAGGAGTTCTCCGCCGGGCGCCCTCGTCGATCGATCGGCATCATGGGCGGGACCTTCGATCCCATCCACCACGGGCACCTCGTCGCCGCGTCCGAGGTGATGGAGGTCTTCCATCTCGACCAGGTGATCTTCGTGCCGACGGCGATGCAGCCCTTCAAGGCGGGGCGCCGGGTGACGCCGGCGGAGCACCGGTACCTCATGACGGTCGTCGCAACGGCTTCGAACCCGCGGTTTACGGTGTCGCGCGTCGACATCGACCGCGGCGGGACGACGTACACGATCGACACCCTGACGGATCTGCGCGAGGAGTTCGACGAGGACACGGACTTCTACTTCATCACCGGCGCCGACGCGCTCGCGCAGATCGTCAAGTGGAAGGACTCGGACAAGCTGTTCGCGATGGCGCACTTCATCGGGGTGACGAGGCCGGGGCACGTGCTCGACGCGTCGGGGCTTCCGCGCGAGTCGGTGTCCCTGGTGGAGGTCCCCGCGATGGCGATCTCGTCGACGGACTGCAGGACGCGCGTCGAGGAGGGCAAGCCCGTGTGGTACCTCGTGCCCGACGGGGTGGTGCAGTACATCAACAAGTATGATCTTTACAAGGACGTGGACTAGCCCTAAGGAGTCGCCGCTGTGCCCATGGAGACGCGTGATCTGGTCGAAGTAGCCGCGAAGGCGGCGTCAGACAAGCTGGCGACCGATCCGGTCCTCGTGGACGTGGCGGGCAGGCTCGCGATCGCGGAGTCCTTCCTCATCCTTTCTGCCCCGACCGAGCGTCAGGTGCGCGCGATCGCTGAGGAGATCCTCGACCGCGTCGCCGCCGAGCTCGGGGTGGAGCCCGCCCGCATCGAGGGGCGGACGGGGAACCGGTGGATCCTCATCGACTACGTGGACCTCGTCGTCCATGTCCTCATCGACGAGGAGCGCGACTACTACCGTCTGGAGTCCCTGTGGGCGGACGGGACGATCACGCGCCTCGAGGACGCGTCGTCGCGCGAACTGGTGCGCGCATGAGCGGGGCGAGCAGGATCGTCCTGGTTCGGCACGGTCAGACGGACTTCAATCTCGAGCGGCGCTTCCAGGGGGTCATCGATCACCCCTTGAACGATCACGGGCGCGAGCAGGCGCGCAATGCGGGCCGGGTACTCGCCTCCCGCGTCCTCTCGCCGTCGGCGCAGGTGGGCGTCAACGTCGCCTCCGTGTCGGCCGGGCGCGTGTTCCTCGTGTGCTCGCCGCTGTCGCGCGCTTTCGAGACCGCCGAGATCATCGTCGAGGAGTTCCGCGCCGCCGGCGCCGAGGTCGTCGGGCCGAACGTCGACGATCGCCTCATCGAGCGTGCGTACGGCGACTTCGAGGGGCTGACGATCCCCGAGGCGCTCTCGCGATACGAGGACGAGGTCGAAGAATGGCGTCAGACGGGGGAGTGCGTGGCCGCGGGCATCGAACGGTCCGACCTCGTCGGAATTCGCGTGCGGGATGCGGCGATCGCGGCGGCCGAGGCCGCCGATGAGGGCGCGACCCTCGTCGTCGTCTCCCATGGCTCCGCCGTCACGCGAGGACTCCTCACCTTCATCGGGCTCAACCCCCTGGAGTTCGATCAGATGAGGGGCCTCGACAACTGCCATTGGTCGGAGCTCGTCCGCATGGGCGGGGGAGGCTCGGGCGCCTCCGGGCCCGTGTCCTGGAGGCTCGCGGCCCACAACATCGGGCACCGTGAGGATGTCCTCGGCGCATGAGCGTCGGCGTCCCGAATGTGTGGTGACCGGCACAGACTCTCGATTTCGCGATTCGGGCCGGTGCCCGCTATAGTTAACGGGTCGCCGCAACGGGGACAACAACTGAAGACGGGGCTATGGCGCAGTTGGTAGCGCGCTTCCATGGCATGGAAGAGGTCGGGGGTTCGAATCCCCCTAGCTCCACCGAACGAACCGCGGATCCGATGGGTCCGCGGTTTTGTGTTGCCTCGGTCGAGTATCGATTGGTCTGCGAAGGCCCGAGAACTCAGAAGCAAGAGTTCATGACTAACAGCATGACTAGCAGTCGACTCTCAAATTGACTAGTCGCCGACCTCCAAATTGAAGAGTCTGTTTGTCTCCCCTTATTCAACAACCCGCCCCGACCTCGCCTGTTACCCTCGAAGGAACCTCTTCGCGATGAGGGGAAGGAGCACGGGAGCCGAGGAAGGCGGAACGATGAGCAGCACGGTTGACGACCGGCCACTGGTGTCGCGAGGCTGGATCGCGTCCTTCGGCCTCATGTGCCTGGGGATCAACATCGCGTGGGCGGCGCCCGCGCAGCTGCTCATCGCGAATCAGATCCTCGAGTGGAACTCGGGCGAGAAGGAGGCGCTCCTCGCCTCGATCATGACGGTCGGCGGGGTCCTCGGCCTCATCGCGAGCCCCCTGTGGGGCTTCATGTCCGATCGGACGAAGTCGCGGCTCGGCCCGCGCGCGCCGAGGATCATCCTCTCGGCTCTGACGTGCGAGGCAGCTCTCGCCGCGATGGCCTTCTCCTCCGGCTTCGTGATGCTCTTCGCCCTCTGGTGAGTCTTCCAGACGATGATTGCGGCCGCGACGAACGTCTCCCAGCCGATCCCGCCGGACCGGGTCTCGCGCGCCCAGTACGGGACGATCTCGGCGCTCATGGGGATCGAGTGGACGCTGGCGGTCGTCATCGGCACGCTCTCTCGGCGAGAGTCTCTCGATCCGCGGCGCCGACTTCGCGTCCGCGGGGCTCCTCGTCGCGCTCATCGTCCCGTACCTTGTCCGCCACGACTTTGCGCCCTCCCGCGATCGCCGCATGGTAGGGGCGGGCTGGCCACAGACATTGTTGGCAAGCGTTGATGGACTGAAGCTTTCGCGGCTGAGGTTCCACATCTGTTGGAACCGAAGTTTCGAACTGGATCGTGGCAAGGTCACGCTGTCCGATGCGAAGTAGGCGGACTGGATCTTCCGCAGGATCCTAAAATCAAGAGCTGACGACTCGCAGATTGACTAGTTGTTGACTCCCAAAATAACTAGTTCTAGGCTCTCAATGTGGCGGATTACCGGAGTCGTATCGCTGATGATCAACTGAGACGCGCGCTGGCGCGTGCGGGTGCCGTGGTGATCGAGGGGCCCAAGGCCTGCGGGAAGACGGAGACCGCGCTTCAGTGCGCGCAGAGTGTCGTCGAAGTCGATACAGATCCCAACGTCGCGCAGCTCATGATGACGGCACCGGAGCTGATCCTCGATGGAGAGAATCCGAGACTGTTCGATGAATGGCATCTTCAGCCAGCCCTGTGGAACCTCGTGCGACGCCGCGTCGACAGGGAGAAGACGAAGGGGCTCTTCATTCTCACCGGGTCGGCCGCGCCGAGCGCGGACCTGGCGCGCCACAGCGGGGCAGGTCGCTTCGCGAGAGTTCGAATGTCGACGATGAGCCTCGCCGAGACGGGGCATTCGACTGGAGCAGTGAGCCTCGCGAACATCGTCGCCGGAAGCGACGTCTCCGCCGGCGATCCGGGGGTCACTTTGCCCGAGCTGCTCGACCGACTCACGTGCGGCGGGTGGCCCGGCTTTCTCAACGAATCGACGGATGCCGTCCTCGAGGGGGTACGCGACTATCTCACGTCCCTCGTCGAGGTCGACCTGCCGATGGGCATGGAGATCGGGCACGACCCAGTGCGGGTTCGGCGTCTCCTCGTCGCGCTCGCTCGCGGTGTCGCCACGGAGACCTCCATCGCGACGCTGGTCGCAGATACAGGACTGGCACGCGAAACGGTGGTCTCGTATCTCAGCTCCCTCATGCGCGTATTCGCCATCGAGGATCAGCCTGCATGGTCAAGTCACCTCCGTTCGAAAGCGTCGCTGCGTAAGGAAGGCAAGCGCCATCTCGCGGATCCGTCGCTCGCCGTCGCAGCTCTTCGAGCGGACCCCCGGAGCCTATTGCGCGATCTGCGCTACGCGGGCCAACTGTTCGAGTCGCAGGTGGTCCATGATCTTCGGGTGTACTCCGCCCAGCTCGTCAGTCACGCCCGGGACTCCGCGGGTGCGGAAGTGGATGCCGTCATCGAGTATCCGGGAGGCCCCCTGCTCCTCATTGAGATCAAGCTGGGCTGGCACGAGGAGGTCCTCGACGCAGCGGCGGCCAGCCTCACCCGTTTCGCGGCCAAGATCGATCCGAAGCTGCATCCGGATGTCATCCGCCTTGTCATCACCGGTGGTGGATACGCATTCACGAGGACGGACGGCGTGCGCGTCGTCCCGCTGACCGCCCTCACTCGCTGATCCCGTGAGGCCGACAGAGACGAGAGTCGTGTGCCCGCTCATGAGGGCGGGGGGTATCGGCATCCCGTACTCGACATCCTGCCCCGACCTCGTCGATGTCGATGGACGGACGGCCTACCGGGCGGACGCGGGCCGGGGAGCCGAACCGCCGCGGACGGCCCGGCTTCCCGGCTACGGGGCGATGGTCGTGCGCGACAGCGGGGGGAGAGGCGCCGACTTCCGCGTGATTTTCCGGTAAATGCGCTGGTGAGAGACGCTGCGCGCGGGGCCGATTCGGCTTCTATGCTTCACGCATGACAGAAGGGCGGAAGACCCACGGACGCGCGCTCGCGCGCACCGCGCTCTTCGCGATCGCCTTCGCCGTCGCGGTCCTCGCCGCCCAGCTCTTCGCCGTGCCCGGAAGGGAACTCGCTCTCGTGTGGCCGGCCGCGGGCATCGGGGTCCTCTGGGCGCTCACCCTGCGCTCGCGGAGTGAAGCGCTCGGCTCCGCGATCCTCGTCAGCAGTACTTTCGGTGCAGGCTTCGACGCGGCCGCCTCCTGCGCGGTCGCCGCCTCCAACGCGACGGTGTTCCTCGGGTCGAGGGCCGTTCTCGACCTCCTCCACCGGAGGACCCCCTTCGTCCTCGTCCCCGAACGACCTCCGTGGGCAGTGCGAACCGCCGGGCAGGCCGCCCTCTTCGTCACCGCAGCCTTCGTCGCCTCCGCCGCCGCCGTTCCCCTCGCCTACATGGCCCTGTGGGGAGCGCCCCAGCCCTTCGACGCCGACGACGCCGTCGCCCACTTCTTCCGGAACATGGCGGCGATCGTCCTCATCGCGGGCACAGGCGCCGCCCTCCTCGACTCGCGCATCGAGCCCGTCCGCGCGCCCCGATGGTTCACGGCGACCGCCATCGCCGCCCCGATCGTCCTCGGCGCGATCGTCTTCAGCCCGCGCCTCACGATCCCGCTCCTATCCGCGATGCTCATCCCGCTCTTCTGGTCCGCGGTCCGCTATCCCGTGTGGGCGGCGATGCTCCACACGGTCTACGTCGACGCGGTCGTCCTCGTCCTCGCTCTCGTCGTGAACGCCGCGCCGATCGACGTCGGGCTCAGCCGCCAGGGTCTCGCGACCCGCATCCACCTCTTCGTCTTCGTCGGCGCGACGCTGTCCCTCGTCATCTCCGCGGCCGTGAGCCGCGTGCGCCGCCAGGCCGAGAGTCTCGCCGAGGCCGAGCGCGCCGCGCGTCAAGACGCCGACCGGCTCGCGACCGTCACGCGGACCGTCCCCGACGGGCTCGCCATCGTCCACCGCGACGGCCGCGTCGAACCGCTCAACGACTCGAGCCCCAGATTCCTCGAGCGAGACGCCGATGGACGCGTGTCGTTGCCGACCCGGATCTCGGCGGCCGACGGCTCCGACCTCGACGGGGCGGAGCGCCCTCGGCGATCGCCCTCGCGGGATCCCCGAGCCGCGACGTCCCCGTCGCCGTCGACGCCCCCGACGGGACGCGACGGATCTTCGACGTCAGCTCCAACCCACTGAGCGCCGAGTTCGGCGACGCGGTCCTCCTCTCCTTCGGGGACGCGACCGAGCGGCACCTCGCCATCGAAGAACGGACGAGGGCGCAGGAGGACCTCGCCTTCCGGGCCCGCCACGACTCGCTCACCGGCCTGCGCAACCGCGCCGGCTTCGCCGACGCCCTCGCCGCCCTCGAGGAGCGTCGACGCGGTGACGGAGAGGACGCGGGTGTCCTCGTCCTCGACCTCGATCACTTCAAGAACGTCAACGACACGCTCGGCCACGCCGCCGGCGACGAACTCCTCGTCGAGGTCGCCCGCGCGATCACCACTATCACGCGCCCCGGCGACATCGCCGCCCGCCTCGGGGGCGACGAATTCGCCGTGCTCCTCCCGGGCGTCACGCTCGCGCTCGCCAAGCGCGTCGGGGAGCGCCTCATCGATGAAATACTCCGGATGACCAGCCGCATGGCCGGCGAGCAGCGCCGCGTCACCGCAAGCGTCGGCGCCGCGACCCTCGCACTCGCCGATCGGATGGGCCTCGCGCCCATGGCCCTCGCCGACATGCTCGTCTATGAGGCGAAGGCCGGAGGGCGCAACTCCCTCGCGGCCGTCGATCCGGAGAACCCGACGCTGCCGCGCATGGGCCGCGACCTCGCCGCCGCCGATCGGATCCGATCCGCGCTCGCCGACGGGGGACTCGTCCTTCACCTCCAGCCGATCGCGGACGTCCGCACCGGACGGATTCGGGCCGCGGAGGCGCTCCTGCGCCTCGACGACGGCGGGCCCGCGCTCACGCCGGGAGAGTTCATGCCCGTCGTCGAACGCGTTGGCCTCGCCCCGGAAGTCGACGCCTGGGTGTTCCGCGAGGCGCTCGCCGTGCGTCGCCTGCTCGACGAAAGCGCCCCCGACCTCGTCCTCTCCGTCAACGTCTCCGGCCCCTCCGTCGGGCACCCCGCCTATCGCGCCGCGCTCGACGAGGCGCTCGGTCATGCGGGTCCCGAAGCCGCGCTACGGCCGCGCTCCGTGGTCCTCGAAGTCACCGAGACCTCCGCCGTCGCCGACATGGACGCCGCCGCCGCGTTCACGCGGTGGGCGCGCGGGCGGGGGCTCGGCGTCTCCCTCGACGACTTCGGCGCGGGCTTCGGGCCCTTCACCTACGTCAAGAGACTCGAATTCGACGTCGTCAAGATCGACGGCTCCTTCATGCGGCGGGCCGGGCTCGATCCGACCGACCGGTCCATCGTCTCCGCCATTGCGACGCTCGCCCACGACCTCGGGAAGACGACGATCGGCGAGTACGTCGAGAACGACGATGCGTGGCGGGCCGCCCGGGAGCTCGGCGTCGACTACGTTCAGGGCGCCGCCGTCGGAGACCCGGTGCCGGTCGAGGAATTCCTCGGGAGGTACGCGGGCGGCGAAGACGCCCCGGATCGTGCCGACCTTTCCGACGGCCCCGTTCTTCTCGAAGCGTCCGGCGCTTCCGACGCTTCCGACCTTCCCGACAGCTCCGACAGTTCCGACCTTCCCGACAGTTCCGACAATCCCGCCCGACAGGAGACGACATGATGAGTCCCCTCCACCAGCGCACGCGCATGGACCGCGCCGTGGGCGTCATGGTCCTCCTCCTGGCCGCAGGCGCCGCCCTCGTCCTCGTCGCCGGAATCGTCCTCTCGGGATCGGGAATGACTCCGGACCTGCGCGAGGGAGTCGCCGGCTCGCTCCACTACATCTGGGATCCCGAAGTCCCGCGCTGGGGACTCCTCATCGGAGCGAGCGGACTCGCGCTCGCCCTCGCCGGACTCGTCACCGGCGTCGAGCACATCGTCGCCACGCGCGCCCGCCGCGCCGAAGACCGCGGCGACAACCCGCTCGCGCCGCGCGTCGTCATGGCCGACACCGCAGGGCGCTTCGACGGGGAAGTGACGATCACCGTCTGCGTCCCCGCGCACAACGAGGCCGACCGCATCCAGGCGACCCTCGACTCGCTGTGCGCCCAGGACGGCGCCCCCGAACGGATCATCGTCGTCACCGACAACTGCACCGACCGCACCGTCGAGATCGCCCGCGCCGCCGGCGTCGACGTCTTCGAGACCATCGACAACACTCACAAGAAGGCCGGCGGACTCAACCAGTGCCTGACGGGCCTCCTGCCGACGCTCGGGAACAACGACTGCGTCATGGTGATGGACGCCGACACCGTCCTCGACCAGGGATTCCTCGCCGAAGCGCGACGCCGCCTCACCGCCGACCGGGCGCTCATGACCGTCGGCGGCCTCTTCTACGGAGAGGACGGGGGAGGGCTCCTCGGGCTCTGCCAGCGCAACGAGTACACCCGTTACTCCCGCGACATCGAGCGCCGCCAGGGCAAGGTCTTCGTCCTCACCGGCACCGCCACCGTCTTCCGGGCCCGCGCGCTGCGGACCGTCGCGCAGGAGAGGGGCCGCCTGCTGCCCGGCACACCCGGCGACGTCTACGACACCGCCGCGCTCACCGAGGACAACGAGATGACGATCGCCCTCAAGTCGCTCGGCGCCCTCATGATCTCCCCGTCGAACTGCCGCGTCGTCACCGAGGTCATGACGACGTGGAAGGCACTGTGGAATCAGCGGCTGCGCTGGCAGCGCGGCGCCCTCGAGAACCTCGGCACCTACGGGCTCACCCCTCAGACCTCCCGCTACTGGTCCCAGCAGCTCGGCATCGGCTACGGGGTCCTCGCGCTCCTCGCCTACTTCGTCATGATGGCGATCATGGCGCTCTCGCTCGCCCAGTGGGTGTGGTTCCCCTTCTGGCTCGCCGTCGGCGGAGTCTTCGCCCTCGAACGAGTCGTCACCGCGTGGAAGGGCGGCTGGGCGGCGAGATTCCTCGCGGTCCTCGTCATCCCCGAGCTCATCTACGCCACCTACCTCAACATCGTCTTCTGCAAGGGCTGTCTCGACATCCTGCGCGCCAAGCAGGCCGAGTGGACCCACGTCGCCGCCGACGGCTCCGTCGTCCGAGAGGAGAAGCCGTGAATCACGGACTGCTGTTCCCCGAGTCGATCCTCACGACGCCGTGGTTCGCCGCGCTCAGCGCCTTCGTCGCGCTCAATACGATCGTCTTCCTCACGCTCGCGATCCTCAAGATCCTTCCGGTCGTCCGGCCGGGCGCATGGTTCCGCCGGCCGTACAAGCGCTCCGAGACGCGGTCGATCCACCCCGACGCCGTCGAGTAGCCGGCTCGTCGCGGGGTGCCGTCGACCAGTTCGGGCGCGTTCTTCACGCGCTGAGCTCATCGAGCCGTTGCGGGGCAACTTCATCGGCACCGCAACCGCTCTAATGGCGCCCCAAATGGGAAAGGGGTGCCGTTACTACCCGAAGCACGCTCTCCGGCTCCACCGCAACTGCTCTAACGGCGCCCCAAATGGGAAAGGGGTGCCGTTACTACCCGAAGCACGCTCTCCGGCTCCACCGCAACTGCTCTAACGGCGCCCCAAATGGGAAAGGGGTGCCGTTACGACCTGAAACACGCCCTCCGACTCCACCGCAATCGGTCCAACGGCACCCCAAATGAAGATGGGGTGCCGTCACTACCCGAAACAGGCCCTCCGGCCCCGACGGGCAGGCGCCCAGAAAGGGCGTCCGGGTCCGCCAACCCGGACCGCGCCCCTAGTACCTCCCCCTGAGTGAGAATTCGGCCGCGACCTCGTCGATCGAGACGCCGGCCGCCACAAGGAGGTGCAGAAGGAGCCGCGACTTGCGCGCATCGAGCCAGCCGGCGCCGATGAGCCCGCGGTTGAGGAGATCCACCTCCGAGCCCGGGTAACCGTAGGAGTTGCGCGTCGTCGTACCGCCGCCCGTGCGCGACGCGAAGACGACCGGGATGCCGGCGCGGACCGCCTCCTGAGCGGCGTCCGCCATCGGAACGGGCACGTGCCCCGACCCCATCGCGGACAGGACGATGCCGCGCGGCCGGGTCGCGATCGCCGCGCGGACCAGGTCGCCGTCGTCGTCGAGCCCGGCCGTGATGATCGGGATCCTCGGCGCCGACCCGTCGGGCAGGGGGAGCGGCGGCAGGCGCCGCGCCGGGCGGTAGGCGGAGACAACTCGGCCCTCGACGAACTTCGCGACCGGCCCCCACGACGCCGACTTGAACGCGGCGAGCGAATTCGCGTCGATCTTCGTGACGAGCGAGGCGAGGTGCGCCTCGTCGTTGAGGACCGCGAGGACGCCCATGCCGCGGATGCGCTCGTCCGTCGCGACGCGCACAGCGGCGAGCAGATTGCCGAGGCCCTCCGCGCCCGCGTCGTCGCTCGCCCGCATCGCGCCCGTGACGACGAGGGGCTCCGGTCGGTCCCACACGAGGTCGAGCAGGTAGGCGACCTCCTCGAGCGTGTCGGTGCCCTGGACGATGACGACTCCGTGTGCGCCCTCGTCGACCGCACGATGCGCGAAGTCGACGACCTCGCGGACGTTCGCGACCGTGAGCTGCGGCGATCCGACTGTGAACAGCGTCGTCGATCGGATCTCGACGTCGTCGATCCACTGCGCGAGCGGGGCCGCGAGGTCCTCCCCGGACACCGCCGGAGTCGCCGGCCCGTCGGGCACCGCCGAGGTCATCGTGATCGTGCCGCCGGTCGTGCCGATCGCCGCGATGCGCGTCATGCGGGGCCTCCTTCTCGTGCGTCCGTCGTTCCTCTCCGCGTCGATCGACGAGGTCGCGGCGGCGAGCTCGGATGGGCCGGAGAGAATTCTGGGATCATCGTAGGGGCGCGAACGCGCGCCCGGATGCGGGTCTCGGCGGGCTCGACCGGAGCCGCGCGGGAGAGACGCCGTCGCCCGCCGACGCGTCGTTGCCCACCGAGGTGTCGGACTCGGAGGCGCACCCGCTCTCCAAGGCGACGGACTCGTGCTCCGCCGGTCGACGAGCGTCGCGCCCCGCCGTGCGTCGCCGCCACCCCGTTCTCGCGGTGCTCGGCTCCGTCCTCGTCCTTCTTCTCGCGGCGGCGACGGCGTGGCTGCGGCCCCTTCCCGCGCAGGGCGCGGCGCTCGAGCGGGTCGACGGGATCGGCGTGGGGACCTCGTCGACGGCAATCGCGCTCAACTTGGACCGCGAGCAGGTCCGGGCGCTCATCTTCCAGCCGGGCGCGAAGGTCGATCCGCGCGCGTACGTGCCGCTCCTCGCGAAGGTCACGAAGGGCTGCGACTGCGGCGTCGTCATCGTCAAGCAGCCGCTTGAAATCGGGTTCCTCGCCTCGGGCGCGCCCGAAAAGATCATCGCGGCCCACCCGGAGGTGACCTCGTGGGCGATCGGCGGACACTCGCTCGGCGGAGTCGTCGCCTCGCAGACGGACGATGCGGATGCGCGCATCGAGGAGCTCGTTCTCTGGGCGTCGTATCCGGCGTCGGCGCTCACCCGCACCGACCTCGGGGTCGCGTCGATCTGGGGGAGCGCCGATGGACTCGCCACTTCGGACAAGCGGGTGGAGACCGCGTCGCGCCTGCCCGCCGACGCGGTCGTCACGATCGTCGACGGCGGCATCCACTCCTTCATCGGCGACTACGGGATCCAGCCGGGCGATGGAACACCGTCGATCAGCCGAGTCGACGCCCAGGCGCAGATCGTCGACGCGACCGTGAAGGCGCTGCGGGCCCTCTGACCCACCGACCACTCAACACGCGTTTGGCGTGTTTCCCGACGTTTGGCGGGCCAAATCGCCCGATTTTGCGCCGCCAAACACCACGAAAGCCGCCAAACGCGTGTTCTGGGGAGGCGGCGCGAAGGGGCAGGGCGCCCGATCACCCCTTGTACCAGATCACCGCCCCGTCCTCGTGAATCGCGATCCGCGGCGAGGAACCGGAGACGTCGAGCACGACCTCGAGGGACACGGCGCCGTCGCGGGCGGAGGCGCGGTACCGGTAGGTCGTGTTCGTCAGCTCGAGCGCCTCGGTGGTCGCGGTCGTCAGCCACGGGCGCGCGCGGCGCAGGGCGATGAGGGAGCGGTGGACCTCGAACATGGGCGCGCCGAGAGCCGAGAGAGCAGACGGAGCCGCGGGGAGTGGCGGGCGCACCTCGTCGTCGCCGCCCGCCCGATCGGCCTTGACGCCCGTGAAACCCTGCTCGTCCCCGTAGTAGATCGACGGCGTCCCGCCGACAGTCAGAAGGATCGCGAGCGCCGCAACCGCGCCCTCGGGCCCGAGCGTCGACGCGATCCGCGTGACGTCGTGATTGCCGACGAAGGTCTGGGGCGTGAAGGACTCGAGGAACGCGTTGTGCCGCTGAAGCGTCCAGTCGAGTTCGAAGAAGTTCTTCTCCTTGAGGGAGGACCAGATCGCCTTCCACAGCTCGTACTGGGTGACGGTGTCCATCCCGGTTTCGGCGACGATCGCGGGATAGTCGCCGTGGATGACCTCGCCGAGGAAGAAGGCGCCGGGGAATTCGGCGCGCACGCGCGGCAGGACCCGCGCCCAGAAGTCGGAGGGCACCGAATACGCGGCGTCGAGCCGCCACCCGTCGATCCCGCGGGCGAGCCAATGGCGCATCACCTCGGCGACGTAATCGGCGGCCTCCTCGTGGGAATGGTCGAAGCGGACGAGGTCGGGGTGGCCCTCGAAGAACCACGGGTACGGGCCGCCCTCGCTCGTCCAGTCGATGTGGAAGAGGCGCCCCTGAGGCGAGTCCGGGCCCTCGGCCAGCGCGCGGGCGAGCAGGGGATGGGCCGATCCGACGTGGGAGAACACTCCGTCGAGGAACAGGCGCAGTCCGCGCTCGCGGCACGCGCTCACGAGGTCGTCGAAGTCCGCCTCGGAGCCGAGCCGCTCATCGATGCGGAAGTAGTCGGTCGTGTCGTACCCGTGCGAGGTCGACTGGAAGACCGGCCCGAGCAGCAGCCCGGTCGCGCCGAGCTCGCGCGCGTAGTCGAGCCAGGCGAGCAGGCGCCGCAGGCGCGGCTCAGCGGTGGTCGGCGCGGTCTCGTCGACGATCGACGAGGGCGGGGCGGCGGGCCCATCGGAGGGGGAGGCTTCGGCGGTCTCGGGTTCGCCGGGCGCGCCCTCGCCCGGGGCTCCTTCGCCGGGGCGGATCGGGGCGCCGCACGCGCCGAGGGGGTAGACGTGCCACCAGATCGCCTGCTCGCAGGATTCCATGGGTCTCTTCCTCGCGTACTCGACTGCTTCGCACAACTGATCCCCACAACACTAGCGACTCCGGGCACGACCCGGGAGGACTTACGGCCGCCGCTCGTCTCGATCGACGCCCCAAGCGGTGGGAGGGCGGGCCCGGACGGGCGCGGCACCGGGCAAGTCCTCGGGCTTCGACTGCGCTGCGGCGTGCGACCGTCGAGGAGCATCGGCAGGACGGGCGGCGTAGGCTCGCCGCGTCGGCCGACACCGTGCCGACGAGTAAGGAGACTCCCATGACTCTTCAGCCGCTCACCCTGTCGACCGGCGCGCTCATGCCCGCGATCGGGCTCGGCACCTGGTTCATCGACGACGATCGCGCCGCCGACGCCGTGCGCGCCGCCGTCGACGCGGGATACCGCGCGATCGACACCGCTCAGGCCTACGGCAACGAGCGCGGCGTCGGCGAGGGCGTCCGCACCGCCTCCGTCCCGCGCGAGGAGCTGTTCGTCTCGACGAAGCTCGCCGCCGAGATCAAGACCTACGAGGGCGCCGTTGCGTCCATCGACGGATCGCTCGAGCGCCTCGGACTCGACTACGTCGACCTCATGCTCATCCACTCGCCCCAGCCGTGGTCGGACTTCCGGGGCGGCGACTACTCCGACGGGAACCGCGAGGCGTGGCGCGCCCTGGAAGACGCCTTCGAGGCGGGCAAGCTCCGCGCGATCGGCGTCTCGAACTTCCTCGTCCCCGACCTCGACGCCATCGCCGAGGGGGCGCGGGTGACCCCGCACGTCAACCAGCTGCTCGTCCACGCGGGCAACACGCCCGTCGACCTGCTCGACGAGTGCGCGCGGCGCGGCATCGTCGTCCAGGCGTACTCGCCCTTCGGGCACGGCGAAGTCCTCTCGAGTCCGGAGCTCGCCGAGGTCGCGGCCTCGTACGACGTGAGCCCGGCTCGCCTGTGCCTGCGCTACGCGATCCAGCTCGGCACCCAGCCGCTCCCGAAGACGGAGAACCCGGAGCACATGCGCGCGAACCTCGACCTCGACTTCGAGATCTCCGACGCGGACATGGACCGCCTGAAGGCGCTCGACCTCAAGGACTACGGCGCCTCCTCGATCTTCCCCGTCTACTCGGGCAAGTAGAGCCCTTTCTTCCTGCAGAAACGCACACAGTTTCGGCTGAACCCGGCCAGGACCCGACATCGGATCCGCGAAATTCCGCGGATCTTCGATTCGCGGTATCGGAAACTGTGTGCGTTTTCGCGGGTGATGGGGTGAAAGTGCTGTTCCGTCGATGCGGGATCTTCGGGCCGCTACCACCCCTGCGATTCGACGACTTCGGGCCGGATCCCACCACCCCTAGTGGAATCCGGCCCGCCCCGACTACTGGGCGCTCAGCGCCTCGGTCGGGGGAGTCCTCGCCGCGCGGATCGCCGGGTAGAGGCCGGCGAGCATGCCGATGAGGACGGTCACTGCGAGGCCCGCGCCCGGCACCCAGACCGGGAGCGCGAAGGGCCACGCGTTCGCCCAGGCGAGGGCGCCCGTCACGCCGATCCCGACGACGCAGCCGAGCAGGCCGCCGAGGAAGGCGAGGAGGAGGGCCTCCGCGATGAACTGGACGAGGATGTGGGACTGCTCGGCGCCCAGCGCTCGTCGCAGGCCGATCTCGCGGCGCCGCTCGAGCACCGAGATGATCATCGTGTTCGCGACGCCGATGCCGCCGACGAGAAGGGCGATCGAGCCGACGCCCGCGAGGAGCGTCGTGAACGCCTTGTCGGCCGCGTTCTTCGCGGCGAGCGCGTCCGAGGGGCGCGACACCTTGACCGACGAGGGCGAAGCGGGGTTGAGCGTCGGCGGGAGGAGGTCGCGGACGGTGTTGACGGCCGCGTCGGCGCTCCGCTCGTACAGGGTCGTCGGCGCTCCGGTCGCGCCGAGGCTCGCCGCGGCGTTCTCCTTGCCGATGAGCGCGGCGGAGTCGAGCTCGGGCGCGAGCGTCGTCGGGTTGAGGATCCCGAGGACCGTGTAGAGCTTCTCGCCGAGCCAGATCTGAGTGCCCGGAGTGGTGACGCCGAGGCGCTCGGCGGCGGTGGCCCCGAGGACCGTCGTCGGGTACTTCCCGGTGGCCGCGTTGAGCCACGCGCCCGTGCGAAGCGTTCCGGCGACGACGTCGAGGAGCTTCTCGTCCGCCGCGAGGGCCGTGATGCCGCCGGTCGCCTGCTTGTCGACGAGGCGCGAGCGGTAGACGTTCGCCTTGAGCTCCTCGGTCGAGGACGCCGCCTCGACGCCCTCGATGAGGCGGGCGCGCCCGACCGCGTCGGCGGGGAACTTCGAGGCGCGACCCGCGAGGTCGGAGCCCGCGGTGACGGTGAGCATGTTCGTGCCGAGCGCGTCGAGCTGGTTGGCGAGCTGGGCCTTCGACGAGAGCGAGATGCCGATGACGGAGATCATCGCGGCGATGCCGATCGCGATGCCGAGGACGGAGAGGAGCGCGCGGGTGGGCCTCGCGCGGATGCCGGTCGAGGCGAGCCTGACGACGTCGGGGGCGAGGAGCTTGGAGCGCTCGGGGAATCGGGTGGAGCTCACGAGGCCGCCCTCTCATCCGCCGAGTCGGAGACGATCCGGCCGTCGCGAATCATCACTCGGCGGGGGAGTCGGGCCGCGAGCTCGTTGTCGTGGGTGATGACGATGATGCTCGTCCCTTCGGCGTGGAGGTCGTGGAGGAGGGAGACGATCGACTCGCCCGACGCGGAGTCGAGGTTGCCGGTCGGCTCGTCGGCGAGGAACAGCGGCGGGTCGGAAACGACCGCTCGCGCGATCGCGACGCGCTGGCGCTCGCCGCCGGACATCTGGTGCGGCCGGTGGTCGAGTCGGTGGGCGAGCCCCACCCTCTCGAGGGCGACGCGGGCGCGCTCGCGCCGCTCCGACCTCGGGACGCCGAGGTAGAGCATCCCGTCGGCGACGTTGTCGAGGGCGGAGGAGCCCTCGGCCAGGTGGAACTGCTGGAAGACGAAGCCGATCCAGTGGGCGCGGAGCGCCGCGAGCTCCCGGTCGGACAGGGTCGACACGTCGACTCCGGCGATCTCGACGGTGTCCTCGCTCAGGCGGTCGAGGGTGCCGATGAGGTTGAGGAGCGTCGACTTGCCCGAGCCCGAGGGGCCGACGATCGCGACGAACTCGCCCTCGTCGACCTGGAGTTCGACGCCGCGGCACGCGGCGACGGGCGGCTCCCCGTAGAAGCGCTTCACTCCCTGGAGGCGGACGATCACACTCATTGCTCGGGCACCGCCACCCGGTCGCCCTCGTGAACGCCGTCGCCGCTCACCTCGACGCGGCCGGCGGCGAAGAGGCCCGGGGTGACGGGCACGCGCTGCGTCGTCCCGTCCTTCTTCACGATCTCGACGCCGAAGGTCTTCGGGTCGAGGGCGAGGAGGGCCCCGACGGGGACGGAGAGGACGTCCTCCTTCTTCTCGGAGGCGAGGCCGAGGGTGATCTGCGCCTCCTGCCACTTCGCGACGGCGTTCGCGTCGTCCGGGGTCACCTGGATCGGGATGACGCGCGTCGTCGACCCCTGGTCGCCCGAGCCCTGCGAGGTCTTGTCGACGGGCGCGCCGACCGACGCGATCGTTCCGGTCGTCGTCGTGCCGTCGGGCAGGTGGAGCGTCGCCTTGCCGCCGACGGCGGCGAGCCCCTGATCCGAGAGGCCGACCTGGGCGTCGACGACCTGGGAGGTCGAGGTCGCCGTGTAGAGGGCCTGACCGGTGGAGACGCGGTTGCCGACGCGCGCGCTCGACGAGCCGACGCGCAGATCGCCGTTCTCGAAGACGAGGCGGCCGAGGGGGAGGACTCCGTTGCGGACGAGGCCGACGGACTTCTGCCAGTTGACGACCGCCCAGTGGGTCGTCCAGTTGAAGTGGGCGTCCGGCTCGGCGTTGAAGAAGCCGAGTTCCTTGAGGGACTGCTCGAGCTGACGGACGTCCTCTCCATCGGTCGACTCGAGCGAGAGCTCGCGCCACGCCGGGACCGATCCGCGCATGAGGTAGGAGGGCTCGTCGCCGACCGTGTTGAGGTGGCCGCCGAGGCCGATCGTCTCGCCGGGCTTCGGCAGGGCCGTCGCGACGCCCTCGAATCCGGAGGCGATCGGATGCGGGTCCGCGTACTTGAGGGTCGCCGTGAAGGAGGTCTCTCCTGACAGTTCGCCCTTGCTCACGACGTCGGTCGCGCCCGTGTAGCTCTTCGGCTCCTCGGCGTGCGCCGAGGGGACGAGTCCCGCTCCGACGCCGATGGCGCCGGCGACGGCGAGGAGGCCCGCGGCGCCCGCCGCGAAGATCCAGCCGCGCTTGCGGCGATTCGGCGAGTGGTGGGGCTCGGCCTCGAAGGAGGCGGTGTCGGCGGAGTCGGCGCCCATGGCGGTCGTGGTCTTCTCAGCGGTCATGGCGGTCCTCACTTCTCCGTCTCGGCGAGGCAGTGGGCGATCGCCTCGTTCGGGACGCCCTCGAAGGCGGCGCCCTGCCCGGCCTTCGGATCGGCGACGTCGTATCCCTTGGCCCGCAGGCACTTCGCGGTCTTCAGACCGCTCTCGGTGAGCTCCTCGGCGCTCGGCTCGTTGCCCACGGTCGGCCCGGGGCCGAGCTTCTTCATGCAGTCGTCGAGGACGGACTTGAGCGCTTCGGGATCGGCGTCCTCGGGGAGCTGCTGGTCCTTGCCGGGGCCGGGTCGGGCACGTTGAAGCCGGCGCCGCGCAGGCATCGGGTGATCGAGAGGGCGTAGTCGTCCACCTGCTTGTCCAGCGAGTCCGTCGACGAGCTCGACGATCCGGACGCCGACTGGGTCTCCGATCCGGACGCCTTCGACGGGGACGTCTGCGAGCAGGCGCCGAGCGATGCGGCGAGGACGAGGGCGGCGAGGGCGCTGAGCCCGCGAGTGGAAGCCTTCAAGGGGGAACTCCTGGTTCGAGGAACGGGCGCTGGGCCCGACTGACGAATCCAGTGACGCGAACTCCCTGTTGCGAGGGCGTTGGCCTTTTCCTTTACGCGTCCGCAACGCCCCGCCTCGGTAGAGTGGCGGGACCGGGCCCATGGGGTCCGGCCGCGCGCGCCGACCGGGCGCGCGGCGCTGAGGACGATCGGGAAGGAGCGGCGCGTGCGCGTGCTCGTCGTCGACGACGAAACGATTCTTGCCGACGCGATCGCCAGGGGTTTGCGCCGCGAATCCATGGCCGTCGACGTCGCCTACGACGGCGAGGAGGCTCTCGACAGGATCTCCATGACCGACTACGACGTCGTCGTCCTCGACCGCGACCTCCCTGGCGTCCACGGCGACGACGTGTGCGTCGAGCTCGCCGAGCACGCTCCCGATACGCGCGTCCTCATGCTGACGGCCGCGACGAGCCTCGACGACAAGGTGCGCGGGCTCGAGCTCGGCGCCGACGACTACCTCGTCAAGCCCTTCGAATTCCCCGAGCTCGTCGCGCGCCTGCGGGCCCTCGGCGGCGCTCGACTCCCGCCGCGCCGCCCGTCCTCGAGGCCGCCGGCATCCGCCTCGACCCGTTCCGGCACGAGGTGACGCGCGACGGCCGATTCATCCGCCTCTCCCCGAAGGAGTTCGCCGTCCTTCACGTCCTCATGACCGCGGGCGGGGGAGTGATCAGCGCGGAGGACCTCCTCGAGCGCGCCTGGGATGAGAACGCCGATCCGCTGACGAACTCGATCCGCGTGACGATCTCCCACCTGCGCAAGCGGCTCGGCGAGCCCCGCGTCATCGAGACGATCCAGGGCCGCGGTTACAGGATCGCCGTATGAGCGCGCCGGCCGCGCCCTCGTCGATCGGCCCCGAGGAGGGGCGGACGGGTCGCGGGACGACCGCGGACGACGGCGGCGAAATCGACGCCCCCGCCGCTGCCGTTCCCGCGCCGAGGCGGCGCCTGCCGCTTCGCGCGACGCTCGCCCTCAGCTACGCGGCGCTCACCGCGGTCGTCGGGGTCGCGCTCATCACGATCGTGTATCTCGTGACGCGATTCGTGCCGCTCCACCTCAACCTCACGATCCCCTCGGAACAGGCGGCCGGCTCCTCCGATACGCAGGTGGACTTCAACGTCGAGATCGCCGAGGACTTCGCGAACGCGCTTTTCCCCATTTCCGCCGGGGTTCTCGTAGTGCTCGTCCTCATCGCCGCAGCGCTCGGCTGGTTCGTCGCCGCGCGGGTGCTCCGTCCGGTGTCGACGGTCGCGAGCGCCGCGAGGCGCGTCTCCGCCGGCAACCTCGACGAGCCGGTCGCACTCGGAGGGCCGAACGACGAGATCCGCGAACTCGCCGACTCCTTCGACCGGATGCAGGACTCCGTCCGCGCGTCGATCGACGCGCACCGCCGTTTCGCCGCGAACGCCTCGCACGAGCTGAGGACCCCGCTCGCGACGATCCAGACCCTCATCGACGTGTCGCTCGCGGACCCCGGGATGACGACCGACGACTTCCGCGAGGTCCTCGGCCAGATCCGCACCGCGAACGTCGGATCCATCGAGACGACGACCGCGCTCCTCGACCTCGCCGACGCGGAGACCGGGAATATCCGCCACGAGGAGGTCGACCTCGTCGACGCCCTGTCCGAGGCGCTCGCGCCGCTGCGCCCCCTCGCCGAGGAGAAGAGCCTGAGGATCGCCGTCGAGGAGACGCCCGCCCGCCTCCTCGGCAATCCCGTCCTCATCCGCCAGGCGATCTCCAACCTCCTGCGCAACGCGATCGTCCACAACGCGCACGGCGGCGCGATTCGCGTCGCGATCACCCGGGGGACGGCCCGAGCGTCGTCGTCGTCAACGACGGGGAGATCGTCGCGCCCGAGCGCCTCGCCCTACTCGTCGAGCCCTTCGTCCGCGCGCGCGGCCGGTCCCTGACGCGCGGGCGCGGCCACGGCCTCGGCCTCGCGATCACGCGCGCGATCATGGAGGCGCACGGCGGCTCCCTCTCGCTCGAGGCTCGGCCCGTCGGCGGCATCGTCGCGCGCCTGCGCTTCCCGCCCCTCGCGTAGCGGCTCGCGCTCGGCGGCCGGTCTCGCGCTCGCTGGGCGGCTGATCGACGAGGTCGGGGCGGTGCGCAGAATGCGCGGTGACCTGTGGCACCATGTGAGCAATTCGTCTTTTCGGAGTTTGCCTCATGTCAAAACCGCGTGGGACGGTGGAGGAATGAACGAGGAGACCACCGAGGATTCCGTCGCGGAGATCGCGCGTCCGATCACCACGCTCTCGACGCTCATGGCGCTCGTCGCCGTGCTCGCGATCTCGCCGTCGATGCGCTCGGGCGCGACCTCGCTCGGGCCGGTCCTCGACGGGGTCGAATCCGCCTTCGGGGTCGGCGCCATCGCGTCCGGCGTCCTCTCGGCCCTCCCGTGCCTCGTCTTCGCCGGCGTCGGCGCGCTCGCGGTCCCGGCGTCGCGCCGCTTCGGACTCACCCCGGTCATCACCGTCGGCATGCTCGTCTCGACGATCGGCCTCGCGGCGCGCCCCTTCGTCTCGAACTTCGCGGCGTTCCTCCTCCTCACGATCGCCGCGCTCGCGGGCCCCGCCCTCGGGAACGTCATCGTCCCCGCGTGGATCAAGCTTCACAAGGCCGGCCGCGCCGTCCTCCTCCTCACGGTCTACGGATCCCTTCTCCCCATCGGCGGGGCGCTCGGCTCCGCCCTCGGCGCTCCGATCGCCGGGCCGGACGGGTCGGGATGGCGGACCGCCCTCGCCGTATGGGCGCCGGTCGCCCTCCTCGCCGTCATCGCCTGGGGCGTCGCTCAGCGCATCGTCCGCCGTGACGCGCCTCCGGCCGCGAGGACCGACGGCGCCGCCACGGGCTCTCTCTTCCGGTCGCGCACCGCGGTCGCCCTCATGACGATGTTCGGACTCCAGTCCCTCAACGCCTACGTCCAGTTCGGGCAGCTCCCCGTCATCCTCGACTCGCTGGGGGTCGACCGGACGAGCGCCGGCGCGATGGTCGCGGTGATCAACGTGTGGGCGATCGTCGGCGGACTCGTCATGCCGAAGGTCGTCGACGTCTCGAAGCACCTGCGCCTCATCGCGCTCGCCTTCGGGATCATCACCGCGACGGGCTACGTGGGCCTCCTCCTCGCCCCGGGCGCGGCGTGGCTGTGGATCTGTCTGCTCGGCTTCGGAGGCTTCGCCTTCCCGCTCGGCGTCACGCTGATTCCCGCGCGCTCGCGCACCGCGGGCACGACCGCCCGCCTCTCCGGCATGGTCCAGCCGGGCGCGTACCTCGTCGCAGCGGTGGGGCCGATCGTCGTCGGCATCGTCCTCCAGGCGACCGGGTCCGTGCCGCTGGTCCTCGGATTCCTCATCGCGGTCTCCCTCACGATGGGCGTCATCGGCTACCGCGCGGCCGCCCCGATCTTCGTCGACGACGAGCTCGCCTCCGCCTGAACCCCCTCCTCCGACTCCGCCCGATCCCGCGCGCCGAGTGGGACGATGAGAGGGCGGGCGGGAGCGCCCGCTCGTAGCGTGAGGGGAGTGCCATGGACGGCGTCGCAGGCGGTGACATCGGCGCGCTCGCCGAACTCGTGAAGGACGGGCGCGTCCTCGTCGTCGCGGGCGCGGGGATGTCGACCGACTCGGGCCTGCCCGACTACCGGGGGACCGGGTCGACGCCCAAACCCCCGATCGACCTCGACATGTTCGTCTCCGACCCCGCGTGGTACCGCTGGCTCTGGTACCGCAACGAGGCCACCTACCGCATGCTCGACGGCCTCGAGCCGACTCCCGGGCATCTCGCCCTCGCCGCGCTCGAGCGGGCCGGGCTGCTCCTCGGCGTGGCGACCCAGAACGTCGACCGACTCGACGCGCGCGCCGGAGTGCAGCGCCTCTGGGCGCTCCACGGCCGCTACGACACCGTCGTCTGCCTCCAGTGCGGGCGCGAGACGAGTCGCGCCGAACTCTCGACGCGCCTGCGCGCGCTCAACCCCTGGGTCGAGGACGTCGACGACCTCGCTCGTGTTGAGATCACCCCGGAGGCGGACCGCGCCGCCGCTCAGGCCTGCCGCTTCGAGCCCGCCCACTGCGAGATCTGCGGCGGCCCGCTCAAGCCCGGCATCGTCATGTTCGGCGAAGGACTGCCCGAGAACGCCTTCGGTCCGGCCCTCGAGGCGGCGTCGCGCGCCCGCGTCGTCCTCGTGGCGGGCACGTCCCTCATCGTTTCGACCGGCATGTGGGTCGTCCAGGAGGCCCTGCGGGCCGGCGCGGCGCTCGCCGTCGTCAACCGCGGGCGCACGCAGGTCGACCGGTACGCCGATGTCCGGATCGAGGCGGGCACGTCGGAGACCCTGTCCGCCCTCGCCGGCGCGCTCGCGGAGGAGTAGCGCCGCGGGTCGGAGTCCTGGTGCAGGAGCTGGTGCCAAGTCGGCGCGGCGCGCGCAGGGGACGGGCGCCGCGCGGCCGTGTCCTGAGAAGGCAGCGGGGGAGAGACGGAAGAAGCGGACCCAGTCGCCGGGTCAGATCCGGTGTACCACCCCGCCCTCGTCGATGAGCGGACGGCACGGCGTCGACCAGTGCCGGACGACAGCGCCGAAGACCTCCCCGACGAGCGCGGGGAGCGTGTAGAGCGCGACGTAGAATGCGATGCCCGGCCAGTCCGACGGGCTCGTGAGGTCGAAGGCCGACGGAACCGCTGCGAGGAAGGCCGCCGTCGCGACGAGGCCGACGAGGACGCAGCGATAGATCCGGAAGCCCCAGCGATACGCGCCGATGAGACCCGACAGGTAGGAGCCGAAGGGGAACCAGAGGAGGATCCCGGACAGTCCCTTCTCATCGTCGATGAGCCGGGGCAGGCCCTCGACGTGGGAGAGGGCGTACTGATAGCCGAAGAGAAGGAAGAACAGTGCGCCGAGCCAGAGGAGTTCGCCGCGCTTCATCGCGGCCCCCACCAGATGAGAAGGTATTGGACCATGAGGAACCCGAAGAGGAGGGCGGGGACGCCGAGCCCGAAGAGGGTGAGGAGCAGGACGGACTTTCGCGTGAAGGGGCGGACGGCGTGCGGGTCCTCGGGTGCGGGGCGAGGAGCGTCGCCACTGCGGGCGTTGTCGCGCTCGTCGCCGGCGTCGCGCTCCTCTCCGGGCGGCGGGTCGCCGGGGAGCTCCGTCGGCGGATCGGCGGGGATCTTGGAACCCTCCGGAGTGGCCCCGGTTTCCGCCGAGCGATTCGTATCCTCCATGACTTCAGCGTAGTGACCGGCTTCGGCGCCCGAGCGGTTTCCGGTGACGAGCCCCACACTCGAAGTCGTTGCCGCGCCCGTGCGCCGCGCCGTAGAGTCATTCCCAACGCCGGTCCCCGGATCGGCGACGCAGGGTTGTTACTCGCGAAGAGGCAAGACCTGGGAACACGCACGTGCGTGATCCCGGGTCTTTTTTGTTGCCCTTTGCGCGGATCGCCCCGCGGCCAACCGGAACGAGCGGCTCACGGACGAGCCGGGAAGAGAGGATGGACGGGGATGTCCACCGACAAGCAGATCGCCGAAGCGGTCCTCAAGGGGATCGGCGGTCCGGCCAACATCACGAGCCTCACGCACTGCGCGACGAGGCTCCGCTTCGAACTCGTCGACGCCTCCAAGGTCGACGCCGCCGCGCTCGACGCGACCGAGGGCGTCCTCGGCACCGTCCCGCAGTCCGGCGACCGCTACCAGGTCGTCATCGGCGGCGCCGTCGCCGGCGTCTACGCCGCCATGCAGTCCCTGCCCGGAATGGGCGCCGGAGCCGTCATGACCGACGCCGAGGTCAAGGCCGCCGCCCGCTCGAAGGCGCGCGGCAAGGTCGCCTGGCTCGACTCCTTCTTCGAGTACCTCTCCGACTCGTTCCGCCCGATCCTCGGCGTCCTCCTCGGCGCCTCGCTCATCATCGCGTTCGCCGCCGTCCTCGACGCCCTCGGCGTCGTCGACTTCCGCGCCGCCGACAAGCCCGCCTCCTGGGTGTTCGTCGACGCTCTGTGGCGCGCGGTCTTCTACTTCCTCCCGATCATGGTCGCCTACAACGCGGCGAAGAAGCTCGACGTCGACCCGTGGCTCGGCGCGACCGTCATGGGCGCCCTCCTCACCCCGGAGTTCCTCTCCCTGTCGAACAAGGACCGGTTCCCCGACCTCACGTGCACGACGAACCAGCTCCTCGAGACGCAGAACTGCACGGCCCACATCTTCGGCCTGCCGCTCCAGCTCAACGACTACGGCGGCAACGTCTTCGTCCCGCTCATCATGGTCGCCGTCCTCGCCCTCCTCTACCGCGGGCTCAAGAAGGCGATCCCGACGAACCTCCAGATGGTCTTCGTCCCCTTCATCTCGATGGCCGTCATGATCCCCGTCACCGCGTTCCTCATCGGCCCGATGGGCGTCTGGCTCGGCAACGGCCTCGGCGTCGGCCTCGCCTGGATGAACACGCACGCCCCCTTCGTCTTCGCGCTCATCATCCCGATGGTCTACCCGTTCCTCGTGCCGCTCGGTCTGCACTGGCCGCTCAACGCGCTCATGCTCGTCAACATCCAGACCCTCGGCTACGACTTCATCCAGGGCCCCATGGGCGCGTGGAACTTCGCCTGCTTCGGCGCGACCGCCGGCGTCCTCTTCCTCTCGATGCGCGAAAAGGACGTCCAGATGCGCCAGACCGCCACCGGCGCCCTCGCCGCGGGCCTCCTCGGCGGCATCTCCGAGCCCTCCCTCTACGGCATCCACCTCCGCTTCAAGCGGATCTACCCGCTCATGCTCGTCGGCTGCTTCGCCGGCGGCCTCACCATCGCGATCCTCGGCCTGCCGACCGGCGGCGTCACCACCGGCGCCTTCGCCTTCACCTCGCTCCTCACGATCCCGGTCTTCACGCCGATGTGGGTGTACGCGATCGCCGTCGCCGTCGCGTTCGTCACCGCCTTCGCCCTCGTCGCGATCTTCGACTACCGCACCGCCGAGCAGAAGGCCGAACTCGCCGCCGTCTCAGGGGCCGCCGCCGCGACCTCGTCCGCCGCCGGCGCTTCCTCCTCGATCGACGAGGCCGGGGCGCAGGCGCCGGAGCAGGAGAGCGGCGAGCCGACGACCGCGATCGGCGCCCCCGTGCCCGGACGCGTCCTCCCGCTCGACGAGTCGGGCGACAAGGTCTTCGCCTCCGGCGCGCTCGGCAAGGGCGTCGCCATCGTCCCGACCTCCGGCACGATCGTCGCGCCCGTCGCCGGCACCCTCGCCACCGTCGCGAAGACCGGTCACGCCTTCGGCATCAAGACCGACGACGGCGTCGAGGTCCTCGTCCACGTCGGCATCGACACGGTGTCCATGGACGGCGACGGGTTCGACGTCCGGGTCGCGAAGAAGCAGCGGGTCGCCGCCGGAGACGTCCTCGTCGAGGTCGACCTCGCCAAGGTCGAACAGGCCGGATACCCGACGACTACCCTGATGACGGTGACGAACACGAAGGCCCTCGCGGCGGTCACGCCCCTCACCGGGGCCGAGGTCGCGGCCGGCGACCCCGTCATCGACGTCCAGCGCTGAGGCCGCGGCGCGGGCGACGTCGCTGCCCGCGCCGTTCGCCTCGATCGAGCCCGGAGCCGGGCGCCCTCGTCGATCGACGACGCACCACAACGGAACGGGCCGCGCCCGGGAAGGAGGAATGACATGGAACTGCTCCGCGTGTTCAACAACAACGTCGTGCTCGCCAAGCGCGACGACGGGGTCGACGTCATCCTCACCGGGCGCGGCCTCGGATTCCAGGCGAAGCCCGGGTCCCGGGTCGACGAGTCGAAGATCGTCAAGGTCTTCGTGCCCGCCGACGGGCGCGACCCCGACCACATGGGCCAGCTCCTCGCCGAGATCCCGCCCGAGCACGTCCAGATGATCCTCGACGCGATGGCCTCGGCCGGCATCGAGGGGATCGGATCGCCCGCGCTCGTCGTCGCCCTCGCCGACCACCTCGGCTTCGCCCTCGCGCGAGCGCGCGTCGGACAGGTCCTCGAATACCCGCTGACCTCGGAGGTCGTCGGACTCTATCCCGACGAGTACGCGAAGGCGCGGGCCCTCGTCCGCGCGATCAACGCCTCCGCCGACGTGCCCCTCCCGGACGTCGAGGCCACCGCCTTCACACTCCACCTCGTCAACGCGGGCTTCGCGACCGGCGACCTCTCGTGGACCTACACGATGACCGGCGTCATCCAGCAGATCCTCGACGTCGCGGCGAACGGACTCGGGATCGAGCTCGACCCGACCTCGATCACCGTCGGACGCTTCATCACGCACCTGCGATACCTCTTCGTGAGGATCCGCAAGGACGAGCAGCTCGCGCACCACATGCTCGCCGTCGTCCGCTCGATCGTCGAGTCCTACCCGGCCGAGAACGACTGCGCCCGCACGATCGCGCGGCTCGTCGAGCTCCGGCTCGGCACCGCGCTCAATGAGGACGAGATCGCCTACCTCACGTTGCATCTGGCTCGACTGGCCCAGCCGACCCCCGCGAAGTAGGCGCGTCTCCTCCGGTCTTCCCCTCCCGCTTCTTCTCCCCGCCCCTCCGCCGAGAGCATTACCTTGCTCCGTCGAAAGCATTACTTCTTCGCGTCGAGGGGATCTCTTCCGCGTGCGCCGGTCAATAGTCTCCCGCTCGCTCGGCGCGCCGGTGCGCCCTCGTCAATGAATCATCGATCGATGATTCTCATTCACCTCTAGAAATCAGAATGGTCCGCTCGAAGAATGAGGGCGGACATTGAATTGAATGCCGATCGTCGGTATTCGAAGGAAAGGAAATCGCATGATCACTCGCACCGTCGCCATCGCCTCCCGCGTCGGGCTGCACGCGCGTCCGGCCGCCATTCTCGCCGAGGCCGTCGATGATTCCGGCGTCGACGTCACCATCTCCTTCGGAGACGACGAGGCCGACGCCGCGTCGCTCCTCGAGATCATGACACTCGGCGTCAAGCACGGGGACGAGGTCGTCCTTTCGACTGAGGACGACGGAGCCGGCGAGCTGCTCGACTCGCTGGTCGCGCTCCTCTCGCGCGACCTCGACGAGGAATGAACGGCTTCTCGGGCGTCTGAGAGGGCGGGCGGGATCCTCGAGGTCTCGCCCGCCCTCCGTTGCGTCTTGTTCCTCCTCCCCGGGAGGTCATGCGCCTACTTCGTCTTCGTCGAGAGCATCACGTTGGTGCGTCGAGGGGATGAGGGCGGCTGTGGTTGTGTGGGCGTGCGGGTGGGTGACGAGGCCGGGGCCCCGGGTGGGTTCGGCGGGAAGACCTGTCCGGGCGGCGGGGCGTGTTCAGTCGGCGACGAGGTCGATGCGGGCCCGGCGCACATCGAACGGCGCCGACGACTCGCTCGTCGTCACCACCCCGTCAACGGTCGCGGTCTCCCCCGTGAAGGGACTAGTCACCGTCCCCGCCCACCTGGTCGTCAACACGACCACCACGCCCTCCTGCTCGGCCGTATACGTGTGAGCCAAGCGCGTGACCGGATACGGGGCCGACGGGTCCGACGTGACCAGCGGCGCGGTGCCGTCCCCGAAATCGTAGGAGAAGCCCGTCGCCTCCAAAGACACGACCACGCGCGTGCCGAACAGGCTCGTCTCCAAGGTTTGGGCGGGGGTGGCGGCGTGGACGAGGCTCGGGATCCCCACGAGCGCGTTCCCGGCGGGTTGGACGGTGAGTCCGGACCCGCCGGCGGTGACGGTAGCGACCGCGTACTCGATGATTTCCGCCGGTGTGGGAACGGGCATGGCGGCCCCGGGTTCTGGAGCACCCGGGGAGGGGTTCGCCATCAACTCCGGGCCATTGGGGCCCGGCAGCCAGAAGTAGGTCTCGCACTCGGGAACCAACGGATCCCCCACAGCCCACGACACCTCCAAACACCGCAGCAAGCCCACCTTCGGCGGAGGAGAAGGCATGTTGCCAATCACGGGAGTGATCAGTCCTGATGTCGAGTCCGCTGTCGAGAACTGTTGACCCCAGAGTGAAACGACGCTGTCATGGGCGGATCCGCCCATCGTTGGCGCCTCGGCCAATGCAGTGCGAGGACTTCCGATGAGCAATATTGATGCGAGTGCGAGTCCCACTGCGAACGAATGAAGCCTAGGAGCCACTGGTTTCCGCCGATCCTCCGGATGCGAACCACTGACCTTCTCTCCAGTGAATAAACAATGAGAGTATTTCGTTGGACTCCGGATATTGCATCAATCGGGATGATTCATATCCTGTGGACTCGGATGCATGAACCTTGAGAGTGACCGCGAATGTGTCGGGGAATTGAGCGGAGATGTCTTCAGCTTTGAGCACATCTTGGACTTCGTACTCTAAGCCAGAAATCCAGCCACGATTTCTGTACGTATTGTCGATTCGTGAAATAGTCGACGTGCAGAATTCGTACGAAGAATCTGAGATAGTTGCAATGGCGTTCGTATCTCCGGTGAGCCACGAATACTCAAGGACCGACACGAAGTGTCGTGCGGCGAGTTCGGCTCCTTCCGGGGTGAACTGGAGAGCCGCCGGATTCAACTTCGGCACCGTCGCATTCGTCTCGGGCTGTTGGAGAGTCCCGTCCTCGTTCATCACGTACCCGCCCGACATCCGCACCCGCGCCGACTGAGAGGAGCCGGTCGACGGCAAGGACTGGCCGGAGGCCAACGAAGCATCGGTCGAGCACGCGGCAACGCCGAAGACGGCAGCGGTACAGACCATGAGAAGCGTGGCGCGTCGTCGCGCGGGCCGGTGCGTCATGCCTCACACCGTACGAGACGAACCGGCGAACGCGCCAGGACCCCGGCATCACCTGTGGACACAACACCCACGCACACCGCGACAACACACCCACCCACAGCAACACGCCGAAACGGCGCACCCACATCCCCTCGACGCGCGAAGGTGATGGGCGGTTTCAGGTGGTGAGTGCAACGCCTTGAGTGTGTGGGGTGGTTGCTGTGGGTTTTCGTTGTTCTGAGGCGGTTCGCCGCCAGGTGTTGGATCTGCTGATTGAGGGTGTGCCGGTTAGGCAGGTGCATTTGCGGGTGGGTGTCGCGGTGTGCACGATCCGCAAGTGGGCCAAAGATTGGGGCATGACGTTTCGTGTGGGTTCGCGAGGCGGGTGGGTGGGCAGTGCGCCCGCCGACCCTGTGGAGGGGCTGGTCAGCGGGGTCGGGCATGGGGCCCGGTTGACGATCGGGGGCCGCCAGCTCATCGAGTACTTGCACGGTCAGGGGATGAGCATGCGGGGGATCGCCCGCGAGCTTGGGGTGGCGGCCTCGACGGTGAAGCGGGAGTTGGATCGTGGGGGCGGCCAGTATCGGGCGGTACGCGCTCATGAGGAGGCTGCCGGGAGGCGGGCTCGTCCCAAGCCGTTCAAGCTGGAGGATCCTCGGCTGCGCGCCTTCGTGGTCGCCAAGCTTAACGAGCACTGGTCGCCTGAGCAGATCTCGCGGGCCTGGGCGTGTGGGGACAATAGGGGGGTGACGATCAGCCCGGAGACGATCTATCAGGCCCTGTATGTGCATGGGCGCGGCGCGTTGCGTCAAGAGCTCAAGGTGGAAAAGGCGTTGCGGTCGGGGCGCACGCGTCGCCTGGCGCGTTCGCCGCTGGCTCTGGCGCGCTCGAAGGGGAAGTCGTGGGTGGAGGGCGCCAGGATCGTGGACCGGCCCCAAGAGGTGGAAGGACGCCAGGTTCCGGGCCATTGGGAGGGGGATCTGATCGTGGGGGCGAACAACAAGAGCGCCGCGATCACCCTGGTGGAACGCACCACGGGCTACCTGCTCGTCCGGCCCCTGCCAGCGTGCCACGACACGGCAAGTGTGATCGACGTGCTCGCCGACATGATCAGCCCTTTCCCGCTCACGCTTCGCGAGACGATCACGTGGGACCAGGGAGGGGAGATGGCGAACGCGAAAGACCTGACCAGCCGGACCAAAACGAAGGTGTATTTCGCCGACCCGCATTCGCCCTGGCAGCGCGGGTCCAACGAGAACACCAACGGCCTGTTGCGCGACTACTTCCCTAAAGGCACCGACCTGAACGACTATCCCCCAGAAGCATTCGCCGAGGCCGAACGCCAACTCAACACCCGACCCCGCAAACGCCACGGCTGGAAAACACCCGCCGAACTCATGCAAAAATTACTCGACGACAACGCCGTTGCACTCACCGCCTGAAACCGCCATGCTCTCGGCGCACCAACGTGATGCTCTCGACGGGGAGAGGGTAATGCCGTCGGCGGGGGTTCGGTAATGCTCTCGGCAAGAGAGAAGGGGGCTCGGGCGAGGAATCGCCCGAGCCCCCTAGAGCTACCGATCAGCTCGACGCTACCGGTCAGGTCGACGCTACCGGTCAGATCGACGCTACCGACCCGGTTGACGCGACCGGTCAGATCGACGCTACCGACCCGGTTGACGCGACCGGTCAGGCATCGGCGGCCTGGGCCGCCTGCTGGCGGCGCGCCACGTCCGAGCGCTCACGGATGATGCGGACGAGCGCCGCGGAGGCGTCCGGGTGCTCGGCGATCCACTTCTCGGAGGCGGCGACGAGGTCGACGCCCTCGGCGTACCCGGCGATGTCCGACGGGAACATGAGGGTGACCATGTCCTCGGCGGTGTGGAAGGTGTTCTCCTTCCACACGCGCTCGAGCGAGTCGAAGTACTCGCCGACGAAGGGGACGTACATCTCGGGGGTCGTGCGCGCCTGCGCCCAGAAGCCCGAGACCATCGCCCAGCGGGTGTCGTTGGGGATCGACTGGTCGTTCTGGACGGCGTCGAACACGGAGCGCTTGACCTCGTCGGACGGGACGGCTGCGCGGGCGGCGGCCGCGTTCTGGCGGCCGGTCATCGTGCCGTCCTCGGCCTCGAGGGCCGCGATCTCCGCCTCGCCGGCGAGCCCGCCGCGAACGATCGCGGTGAGGAGCGCCCAGCGGCAGTCGAAGTCGAGGTCGAGGCCCTGGAGCGTGTCCTCGCCGGTGTAGAGGCGGCGGATCGCCTCGAACTGGTCGGCGGAGGTGGCGGCGGAGGCCGCGGCGCGCACGAGCATCGTCTGCGCGTCGGAACCGGCGGCGGCGACGCGCGCGAGGAGGAGCAGCGTCCGCCCAGTCTCCTCGAGGGCGGCGGGACGGGCCGAGGGCGCGACGAACGTGCGGGACGCCTCGGTGATGTGACGGAGCGCGAGCTGAAGCATCGTCATGTTCGACTCGCCGGCGATCGACGCGAGCGCGAGATCGAGGTAGGCGCGCGCCGGCATCTCGCCGTCGCGGGTCATGTCCCACGCGGACGCCATGACGACGCCGCGGGTGAGCGAATCGGTGATCGCGCCGATGTTCTTCGTCGCGAACGCGAGCGACTCGGCGTCCATGCGGACCTTCGCGTACGCGAGGTCGCCGTCGTTGACGAGGACGAGGTCGGAGCGCTTGAGACCGGAGGCGGACGGGACGACGGTCCGCTCGCCGTCGACGTCGAGTTCCTCGCGGAAGTCGGCGACGAGCTCGCCGGACTCGGACTTCGAGTATCCGGCGACGGCCATGCGGTGCGGGCGCAGCGAGGAGCCCTGCGAGAACGCCTCCTGGAGGACGGCGAGCTCGCGCACGGTCCCGTCCTCGTTCATCGAGATCTCGGGGCGCAGGAGGGTGACCCCGGCCTCCTCGAGCCAGACCTTCGACCAGGCGTCGAGGTCGCGGCCGGACGCCTTCTCGAGCTCGCCGAGCAGGTCGGCGAGGGTGGCGTTCGCGTAGGAGTGGGCGGTGAGGTACTCGTGGAGGCCCGTGAAGAAGGCGTCGCGCCCGACGTAGGAGACGAGCTGGCGGAGGACCGAGGCGCCCTTCGCGTAGGTGATGCCGTCGAAGTTCACCTCGACGTCGGCGAGGTCGCGGATCTCGGCAGTGATCGGGTGGGTCGTCGGGAGCTGGTCCTGCTTGAGGCCCCAGTCCTTGCGGAGCATGAAGCCGGTCCACGCGTCGGTGTACTCGGTGCCCTCGGCGAGGGCGAGGTGGCTCATGAACTCGGCGAAGGATTCGTTGAGCCAGAGGTCGTTCCACCACTTCATCGTCACGAGGTCGCCGAACCACATGTGGGCGAGCTCGTGGAGGATCGTGTTCGCGCGCGTCTCGAGCTGGGCCGAGGTCGGGCGGGTGCGGAAGACGTAGGCGTCGCGGAAGGTCACGCAGCCCGCGTTCTCCATGGCGCCCGCGTTGTACTCGGGGACGAAGATCTGGTCGTACTTCGTGAAGGGGTAGGCGATGCCGTACTGCTTCTCGAAGAAGGCGAAGCCCTTGCGGGTGACGTCGACGATCCGGTCGGCGTCGAGATGCTCGAGGAGCGAGGAGCGGCACCACACGCCGAGGTCGATCGTCCGGCCGTCGGCCGAGACGAGCGAGTCCGTCACGCCCTCGTAGGGGCCGGCGACGATCGCGGTGATGTAGGTGGACATGCGCTCGGTTTCGGCGAAGCGGTAGATCCACGAGGAGCCCACGACCTCGGGCTCGGGCATCGGGGCGTTGGAGAAGACCTTCCAGCCGGCGGGGGCGGTCACCGTGAGGGTGAAGGTCGCCTTGAGGTCGGGCTGCTCGAAGGTCGTGTAGACGCGGCGGGCATCGGGGACCTCGAACTGCGAGTAGCAGTAGTCCTTCGAGTCGGCCGGGTCGGTGAAACGGTGGAGGCCCTCGCCCGTGTGCATGTACTGGCAGTCGGCGTCGACCTCGAGGACGTTGTGCTCGCGCAGATTCGCGAGGGCGATGCGGTGGTCCTGATGGACCCCGGAGCCGAGCTCCTCGTCGTTGAGGCGGATCGAGCGGACGTTCGTCGAGACGAGGTCGGCGAAGGTCGAGGATCTTTCGGTCGCGTCGAACTCGATGCGCGTGCGCGAGCCGAAGTCGGTGGAGCCCGTCGTGAGGTCGAGGGCGATGTCGTAGTGGTGCACCGCGAGGATCTCCGCGCGCGCGGAGGCCTCTTCGCGGGTGAGGTTGAGGCCCGGCATGGGTCCCCTTTCACTGTGATGATCGTGAGAATCGCGGGTAAGCGTCTTGCGCATTTTCGCACTCGCCGGGCCCCTTCGCATGCGAGAAGGGGCCCGGAAGCGCCGCGATGACGGTGAAAGGGGACACGTCCGAGGAGCGGCGTCTCACCAGATGCGGACGCGTTCGCCCTTCGGGAGGAACATGGCGTCGCCCTCGTGCACCCCGTAGGCGGCGTGGAAGGCGTCGATGTTCCGGAGGATCTGGTTGCAGCGGAACTCGGCGGGGGAGTGCGGGTCGACGGCGAGCATCTGGCGCGCGAACTCGGTGCGCGAGGCGGTCCGCCAGGCCCTCGCCCACGAGGAGAAGAAGCGCTGCGGGCCGGTGAGCCCGTCGATCTCGGGCGCCGTCTCGGGGGTGAGGCCGTTCTCCGCGAGGGCGTTCGCCCATGCGGCCCACGCGATCGAGAGGCCGCCGAGGTCGCCGATGTTCTCGCCGACCGTGAGGGCGCCGTTGACGTGCGGGGCGTCCTCGCCCTCGAGGTCCTTCGGGGTGAGGGCGTCGTACTGGGCGATGAGGCGGTTCGTCAGCGCTTCGAAGCGCTCGCGGTCGGCGTCCTCCCACCAGTTCTCGAGGTTCCCGTCGGCGTCGAACCTCGAGCCCTGGTCGTCGAAGCCGTGGCCGATCTCGTGGCCGATGACGGCGCCGATCGCTCCGAAGTTCACGGCGTCGTCGGCCTCGGGGTCGAAGAAGGGCGGCTGGAGGATCGCCGCGGGGAAGACGATCTCGTTGAGCGGCGGGTTGTAGTAGGCGTTGACGGTCTGCGGCGTCATCAGCCACTCGTCGCGGTCGACGGGCTCGGGGAGCTTCGCGAACTCGCGTCGGGCCTCGAAGGCGCGGGCGGCGCTCACGAGGTCGACGAGGGAGGCCCCCTCGGGCAGCTCGAGCCCGGACATGTCGCGCCACTTCGGCGGGTAGCCGATCTTCGGTCGGAAGGTCGCGAGCTTGTCGAGCGCCCGCTTCTTCGTCTCCTCGCCCATCCACTCCGACGCGCGGATCGCCTCGCCGTAGGCGCGCAGGAGTCCGGCGACGAGGGCGTCCATCCGCTCCTTCGAGGCGGGCGGGAAGTGCCGGGCGACCCACACGCGGCCGAGTGACTCGCCGGCGACCGATTCGATGAGGCCGAGCGCGCGCTTCCAGCGCGGCCGCAGCTCCTGGGTGCCCGAGAGGGTGCGGCCGAAGAAGTCGAAGTTCTCGTCGACGAAGGGCGTCGAGAGGAGTCCCGCGTTCGCGTCGACGAGGGAGGTCTTGAGCCAGAGGACCAGGTTCTCGATCGGGGTCGCACCCCAGAGGGCCGCGGCCTCGTGGATGAAGTCGGGCTGGTCGACGTTGACGACCGCGTCGTCGGCGAGGTCGAGGCCCACGCCCTCGGCCCAGCCGCGCCAGTCGAATCCGGGGTTGGAGGCCACGAAGTCCGCCCACGGGACCTGATTGTCGGAGAGCAGGGGGTTGCGGTTCGACACGGAGTCGCGGTGGTGGGCTGCGAAGCCGGTCTCCAGGGCCATGAGCGACGAGGCCGCGGCGGCGGAGTCGGACGAGAGGGAGGAGAGGGCGACGAGTCGGGAGAGGTGGGCGACGTAGGCCTGTCGGATGGGCGCGTACTGGTCCTCGCGGTAGTAGGACTCGTCGGGCAGGCCGATGCCGGACTGGACGACGGTGAGGATCCGACGGTTCGAGTCGTGGGGGTGCGTGCCGACGTAGACGCCGAAGAAGGAGCCGACTCCTGCGGCCATGAACTCCCCGCTCAACCGGTCGAGGGCCCCGCGGCCGGCGGCCGCGGCCTCGTCGATGCGCGCGAGGGCGGCGGAAAGGGGAGTGATCCCGGCGGACTCGACCGCCTCCTCGTCCATGAAGCCGGTCCACAGGCGCGCGAGGAGGTCGGCGTCGACGTCGTCGAGGCGGCCGGCGGCGGCGTCCTCGGCGATCGCGCGGCCGCGCTCCTCGGAGAGGTCGCGCAGCGCGTGGAAGGCGCCGTCGATCGGGCGGTCGGCGGGGATCTCGTGGGTGGCGATCCACGTGCCGTTGACGTGGCGGTAGAAGTCGTCCTGGGGGCGCACGGCCTCGTCGACGGTCGCGGGATCGAGGACGCGGGCGCGGATCTGTTCGGTCATGCGCTCCACCCTAGGGCAGGCGCACCGTCGCACCCTCGCGATGGAATTCCGTGACGTGAGTCGTGCGGAATTCACGCAGCTCACGGGGCCTTCGTCCTGCTTCTGAGTGCGAATCGGCGAAAGTCTCGGACGATGCGCTGCACGTATGTGCGCAAGGCGTGAACGATACGCTCAAACACGGATCGACGGGGCACTATGGGAGAGGCGAAGGGGCCGGTATCACCGCGCCCACAGCACGCAACGCGAAGGGACCGAAGGGTGAAGACGATCAACACCGACGTTGTCGTCATCGGCGGCGGATCCACCGGCGCGGGCGTCGTACGCGACGTCGCCATGCGCGGGTTCAGGACCGTACTCGTCGAGCGATACGACATCGCCCAGGGCACATCGGGGCGCTTCCACGGGCTCCTCCACTCCGGCGGGCGCTACATCGCGTCCGACCCGGAATCGGCGACCGAGTGCGCCGAGGAGAACGAAATCGTCAAGCGCATCAACTCCAACGCCGTCGAGGCGACCGGCGGCCTGTTCGTCGTCACCTCGCAGGACGACGAGGAGTACGCGGACAAATTCCTCGAGCGCGCGGCCGCCGCGAAGGTCCCCGCTCAGGAGATCTCCGTCGCGGAGGCGCTCAAGCGCGAACCCCGCCTCGACCCGAAGCTCAAGAGGGCCTTCGAGGTCCTCGACGGCTCCGTCGACGGCTGGCAGATGGTGTGGGGCGCCGTCCGCTCCGCCGAGGCCTACGGCGCCGAGATCCTCACCTACCACAAGGTGACGAAGATCGAGCGCGAGGGCGACCGCATCAGCGCCGTCATCGTCCACGACCTGCGCACCGGCGAGGACACCCGCATCGAGTGCCGCTTCGTCCTCAACTGCGGCGGCCCCTGGGCCGGCAAGATCGCGGCCCTCGCCGACTGCCACGGCGTCGACGTCGTCCCCGGCGCCGGCATCATGATCGCGATGAACTTCCGCCTCACGCAGACGGTCCTCAACCGCTGCATCTGGCCCGCCGACGGCGACATCATCGTCCCCGACCATCCGGTCTGCATCATCGGTACGACCGACCTCAAGGTCGACGACCCCGACAAGCTCCAGATCCCCGCCGACCAGGTCCAGCAGATGCTCGACGCCGGCGAGGCCATGGTCCCCGGGTTCCGCAAGTCCCGCGCCCTCCACGCCTGGGCCGGCGCCCGCCCGCTCGTCAAGGACTCGCGCGTCGCCGCCACCGACACGCGCCACATGGCGCGCGGCATGAGCGTCATCGACCACAACGCCCGCGACGGCGTCACCGGCATGCTCACCATCGCCGGCGGCAAGCTCACGACCTACCGCCTCATGGCCGAGCGCATCGTCGACATCATGTGCGACGAGATGGGCGAGAAGCGCGAGTGCACAACGGCAGGCGAGGCCGTGCCCGCGGCCGCAGACCAGAAGCTCTACACGATCGGGCACCGCCTCGAGAGCGTCGAGCACAACAACGTCTCGCCGAGCCACGACCAGATCATCTGCGAGTGCGAGCTCGTCACGAGGAAGATGCTCGAGAAGACGATGGACGCCCTTCCGGGCGGCCAGCTCGACGACGTCCGGCGCCAGGTCCGACTCGGCATGGGCCCCTGCCAGGGCGGCTTCTGCTCCCAGCGTGCGACCGGCATCGCCCATGAGCGCGGGCACATCGACTCCGTCGAGGCGAACGACCTGTTCAAGACCTTCCTCAAGAACAGGTGGATCGGCCTGTGGCCGATCATGTACGGCAAGCAGCTCCGCCAGACGGCCCTCGACAACTGGATCCACGAGGGGACGCTCGACGTGGAGCACCTCCCCGAACCGGAGCCCGCACCCGAACCCGCCACCGAATCCGTGAAGGAGGACGTCCGATGAGAGACGCCGTCGTCATCGGCGCCGGCCTCGCCGGCCTCGCCGCCGCACTCCGCCTCGCCCGCGGGGGAGCGAGCGTCACGCTCGTCACCAAGGGCATCGGCGGGCTCCAGCTCTCCCAGGGCACCGTCGACCTCCTCGGCTACTCCGAGACGCGCGTCGACGCGCCCCTCGCCGCGATCCCCGAGCACGTCGCGACCCGTCCGACCCACCCCTACGCGCACTTCGCGCCCGAGGACGTCGCCGCCGCCGCGAACTGGCTGAAGGACGTCGTCGGACCTGACCTCCTCGTCGGCGACCCCGCCGAGAACGTCCTCATCCCGACCTCGGTCGGGGCCCTGCGCCCGACGAGCCTCTACCAGCCCTCGATGGCCGCCGGGATCCCCGCCGCGGGGAAGTCCTACTGCATCGTCGGCCTCTCCCGGCTCAAGGACTTCTCCCCGACGCTCATCGCCGAGAACCTCGCCCGCCAGAACGGCCCGGACGGGACACCGATCGCGGCCCGCTCGCTCATCGTCGACGTCGAGATCCGCCCCGGCGAGATCGACACCACGGGCACGAACCACGCGCGCGCCCTCGACGGGGCCGCGATGCGCGAGAAGTTCGCCGCCGCCATCGCACCGCACCTGCGCGACGGAGAGATCGTCGGCCTGCCTGCGGTCCTCGGCCTCAACGATCTGAGTGCCTGGAAGGACATCGCCGAGCGGCTTGGCCACGAAGTCTTCGAGATCCCGATGCAGCCGCCGTCGGTCCCCGGCATGCGCCTCAACCAGGCGCTCACCGAGCTCGTCAAGCACGAGGCGCGCTTCATCCTCGGCTCGCCCGTCGTCGGCGTCGAGGCCGCGGACGGCGTCGTCAAGGCCGTGACGATCAAGACGGCCGGGCGCCCGACCCGCATCGAGACGAAGGCCGTCGTCCTCGCCGGCGGCGGATTCGAATCCGGCGCCCTCGACATGGATTCCTACGGGACAGTCACCGAGGCGATCCTCGGCCTGCCCGTCCTCGGCGCGGAGGGCCAGCTCCTCCACGGCGACTTCTGGGGATCCGACCAGCCCGTCTTCCTCGCCGGCCTCGACGTCGACGACGAGATGCGCCCGCTCGGCGCCGACAAGGCGCCCGTCTACTCCAACGTCTACGCCGCCGGCGGCAACCTCGCCGGCGCCACCCGTTGGCGCGAGAAGTCCGGAGAGGGCATCGCCCTCGTCTCCGCGCTCCGCGCAGCCGACCAGATCCTCGGGAGCCTCGCATGACCATCGAAGAAATGAACGTCCTCAGCCTGACGGACGAGGACTTCGGCCTCCGCTCGACCCTCGACGCCTGCGTGAAGTGCACGATCTGCGAGACCCAGTGCCCGGTCATGCGCGTGACGGACCTGTTCCCCGGCCCGAAGTACTCCGGACCCCAGGCCGAGCGCTACCGCAAGGCCGGCCAGATCGTCGACTCGTCGATCGACTACTGCTCGTCGTGCGGCACGTGCTCTCTCGTCTGCCCACAGGGCGTCAAGGTCACCGAGATGATCCACCACGCCCGCACGGACATGAAGAAGGAGAAGGGCATCCCGGTCCGCGACCACCTCATCGGCCGCACGGGCTTCATCGGCACCGTCATGACGCCGGTCGCCCCGATCGCGAACTGGGCGCTCGACGTCAAGCC
The DNA here is from genome assembly GCF_900499005.1 of Actinomyces culturomici. Taxonomy (GTDB): domain Bacteria; phylum Actinomycetota; class Actinomycetes; order Actinomycetales; family Actinomycetaceae; genus Pauljensenia; species Pauljensenia culturomici. Next base: position 698,559 of record NZ_LS991316.1, read on the forward strand.
GATCCGCATCGCCATGGAGAAGGTCATCGGCGTCCACCGCTCGGCCCCGATGCCGCGCGCCGCGGGCCGGACCTTCGAGGGCTGGTTCAAGAAGCACACGCCGCTCCCGCAGTCGGGCACCAAGGGGCAGGTGATCTTCTTCCACGGGTGCGCCGGCCAGTACTTCGAGGTCGAGACCTCGATCCACTCGGTCCAGGTCCTCGAGCACCTCGGGTACGAAGTCCTCGTCCCGCCGCACGGCTGCTGCGGCCTCGCCCTCCAGTCGAACGGCCTCTATGACGAGTCGCGCAAGTACGTCTCGAAGCTCACCGAGGACCTGCGCAAGGCGAACCGTAACGCGCCGATCATCTCGGCGTCCGGCTCCTGCGCGGGCATGCTCCGCCACGAGGCGAACGAGATCCTCGAGATGGACACCCCCGAGCTCAAGGACGTCGGCTCGCGCATGTGGGACATCTGCGAGTTCCTCATGCACCTTCATGAGGTGGGCGAGCTCGATCTCAACTTCCAGCGGATCGACGTCACCATCCCGTATCACGCCCCCTGCCAGCTGAAGTCCCAGGGGCTCGGCCTCCCGGCCATCGAACTCATGGAGCTCATACCGGGCGTCACGGTCAAGGAGTCGAACCAGCCGTGCTGCGGCATCGCCGGCACCTNGGACGTCGGCTCGCGCATGTGGGACATCTGCGAGTTCCTCATGCACCTTCATGAGGTGGGCGAGCTCGATCTCAACTTCCAGCGGATCGACGTCACCATCCCGTATCACGCCCCCTGCCAGCTGAAGTCCCAGGGGCTCGGCCTCCCGGCCATCGAACTCATGGAGCTCATACCGGGCGTCACGGTCAAGGAGTCGAACCAGCCGTGCTGCGGCATCGCCGGCACCTATGGCATGAAGAAGGAGAAGTACGACATTGCCCAGGCGGTCGGCAAGCCCGTCTTCGACTTCATCAAGCAGGTGAACGTCGAGCTCGCGGCGTGTGACACGGAGACCTGCCGTTGGCAGCTGCGCACCGCTACCGGCGCGAACGTCGTCCACCCGATCTGGCTCATCCACAAGGCCTACGGACTGCACTGAGCAGGCCGTGCCCGCCCGACGCCCATCCCGCCTTAAAGACGATCGATGGGTGCCAGCTGTCGCTTTCTGGGAGAAGAGCCGGAATCGGATCCCGATTCGGTGTCGAAGGTTCATCAAAGCTTGTGATCGATCACTCTTTGTGGGCATCATGCAGACATTAGACGTCCTGAAGAGAAGAGATCTCTGATGAACTCGATGAACTCCTCGACCCGCAAGAAGACATTGATCCGGCTCCTCGCCTGTGTGGCAGCCCTCGGCCTCGTCCTGTCCGGATGCGCCAGCGGACGCTCCGCCTCCATCGTTGAGCCTGCGGTGGGGACGAGTACCGTTGTCCCGGGGGACGTCACAGCCGAGGGCGATGCTGTTGGCGACGCTTGGGGGAAAGCGTCCGGCGTCAATACGACTGCCAGCGATGCGGAGGGTACCGGTTCGCAGCTCTCCATCGACCAGCAGATCATCGTCACCGGCGAGATGACCCTCAAGGTTGATGACCCCAAGAAGACCGTGGACGACGTCAAGAAGATCGTCGTCGACGCCAAGGGTAAGGTCTCGTACTCATCGCTGAACTCCAACGAGTACGACCTATCCGGCGTCATGACGGTGCGCGTGCAAGCGGACCGGTACGACGCCGTCGTCGCCGACATCGCAAACCTCGGCGAGATCACCAAGCAGACGATGGACGCTCAGGACGTCGGCGCAGAGGTCGCTGACCTTGATGCGCGGATCAAGGCGCTCGAGGCTTCAATTGCCCGTCTCACCGACCTCATGAAGAATGCGGAGACGACCAGCGACCTCATTGAAGCCGAATCCGAACTCACTGAGCGCCAGAGCCAGCTTGATGGTCTCAATGCTCAGCGCGCCTGGTACGCCGATCAAGTGTCCTATTCGACTCTGAACCTGCACATCGACACGCCCACCATACTCACCGGTGGCGCATCGGGCTCGGTGTGGGAGCAATCCTGGGACACCTTCGTCAGGGGCCTCGGCGGCGTGCTCTTCTTCCTCGTCATGTTGCTGCCGTGGCTGATCGTCATCGTTCCCGTCGTCCTGCTCCTGGTGTGGTGGTGCCGTCGCCGTAAGATGCGCCGTGCCGTTGCTCCCCCTACGCCCCCGTTGGTGTCGCCCGCCGCTGCGAAACCCGGTGGCGATGCCGCGCCCGTGAGCGTGCAGGCCGTCGGCCTCGCGCCGACGCCTCTCGACGATCCTGGGACTGTGGACGATGGTGTGTCCTGCGATCAGACTGATTCTGAATCGGCCTCCGCGTCGGATAACGAGTAGGTTGAGCGTTGATCCTCGATCCGATTGTCACTGCGTTGGACCTGAGCTACGTGCGCGTCGCCGAGGAACGCGATCGCTTCTTGATCGCGGGGGAGGTGATTGGCGTAGGCGAGGATGAGACCTTCTTACAATCGCTAAACAGCGATATGATCGCGTTATGACGATTAAAGACTTTGAAACCACACGTGGACCCGCCTTCGAGGTGAGTGAATCTCAGGCCGTGCTCTTCCATGCTCTATCGGATCCGGGACGCCTCGCACTACTGCGTCACCTCTCTTCCGGTGAACACCGGGTTCGCGATCTCGTCGACCACATGCATCTTGCTCAATCGACCGTCAGCAAGCACCTCGCATGCCTCAAGGACTGCGGCCTCGTCACCGTTCGTCCTGAAGGCCGCGCTTCCTGGTTCTGCCTGGCCGACGAGCCTCGTCTTGCCGAACTCTTGGGCGTAGCCGAGCGGATACTCGAAGCGTCCGGAGCCGTCCTCGACTCGAAGACCCACTACGACGCGGACGGAGACTGACCATGTCTGACGAATACGATGGACACGACAAGCTCTCTGGCGAACATACGCATGGCGGACACTCTCATGCGGGTCATTCTCACGGTGCCGGAGCCTCGCATACACGCCTGATCGTCGCCTTCGCCATCACCTGTGGCATCGTCATCGCCCAGCTGCTGGGCAGCTGGATCACCGGATCCCTCGCCCTGCTCACCGACACCGCCCACGCGATTGTTGACGCATCTGGATTGGCCCTCGCCCTGGCCGCCTCCACCATCGCCCGGCGCCCCGCCACCGGCGCGCGCACCTGGGGCCTTAGACGCATCGAGGTGATCGCCGCCCTCGCCCAGTCGATTCTGCTCATCGTCGTCGGCGTCTACACGGCCGTTGAAGGTATTGCCCGACTCGCCGACCCGCCCGAGATTATGGGGACGGAACTGCTCGTCTTCGGCGTCATCGGGATGATCGCCAATGTCGCCTCTGTTGCCGTGCTGTCGGGCGGGCGGGACGCCAGCCTCAATATGCGGGCTGCGTTCCTGGAAGTCCTCAACGATGCCCTCGGATCTCTGGGCGTCATCGTTGCCGCCCTGGCCATCCGTCATACGGGCTTCGATCGGGCCGATGCGATCGCTGGCCTGTTCATAGCCACCCTCATCGTGCCCAGAGCCTTGACGATCCTCCGCCAGACGCTGGCCATCCTCATGGAATTCGCTCCCTCCGGTGTCGACCTTGAGGAGGTGCGAGGACACATACTCGCCCTCGAGCACGTCGAGGACGTCCACGACCTGCACGCCAGCGTCATCGGCACGGGCCTGCCGATCATCTCCGCACACGTCGTCGTGGGGGAGAACTGTTTCGAGACCACCCACGCGCTTTCGATCCTCCAGGAAGTGCGCGAATGCGTGGCCACACACTTTCCCGTAGCCTTCGAGCATTCGACGATCCAGCTGGAGACCGCCAGCGTCCACGCGGCAGAACCGCATTGCGCGGTGGACGCCTGACGAACAAACCCGCGCCTGGCGGAGCACTCTGGGCCACAACGCGGTGGAGAACGACGAATCCCCCTGTGCACACCGTTGAAAGCGGTGTGCACAGGGGGATTCGCTCGCTATGGGCTACTGCGCGTTGAGCGCGGCGGTCGGGGAGGTCTTCGACGCGCGGATAGCCGGATACAAGCCAGCAATCGCGCCGATGACGACCGTCACGCCGAGACCGGCCCCGATCACCCATGCGGGCAGTGAGAAGGGCCATGAGTTCACCAACGACATTCCACCGGTGACGCTCACTCCGATGACGCAGCCGAGTGCTCCGCCGAGGAACGAGAGGAGCAGGGCTTCGGCGATGAACTGAATGAGGATGTGAGTGCGCTTGGCTCCCAGTGCTCGCCTCAAACCGATCTCACGGCGCCGTTCGAGCACGGAGATGATCATCGTGTTGGCAACTCCGATTCCACCGACGAGCAGGGCGATGGATCCGACTCCCGCGAGAAGAGTCGTGAACGCCTGATTCGCAGCATTCTTAGCGGCGAGCGCATCCGAGGGTCGCGACACCTCGACGGCGGTGGGCGCCTGTGGATTGAGCGTCGGTCCGAGGAGTTCGCGGACCTTCGCTACCGCATCATCACTGGATCGCTCATAAATGGTCGTCGGACGCATGTCTTGACCGAATGCGGAATGAGCATTGTCCTGACCGATGAGTGCCGAGGAGTCGAGCTCGGGGGCAAGGACCACCGGCTTCAGAATGCCAATGACGGTGTAGAGCGAGTCGCCGAGCCAGATCTGCGATCCGGGGGAGACCACTCCAAGGCGCGCGGCGGCCGTCGCACCGAGGACCGCCGTCGGGTACGAACCCGTTGCTTTGTTGAGCCACGTGCCCTTATCGAGTTCGCCAGCGACCACGTCGAGGAGGCGTTCATCGGCGGCGAGCGCCTCAATGCCGCCGGTCGCCTGCTTGTTAGAAAGAGACGAACGGTAGACATTTGCGGGAAGCTTCTGCGTTGACGATGCCGCCTCGACTCCGTCAATGAGGAGTGTTCGCCCGACGGCGTCCTCGGAGAACTTCGTTTGCTTACCGGCGAGGTCGGAGCCTGCGGTCGCCGTCAGCATGTTGGTCCCCAGCGCATCGAGTTGATTGGCGAGTTGAGCGCGTGAGGATAGAGAGATCCCGATGACGGCGATCATCGCGGCGATGCCGATGGCGATGCCCAGCGCCGACAGGAGCGCTCGAGTCGGACGCGCGCGAATTCCAGTGGAGGCGAGTCGCACGACATCGGAACCGCGCAGGTGCGAAGCAAGGCGAGTGTCGGATCGTGACATCAGGCGCTCTCCTCCAGCGAATCGTTCTGCGAATCGGACACGATGCGTCCGTCGCGGATCATGACACGACGCGGCAAGCGGGCCGCCAGATCATTGTCGTGCGTGATGACGACGATGCTCGTGCCCTCGGCGTGCAGACTGTGGAGCAGCTCGACGATGGACTCACCGGAGCGGGAGTCAAGATTCCCCGTCGGCTCATCTGCCAGGAGCAAAGGCGGGTTCGAGACGACGGCGCGGGCGATTGCCACGCGCTGGCGCTCGCCGCCCGACATCTGGTGGGGACGGTGATCGAGACGGTGCGCAAGACCGACGCGCTCCAATGCCTCGCGCGCCTTTTGGCGGCGGACCGATCGAGGAACCCCGAGGTAGAGCATTCCGTCGGCCACATTGTCGAGGGCGGAAGAACCCTCGGCGAGGTGGAACTGCTGGAACACGAAGCCGATCGAGTGCGCGCGCAGCGCCGACAATTCGGCGTCTGACAGGGTCGAGACATCAACGCCGTTGATGCTGACGACTCCCGAGGACGGACGATCGAGAGTCCCAATGAGGTTGAGCAATGTGGACTTGCCCGACCCGGAGGGCCCGACGATCGCGACGAACTCGCCGGACTCGACGCGCAGGTTCACACCCGCACAGGCAGCCACGGGAGGGTCGCCGTACAAGCGTTTCACCTGATCCAATTCGATAATGGCGCTCACTGCTTCGGCACCACCACTGAATCACCCTCGGCGATGCCCTCGCCGCTGATCTCGACGCGTCCTGCGGCGAACAGGCCGGTCGTCACGGGGACCTTCTTCGTTGTTCCATCCGGATTGACGACCTCCACGCCGAAGGTCTTGGAGTCCAGGGCGATGAGCGCACTCACCGGAACGTGCAGGACGTTCTCCTTCGACTCGGACGGCAGTCCGATGGTGATCGAGGCCTCTTGGAAAGCGCTGGTCTTTTCCGGATCATCGGGCGTGATCGTCACGGGGATGATGCGGGTCTTCTGGTCGGAAGACTCCGAGGATTTCTTATCCGTGGGTGTGCCGACGGTTGCGATCTTCCCGGTCGTCGTCGTCCCGTCGGGCAGGTGAAGGCTCGCCTCGCGACCAATGGTCGCCAGGGACTGATTCGCGAGGGGGATTTCGGCCTCAACGGTCTGGGTGGTCGACGTCGCCTTGTACAGTTCGGCGCCGACTGAGGTTCGATCACCGGGACGGACGCTCAACTGGCCGACTCGCAGGTCATGGGGCTCGAAGACGATGCGTCCCAGAGGGATGGTGCCGGTCTGCGTGAGCCCGTTCGCCTTCTGCCAAGCGACGACCGCCTTGCGGGTCACCCAGTCAAAGCGATTATCCGGTTCGTCCTCGAAGAACCCCAGCTCCTTCAACGCTGTCTCCAGCTGGTGGATGTCTTCACCATTCGTCGAGTCGATGTTCAGCTCGCGCCATGCTGGCGTTGAACCGTGCATGAGGTAGGAGGGCTCGTCGCCGACTTCTGCGAGTTCCTGCCCCTGTTCGATGATGTCACCGGGCTTCGGCAAAGACGTGACGACGCCGTCGAATCCGGAGGCGACGCCGTGCGAATTCGAGTAGCAAAGGGTCGCGGTCAGAGAGGTCTCTCCCGACAGGGTGCCCTTGGCGATCTTCTCGGTCGAACCGGTGAAGCTCTGTGCCTCGGAGTCGGCGGCCTGGGTCTGCCCGTAGTAGTGGGTCCCTATTGCGGCTCCGCTGCCAGCGAGGACGAGGAAGGCGATCGTTGCGGCTACAGCCCATTTCTTCTTCGAGCGACGCGGCTCAACTGGCGTCGCGGAGTTCTTCTGATCATGCGCCATAGTGGTACTGCTCACTTGATGTCCTCAACCGTCGACAAGCACTTCTCAACCTCTTCCTTGGGAACATTGTTGAAGACGATGCCTTCGCCAGCCTTCGGATCGGGGACGTCGAAGCCCTTCTTGCGCAGGCACTCTGCCGTCTTGATGCCGATCTCCGTGAGGTCTGCCCCGGCAGAACCGTCCGCATCGGTTACCGGTGCGGGACCGAGCTTGTCGGTGCACTTCTGAAGGGCCTTGTCGAAAGCGGCCTGGTCGATGTCGGCGGGGATCTGATCGTCCTGGTCCGGCTTGGGATCAGGGATGTCGATCCCGGAATCGCGCAAGCATTGGCGGAAGGCCAGGGTGTAGTCCTCGGAGGCGCTCGCCGAGGACGACGACGAAGAGGAGGACGGGGATGAGCCGGAGGACTGCTGCGAGGACTGAGGGCCTGACGAGCAGGCCGCCAATGCGACCATCAGGGCGAGCGCGGAAGCAGAGGTGGCGAGCTTGCTGCGAGTCTTCAACGGATTCTCCTTGTTGTTCTCATGCCTCGTTGATTCCTTGTTGATCGCTGAGGCGAAATCTGTACCGGGCAACCGGCGATGGCAGTATTTGACACGATGAGGTGTTGCGAGAGTGTTGCTCTTTTTGCTTATGTTTTCGAAACACTGAGGGAATACTCTGAAGAGGCGTGGTTGTTCAACGGCGCGGAGACGGAGACGCGCAGAGGGGGAGTATGAGGGTTCTGGTGGTCGAGGACGAGGTGTTCCTCGCCGACGCCGTTGCGCGGGGCCTCAGGCATGAATCGATGGCGGTGGATGTCGTTTACGATGGCGAGGATGCTCTCGACCGCATCTCGATGACGGACTACGACGTCGTTGTCCTCGACCGTGACCTTCCCGGCGTACACGGCGACGATGTGTGCAAGGAATTGGCCCTGACGTGTCCGGGAACACGTGTGCTCATGCTCACTGCTGCGCGAACGCTCGACGATAAGGTGAGCGGTCTGGAGATGGGGGCGGACGACTACCTCGTCAAACCTTTCGAGTTTCCAGAACTCGTCGCCCGAATTCGTGCCCTTGAGCGTCGTATCGCCCCTGCGCGCCAACCCGTTCTCGAAGGCTATGGGGTCAGCTTGGACCCGTTCCGGCACGAAGTGACGCGCGATGGTCGCTTCGTGCGTTTGAGCCCGAAGGAATTCGCCGTGCTCGCAGTACTTATGGAGGCTGACGGGGGAGTGCTGAGTGGAGAAACCCTTTTGGAGAAGGCTTGGGACGAGAACGCCAACCCGCTGACGAATGCGATCCGCGTGACGATCTCGCATCTGAGGCGCCGCTTGGGCGAGCCCTGGGTCATTCAAACCGTTCCCGGACGCGGATATCGCTTCGGACGATGAGCAGAATGTCGATTCGCCCTTCGCGAGTGAGAAGGACGCTGATGGGACATCATGAAACGCGCTTGCGTGACGGCGCGCGGCACAGTCGAAGGCTCCCTCTGCGCATGTCACTGACCTTGACCTATACGGGACTGGTGACTCTGTCGGGCGGATGCCTCATCGCGGTCGTCTACGCGTACATGAGATTCGTCCCATTTCAACTGTCCTTGGGCTCGCCGAGTGATGGAGGAGTCCTCGACATCAGTCTGCAGCTCACTCTCTTCAACGAGTTCCTCGACGCCCTGCTCGCGTCCTCGCTCGTCGCCCTTCTCATTCTTGCGCTTGTGTCGGCGGCTGTGAGCTGGTTCGTCGCTGGGCGCGTCCTGACTCCCGTGGCGACCGTGGCAGACGCCGCACGACGCGTCGCGCAGGGAAACCTCGACGAACCGGTTGCATTGGGCGGCCCACACGACGAGATTCGAGACCTGTCGGATGCCTTCGATGCGATGCAGGAATCCGTGAAGGCGTCCATTGGAACGCATCGGCGCTTCGCGGCCAATGCGTCGCATGAACTGCGCACCCCGCTGGCGACGATTCAAACCCTCGTCGACGTCACTTTGAGCGACCCTCAAGTGACCGCTGATGATTTCCGAGACGTTCTGGGCAAGATCCGGCAGGTCAATTCGGCGAACGCCGAGACCCTTGATGCCTTGCTCGATCTGTCAGACGCACAGATGGGGACGCTCAATCGTGAGCTTGTTGATCTCGCGGGCATCATGCGCGAGTCTCTGTCTCCGCTGAAGCAGCAGATGGCTGCGAAGAACTTGAGAGTCAGCACATACCTGACGTCGATGATGGTCGAAGGTGACCATGTGCTGTTGCGGCAGGCATTGTCGAACCTCGTCCGAAATGCGATCGTTCATAATGTCGACGGGGGGATGATCGACATCACGGTCTGTTCCTACGGCCACCACGGTGACACCGCGCGGGTGTCGGTCAGCAATGACGGCCCTCGCGTAGATCCCGCGCGCGTGAGCGAATTCGTCGAGCCGTTCGTCAAAGCGAGCGGGCGTTCATCGACGCGCGACAATGGGCATGGGTTGGGACTGGCCATCACACAGACGATCGCCGACGCGCATCATGCGACGCTGACTCTGACCCCCCGTGTAGAGGGTGGAATGCTCGTATTCTTCGACATGTCGGCGGCGACTTCGGACTTGCCCCAATCTGACGATGGCGGCCCTGCTCCAACCTGATGAGGACGGCCCCGCCTCAATCTGACGATGGCGGCTCCGCTCCAATCTGGCACGCAGGGCGGGTATGCGCCAAACTTGGCTCCGCTGAACTCGCCCGTATGCTCGCCTGGCGCGAGGAAGGCGAGCTCTGCGTGAGCGCGGCTAGGCGCGATGTTCGGGGAGGTTGTTCAGTTTTCGTGATTGGTGGTTGCTTTCCAGTCGTGGTGTGGGGCCTGTGGTGTTTGTGGAAGTGGATCATCCAGTCGGGCAGGGCCGCGAGGTGGCTTACCTGTGAGGGATAGGGCTTCGTGAAGGCCCATCCTTCGTCCAGGGTGTGGCGCAACAGCGGAAACCTTTACACACACACCGCCCAAGCAGCAACACCCTCCCTCACATTCACACTCCCGAACCGCAGCCCTTCAACCAAGCTCCCCGATCGGCACACCAGCCGCGCCGCGTTGACCTCGAATACAACACGAGGGTGGTGTGCGCTTGAATCAGCGCACACCACCCTCAATGGCGACCAGCAGCCTACTGGTCAGGGGTTGCCAGGACTACTTAGCGCCATGTTGTGCACCAGGGGTAGCCCGGCTTTGGCGACGCTGTGAGATCAAGAAAGCACCGGAGCCAAGCAGAGCCAGGGCAGCACCCGAAAGGAGACCGACCTGCGCACCGGTTCGAGCAAGGCTGACCTTCTTAGGGTCCTCAGGCGTGAGGGGTTTCGGAATTTCCGCATACACCCAGGTACCAGTGAACTTAGCGTCACCCTTGGCGATGGTCAGTTCCGTGTTGTCCCACGACTGGAAGCTCCAGAATCCGTCATGGGTCGGGTCCTTGACCGGGTCAGCCTTGAACTCGCCAGGCTTGACAGTCGCCTTATTGAGAACGCCAGCCCGGTCAGCCGGAGTCAGGTCAGTGACATCCTTCGGCAGGTTCATGCCCTCAGTACCCGAGATGAACTCATGCGCCACCGTGTACGTGTTGGCTGTGAAGGTCCACGTGCCAATGAAATGCGCGTCACCCTTGTTGATCTTCTTTGAATTCTCATCCCAGCCGGTGAATACCCAGATGCCGTCGTTGACATCGTCTTCGTAATCGGTGGCATCGAACGTTTCGGGTTCAACGATTGTGCCGCTGGTCTTGCCCGTCTGGTCGGCAGGTGCCCGTTTGGTGAGGACTTCTGGCAGGTCGATGCCTTTGGTGCCGGAGATGAAACGGTGTGTCACCTTGTATGCGTTGGGTGTGAAATCCCAGGCCCCATAAATCGTCGTGTCCTGAGTGATCTTGAAATCATCTGCGACGGTCTTGAGTGATTCATCTGTGAACCAGCCCTTGAATTCCCAGGTTCCGTCAACTTCGCCTTTCAGCGTCGACGTAGTCATCAGAGGTTCCGCAATGGTCACTTCAGAATTGTGCTCGAGACCTGCCTGTCCTACGGGCACGGCCGTGACGGAGTCGGCAGGCGGAGCGTCATTGACAATCCGGTAATTCACGGAATGGGTCACGTGCTGCTTGTAAAGAGTGATCGAGGCAGTCGCATGTTCTTTATTTTGTGGGTGCTTGTAGTTTAAAGATCCTGGGCCGATGCTGTGAATAACGCTGCGACCGGGGCCGTCGAAGTACGTGTAGGTGAAGGAATCGGTCTCCGTCAACCTAAAGATCGCCCAGTATTCGCGGTCCTTCCCATCATCATTAAGGTCGCGAGAGTAAGGGGTATTCCTCACGCTACCAAAGAACTCGCTTTGCGGATCGGTGTCCTCGACAAGTCTATTGCCGTGGAGAGTTGCGACGGTCTTCTCTTCTTCGATGCGGACACCCTGGTTCTCATCCACGTCGGCAAAGACCAGTAGGGGGGTAATCTTGATGGGGTCCACGGTTCCGTGTGCAAGGAAATCAACTTGAATCGTGATGTCGTAGTCGCCGTAATTCAGGCTAAGGTCTGCTGCCTTGTTGTTCAATAGGCCAATCTTTGAAAGGGTGATCTCGTCGACCTCGAAATGGTTGCTGGTCGCATAAGGCTCCGGTGTCGCAACTGCCTTCACCAGTTTGAATTTGAGGTCGATCCACTTTCCAGACTTGGGGTCTTGAAGCACGTTGTAGAAGGTCCAGCTATCGCCGACGTGGATTTTTCCCTTCGCATTCAAAGCCATCCCGGCTTCATCGAGCGAGAAAGGGTGTTCGGGATCTGCTGCGGGTGTGACTACTGCCAGGTTCGTTAAATCTTCGCCAAGATTCAGTTTGCTGACGTCCCAGTCGGTTTTTGCCCCGAACATGGCCACAATGGTGGCATTGACGTCGTCTTCAAATTTCTTATTGTATTCTTTCTGTTTCGCGATCGCATCGTCGAGTGTGGCGATCTGTTCGGCATTCAGGCTCTCAAGCTTGCTCTTCGCGGTGGCGGCGTCGCTGCTTGGCGCTGCTTTCAACTCGGCGTTTGTCTCGTTAACAGTGATGCCCAGAGCTTTGGCTTCCTCAATCTTGTTCTGAAGATCATCCGCGTTATCCGCGACGATGTAACCTTTGTTGTCCCACGTCGGTGTGGTCGTGTTGGGCGAAGTTGTGGTTGTTAGTTGGCTAGTTGCGGGGGGGGGCGATGGCTTGTGCTACTCCTGTGGGGGCGAGACTGATGGTTAGGAGTGTCGCCGTGGCCAGTGTGGCGAGCCTGCGTTTGAGCGGGGATAGCGTCATAGTTTTAAGCTCCTGAAGAGAACCGAGGGAGTGGGTGTGCTACAAGTATAGCTCTCAGGGTGCCTTGAGCTACCGGAGTGCTGCGCCACCAGGAAATTCGCTGGCCGGTGCCCCGTGGTGGGGGCCTGTTCACCCGCAGTGAAGCGATCCGCAATGCCCACATTGTGGACGCCGGGCTGGATGCGCTCGAGGAACTGGTGGATGTACCGGGAGTGTTCGTCGAGTTCAGCCTCGAGCACGTCGCTGAGCTTGCCGATTGCGCATCGGGCGCGCCTGCTCGTAGGCGTAGGTGGCGTGACGGGGCTGGTACTCATCGTCACGCGCGCAACGGCGTGAATGACGCGGCTTGTCGTGCGGTGGCGTCGCTGATGAATGAGGGAGGCGACGGAAACTCCACGCGAATGCTCAGAGATCTTGTGTTTCAGCAAGGGGCTTTCTCCGGGTGTAGGAGACCCCACGCGGACGTCGGCTCGCGCATGTGGGACATCTGCGAGTTCCTCATGCACCTTCATGAGGTGGGCGAGCTCGATCTCAACTTCCAGCGGATCGACGTCACCATCCCGTATCACGCCCCCTGCCAGCTGAAGTCCCAGGGCCTCGGCCTCCCGGCCATCGAACTCATGGAGCTCATCCCGGGCGTCACGGTCAAGGAGTCGAACCAGCCGTGCTGCGGCATCGCCGGCACCTATGGCATGAAGAAGGAGAAGTACGACATCGCCCAGGCGGTCGGCAAGCCGGTCTTCGACTTCATCAAGCAGGTGAACGTCGAGCTCGAGGCGTGTGACACGGAGACCTGCCGTTGGCAGCTGCGCACCGATACCGGCGCGAACGTCGTCCACCCGATCTGGCTCATTCACAAGGCCTACGGACTGCACTGAAAGGCGAAATCCTCGTCCCTCTTCACCCCTTACGGGGACGAGGTCGCGGCGCCGGCGGGAATCCTCCCGCCGGCGCCGTCGCGTTCCGCTCCTGTGCGTACCGATTCGGGAGCATTCGCGCAGAAGCGGTTCCCCTCGCCCGCGCTCTCGGGGACACTGGTGGAAACCGACTCGAGGAGGAGCCATGCACGCCCGTCCCCACCGTGATTCTGACCGAGCTCGCCTCCCGCGGTCCGGGCGCTCGCGCGGCGCCGGAGCGCTCGCCGCGTCCGCCCTCGCCCTCTCGCTCGCCCTCGGGCTGTCGGGCTGCGGCGCCGCGGGAGGCTCGAACGCATCGAGCGCCGTCGGCGAGTCCTCCGCCGACTCGGCCGCGGTCGTCGGTCCGGGCTGCGCGTCCGATTCCTCGGTCGGAGCCCCGGACTCAGGATCGACGAGCGCCGCCGCCGACCGGGCGCAGTCGAACGACTCGTCGGCGATCATCGTCACCGGGTACATGCGGCTCGACGTCGACGATCCCGCGAAGACGATGGAGGAGGCCGGCCGAATCGTCGAGGATGCCGACGGATCGGTCGCCTCGACGAACCTCGTCGCCGATTCGGGCGCGCCCTACGCCTCGGCGACCTTCAAGATCCCGGCCGAGACCTTCGAGGCGACGCGCGAGAAGCTCGCGTCGCTCGGGCGGGTGAGCGAGCAGTCGACGTCCTCGAGCGACGTCGGCGCGGAGGTCGCCGACCTCGACGCCCGGATCGCTGCCCTCAAGGCCTCGATCGAACGCCTCACGGCCCTCATCGACAAGGCGGAGACGACTGCTGACCTCATCGAGGCCGAGCGCGAGCTCACCGACCGCCAGGCCGAACTCGACGGACTCAACGCCCAGCGCGCCTGGTACGCGGATCGGGTCTCCTATTCGGCGCTCGACGTCGAATTCCGCTCGACCTCGGTCGTCCCCGCGGCCTCGGGCTCGGCCTGGGAACGCTCGTGGAGCGTGTTCCTCGCCGGGATCTCCGGCATCGCATACGCGCTCATCATGGCCGCCCCGTGGCTCCTCCTCTTCGCGCCGCTCGTCGCGCTCGCCTGGTGGATCGGCAGGCGGGCCCGCGGCCCGAAGACGCCGAAGCGGGCGCCCGCGGACGGCGACGCGGGTGCGGGGGCCTCCGAAGACGTCGGCCTCCGTCCGCTTCCCCTCGACGAGGACGCCGCCCCGCCCTCGTCGATGGAAGGTCCGAGCGAGCCGGCGGCGCAGGGGCATACCCTGAGGTCGCAGGGCGCGTCCGAAGGCGACGCGCCGCAACCCGAGGAGACGCCATGAGCAAGACCGTCCGCCGCGCCGTCGTCACCGGAGCCTCGACCGGAATCGGGGAGGCGACCGTGCGGGGGCTGCGCGCCCTCGGATGGGACGTCGTCGCGGTCGCCAGGCGCGAGGAGCGTCTCGCCGCCCTCGCCGCCGAGACCGGATGCTCCTACGTCGCCGCCGACCTCACCGACGAGCGCCAGGTCGCCGATATGGCGGCGACGGTCCTCGAGGGCGGGCCCGTCGACGCCCTCGTCAACAACGCCGGAGGCGCCATCGGCGTCGACAGGGTCGCCGACGCCGACCCCGAGCGCTGGGCCGCGATGTACGACCGCAACGTCATGACGGCGCTGCGCTGCACGACCGCGTTCCTTCCCGGAATGCGCGAGCGCGGGGGCGACGTCGTCTTCCTCACCTCGACCGCGGGCCACGACACCTACCCGGGCGGCGGAGGGTACGTCGCCGCGAAGCACGCCGAGCGGATCATCGCGAACACGCTGCGCCAGGAGCTCGTCGGCGAGCCCGTCCGGATCATCGAGATCGCCCCCGGCATGGTGAAGACCCCCGAGTTCTCCCTCAACCGGCTCGGCTCCCAGGAGGCCGCGGACAAGGTGTACGAGGGCGTCGCCGAGCCCCTCGTCGCCGAGGACATCGCCGACGCGATCATCTGGACGCTCACGCGGCCCGCGCACGTCAACATCGACTCGATGATCGTCCGGCCCGTCGCGCAGGCGACGAACACACTGGTCGCGCGCAAGGGCTGAGACGTGTCCGGTTGGAGGATCCTCGCGATCCTGGCCCTCGTCGGCCTCGCGATCGTCGTACTCGACCGGATCGGCCTGTGGGCCGAGGAACGCGGCTGGATCTATTGGCGCAAGCGCCAGTCGAAGTCGGCGGCCGCGGCGTTCGACGCCCTCAACCGGGTCTACAACCCCGCCCACGAGTACTTCCTCGAGGAGAAGGAGCGCGAGAAGATCCTCCCCATCGAGGTCGAGTCCGGCGCGCCGCCGATCTCCGTCCCGATGCCCGATCTCGACGCCGAGGCGACGAAGGACGACTAGTCGAGGCCCGGCCTGCGCCGCTGCGCCTTGAGGTCGGAGCGCATCCGCTTGGCGGCGAGCCTCCGGTACTTCGACGCGCGGGTCGGCTTCGTCGCGCGCCGGGGGATCTCGGGGGCGAGGGCGGCGCGCAGGAGGGCCGCGAGGCGCTCGCGCGCGGCCTTGCGATTCGCGAACTGCGAGCGGTGCTCGGAGGCGGTGACGAGGAGGACCGTCCCCGTGAGCCGTCCCGCGAGGGAGGCGAGGGCCCGTTCGCGCTGCCGCTCGTCGAGGGCAGAGCTCGCGGCGACGTCGAAGGCGAGTTGGACGCGCGAGTCCGAGGTGTTGACCCCCTGGCCGCCGGGGCCGGAGGAGTGCGTGAAGCGCTCATCGAGCTCGGAAGCGGGAACGACGAGTCCCTTCGGGCAGCCCGGTCCCGGTTCGATGCGCAGATCCTCCATGCTGGCAGTGTGCGCCGTGGGGCCGGGCGCCGACAAGCGGCGCCCGGCCCCGGGTGCTCACAGACGGTCGGCGACCTGCTCCATGTCCTTGTCGCCGCGGCCCGAGAGGTTGACGAGGAGCAGCGGCCCCTCGGCGTCCGGGCCGTTCGCCTCGACGAACTCGCGGGCGATCTTCAGCGCCTGGGCGACGGCGTGCGAGGACTCCATCGCCGGGATGATCCCCTCGGAGCGGGAGAGCGCCTTGAAGGCGTCGAGCGCCTCCTCGTCGGTGATGCCGACGTAGTGGACGCGGCCCGTTTCGGCGAGCATCGCGTGCTCGGGCCCGACCGAGGGGTAGTCGAGTCCGGCGGAGATCGAGTGGGACGGGAGGACCTCGCCCTCGTCGGAGAGCATGACGAAGGAGCGCATCCCGTGGAGCGAGCCGATGCGGCCCGCGCAGATCGGGGCGCCGTGCTCGGGGGTGTCGAGGCCCTTGCCCGCGGGCTCGACGCCGATGAGTTCGACCTCGGGATCGTCGAGGTAGTGGGCGAAGGCGCCGATCGCGTTCGAGCCGCCGCCGACGGCGGCGAGCACCGCGTCGGGCAGACGCCCGTGCTCGGCGAGCATCTGGGCGCGCGACTCCTTCGAGATCACGGATTGGAACTCGCGGACGATCGTCGGGAAGGGGTGGGGGCCGGTCGCCGAGCCGAGGAGGTAGAAGGTGTCGGCGAGGCGCGTGCACCACTCCTCGAGGGCCTCGTCGATGGCGTCCTTGAGGCCGGCCGACCCGCGGGTGACGGGGACGACGGTCGCGCCCATGAGCTCCATGCGCTCGACGTTCGGCTTCTGGCGGGCGACGTCGTGGGCGCCCATGTAGATCGTGCACTCGAGACCCATGAGGGCGGCGACCATCGCGGTCGCGGTGCCGTGCTGGCCGGCGCCGGTCTCGGCGATGAGGCGCTTCTTCCCCATGCGCTTGGCGAGGAGCGCCTGCCCGAGGACGTTGTTGCCCTTGTGGGCGCCGCCGTGGGCGAGGTCCTCGCGCTTGAGAACGATGCGCGCGCCGCCGCCGATCGGGAGATTCCGGCACTCGAAGATCGGGGTCGCGCGCCCGAGGTAGGTCCGGCGCAGTTCGTCGAGCTCCTCGTGGAAGGACGGGTCGGCCATCGCCTCGACGTAGGCGGCCTCGAGCTCGTCGAGGGCGGGGAGGAAGAAGTCGGGGACCTCCTGCCCGCCGAAGCGCCCGAAGAAGGCGGGGAGCAAGGTGTCGCGGACGGTCGCGTCGGGGAGACCCTCGATGGGGCCGGTGGGGAGTCGGTTGGCGGTGGGGGCGGCGCCCGCGGGCTCGGTCGTCGCGGTCGTGTCGGTCATGGGGTTCTCCTTGTGTTCGAGCGGCGGCGAGCGCGACAACAGAAAAGCCCGCCGACGTTGGCGGGCTGCGAAATGGGGACGATGATCAGCGGCTCGCCAAAGAGGAGAGCCACCACCAGGAGCGGGTACTGATCGTCGTCACGCCTCGCACCCTAGCGGCGCGGGCGTGACCTCCGCCACCTCCATCCGGATCGTGGTCGTCCCGTCGCGGTGTCCCGGTCCTCGGCGTTCGGCGATCGACGAGGTCGGGGCGGCGCCTCCTCCCGATCGGCGCGGATGCGCCCGTGGGCGCAGGGGATCAGATCCACCCCTTCTCGCGCGCGGCCTCGACGGCCGCGTGCCTGTTCGGAACGCCGAGCTTCGTCATCGCGCTCGAAAGATAGTTGCGGACCGTGCCGGGGGAGAGGCAGGCGCGCTCGGCGATCTCGTCGACGGGAGCGCCCTCGGCGGCGAGTTCGAGGACGTCGGCCTCGCGGGGCGTGAGGGGCGAGTCGCCGGCCGCGATGGCCTCGGCGGAGAGCTCGGGGTCGACGTAGCGCTGCCCCTCGGCGAGGCGGCGGATGATGCGGGAGAGTTCCTTCGCCGAGGTCGTCTTCGGGACGAAGCCGCGGGCGCCCGCCTCGAGGGCGCGCTTGAGGTAGCCGGGCCTTGCATGGCTCGTGAGGATGAGGCAGCGGGTGTCGGGGCTCGACGCCGCGACCCGCTCGACGATCTCGATCCCGTCCGCGCCGGGCATCTGGAGGTCGAGGAGCGCGACCTCGGGGCGAGTCGCCTCGATGAGGGCGATCGCCTCGGTGCCCGAGGCGGCAACGCCGACGACCTCGAGGTCGGGTTGGAGCCCGAGGAGCGACTCGAGGGCGTCGCGCAGGAGCGTCTCGTCGTCGGCGATGACGATGCGGATCACCGCGGGCTCCTCTCCTCGTGCGGTCCCGGCCCTGGGGCGGGGGTCTGCTCCGATCATCGCGCGGATCCTCGCGCGGCGCCCGGGGCCGCGCCGTCCGGGTGGGAGCCCGAATCCGCGGGCGCCGTCGCGGTCAGCCTGAAGCCCCCGGCTCCCGCGCTCCAGTCGAGGGTCCCGCCCTCGTCCTCGAGCCTGGCGCGCAGGGACGCGAGCCCCGAGCCGTCGGAGTCCGCGAGTGCATCGGGCGCGCCGTCGTTCGTCATCTCCGCGCGGGCGAGCCCGTCGACGACCTCGAAGCGGAGGAGCGCGGACGTCGCGCGCGAGTGGCGCACGATGTTCGTCGCGGCTTCGCGGACGACGAGGGCGAGGAGGGGCGCGGCCGGGTCGGGGACCGATGAGGGATCGCCGACGATGCGGACGCCGACGCCGGCCGAGGCGAGGAGCGAGGCGGCGCCAGCGACCTCGGCTCCGAGGTCGGGGGTGCGGTATCCGGCGAGCGTCGCGCGCACCTCCCTGAGGGCCGAATCGGCGAGCTCCTGGACGGCGCGGGCCTCCGCGGCGGCGCGCGGCGCGCCCTCCGCCTCGGCCAGCTCGGCGGCGAGGTCCGACTTCAGCGCGACGGCCGTGAGCGTGCGGCCGAAGAGGTCGTGGAGATCGCGGGCGATGCGCAGGCGCTCCTCGGCGACGGCGAGATCGGCGCGCATGAGGTCGAGGCGCTCCTGCGAGCCGACCGACTCGAGGACGGAGATCGACCAGCGCATCGCCGGGACGAGGAACAGGAGGAGGAGCGCGGTCGGCATCGCCGCCGCGATGAGGACCGCTCCGACGTTCACGCCGGGCACGGGATGCAAGAAGTGGGCGAGGCCCGTGCCGCCGACGACGAGTCCCGTGCCCACGAGACCTGCGGCCGCGGAGCGCCATCCGGGGAAGGCTGAGAGAAGACCGAGCGTCGGCAGGATCAAGGCGAGCGTCACCGGCGACATCGCGAGCTCGGACGGGGTGAAGCCGAGCACCGCGAAGACGAGGGAGGCCGCGTAGAGCCCGAGATCGGAGAGAAGGAATCGGGTGCGCGCGGGCCGCCCGTCGACCGCCGCGTCGACGAGGTCGCGCAGCGTGAGGGCGGAGCAGAAGGCGAGGACCGTCTGGACTGCGAGGGTCGCGAGAGTCCACGCCGTGATCCGCTCGAGACCGGCGACTACGCCGGCGAGGACCAGGGGCCAGAGCGCGTAGAGCGCGTAGAACGACCACAGCGAGTAGTCGCGCAGGCGTCGCGTGCCCGCGCCGATCCGCGTCGGCGCGGTCGCGGTCGCGCGCACGGTCCTCATGCTCCCCATCATTGCAGGTCCCGCCCCGTCCTCGTCAGCGGCGCCGCTCGAAGCGCATCGTCGCGCGCGCGAGGAGAACGGCAGCGAGCGTCCACGCCGTGAGGATCGCGAGGGGGCGGGCGGCATGCGTCCAGGTGTCGAGGAATCCGAGCCCGGAGACGTCGCCGGCGGCGTTCCCGCCGAGGAGGCCGAGGACGATGAGGTCGCTCATCGCGTGCAGCGGCGTCGACTCGAGGGCGAGGCGCGCTGGGCCCGGGAGGAACGCGAAGCTGAAGAGAGTCCCGGAGGTGAAGAGCAAGCCGAGGAAGACCGGCGCGGTCGTGAACTGCGCGGCTCCGACCGAGCTCGTCCACGAGCTCGTCCACGCTGCGAGCGCCGCGAGGAGAACGGTTCCGAGTCCGATCGCGAGGAGAGGGAGGATCGGGTTGACGAGGGGGAGCTCGAAGAGGACGACGTGCGCGGCGAGCGCGCCGAGAAGAATCTGGACGATCGCGATGAACGCGGACGGGACGCAGGCGGCGATGAAGGCCTCCCAGGGCGTCGCCATGCCGGTCGACATGCGTTGGAAGACGCCCTCATCGCGCCTCGCGACGCCGATCGTCGTCGTGTTCTGGTAGACGACCATGAGGAGCGCCCAGGAGGCGAGCATCGCGACGAGGAACGCTGCGAAGGCCGGGCCCGTCAACGAGTCGCCGAGCATCGGGCCGATGAGGACGACCATGAGCGACCCCATGACGAGGGCGGGGGCGAGGAGGACGGGACGGCGCAGGTAGAGGAGCGACTCGGCGCGCGAGATCGCGAGGATGCGGGTGGCGGCGGTGGGCATGGGAGTCTCCTTGGGGATGTGCTCGGATCAAGCTCGGGGCGCGGGGGCCGCGCCGGGACCATCGATGGGGAAACCGGGGCGAACCGCGGGGGAGCTGTGCCCGCCGGCTTCAGCGCCGGCGAGAGAGAGGAAGGCGTCCTCGAGTCCCGCGGCGCGCGCGTCGAGCCCATCGATCCGGATGCCGCGTCGGGCGGCCTCGGCGAAGAGAGCGGCGAGGGTCGCATCGAGGTCCCGGGTATCGACGAGGACGCGGCCGCGCTCACGCGCGGGGACCCCGAGAACGCCCGGAAGAGAAGCGAGGAGCGCGTCGTCGAGCGCCGGATTCTCGGTGAACTCGATGCGCGAGGGACGGGCCGCGCCCAGCGAGCGGGCATCGCCCTCGGCGATGATCCGACCGTCGCGCATGACGAGGACGCGGTCGGCGAGGCGCTCGGCCTCCTCCATGTAGTGGGTCGTGAGGAGGATGGAGACGCCCTCGTCGATCATCGCGGCGACGAGGTCCCAGGTGCGACGACGCGACGCCGGATCGAGGCCCGTCGTCGGCTCGTCGAGGAAGAGGAGCTCGGGGCGCCCGAGGATCGCCATCGCGAGGTCGAGGCGGCGCTGCTCGCCGCCCGAGAGGGCGCCGACCCGGACGGAGGCCCGATGGGCGAGGTCGGTGAGCGCGAGGGCCTCGTCGATCGGGCGCGGGGCGGGCAGCGTCCCCGCCCACATCCTCAAGGTTTCGGCGACCGTGAGGTCGGAGGCGAAGCCCGCCTCCTGGAGCATGATCCCGGTGCGGGCGCGGACCCCCTGGCGGTCGCGGACGGGGTCGAGCCCGAAGACGCGGACCTCGCCCGCCGAGGGGGCGGCGAGTCCTTCGAGGACCTCGACGAGGGAGGTCTTCCCCGCGCCGTTGACGCCGAGGAGCGCGACGAGCTCCCCTTTTTCAATCCGCAGTGAGACCCCGTCGACGGCGCGGAACGCGGTGCGCCCCCGTCCGTAGGTCCGTTCGATGCCGGTCGCTTCGACGACGCTCATATCGTCTCCCTTCTCTCGATGACTCCATGCTCCCGGCGGTGCGATTCGGCCGGTAGTGCGCCGAGTCACCGCTCCTCATGAGGGAATTCACCGCTCGGGGATGACGAATATCATGGGCTGTGTTGCGACACGTCATGCGCGTGAAAGCGCGCAAGAGTAGGAGGGTTCAACCATGTTGACTTCCGAGACCCACAACCCCGGACGAACGAGCAGCGAGGCGTTCAACGCCATCGACGAGGTCGGGGCGCATCCCGTCCTGCAAGTGCTTGTCGGCTTCTGCTGTTTCATCCTCGCCGAATTCCTGGGAGGGATCCTCGGCGTCAGGATCGGCGGGGATATCGGCCTCGGGGTCGGCGGCATCCTCGCGGCGATTCTCGCCGTCGGCGGCTATCTCCTCATCATGCGGTGCATCGCGAAGCGGTCGCCGGTCGAGATCAGGTCACCGGGGGCGTGGCGCGAGCTCGGCGCGGGCCTCACACTCGGCACCCTCCTCATGGGCATCGTCGTCGGGGTCGCCGCGCTCGCAGGCGCGTACCGAGCGACCGGGTTGAACCCGAATCCGGCAATCCTCGGCCTCGTGGGCATTTCGGTCATGGCGGGTGTCGCTGAGGAGATCCTCTTCCGCGGACTGCTCTTGCGCGTCCTCGAGCACCGTGTCGGCACGTGGTGGGCGCTCGGCCTTACCTCCGCGCTCTTTGGGGGCCTGCACCTGACGAACCCGGAAGCGACCCCCGGTGGCGCGCTCGCGATCGGTCTCGAGGCTGGGCTCCTTCTCGGAGCATGCTTCGTCGTCACTCGGCGGCTGTGGCTCGTGATGGGCGTCCACGCCGCATGGAATTTCGTCCAGGGCGGAATCTTCTCTTCAGACGTGTCGGGGACGGGTTCGGAGAACCACGGACTCCTCGCTGCAACGATTAACGGGCCTGCCGCGCTCACCGGCGGAACCACGGGCTTCGAGGGATCTCTCACAGCGCTTTTCGTCTGCCTCGCATGCGCGCTCGTCCTCCTCATCGTCGCAAAGCGGCGCGGACTCATCCTCACGCCCCGCGCGCGGGCCTGAGTCAGGAGAGCCCCTGAGGGCGCAGCCCCCGGCCCCGCTCGTCGATGCCGATCCTCCGGTAGGCGACCGGCACCCAGAACCACGACCACGCCGCGCCCGCGAGGCCGAGGATCCTCGTGATCGCCGTCGCCCACTCGACGTCCGACACGGCGACGATCGCGGAGACGAGGAAAGGGCCGACGACCGTACCGATCGTCGAGAGCGACTGCCAGACCCCGAGGAACTTCGACCGATCGACGTCGGGGGAGAGATCCGCGCCGATCGTCATGACGATCCCCGCGCCCAGGCCGTTCCCGAAGCCGACGAGGCAGGCGGCCGCGATGAACCACGCGGTCGAGGTGACGGTCGCGAGCAGGCAGAAGCCGACGCCCATCGCGAGGAGCGTCGGAATGAGCGCGGCCCTGCGCCCGTAGCGGTCGGTGATCCGCCCCGAGGGGTAGAAGACCGCGACGTCGAGGAGCGTGGAGATCGCGAAGGTCGCGGAGATCAGCTCGTTCGACACGCCGAGGTGCGCGCCGAGGAGCGGGATGACGACCTGCCGATTCGTCCGCACGAGCGCGAGGACGAGGACGCAGGTCGCGAGCAGGAGGACGGAACGACGATCCGCGCGCTCCCTCACGGGCCGCGCCTGCGCGAGCACCGGGTCGAGCGCCGCCGCGCCCGCTCCCGGGCCGACCATCTTCCCGAGGCGGAGCATTCCGCCGAGCATCGACATCCCGCGGGCGCGCCAGTGCGGCGGCACCGACTCGGCGACGTAGGCCTGGCGGGCGAGCGACCAGAGGTTCGAGGAGACGGCGAGCGCCGAGGCTGAGGACTGCGACATCCCGAGCGCGAGAGCCGCGAGGACCACCACGGGATCGAGCGCCCCGTAGCCCGTCGACCACACGAGCGAGGGGATGAACACGGGCAGGGCGAGGCGCGTCAAGGGGGAACGGGGCTCGCGGGGCGTGGGTCCAGTGTGCGCGTTCGCGGGCCGCCTCGCGCCGGGCGTCCGCACGAGGGCCTCGGATGAGTCGCGTTGCACGCGACCCGGTGCGCGCCCGTGCGCCGCGGTCGGCTAGAGTGGGGCGCGACGAAGATCCGGCCTCGACTCCCCGCCCACGGGCGAGGATTCCGAGGGCATCACCGGGGAGTCTCCGGAAGAACGGGAGCGGGCGACCGCGACTCAGTAGAACCGGACGGGAGGGCCCGACACAGCCCATGAAAGAAGCGGCCCCGCCCTCGTGAGGGGGAGGGGCAAGCGGGGTGGTACCGCGGGTCCCGGCGTCGCCGGTCCTCGTCCCTGTGAGACGAACAGACGAGGACACGATGACGAAGCACGGCTTCTACCCGCGCCACCGCGACACCGAGGTGGACGCGAGCCCGTCCTTCCCGCAGATGGAAGGCGAGACACTGGCCTTTTGGGCCGCCGATGACACCTTCCGGAAGTCCATCGACGCCCGGCCCGCCGGCAAGGGAGGGCAGAACGAGTTCGTCTTCTACGACGGACCGCCCTTCGCGAACGGCCTCCCGCACTACGGCCACCTCCTCACCGGCTACGTGAAGGACATCGTCGGCCGCTACCAGACGATGCTCGGCCACCGTGTCGAGCGCCGTTTCGGCTGGGACACCCACGGCCTTCCCGCCGAGCTCGAGGCGCAGCGCCTCCTCGGCATCGACGACGTCACCGAGATCACCCGCGAGGGCGGCCTCGGCATCGAGAAGTTCAACGAGGCGTGCCGCGAGTCGGTCCTCCGCTACACGAACGAGTGGGAGGACTACGTCACGCGCCAGGCGCGCTGGGTCGACTTCTCCAACGACTACAAGACCCTCGACCCCACGTACATGGAGTCGGTGATCTGGGCGTTCAAGCAGCTCTACGACAAGGGCCTCGCCTACCAGGGCTACCGCGTCCTGCCCTACTGCTGGCACGACCGCACACCCCTGAGCAACCACGAGCTCAAGATGGACGACGAGGTCTACCAGGACCGCCAGGACAACACGGTGACCGTCGGCATGCGCCTCACCGAGCCGCTCCTGCCCGGCGCCGTCAAGCCCGAGCTCGTCCTCATCTGGACGACGACCCCGTGGACCCTCCCGTCGAACTCCGCCGTCGCCGTCGGTCCGAAGGTCGAGTACGTCGTCGTGCGCGTCGCCACCGACCTCGACTCGCCGATCGCCGGGGAGAACGTCGTCCTCGCGAAGGACCTCCTCGGCTCCTACGCGAAGGAACTCGGCGAGAACCCCGAGATCCTCGCCGAGTACGTCGGCGCCGACCTCGTCGGCAAGCGCTACCACCCGATCTACGACTACTTCGACGATGAGGCGCACCGCGCCGAGGGCGCCGTCCCCGGCCCCAACGCCTGGCAGATCATCGCCGCCGACTACGTGACGACGACCGACGGCACCGGCCTCGTCCACCAGGCCCCCGCCTTCGGCGAGGACGACATGTGGACGTGCATGGAGTACGGGATCGGCACCGTCGTCCCCGTCGACGACGGCGGCGTCTTCACCTCCGAGGTCTCCGACTACGAGGGCCTTCAGATCTTCGACGCGAACAAGCCCGTCGTCGTCGACCTGCGGGACCAGACCGGCCCGATGGCCCGCCGCGATCCGTCGATCCGCGCCGTTCTCGTCCAGCAGAAGTCGTACGTCCACTCGTACCCGCACTGCTGGCGCTGCCGCAAGCCGCTCATGTACAAGGCCGTGTCCTCGTGGTTCGTCAAGGTCACCGCGATCCGCGACCGCATGGTCGAGCTCAACCAGCAGATCACCTGGGTCCCCGAGCACACGAAGGACGGGATCTTCGGGAACTGGCTCGCCGGCGCCCGCGACTGGTCGATTTCCCGCAACCGCTTCTGGGGCTCGCCGATCCCCGTGTGGCGGTCGGACGACCCGCGCTACCCGCGCGAGGACGTCTACGGCTCCTTCGAAGAGCTCGAGCGCGACTTCGGCGTGAAGGTCGACAACCTCCACCGCCCCTACATCGACGAGCTCGTCCGCCCGAACCCCGACGACCCGACCGGCAAGTCGATGATGCGCCGCATCCCCGACGTATTCGACTGCTGGTTCGAGTCCGGTTCGATGCCGTACGCGCAGGTCCATTACCCCTTCGAGAACCAGGAGTGGTTCGAGTCGCACTACCCGGGCGATTTCATCGTCGAGTACATCGGGCAGACGCGCGGCTGGTTCTACACGCTCCACGTCCTCGCGACGGCGCTCTTCGACCGCCCCGCGTTCACGTCCGTCGTTTCGCACGGCATCGTCCTCGGCGACGACGGCCGCAAGATGAGCAAGTCGCTGCGCAACTACCCGGACGTCAACGGCGTGTTCGACACCTACGGGTCGGACGCGATGCGCTGGTTCCTCATGAGCTCGCCCGTCGTGCGCGGCGGCAACCTCATGGTGACCGACGCGGGCATCCGGGACACCGTCCGCCAGGTCCTCCTCCCGATCTGGAACGCGTACTACTTCTTCACCCTGTACGCGGGGGCGGCCAAGGGCGGCGCGGGGTACGAGGCCCACGAACTCGACCTCGCCGACGCCTCGGTCGTCGCGGGACTGCCCGAGATGGACCGCTACCTCCTCGCCCATACGCGGGGCCTGGCGAACGACGTGCGCGCCGCGCTCGACTGCTACGACATCGCGAAGTCGTGCGAGCTCGTCCGCGACTACCTCGACGTCCTGACGAACTGGTACGTCCGCACGCAGCGTCAGCGCTTCTGGGACGAGGATGCGGCGGCGTTCGACACGCTCTACACGGCGCTCGTGCGCCTCATGGAGACCGCCGCGCCGCTCCTCCCGCTCCTGGCCGAGGAGATCTGGAAGGGCCTCACCGGCGGCGAGTCCGTGCACCTCGTCGATTTCCCGACCCTGCCCGACACGGTCGCTGACGATGCGCTCGTCGCCGCCATGGACGAGGTCCGCGAGGTCGTCTCGACCGCGCACGCGCTTCGCAAGGTCAACCAGCTGCGCGTCCGCCAGCCCCTCGCCGGCATGTCCGTCGTGTCCGAGCAGGCAGCGGCGCTCGCGCCCTTCGGCGCGCTCGTCGCCTCCGAGGTCAACGTCAAGGAGGTCCGCTTCCTCACGCCCGACGAGTCCGGCCTCACGGCGAACACGGAGCTCGCGCTCAACCCGCGCGCCTTCGAACCGTCGATCCGCAAGCTCACCTCCGCGCTCTTCAAGGCGCAGAAGGCGGGGGACTGGAGCGTGTCCGAGGACGGCGCGTCCTGCGAGTTCCCGGGCGTCCTCGTCGACGGTGCGCCGGTCGTCCTCACCGGCGATCAGTTCTCCGTCTCGACCTCCGTCGACGCGGTCGAGGGCCAGGTCGCCGACGTCATGGCGAACGGCACCGTCGTCGTCCTCGACACGGCGCTCACGCCCGAGCTCGAGGCCGAGGGCTACGCCCGCGACGTCGTCCGCGCCGTCCAGGACGAGCGCAAGAACGCCGGCCTTCACATCTCCGATCGCATCGCGCTCGCCCTCGGCGTTCCCGCCGAGCGCGTGGCGGCCGTCGAGGCGCACCGCGAGATGATCGCCCACGAGACCCTCGCCCTCGAGGTGACGGTCGTTCCGGCCGAGACGCTCGAGGTGTCCGTGGCGAAGCGCTGAGCGATCGTCCGCCGCTCCGCCCTCGATCGACGAGGGCGGAGCGGCGGATCGGGTCGAACCCGGGGCCGGGGCGGTATCCACTGCCCCGGCCCCGTTTCATACGGTGTTCGTTTGCCTCGATGACGCGCGTGCGTGCCCGAGAATTCGGTCGCAATGCAAACGGGGTCCGACGGCACGCCGAAGTCGACGCTCAATCGCGCGGGGGCGACTGGCCGCCGCTTCCGAGGCGGCCCGGAGTGTTCGGCTCGACGACCCAGTGGCCGTTGCGTCGCGCTCCGATTCGCCGGATACGACCCTCCTTCTTCAGTCGGGCGATGACGCGTTCGACCTGGCGCGCGCTCACGCCGACTGTCGTCGCGAGGGTCGCCATCGACATCGAGGGGTCCGCGCGAAGCTCACGGAGGATACGGGACGCGCTGTCACCGTCCCCTGGGTTCGGCTCGTCCGACCCGTCGACGTCGACGAGCTCGCGCAACGAGGCGGCGAGCATCGAGAGCATGAATTCGACGAAGGTCGTCGCCTCCCCGGCGGCGTCGCTTCGGCGCAGCGCAGCGTAGTAGTCCTCCTGGTGATCCTTCACGACCGACTCGACGGGAAGCCAGGCGAAGAGGGGATTCCATCGCGCGAGGACGACCGTCTGCCAGAGCCGGCCCATTCGACCGTTCCCGTCCCGGAAGGGGTGGATGAACTCGAATTCGTAGTGGAAGACGCACGAGGAGATGAGCGGGTGCGCGGCCGTCGTGCCCAGCCACTCGAGAAGGTCAGCCATCGCTGTACCGACGTATTTCGCGGGCGTGCCCGCGTGGATCAGCCGGTCGGAGTCGAAGACCCCGACGTTCGTACTCCGCAGGCGACCCGCTTCGTCGACGAGGCCGCCCATGAGCATCCGGTGCGCGCGAAGGAGATCGTCGATCGCCACCGGATCGAAGGTCTCGAGTGCCTCGTAGGTATTGATCGCGTTGCGCACCTCGAGAAGATCGCGCGGAGGCGCGAGGACCCGTCTCCCATCGAGAATCGCACTCACCTGGACGAGCGAGAGGGTGTTCGCCTCGATGGCGAGTGAGGAGTGGATCGTTCGGATGCGATTCTCGCGCCTCAACCGGGGACTGCGATCGAGGCGCCCGCGAGCATCGACGCGGCCGGCGAGCTCGCCGATTTCGGCGACGAGCGAGACGATCGCATCGGTGAGGGACAAGGGCGGCTCATAGGTCATACCGACATTATTCCGACAGTATTCCGACATGCGCATACGGATGCTCTATGGAACATCATCGCGCGCATGACTGCATGACCGTCAGCGCACGCCTTCGCCGGGGAGGGCGCCGGCCCGCGGAGCCCGATCGGGCACGCCCGAGTAGACTGGGCGACTGCCGTTTCCCCGCCGGGAAAACGCGCCGCCCCGCCCTCGTCGATCAGGAGGCCCCCATGGCGAATGACCACCCCGCGTTCTTCGGGAACGACGCCGAGCCCGCCCACGAGCCCGGTGCCATCCCCGCCGACCTCCTCCCGTACCTCGAGGCGGCTGACGCTCCCGACGAGCTCGCCCTGACGGACGTCACCGGGCAGAGCGACGAGGATGAGGCCGAGGACGAGCGGACCGCGGCCCTGCGCGCGCTCGTCGAGTCGTCCCTGCTCCTCGGGCCCGACCCCTCGATTCTCGCCGAGATCGAGGACGACGAGGTCGACGACGAATTCTCCGAGGACGCCGCTGCGGCCCGCGCCGAGCGGGAGAGAGCCGCACACGACGCGGCCCTCGAGGCCGCCGCCGACTCCGTCGCCCTCGACGAGCGGGTCGCCTCGATCTACGACGCGATCGTCGCGCGCGCACCCGAGCACAAGTTCGACCCGACCGTCGACCGCGTCCGCGCGGTCCTCGACATCCTCGGCGATCCCCAGAACTCCTACCCCTCCGTCCACATCACCGGGACGAACGGGAAGACCTCGTCCGCGCGGATGATCGACGCGATGCTCACCGCCTTCGGCGTGCGCACCGGCAGATTCACGAGCCCCCACCTCATCGACGTGCGCGAGCGGATCTCCCTCGAGGGCGCGCCGATCTCGCGCGAGGGCTTCGTCGCGGCGTGGGAGGACGTCGCCCCCTACATCGAGATGATCGACGAGAAGTCGCTCGCCGAGGGCGGTCCCCGCCTCTCCTTCTTCGAGGTCTTCACCGTCATGGCCTTCGCTGCCTTCGCCGACCACCCCGTCGACGCCGCGGTCGTCGAGGTCGGGATGGGCGGCCTCTGGGACGCGACGAACACGATGGACGCCGGAGTATCCGTGATCATGCCGATCGACCTCGACCACACCAAGTGGCTCGGCTCTTCGATCCGCGAGATCGCGACCGAGAAGGCGGGGATCATCAAGCCCGGGCAGATCTGCGTCATCGCCGCCCAGCCCGAAGAGGCACTCGACGTGCTCCTCGAGCGGGCCCGCGAGGTCGACGCGATCGTGCGGCTCGAGGGCCGCGACTTCGAGGTCCTCGACCGGCAGATGGGGGTCGGCGGTCAACTCGTCACGATTCGGACGCCCGCCGCGACCTACGCCGACGTCTTCGTCCCGCTCTTCGGCGAGCACCAGGCCCACAACGCCGCCGCCGCCCTCGTCGCCGTCGAGGCGTTCATGGGCGGGCGCGAGCTCGACGGGGCGACGGTCGAGCGCGGCATGATGGCCGCGACCTCGCCCGGGCGCCTCCAAGTCGTCCGCACCTCTCCGACGATCCTCGTCGACGCCGCCCACAACCCGGCGGGCGCCCGCGTCCTCGCCGACGCGCTCGAGGACGCGTTCCCCTTCAAGCACGTCGTCGGCGTCTACTCGGCGATGGGCGACAAGGACATCGAATCCGTGCTCGCCGAGATGGAGCCGCGGCTCGACTCGCTCGTCGTCACCTCGATGCCGGGGGAGCGGGCCGCGACCCTCGAAACGCTCGAGGAGATCGCCCGGGACGTCTTCGGGCCCGACCGGGTCGAGGCGCGCGACGACCTCGCCGAGGCCGTCGACCGGGCCGCCGAGCTCGCCGAGGCGACGACCGACCCCGCGGACCGCGCCGGAGTCGTCGTCTTCGGGTCGGTCGTTCTTGCAGGGCGCATGCTCGAAGTTGCAGGCATTCGTCCATAGAACGCGATGATCTGCCGTTTCCGGTAGTGGACGGGCGGTCGAGGTGGCACCATTGGCGCTGAGTCGACCACTCGCCAGATGCAAGGAGGCACCATGAAGAAGCTGGTCAACGACGTTCACAACGTCGTCAAGGAAACCCTGGAGGGCTTCGCCCTCGCCCACGCCGATCTCGTCGAGGTCCACCTCGACCCCGATTACGTCACCCGCGCCACCCCGAAGGCCGAGGGCAAGGTCGGCATCATCTCCGGCGGCGGCTCCGGACACGAGCCCCTCCACGCCGGATTTGTCGGCCTCGGCATGCTCGACGCCGCCGTCCCCGGCGCCGTCTTCACCTCGCCGACCCCCGACCCGATCCTTGAGGCCACGAAGGCCGCCGACCACGGCGCCGGCGTCCTCCACATCGTGAAGAACTACACCGGTGACGTCCTCAACTTCGAGACGGCCGCCGAGATGGCCGAGATGGAGGAAATCGAGGTCCGCTCCGTCGTCGTCAACGACGACGTCGCCGTCGAGGACTCCCTCTACACCGCGGGCCGTCGCGGCGTCGCCGGCACGATCTTCGTCGAGAAGCTCGCGGGCGCCGCCGCCGAGCGCGGCGACGACCTCGACGCCGTCACCGCCGTCGCCGAGCGCGTGAACTCCGAGATGCGGTCGATGGGCCTTGCCCTCGGCCCCTGCACCGTCCCGCACGCCGGCAAGCCCTCCTTCGAGCTCGGCGACGACGAGATCGAGCTCGGCATCGGCATCCACGGCGAGCCCGGCTACCGCCGCGGCGCGATGGAGCCCGCCGACGCGCTCATCGAGGAGCTCTACACGAAGGTCCGCGACGACCTCGCCCTCAAGGCCGGCGAGCGCGTCATCACCCTCGTCAACGGCATGGGCGGCACGCCCTCGTCCGAGCTCTACATCTGCCACCGCCGCCTCGCGCAGCTGCTCGAGGCCGACGGCGTGGAGATCGCCCGCTCGATGGTGGGCAACTACGTGACGAGCCTCGAGATGCCGGGCGTGTCGGTGACGCTCCTGCGCGTCGACGACGAGCTCCTCGACCTGTTCGACGCGCCGGTGGCCACACCGGCCTGGAAGTGAGGACCCCTATGGCACTGGACGCCGCATGGGCGAACCGTTGGATGACGCTCACGCGCGAGGCGATCGCCGAGCAGCGCGAGTACCTCATCGACCTCGACCGTCAGATCGGCGACGGCGACCACGGGGAGAATCTCGACAGAGGATTCACGCAGGTCGTCGCCGCTCTTGAGGCGAAGCCCGCCGAGAGCGTGCAGGATGTCCTCAAGGTCGTCGCCAAGACGCTGATGTCGACGGTCGGCGGGGCCGCCGGGCCGCTCTACGGCACCGCGTTCCTCCGCGCTGCGAAGGCCGCCGCCTCCGAGCCCGTCGACGCCGTGGGCGCCTCCGCCCTCGTCGCCGCCGCCCTCGAGGGCATCCAAGCGCGTGGCAAGGCCGAGCGCGGCGAGAAGACGATGGTCGACGCGTGGGGCCCGGCCTCCGACGCCGCGAAGGCGGCCGCGGAGTCCGGCTCCGAGCCACTCGAGGTGCTGAGGGCCGCCGCTCTCGCCGCCTCCGAGGGCGCCGCCGCCACCGAGCCGCTCCAGGCGACGAAGGGGCGCGCGTCCTACCTCGGGGAGCGCTCGAAGGGCCACCTCGACCCGGGCGCCGTCTCCTCGTCGATCATCCTCGCCAAGGCCGTCGAAGCGGCCGAGGAGGCCTGATGCCGCGCGTCGCATTCGTCATCGCCTCGCACTCCGACCTCCTCGCCCGAGGGGTCGTCGAACTCGCCTCCCAGATGGCACCGGACGTCCGCTTCGAGGCGGCCGGCGGCACCGACGACGGCGGGATCGGCACGTCCTACGACAAGATCGACGCGGCCGTCGAGGCCGCGCTCGAGTCGGTCGGACGCGACGAGGGCGCGGGCGTCGTCATCCTCACCGACCTCGGGTCGGCGACCATGACGGTTGAAGCGGTGCTCGACTTCGCCGACGATCCCGACCACCTCGTGTTCGTCGACGCCCCCGTCGTCGAGGGGACGATCGCCGCGTCGGTGCGCGCCCAGCTCGGGGACTCCCTCGGGCAGGTCGTCGCCGCCGCGCGCGGGGTCTGCGCCCCGGTGCCCGAGGCGTCCGCGGCCGCGCCGCTCCACCCCGAGCCGACCGCCTCGACGGGCGATGACGAGGTCGTGGCCACGGCCGTCGTCGCGGATCCTGCGGGCCTCCATGCCCGCCCGGCCGCCCTCCTCGCGAGGGTCGCCGGCGGATTCGACGCCGAGGTCCTCCTCGACGGCGCCGACGCCGGCTCGGTCCTCGAGCTCATGGCGCTCGGCGTCAAGCAAGGGCAGACCGTGACGCTCCGCGCCTCCGGACCCGAGGCGGCGGAGGCCCTCAAGGCCGTCGTCGACACCCTCGAATCCGCCGAATAGTTGCACCACGGAAGGGCCCGCGTCCAGCCCGGACGCGGGCCCCTTTCCCGGGCTCGCGTCGCGGACTTTCGTCCCGTATGATCGGCGCGATTCGAACTGAAGAAATCACTACTACTGGAAGGTGGGACGATGCCGACCCCTGACCTCCTCGACTCGAACAAGGAACACACGCTCGTCCTCGTCAAGCCCGACGGGTTCGCCCGCGGACTCACCGGCGAGGTCCTCCGCCGCATCGAGGCGAAGGGCTACGTCCTCAAGGGCCTCAAGATCAAGAAGGCATCGAAGGAGCTCCTCGAGGAGCACTACGCCGAGCACCGCGAGCAGCACTTCTTCAAGCCGATGGTGGAGTTCATGGCCTCGGGTCCGCTCGTCGCCGTCGTCGTCGAAGGAGACCGGGTCATCGAGGGCATGCGGATCCTCATGGGCACGACCAACCCGACTCTCGCGGCCCCCGGAACCATCCGCGGCGACCTCGGGCGCGATTGGGGCTCGAACCACGTGGAGAACGTCGTCCACGGATCCGATTCCCCGACCTCGGCCGAGCGCGAGATCGCTTTGTGGTTCCCGGAGCTCGTCTACCACGACTGATGAACCCCCGGGGGAGGCGAATCCCCCGATCCGGGCCGATCGTGAAGCGGCGCCCGCACCGTGCGGGCGCCGCTTTCCACGTATTCTTGGCCCGTGCACCTCAAGACCCTGTCGCTCCGCGGCTTCAAGTCGTTCGCGAGCGCAACGACGCTCCGGCTCGAGCCGGGCATCACGTGCGTCGTCGGGCCGAACGGTTCGGGGAAGTCGAACGTCGTCGACGCCCTCGCCTGGGTAATGGGGGAGCAGGGCGCGAAGTCGCTCCGCGGCTCGAACATGTCGGACGTCATCTTCGCGGGCACCTCGGGCCGCCCGGCGCTCGGTCGCGCCCAGGTGGACCTTACGATCGACAACTCCGACGGGGTCCTGCCGATCGACTACACCGAGGTGACGATCACCCGGACGCTCTTCCGGGGCGGTGGCTCTGAGTACGCGATCAACGGGACGCCCGCCCGCCTTCTCGACATCCAAGAGCTCCTCTCCGACACCGGCATGGGGCGTCAGATGCACGTCATCGTCGGGCAGGGCCGCCTCGACTCGATCCTCCAGGCGACGCCCGAGGAGCGGCGCGGTTTCATCGAAGAGGCCGCCGGAGTGCTCAAGCACCGCCGCCGCAAGGAGCGGGCGCTGCGGAAGCTCGCCGACATGGACGCGAACCTCGTCCGCGTCCTCGACCTCACCCAGGAGATCCACCGTCAACTCGGTCCGCTTGCCCGCCAGGCGCGCACCGCCCGCAAGGCCTCGCTCATCCAGGCCCGCGTGCGCGACGCGAGGGCGCGCCTCCTCGCCGACGACCTCGTGAATGCGCGCGAGCGCCTCGCCGCCCAGTCGGCCTCCGACCAGCGACTCGCCGAGCGGCGCGCCGCGATCGAGACGGCGATGGAGTCGATCCAGGGCGAGATCCGCGCCCTCGAGGAGCGCGAATCCGCCCTCGTCCCCGCCCTCGAGCGCGCGAACCGCCAGTGGCAGGAGATCACCGCGCTCCACGAGCGGCTGCGCGGCGCCCTGAGGACCGCCGAGGAGCGCGTCCGCCACCACTCGCGCGCCGAATCCGCGCCCGAGGGCGAAGATCCCGACGTCCTCGACGCCCGCGCGAAAGAGGCCGGTGAGGAGGACGGACGCCTGCTCGAGGAGGTCGACCGCGCGCAGATGGCCCTCACCGCGCTCGTGCGCGAGAAGGACGAGGCCGAGGCCGAGGACGAGAAGGCGGCCTTGGAACTCGCCCGAGTCAACCGGGTCCTCGCCGATCATCGCGAGCGGATCGCCCGACTCACCGGCGACGTCGGAAGCGCCAGAACCCGCCTGGAGGCCGCCGAGAACGAGGCCGAGCGCTCGGCCCGCGCCGCCGCCGAGGCCGACGAGCGCGCGAAGGCCGCCGAAGCGGCACTCGCCGAGGCGCCCGAACCCGAGCAGTCGATCGGGGGAGCGGGGGAGGCCCATCAGAGGGCCGTCGCCGCGCGCGACGCCGCTCGTGCGAAGGTGGACGAGCTCCTCGTCGCCGAGCGCGAGGCGCGCGCCGACCGCGCCCACTGGGAGGCGCGCCGCGACGCCCTCGCTCAATCCCTCGTCCGCGACGATGACACCGCTCACCTCATCGGGAGAGACGGCGTCCTCGGCGCGGTGCAGGACCTTCTCCGCGCGGACAAGGGCGCCGAGAACGCGCTCGCCGCCCTCCTCGCGCCCTTCGCGGACGCCGTGCTCGTCGACTCGCTCGACACGGCTTCCAGCGAGGTCGCGCGCGCCGAGAAGTCCGGCGCGGGCCAGATCCGCATGGTCGTGTCGTCCGCCGTGTCCTCCTCGGTCGGCAAGGACGGGGCCGGACGCCCCGATGGAACCGCTCCCGCCGGATCGGCCTGGGCCCTCGACCTCGTCGATGCGCAGGCTCCGCTGACCGCGCCGCTCGCACAGCTTCTCGCTGGCGCCGTCGTCGCCGATGACCTCGAGGCGGCGCGCGAGGCCCTCGCCGACGAGCGCGTCGTCGTCGCCGCGACGCGCTCCGGTTCCGTCCTCCGTCGCGCCTCCGTCGTCGGCTCGGGCACGCCGACGGACTCCCTCCTCGCCTTGCGCTCCCAGCACGACGACGCCGCCGCGCGGGCCGAGGCCGCCGCCTCCCGTGCGCTCAAGGTCGACGCCGAGCTCGCCGAAGCGAACGCGGTCCTCGACGCGGCGATCCGCGGGGCGAACGACGCCCTGCGGGCCCTGCGCGCCGAGGACGCCGAGAAGGCGAAGGCCGCCCAGGAAGCCGCCCGCCTCCACTCCGCCGTGCAGGCCGCGAAGGCCGAAGCCGAGCGCGCCGCGTCGACCGCCCGCAAGGCCGTCGACCACGTCGAATGGGCGCGCGAGCGCGTCGCGGAGGCCGCCGCCCGCCTCGAGGAGTCGAACGGGACCGGGCCGTCCGAGGACCTCGACGCCGCGAAGCTCCGGGCGGAGAAGGCACAGACCGGAGCCCGCGCGGCCCGCGAAGCGGAGACGAACGGGCGCCTCGCGCTGCGCGCCCTCGAGGAGCGCTCCCGCCAGGCGCAGTCCCGCGCCCGGAACCTCCGGGCCACCGCCGCGAAGGAGCGCGACGACCGGCGCCGCCACGCCGAACGAGAGGCCCGCCGGCTGCGCGCCCTCGACGCCGCGAAGGAACTCGAACGCGATGCCCGTCTCGGCGTGGAAGCCGCGGCGAAGGCTCTCGAGGAGGCCGTCTCCGCGCGCTCCGGCGACGAGGAGGCGCGCCGCGACATCGCCGAGGCTCTTTCAGGGGCGCGCAAACGACTCGAAACGGCGCGCGCCGAGTACGCCGAGGCGACCGGTGCCGCCCAGCGCGACGAGATCGCGCGCACGCAGCTCCAGCTGCGCGTCGAGGACTTCGAACGGCGCGCCCTCGAGGATCTCTCGCTCGAGCCTGACGCCCTCGTCGAGGAATTCGGGCCGCACACCCTTGTTCCGCGCTTCCCCTCCGAACCCGATGAGGAGATCGAGGCGAACGCCGATCCCTTCATCCGCTCCGAGCAAGAGCGCGCGCTGGAAAAGGCATCGAAGGAGCTCGATCGGCTCGGCCGCGTCAACCCCCTCGCCCTCGAGGAGCATGACGCCCTCGCGAAGCGCCACGAGTTCCTCGTTTCCCAGGTGCGGGACCTGCGCGAATCGAAGGCCGATCTCCTCCGGATCATCGACGACGTCGACCGCCTCGTCGAAGAGGCCTTCGCCTCCGCATTCGCCGACACGCGCGAGCAGTTTGCCCACACTTTCGACGTCCTGTTTCCCGGCGGCAAGGGGGATCTTGTCCTCACGGATCCCGACTCGATGCTCGACACCGGCATCGAGATCGAGGCGCGCCCGGCCGGCAAGAAGGTCAAGCGCATGTCGCTCCTCTCCGGCGGCGAGCGCTCCCTCGCGGCGATCGCGTTCCTCGTCGCGATCTTCAAGGCCCGGCCATCGCCCTTCTACGTCATGGACGAGGTCGAGGCCGCGCTCGACGACGTCAACCTGTCGAGGCTCCTCACGATCTTCACGGAGCTGCGCGAGGAGTCGCAGCTCATCGTCATCACGCACCAGAAGCGGACGATGGAGATCGCCGACGCGCTCTACGGCGTTACCATGCGCGACGGCGTCACCGGCGTCGTATCGCAGCGACTCGCGCGCTAGCCGTCAGCGGCCAGCGGGTCGGAGGGGCCGGCGGGAGGACGCGAACGCGGAACGGGCGGTACCGCTGTCGCGGTACCGCCCGTTCTTCGCCGGTCTTGGGACTCAGGCCTCGAGGAGGAGGCTTCGTTCGTCGAGGATCTCGGCCGCGCGCGTCGCGATCGCCGCGAGGTGCTCCGAGGCGTGGTGCGCGCAGAAGAAGAGACGGCCGCCGGACTCGAGGGTGACGCGCACCCAGGCGCGGGCGCCGCACTGGTCGCAGCGGTCCGCCGCCGTCAGCTCGGCATCGTTCACGGAACTGGGTCGTTCGAGAGTCATCGCGGTCATGGCTCCATTGGACACCATCGGCGGGCGCACGCGCCCGCCGAGTCCACCGATGTTCACCGCTGGCGCAATTCCCTCCTCGCCCGAGCCCCCTTCTCTCTTGCCGAGAGCATTACCGAACCCCCGCCGACGGCATTACCCTCTCCCCGTCGAGAGCATCACGTTGGTGCGTCGAGAGCATTACGTTGGTGCGTCGAGGGGATGTGGGTGCGCCGTTTCGGCGTGTTGCTGTGGGTGGGTGTGTTGTCGCGGTGTGCGTGGGTGTTGTGTCCACAGGTGATGCCNCGTCGAGAGCATCACGTTGGTGCGTCGAGAGCATTACGTTGGTGCGTCGAGGGGATGTGGGTGCGCCGTTTCGGCGTGTTGCTGTGGGTGGGTGTGTTGTCGCGGTGTGCGTGGGTGTTGTGTCCACAGGTGATGCCGGGGTCCTGGCGCGTTCGCCGGTTCGTCTCGTACGGTGTGAGGCATGACGCACCGGCCCGCGCGACGACGCGCCACGCTTCTCATGGTCTGTACCGCTGCCGTCTTCGGCGTTGCCGCGTGCTCGACCGATGCTTCGTTGGCCTCCGGCCAGTCCTTGCCGTCGACCGGCTCCTCTCAGTCGGCGCGGGTGCGGATGTCGGGCGGGTACGTGATGAACGAGGACGGGACTCTCCAACAGCCCGAGACGAATGCGACGGTGCCGAAGTTGAATCCGGCGGCTCTCCAGTTCACCCCGGAAGGAGCCGAACTCGCCGCACGTCATTTCCTTGCGCTCACCGAGTACGCCTGGGCCACCGGCGACACCCAACCCATGAAGAACTTCAGTTCCGAAGAATGCGAAGCCTGTGCTGATATGGCCAGGAATGTCGATTCGCTCTATTCGAATGGGGGATGGACGTCGGGCACGTTGTATCGAGTCAAGAGCATCGATCACATCGAACTCGTTGAAGATGGTCTAGCCAAGCCCGACACATATGGAGTCGCCATGACTCTTGATCAAATCGGTGGAACCAGGTACGAAGCAAGACAACTCTCCGAAGACGAAACTGTGCCGATTCGATTGGCATTCTTCGTCAATTGGAATGGAACTTCATGGTTAATTGACGGTGCGAGCACGTTAGCCACGAACAATGTCTAGAGCAACCGGTACCATCCTTCTCGCGACATTTCTTGGGCTCGCAGCGACGGGTCCTGTAGCGGCCGATCCTAGGAATTCCAGTGACTGGGGCTCGGTAGCATCCGGAAGCAATGTAAGCAGTTGGGCTCAACAGGTATATGCCCCGACGGTCGGCCGAAATCCAGTGAGCGGTTCTTTGGCACCTTCGTCGCAACCTTCTCCTCCGCCGAAGGTGGGGTTGTTGCGGTGTTTGGAGGTGTCGTGGGCTGTGGGGGATCCGTTGGTTCCCGAGTGCGAGACCTACTTCTGGTTGCCGGGTCCCAATGGCCCGGAGTTGATGGCGAACCCCTCCCCGGGTGCTCCAGAACCCGGGGCCGCCATGCCCGTCCCCACACCGGCGGAAATCATCGAGTACGCGGTCGCCACCGTCACCGCCGGCGGGTCCGGACTCACCGTCCAACCCGCAGGAGACGCGCTCGTGGGGATCCCGAGCCTCGTCCACGCCGCCACCCCCACCCAGACCTTGGAGACGAGCCTGTTCGGCACGCGCGTGGTCGTGTCTTTGGAGGCGACGGGCTTCTCCTACGATTTCGGGGACGGCACCGCGCCGCTGGTCACGTCGGACCCGTCGGCCCCGTATCCGGTCACGCGCTTGGCTCACACGTATACGGCCGAGCAGGAGGGCGTGGTGGTCGTGTTGACGACCAGGTGGGCCGGGACGGTGACCAGTCCCTTCACGGGGGAGACCGCAACTGTTGACGGGGTGGTGACGACGAGTGAGTCGTCGGCGCCGTTCAACGTGCGCCGGGCTCGCATCGACTTGGTCGCCGACTGACCACCGCCCGCCGCCCGGACCGGTCTTCCCGCCGAACCACCCCGGGGGTCCCGGCCTCGTCAATCACCCCCCACGCCCGCACGAGCCCGGCCGCGCGCATCCCCTCGACGCACCAACGTGATGCTCTCGACGAAGCAACGTGATGCTCTCGACGCGGAGGGGGAGGGCGCGGGCGCGCGACCACGCGGCGGGTCGGCCCTCATCGGCGGGGCAGCGTGGAAACAGCCCTGGTCTTCCCTAGGATGTGCGGGTGACTCCTCCATCCTCCGACTACTCCGCGCGGCACCTCTCGGTCCTCGAGGGTCTCGAGGCCGTGCGCAAGCGCCCCGGCATGTACATCGGTTCGACGGACCACCGCGGACTCATGCACTGCTTGTGGGAGATCATCGACAACGCGGTCGACGAGGCGCTCGAGGGGTTCTGCGACACGATCGACGTGCGCCTCCATCCCGACCACTCCGCCTCGGTCGCGGACAACGGGCGCGGCATCCCGGTCGACGAGGTTCCCGGAGTCGGCCTGTCCGGCGTCGAGGTCGTCTACACGAAGCTCCACGCCGGCGGAAAGTTCGGCGGCGGCTCCTACGCGTCGTCCGGCGGCCTCCACGGCGTCGGAGCCTCCGTCGTCAACGCGCTGTCCGCGCGCCTTGACGTCCAGGTCGATCGCAACTCGAAGACCTGGGAGATGTGCTTCCGCCGCGGCGAGCCCGGCGAGTTCGACGACACGAAGCAGCGGACCCCGAACTCGCCCTTCACGCCCTTCACCGACTCCTCGCGCCTCAAGACCGTCGGCAAGGTGAGGAAGAACGTCACGGGGACGCGCGTCCGCTTCTGGGCGGACTTCCAGATCTTCCCCTCGACCGAGGGCTTCTCCTGGGAGTCCCTCCTCGCGCGCGCCCGGCAGACGGCGTTCCTCGTCCCCGGTCTCACGATCAACTGCTGGGACGAGCGCGGCGAGGAGGAGCTCCACGAGTCCTTCCGCTTCGACGGCGGCGTCGTCGACTTCGTCAACTGGGTGGCCGGGGACGGCCCCGTCACCGACACGTGGCACATCACTGGCTCGGATACCTTCACCGAGACGGTCCAGGCGCTCGATCCGTCGACCGGGCACCTCGCCGCGACCGAGGTGGAGCGCACCTGCGAGGTCGACTGCGCACTGAGGTGGGGGATCGGCTACGACACCGACGTCCGCTCCTTCGTCAACATCATCGCGACACCGAAGGGCGGCACGCACGTCGCCGGTTTCGAGCAGGCGGTGCTCAAGGTCCTGCGCGCCCAGATCGACAAGAACTCCCGCAAGCTCAAGGTCGGCGCGAAGGACGGGCGCCCCGAGAAGGACGACGTCCAGGCGGGCCTCACCGCCGTCGTCACGGTCCGCTTCCCCGAGCCGCAGTTCGAGGGGCAGACGAAGGAGGTCCTCGGAACGCCGCAGGTCCGCGCCGTCGTCGCAAGGGTCGTCTCCGACTGGCTGCAGAAGAAGTTCTCCTCCTCGAAGCGCGACGACAAGCAGCAGACCTCGCTCCTCATGGAGAAGGTCGTCGGCGAGATGAAGGCGCGCGTGTCGGCGCGCATCCACAAGGAGATCTCCCGGAAGAAGAACGCGCTCGAGACCTCGTCGCTCCCGGCGAAGCTCGCGGACTGCCGCCTCGACGACGTCGAGCAGACCGAGCTCTTCATCGTCGAGGGCGATTCGGCGCTCGGCACGGCGAAGGCGGCGCGCAACAGCCAGTACCAGGCGCTGTTCCCGATCCGCGGCAAGATCCTCAACGTCCAGAAGGCGTCGACCGCGGACATGCTCGCGAACGCCGAGTGCGCGAACATCATCCAGGTGATCGGCGCCGGATCGGGGCGCACCTTCGACCTCGAGTCGGCGCGCTACGGGAAGGTCATCCTCATGACGGACGCCGATGTCGACGGCGCCCACATCCGCACGCTGCTGCTCACGCTGTTCTTCCGGTACATGCGGCCGATGGTCGCGGCCGGGCGCATCTACGCGGCCGTCCCCCCGCTTCACCGCATCGACGTGTCGGCGCGCGGGCGCAAGCCGCGCGAACTCCTCTACACGTACTCCGAGGACGAGCTCCACAGGACGCTCGCCCAACTGCGCAAGCAGGGGCGGACGTGGAAGGAGCCGATCCAGCGGTACAAGGGACTCGGAGAGATGGACGCCGACCAGCTCGCGGAGACGACGATGGATCGCGCCCACCGGTCCCTGCGCCGCATCACGCTCGCCGACGAGGAAGCCCTGCGCGAGGCCGAGGAGGTCTTCGAACTCCTCATGGGATCGACCGTCGGGCCGCGCCGCGACTTCATCGTCGAGGGCTCGTCGGCCCTCGATCGCGAGCGGATCGACGCCTGAGTCGCGCCCGCGCCCCTCGTCGCATCGCCGCGGGTTCGCGCGGGGGAATGCGGACGAGGCCGGGGCCGCGCACCTTCGAGAGGAGGAAGGCGAACGCAGTGGGCGCATGCGACCAAAGGCCCGGGCGGCAATTACAATGAATTCCATGACTGGACTCGCTGAGCGACTCGCGCCGCCGGCCTCAGTTCCGTATCCGGGCGTTCACCTCGGTCTGCGGTGGCGCTCGATCATCCCCTCCGACGCGCCGGCCGTCTTCGACCTCATCCGGATGGTCGAGGCCTCCGACGACACGCATCATCGCGTGACGCCCGCGCAGGTTTCCGACATGGTGGAGGGGCGCCGCGGACGGCACTGGGTCGACACGATCATCGGCCTCGACGCGGACCGCACGATCTGCGCCGTCGCCACCGTCAAGGTGATCCGCGCGATCCCCGATACGGCGAACGCGGTCGTCAACGCCTACATCCACCCGCATTGGCGCGGGCGGGGCATCGGGCGCGCCCTCCTCTACTGGCAGGACGCCCGCGCGCGTCAGATGCTCGTCGAGTCCTTCGGCGCCGCCTCCGAAATCCCCGCGTCGATTCACAACTTCGTCGACGCCCACATGACCGACCGTCGGCGCCTCTACATCGCGGCGGGCTTCTTCGCGAAGCGGACCTTCCAGATCATGTACCGGGAGCTCGAGGGCGCGGAGAAGGCGCCGACGCCGCGGCACGGCTACACGGTCGTCCGGTGGCGGGAGGTTCCGCTCGACGCGATCCGGGACGTCCACATGGACGCGTTCATCGAGCACTACCGCTCGCCGATGCGCGGCCTGTGGCGGGACGAGGCGATGCCGAACCTCGACCCGAGGTGGTCCTTCGTCGCCCTCTCGCCGGAGGGCGAGCCGGTCGGCTACTGCCTCACCGGGCGCCCGGTCGAGCGGTGGATCGCGACGGGCCGCACGGAGGCCTACGTCTATCTTCTCGGCGTCGATCCCGCTCATCGCGGCCACGGGCTCTCGACGGCTCTGCTCGGCGCCTCGGTGTCGGCGGCCGCGGCCAGCGGGATCTCCCGCATCGGCCTCGACGTCGACACGGCGAACGCCTCGAACGCGCACTCGATCTACGAGCACCTGGGTTTCGTCGACGGGCCCGCCGAGGTCTACTACACGATCGATCAGTAAGAGCATTCGAGCAGTGCGAGCGAGGAAGGAGTGACGATGGCGGAATTCGACGCGCCGACCGGCGAGATCCCCCTCTCCGTCCGGGCCTCCGCGCCCGTGAGCGTGCCCCTTCCCGAGAGCCACCACGGGATCGTGTGGGAGGCGCTCGAGGAGGCGCACCTCCACAAGCTGTCGACGCTCATCGCGCGCATGGAGGCGCAGGACAATCCGCCGTACCGGACGAGCGTCGACGAGGTCGCCGAAATGCTCCGCGAGGACCGGCCGTGGCGCGGCGTCGCGGGCTTCGCGACGCGCGGCATCGCGAAGGGGCGGATGGTCGCCTTCGGTCAGGTCGTGCTCCGGCAGCCGGGCTCCATCGAGTGCATGTGCCAGGGAGGCGTCGACCCGGCGTTCCGCAGGATCGGCCTGGGCGGCGCGATCGTCGAATGGCAGGAGGGGACCGCGCGCCAGATGCTCGCCGCCCTTCCCGGCCACGAGCCGGCGCAGATCGCCATGCAGGTCGAGGCCGGGCAGGATGACCTCGAGGAGCAGCTGCAGCTCCACGGATTCCACTGGGCGCGCACGTACTACGAGTTGCGCGCCGATCTCTCGGAGGTGCCGAAGGCCCCCGACCTCGGGCGCTACCTGACGATCGAGCCGTGGGGGCCGGAGTGGGAGGAGCCGGCGCGGCGCGCGTCGAACCGCCTCTCCGAGCTCGAATGGGGACGACCGCCCCTCACGCAGGAGCAGTGGCTCATGGGGCGCACCGCCTTCGCGCCCGAGTGGTCGTTCCTCGTCGTTGACCGTCGGGGCGACCGCCCGAAGGTCGTCGGGTTCCTCCTCGCGTCGAAGTACGTCCAGGACTGGGCGGCGCTCGGCTGGCGGGAGGGGTACATCGATCAGATGGGCGTCCTCGAGGACGCCCGCAACACCCACGCGGTCGATGCGCTCATCATCGCGTCGATGAGCGCGATGGCCGCCGACGGCATGGACCGGATCGGCGCGGGCCTCGGCTCCGCGAACCGCTCCGGGGCGCTCGCCGTCTACGACTACCTCGGATTCGTCACGGTCGGGCAGTCGCGGCTCTACGCGATGGAGGTCTG
The DNA here is from genome assembly GCF_900499005.1 of Actinomyces culturomici. Classification (GTDB taxonomy): domain Bacteria; phylum Actinomycetota; class Actinomycetes; order Actinomycetales; family Actinomycetaceae; genus Pauljensenia; species Pauljensenia culturomici. The sequence goes on from NZ_LS991316.1 coordinate 742,182, forward strand.
AGGCCCCGCCCTCGTCAGCCGAGCGAGGCGATCGAGAAGACGAGGGGCGAACCGGATCCGTCGCGGCGCTCGTCCTCGGCGGGCAACTCGACGGGCGAGCCGTCGGCGGACGCCGCGCGAGCGGGGCGAGTTCCCACCCACGCGCGATCGAGGCGGTCCTCGCCGCGGAGGAAGCGCTGGGCGCGCACGCCCTGCCCGCCGCGGCCCTTCGTCGGGTAGAGGCCGAGCGGCGTCGTCTTCGCGGTCGTCTGGCCCGTGCCCGGGAGCGCGCCCTCCGCTGCGGCGACGGTGACGACGACCGCGTCCTCGACGGCGTCGATCACCCAGAATCCGATCGCCTCGGCGCCGCCCGCGAGCTTCATCCCCGCCATGCCGGAGGCCGTGCGGCCCTGGGGGCGGACCTTGTCGGCGGGCGTGCGGAGGAGCTGGGCGTCCGAGGAGACGAACACGAGGTCGGAGGACTCGGTCGACGGGCCGAATCCGACGAGGCGGTCGCCCTCGTCGAGGGAGATCACCTCCCAGGAGTCGCGGGCGAGCGCGTCGGGCTTGAGGCGCTTGACGGTGCCGGCGGCGGTGCCCATGGCGTAGACGGTCTCGGAGTCGGGATCCATGAGGCCGACGGCGGGCGAGTCCGTGTGGAGGAGGAGCGTCGCGGGCATCGCCGCAGCGAGCGAGAGGCCCGTGTCGAAGCGGGGGAGCGCCGGCAGATCGACGACCTCGAGCCGGTGGGCGACGCCGTCGGCGGTGACGACCGCGACCTGCGAGCGCGCCGTCGAGGACAGCTGGGCGATCCAGCCGTCGTGCTGGGCGCGCGGACCCGGCTCGAGCGGATCGGCGCCCTCGACGCGCGCGAGGGAACCGGCCGCGGAGAGGACGACGACGCAGGGGTCGTCGGGGATCTGGAGGTCCATCCCCTTGCCGGAGCGGGAGACGGCGGGAAGGGCGGCGGCGAGGGCCGCCGACCCGGCGTCGGAGACGGCCTCCGCGCCGGCGGAGGAGAGGAGGAGCGTGCGGCGCGGAGTGCCGAGGCGCGCGGAGACCTCGCGGAGCTCGGAGACGACGACGCCGCGCAGGAGAACCGGGTCCTCGAGGATCCGCTCGAGTTCGGCGATGCGCTCGCGCAGCTCGTCGCGCTCGGACTCGAGCTCGAGGCGGGAGAACTTCGTGAGGCGGCGCAGGCGCAGCTCGAGGATGTGGTTGGCCTGGATCTCGGACAGGTCGAAGGCGGTCATGAGGCGCGTGCGCGCCGTGTCGACGTCGTCGGAGGAACGGATGATCGCGATGACGTCGTCGATGTCGAGGACCGCGATGAGGAGTCCTTCGACGAGGTGGAGGCGATCCTGCGCCTTTCCGAGGCGGAAGCGCGAGCGCCGGGTCGTGACGTCGAGGCGGTGCGCGACGAAGACCTCGAGCATCTCCTTGAGACCGAGGGTGCGCGGCTGGCCGTCGACGAGAGCGACCGCGTTGATGGAGAAGGAGTCCTCGAGTGGCGTGCGCGCATAGAGCTGCTGGAGGACGGCCTCCGGGTTGAAGCCGTTCTTCACCTCGATGACGAGGCGCAGGCCGTGGATGCGGTCGGTGAGGTTCTGGACCGAGGAGATCCCCTTGAGACGTCCGGCGTTGACGTTCTCCTTGATCTTCTCGATGACCTTCTCCGGGCCGACCATGTAGGGGAGCTCGGTGACGACGAGGCCCATCTTGCGGGCAGTCACCCGCTCGACCGCGACCTTCGCGCGGGTCTTGAAGGCTCCGCGGCCGGTCTCGTACGCCTCTTTCACGCCGTCGAGCCCGACGATGACCCCGCCCTCGGGAAGGTCGGGGCCCGGGACGAAGCGCATGAGGTCGGCGACGGTCGCCTCGGGGTGCTCGAGGAGGTGGATCGACGCGGCGATGGTCTCGGCGAGGTTGTGGGGCGCGATGTTCGTCGCCATGCCGACGGCGATGCCGGACGCCCCGTTGACGAGGAGTTGGGGGAAGGCCGCGGGGAGGACCTCCGGCTGCATGAACTGGTTGTCGTAGTTCGGGACGAAGTCGACGGTGTCCTCGTCGAGGCCGGTGACGAGGTCGAGGGCGGCGGGCGCCATCCGGGCCTCGGTGTAGCGCGCCGCGGCGGGCCCGTCGTCGAGGGAGCCGAAGTTGCCGTGCCCGTCGACGAGGGGGAGCCGGAGATTGAAGGGCTGCGCGAGGCGGACGAGGGCCTCGTAGATCGCGGAGTCGCCGTGCGGGTGGAGCTTGCCCATGACCTCGCCGACGACGCGCTGGGACTTCACGTGGCCCCGGTCGGGGCGCAGGCCCATCTCGTTCATCTGGTAGAGGATGCGGCGCTGAACCGGCTTGAGGCCGTCGCGGGCGTCCGGCAGGGCGCGCGCGTAGATGACGGAGACCGCGTACTCGAGGAAGGAGCCCCGCATCTCGTCCGAGACGTCGATCTCGGAGATGTGCTCGTCCTGGTCGGGGAGGAGTGCGGCGCGGTCCTTCTTCGGCATGGTCGGCATTATCCACCGGCATCGCGCGGCCTTTTCGCCTCCCACGCCGCCCGCGGGCACAATGAGGGGGTGAACACGTGGGAACGCATCGATCGCGCCGGCTTCTACCCTCGGATCGTCGAGGCCGCGCTGCGGCGCGCGCTCGGAGGCTCCGAGCCGCTCGCCTCCGTCGTCCAGACCGACGCCGCCTTCGACCGCGGGGCGATGTTCCGCCACCTCACGCTCGCCGCCGTCGACGAGGACGTCCTCGTCCAGGTGCACGTCGACGAGCTCGAGGACGGAGCCGCGTCCGTCGGGACGTCGATCCACCCGCTCTCGCGCCTCGGCTCCGTCTCCCTCCTCGAGGTCGTCGCCGAGCCCGAAGGCGCCTCGCCGACGACCGAGCTCACGCTCTCGCTCGACCTCGGAGGCCTCACGCGCTCAGAGCTCGAGCCCGCCCAGTGCGAGGACCCGCGCTGCGAGGCTGACCACGGCTACTCGGGCACGTCGTTCCGCGACGACCTCAACATCCGGGTCTCGGCCGCGGCCGACGGCGAAGAGGCGCTCGCCGAGGCCGAGGAGTTCGTCGCCGTCCTCATGGAGCGTCTGAGGAGGAGCCGTGGCTGATCCGATTCCCGACTGGGCGGACCTCCCGGGCGAGGGCGACCCGCGCCTCACCGACGTCCTCTCGGGCGCGCTCGCGACGGTCGATGCGATGCCCTGCGCCGATCCGTCCGCCCGCGACGCGCTCGGCCTCGAGGCGGGCGCCGACGCGCTCCTCGTCATCCTCGTCGACGGACTCGGGTACGCGCCGCTCATGGCGAACCTCGGCTACGCGCCGACGCTGCGCTCCTTCCGCTCCGAGATCCGATCGATCCACACGATCGCGCCCTCGACGACCGCCGCGGCGATCACCGCATTCGGCACGGGCGCTCTCCCCGGCGCGACTCGCATGGTCGGCTACTCGGTCGCGCACGCCGGCCGCGCGATGAACCTCCTCGCCTTCGAGGGCGGGCCCGCGCCCGAGGCGTGGCAGGAGCGCCCGACGCTCTTCGAGGAACTCGCCGCCTCCGGCGTCGAGTCCGTCGTCATCTCGCCCCATTCCTTCGCCCGATCGGGCCTCACCCGGGCGGCGCTGCGCGGCGCCCGCCACGTCGGCGCGCTGGGCTGGGACGACCGCTGCGAGGCGGCGCTGCGCGAACTGCGCGCGGGCACGAAGATCGTCTACCTCTACTGGAGCGACATCGACCACGCCGGTCACGGGCACGGCGTCGACTCAATGGCGTGGACCTCGGCGCTCGAGCTCTTCGACGAGGGCCTCGGACGACTGCTCCGCCGCCTGCCCACGGGCGTGCGAACCGTCCTCACCGCCGACCACGGAATGGTCGACGTCGACCGATCGGCCCTGCGGGACCTCGCCTCCGATCCGGTCCTCGCAGAGGGCGTCGCGCTCCTCGCGGGGGAGACCCGCGCACTTCACGTCCACGCCGAGCCGGGCCGGGGCGACGAGGTCCGCGTGCGCTGGCGCGAGGCGCTCGGGGACGGGGCCTGGGTGCTCTCGCCCGAGGAGGCGGCGCCGATCCTCGGGGACGGGCCCGGGCTCGACGAGATCGGGGACGCCCTCGTCTTCATGAGCGGGCGCGGCGGAGTCGTCGACTCGCGCGTCCAATCCGATCAGATGATCTCCATGCCGGGCGTCCACGGATCGTTGACGCCGGAGGAGATGCGGATCCCCGTCATTCAGTTGAGCTGAATCCGAGCCGGGCGCAACGGCGCGGGGCTCGCGACGGGGAGTCGAGGCGGACTACTGGGGCTTCGCGCCGAAGACGATCTCGTCCCAGCTCGGCACGGAGCGGCGCCGCGACTTCGACTTCTTCGACTCCGCGGGCTTCGCGGGCAGCGATTCGAGGCCGGGGAGCGACTCCGCGTCCTCGGAGACCGCCTCCGGGGCGGGCTCCGCCTTCGATGACTTCGACGCCTTCGCGGGCGCCGTCGGGGAGGAGATCGCCGAGGTCAGCCAGTTCGACGTCGTATCGGCTCCCCGTCGCTCCGGGGTCGCGGGGGCCGTTCGGGACGCGGTCTCGGCGGGGGAGTCGGCGTCCGGCTCTGCGGGCTCAGCCGCGGCCTCCGGATCGTGGTTCGCGGCGGGAGGCGCCGCGGGGGCGAGCGGGATCGACGACGTCGAGGGGGAGTCGGGCTCCTCCTTCGTCCGCGCGTGCGCGAGCGAGTAGATGCGCGCCGAAATCGAGGGCTTGGCGGCCTCCTCCTCGGCGAGCGCCGCGGCCTCGTCCTCGTCGAGGTCGTACTCGATCTCCTGGCGCTTCCCGCGGGCCGCGTTGAGCTGATCGATGATCGCCTCGCGGGCGCGGACCTCCTCGAGGTCGGCGAGGTCGGCGCCGGAGCGGTCGGACTGGGGGAGCGGCGTGAAGATCGACGCGGCGGGCGTCGTCGAGACGGTCTCCGTGAGCCACTGGGCCTCCTGGTCGACGGCCTCGAGGACGCCGGAGGAGGGGAGGAGCCAGTGCGCGCCGTGCTCCGCCGCGCCCTGGACGAAGGTGAGGAGGATCTGCCATGGGCCGTTCGCCTCGCGCTGCGCCGCCCACACGAGCGACGAGGGATCGACGCCGCGGGCCGCAAGGCGGTCGACGACGAGGTCGCCCATGGCCGGTCCGTCGGAGACCGAGCCGATCGTCGTCGCGAGCGCCCGCTGGAGGGCGTAGTCCTTCTCCGCCTGAACGGGGGCCTCGTACCGGGTGATGGCCGCGATGTCCATGCCGTGGCGCGTCGCGATCTCCTCGGGGGTGAGGCCGGCGCGCAGGAGCGCCTGGATGTCGCGGGGGCGCAATGATTGGCGGGAGGGGTCCGGGGCGGCCTCGATGCGCGGACGGTCGCGGCGCGTCGCGCCCCGCAGCTCGTCGGTGATCGGCGCGGCGTATCGCTCGCCCTCGGCGTCGGTGAAGACGAGCGTCTCCCCGTCGGCTCCGACTCCGAGCAGCTCCAGCTCGATCATTGGGTCCTCCTCGCAGTACTCCAGGCGAATGGTCTCAGGCGGAGGCGGTCGCTCGCGAAAGGCCGCGCCGCGTGTCCCCGAATAATGGCATTCGTCTCCTTCCAGTGTTATCCTCCCTGCGCCGAAGAAGCACCGGGGCTCCCCGGAGGCTCCCGCCCATTGGAAGGGGACGACGATGGCCACCGATTACGACGCGCCGCGCAAGAACGACGACGACGTCGCCGAGGATTCCATCGAGGAGCTGAAGTCGCGCCGCAACGACGCGGGTTCGGCGGAGATCGAGGAGGACGAGACCGAGGCCGCGGAGAACTTCGAACTCCCCGGCGCCGACCTCTCGAAGGAGGAGCTCACCGTCCACGTCGTGCCGCGCCAGGACGACGAGTTCACCTGCTCGAGCTGCTTCCTCGTCCACCACGCCTCCCAGCTCGCCTACGTCGACGACGCCGGTCTGCCCGTCTGCACCGAGTGCGCGGGCTGAACCCGATGTTCGGCAGGAAGAAGCATCAGGAGACCTTCGAAGAGACGGCGCCCGAGGAGGCGCCCCTCCCTCGCCTCACCGACGAGTCGCCGGTCTGGGACGAGCCCGGCCCCCGATCGGCCGATGAGATCGACGCCTCGGTCGGCTACGTCGACATGGGCTCGATCCTCCTGCCCGCCGTCAAGGGCATGCAGCTGAGGACGCAGGTCGCCGACGACGGCAAGTCCGTCCTCCGCGTCCTCGTCGTCCTCGGCGACTCCGGGCTGCAGATCTCGGCGGCGGCGGCCCCGCGCTCCGGCGGCGTGTGGGACGACGTCCGCGGCCAGATCCGAGAGGGACTCGAATCCGACGGCGCGAAGGTCGAGGAGGCCGACGGCCGCTACGGCGCGGAGATCTACGCCGACATCCCCGTCAAACTCCCCGACGGCCGCGACGCGACCTCGAGGATGCGGATCATCGGACGCGAAGGGCCGCGCTGGTTCTCGCGGATCGACGTCCTCGGCCCGGCGGCGCAGTCGCCCGAGGCCGGCCGCGACATCGAGCGGATCATCGACCGGATCGTCATCGTCCGCGACGATCAGCCGCGCGCGAGGCTCGACCTCCTCCCCGTGCACGTCCCGAACGAGGCCGTCGAGGCCCCCCGTGTCTGAGGGGCTCGGCGCGCGCCTGCGCGGCGCGTTCTCGCGAATCGCGGAGCGCTGGGAGTTCGACTCCCGCCAGGCCGACGAGGCCGCCGACGAGGACCTCACTCGTCAGCGTCGCGGCACCATCGCCATCCGCGAGGTGACGAACCGTCAGCGCGTCACGCTCTTCGGCACGCTCCTCTCGATGACCTACCCGGCCGAGGGGACCGAGACCGTCCTCATCGCGACCCTCTACGACGGCACCGGCTCGATGGAGCTGCGCTGGCCGGGTCGTCGGTCGATCCCGGGGCTCTCCGTGGGCGAGCACATCGAGGTCGAGGGGACCGCCGGCATGCAGGGCGATCACCTGACGATCATCAATCCGCTCTACCGGATCATCTCGACGGAGAGCGCGTGAGCGAGGAGCCCCGCCGCGCCCCCGCCTGGGCCCGTCAGCTCGACGATGACTCCTTCTCCTGGGAGGAGGCCGTCGGCGGACGCCGGGGGCTCGTCGAATCCGTTCTGCCCGGCCTCCTCTTCGTCGTCGCCTTCGTCCTCACGCGCGACGTCGTCCTCACGAGTCTCATCGCCGCGGGAGCGGCCGTCCTCGCCCTCGTCGCACGGCTCGTGCAGCGGCAGCCGCTCACCCAGGCGCTCTCCGGCCTCGTCGGCGTCGGCATCGGCGTCGTCTGGGCGCTCGCCTCCGGGCGGGGGGAGAACTTCTACACCTGGGGCCTTCTGACGAACGTCGTGGTCCTCGCGGCGCTCCTCGGCTCCCTTCTCGTCCGCCGGCCCGCGGTCGCCCTCGGCGCTGGCGCCTTCTGGGAGCTCGGCGGGGGCTGGACGAAGAGGCCCGAACTCGCCGCGCTCGCGAAGCGCTGCTCGGCCCTCACCTGGCTGTGGGCGCTCCTCTTCGCCATCCGCCTCGGCGTCGAGGGGCCGCTGTGGGCGGCGGGCGCCGTCGCCGAGCTCGGCATCGCGAAGCTCGTCCTCGGCCTTCCGCTCTTCGCCCTCGTCTGCTGGATCACCTGGCTCGGCCTGCGCCCCTTCGTAGAGGCGATGAGGGCGGGGAAGCGCGACGACTCCGGGGCGGCTTCGGACGACTGAGCGCCGGTCGACTTCTCGCAACGGGAACGGGGCCCGACCATCGCGGTCGGGCCCCGTCGCTCGTTCGGCGCGGCGCTCCTAGGCCTCCGAGGAATCGGCGTCGGCGCCTTCGGCCTCGGAGATCTCGGCCTCGGGCGCGGCGACGATCCGCTGCAGGGCGTCGAGGGCGGAGCGCTCGACGTCGGACACGAGGAGGAGCAGCTCGTCGCCGGTCTCGAAGAGATCATCCGACGAGGGCGTGAGCGGTCGGCCGTCGCGAAGGAGCGAGGTGAGGACCGTGCGCGGCGGGAGGTCGACTTCCGAGATGCGCCGACCGGCGACCGCAGAGCCCTCGGGGAGGACGATCGCGTACATCGAGACGGCCGCGGAGTTGAAGGAGAAGAGACGAACCGGGATGCCGACGGAGACGGCCTCCTCGACGAGGGCCGTCATGATGCGCGGCGTCGATACCGAGACGTCGACGCCCCACGAGGCGTCGAAGAGCCACTCGTTCTTCGGGTTGTTGAGGCGCGAGACGACGCGCGGGACCGCGAACTCCGTCTTCGCGAGCAGCGAGATCACGAGGTTCGCTTTGTCGTCGCCGGTCGCGGCGACCATGACGTCGGCGTCGGCGAGCCCCGCATCCGCGAGGGCGTCGGGCGAGCAGGCGTCGGCGAGGACCCAGTCGGCGTCCGCGACGGACGCGACGCGGAGCTTGTCGGGCTGATTGTCGATGAGCGTGCACTCGTGCCCGTGGTCGAGGAGCTCGAGGGCGACGGAACGGCCGACCGAGCCGGCGCCGGCGATGACGATCTTCATTTCACACCTCGGTCTTCGGAGCGGCGGTGAGGATCGAGCGGAGACGCGTCGAATCGTCCCCGGCGATCGCGAAGTACAGCTGGTCGTGCTCCTGGACGACGAGGTCGGGGCGCGCGGGCTGGACGAGGCCGAGCCTCGAGACGAAGGCGATGCGCTCGCCGGTGAGCTCCTCGACGACGGGGAACGGCGTGCCGTACCACGCGACCTCGGGGGTCGCCGTGACGAGTGAGACCTCGCCGGTCGGGTGCGTCCAGGTGACGGCGGCGTCCGGCGGGAGCATGCGGCGCATCACCGAGTCGGCGGTCCGCTTGACCGTCGCGACCGTGGGGATGCCGAGTCGCTCGTAGACGTGCGCGCGCGTCGGGTCGTAGATGCGGGCGACGACGTGCTCGACGTGGAAGATCTCCTGGGCGATGCGCGCCGCGATGATGTTCGAATTGTCGCCGCTCGACACCGCGGCGAAGGCGTAGGCGTCCTTGATGCCCGCCTGACGCAGGGCGTTGCGGTCCATGCCGACGCCGGTGACGCGGCGCCCGGAGAAGTCGGCGGGCAGGCGCGTGAACGCCTTGGGATCCATGTCGATGACGGCGACGGAATGGCCGTCCGCGTCCAGCGCGGCGGCGATGAGGGAGCCGACGCGGCCGCAGCCCATGATGACGAAATGCACGGCTCCAAAGTACCCGCACGCGAGGCGCCTCTCCAAGACGCCGATCGCGGCCGCGACGTGTCGTCGCGCACGTCGGCGCCCGCGGCGGCGGCCGGGACTCGGAAACGCCGCGGCCCCGGTCTAGGCTGGCCCCCGTGCTGTACAACGTCTTCAGCAGAGCGAAGCGCCTCCTCATCGGTCGGCCCATGCGGTCCGACGCGATGGGCCACACGCTCCTGCCCAAGCGGATCGCCCTGCCGGTCTTCGCGTCGGACGCCCTGTCCTCCGTCGCCTACGCCCCCGACGAGATCCTCCTGACGCTCGCCCTGGCGGGCTCCCTCGCCGCGATGCAGTCGATCTGGGTCGGCGTCGTCGTCGCCTTCGTCCTCGCGGTCGTCGTCCTCTCGTACCGTCAGACCGTCCACGCCTACCCGTCCGGTGGCGGCGACTACGAGGTCGTGACGACGAACCTCGGGCGGACCTGGGGACTCGTCGTCGCCTCGGCGCTCCTCGTCGACTACATCCTCACGGTCGCCGTCTCGATCTCGTCGGGCGCCTCGTACATCACGACCGCGGCGCCGGCGCTGCTCCCGTACAAGGTCCCGATCGCGGTCGCCCTCGTCGTCATCCTCTCGCTGCTCAATCTGCGCGGCACGAAGGAGGCGGGCGGCGCCTTCGCGGTTCCCACGTACCTCTACATGTTCTCGATCGCGCTCATGGTCGTCGTCGGCCTCGCCGAGTTCTTCACGGGGAACCTCGGGCAGGCGCCGACCGCGAAGTACGAGATCGTCGCCTCCGCCGCGCACGCGGACGGCATCGTCGGCCTCGGCGGCGCGTTCCTCCTCATGCGCGCGTTCTCCTCGGGCTGCGCGGCCCTCACCGGCGTCGAGGCGATCTCCAACGGCGTCCCGATGTTCAAGCGCCCGAAGTCGAAGAACGCGGCGGCGACCCTCGCGATGCTCGGCACGATCGCGGCGTCGATGATGCTGTCGATCCTCCTGCTCGCCCGCGCGACCGGCGTGAAGATCGTCGAGGACCCGGCCGCCCAGCTCACGCTCAACGGAGCGGCCGTGCCCGCGAAGACGGCCGTCGACCCCGTCATTGGTCAGATCGCGGCGGCGGTCTTCGGACAGGGGTCGATCCTCTTCCTCCTCGTCACGATCGTCACGGGCCTCATCCTCACCCTTGCGGCGAATACGGCGTTCAACGGGTTCCCGACGCTCGCCTCGGTCCTCTCGCGCGACTCGTTCCTCCCGCACCAGATGTACAAGCGCGGCGACCGTCTCTCCTACTCGAACGGCATCGTCGTCCTCGCCTTCGCGGCCATCGCCCTCATCGTCGGCTTCCGGGCGGAGACGACGCGGCTCATCCAGCTCTACGTCGTCGGCGTCTTCATCTCCTTCACGCTCTCCCAGCTCGGCATGATCCGCCACTGGAACCGGGCGCTGCGCACGCGCCAGACCGGTGAGGAGCGCGGACGCGTGCTCCGCTCGCGCGCGGTCAACATCATCGGCTTCATGATGACGGGCCTCGTCCTCGCGATCGTCCTCGTGACGAAGTTCAGCCACGGCGCGTGGATCACCCTCCTCATGATGGGAGCGGTATTCGCGATCCAGCTCGGCATCCACCACCATTACCAGACGATCCGCGGTCAGCTCCGCGTCGAGGACTGGTCCGCGAAGCGCGCCCTCCCGACGCGCGTGCGCGCCCTCGTCCTCGTCTCCAATCTCTCGAAGTCGTCGATGCGCGCGGTCGCCGCGGCCCGCGCCTCCCAGCCCTCGGCTCTCGAGCTCGTGAGCGTCGTCGCCGACGAGGCCGAGGAACGGCACATCCGCGACGAGTGGGAGGCGTCGGGCCTGCCGATCCCGCTCACCCTCCTGTCGAGCCCGTACCGCGACCTCAATCAGGTCGTCCTCCAGTACGTCCGCGGTCGCAGGCGCCGTTCGCCGGGCGAGATGCTCGTCATCTACATGCCCCAGTTCCTCGTGCGCCACTGGTGGGAGAACGCCATGCACAACCAGACGGCGGTGAGGCTGCGCCGCGCGCTGCTCGGCGTTCCCGGCGTCGTCATCACGACCGTCCCGTGGAAGCTCGGCGAGGACGACGAGGTCGAGGGCCGCCAGCTCATCAACGACCCCTTCAAGCGCGAGGCCCACCGGGCCGGCGCGCACGACCTCTCGAGCGAGAAGAGCGCGCCCGGAGTCGGCGCCGCCGACTGAGGAGACCCATGCAGAAGCGCCACTACCACCGTCGTCCCCGCCGCGCCGACGCGCCCGAGGAGTTCCTCGAACTCGTCGTCGGCGAGCCCGCCCACGGCGGCGCCTGCGTCGCGAGGGACGCCTCGGGCCGCGTCGTCTTCGTCCGCCACGCCCTGCCCGGCGAGCGCGTGCGGGCCCGCGTCACGTCGACGCGCAACACCCTCGCCTGGGCCGACGCCATCGAGATCCTCGAGCCCTCGAACGACCGCGTCGAGTCCGTGTGGCCGCAGGCCGGTCCCGGCGGCGTCGGCGGCGGAGAGCTCGCGCACGCCCGCCCCGCCGCGCAGCGCGCGTGGAAGGAGACCGTCATCCGCGGGCAGCTCCGCGGGGTCGGCGGTCCCGCCCTCGCGGCCGCGATCGACGAGGCCGGAGGCGTCCGGGTCGACCCGGCGCGGGGCGATGAGACCGGGCCACTTCTTCACCGCCGCACCCGCATCGAGGTCGTCGTCGACCACGCCGGCCGCGCCGGCATGCACCGCTATCGCGGCAAGGAGATCATCGCCCTCGAGTCGATGCCCCTCGCCGTCGAGTCGATCGAGGCGCTCGGCCTGTGGGNTCACCGCCGCACCCGCATCGAGGTCGTCGTCGCCCACGCCGGCCGCGCCGGCATGCACCGCTATCGCGGCAAGGAGATCATCGCCCTCGAGTCGATGCCCCTCGCCGTCGAGTCGATCGAGGCGCTCGGCCTGTGGGGCGGGGACTCCGCGTGGGCGGAGCGCTGGCGCTCCGGCGACCGCGTGAGGATCGTCGCCCCCGACGGGCTCTCGCCCGTCGTCGTCGCGCCGAAGGCGACGTACAACCCGCTGGGGGAGCGCCTCGACGCCGAGCGCCTCCTCTGGCACGTCGACGTCGCCGGCGAGACCCTCGAGTACCGGGTCCGCCCGAACGGCTTCTGGCAGACGCACCGCGAAGGCGCCTCGCTTCTTGCCAACGCCGTCCTCGAGGCCGTCGGGCCGCAGGCCGGCGACCGGATCATCGAGCTCTTCTCGGGCGCGGGCCTCTTCACAGCGCCGCTCGCCGAGGGCATCGGCGCCTCCGGGCGCCTCGTCTCCCTCGAGGGCGACGAGGGCGCGGTCGCCGACGCCGCGGAGAACACCGCGAGGTTCGGCTGGGTCGACGCCTACGTCGGCGGGGTCGACGCCGATGGCGTGGGCCAACTCGTCGGCGAGCTCGACGGGAGCCCCGACGCCGTCGTCCTCGATCCGCCCCGGGCCGGCGCCGGGCGCGATGCCTGCCGCGCCATCGCCGGCGTCGGCGCGCGCAGGATCGTCCTCGTCTCCTGCGACCCGGCCGCGGGCGCCCGCGATCTGCGCGAGTTCTTCGAGGCGGGGTACTCGGTCGAGTCCTTCCGGGCCTGGGACCTCTTCCCGCACACGCATCACGTCGAGTCGGTCGCGACCCTCGTGCGCGAGGAGCGCTGAGGAGATGATCGGGAAGCGGCGCGCGCACGCTCGGAGAGGCGCGCCGCGACCCGCGATGCATCCGCAGCTGCGGGTGATCGGGGAGATCCTGCGGGCCGCGGTCCCCGACCTCATGGCCCTCGGGCCCGATCGGCTCAACGCCGTTCAAGAACGGGTCATGGTCGGCCGCTGGTCCTCTCTCGTCACGCGCGCCCGAACCGTCGAGACGCCGCGGGAGGACGGGTCGCGCCTGCGGCTCCTCGTCGTCGAGGCGCGGCGCGGCTCGAGGCGGGGGAGCGACCCGAGAACCGGGCTTCTGTGGATCCACGGCGGCGGCTACGCGATCGGCGCGCCCGAGCAGGATCGGTCGTTCCTCGACCTCCTCCTCGCCGACGGCGGAACGCTCGCCGTCCTCCCGTACTACCGCCGCTCCGTCGAGGCCCCGTACCCCGCGGCCCTCGAGGGCTGCCGGCTCGCCCTCGCGTGGTTGCACGCGTACGCCCCCGAACTCGGCGTCGACCCCGCGCGCATCGCGGTCGCCGGCGAGTCCGCGGGCGGGGGATTGGCGGCCTCGTTGTGCCTTTCCGAGCGCGACCGCGCCCGGGCGGGGGAGGACTTCCTTCCCATCGCGTTCCAGATGCCCCTCTACCCGATGCTCGACGACCGCGAGACCTCCTCCTCGCGCGACAACGACGCCCCCGTCTGGTCGTCCGCGGCGAACCGGACCGCGTGGGCCCTCCACCTGCGCGGGCTCCCCGCGGGCGCGGAGCCCCCGGCGCTCGCCGCTCCCGCGCGCACGACCGACTACTCCGATCTGCCGCCGACCCTCACCTACGTCGGCACGATCGAGCCCTTCCACGAGGAAACCCTCGCGTACTGCGCGGCCCTTCGCGCCGCGGGCGTCCCCGTCCTCGTCCGCGAATACGAGGGCTGTTTCCACGCCTTCGACATGATCGCCCCGTGGAGCGCGCCGGCCCGCGCCGCCCGGGCCTTCCTCAGGGCCGGCTTCCTCGGTGCGCGCGAGAGATTCCGCGCGCCCGCACCCGCCTCGAGAAGGAGCGCCTCATGATCATCCGGACCGCGACGACCGACGACGCCGAGGCGATCGCCCGCATCTACTCGCCCTACGTCGAGCGCACGGCGATCACCTTCGACTACGAAGCCCCGACCCCCGTCGACTTCGAGGCGAAGATCGCCCGGATCGAGGAGCGCCACCCCTTCCTCGTCGCCGAGGAGGATGGGGCGATCCTCGCCTACGCCTACGCCTCGGAGTTCAAGGACCGCCCGGCCTACGACAGGTCGGTCGAGCTCAGCGTCTACTGCGACATGGAGGCGCGGGGGAGGGGGCTCGGGTCCGCCCTCTACGCGGCGCTGGAATCGGTCCTCGCCCGTCAGGGCGTCCTCAACGTCAACGCGTGCATCGCCTTCCCCGCCTCGCCCGACGAGTTCCTCGACGACGCCTCGGTCCGGTTCCACGAGGCGCGCGGCTACGCGCTCGTCGGCACCTTCCACGCCTGCGGCTTCAAGTTCGACCGCTGGTACGACATGGTGTGGATGGAGAAGATGCTGGGGGAGCACACCCCAGAACCCGTCCCCTTCGTTCCCTTCTCCCGCCTGTCGATCGACGAGGTCGCGGCGGCGATTTCCGCAAGAACCCGGTGATGAATTCCCCTCGTTCGACGCGTCGCCCCGCCCTCGTCGATCGAGAAGCGGGCGCGCGGAGCGGCGGAATCGCGCGGCGCTCATGAGAATCGCCGTTTCTGCTTGCGCGCGCCCCGTCGCATGGTTATCTTGACATCGAGATAAATCGTGAGGTGAGGGCGCCTCGCATCCGGACACCCAGGAGGGCACATGACGAGCATCGACTCCTTCGGAGCCCGCTCCGAACTCGCGGTCGGCGATCGCGCCTACACCGTCTACCGCCTCGACGCCGTCGAGGGACTCGACAAGCTCCCGTACTCGCTCAAGGTCCTCGCCGAGAACCTGCTGCGCACCGAGGACGGCGCCAACATCACGACCGACCACATCCGCGCGCTCGCGACCTGGGACCCCGAGGCCGAGCCCGACACGGAGATCCAGTTCACGCCCGCGCGCGTCATCATGCAGGACTTCACCGGCGTCCCCTGCATCGTTGACCTCGCCACCATGCGCGAAGCCGTCGCCGACCTCGGCGGCGACCCCACCCTCATCAACCCGCTCGCCCCCGCCGAGATGGTCATCGACCACTCCGTCCAGATCGACGTCGCCGGCTCGCCCATCGCGTTCGAGAAGAACGTCGAGCGCGAGTACGAGCGCAACCAGGAGCGCTACCAGTTCCTCCGCTGGGGCCAGGGCGCCTTCGACAACTTCCGCGTCGTCCCGCCCTCGACCGGCATCGTCCACCAGGTGAACATCGAGCACCTCGCGAGGACCGTCTTCACGAGGCCCGAGGCCGACGGCACCGTCACCGCCTACCCCGACACCTGCGTCGGCACCGACTCGCACACGACGATGGTCAACGGCCTCGGCGTCCTCGGCTGGGGCGTCGGCGGCATCGAGGCCGAGGCCGCCATGCTCGGCCAGCCCGTCTCCATGCTCATCCCGCGCGTCGTCGGCTTCAAGCTCACCGGCGCGATCCCCGCGGGCGCGACCGCCACCGACGTCGTCCTCACGATCACCCAGATGCTCCGCGCCCACGGCGTCGTCGGAAAGTTCGTCGAGTTCTACGGCACCGGCGTCGGCGCCGTCCCGCTCGCCAACCGCGCGACCATCGGCAACATGTCGCCCGAATTCGGCTCGACCGCAGCCATCTTCCCGATCGACGACGTCACCCTCGACTACCTGCGCCTCACCGGCCGCGACGAGGAGCAGATCGCCCTCGTCGAGGCCTACGCGAAGGCGCAGGGCCTCTGGCACGATCCCTCGAAGGAGGCTCGCTACTCCGAGTACCTCGAGCTCGACCTCTCGACGGTCGTCCCCTCGATCGCCGGACCGAAGCGCCCCCAGGACCGCATCGAGCTCTCGAACTCGAAGGCCGCCTTCGAGAGCGCGATCCCGACCTACGCGCCGGACGGTGCGCGCGAGGACGTCGCCCTCACGCTCGCCGACGGCACGACGACGCGCCTCAACCACGGCGACGTCGCGATCGCCTCCATCACGTCGTGCACGAACACCTCGAACCCCTCGGTCATGCTCGCCGCGGGCCTCCTCGCCCGCAAGGCCGTCGCTCGCGGTCTGAAGTCGAAGCCGTGGGTGAAGACCTCGCTCGCCCCCGGCTCCAAGGTCGTCACCGACTACTACGAGAAGGCCGGCCTCTGGGAGGACCTCGACGCCCTCGGTTTCAACCTCGTCGGCTACGGCTGCGCGACCTGCATCGGCAACTCCGGTCCGCTCGCGCCCGAGGTCTCGGCCGCCGTCAACGAGAACGACCTCGCCGTCGTCTCGGTCCTCTCCGGCAACCGCAACTTCGAGGGCCGCATCAACCCGGACGTGAAGATGAACTACCTCGCGTCCCCGCCGCTCGTCATCGCCTACGCGCTCGCCGGCACGATGGACTTCGACTTCGAGACCCAGCCCCTCGGCATCGATCCCGCCGACGGCTCCGGGGTCTACCTCCGCGACATCTGGCCGACCCCCGAAGAGGTCCAGTCGACGATCGACTCGTCGATCGACCGCGAGATGTTCGAGAAGGACTACGCCGACGTGTTCGCCGGCGACGCTCGTTGGCAGGGCCTCGCCACCCCCGAGGGCGACACCTTCGCCTGGGACGGCGCCTCCACCTACGTCCGCAAGCCCCCGTACTTCGAGGGAATGGGCCTCGAGCCCGAGCCGGTCGCCGACATCCGCGGCGCCCGCGTCCTCCTCAAGCTCGGCGACTCCGTGACGACCGACCACATCTCGCCGGCCGGCGCCTTCAAGCCCGAGACCCCGGCGGGTCAATACCTCATCTCCAACGGCGTCGAGCGCAAGGACTTCAACTCGTACGGGTCGCGCCGCGGCAACCACGAGGTGATGATCCGCGGCACCTTCGCGAACATCCGCATCCGCAACGAGATGGTCCCCGGCGTCGAGGGCGGTTTCACGAAGGACTTCGCCCGCGAGGGCGCGCCGACGACAACGGTCTACGACGCCTCGGTCGACTACCTCGCCGCGGGCACGCCCCTCGTCGTCCTCGGCGGCAAGGAGTACGGCTCCGGCTCGTCTCGCGACTGGGCCGCCAAGGGCACCTCGCTCCTCGGCGTCAAGGCCGTCATCGCCGAATCCTTCGAGCGCATCCACCGCTCGAACCTCATCGGCATGGGCGTCCTCCCGCTCCAGTTCTCCGAGGGTGAGACCCGCGATTCGCTCGGCCTCACCGGCGACGAGGTGTTCGACATCGAGGGCGTCACCGCGCTCAACGTGGGCACGACCCCGAAGACTCTGCGCGTCACCGCGACGCGCGAGGACGGCTCCTCCGTCGTCTTCGACGCGCGCCTGCGCATCGACACCCCCGGAGAGGCCGACTACTACCGCAACGGCGGCATCCTCCAGTACGTGCTCCGCGACCTCGCGAAGAGGGGCTGAGCCCGGCTCGAACGGCGGCGGCCCGCCGGCCCTTCGTCGTCCGGCGGGCCGCCGCCGTTTCCCCGGAGGTCGGTGCGCTCCGACCCCCTTCGTCGAGAGCATCACGTTGGTGCGTCGAGAGCATTACGTTGGTGCGTCGAGGGGATGTGGGTGCGCCGTTTCGGCGTGTTGCTGTGGGTGGGTGTGTTGTCGCGGTGTGCGTGGGTGTTGTGTCCACAGGTGATGCCNCGTCGAGAGCATCACGTTGGTGCGTCGAGAGCATTACGTTGGTGCGTCGAGGGGATGTGGGTGCGCCGTTTCGGCGTGTTGCTGTGGGTGGGTGTGTTGTCGCGGTGTGCGTGGGTGTTGTGTCCACAGGTGATGCCGGGGTCCTGGCGCGTTCGCCGGTTCGTCTCGTACGGTGTGAGGCATGACGCACCGGCCTGCGCGACGACGCGCCACGCTTCTCATGGTCTGTACCGCTGCCGTCTTCGGCGTTGCCGCGTGCTCGACCGATGCTTCGTTGGCCTCCGGCCAGTCCTTGCCGTCGACCGGCTCCTCTCAGTCGGCGCGGGTGCGGATGTCGGGCGGGTACGTGATGAACGAGGACGGGACTCTCCAACAGCCCGAGACGAATGCGACGGTGCCGAAGTTGAATCCGGCGGCTCTCCAGTTCACCCCGGAAGGAGCCGAACTCGCCGCACGTCATTTCCTTGCGCTCACCGAGTACGCCTGGGCCACCGGCGACACCCAACCCATGAGGAACTTCAGTTCTGCGGACTGCAAACCGTGTCTCGAAATGGCAGGAAACATAGATCGGCTCTATGAAGCCAACGGATGGACAAACGGAGTCAGGTATGAAATAGCCGAGGTGACCCGAGTCGACCAAGTCGATGGTATTGATGCCACTTTCGGCATTGACCTTGTCATCAACAACACCGCATATGACGTCTATGCCGGAGAGACACTCTCTCGCACAGGGCAGTCTGGGGCGATTATGACTCTATTCATGCACTGGCTAGGTTCACGATGGGAAGTTCTCGATGAAGCCGCCAATGAGCTTGCTTAGTCGACTCCTTTCCGCACTCATGATTGCCCTGCTCATCCAAGCTTCGTTGACCAGCGCAGCTCGCGCGGCGGAGAGCCAGATCGCCAACTGGACATCGGTGGCTAGTGGAGACACCCTGAGTCTGACCGGCTGGAAGCACGCCAAAGAGGGCGGCTTCGGAATTCCTGGTGTCGCCGCGACGACACCTTCTCCTCCTCCGAAGGTGGGCTTGTTGCGGTGTTTGGAGGTGTCGTGGGCTGTGGGGGATCCGTTGGTTCCCGAGTGCGAGACCTACTTCTGGTTGCCGGGTCCCAATGGCCCGGAGTTGATGGCGAACCCCTCCCCGGGTGCTCCAGAGCCGGGGGCCGCCATGCCGGTCCCCACGCCGGAGGAGATCATCGAGTACGCGGTCGCTACCGTCACCGCCGGCGGGTCCGGACTCACCGTCCAACCCGCAGGAGACGCGCTCGTGGGGATCCCGAGCCTCGTCCACGCCGCCACCCCCGCCCAGACCTTGGAGACGAGCCTGTTCGGCGCGCGCGTGGTCGTGTCTTTGGAGGCGACGGGCTTCTCCTACGATTTCGGGGACGGCACCGCGCCGCTGGTCACGTCGGATCCGTCGGCCCCGTATCCGGTCACGCGCTTGGCTCACACGTATACGGCCGAGCAGGAGGGCGTGGTGGTCGTGTTGACGACCAGGTGGGCCGGGACGGTGACTAGTCCCTTCACGGGGGAGACCGCAACCGTTGACGGGGTGGTGACGACGAGCGAGTCGTCGGCGCCGTTCGATGTGCGCCGGGCCCGCATCGACCTCGTCGCCGACTGAACCCGCCCCGCCGCCCGGACAGGTTTCCCCGCCGAACCCACCCGGGGCCCGGCCTCGTCACTCACCCGCACGCCCACACACCCACAGCCGCGCGCATCCCCTCGACGCACCAACGTGATGCTCTCGACGAGGCAACGTGATGCTCTCGACGCGGAGGGGGAGGGCGCGGGCGCGCGACCACGCGAAGAGGGGCCAGGCCCGGCTCGAACGGCGGCGGCCCGCCGGACCTCGAGGGTCCGGCGGGCCGCCGCTTCGTCGTTCAGCCCCCCGATACGGGGGATCGGGCCGATCAGCCCGGAGCCTCACTCGGCCTTCGGGGTCTTCGAGGCCGCGTACCAGGCCGCGCCGACGATGCCGGCGGTGTTGAAGAGCTTGGCCGGGACCATCGGGGTCTTGAGGTCGAGGAGCGGCATGAACTTCTCGTGGTTCTTCGAGACGCCGCCGCCGACGACGAAGAGATCGGGGGAGAAGAGCATCTCGACGTGCGAGTAGTAGCGCTGGAGGCGCTTCGCCCACTTCTTCCACGTGAGGTCCTGGAGGGTCTTCTGGCCGGAGGAGGCGCGCTTCTCGGCGTCGTAGCCGTCGATCTCGAGGTGGCCGAGCTCGGAGTTGGGGACGAGGACGCCGTTCATGATCATCGCCGAGCCGATGCCCGTGCCCTGGGTCGTGAGGATGACGAGGCCCTCGACGCCCTTGGCCGCTCCGTATGCGACCTCGGCGAGGCCGGCGGCGTCCGCGTCGTTGAGGGGGGCGACCTCGCGGCCGAGGTGCTTCTTCATGAGCTCGTTGACGTCGATGCCGACCCAGGAGTCGTCGAGGTTCGCCATGAAGGGGATCGTCCCGTGGATGACGGGGGCGGGGAAGGCGATGCCGACCGGGATCTCGGGGCCGACCTCGAGCTGCTCGAGGAGCTGACGGCAGACGCCGGCGACGGCGTCCGGGGTCGCGGGCTTGGGCGTCTCGATGCGGATGCGCTCTCCGACGAACTCGCCCGTCTCGAGGTCGACGAGGGCCGACTTCACTCCCGAGCCGCCGATATCGATTCCGCATGCGATCTGTGTCATGACCCCTCCAGGGATTGTGAAGCGATTGTGACGGAATCGTATCCCACGGGGGCGGCCTTCGAGGGCCCTTCCCCGCAGGCGATCACGGCAGCGTGAGGATGTCGGCGCCGTCCTCGGTGACGACGATCGTGTGTTCGAATTGCGCGGTGCGCGAGCGGTCGGCGGTGACGACCGTCCAGTCGTCGTCCCACTGCTCCCACTCGACGCCGCTGAGGGTGAGCATCGGCTCGATCGTGAAGACCATGCCGGGCTCCATGACGGTCGAGTACGCGGGCGCCGCGTCGTAGTGGGGGACGATGAGGCCGGAGTGGAAGGCCTCTCCGACGCCGTGGCCCGTGTAGTCGCGGATGACGCCGTACTCGAACCGCTTCGCGTACTTCGAGATGACGCGGCCGATGACGTTGATCTCACGGCCGGGCCCGACGGCCTTGATGCCGCGCATCATCGCCTCGCGGGTCCGCTCGATGAGGAGATGCGACTCCTCGTCGACTGTTCCGACCTCGAACATCGCGCAGGTGTCGCCGTGGACGCCGCCGATGTAGGCGGTGATGTCGACGTTGACGATGTCGCCGTCCTCGAGCGGACGGTCGTCGGGGATGCCGTGGCAGATGACCTCGTTGACGGAGGTGCACAGGGACTTCGGGTAGCCCTGGTAGCCGAGGCACGAGGGGTACGCGTCGTGCGCGATGAGGAACTCGTGCCCGATGCGGTCGAGCTCGTCGGTCGTGACGCCGGGGGCGACGGCGGCGCCGACGACCTCGAGGGCCTGGGCGGCGATGCGGCCGGCGGTCCGGATCCGCTCGACGGTCTCGGCGTTCTTCACGTCGGAGGCGGTGACGACCTCGGGGCCCGAGTGGAACATGTACTCGGGGCGCTCGATGTGCTCGGGGACGGCGCGGATCGCGGAGACGCGGCCGGGGCGCAGGTCCCCCAGGGGGGCGCGCGCCGCGAGATCTTCTGCATGTGTCATGCCCCCACCCTAGTCCCGGCGGCTCTTCCCCCGGCCCGCGGGCGACGAGGGCGGGGCGGCAGCCCCATCGGGAACGAGGCCGGGGCCGTGGACCGGTCGAGGGGTGTTCCGGGCGACGGACTATCATGGCGGGGCGCGCACCGCGCACGTTTTCAATCCCGACGGAGGAAGCAGGACATGGCCGATCTCGCCCCTGACCTCAACCCCCTCGACTCGTCGGCCGTGGACGACCTCGTCGCCCGCGCGCTCGCCGACATCGAGGCGGCCCGAGACCTCGACGCGCTGAAGTCCGTGAAATCCGCGGTCCTCGGCGACGCCGCGCCGCTCGTGACCGCGAACAGGACGATCGGCGCGCTCGATCCGAAGGATCGCGGAACGGCCGGCAAGAACCTCGGAGGGGCGCGCGGTCGGATCTCGCAGGCCCTCGCGGCCCGCCAGGAGGTCCTCGAGGCCGAGCACGAGGCGCGCGTCCTCGTCGAGGAGGCCGTCGACGTCACCGCCGCCGGGGAGCGCCGCGTCATCGGCGCCCGTCACCCCATCGAGACCCTCATCGAGGAGATCGAGGACTTCTTCACCTCGATGGGTTGGGAGATCGCCGAGGGTCCGGAGATCGAGCACGAGTGGTTCAACTTCGACTCCCTCAACTTCGACGTCGACCACCCGGCGCGTCAGATGCAGGACACGCTCTACGTCGACGGGACGACGGCGGGCGGCGTGAGCCCGGAGGACGGGCGCCTCGTCATGCGCACCCACACGTCGCCGGTGCAGTCGCGCGCGATGCTCTCGCGCGGCGTCCCGCTCTACGTCGCCTGCCCGGGCAAGGTCTTCCGCTCGGACGCCCTCGACGCGACGCACACCCCGGTCTTCCACCAGGTGGAGGGCCTCGCGGTCGACAAGGGCCTCACGATGGCGCATCTCAAGGGCGTCCTCGACCACTTCGCCCGCGCGATGTTCGGGCCCGAGGCGAAGGCGCGCTTGCGCCCCTCGTTCTTCCCCTTCACCGAGCCGAGCGCCGAGCTCGACATCTGGTTCCCGCAGAAGAAGGGCGGCGCCGGATGGATCGAAGTCGGCGGCTGCGGCATGGTGAACCCCAACGTCCTGCGCGCCAACGGCATCGACCCCGAGGTCTACACGGGCTTCGCCTTCGGCATGGGCATCGAGCGGACGCTCATGCTCCGCCACGGCATCGCCGACATGCACGACATCGTCGAGGGCGACGTGCGCTTCTCCCAGCAGTTCGGACTCCACGGAAGGGGACACTGACATGCCGATGGTTCCCATCAGCTGGCTCGCCGATCACGTCGAGGTGCCCGCTGGCACGGACGCGACGGCGCTCGCCGCGCCCCTCGTCAAGGTCGGGCTCGAGGAGGAGGCGATCCACCCCGCGAAGGTGACCGGCCCCCTCGTCGTCGGCAAGGTCCTCACGCGCGTCGAGGAGACCGCGTCGAACGGCAAGACCGTCAACTACTGCCGCGTCGACGTGGGCGAGTACAACGACGCCCCCGGCACCGGTAAGGAGCCCTCGGATCTGCCGAGCCGCGGCATCATCTGCGGCGCCCACAACTTCGAGGCGGGCGATCTCGTCGTCGTCTCCCTGCCCGGCGCGGTCCTGCCCGGCGACTTCGCGATCGCCGCCCGCAAGACCTACGGTCACATTTCCGACGGCATGATCTGCTCGGCCCGCGAGCTCGGCCTCGGCACCGATCACGACGGCATCATCGTCCTTCCGCGCGTCTACCCGGACCGCGAGATCCCCGCGCCGGGCTCGGACCTCCTCGCCTTCCTCGGCCTCGGCGAGGAGATCCTCGAGATCAACGTGACGCCCGACCGCGGCTACTGCTTCTCGATGCGTGGCGTCGCCCGCGAGTTCTCCCACTCGACCGGCGCTGCCTTCACCGATCCTGGCCTTCCCGGGAATCTGGTCGCCTCGGTGCCCGAGGCGACGGCCGACGGCTTCCGCGTCGAGGTCCGCGACGACGCCCCGATCAACGGGAACGTCGGCTGCGACCGCTTCGTCACCCGGATCGTCCGCGGCGTCGATCCGACGGCCCCGACCCCGCGCTGGATGGTCGAGCGCCTCGAGGCCGCGGGCATGCGCTCGCTCTCGCTCGCGATCGACGTGACGAACTACGTGATGCTCGACCTCGGCCAGCCGATGCACGCCTACGACCTCGCCGCCCTCGCGGCCCCGATCGTCGTGCGCCGCGCGCAGGCGGGGGAGTCGCTGACGACCCTCGACGAGGTCGAGCGCCCCCTCGATCCGGAGGACCTCCTCATCACCGATTCGCCCGAGGGCGAGGGGAGCCGGATCATCGGCCTCGCCGGCGTCATGGGCGGCCGCTACTCCGAGGTCGAGGACTCGACGACCGACGTCCTCCTCGAGGCCGCGCACTTCGACGCCGTGTCGATCGCTCGCACCGCGCGCCGTCACCGCCTCCCGTCCGAGGCCTCTAAGCGCTTCGAGCGCGGAACAGACCCGCGCCTGCCGGCCGTCGCCGCGCAGCGCGCCGTCGACCTCCTCGTCGAGTACGGCGGGGGAGTGGCCGACGCCGCAGTCTCCGATCTCGACGAGACGACCGCGCCCGCGCCGATCCTCTTCCACTACGAGGACGCCGCGCGCCTCGCGGGGGTCGACTACCCGAAGGAGCGCGTCCGCGAGCTCCTCGAGGCGATCGGCTGCGAGGTGTCCGAGGACGCGAACGGCGCCTTCGAGGTCGTCCCGCCGAGCTGGCGCCCCGACCTCGTCGGCCGCGCGCACCTCGTCGAGGAGATCGCCCGCCTCGACGGCTACGACGAGATCCCTTCGATCCTCCCGACCGCGCCCGCGGGCACCGGTCTCACGCAGGCGCAGCGGGCCCGCCGTCAGGCGGCCTCGCTCCTCGCGGCCTCCGGCCTCGTCGAGGTGCTGAGCTACCCCTTCGTCTCCGACTCCTTCGACCGCCAGGGCCTCGCGCCCGCCGATCCCCGCAGGAGGGCGCTGCGTCTGCGCAACCCGCTGGCGGACGACGCGCCGTGGCTGCGGACCTCGATCCTCGACACCCTGCTCGACGCGGCCTCGCGCAACGTCGCCCGCGGCGCCGATCGGGTCGCGATCTTCGAGTCGGGCCTCGTCGCCCGTCCCGAGGGGACGGTCCCGACCGGCCTGCTCACCGCCGAGAAGCGTCCCTCGGACGAGGAGCTCGCCGCCCTGCGCGCGGGCACGCCCGCCCAGCCGTGGCACATCGGACTCGTCCTCGCCGGCCGCGCGTCCGGCTCCCCGGTCGCCGAGGCGCCGCGCCCCTTCGCGTGGTCCGACGCCCTCGAGTTCGTCCTCGACCTCGCCTCGGTCCTCGGGGTGCGCGTCGAGACCTGCCGCGCGTGGGATCCTGAGCCGCCGGCGCTCAAGGGCGCCCCGATGCCGACTCCGGCCGCCGATCCCGCCGAGGTCGCCCCCTGGCACCCCGGCCGGGTCGCTCGCGTCTTCGTGCGCCGCGGCCGCGACCTCGTCGACATCGCCCTCGTCGGCGAGCTCCACCCCGGCGTCTGCAAGTCCTTCGGCCTCCCGGCGCGCTCGTGCGCCGCGGAGATCGATCTCGACGCCCTCATCGGCGCGATCGCGGAGCACCCGATCCAGGTGAAGCCCGTGTCGACCTACCCGCTCGCGAAGGAGGACATCGCGCTCGTCGTCCCGAGCTCGATCCCCGTCTCCCGCGTCGAGCAGGTCGTCCGCCAGGGCGCCGGCCCGCTCCTCGAGGAGATCTCCCTCTTCGACGTCTTCGAGTCCGAGCAGCTCGGCGAGGGCGTGCGCTCCCTCGCGTTCGCGCTCAAGCTCCGCGCCCCCGACCGGACGCTCACCGCGAAGGAGTCCGCGAAGGTCCGCGAGGACGTCGTGAAGAAGGCCGAGAAGGTGCTCGGAGCGTCGCTCCGCTCCTGAGAACGCGCGCGCCGGCCGGGCCGCCGCCCGCCCTGTGGATCCCGACTCAGTGGGACCATCGGACGGGAAGGCGGCCCGGTCGTCCGTCATACTGGGGACATGCACATCCTCGTCACCGCCGCCTCGAAGCACGGATCCACCGATGAGGTCGCCGACGCGATCGCGCAGCGACTGCGGGAAGCGGGGCACCTGGTCGACCGGGTGGCCCCGAAGGACGTGACCTCCCTCGCCGAGTACGACGCGGTCGTCCTCGGATCCGCCGTCTACATCCTCCAGTGGATGGACGAGGCCCTCGACTTCATGGAGCGTTTCGCCTCGGAGCTCGAGTCCAAGCCCGTGTGGGCGTTCTCCGTCGGCATGAACGGCGTGCCCAAGCACGCGCCGCAGGATCCGACCCGCGTCGGCCCGCTTCTCACCCGCGTCGCCGCGATCGATCTCCACGCCTTCGCGGGGCGCTACAACCCGTCGCTCCTCTCCCTGCGCGAGCGCTCCGTCGCGCGCCTCGCGGGCGTCGTCGAGGGCGATTTCCGGGATTGGAACGAGATCGCGACCTGGACGGATTCGATCGTCGCGGAGCTCGCCCGCCGCGCCTGAGTCCCGAGTGTTCGCACTGCGGACACGATGGAAGAATATGCATGACTCTGTATAATCATGCATATGAGTCCGAAAGCAGCGATCGCCGGCGCGTCCGGCTACGCCGGCGGTGAAGTCGCCCGACTCCTCGCGGCCCATCCGGAGATCGAGGTGACGACCCTCACCGCCGCCTCGACGGTCGGCCAGAGGTTCGGCGACCTCCACCCGCACATCGGCCCGCTCGCCGACCTCGTCGTCCAGCCGACGACCGTCGACACCCTCGCAGGGCACGACGTCGTCGTCCTCGCCCTCCCGCACGGGCACTCCGGCGCTCTCGCCGCCGAACTGGAGGCGCGCGGAACCGACGCCCTCGTCCTCGACTGCGCCGCCGACCATCGGCTGACGAGCCCGGCAGCCTGGGCCGACTACTACGGCGGCGAGTACTCGCCCGCCTGGACCTACGGCATGCCCGAACTCCTCCACGCGGGGGAGAGCGCAGCCAAGGCGCAGCGCGCCCTCCTCTCCGATGCCCGCAGGATCGCCGTTCCCGGATGCAACGTCACCGCGGTCACCCTCGGACTCCAGCCGGCCGTCGCCGCCGGCCTCGTCGACGTCTCGCGCATCGTCGCGACCCTCGCCGTCGGATACTCCGGCGCCGGCAAGTCCCTCAAACCCCACCTCCTCGCCTCCGAGGCGCTCGGCAACATGGCGCCCTACGGCGTCGGCGGCACCCATCGTCACATCCCCGAGATCATCCAGAACCTCGCGGTCGCGGGCGGCGATCCCGAAGCCCTGAAGGTCGCCTTCACCCCCGTCCTCGTCCCGACCTCCCGCGGGATCCTCGCGACCATCGTCGCCCCGCTCGCCGACGGCGTCGGCGCCGACGAGGTCGAGGTCGCCTACGGCGTCTACGACGACGAGGCCCTCATCACCGTCACCCGGAACGGGACGTGGCCGACCACGGCGCCCGTCACCGGCACCGGGTGCGCCCGCGTGAGCGCCGTCATCGACGAGCGCGCCGGCGTCCTCGTCGCCCTCGCGGCGATCGACAACCTCGGCAAGGGGACCGCGGCCGCCGCGGTCCAGAGCGCCAACATCGCCCTCGGGCTCGACGAGTACGCGGGCGTTCCGATGATCGGAGTCGCACCATGAGCACTGAACCGAACGAGCTGATCGGCGTTACCGCGCCCGCGGGATTCTCGGCCGCGGGCGTCGTCGCCGGGATCAAGGCGACCGCGGGCGCGCGCGACCTCGCCCTCGTCGTCAACGAGGGCCCGGCGTACGCGTCGGCCGGAGTCTTCACCTCCAACCGGATCGTCGCCGCCCCCGTCACCCTCACCCGCGCCCACCTTCGGGCCGGAACCCTCAAGGCGGTCATCCTCAACTCCGGCGGCGCGAACGCCTGCACCGGGGCCCCCGGCATGGTCGACGCGAAGTCGACGGCCGCGCACGTCGGCGCTCTCCTCAGACTCGACGAGTCCGAGATCGGCGTCTGCTCGACCGGCATGATCGGCATGCGCCTCCCGATGGAGAAGATCCTCGCGGGAGCGGCCGCCGCGAAGAACGCGCTCGCCTCGACGCCCGAGGCCGGGGCCGCCGCCGCGGACGCGATCCGCACGACCGACACCGTGTCGAAGACGCACGCGTCGACGCACGGCGGATGGACGATCGGCGGCATGGCGAAGGGCGCGGGCATGCTCGCCCCCGGGCTCGCGACGATGCTCTGCACCCTCACGACCGACGCGGTCCTCGACGACGCGACCGCGCAGCGGTGCCTCGCCGAGGCCGTGCGGACCACCTTCAACCGGACCGACTCCGACGGCTGCATGTCGACGAACGACTCGGTGATCCTCCTCGCCTCGGGCGCCTCCGGGATCGTCCCCGACGAGTCCGAGTTCACCGGGGCCCTGCGCGCCGCCTGCGCCGACCTCGCGCGCCAGCTCATCTCCGACGCCGAGGGCGCGAGCCACGACATCGAGATCCGCGTCGTCGGGGCGTCGAGCCAGGACGCCGGCGAGGCCGTCGCCCGCGCCGTCTCGCGCTCCAACCTCTTCAAGACGGCCGTGTTCGGCAACGACCCGAACTGGGGGAGGATCCTCTCCGAGGTCGGCACCGTCCCCGAGGAGGTCGCCCCCTACGACCCGGCCGAGGTCGACGTCTCCATCAACGGCGTCATGGTGTGCCGAGGCGGCGGAGTGGGCGAGGACCGCGAGCTCGTCGACATGACGCCGCGCGAAGTCCACGTCCTCATCGACCTCAAGGCCGGCGCCGAGGAGGTCGTCCTCTGGACGAACGACCTCACGCACGACTACGTCCACGAGAACAGCGCGTACTCCTCATGAGCGTCGAGAATTCCGCGACCGCCTCGCAGGCGGAGTGGGCCGACCGGTACGCCGGCACGGTGATGAACACCTTCGGCGCGCCCGCCCTCGTCCTCGTCGAGGGGGAGGGGACGCGCGTGACGGATGCCGACGGGAACACCTACCTCGACCTCCTCGGGGGCATCGCCGTCAACGTCCTCGGCCAGTGCCACCCGAAGGTCGTCGAGGCGATCACGACGCAGGCGCGGACTCTCGGCCACGTCTCCAACTACTTCGGGACGCCCCCGCAGATCGGCCTCGCCGAGAAACTCCTCTCGATCGTCGAACCCGGCGGCGCCCCCGAGGGATCGCGCGTCTTCCTCGCGAACTCGGGCACGGAGGCGAACGAGTGCGCGCTCAAGCTCGTCAAGGCGCACGGCGTCGCGATCTCCGAGTCGAAGACCCGGATCATCGCCCTCGACCACGCCTTCCACGGGCGGACGATCGGCGCGCTCTCGCTCACGTGGAAGGAGAAGTACCGCCTTCCCTTCGCCCCGCTCGTCCCCGGCGTCGAGTTCGTTCCCGCGAACGACGTCGCCGCGCTTGAGGCCGCGATGGACGAGGACGTCGCCGGCGTGTTCGTCGAGCCGATCCAGGGGGAGGCGGGCGTCCACCCGCTCTCCGCCGAGTACCTCGAGGCGGTGCGCGCGCTCACGCGCGCCCACGGCGCGCTCATGGTGGTCGACGAGGTCCAAACCGGCATCGGCCGCACGGGCGACTGGATGGGCCACCACGCCTCGGGCGTTCTCCCCGACGTCGTCACCCTCGCCAAGGGCCTCGGCGGCGGCATGCCGATCGGCGCGTGCGTCGCACTCGGATCGGCGGCGACCGTCCTCGGCCCCGGCATGCACGGGACGACCTTCGGCGGCAACCCGATCTGCGCCGCGGCGGCCCTCGCCGTCCTCGGCGAGATCGAGGAGGCCGGACTCCTCGCGCGGGTCTCCGCGATCTCCGAGCACTGGCGCGCCGAGCTGGCGCGGGTCCCCGGCGTCGCCGAGGTCCGCGGGCGCGGCTACCTCATCGGCGTCGACTTCGATGCGGAGATCGCCGAGAAGGTCGTCGCCGCGGGGCGCGCCGCCGGCTTCATCCTCAACGCCACCGGCCCCGCGACGCTGCGCCTCGCCCCGCCGCTCGTCCTCTCGCAGGCGGAGGCCGACTCCTTCACCGCCGCGCTGCCGGGACTCCTCGCGGCCGCCCGGAACGGGGGAACGGCATGACCCCGACCCCGATCCCCGCCACGCCGACGGCCCGCCGCGAGGCGATCCGCGACCTCCTCGCCTCCGAGCAGATCGGTTCGCAGAAGGAATTGCGCGACCGGCTGGCCGACATGGGAGTCGAGGTCACCCAGGCGACGCTCTCGCGCGACCTCGTCGACATGCGCGCGACGAAGATCCGCACCGCCGACGGCTCGCGCGTCTACTCCGTCCCCGACATCGACGGCGGGCTCACGCACGAGGGTGAGGCCGGGCAGGTCCGCCTCCAGAAGTGGTGCCAGGCCCTGCTCGTCACCTCGATCCTCGTCGACCATCAGCTCGTCCTCAAGACGACGGTCGGCGCCGCGAACCTCCTCGGCTCCGCGATCGACGCCGTCCGCCTCGACGAGGTCGCCGGAACGATCGCCGGGGACGACACGATCCTCGTCATCTGCCGCTCCACGAAGGACGCGGCCACCACCCAGAAGCTCCTCATGGAGCTCGCCGAACCCGGCCAGTCGTCCGACGACTGACCGCCCGAAGACCCACCCCACTCACGGAGGTATGAAATGACAGCGCACAACGACCGGGTCGTCCTCGCCTACTCGGGCGGCCTCGACACGTCCGTCGCCATCGGCTGGATCAAGGAGCAGACCGGCCGCGACGTCGTCACCGTCGCCGTCGACGTCGGCCAGGGCGGCGAGGACCTCGAGGTCATCCGTCAGCGCGCCCTCGACTGCGGCGCCGTCGAGGCGTACGTCGCCGACGCGCGCGACGAGTTCGCGAACGAGTACTGCATGCCCGCCCTCAAGGCGAACGCCCTCTACGAGGGGAAGTACCCGCTCGTCTCCGCGCTCTCGCGACCCGTCATCGCGAAGCACCTCGTCCGCGCGGCCCGCGAGTTCGGCGCGACGACCGTCGCCCACGGCTGCACCGGCAAGGGCAACGACCAGGTCCGCTTCGAAGTCGCCATCACCTCGATGGCCCCCGACATGGACTGCATCTCCCCGGTCCGCGACCTCGCCCTCACCCGCGACGTCGCCATCGAGTACGCGGAGAAGCACCACCTTCCGATCGAGACGACGAAGCACAACCCCTTCTCCATCGACCAGAACGTGTGGGGCCGCGCCGTCGAGACCGGCTTCCTCGAGGACCTGTGGAACGCACCGACGAAGGACGTCTACGTCTACACCGACGATCCCACCTACCCGCCGCTCCCCGACGAGATCGTCATCACCTTCGAGAAGGGCGTCCCGGTCGCGATCGACGGCCGTCCCGTCACCCCGCTGGAGGCGATCCAGGAGCTCAACCGCCGCGCCGGCGCCCAGGGCATCGGCCGCATCGACATGGTCGAGGACCGCCTCGTCGGCATCAAGTCCCGCGAGATCTACGAGGCCCCCGGCGCCGTCGCCCTCATCGAGGCCCACCAGGCCCTCGAGTCCGTCACCCTCGAGCGCCTCCAGCGCCGCTTCAAGCGCGGTCTTGAGCAGACCTGGGGCGAGCTCGTCTACGAGGCCCAGTGGTACTCGCCGCTCAAGCGCTCGCTCGACGCGTTCATCGAGGACACCCAGGAGTACGTGTCCGGCGACATCCGCATGGTCCTTCACGGCGGACGCGCCACCGTCAACGGCCGCAAGTCCGAGGCATCGCTCTACGACTTCAACCTCGCGACCTACGAGACCGGCGACACCTTCGACCAGTCCTCGTCCCGCGGATTCATCGACATCTACGGCCTCCAGTCGAAGCTCGCCGCCGCGCGCGACGTCCGCCTCGGCAAGGGGACCGGCTACTGATCGAACCCGTCCACTCGACGCGCCGCCTCGGGACCGAGGGCTCCCGGATCCGACCGGCGTGCCGGTAGAGTCGTTCCGATGACTACGCGCACCGCTCCGCCCTCGTCCATGAATATCCGCGAACTGATGACCCGCCACCGGACCTTCGACGTCCTCGCGATCGCGATCCTCTTCTTCGGATTCGCCGGGCAGGGCGTGCGCAACATGGTCGGCTTCTACGGCTCGGGCGTTGTCATGGCGGTCCTCTTCGCCCTCTTCGCGTGGTCCTTCGCCCTGTCGGGCGCGTCGGTCCGCCGACGGCCCCAGCCGGTCGCCACCCTCCTCTTCGTCCTCCTGTGCGCCGCCTCTCTCGCGTGGTCGGTCTACCCCTTCCACACCCTCACCGCCGGAGTCGTCACCCTCGGCGTCACGGCCTGCGGCCTCGCCCTCGCGGCCTCCAGGAGCGTCGACGAGATCACCGACCTCCTCATCCGCGCCTTCCAAGCGATCCTCATCGCCTCCTACGTGTTCGAGCTCTTCGTCGCGCTCGTGTGGCGCAAGAAGTTCCCGCCGCTCACGATGCTCGGCCAGAAGAAGGTCCCGAACCTCCTCAACTGGTCGCAGAACGACCTCTTCGACGGCGGCCCGATCCAGGGATTCATGGGGAACCGCAACCCCCTCGCATTTGTCGCGCTCCTCCTCGCCCTCTGCCTCCTCGTCCGATGGGCGCAGACGCGGACGCGGACGGTCTCGACACTCGTGTGGATCGGAGTCGCGGTGCTCACCCTCGCGCTCACGCGCTCGGGCACCGTCACCGTCTGCCTCATCGTCTCCCTCGGCGCCGCCGCCGCCTTCATCCTCGTCGGATCCGTGCCGAAGCGCGCGCGCCCCGGCGTCGTCATGTCCCTGTGCGGACTCGCCCTCGTCCTCGGGGTCCTCGCCGCCTCCGCCAGGATCTACATCACCGCCGCCCTCGGGAAGTCGCCCGACATGACGGGGCGCGCCGAGATCTGGAAGGCGCTCCTCCCGATGTGGCGCGAGCATCCCGTCCTCGGATGGGGATGGGTGATCGGCTATCCGAGCGACGTCGCCGTCTTCGCCCACTTCATCCCGCGCGAGGACGGGACGCCGACCACGCAGGCGCACAACGCCTACATCGAGGCCCTCTTCCAGACGGGCGTCGTCGGCGCCGTCCTCATCGTCCTCGCCGTCGCGACCGTCCTCATCGGGACCTACGCGACCGCGGTCCACCGCATCGACGAGGACCGCCTCCTCGTCCTCCCCGCCCTCCTCGCGACCGCGCTCGTCGTCCAGTCGACGGTCGAGTCGCGCCTCCTCTTCGAGGGGAACTGGCTGCTCTTCGTCGTCCTCGCCTCCTTCGTCGCCTCCGAGCGGCCCTTCCTCGGCTACCTCCGCAGGCACGGGCCGGCGCGCTTCCGCGAGCCCGTCCGCCGGGCGAACAGCGGTTCGACGAACGAGGGCGAGCGGGGCATGATCGTCCCATGACGACTCCCTCCTCACCGCACGTCTCCCTCTGGGGCGGCCGCTTCGCCGGCGGACCCGCGCAGGCCCTCGCCGCGCTCTCCGTCTCCACGCACTTCGACTGGCGGCTCGCCCACGTCGACATCGCCGGATCCCACGCGCACGCCGACGCGCTCCACGCCGCGGGCCTCCTCACCGACGAGGAGATCGTCGCCATGCACGAGGCCCTCGCCGCCCTCGACGCCGACGTCGCCTCCGGCGCCTTCGCGCCCGCCCCCGACGACGAGGACGTCCACACCGCCCTCGAGAGGGGACTCCTCGAGCGCGCGGGCGCGACCCTCGGCGGGAAGCTCCGCGCAGGCCGCTCGCGCAACGACCAGATCGCCACGCTCATCCGCATGTACCTGCGCGACGAGACCCGCCACATCGCGAACCTCGTCCTCGACGTCGCCGAGGCGATCATCGGGCAGGCGCGCGCCGCCGGCGACGCCGTCATGCCCGGACGGACGCACATGCAGCACGCCCAGCCCGTCCTCGTCGCCCACCACCTCCTCGCGCACGCCTGGCCCCTCATCCGCGACGTCGAGCGCTTCGAGGACTGGGACCGTCGTGCCGCGATCTCGCCCTACGGCTCGGGCGCGCTCGCCGGCAACACCCTCGGCATGGACCCCGTCGCCGTCGCCCACCAGCTCGGATTCACCGACTCCGTCGACAACTCGATCGACGGCACCGCCTCGCGCGACGTCGTCGCCGAAGCGGCCTTCGTCCTCGCGATGATCGGCGTCGACGTCTCGCGACTGTGCGAAGAGATCGTCGTGTGGAACACGAAGGAATTCGATTACGTCACCCTCGACGACTCGTTCTCCACCGGCTCCTCGATCATGCCGCAGAAGAAGAACCCCGACGTCGCCGAGCTCGGGCGCGGCAAGGCCGGGCGCCTCATCGGCGATCTCACGGCGCTCCTCACCGTCCTCAAGGGCATCCCACTCGCCTACGACCGCGACCTCCAGGAGGACAAGGAGCCCGTCTTCGACCAGCTCGACACGCTCGACGTCCTCCTCCCGGCCGTCGCCGGCATGATCGAGACGATGACCCTCCACCTCGACCGGATGGCCGAGCTCGCGCCCCAGGGCTTCTCGCTCGCCACCGACATCGCCGAATGGCTCGTCCGCAAGGGCATTCCCTTCCGCGAGGCCCACGAGATCTCCGGCGCCTGCGTCCGCATCGCCGAGAGCAGGGGAGTGGAGCTCGCCGACCTCACCGACGCCGAACTCGCCTCCGCCTCGCCGGCCCTCACCCCCGAGGTCCGCGAAGTCCTCACGGTCGCCGGCTCCGTCTCCGCGCGACTCGGCAAGGGCGGCACCGCGCCCGTGCGCGTCGCCGAGCAGCTCGAGGCCGCCGCCGTCCGCGTCGCGGCCGCCCGCGAATGGGCCGCGACGCCCACCCGCTAGACTTTCCCCGGCCCGTCCGGGCCGCACGAAGAGAGGACAATTCCGTGACCGACATCCTGGACGAACTCCAGTGGCGGGGCCTCATCGCCCAGCACACCGACATCGATGCTCTGCGCGAGCACCTTGCTGCGGGACCGGTCACCTTCTATTGCGGGTTCGATCCGACGGCGGCGTCCCTCCACCACGGGCACCTCGTCCAGATCCTCCTCATGCGTCACCTCCAGCTCGCCGGGCACCGGCCCCTCGCCCTCGTCGGCGGAGCCACCGGCCAGATCGGAGATCCGCGCCAGTCCGGCGAGCGCCAGCTCCAGCCGACAGAGGTCGTTCGCGGGTGGGCGGAGCGCCTGCGCTCGCAGATCGCCCACTTCCTCGACTTCGAAGGGCCGGCGGCCGCGACGATGGTGAACAACCTCGATTGGACGGCCGAGCTCTCCGCCATCGACCTCCTGCGCGGGATCGGCAAGTACTTCCGCGTCGGCACCATGCTCGGGAAGGACATCGTCGCCCGCCGCCTCGCCTCCGACGAGGGCATCTCCTACACGGAGTTCTCCTACCAGATCCTCCAGGCGAACGACTTCCTCGAGCTCTACCGCCGCCACGGCGCGACGCTCGAAACGGGCGGCAACGACCAGTGGGGCAACATGATCGGCGGCGTCGACCTCATCCGCAAGGTCGAGGGCGCCACCGCGCACGTCCTCACGACCCCGATCATCACGAAGTCCGACGGAACGAAGTTCGGCAAGTCCGAGGGCGGGGCCATCTGGCTCGATCCGGAGATGATGAGCCCCTACGCCTTCTACCAGTTCTGGCTCCAGGTCGAGGACGCCGACGTCGTCAAGTTCCTCAAGATCTTCACCTTCCTGCCCCGCGAGGAGATCGAGGCCCTCGAGGTCGAGGTCGCCGAGCGCCCGCACGCCCGCGCCGCGCAGAAGGCCCTCGCAGCCGAGGTCACGCGCCTCGTCCACGGGGAGGACGAGCTCGCCCGCGTTCTCGCGGCCACCGACGCCCTCTGGGGCGGCGGAGATCTCCGCGCGATCGACGAGCGCACGCTCGTCTCGGCGACCGCCGACCTGCCCCGCGCCTCCCTGTCGCTCGGCGCGTCGACCATCGTCGACGCGCTCGTGGAGACCGGCCTGGAGAAGGGACGCGGTGCCGCCCGTCGCACGGTCGCCTCCGGCGGCGCGTACCTCAACAACGTCAAGGTCGAGGACGAGGACGCCCCGATCGCCGAGGCGGATCTGCTCGCCGGCTCGCGCGTCCTCATCCGCAAGGGCCGCCGGAACCTCGCCGTCGTTGAGCTTTCCTGAGCCGTCGCATCGCTTTCATCTCGTCGCCCCCGCCGATCGCCTCGGCGGGGGCGACGGGCGCCTCCGCGGGCGCGGGCGCGGATGCATCGGGTTCCCTCGAGTGCCGGCGAAGCGTCGAGAGTGAATCGAGCCTCATTCCGGTCCCGTCGGCGTCGTCCCCAAGCCTCCCTCTTTGGTCGTCGACGTCGTCGCCTCGGGGGAAGCAGCCGCATGCACGCTCACGGTTTCCGCCATATTCTGCGGGAAACTCGACTTGTGTCGACGCTCACGGCGCCCGAATTTGACGGTGTGGTGGGGGGTGGGTAGTGTTTTGGTCGTTGCGCCGAACGGCAGTGGCCTTGTGGTCGTGGGGTTTTTCCTTGTGGCTGGGGGTTGTGGGTTCTTGGCGTGTGGCCTCTTCTGGCTTGTCCTGGTGCGTTTGTGTGTTGGGGTGGCTGGTGTGTGGGTGTTGTTTGTGAACTCGATAGTGTGTTTGTTTTTTATGCCTGTTTTTTGTTTTTGAGTTGTTTTTTGTTGGGATTGCCTGCGTGTCTTGTGCCTGTTGTTTGTTGGGTGTGGGGTGTGTGGGTTTTTTCGAATGGTTTTGTTCGGAGAGTTTGATCCTGGCTCAGGACGAACGCTGGCGGCGTGCTTAACACATGCAAGTCGAACGGACTGGCTTGGGGTTTCGGCCTTGGGTTGGTGAGTGGCGAACGGGTGAGTAACACGGGAGTAACCTNGCGCCGGTAGCGCGCGGCAACGCCCGAAACGGCACCTCGACCAAGGTGATCGACTCGCAGGTCGGCAGCTTCGAGATCGAGGTCCCCCGCGACCGTGCCGGCACGTTCACGCCTCGCCTGGTGCGTAAGGGCCAGCGGCGCATGGACGGCCTGGACGGCATGATTATCAGCTTGTACGCCGGTGGGATGACGGTGCGCGAGATCCGCCACCACTTGGAGTCCACGCTGGGGGTGGAGCTGTCGGCCGGGACGATCAGCACGATTACCGACGCCGTGTGCGATGCCGTCCTGGAGTGGCAGCAGCGCCCCCTGGACGAGTTCTATCCGATCATCTACCTGGATGCGATCCGCGTGAAGATCCGCGACCAGGGGAGGGTGTCGAACCGGGCGGCCCACTTGGCGGTCGGGGTCGACATGGACGGCGTCAAGCACGTGCTGGGGATCTGGATCCAGTCCGAAGAGGGAGCTTCCTTCTGGGCGCACGTGTGCGCCGAGCTCGCCAACCGGGGAGTCAGGGACGTCCTGTTCGTGTGCTGCGACGGGCTGGCAGGCCTTCCTGAGGCGGTGGAGGCGACCTGGCCCGACTCGATGGTCCAGACCTGCGTCGTCCACCTGATCCGCTCCTCGATGAGGTTCGTCGCCTACCAGGATCGCAAGGAAGGTCGCCGCCGCCCTCAAACCCGTCTACACCGCGGTCAACGAGGACGCCGCCTTGGACGCCCTCGCCGAGTTCGCCGCCGGATGGGCGGACAAGTACCCTGACGCCCTGAGCACCTGGCAGCGCGCCTGGGAACGGTTCACGCCCTTCCTCGCCTTCCCGCCCATGCTCCGGCGCGTCTTGTACACGACCAACGCCATCGAATCCTTGACCTACCAGCTGCGCAAAGTCACCAAGAACCGGGGCCACTTCCCCTCCGACGCGGCGGCCGTGAAGCTGCTGTGGCTGGCGATCTGCAACATCGAAGACCGCAGAGCCGCCGAACGCGCCACAACCCCCACCAGCAAACCCTCCCGGCGCGCGACCAACCGGCTCGTCGAAGGCCGCCTCACCACCAACTGGAAACAAGCCCTCGCCCAACTCGCCGCCGCCTACCCCGAACGCATCACCCCCCATCTCTAACCACCGCTTACACAAAACAATTGACAAGCTCCTTCGTCGCCCAAGCCCGCGGATCAGCCAGCATCGACGAAAAGGGTATTGAGCGGGCGCGAATGCTCGTGGGATTGAAGGGCTACGTCACCAACATCCCCAAACACCTCATGCCCGCCTCGGAGGTGATCACCTCGTACCACGATCTCTGGCACGTCGAGCAGTCCTTCCGCATGAGCAAAACCGACCTCAAAGCCAGGCCGGTCTTCCACCACACACGCGACGCCATCGAAGCACACCTCACCGTCGTCATCACCGCCCTCGCCGTCGCACGCCACCTTCAGACCAGAACCGGAATGAGCATCAAGAACCTCGTGCGGACCCTGCGTCCCCTCCAAGAAATCACCATACGAATCGGCAACCACACCGCCACCGCCGCAGACCCCCTCAACGACACCGCCCGAAGAATCCTCACCAGCCTCCACATCGACCCCACACCATAAATCTGGGTCACTTAAACTGCACGAGTCAGGCCAGACGCACACCCACACACACCCACACGCGCGCGCACAACCCCAACAACCACCACCACCGGACAACGACACCAGGGTCGAAGAGATCCCCTCGACGCGCCAACGTAATGCTCTCGACGGGGAGGGTGTGGCGCATCTCCCCGTGCCGCTGGGCACACTCGACCCGGGGAGGCCTGGTGCCCTTGGGTGCTTTGGCTAGGATTGACGGGAATCAACAGTTTCACGACGTGCGAGGCGACGGCCCGCGATCGAACAAGCGCATTGGGCGCGGAATAGAGGAATCACCATGGCAGACGAGCAGCGCGGACGATCGAACGAGGGCCGTGGTGGATTCCAGCGCCGCCAGCACTGGCGCGACGGGGCCGATCGTCGGAATGATCGTGGGGGCCGCGAGGGCGGTTACGGCCGCGGCCGCGGCTTCTCGGATCGTCGGAATGATCGTGGGGGCCGCGAGGGCGGTTTCGAGCGTCAGGATCGTCAGGGCGGCTTCGATCGAGGCGAGCGTCGCGAAGGCGGTTTCCGGGGTCGTCAGGACGGCGGCCGTGGCGGCCGTTCCTACGGCGAGCGCTCGTACGGCGACCGCGGCGGATTCAACCGCGAGGACCGCGGAGGCCGCGAGGGTGGTTACGGCGGCGGCCGCGACTTCTCGGATCGTCGGAATGATCGTGGGGGCCGCGAGGGCGGCTTCGATCGAGGCGAGCGTCGCGAAGGCGGTTTCCGGGGTCGTCAGGACGGCGGCCGTGGCGGCCGTTCCTACGGCGAGCGCTCGTACGGCGACCGCGGCGGATTCAACCGCGAGGACCGCGGAGGCCGCTTCGACCGCTCCGGGTCCCGTGGTCGGTTCCAGTCCGACGATCGTCGTGGTCCGCGGCGCGACGACGACCGGCGCGGTGGGCGCTTCCAGGGTCGTGACGATCGCAAGCAGGGCGGGCGCTTCCAGGATCGCGACGACCGTCGCGGCCAGCGTCGGGACGCCGACTACCAGAACTTCTCGTCGACCGACGAGTACATCTCCCCGAACCCGGACGAGCCGATGATCCCCGGCGGCGTGTCCGCCGAGGAGCTCGACGCGGCGGCGCTGCGCGCCCTCAACACGCTGTCGGGCCCGAACAAGGACATCGTCGCCCGTCACCTCGTCATGGCCGGCCAGCTCATCGACCTCGACCCCGAGGAGGCGTACAAGCACGCCGCCGCCGCCGCTTCGCGCGCCGGACGGGTCGACGTCGTCCGTGAGGCCGCGGCCCTCACCGCCTACGCCTCGGGCCGCTACGAGGAGGCCCTCCGCGAGGTCCGCGCGGTGCGCCGCATGCGCGGCGACGACTCGCTGCGGGCCGTCGAGGCCGATTGCGAGCGCGGCCTCGGTCATCCCGAGAAGGCGGTCGAGATCATCGACCAGACGAGCACCCAGGGCATGGAGCTCTCCGAGCAGGTCGAGCTCGTCCTCGTCTCCTCCGGCGCGCGCGCCGACCTCGGGCAGAACGAGGTCGGACTGCTCATCGTCGATGACGCCCTCGCGGCCCTTCCCGCAGACACCGATCCCGCGCTTCTCGGGCGCCTCATGGAGGTGAAGATCGATCGCCTGCGCGAGCTCGGCCGCGATGCCGAGGCCGACGAAGTCGAGGCGCACCTCCCCGAGGAGATTGAGGATCCCGAGATCGTCGACATCTCCCTCTACGCGGACGCGGACGTCGACAACAAGCGGACCGCGCTGCGCGGCATGGAGACCCCGCTCGTCGAGGCCTTCGACTGCGCGCTCCTCGACCTCGACGGCACCGCGTGGAACGGCGACGTCCCGCTCGATCACGCCGCTCCGGCGATCGCGGAGGCGCGCGAGGCCGGCATGAAGACCGTTTTCGTGACGAACAACGCGATGCGGACGCCGAAGCAGGTCTCCGACAAGCTCAACTCGATGGGCTTCGACACCGATCCCTCGATGGTGATGACCTCCGCGATGGACGTCATCGCCCTCATGAAGGAGAACATCGAGGACGGTTCGAAGATCTTCGCGATCGGCGGGGCCGGTCTCCGCGAGGCGCTCGAGGGCGCCGGCTACGTCCTCGTCGACTCGGCGGACGACGAGCCCGCGGCCGTCGTCCAGGGCCTCGACAAGTCGGTCGATTGGGCGCTCCTCACCGAGGGCGCCTACGCGATCGAGCGCGGCGCGCAGTTCTTCGCGACGAACCTCGACGCGACCCTCCCGCAGGAGCGCGGCTTCGCCCTCGGTAACGGCTCGCTCGTCCGGGCGATCCAGCACGCCACGCGCAAGCGTCCGATCGCGGCCGGCAAGCCCGAGCCCGGGATCTACCTGCGCGGGGCCGCCCTCGTCGAGGGCGCCAAGCCGATCGCGGTCGGCGATCGTCTCGAGACCGACATCATGGGCGCCGTCGCTGCGGGCCTTCCCGCGATGCACGTTCTCACCGGCGTCCACGGCGCCCGCGACATCGTCCGCGCCCCGCGCGGCCAGCGCCCGAGCTTCCTCGCGCTCGACATGCGCGGCCTCCTGGAGCCCCACCCGCGCGCCAAGCACCACCGCGACGGCACGTGGACCTGCGGCGACTCGCAGGTCGTCAAGGCGACCCGTTACGGCTCGCTGATGATCGACGACGTCGAGCTCGACGCCTCCGCGACCTACACGGTCACGCTCGACACCTACCGCGCCATGGCAGCGGCCGCTTGGGAGCGCGCCGACGAGGCCGGGGACGCCCCGCGCTGCCCCGAGCTCGTCGTCGTCGCGAACGACGACCCCGCCGGAATCGTGGAGGCGCCCGAGGCACCCGAGACCCCTGCGGCCGGTGCCTTCGACGCGACGGACG
Organism: Actinomyces culturomici; assembly: GCF_900499005.1. Lineage (GTDB taxonomy): Bacteria > Actinomycetota > Actinomycetes > Actinomycetales > Actinomycetaceae > Pauljensenia > Pauljensenia culturomici. Next base: position 782,602 of record NZ_LS991316.1, read on the forward strand.
AGGCGCTCGCCGTCGACGCCGACGCGCTCGATCCGGCCGAGGACACCCCCGCCTTCCTCCCGGGCGAGGAGGAGCTCGAGCGGCTCCTCGCCGAGACCGCCGACGAGGCGGACGAGGACGACGCCAAGTGAGCGCCCCCCTTCCTGGTCCGGTGACCCCCGAGGGGGGTCGACCGGACCGGGGCGGTGACGCCGAGGCGCTCCTCGCCGGTTTCGACGAGGCGCCCCTCGAGGTCCGCATCGAGATGCTCTCCGCGCTCGACGCGCGCCTGCGCGCGGGTCTCGACGCTCCGGAGCTGCTGTGAAGCTCCGCCGGATCGACTCCGAGCTCGTGCGTCGGGGGCTCGCGCGTTCGCGCACCCAGGCGCAGGAGATGATCGCGGCGGGGCGCGTCAAGCTCGACGGCGAGGTCGTCCTCAAGCCGGCCCGTCAGATGAACCCCGCGCAGGCGATCGTCATCGCCCAGTCCGAGGACGACGAGTACGTGTCGCGCGGCGCCCACAAGCTCGCGGGCGCCCTCGATGCGCTCGGCGACGAGGCCCCGAGGGTCGAGGGACGCCGCTGCCTCGACGCGGGAGCCTCGACCGGCGGGTTCACGGACGTCCTTCTGCGCCGAGGCGCCGCGTCGGTCGTGGCGGTCGACGTCGGCTACGGGCAGCTCGCCTGGAGACTCCAGGCGGACCCTCGCGTCGAGGTCCGCGACCGCACGAACGTGCGGACGATGAAGGCGGGCGACGTCGTGCCCGCGCCCGAGCTCGTCGTCGGCGACATGTCCTTCATCTCCCTCGAACTCGTCATCCCCGCCCTCGTCGCGGTCGCCGCGCCGGACGCGGACTTCCTCCTCATGGTGAAGCCCCAGTTCGAGATCGGGAAGGACCGGCTCGGGCACGGGGGAGTGGTCCGCAACCCCGAGCACCACGTCGAGACGGTTGAGAAAGTCGCGCGCTGCGCCCTCGCGGAGGGCCTCGACATCGCCGCCGTCGAGGCGTCGCCCCTGCCCGGGCCGTCCGGCAACGTCGAGTACTTCCTCTCCATGCGCGCCGGTCACCCGCACGCCATCGCCCCCGACGACCTCCACTCGCGTATCGTCGATGCCGTGAAGAGGGGACCGGCGGGAGAGGGGGAGCGATGATCCGCACGGTGATGCTCGTCCGGCACATCCACAGGCCCGACGCGATCACCGCGGCGTCCGTGGTCCGCGAGGAGCTCGAGGCGCTCGGCGTCGAGGTCGTCGACGAGGGACCCGAGGCCGAGGCCGATTTCGTCCTCGCAATGGGCGGCGACGGGACGATCCTCGCGGCCGCCGAGCACGCCCGGTGCCGCGACGTCCCCCTCCTCGGCGTCAACATGGGCCACATGGGCTTCCTCGCCGAGGCCTCCGGCCAGGAGCTCTCTCAGATCGCGCAGCGGATCGCGGCCGAGGACTTCCACCTCGAGAACCGCATGACGCTCGACGTCGCGGTCCACTTCCCCGACGGGTCGACCGCGAGGGACTGGGCCCTCAACGAGGCCGTCGTCATCCACACGAACGTCGCCCACCCGGTCCACCTCGCCCTCGCCGTCGACGGGCAGGACGTCTCGACCTACGGCGCGGACGGCATCGTCCTCGCGACCCCGACCGGGTCGACCGCCTACTCCTTCTCCGCTGGCGGACCTGTCGTCTGGCCCGACACGGAGGCGATCGTCATGGCGCCCCTCGCCGCGCACGGGCTCTTCACCCGCCCCCTCGTCGTCGGCCCCTCCTCGACGCTCGACGTCCTCGTCCTCGAGGAGACCTGGGCGGATCCCGAGATGTGGTGCGACGGCTCCCGCCGCACCGTCCTGCCCGCCGGCTCCATCGTCTCGACGACCGTCGGGGAGCGTCCGGTTCGCCTCGTCCGCCTCGACGACACTCCCTTCTCCGCGCGACTCGTCCAGCGCTTCAATCTTCCGGTCCGCGGGTGGCGCTCCGGACATCCGAGGACGCAGGCCGGATGATCTCCTCGATCGAGATCTCCGGGCTCGGCGTCATCGACCGGGCGGTCCTCGAATTCGGCGACGGCCTCACCGTGCTCACCGGCGAGACCGGCGCCGGCAAGACGATGGTCCTCACCTCCGTCGATCTCCTCCTCGGAGGGCGCGCCGACCCCGCCCTCGTCCGCGCCGGGGCGGCGAGCGCGCAGATCGACGGCGTGATCGTCGTCGGGGAGTCCGACGCCGAGCGGGCGCGCGAGGCCGGGGCAGAGGTCGAGGACGGCGAGCTCATCGTCTCGCGCACGGTCGCCTCCCAGGGCCGCTCGCGGGCGCGCCTCGGCGGTCGGCCGGTCCCCGCGTCGATCCTCTCCGAGGTCGTCTCGCCGCTCCTCACGGTCCACGGTCAGGCCGAGCAGATGCGCCTCAAAGCACCCGCCGCCCAGCGCGAACTCCTCGACGCCTTCGGGGGAGCCCCTCACACCGCGCTCCTCGAGGAGTATGCGGTCGCGTGGCGCGAGGCCGTCTCCCTCAAGCGACTGCTCGACGAGGTCGAAGCCGGCGCCGACGACAGGGAGCGCGAGGCCGCCGAGCTCGAAGAGGCACTCGGGGCCATCGACGCGCTCGACGTCCACGCGGGCGAGGACGAGGAGCTGCGCGCCGAGGCCCGCAGGCTGATGAACGTCGAGGACCTCCGCCGGTTCGCCGGCGCGGCGGGTCAGATGCTCGCCGGAACCGAGGACGCCGACGGGGCGGCGGGACTCCTGCGCATGGCCCTCGAGCAGGTGCGCGGGGCGGAGCGCCTCGACGACTCGCTCGCCGACCTCGCCTCCCGATTCGACGCCGCGATCATCGACGTCGAAACCCTCGCCGACGACGTGCGCGCCTATGCGCGCTCGCTCGACGCCGATCCCGCGCGGCTCGCCGCCGTCCACGCGCGCCGAGCCGCTCTCAAGTCCCTTCTCGAGGGGAGGGCCGCGGACGCCGCCGAGCTCCTCGACTGGGCGTCCCGCGCCCGCGCGCGCCTGAGCGAACTGAGGGGGGCGGGAACCGACCCCGCGCTCGTTCGCGACCGGCTCCACGAGGCCCAGGCTCGCGTCCTCGAGGTCGGCGGACGCCTCAGCGCAGCCCGGAGGGGTCTCGCCTCGCGCCTCGCCGCCGCGGTCGACGTCGAGCTCCACGCCCTGGCCATGAAGGACGCCGCCCTCGAGATCTCCGTCGGTCCCGCCAAACCGAATTCGCACGGGCTCGACGACATCGCGATCCTCCTGCGCCCTCATCCCTCCGCCCAAGCGCGGCCCCTCGGCCAGGGGGCCTCCGGCGGCGAGCTCTCGCGCATCATGCTCGCGCTCGAGGTGATTCTCGGAGAGCACGATCGCGCCGAGACCTTCGTCTTCGACGAGGTCGACGCCGGCATCGGCGGACGGACCGCCAATGAGGTCGGCGCGCGGCTCGCCCGCCTCGCCGCGAACCGGCAGGTCGTCGTCGTCACGCACCTCCCGCAGGTTGCGGTCTTCGCGACCACTCACCTCGTCGTCTCGAAGGAGGACGGCCGCACGAGCGTCCGCCGCGTCGAGGGCGAGGAGCGCGATGGGGAGCTCACCCGCATGATGGGTGGAGATCCTCACTCCCCGGCGGCGCGCCGACACGCGATCGAGGTCCTCACCTCGGGCGTGTCACAATCGCAGGGATGATAGAGGAACAGAACTCTCGCGCCCAGGGCGTCGACGCGCGCGGACTCGCCCGCGTCGACGGCAGGATCAGGAATCTCGCCTCGCGGATCGAACCGGGGGAGATCGCGGTCGTTGACCAGATCGACCTCGACAGGGCGTCCGCGCACGCCCTCGCCTCGAGGAGCCCGAAGGCGGTGCTCAACGCTTCGCCGTCGACCTCCGGTCGCCACCGGGTCCTCGGCCCGAGGATCCTCCTCGACGCGGGGATCATCGTCATCGACGACCTCGGGCAGGACGTCATGGCGGTGCGAGAGGGAGAGACCCTCGAGATCCGCGGTTCCGAGGTCCTGCGCGACGGGGCGGTGATCGCGAGCGGCCACCTCCTCGACGCCGCCGACCTCGAGCGCGACGAGCGCGAGCAGCGCCGCATGATCTCCACGCAGATCGGCTCGTTCGCCGCTTCGATCGACGAGTACCTCGATCGCGACGGGGGAGTCCTGCGCGGCGAGGGCGTCCCCGTCTACCCGAAGGCGCTCGAGGGGAAGACGGTCCTCCTCGTCCTCGACGACGATCGCGCGGACGCCGACCTCAAGTCCCTGCGCCGGTGGATCGGCGACGCCGCCCCGGTCGTCATCGCCGTCGACGCGGGCGCCGACACCGCGCGAAGGGCGCGAATCGCCCCCGACTTCGTCGTCGGCGACATGGAGCGCATGGACGAGAAGGCCCTGCGCGGCGCGAAGCGCCGCATCGTCGTCCGCGGTCACGACGGCATCGCCCCGGGCAAGGAGCGGCTCGACCGCATGGGCCTCCACTGCGACGCCCTCGAGATGTCGGGCACCGCGGAAGACGCGGCGATCCTCGTCGCCACCCACTCCGGCGCCTCCTCGATCGTCGTCGCCGGCGGGTCCCACGACCTCGACGACTTCATCGACCGCGGACGCTCCGCGATGGCCCCCTCCTTCTTCACGCGGCTCGCCGCCGGCGACGCCCTCGTCTCCGCGAAGGCCGTCGCCGCCTCGCACAGGCCGCGTATCTCCGGCGGCTGGCTCGCGCTCCTCCTCCTCGTCGTCCTCGCGTGCCTCGGCGCCGCGCTCTGGTCGACGCCGTGGGGCCGCGATCTCTTCACCGGTCTGGCCGCATGGGCCCACGGCCTCGTGACCGCCTCGCCCGGCGCCCACCCGCTCACCGGCCCCCTGACCGCGCTCGCCTGAGGAATTGAGAATGCTGAACTTCCGCTACCACATCGTCTCGCTCATCGCGGTCTTCGCCGCCCTCGCCATCGGCGTCGTCCTCGGCGCGGGCCCCCTCCAGTCGAGGCTCGCCTCCGCCCTCTCGTCCTCGCAGGCATCGACCTCCGCGGCCGATGCCGCGAGCCTCGCCGACGCCCAGCGGATCGCCGACGCGGACGCCGCCGGCCTCAACGCCCTCGCCTCCGCGAAGCTCTCCGGATCGCTGTCCGGTCTCAAGGTCGCGACCGTATCCCTTCCGGGCGCGAACGCCGATGACGTCAAGACGGCGACCGAGGCACTCAAGTCCGCGGGCGCCGAGGTCGTCGGCGCCGCATCGCTCACGGACAACTGGGAGTCCGCTTCGATGTCCCAGTACCGCGAGACCCTGTCGACCCCCCTTGCGACGCACCTGCCCTCGCTCCCCTCGGACGCGAGCGGCGACGCGATCATCGGCTTCGGCGTCGTCTCCGTGCTCACCTCGACGGGCTCGGAGACCGACCTCGTGAAGGAGATCCTCACCGATCAGTCGACGCCGATCCTCTCCCTCGACTCCGACCCGAAGGGCGGCGCCGAGGCGATCGTCGTCATCGGCGCCCGCGACTCCGCGCAGTCGGCCTCCGACTCCCAGTCCGCGGCCTCTGCGGCGAGCCCCGACGCCTGGGCGGGCCTCGCCCGCGCGGTCGCCGCCGCTCCGAAGTCGGGCGTCGTCGTCGGCGACGCGCACGACTCGACCTCGATGGTCGCCTCGCTGCGCTCGACTGGCGCCCAGGTGACGACGATCGACTCGCCTGGAACCGCACTCGCGAACGTCTCCGCGGTCGCGGCCCTGCGCGACGCATCGGCGGCCGCACGCGCCTTCGGCGTCGGCGAGGGCGCGGAGAAGGTGCTCCCCGACCTGCCCTGATTGTGTATCTCCCGTAATAATGTGAACACTGTCTGAGGGGGCTTGCCGCCGATTCCAGTTTGGGGATAGGGGCGAATGCTGTGAGACAGGCAGGTCGTGTGGCAGCGAAGTAGGTCCACTCGGCGACACGAGCGCGGTGTAGTGCTCGAACTTGCCGTTGCTCAACGGGTCGGTAGGGCTTGGCCCAACTGCGCTCTTGACGGACCCGAGAGTATCTGCGAAGGCGTATGAGCGGTAGCGGGCGCCCTTTACGACGGTGACGGTGACTCCGAGGCGTTCGCTCGCGGCAATAGAGCGACCGCGGTCTCCTCGTGCTCGTAGTTCAACCTGAGTTGCACAGTTGGGGTGTGTCACGTGGCGAGGCTGTCGAGGATGGTTTTCGCGGTTGGTGGGATGGTGGGTTGGGCGGTGATGTTGTGTCCGGCGATGCGGATGGTGACGTGACGCAGGGGCCGGAGTTGCCTGACGACGCTCTTGAGGGTCGTTCCGGTGCGGCGTTGAATGTCCCTGGCGACGGCGAGGGCGGTGATGACGACGGTCAGGTGTGCTTCGATGGCGTCGCGTGTGTGGTGGAAGATCGGCCTGGCTTTGAGGTCGGTTTTGCTCATGCGGAAGGACTGCTCGACGTGCCAGAGATCGTGATACGAGGTGATCACCTCCGAGGCGGGCATGAGGTGTTTGGGGATGTTGGTGACGTAGCCCTTCAATCCCACGAGCATTCGCGCCCGCTCAATACCCTTTTCGTCGATGCTGGCTGATCCGCGGGCTTGGGCGACGAAGGCTGGCTGATCCGCGGGCTTGGGCGACGAAGCGCGCCTTCTTCGCCTGCCGGCATCCCTCGACGATGTCGCGGGCGCGTTCTTCTTGCAGGCGCAGGGTTTTCGCGTCGCGGGCCCCCCGTTTCGCCGAGTAGGCCCAGACAGCCCGCCACGACTGCTCATGCGTCCTGGGGTCCCATACGGGCTCCGCCTTCACCTTCAGGTCCGAAGAGGCATTCGCACGGGCGTTCCCGCGCGGGGTGATGGTGTCAACCAGCTGCCCGTCGGCGAACGCGTCGCCGTGCCAGTGGAAGTGGGCTTCCAGATCATGGGGTGCTCGTGTTTGGCGGGCCCCGCACAATTGAACCGCAAGCCCGCCTCATCCAACTCGCGCAGGTTGGAGGCCGAGAGCATGCCAGCGTCGGCGACCACCACCATGTCGTGGGCGCCGTGGCGTTCCTGGAAAGCTTTGACGGTCGGCAGGATCGTCTGGGTTTCCGCCTTGTTCCCCTCCCAACACGAGACTTCCAGGGGGAAGCCTTGCCGGTCGACGAGCAGGCCCACCACGATCTGGGGGTCCACGCGCCGCTCCTTCGAATACCCCACCTTTCGAAGCTCGTCTTCCTTCTCCGCCTCGAAATACAAGGTCGTCACGTCGTACAAGACCAGAGACAGGTCCCCGCCCGACAGGGCGTGGCGAAAACACGCTGTGGCGATCCGGTTCCGATAGTCATCCCTGTTGGCCCGCTCCAGAGCAGACTGCAAGGAGTTGCGGTGGCGCGCAGCAACGCCGAGCTCTTCAAGGACAAGCCCGGCAGCCCTGACGGATCCGGGAGCGATGAGGCGGGCGGCGACAAGCTGGAAGAACCCTTCATCACCCAATGCTTCTTCAAACCCGAGGAACCTGTAGACGCTACGGATCGCCTCCAGGAGCAGACGCGACTCCTGGGCGACCACAACCGCCTGACCCGGCATCTTCCCCGAGTCGGTGTCCAACGGCAGCGTCTCCTGGCCAGGGTGCAGATGATCGTTCGCGATGCGAAGCAGCGCGGCAAGCTCGCCGTCGCTGTGAGCAGTACCGACATGCTCCAGCACGACATCGCGTCGATCGCGGCGCTCAGCGATCTGCACTTTGACCGCACCATTACGCCCTGGCACCTTGCGAACGAACACCACGAGCCCACAATACCCAGCCCGCGGGGTGTGTCATCCACGAAAACCAAACACAACCCCACCAGGCAAAACACACTCACAAAGAGCCGAAATCAGACCCAACTGTGCAACTCAGGTCGAACCGCAGGTGAATACCTCTCCGGTGACGACCCGACCGGCATGCAAACCGCAGCACCTTGCGCGGCGATCGCTGCGGGGAAGAGCATGGCTTAGATTGAGTCTTGATCGGTCACTGACAGCCCGAACCGTTACCGGTCCGCCAACCGCTTCGCCGTCGCCAGCGAGCACCTGAACCGTTCCGGGGCGGGCTACAAGGAACAGCGCAGCTCGACGACGAACAGCCAGGCGACGATGCTTCTCAGACGTGTCAAAGGGACGCTTGCGTGAATCACGAGGACCTCCGTGGTCAGGATGCGAGCGCGATAACCCACATCCTGACCATCTAGGTCCTCACCCCTGAACCCGTTCACATCTTTTCGGGCAAGTACACCTAGGAATACCTGCAGTTTCGTTCCAGTTCTTCTCGAGCGTTTCAGCCTGCATTTTCGGTAGGTATGCTCCATTACTTGAGACGGGGCTCGAAGGATCATCGATCAAGGCTGAAGTGGGTTTCCGCTCTCGCCGGACATGCGCCAAGATCGGGGACAGGCAGCGTTCCCAAGTGAATCTCCATGGATTCCGACGTTGGCGAAGTCGGTCGCGACGTGGAACTGTGATCAAGGTAGAAGAATGACGTCGAGGAGATATCGTCTCGAAGTGGGAGATAACGCCATCCCGCGCGCCATCCCAAGGCTTGAATTTCAACTCGGGATATCTCTTCGTCAAAACGGATCGGATCCAAAATGTGCCAGCGGTAGAGTCCGAACCTCTGCTGAGAGCTGTACAGGCCATCCGGTCTGATGACCTGTGGCATACCGAGATAGGGAGTTGAGTATTCAGTGTACCCATGACCGGGAACGTCAAAATTCCATGCACCTCCGAAGTAGTCTTCGGTGCCAGTGCCGCAGATCGTTGGATATTTGCGATCACCATCGAAGTAGAACTTCATCTCACCCTCGCCCCACCAGCCATTTGAGTTCACTCCCCAGGCCAGATAGGTCCCAACGTACGAACCGTGTCCGGTGATCTTGTCCAGGAGGACGTGTGGCTTCTTCTCCTCAAGAGGATTCGATCGACGCCACTGCGCATGAAAGTAGCCTATTGTAGGTGGAACTGCCCGTAGTTCATATGTCACCTGATAATAGACTCTGGCGGATGCTTCCGAGGTGTTCTCGAGTGTGATGAGAGCACCTCTTCGAAAGGGCATCGGCCAGTATGAATTGAATCCGCCATGCGGATTGGCTGCAACCGTCTGCGAATTCACTTGGGAGAAGACTCCCCATCCGTTGCAGAAAAAGTCGCCGTAAGGAACCTCCACTGCAGGCTCCGGATCACCGTCCCAGTACATACGCAAGACGAGTGTGCGCCAGTTGTCCGTATGTGTCGTTGCCCAAATGTGGGAGATGCAGCCAGCCCCTTCGATGTCTGCGACAACAAACGTAGCTCCTGGATCGATGTCAACGCTCGGTGACACTTTCCAGCCGGGCCCGAGATCTCGAGCACAACCAGCACCGGTACCTGACGTGGCCCTTGCACCACCTCCCTTCGAGCCATCAAAGTTTTCCGGACTGATCGAACGCGTGTGCACGCTACCGGATTCGGGCAGGATGTACAGGGATGACAGATCCATGAGCGACCTCATCGACGACGTGGATTGGTGTTCCGCCGCCAGTGTAATCGATTACAGTTGGCGTCGGCAAGATGATCGTGTATCGAAGGGAAATGAATGGCGACGATTTCGGACGTTGCGCGCCTGGCCAATGTTTCTGTAGCGACTGTCTCGAGAGTCTTCAATGGGGCACGAGTGTCCGACGCTCGGACGCGCGCAGTCCTGGCTGCCGCCGAGCAGCTCTCATTCACTCCGAATCGGGCAGCTCGGAATCTCCGTATGCGTCGATCGGACCTGATCGCTCTCATCATTCCTGATCTTGCGAACCCATACTTCACTGAGTTGGCAAGAGGCGTTGAGGATCGAGTGATTAGAGACGGCTTCTCGCTCGTGCTTTGCAATACTGACGATTCCAAAGAGAAGGAGCGGAGCTATTTGCGAATTTCGCGTGCCCAAGAAATGGCGGGTCTAATGATGGTGGTCGCTGACACTGCGCATCCTCCTGCAGAGCTTGAGAGGCTTGGTATGCCAGTAGTCGTGGTGGACCGTGCACCCGACATCGCCGTTGATTCTGTGATCTCCGCAAACGCCGATGCCGGTCGGATTGCGACGAAGTCGCTAATTGATCAGGGCTATCGGCGAATCGCCTTCATCGGTGGGCCGGGCTACATCGATACTGCGAGCCAGCGCCGTCGGGGTTGGATGGATGCGATGAGCGAAGCCAAGGGCTCTCTCTCCACTGTGATTGAGGTTGAAACTGACTTTAAGGTCGGTGGCGGATATCGAGCGACCCTTGAGCTTCTCGATAGAGCGGATCCTCCAGAGGCGATAGTCGCCGCCAACAGTCTGATTGGTGTAGGTATGCTGCAGGCGTTGACCGAACGGGAGATCCTTCCGCCGCGAATTGGGGCGGCTGTGATCGGCAATCTTCCCTATTCGACATTGTCTCTTAGAAACGTGTCGATAGTGGATCTACATGAATACCGAATCGGTTGGGAAGGAGCTGAGTTGCTCCTCGATCGGATTAGGGGCTCGCGCGTCGAACCGCGTGCGCTGATAGTTGAAGTTGGCGACGATATTGGTTCGCTGAGGTCTATGCCGAAGCAGCAACAGGAAGGGCTCCGTGGAACTAGATGATGCTCTCGAAACGGCTCATCACCTGAAGGTGTGAAGATACTGCTCGCGTTCGAGGGTGATGTTGTGCCAGAGTACGTATCCATTGCAAACAATTGTGACCTTGTCAAGGGTGCCCTGGAGTACACGGATCTTGAACTCATTTGGATTGATCGTCACGCGCCCCCAGGCACTATTGGTAATGAAGAGTCCCGAGTAGCCGTCAGGTCGAGCTGGATGAAAATCTAGCCGTCTATGAGGAGCGTCCCATTGCTGCCCGGATTCGGTTAACAGGAGAGCCCAAGAAGACATTGACCGGGCATAGTATCGCCCGCATTCAATCTCGCTCCATGGATTTCTTTTCACGCCGTCGTAGCGTTCGGAAATTGCCGATTCGATACGGTCGCATTGCGCAATGCGACCGCGAGAAAGCAACAGCGTTGCAACTTCATGTTCGATTCCCGTCCAAACTTCGTCCGAGTAAACAAATGGCACTTGGGGTCGGTCCCCGTGGGGCCAAGATGCCAACAGAAGACCAGCTTCCCTGGGAAGAGCAAAGGCGCGCCTCGTGGAGGGGACGCAGGAAAGGTCGGCAACGAAGTTGTGGGTGAAGATCGCGTCGAGAGCAGAATCAAGTGACGCGTTGTTCGTAATCTGCTCAAGGCCATTCACGAGCGCGTGGAACTGTCCAAGAAGTTGATCTGAAAGCACACCACTACCGAACTGGTGGCGCGCGGCCTCGGAGCATCCGATCTGTTGGAAGTACTCGCCATTGAAGAGAAGCTCACCGAATGCGGTTCGACATCGCAGGCGCGCTTCTTTCCAGGTATCAGCGTGAATAGTGTCATGCATACGTCTTGCGAGGCGCTCACCCGCGTCGAGAGCGGCGATGAGCATGGAGTTTGCGAGCGGCTCACTTCCCTCGAACTCGATGTCGTATGTGTTGTGGACCCGAGCATTGACAAGGCCGGTCTCTGGATCGACCCAATTGGTTAGTGCGAAGTCGAGGGCGCGGGCCGCGGAGTGCCATCGGCGGGAGAGCCATGTGTCATCACCCGCAAAGCGCCACTCGCGATATAGGCGCAGGATGGTGCCGAGCTGACCGTCGACTGCCGGAGCCATGAACCACTGGGGATTTCTGAATAGTGCATTGGATCTGAAGCGCTGGGAGCCCTCCGGGGAAGTTTCCTCGTCAAACTCAAGCTCTCGAGCGCTGCGCTCGAGCTCGGGGAAGACCCAGGCGAGCGTCTGCGCGTATGACCATACGTGTGTACAGCTTCCCTCGCAGGAACCGACACTTTCAAATAGACCTTCCCAAGCTCCAAGTACGGGACCTTGTCGGGCACCATCCTCAATTGCGAAGACGAGCGGGGTGCGCAACGCTGCAAGAGAAGCCGCGATTGACCTCTGGGATGCTGCTGGAATCGTCGAGTCACACAGCGTGACCGCGAATCGCGAAGAACTAGCGAGGAGGTCGTCACGATGGCCGAAATAGTGCGCGATGACTTCATGCGCGTTCGCCCATCTCTCGGCGTAGGAATTCAAGACTCTCCGGTGAGTCTCTCCTCCCTCGAGCCCGATGTTGCCATTCCACTCTGCCAATCGGTATGGAACCAGCCACGCGAGTACAAATACGAACTCTCCAATATCACCAGGAGCAATTTCTTGGGTGGAGGCCACGGAAGCGGTCCTCTCCTTTGGCAGTACGTCCCAAATGTCATGGTGCGCTGGATCAAAGTTTGAGGAAAATAGCGGTAGCGGTTCCGACTCGTGTGTTGGCAAGCCCTCGCTCGGAAGTCGACCGGTAGTCGTAAACTCCGTCCAGAACTGCTCTGAAGCATCCGGCCAGAAGTCGACACTCCAAGCGGGAAGTACCTCTGCACCTTCGTCGCCAATCGCAAGGGCAATCGACGAGTACTTCCCACCGGACGCTGCCCCCGCCAGCTCTACTCCTGACCACCCATGCTCTCGAATGACAGTCGAGCACGGAGCCGCCAGACCTGAATCGACAGTGTCGGCGAAGAGCGATGGATCGTAGCTCGTTGTTCCAACAACCGAAAATGACAAAGGCGTGGCGGACGTATTCTCCACGCTGATTCTGAACTCGACCAGCGGGAGCGACGAAGAATCAAGATCGAGTGGAATGAAGGGCGTGACTGCGCGAATATGCACGCTTGCAGGGAACTCCGGGTCGGCGAGTTCCCCGAACGCGAACGGGAACAACGCGGAGACCGTTCCGGTGGTGAAACGCGGTAAACCCGCCAACTCTGCAAATGGAGATCCGCCTTGCCAGTCGAACGGGGCCGAGTATTGTGACTCAATGATCCTCGACGTCGGAACGCCGATCGGGTTTGTAGTTCGAATAGCGAAGAACGAATATCCGTTCTTCCCGCCGAAGCGAGGGCCGTTCCAAAGTTGCCAATCTGTCAATTCACACCGCGGGCCGAATGACACGCCCCCCGTGCAGACGCCCCCAAGTGGAAATCGCCAGGTCGTATCGCTCGACGAGTAGATCGGCCGAGAAACGTCTCCGAATTCCTCCGAACCGTGCTTTCCGAAACTATGAACCATCGACTCACTTCATCCCAGACATCTTAATGTTGCCAATGATCTGGCGTTGGAAAATGAGGAAGATGATGACCACCGGAGCGGCTGCAAGTACCGAGCCAGCCATCAATAGGCCCAACTCCGTGGTCCGCTCCGATCGGAAGCCGGCCAAATACTGCTGGATTACGAAGTTTTTCGGCGATGCAATTGTAAGGATAGGCCAAACATAGGAATTCCAATAGGCGAGGAATGCGGTGATTCCTTGAACGACAAAAGGTGGGCGCGATAGTGGAAGAAAGACCTTTAGGAAAATCTTGAAGCGGCCGCAACCATCCAGCATTGCTGCCTCTTCGAGGCTCTGCGGGATGTTCAGATAGAACTGTCTAATGAAGAATATTGATGCGGCGTTTGCTGCACCTGGGATTACGAGCACGGCTAAGGTGTCGAGCATCGCCAGCTTGGTAACTACGATGAAGCTCGTGAGGAGAATCGTCATTCCCGGGATGAACATGGTGGTGATGGTGACTACCCAGAGCAATCGCTTGAAACGAAAGTCAAGTCGTGCGAACGCGTAGGCTGCAAGAGAGTTGACGGTAAGGGATAGGATTGTGTACAGAACAGCGCCGACAAACGTCCACACCATTGTCCGAACGAAAGTTGGGTCGGCGAGAATCTGCCGATAATTCTGCCACTTCCAAACTTCTGGAAAGAACTGAAAGGGGGTTTCAATTACCTCAGTCTTAGACTTGAATCCGGCGATCAGCATCCACAGTAGAGGAAAGAGTGCTGAGAAGAGAATTGCTGCGATGGCAATGGCTTTGGCGGCATGTGGGATGACACTTGCCAACATAGTTTTCGCCGATGAATTGCGCCTTGGTCCACTCGACATTTCAATCCACCGACCTTTCTGAGTTCACGAATCTGAAAACCAATGCTGAGATGCTCCCGAGGACGACGAACATGACAAGCGCAGCCGCCACCGAATATGAGACGTTGATGTCGTTCCTGAAGTGGTTGAAAATGAACAAGTTGGGGAGTGTTGTTGAATCGACTGGGCCGCCGCCGGTCATGACGAGAGGGAGCTCATACTGCTGGATGGCTGTCACGAATCCTGTAACGAGTAGATACAGCAGGATGTTCTTCATCTGAGGAATGGTGATGTAGATGGTCTTCTGCCACCAGTTTGCGCCATCAAGGGCGGCCGACTCGAAGAATTCGTTCGGAATGTCGAGCATTGCGGCGACCATGATGAGAGACATAAGACCCATGCCGAGCCAAATCGCGGGCACCGCAATGGCGAGGAGCGCCCATTTCGGGTCGCCGATCCAAGCGATTGGTGATACTCCGAAGTGGGCAATGAACCAGTTGAGGATTCCTCCCGAGTAGTTGTAGATGAGTGCAAACACGATGGACGTGATGACGGTCGAAATGATCGTTGGAATGTAGATTGAAACCTTGAGTACCGTTGCCAACCGCGAAGATACGGAGACAGTAAGTGAAGCGAATAGAAAAGAGAGTATCATCATTGGAGGCACTGTAAGAAGTACGAAGATCAAGCCTCGTTTTACGGCTTTCCAGAAGAGTTCGTCATGCAGGACGGCAGCGAAGTTGTCGAGCCCAACAAAGGTCGGTGGAGTGTAGAAACTCCAGTTGTGGAGCGACAGATAGGCGGCATATATGGCGGGCCAAATGACGAAGATTCCGAGGAGTATAAGCGCTGGGGCGAGGAAGGCATAGGCGATTTTGTCCTGTGGCTTATGCGTCACAACGCGGGGATAGTGTGTCATGCCACTGCTCCGTTCAATGAATCCTATGTATTCCTCGTTGATTGGATGATGAAGATGAGTCTCAGTCGGTGGTGGGCACCGAACGAGCTCGGTGCCCACCACCAACGGTTCGACTAGTTTGCGGCCTTGTTCGGGAGATTCTCGCGGTCGATGACCGTCTGAATTGCGGTATCGGCTGTCTTGATGGCGTCGTCAGGGGAAGATGCGCCGGTCATGACAGATTCGATTGCAGTGCCAACAGCGAGTGAGATGTCCCATGGATAGGTCGGTTCGGGAATTGCTGTGGGTGCGATTTCGTTGACGATTGTGTCCTGCCATGGCGCGGCAGCAGCTTTCTTAGAAGCCTTGACTGCTGTTTGGACAGATTCGCGAACCGGAACTTTGGTGAATTGGGTGTTGACGAAGAAGGGAACAAGATTCTGGGGATCGCCGCCAATTGCCCACTCGATGAACTTGCCGGCAGCGTCCGCGTTGTCGGACTTGGCGTCAACAACCCACGTGAAGTTTCCAAGTGTAGTTGTTGTGTCACCCAGAGCGGCAGGTGCCGACGGGAACGGATGGATCTTCGTTACCGGTAGCGTGTCAGGATAGTCTGAGGCGATCTCCGAGAACATCCACGATCCGGAAACCTTGAAGGCAACCTTTCCTTGGCCGAATTCCTTTCCTTCAACGTAGGGATTGAGAAGCTGCTTGGGCATATAACCGTTGTCCCAAAGCTGCTTGTAGTAGTTCATCAGTGTGCGGAAACCAGCATTGTCGATGTTGGGTGCTGTCCAGTCGTCGGTGAGTGCTGTGTGGCCTTGGAAGTTGTATTGCTGGCCGACGGAGGCCCAAGCAAAAGTTTGGGCATCTTGGGCGGGAGCGATGCAGTACTGCCCTTCGGATAGTGTCGGCTTAATCTTTGCGCAGGCACTAAGCAAGTCATCCCAGCTGTTGGGGGCATAGTCGGCGGGAAGGCCCGCGTTCTCAAGAATTGAAGAATTCGAGAAGAGTGCTGCTTGGGGCTCGAGAAGAAGAGGATAGGCGTAGAACTTTCCATTCTTCTGCGAGATCGACTTTGCTGAGTCGATGATCTGACCAAGTGAGTCCGCTGAAACGATCGAATCGAGGTCGTGAAGTTGCTGAGCGTTCACGGCGTCGTCGAGGGATCCTGAATGAGTGTAGACGTCGGGCGCGTTCCCTGCGGCTTGGGCGGCCTTGAGCTTCTGATCCCATGAATCCGCTGGGATCTCTGTATCCTTGACGACGATTTCCGATTGGGATGAGTTGAACTGCTGAACGATATTCTTGTACCACTCGTTTTCCACTGGAGTGAAAGTGCGATGCCAGAATTCAATCGTCGTCGCTCCACTCGTATCTGTACTCTGCGTCGCTGACTGACCCGGCGTTGCGGATCCGCAAGCGGAGAGCGCTAGGGAAAGGCCGATGCCGATCGCAACGAGAGCTGATGCGCGGGGATGCGCTGAGCGTTTCATGGTGTCCTCCTTGACTACCAAGCGATTGCCCTAGAAGAAGAGGCGGCGCGAGTGGCGATCTTGCAACGTCGCTCAGTTACGCCGACGTGATTGAGACTACAAGTAATCGATTACATTCGCAAGCATCTTGAGTGCAGATGTGCCTCATCCGGCCAACTGAGCTGGTCGAGATGTGCTCTTGGCCAGTGGAACAATTGGCGTCAGGATGTGCACCGTCCTATATGCTGGAGTTCCATGGTGATGAGTTCAATGCGCACCTCGGGTGCAGATCACATGGTCCCCAAGCACATCTTCGTGACCGGCGGCGTCGTCTCCTCTCTCGGCAAGGGGCTCACCGCCTCGAGCCTGGGCCGCCTTCTCCGCTCCCGCGGTCTCTCGGTCGTCATGCAGAAGCTCGATCCGTACATCAACGTCGATCCGGGCACGATGAACCCCTTCCAGCACGGCGAGGTCTTCGTCACCGAGGACGGCGCCGAGACGGACCTCGACATCGGCCACTACGAGCGCTTCCTCGACGTCAACCTCTCCGGCGACGCGAACGCGACGACCGGACAGGTCTACTCGACCGTCATCGCGAAGGAGCGCCGGGGCGAGTACCTCGGCGACACCGTCCAGGTCATCCCGCACATCACCGACGAGATCAAGCGCGTCATGCGCTCCCAGGCGACCCCGGACGCCGACGGGAACGTCCCCGACATCATCATCACGGAGATCGGCGGCACGGTCGGCGACATCGAGTCCCAGCCCTTCCTCGAGGCCGCCCGGCAGGTCCGCGCCGACCTCGGCCGCGACAACGTCGCCTTCGTCCACGTCTCCCTCATCCCCTTCCTCCCGGCCGCGGGCGAGCTGAAGACGAAGCCCACCCAGCACTCCGTCGCCGCCCTCCGCTCGATCGGCATCGCGCCCGACGCCCTCGTCCTGCGGACCGACCGCCCGCTCCCCGAGGGGATCAAGGGCAAGGTCGCGCTCATGTGCGACGTCGACCGCGACGCCGTCGTCGAGTGCAAGGACGTCTCGTCGATCTACGAGGTCCCGCCGACCCTCCACCGCGAGGGCCTCGACGCCTACCTCGTCCAGCGCCTCGGCCTCTCCTTCCGCGACGTCGACTGGACCGAGTGGAACGGGCTCCTCGAGCGCGTCCACTCCCCGAAGTACCGCGTCGAGGTCGCCCTCGTCGGCAAGTACGTCGACCTCCACGACGCCTACCTCTCGGTCTCCGAGGCGATCCGCCACGGCGGCTTCGGGAACAACGCGCGCGTCGACATCCGCTGGGTCGCCTCCGACACCTGCGAGACGCCCGAGGGCGCGAGCCGCGAGCTCGCCGGCGTTGACGCGATCGTCGTGCCCGGCGGTTTTGGCGTCCGCGGCATCGAGGGCAAGCTCGGCGCCCTGCGCTGGGCACGCGAGCACGGCGTCCCGACGCTCGGCCTCTGCCTCGGCCTCCAGTGCATGGTCATCGAGGCCGCGCGCAATCTCCTCGGGCTCGAGGGCGCGTCCTCGACCGAGATGGACCCGGAGACCTCCGATCCGGTCGTCGCGACGATGGACTCCCAGCGCGAGATCGTCTCGGGCGAGGGCGACCTCGGCGGGACGATGCGCCTCGGCGCCTACGACGCGGTCCTCGCCGAGGGCTCGATCGTCGCGCGCGCCTACGGGTCGACGTCCGTGTCGGAGCGCCACCGCCACCGTTTCGAGGTGAACAACGCCTACCGCGATCGCCTCGAGTCCGTCGGCCTCAGGATCTCCGGCACCTCGCCCGACGGCGGCCTCGTCGAGTTCGTCGAGCTCGACGAATCGCTCCACCCGTACTACGTCGCCACGCAGGCCCACCCCGAGTTCAAGTCGCGCCCGACGCGCCCGCACCCGTTGTTCGCCGGGCTCGTCGCCGCCGCGCTCGCCCGTCACAAGGGTCGCTACTCCTCGCGCAAGGAGGCCGTCGAGGGCGAAGGGGAGAACCGATGAGCCTGCGGGAGATCAGCGAAGACGAGAAGCGCGAGCTCGCCGACCGGAAGGTCGAGCGCGAGGTCGTCGAGCGCCGCCACATCTGGCAGGGGCGGATCATCTCCGTCGAGGACGATCTCGTGCGCCTCGTCGACGGGGGAAAGCCGATCAGCCGGCAGTACACCGACCATCCGGGCGGCGTCGCCGTCGTCGCCCTGCGCGGCGAGCCCGGCGCCGAGGAGATCCTCCTCGAGCGCCAGTACCGTTATCCGGTCGGCGCCGAGCTCTGGGAGATCCCCGCGGGCCTCCTCGACATCGATGGGGAGGACCCGGTCGCGGCCGCCGCGCGCGAGCTCGCCGAGGAGACCGACCTCGTTGCCGAGCGATGGGACGTCCTCGTCGACTTCTTCACCTCGCCGGGCGGCTCGGTCGAGTCGCTGCGGATCTACCTCGCGCGGGGCATCTCGGACGCCGACGAGGTGTTCGAGCGCTTCGACGAGGAGGCGGACATGGTGTGCGCGTGGATCCCCCTCGACGAGGCCGTCGGCCACGTCCTCGCCGGGAGGATCCATAACCCCTCGGCGACCCTCGGCATCCTCGCGGCGAACGCCGCGCGCGCCAGGGGATGGACGGATCTCCGCCCGCTCGACGCCGACTGGCTCCGCTGACCAAGCGCCCCGTCCCGGCCTCGTTCCGATCTCGGCCGTGGGATTCGGCTCACGATGTAATTTCGTGAAGCGGGTCGCACGAAAAGAGACGTAGACTCTGGGAGTCTAAACCCGTCGAGACGATCGGAGGCGCTGTGTCGGAGCAACAGGACGCGTGCACCCGTGAGCAGGTCCTCGACCTCATCGTCGAGAAGGGCCCCGTGACGGCGACCGTCATCGCGAGGATCCTCGGGCTCACGACGGCGGCCGTGAGACGGCACATCACGCTGCTCCTCGACTCGCGCGAGATCGTCGAGCACGAGCCCGGCCTCATCGGGAAGCGGGGGAGGGGGCGGCCCGCGCGCCACTACGTCGCGACCGACGCCGCCCACTCGAAGCTTCCCGACGGCTACTCCGAGCTCGCCGTCAAGGCCCTCGGCTACCTCGGGCAGGTCGGCGGGGGCGAGGCCATCGACTCCTTCGCCGCCGCGCGCTCGCGCGAGATCGAAAGGCGCTACGCGCCGATCGTCCGCGCCGCCGGATCCGATCCGCGCGTGCGCGCGCAGGCGCTCGCCGACGCGCTCACGCAGGACGGGTACGCCGCGACCGTGCGCGAGATCGGCGGGGGCGGCCTCGCCGTCCAGCTCTGCCAGGGCCATTGCCCGATCCAGCACGTCGCCGGGGACTTCCCCCAGCTCTGCGAGGCGGAGACCCAGGCCTTCGCCCGGCTTCTCGACGTCCACGTCCAGAGGCTCGCCACGTTCGCCGGGGGCGAGCACGTCTGCACGACCCACATCCCCGTGGGCGCGCCCGTGCTCCGACCGGCCACGAGGGCGGCGCTGCGCAAGCAGCCGTCCACCCATGAATGAGAGGTTGACACGATATGACCCAGTCACCGCAGGTCGCTGACCTCGATGACCGTCCATTGACCGATGACGAGATCATCGAGTCGATCGGCGCCTACGAGTACGGCTGGCGCGACAACGACGACTATTCGAAGAACGCCGAGTACGGCATCAACGCCGACGTCGTCCGCTCCATCTCCGACCACAAGAACGAGCCCGAGTGGATGCGCGAGCGCCGCCTCAAGGCCCTCGAGATCTTCGACCGCAAACCCATGCCGACCTGGGGCCCCGACCTCTCGGGCATCGACTTCGACGCCTTCAAGTACTACGTGAGCCCGACCGACCGCCAGGTGAAGGACTGGAAGGACCTCCCCGAGGACATCCGGAACACCTACGATCGGCTCGGCATCCCAGAAGCAGAGAAGAACCGTCTCGTCGCCGGCGTCGCCGCCCAGTACGAGTCCGAGGTCGTCTACCAGCAGATCCAAGAGGACCTCGAGCGCCAGGGCGTCATCTTCCTCGACACCGACACCGGCCTCAAGGAGTATCCGGAGATCTTCCAGGAGTACTTCGGCAAGGCCGTCCCCTCCGGCGACAACAAGTTCGCGGCCCTCAACACCGCCGCGTGGTCGGGAGGCTCCTTCGTCTACGTGCCGCCGGGCGTCCACGTCGACATCCCCCTCCAGGCGTACTTCCGCATCAACACCGAGGCTCTCGGCCAGTTCGAGCGGACGCTGATCATCGCCGACGAGGGCTCCTACGTCCACTACGTCGAGGGCTGCACGGCCCCGATCTACGACGAGAACTCCCTCCACTCCGGCGTCATCGAGATCTTCGTCAAGAAGGGCGCCCGCGTCCGCTACACGACGATCCAGAACTGGTCGACGAACGTCCTCAACCTCGTCACGCAGCGCGCGATCGTCGAGGAGGGCGGCACGATGGAATGGATCGACGGCAATATGGGCGCCGCGATCACGATGAAGTACCCCGCGTGCTTCCTCATGGGCGACCACGCCCGCGGCGAGACCCTCTCGATCGGCTTCGCCGGCCCCGGCCAGCACCAGGACACCGGCGCGAAGATGGTCCACATGGCGCCGCGCACGTCCTCGTCGATCGTCTCGAAGTCCGTGTCGCGCGGCGGCGGCCGCACCTCCTACCGCGGCCTCGTGCAGATCAACGCCCGTGCCCGCCACTCGAAGTCGAACGTCCTGTGCGACGCGCTCCTCGTCGACAAGATCTCGCGCACCGACACCTACCCCTACGTCGACGTCCGCACCGACGACGTCGAGATGGGCCATGAGGCGACGGTCTCGAAGGTCTCCGCCGACCAGCTCTTCTACCTCATGAGCCGCGGTCTCGACGAGAACGAGGCGATGGCGATGATCGTGCGCGGCTTCGTCGAGCCGATCGCCAAGGAGCTCCCGATGGAGTACGCCCTCGAGCTCAACCGCCTCATCGAACTCCAGATGGAAGGATCCGTCGGCTGAAAATGACGACCGAACACGCTATGGCCCAGCCGCACTCCCACGGAGCCGTCGAAAAGGGCGGGCACGCCTCGCGCGCCGACCGCCCCGTCTCCTTCGACCTCGACGCGATCCCCGTCCCCCGCGGTCGCGAGGAGGACTGGCGCTTCACCCCGATGCGCCGCGTCGAGCGCCTCTTCGATCCCGCCAACTACGACGAGGGCGACGCGCCCATCGCCGTCGAGGCCCCCGAGGGCGTCGGCGTCGAGACCGTCTCCCGCGAGGACGCGCGCCTCGGCACCGTCCTCGCCCCCGGCGACCGCACCTCGGTCGTCGCGTGGAACGCGTTCACGAGCTCGACCGTCGTCACCGTCCCCAAGGGAGCCGTCCTCGCCGAGCCGATCCGCATCGCGGTCGACGCCGTCGAGGGCACCCGCCCCCAGCACCTGCGCATCGACGTCGGCGAACTCGCCGAGGCGACGATCATCGTCTCCCACCGGGGCTCGCCCGAGGCGGCCCTCAACCAGACGATCGAGTTCTCCGCGGGCGACGCCTCGAACGTCACCCTCGTCTCCATCCAGGAGTGGGACGAGTCGACCCTCCACGCGTCGAACCACCGCCTCGCCCTCGGCAAGGACGCGAAGCTCACCCACATCGTCGTCACCTTCGGCGGCGACACCGTGAGGATCTGCTCCGACACCGACTTCCGCGGCACCGGCGGCGAGCTCACGATGCTCGGCCTCTACTTCGTCGACGGCGGCCAGCACCTCGAGCACCGCGTCTTCGTCGACCACTCGCAGCCGAACTGCTACTCGCGCGTCACCTACAAGGGCGCCCTTCAGGGCGCGGACGCGCACTCGGTGTGGATCGGGGACTGCCTGATCCGCGAGGCCGCCGACGACACCGACACCTACGAGCTCAACCGCAACCTCGTCCTCACCGAGGGCGCGAAGGCGGACTCCGTGCCGAACCTCGAAATCGAGAACGGCGAGATCAAGGGCGCCGGCCACGCCTCGGCAACCGGCCGATTCGACGACGAGCAGCTCTTCTACCTCATGAGCCGCGGCATCTCCGAGCACGACGCCCGTCGGCTCGTCGTCCGCGGATTCTTCGCCGAGCTCATCAACCAGATCGGCGTCCCCGAGGTGGTCGACCACCTCATGGAGTCCGTCGAGGCCGAACTCGCCAAGTCCCGAACCATCTGAGGCCCGCGCGGGCACCCAACGACCAGTCGGCGCGCGCCGACAGGAGGAACAATGTCGACTCTCATCATCAAGGATCTGCACGTCACCGTCGAAACCGCCGACGGCCCCAAGGAGATCCTCAAGGGCGTCAACCTCACGATCAACTCCGGCGAGGTCCACGCGATCATGGGTCCGAACGGCTCGGGCAAGTCCACGCTCGCGTACTCGCTCGCCGGGCACCCCGACTACACGATCACGCAGGGCGAGGCGTGGCTCGACGACAAGCTCATCACCGAGATGAGCGTCGACGAGCGCGCGAAGGCGGGCCTCTTCCTCGCGATGCAGTACCCCGTCGAGGTCGCCGGCGTCTCCGTCTCGAACTTCCTGCGCACCGCGAAGACCGCGATCGCCGGCGAGGCCCCGCAGATCCGGAAGTGGGTGAAGGACGTCAAGGCGTCCATGGAGAACCTCCGCATGGATTCCGACTTCGCCGAGCGCGACGTCAACGTCGGCTTCTCCGGCGGCGAGAAGAAGCGCCTCGAGATCCTCCAGATGGAACTCCTTCAGCCGTCCTTCGCCGTCCTCGACGAGACCGACTCCGGCCTCGACGTCGACGCGCTGCGCATCGTCTCCGAGGGCGTCAACCGCGTCCACGACACGACGGGCTGCGGCGTCATGCTCATCACCCACTACACGCGCATCCTCCGCTACATCAAGCCGAGCCACGTCCACGTCTTCGCCAACGGCAAGGTCGTCGCCGAGGGCGGTCCCGAGCTCGCCGATCAGCTCGAGGACGAGGGCTACGACAAGTACCTCGACCTGTGAACGGGGTGGAACCGGCCGCCGACTTCACCGGGGCCGAACTCGCGGCCATCCGGTCGGACTTCCCGATCCTCGCCCGCATCGGGCGGGGCGGGAGCCCGATCGCGTACCTCGACGCCTCCGCGACCTCGCAGAAGCCCGAGTCCGTGATCGAGGCGGAGGCCGAGTTCTACCGCCGCCGCAACGCCGCCGTCCACCGGGGGACGCACCTCCTCGGCGACGAGTCGACCGCCGCCTTCGAGGACGGGCGCGACGCGCTCGCCGCGTTCATCAACGGGCGCCCCGATGAGATCGTGTGGACGAAGAACGCGACCGAGGCGATCAACCTCGTCGCGCTCTCCATCGGCCACGCCTCCGCAGGTCGCGGCGGCGCCGAGGCGGCAGGCCTGCGCATCGGCCCGGGGGACCGGATCGTCACGACGAGGGCGGAGCACCACGCGAACTTCGTCCCGTGGCAGGAGCTGTGCGCCCGCACAGGCGCCGAGCTCGCCTGGCTCGACCTCGACCCGTCCGGGCGCATCGACCTCGAGACCCTGAGCGTCATCACGCCGAACACGCGCCTCGTCGCCTTCACGCACGTCTCGAACGTCACCGGCGCGATCTCGCCGGTCGACGCGATCGTCGCGGCCGCCCGGAGCGTCGGCGCGATGGTCCTCCTCGACACCTGCCAGTCGAGCGCCCACATGGCGATCGACGTCCGCGCGCTCGGCGTCGACTTCGCGGTGATGAGCTCCCACAAGATGCTCGGCCCCACCGGGGTCGGCGCCCTGTGGGGCCGGCGCGAGATCCTCGAGACGATGCCCCCGGTCCTCACCGGCGGCTCGATGATCGAGCACGTCGCGATGGAGGGGACGACGTACATGCCGCCGCCCGAGCGCTTCGAGGCGGGCTCCCAGCCCGTCGCGCAGATCGCCGGGTGGACGGCTGCCCTCGAGTACCTCACGCGGCTCGACATGCGCCGCGTTCACGTCCACGAGGCCGCGCTCACGCGCCACCTCCTCGAGGGCGTCGAGGGACTCGACGGAGTGCGGGTCCTCGGACCGGCCGATGACGTCGACCGGATCGGCGTCGTCGCCTTCGCCGTCGACGGCGTCCACCCCCACGACGTCGGGCAGGTCCTCGACGCCGACGACGTCGCGATCCGCGTCGGCCACCACTGCGCGATCCCGCTCCACACCTTCTTCGGCGTGCGCTCGTCCGCGCGGGCGTCCGTCGCGCCGATGACCTCGCACGAGGAGATCGACCGTCTCATCGCGTCCCTCGGGCGCGTCCGCACCTATTTCGGAGGCCGCTGATGTCGAGTCTCGACCAGCTCTACCAACAGGTGATCCTCGATCACGCCCGGGCCCGTCACGGCTCCGGCGAGGTCGAGGGCGTCGCCGCGTCCTCGCACCAGGTGAACCCCACCTGCGGCGACGAGGTGACGCTCGGCGTCGACCTCGCCGACGACGGGACGATCGCCCGGCTCGTCTGGGACGGAGACGGATGCTCGATCTCCCAGGCCTCCCTCTCGATGCTCTCCGACCTCGTCGCCGGCTCGTCCCTCGAGGAGACGCGCGCCGCCTACGCGGCGATGGAGGAGATGATGCACTCGAGGAACCGGGGAGTCGACGACGAGATCCTCGACCGTCTCGGCGACGCCGCCTCGCTCGAGTCGACGTCCCAATTCGCCAATCGCGTGAAGTGCGCGCTGCTCGGCTGGTACGCCCTGCGCGACGCGCTCGCCAAGCTCGGAACCGATATCGCAGGAGAGAGAGCATGAGCAACCCCATGGCCCAGTCGGAGCCCGTGGAGCAGCGCTTCGGGCCCATCGCCCCGAACGCGAGCCTGAAGAACATCGACGGCACGGACATCGTCGAGAACGGCACCCTCAAGGGCGAGGACGTCCTCGAGGCCCTCAAGGACGTTATCGACCCCGAGCTCGGCATCAACATCGTCGACCTCGGACTCGTCTACGGGGTGAACATCGCCGAGAACGACACGATCGTCCTCGACATGACGCTCACCTCGGCGGCGTGCCCCCTCACGGACGTCATCGAGCGCCAGGCCCAGATGGTCCTCTCGGCGCTCACCCCCGAGGTCGCGATCTCGTGGGTGTGGATGCCGCCGTGGGGCCCCGACCGCATCACGCCGGACGGGCGCGAGCAGCTGCGCGCGATCGGCTTCAACGTCTGAGGCTTCTCCGTCGAGGAGAGGAAGGGCGGGACCCCGCGGGGTCCCGCCCTTCGTCGTCTCGGCATCGGGGCTACGCGGTCGGGGGCTCCGTCTTCGCCGTCTCGGTGCGCGCGCCGTCCCCGGCCTCGTCGGTCGCGACCTCGCCTGCGACGGAACGCTCCTCCGCTCGCGCCTCGCGGACGATCGCCTGCGCGCGTCCGATGAGCTCGGTCGCCGGGTCGAGGAGCTGCTCGCGGACCTTGCGGCGCATCACCTTCCCCAACGGATTGCGGGGAAGGTCGGCGAGAACGGCGACGATGCGGGGGAGCGCGTAGTGGGCGACGTTGCGCTCGGCCCACAGCCTCACCTGCTCGAGGTCGATCGCGCCCGCGCCCTCCTCGAGGACGAGGGCGGCCGCGACCTCCTCGGTCGCGTCGCCCGAAGGGAGACCGACGACCGCGACGTCCTTGACGCCGGGCAGACCGCGGATCGCGGCCTCGACCTGACTCGGGTAGACGTTGAATCCGCCGGACAGAATGAGCTCCTTCTTCCGGTCCGCCATACGGATGAACCCGTCCTCGAGGACGCCGACGTCGCCGGTGCGGAACCACCCGTCCTCCGTGAAGACGCGCGCCGTCTCCTCGGGAGCGTCGAGGTAGCCGTCGAAGACTTGCGGGCCCTTGACGAGGATCTCCCCGGGCTCGCCGTCGGGGACGTCGATCGAGGGATCCTCGAGGTCGGCGAGGCGGACCTGCGTCGACGCGAAGGGAAGGCCGAGGACGCCGTGGCGCCGCTTGTCGGACAGGGGCGCGCCCATGAGAACCGGGGAGGTCTCCGACAGGCCGTAGCCCTCGACGATCATCCCGCCCGTCGCGTCCTCCCAGCGCTTCGCCGACGCCTTCGACAGCGGCATGGCACCGGCGACGCCGAAGCGGATCGATGTCAACGAGTCGCCGGTTTCGGCGGCCCGCCTCTCGATGCGCTCGAACATCGGGGGAACGCCGACGAAGAAGGTGACGGGCCGGCGACGGTGGGCCTCGAGGGCGAGGTCGACGTCGAACTTCGGGAGGACGACCTGGGTCGCCGCCTTCGCGACCGCCGCGCAGAGGAAGAAGGTGAGGCCGAAGGCATGGAAGTAGGGGAGGAGCGACCAGAAGGTCTCGGCGCCCTCGTGGAGCTTCCACACCCAGAAGAGGCACTGGTGGACGTTCGCGCCGATGTTCGAATGCGTGAGCGGAACGGACTTCGGGACGCCGTTCGTCCCGCCCGTGTGGAGGATCACCGCCCGATCCGCGCCGGTCGCACCGGGGATCCTCGGGTCGACGAGGGCGGCGCGCGCGTTGATCTCGTCCCAGCCGAACGCCCCCTCCGGCCTCGTCCCCCGCATCTGCGAGCGCGTCGCCCGCGCGCGGGCGAGGGGCGCGGCGAGGAGGATTCGCTTGCTCGACGGCATGGAGGCGGTGATGTCGACGGTGAAGACCTTCTCGAGGGGCGTCGAGGCGGTCGGGAAGGAATCGGCGCACTTCTCCCAGACGACGGCGACGCGCGCGCGGTGGCGCTCGAGCTGGCCGGCGATCTCGGCGGCGGGAGCGAGGGGGTTGTGCTCGGCGACGACCGCGCCGATGCGCATGCACGCGTAGAAGACGACGATCGCCTGCGGGCAGTTGGGGAGCGCGACGGCGACGGCGTCGCCCTTCCTCACCCCGGCGGCGACGAGGACGCCGGCGGCGCGCAGCGCCCGATCGAGAAGATCGGAGTAGGTGATCTCCTTGCCGAAGTAGTCGACCGCGACCCGATCGGGGTAGAAGGACGCGGCGGTTCGAAGGATCTCGAAGAGGGAGGTGTCGGGTACCGGGATCTCGTAGGGACACCCCGGATCGTAGAACTCGCGGGCCTTCTCGACGACCGTCGTGGCCATGGGGCCTCCCTCCGGTCCGGCTCACCCGGACCCGTACGACGCCCCCGCCCGGGGAGGGCGGGGGCGAAAGGACGATTGCGTGCTCGGTTCAGACCGTCGGAGCCGACCAGGTGTCGCAGGTCTGGATCGAGCCGGACTTCAGGCCGGTCATCAGCCAGCGCTGTCGCTGCTCGGAGGAGCCGTGCGTCCACGTGTCGGCGTTCGACACGCCCTGGTACTTCTCCTGGAGCCGGTCGTCGCCGATCGCCTGGGCGGTCTGGAGGGCGTCCGAGATCTGCTGCGTCGTCGGCGTCTTGAGGAAGGCGACGCCGGAGTCGGAGTCGACCGTCTTCGAGGCCCAGTGCATCCACACGCCCGCGTAGCAGTCGGCCTGGAGCTCGGAGCGGACGCCCGCGCCCTGCTCACCGGTCTGGCGCAGATCGTACTGCTGGAAGACCCCCTCGAGGTTCTGGATGTGGTGGCCCCACTCGTGGGCGACGACGTACTCCTGGGCGAGCGGCGCGTTGGCCGCCCCGAAGTCGGATTCCATCTGCTGGAAGAATCCGAGGTCGAGGTAGACGGTCCGATCGGTCGGGCAGTAGAAGGGGCCCGAGGCGGAGGTCGCGTTGCCGCCGCCGATCCCCGCGGCGCGCCGTCCCCTGGAGGAGCGGACGCGCGAAGAGTCCGACCTCACCTGTTCGTTGAAGCTCATGAGTGGACGCCCTTCGTCGTGGGATGGGTGAAGCGGCCGAGCATGTCGTCGCGGAACGCCTCGTAGTCCCCGTTGTCGATGGAATCGCGGATCGCGTCGACCAGACGGACCGTGAACCACTCATTATGGATCGTCGCGAGGGTCGCCGCGAGGATCTCCTTCGCCTTGAACAGATGGTGGACGTAGGCGGCGGTGTAGTGCGTGCACGTGTAGCAGCCGCATCCCTCGACGAGCGGGGAGAAGTCGCGCTTGAATCGCGCGTTCGTGATGTTGAAGCGCCCGTCCGGCGCGTAGATCGCCGCATTGCGGGCGACGCGCGAGGGGTTGACGCAGTCGAAGGTATCGGCGCCCGCTTCGACGGCGCGGAAGAAGTCGTCGGGCTCGGAGATCCCGAGGAGGTGACGGGGCCGGTCCTCGCCGAGCTCCTCGCACACCCAGGAGACGATCGTCCCGAGGTTCTCCTTCTCGAGCGCCCCGCCGACGCCGAAGCCGTCGAAGCGCTGTCCGCCCTCGTCCATCGCGGCCATCGTCCGGGCGGCCCTGCGGCGCAGGTCCTCGTACTGCGCGCCCTGGATGACGCCCCAGAGCTGCTGGTAGGGCTTGCCGGCGCGCGCCTCGGTGAGCCTCGCGTGCTCGGCGAGGCAGCGCCTGGCCCACGCGTGCGTGCGCTCGAGCGAGGTCTCCTGGTAGGAGCGGGGGTGGAGGAGCGAGGTGAGCTCGTCGAAGGCGAACATGATGTCGCTGCCGAGCTCGTGCTGGATCCCCATCGACACCTTGGCGGTGAAGCGGTGCTTCGTGCCGTCGATGTGCGAGCGGAACACGACCCCGTCCTCGTCGACGACCGCGGTCGAGGCCTTCACCGCCTGCATGTGGAGCTTCGGGTCGTTCGGATCCGCCTTGCCGGAGAACTCCTGTGAGAGGACCTTCTTGAAGCCCGCCCCGAGGGAGAGGACCTGGAAGCCGCCCGAGTCCGTGTACGTGGGGCCGGGCCAGTTCATGAACGCGCCGAGGCCCCCGGCCTCGTCGACGACGTCGGAGCCGGGCTGGAGGTAGAGGTGGTAGGCGTTCGCGAGGACCGCCTGGCCGCCGAGGCCGGCGACCATCTCGGGGACGAGCGCCTTGACGTTCGCCTTCGTGCCGACGGGGATGAAGGCGGGCGTGCGGATCTCGCCATGCGCGGTGTGGACGACCCCCGTGCGCCCGAGGCCGGGGCCGGCCTCGAGCCGGGTGCGGATGTCGAAACCACGGTCGCGTCCCGAGTGGTTCGAGCCCGGTGCGGGCAGCGGGGAGGCGGGGGCGGCGAGCCAGTCGCTCATGCGGCGAGGACCTCCTGGGGGGCCAGGCCCTCGCGCGCGCGGACGAGGGCGATGACGCGGTACGTGATCGGGAGGAGGACGACCTCGACGCCGACCTTGTAGACGTAGCCGGTGACGACGTAGTTGAGGAAGTCGAGCCCGGGGATCACGCCGATAAAGGCGATCGTGCAGAAGAGGACCGTGTCGAAGAGCTCGCCGACGACGGTCGAGCCGACGAGCCGCGCCCACATGTGGTCGGCTCCCCAGCGCTCACGGATCTTCACGAGGACGAGGGAGTTCATCAGCTGGCCGACGAGGTAGCCGATGACCGAGGCCGCGACGATGCGCGGAACGAACCCGAGGACCGCCTCGAAGGCCGCCTGATTCTCGTAGCCGGGACCGACCGGCGCCACTTGGACGACGAGGAAGGTGAGGGAGGCGAGGATCGAGGCGACGAATCCGAGGATGATGACCCGGCGCGCGCGGGCGAAGCCGTAGACCTCGGAGAGGACGTCGCCGAGGACGTAGGTGAGCGGGAAGAGGATCGCGCCGCCGTCGAAGACGAGGTGGATCGGTCCCGCGTCGAGGGCGGTGACCTTCGTGGCCGCGATGTTCGAGATGAGGAGGAACGCGACGAACATCACCGCGACGACGTCGAAGATCCTCGGCGCGCGCGCGGACTGGTCGGGGGTGTCGGTCATGTCGGCCTTCCTGGAGGTGAAGTCCCTCCCATTGTGCCGTTCGACCGGCCCGTTCGCGTCATCGGACCGGGGTGGAACGGCGCACAGCCCGTAGGATTTACGGGTGATCAACGTTTCCGACTTCTCCTTGCGCATCGGCGCCCGCGAACTCGTCCGCAACGTCTCCTTCCGCATCGACAAGGGGATGCGGATCGGTCTCGTTGGTCGCAACGGCGCGGGAAAGACGACGACGATGCGGCTCCTCGCCGGCGAGTCCGACCACGGTGCCGCCGAGTACACGGGGACGATCTCCTCGAACGGGACGATCGGCTATCTCGCTCAGGACACCCACATCGGCGACCAGCACTCGACCGCGCGCGAACGGATCATCTCCGTGCGCGGCATCGACGCGATCATCGCGCGGATCCGCAAGGCCGAGCACGAGATGGCGACGACCGAGGGCGCTCGGCAGCAAAAGGCCATGGAGCGGTACGTCCGCCTCGATCAGGAGTTCACCAACCAGGGCGGATGGGCCGCGAACGCCGAGGCCGCGCAGATCGCCCACTCCCTCGGACTCGAGGACCGCGTCCTCGAGCAGACCCTCGACACGCTCTCGGGCGGCCAGCGCCGCCGCGTCGAGCTCGCGCGCGTCCTCTTCTCAGGGGCGGACGTCCTCCTCCTCGACGAGCCGACGAACCACCTCGACCACGACTCGATCATCTGGCTGCGCGACTGGATCAAGACCTTCCCCGGCGGCGTCATGATGATCTCCCACGACGTCAAGCTCCTCGGGGAGACCGTCAACCAGGTCTTCTACCTCGACGCGACGCGCGCCGAGGTCGACGTCTACCACCTCGGCTGGGACGCCTATCTCAAGCAGCGCGAGGAGGACGAGCGGCGGCGGCGCAAGGAGCGCGCGAACGCCGTGAAGAAGGCCGAGCAGCTGCGCGCCCAGGGCGAGAAGATGCGCGCGAAGGCGACGAAGGCCGTCGCCGCCCAGCAGATGCTCCGCCGCGCCGACGAGCTCCTCGCTTCGGCCGGCGCCGAGATCGCCCAGGAGAAGGTCGCGCGCCTGAGATTCCCCGAGCCGTCTCCCTGCGGACGCGTCCCCCTGACGGCCTCCGGCCTCTCGAAGTCCTACGGCTCGCTCGAGGTCTTCACCGGCGTCGACCTCGCGATCGACCGCGGCGCGAAGGTCGTGGTCCTCGGCCTCAACGGTGCGGGCAAGACGACCCTGCTGCGCCTCCTTTCGGGCATTGAGGCGCCGGATACGGGCGAGGTGGTCCCCGGTCACGGTCTCAAGCTCGGGTACTACGCGCAGGAGCACGAGACCCTCGACGATACGGCGACGGTCCGGGAGAACATGGCGCACGCCGCCCCCGACCTCGACGACACGCACGTGCGCAACGTCCTCGGCCAGTTCCTCTTCTCCGGGGACGACGTCGAGAAGCCGACCTCGGTGCTCTCCGGCGGCGAGAAAACGCGGCTCGCGCTCGCGACGCTCGTGGTTTCCGGGGCGAACGTCCTGCTCCTCGACGAGCCGACGAACAACCTCGACCCCGCTTCGCGCGAGGAGGTGCTGAACGCCCTCGACTCCTATGAGGGCGCCGTCGTCCTCGTCACCCACGACCCGGGCGCCGTCACCGCGCTCAACCCCGATCGTGTGCTCCTCCTGCCCGATGCGGACGAGGACCTGTGGGACGACTCCTACCTCGATCTCGTCACGCTGACCTGAGGCTCGCGCCTCTCGGTTCCGCGCCGCGCGCGAAGGGGGCCCGGATCAACCGATCCGAGGCCCCCTTCGTCGTGAAACGCGCTCAGAGGACCTTGGAGAAGAACTCCTTCGTCCGATCGGACTTCGGGTGGTCGATGACCTCGGCGGGAGAGCCCATCTCGACGATGACGCCTTCGTCCATGAAGACGACGGTGTCGGCGACCTCGCGGGCGAAGCCGATCTCGTGGGTGACGACGGCCATCGTCATTCCCGACGCCGCGAGGTCCTTCATCACCTGGAGCACCTCGCCGACGAGTTCGGGGTCGAGGGCACTGGTCGGCTCGTCGAACAGCATGATCTCCGGATCCATCGCGAGCGCGCGGGCGATCGCGACGCGCTGCTGCTGCCCGCCGGAGAGCTCCGAGGGGTAGTGGTCGGCCCGATCAGCCAGCCCCACCCGGTCGAGGAGCTCGAAGGCGCGCTTCTTCGCCGTCGCCTTGTCGACACCGGCGACGTGCACGGGCGCCTCCATGACGTTCTCGAGGGCCGTCTTGTGGGGGAAGAGGTTGAAGCGCTGGAAGACCATACCGATGCGGGAGCGCTGGCGGGCGATCTCCTTGTCGGGGAGGTCGTGGAGGCGCCCGGCCGCGTCCTCGCGATACCCGAGGAGCTCGCCGTCGACGCGCACGCGGCCCGCGCTGATCTCCTCGAGCTGATTGAGGCAGCGCAGGAGGGTCGACTTGCCCGAGCCGGACGGGCCGAGGATCACGCAGACCTCGCCGGGGGCGATCGAGAGGTCGACGCCCTTGAGGACGTGGAGGTCGCCGAAGAACTTGTGGACTCCCTCGACGGAGACCATGGGAGCGGAGGGGGTCACGGGGTCACATCCAGGAATCGAGTATCGGGGGCCGCGTCCGAGCCCTTGGCATTGGCGTTCTCGCGGCGGTCGAAGCCCTTGCCGAAGTAGCGCTCGATGTGCGACTGAACCCACATGAGGATCGTCGTGATGACGAGGTACCAGATCGCCGCGGTGATGAGGAGCGGGACCGGCTTGAAGAGGTTCTGGCCCTTCGTCGAGGCGACGAAGGTGAGCTCGAGCGTGTAGGGGATCGCGGAGACGAGCGAGGTCGTCTTCAGCATCGAGATCGTCTCGTTGCCGATCGGAGGGACGATGACGCGCATCGCCTGGGGGAGGACGATTCGGCGGAAGATCATCGAGCGCGGCATGCCGAGGGCGGTGGCCGCCTCCCACTGGCCCTTGTCGACCGAGAGCAGGCCGGCGCGGATGATCTCGGCGAGGTAGGCGCCCTCGTTGAGGCCGAGGCCGATGATCGCCATCCAGAACCGGGTGAAGTGCGTCGCCGTCTCGAAGGTGATGAAGGGCGGCGCGAAGGGGATGCCGAGGGAGATCTGCGGGTAGAGCGTGGGGAGCAGCGACCAGAAGATCAGCTGCGTGTAGATCGGGGTCCCGCGGAAGAACCAGATGTAGAAGGTCGCGACCCAGCGCAGGATCGGATTCACCGACTGGCGCATGATCGCCATCGTGATCGCGAGGACCGTGCCCATCGCCATCGCGATCACCGTGAGGAGGAGCGTGTAGAGGACGCCCGACACGATCGTCTTCGAGAAGAGCCACTGGGCGACGACGCCCCACTGGAAGTTCGGGTTCGTCACGAGGCCGTGGGCCATGAGGAGGGCGATGAGGGCGACGACGACGGCGCTCGCCCACCTCCCGGGCCTCGGGACGGGTTTCGCGTCGATGAGATCGACGCCGTCTTTCACGTGTGCCATGTGTTCCTCACTGACTGCGGGCCGGTACCACTAGGGTACCGGCCCGCAGGTGCGCGTCAGAGCGCCGGGTTGAGTTCGGCCGTCTTCAGGGCCGCGTCCTGGGCGCCGTAGGCGCCGAGGATCTTGTCGAGGTAGCCGTTGTCCATGAGGTACTGGAGGCCGGCCTGGACGGCCTTGGCGAGCTGCTCGTCGTCCTTCGCGACGGCGATGCCCTGCGGGGCGGACTCGATGACGTCTCCGGCCTGCTCGAGCTGGCCGCCGGCGAGTTCGACGGTGTAGCCGACGACCGTGGAGTCGGCGAGGGTCGCGTCGTACTGGCCGCCGATGACCTTCGTCGAGATGTCGGTCTGGAGGTCGAGCGGCATGACCTGGATCTTCTCCTTGCCGTCGGCGACGCACTTGTCGGAGAGCTCCTGGGCGTAGTCCTGCTGGTAGGTGCCGGTCTGGACGCCGATCGTCGCGCCGCAGGGGTTCGCCGGATCGAAGTTCTTCGGGTTGCCCTTGGCGACGGCGTAGGCGGAGCCGACCTCGACGTAGGAGATCATGTTCGTCGCCTCTTCGCGCTCCGAGGTGATCGTGAAGGACGAGGCGCCGACGTCGAACTTCGTGCCGAGCTGGGGGAGGATCGTGTCGAAGCCGGCGGTCTCGGTCGTGCCCTCCTTGAGGCCCATGACCTTGGCGAGCGCCTTGATGAGGTCGACGTCGTAGCCGACGGGGGTCTGGCCGTCGTCGGCGAGGAACTCGCCGGGGGCGTAGTCGGTGGAGGCGCCGTTGCGCAGGGTGCCGCGCTGCTTGACGGCATCGGGGACGAGGGCGGCGACGGAGTCGACGGTCTCGAGCGTGGAGACGTCGAAGGGGGTGATCACGGTCGACGAGGACGCGGACGAGCCGGACTCGGAGGACGACGAGCTTGAGGTCGTCGGGTCGGAGCAGGCGGCGAGGGCGACTGAGGCGGTCGCGGCGAGGACGAGTGCGGCGGGAAGCGTGCGCATGATGGGCCTTCCGGATGGGAATCTCTCTACGCCAACAAGTATGCACCCCTCTGCATAATATGCAGAGGGGTGTCTCAGTATGCGAGTCGCGACTCAGCGGCCGCGCATCGCCCGCCGATTCGGGCGGACCTTCGTCGGATCGACGCCCTTGGGGATCGGCGGCTGCGAGGACTGGAGGGCGGCGAGTCGCGCGGAAACGGCCGGGACCTCCTCCTTCGTCAGGACCTTCTTGAGGGAGCGGAGTCGCCCCTGGAGCTTCGCGAGCTCGATCTGCCCCTCGCCGTGACCGACCTGGAGGACGTGGACGGGGACGTTCTTCGCGACGCGATTCACCTTCTTGCGCTCGGACGCCAGGAGCGGCTGGATGCGGCTCGAGGGGCCCTCTGAGATGAGGACGACGCCCGGGCGCCCGATGACGCGCCAGACGACGTCCTGCTCACGGGTGACGGTGAGCGGCTGCTCGGGGATGATCCAGCCGGACTTGATCTGCGAGAGCACCGCGTACACGGAGCCGACCGTGCCGTCGATCTGCGCGTACATCGCGCGACGGACGAGCAGTGAGAGGACGGCCATCGCGACCGTCGCGCCCATGACGATGCCGAGGATCGACCAGACGATCCAGTTCCCCTTCGTCACCGCGGCGATGACGAGGGCGAGGCAGAGTACGAGGATCCAGGCTCCCGCGAGGAGCCAGCCGATCCGCGGGTAGGTCCGCTGCGTGATGCGGTAGGCGTCCGCGAGGTTGTGGTACCAGCGGCGCTTCTTCGGGGCGTTGTTCTCACTCATAGCGGATCGATCCTACCTGTCGCGGGCGCGGTTCGGCCCGCGCCGTCATGGGGCGTCCACAAGGATACGCGGAGTCTTGAGGTCGCCGGGAATCGACACGATACTGCCCGTATGGAGATCCATGGATACGAACTGGGACGGATCGTCGCGATGACCTCGGGCGGACCGCTGTGGTCGACCGTCGGTCCGGACGGCGAGGAGGCCCTCCTCTCGCTCCACTCGTCCGACGAGGGCGAGGCGCTCGAAGACCGGTGGAGGGCGTGGGCGGGCGTCTCCCATCCGGGGATCGCCCGACTCCTCGACGTCGTCCGCCACGAGGACGGGCGCTGGGCGCTCGTCCAGGAGCGCGTCTCCGGGCGTCCCCTCGACCTGCTCCTCGGCTCGCCCGCGCTTCGGCCGCGCGCCGTGCGCGAGCGGATCCTCGCCGACGTGTCCGACGCGGTCCTCGCCCTCCATCGCGCGGGCCTCGTCCACACCGACGTCGCCCCGGCGAACATCCTCGTCGACGAGGACGGGCGCGCGGTCCTCATCGACCTCGTGCGGCCCGTGGGACCCGGCGAGGGCACCGAGGGGTGGTCGCTCTCCGAGGCGAAGGATGAGACCTCCGACTGGGAGGCGCTCGCGCGCCTCGCAGAGGCACTGGGCCTTGAAGGGGCGTGCGGGATGAGCCCGGTCGAGATCAGCCCTGAAGTCGACCGCGGTACGGAGTCCGGCTCCGCCCGGTCCGATGAGACGCCCGGCGCGGACCTGCGGCGCGCGGCCGCGCGGGCCGAGACGTTGCGAGTTCCCCGCAAGCGGACGCCCCGCGGCGGCCTCGTCGCCGCGGCTTGCGCCCTCGTCCTTCTCGCGGCCGGAGCCGGAGTCGCGCTTCGGGGCGTCGGCGCGGCGCCCGCGCGGGCGGAGGTCGCGGCCCCCGGAGCGACGTGTCCGAGCGCGAAGGAGGCGGCCGAGGGGCTGCGGGACCTCCTCGCCGCCCGTGATGCCGCGATCGCGTCCCGCGATGCGCGCGCACTCGAGGGAAGAGTCGGCGGAGCGCTCGGGGAGCAGGACCGCGCGAGGATCGCCGCGCTCGTCGAGGCGGGACAGAGCGTCGCCGGACTCGCGACGAGCGCCGAGGTCCTCGGGGAGCCGTCCTGCACGGGGGAGATCGTCGGGGTGAGGGCGCGGCTCGTCCAGTCGGCGGCGTCGATCTGCGCGGCGGGTTCGTGCCGCGAGCTGCCCGCGCCCTCTCCCGTCGCGCTCGAGCTCACCTTCCCCCTCGGGCGGTGGATCGCCCTCGAGGCGCGCGCGATCGACGGGTGAGCGCCGATTCCAGGGGCGGGAGGAGAATCGCGCGCGGGAAACGGCCGGGGGCCGCGCCAAGCGGCGCGGCCCCCGGGTCGTCGAGCGATTCGCTTCAGAGCGCGAGATCGGCGGCGAAGTCGCCCTCCTCGAGGCGCTTCTTCACGTCCATGAGGTAGCGGGACGCGTCGGCGCCGTCGACGAGACGGTGATCGTAGGAGATCGAGAGGTAGACCATCGAGCGGATGGCGATCGCCTCGGAGCCGTCGGCGCCCTTGACGACCATCGGGCGCTTGACGATCGTGCCGACGCCCATGATGCCGGTCTCCGGCATGTTGAGGACCGGGGTATCGAAGAGCGCGCCGCCCGAACCGGTGTTCGTGATCGTGAAGGTCGAGCCGGAGAGCTCCTCGGGGGCGACCTTCGCGTCGCGGGTGCGGGCCGCGAGGTCGTTGATCGAGGCGGCGAGGCCCGGGATGTCCTTCTCGCCCGCGTTCTTGATGACCGGGACGAGGAGGCCGCGCGGCGTGTCGACCGCGATGCCGATGTGCTCGTGATCGAAGTAGGTGACCTGCTTGTCGTCGATCGTCGCGTTGAGCTTCGGGTGGTACTGGAGGGCCTCGGTGGCCGCCTTGACGAAGAACGGGAGGAAGGTGAGCTTCGTGCCGTGCTTCGCGAGGAAGGCGTCCTTCGAGCGGGCGCGCAGGGCCGCGACCTTCGTGACATCGACCTCGACGACCGTCGTCAGCTGGGCGGCGGTCTGGAGCGACTCGACCATGCGGCGGGCGATCGTCTGGCGCAGGCGCGTCATCTTCTCGGTCGTGCCGCGCAGCGGAGACGGCTCGCGGGTCTCGGCGGCCTTCGGCGCCGCGGCCGCGGGAGCGGCGGGGGTCTCGGGGGCCTGGGCGGCGGCGAGCGCCTTGGCGGCCTCCTCGACGTCCTCGCGGCGGATGCGGCCACCGACGCCGGTGCCGGTGATCGACGCGAGATCGACGCCGGCCTCACGGGCGAGCTTGCGGACGATCGGCGTGACGTAGCCGGTGGCGGCGACGGCGCTCGGCGCGGGGGCGACCGGAGCGGCGGTCGACGGGGCGACCGGAGCGGCGGGTGCCGCAGGAGTCGCAGGAGCCGCAGGAGCCGCGGGGGCGGCCGGAGCAGCCGGGGCCGGGGCTTCAGCGGCGGCGGGGGCCGGCGCGGCCGAGGGGGCCGAGTCGGAGATGATCGCGACGACGGTGCCGACCTCGACGGTGGCGTCCTCCTCGACGAGGATCTGGGCGAGATAGCCCGCGACGGGGGCCGGGACCTCGGAGTCGACCTTGTCGGTCGAGACCTCGAGGAGCGGCTCGTCGGCCTCGACGGTGTCGCCGACGGACTTCAGCCACGTCGTGA
This sequence comes from Actinomyces culturomici, assembly GCF_900499005.1. Classification (GTDB taxonomy): domain Bacteria; phylum Actinomycetota; class Actinomycetes; order Actinomycetales; family Actinomycetaceae; genus Pauljensenia; species Pauljensenia culturomici. The sequence goes on from NZ_LS991316.1 coordinate 820,511, forward strand.
CGGTGCCCTCGGTGACGGACTCGCCGAGCGCGGGCATGAGGACCTCGGTGCCGGACCGGGGGCGGCCTCCGGGGCCGGGGCCTCGGCCCCGGGCGCCGGAGCAGCGGGAGCCTCTGCGGCGGCCGGGGCCGCCGCAGCCTCGGAGGCCTCGCCGATGAGGGCGATCTGGGTGCCGACCTCGACGGTCTCGTCCTCGGGGACGAGGATCTCGAGGAGGACGCCGGCGACGGGGGAGGGGACCTCGGAGTCGACCTTGTCGGTTGAGACCTCGACGATCGGCTCATCGGCGGCGACGGTGTCGCCGACGGCCTTCAGCCAGGTGGTGACGGTTCCCTCGGTCACCGATTCGCCCAGGGCGGGCATGGTCACAGCGGTTGCCATGGTGTTCTTCTCCTTGGAGGTTCGGAAGTCTTCTCGATCAGTTGTGGGCGTGGAGGGGCTTACCGGCGAGGGCCATCGCGGCCTCGCCGATCGACTCGTTCTGGCTCGGGTGCGCGTGGATGAGAGCGGCGACGTCGGAGGGGTAGGCCTCCCAGTTCACCATGAGCTCGCCCTCGCCGATCTGCTCGCCGATGCGGGCGCCGATGCCGTGGAAGCCGACGATCGGGCCGTTCTCGACGCTCACGAGCTTGATGAAGCCCTGCGTGCCGAGGATGTTCGACTTGCCGTTGCCCGCGAGGTTGTACTCGACGGTGCGGACCGCGTCGCCGTACTTCTCGCGCGCCTTCTTCTCCGTAAGGCCGACCGACGCGATCTCCGGATCGCAGAAGGTGACGCGCGGGATGCCGGACTCGTCGATGACGGCCGGGTTGAGGCCCGCGATCTCCTCGGCGACGAAGATGCCCTGGAGGAAGCCGCGGTGCGCGAGCTGAAGACCGGGGACGATGTCGCCGACGGCGTGGATGTTGCCGACGCCGGTATGAAGGCGCTCGTCGGTGAGGACGAAGCCGCGATCCATGCGGATGCCGGCCTCCTCGTACCCGAGTCCCTGGGTGACCGGTCCGCGGCCGACGGCGACGAGGAGGACGTCGGCGTCGAAGGTCTTGCCGGTCTCGGTCGACACGTGCACCCCGCCCTCGTCCTGCGTCGCGCCGGAGAAACGGGTGTTCGTGTGGAAGGCGATGCCGCGCTTGCGGTAGGCGCGCTCGAGCTGCTTGGAGACGGACTCGTCCTCGTTGTTCGCGAGGTGCGGGAGAGCCTCGATGATCGTCACTTCGGCGCCGAAGGACTTCCACACGGACGCGAACTCGAGGCCGATGACGCCGCCGCCGAGGATGACGGCCGAGCGCGGCACCCAGTCCATCTGGAGGGCCTGATCGGAAGTGATGACGCGGCCGCCGATCTCGAGCCCGGGGATCGAGCGGGAGTAGGAGCCGGTGGCGAGGACGATGTGGCGGCCGGTGAGAACGCGCCCGTTCACCTCGACGGAGTCGGCGGAGGCGAGGCGGCCCCATCCCTGAATGACCTCGACGTTGCGCGAGGAGAGGAGTCCCTGGAGGCCCTTGTAGAGCTTCGTGATGACGGAGTCGCGGTAGGTCGCGACCTTCGCCATGTCGATGCCCTGGAAGGACGAGAGAACGCCGAAGTTCTCCGACTCGCGGACCGCGTCGGCGGTCTCGGCGGCGTGGAGGTAGGCCTTCGTCGGGATGCACCCGCGGTGGAGGCACGTTCCGCCGACCTTATCCCCATCGATGAGGGCGACCTTCATGCCCAGTTGAGATGCCCGCAGCGCGGTGGCGTAACCGCCGGAACCCGCTCCCAGAACAACGACGTCGTATGCTGGCTCGCTCACGTATCCACTCCTTGTGAAGCTCTTGTGCGATCGGTCCTCGTGAGTCCGATTAGGCCTATTGTCCCACTCGCGTCCCCCGGTGTCGTCGCGGCGGACGAGGTCGTCGGGTGCAACGGCCCACATCGCCCGCCCCGCGCATCATCGCGCGATCGGACCGCGAATGCGCGGCGATCGGGCACTAGGATCGCCGTCATGACCGAAGTCCCCGCCGACGCGCAGCCCGAGCCCCTCGACCCGATGGGGGAGCCGAGCGGCGTCGTCGACGATCGACCGCCCGCCCTCGGCCTCGGGCGGATCGTCATGGCGCTCTTCTGGGCGCTCGGCGCGTGGACGACCGTCCAGGCGGTCATCGACCTCTTCGGCCACCGCGACGGGCCATGGGGCCCGGAGATCGTCGCGCTCCTCGCCGGCCTCGTCTACCTCCTCGCCGCCGCCGGACTCACGCACAACGGCAGGCGCATGCGGATGATCGGGTGGGCGTCCATCGGAACGAGCATTGGCGCGCCCCTCGTCCTCTGGCTCGCGGGCTTCGGACTGCCCGAGCTCTCGGCGGCCCGTTCGGCGTGGACCGGACTCGGAGTCGACTTCTACTATCTTCCGCTCGTCGTCTCGCTCATCGGCGCGGTGTGGATGTGGATGTCGAATCCTCGCCGCATCGTCGAGCTCGCCGAGCAGGTCGAGCGCCCCTCGCACCGCCGCTGAGGGCGCGCCCGGGTCGGGAGGGCGTCTCAGACGCCCTCTGGGAATCCGAGCTGGCGCCAGGCCTCGTAGAGGGCGATCGACGCCGAGTTCGCGAGATTGAGGGAGCGGACCCCCTCGCGCATGTGGATGCGGACGCGCGATTCGACGCGCGGGTGGCGCATCGCCTCCTCCGGAAGACCGACCGACTCGCGGCCGAAGAGGAGCCCGTCGCCGTCGGCGTAGGCGACGTCGGTGTACATCGTCGTCGTGTGGCCGGTGAAGGCCCAGATTCGCCCGGGCACGGCCGCGAGCGCTGAGTCGAGGTCGGGGTGGACCTCGACGTGGGCGAGGTCGTGGTAGTCGAGCCCCGCCCGGCGCAGCTTGGCGTCGTCCATGTCGAAGCCGAGCGGCTCGACGAGGTGGAGCATCGATCCCGTGCAGGCCGAGAGGCGGATGGCCGCCCCCGAGTTCCCGGGGATCTCCGGTTCGAGGAAGATCACGTGGAGCATGGGCCCCATCCTGCACCCCGGTCGCGCGCCGGGTCGAACCGGCCTCAGTCGAAGGGCGAGGGCGCGGCGGGGATCTCGTGGGTGACGGTGAGCCGCGCGCGGGCGATCGTGTGGCCGAGCATGCGGAACGCGCACTGCGCGGGCGTCGCCTCGTCGTCGAGCCCGAGCGTGTCGAGGTCGAGGGCGTGGACGGCGAAGATGTAGCGATGGGGGCGATCGCCCCTGGGCGGGGCCGCCCCGAAGTAATCGGGGTCGCCGTGGTCGACGCGGATGTGGAAGGCGGCGCCGTCGAGTTCGAGGTCGGAGCGACCCGCCCCGCGCGGCAGGGTCGTCTGGTGGGGCGCGAGGTCGACGACCATCCAGTGCCACCAGCCCGAGGGGATCGGCGCGTCGGGGTCGAAGCAGGTGACGACGAAGGAGCGCGTCTCGGGCGGGAAGCCCTCCCAGTGGAGCTGGGGCGAGGTCGAACCGCCGGCCTCGGTCGCCGAGGCCGGCATCGGGGCTCCGTCGACGAGGTCGGCGGAGGAGAGGGTGAAGGAGGGGACGGGCGGGAGGGAGCCGTAGGGGTCGGGTGCGGTCGGGCGGTCGCGCAGGTCCATGGCGTCTCCTTCGTCGAGTCTCCTCCCAGTGTCCTCCTTCTCCCGCGCCTTTTCGCCGGTTCCGGTCCGGGGCGGGCGGGGGAGTCGTGGAGGGGACGCAGATGCCGCGGGGGAGTCCTACACTATCGAACATCTGTTCGATGGGAGGTGGGGGGATGGCGCTGAGCGCCCAGGAGCGACTGCTCCGCGCCCGGGAGGTCCTGCGCGCGGCGGAGCTCGGCTCGGGCCTCGTCCACGGCGCGACCGAGGGGATCGAGTCGCGCGAGGGAGCCTCCGGCGTCCTCCACGTCGACGGCGGGCGCGCCGAGCTCGTCGCCGCCCTGCGCTCCCTCCTCCCCGAGGGGGGATGGGCGGGCGTCGTCGGCGTCCCCGACCTCGGGTGGGAGGCGGTCGCCCGCGCGGGCGTCGACCTCTCCCGCGTCCTCGCCGTCCCCGACCCGGGCGCCGATCCGGCGCGCGTCTGCGGGCTCCTCCTCGAGGCGGTCGACGTCGTCTGCGTCGGGGGCGGGCTCGTGCCCGCGCGCTCGCGGCGCCGCCTCGCCGCGCTCGCGAGAACCCATCGGCGCGTCCTCGTCGCGACCGAGCCATGGCCGGGGGTCTCGCGCCCCTGGCGGGCGCTCCGACTCGCGGAGGCGGCCTCATGAGGCGCCTCGCCCTCTGGGTCCCCGACTGGCCCGTCGCGTCCCTCGTCGTCGACCTTCCGCCCGGAGCGGCCGGCGCCGTCGTCGAGCGCGAGAGGATCGTCTGCGCGTCGATGCGCGCCCGGTCGGCGGGGGTGCGCGCCGGGATGCGCCTCGCGACGGCGCAGTACCTCTGCCCCGAGCTCATCCTCCTTCCGCGCGACGAGGATCGGGAGGGCTGCGCCTTCGAGGCGGTCCTCGACGCCTTCGACCGCGTCGCCGCCGGGGTCGTTTGCGCGCGCCCCGGCGCGGCGTGGGCGCCGGCCCTGTCCGCCGCCCGCTGGCACGGGGGAGAGGAGGAGGCGGCGCGCGCCCTCGTCGAGGAGGTCAGCGACGCGACGGGGGTCGAGTGCTTCGTCGGGATCGCCGAGGGGCCGGTCGCCGCGGCCGCCGCCGCCCGCGCCTCGCGGATCGTCCCGCCCGAGGGGACGGGCGAGTTCCTCGGAGCCCTGCCGCTCGCCGTGTGCATCCCCCACCTTCCGGCCCGTCTGAGGGACGAGGGCGCGCGGGGCGTCGATCTTCTGCGCACGCTCGGGGTCGCGACCTGCGCGGATCTCCTCGCCCTCGGACGCGGCGCTCTCCTCGCCCGGTTCGGCGCGATCGCCGAGCCCCTCCACGCCCTCGCCGAGGGGCGCGAGCTCGCGCTGCCCGCTCGGGCGCGCGTCGTCGGGGATCGCAGCGCCGAGGTCGAGATCGACGAGTCGGCGACATCGATCGACCTCATCCTCCTCCCGGTTCGGAAGGCGGCGGTCGCCCTCGCCGAGGAGCTCGCGCACGCGGGACTGTCCTCCGACGTCCTCGAGGCCTCGATCGAGGCGGGCGGCGGGAGGGCCCGGACGCGCACGTGGTCGGGGGTCGACGCGGGGGATCCGGACGCGGTCGTCGAACGGGTTCGCTGGCAACTCAAGGGGTGGGCGGACCTCCTCGGGACGGAAGAGGGGCCCGCGGGCGGTGCGCGCGCCGTCATCCTCGTCGCGAAGAGCCCCTTCGCGGGCGGGTCCTCCGCGCCCCTGTGGGGGCCGGACTCGGCGCGCGCCGGCGTCGAACGGGCGGCCGAGCGCCTCCAGTCCCTCCTCGGCGACGAGGGGCTGCGCGTCCCGCGCCTCCAGGGCGGATGGGATCCGAGGACGCGGGTGCGCCTCCTCCCGTGGGCGGACGCGGGCGCCCGGCTCGTCCCCCTCGAGGGGGAGTGGGAGGGCGGGGTCGATTCCGCGCCCGCGACCCTCCTCGACCATCCGCTCGGCGTCGACCTCCTCGGCGGGCCGATGGGGCTCGAACCGGTCGCGGCGACCGCGCGCGGGCTCCTCACCGCGCGGCCGACCCGGATCCGCCGGCGGGGGGAGGGGGCCGACCCCTACGGCGTCTTCTCCGCCTCTGCCGTGCTCGCGGTCGAGCTCGTCGGCGGCCCGTGGGCGATCCGGGGGCGCTGGTGGGAGGACGACGCCCTCCAGGGGGCGCGCGTCTACGCGCGGGCGCGTCGTGCCGAGGGTGGGGACCTCCTCCTCGTCGAGAGGCTCGGGGAGTGGTCGATCGACGGGATCTACGCGTGAAGGGCCCGCCGGGGGAGGAGCGAGCGACGGGACTGTCGGCGAGAACCGAGGAAAGGCAGCGGAGTCGCGGGAACGGAGCGACGAGCGCGCGGCGGCAATCGATCGGCGGGGACCGCGCGGGGGCGCGGGCGGGCGCGCGGGCATAGAGTGAGGGGATGCGCATCCCGGAGGAGTCCGCCCTCGTCCTCGTCGAATCCGACGACGACGCGCTCATGGCGCGCGTGGGGCCCGCGGCCTGGGCGCAGGGCATCGCGGCCTACAGGTCGGGGCGCGTCGTCTCCCTCGAGAACGACGTCGAGCCGGGCGCCTTCACCGGGAGGGTGCGCGATCGGGGGCTCTCCTACAAGACCTGGGTCTCGACCGCGGGCGGCGGACTCTCCCTCACCTGCGCGTGCCCCGAGGGTACCGACTGCTTCCACTCCGTCGCCCTCCTCCTCGCCCTGCGCGAGGAGGTCGCGTCGGCGCGGCCCCCCGCCTCCCCCTGGCGCGCGCGCCTCGTCTCGCTCGTCGGGGAGCGGGCGACCGGCGGCGAGCCGCTCGGACTCCTCGTCGACGCGCACGACCCGCGCGCCCCGATCCTCCTCGAGCCGCTGCGCCGCGGGCACTCCGTCCCGTGGACCCGCAAGAGGGCGGGATGGCCCGACCTCGTATCGACCCAGTGGGCGTCGGTGACCGACGGGCTCGACCCCGTCCACCTCGCGCTCCTGCGCGAGGGCTACCGCCTCGCTCACGACGACTCGTCCTGGCACTCCCGGCACGAGGTTCCGCTCTCCTCCCTCGGGGAGGACGCACTCGCCTGGCTGCGCCGCCTCGAGCGCGACGGCGTCGCCCTCTTCGCCTCCCTCGATCCGCTCACGCCACTCGTCCTCGACACGGCGACCTGGGACCTCGGCATCGACGTGCGGGGCGCCGACGACGGACTCGTCCTCTCCCTCCTCGCCCGCAACGGCGAGGAGACGAAGCGCGAACCGCGGATCGACGCGGGCACCGGGCTCCTCGTCCTCGACGGCGGCACCCGCCTCGCGCGCCTGTCGGGCTCAGAGCTCGCGGCCGCCCTACCCGAACGGTCGCTCGCGATCCCGGCCTCGGACCTCGCCGAATTCACGACGTCCTTCCTCCCGCGCCTCAAGCGCCAGTACGCCCTCACCTCGACCGACGAGTCCGTCGACCTCGACGCGCCGCCGTCGGCGGCCCTCGTCGCGACGGCCCGCATCGAGGCGAACTCGACGCTCGTCGTCCGCTGGTGGGCCGAGTTCGACTACGCGGGCTCCCCCTCGCGCGTCCCGCTCGCCCGCGCCCTCGACGCGCCCGGCGTCGCCGACCTCGCCCGGAGGATCGACGCGCTCGGAGCCGCGCGCGCGCCCGCCGAGCTCTGGCGCCCGGGCCCGGCGACGATCCGTCTGCCCGCCTGGCGGACCCCGGAGTTCCGCGAGCGCGTCGTCGCCGCGGTCGCCGACCCCGCGCTCCACTGGGATCTGTCCGACGAGGCCGCGGCCCTCGGGCTCGACGAGGTCCCCCTGCGCGTGCGCGCCGGGCTCGAGCCCGCCGACGGCGACTCCGACTGGTTCGACCTCGCGATCTCCCTCGACGTCGACGGCGTCCCCGTCCGACTCGCCGACGTCCTCGAGGCCCTCGCCGCGGGCGAGCGCCACCTCCTCGTCGACGGGCACTGGGTGAGCCTCGACGCCGATCGCTTCGCCCGCCTCGCCGTCCTCCTCGAGGAGGCCCGCCTTCTCGCCGACTCCGAGGAGCCGCGCCTCGCCGCCCTCCACCGGGGGCTGTGGGAGGAGATCGAGGAGACCGCCGACGAGGTCCGCGCGGCCGCGGCCTGGCGCGAGCGCGCCCGCTCCCTCGACGAGGTCCCCGAGATTCCGCTCGTCGACCCCGAGGGCGCGCAGCTGCGCCCCTACCAGCGCGAGGGCGCGGCCTGGCTCGTCGCCCGGGCGGCGCTCGGACTCGGCGGGATCCTCGCCGACGACATGGGGCTCGGCAAGACGCTCCAGATCCTCGCCGCCCTCGCCGCCTTGAGGGCGGCGGGCAGGACCGACGGCCCCGTCCTCGTCGTCGCCCCCACCTCCGTCCTGTCGATCTGGAAGCGGGAGGCCGCACACTTCTACCCCGACCTGGCCGTCGAGGTCGTCTCCGAGACCGCGCGGCGCCGCGAGCGCGGACTCGACGAGGTCCTCGCGGGCGCCGACCTCGTCGTCACCTCCTACACGATCCTGCGGCTCGAGGCCGAGGAGTGGGCGGCCGCGGAGTTCTCCGGCCTCGTCGTCGACGAGGCGCAGGCGGCGAAGAACCCGCGCACCGCGATCCACAAGGCGCTGCGGGCCCTGCGCGCCCCCTGGGCGTTCGCAGTCACCGGCACTCCCGTCGAGAACTCCCTGTCGGACCTGTGGGCGGTCCTCGCGCTCACGACGCCGGGGCTCCTCCCGAAGTGGAGCGTCTTCGCCGAACGGATACGCCGTCCGATCGAGAACGACGGCGACGAGGCGGCGCTCGACCGCCTCCACCGGCTCATCGGCCCGTTCATGCTCCGCCGGACGAAGGAGGACGTCGCCGCGGACCTCCCCGACAAGGTGGAGACCGTCGTCGCCGTCGACCTCGGGGCCGAGCACCGGAGGATCTACGACGAGCGCCTCATGCGCGAGCGCGCCCGCGTCCTCTCCCTCGTCGACGACGCGAAGCGGAGGATCGACGTCCTCGCGTCGATCACGCGGCTGCGACAGCTCGCCCTCGATCCGGCGCTCGTCGAGCCCGACTACGCGCAGATCGGGTCGGCGAAGGTCGAGTACCTCGCCGACCGCCTCGACGAGATCGTCCCGCGCGGCCACCGCGCCCTCGTCTTCAGCCAGTTCACGTCGTTCCTCGCCCGTATCCGGGAGGTCCTCGAGCGCCGCGGCATCGCGGTCGTCCAGCTCGACGGGTCGACGACCCGCCGCGACGAGGTCGTCGAGCGGTTCCGCGTCGGCAAGGCTCCCGTCTTCCTCATCTCCCTCAAGGCCGGCGGCACCGGCCTCACGCTCACCGAGGCCGACTACGTCTACGTCATGGACCCGTGGTGGAACCCCGCCGCCGAGGCGCAAGCGGTCGACCGGGCCCACCGGATCGGGCAGACGAAGAAGGTCAACGTCTACCGGCTCGTCGCCGCGGGCACGATCGAGGAGAAGGTCGTCGCCCTCCAGGAGCGCAAGCGGCGCCTCGTCACCTCCGTCGTCGAGGGCGCGGGGGCCGGTGCCGGCCTCGACCTCGCCGACCTCGCCGAGCTCCTCGACTGAGCTGCGCGCGGCGTCGCCCCCGAATGGCGGGAGCGCGTCCGTCCTCCGTCCGGCGAACGCGCGGCCCCGCCCTCGTAGGAATCGACGAGGACGGGGCCGGGCGCGGACGACGGAGGGGGAATCGACGTATGAAAATAGAACACCTGTTCGATAGACTGCTCCGGTGAGCGCCCCGGACGTCGACCGTTCCCGCCGCCTCCTCGAGGGGGCCGCGGAGAGGATCGCGCGCACTCCGTACGCCGAGCTCCACGCCCATTCGGCCTTCACGCTCCTCGACGGGGCCGACCTCCCCGGCGCCCTCGTCGCCGCAGCCTCGGACCTCGGACTCGAGGCGCTCGCGGTCCTCGACGTCGACGGCATGCACTCGGCCGTCCAGACGACCTCGGCCGCGCGCGAGGCCGGGCTCCCCATCGTCCACGGCGCCGAACTCACCCTCGATCCGGCGGGCCTCCTCGGCGCCGACCCCGACGCCCTCGCGCCCGGATGGGGGCTCGCGACGGGCGCCGAGGAGCCCGGCGTCCGCCTCCCGGTCCTCGTCTCCTCGCCGCGCGGCTACACCGCCCTCTGCTCGGCGATGAGCGCCCACGCCCTCGCCCGACCCGGAGTCCGGACCGCCGCCCACGTCCTCGACGAGCTCGCGGAGGCGGGCGAGGACTGGCTGATCCTCACCGGCTCGCGCCGCGGCCCGCTGAGGCGCGCCCTGAGGAACAGCGGGCTCGGGGCCGCCCGGCGCGTGCGTGACCTCCTCCTCGACCGATTCGGCGCCGGCTCCGTCCTCGTCGAATCGGCCCTGTCGCCGACCGACCCCGAGGACCTCGCCGACGCCCTCGCCCTCCTCGCCGACGAGCGCTCCCTCCCCCTCGTCGCGACCGGCGCCGTCCGCTGCGCGACCCCCGCCTCCCAGGCGCTCGGCGACGTCCTCGCCGCGACCCGCCTCGGCGAGCCCCTCGCGGCCGCCGAATCCCACCTGCCCGCCCTCCGCGCCTTCCTGCGGACCGGGGAGGAGATGGCCGCCCTCCACTCCCGGCGCCCCGACGCGGTCGTGCACACCGTCGACATCGCCGCGCGCGCGGCCTTCGACCTGCGCCTGCTCGCTCCGCGCCTCCCGCGCACCGCCGTCCCCGCCGACCACGACGACGCCTCCTGGCTGCGCGAGCTCACGCGCCGCGGCGCCCTCGAGCGCTACGGGACCCGCGCGGAGCACCCGCGCGCCTGGGAGACGATCGACCATGAGCTCGAGGTCATCGAGGCGCTCGACTTCCCCGGCTACTTCCTCATCGTCAAGGAGATCGTCGACTTCTGCGCCGAGGCCGGGATCCTCTGCCAGGGGAGGGGCTCGGCCGCGAACTCCGCGGTCTGCTACGCGCTCGGCATCACCGCCGTCGACGCCGTCCGCCACCGCCTCCTCTTCGAGCGCTTCCTCTCGACCGGCCGCTCCGGGCCGCCCGACATCGACGTCGACATCGAAGCCGGGCGCCGCGAGGAGGTCATCCAGCACGTCTACTCCCTCTACGGCCGCGAGCGCGCCGCGCAGGTCGCGAACGTCATCACCTATCGCCCCCGCTCCGCCATCCGCGACGCCGCCCGCGCCCTCGGCTACCCCGTCGGGCTCGCGACCGCCTGGGCGAAGGGGACCGGCCGCCGCTTCGAGGCGGACGAGGCCGAGGTCGCGCGCCGGAAGGGGGAGGCGACTCCGAGCGGCGGCGCCGCTTCGCCGGGCTCCTCGGTCGTCGGCGAGATGCCGCCCCTCGTCCGCTCGGTCGCCGTCGCCCTCCAGAAGCTGCCGCGCCACATGGGCATCCACTCGGGCGGCATGGTCCTCACCGACCAGCCGGTCGCGGGGATCTGCCCGGTCGTGTGGTCGGCGAAGGAGGGGCGCACCGTCCTCCAATGGGACAAGGAGGACTGCGCGGACGCCGGCCTCGTGAAGTTCGACCTCCTCGGCCTCGGGATGCTCACCGCACTGCGGACCGCCTTCGACGCCCTCGCCGCGCGCGGGGTCCTCGGGCGCAACGGACGCCCGCTCGGGCTCCACAACCTCCCGGAGGAGGACCCGCGCGTCTACGACCTCCTCTGCGCCGCCGACACGGTCGGCGTCTTCCAGGTCGAGTCGCGCGCGCAGATGAACACGCTCCCGCGGCTCGCGCCTCGCTGCTTCTACGACATCGTCGTCGAGGTCGCCCTCATCCGGCCCGGCCCCATCCAGGGTCGGGCGGTCAACCCCTACCTGCGGAGGCGGCGGGGCCGCGAGGAGGTCTCCTACCTCCACCCGCTCATGCGCCCGGCCCTCGAGAAGACGCTCGGCGTGCCGCTCTTCCAGGAGCAGCTCATGCAGATCGCCATCGACGTCGCCGGGTTCTCGCCCTCGCAGGCCGACCGGCTCCGCCGGGCGATGGGGGCGAAGCGCTCGCCGGAGCGGATGGAGGAGCTGCGCCCCGCCCTCATGGAAGGGATGGCGGCGCGCGGCGTCGGCGTCGAGGCGCGCGAGAGGATCTTCGAGCAGCTCAAGGGCTTCGCCGACTTCGGCTTCCCCGAGTCGCACGCCTTCTCCTTCGCGCACATCGTCTACGCCTCTGCCTGGCTGAAGATCCACCACCCGGAGGACTTCTACGCGGGACTCCTCGCCGCCCAGCCGATGGGCTTCTACTCGCCCGCCTCGCTCGTCCACGACGCGCGCAGGCACGGCCTCCGCGTTCTCGGACCCGACGTCTCCCACTCGGGGGTCTCCGCCTCGGTCGAGTTCCCCTCCGCGAAGCATCTTGGGCCCGCCCCGCTCGCCTCCGCGCCCGTCCCGCTCGACGTCGATCCCAGTGCCGCCCTGCGACTCGGGCTCGACGAGGTCCGCGGCCTGTCGGAGGCGGCCGAGCGGATCGTCGAGGCGCGCATCGACGGGCCCTTCGACTCTCTCGCCTCGCTCGCCGCGCGGGCCGAGCTCTCCGAATCGGAGATCGTCCGCCTCGCGAAGGCCGACGCCCTCGCCTCCCTCGGCGTCTCGCGGCGCGAGGGCGTGTGGGCGGCGGGCGCGGTCGGGCGCGCTTCCTGGGGCCAGCCCTACCTCCCGGGCACCGAGGTCGGGGCGCGGGCGCCCGCCCTCCCGGAGATGACCGAGGTCGAGGCCCTTCAATCGGACTACGAGGCGACGGGGCTGTCGACGAGCCGCCACCCCTTCGACCTCCTGCGCCCCGAACTCGCGGGCCGCGGGGTCCTCTCGGCCTCCGAGGTGGGCGAGGGGCTCGACGGCGAGCTCGTCACCGTCGCCGGGATCGTCACCCACCGCCAGCGCCCGCACACGGCGAAGGGGATCACCTTCCTCACCCTCGAGGACGAGACGGGGCTCCTCAACGTCTCGTGCCAGAAGGGGATGTGGGAGGTGCACCGGCTCGTCGCCCTCTCCTCGCGCGCGCTCGAGATCCGCGGCCGCGTCGAGTACGGGGACGGCGCGGTGAACATCGAGGCGTACCGGATGCGCCCGGTCGCCCTGCCCGTGGGCGTGCGTTCGCGCGACTTCCGGTGACGGCCGGCGTCAGAGGCCGAGGAGCGCTCCGAGCTCCTCGACGGTTCCCGCGCGGGCGGCGCAGGCGTCGAGGTCGCCGTCCTTCGCGTAGCCCCAGCCGACGCCGATGACGTCGACGCCGGCCTCCGTTCCGCCCTCGACGTCCCAGATCGAGTCGCCGACGAGTACCGGGCGCGAGACGTCGTGCCCGAGCGCGGAGAGGCGCTCGAGAGCGTCCGCGATGACGAGCGCCTTCGAGGACGGGCCCGCCGGGGCTCCCGCGACGACGTCGAAGGCGTCGATGAGGCCGAGGTGGGCGAGCTGGGCCTCCGCCATGTACTGCTGCTTCGAGGTCGCCGTCGCGACCGGCGTGCCGGAGGCGCGCACCGCCCGGACGAGGTCGCCGACGCCGGGGAAGGGGAGCGGCTCGAGGAAGATCTCGTGGTAGACCTCGCGGTACCCCTCGACGAGGTCGGGGAGCTCGTCGCCCGAGTAGCCGAGGTCGGAGAAGGACCACCACAGCGGCGGGCCGACGTACTTGCGCAGGGACGCGCGCTCGGGGACGGGGAGGCCGCGCTTCGCGAGGGCCACTTCGAAGGAGTGGGTCACCTGAGGGGCGGAGTCGACGAGCGTCCCGTCAACGTCGAAGAGCACGCAGGTCCACTGGGAACGGCCGGTCATGGGATTCCTTCTCCTCGCTTCGGTTCGCCCCATCGTCGCACGAGCGCCCGTCCTCGCGCTCCTCCCGCACCTTTTCAGCGCCCTCGCGCCGCTCGGCGCGTCGACCGCCGCCGGTCGGATCGACGAGGTCGGGGCGGCGCGCCGGTTCCGGCGGGGGAGACGGGCACCCGACCGATATGATTCACATCATGAAGGAACTCGAGGAGGCGCGCCGGGCGGCCGCCAAGCGCGCGCACGAGTCGGCCGAGGCGCGCAGGCGCGCGTGGCGGATCTTCTTCGAGGCCTCCGGGCGGCTCCAGGGGGTCCTCGAGACTCGCCTCAAGCGGATGTTCGGCCTCACTCTTCCCGACTACAACATCCTCCTCGCCCTCTGGGAGGCGCCGGGGCGGTGCCTGCGGATGGGGGAGCTCGCGGAGCGGGTCGTCTACTCGCCCTCGCGCCTCACGTACCTCGTCGCCCATCTCGAGCGCGACGGGTGGGTTCGCAGGGTCGCCTCGACGCGGGATCGTCGCAGCTCGGACGCGTGTCTCACCTCACAGGGGGTCGAGACTGTCGAGGCGGCGACCGCCGCGCACGAGGAGACGGTCCGCGAGTACCTCCTCGACGGCATGACGGACGAGGAGATCGGCCAGATCGTGCGGATCTTCTCCGCCGTCGGCGATCGTCTCCGCCACGAGGGCGCCTGAGACCCGTAATCTGGGGACGAGGGCGGATTTTCCGCGCGGTCGCGCCGAAAACCGGGGGTGCGATCCGCCCGAGGCGGGGCCGATTTGGCGAGCACCTGCGATATCGGTTAGAGTCTTCCTCGTTCGCAGCGAGGGAAACCGAGCCGGGAATGAAAGAGTCACCTGCGCGGGTGGCGGAATAGGCAGACGCGCTAGCTTGAGGTGCTAGTCCCCGTTTTAGGGGGTGGGGGTTCAAGTCCCCCTCCGCGCACAAGGGGAGAGCCCGGGGCCGCAAGGCTCCGGGCTCTCGTCGTATTCGCCGTGACACGGCGGCTCGAGAGGAGGGCCGATTCCATGCTCCACATCGACCTGTGGTCCGACGTCGCCTGCCCGTGGTGCTACCTCGGGATCCGGCACCTGCGCGAGGCGCTCGCCGACTTCCCCCACGCCGACGAGGTCGAGGTCGCCCTCCACGCCTACCTCCTCGACCCCGAACTCGATTCTCCGCTCGAGAAGCCCCGCCGCGCCTACCTCATCGAGGAGGTCGGCATGGACGTCGCCGAGGCGGTCGCCGCCGACGAGCGCCTCGTGAAGCTCGGCGCCGCCGAGGGCGTGGCCTTCGACTTCGAGAACGCGATCGTCGCGCCGACCTCGAACGCCCATCGAGCGATCGGCGCCGCCGCGGACTTCGACGTCGAGAACGACACGACGGCGGGGCCGGACACGACCGCCCTCAAGCTCGCCGAGGCCCTCGGCAGGGCCCAGTTCGAGATGGCGCTCGACGTCTCCGACCCGGACGTCCTCGTCGGATGCGCCCAGGACATCGGCCTGCCGGCCGAGCGCGTCGTCGAGGCGCTCGCCTCCGAGGAGTACGCGTCGCGCGTCTTCTCCGACTTCCAGATCGGCGTCCAGGTGGGGATCGACCTCGTGCCCACGTACCTCTTCGACCGGCGCTTCGTCGTCCAGGACCACCAGACCGTCACCGCCCTCGGGAACATCCTCGCGACCGCGTGGGAGAACTCCGGAAAGGACCGCGCATGAACGCCCTCGAACCCCGCGAACTCACCGGCTCGCGGGTCGTCCTCGACCCCATCGGACCTGCCGACGCCCCCGCGCTCGCGCAGATCGTCGCCGATGAGCGGATCAGTGCGACGACGACCGTCCCGCACCCGTACACGCTCGCGATGGCGGAGGAGAACCTCGCCGGCTCGGCCGCGAAGTGGGAGGCCGGCTCCGCCGACTTCGCGATCCGGGCTCTGGACGACGGGCGCCTCCTCGGGCGCCTCGAGCTCATCCACGGCGGCCGGGACGGAAAGAGCGCCGAACTCGCTTACCTCATGCGCGTCGACGAATGGGGGAGGGGCTACATGACCGAGGCCGTCGGCCTCGCCGTCGACTTCGCCTTCGACGTCATGGGCGTCGACCGCGTCGACTGGTACGCCCACCTCGGTAATTGGGGCTCGTGGAAGCCCGTGTGGCGCAACGGGTTCGCCCGCGAGGGCGTCCGGCGGCGCGCCGGCGCCCCGGACCTGTGGAGCGCGGGGCTGCTGAAGACCGATTCGCGCGAACCGAAGACCCCCTGGGACGGGCCGGGACGCGGCGCGGGCACCGGCCCCGCCCTCGACCCCGCGCGCCCGCAGGCGCTCGTCGAGCAGTTCCACCGGACGTACTCGATGCCCGTGCGCCTCGGCACCGGCGAGGCCGCCACCATCGACTACGAGAGGCTCAACATGCGGATGAGCCTCATCCGCGAGGAGTTCGCCGAGCTCATGGGCGCCGTCTACGGGCCGAAGGCGCGCGCCCTCGTCGAGGAGGCGACCGCCGCGGCCGTCGCCGCCGACGAGGACGAGCGCGACCTCGTCGAGACCGCCGACGCGCTCGCCGACCTCGTCTACGTCATCTACGGGATGGCGATCGAATCGGGCATCGACCTCGACGCCGTCCTCGCGGAAGTTCAGGCGTCGAACCTCTCCAAGCTCATGCCCGACGGCACCGTCAAACTCCGCGAGGACGGGAAGGTCCTCAAGGGCCCCGACTTCTTCCCGCCGAACGTCGCGCGGGCGCTGGGGATCGACGCCCGGGAGTGATGATGGTCCCGAGCGCGATGCCCGCTCGGATGACACAATACGAACAGCTCGCGTAACGAAGGAGAAGACCAGTGGCACGTGTTGTCGTGATCGGCGGAGGATACGGCGGCGTCACCGTCGCCAAGGGGCTCGATCCCATCGCGGACGTCGTCCTCGTCGAGCAGAAGGACCAGTTCGTCCACCACGCCGCGGCCCTGCGCGCCGCCGTCGACGAGGTGTGGGAGCAGGCGATCTTCATGCCCTACGCGAATCTCCTCTCGCGCGGCGAGTTCGTCCACGGCACCGTCGCCCAGGTCCAGGGCACGACCGTCCACGTCTTCGGGCGCGAGCCGATCGAGGCCGACTACGTCGTCCTCGCGACCGGCGCGACCTATCCCTTCCCCGCGAAGTACTCCTCCTCGAAGTCCGTCGTCGCGAAGGCACGCCTCGGCCAGCTCCACAAGGACCTCAAGGGCGCCCGCTCGGCGATGCTCGTCGGCGGCGGCACCGTCGGCATCGAATTCGCCGGCGAGCTCGCGAACGCCTACCCCGACCTCGCGATCACGATCGTCGAGAAGGGCGATTCGATCCTCGCGACCCCCGGCTACTCCGACGAGCTGCGCGCGGAGATCGCGTCGCAGCTCGACGAGCTCGGCATCCGCGTCATCACCGGCTCGGAGCTCGCGTTCCTCCCGCCGCACAACGTCGGCGAGCTCGGCCACTTCCAGGTGAAGACGGTCGCGGGCGACGAGGTCGAGGGCGACATCTGGTTCCAGTGCTACGGATCGCACGCCAACTCCGGATATCTCGCCGGCACCGACTACGAGTCCGCGCTCCACCCGAACGGGACCCTCGCGGTCGCCCCGACCCTCCAGGTCGCGGGCCACGAAACGACCTATGCGGTCGGCGACCTCACGGACGTCCGCGAGTCGAAGCGCGCCGACGCCGCCCGCCAGCAGGCCCGCGTCGTCATCGCGAACATCTCCTCTCAGATCGCCGGTGAGGCCCCCGAGGCCGTCTACGAGCCGACGAAGGAGTGGGTGATCCTCCCGCTCGGCCCGAACATGGGCGCCTCGCAGCTCGTCGACGCCGAGGGCGTGTCCCGGATCGTCGGCGCCGACCAGACGAAGGAGATCAAGGGCGCCGACCTCATGGTCTCCGTTATCCGGTCGCAACTCAATCTGCCCTGATCCGATGGGCCGGACCGCGTAGGATTCAAGCATGAGTGAAGAACCGGGCGCCGCCCTCGAAGCCCTCATTGTCGCCTTCCGCGAGCACTACGTGATCGCCCGTGCGGGCGAGGGAGCGGATGTCGAGTCCTTGGAGTTCGCGGAGGACAAGCTCCGCGACGCCTTCTTCACCTACGACGACGAGCTCTTCACGACCTACGGCGTCGAGCTCCCCTTCGATCTCCTCGACGACGACTACGAGGAGGGCGACGAGGACGACGACGAGTTCGTCGACGTTGACGACTGAACCCCGCCCCTGCCGAGCCCATGCCCTTTCTCCGGCGCGGAAGTGTTGACATTCGTCGACTATCGCCTCGCTTCTGTGGGCACTAGCCTTGTTTCCAGGAGGCCGAGCAAAGGTGCCGGCCCCTGGATGGAGGTGGAAATTTTCGTTTTTCATGGGTGAGCGCTTTCTGCGCTTCGCTGCTCATCTTCTTCGGCTCTGCGGGGCTCGTCCTGCTTCTCGTCGTCCAGGTCCTCTTGCGTGTGCTCTCGGCTGACACCGGGGCGAACATCGGCCTCGGAATCCTCGGCATCGCCTCCTACGTCGTGATCCCCCTCGGCGTCATGGTATTCATCGCCGGGCGTCTCATGCAGTCAAAGCGGAAAGAATGAGGGTCCCGACACGACGGAACAGGTGGCCGCCCGCGAACCCCTGGCGGGCGGCCACCTGGGCGCGTCACCGATCTCATTCGACGTTGAGTGTGCTTCTCAGCCGCGCCCAGCTGAGTAGCGTGAGCAGGACCGAAATCCGCTTTCTCACAAGCCCGCGATCTCGTCGAGCACCGAGCGGATCGGGGCGGGCAGCGGCGCGCCCCCGTCGAGGATCTGATCGAGCTGACGCGCCGTCCTCGGCCCCGTGAGCGCCGAGGACACGCCGACGGCATCGCGCGCCCACGCGAGCGCGACGTCGAGCGTCGTGCGCTCGAGGCCCTCGGCCGCGCGTGCGACGCCCTCGACGAGGGCGCGCGACGGGGCGTCGAGGTGGCGGTCGACGCTCGAGCGCAGGTGCGGGGACGCCGCCCGCGAATCCGGGGGAGTCGAGTGCCGGTACTTGCCCGTGAGGACGCCGCCCGCGAGCGGCGAGGCCGCGATCACCCCGATCCCCAAGCCGCTCGCCCGCTCGACGAACTCGCGCCCCTCGGAGGCGGTGAGCAGCGAGTAGGGGAGCTGGAGGACCGCCGGCATCAGACCGTCGGAGCGCAGCATCGCGAGGGCGGTCGCCGCGTCCCACAGGGGGAATCCGGCGAGCCCGATGTAGTGGGCGCGGCCCGACCGATGGGCGGCTTCGAGGGCGCCGAGCGTCTCCTCGAGGGGGACCGAGGGATCGAACTGCGCGATCCACAGGTCGACGTCATCGACGTCGAGACGAGCCAGGGAGTCGTCGAGCGAGCGGAGCATATCGCCTCGCGCGCCCGACCCCGTCCATCGGCCGTCCGGCAGTGGGCGGGCGGCTCCGCGCCAGGCGAGGACGACCCGGTGACGGCCGATCGCCCGCAGTCCCTGCGCGAGGACATCGGTCGCCCGGCCGTCTCCGTCGAGCGGCGACCCCTCGACGAGGGTGCCCCCGGCGTCGACGAAGCGGGCGAGCATCTCGGCGGCCTCCGGGGCGTCGGTGTCGCGGCCCCAGAGCAGGGCGCCGAGGCCGAGGGAGGAGACCCTGAGGCCCGAGGCCCCGCACTGGCGAATGTCCATACGGCCACACTAGCCGTGTCCGGTTCCACACCGCGATCGGGGCGGCGGACCCGAGGTGCGAGGGGAGCGACCTCGTAGAGTGCCGGTATGACGTGGTTCGACGCGATACTCCTCGGTCTCATTCAGGGCCTCACGGAATTCCTCCCCATCTCCTCCTCGGCGCACCTGCGGATCTTCGGCGAGCTCTTCGGCGACGCCGACCCGGGCGCGGCCTTCACCGCGATCACGCAGATCGGCACGGAGACGGCCGTCCTCATCGTGTTCTGGAAGGACATCGTGCGGATCCTTTCGCGCTGGTGGCGCTCCCTCCCGTTCATCCCGGCCGCGACGCGCCTGCCGAACTCGGACCCGGACGCCCGCATGGGCTGGATGATCATCGTCGGCTCGCTCCCGATCGGGATCCTCGGGCTCCTCCTCCAGGACTGGATCGACACGACCTTCCGCAACCTCTGGATCACCGTGACGATGCTCGCGCTCTTCGGCGTCCTCCTCGGTCTCGCCGACCGCTTCTCCCCGCAGGTCCGCACTCTCGAGAAGATGAGCTGGCGCGACGCGATCCTCTACGGCCTCGCCCAGGCCCTCGCCCTCATCCCCGGCGTCTCTCGCTCCGGCGGCACGATCACGATGGGGCGCGCGCTCGGCTACACGCGCGAGGCCGCGGCCCGCTACTCGTTCCTCCTCGCGATGCCCGCGGTCTTCGCGTCCGGCCTCTACAAGGTCTACAAGGTGTTCTCCGGCGGCGACCACGTCGACGTCGGCCCGACGATCCTCGCGACCGTCATCGCCTTCGCCGTCGCCTGGGCCGTCATCCTCTGGTTCCTCAAGCTCGTCTCGACGAAGTCGTACATGCCCTTCGTCTGGTACCGGATCGGCCTCGCGATCGTCGTCGCGATCCTCCTTCTCGCCGGCGCCCTCACGGCCGTGTCGACGGCGGTGGTGTGATGCTGCCCGCCGCGATCCTCGTCGACCAGGACGGGACGATGATCGACTCCGAGCCGATCTGGGAGCGCGCCGAGCGCGCGATGACCGAGAGCCTCGGCGGCGTCCTCACCCCCGAGGCGCGCGAGAAGATGATCGGCGGCCCGCTGCGCGACACCGCCCTCCTCATGCTCGAGCTCTCCGGCGCCGACGTCGATCCGGCCGACATCGAGAACCGGCTCGTCGCCGAGGTCGCGCGCCTCGTCGGCGAGGACGTCCCGTGGATGGAGGCCGCCCCCGGGTTCCTCGCCCGCGCGGGGGAAATGGGCGTGCCCGTCGGGCTCGTCACCTCGTCGTGGCGGAGGATCACCGAGGTCGTGGCGGCCGCCGCCCCGGCCCCCGGCTTCGCCGCGGTCGTCGCCGGTGACGACGTCGCGCGGCCGAAGCCCGCGCCCGACGCCTACCTCGAGGGCGCCCGCCGTTTCGGCGCCCCGATCGAGCGCTGCCTCATCGTCGAGGACTCTCCGACGGGGATCCGCGCCGCAGTCGCGTCGGGCGCGGTCGTCGCAGTGGTCCCCGGCGTCGTCGAGGTCCCGGCGTCCGAGGAGTACTCGCGCTTCGCGAACCTCGATGAACTGACCACCGAGGTTCTCGAGCGTCTCATGACCGGCGAGCGCTTCGACCTCGTCTAGTCCCTTGTTGTCGCCGGGCCCCTCGTCTTCGTGCGGCCCGCTCGCCCGAAGCGGATCAGGCGGAGACGCGGGTCGCGAGGAGACGGGCGAGACCGTCCTCCGGCATGTCGGGGAGCGTCCCCTCGAAGAGCGGACACATCGCCCGTACCCCGCACCAGTCGCAGAGGGGATTGCGGCGCGGGGCGAACTCGCCGCGCATCGCGTCGGCCTCGATCCGGCCCCACAGCATCGAGATCTCGTCGGCGAAGCGGTCGATGTCCGCGGGCGTCGGGTCGAAGGTGAGGACCCGACCTGCCTTGAGGTAGAGGAGCTGCGTGCGCGCGGGCATTCTGTCCGTGAGGCGCAGGAGGAGGGCGTAGAAGCGCATCTGGAAGAGCGCCTCGTCCTGGAAGCGCGGCGAGGGGGCACGCCCCGTCTTGTAGTCGACGACGCGGAGCTCGCCGCTCGGCGAGGCGTCGATCCGATCGATGAATCCGCGCAGACGGATCCCGTCGGGCGTCACCGCGTCGACGAGCCGCTCGCGCGCCGCCGGCGCGAGCCACTGCGGATCCTCGATCGCGAAGTAGGCGGAGACGACGTCGCGCGCCGAGGCGAGCCACGCGCCCTCCTCCGACGCGTCCTCGAAGAGGTCGAGCACCTCCGGAGACTTCTCCCGCGTCGCGCGCCAGTCGGCCTCGAGGAGATCGAGCGCCGCCTCGGCGGTCCGCTCGCGGTGCGGGAGGTCGAAGAGGTGCTCGAGTACCGAATGGACGAGGGTCCCGAGCGCCGTCGCCCGCGTCGGCGGCTCCTGGATGCGATCGACGACGTGGAGTCGGTACTGCAGCGGGCAGCGCTCGTACTCCTTCGCGCGGGAGGCGGACAGGGCGGGGCCGGAAAGACCCGCGGTGCGCGAGCGGGCGGGGGCGGTGGGCGTCATGCGTCCACGCTAGCGCGGACCACCGGCGTCTGCGGATCTCACACCGGCCCCGGGGCGCCCGGGCGATAGAATCGCCGGGATGAACACGACGCCCGAGATCACGGCCCTCTTCGCGCCGATCGGCCAGCAGACCCGCCGAGGCCCCCTGAAGGAGGGGGACCGCGTCCAGGTGCGCGACCCCAAGGGCCGCTTCCACCAGGTGATCCTCGTGCACGGCGGGAAGTTCCAGTCGAGTCGCGGGGAATTCCTCCACGACGACGTCATCGGGAGGCCCGACGGCCAGGTGATCCGCACCGAGGAGGGCCGCGAGTTCCAGATCCTGCGCCCCCTCATGGTCGACTACGCGATGGCGATGCCGCGCGGCGCCGCCGTCGTCTACCCGAAGGACGCGGGCACGATCCTCCATATGGGCGACGTCTTCCCCGGGGCGACGGTCGTCGAGGCCGGGGCGGGCTCCGGCGCCCTCTCGATGGCCCTTCTCAACGCCGTCGGCCCGAGCGGACGCCTCATCTCGATCGAGCGCCGGTCGGAATTCGCCGACATCGCCCGCGCGAACGTCGAGCTGTGGTTCGGCGCCGCGCACCCCGCGTGGGACCTGCGCGTCGGCGATCTCGCGGACGAGCTCGCGACGATGGAGGAGGCCTCAGTCGACCGGGTCGTCCTCGACATGCTCGCCCCCTGGGAGAACATCGACGCGGTCGCGCGCGCGCTCGCGCCCGGCGGCGTCCTCGTCTGCTACGTCGCGACCGTCACCCAGCTCTCGCGCCTCACCGAGGACCTGCGGGCCGCCCAGTGCTTCACCGACCCGATCGCGTGGGAGGACATGCGCCGCGAGTGGCACCTCGACGGCCTCGCCGTCCGCCCGGAGCACCGGATGGTCGCTCACACCGGCTTCCTCCTCGTGACGCGCAGGCTCGCCCCTGGCACCGCCCCGCAGGCCCGCTCGACGCGGCCCGCGAAGTCCTCGGAGGGGCTCGGCGGGCAGTGGGATGACGAGGAGGGCTGGACCGACGCCGCCGTCGGCGCGAGGACGGCCTCGGAGAAGAAGCTGCGCAAGGTGCGCCGGGACGTCACCGCGAAGGCGGACACCTGGGTCGAAGGACGGGGGAGCGACGATGAGTGAGGACTTCCACCAGAGCCGGGTCGATGAGATGCAGCGCCTCGTCGTCTCGCTCGAGGAGAAGAACGAGCGCCTCGCGAAGGCGCTCACCCAGGTCCGCGGCGAGCTCGTCAAGGTCCAGGCTCAGCTCCTCGAGGTCAACAGGCCCCCGCAGACCCTCGCGATGTTCATCCGCGCCGACATCGCGATGCGCCAAATCGAAGCAGTCGTCAACGGCCGGCACATGCGCCTCGCGGTTGCCCCGAATCTCGATCTCACCTCGCTCTCCTACGGGCAGTGGGTGCGCATCGACGACAAGTTCGTCGCCGTCGCCCCCGACCGCTTCCCGCGGACCGGCTCGATCGCCTCGATCCTCGAGCTCGTCGGCGACGACCGCGTGCTCGTCGCGGGCGAGGCCGGACAGGAGCACCACCTCGTCCTCGCCGGCCCCCTCCGCCACGGGAATCTGCGCCCGGGCGACTCTCTCATGGTCGACCTGCGCGCGGGCGTCGCCGTCGAGCGGATCGTCCGCCGCGACGTCGAGCAGCTCCTCACCCCCGAGACCCCCGACACGACCTACGCGGACATCGGCGGCCTCGACGCGCAGATCCAGCAGGTCCGCGACGCGATCGAGCTCCCGTTCAAGCACCCCGAGCTCTACCGCGCCTACGGGCTGCGCCCGCCGAAGGGGATCCTCCTCTACGGCCCGCCCGGATCGGGAAAGACCCTCATCGCGAAGGCCGTCGCGAACTCCCTGTCGCGCAAGGGGAGCGGGGCGAAGACCTACTTCCTCTCGATCAAGGGCCCCGAGCTCCTCAACAAGTTCGTCGGCGAGACCGAGCGGCAGATCCGCGCGATCTTCGCGCGCGCACGCTCCCTCGCCGCCGGCGACGTCCCCGTCGTCGTCTTCTTCGACGAGATGGAGGCCCTCTTCCGCACACGCGGCACCGGCGTCTCCTCCGACGTCGAGACGATGATCGTCCCCCAGCTCCTCGCCGAGATGGACGGCGTCGAGGCCCTCGACAACGTCGTCATCATCGGCGCGTCGAACCGAGCCGACATGATCGACCCGGCGGTCCTGCGCCCCGGTCGACTCGACGTCCGCATCCGCGTCGAGCGCCCCGACCGGGCCGGCGCCCGCGACGTCTTCACGAAGTACCTCACGTCCGACCTGCCCGTCCGCCCCGACGAGGTCGCCCGCTTCGGCTCGACCGACGCCGCGATCGACGCGATGATCGACGGCGCCGTCGACCGCCTCTTCCGCGAGGACGCCTCGACCGCCCTCTTCGACGCGACCCTCGCCTCCGGGCGCACCCGCCGCATCCACCTCGCCGATGTCGTCTCCGGCGCGATGATCGCCGGAATCGTCGAGCGGGCGAAGAAGCTCGCGATCAAGGACGCGCTCGGCGGGGGCGACCACGGACTCGCCGTCGCGCACGTGCTCGCGGGCGTCGACGAGGAGATGCGCGAGTCGATCGAGCTCGCGGCGACCTCGTCGCCGGACGACTGGGCGCGCACCATCGGGCTGCGCGAGGAGATCGTGGCGATCGCGCCACTGGAGGGATGAGCCGCATGCGAGTGATCGGAACCGAGACCGAGTACGGCGTCTACCGCCCCGGCGACGCGTGGGCGAACCCCATCGCGCTCTCCTCCCAGGCGGTCCGCCTCTACGCCGACCGTTCCCGCATGGGGACTCCCGCCGAGGGAGCGGCCCCCGTCCGCTGGGACTACACGGCGGAGGACCCGCTCAACGACCTGCGCGGAATGCGCCTGTCGCGCGCGGCCGCCGACCCCTCGCTCCTCACCGACGACCCCTACCACCTCGCCCCCTCGGGCGGCTCCGAGCGCATCGCCCGGCCGACCCCCGAGGAGCTCGCCCTGCCCGCGCAGACGACCGCGGTCCTCACGAACGGCGCGCGCCTCTACGTCGACCACGCGCATCCGGAGTACTCGGCGCCCGAGGCCCTCGGCCCTCTCGACGCGACCCTGTGGGACCGCGCGGGCGAGGTCATCGCCGCGCGGATCATCGCCGCCTCGCAGGAGGCCGGGGAGCCGCTCGTCCTCGTGAAGAACAACACCGACGGCAAGGGCGCCGCCTACGGCACCCACGAGAACTACCAGATGCGCCGCGACACGGACCTCGACGACGTCGTCCGCGGCCTCACCCCCTTCTTCGTCACCCGCCCCGTCCTCTGCGGCGCCGGACGCGTCGGTCTCGGCCAGAAGTCGCAGGTCCCCGGCTTCCAGATGTCCCAGCGCGCCGACTTCGTCGAGAACGAGGTCGGCCTCGAGACGACCTTCAACCGGCCGATCGTCAACACCCGCGACGAGCCCCACGCGAACCCCGCGAAGCACCGGCGACTCCACGTCATCGGCGGCGACGGCAACATGTTCGACGTCTCGATCCTCCTCAAGCTCGGAACGACCTCCCTCGTCCTCTGGGCGATCGAGCAGGGGATCGGCCTCGAATGGGACGCCCTCACCCTCGACGACCCCGTCCAGGAGACGTGGAACGTCTCCCACCACCCCGACCTCGACTACCGGATCGGGACCGCCGGGGGCGGCGCCTACACGGCCGCCGAATTCCAGCAGGTGATCCTCGACCTCGTCCTCGCGACCTTCGAGCGGCTCGGCGTCGCGCCCGATCTGGTCGACGCGATGATCCTCGAGCGCTGGCAGTCCGTCCTCGACCGGATGCGCGCCGATCTCTTCTCCGTCGCCGCCGAGGTCGAGTGGGTCGGCAAGTACGCCCTCCTCAAGCGGCAGAAGGAACGCGCGGGCCTCGAATGGGACGACCCGCGCCTCGCCGCGATGGACCTCCAGTGGGCCGACCTGCGGCCCGACCACTCGCTCGCCCTCCGGCTCGCGAAGGCCGGCCGCGTCGAACGACTCTTCACGGACGACGAGGTCGAGGCCGCCGCCGACCGAGCCCCGGCGAACACCCGCGCGCACGCGCGCGGCCGCGCCGTCGCCACCCGCCCCGATCTCGTCAAGGCCTCGTGGACCTCCCTCGTCGTCGACCCGGGCGCCGGCGACCTCGTCCGCTACCCGATCGCCGACGCGCTCGTCGCCGACGCACTCTGAGAGAACCCAAGGAGACACCATGGACAGCACGCGCATCAACGCGCCCTCCGGCTCGGCCGACGAGCCCGACGACCTCGACGCGGCCGGGCAGGTGCAGGCCCGCACCCAGTCGATCGACGACCTCCTCGACGAGATCGACTCGGTCCTCGAGACGAACGCCGAGGCCTTCGTCCAGGGCTTCGTCCAGAAGGGCGGCCAGTGAGGTGAGGCGCCGCGTCGTCGGGATCGAGACGGAGTACGGGCTCATGGCCGCGTCGGCGGACGGCGGGGCCTCGACCATGGACGCCGAGCACGCGGCGCGCCAGCTCTTCGACCCGCTGCTGCGGCGGGGGAGGAGCTCGAACCTCTTCCTCCGCAACGGCGGGCGCCTCTACCTCGACGTCGGCGCGCACCCCGAGTACGCGACCGCCGAGTGCGATCGCCTCGAGGACCTCCTCGAGCAGGACCGGGCGGGCGCCCTCATGCTCGCCGACCTCGCGCTCCAGGCCGACGAGTCGTTCATGGAGGTCGGCGCCCCCGAGCGCCTCCACCTCTTCCGCAACAACCTCGACTCGCAGGGGAACTCCTGCGGCTGCCACGAGAACTACCTCCTCCACCGGCGCCGCGACTTCCGCCAGGTGGCCGACGCCCTCGTCTCCTTCTTCATCACCCGCCAGATCCTCGTCGGCAACGGCTTCATCCGGCGCGGGGCGGGCGGCGCGCAGCTCTCCTTCTCCCAGCGCGCCGAGCAGATGTGGGACGCGGTGTCCTCGGCGACGACGCGCTCGCGCCCGATCATCAACACGCGCGACGAGCCGCTCGCCGACTCCGGCTCCTACCGGCGCATGCACGTCATCGTCGGCGACACGAACGTCGCCGAGCCGACGACCGCCCTCAAGGTCGGAGCGACCGAGATGCTCCTCACCGCGATCGAGGACGGCCTGCGGATCGAGGACCTCGCCCTCGCCGATCCGATGCGCGCGATCCGCGAGATCTCGACCGACCTCACGGGCCGCGCCGAGGTCGAGCTCGCGAGCGGTCGGCGCATGACGGCGGTCGCGATCCAGAAGGAGATCCGCGGCCGCGTCCTCGGCGCGCTCGACGACGCCGAACTCGACGATCTCCACCGGTACGTCGCCGACCTCTGGGGCCGCGGCATCGCCGCGATCGAATCGGGGGATTGGAGCGGCATCGAGACCGAGCTCGACATCGCGATCAAGCGGAAGCTCCTCACCGCCTACGCCGCGAAGGCGGGGACGACCCTCGCCGACCCGCGCGTCGCGCGCCTCGAGCTCTCCTACCACGACATCACCGCCCAGGGCCTCGCCCCGCGCATGGAGCGGGCCGGCCTCATCCGCCGCCTCACCACCGACGAGGGCGTGAGGCGCGCGGTCCGCACGGCCCCGGCGACCACGCGCGCGAGCCTGCGCGGGCGCATCATCGCGGCAGCCGAGGACGCCCGCGCCGACCTCACGGTCGACTGGGTCCACGCGCGCCTCGACGACCAGAGCGCGGCGCCGCTCTCCCTTCAGGATCCGCTCGCGAACGAGGACCCGCGCGTCGACGCCCTCGTCGCCGCGATCTCCGGGGCCGCCCCGGTCCTGCCCGCATGACGCCGCCGCCGAGGAGGGCGTCCCACCGCACCGAACCCGGGCGCGGGCGCGGATCTCGTGCTCGGCGCGCGCCGCGTTCGCACCGGTGGCTCGTGTGGGCCCTCGGTGCGGTGCTCGCGCTCGCCCTCGTCGCGCTCGTCGTCCTCGTTCCGCGCTTCACCGCCCGCGAGGCGAGCGGGCCGCAGTCGGGGATCGTCGGCGCGCTCGACGAGGTGAGCGTCTCCGGGCGCGTCGGAGCGACCCCCGTCGTCGCGCTCGCCGCCCCCGTCGAGGTCGGCGGCGTCAAGGCGAAGGAGCTCGCGACCGGATCCGGCAGGAGCATCACGGAGGGGTCCCCGGTCCTCCTCTCCCTCACCTCCTTCGACGGGGACACCGGCGACTCGCTCTCGACGACCGGGCGCCCCCGCCTCATCGTCGGGGTCGCGAACGCCGACACTCTCGGCGCCGACATCGCGTCGCTCGTCATCGGGCGGACCGAGGGATCCCGGATCCTCGCGATCCACCCCGTCGCCCGGACGGACGGCTCGACGCGCGCGCGCGCCGAGATCACCGTCGTCGACGTGCTCGGCACCATCGCCTACGGGGACGAGAACACGTTCGGGCAGGCGGGCGCCCTCCAGGTGACGATGACGCCGGAGGGGCCGGTCATCAAGCACGACTCCGCGGTCCCCGGAGGGCTGACCGTCCAGACCCTCATCGAGGGGAGCGGGCAGCAGGTGGGCTCCGACGATCGGGTGGTCGCCCAGTTCTCCGTCGTCGGATGGACGGACGGCGTCGTCCGCTCCTCGACCTGGGAGACGGGCATGCCCGAGCTCATCGATCTGTCGAGCGCGATGAAGGGCCTCCGCGAGGCGATCGTCGACCGGCGCGTCGGCTCGCGCCTCGCGATCTCCATTCCCCCGGACCTCGCGACCGGCGACGACACGCTCTGCGTCGTCATCGACGTGCTCGGCGCCGAACCCGCCGACTCCTCGTCCGGGACGTCCGGTGCGGGGACCGCCTCGAGCGGCTCCGCCTCCGGCGCCGACTCCGCGGCATCCGGCGAGCGGGCCGCGCAAAGCGGTTCAGGGGCTTCGCAGTAGGATCGGCCCATGTCCGTAGCGCTCCGCATCATCCCCTGCCTCGACGTCGACGCGGGACGCGTCGTCAAGGGCGTGAACTTCGAGAACCTCCGCGACGCCGGCGACCCCGTCGAGCTCGCCGCCCGTTACGGCGCCGAGGGCGCCGACGAGATCACGTTCCTCGACGTGTCCGCCTCCTCGCAGGGGCGGGCGACGATGCTCGACGTCGTCTCGGCGACGGCCGAGCAGGTCTTCGTCCCCCTCACCGTCGGCGGGGGAGTCCGCTCCGTCGAGGACGTCGCCCGGCTCCTCGCGCACGGCGCCGACAAGGTCGGCGTCAACACCGCGGCGATCCACGATCCCGACCTCATCTCCCGCGTCGCCGATCGCTTCGGCAATCAGGTCCTCGTCCTCTCCGTCGACGCGCGCCGCTGCCCGGAGGGGGTCTCGACCGACTCCGGCTTCGAGGTGACGACGCACGGCGGTAAGCGCTCGACGGGGGTCGACGCCCTCGACTGGGCGGTGCGCGCGGAGGCGCTCGGCGCCGGCGAGATCCTCCTCAACTCGATGGACGCCGACGGCGTGAGGGGCGGATTCGACCTCGCGATGCTCGATCTCTTCCGCACGAACGTCCACGTGCCGCTCATCGCCTCGGGCGGGGCCGGCGAGGTCGCCCACTTCGTCGACGCGGCGCGAACCGGCGCCGACGCGGTCCTCGCGGCCTCGGTCTTCCACTTCGGGCAGGTCGCGATTCCCGAGGTCAAGCGGGCCCTCGCGGCCGAGGGATTCCCCGTCCGCATGTGAACCCGCCCGGAAGACCGGGCCCCGCCTGTGGGACACTGGCGACATGCTGAGATGGATGACCGCCGGTGAGTCCCACGGCCCCGCCCTCGTCGCCGTTCTCGACGGAGCGCCCGCGGGACTGGAGTTCACGACCGCCGACCTCGAGCGGGCCCTCGCCAGACGGCGCCTCGGTCACGGGCGCGGTGCCCGGCAGAAGTTCGAGAAGGACGTCGTCCGCATCGTCGGCGGCGTCCGCCACGGCCTCACGACCGGCGCGCCCATCGCGATCGAGATCGCGAACTCCGAATGGCCGAAGTGGGAGGTCGTGATGTCCGCCGACCCGGTCGACCCCGACGCCCTCCTGGTCGACGCCGGCACCGGGGACGAGCGCGAGATCGCGCGCAACCGCCCGCTCACACGGCCGCGTCCCGGTCACGCCGACCTCGGCGGAATGCTCTCCTACGACCTCCCCGAGGCCCGTCCCGTCCTCGAGCGCGCGAGCGCTCGCGAGACCGCCGCCCGCGTCGCCCTCGGAGCGATCGGAGAGGCGATCCTCGAGCAGGTCGCCGGCATCCGCCTCGCCTCCCA
Organism: Actinomyces culturomici; assembly: GCF_900499005.1. Lineage (GTDB taxonomy): Bacteria > Actinomycetota > Actinomycetes > Actinomycetales > Actinomycetaceae > Pauljensenia > Pauljensenia culturomici. The sequence continues at coordinate 850,162 of NZ_LS991316.1, forward strand.
CGTCGTGCAGGTCGGTTCCCTGCGAGCGCAGGACCCGGTCCTCCCGCGCCCGGAGGACGGCCCCGCTCTCGACGCTTCCGCGATGCGGACCCTCGACCCCGCGCTCGACGCCGCCTTCGTCGACCTCGTCGACGAGACGAAGAGGAACGGCGACACGATCGGCGGCGTCGTCGAGGTCGTCGCCTGGGGCGTCCCCGTCGGACTCGGCACCCACGTGTCCGCCGACCGCCGCCTCGACGCGCGCCTCGCCGCCGCCCTCATGTCGATCCAGTCCGTCAAGGGCGTCGAGATCGGCGACGGCTTCGCCCAGGCGGCGCTGCCGGGATCGGCCGCCCACGACGAGATCCTCAAGGGACCGGACGGGCGCCTCGTCCGCGGCTCCAACCGCGCCGGCGGAATCGAGGGCGGCGCCTCGAACGGCGAGCCGATCGTCGCGCGCGCCGCCTTCAAGCCGATCTCCACGGTCCCGAGGGCGCTGCGCAGCATCGACCTCGCGACCGGCGAGGAATCGGTCGCCCTCCATCAGCGCTCCGACACGTGCCAGGTCGTCCCCGGCGCCGTCATCGCTCAGGCCGAGGTCGCCCTCGTCCTCGCCGACGCCCTCGACGCGCACGCCGGCGGGAACTCCGTCTCCGAGATGCGCCGGAACCTCGCCGCCTACCTCGAGCGAGTGGGGGAGCGGGCATGAGGCTCTCCCTTCCCCTCGTGCTCGTCGGACTGCCCGGCGCCGGGAAGTCGAAGGTCGGGCGCCTCCTCGCCCGCTCGCTCGGCGTTGACCACGTCGACACCGACGCCCTCATCGAGGCCGAGGCCGGCAAACCGGTCTCCGAGATCTTCGCGAGCGAGGGCGAGGCGGTCTTCCGCGCCCTCGAGGTGCGCGCCGTCGAGAAGGCGCTCGCGTCCAGGGCCGTCGTGTCCCTCGGCGGGGGAGCGGTGACGAGCGAGCCCGTTCGCGCGCTCCTGCGCGGCGCCTCCGTCGTCCGCATCGACGTCGACCACGAGGAACTCGTGCGGCGCGTCTCTCGCAAGAGCCATCGACCGCTCCTGCGCGAGGACCCCGACGGGTCGCTGCGGCGCCTGCGCGCCGAGCGCGAGCCCTACTACGCGGAGGTCGAGTCCGTCCGCATCCACTCCGACGACGGCCCCGCCTGGGAGGTGGCCGAGCGGATCGCGGCGCTCGTCGATCTGCCGTGGACGCCGATCCGCGTCGAGGGGGCGAAGCCCTACGAGGTCCTCGTCGGACGCGGGATCCCCGCCTCCGCGGTGCGCAGCGCCCTGCGTCCCGAGGCGACGAAGGCCCTCATCGTCCACGCGGCGCCCCTCGAGGACGCGGCCCGGGCGCTCGCCGTCGAACTCGAATCCGTCGGGCTCGAGGTCCGCCTCGCCACCCACCCCGACGGGGAGTCTGCGAAGACCCTCGAGGTCGTGTCGGGCCTGTGGGACCTCGCCGGCGAGATGCGCCTCGGACGCGCCGACGCCGTCGTCGCGATCGGCGGGGGCGCGACGACCGACATGGCGGGATTCGTCGCCGCCACGTGGTTGCGCGGCCTCGACCTCGTCACCGTCCCGACGACGCTCCTCGCGATGGTCGACGCGGCCGTCGGCGGCAAGACCGGCATCAACGCGGCCGCCGGGAAGAATCTCATCGGCTCCTTCCATCCGCCGGTCCGCGTCATCTGCGACCTCGACCGCCTGACGAGCCTCCCGGAGGCCGACTTCCGCGCCGGCATGGGCGAGGTCGTCAAGTGCGGCTTCATCGCCGACGAGGAGATCCTCCGCATCGTCGAGACCCATGATCCCGCCGAACTCGTCGACCCCGCGTCGCCCGCCGTGAGGGAGCTCGTCGAGCGGGCGGTCGCCGTCAAGGCGCGCGTCGTGTCCGCCGACCTCGAGGAGTCGGGCCTGCGCGAGATCCTCAACTACGGGCACACACTCGCTCACGCGATCGAGAAGTGCGAGCACTACACGTGGCGCCACGGCGAGGCCGTCGCCGTGGGCTGCGTCTTCGCCGCGCGGCTCGCGCAGGCGAGAGGACTCCTCGACGAGGCTGCGGCGGCCCGTCACATCGCCGCCTTCTCGAGGATGGGCCTTCCGACCTCGTACGACGGCGCGCCGCTCGACGATCTGCTCGCCGCGATGCTCTCCGACAAGAAGGTGCGCGCCGGGCGGCTGCGCTTCGTCCTCCTCGACGGACTCCAGAACCCGAAGACCCACCGCGTGGATCCGGCCGAGCTCGAGGGGCCGGCCCGCATGATCGGAGTGCGCGCATGACCGCCCCCGCCCTCGTCCTCCTCGGAGTATCCGGAGCCGGGAAGACGACCATCGGCCGTCTCCTCGCCGAACTCCTCGACGCGCCCCTCGCTGAGGCCGACGATCGCGTCGAGGCCGCGGTCGGAGCGAGCGTCGCCGACCTCGTCATCGCCCTCGACCCGAGGCTCCCCGACCTGCGCAGGAGCGCCGCCGCGGAGGTCCTCGCAGAAGCCGGCGCGATCGCGACGCTCGGCCCGTCCCAGATCGAGGACCCCGACACCGCCGCGCGCCTGCGGGCCGCGAAGGAGGCGGGAGCCCGCGTCGTCGAACTCGTCGCCGACACCGCAGAAGTCGCCCGGCGCGAGGGGCTCAACCGGCCGCGCTCGGTGGGCCTCGGCGCCCCACGCGCACTCCTCGCGACGATGATCCGCTCGCTCCACGAGAAGTACGCGGATGTGGCGGATTCGTCAGTGGAGACCGGGGGTCGGGACCCCCGCGAGATCGCCGAGGAGATCGCCCGGGAGTGTAGACTTGCGGGCGATTCCCCGAACCCTTGAGATTGAGGTACCCCTGTGGCAACGACGAATGATCTGAAGAACGGCCTCGTCATGGTCATCGACGGACAGCTCTGGCAGGTCGTCGAGTTCCAGCACGTGAAGCCGGGCAAGGGCCCCGCCTTCGTGCGGACGAAGATCAAGAACATCCTCTCCGGCAAGACCGTCGACAAGACCTTCAACGCGGGCCTCAAGATCGAGACCGCCACGGTCGACCGCCGCGACATGACGTACCTCTACCAGGACGGCTCCGACTACGTCTTCATGGACCAGTCGACCTACGAGCAGATCAACGTGCCCGCCGAGACCGTCGGCGACGCCCGCAACTTCATGGTCGAGAACCAGGACGTCATCGTCTCCCAGCACGACGGCACCGTCCTCTTCGTCGAACTCCCCGCGACCGTCGTCCTCGAGATCACGCATACCGAGCCGGGCCTCCAGGGCGACCGCTCCTCGGCCGGCACGAAGCCCGCGACCCTCGAGACCGGCTACGAGATCCAGGTCCCGCTCTTCATGGAGGAGGGCACCCGCGTGAAGGTCGACACCCGCGACGGCTCCTACTCCGGCCGCGTCACCGACTGATGTCGAAAGCCCATCGTTTCACCTCCCGGACGAAGGCCCGCAAGCGCGCGGCCGACGTCGTCTTCGAGGCCGACCAGCGCGGCATGGGGCGCAACCCGGAGGTCCTCCGCGACATCCTGCGCCAGCGCCGCGTGATCACGGCCGCGGAGACGCCGCTGCCCGAGTACTCGATCCGCATCGTCGAGGGCGTCGCCGACAACCTCCGTCGGATCGACGACCTCATCTCGGCGCGGGCGAAGGTCGCGGGCCTCGACCGCATCGCGGCCGTCGACCTCGCGGTCATGCGCGTCGCCGTGTGGGAGATGCTCGAGAACTCCGAGGACGTCCCGCCGATCATCGCGATCGACGAGGCCATCGCGATCGTCAAGTCGCTCTCGACCGACGCCGCTCCGAACTTCGTCAACGGCGTCCTCGACGCGATTCGCCGCGCCCTCGAGGCGCCGGCGTGGTCGCGCCGCTCGTCGATCGACGAGGCCGGAGCGCAGGCGCCGAAGGACGAGGACGAGGATCTCCCGGTCGACGCGGACGCCGACGACCTCGATGAGGACGAAGCGCCGAAGGACGTCGAGGAGGCCGACGACGAGTCCGAGGCGGAAACGACCGCCGATTCCCGGAAGGACTCCGAGGAGTTGAGCGCCGAGGAGCTCGAGGAGCTCGACGAGCTGCTCGGGGAGTACTGAGCGACCCGGACTCCCGATCGATCGAAACGCCGGAGGGGCGGCCAGCATCGCTGGCCGCCCCTCCGTTTCGTTCGAGCGATCCTCAACGATCGGCACCGTTCGACGCGACGACGCGCTTATACCAGCGGGCGCTGTCCTTCGGAGTGCGGACCTGAGTCTCGAAATCGTTGTGGTAGAGGCCGTACTTGAGGTCGTATCCGGACGCCCATTCGAAGTCGTCCATCAGCGTCCACACGAAGTAGCCGCGAACGTTCGCGGCGTCCTCGTCGATGGCCGTCTCGAGGACGTCGAGGAAGTTCCGCAGGGCGTCGATGCGCCCTTGGTCGTGGAGCGCGGTCTCGAGGTCGGGGAGCCCCGTCTCGAGGAACCCGTTCTCCGTGATGAGGATCGGGATCTCGACGTGGAAGCGATCGCGGAGGATCCGCAGGTTGACCCGCATGGCCTCGAAGACGATGAGGCTCGTCCCGAAGCCCCCTTCGGACTCGATGATGACGTCCTGGTAATTGCCTCCGAGGAATTCGGCCTTCTCCTTCGGCGCCTCCTTCACGGAGTCGAAGACCATCGAGTAGCAGTTGAGTCCGTGGAAGTCGAGGGGCTGACTCATCGTCTCGAGGTCGCCCTCCTCGATGCGCGGGAGGATTCCCTCGGCTCCCAGCTGCTCGAGGTAGTAATCGGAGTATCGGCCGTTGCACAGGGGCTCGAGGATCATGCCGTACCCGGCGACTTCGACTTCGCGGGTCGCGACGGCGCGGTCGAGCTCGGAGTCGGGATCCTTCGGCTCGTGATGCCACATGTCGACGACGATTCCGATGCCCGCGGTCTGGAAGTCGTACGTGCGGAAGAGTCTGACGACCTCGCCGTGGGCGACGAGGAGGTTGTGGAGGGCCTGGTAGGCGTACTTCCGGTCGGTGAGGCCCGGCGCGAAGAATCCGAAAGCGTTTCCGACGAAGGTCGCGATGGGCTCGTTAAGGGTCGTCCAATACTTGATGCGCTCTCCGAAGCGATCGAAGAGGACGCGCGCGTACTCGACGAACCAGCCGATGGAATCGCGGTTGCCCCACCCTCCCTTCACCTGGAGCGCGTAGGGGAGGTCCCAGTGGAACATCGTCGCGACCGGTTCGATGCCCTTCGCCTCGAGTTCGTCGAGGAGCGACTCGTAGAAGGCAAGGCCGGCCTCGTTCACCCTGCCCGTACCATCGGGGAGAATGCGCGACCATGAGAAGGAGAACCGGTAGGCGTTGACGCCGAGGTCCGCGAGGAGTGCAACGTCCTCCTTGTAGCGGTGGTAGTGGTCGAGACCGACGAGGGGCGTATAGCCCTTCGATACCTTCCCGGGCATGAGCGAGAAGACGTCCCAGTTCGAGAGGGTCCGGCCCTCGTCGAGGGCGCCGCCTTCGATTTGCGGTGCGGCGGTCGCGGTGCCCCAGAGGAATCCTTCGGGAAACGGCATGTCGTACTCCTTCGTGTGAATGCTCGTCTATTGAGGTGCGTTCGATCGCGGTATCGCGATCGCGATGTTCGCTCGGGCGTCGGCTCGAGCGGACGGTCGATCAGGGGAGGGACACCGCCGTGAGGTCGGCGGGCGCGTCGCATTGGAGGCGCGTTGCGCCGCCGTCGAGGGCGCGCGCGGACCCATCGGGCAGGGCGATGTCGGCGCGGGCGCCCTCCGGGAGCTCGACGTCGAGGAGGAAGCGCCCGTCCTCGATTCGCCATCCGCAGAAGACGCGCCCGAGGCGAGTGAGGCGCTCGGTCGACGCCGAGGTGATCCCGGGCGCCGGGACGGGCGCGATGAGGACCTTCCGATACCCGGCCTCGTCGGCGTCCGGGAACTCGGGGAGTCGCAGGCCGGCGAGGCGCGTGTGGAGGTACGCGGCGACGGCGCCCTTCGAGTAGTGGTTGAGCGACCCGTGGGTCTCGCCCGATTCATCGAGGCCGTCCCAGCGCTCCCAGATCGTCGTCGCGCCGGCGTCGAGCATCCCGAGCCACGAGGGACGTCCCCGGCGCATGAGAAGGCGGTGGGCGACGTCGGCCCGGCCGCCGTCGGCGAGCACGGGCAGGAGCATTCCCGTCGCGAGGAACCCCGTGTTGAGGCGGTCCCCGGCCTCGTGAACGAGCTGCGCGAGCCGATCGACGAGGGCGGGGCGGGCTCCTTCGGGGACGAGGTCGAAGGCGAGCGCTCGGACGTAGTGGGCCTGGCGCTCCACGACGAGGCGGGAGCCGTCGACGAGGTATTCGTTCGTCCAGGCGCGCGTCGCGCCCTCGGCGATGCGCGAGTAGCGCGCGGACGCCTCTTGGTCGTCGAGGAGACGGGCGGTGGCGGCGGCGATCCGCGCCGAGCGCGCGAGGTACGCGGTCGCGACGATCCCGTTGTCGGCGCTCGCGTCGGGGGCCGGCGGCACGTCCGGTTCGAGCCATTCGCCGAAGTGGAAGCCCGTGTCCCAGAGGAATTCCTCCCACTCCGCCGCTTCGGGTCGGTGCGCCGCGCGATCGGGGTGGCGGTGCGAGGCGGCGCAGGCCGCGGCGTAATCGACCCAGCGGCGCATCGCCGGATAGGAGCGGCCGAGCGATCCGAGATCGCCGTAGGCGCGCCACAGCTCCCAGGGGACGATGGCCGCGGCGTCTCCCCAACCGGCGGAGCCCGCCGAGGCGTCCTCGAAGGCGATGCCCGAGGGCGCGTCGCCTCCCGGGTTCGGAACGATCGTCGGAATGCGCCCGTCGGCCCACTGATCGGCGGCGAGGTCGGCGAGCCAGCTCTCGGAGAAGGACTCGACGTCGGCGAGGATCGCGCCGGTCTCGACGAAGATCTGCCAGTCCCCGGTGAAGCCCGAACGCTCGCGCTGCGGGCAGTCGGTGGGAACGCCGCAGGCGTTGTCGCGCAGGCTCCATCGCACGACCTCGTGGAGGCGCTCGAGCTCGGGATTCGAGCAGGCGAACTCCCCGGTGCGGGCGAGGTCGGTGTGAACGACGACGGCGCTCACGTCCTCGGGACCGATCTCGACGGACCCGTCGATCTGGACGTAGCGGAAGCCGTGCGTCGTGGACCGCGGCTCGAAGACCTCGCCCGGTCGGCCAGCGGACACGACCTCGTCGATCTGGCCGGCGGGGAGGAGGTCGCCGGTCGCGAAGACGAAGGCGCGGAGGTGGTCGGTGGTGACGCATCCGGACGCGTCGAGGGCCTCGCCGTGAACGAGGCGGAGGCGGGTGCCGGCCGGGCCGAGCGCGCGCAGACGCACCCAACCGTTGATCGCCTGCCCGAAGTCGACGACGGTCGTGCCGGGGCGCGGCGTCGTGAGGGCGACGGGGGAGAGCTCCTCGATCCGACGGATCGGTGGGGCGAGCGGGGCGACGAGGCGCGCGCGGTTCTCGACGAGGGGGCCGTCGGCGGGCTCGACGGGCTCCCACCCGGTGCCGCCGCCGGTGAACCAGGCGGGGTCGTACTCGCGCAGATCGACGCGCTCGCCGTCCATGAGGTCGGCCGCGAGGATGTGGGAGCGCCGGGTCTCCCAGGAGTGGTCGGTCGCTGCGAGAACTCGACCGTCCTCGGTCGCGAGAGAGGCGAGGACCGCGGTCCGCGCGCCGAAGCCGTCGGCGCGCCTCTCGAAGCCGTGACGGCCGCGGAACCAGCCGTCCGCAAGGAGCGCGACGAGGACGTTGCGGCCCGGCACGAGGAGATCGGAGACGTCGTGCGAGACGACCTGGAGTCGCTTGCGGTAGGCGGTGAAGCCCGGCTCGAGCTCCGCGTCGCCGACCCGCGCTCCGTTGAGGAAGAACTCGACGACGCCGTGGGCGGTGGCGGAGAGAACCGCACGACGAACGTCCGCGCTCACTTCGAAGATCGTGCGCAGCAGGTACGCCGGTCGGGCGCCGGGCGAGGGGATCTCCGGTTCCGTCGGCGAGATCCACGTCGCGTTCGCGAGGGCTTCGCGGGCGGCGATGTCCTCGGGGGACGCGACGGGGGCTGCGGCGCGGGTCGTCTGAGCGTTCATCGTTCGACACTTCCTCATCATCGAGTTCGTGACGCCGAGTTAACAACTGGTCGGGAATACTTGTCAAGGCGGTCGGCTTAGGTCTACCGTGTCGCCAACGGGCACGGCAGCGCCCGATGAAGCAAAGGAGCTCGACAATGACTGCTACCGCACAACAACCGCCCCTCGACGAGATCCCCGCGCAGGCAGCGGGCGCCTCCGAGGAGCGCACGGGGCTCGCGAGCCCCGGAGGCACGATCACGGCCCTCATCGGCGCGGCCTCCATCACCCTGATGTCGGCCCTCCTCTCGGTCGGCATCACGACGATGCCGCTCAAGGCGACCGAGATCGACGTCGCGACGTCGACGACGATCCTCGCGGTGGCGAACGCCTGCGCGGGCGCGGTCGCCCTCGTCCTCAACCCCGTCATGGGCCGCTTCTCCGACCGGACTCTCGGGCGATTCGGACGTCGCCGTCCCTACATCGTCGCGGGCTCGCTCCTCATCGTTCTCGGCGCGTTCCTCATGCTCCGCGCCTCCAACCTCGCCCTCGTCGCCCTCGCCTGGGCCGTGATGACCGTCGGCCAGATCGCCGCGCAGGCCGGAACCTTCGCCATCGTCCCCGATCAGTACGATCCCGAACGGCGCGGCGTCGTCTCCGGCATCATCGGCGTGGCCGGATCGGCCGGCGTCATCCTCGGGCTCTTCATCGCGAGCCTCGTCTCCCCGAACCTCGCGCTCATGATCATGCTGCCCGCGCTCCTCGCGCTCGTCTGCAACCTCGCCCTCGTCGCCGTCGTGAAGGACGAGCCGATCCGCCCCGAGGACCGCCCCGCCTTCGCCCTGCGCGAAGCCTTCGGCACCTTCTGGGTGAACCCGCGCCAGTACCCCGACTTCGTCTTCGCGCTCGTCTCCCGCTTCGCCGTCTTCTGGGCGATCGCCGCCGTCAACGCCTACCAGGCGGTCTACCTCATCATGGGGCTCGGCATCCCGCCCGAGCAGATCGCCGGCAAGATGTTCCTCGTCAACCTCATCTCCGGCGGACTCGCCCTCGCCTTCGCGACCATTCTCGGCAAGGTCTCCGACAAGGTCGGTCGGCGCAAGCTGTTCGTCATCATCGCCGCCGTCGTCTTCGCCGTCGGGCTCGGGCTCATCGCCCACGCCCACGCGTTCTCCGCATTCGTCGTCGGCGCGGCCGTCATGGGCATCGGCATGGGCACCTACCTCGCCGTCGACTTCGCGCTCATCACCCAGGTGCTGCCGGATCCGTCGAATCCGGCGAAGGACCTCGGGATCATGAACCTCGCGAGCGCCCTGCCGAACATCCTCGTCCCGGCGGTCGCCCCCGCGCTCCTCGCGATCGGAGCCTCCGCGACCTCGCCCTCGAACTTCACGCTCTTCTTCGCCGTCGCGGCCGTCGCCGGAGCGATCGGCGCGCTCCTCATCATCCCGATCCGCGGCGTCAAGTAGTCGGATTCGGGCGACCCGAGTCGCTCAGGAGAGACGCGAGGGCCGCGCCGCCGATTCCACCGGCGGCGCGGCCCTCCCGCGTGCTCAGTCGGCGTCGGGCGTCGTGGCCGCGGGCTCGAGGAGATCGACCGTCGAGTACATCTGGAGCTGGGCCCGAACCGCTCCGACGAGGTCGATCGCGTCGGGATCGAGGAGCCACTGCGGATCGAGGCCGTCGCGCATCCCCGCGATCTGCACCGCCGCCGTCGCGACGTCGAGCTCGGGCCTGGCGTAGAGGCCGCGGCGCCGAAGATCCTCGAGCGCGAGGCGCGCCCATTCGCGGACCTGCTCGTACCAGCGCCTGAAGTAGCCGTACGCGGGGTGCCCGGGCGCGAGGGCCTCCGAGGAGAGGATGCGGTACATCCGCAGATCGTCGGGATCCTCCATGTCGTGGACGGCGAGGTCGACGAGGGCTCGGAGAAGGGCGACGCCGTCGGACGGATCGAGGACGGTGTCCGACATTCCGCGATCGAGTCGACGATCGAGAACCGCTTCGAGGAGGGCGTTCTTGTCGGGGAAGTGGTGGAGGAGGCCCGTGTGGGAGATCCCCGCGCGCACAGCGATATCGCGGATCGTCGCCCCGTTGAACCCGTGCTCGGTGAAGGCGGACACCGCGGCGTCGAGGATCTGCTCGCGGCGGTTCGCGCTCGCCTCCGCCTGGCGGTTGACCTTCCTCTTGACGGGAACGTCGTCGGTTAGGGGCATGGGTCCTCCTCGCTCTCACCCCGAAGGCTACCGCGGGCCGCGGGGCGACGAGGTCGGGGCGGGCGTCGGTCGAGGGGAGCGACGGGCCACGTGCACGATCCCGCACCGCGGATGCCCGGGCGCCGGGAGACCGAGTGCGGGTAGGCTGCGCAGCGGAAGCATTCCTTTAAGGACCGTCCAGAGAGGCGGGGAAGGAGATCCTCATGGGATCAGTGCATTCATCCACCGATCGAGCCCTGCGGGGCAGGGAGGTCCTCGGCGCCGACGACGTCGCCCGCTCCCTCACCCGCATCGCCTTCGAGATCATCGAGCGCAACGGCGGGGGAGACGACCTCGTCATCGCCGGCATCCCGACGCGCGGCGCCACACTCGCGCGCAGGCTCGTGCGCCGCATCGAGGAGGTCGGCGGACCGCGAGCCGACCTCGCGATCATCGACACGACGATGTACCGCGACGACCTGCGGACCCAGCCCCTTCGCGCTCCTCAGGAGACGAGCGTGCCGGCCGCCGGGATCGACGCGCGGACGGTCGTCCTCGTCGACGACGTCCTCTACACGGGCCGGACGATCAAGGCCGCGCTCGACGCGCTCTCCGGAATCGGGCGCCCCGCCGCGGTCCAGCTCGCCGTCCTCGTCGACCGCGGGCACCGCGAGCTCCCCATCCGCCCCGACTACGTCGGCAAGAACCTCCCGACCTCGCGCGCGGAGACGGTGACGATCCTCCTGGAGGAGACCGACGGGCGCGACGCCGTCCTCCTGGGAAGGAACGACTGACATGAGCCTCGACCACCTCATCTCCATCCGCGACCTCGACTACCGCGAGGCGCTCCTCCTCCTCGACACCGCCGAGCAGATGGCCGCCACCCAGTCGCGGCGCGTGAAGAAGCTTCCGACGCTCCACGGCCGCACGGTCGTCAACCTCTTCTTCGAGGACTCGACGCGCACGCGCCTCTCCTTCGAGGCCGCCGCGAAGCGCCTCTCGGCCGACGTCATCAACTTCTCCGCGAAGGGCTCCTCCGTCTCCAAGGGCGAGTCCCTCAAGGACACGGCCCTCACGCTCCAGGCGATGGGCGCCGACGCGGTCGTGGTCCGCCACTCCTCCTCGGGCGCGGCCCACCGTCTCGCCCACGCGGGCTGGATGGACCTCCCGGTCCTCAACGCGGGCGACGGCACCCACCAGCACCCGACACAGGCCCTCCTCGATGCGATGACGTTGCGCCGCCACTTCCACCGCGACCCGTCCTCCCCGGACGTCGAGCCGCTGGCGCCCGGCACCGACCTCGCCGGCGCCCGCGTCGTCATCGTCGGCGACGTCCTCCACTCGCGCGTCGCCCGCTCGAACGTCGATCTCCTCACGCTCCTCGGCGCGCGCGTCACCCTCGTCGCCCCGCCGACGCTCCTCCCGGTCGGCGTCGAGAACTGGACCTGCGACATCGAGTACGACCTCGATCGAGCGCTCGCCGACGAGCCGGACGCGGTCATGATGCTCCGCGTCCAGCGCGAGCGCATGAGCGCCGCCGGCGGCGGGTTCTTCCCCTCGCCCGGCGAGTACCACGCCGCCTACGGCCTCGACCGGCAGCGCTTCGCCGCCCTCCCGCCCTCGTCGATCGTCATGCACCCCGGGCCGATGAACCGCGGGCTCGAGATCAGCGCCGAGGCCGCCGACTCCGACCGCTCGGTCGTCGTCGAGCAGGTCGCCAACGGCGTCTCCGTCCGCATGGCCGCCCTCTACCTCCTCCTCGCCCCCGAAGGGAACTCCCGTGACTGACGCCCAGACCTGGTTCATCGCCTCCGCCGACCTGCTCGGGCAGGGGCGCTCCGACATCCTCGTGAAGGACGGGCGCGTCGTCGCCCTCGGCGCCGAGGCCCGTGACGCGGCGGACGGCGCGCGCCGCGTCGACGCCGACGGCCTCATCGCCCTGCCCGGCCTCGTCGACATGCACACCCACCTGCGCCAACCCGGCCAGGAGGACGCCGAGACCATCGAGACCGGCACCCGCGCCGCAGCGGTCGGCGGATACACGGCCGTCCACGCGATGGCGAACACGACGCCCGTCGCCGACACCGCCTCCGTCGTCGATCAGGTGTGGGAGATCGGCCGCGAGTGCGGCTGGGTCGAGGTCCGCCCGGTCGGCGCCGTCACGCAGGGACTGCGCGGCGAGCACCTCTCCTCGATGGGCGCGATGGCGAAGGCGCGCTCGCAGGTGCGCGTCTTCTCCGACGACGGCAAGTGCGTCGCCGATCCGGTTCTCATGCGGCGCGCCCTCGAGTACGTCAAGGCCTTCGACGGCGTCGTCGCCCAGCACTCCCAGGACCCCGGACTCACCGAGGGCGCCCAGATGAACGAGTCGCCCCTGTCCGGCGAGCTCGGCCTCGCCGGATGGCCGGCGGTCGCCGAGGAGGCGATCATCGCCCGCGACATCCTCCTCGCCAAGCACGTCGGCTCCCGCCTCCACGTCTGCCACCTCTCGACCGCCGGATCGGTCGAGCTCATCCGCTGGGGCAAGCGCATGGGCGTCGACGTCACCGCCGAGGTCACCCCTCACCACCTCCTCCTCACCGAGGAGCTCGCCCGCTCCTACGACCCGCTCTACAAGGTGAACCCGCCGCTGCGGACCGCGGAGGACGTCGAGGCCGTCCGCGAGGGCCTCGCCGACGGGACGATCGACGTCGTCGGCACCGACCACGCGCCCCACCCCCTCGAGTCGAAGGACTGCGAGTGGCAGGCCGGCGCCTTCGGCATGACCGGTCTGGAGACCGCGCTCCCCATCCTCATCTCGACGATGGTCGAGACCGGACGCATGACCTGGGCGGACATCGCCCGCGTGATGTCGACGACTCCGGCGAGGATCGGGCGCGTCGCGACGCAGGGGAGGGGCCTCGTCGTCGGGGCGCCCGCGAACCTCTGCCTCGTCGACCCGAGCGTCCGGCGAGTCGTCGATCCGTCCGCGCAGTGGACCCGCTCGACGAACACCCCCTATCGCGGGATGGAATTGCCAGGTCAGGTGCTTTACACGTTCCACGAGGGCGCGTCCACGGTCCTCGAGGGCGCCCCGATCGCCAAGGAGGATCGCTGATGGCCGAAGAGATCGCACTGCTCGTCCTCGAGGACGGGACCGTCTTCCGCGGACGCGCCTGGGGCGCGCGGGGGAGGAGCCTCGGGGAGATCGTCTTCTCGACCGGCATGACCGGCTACCAGGAGACCCTCACCGATCCCTCCTACCACCGCCAGATCGTCGTCATGACCGCGCCGCACATCGGCAACACGGGCGTCAACGACGAGGACCCCGAGTCGAAGCGGATCTGGGTCGCCGGTTTCGTCGTCCGCGACCCGGCGCGCCGCGCATCGAACTGGCGCTCGAGGCGCGAGCTCGAGGACGAACTCGTCGAGCAGGGGATCATCGGGATCTCCGGCGTCGACACCCGGGCGATCACCCGCCACATCCGCACCGCCGGCGCCATGCGCGCGGGCATCTTCTCCGGGGACGCCCTGCCGGCCGGAGCCGAGCACCTCGGCGACCAGGTCCGCGACGCCCTCGTCCGCATCGTCGTCGACCAGCCCGCGATGGCGGGCGCCGCGCTCGCCCAGGAGGTCTCGACGCCCGAGGCCTACGTCGTCCCCGCCGAGGGCGGGGAGACGAGGGCGCGAGTCGTCGCCGTCGACCTCGGCATCAAGTCGCGGACGCCCGAGCAGCTCGCCGCCCGCGGGATCGAGGTCCACGTCCTCCCCAACACGATCACCTTCGCCGAGATCCAGGCCCTCGAGCCCGACGGCGTGTTCTTCTCCAACGGGCCGGGCGACCCCGCCTCGGCCGATCACGAGATCGATGTGCTGCGCGCCGTCCTCGATCACGGCCTCCCATACTTCGGGATCTGCTTCGGGCACCAGCTCTTCGGACGGGCCCTCGGCTACGGGACGTACAAGCTCGATTTCGGTCACCGCGGCGTCAACCAGCCGGTGAAGGACGTCGAGACCGGACGCGTCGAGATCACCGCCCACAACCACGGCTTCGCAGTCGACGCCCCCGTCGGCGAGCCCTCGACCGCCCCCTTCGACGGGGGGCGCTACGGGCGGATCCTCGTCAGCCACGTCGGACTCAACGACGGCGTCGTCGAGGGACTGCGCGCCCTCGACATCCCCGCGTTCTCCGTCCAGTACCACCCCGAGGCCGCCGCCGGCCCCCACGACGGCGAGCACCTCTTCGACCGCTTCCTCGACATGATCCTCGCCGCCAAGGTGAAGAAGGAGGAGAACTGATGCCCCGCAGGAACGACCTCTCCTCCGTCCTCGTCATCGGCTCGGGCCCGATCGTCATCGGCCAGGCCTGCGAGTTCGACTACTCGGGCACCCAGGCGTGCCGCGTCCTCAAGGAGGAGGGCCTGCGGGTCGTCCTCGTCAACTCGAACCCCGCGACGATCATGACCGACCCGGAGATCGCTGACGCCACGTACGTCGAGCCGATCACCCCGGAGGTCGTCGCCGAGATCATCGCGAAGGAGCGCCCGGACGCGCTCCTCCCGACCCTCGGCGGTCAGACCGCCCTCAACACCGCGGTCGCGCTCGCCGAGAACGGCGTCCTCGAGAAGTACGGCGTCGAACTCATCGGCGCCTCGATCGACGCGATCCGCGCGGGCGAGGACCGCGAGGAGTTCAAGGAGATCGTCGAGCGCTGCGGCGCCGAGGTCGCCCGCTCCTTCATCGCCCACACCCTTGAGGAGTGCCACGCCGCCGCGGCCGAGCTCGGGTACCCGCTCGTCGTCCGCCCCTCCTTCACGATGGGCGGCCTCGGCTCCGGCTTCGCGCACACCCCAGAGGAGCTCGACCGGATCGCCGGCCAGGGCCTCGCCGCCTCGATCACGACGGAGGTCCTCCTCGAGGAGTCGATCCTCGGGTGGAAGGAGTACGAGCTCGAGCTCATGCGCGACAAGGCGGACAACGTCGTCGTCGTCTGCTCGATCGAGAACGTCGATCCCGTCGGCGTCCATACCGGCGACTCCATCACCGTCGCGCCCGCCCTCACCCTCACCGACCGCGAGCTCCAGAAGCTCCGCGACATCGGCATCGCGGTCATCCGCGCCGTCGGCGTCGACACGGGCGGCTGCAACATCCAGTTCGCCGTCCACCCCGATACGGGCCGCATCATCGTCATCGAGATGAACCCGCGCGTGTCCCGCTCCTCGGCGCTCGCGTCGAAGGCGACGGGCTTCCCGATCGCGAAGATCGCCGCGCGCCTCGCGACCGGCTACACGCTCGACGAGATCCCCAACGACATCACGGGCTCGACCCCCGCGTCCTTCGAGCCGACGCTCGACTACGTCGTCGTCAAGGTCCCGCGCTTCACCTTCGAGAAGTTCCCCCAGGCCGACCCCACGCTCACGACCTCGATGAAGGCCGTCGGCGAGGCGATGGCGATCGGCCGTAACTTCACCGAGGCACTCCAGAAGGCGCTCCGCTCGATCGACAAGGGCGGTGTCCAGTTCCACTGGGACGGGCCGGTCCCGACGCCCGAGGAGACCCGCGCCCTCGTCGCAGCCGCCGCCACGCCGACGGAGTCGCGCCTCGTCCAGGTCCAGCAGGCGATCCGCGGCGGCGCGACCCTCGAGGAGCTCTTCGCGTCGACGCGCATCGACCCGTGGTTCCTCGACCAGCTCCTCCTCATCGACGAGGTCGCGACGAGGATCCTCACGGCCCCCGCGCTCACGCGCGGCGTCCTCGAGGAGGCGAAGAGGCACGGCTTCTCGGATCGCCAGATCGGCGCCATGCGCGGCCTGTCGGAGACGACGGTGCGGGAGGTGCGCGGCGCCTTCGAGATCCACCCCGTCTACAAGACCGTCGACACCTGCTCGGCCGAGTTCGCGGCGCGCACGCCCTACCACTACTCGACCTACGACCAGGAGTCCGAGGTCGCGCCGCGCGAGCGCGAGGCGGTGATCATCCTCGGCGCGGGCCCCAACCGCATCGGCCAGGGGATCGAGTTCGACTACTCGTGCGTCCACGCCACGATGGCGCTGCGCGATCGCTTCGACACGGTGATGATCAACTGCAACCCGGAGACGGTCTCCACCGACTACGACGTCTCCGACCGCCTCTACTTCGAGCCGCTCACCCTCGAGGACGTCCTCGAGGTCTACCGCGCCGAGTGCGCGGCCGGCCCCGTGCGCGGCATGCTCGTCCAGCTCGGCGGGCAGACGCCCCTCTCGCTCGCCGCGGACCTCGAGGCCGCGGGCGTCCCGATCCTCGGAACGTCCCCGGCGTCGATCGAGCTCGCCGAGGACCGCGAGGCCTTCGGGAGGGTGCTCGCCGAGGCCGACTGCCCGGCGCCCGCCCACGACGTCGCGCACGCGCCCTCGCAGGTCCTCGAGGTCGCCGAGGCCGTCGGCTTCCCCGTCCTCGTCCGCCCGAGCTTCGTCCTCGGCGGCCGCGGCATGGAGATCGTCAACGACGCGGCCGGCCTCGCCGACTACCTCGATCGGCCCAATCTCGAGGCGCTCTTCTCGAGGGGCCCGCTCCTCATCGACCGCTTCCTCGACGCGGCGATCGAGATCGACGTCGACGCGCTCTTCGACGGCGACGAGCTCTTCATGGGCGCGATCATGGAGCACATCGAGGAGGCCGGGATCCACTCCGGCGACTCGGCGTGCGTCCTCCCGCCGATGACCCTCTCGGCGCGCGAACTCCAGCGGATCAGCGCCTCGACCGAGGCGATCGCGCGCGGCGTCGGCGTGCGCGGCCTCATCAACATCCAGTTCGCGCTCCTCTCCGACACCCTCTACGTCATCGAGGCGAACCCGAGGGCCTCGCGCACGGTGCCCTTCGCGTCGAAGGCGACGGGCGTCCCGCTCGCGAAGGCGGCCGCGCTCATCCAGGTCGGCGCGTCGATCGCGGACCTGCGCGCGGCGGGCGTCCTCCCGACGATCGACGCGCGCGTCATCCCCGTCGACGCCTCGATCGCGGTGAAGGAGGCCGTCCTCCCGTTCCGGCGCTTCCGCCGCGCCGACGGCTCGGTCGTCGACACGATCCTCGGCCCCGAGATGCGCTCGACCGGAGAGGTCATGGGCATCGACCGCGACTTCCCGACCGCCTTCGCGAAGTCGCAGTCCGCGGCCTTCGGCGAACTGCCGACCGAGGGAACGGTCTTCATCTCGATCGCCGACACCGACAAGCGGGCGATCGTCTTCCCGGCCGC
This sequence comes from Actinomyces culturomici, assembly GCF_900499005.1. Classification (GTDB taxonomy): domain Bacteria; phylum Actinomycetota; class Actinomycetes; order Actinomycetales; family Actinomycetaceae; genus Pauljensenia; species Pauljensenia culturomici. Next base: position 867,592 of record NZ_LS991316.1, read on the forward strand.
GCGCATGCGCGAGCTCGGCTTCGAGATCCTCGCGACCGCGGGCACCGCCTCGGTCCTGCGCCGCAACGGCATCGACGCGCGGATCGTCCGCAAATCCTCCGAGGGGCGCGGCCCCGACGGCGAGCCGACGGTCGTCGACCTCATCAACGACGGCCTCATCGACATGATCGTCAACACGCCGCAGAAGTCGGAGCACCGCCACGACGGGTACCAGATCCGCACGGCGGCGACCGCGAACGACCGGACGATCATCACCACCCTCCAGGCGTTCAACGCGGCCGTCCAGGCGATCGAAGTGCGACTGCGCGGCGTCTACCGGGTCCGTTCCCTCCAGGAGTGGGACGCGGTCCGATCGGCGGCGAACCGATGAGCGCCTCCTTCGGCGACCGCCTCGCCGCGTCCATGGACGCGCACGGCGCGGTCTGCGTTGGCATCGACCCGCACCCGGGCCTCCTCGACGCGTGGGGGCTGCCCGCCTCCGTCGAGGGGCTGCGGGCCTTCTCCCTCGGCGTGGTCGACGCCCTCGGGGGAGCCGTCGGCGCCTTCAAGCCGCAGGCGGCCTTCTTCGAGCGCTTCGGATCGAAGGGCGTCGCGGTGCTCGAAGAGGTGATCGCCGCCTGCCGGGAGGCCGGATCGCTCTGCGTCGTCGACGCGAAGCGCGGCGACATCGGCTCGACGATGAAGGGGTACGCGGACGCGTATCTCTCGGAGGGCTCGCCGCTCGCGGGCGACGCCGTCACCCTCTCCCCGTACCTCGGCGTCGGATCGCTGCGCCCCGCGCTCGACCTCGCCGCCGAGACCGGGCGCGGGGTGTTCGTCCTCGCTCTCACCTCGAATCCCGAGGGAGCGGCCGTCCAGCACTCGAGGGGAGCCGACGGGGCCTCCGTCGCCGCGCGCGTCGTCTCCGAACTCGCCGAGTTCAACGCCTCGGTCCCGCACGACCGGCTGGGGCCGGCCGGCGTGGTCGTCGGCGCGACGGTCGGGAGCGCCGTCGCGGACCTCGGAATCGATCTCGCCGCGCTCGAGGGCGCGATCCTCGCGCCCGGAGTCGGCGCGCAGGGCGCGGGGCCGGCGGAGATCGCCGCGGTCTTCGGCGCCGCGCGGCACGCGGTCCTCGCCTCCTCCTCCCGGGCGATCCTCGGGCGGGGCCCGGGCGCCGAGGGACTGCGCGCCGCCTACGCCAAGACGGTCGAAGGGCTCGCCGACTAGCGAAAACGCCGCCCATTCCCTCCACCGAACTATGACGCGGGCGATAAAATGCCTGCGAGCAGTACCTTCAATCACTTTCGATGGAGAAGGAGTGGGCGGCAATGGCGCTTCCTCAACTCACACCCCAGCAGCGCGCGGAGGCCCTCGAGAAGGCGACCGTCGCGCGTCGTCGTCGCGCGGAGATCAAGACCAAGGTGAAGAACCGCGAGCTCTCGCTGTCCGAGGTGCTCGCCCTCGCGGAGACCGATGAGGCCGTGGCGAAGATGCGCGTCCTCGCGCTCCTCGAGTCCCTCCCGAGAGTCGGCGTCACGACCGCGGCGCACCTCATGGACGAGTACGGCATCGCGCAGACGCGTCGCGTCCGCGGCCTCGGGCACGTCCAGTCCCAGGCGCTCATCGAGCGATTCGGCTGACGCCGGGAGCGGTGGCAGGATGGGGTCATGGAGACTCCGCGACTCACCGTTCTCGCAGGCCCGACCGCTGTCGGGAAGGGCACCGTCGTCCAGGCCCTGAGGGCCCGGCACCCCGAGCTCGTCGTCTCCGTCTCGGCGACGACCCGGGATCCGCGCCCGGGCGAGATCGGCGGCGTCCACTACCGCTTCGTGTCCGATGAGGAGTTCGATCGTCTCGTCGCGACCGACGGGATGCTCGAATGGGCGACCGTCCACGGCCTCCACCGCTACGGCACGCCGCGCGGGCCCGTCGAGGACGCCCTTTCCGCCGGCAGCCCGGTCCTCCTCGAGATCGACCTCGACGGCGCCCGGCAGGTGCGCAGGACCCGTCCGGACGCCCTCTTCGTGTTCCTCGCCCCGCCCTCGTGGGAGGAACTCGTCCACCGGCTCGTCGGCCGAGGGACCGAGTCGGAGGCCGAGCGCGCCCGCAGGCTCGAGACCGCGAAGGTCGAGCTCGCCGCCGAGAGCGAGTTCGACGTCACTGTGATCAACGACGACCTCGACAGGGCGGTGGCGGAACTGGCCCGCGTCATGGGCCTGGAGTAGACTGGCCGCTCGTGGCCGACCGGCCGCTGGAACCAGGAGGAGTCGAATGTCCGGAATCGTCGCGCAGCCCGAAGGCATCACGTCCCCGCCGATCGACGACCTCCTCGAGCACGTCGACTCGAAGTACGCGCTCGTGATCTTTGCCGCCCGCCGCGCCCGGCAGATCAACTCGTACAACCTCCAGCTCGAGCAGAACATGATCCAGTTCGTCGGCCCCGTCGTCGACACCGAGCCGGACGAGAAGCCGCTCGCGATCGCGCTGCGCGAGATCAACGAGGGCCTCCTCACGCTCGAAGCCGACCAGAAGGCCTGAACGTGGCCCCCACGGTCGTCGTCGGGGTATCAGCCGGAATCGCCGCCTACAAGGCGGCGATTCTCGTACGCGCGCTCGTGCGCGCCGGATGCGACGTCCGCGTCGTCCCCACACCGCGCTCCCTCGACTTCGTCGGCCGCGCCACCTGGGAGGGCCTCACCGGGCGCCCCGTCCACACGGGCGTGACGGACGTGCCCGGCGCCGACCACGTCGAGCTCGCCCGCATCGCCGACCTCATCGTCGTCGCCCCCGCGACCGCGGATCTCCTCGCGCGCGTGCGCGCCGGCATCGCCGATGATCTCCTCACGACGACGATCCTCGCGTCGCACTGCCCCGTCCTCCTCGCGCCCGCGATGCACTCGGCGATGTGGACGAATCCCGCGACCTCGGAGAACGTCTCCGTTCTGCGCGAGAGGGGCCTGAGCGTCCTCGACCCCGACACGGGAGCGCTCGGATCGGGGGACTCGGGCGTCGGGCGTCTTCCCGATCCCGAGCGCATCGCGGCCGAGGCACTCGCCCTCCTGCGCCCCGAGGGCCCGCGCGACCTCGAGGGAGCTCGCATCCTCGTGTCGACCGGGGGGACCCACGAGCCCATCGACCCCGTCCGCTTCATCGGCAACCTCTCCTCGGGACGCCAGGGCATCGCGATCGCGCGGGCCGCGGCCGACCGCGGAGCGCGCGTCGTCCTCGTCGCCTCGAACGTCGAGTCCGCACTCCTCGCGGACCTTCCCGCGGGGATCGAGGTCGTCCTCGCGCCGAGCGGCGCCGACGTCGAAGACGCCGTCCTCTCGCGCCTGTCGGGCCTCGACGCCGTCGTCATGGCCGCCGCCATCGCCGACTTCCGGCCGACGAGCGTCGCCGAGGGGAAGATCAAGAAGGATCCGGACTCTCGAGACGCCCCCGTCCTCGTCCTCGAACGGACGACCGACGTCCTCAAGGCCGTCTGCGAATCGCCGGAACGGCCGCGCCTCGTCGTCGGGTTCGCCGCCGAGACCGGTTCGCCCGATGAGGTCCTCCGCCTCGGAGCCGAGAAGGCGCGGCGCAAGGGCGCCGACCTTCTCGCCGTCAACCGCGTGGGCGGGGGTCGCGGCTTCGGGGACGTTGAGAACTCCGTGTCCCTCGTCGATGCGTCCGGCGAGGTCGTCGCCGGTTTCGCGGGAACGAAGTCGGAGGTCGCCGAGGCCCTCGTCGCCGAGATGGCGGCTCGACTCGGTACTATTGCCGGGTGACTTCCCCGCGCCAGCTCTTCACGTCCGAATCTGTCACCGAGGGCCATCCCGACAAGGTCTGCGACCGGATCTCCGATTCGATCCTCGACGCCCTGCTCGCCAAGGACCCGCATTCGCGCGTCGCCGTCGAGACGATGGCGACGACCGGCCTCGTCCACGTCGCCGGCGAGGTGACGACCGAGGCCTATGTCGAGATCCCGCAGATCGTCCGCGAGGAGATCCTCCGCATCGGCTACGACTCCTCGAGGGTCGGCTTCGACGGCGCCTCCTGCGGCGTGTCGATCTCCATCGGCCAGCAGAGCCCCGACATCGCCGGGGGAGTGGATCACGCGCTCGAGACGCGCGACGGCACCGCCCTCGACGACCGCGACGCGCAGGGCGCCGGAGACCAGGGGCTCATGTTCGGCTACGCGTCCGACGACACCCCCGACCTCATGCCCGCGCCGATCTGGCTCGCCCACCGGCTCGCGAAGCGCCTCGCCGACGCGCGCCGCAGCGGCGAGGCCGAGGGGCTGCGCCCCGACGGCAAGACCCAGGTGACCCTCGCGTACGAGGACGGACGGCCCGTCGCCATCGACACGGTCCTCGTCTCCACGCAGCACGACGAGTCCCTCTCTCAGGCCGGGCTCGCCGACCTCGTCGCGCGCACGGTCGTCGAGCCGGTTCTCGCCGAATCGGGCCTCGAGCTCGCGACCTCGGACATGACGCTCCTCGTCAACCCCTCGGGGCGCTTCGTCATCGGCGGCCCCGCGGGCGACGCCGGACTCACCGGGCGCAAGATCATCGTCGACACCTACGGCGGCATGGCCCGTCACGGCGGCGGCGCCTTCTCGGGCAAGGATCCCTCGAAGGTCGACCGTTCGGCCGCCTACGCCGCCCGCTGGGCCGCGAAGAACGTCGTCGCCGCGGGCCTCGCGAGCCGCTGCGAGCTCCAGCTCGCCTACGCCATCGGCCGCGCCCACCCGGTCGGCCTCTACGTCGAGACCTTCGGCACGGGAACCGTCGAGGACGCGCGGATCGCCGACGCGATCCGCGAGGTCTTCGACCTCCGCCCGGCCGGCATGATCGCCGACCTCGACCTGCTGCGCCCGATCTACGCGCGGACCGCCGCCTACGGCCACTTCGGCCGGGAGGGGTTCCCGTGGGAGGAGACGAACCGCGTCGAGGCCCTCCGCGAGGCGATCGCATGAGCGCGCCCACCGCCTTCGACCTCGCGTGGAGGCGCCGGACGAGCCTCGAGATGGCGATCTCCGGCGTCATCGGCCTCATCGCCTCCTTCGTCCTCTCGATCGAGGCGTGGCAGCTCGCGAAGGACGCGTCCGCGACCTTCGCCTGCGACGTCAACTCCGTCCTCTCGTGCTCGACGGTCGCGCAGACGCCGCAGGCGCGCGTCCTCGGATTCCCCAACGCGTTCCTCGGCATCCTCTTCGAGGCGATCGTCCTCGCGATCTCCGTGGCGATCTACGCGGGCGTCCGCTTCCCCAAGTGGTACATGCTCGGGGCGAACCTCCTCTACACGATCGCAGTGTGCTTCGCGTACTGGCTGTTCCTCCAGTCGTACTTCGTCATCCACGTGCTGTGCCCGTGGTGCCTCCTCATCACGCTGACGACGACGCTCGTCTTCGCCGGGCTCACACGGATCAACATCCGCGAAGGGGTCCTCCCCGCGTCCGAATCGGTCCGCCGATTCGTCGCCCAGGGCCTCGATTGGGCGATCACGGGCCTCGTCCTCTTCCTCATCCTCGCGATGGTGGCGGCCCGCTACGGAGTGGCCCTTCTCGGCTGACGCCCGCGCCGGGCCCCGTCGCCCGTCGGCCCCGCGTTCGGGGGAGCGACTCCAGACGAGGGCGGGCCGTGGTCCAATAGGAGAGTGGACGAGCAGACGACCCTCGACGGCTTCGCGCCGGGCGACGCGCCCGTGAGGGTCGCGGGCGTCCTCGTCGACGTCGACCTCGCCCACCTCGACCGCCCGCTCGACTACGAGGTTCCGACCGAGCTCCTCGGCGCGGTAGCGCCGGGCGTCCTCGTGAGAGTCCGCCTCGCCGGGCGCCGCCTTCCCGGGTGGGTCGTCGACGTCCGCACCGAGACCCCCGTTCACCGCCTGTCGCCGATCGAGACGGTCGTCTCGGCGCTGCCCGTCCTCAGTCCGCAGATCCTCCAGGTTGCGAGGCGCATCGCCGACCGGAACGTCGCGACGGCGTCGCAGGCGCTCTCCCTCGCCATCCCGGCCCGCCACGCCGCGACCGAGAAGGCGGTCCTCGCCGCGGACCCCGCGCATCCCTCGCCCTGCGCCCCGCCCGAGGGGGCGGCGTGGGCGACCCATCCCGCGGGTCCCGCCCTCCTCGCCCACCTCGGAGCGGGGGAGGGGCCGCGGGCCGTCTGGACGCAGCTCGGTCCGACGAGGGACGCGCGCATCGTCGAACTCGTCCGCGCGACGCGGTCATCGGGCCGCTCCGCCCTCGTCGTCGCCCCGACGACCACGATCGCCTCGAGGCTCCACGAACTCCTCGCCGCGGACCTGGACGAGCAGATCGGACTCGTCACCGCGGAGTCGAGCCCGGCCGACCGCTACCGCATCCACCTCGAGGCGCTCCTCGGGCGCCTCGGCATCGTCGTCGGCACCCGCTCGGCGGTGTGGACGCCGATGACGGACCTCGGCCTCGTCCTCGTCGAGGACGACGGCGACGACCGCCTGCGAGAGCGCAGGGCTCCGCGCTGCGACGCCCTCGACGTCGCGGTCGCGCGCGCCCACATCGAGGGCTGCGCCCTCGTCGCCGGCGCGCACTCCCGTTCGGTGAAGGCGCAGGAGCTCGTCGCCTCCCACTGGGCGGTCGACCTCACGGAGGACGTCCCCGTCCGTCGCGCCCTCGGCCCGCTGGTCCGCGTCCTCGACGACGCCGACGCCGACGCGGAGGGCCCCGGCGGCGCGATGCGGATGCCGGGAGCGGCGCTGCGCGCGATTCGCGAAGGACTGGAGACGGGCCCCGTCCTCGTCCAGGTCGCCTCCTCGGGCTACGTCCCCGTCGTCTCCTGCGCCCGCTGCCGCGCGATCGCCCGGTGCGCCGAGTGCGGAGGACCTCTGAGGATGGCCGCCTCCGGGGCGGTGAGCTGCGCGTGGTGCGCGCGCCCCGTCCAGGAGTGGCGGTGCCGCCAGTGCTCGGGGACGCGCCTGCGGTCCGTGCGCGTGGGATCGGAGCGCACCGCCGAGGAGATCGCCCGAACGATCCACGAGACCTCCGTCCTCGTCTCCTCCTCGAGCCACGCGATCACGCGAACGATCGGCGCCGAGGCGCGGATCGTCGTCGCGACGCCGGGCGCAGAGCCCGCGGCCGAGGGCGGATACGCGGCGCTCGTCATCCTCGACGCGCGCGCCGTCGCGGGGCGGGCGGAACTGTGGGCGCCAGAAGAGGCGATGCGCCGCTGGTTCAACGCGCTCGCCCTCGTCCGCCCCGGTGGCGCCGCCCTGTTCAGCGGGGGAGTGGAGACTGCGATGGCCCAGGCGCTCATCCGCCTCGACCCCGCCGACTTCGCGCAGCGCCTGCTCGACGAACGGGCGGCGCTCGGCTACTTCCCCGCGAAGACCGTCGTCGCCCTCGACGGCGCGCCCGGAGACGTCGCGGCGCTCGCCGGCGGCGCGGAGGGCGAACTCATCGGCACCGTGCCCCTGGAGGACTCCGAGGGGTCGGGTCGCGTTCGGGCGCTCGTGCGCGCCGATCGGGGGGAGACTGCGCGGCTCCTCGACTCCCTCGCGCAGGCCCAGCAGCAGCGCGCCGCCCGCAAGCTCGCGCCCGTGCGAATCACCGTCAACCCGCCCGAGCTCTTCTAACCCGAGCGAGTGCTTCTCACTCGAGTGGGTTCTCCCCACCCGCTCGGATCGTTCCAAACCCCGCGGGGGCGGGCGGAGGACGGCCCACGGCTAGACTGGACGGGTGCGCATCGTCTTCGCGGGCACGCCCGCCCCCGCCGTCCCCACCCTCCAGGCCCTCCTCGCCTCCGAGCACGAGGTCGTCGCGGTCCTCACGCGGCCCCCGGCCCGTGCGGGACGCGGCCGCGCCCTCGTCCCCTCGCCGGTCGCCGAGGCCGCCCGCGAGGCCGGGATCGAGGTCATCGAGGCGAGCGGATTCCGCGATCCCGAGATCCGGGAGCGCGTCGCAGCTCTCGGCACGGATCTCGGCGTCGTCGTCGCCTACGGCGCGCTCATCCCCCAAGAGGTGCTCGACATGCCCGCGCACGGCTGGATCAACCTCCATTTCTCCGACCTGCCGCGCTGGCGGGGCGCCGCCCCCGTCCAGTGGGCGATCCTCTCCGGGGACACCGCGACCGCCTCCAGCGTCTTCCTTCTCGAGAAGGGGCTCGACACCGGGCCCGTCTACTCGCGACTGCCCGTCGAGATCGGCCGCGAGACCGCGGGCGAGCTCCTCGCGCGCATGGTGGAGCTCGGCGCGCCCCAGGTGCTCTCCGTCGTCGACGCGATCGCGGACGGAAGCGCCGTCGCCGTCGCGCAGGACGAGGACGATCCGCGGGTGACGAAGGCGCGACAGCTGTCCCACGAGGACGGGTTCGTCGACTTCGCCGAGACCGCGGCCGAGGTCGACCGCAGGATCCGCGCCGTCGATCCGAACCCCGGTGCCTGGACCCTCCTGCCCGACGGTCGGCGACTCAAGCTCGGCGCCCTCGAACCGGTCGAGGAGGACCTGCCGATCGGCGTCGTGGCCGCGACGAAGAAGGAGGTGCTCGTCGGCTGCGGATCCGGGGCCGTGAGACTCGGACGCGTCGCCCCCGCGGGCAAGGGCTGGATGGAGGCGGCCGCCTGGGCGCGCGGCGCCCGCCTTCCCGAGGGCGCCCGACTCGGCGCGGAGGAGGAGCGATGACGCGCAAGTACTCCGACGGCTACCGCTCGGTCCGCGAGGTCGACGCCGCCCGGCGCGTCGCCTTCGACGTCCTCATGGACGTCGAGACCGAGGGCGCCTACGCGAACCTCGCCCTCGCGAAGGCGCTGCGCGCCGCGAGGAACCGCGAGCGCCTCGACGCCCGAGACGCCGCCTTCGCCTCCGAGCTCGTCAACGGGACGCTGCGCGCGCAGGGACGCCTCGACTGGGTCCTCGCCCGCCACCTCACCCGCCCGCTCTCCGAGGCCGACCCCGGAGTCCGTGTGCTCCTTCGGCTCGGCGCTCACCAGCTCCTCGACATGCGCGTTCCCGACCACGCGGCGGTCGCGACGACCGTCGACCTCGCCCGCGCCCGCCTCACCGACGGCCCGACGCGCATGGTGAACGCCGTCCTCCGCTCGATCACCCGGGAGGAGCTCGGCGCGATCGACGCGGCGATGGCCGCGATCCCCGACCGCTTCGAACGACTCGCGGTCCGCACGTCCCACCCCGAATGGATGGTCCGCGCCTTCGAGGACGCGCTCATCGCCCACGGCTACGACCCGACCGAGCTCGAGCCCCTGCTCGAGGGCGATGACGAGCCCCCGATCGTCTCCCTCGTCGCCCGCCCCGGACTCGTCGAACCCGACGACCTCGCCGACGAGGCCGCCGAGGTGCTCGGAACCCGCGTCGCGCTGGGCACGGTGAGCGAGCGCGCCGTGCTCATCGAGAGCGGCGACCCCGCCTCCCTCGACTCGATCCGCACGGGACTCGCGGGCGTGCAGGACGAGGGCTCCCAGCTCTCCGCCCTCGTCGCCGCGGCGGCCCCGCTCTCGGGTCCCGACGCCTCGTGGCTCGATCTCTGCGCCGGCCCGGGCGGCAAGGCGTCCCTCCTCGGGGCGATCGGCGCCGGACGGGGCGCGCGCCTCACCGCGAACGAGGTCCACCCGCACCGCGCTCGCCTCGTCGAGCGCGCCTGCCGGATGCTCGACAACGTCGACGTCGTCTCGGCCGACGGGAGGACCTTCGGCGGCCCGAGGACCCCGTGGCCGCTCGGCTCCTTCGACCGCGTGCTCGTCGACGCCCCGTGCTCGGGCATGGGCTCGATGCGCCGGCGCCCGGAGTCGCGCTGGCGCCGATCCGAGGCCGACCTCGACGACCTCGTCGCCCTCCAGGCCGAGCTCCTCGACCGCGCGCTCGAGCTCGTCCGGCCCGGCGGCGTCCTCGCCTACGTCACGTGCTCGCCGCACGCGCGCGAGACCGTCGCCCAGGTCGAGCGCCTCGTCGAGCGCGGGGGAGTGATCCTCCAGGACGCAGTCGCGATCGGGGAGTCCCTCGCCCCCGAGTCCCTCGAGATCCCCGCTTCGGCGGGGAGGATCCGCGGGGCCGAGGACGGGCGCGCGCTCCAGCTCTGGCAGCACCGTCACGGCACCGACCTCATGTTCATCGCCGTGCTCGAACGAGCGGACTAAGGCCCGGTGGGGACGGGGATCGCGTCGGTAGACTGGCGCCTATGAGCCTCACGATCTCCCCCTCCATCCTCAACTGCGACATCGCCGATCTGCGCGGCGAGCTGAAGAAGATCGCCGGCGCCGACGTCGCGCACGTCGACGTCATGGACAACCACTTCGTGCCCAACCTCTCCTGGGGCCTCCCGGTCGTCGAGGCCGTCGTCGCCTCCGGCGTCCTCCCGGTCGACGCGCACCTCATGATCGAGGACCCGGACCGCTGGGCGCCCGGTTACGCGGAGGCGGGCTGCCATTCGGTGACCTTCCACGCCGAGGCCGCCCACGCGCCGCTGCGCCTCGCCCGGGAACTCCACCGGCTCGGCTCGAAGGTCGGCCTCGGACTCAAGCCCGCGACCGACATCGCCCCCTTCGTCGACATCCTCTCCGAATTCGACATGATCCTCGTCATGACCGTCGAGCCCGGCTTCGGGGGCCAGTCCTTCATCGAGTCGATGCTCCCGAAGATCCGTCGCACCCGCGAGGCGATCAACGCCGCGGGTCTCGAGGTCTCCATCCAGGTGGACGGCGGCGTCTCCCGCGCGACGATCGAGCGCGCCGCGGAGGCCGGCGCCGACAACTTCGTCGCGGGCTCCGCCGTCTTCAAGGCCGAGGACGCCTATGCGGAGGTGGAGCTCCTCCGCGAGCTCGCGGGGCGCCACACCCACTGATATTCCGGACGACACGCGGCCCGACCTCGCACGAGGCCGGGCCGCGTGGCATGATGGGGACCAGCTCCGGGGTCGGTGCAAGTCCGAACCGGCGGTGAGAGTCCGCGACCCGCCCGCTATCGGGCGGTTGAATCGGTGAAATTCCGATACCGACGGTGAAAGTCCGGATGGGAGGAGCTGCGAGCGCGCGGGGCTCCGTGCGCTCGGCGCCGTGCGTACCCGGATGCCGGAAGGACCGGACGTGGCACGTCGTGCTCGACCCTCGCGTCGCACCGCGCTGATCGCGCCGATCGTCCTGCTCATCGTCCTGCTCGCGGGATGGTGGGCGACGACGTCCTTCACCGGCATCGAATCCTGGCGACTGCCGTCGCCGGGGGCCACGTGGACGCGCGCACTCGAGGTGGCGGCCCTGCCGTCGTTCTGGTCGAAGGCGGCGCTCACGGCGCTCGAGGCCCTCGCGGGCTCGATCGTCGGCACCCTCGTCGCCCTTCCCCTCGCGTACCTCGTCTACCGCTCGCCGATCGTCTCGGCGGCGGTGGAGCCATTCCTCGGCGCCACTCAAGCGCTCCCCGCGATCGCGCTCGCCCCGCTCCTCGTCCTGTGGATCGGGTACGGCTTCTGGTCGATCACCGCCCTTTGCGCGCTCCTCGTGTTCTTCCCGATCCTCGTCTCCACGGTCGTCGGCCTCCGGCACCTCGACCAGGAGGTCCTCGAGGCGGCGGAGCTCGACGGCGCGTCCGGGTGGACGATGGCCGCGGCCATGGAGTTCCCGCTCGCCGCGCCCTCGATCCTCGGCGGCGTCCGCAACGGCTTCACCCTCTCGGTGACCGGCGCGGTCGTCGGCGAGATGGTCATGGGCGGCAACGGCCTCGGGCAGGTCCTCACGCAGGCGCGATCGAACGTCGATACGGCGGGGATGTTCGTCGCGATCCTCCTGCTCTGCCTGATGGCGACCGCGGCCTACATCCTCGTCTACCGGATCGAGCGCTCCCGCAAGTACGCGATCTCCCAGTGAAAGCAGAACGATGATCCCTCGCACCCGAATCCTCTCCGCCGGCCTCGCCCTCGTCGCCGCCGTCTCCCTCGCGGCCTGTTCAGCGGGCTCGACCCCGGAATCGGCCGCGTCCGGCGCCGAATCCACGAGCGGGACCGCCGTGACGATCGGTCTCACGTACATCCCCAACGTCCAGTTCTCCCCGGTCTACGTCGCCGCCGACGACGGCCTGTACGCGAAGGCCGGGCTCGACGCGACGATCCGCCACCACGGCTCCGACGAGGGCCTCTTCACCGCGCTCCTCGCCGACGAGGAGAACGTCGTCGTCGCCTCGGGCGACGAGGCGCTCGTCGCCGCGGCCCAGGGCATGGACCTCGTGTCGATCGGCGCCTACTACCGCACCTACCCGGGCGTCGTCATCGTCCCCGCCGACTCGTCGGTCTCGACCCTCGTCGACCTCAAGGGGAAGACGATCGGCATCCCCGGCGAGTACGGGTCGAGCTGGTACGCGACGCTCGCCGCCCTCGAGGAGGGCGGCCTGACGTCCTCGGACGCGACGATCGCCTCGATCGGCTACACCCAGCAGGCGGCGCTCGCCGGCGGCAAGGTCGACGCCGTCGTCGGCTTCTCGAATAACGACCTCGTCCAGATGGAGAACGCCGGGATGGCGGTCCGCGCGATCCCGCTGAACTCCGACACGCCGCTCGTCGCGGCCTCGCTCATCACGACCCGCGAGTGGGCGAAGGCCCACCCCGACCTCGCGAAGGCGGTCGTCGAGGCGACGACGGCGGGCATCGCGGCGGTCGTCGAGGGTCCCGAGGCCGCCCTCGACGCGACGGCGACGCGCGACGACACCCTCTCCGACTCCACGACCCGCGCGAACGCGAAGGCCGTCCTCGAGGCGACGATCCCGCTCTTCACCGGCTCTGACGGTTCCGTGAGCGCCGTCCAGGACCTCGACACGTGGAAGAAGATGGGCGACTTCCTCGCCTCGGTCCCCGGCGTCCTCACCGGGAAGGTCGACGCCGCCTCCGTGGTGACGAACGACTACGCGGGGAAGTGACGCATCGGGCGGGTCCGGCGAACGGCCCTCGTCGCCGGACCCGCCGCCTGACCACTAGAGTGACGCCATGACGACATTCGACGCACTGTTCGCGGAGCTCTCCGAGAAGGCCCAGACCCGTCCTGAGGGGTCGGGCACCGTCGCGGAACTCGACAAGGGCATTCACGCCATCGGGAAGAAGATCGTCGAGGAGGCGGGCGAGGTCTGGATGGCCGCCGAGTACGAGACCCTCGACGACTGCGCCCTCGAGATCTCCCAGCTCCTCTACCACGCCCAGGTGATGATGATCGCCAAGGGGCTCACGCTCGACGACGTCTACCGCCACCTCTGAGGAACACATGCTGCGCATCGCCGTCCCCAACAAGGGATCCCTCTCCGAACCCGCCATTCAACTCCTCGACGAGGCCGGCTACCGCACGCGCCGCCGCGGCCGCGAGCTCGTCCTCACCGACGCGGAGAACGAGGTCGAACTCTTCTTCCTCCGGCCGCGCGATATCGCGGTCTACGTCGGACGCGGGTCGATCCACGCCGGCATCACCGGGCGCGACCTGCTCCTCGACTCCGGAACCTCGGCCGTCGAGCACCGCGCGCTCGGCTTCGCCCGCTCGACCTTCCGCTTCGCGGCGCCGATCGGGACGATGACCTCGCTCGACGACATCGCGGGCAAGCGCGTCGGCGCCTCCTACGACCACCTCGTCCGCACCTACCTCGCCGAGCGCGGGGTCGACGCCGAGGTCGTCCACCTCGACGGCGCGGTCGAGTCCTCGGTGCGCCTCGGCGTCGCCGACCTCATCGCCGACGTCGTCGAGACCGGTTCCACTCTCAAGGCCGCGGGCCTCGAGGTCTTCGAGGAGCCGCTCCTCAAGTCGGAGGCCGTCCTCATCACCCGCGAGGATCTGCGCGAGGACCCGGCGCTCGCGACCCTCGACCGTCGCCTCCAGGGCGTCCAGGTCGCCCGCTCCTACGTGATCGTCGACTTCAACGTCCGCGAGCAGGACCTCGCGAAGACGAGCGACATCGCTCCAGGATTCGACTCGCCGACGATCAGCCCGCTCCTCAACTCCGAGTGGCGCGCGGTCCGCGTCATGGTCCAGTCCGAGGGCGTCAACCTCGTCATGGACCGCCTCCACGAGGCGGGTGCGCGCGGCATCATCGTCACCGAGTTGAAGGCGTCCCGGCTCTGATACGGCGCCCGCGTCCGCGCAGGTCGTAGGCTTGGCCCGTGGAAGAGCGAGTATCGACGAGCACGAGGGTCCTCGGCCTCCTCGTCGAACTCCTCGGCGCGGAGCGGCCGCGGACGAAGCGCGTCCTGCGCGCGCTCCCCGGGTACTCGGATCTCTCCGACGTCGCCTTCGAGTCGCAGTTCCAGCGCGATAAGGCGGCGCTGCGCGAGGCCGGGATCGTCCTCGAAACCGTTCCGGGCGCCGTCGAGGCGTATCGCATCTCCGCCGACTCCTTCGCGGCCGCGAACGTGCGTCTCGAGGACGTCGACGTCGCGCTCATCCGCCTCGCCGTCGGCGCCTGGCAGTCCGGCCCCGACGCCGCCGTCATCGCTCCGAAGATCGCGGCGTCGACGGACTCTGAGGGCGCGCCGGCCGTCCCGCTCGCCCTCCGGCTCGAGGGCGCGGAGACCGTCGCCCGCATCGCCTGCGCGATCGCCGAGCGCAGGGTCCTGTCCTTCGTCTACCGCTCGGCCTCAGGCGCCTTCGCGCGCGCCGTCGAGCCGTGGCGCCTCGTCGTGCGCGGCCGCGCCCTCTACCTGTGGGGCCGCGACCTCGACCGCGAGGACGAGCGCCTCTTCCGCGTCTCCCGCTTCGAATCCGAGGTCGAGTTCCTCGGCGAGCCCGGCGACGCCGCCCCGATGCCCGCGGCCCTGCCCGATCCCTTCGACGCCCTCCTCGTCGCCCCGACGCTCCTCCTGCGCGAAGGCGCCGCACCCGCGATCCGCCGGTTCGCGACGGACGAGGACGGGGCCGCGCCCGACGGATGGACGAGGGCGAGGGGGGAGACCGACGAGCGCGGGGAGTGGATCTCGCGCGTCCTCGCCGAGGGCGAGGACGCGATCGTCCTTGAGCCCGAGGATCTGCGCGAGCAGATCCTTGAGAGGATCCGCATCGCCGCGCAGTGGGGGAGGGCCGATGCCTGAACTCGTCCCTCTCACCGTTTCGCGCCTCCTCTCGATCGTCGCGTGGATCCACGAGCATCCCGGCGTGCCCGTCGCGGAACTCGCCGCCCACTTCTCCCGGACGAATCGCCAGATCAGACGAGATATCGAGGCGCTCGGCTCGGTCGGAGACTCCCTTCCGGGCGCCTCCTTCGAGATCGACTGGGACCTCCTGGAGAACGAGGACCGCTTGAGGATCCGCTCGACGCTCGGCGTCGACCTGCCGCCGCGCCTCACGGGGCGCGAGGCGGCCGCGATCCTCGTCGGGCTCGACGCGCTCGCCCCGAACCTCGACGAGGAACTCCGGTCGCGGATCCCGCGCACCGCGCTCGCCGTCCGCGCCCTCGTCGGCGAGGAGGGCGAGGACCCCGCCCTCGTCCACTCCGATCCCGACGAGCCGACGGGGATCCTCGACGTGCTCGCGGACGCGATTCGCGACGACCGCCCCGTCGCCTTCGAGTACCGGAGCGCCGACGGGCGGCGTAGCGCGCGCGTCGTCGAGCCCTGGGACGTGAGGCGCGGGGGAGCGGGGTGGATCCTGCGGGGCTGGTGCCTCGGCTCGCGGGGTGAGCGGAACTTCGCCGTCGACCGCATGAGCGGCGTCGAGATCGCCGCCGGTTCGATCGCGCATCGACCGATGGCGCCGCGTCGCGACTGGCCCGTCGAGCGGATCGTCGTCGACGCGCGCGGCCGCTGGGTCGCCGACGACTTCGAGTCCGTCGATGCGCGCGAGCTCGGCGACGACGGGGGAGTGGAGCTCGCCGTGCCCGTGTGGAACGAGGAGTGGTTCGCCTCCCTCCTCATCGACCTCGCCCCCTCGCTGCGCGACGCGGCGCCGGGGCCCCGCGCCCGCGCGGGGGAGCGCGCCGCCAGGATGCTCGAGGCGTGGACTAAGGGGGCCGAATGAGTCCGAAGAGGCGCCGCGCGCGCATGGAGTCCGCCGAGCCGCGGCGAACCGATGTCGAGGCCTTCGAGGCGAGCCCGGCGGAGCGGATGGCCGCGTTCAAGGCCGCGATGCGCGCGGAGAAGTCCGAGCGCGCCGCCTACGCTGCGGGCCTCGGCTTCGCCCCAGACCCCTTCCAGGTGAGCGCGATGGACGCCGTCGAGCGCGGGGACTCCGTCCTCGTCGCGGCACCGACGGGAGCCGGCAAGACCGTCGTCGGCGAGTTCGCCACGCACCTCGCGCTGCGCCGCGGTCGGCGCTCCTTCTACACGACGCCGATCAAGGCCCTCTCCAACCAGAAGTTCCTCGACCTGCGCGCCCGCTTCGGCGAGGACGCGGTCGGACTCCTCACCGGCGACACCTCGATCAACCCCGGCGCGCCGATCGTCGTCATGACGACCGAGGTCCTGCGCAACATGATCTACGCGGGCTCCGACCTCGACGCCCTCGAGTCGGTCGTCCTCGACGAGGTCCACTACCTCTCGGACCGCTTCCGCGGCCCCGTGTGGGAGGAGGTGATCATCCACCTCCCCTCCGACAAGCAGATCGTCGCCCTCTCCGCGACGGTGTCGAACGCCGAGGAGTTCGGGCGGTGGATCGCCGAGGTCCGCGGCGGGTGCGAGGTCGTCGTCTCCGAGGTCCGGCCCGTCCCGCTCTACCAGCACATGATCGTCGGACGGACCCTCTACGACCTCTACGCGCCGGGCGCGGACCCCGCCTCCGGGCGCCTCAATCCCGAGCTCGTCGACGCGGTCTCGCCGGGCGCGCCTGGGCGCGCCGGTCGAGGCGGGCGCAATTGGCGAGCCGCGGCGGACTCCCGCCCGCCGCGCGAGTCGCGCTCCTCGACGCTCATCGCCCTCGAGCGGGCGCGCCTGCTCCCGGCGATCACCTTCATCTTCTCGCGCGCCGGATGCGAGGCCGCCGTCGAGCAGGTCCTCGGAGCCGGCGTCGTCCTGACGACGCCGAGCGAGGCCGCTGAGATCCGCCGACGCGTCGACGAGGCGACGACGCGGATCGACCCGCAGGACTTCGGCGTCCTCGGCATCGCGCGGTGGGCGAACGCTCTCGAGCGCGGCGTGGCCGCCCACCACGCCGGGATGCTCCCCATTCAGAAGGAGACCGTCGAGCGCCTCTTCGCCGACGGGCTCATCAAGATGGTGTACGCGACCGAGACCCTCGCCCTCGGCATCAACATGCCGGCGAAGTCCGTCGTCATCGAATCCCTCACGAAGTGGAACGGAGCCGAGCACGCGCGCCTCAGCCCCGGCGAGTACACGCAGCTATCGGGCCGGGCCGGCAGGCGCGGCATCGACACCGAGGGCCACGCGATCGTCCTCCATCGAGGTCAGGTCGCCCCCGAGGAGGTCGCCGCCCTCGCCTCCAAGCGCACGTATCCGCTGATCAGCGCCTTCGCCCCGACCTACAACATGGTCGTCAACCTCCTCGCGCACCGGCCGCGCGCGGCGACGCGCGCCGTCCTTGAGACCTCATTCGCCCAGTTCCAGGCCGACGGCGCCGTCGTCCACCTCGCGACGCGCGCGAAGGAGCTGCGGGCCGAGCACGACCGCCTCGAGGAGGCGATGAGCTGCGACCTCGGCGACGCCCGCGAGTACTTCCGCCTCCGCGACCGTCTCACCGGCGCCCAGAAGGCGCAATCGCGCACGAGGGCGAGGACGCGGCGCGCGATGGACCGGGAGTCCCTCGCCTCGCTCGTCCCCGGGGACGTCATCGCCTACGGGCAGGGGCGTCGCACGCTCCACGCCGTCGTCGCCCTCCAGGAGGCGACCGCCGTCGGGCGCGTCGCGACCGTCGTCATCGGGACGGACGGGAAGTTCCACACGATGGCGCACGACGACTCGGCCGCGGGCCTCGCGAAGGTCGGGCGGATGCGGATCGCCGGAGGATCCGCACTGCGCCGGAACAAGGAGCGGACCCGGATCGCAGAGGAGCTCCGCCGACTCGTCCGCTCCGGATCCCTCGAGGCGCCGCGCGTCGAGGACGCCCCCTACGATTCGGCCGAGATCGAGGGCATCGAGCGCGCTCTACGCGCCCACCCGGTCCATCGCTGCCCCGAGCGGGAGGAGCACGCCCGCGCCGGGCACCGCTGGGCCCGTCTCGACCGCGAGCTCGCCGGAATCACCGAGCGGATCGACGCGCGGACGAATTCCGTCGCCAAGCGCTTCGACAAGGTGTGCGCCGTCCTCGACGACCTCGGCTTCCTCGACGGGGACGCCGTCACCGCGCGCGGCGAGCGGCTCCGCCGCGTCTTCGGGGAGCGCGACCTCGTCGTCCTCGAGGCGATCGAGGAGGGCGCCTGGGACGACCTGACGCCCGAAGAGCTCGCGGCGATCGCCTCGACCTGCATCTACGAGTCGCGGACCGAGGAATCCGGCCCGCCCGCGCTCCCGCACGGCCTGACGACGCCCCTCCTCGCCGCGTGGGACGCGACGATCCGCGCGACCGGGCGCGTCCAGGCCGCGGAGAAGGCCCAGGGCCTCGAGACCTCGCCCGATCCGGATCCGGGGCTCATGGGGCCGGCGCTCGCCTGGGCGCACGGGGCGTCGCTCGCGACGGCCATCTCGGAGTACGAGATGCAGGGCGGCGACTTCGTCCGCTGGATCCGCCAGGTCATGGACCTCCTCGACCAGCTGCGCGGACTCGATCGCCCGGAGCTCGCGGCGAACGCGCGGCGCGCCCGCGATCTCCTCGTCCACGGGGTGGTGGCATGGTCGGCCCTGTGACGCGCAGCCCCCTCCTTCTCGACCTCGCGCTCAGCGCCCTCGCCGGCGTCGCGCTGTGGGCGGCCTTCCCCGACCTCTCGTGGTCATGGACCACCGTCCCCGCCCTCGCGCTCTACTTCTCGCGCATCGATCACGCGGGACTCGGACGGGGTCTCCTCAACACGCTCGTCTTCGCCGCGTGCTGGTGGTTCCCCCTCATCGACTGGGTGCCGCTCGCGACCGGCGGCACGCTCCCGTGGGTCGCGCTCGCCGCGACGCAGATCCTCGCGATCCTCCTCTTCGCCCTCATCGCCCG
The DNA here is from genome assembly GCF_900499005.1 of Actinomyces culturomici. Taxonomy (GTDB): domain Bacteria; phylum Actinomycetota; class Actinomycetes; order Actinomycetales; family Actinomycetaceae; genus Pauljensenia; species Pauljensenia culturomici. Next base: position 886,585 of record NZ_LS991316.1, read on the forward strand.
GCTCCTGCGGGTGTGGGCGTGGACGCGCACGGCCCTCGGCCAGTGCGGCGCCTACGCCCTCGTATGGGTCGGCGTCGAGCAGCTGCGCAGTCACTACCCGTGGTCGGGCTTCCCCTGGGGGAACGTCGCGATGCCGCAGGTCGATTCGCCGCTCGGACGCCTCGCCCCCTGGGGCGGGGAGGTCCTCGTCTCCCTCGTCGTCGTCGCCCTCGCGGTCGGCCTGCGCCGGGTCTTCGGCCTGCGGGCCGACGAGGACTCCGCGCACTGGTACACGCGCCCGGCGATCCTCGTCCTCGGCGCCGCGATCGTCGCGGGAGCGTGGGCCCTGCCGCTGCCCGCCTCCCAGGAGGCCGGGTCCCTGCGCGTCGGCGTCGTCCAGGGCGACGTCGAGCTGCCGGGCGCCGACACCTTCGCGGTCGAGGGGAAGGTCGCGGGGAACAACGCCGCGATGACCCGCGAGCTCGCCGCGAACGGGGGAGGAGTCGACCTCGGGATCTGGGGGGAGACCGGCGCCGACCGCGATCCGCGCGAATCGGCGCTGGTGTCGCGCATCCTCGACTCCTCGGTCGGTGCGCTCGGAGCCCCGATCCTCTTCGGATTCGCGAATGTGCAGGACGACCTGCGGTGGAACTGGCTCGGCGTGTGGAGAGCGGGGGAGGGGCTCGACCCCGACGCCCTCTACGCGAAGCAGAAGCCCGTGCCCTTCGGCGAGTTCATCCCCTTCCGCTCGGTGATCTCGAAGCTCGCGACCGAGGCCGCGCAGGTCAACCTCGACATGGCGGCGGCGGGCAATCCGGGGATCCTCCACGTCGGCCTCGCCGACGGGCGGACGATCCCGATCGCGGTCGGCATCTGCTTCGAATCGGCGTACCCCTCGGTCATCGGCGAGGGCGTTCGCCTCGGCGGCGAGGTCATCGTCACTCCGTCGAACAACTACCACTTCCGCTCGAGCGCCGAGTCCGCGCAGCAGGCCCAGCTCCTCCGATTCCGCGCGATGGAGTTCTCGCGCTCGGCGATCCAGGCGTCGACGACGGGGGAGTCGGTCGTCATCCGCCCCGACGGCTCCATCCAGGCGTCGACGAAGCCGCAGACCGCGGCGTGGCTCGCCGAATCGGTTCCCCTGCGCACGTCGATCACGCCCGCTGCGCGGATGGGGGAGATCCCCGCGGACGTCGTCATGATCGCGACGGTCGTCCTCGCGATCGCCTCCCTCGGCGGCGCGATCGCCTCACGGGGCCGGGGCCGTGCGTCGAATTGAGGGCGAGGATCTCGTGCGTCTCCCGTCTAATACCTTCTGAACTGCGCGGATATGGCCATAGGGGTTGATGCAAAGAGCGCGTGGATGCAATATTATGTCAGAACTGATTTCGGGGGGCGGCTCGCCCGAATGCGGCGGGGCCCCCGCCGAAGCGGGGGCCCGTGACGAGATGCGCGAATGCTCAGCCCTTGCGGTAGTGGCCCTCAGGACGCAGACGGCCTTCGCGGTAGAGGGCGAGCTGCTCGCTCAGCACGATCTCGAGCTCGTCGAGAGAACGGCGCTCGCGCAGCATGTCCCAGTGGGTGCGCACCGGCTTTGCGGGCTTCGTCTCCTCATCTTCGGGCGCGTCGCCGATGAGTTCGGCCTGGGCGCCGCAGCGGCACTCCCAGGTCGCCGGCGGGGTCGCCTCGGTCGAGAGGGGCACCTCGAACTCATGGCCGTTGGGGCAGGCGTAGCGGACGGTGAAGCGGTCGGCGAAGACGACGCCGTCCTCGGACTCCATCGACTTGGCGCCGATCTGCATACCTCGAAGCGCGCGATCCGCCACGGCTCACTCCTTCTTCCTCAGGACAGGACCGGATAGAGTCTAGCCGACTTCTCGCCGTCGCTATCGATCCGATAATGTACATTATGTCAGACCGGTGGGAGAGTATCAGGTATCATCCCGGACCGGCCCGGATCGTCGCGCACGCCACCACTGCCCCGCCGCCTCGCGGCCCTACGATGTGGTGGATGCGGCCGCAGGGGCCGTACGGAAACGGAGCACACGTGAGCACAGTCGTCGAGCCGGTCGCAGCCGCGAACCCCGTACTGCGCCGCCGCGGCACGGGCGAGATCCTCCTCGTGGCCGTCTGCGCGATGGGCTACTCGATCCTCTGCTTCCTCGCGCCGGTCCTCCCATCGACGGCCTTCCGGCACGCGCGCGAGGTCCTCGCGGTCGAGCGGGCGCTCGGCATCGACGTCGAGCTCGACCTCAATCTCTGGCTCCACGCCCACTCGCTGCTCGCGAACATCGCGTCGACCTTCTACGCCTTCAGCTTCTTCGTCGTCACCTTCAGCGCCCTCGCGCTCCTCTGGTTCCGTCGACCCGACCGGTACGCGTACGCGCGCAACGCGCTCTTCGTCATGACGGCCGGGGCGATGGTCACCTACTGGACGTTCCCGCTCGCGCCGCCGCGCCTTCTCACGACGCTCGGCTACGTCGACGCCGTCGCGAATCAGGCCGGCGTCGGCGCCGGGTACTCCCGGGCGGCGGCGACCCTCGCGAACCAATACGGGGCGATGCCCTCGATGCACACGGGATGGGCCGTGTGGTCCGCCCTCGTCCTCGGGCTCTTCGTGTGGAAGCGCTGGTGGCAGCGCCTCCTCCTCGCGATCCACCCGGTGTTCACCGTGTGGGTGATCATCGCGACGGCGAACCACTACGTCCTCGACGCGCTCGCCGGCGCCTCCTACTGCGCCGTCGCCCTCGTCGCGTGCGCGGCGATGGCGGGAACCCTCTCCCCCGCCCCCGCCCCCGTCCCGGCGCTCGAGAGGGCCTGAGCCGCCCCGACCGTTCCTGGCGATATCCTGGCCCCATGAAGTTCGGAGTAGATTTCGGGACCACTCGCACGACCGTCGCCCTCGTCGACCGCGGCAACTACCCGCTCGTGTCGTTCCTCGACGCGCTCGGGGACGACCACGACTACCTCCCCTCGGTCGTCGCCTACGAGGACGGGGCCCTCGTCTTCGGATTCGAGGCCGAGGCCGCGGCGCTGCGCGGCGCGCCCCACCTCCGCTCCTTCAAGCGACTCCTCGCCGATCCGGAGATCTCCCCCGACACGACGCTGAGGCTCGCCAACCGCGACTTCCCGGTCCTCGAGATCGTCTCCCGCTTCCTCGCGCACGTCGCGGACGCGATCCGCACCGACTCCTCCGTCGCCCTCCCCTCCCCCGTCGAACCCCTCGAGGCCTGTCTCCTCTCCCCATC
>NZ_LS991316.1:889822-1352301 GCF_900499005.1 Actinomyces culturomici
CCCCCCCTTCTTCCGCCGCCCGCGTCAGTTTGTTATAGGAGCCCGCCCCGCCCCTCCCCCCCGCCCGGGGCCTCCCGCCTCGCGGGCTGGCCGGTCCTCGAGATGCCCACCGACCCCCCCGCCGCGGGCTTCGAGTCCCCGCCCCGCCACGCGGGCACCCTCAACTCCCGCCGCACCTCCGTCCTCGTCTACGACCTCGGCGGCGGCACCTTCGACGCCTCCCTCGTCGAGGCGACGGGCACCGCCCACACCGTCGTCGACTCCCGCGGCGACAACCTCCTCGGCGGCGACGACTTCGACATGGTGCTCGCGAAGACCGCGGTCGAGGCCGCCGGGCTGCGCCTCGCCGACCTCGCGGAGGACGAATGGATGCGGCTCCTCGACGAGGCGCGCATCGCGAAGGAGTCCCTCGCCCCTCAGACGCGCGCGATTTCCATCGACGTGCGCGGCGTCGACGTCTCCGTGCCCGTCTCCGCCTACTACGACGCGGCGACCGCCCTCGTCGACCACACGCTCGAGGTCCTCGATCCGCTCCTCGCCGATTCCGAGGACGGCCGCGTCCTCCCCGACTCCGTCGCCGGCCTCTACGTCGTCGGCGGCGCCTCGCAGCTCCCGCTCGTCTCGCGGATCCTCCGCGCCCGCTTCGGGCGGCGCGTCCACCGCTCGCCCCACACCGCGGGGTCGACCGCCATCGGCCTCGCCATCGCGGCCGACGAGGGCGCGGGCTACTCCGTCACCGACCGGCTCTCGCGCGGCGTCGGCGTCTTCCGCGAGATCGACGCCGGACAGGCGGTCTCCTTCGACCCGCTGCTCCCCCCGGACGCCCGGTGGACGCCCGGCGCCCGGACGGTCGTCACGCGCCGATACCGCGCCGCCCACAACCTCGGCTACTACCGCTTCGTCGAATACCGCCAGGCCGACGCCTTCGGCGTGCCGCGCGGCGAGGTCGCGCCCTGCGGGGAACTCCTCATGCCCTTCGATCGGAATCTCCAGCAGGTCGGCGTCGACCTCACGCGCGTCGCCGTCATTCGGACGGAGCGCGGTCCCCTCGTCGAAGAGCGCTACGCGGTCGACGAGAACGGCATCGTCGACGTCGAGATCGTCGACGTCGAATCGGGCTTCACCGCCTCGGCGCGGCTCGGACGCTGACGCCGCGCTGAAGACGCGGAGGGGACGCCGACCGGAGTCGGCGCCCCCTCCGCGCCCCTGAAGGCGGGAAGACTCAGGAGGCCGAGCGCTTGCGGCGGCGACGCTCGGCGAGTTCGTCGACGTGCTCGCCGAGGCGCTCGATCGGCAGGTCGGCGAGCGTTCCCTCGACCTCGCGCCACACGCGCCCGACGGCGATGCCGAAGACGCCCTGCCCGCCCTGGAGGAGGTCGATGACCTCGTCGGTCGACGTGCACTCGTAGACGGAGGCGCCGTCGCTCATGAGCGTGATCGAGGCGAGGTCGTCCACTCCCCTGTCCTGGAGCTGGACGACGGCGGTGCGCACCTGCTGGAGGGAGACGCCGGTGTCGAGGAGCTTCTTCACGATCTTGAGGACGAGGATGTCCTTGAACGAGTAGAGGCGCTGCGAGCCCGAGCCGCGCGCCGCGCGAACCGAGGGCTGAAGCAGGCCGGTGCGCGCCCAGTAGTCGAGCTGGCGGTACGTGATGCCGGCCGCCGTGCAGGCGACGGGTCCGCGATAGCCGAGATCGTCGCCCTCGAGTCCTTCGAGGGGGTCGCCGAAGAGCATGGCCTGCCGCGTCGCGGCTTCACGGGGTTCGGCGCTCACGGAGCACTCCTTCGAAGGGATCGATCGTTGACGGTGACTCCACGCTAGGCGCTGGGCGGGGGTCGGTCAACGATCCACGCGGCGAGCCTCACCTTCAAGTAGAGGTCGAGGGTTTCAGCCGCCGCTCGACTGCAGCTGGGAGAGGCTGACGCGCAGGAGTTCGCGGTGGAGATCGGCGAGGAGCTCGCCGCACTCCCCCACGAGGGCGTGAGCACGTTCGACGTCGCCGGAGCGGCGCCGGGAGGTCTGGGAGGAGACCGTCTGGTCGACGATGTCCGCGCTCCGCTCGGCGCCGGTGCGCACGGAGCGCAGGAGGCGCGCGTCGAAGCCCTGGGCCTCGAGCTGGACGAGGATCTGGACGATCTGGAGGGCACGTGCCGGGAAGTACCCGGCGATGTCGGGGGCGATGATCCCGAGGCGCACGTAGCGCTCGAGCCCGTCGAGGTCGACCCCCGTGAGATCGGAGAGATCGCGCGCGGAGATGGAGCGGGCGTTCGAGGGGGCGACGACCCGGCCCTCGGAGGCGACGACGCGCGCCGAACGGGCCGTCTCGACCTCGTGACCGGCGTCGAGGGCGCGGAGCTGGTCCCCGATGACCTTGAGCGGCGTGAACGAGTCGCGCTGCGCGGCGAGGACGAAGCGGAGGCGCTCGATGTCGGCCCGCGAGTACTTCCGGTAGCCGGCGCCCGTGCGGGCCGGCGTCACCAGCCCCTGCTCCTCGAGGAAGCGGACCTTCGAGAGGGTGATGGCGGGGAACTCCGCCTTGAGCTCGCCGACGACCTGCCCGATCGAGTGCACGGGACGACGATCCGCCCCGCGCGGCCAGGGCTCGGGAGCGGACTGCGGGGCGGCGAGGGACTCCGCCGCGCTCATGCCGTGCGCGTCGAGGGCTGGTAGGTGAGGCGGTACTTGCCGATCTGGACCTCGTCGCCGGCCTTGAGACGCACCTGATCGACGCGTTCGCGGTTGACGTAGGTGCCGTTGAGGGAGCCGGAGTCGCGGACGACGTGGCCGCCGTCCTCGGCGATGAACTGGCAGTGCTTGCGCGAGACGGTGACGTCGTCGAGGAAGATGTCCGACTTCGGGGAGCGCCCGGCGTACGTCACCTCGGGGTCGAGGAGGAATCGGGCGCCGGTGTTCGGACCGCGCTGGACGATGAGGAGCGCCGAACCGGCGGGGAGGGCCTCGACGGCCTCGCGATCGCGCGCGGAGAGGACGACCGGGGAATCGGTCTGGTCCTCCGCGGGCGACAGTCCGAATACGGATGTGGCGGTCGGATCGAAGTCCTGCGACGGCTCCATCGTCCCTCCCTGGTCGGCGACTGGTGATGTTGGGGTCAGTCTAGGCGCTCGAACCCGAATCCACCCGATCGACGGGTCATTCGGACTTCGCGACCTCGGCGTACTTCGGTTCGAGGACGGTGGCGACCGACTCGATGACGAGGTCGTCGGACTCCGTGATCGAGACCTTCGCGCCCTTCGCGCGCATCTGCGCGGCCGAGCCCGCCTGGATCTCGAGCGCCGTGGAGATCGTCTGCGCGTCGCCGACGATCCGCCAGTCGTAGGGCGAGGAGATCGTCGTGCCGTCGACCGAGACGACCCCGTCGCGCGAGGTGAAGGCCGAGCGGGTCGAGAGGCGCACCCCGTTGAGCTCGATCGCCTCCGCGCCCGCGTTGCGCAGCTCCCCCAGCGTCATGACGAATTCGGTCGCCGACAGGGCGTCGGCGTCGTCGCTCACGCGCATGAGGACGCCCGGCCCGTGGACGGCGACGGTGCCGGCGTTGATGCGCGCCTGCTGGTCGGCCTTGCGGGCGGCCTCCGCCGCGGCCTCCTGTTCGGACGCTGCGTTCTCGAGTTCGGCGACCTGGGATTGGAGGGAGCTTCTCTCCTTGCGCAGGGAGTCCTCCTGGGCGTTGAGCTCGGAGAGGAGGACGACGAGGTCGTCCTGGGAGAGCGAGTCGAGGGGGTCGGAGCGCTGGGCGCGGACCTGGGTGACGAGGGCGAAGCCGAGGACGAGGCAGATGACGAGGAGGAGCACGTGCATCGCGCGGGGCGCGGCGAAGACGGCGCGGCCGATGCGGGGCAGGAGCGGACCCCCGCGGTCCCTGTCGTCGTGGTGCGGCTCGATGACGGGCGAGGACATGTCAGGCCTTGAAGATCAGTCGGCGGATCGACGCCGTGTTCGAGAAGATGCGGATGCCGAGGACGACGACGACCGCGGTCGTCATCGCGGAGCCGACGCCGAGCTGTGTTCCGAGGAGGACGAGGAGGCAGGCGACGACGACGTTCCAGAAGAACGACATGACGAAGACCCGGTCGTGGAAGGCTCCTTCGAGCCAGGCCCTCGTCGCGCCGAAGAGGGCGTCGAGCCCCGCGACGACGGCGACCGGGAGGAACGGCTGGAGCCAGGTCGGCACCGTCGGGTCGATGTAGAGGCCGAGGAGGATCCCCACCGCCAGTCCGATGATCGCGAGCACGTCAGTTCCCTTCGTTCGATGGGATCGCCTCGGCCTCGCGAGTCGTGCGCAGGTCGAGGCCGGGCAGTTCGAGGGTCGAGTCGGCGGCGGTCTTCACGGTGATCCCGTTGACCGATTCCGCGCTCGAGAGGAAGTCGCCCGTTGATCCGCGCACGAGGGCGACGGAGAGGGCGTTGGCGTCGCCGATCGCGCTCACCTCGTAGGGCGATTGGACGGGCGTGATGTTGACGAGGATCACCGAGCCGGCGGTCCGGATGAAGGTTCCCGGGCCGATCCGGATGCCGTTGATCGCGATGGCCTCGGCGCCGGCGGACCACAGGGCGTTGACGACGACGTTGAGGTCGAGGTCCCGCACCGCCCCGCGCGTCCCCTTCGCGAGGGTCGTGGCGGACTCGGAGTCCTTGAGGGTGACGACGAGGCCGGGGCCGTCGACCGGAGTGAGGGAGTTGGCGAGCGCGAGGTTCGGATCGAGCGCGGGGACCGCCCCCTGCGTTCCGACCGCGGCGTTCACCCTGGCGGAGAGCGACTGGACGTCGTCCTGGAGGGCTTCGACGGTCGCGCGCTTCGACTGGGCCTGATCGACGAGGACCGAGGCGGCCGAGTGGGCGTTGGCGTCGCGCAGGGCGCCGACCGCGGCGACCGAGCCGAGTCCGAGGGCGAGCGAGAACAGGAGGACGAGAAGCCGCTGCCACCAGCGCAGGAGGCCGTGGGCCTGCTCAGCGTGGTCGGTGTACCCGGCGTCGAGCGGGTTGGAGAGCAGCTGCGTGAGCAGCGACATCGAGGCCGCGGGGTCGCATCCTCCTCCCCGCTTCGGCTCGCGTTCGGGTTCGCTCATCGCTTCGCCCACCGCTCCTGGACGCGCAAGGACCGCCGAGCGTCGTCGGCGTGCTCGACGAGGAGGCGCGCGAGAGGCGCTGGGGCGTCCGGGTGGGCGGCGAGCCAGGCGTCGACCCGGTCGACGCGATCGGTCCGCGAGGCCTCGTCCTCGAGGTCGACGCCGCCGAGGAGGGCGCCGCGGACGTAGCGGATGCCGAGTCCGATCGTGCGGGAGTTCCAGAAGGACTCGAGGGCGTCGAGCGCGCGGGGGACGACCGACTCGCCGGTGCGCGTCGACATCGCGAGGCCCGCGAAGGCGGCGCTCAGGCGGTCGTTGACGGCGCCGGGCCCGGTGATGAGCGCCCATGCCTCCTCGAGGGCGTCGGCGTCGGGAAGGGCGGCGCGGGCGCGGACGAGGTGACGGGCCGCCTCACCGGTCGGGGCGGCGGCGTAGGCGGCCTCGAGGGCGTCGCGGTCGAGGAGGCCGCGGGCGGCGAGGGCCGCGCGCGCGAGCCAGCCCGTATCCGTCGAGGCGTCGGCGATGCCGCGGACGACGGCGATCGCCTCCTCGTCCGCAGCGGTCGGAAGAAGCGCGATGAGGGCGCGCGTCCACGTTCGCGCGCGATCGGCGGGGGCGGACCGCGCGATTCGGATCGCGGCGCGCTCGAAATCTCGGGCGAACTCGGGGCGCGCCGAACCGGGGAGGAAGGAGAGGATCGCGTCGCGGGCCATCGCGACGAGCCGGTCGGCGAGCGTCTCATCGGCTTCGGCCTCGGCGGCGCGCAGCGCGGCGGGGATGAAACGTCGCGGATCGAGGAGTCCGTCGCGCAGGGCGTTCCAGAGCGACGCCCAGACGACGCAGCGCGTCGTGAGGTCGGGGCAGGTCGGGAGGAAGGCGAGCGCCGTGTCGGTCGAGCGCGCGTCGAGGCGCGAGACCGCGTACGTGAGGTCGCCGTCGTTGACGACGACGAGGTCGAGGTCGGCGGCCGCGCCCGGATGCGCGAGGACGCCCTTGGGGTCGATGTCGGCGCTCGCCCCGGTCATTCGGACGTCGAAGGCGTTCCGCTGGACGAGGGTCCCGCCCTCGACCGCCCAGGTCGAGACTGCGAGGCGGTGGGGGCGGATCCCCGGCTCCGGGCCCTCGTCGACGAGTCGGAACGCGCGCACCGCCCCGGCCTCGTCGACCTCCCAGGAGGCGGCGAGGACGGCCGGTCCCGACGTGCGCAGCCACGCGTCGACCCATCCGCCGAGGTCCTCGCCCGAGGACTCCTCGAGGCAGGCGACGAGGTCGGAGAGGGTCGCGGAGGAGAAGGCGTGGCGGCGGAAGTACTCGCGGGCGCCGGCGAAGAAGGCGTCCTCCCCCACCCAGGCGACGAGCTGGTTGAGGACGGCGGCGCCCTTCGCGTAGGTGATCCCGTCGAAGTTCGTCTTCGCCGCTCCGACGTCGGGGATATCGGCGGCGATCGGGTGGGTCGTCGGCATCTGGTCCTGCTCGTAGGCCCACACCTTGCGCCCGACGGCGAAGGCGGCCCGCTCCCCCGCGTACTCGGTCGCGCGTGCGGCGGCCATCGCGCCCTGGTTCTCGGCGAAGGACTCCTTGAGCCAGAGGTCGTCCCACCACTTCGGCGTGACGAGGTCGCCGAACCACATGTGGCACATCTCGTGGAGGATCGTGTTCGCCCGCTTCTGTCGCTCGGCGAAGGTCGGCGCTTCGCGCGAGAGGTAGGTTTCGGTGAAGGTCACGCACCCGGGGTTCTCCATCGCCCCGAGGTTGTACTCGGGGACGAAGACCTGGTCGTAGGTCCCCCACGGGTAGGTCGTCCCGTAGACGGAGTGGTAGAAGTCGAGTCCGGCGCGGGTGACGGCGAGGAGATCCTCGGAGTCCATCGAGGGCGCGAGGGCCGAGCGGCACAGGAGCCTCAGGGGGACGTCGATGCGCGCCGAGTCGGCCGCGCCGCCGCTCCAGACTCCGCCGTCGACGACCGCCCACTCGCCCGCGACGACCGCGGTGATGTAGCTCGAGAGCGGTCGCGTCTCCGCGAAGGTCCGACGGGTCCCGCCCTCGACCTCTTCGACGGACTCCTCGGCTCCGTTCGAGACGACGACCCAATCGGCCGGCGCGTCGACGACGAATGTCCAGCGCGCCTTGAGATCGGGCTGGTCGAAGCAGGGCCAGGCACGGTGCGCGTCGTTGGGCTCGAACTGCGTGTAGAGGTAGACGCGGGAGTCCTCCGGATCGACGTAGCGGTGGAGGCCCTCGCCGGTGCGCGAATAGCGGCACAGCGCGGAGACCTCCACCTCGACCTCGCGTCCGATCGGGAGGCCCTCGAGGGCGAGGTGCTCGTCCTCGTGACGGACCTCGCGCTCCTCGCCGTCGATCCGCAGCGCCTCGACCTCTCCGGCGACGTCGAGGAACGTCGACTCAGTGCGCGCGGTCAGTCGGAGGATCGAACGGACAGGGAAGACCACCGCATCCGCTTCTCCCGCCCCTCGAAGGTCGAGTTCGACGCGCACGGTCTCGAGGGCGATCGCGTCGGCGCGCTCGAGGGCTTCAATCCGGGAGAGAGGTCGCATGGCTCCGAGTCTAGGGGCGCGCCACCGGCTCCGGCGCAGCGGGTCGGGCGAGTCTCGGCGGTAGAGTTTCCGCCATGAGCTCCGTCGCCGACATCCGCCCCTCCGTCGCCCCACTCCCCCTGTCCCTCGCCCTCGAGGGTATCGCGACCTCCGCGATCCTCTCGTCCGCGGGCGCTCCGCTCGACGACGCCGCGATCGGCGCGATCGAGGTGAGCGGCGCGACGGTGAGTTCGAACGACTGCGCGCCCGGCTGGATCTTCATCGCGATCCCCGGACTCACCCAGCACGGCGTCCGCTTCGCTCGGGCCGCCCACGAGGCCGGGGCGACCGTTCTTCTCACCGACGACGAGGGCGCGGCGAAGGCGCGCGAGGACGGGATCGACATGCCCGCGGTCGTCGTCGAGGATCCGCGCTCGGCCGCCGCGATCCTCGCCCGCACGATCCTCGGCGCGCCGGCCGAGAGGCTCACGACCCTCGCCGTCACCGGAACGAACGGGAAGACGACGACGTCCTTCCTCATGCGCGCCGCTCTCGGCGTCGCATTCGACGACGCGGCCCTGTGCGGCACGGTCGAGACGCGGATCGGGTCGCTGCGCTTCCGCTCCGACCAGACGACCGCCGAGGCGCCCGTCGTTGAGCGCTTCCTCGCCCTGGCCCTCGAGAAGGGGCTCGGCGCCGCGGTCATCGAGACGAGTTCGCACGCCCTGAGCTTCGGACGGGTCGACGGCGTCGTCTTCGACGTCGCCGCCTTCACCAACCTCCAGCACGACCACCTCGACTACTACGGCGATATGGAGCACTACTTCGCCGCGAAGAAGGAGCTCTTCATGCCCGTCCACTCGAAGCGCGGCGTCGTTTGCGTCGACGACGAGTGGGGCAAGCGGCTCGCCGCCGAGGCCGAGGTCCCCGTCGTCACGGTCTCCGCCCTTACGGACGCCGAGGCCGACTGGCGCGTCGAGGACGTCCATCCGGACACTTCGATCGGGCGCGTCGTCTTCGCCCTCGTCGATCCGGATGGGGCGCGCCACCGCGTCGAGATGCCGATCCTCGGGGACGTCAACGTCCAGAACACCGCGGTCGCGGTCGTGTCCGTCGCCCAGCTCGGGTACGACGTCGACGCCGTCATCGAGGCGCTCGAGGGCGCCGAGCAGATCCCCGGGCGCATGGAGAAGGTCAACCCCGAGCCCGGCAACCAGCCGCTCGTCATCGTCGACTACGCGCACACCCCCGAAGCCCTCGAATGGACGCTCCGCTCGACCCGGGCGCTCACCGCGGGCGAGCTCCACATCGTCTTCGGAACCGACGGCGACCGCGACGCGTCGAAGCGCGAGGAGCTCGCCGCCATCGCCGCGCGCGAGGCGGACCGCCTGTGGGTGACCGACGAGAACCCGCACACCGAGGACCCCCAGTCGATCCGCGACTACCTCCTGCGCGGCATCGCCTCGGTCCGGCCCGACATGGCGGGCGTCGTCGAGACGACGACGTGCCGTCGCGACGCCGTGCGCCGCGCGATCCTCGCCGCCCGGCCCGGCGACACGGTGATCATCACCGGCAAGGGAGCCGAGTGGTACCAGGACATCGAGGGGATCAAGCACGAGTACAACGACGTCCCCGTCGCCCGCGAGGTCCTCAAGTACGACCTGCGCTCGCACGTGTGAGATCCGCCCGGCGGACGGCCGGATCGCCGTTCGGCGCGGCCGTCCCCGTAGGATGGGCGGGTGACTGACGATTTCTCGCCCGAATACGCGCCCGAGACGGTGAACGACGACCTCGCCGAGGCTCTCTCCCCCGAGGAGACCGAGCTGCGCGCCGCCCAGATGCGGCGCAACCTCGAGCTCTTCGACCTCGACGAGGAGGATCTCGCCCTCCTCGACTCCGATGCCGAGGACCTCCGGGACGAGGGACCCGAGGCCGGTCTCCCCGTCCTCGCGATCGTCGGGCGGCCCAACGTCGGCAAGTCGACCCTCGTCAACCGGATCCTCGGTCGGCGCGAGGCCGTCGTCCAGGACACCCCGGGCGTCACCCGCGACCGCGTCTCCTACCCCGCCGAATGGGCGGGGCGCGACTTCACGGTCGTCGACACCGGCGGCTGGGAGGTCGACGTCAAGGGCATCGATCGGTCCGTCGCCGAGCAGGCGGAGATCGCCGTCGACCTCGCCGACGCCGTCCTCCTCGTCCTCGACGCGACCGTCGGCGTCACCGCCTCCGACGAGCGGATCGTCGAGATGCTCCGCTCGAAGGGCAAGCCGGTCGTCCTCGCCGCGAACAAGGTCGACTCCCCCATGCAGGAGGCGGACGCCGCCTACCTGTGGAGCCTCGGCATGGGCGAGCCCCACCCGATCTCCGCGCTCCACGGCCGCGGCACCGGAGACCTCCTCGACGCCGTGCTCGAGGTCCTTCCCGCTCAGTCCGCCGTCGCGACCGCCCTGCCGAAGGGCGGGCCGCGCCGCGTCGCCCTCGTCGGCCGTCCGAACGTCGGCAAGTCCTCGCTCCTCAACGCCCTCGCGCGCGCCGAGCGCGTCGTCGTCGACGACCTCGCGGGCACGACCCGCGATCCCGTCGACGAGCTCGTCGAGCTCGACGGGCGCCTCTGGTGGTTCGTCGACACCGCCGGCATCCGCCGCAAGATGCACCGGACGACCGGCGCCGACTACTACGCGTCGATCCGCACGCAGGCCGCCCTCGAGAAGGCCGAGGTCGCCCTCGTCCTCTTCGACGGCTCCCAGCCGCTCACCGAGCAGGACGTCCGCGTCGTCCAGCAGGTCGTCGACGCCGGCCGCGCCCTCGTCATCGTGACGAACAAGTGGGACCTCGTCGACGAGGAGCGCCAGAAGGAGATCAAGTCCGAGATCGAGCGCGAGCTCGTCCAGGTCGGCTGGGCCCCGCGGATCAACCTCTCGGCGAAGACCGCCTGGCACACGAACCGCATCGCCCGCGCGCTCGACACCGCGTTCGAGGGCTGGGAGACCCGTATCCCGACCGGGCGCCTCAACGCCTTCCTCGGCCAGCTCGTCGCCGCGCACCCGCATCCGCTGCGCGGCGGCAAGCAACCGCGCATCCTGTTCGGCACGCAGGCGCAGAGCCGCCCGCCCCGCTTCGTCCTCTTCACGACCGGCTTCCTCGACCCGGGCTACCGCCGCTTCATCGAGCGGCGCCTCCGCGAGGAGTTCGGCTTCGAGGGCACCCCCATCCAACTCTCGATGCGCGTGCGCGAGCGCAGGAGGAAGTGACATGAGCGACCACGGCTTCCAGCTCATCGCCATCGCGATCTACTTCGCGATGATGCTCTCGATCGGCTGGTACGCGTACCGGCGGACCCGGAGTTTCGACGGGTACATGCTCGCCGAGCGCGGCCTCTCCCCCGTCGTCGCCGCCCTGTCCGCGAACGCGGCGGACATGTCGGCGTGGCTCCTCATGGGCCTGCCCGGCGCGATCTACGCCTCCGGCCTCTACGAGTCGTGGATCGCGATCGACCTCACGATCGGCGCGTGGCTCAACTGGAAGTTCGTCGCCCCGCGCCTGCGCGCGTACTCGGAGATCGCGGAGAACTCGATCACGATCCCGTCCTTCCTCGCCAACCGTCACGGCGAGGGCGGCAGGCCGCTGCGGATCGCGGCGGCGCTCGTCATCCTCGTCTTCTTCACCTTCTACGTGTCCTCCGGCATGGTCGCCGCCGGCAAGTTCTTCGAGGCGAGCTTCGGGCTCCACTACCTCGTCGGCATGCTCATCGTCGCCGCGATCACCCTCGTCTACACGGCCTTCGGCGGCTTCCTCGGCGCGACCCTCACGGACGTCGCCCAGGGACTCCTCATGCTCGCCGCTCTCATCTGCGTCCCCGTCGTCGCCCTCGTCGACCTCGGCGGCTTCGGCCCCGCGGCCGATGCGATGCGGGCGATCAACCCCGACGCCCTCAACCTCTTCGCCGGCTGGCACGACAAGGGTCCGCTCCTGTGGATCATCGGCGTCATCTCGACGGCCGCCTGGGGCCTCGGCTACTTCGGTCAGCCGCACATCATCGTCCGCTTCATGGCGCTGCGCTCCCCGCGCGAGGCGGCCGTCGCCCGCCGGATCTCGTTCCTCTGGATGGTCGCGACCGCCTTCGGCGCGATCTCGACCGCGCTCATCGCCATCGGCTGCATCGGCCGGCACCCCGAGTTCACCCTCTCCGATCCGGAGACCGTGTTCCTCACGATGTCGAGGATCTTCCTCCACCCCTTCGTCGCGGGCTTCATCCTCGCCGCCGTCCTCGCGGCGATCATGTCGACGATGTCGAGCCAGCTCGTCGTCTGCTCCTCCGCCCTCGTCGAGGATCTCCTCGCCCTCACGGGGCGCGTGTGGTCGCCCCAGCGCAAGCTGTTCCTCGGCCGCGTCGGCGTCCTCATCGTCGCGCTCGTCGCGATGATGCTCGCCCTCGACAAGAACAACGCGATCCTCGGGCTCGTCGCCTTCGCCTGGGCGGGATTCGGCGCGTCCTTCGGACCGCTCCTCCTCCTCAGCCTCTACTGGAGGCGCCTCACGTCGACCGGAGCCTTCGCCGGCCTCGTCTCCGGCGCGGTGATGACCTACGTGTGGGGCACGGTCGACGTCCTGTCGAACGCGATGTACGAGATCGTCCCCGGCTTCCTCCTCAACCTCGTCGTCGCGGTCCTCGTGTCGCGCCGGACCTGGCGGCCGAATCCGGAGGTCGACGCCCAGTTCGACGCCATGGAGAAGGCGCTCTCCAGGAGCTGAGCCCCGACCTCGTCGATCCTGCTGCGCGGCGGCGGCCGCGGGGCCATGATGGAACGCGCCCGGGCGCCCGGGCCCGACTCCAGGAGGCCCCATGACCACCCACCGCGACGAGGCGGGACGCCTCATCGTCACCGCCCACGCAGAGGCCGTCGAGGTCGCGACCTCGCCCGAGGTCTTCTCCTCGAAGGTCTCGCGATTCCTCCAGGTGCCCAACGGGCTCGATGGCGCCGAGCACGCCGAGATGCGGCGGATCCTCGACCCCTTCCTCGACGCGGAGACGATCGGCCGCGCCGAACCCGCCCTCGCCGAGGTCGCGCGCGAGGTCGTCGCGTGGCTGCCCGAGGGAGTCGTCGACGCGGTGACCGGATTCGGGTCGCTCTTCGCGGTCCGGGGAGCTCGAGCGGACGCGCGCGGTCGCCGAGCGCTTCGACGCGATCATCCGCTCGCTCCTCGAGGAGCGGCGCGCGCCGGGAGTCCCCCGCGACCTCACGACGGATCTCATGGCGGTGACGAAGGAGGACGGGACTCCCCTGTCGGACGCCGAGCTCGTCTCGATCCTGCGGAACTGGCCGGGCGGGGACCTCGGGTCGCTCGCGCTCTGCCTCGGCGTCCTCGTCGCCCGGCTCATCGCCCACCCTGAGGACCAGGACGCGTGGCGCGCCGCCGACGACGCGACGCTCGACACCTTCATCGACGAAGCCCTCCGCATCGACGACCCCTTCACGTCGAATCGCCGGGTCGCCGCGTGCCCGCACATGCTCGGCGAGCACGCCCTCGAGACCGGAGACCGTCTCGTCATCCACTGGACGAGCGCGAACCGGGACCCCGAGGCCTTCGGCGATCCCGACGAGTTCCGACCGGCCGAGAACGCGGCGAAGAACCTTGTCTACGGGATCGGCCCCCACGTCTGCCCGGGTCGCGGCCTCGCGACGACCGAATTGAGGGTGGCGATCCGGGCGCTCCTCGATCGATTCGACCTCGCCGAGGGTGGTGCGGGTACGAGGGCGAGCGAGCCCCTCGGCGGATGGGAGTCGATGCCCGTGCGCCTGCTCGCCCGCTCGCGCTCCTGAGGCGCCACGGCCCCGGGGACGCCCCGGGGCGCGTGCGCCGCGTTCTCAGGCGGCCGGTCGGCAGGATCCGAGGCGGAGGAGCTCGTCGCCCTCGATGACGATCGCGCCCCAGCGCGAGACTGGCCGGAATGCCGAGACGTCGGCGTTGGCGAAATCCGTGAACCAACGGGCCCCCTCGCGCCCGTCGACGAGCAGCGCGGTCGCAAGGGCATCGGCGAGGCCCGCGTCCGGCCCGACGACGGTCGCCTGGCGGGCCCGTGAGCCGAGGCCCATGCGGCCGGTGACGTGCCCGGTCTGCTGGGCGTAGCCGGAGGTCGCGACGGCCCCCTTCGCTCCCTCGGCGTCGACGAGGGGCGCGGCGTCGCCCGTCGCCCGGGAGGGCCTACGCTCGTCCCCGTGGCGCCGAGGGCGCCGAGGAAGGAAGAGTCTCATGCTGCAGTGGACGACGACGTCGACGCCCATCGGGGACGTCCTGCTCGTAGCGACGGATGAGGGACTCGTCCGCGTCGCCTTCGCCCTCGAAGGATTCGACGAGGTCCGCGCACGGGTCGCCGAGCGCCTCGGCGAGGAGCCGGTCGAGAACGCCGAGGCCCTCGCGGGAGCCGTGACCCAGCTCGGCGAGTACTTCACGGGTGCGCGCCGCGCGTTCGACCTTCCCCTCGATTGGTCGCTCTCCTCCGGCTTCTACGCCGAGGTCGAGCGCCTCCTTCCCGAGATCCCCTACGGGACGACGCTCACGTACTCGGGGCTCGCTGAGAAGGCGGGACGACCGAGGGCCCATCGCGCCGCCGCCTCGGCCTGCGCGCGCAATCCGCTTCCCCTCGTCGTGCCCTGCCACCGAGTGACCCGACGGGACGGATCCTTCGGCGGGTACCTCGGAGGGCTCGACGCGAAGCGGTACCTCCTCGACTTCGAGGCCGGTCGACTCCCCTCCTGAGGTTCGCCGCCCCGCCCTCGTCGATTCCGCATCCTCCGCCCTCGTCCTCCTTCGCGATCGACGAGGGCGGACGCGCATTCCCTTCCCATCGGGCTATACATGCGTATAGCGTTTGAGACATGCGTTCAACAGCGATCGCAGGGGACCGGCCGGCCGCCGATCTCACCGCGCAGGCGCGCATCCGCGACGCCGCCATTTCGGCGTTCGCGCACGAGGGCTTCGGCGCCTCCGTGCGGACGATCGCCGAGCGCGCCAGGGTCTCCCCCGGCCTCATCACCCACCACTTCGGCTCGAAGGCGGGACTGCGCGCCGACTGCGACGCCGAGGTCCTCCGCCGCTACATGGAGATCGAATCCACCGGCATCGACCGGCCGACCGCCTATCTCCTCGACTTCCTCGCCGTGCCCGGCCCGATGGCCGAGCTCCTCGTCTACATGCTGCGCGCGATCGGCGACGGAGGCGCGCCCGCGAGGGAGTTCCTCGATCGGCTTGTCGACTCCATGCGCGAGCCGATGCGCCTCAGCGTCGAGGCGGGGCTCATCAGGCCCTCGAGGGACGAGGAGGCGCGACTGCGCTACCTCGCCGCACAGGGCATGGGCGCGCTGCTCATCCGCTTCCTCACCGCCCCCGATCAGTCGCCCGACGCCTTCGTCGCGTCCCTGTCCGACGTGCGCTCCGACGAGATCCTCCCCTCGCTCGAGCTCTACACCGAGGGGCTCCTCGCCGACCCCTCGGTGCTCGACCAGTACCTCGCCCACATCGCCTCCGCCGACTCGCGCGGAGGCGCCCATCCGGAGTAGGCGATTCCGCCTCCCCGCCCGCCCATGAGAGAAGGAGGACCCCGTGTCCCCTGCAGAATCCGCGATCACCGTTCGCGGCCTCGTGAAGAACTTCGGAAAGGTCCGCGCGCTGCGCGGCCTCGACCTCGACGTGCCCGCCGGCTCCGTCACCGGGTTCCTCGGGCCCAACGGATCGGGCAAGACGACGACGATCCGCATCCTCCTCGGCCTCCTCAAGGCCGACGGCGGGTCCGCAACCCTCCTCGGCGGCGATCCCTGGAAGGACGCCGTGCGACTCCACCGCTCCCTCGCGTACGTGCCCGGCGACGTCACGCTCTGGCCGAACCTCACAGGCGGCGAGGCGATCGACATCCTCGTCCGCCTCTCCGGTCCCCTCGAGCCGAAGCGGCGCGAGGCGATGCTCGAGCGCTTCGAGCTCGATCCGTCGAAGAAGGCGCGCACCTACTCGAAGGGCAACCGTCAGAAGGTCGCCCTCGTCGCCGCGCTCGCCTCGCGCGCCGAGCTCCTCATCCTCGACGAGCCGACGAGCGGCCTCGATCCCCTCATGGAGGCGGCCTTCCAGGAATCGATCCGCGAGCTGAAGTCCGAGGGCCGCTCCGTCCTCCTCTCGAGCCACATCTTCTCCGAGGTCGAGAAGCTCGCCGACACCGTCGCGATCATCCGCGAGGGCGCGACGGTGGAGTCCGGGACGATGGCGGAGCTCCGTCACCTCACCCGCACGCAGGTGAGCCTCGTTCTCGCCCAGGATCCCTCCCCGCTCGCCTCGATGCCCGAGGTCCACGATCTCGAGGTCGAGGGGGATCGTGCGACCTTCGCCGTCGACGAGGCGGACCTCCCGACGGTCCTCGCCGCCGCATCGGCGCTCGGGCCGTCCTCGATCGTCGCGAACCCGCCCTCGCTCGAGGAGCTCTTCCTCCGCCACTACGGCGACGAGCTCGCGGCCCTCGGCACTGGGAACGGAGGCGCGCGATGAGCGCCCCGGCCCACGCCCTCCCCGTGACGACGGGGCGGGGCATCCCGGCGCGCAGCGCCGCCGGCCTGCCCGCGATGCTCCGGCTCGTGTGGCGGCGCAACCGTGTGCGCCTCCTCGTGTGGCTCCTCGTCATCGTCGGCATGTACGAGTACATCGCCGCCTACTACACAGACACCTTCACGACGCAGAAGTCGCTCGACGACTTCGCCGCATTGTCGGCGACCCCCGGCATGAAGGCGATCACCGGCCTCTCGGACGCGGCGAACACGATGGGCGGCGCCGTGTGGACGAAGGGGTGGATGACCGTCGTCCTCGCCCTCTCGATCGGCATCGTCTTCCTCGTCACGCGGACGGGGCGCGCCGACGAGGAGACGGGGCGGACCGAGCTCCTCCGCTCGAGGGTCCTCGGCATCCACGCGTACTCCGTCGCCTCCTGGATCTCCTACGCGATCCTCGCGCTCCTCGTCGGACTCGGCATGACCGGGGTGTCGGTCGCCAACCACCTCGATCCTGACGGGACGGGCATCGCGGGATCCCTCGTGCTCGGCGGCTCGGTGACGGGCATCGGCCTCGTCGGGCTCGGCGTCGGGGCGCTCGCAGGACAGCTCGCGCAGACCTCCCGCGGCGCGAACGCGCTCGGATCGGCGATCCTCGTCGGCCTCTACGTCGTCCGCATGATCGCCGACCTCGGCACCGAGGGTCTCTCGTGGCTCTCCCCCTACGGGTGGGGGCAGCGGATGCAGCCCTATGCGACGAACTCCTGGGGTCCTTTCGCGCTCATGATCGCCCTCGCCCTCGTCCTTCTCGCGGCCGCGTGGATCCTCGAGTCGCGTCGCGACTACGGCGTCGGCCTCCTGCCAGAAAGGCTCGGAAAGGCCGGAGCACCGAAGCGGTACGCCTCGCCGCTCGGCCTCGCGCTGCGCCTCGAGCGCAACGCGATCCTCGGGTGGACGATCGCGATCGCCCTGTGCGGGCTCATGTTCGGCTCGGTCGTCGAATCGATGACGAAGCTCCTCGACGACGCCGGCCCCAATGTCGACGCCCTTCTGTGCGGCTCGGGCGTCACCGCCCTCGTCGCCCGGCTCGTCTCGATGATGGCCCTCATCACCGTGATATTCGCGCTGCAGACGACGGTGAGCCTGCGCGGCGACGAGGCCACGGGGATCATCGAGCCCCAGCTCGCAGGCGCCGTCGGCCGACGCCGCTGGTCCTACGAGCGCCTCCTCATCCCCGCCGTGTGGTCGGCGGTCCTCCTCCTCATCGGCGGCGGCTTCGTCGGCGCGGTCTACGGCGCGTCGATCGACGACGCGTCTCAGGGCGGCCGTCTCGCCCTCGCGGCGCTCGCCTATTGGCCGGCGGTCATGGTGTACGTCGGGCTCGCCCTCGTTCTCTGGGCCTTCGTTCCGCGGATCTCCACGCCGATCGCCTGGGCGCTCATGGTGGCGACCTGGTTCCTCACGATGTTCGGCGAGGTCTTCGGGATCCCCGACAAGGTCCTCGACGCGCTCCCGCTCGCAGCGACGCCGTACCTCCCCTTCGAGGAATTCTCCTGGACGCCGATCCTCATCCTCATGGCGGTCGCGCTCGTCCTCGTCGTCATCGGCGTCGAGGGATTCTCCAGGAGGGATGTGAAGCCGGCCTGATCCGCCTTCGACGGGACGGGCGAGGAGCCCGGGCATACGATCGTCGCATGTCCGGGCCCTTCGTGCGCCTCCCCCGCGTCCTCCTCCCCTCGCGGCGCTCCTTCGTCGAGCGGCCGCTGGCGGACGGCCGCGCCCTTCGCCTCGAGTACCTGCGGACCCGGACCGCCCGTCGTTCGGCCCCGATCCTCGTGATCCCGGGCGGTCCCGGCATGTCCTCCGACCTCCCGTACTCCCTCCTGAGACGCCTCGCCGCCCGTCGCGAGATGGACCTCCTCATGGTCGAGCACCGCGGCGTCGGCGCCTCGCGCAGGGACGAGGACGGGGCGGAGCTGAGGACGACGGACGTCACTCTGGCCGCCGCCGCGGACGACCTCGACGCGGTCCTCGACGCCGAGGGGGTCGAGAGGGCCGTCGTCTACGGCGCGAGTTACGGGAGCGCCCTCGCCCAGCTCTTCGCCGCACGGCATCCCGGAAGGATCGCGGCCCTCGTCCTCGATTCGCCGCTCCTCGACCCCATCGACGATCTGCGCGCAGCGCGCGAGCGCCTGCGCGCGCTCCTCTGGAGCGGCGCCGCCGCCGGCTACGAGGCGGCCGCGGACGGGGTACGGCGCCTCGGGGAGCGCCTCGCCGACGCTGAACTCGCGAACCTGGCGCGCTTCGTCCACGAGTACGCGGGCCCCGACGTCCTTTCGAGGCTCGCCCCCGCGTGGGCCTCCGGACGATTCCCGCTCCTGCGGCGCATCCTCGAGGGCGCGGGCTCGGGCGAATTCTCGGGACGCCGGACGCCGCGCATCATGGAGCCGGACCTCGTTCGCGGGATCGCCTTCGGGGAGCTCGGATTCGGCCTCCCGCGCGACGGCGGACCGCTCGATCCGCAGGCCTTCGTCGCGGCCCACCAGGGGGAGGCCCCGTCCTACGCGCGCGGTCCCGTCGATCTGCGCGAGGCCGCGCGCCGCCTTCGAGTGCCGACCGTCGTCGTCTCCGGCGAGTTCGATCTGCGCACGCCCGGGCCCGTCGCCGCCCGGCTCGCCTCGCTCGCGCCCGGCGGCGTCCTCGTCGAGGTGCCGCGGATCGGGCACTCGATCCTCGACGCCCACCCGCTCCTCGCCCTCGCGATCGCCCAGGCGGTCGCCGACGGTCGCGAGGCGCTCCTCCCCCGGATGATCGGGCGACTGCGACGGCTTCCGCGGATCGGCGCTCCCGCTCTCGCAGGCGCTCTCCTGCGCGGCGTGGCGAGACTCGCCGGAGAGGCGAGTGCGAGCCCGACGGGGTCCTAGCGCCCGTCCTCGACGCCCGGCCTCGCGAGGACGAGCCCGACGATGAGAACGGACGCGCTCGAGAGGAGCACCATCGGCGAGAGGAGCCGCTCCCCCGCCGTCGAGTCGAGCGAACCCGCGTAGAGGACGTAGGCGCCGAAGAGGAGCCAGGGCGCCAGGGCGAGGGCCGTCCACGGGACGACCTGCGCGCCGACGTCCCGCAGGCGGCGAACGGTGAGCACGAGGAAGGGCAGGGACGCCGCGAGGGCGAGCACGTGGAGGACGACGAAGTTCCAGGGGAACAGCGGATCGGCTTCGAAGGCGAGGACGATGCCCCGCCACGCGATGATCCCGAGTTCGACGATGCCGATGAGGACGAGGCCGAGCGGCGCGACCTTCCAGAATCCGGCGCGGTCCGTCCTTCCCGCGAAATCGGTCGTGCGGCGCAGAGCGTCCTTCCAGGCGTCGATCATCGGTCCTCCTTGACTGCGCGCGCCCGGCAGTGGTCCGGACGCGATCGGCATTCCTCCTCGAGACTATCGGGGCGCAGTGGATTCCGCCCAGGCGAGGAAATCGGCGGCGAGGACGATCGGTTTGCCGAATTTGGCGGCCTTCCGCGCCTTGGAGGACTGCGAGCCGACTTCCGCGCAGACGAGGACGTCGCACCGCGTCTTCGACACATTGGCGACGGGCCGCAGGCCCCTGGAGGCGGCGAGGCCGCGGTGGATCACCTCGTCGACCTCGGACACAGGCGCATCGCCCACATCCGCGGCCCCGAGGACTCGCCGTCCGCGGCGGTGCGCCATGCGACGTGGATGCGCCGCATGGAGGAGCGCGGTCTGCGCTCGACGGCTCCACTCATCGGCGGATGGTCGGTGTCCGATGGATATCGCGCCGGGCTCGAACTCGCCGACGAGGCGGAGACGACGGCCGTCTTCTGCGCGAACGATGAAGTCGCCCTCGGCTGCATCGCCGCGTTGCGCAGTCGGGGGATCGACGTGCCGGGAGACATGTCGGTCGTCGGCTTCGACGGCCTTCCGCTCGCCGAGCACTTCCTCCCGCCCCTGACGACCGTCGTCCAGGACTTCCACGCCGCGGGGACGACGATGGTCGAGCTTGTCGCCGAGCAGATCGAGCACGGCATCGCCGACGGCACCCGACGCGTCCTCATCCCCACCGAGCTCGTCGTCCGCGCGACGACCGCGCCGCCGAGGGGATGAGACGGACGCGAGCATGACGAAGGGGAGAGGGGCCGTCCACGTGCCCCTCTCCCCTACGCCGGATCGGCGTCAGTCGCCGATGCAGTGCTCGACGAAGGCGACGATCTCCGCCTCGACGTCCGCCCGCGACGCGGGCTCGTTGTGCACCTCGTGGCGCAGGCCCGTGTAGATCCGGGTACGGACATCGCGCAGACCCGCCGTCCACAGGCTGTTGGCGACGTGGTAGGTTCCCTCGCCGAAGTTCGCCGTCGGATCCTGGTCTCCCGACAGGAGGAGGACCGGGAGTTCCTTGGGGATGCTCGGCGCCCACTCGGGGCCGGTCGCCTGCTGGTAGAGGTCGATGAAGCCGCGCGCGAAGCGCAGGGTCATCGGAGCCCCGAAGTTGTTGTAGGGATCCGTCGCATGGTCGGCGATGATGCCGCGATCGACGGCGACCCAGTCGGTCGGCCCCTGAACGTCGACGTACCGGTCGAGCACGCCCTCGAAGAGACCGAGGGTGACGCCCGTCGTGTCGAGCGCCTCTCCGCCGTTCTCGGCGATCGCCGCGTCGATTCCCGCGATGACGGCCTCATTCTCGAGGCCCTTCATCTGCGAGACGACGCCGCAGATCGCGAGGCCCGCGAGTCCTTCGGGACGGCGCGAGGCGAAGACTCGGGCGATCATCGAGCCCCACGAATGACCGAAGACGACGTAGGGCAGATCCGGGAATCGCTCGGAGACGAGGTCGCGGAGTCGCAACTCGTCCTCGACGACGACGCGCGCGGGATCCTCGCCGGCGTCCTGCCAGACGCCGGACTTCATCGCCGTGCGCCCGTGCCCGGCGTGGTCGTCGGCCGCGACGACGAATCCCGCGTCGAGGAGCGTTGTGATGAGGTGGATGTAGCGACGCGAGTGCTCTCCGAGTCCGTGGATGAGCTGGACGACGGCCCGAGCGGGCTTCGCCGGTGTGTAGATCCACGCCTGGATCTCGTCCCGGGCGTTCGCCGAGGTGAAAGTGAGTTCGTGCAGTGCCATGATCGGCCTCCCCTTCGAGTGCTGGTGACGGTTCGGACACTACTCGCGCCACCGGAAGTAGGCCGCCGCGTGGTCCAACGCGCGCACCGGGGGCGCACGCCCGCACACTCGTCAATACCGGTTGAGAAATCGTGCGATTCGTGGCCTCGTGACGGTCCCGAGTCGCGCGCTCTCAGAATCCGAGGGCCTCGACGAGGCTCGGGATCGCGATGACGCCTCCCTTCGGCGCCTCCACGCGGAAGTCGCCGAGACCGATGGCGTGCGCGCGAAGACCCCGCTCCCTCACCCACGTCGACTTCCCGCAGGCGGGCGCGCCGCGCAGAACGACAACGTGCCGCATCGTCCCCTCCCCTTCAATCGCCACTGCGAACCGCTCGGATCGCGTTCCGAGTCGCTACCATCCTCCGACTGGTCACCGGCATGTGCGTCGGCGCCACCGCGGGCGGATGGGAACTGGGGAAGATGCGACGAGCGAGAGACGACGAAGTCCCGGACCGCCGAGGGTCCGGGACTTCACACTGTCGGGCTGGCGGGATTTGAACCCACGACCCCTTGAGAAGGGTATTCAAATCACAGGGAGCCCCGGGGTGCTGCCGGTTTCTGGCGGGATAGCAACGATTCAGTGCCATCCATACTTCCCGCCAACTCCCGACGAAACCCTCGAAATCCCATGATTCAAGATACTCTTCAAGATGAGGTGAGGGCCTGGGAAGCGGCTTCCTTGAGGGCCTCGACCTCGCGGGCGTCGGTGTAGTGGGAGCGGTTGATCTCGCGGGTGTGGCCGAGCAGCCTGATCCGCTGGTCCTCGGGAACCACGTCGGCCAAGATCGAGTTGATCGTCGTCCTCCATGAGTGCCCGCGCTCCACCTTGAACATCTCGATGCCGCACGCCTCGGCCAGTTCCTCGTAGAGGGCTGCGAGTTTGCGGTCGCGGTTCCGGGGCAGCCACTCCTTCATCGGGTCGGTGGGCGCACCGAACAGGTACGCACCCTCGGGCAGCCGCTCGATCCTCTCCACGAGCAGCCGGGCCACGGTGTCGTCGAGCACGGGCACGCGACGAGCCCGCCTCGTCTTGGTAGCGGCCTCACCGAGGACGAACACGACGTTCCCGTTGTCGTCCACTTCGACCTCGCTCACGGGACGCCTACCGATCTCTGAGGTCCTCATCCCCGTGGCGGCCTGGGTGAGGACGAACTCCAGCAGAGCCCGGCGCTCGGCAATCCGGTCCTCAAGAGTCCAGCGCCCGCGCCTGGGCTTCTCCACCGCCTTCGGGTCCTGGGTAAGCAGCCAGTCGATCGCCTTCCGATACTCCTCCCGCGTGAGAGCGTGCCCGCCACGCTGGACGGGTGGCTTGCGGGATCTCGACAGGTCGAGGTCCAGATCGGCCAGCGGGTTGTACTGCAACAGGCCGTCCAGTTTCAGTGGTCGGGCGAGGTACTTCGAGGCGACCAACTTCGCGTGCTTCACGTTCTTGGCCCCATGCAGCCGCCCGATCTCCTCCAGGCACTCCTTGAGGGCACGGGGGCGCATGGCCGCCTCGATGGACAGTCCCTTGAGGGCGTGCCGGTGGCAGTGGCCCTTCTCGTCGGAGCCGCACTCGCCCAGCAGTAGCCGGTAGGCGAGCCAGTACCGTGCCCGCGTGGCCTCAGCGAGGCGCTCGGACTCAATGGCGGGCTTGGTGACGGCTTCCATGTACTCGGCCACCTGCGAGCGCAGCGACCACGAGGACGCCCCGGAGGTCTGAAGCAATTCAGCAGCCTTGGCGCGCGCCCTGGCACGCACCTCCGCCCTCGTAGGGGCCTGGCTCTTCATGTGGACCGTACGCCCGTCGTGCAGCATGATGCGCCACTGGAGGCGGAAACCGCCGTCGATGGGGGCTGGGGTCGCTCGGTCGATGGAGTGCTGGCCGGGCGAGAGCACGACACGGGCCGCTCGCTTCTTCTTCGTTGCCGGTTCTGTCATACCTCCATTGTAAGATACGCTGTTCCCCTGGTTCAAGTGGGAGTGAGGTGGGCTTGCGGGGACTTGACGGGCCATGCTAGGATCGGAGCAAGTCCTTCGGGCCGATCCCACCAAGGGGTCAGTACACCTCGATATCTCCGGGGTGAGGGGATGAGCCTGGAGCGGCGTGAGATTGGCCGTCTGAGGGTCCGTCTGGGCCCCCACACCATCCTCGACGGGATGTGATGGTGCCGATGAGCAAGCCGCGCCCACGTGGGCAGGGACCTCTCCCGTGCGAGGTTCAGCAAGGGTTTCCGACTCGATAGTGAGCGGTGCCAAGCCCTTTCCTTCGTCAGGAAAGGGCTTTCGCCATGTCCGCCGCTCCCGCTGCAACCTCTACCGTGCTCGACGACGAGCGCGCGCTCTCCCCCGCTGAGGCCGCCGAGTTCCTCGGCGTCTCCACCAAGACCCTCACCAACTGGCGCAGCCTGGGCAAGGGGCCATCCTACCTCAAGTACGACCTGGGCGGTGACCTGGACGGCCAGGGCCGTCGTCGTGGCTCCGTCGCCTATCAGGTCCGCGACCTGCGCTCCTTCATGCAGGCTCACCGGACCGTCACCGGGGGTCAGCGATGAACCCCACCATCACCACCTTCTCCCCCGCGAGCGAGGGGCCGAAGGCCCCGAGGCTTGCCCGCGACGCGGGCACGCCCTCGTGTGAAATGCGCACCTGGGGCCTCCTCAAGAGTTTTCTGGCCAAAACGGGTCTAATTGACGCTCTACGCGCGCGCGGCAGGGGCTTGTCGACTGCCGCGCACCCCAACAATCGGCTGGAACACCAGGCAAAACTCATCCTTGACACCACCTCGAACGAGACGCGCTTCCGCCTGTTTTCAGGGGGTCAATTAGGTCGTCAATTAGGGGTCAATTGGGGGTCAATTAACTTACGTGACCCCCTCGGAGGCCTTCTTGCGCCCGGTGCGGCGGCCTTCGTCGAGGCACCGGTCAGGCTCCGGTGCCTCGACAGAGGTCGCCAGGCGCACCCCTGCCTCGGTCCTCGTCACCACACTGCGAATCAGTCGGGAGGTGACCGGCGATGAGCAAGCAGTCGAACAACCCGACCTTGATCGGCCTCACGCAGCAGTTGAAGTCGGACCTGTGGACCTGGGCCGATGACCCCCACAACGCGACCGCACTGGACTGCGACGCGCTCAGTCTGGGGACCTACCTGGTGGAGCGACTGGAAGCCGTCGGCTGCAAGGTCGAGGCCGCGTACGCGATCATCCACGACAAGGACGAGCAGGACCAGTGGAACGAGGTCACGCACCAGTACGACCGCGTTCCGAAAGAGAGGCACGTCCACGCCGTCTTCCGGTTTGCCGACCGCAAGTCCTCCGCGTCCGTGGAGCAGCTCGCCGGGTTCCTCGGCGTGGATCCGCAGTACGTCGAGAAGCCGAAAGCCGGACGCTACGCGTTCGACAACATGCTCGCCTACCTCGTCCACGCCAAGTACCGGGACAAATACCAGTACCCGGCGGAGGAGGTCGCCACTCTTCGGGGGAAGAACTACATGGACATCCACGCCGAGAGGCGGGAGGTCTGGGCTCGCGGTGCGGCGACGATCAAGACCAAGAACGTGAACGAGTCGGCGGATTATCTGCGCGACCTGATCCTGGAGGGCCTCGTCTCGAAGGAGCAGGTCATGCTGACTGATGAGCTCTTCACGATCTACTCCCGGCACAAGACGATGATGGACGAGGCGTTCGGCGCTTACGGTCAGCGTCGCGCCTACCAGGCCGCCGCGAAACTGCGCCAAGGCGACTTCCACACGACGGTCGTCTTCATCTGGGGTGAGGCCGGGGTCGGCAAGACCCGGATCGCTCAGGACTTCATCGCCCGGACCCTCGGCCTCGCCAAGGAGTGCGGCGAGACGTGGCGCGTCTACCGTGCCGCGACGGCGAACCCTCTGGACGACTGGCAGGGGCAGGAGGTCGTCTTCCTCGATGACCTTCGCGGGTCGGCGATGGAGGCAAACGACTGGCTACTGCTACTCGACCCATACAACGCCTCGCCTGCCCGCGCCCGCTACCAGAACAAGCAGGAGGTCGCGCCCCGGCTGATCGTCCTGACGGCAACCATCCCGCCGGACCAGTACTTCTTCTGGACCCGGAACAAGGGCAACGTGGACGAGGCCCTGGACCAGTTCATCCGTCGCCTCGCAGCAACAGTGAAGGTGCAGCACGTCGACGGCGAACGGGCGTATCTCGTTTCGCCCGTCGGTCGTCTGAAGGGCACTCGCCAGGCGGTTATCGCGGACCGACGTATTGATCTGCGCTTCGGTGCTCTCGGGACGGTCACGCACTCCGCCGACGGCGCGTGTAACGCGCTCGCCGGTCTACTCGCGGTGGCATCGCCTGATATGGGCTTCGAGGAGACGGAGGGCTGGCAGGCAGGTCAGGACCTCGTTCTGCTCGAAGGGTCTGTCGTCGAACCTGAGCCCGAACCTGAACCGGAGCCGACGGCGGAGGAGACCACCACCGAGCAGGCGTCGAGCGCTGCCGTCTCTCCGATCGACCAGATCGAGATGGAGAAGCGGATTGCCGAGGCGAAGGCAGCCGAAGACCAGCGCAAGGCGGAGAAGGCAGAACGATTCTGTCTCGCCCATGAAGAGGCGGCGGCGAAGAAGGCTGCTTTCGCGCAGGACGGTCGTCTCGACCTCGCCGCAAAGGTCTTCGTCCGCGACTACTACGGCACCCCGCAGGTGGTGATCGCGGAGGAGCAGCCGGAGGCCCTGACTGGCTCCCCCTGGACAATCTGACCCTCAAAACCAGACCACCAACCACATCACGAAAGGAACGCAACCATGTC
This sequence comes from Actinomyces culturomici, assembly GCF_900499005.1. Lineage (GTDB taxonomy): Bacteria > Actinomycetota > Actinomycetes > Actinomycetales > Actinomycetaceae > Pauljensenia > Pauljensenia culturomici. Next base: position 915,915 of record NZ_LS991316.1, read on the forward strand.
CAAGACAGCAGCCGAGATTGAGAAGGAACTCGCCGCAAAGAACTCCGAGGCACGTGCCCTCCGGCGCGCACTGAAGGAGGCGCAGCAGAGAGAACTCCTGTCCGCAAAGACGGCCCTCGGAGAGGCCGTCGCAACCCTCGTTTTTGCGGACACGCCGGAGGCAATGCAGGCGCTCGTTCGCACGCTGAACGGGCCCGGTATCGCCGACGAAGTGCGTCGGCTTCTCGGTACGAACAGCACCGAGAACCGCACAGCGGAGGAGCCCAAGGAGGAGCTCCGGTGGGGCTCCGACGAGGGCTATGACCAGGCCGACACCGATGTGCCAGCGGCGCGCTGGTGACGGCCTCGGGGACCCGGAGTTGAACCGAGCAAGCGCTGGTTCAACGAAGGGTCCCCGCCCTGCGGAGCAGCCCCCGGACAGTGAAGCGAAGCGTAACTGTCTTAGGGGGTTAATACACCTTGTGTATCGGGGGTAGCGAAGCGAGGGGACCCGGAGACACAAGGTGTGACCCGTGGGGCAACTTTTCGGGCAGGGAGCGTAGCGACCAGGGACCCGAGGAGTTGGCACACGGATGCAAGGGCGGGTGCTCTGGGTAGCGAAGCGAGGGTCCCAGAGCACCCGCCACTGCGCCGACGAACGAGAGAACAACGTGAACGAGTGAGGAGAAAATGATGAGCGACACGACAGGACGCACTGGCTTTCGGGTGACCCACACTAAAGCCGTCGGGGAACGGCGTGCGATCGTGCACGAGATGATGCGCGAACTCGACCCGAAAGCGGTCGAGTACTGGGCACGCGAGAACACGAACATCGTGGTCGAGGACGAGGCCCTCGACCGGGGGTTCGTAAACGACGGGAAGGGCCGGTTTGTCCGCGCCACGTCTATGCAGCAGGTGCTCGATTATGGGCAATCAAGGGTTGAGCGACTGACCTCGCCCCTGCGCGAGGACAAGCCAGACAAGCAGGGCAAGATGCGAGGCGGCACGGTGACGACCTCGATGTTCGTCGCGCACCTGCCCAAGAGCATGTGTGAGGAGGTCCCGGACTTCTACGGCAAGGGCCGCTCCCGATGGGTCGCGCGTGATCGCGACGAGGCGATGAGGTACTTTACGGACGTTCTGCGTTTCCTCGGCAAGAACGTCATCCCCGGCGGGTTTGAGGCCATACTCGGGTTCGATGTCCAGCACTCGGAGACAACGCCGCACATCCAATTGCTCGCAGACACGTTCGCCGATGACCCAAAACACGAGGGCGGCCTCCGCCCGGAGTGGTCAAGGGCCTACGCCGCGCACCGTGACGTGCTGGGTGAGGACGGCAAGATGCTCACTGGGCGACAAAAGCTTGAGCGCTACCAGGACGACCTTAAGGAATACATGGTCGCGCGCGGCTGGCCCGTGGAGCGCGAGGTCGACCCCCTGCGCCATGACAAGAGCGAGACTAAGGCGGTCTACGGGGCGCTTCGTGACGAGCGTCGCGAGCTTGACGGGCAGCGCGACCAACTCAAGGCTGACCGCGACGAGTTGCGCTACGAGGGCGAGCTTCTTGAGCGCGAGGAGTTCCAGGTCCGGCTCGCCCGCAAGCAGGTCGAGACGGAACGGGAAACAGCACGGGAGGAGGGACGACGCGAGGGCTACGAGCAGGGTCTCTCCGAGGGACGCGCTCAGGGCATCGCCGAGGCTGAACGCCTCCAGAAAGCAGCACGCGAACGGCTCGCCCTCGCAGATGAACGTTACGCCGAGGCGATGACCGCACACTCGATCCCCGACGAGCAAGCGAGATACCTCGCAACGGTGGGCGCTCGGCATCTTGCAACGGTTCTCGGCAAGCACGTGGATGACGCGACGCAGAGGAAGATCGAGCAGGCGAAGGCTGCTGCCGAGCGGACGTTTGCGCGCTCCCCTGAGATGCTCATCAATCAGGCGCGCGAGGTCGAGCGCATGCACGGTAACCGGCTCGTCCAACGTCGGGCACGGACCCTGGAGACGCTGAGCCTCCCCACCACCGAGTATGACGACGGGTACGGGATGTGAATCGAAAACGAGAAAAGAGGGAACCCCCTTACCGCAAGGCCAGGGGGTTCCCTTCACAGGTCGATCTTGAACAGAATGATCTCACTTGTGCTTCTGCACCCAGCTACCGCTGCCGTCTCGGGTGTACCCGTTGACCTTCGCGCTGGGGATGAGGATCGTCCCGTCGCGCATCACGCTGAACGTCACGAAGGCGAAATCGCTCGACCCTGATTCGCTCTCGCTGTCAACCCGCTGGAACCCGAAGGATTCCTTCACGCCGCTGCCGTTGTCGTCTACCGACGTTGCGCAGGGCAGGACCTCGACGAAGGAGTCCGGCGAATCCATGTACACACCTTCCTCGGGCTTGTTCGCATCGAACTGCGACATGGGAAGGATCTCGCTCCCGTAGGGGGCATCCATCGCTACGCCGTAGTACCGGGCCGCCCAATGTGCCGGTCCCATGCTCGACCGGTCGCCCTCCTCGGGCATCGCCTCACCAGTCTTCTCATTGATGTTCGTCTTGGGCGGGACCGGCTTGGTCACCACCGCCTCACCGCCCTCGTTGAACTCCACGTGACCCTCGACGGCGCACAGGCTCGTGGACGTGACCTCCTGAGAGCGCAGCGTCACCGACTTGACCGGAACGGTCACGTTGTCGATCTCCAGAGCCTCAGTGAGACCGTCGGGGAACTGGACGGTGACCTCACCGCCCGGGGCGCTGTCGGGAGTGGAGGCGAACTCGAAGACCACGCGCTCATTGGTGGCGGATGCACCGCCGCTTGCGGCTGCGTCCGTACCTGAGGAGGAGGCTGAACCAGCACACCCTGCCAGGGCCAGAGCGCCGACGAGGAGGAGGGACGAGAGGGAGAGCGTACGCGAGCGTGGATTCATGGGGATCTCCTTTTGGCTTGAATCATGAGGGGAACCGCTTACAGGACCACCCTAGTGGTAGCGATCGGTTCTGGTGGAAGTTATCGGTACCTGGAACTGGGAAGTACCAGCACGGACGATGGGTTAGGTGAGCGGCGGAACGACAAGGACTCTGCGGAGAGCGCTCGGTGTGAACGTGCGCGCCGAGCGTCATCGTCGGGGGCTCACTCAGGAGGGCTTGGCTGAGCGACTCGGGGTCACACCCCGGTACCTGGCAGGCATCGAACGCGGCGAGCGCAATCTCACGCTCGACTCCATCGAGGACCTGGCAGTGCAGCTCGACATGGATCCCCACTCTCTACTGGCGCGACGGTAGCGATACCTATGCGCGGCAGGCACGAGGGTCAGCAGCACCGGAAGATGCACACGCCGCCGTTGGGCGCTTCGGTGATGCTGTAGTCGAGCCGCTCGTCCCGCCACCACTTCTGCACGTCCACGTACGAGTGCAGGTGCTCGGGCACCTCATCCCACACGCCCATCTCCTCGGCGAGTTGGTTGGCGTAGTCAGTCTCCGACTCCCAGCAGCCGCAAAACCGCTCCTCGAAGTCGGACACGCACGGCAACTCATCAGCATCAACGACGTAGCAGCCGCTCTCGACCCACGACACCAGCGCAGGCCAGAGGGTCTCCCCCACCTCGCCATAGAGTTCACCCCACTTCGAGGCGACGGACGGGGAGACTTCCCCGGTCCCGTAAGGGAAGCCCTCGGTATCCAGGCACCACAGTTCGTCGTGAGCACTGGGGTAGCCGTGGAGTTCCTCAGACGTGAGGCTGGCGGCACTCTCGGCATCGACCCACCTCCCCACGAGGCGACCGGCGTTGTAGCACCCGAGGCAGCCCACCCAGACACGGGGACGAACGACGGCAACAGTTGAGCATGAACAGGACATTGGAAACCTCCCGAGTAGGTGGAGGTCGCCCTGGGCAGCCGATTCTCGGGCACGGCGCTCACATGCAGGACGACCTCCAGGAGGTCTCCCGGAGCCGCTCGCGGCTCTGAATCTCAAGATGAGTTTCAAGATGAGATTGAGGGAAACGCGACGAAGCCCGGAACCTCAATCGTTGAGATTCCGGGCTTTTCGTCGGGCTGGCGGGATTTGAACCCACGACCCCTTGACCCCCAGTCAAGTGCGCTACCAAACTGCGCCACAGCCCGTATTCGATTCGTCGCTTGTGGCGACCAGATGATGATAGCCCAGGGCGCGCCCTGAGCGCCAATCGGCCCCATCCCGCCGATTCCCCGATTCCTCGCAGTTCACCGCCCATATGATCGACATCATGTCGAATACCGCACGTCTCGTCAGCCCCTGGGGCGAGGACCTCCCCGCAACGCCCCTCGACGCCTACCCGCGCCCGATGCTCGAGCGCGCGGAGTGGCGCTGCCTCAACGGCCGCTGGCGGTACGCGATCACGCCGACGGCCGGCGCCGAGGACGCTCTCGGCCCTGAGGAGCCGAGCGTCGACGAATGGGACGGCGAGATCCTCGTCCCCTTCGCCGCCGAGACCGAGGCCTCCGGCGTCGCGCGGCCCTTCACCCCCGCCGACGTCCTCCACTACGAGCGCGAGGTCGAGATCCCGGAGTCGTGGCGCGGCCGGCGCATCGCCCTCAACTTCGAGGCGGTCGACTACCGCTGCGCCGTCTGGGTCGACGGCGTGCGAGCCGGCTCCCACTCGGGCGGCTACCTCCCCTTCTCCGTCGATCTGCCGGACACCGCCCGGGAGACGGTGAGGATCCGCGTCGCCGTCGTTGACCCGACCGACACGGGCCGCCAGCAGCGCGGCAAGCAGGCCCTCCTCCCGACGACGATCTGGTACTCCCCCACCTCGGGCATCTGGCAGACCGTGTGGATGGAGCCGCTCCCCGACATCGCCCTCACGCGCGTCGCCGTCAGAACGCACGAAGACCTCGAGACGGTGGACCTCCTCGTCTCCGCCGAAAAGGCCGGCCGCCCCGCCCTCGTCGATATCGACACGCCGGACGGGGCCCTGCGCGTCGAGTGCACGACCGGCGTCCCCGTCGAGGTCCGCATCCCTGACGCCCGCCCGTGGAGCCCAGACGACCCCTTCCTCTACCGCGCGCGGGTGCGGATCGACGAGGACGAGGCGGCGACCTGGTTCGGCGTGAGGACCGTGGCGATCTCCGATCCGGCGAGACGGGGCTCCCGCACGCGCAGGAGGCGCACGTCCGGGAAGGGACGGTCGATCCTCCTCAACGGACGCCCGTTCCTTCTCAACGCCCCGCTCGACCAGGGGTACTGGCCCGAATCCGGACTCACCGCCCCGTCCGAGGAGGCGCTCGCCTTCGACCTCGAGCGGATGAAGGAGATGGGCTTCAACGGCGTACGCGTCCACATCAAGACCGAGTCGCGCCGCTTCTACCACCTCGCCGACCGCCTCGGCCTCGTCCTCGTGCAGGACGCCGTGTCGGGCGCGAAGGCGCCGCTCGGGATCAAGCTCTCCGGAGCGATCCAGGCGCTCGACGTCACGAGCCCCGACCGCTCCCGCCTCTTCCGCCTGCGGACCGGGCGCGAGCGGGCCGAGGATCGCGAGGAGTTCATCCGCGACTGGATCGCGGCGATCCAGCTCCTCGAGGTTCACCCCTCGATCCTCGTGTGGGTCCCCTTCAACGAGGGGTGGGGGCAGTTCAACGCTCGCCTCCTCGAGACAATCACGCGGCGCACCGACCCGACGCGCCTCGTCGACGCGGCCTCCGGCTGGTTCGACCAGGGGCACAGGTGCGGCGACTTCCGCTCGCGCCACCGCTACGTCCTCAGGCTCACCCCTCCGACGCAGCGCGACCCGAGGCCCTACTACCTTTCCGAGTTCGGCGGCCTCAACCTCGCCGTCGAGGGGCACGTGCGCCCCGGCCTCGTCCCCTACGGGTACGGATTCCACGACGACCCCGAGTCCTTCGCCGCCGCGCTCTCCTCCCTCTACCGCGACCAGCTCATCCCCCTCGCCGAGCACGGCCTCACTGCGGCGACGTACACGCAGCTCAGCGACGTCGAACAGGAGACGAACGGACTCCTCACCTACGACCGGCGCGAGACGAAGATCGACCCGGCGATCGTCAGAGGTCTCAACGAGGAGCTGCAGGACGCCTTCGCCGCCGCCCACTCGTAGCCGATCGCCGAGGGCGGGGCGGGCTCCCTGAGGGAGGTCCCACATGACAGTGCCCCTCCGGTGGGACAATCGGCCCCATGACCCGACTGTCGCGCCGCGCCCGCAACTTCCAGCCCTTCTACGCGATGGCCGTCGCCGCGGAGGCGTCGCGACTGGCCGCCGCCGGAAACGACGTCATCCGCCTCTCGCTCGGCGAGCCCGACACCGGCGCGCCGCCACGCGTGCTCGCGGCGCTCGAGGAGATCGCGCGGGAGTCGCGGCCCCTCCCCTACACGGACGCCCTGGGGCTCCCCGAGCTGCGACGCGCCATCGCGCAGCGGTATCGCGACCTCCACGGGATCGAGATCGCGCCCGAACGCGTGTGCGTGACGGCCGGGGCGTCGGCGGCGCTCCTCCTCGTGTCGGCGGCGCTCGTCGACCCCGGGGACCGTGTCCTCCTCGGCGATCCGTCGTACCCGTGCAACCGCCAGTTCCTCGCGACCTTCGGCGCGGACGTCGCACTCATTCCGACCCGGCCCGAGACCCGCTACCAGCTCGACGCCTCCCTCGTCGAGGAGAACTGGACCGAGGAGACCCGCGGCGTCCTCATCGCCTCTCCCTCGAATCCGACGGGCACGTCCGTCGAGACCGAGGAGCTCGCGCGGATCTGCGAGTTCGTCCGGGCGCGCGGCGGATGGCGCGTCATCGACGAGATCTACCTCGAGCTCTCCGACGACCGGGCCGACGGGCGTCGTCCGGCGAGCGTCCTCGCGACCGACCCCGACGCGATCGTCATCTCGAGCTTCTCGAAGTACTTCGGCATGACGGGCTGGAGGCTCGGCTGGGCGATCGTCCCCGAGGACATGGTCGAGGCGATGGATCGTCTCGCGCAGAACCTCCTCATCTGCCCGTCGACGCCCGCGCAGATCGCCGCGCTCGAGTGCTTCCACCCCGAGTCGATCCGGTGGTGCGAGGCGCGTCGCGACCTCTTCTCGCAGCGGCGCGCCGCCGCGACCGAGGCGCTGGCGGACCTCGGGCTGCCCGTGCCCGTCGCGCCGGACGGGGCGTTCTACGTCTACTTCGACGTGTCGGCCACCGGTATGAGCGCCGACGAGTTCTGCGCGCGGGCCCTGTCCGAATGCGGCGTCGCGCTCACGCCGGGCCGCGACTTCGGGCCGCTCACCGCGGACACCCATGTGCGTCTGTCGTGCTCGGCATCGATCGAGGACATCCGCGAGGGCATCGCCCGCCTCGCGCCGCTCGTGCGGCGCTGAGAGGCCCCGCGCCGCGGGCGCGGGCCGACCGAGGAAGGTCAGAGCGCCGCGCGCGCCTCGAGGTCCGCATCGACGAGGGCGAGGATCGCCTCGGCGACGCCCTCGATGCCGAGGCCGGAGGAGTCGACGACGTCGACGCCCTCGGCGGGCGTGAGGAACTCCGAGACGGTGGCGTCCGCTGTGTCGCGCTTCGTGATCTGCTCGCGGACGCGCTCCATGAGCTCGGGGGTCGCCTCGCCGTGGAGCTCGAGGGTGCGCCGACGCAGGCGCTCCTCCTCGTCGGCGAGGAGCAGCACCCGGACGTCGGCGTCGGGGCAGACGACGGTCGTGATGTCGCGGCCCTCGGCGATCATGCCGGAGCCCTCCTCTCGGGCGGCCATCATCCGTCGGCGCTGCTCGACGGCCATCCAGTGGCGGACCTCGAGGTTCGTCGAGACGTGCGGGATCGCGAGGGCGATGCGCGGCTCCCGGATCGCGGTCGTGACATCGATCCCGCCGACCGCGTACGAGGGCGCGTCAGGGTCGGGGTGCATGTCGAGGGGCATCGCATCGGCCGCGGCGCGGACCGCCGCCTCGTCGGTGAGATCGATCCCCTTCTCGAGGGCGAACCACGTGAGCGCCCGGTACATCGCGCCGGTGTCGAGGTACCCGATGCCGAGCCGCCTCGCGAGGAGCTTCGAGATCGTCGACTTCCCGGATCCCGCCGGGCCGTCGATCGCGATCGTGATGCCGAGCCTCGAGATCGCCTCGCGGCGCGCAGCGTCGTCCATGGGAGTCCCTTTCCGCGTTCAGCCCTGCGGGGCGTGGTTGATGAGGCGCCATCCGCGGCGCTCGAGATCGGCCTCGGCCTCGGCGAGGCGGGCCGGATCGATGGAGATGCGCCCGAGGCCGACCGCCTGGCCGGCCGAGTGCTCGAGGACGAGGTCCTCGATGTTGACGCCGATCTCGCCGAGCTCGGTGAAGAGCCGACCGAGCTCGCCGGGACTATCGGGGATGAGGACCTCGAGTTCGGCGTAGCGGCTCGGGGCGCCGCCGTGCTTGCCCGGGATGCGGGCGACGCCGCGGTTGCCGGCCTCCATGACGCGGTTGACCGCGCCGACGCTGCCGCCCCGCAGCGGCCCGCGCTCGGCGGCGGCCTCGAGGTGGACGAGGAGGTCGTCGAGGTCGTCGCGCAGCGGCTTGAGGACCTCGACGACGGGAGCGGCGTTCCCCGCGAGGATCGCGGTCCACAGCCGGGGATCCGATGCGGCGATGCGCGTCGTGTCGCGCAGTCCCTGACCGGCGAGCCCGAGCGATTCGAGCCGCGCATCGGCGAGACGGGCGGCGAGGAGCGAGGAGACGAGCTGGGGGACGTGCGAGACGAGCGCGACGGACGCGTCGTGCGCGGCGGCGTCCATCTCGATCGGCACGGCGCCGACATCGGTCGCGAGCGCGCGGACGGCGAGGACCGCGCGCGGGTCGGAGGTCGGGTGCGCGACGACCACCCAGGGGCGCCCGTAGAAGAGATCGGCGTCGGCTGCGCCCGCGCCGGAGCGCTCGCGCCCCGCCATCGGGTGGGAGCCGACGTACCGCGCCGCGATCGAGGGGTCCTCCCCCGCCGCCGCGGCGCTGAGCACGCCCTCGGCGACCGCGGACTTCACGGAGGCGACGTCGGTGACGACGGCGTCGGGGTAGGCGCGCAGCGCCTCGAGGACGCAGACGTCGGCGACGTCCGGCGGGGCGGCGACGACGACGAGCGTCGGGAGCGGATCCGCGATCTCCGAGACGGGAGTGCCCGCACCGATGTCCTGGGCGAGGCGCAGCGCCGTCGGCGAGGTGTCGGAGAGGTAGACGTCGACGCCCGCGCCCCGCAGCACGAGGCCGAGCGAGGCGCCGAGGAGCCCGGACCCGACGACGAGGACGGGTCCGGTAGTCGCGACGGGACGGAGGGACGACACGTCAGAGTCCCACGGACGCGTAGAGCGCCGTGAGGGCGTTCCCCTTGATCCGGCGGGTCGTGCCCGGCTGGAGGCGCTCGAGGTGGATCGGTCCGAACGCCGTGCGGACGAGCTCGCGGACCGGGTAGCCGACTTCGGCCATCATGCGGCGGACGAGGCGGTTGCGGCCCTCATGGACGACGATCTCGACCGTCGTGATGTCGCCGTAGGTGTCGAGAACGCGGAAGGAGTCGACCTTGATGGGGCCGTCCTCGAGCTCGATCCCCTCGGTGAGCTTCCGCTTGACGTAGGGCTTCACCTCGCCGTGGAGGCGCGCGACGTAGGTCTTGGGGACCTCGTAGCTCGGATGCGTGAGCCGGTTGGCGAGCTCCCCGTCGTTCGTGAGGAGGAGCAGGCCGGAGGTGTCGATGTCGAGGCGGCCGACGTGGTAGAGGCGCTCGGGGTAGTCGACGATGAGGTCGGAAAGGGTCGGACGGCCCTCGGGGTCGGACATCGTCGAGACGGTGCCGACGGGCTTGTTGACGGCGAGGACGACGTGCTTCGCCTCGTCGAAGAAGACGCGCTCGCCGTCGACGTGGACGGTCTGCTTCGTCGGATCGATGCGGACGCCCTGATTGCGGACGACCTGCCCGTCGACCTGGACGCGGCCCTGATCGATGAGTTCCTCGGCGGCGCGGCGCGAGGCGACGCCCGCCTGCGAGAGCGCCTTCTGCAGGCGGATTCCGCCCTCGACGTAGGGATCGTTCCTCACAGTTGCTCCTCCAGTTCGTCCAGCTCGTCGCCGGTCGGCAGATAGGGCGCCAGGGGCACCAGGTCGTCGAGGGACGCGAACCCCATCTTCTCGAGGAATTCACGGGTCGTCCCGTAGAGGTGGGCGCCCGAATCGGTCTCTCCCACCTCTTCGACGAGTCCCCTCGTCACTAGCGTACGCACGACGGCGTCGACGTTCACGCCGCGGATGTGCGAGATGCGCGACCTCGAGACGGGCTGGCGGTAGGCGATGACGGCGAGGGTCTCGAGCGCGGCCTGCGAGAGCCTCGACTGCGCGGAGCCGACGACGAAGCGTCCGACGAGCCCGGCCCATTCGCGGGCGGAGTAGATCCGCCAGCCGCCGGCGGTCTCCCGGAGCTCGAATCCCCGGCGCCTCGCCCCGGACTCGCCGCGGTACTCGGCCGCCAGCGCGGCGAGGGAGCCCGCGACGACGTGCTCGTCGACGTCGAGCGCATCGGCGAGGTCGGCGGCGGGAACGGGCTCGGAGGCGACCATGAGGATCGCCTCGAGCGGCGCGAAGAGCTCGGCCTCGCCCGCGTCGAGACGCGAGTCCCCGACCGCGGCGCCGTCCGGCGCGGCTCCCGCGTTCACGAAGTCGTCGGCGCTCATGCGTCCTCCCCGTCCCGCGCCCCCGGCGCGCTCTCGTGTCCAGCGTGCGAATCCTCCGGCTCGAAGGACCCGGAGTAGTCGGCCTCGTCGATGTCGATGACGGTGTCCGGCCCGCCCGTCCACACGAGGACGAGGTCGCCGAGCGGCTCGTCCTGGGCGACGTCGAGGGCGCGGCGCCGGTAGAGCTCGAGGACGGCGAGGAAGCGGGAGACGACGATCGCGGTCGTCGCGGCGTCGGAGACGAGGTCGTGGAAGCTCGCCCGACCGAGCCTGGAAAGCCGCTCGGCGAGGAGCAGCGCCTGCTCGCGAACTGGGACGACCGGGTCGTGGAGGTGGGCGGTGACGACCTCGGGCTCGGCGCTCGTCAGCGCCCGCACGGCCGCGAGGGCGAGGTCCTCGGGGCTCGCCGTCCACACGAGCTCGGGCAGGAGCGCCGCGAAGTGAGGCTCGAGCGGCACGGCGCGGGCGACGAAACCGGCGTTGGCCTCGAGGCGCCGGCCGATCTCGGCCGACGCCCCCTTGAAGGCCCGGTACTGGAGGAGCCGGGAGAAGAGGAGGTCGCGCGCCTCGAGGTCCTCGGCGGCGAGCTGAGGATCGGCCTCGGTGCGCGGGAGGAGGCTCGCCGCCTTGAGGTCGAGGAGCGTCGCCGCGACGACGAGGAACTCCGTCGTCCGCGAGAGGTCGGGGAAGAGGCGCATGTGCGCGAGGAACTCGTCGGTGACCTCGGCGAGCGCGATCTCCGTGATATCGAGGCGCTTGCGCGCGATGAGCTGGAGGAGCAGGTCGAAGGGCCCCTCGAAGACGTCGAGGGCGACGTGGAAGTCGTCGATGGCGCTCTGGCCGTCGAGGACCTCGTCAGGCGGCGTCGCCACGGGCGATGACCTCGCGGGCGAGGCGGCGGTAGGCCCTCGCCCCCGGGTGGTTCGGCGCGTAGGTCGTGATCGGCTCGGAGGCGACCGAGGCGTCGGGGAACTTCACCGTGCGCCCGATCCGGGTCGTGAAGACGAGGTCGCCGAAGGCCTCGTCGAGGCGCTCGAGGACCTCGCGCGAGTGGAGGGTCCGCTGGTCGACCATCGTCGGGACGATGCCGTCGATCTTCAGGCGCGGGTTGATGCGGTCGCGGACCGTCTCGATCGTCTCGACCAGGAGCGCGACGCCGCGCAGGGCGAAGAACTCCGCCTCGACGGGGACGATGACGCCGTGCGCGGCGGTGAGGGCGTTGACGGCGAGCAGGCCGAGGGAGGGCTGGCAGTCGATGAGGATGACGTCGTAGTCGTCCTCGACGTGGCGCAGGACGCGGGCGAGGGCGGACTCGCGGGCGACCTCGGTGACGAGCTGGACCTCGGCGGCCGACAGGTCGATGTTCGCCGGGATGATGTCGAGGCCGTCGACGGGGGTGCGGCACACGGCCGCCTTGACGTCCGCCTTCGGGTTCATGAGCAGGGTGTAGATCGTGAGATCCATGTCGAGGGCGTTGATGCCGAGGCCGACGGACGCCGCGCCCTGGGGGTCGAAGTCGACGATGAGGACCCTGCGCCCGTACTCGGCGAGGGACGCGCCGAGGTTGATCGTCGTCGTCGTCTTGCCGACGCCGCCCTTCTGGTTGCACATCGCGATGACGCGGGCGGGGCCGTGCCCGGCGAGGGGCGCGGGGATCGGGAAGTCATCGGGATCCATGCCGATGTCACCGGACAGGGTGGGCTGCACGTCGTTCGTCACAAGGAGAGTCTAGGTCATGAGGCGCTCGCGCCGCCGTGGGCCCGGGCCCGCGGGTGCGAGGAGCGGTAGACCTCGACAAGCGTCGTCGGCGCGACCTTCGTGTAGATCTGGGTCGTCTGGACGGAGGCGTGGCCGAGCAGCTCCTGGACGTCGCGCACCGAGGCGCCGCCCTGGAGGAGGTGCGTCGCGAAGGAGTGGCGCAGCGTGTGGGGCGACACCTTCGCGTCGAGACCGGCGCGCGCGGCCGCCCGCTGGATCGCCTCCCACGCGCTCTGGCGCGAGAGGGGCCGTCCCCTCGTGTTGAGGAAGACCGCCGGCGTTCCCCTCCCCTTCGCGGCGAGGGCCGGCCTCGCGCGCACGAGGTACGCGCCGAGCGCGTCCTTCGCGTAGTGGCCGAGGGGCACGAGGCGCTCCTTGCGCCCCTTCCCGTAGAGGCGGACGACGGGGAGGTCCTCGTCGAGGTCGAGATCGTCGAGGGCGAGGCCCACCGCCTCGGAGACCCGCGCCCCCGTCGCGTAGAGGAGCTCGAGGAGAGCCGAATCGCGCAGGGCCGCCGCGTCCTCGCCGAGCTTCGCCGCCTCGAGGAGCGCGCCGACCTCGTCGACGCCGAGGGCCTTGGGCAGGCGCGTCCCCTGCTTGGGGGCCGACACGCGCGCGGCCGGGTCGTCGCTCGCCGCCCCCTCGCGGACGAGGAAACGGTGGAAGCCGCGGATCGCCGCGCTCGCCCTCGCGACCGACGAGGCAGCGGCCGGGCGCCCCGTGAGCGCCCCGGAGGCGAGGTCGGCGAGGTGCCGCTCGACCTCGTCGGCGCCGATCGCGCCGAGATCCTCGATCCCACGCGACCGGAGGTCGGCGAGGTACCGATCGACGTCGCGCCGGTAGTTGGAGATCGTGTGGACCGAGGCGCCGCGCTCGACGCGCAGATGGGTGAGCCAGTCGGCCTCGAACTCCTCGAACTCCCCCATGAGGTCAGCGTATCGCCCCGCCCTCGTCGATCAACGGCGACGCGTCCTGGGTCGAAGGCCCCGCGCGCGAGCCCGAGGGCGGGTTCCCAGGCCGGAGTGCACATCTGAGCAGGGGTCCCTCCTCCGATCATCCCCCGCCCTTCGCTACACTTCCAGGGGAAGATTCCGACGCCCCGATGGCGGGGCAATGACGGCTGGAGGCCGATGTGACACTCAAGTGGGATGAACTCGACGACCGCGCGGTGAAGACCGCGAAGATCCTCGCGGCGGACGCCGTCGAGAAGGTCGGCTCCGGCCACCCGGGCACCGCGATCTCGCTCGCACCGGCGGCGTACCTCCTCTTCCAGCGCCACATGCGCCTCGACCCGAAGGACCCGCGCTGGCTCGGCCGGGACCGCTTCGTCCTCTCCGCCGGCCACTCCTCGCTCACCCAGTACTGCCAGATGTACCTCGCCGGCATGGGCCTCGAGCTCGAGGACCTCGAGTCGCTGCGCACCCAGGGCTCCCTCACCCCCGCCCACCCCGAGTACGGGCACACGAAGGGCATCGAGATCACGACCGGTCCGCTCGGCACCGGCATCGCCTCGGCCGTCGGCTTCGCGATGTCCGCCCGCCGCTCGCACGGCCTCTACGACCCCGAGGCCCCGATGGGCGAGTCGGTCTTCGACCACTACGTCTACGTCGTCGCCGGCGACGGCTGCCTCCAGGAGGGCGTCGCCTCCGAGGCCTCGTCCCTTGCGGGCACCCAGCAGCTCGGCAACCTCATCCTCATCTGGGACGACAACCACATCTCCATCGAGGACGACACGAACATCGCCTTCACCGAGGACGTGCTGGGGCGCTACGAGGCCTACGGCTGGCACACCCAGCGCGTGAACTGGCTGAAGGAGGACGGCTCCTACGCCGAGGATGTCGAGGCCCTCGACGCCGCGATCGAGGCCGCGAAGGCCGAGACCGGCAAGCCCTCGATCATCGCCCTGCGCACGATCATCGGCTGGCCGACCCCCGGCAAGCAGAACACCGGCGGCATCCACGGCTCCAAGCTCGGCGACGAGGCCCTCCGCGGCCTCAAGGAGGCGCTCGGCGCCGATCCCGACGCGATGTTCGGCGTCGACGAGGAGGCCGTCGCCCACGCCCGCGCCAACGCCGCCGACCGCGCCGCCGAGTACCGGAAGGACTGGGACGCCCGCTTCGAGGCCTGGAAGTCCGCCAACGCCGACCGCGCCGCCCTCCTCGACCGCGTCCTCGCGAAGGAGATCCCGGCCGAGCTCGACGCCGCCCTCCCGGTCTTCGAGCCCGGCAAGGCCGTCGCCACCCGCTCCGCCTCCGGCAAGACGATCGCCGCGATCGCCTCGGCCGTGCCCGAGCTGTGGGGCGGCTCGGCCGACCTCGCCGGCTCGAACAACACGAACATGCCGGGCGAGCCCTCGTTCATCCCCGCCGAGAACGCGACCGCCGCGTGGCCGGGCGACCCCTTCGGCCGCAACCTCCACTTCGGCATCCGCGAGTTCGCGATGGGCGCGATCATGAACGGCATCGCCGCGGACGGCCTCACCCGTCCCTACGGCGGCACGTTCTTCGTGTTCTCCGACTACATGCGCGGCGCGGTCCGCCTCGCCGCCCTCATGGATCTGCCCGTCACCTACGTGTGGACGCACGACTCCATCGGCGTCGGCGAGGACGGCCCGACCCACCAGCCGGTCGAGCACCTCGCCGCCTACCGCGCGATCCCGAACCTCGCCGTCGTCCGCCCGGCCGACGCCACCGAGACCGCGGTCGCGTGGAAGACCGTCCTCGAGAACGCCAAGCCCGCCGCCCTCGTCCTCTCGCGCCAGAACCTCCCGGTGCCCGCGCGCGGCGACGAGACCGGCCTCGCCTCCGCCGAGGGCCTCGCCAAGGGCGCCTACGTCCTCGCCGACGTCGAGGGCACCCCGGACGTCCTCCTCCTCGCCTCCGGCTCCGAGGTCCAGTACGCCCTCGAGGCGAAGGACCTCCTCGCCGCCGAGGACATCAAGGCGCGGGTCGTCTCCGTCCCCTGCATGGAGTGGTTCGAGGAGCAGTCGGCCGAGTACAAGGAGTCCGTCCTCCCCGCCGCCGTCAAGGCCCGCGCCTCCATCGAGGCCGGCATCGCGCTCTCGTGGCGCGGCCTCGTCGGCGACGCCGGCCGCTCGGTCTCCCTCGAGCACTTCGGCGAGTCCGCGAACGGCAACAAGCTCTTCGCCGACTACGGCTTCGACGCCGCGCACCTCGTCGCCGCTGCGAAGGAGTCCATCGCAGCCGCGAAGTGATCCCCTCGCCCGGCGCTCGGCCCCGTCCTCGTTCACGAGGGCGGGGCCGCCCGCATCGTGACGAAGGAGGCGGTCGAACGCCGCTCCTCGCCCGGCGTCGCCCGCCGCCCCGGACTACGATCGACGAACGGACGGGCGCCCGTGCGGCGCCCACCTGTGCGAAAGGACTCCCATGTCTGCTGCCGCGGTCGAGCTGCGCGACCCCGAGGACCGCCGCCTGCCGAGGATCTCGCCGCCCTGCGGCCTCGTGATCTTCGGCATCACCGGCGACCTCGCCCGCAAGAAGCTGCTCCCCGCGATCTACGACCTCGCGAACCGCGGCCTCCTCAATCCCGCCTTCGCGCTCACCGGGTTCGCCCGCCGCGACTGGAGCCCCTCCGACTTCGAGGACTACGTCCGCGCGTCGATCGAGGCCCACACGCGCACGGGCTTCAACGAGCGCACGTGGCAGCAGCTCCGCACGGGACTGCGCTTCGTCTCGGGAACCTTCGACGACCCCGCCGCCTATCGGCGCCTCGCCGACACCGTCGCCGAACTCGACCGCTCGCGCGGCACCGGCGGCAACCACGCCTTCTACCTCTCGATCCCGCCCTCGTGGTTCCCGGTCGTCTCCGAGCACCTCGCCGCGACCGGCCTCAACCAGCGGCAGGGCCGCGAGTGGCGGCGCGTCATCATCGAGAAGCCCTTCGGCCACGACCTCGAGTCCGCCCGCGAGCTCTCGGGCGTCGTCTCCCAGGTGTTCGACGAGTCCGACGTCTTCCGCATCGACCACTACCTCGGCAAGGAGACGGTGCAGAACGTCCTCGCGATGCGCTTCGCGAACACGATGTTCGAGCCCCTGTGGAACGCGAACTACGTCGACCACGTCCAGATCACGATGGCCGAGGACATCGGCATCGGCACGCGCGCCGGCTACTACGACGGGATCGGCGCGGCCCGCGACGTCATCCAGAACCACCTCCTCCAGCTCCTCGCCCTCACGGCGATGGAGGAGCCGGTCCGCTTCTCCCCCGAGGCGCTGCGCGCCGAGAAGGAGAAGGTCCTCTCCGCGGTCCGCCTGCCCGAGGATCTCACGGCCTCCACCGCCCGCGGCCAGTACGCGGCCGGGTGGCAGGGCGGCGCGAGCGTCGCCGCCTTCCTCGAGGAGGACGGCATCCCGGCGGAGTCGCGCACCGAGACCTTCGCGGCGATCAAGCTCTTCGTCGACACGCGCCGGTGGGCGGGCGTCCCCTTCTACCTGAGGGCGGGCAAGCGCCTCGGGAAGCGCGTCACCGAGATCGCGGTCGTCTTCAAGCGCGCCGCCCACGTCCCCTTCGAGAACTCCGAACTCACCGAGTCCGGGCAGAACGTCCTCGTCATCCGCGTCCAGCCGGACGAGGGCATGACGATCAAGTTCGGCGCGAAGGTGCCGGGCACCGAGATGCAGGTCCGCGACGTGACGATGGACTTCGGCTACGGCCACGCCTTCACCGAGGATTCCCCCGAGGCGTACGAGCGCCTCATCCTCGACGCCCTCGTCGGATCCGCCCCGCTCTTCCCGCATCAGCGCGAGGTCGAGCTCTCCTGGCAGATCCTCGATCCGATCCTCTCCCACTGGGAGGGGCTCGGACAGCCCGAACAGTACCGGCCGGGCTCGTGGGGCCCGGTCTCCGCGCACGACATGATGGCGCGCGACGGGCGCGCCTGGAGGCTCCCGTGATCATCACCCTCAAGGACACGACCTCGCTCGAGGTCGCCTCGCGCATCGTCGCCCTCCGCGACGACCGGGGCGCGACCGCCCTCGGGCGCGTCCTCACGCTCATCATCGTCGTCCCCGACCTCATCGACGTCGACCGGGCGATCGAGATCTCCGACGCGGCCTCCCGCGAGCACCCGTGCCGGGTCATCGTCGTCGTCGACTCCGGCTCCATGGACGGTCCCGCCCGCCTCAACGCGCAGATCCGCGTCGGCGACGCCGCCGGTCCCTCCGACGTCATCGTCCTCGAGCCGAAGGGAGAGGCTGCCTCGGCCCTCGACACGCTCGTCATGCCGCTCCTCCTCTCCGACACGCCGGTCGTCGCGTTCTGGCCGGTTACTCCCCCGGCCAATCCCGGCGAGCACCCGCTCGGGCGCATCGCCGTCCGCCGGATCACCGATTCACGCGAGACCGAGTGCCCGCTGAAGACCCTTCTCGGGCTCGCCCGCTCCTACACGCCAGGAGACACCGACCTCGGGTGGTCGGGCGTCACGCTGTGGCGCGCACTCCTCGCGGCGGTCGCCCACGAGTTCCCCGAGCCTCCGGTCTCCGCGCTCGTGACGGGGCACGAGACCCACCCTTCGTCCTTCCTCGTGGCGGCCTGGATTCGCCGCCAGTTCGGCATCGAGGTGGAGCGGGTCACCGATCCCGAGGCGCTCACCATCACGGGTGTCCATTTCCGCTTCGCGGACGACTCGGAGGTCTCCCTCCAGCGCTCCGCGACGTCCTCGGTCGCCCACCTCCACCGCACCGGCCTCGAGACGGCGGATGTCAATCTCCCGCGCAGGTCCGTTCAGGACTGCCTCATGGAGGAGCTCCGCCGGCTCGACCCGGACGCCTACTACGGCGCGCTCCTCACCGAGGAGCTCCCCCTGCTGCCCGAGGCGCGCGAGCGCCTCGCCTGCGGGGGCTCCGCCTCCGCCGCGTCCGAGGGCTCGGACGCGTGATGCGCCTCGAGGTTCGGCCGACCGTCGATGCCCTCGTCGCGGACGCGGCGGCGTCCATCGGCGCCGAGCTCGCGGCGCTCAGCGCGTCGCGGGAGCGCGTCGATCTCGCGATCGCCGGCGGCTTCGTCTCCCAGCGCCTGCTGCCGGCCCTCGCGGGAGCGCCCGGGATCGACTGGTCGCGCGTCGACGTCTGGTGGGTCGACGAGCGCTACGTCCCGGCGGGCGACCCCGACCGCAACGACGCCGAGGCGATCTCCGCGCTCCTCGGGTCGCTCCCGGCCCGGCTCCACCCGATGCCGGTCGACGAGGGCGCGCCGCTCGACGAGGCCGCGTCCCGCTTCGCGGGCGAATGGGCGCGGGCCATGCGTGGTCGGCGCCTCGACCTCGTGATCCTCGGGATGGGCCCCGACGGGCACGTCGCCAGCCTCTTCCCCGGTCGCGCGCTCCCCGACGACGTCGACGTCCTCACGGTCGAGGACTCCCCGAAGCCGCCGCCGCACCGGATCACTCTCACCCTGCCGGTGCTGCGCGACGCCGCCTCCGCGCACCTCGTCGCGGCCGGCGACTCGAAGGCCGAGGCTCTCGAACGCGCCTTCGCCGAGCTCTCCTCCCCGATCCTTCCCGCCGACGTCCTGCCCGTGTCCCGCATCCTCGAGGTCGGGGCCACCGCCTGGATCGACGAGGGCGCGGCGCGCCTCATCAACGGCTGAGCGCATTCGCCCCGTTCCAGAGCGGCTCGGAGCCGCGGCCCGAATACGACGACGCCCCCGCGGATCATTCCGCGGGGGCGAGGCCGTGAAGGAGAGGGCTCAGAAGACCCACTTCTGCATGAGGCCGTAGGCGATGATGCAGACGACCCAGATGATGAGGATGCCGAGCGTGATGCGGTTGAGGTTCCGCTCGGCGACGCCGGAGGAACCCGCGGTCGACGAGATGCCGCCGCCGAACATGTCGGAGACGCCGCCGCCCTTGCCCTTGTGCATGAGCACCGTGAGCGTGAGCAGGAGGCTCGTGAGCACGATGAGGACGATCAGGGTGATCTTGAGTGCGGTCACTGTGTTTCCGATTCTTTCTCAGCGGGGCCGGTCGGCCTCCGGTCGAACGTGGTCGAGTCTACCGGGCGACGCGCCGCGGGGGCCAACCGGCGCACCGGTCGGCCCCCGCGGGGAGTTTCGGATCAGGCGTAGAAGCGCGCCATCTCCGCGAAGGACTCGGCCTTGAGCGAGGCGCCGCCGATGAGCGCGCCGTCGATGTCGGGCTGAGCCATGAGCTCCTTGATGTTGCCGGGCTTGGCGGAGCCGCCGTAGAGGACGCGCGTCGCCTCGGCGGTCTCGGCGCCGAAGTCCTGCGCGAGCGCCGCGCGGATCGCGCCGCAGACCTCCTGGGCGTCGTCGGCGGTGGCGGTCTCGCCGGTGCCGATCGCCCAGATGGGCTCGTACGCGATGACGATCTTCGCGACGTCCTCGGCGGACCAGCCGGCGAGGGCCGCGCGGATCTGGCCGAGAACGAACTCGACGTGCGTGCCCGCCTTGCGGATCTCGAGGGCCTCGCCGCAGCAGAGGATCGGGGTCATGCCGGCGTCGAGGACCTTGCGGGCCTTCTGGCCGACGAGCTCGTCCGACTCGTTGTGGTACTCGCGGCGCTCGGAGTGCCCCATGACGACGTAGGTGCAGCCGAGCTTGTCGAGCATCGCGGTCGAGATCTCGCCGGTGTACGCGCCGTTGTCGTGGATCGAGACGTCCTGGGCGCCGTACTTGATGCCGAGCTCATCGGCATCGACGATCGTCTGCACGGTGCGGATGTCGGTGAACGGGGGGATCACGAGGACCTCGCACTTGGCGTAGTCGTGGTCGTGGTCCTTGAGCTCCATCGCGAGGCCCTGGACGAGGTGATTCGCCTCGAAGTGATCGAGGTTCATCTTCCAGTTGCCGGCCATGAGGGGGGTGCGTGCCATTGTTCAGTCCTCCAGAACTGCGATGCCGGGGAGCGTCTTGCCCTCGAGGAGTTCGAGGGACGCGCCGCCGCCCGTGGAGATGTGGGCGAAGGTCGACTCGTCGAAGCCGAGGAGTCGGACGGCCGCGGCCGAGTCGCCGCCGCCGATGACCGAGAACATGTCGCCCTCGGAGAGCGCCTGCGCGACGGCCTTGGTGCCGGCGGCGAAGGCGGGGAACTCGAAGACGCCCATCGGGCCGTTCCACGCGACGGTCTTCGCGGTCGCGAGCTTCTCGGCGAAGAGCTTCTGAGACTCGGGGCCGATGTCGAGGCCCATCTGGTCCTCGGGGATCGCGTCGACCGGGACGACGGTCGCGGGCGCGTCGGCCGCGAACTCGGGGGCGACGACGACGTCGACCGGGAGGACGAGCTCGACGCCGCGCTCGGCGGCCTCGGCGATGTAGCCCTTGACGGTCTCGATCTGGTCGGTCTCGAGGAGCGACTTGCCGACCGAGTGGCCCTGCGCGGCGAGGAAGGTGAAGACCATGCCGCCCCCGATGAAGAGGAGGTCGGCCTTCTTGAGGAGGTTCGCGATGACGCCGAGCTTGTCGGAGACCTTCGAGCCGCCGAGGACGACGCCGTAGGGGCGCTCGGGATTCTCGGTCGCGCGGCGGAGGGACTCGATCTCCTTGAGGACGAGGAGGCCCGCGGCGGACGGGACGAGCTTGGCGATGTCGTAGACGGACGCCTGCTTGCGGTGGACGACGCCGAAGCCGTCGGAGACGAAGGCGTCGCCGAGCTCGGCGTAGGCGGCCGCGAGCTCCTCGCGCTCCGCGTCGACCTTCGAGGTCTCGCGAGCGTCGAAGCGCACGTTCTCGAGGAGGGCGATCTCGCCCTCGGCGAGCGCGGCGACCGTGGCCTTCGCGGACTCGCCGATGACGTCGCCGGCGAGGGTGACGGGGGCGTCGATGAGCTCGCCGAGGCGGGCGGCGACCGGCGCGAGCGAGTACGCGGGGTCGACCTGGCCCTTCGGGCGGCCGAGGTGCGCCATGATGACGACCTTGGCGCCCGCGGTGACGAGGGCGTTGAGGGTGGGGAGCGCCGCGCGGATGCGGCCGTCATCGGTGATGACGCCGTCCTTGAGCGGCACGTTGAAGTCCGAGCGGACGAGGACGCGCTTGCCGCGCAGATCCCCGAGGGTGTCGATGGTCCTCATGGAACCGGCCTTTCTACCGCGGGCGCTCGCGCGCCCGAATTGTCGTGGTGAACGCGAGCGCCCGCGCACCCCGGAAGGTGCGCGGGCGCCCGTGTCAGCTGATCACAGCGAGTGAGTCGATGCTCAGGCGAGCTTCGAGCCGACGAGGGCCGTCAGCTGGACGAGGCGGTTGGAGTAGCCCCACTCGTTGTCGTACCAGGAGAGGACCTTGACGAGATCGCCGATGACCTTGGTCTCGAGCGCGTCGAAGATCGAGGAGTGCGGATCGCCGACGATGTCGGTGGAGACGATCGGATCCTCGGTGTAGGCGAGGATGCCCTTGAGCTCGCCCTCGGCGGCGGCCTTGACGGCGGCGTTGATGGCCTCGACGGAGACCTCCTTCTCCGCCTGGAAGGTGAGGTCGGTGAGGGAGCCGGTCGGGGTGGGGACGCGGACGGCGAGGCCGTCGAACTTGCCCTTGAGCTCGGGGAGGACGAGGGCGACGGCCTGGGCGGCGCCGGTCTTCGTCGGGATCATGTTGAGGGCGGCGGCGCGGGCGCGACGGAGATCCGAGTGCGGGGCGTCGAGGACGCGCTGGTCGCCGGTGTAGGAGTGGATCGTCGTCATGATGCCGCGGACGATGCCGAAGTTCTCGTGGAGGACCTTGGCGAGCGGGGCGAGGCAGTTGGTCGTGCAGGACGCGTTCGAGACGATGTTCATCGTCGCGTTGTCGTAGTCCTTCTCGTTGACGCCCATGACGAAGGTGCCGTCGACGTTCTTCGCCGGAGCGGAGATGACGACCTTCTTGGCGCCGGCCTCGAGGTGGGCCTTGGCCTTCTCGCCATCGGTGAAGAAGCCGGTCGACTCGACGACGACCTCGACGCCGAGCTCGCCCCAGGGGAGATCGGCGGGGTTGCGCTGGGCGAGGACCTTGATGGCCTTGCCGTTGACGATGATCGAGGTCTCGTCGTAGGAGACCTCGCCGCCGAAGCGACCGAGGATCGAATCGTACTTGAGGAGGTGGGCGAGGGTCTTGGTGTCGGTGAGGTCGTTGACGGCGACGATCTCGATGTCCGCGCCCTGCTCGAGAGCGGCGCGGAAAAAGTTGCGGCCGATGCGGCCGAAGCCGTTGATGCCAACGCGGGTGGTCACTATTGTCCTCCTGCTCGTGCCCTGCGCGGGCACGTTCTTTCGGTGCAACCGGATTCGCGGGATGCGGACCCGGCCCGCAGATCACTGCGGTTCCAGCACTGACAATTTACACCCCGAGCCGCCCCCGAGCACGCCCGATGACCGCCCGCTCCCCCGTCTCCGGGAAGCCGGGACGGGGGCGACGGACTTTAGTCCTCGTCGAGCATGTCGAGGGTGAGGGCGGCCTCCGTATCGAGGATGCCCCGTTCGTGCGCGGCCTTGTCCGCCATCGCGAGGAGGCGTCGGATCCGGCCCGCGACGGCGTCCTTCGTCAGCGGCGGGTCGGGGTGCTTGCCGAGCTCCTCCAGGGACGCCTGCTTGAACTGAAGGCGCAGGCGCCCCGCCTCGAGGAGGTGCTCGGGGACGTCGTCGCCGAGGATCTCGAAGGCGCGGGCGACGCGGGCCCCCGCGGCCACGGCGGCCCGGGCCGAGCGCCGGAGGTTGGCGTCGTCGAAGTTCGCGAGGCGGTTCGCCGATCCGCGGGCCTCGCGACGCTCGCGGCGGTCCTGCCAGGCGCGGTGCGTCTGCTCGGCGCCCATCGCGCCGATGAGGATCCCGATCGCCTCGGAGTCGCGGACGGAGACGCGATCTGAGCCGCGCACCTCCTTCGAACGTGCAGCCGCTCCGAGTTTGCGCGCACATCCGACCATCGCGAGAGCGACTTCGGGCCCCGGGCACGTGACCTCGAGCGAGGTCGAGCGGCCCGGCTCCATGAGGGAGCCGCGGGCGAGGAACGCCCCGCGCCAGATCGCCGCCGCCTCCTCGACGCCGGAGGCCACGAGCGTGGCCGGCAGTCCCCTCACGGGGCGGCGCAGCGAATCGACGAGGCCCGTCATGCGGGCGAGCTCGTCGGCCTTGTGGACGACGCGGACCACGTATCGCTTGCCGCGGCGCAGCGAGCCCCCCGAGACGACGACGACGGTCGACTCGGCGTTGTAGAGGCCGTGGAGGAAGGCGCGGAGCCTGCGAGCGGCCACCGGCGAATCGAGCTCGGCCTCGATAAGGATCCGGCCGGAGACGAGGTGGAGGCCCCCCGCGAAGCGCAGCGTGGTCGCGACCTCGGCGGCCATCGCCGCCGGGCTGGGAGCCGGCGTGCGGGCGAGTTCGTCCTTGAGATCGGTCGTGAGCGACATGGCCCCTCCCCTCACAGCCAGGTCTCGGCGCGGCCGACCTCGCCGAGGAACCCGTCGAAGGCGTCGCGCAGGGCCGCCGCGAGCCGGAGCGGATCGTGATGGGGCTGGCCGTCGCCGGTGCGGACCTGGCGGAGGAGGACGCGGGCGCCGAGCTCCTCGGAGGCGACGATGAGGTCGTCGATGTCGTCGGTCGCCGTCGGATCGGCGATGACGACGTCGAGCTTGAAGTCGGGCGCGTAGTCGCGGATCGCGCGCACGTGATCCGCGGTCGTCATGCGATCGGTCTCGCCGCGCTGGCGCGAGAGGTTGAGGATGAGCGCCCGGTGGGCGTCCGTGGTCGCGAGCGCGCGGTGGAGGTCCGGCACGAGGAGGTGCGGGATCACGGAGGTGTACCAGGACCCCGGTCCGAGGACGACCCACTCGGCCTCGGAGATCGCCTCGAGGACGGGGGCGGGGACCTCCGGGTTCTCCGGGAGGAGGCGGATGTGCTCGACGGTGCCGGGGGCGATGGCGACCTTCGACTGACCGGACACCGTGTAGTGGCGACCGCCGTCGTCCATGTCGGCCTCGATCTCGAGGGGGACGGTCGACATCGGGAGGACGCGGCCGGTCGCGCCGAGGAGGCGCCCCACCCAGTCGAGTCCCTCGACCGGGTCGTCGAGGAGCTGCCACAGGCCGGAGATGAGGAGGTTGCCGAGGGCGTGCCCGTTGAGCGGGCCCGTCGTCTCCAGGCGCGTCTGGAGGACGTCGCGCCAGGTGAGTCCCCACTCGGTCTCTTCGCACAGGCTCGCGAGGGCCATGCGCAGGTCGCCGGGCGGAAGGATCTCCATCTCCCGGCGGAGCCTGCCGGACGAGCCGCCGTCGTCGGCGACGGTGACGACCGCGGTGAGCGATCGGGTGATGTGCCGGAGCGCACGGAGGGTCGCCGAGAGGCCGTGGCCGCCGCCGAGCGCGACGACGGAGTCCCCGGATTCGCCCCTCTGGGCCCATCCGGCGGCGTCGAGGTAGGTCATCATTCCCTCCCGAGATCGCGGTGGTGAACCCGGACAGAATAGCCTCTCTCGCGCAGGCGCCCGGCGATGAGTTCCGCGCAGGCGACCGAGCGGTGCTGCCCGCCCGTGCATCCGACGGCGATCGTCGCGAAGGGCTTGAGCTCGACGAGGTAGCCCTGGAGCATCGGCGCGAGGAGGTCCGCGTAGCCGAGGACGAAGTCGCGGGCCCCGGGCTGGTCGAGGACGTAATCGGCGACGGGCTTGTCGCGCCCCGTGAGGTGACGCAGCTCGTCGACCCAGTACGGGTTCTTGAGGAAGCGGACGTCGAGGACGTGGTCGGCGTCGATCGGGATGCCGCGTTTGAAGCCGAAGGACTCGACGGTGATCTGGAGGGGCCGGGGACCCTCGTCGGCGACGACGTCGCGGATGTGCCGGGTGAGTTCGTGGACGTTCATCCGGGATGTATCGATGATCTCGTCGGCGATGCGCCGCACGGGCGCGAGGAGCCGCGCCTCGGCCTCGATCCCGTCGAGGAGCGTGCCGCCGCCCTGGAGGGGGTGGGGGCGCCGGTTCGACTCGTAGCGTTTGACGAGCGCCTCCGGGGTCGCTTCGAGGAACACGATCCGGTAGGCGGCGCCCATCGACTTCAGCTGGTCGAGGGCCTTCGAGAGGTCGGCGAAGAACGTGCGCGACCGGACGTCGACGACGACGGCGAGGCGGTGGACGCCGCCGCCCTCGGGGGACATCATGCCGACGAGCGCGGGGATCATCATCGGCGGGAGGTTGTCGACGACGTACCAGTCGAGGTCCTCGAGGGCTCGCGCCGCTCCCGTTCGCCCGGCTCCGGAGGCGCCGGTGATGATGAGGACCTCGTTGTCGGGGGCCGGCGCCTCGGCGGGGAGGCGGTCGAGGATCGGGATCCCCGAGGGGAAGGTCTCGGGTCCCTCGTTCGGGGTGCGCGCGTCGTCGTTCATCCTCACAGGATGCCACTCACCTCGCCCGCCCCGCCCGCCGACGGCGACGCTTCGCGCACGGTCACGAGGGCGGCGCCCCTGTTCGCCCGCTCCCTCGCGGCACCGGCATCGACGTCGGAGGCGAGGACGACGCCGAGTCGGCGCCCGGCCCGGGTGACGGGCTTCCCGAAGATCCGGACCTCGTCGGCGACCTCCAGGGCCCGGGCGACGCCCGCGTACTCGGGATCGTCGATCGGAGCGGTGGACTTGACGACCGCGGAGGCGCCGGGGGCGCGCAGCGACGCGTCGACGGGCAGCCCGAGGATCGCCCGGGCGTGGAGGTCGAACTCGGACTGCGCCTGGGTTGCCATCGTCGTCATCCCCGTGTCGTGGGGGCGCGGGGAGAGCTCGGAGAACCACGCCTCATCGCCCTTGAGGAAGAACTCGACGCCGAAGAGCCCGAGGGCCGGGGCCGCTCCCCCGTCGGCGAGTGCGCCGGTGACGGCGCGCGCCATCTCCTCGCAGGCCGCGAGGGCGGGGGCGCTCACCTCGGCGGGCTGCCAGGACTCGACGTAGTCGCCGTCGACCTGGCGGTGCCCGATGGGCGCGCAGAAGGACGTGACGACCGATCCTGTGGAGGCGTCCCAGGACCGGATCGTGAGGAGCGTGATCTCGGAGTCGAAGGGGATCTCCTCCTCGACGATGACGCGCCCGGTGTCGGAGCGCGCTCCCTCGACGGCCGCCTCCCAGGCGGCTTCGGCCTCGTCGGCGGAGACGATGCGCGACTGGCCGTGCCCGGAGGACGACATCGTCGGCTTCACGTAGGCGGGCAGTCCCGTGTGGGCGAGCGCCTCGCGCAGCTCCTGCGCGCTCGACGCGAAGCGGAACGTGGAGGTCCGCACTCCCGGCAGGGAGGCCGCGAGGGCGCGGATCCGTTGGCGGTCCATCGTCGCGCGCACGGCGAAGGCGTTGGGGACGACCTGTCGACCGGTCGCGGCCTCGTAGGCGACGAGGGCGTCGGTCGCGATCGCCTCGACCTCGGGGACGACGAGGTCGGGGCGGACCTCCTCGAGGAGGTCCGCGAGGGCCTCCGGATCAGTCATGTCGAGGACGCGCCTGGAGTCCGCGACCTGCATCGCGGGGGCGCCGTCGTAGGAGTCGACGGCAACGACCTCCCGTCCGAGACGCTGGAGGGAGATCGTCAGCTCCTTGCCGAGTTCGCCGGATCCGAGGAGGAGGATCCGGCGCGGGAGGGGAAGATCGCGGGCATCGGGCATGGGGGCTCCTTCGCGAGGGGACGCCCCCAGGGTAGTCGAGGCGGCTCAGTCGGAGGCGAGGGCCTCGAGGATCGCGGTCGCGAGCGCCGGCCCGATCCCGGGAACCGCCGCGACCTCGTCGATCGACGCCGCGCGCAGGCGCTTGACGGAGCCGAACTGCGCGAGGAGGGCGGACTGACGGGCGGGCCCGACGCCGGGAATCGCGTCGAGGGCGGAGCGCGTCTGCGCGCGCCCGCGCCGCTTGCGGTGCTTCGTGATCGCGAAGCGATGGGACTCGTCGCGCAGGTACTGGAGGAGGTGGAGGGCCGCCGAGGCACGCGGGAGGATGAGCGGGAACTCGTCGCCGGGCACCCACACCTCCTCGAGGCGCTTGGCGAGGCCGACGAGGGGGATGTCGACGCCCATCGAGTCGAGGGCGCGCCTCGCGGCGTTCACCTGCGGGAGGCCGCCGTCGACGACGACGAGGTCGGGGCGATAGGAGAAACGACGGGGACGGCCGGTCGCCTCGTCGATCGGGCCGGACGCGTAGGCGACGCCCTCCTCATCCTCGCCCTCCTGGCCGACCTCCTCGGCGAGGAGGCGCGAGAAGCGGCGGCGCAGGACCTCGTCCATCGCGCTCGTGTCGTCCGGGGCGCCGCTCCCGTCCTCTCCGCGGATGTTGTAGGTCCGGTAGGCGTCCTTGCGCGGGGCGCCGTCCTCGAAGACGACCATCGACGCGACCTGGTCGGTCCCCATCGTGTGGGAGACGTCGTAGCACTCGATCCTCAGGGGCGCGGAGTCGAGGCCGAGGTTCTTCGCGAGCTCCTCGAGGGCGCGGGAGCGCTCGGTGAGGTCGCCGGCCCTGCGGGTCCGGTGGAGTTCGAGGGCCTGACGGGCGTTCTCTCGCACCGTCGCCATGAGGCTCGCCTTGGGCCCGCGCTCGGGGACGTGGAGGCGCACGCGCGCCCCGCGGATCCCGGAGAGCCAGTCGGCGACGGTCTCCGCGTCCTCGGGGAGGAGGGAGACGAGGATCTCGCGCGGAACCGCCCGGGTCGGGGTGTGGGCGACGTCGTCGATCGAGTTCGGGCCGGACTTCGGCTCGACGGGGCGGGAGTCGGCGGGCGGGAGCTCGGAGTACACCTGCTCGAGGAGGCGCTCCATGAGGACCTCCTCGGAGGCGCCGTCGACCCGGTCGACGACCCACCCGCGCGTGCCGCGAATACGCCCGCCGCGCACGTGGAAGACGTGGACGGCCGCGTCGAGCTCGTCGGCCTCGAGGGCGAAGACGTCGGCGTCGGTGCCGTCGGGCAGGACGACGACGTTCTTCTCGAGGACGGTCTCGACGGCCTTGAGGTCGTCGCGCAGGCGGGCCGCGGTCTCGAAGTCGAGGGCGGCGGCCGCCTCCTTCATACGACGGCGCAGATCGGCGACGATCGGTCCTGTGCGCCCCTCCATGAACTCGCAGAGCGCCTCGGCGAGCGCCCGGTGATCCGATTCGGAGATCCGGCCGACGCAGGGCGCGGAGCACTTGTCGATGTGCGCGAGCAGGCAGGGCCTCCCCTGCGCCTTCGCCCTCTGGAAGACGCCGGGAGCGCAGGTCCGGACCGGGTAGACCCGCGAGAGGAGGTCGATCGTCTCGCGGATCGCCCACACCTGCGTGTAGGGCCCGTAGTAGCGGGTGCCGGCCCGCTTCGCCTGGCGGGTGACGTGGACGCGGGGGAAGCGCTCCCCCATCGTCACCGCGAGGTAGGGGTAGGTCTTGTCGTCCTTGAAGACGACGTTGAAGCGCGGATCGAACTCCTTGATCCACGTGAATTCGAGGGCGAGCGCCTCGACCTCGGTGCGGACGACGGTCCACTGGACGCGCGCCGCGGTGAAGACCATCTGCTGCGTGCGCGGATGGAGGTTCGCGGGATCCTGGAAGTAGTTCGTCAGGCGGTTGCGGAGATTCTTCGCCTTGCCGACGTAGATGACGCGGCCCTCGGCGTCGCTGAACCGGTAGACGCCCGGCGAGGTCGGGATCTCGCTCGTCGGGGGCCGGTAGGTCGCTGGATCTGCCACCGCACCAGGATAGACGCGGGAGGGGCCGGACCGCCGTCCGGCCCCTCCCGCGCTCTTTCGATCAGGGGCGGTACTGGAGCGAGGTCGGCCGGATCGGGGCGGGGAGCTCCGTGCGGCCGCGGAGGTACTCGTCGACGGAGGCCGCCGCCGAGCGGCCCTCGGCGATCGCCCACACGATGAGCGACTGGCCGCGTCCGGCGTCGCCGGCGACGAAGACGCCCGGCGCGCTCGTCGCCCACGAGTCGTCGCGGACGATGCGCCCTCGCCCATCGACCTCGAGGCCGAGCTGGGAGACGAGGCCGTCCGACTCGACGCCGGTGAAGCCCATCGCGAGGAGGACGAGCTCGGTGGGGATCTCCCGCTCCGTCCCCTCGACCGGGGCGAGGCGCCCGTTCTCCATGCGGACGTCGGTGAGGCGGAGCTTCGCGACGCGTCCCGACTCGTCGCCGACGAGCTCGGCGGTCGACGCGGAGTAGACGCGCTCGCCGCCCTCCTCGTGGGAGGAGGAGACGGTGAAGAGGCGCGGGAACGTCGGCCACGGGTCCTTCGCCGTCCGCTCGGACGGGAGCTTTGGCATGATCTCGAGGCTCGTCACCGAGGCCGCGCCCTGGCGAATCGCCGTGCCGACGCAGTCGGAGCCGGTGTCGCCGCCGCCGATGACGACGACGTGCTTGCCCTTCGCGGAGATGAAGCCCTCGTCGCTCACGCCGAGGACGTGCTTCGTCGAGGCGGTGAGGTACTCGACCGCCTGGTGGATGCCGTCGAGCTCGCGGCCGGCGACCCGCAGATCGCGCCCGACGCGCGAGCCGATCGCGAGGACGACCGCGTCGAAGCGCTCGAGGAGGTCCTCCCCGGTGAGGTCGACGCCGATGCTGACGCCCGAGTGGAAGCGGGTGCCCTCGGCGCGCATCTGCTCGAGGCGGCGATCGAGGACGGACTTCTCGAGCTTGAACTGCGGGATGCCGTAGCGCAGGAGTCCGCCGGGAGCGTCGTCGCGCTCGAAGACCGCGACGGTGTGACCGGCGCGGGTGAGCTGCTGGGCGGCTGCGAGGCCCGCGGGCCCCGAGCCGATGACGGCGACCGTGCGGCCGGTGAGGCGGTGCGGAATCTGCGGGGTGATCGTCCCGGACTCCCACCCGGTGTCGGCGGCGGTCTGCTCGGTGTTGCGGATCGTCACGGGCTCCTGGTTGATGCCGAGGACGCACGCGGACTCGCAGGGGGCCGGGCAGAGGCGCCCCGTGAACTCCGGGAAATTGTTCGTCGCGTGGAGGCGCTCGATCGCGTCGTCCCACCGATCGGAGTACGCGTAGGTGTTCCAATCGGGAATGACGTTGCCGAGCGGGCAGCCCATGTGGCAGAACGGCGTGCCGCAGTCCATGCAGCGCGATGCCTGCTCGGAGACGACGGCGAGGGGCAGGAGGCCGTGGACCTCCGCGTAGTCGCCGACGCGCTCGGCGACGGGTCGGCCCTCGGGGAGCCGGCGCTCGCGGATCTTCAGAAAGCCTCTCGGGTCAGCCATTGGACACCTCCAGAATGTTGCGCCAGAGCTCCGCGTCCTCGCGCGGAGTGCCGTTGGCGTCGGCTTCGGCCAGGAGCTCGGTGACCCTGGCGTAGTGGACGGGCTCGATGCGGGTGAAGCGGGCGAAGGCCGCGGGCAGGTCGGCGAGCAGGCCCTTCGCGACCTCGGAGTCGGTGAGCTCGACGTGGCGCTCGAGAAGGGCGCGCACGCGCTCCGCGTCGGCGTCGGACAGGCCCGTGAACGAGAGGGTCGGGACGACCTGCGCGTTCATGAGGGACCGGTCGAGGTCGAGGAGGTAGGCGACGCCTCCGGACATGCCGGCCGCGATGTTGCGGCCCGTCCTCCCGATGATCAGCACCTCTCCGCCCGTCATGTACTCGAGGGCGTGGTCGCCGGTCCCCTCGACGACGAGCGTCGCGCCGGAGTTGCGGACGCCGAAGCGCTCGCCGACGCGGCCGGAGACGAAGAGCTCGCCGGATGTTGCGCCGTAGCCGAGGACGTTGCCGGCGATCGTGTTCGAGGCGGCCTCGAAGCGCGCGTGCCGGTCGGGGCGGACGGAGACCGTGCCGCCGCACAGGGACTTGCCGACGTAGTCGTTCGCGTCGCCCTCGACGTGGATCGAGACGCCCTGCGGGAGGAAGGCGCCGAGCGACTGGCCCGCCGAACCGGTGAGCGAGATCGTCACGGTGTCCTTGGCGAGGCCGTGGTCGCCGTAGCGTAGCGCGACCTCGTGGCCGAGCATCGTGCCGGTCGTCCGGTCGGTGTTCGCGATCGGCGAGGCGATCGTCACCCTCTCCCCGTTCTCGAGGGCGGGGGTCGCGAGTTTGATGAAGCGGCGATCGAGGACGGAGTCGAGGCCGTGCTCCTGGCCGCGCACGCAGTGGAGCGAGGACCCGGGGCGCGGCTCGATCCGCTGGAAGATCGGCGCGAGGTCGAGGCCCGCCGCCTTCCAGTGGTCGATCGCCTCCCGCGCGTCGAGGAGGTCGACGCGGCCGACGGCCTCGTCGATCGAGCGGAGTCCGAGCTCGGCGAGGAGCTCGCGGACCTGCTCGGCGATGTACGTGAAGAAGGTGATGAGGTACTCGGGCTTGCCGGAGAAGCGGGCGCGCAGCTCGGGGTTCTGCGTCGCGACGCCGACCGGGCACGTGTCCTTCTGGCAGACGCGCATCATGATGCAGCCGGAGACGACGAGCGGGGCGGTCGCGAATCCGAACTCCTCGGCGCCGAGCAGCGCCGCCACGACGACGTCGCGGCCGGTCTTCAGCTGGCCGTCGGCCTGGAGGACGATGCGGTCGCGCAGGTCGCCGAGGACGAGGGTCTGCTGGGCCTCGGCGATGCCGAGCTCCCATGGCGCGCCCGCGTGCTTGAGCGAGGTGAGGGGCGCG
Source organism: Actinomyces culturomici (assembly GCF_900499005.1). Lineage (GTDB taxonomy): Bacteria > Actinomycetota > Actinomycetes > Actinomycetales > Actinomycetaceae > Pauljensenia > Pauljensenia culturomici. The sequence continues at coordinate 947,819 of NZ_LS991316.1, forward strand.
GCGCCCGTGCCGCCGTCCGCGCCGGAGATGAGGACGACGTCCGCCCTCGCCTTCGAGACGCCGGCGGCGACCGTGCCGACGCCGACCTCGGAGACGAGCTTGACGTGGACGCGGGCGTCCGGGTTCGAGTTCTTCAAGTCGCTGATGAGCTGCTTGAGGTCCTCAATCGAGTAGATGTCGTGGTGCGGCGGCGGGGAGATGAGCCCGACGCCGGGCGTCGAGTGCCGCTCCTGGGCGACCCAGGGGTAGACCTTGCCGGCCGGGAGCTGACCGCCCTCGCCGGGCTTCGCGCCCTGGGCCATCTTGATCTGGATGTCCTTGGCGTGCGAGAGGTAGTCGGCGGTGACGCCGAAGCGGCCGGAGGCGACCTGCTTGATCGCGGAGTTGCGCAGCGGGTCGCGGAGGCGGTCGGGCGCCTCGCCGCCCTCGCCCGAGTTCGAGCGGGCGCCGAGGGTGTTCATCGCGATCGCCATCGTCTCGTGGGCCTCGCGCGAGATCGACCCGAAGGACATCGCGCCGGTCGCGAAGCGCTTGACGATCTCGGAGACGGGCTCGACCTCCTCGAGCGGCACGGGCTCGACGTCCTCGGTGCGGAATCGCATGAGGCCGCGCAGGGTCATGAGCCGCTTCGATTGGCGGTCGACGCCCTCGGTGTACTCGCGGAACACGTCCCGCGATTCCGAGCGGGTCGCGGTCTGGAGGCGCGCGATGTTCTCGGGGGTGAAGAGGTGTTCCTCGCCCTCGCGCCGCCACTTGTACTCGCCGCCGACGCCGAGCGTGCGGTGGGCGGGCGAGATGCCCGAGGGCGGGTAGGCGACCGCGTGGCGGGCGGCGACCTCTGCGGCGACGACGTCGATGCCGATGCCGCCGAGCGGCGAGGCCGTGCCGGTGAAGTACTCGTCGACGAAGTCCTGCGCGAGGCCGATCGCCTGGAAGACCTGGGCGCCGCAGTACGAGGACACCGTCGAGATGCCCATCTTCGACATCACCTTGAGGACGCCCTTGCCGAGCGCCTTGATGAGGTGGTGGACGGCCTCGTCGGGGGTCGTGTCGCCGAGGCGCCCGGAGCGGGCGAGGTCCTCGACGGACTCCATCGCGAGGTAGGGGGTGACGGCCGAGGCGCCGTAGCCGATGAGGGTCGCGACGTGGTGGACCTCGCGGACGTCGCCCGCCTCGACGACGAGCCCGACCTGAGTGCGGGTGTGGCGGCGCAGGAGGTGGTGGTGGACGGCCGCGGTCGCGAGGAGCGACGGGATCGGCGCCATCTCGGCGTTGGTCTCGCGGTCGGAGAGAACGAGGAAGGAGACGCCCTCCTCGATCGCGGCGTCCGCCTGGGCGCAGACGTCGTCGAGGGCAGCCTTGAGCGCCTCTCCCCCGCCGGAGCACCGGTAGAGGCACGAGAGGGTCCGGGAGGTGAATCCGCGCCCGGCGCGCGCCGACCCGATGTGGGTGAGGCGGGCGAGCTCGTCGGAGTCGAGAACGGGGAAGTCGATGGCGAGCTTGCGCGCGTGCTCGGGCCCGTCCTCGAGGAGGTTCCCCTGCGGTCCGACGACCTGGCGCAGGGAGGTGACGATCTCCTCGCGGATCGCGTCGAGCGGCGGGTTCGTCACCTGCGCGAAGAGCTCCTTGAAGTAGTCGAAGAGGAGGCGGGAGCGGTTGGAGAGGACGGCGAGCGGCGTGTCGGCCCCCATCGAGCCGATCGCCTCGGCGCCGGCGGTCGCCATGGGAGTGAGGATGACGTCGAGGTCCTCCTGCGTGTAGCCGAACTCCTGCTGACGGCGCAGGACCGAGGACCGGGAGTGGTCGACGTGCTCGCGCTCGGGGAGGTCGTCGAGCGAGACGATGCCGTCGGCGAGCCACTGGGCCCAGGGGCCCGCCTTCGCGAGGCCGTCCTTGATCTCGGCGTCGGGGACGACGCGCCCGGCCTCGAGGTCGACGTAGAACATCGAGCCGGGCTCGAGGCGCCCCTTCGCGCGGACGCGGTCCTCCGGGACGTCGATGACGCCGGTCTCGGAGGCGAGGACGACGAGGTCGTCCTCGGTGACGAGCCAGCGCCCGGGGCGCAGGCCGTTGCGGTCGATGACCGCGCCGATGCGGCGCCCGTCGGTGAAGGTGACGGCGGCCGGGCCGTCCCAGGGCTCCATGAGGGTGGAGTGGTAGCGGTAGAAGGCGCGGAGGTCCTCTCCGAGGCGCGGGTCGTTCTCCCAGGCCTGCGGGACCATCATCGCCATCGCGAGCGGCAGCGGGCGGCCGGCGAGGACGAGGAGCTCGAGGACCTCGTCGAGGGAGGCCGAGTCGGAGGCCGTGTCGACGGTGACGGGGAGCAGCCCGTCGAGATCGCCGAGGGCGGGGCTCTCAAGTTTGCCCTCGCGGGCGGCCATCCAGTTGCGGTTGCCGCGCACGGTGTTGATCTCGCCGTTGTGGGCGACCATCCGGAAGGGTTGGGCGAGCGCCCAGGACGGGAAGGTGTTCGTCGAGAAGCGCGAATGGACGAGGGCGAGGCGGCTCGCCATCGCCTCGTGCCTGAGGTCCGGGAAGAAGTCGGGGAGCTGGTAGGGGGTGAGCATCCCCTTGTACACCATCGTCGAGGTCGACAGGCCCGTCATGTAGACGCCGTGGCGGCGCTCGGCCTTGCGGCGCAGGCGGAAGGCGGCGATGTCGAGGTCGCGTCCCGAGCGCGCGGAGTTGCGGTCGGCGACGACGAGCTGGCGGAAGGTCGGCATGGAGCCGCGCGCGGTCGGGCCGATCGGCCCGTCCTCGACGGGGACGTCGCGCCAGGCGAGGACGCGCAGGCCCTCCCCTCGGGCGATCGACTCGACGGCGGCGACGGCGCGCGAGAGCTCGACGCGGCCCTCGGCGGCACCGGGGAGGAAGACGAGGCCGGCGGCGTACGAACCGGGCGCGGGGAGGTCGGCGCGGATCTCCTCGCGGAGGAAGGCGTCGGGCATCTGGATGAGGATGCCCGCACCGTCGCCGGTGTTCTCCTCGGCGCCGACCGCGCCGCGGTGATCGAGGCGCTCGAGGGCGGTGATGCCAGCCTCGACGATCGCGTGCGTCGGGGGCCCGGAGAGGGTCGCGACGAAGGCGACGCCGCACGCGTCGTGCTCGTACGCGGGGTCGTAGAGGCCCACGGGGGCGGCGCCTGGCGAGGTGACGCTCATGTTCTCTCCTCCATCGCGGGCCGGTCCGGAACGACGCTCGTTCGGTAAAGCCCGTGCAAACTCTGGGACAAAGATAAGGCAACTATGCCACGGGCCGCGCAGGAGCCCCTGTGAATCGACCGACATTCGGACATGCGCGTTCGTGTCCGGAAAATCATGCGATACCATTTATTTTGTCGGAACTTGACGAAGTCTTTACTGACGGAGTCGCCCACTCGCTCACCGCATCCACGTGATGGAAGGACGCCACATGTTCACGAGTTCGACCGAGGTCGCGGAGTTCATCGAGAAGGAGTCGATCGAGTACGTCGACGTCCGCTTCTGCGACGTTCCCGGCGTGCAGCAGCACTTCACGATCCCCGCGAAGCAGTTCGTCGACGACGCCATGGAGAACGGCCTCATGTTCGACGGCTCGTCGGTCCGCGGCTTCACCGCGATCCACGAGTCCGACATGAAGCTCATCCCGGACATCACCTCCGCCTTCGTCGACCCCTTCCGCGTCGCGAAGACCCTCGTCGTCAACTTCTCGATCGTCGACCCCTTCACCGACGAGCCCTTCTCCCGCGACCCCCGTCAGGTCGCCGCGAAGGCCGAGGCCTACCTCAAGTCGACGGGCATCGCCGACCAGTGCCTCATCGGCGCCGAGGCCGAGTTCTACCTCTTCTCCGACGTCCGCTATCAGGTGACCCCGAACTCGACCTTCTACAAGGTCGACTCCCCCGAGGCGTGGTGGAACACCGGCGCCGAGGAGGAGGGCGGCAACCGCGGCTACAAGGTCCGGGTCAAGGGCGGCTACTTCCCCGTCTCCCCCCAGGACCAGTACGCCGACGTCCGCGACGAGATGGTCCGCAACCTCACCTCAGTCGGCCTCGACATCGAGCGCGCCCACCACGAGGTCGGCTCCGGCGGCCAGCAGGAGATCAACTACCGCTTCGCCACCCTTCAGAAGGCGGCGGACGACATGATGAAGTTCAAGTACGTCATCAAGAACACCGCCCTCGAGTTCGACCACTCCGCGACCTTCATGCCCAAGCCCCTCTTCGGCGACAACGGCTCGGGCATGCACACCCACCTCTCCCTGTGGAAGGACGGCGAGCCCCTCTTCTACGACGAGCGCGGCTACGGCTCCCTCTCCGACACCGCCCGCTGGTTCATCGGCGGCCTCCTCGAGCACGCCGCGGCGCTCCTCGCGTTCACGAACCCCTCGGTGAACTCGTTCCGCCGCCTCGTCCCCGGCTTCGAGGCGCCGATCAACCTCGTCTACTCGGCCCGCAACCGCTCGGCCTGCATCCGCATCCCCGTCACCGGCACCTCGCCGAAGGCGAAGCGCGTCGAGTACCGCGTCCCGGACCCGTCGGCGAACCCGTACCTCTCCTTCGCCGCCTGCCTCATGGCGGGCATCGACGGCATCAAGCGCCGCATCGAACCGGCCGCCCCGATCGACAAGGACCTCTACGAGCTCCCGCCGGCCGAGTACCAGGACATCGCGAAGCTCCCCTCCTCGCTCGAGGCAGCTCTCGAGGCACTGCGCGAGGACCACGAGTTCCTCACCGAGGGCGACGTCTTCACCCAGGACCTCATCGACACCTGGCTCGACTTCAAGGAGACGAACGAGGTCGCCCCGATGCGCGTCTACCCGCACCCCTACGAGTACCAGCTCTACTACGACCTCTGATCGGCGGGCGCGAGCCCCTCGTCCAGCTCCGGAGCCCCGGCCGTCTCGGCCGGGGCTCCCCCGTTCCCCCTCCGCCTCCCCGGCGCGCGGCCCCGGCCTCGTGAGCATCGCGACGATCCACGAGGGCGCGCCTGCGGGCGGAAGGAGGGAGGAGAAGCTAGGCTCTCCCCAGTTGCTCAAAGTCTTGAACTATCTCGCCGACCGCGGAAGGGGTCCCATGAAGAAGCAGCGCGACGGCTCGTACACGGTGAGACCGAAGTTCTCCGTCCTCCCCTCCGACACCATCCCCTCGCTCCTCGCGGCGCGCGCGAAGGCCCGGCCGAACCAGGTCGCCGTCGAGCAGCGCACGCCCGTCGGCTCGACCCGGCCGATCAGCGCGGGAGAGCTCCAGCGACGCGTCGACGACGCCGCCCGAGGCCTCATCGGACTGGGGATCCGCCGTGGCGACGCCGTCGCGATCCTCGCCGCCACCTCCTACGAATGGATGATCCTCGATCTCTCCCTCCTGTCGATCGGCGCGCTCGCCGTCCCGATCTACGAATCCGACTCGGCCTCCCAGATCGCCCATATCCTCTCCGACGCGAAGGCCGTCCACGTCTTCACGCAGACGTCCCAGCAGGCCGACCTCGTCGAATCCGTCCGCACGCCCGGCATCCGGGCCGTCGATTCCTTCGACCGCGGCGCCATGCGGACCCTCGCGAACGCCGCGCTGCGCATCGGCGCCGATGAACTCGCCCGGCGCAAGTCCGAGGTGTCGAGCGGGGACCTCGCGACGATCATCTACACCTCGGGCACGACCGGCGTTCCCAAGGGCGTCGCCCTCACGCACGCGAACTTCGTCGGCACCGTCTTCTCCGTCAAGCAGGTCCTCGGCGAGGTCGTCGACTCGCCGAGCACGCGCCTCCTCCTCTTCCTCCCCGTCGCCCACGTCCTCGCGCGCTTCGTCATGCACGTCGTCCTCGCCGGGCAGGGCGTCCTCGGGTTCTCGCCGGACATCAAGAACCTCCTCCCGGACATCGCGTCCTTCAAGCCCTCGGTCCTTCTCGTCGTCCCCCGCGTCCTCGAGAAGGTCTACAACGCCGCCTCGGCGAAGGCCGGCAAGGGCGTCAAGGGCCGCCTCTTCGCCTGGTCGGCGAAGCAGTCGCGCAAGTACGCGGTCGCCTCCGAGTCCCTCCTCGGCCCCTCCCCGGCGCTGCGCGCCCGGCACGGCCTCGCGAATTCGCTCGTGCTGAAGAAGGTCCGCAAGGTCCTCGGGCCCAACCTCGAGTACATCGTCTCCGGCGGCGCGCCGCTCGCGACCGACCTCGCACGCTTCTTCTCCGGCATGGGCCTCACCCTCCTCCAGGGCTACGGCCTGTCGGAGACGACCGGCCCCATCGCCGTCCAACTCCCCCGCGAGCGGACCTCCGGCTACGTCGGCCCCGTCCTGCCCGGCAACTCGGTGAAGATCGCGAAGGACGGGGAGATCCTCCTCAAGGGCGTCTCGATCATGCAGGGCTACTACGGGCTGCCCGAGGAGACCGCGCGCGCCCTCGAGGGCGGATGGTTCCACACCGGCGACCTCGGCGCCGTCGACCGCAAGAAGGGCGTGCGGATCACCGGTCGCAAGAAGGAGCTCATCGTCACGGCTGGAGGCAAGAACGTCTCCCCCGAGATCCTCGAGGACGCCCTCGCCACCCACCCCCTTCTCGCGAACGTCGTCGTGGTCGGCGACCAGCGCCCCTACATCGGCGCACTCTTCACCCTCGACCACGACATGCTCCCCACCTGGCTCGCCAATCACGGGCTCCCCGCCGTCGACGCCGCCCGCGCCGCCGAGCTCCCCGAGGTCCGCACCTCCCTCGAGAAGGCCGTCGCGAAGGCGAACAAGGCGGTGTCGCGCGCGGAGTCGATCCGGCGCTTCCGGATCATCGACGCCGCCTTCACGGTGGAGAATGGGTACATGACCCCCTCGCTCAAGCTCAAGCGGTCGGCCGTGCTCGCGGACTACGCCCACGAGGTCGACGCGCTCTACGCCGAGGGCGAGAAGACGAAGAAGAGGACACGATGACACTCCGTCACATCGACGCGACCACCTGGGAGAACCCCGCGACCCGCGAGGCGGAGCCCGACTGGAACCTCCCCGCGATGATCCGCAGGCGCGCGCAGGCCCACCCCGGGCAGATCGCCATCGAGCGGCGCAACGCGGTCGGCGAGTGGCGGCCCATGACGATCGACGAGTTCGTCCGCCGCATCGACGACGCGGCGCGCGGACTCATCGGGCTCGGCCTCGAGGCCGGATCGCACGTCGCGATCCTCGCGCCGACGTCCTTCGAGTGGGCCCTCATCGATCTTGCGTGCCTCGCATGCGGCGCCGTCACCGTGCCGATCTACGAGACCGACTCGGCCGCGCAGATCCAGCACATCCTCGCCGACTCCCAGATCTCCCTCGTCTTCACCGCGACCTCGCAGCAGGCCGACCTCGTCCGCTCGGTCGCCGACCCCGCGCTTCGGATCATGTCGCTCGACCGGGGCGCCGAGCGCGAGCTCTCCGCCGCCTCGCGCGGCATCGCGCTCGCCGACGTCGAGGCGCGGCGCGCCCTTCGCGGCCTCGACGACGTCGCGACGATCATCTACACCTCGGGAACGACGGGAGTTCCCAAGGGCATCGAGCTCACGCACGGGAACTTCATCGAGTCCTTCATCCAGGCCTACGACTTCCTCCCCGAGCTCATCGACTCCCCGAAGTCGCGCTCGCTCCTCTTCCTCCCCGTCGCCCACTCGCTCGCGCGCTTCGTCATGTACGCGCTCCTCGCAGGCCAGGGCCGAGTCGCCTTCGCCCCCGACACGCGCAATCTCCTCACCGACATCGCGACCTTCAAGCCGACGATGCTCCTCGTCGTCCCCCGCGTCCTCGAGAAGGTCTACAACTCGGCGACCGCGAAGGCGGGGCACGGCTTCAAGGGCTCGGTGTTCGCGTGGGCGACCCGCCAGGCGAAGGAGCTCTCCCGGGCGACGGCCTACTCGGCCGCCCCGAGGATCGAGTCCTCCCCCGGCGTCGACGTCCCCTCCGAGCGCACGGGCGCGATCCCCGATCGCTCGGTCGCCGGCTCCCCCGGTCCCTCCTTCGGCCTGTCGGCGCGCGTGCGCGTCGCCGACGCCCTCGCCCTGCGCAAGGTCAAGCAGGCGCTCGGGCCGAACCTCCACACAATCATCTGCGGCGGCGCGCCGCTCGCGGCCGATCTCGCCCACTTCTACCGCGGTCTCGGGATCACGCTCCTCCAGGGCTACGGCCTCTCCGAGACGACCGGCCCGATCGCCGTCGAGTGGCCATCCGACTTCCCGCCGGACTCGGTCGGCTTCCCCTGGCCGGGGAACACGATCCGGATCGCCGAGGACGGGGAGATCCTCCTCAAGGGAGTCTCGGTGACGAAGGGCTATCACAACCTCCCGGAGGAGACCGCCGAGGCCTTCGTCGACGGCTGGTTCCGCTCCGGCGACCTCGGCGCCATCGACGAGACGGGGCACCTGCGCATCACCGGCCGCAAGAAGGAGCTCATCGTCACCGCGGGCGGGAAGAACGTCTCCCCCGAGGTCCTCGAGGACTCCCTCCAGACGCACCCGCTCATCTCGACGGTCATCGTCGTCGGCGATCAGCGCCCCTACATCGGCGCCCTCATCACGCTCGACCCGGAGATGCTCCCCCTGTGGCTCGCCTCCAAGGGCGTCGAGGGGGCCGACCCGGCGACCGCCGCGGACCTCCCGATCGTCCGCCAGTCGCTCGAGCGGGCCATCGCCCGCGCCAACGAGAAGGTCTCGCGCGCCGAGTCGATCCGCCGTTACCGGATCGTCAACGCCGCCTTCACCGTGGAGAACGGCTACCTCACCCCCTCGCTCAAGCTCAAGCGCCGCGCGGTCCTCCGCGACTTCGCGCACGAGGTCGACGCCCTCTACGCGGACGGCCAGAAGGAGGGCCCGCGGTCATGAGCGCGCGTCCCGTCGCCCTCGTCACCGGTGCGACCCGCGGGCTCGGCGCCGCGATCGCCGCCGCCCTCGCCCCGACGCATCGCCTCATCATCGGCGGACGATCGTCAGACTCCGTCGAGCCCGCCCTCGCCCTCTCCCCCGACGCGATCCCCCTCGTCGCGGATCTCGTGGACGAGGACGCCCTCGCCGCCGCCCTCGAGGCGGCGCTCGGGGAGGCCGGCCGTCTCGACGTCCTCGTCAACAACGCGGGCGTGGGCCGCAAGGCGACGATCGAGGAGACCGACCGCGCCGAGTGGCGCCGCGTCCTCGAGACGAACGTCGTCGCGGTCGCCGACCTCACCCGACGGGTCCTCCCGCTTCTGCGCGAGTCCTTCGGGACGGTCGTCATGGTGAACTCCGGGGCGGGCGTGCGCGTCTACCCGTCCGACGCCGCGTACTGCGTGTCGAAGTGGGCGCTGAAGTCCTTCACCGACTGCCTGCGCGAGGCCGAGCGCGGCCGGGTCCGCGTCGTCTCGCTCCACCCGGGCCGGATCGACACGGACATGCAGGTGGAGATGCAGGCCCAGGCGGGTCGGCCCTACCGGCCCGAGGAGCACATGCGCGCCTCGGACGTCGCGGCCGCCGTGCGCCTCGCCGTCGATCTGCCCTCATCGACGAACCTCGACGAGATCCACATCCGGACGACGGAGGCGAAGCCCCCGCGCGCCTGACCCCGCCCGCCGAGAGCATCACCTTCCTTCGCCGAGAGCATCACCTTTGCCCGCCGAGAGCATCACTTCTCCCGCGACGACCGCCTCTCGGCGTCCTTCGCGAGCACGTCCTTGAGGAATTCGCCGGTGAAGGAGCCGGGCACGGTCGCGACCTGCTCGGGAGTCCCCTCGGCGACGACGAGTCCGCCGCCGGCCCCGCCCTCGGGCCCCATGTCGATGATCCAGTCGGCGGACTTCACGACGTCGAGGTTGTGCTCGATGACGATCACCGTGTTCCCCTTGTCGACGAGCGACTGGAGGACGAGGAGGAGCTTGCGGATGTCCTCGGAGTGCAGGCCGGTCGTCGGCTCGTCGAGGACGTAGACGGTGCGCCCGGTCGAGCGGCGCTGGAGCTCAGAGGCGAGTTTGACGCGCTGCGCCTCGCCGCCGGACAGGGTCGTCGCCGACTGGCCGAGGCGAACGTACCCGAGGCCCACCTCGACGAGCGTGTTGAGATGCCGCGCGATCCGGGTGATCGGCGCGAAGAACTCGGCGGCCTCGGCGACCGGCATGTCGAGGACGTCGGCGACCGACTTCCCCTTGTAAAGGATCTCGAGGGTCTCGCGGTTGTACCGGGCGCCGTGGCAGACCTCGCAGGGGACGTAGACGTCGGGGAGGAAGTTCATCTCGATGCGCAGCGTGCCGTCGCCCTTGCACGCCTCGCAGCGACCGCCCTTGACGTTGAAGGAGAAGCGGCCGGGGCCGTAGCCGCGGACCTTCGCCTCGGGGGTCTCGGCGAAGAGCTTGCGAATCGAGTCCCACACGCCCGTGTAGGTCGCGGGGTTCGAGCGGGGCGTCCGCCCGATCGGCGACTGGTCGACGTGGACGACCTTGTCGAGGTGCTCGGTGCCCGCGATCGAGCGGTGGCGGCCGGGCACGAGGCGCGCCCCGTTGAGGCGCGAGGCGAGCGAACGGTAGAGGATCGAGTTGACGAGGGTCGACTTGCCCGATCCGGAGACGCCGGTGACGGCGACGAAGCATCCGAGCGGGAAGTCGACGGTGACGTCGCGAAGGTTGTGCTCGCGCGCGCCCTTGACGGTGAGGACGCGCGAGAGGTCGACGGGCCGCCGCGTTGCGGGCGCGCGGATCGCACGGCGCCCCGAGAGGTAGTCGCCGGTGATCGACTTCGTGTTCGTCTTCAGCTCCTCGAGGGTGCCGGAGTGCACGACCCAGCCGCCCGCCTCGCCGGCGCCGGGCCCGATGTCGACGATCCAGTCGGCGGCCTCCATCGTCTCCTCATCGTGCTCGACGACGATGAGCGTGTTCCCGAGGTCGCGCAGACGCTTGAGCGTCTCGATGAGCTTGCGGTTGTCTCTCTGGTGGAGGCCGATCGACGGCTCGTCGAGGACGTAGAGGACGCCGACGAGGCCGGAGCCGATCTGCGTGGCGAGTCGGATGCGCTGGGCTTCGCCGCCCGACAGGGTCCCCGCGGCGCGCGAGAGCGTGAGGTAGGTGAGGCCGACGTCGACGAGGAAGTCGAGGCGCGCGCGGATCTCCTGGAGGATGGGCGCGGCGATCGCGGCGGCGCGCACGTCGAGCTCGAGGTCGGCGAGATGCGCGCGCGCGTCGGTGATCGAGAGATCGGAGAGCTCGGCGATCGAGAGGCCGCCGACCGTGACGGCGAGGACCTCGGGGCGCAGGCGCGCCCCCTTGCAGACGGGGCAGGGGATCTCGCGCATGTAGGCGTCGAGCTTCTCCGTCACCCACTCCGACTCGGTCTCCTGGCGCTTGCGCTCGATGTAGGCGACGGCCCCCTCGAAGCCGGTCGTGTAGGAGCGCTCGCGCCCCCACCGGTTCCGGAACTTCACCTGGACCTCGTAGTCCTTGCCGAAGAGGATCGCGTCGCGAACCTCGGGGGCGAGGTCCTTCCACGGGGTCTTCAGCGAGAATCCGAGCTCCTTGGAGAGGGAGGCGAGGAGGCGCTTGTGGTAGGAGAAGTTCGAGTTCCACGAGATGACCGCCCCATCCTCGAGGCTGAGCTCCTCGTCGGGGACGACGAGGTCGGGGTCAACCTCGAGGCGGGTGCCGAGGCCGGTGCACTCGGGGCAGGCGCCGTAGGGGGCGTTGAAGGAGAAGGTCCGCGGCTCGATCTCCTCAAGGGCGAGCGGGTGGTCGTTCGGGCAGGAGCGCTTCTCCGAGTAGCGGCGGCGCCGCTCGGGGTCGTCCTCGGGGAGGTCGACGCAGTCGATGACGACGAGGCCGTCGGAGAGGCGCAGCGCCGTCTCGACGGAGTCGGTGAGGCGCTGGCGCATGCCGGAGCGGACGACGAGGCGGTCGACGACGACCTCGATCGTGTGGCGGAGCTTCTTCTCGAGGACGGGGGCGTTCTCGAGGCGGACGGCCTCCCCGTCGATGATCGCGCGCGTGAAGCCGGAGGTCTTGAGCTCGTCGATGAGGTCCTGGTACTCGCCCTTGCGGCCGCGGACGACCGGGGAGAGCACCTGGAAGCGGGTCCCCTCGTCCATCGCGCGGACGCGGTCGACGATCTGCTGGGGAGTCTGCGCCTGGATGAGGGCGCCGCAGGCCGGGCAGTGGGCGGTGCCGGCGCGCGCGTAGAGGAGGCGCAGGTAGTCGTGGATCTCGGTGATCGTGCCGACGGTGGAGCGCGGGTTGCGCGAGGTCGACTTCTGATCGATGGAGACCGCGGGCGAGAGGCCCTCGATGAAGTCGACGTCGGGCTTGTCCATCTGCCCGAGGAACTGTCGGGCGTAGGAGGAGAGCGATTCGACGTAGCGCCGCTGCCCCTCGGCGAAGATCGTGTCGAAGGCGAGGGAGGACTTGCCGGAGCCCGACAGACCGGTGAAGACGATCATGGCGTCGCGCGGCAGTTCGAGGCGCACGTCCTTGAGGTTGTGCTCGCGGGCGCCCGAGATGAGGAGAGAGTCGTGCACGCCCCGATCCTACCCGCGGGAGCGCCGGGATGTCGTACAGGTGTTCCATCGCGGAGCGAGTGTGATCACTGGCATCATGGTCCCATGAGCCTTTACGTGATCGAGTACGCGTACGACCACTCCCTCGAGTCCCTCATCCAGGACTTCCGGCCGGCGCACCGTCAGTTCCTCCGCCGTCTCCACTCCGAGGGCCGCCTCATCGCCTCCGGCTTCCTCCGCGACGGCCAGTCGAACGACGCGCTCATCATCCTCACCGCTTCCTCGGCGCACAGGGTCGAGGAGATCCTCGCCGACGACCCCTTCGAGGTCAACGGCTTCATCCTCTCGAAGCGCATCCGCGAGTGGGTGCCGACGATCGGCATCGGCGCCGAGGGCTTCGCGACGGAATTCCCCATCTCCTGACCCCTCCCAATTCACGAGGACGGGGCGGCGAGCCCTCGCGCGCTGGCGCTGATCGGCCTACCGTGGAGTCATGGCTCACTTCGCGATCTTCTACGACTACGATCCGACTCTCACGGAGACGATGGACGAGGTCCGTCCGCTCCACCGCGCCTACCTCACGGGGCTGAAGGACCGGGGCCTCAACGTCGCCTCCGGCCCGCTCGGCGACGGCGCGCCCGGCGCCCTTCTGATCTTCGAGGCGGAGTCCGCCGACGAGGTTGCCGCCCTCCTCGACGAGGACCCCTTCATGAAGGCGGGCGTCATCCTCACCCGGACGATCCGTTCCTGGAATCCGGTGATCTCCCGGTATTGATCCCTCGCGAACCCATTCGGCACGGCGGTCGGGGCCCACGGGCCCCGACCGTTCGCGCATCCGGGCGACTCCTCGCTAGCGCGCGGCTCCGGCCGCCTCGGCGCGCGCGTGGATGCGCCCGTGGTAGAGCTGGTGGGCGAGCTCGACGACGAGTCCGGCGACGAGTCCAGCGACGAGGATCGCCGCCCATTGCGGTCCGGTCGGTGTCTCGAGCGCGAAGAAGGTCCGGATGAAGGGGATGAGGACCCCCGCGACGGCGGCGCCCGCCATGGCCGCGAGGAGCCCGATGCGCCAGCCGACGAGCGGGCGGGCGGTGACGGACAGGAGCCAGAGCGCCCCGATCATCAGCGCGAGCGTCGCGGCGGTCCGCCCGCCGGTCGTATTCGGCCCGACGACCAGGTAGGCCCCGAGGGCCGCTCCCCCGAGCGCGATCCCCGCGGGCACGGCGAGCGCGAGCGTCCGGTGGAGGAAGCCGGGGACGTAGCGACGGGCGTTGGGGGCGAGGGCGAGGACGAAGGCGGGGATCCCGATCGTGAAGGCGTCGATGTACGTGTAGTGGCGCGGAAGGAAGGTGTAGGGCAGGGCGAGGACCGCGCAGGCGAGCACGAGGAGCGCCGCGTACACGGTCTTCGCGAGGAACAGCGCGGAGACGCGCTCCATGTTCGCGATGATCCGCCGTCCCTCGGCGACGACGCCGGGGAGGGTGGCGAACTTCGAGTCGACGAGGACGAGCTGGGCGACCGCCTTCGTCGCCTGCGCGCCGTTGCCCATCGCGATCCCGAGGTCGGAGTCCTTGAGGGCGAGCGCGTCGTTCACGCCGTCGCCGGTCATCGCGACGCAGTGGCCGTTCGCCTGGAGGGCCTGGACCATGGCGCGCTTCTGCTCGGGGGTGACGCGCCCGAAGACGTCGGTCTCCTCGACGATCCGCGCGAACTCGTCGGAGAGGGTGTCGGCGGGCAGGTCGCGGGCGTCTCGCGCGACGAGGTCGGATCCGTCGTTCACGAGGCCGGCCCGCTGCGCGAGCGCGCCGACGGTGACGGGGTTGTCGCCGGAGATGACGCGCACCCGCACGCCCTGTGCGCGGAAGTACTCGAGGGTCTCGGCGGCGTCGGAGCGCAGTTCCTCCTCGAGGACGGCGACGCCGACGACCTCGCGCGCCTCCGGCAGTTCCTCCGACTCGCCCGAATCACTGGCCTTCGCGAGGACGACGACGCGCAGGCCCGAACCCGCCGCTTGCGCGACGATCTCGTCGAAGGGCGTCGGAGCGCCCGCGCCGAGGATCTCCGGGGCTCCCAGGTACCACGCCGTCCCGCCCGACGCGAGGGCGGACCACTTGCGGGCGGAGGAGAAGGGCACCGCCCAGTCGATCGGACTTCCCGCATCGGGGGCTCCGACCTCGTCGGCGATGGCGATGGCGGTGGCGTTCGTGCGGTCGGCGACGAGCGCGGCGAGGGCGGGCGCGCACTCCCCCGGCCCGTCCGCGTACCGGATCTCCCGGCATCGGATCCGCCCCGTCGTCAGCGTGCCCGTCTTGTCGACGCACAGAGCGTCGACGCGGGCGAGTACCTCGACGGCCGCGAGCTCTTGGACGAGGACGCCGCGCCTGGCGAGCGTCGCGGAGCCGATCGCGAAGTTGAGGGAGGTGAGGAGGACGAGTCCCTGCGGGATCATTCCGACGACGCTCGCGACGGCGAGGACGATCGCGCCGCGCCAGCCGCCCTGATCGCCGGCGATCCGGGTCTGCGACCAGAGGGTGAGGAGGACGATCGGGACGAGGAGCGTCGAGACGACGCGCAGGACCCGATCGATGCTCTCCTGGATCTGTGAGACGGTCCGCGTGTAGGCGCGGGCGCGGCGTGCGAGGTCCTGGGCGTACGTGGCGCCTCCGACCTTGCGCGCGACGATCCGGGCGGATCCGGCGACGACCGAGGTGCCCGCGAGGACGGGCTCGCCCGCCTTCTTCTTGACGGGCGTCGACTCGCCGGTGAGGAGGGACTCGTCGACCTCGAGGCCGGAGGAGTCGAGGACGTCGCCGTCGACGCAGATCTGGTCGCCGAGCCCGAGGACGAGGACGTCGTCGAGGACGACCTCGTCGGTGCGCAGGACCCGCTGCTCGCCGTCGCGCAGGGCCGTCGCCGTCGGGGCGTCGACGATCGCGAGGGCGTCGAGGGTGCGCTTCGCGCGGAGCTCGGAGACGATGCCGATGATCGCATTGAGGATCATCACGCCGCCGAAGACGACGTCCTGGAGGTGCCCGAAGAGGAGGACGAGGACGGCCGCGCCGACGAGGATCGCGTTGAAGAGCGTGAGGACGTTCTCCCTCACGATCGAGCGGACGGACCGGGAGGTACGCGAGACGACCGCGTTGGCCTCCCCCCGTTCGACGCGCTCGCGCGCCTCGTTCGACGTCAGTCCGCGCATCGCGGGCTCGGTCATGAGTCCTCCTTCGGGTCGGTTCCCCCGACCTTACCGGGCGACCTCCTCGAGCGCGGCGCGTCGGGCGTCCTTGCGGGTCTTGAGGAGCGAGGCGGTGACCGTGATGCCGATCGTCACGAGGATGACCGCGAGGGACTCGATGATCCCGACCTCCGGCGCCCACTCGAAGCCGCGGCCGCCGTTGATGAAGACGAGGGTGTTCTCGTGCATCGCGTGGAAGACGAGCTTGAAGCCGATGAAGGCGAGGATGACCGCGAGGCCGTAGTTGAGGTAGACGAGGCGCGAGAGGAGCCCGTCGACGAGGAAGAAGAGCTGGCGGAGGCCGAGGAGCGCGAAGGCGTTGCAGGCGAAGACGAGGTAGGGCTCGTGGGTGAGGCCGAAGATCGCCGGAATCGAGTCGAAGGCGAACATGAGGTCCGCGGTGCCGAGGGCGAAGACGACGAGGAGCATCGGCGTGAGGTAGGTCCGGCCGCCGTGGCGGTGGAGGAACTTCTGACCCATGAAGCCGTCGGTCACCGGGAAGATCCGGCGGACCATGCGGACCATCTTGTTCTCGCGGTACTCCTCTTCCTCCTCCGCTTCGTCCTCGCGCGCCGAGCGCAGCTGCGTGGCCGCCGTGTAGAGGAGCCAGGCGCCGAAGAGGAAGAACACCCAGGAGAAGCGCTCGACGAGAGCGGCGCCCATGAGGATGAAGACGAGTCGCAGGACGAGGGCGATGACGATGCCGAAGAGGAGCGCCTTCTGCTGGTACTCGCGCGGCACGCGGAACGCCGAGAGGATGAGGATGAAGACGAAGAGGTTGTCGACGCTCAGCGACCACTCGGTCACCCATCCGGCGTAGAACTCGGCCGCGTACACGCCGCCGTAGATCCCCCAGATGAGGAGGCCGAACAGGAGCGCGAGGCCGATGTAGCCGAAGGTCCAGCGGGTCGCCTCGCGCACCGTCGGCGGGTGCGGGGTGCGGACGTGCCCGAGGACGTCGATGGTGATGAGGACGAGGACGACGATGGCGAGGCCGAGCCAGCCGAGGGCGTGAACGTGCACGGTGTGGGAACCCCTTAGAGGTACGAGCGTATGGGCGAGGTCTCTTCCCACCCGAACGGGCCGCCGACCCGAGCATTGCTCGTTCCCAACGCCGTGATGACGAATCGGCAGTTCACGGGATTACTCCCCTCGGGCACGAGTCTACCCGTACCCGAGGCGGATGACGCGAACGGAACGCGCCTGTGGACGCGGCGAATCTCACTCGCCGCCGTGCGCCGCTCGGGCGCGGCCGCCCTCCTCAGCGCGCCGCGCGCATCTGGCGGAGCTCCTTCTTGAGGTCGGCGATCTCGTCGCGCAGGCGCGCGGCGACCTCGAATTGAAGGTTCTCGGCGGCGGTCATCATCTGGGCGGAGAGCTCCTCGATGAGGGACGCGAGGTCGGCGTCGGCGCGGTCGGCGGGCGAGGCGCCCGCGCGCGATCGGCTTCGCTCCCCCGCGCTGCGCTCTCGACGGTAGCCTCCCTCGAGGAGGGTCTCCGTGTCGACCTGCTCGCGGGCGAGCATGTCGGTGACGTCGGCGATCTTCTTGCGCAGCGGCTGCGGATCGATGCCGTGCTCCTCGTTGTACGCGATCTGGATCTCGCGGCGGCGCTCGGTCTCGGCGATCGCCTGCGCCATCGAGTCCGTGATCGTGTCGGCGTACATGTGGACCTCGCCCGAGACGTTGCGGGCGGCGCGCCCGATCGTCTGGATGAGGGAGCGCGTCGAGCGGAGGAAGCCCTCCTTGTCGGCATCGAGGATCGAGACGAGGGAGACCTCGGGGAGGTCGAGGCCCTCGCGCAGGAGGTTGATGCCGACGAGGACGTCGAACTTCCCCTGGCGCAGTTCGCGGAGGAGCTCGACGCGGCGGAGCGTGTCGACGTCGGAGTGGAGGTACTCGACGCGGACGGACCGCTGGGCGAGATAGGTCGTGAGGTCCTCGGCCATCTTCTTCGTCAGGGTGGTGACGAGGACGCGCTCGTCCTTCTCGACGCGGGCGCGGACCTGCTCGAGGAGGTCGTCGATCTGCCCCTTCGTCGGTTTGACGACGATCTTCGGGTCGACGAGGCCGGTCGGGCGGATGATCTGCTCGACGACCCCGTCCGAACGCGAGAGTTCGTAGTCGCCCGGCGTCGCCGAGAGGTAGACGGTCTGTCCGATGCGCTCGACGAACTCGTCCCACTTGAGCGGGCGGTTGTCCATCGCGGACGGAAGTCGGAACCCGTGGTCGACGAGCGTCCGCTTGCGCGACATGTCGCCCTCGAACATCGCGCCGATCTGGGGGACGGTGACGTGGGACTCGTCGATGATGAGGACGAAGTCGTCGGCGAAGTAGTCGAGAAGGGTGTGGGGCGGGGTGCCGGGGCCGCGTCCGTCGATGTGGCGCGAGTAGTTCTCGACGCCCGAGCACGAGCCGATCTCGCGGAGCATCTCGAGGTCGTAGGTCGTCCGCATGCGCAGGCGCTGCGCCTCGAGGAGCTTGCCCTGGGACTCGAACCACGCGAGGCGCTCCGCGAGCTCCTCCTCGATCGAGGCGATCGCCCGCTTCATCCGCTCCTCGCCGGCCACGTAGTGGGAGGCCGGGAACAGGTAGACGTGGTCGACCTCGTCGATGACGTCCCCCGTGAGCGGGTGGAGGACGGAGAGCGTCTCGATCTCGTCGCCGAACATCTCGATGCGGATCGCGAGCTCCTCGTAGACGGGGATGATCTCGATCGTGTCCCCGCGCACGCGGAACGTCCCGCGCGTGAAGGCGATGTCGTTGCGGACGTACTGCATGTTGACGAAGGCGCGGAGGAGGTCGTCGCGGTCGATCGTCATCCCGCGCTCGAGTTCGACCATGCGGGCGACGTACTCCTCGGGCGTGCCGAGGCCGTAGATGCAGGAGACGGAGGCGACGACGACTGTATCGCGGCGGGTGAGGAGGTTGTTCGTCGCCGAGTGGCGGAGTCTCTCGACCTCGTCGTTGATCGAGGAGTCCTTCTCGATGTACGTGTCCGTCTGGGGGATGTACGCCTCGGGCTGGTAGTAGTCGTAGTAGGAGACGAAGTACTCGACCGCGTTGTTCGGAAGGAGCTCGCGGAACTCGGCGGCGAGCTGCGCGGCGAGCGTCTTGTTCGGCTCGATGACGAGGGCGGGTCGCTGGACCTCTTCGATGAGCCATGCGGTCGTCGCGGACTTGCCGGTGCCGGTCGCGCCCATGAGGACGATGTCCTGTTCGCCGTCGCGCAGCCTCGCGGCGAGCTCCTTGATCGCCTTGGGCTGGTCGCCGGAGGGGGTGTATTCGGAGATCACCTCGAAGGGGTGCTCCTGGCGGGTCACGCGATTCTGCACGCCCCCACCGTAGTCGTTATGCGGTGGGGCCGCCCTGCGCGGGGCGCAGCCAGACCTCGTCGACGCGTGCGACGAGGGCGACGAGGTCGTCCGGAGTGCCGGAGTTCTCGATCCACACGTGCGCGATCGAGCGGCGCTCAGCCTCACGAGCCTGCGAGGCGATGCGGGCGAGGGCGTCCTCGCGGCCGATCCCCCGGGTCTCGAGACGCGCGATGCGGGTCTCCTGCGGGGCGTCGACGACGATCACTGCGTCGAAGAGCGGGGCCATGTCCTTCTCGACGAGGAGCGGCACGTCGTAGACGGCGAGGCCCCCGACGACGGCGCCCGCGAGGATCGCGGCGGCCCGCTGGGCGATGAGCGGGTGGGTGAGCGCCTCGAGGTCGGCGCGGGCGCGCGGATCGGCGAAGACGATCCGGCCGAGCGCCGCCCGATCGAGGGCCCCGTCCTCGTCGAGCACTCCCCCGCCGAAGCGCTCGACAACGAGCCTCAGGCCCTCCGTGCCCGGAGCGACGACCTCGCGGGCGATCTCGTCGGCGTCGGCGACGAGCGCTCCGCGATCCGCGAGGGCGCGGGTCGCGCTCGACTTGCCCGATCCGATGCCGCCCGTCAGGCCGATGCGCAGCGCGCACACGGAGGGGCGCTCGAACTCCCGGATGAGGGTGGCCACTGCTCCGCCCGTCTCGATCCTCGCCATGATCGGCTCCTCCCGCTCGTCGCCCGTCCGAGGTTGCGGCGCCGCGTCGGCGCCTCCCGGACTCGGTGCCCTCATCCTCCCACTCGCGCGGACCGCCCGAAGCCGTGTGACGCCTGTAACATTGGGAGGCGTTGCAGCGCTTCTTTCCACTGGAGTGCTTTCCCTGCTCCTGAGAAAGACCTACCTTGGGCGCAGTAACCTCCGGAGAACCGAGGCCCCGTGAATGCCGACGACCCCCACACAGATCGCGCAGTGCTCATCACCGTGCCGGTGCTCTCAGCCCTTCCACTCGTCTTTCTCGCTTGCTATCTCAGGGCGAGCCGCTCACAACTACCGGCGACTCTCACGGTTCATTGGGGTCCGTTGGGAGAAGCAAATGGAAAGGAAGACCTCGCGTCCTTCATCGCGTTCGCGTTCGTTCTCTCGTTCGCATGGCTGCTCCTCGCCGCGGTCGCATGCGGAATCGAAGCCCTCGGCCGACATCGAGTGTCGCAGTTCGGCATCGTGAAGTACGTGGCCCTCGCAGGAGTCTGGACCACCGTCGGCCTTGAGTCCGCAATCGTTGAGGCGAATGCCCGTTCACGCCCCGCAGATCTCAACATGGACCTCTACATCATTTCGATACTCATCGGACCGGCCATCGCGATCCTCGTCGCGTTCGCGAAATCGAGAATCCGAGTACGAAAGGACGCTTCCTATTCGGAGGCCTAGTTGGTCGCCGATGAGACTTATCCCCCGGATCGCCGTCTCGCCGTGCCCGGCGGACGAACAGAGTCGTCGAGTGTGCGATCTGGGTCCCTTCGCAGGCGGATTCGCGCCTTCACGTCCCCCGAATCGCCGTTTCGGCGTGGTCAATCGGCGCGCAAGCCCGTCGAGTGTGCCATCCAGGTGCGATCCGTAGGGTTCAGCGGCGAAATCCACGTGTTCACTCGCCGCTGCACATGAGGAACACGACCATGTGCGTCAAGGAAAGTGAAAGCGGGTGTCGCGCCCCACTGCACCCGACGACGCGCCAACTCCGATCCCGACTTCACTCTCATTGAACGTGCACCGGTGCCCACGACGAACGTCTCGAGGCCACCAGGAGCGCATCAGTGAAACGCCGAAGGGCGCGCGTCCCGCCGAAGCGGGGCGCGCGCCCTGTCAGTCGAATCCGGGCCTGGACCCTGGGATTCAGTTGTTGTTCGTCAGCTTCTCGCGGAGGGCCGCGAGGGCCTCATCCGAGGCGAGCGTGCCGGCGTTGTCCACGGGGGTGGAGTAGGAGGCCTGCTCCTCGACCGACGGAGCGGCCTCGGCGTCCTCCTCCTGGGCCTTGAGGACCTGGGCCTTGTGGGCCTCCCACCGGGCCTGAGCCTCGGCGTACTGGGCCTCCCAGGCCTCGCGCTGGGCCTCGTAGCCCTCCATCCACTCCTGGGTCTCCGGATCGAAGCCCTCGGGGTACTTGTAGTTGCCGTTCTCGTCGTACTCGGCGGCCATGCCGTAGAGCGAGGGATCGAACTCGTCGGAGTTCGGGTCCACGCCCTCGTTGGCCTGCTTAAGGGAGAGCGAGATGCGGCGGCGCTCGAGGTCGATGTCGATGACCTTGACGAAGGCGTCGTCGCCGACCTTGACGACCTGATCCGGGAGCTCGACGTGACGCTGAGCGAGCTCGGAGATGTGGACGAGGCCCTCGATGCCGTCCTCGACGCGGACGAACGCGCCGAAGGGGACGAGCTTGGTGACCTTGCCGGGGACGACCTGGCCGATCGCGTGGGTGCGCGCGAACGCCTGCCACGGATCCTCCTGGGTCGCCTTGAGCGAGAGGGAGACGCGCTCGCGGTCCATGTCGACGTCGAGAACCTCGACCGTGACCTCCTGGCCGACCTCGACGACCTCGGACGGGTGGTCGATGTGCTTCCAGGAGAGCTCGGAGACGTGGACGAGGCCGTCGACGCCGCCGAGGTCGACGAACGCGCCGAAGTTGACGATCGACGAGACGTTGCCCGTGCGGACCTGGCCCTTGGCGAGCGTGTGGAGGAAGTTCGTGCGGACCTCGGACTGGGTCTGCTCGAGCCACGCGCGACGCGAGAGGACGACGTTGTTGCGGTTCTTGTCGAGCTCGATGATCTTCGCCTCGATCTCGCGGCCGATGTACGGCTGGAGGTCGCGGACGCGACGCATCTCGACGAGGGAGGCGGGGAGGAAGCCGCGGAGACCGATGTCGAGGATGAGGCCGCCCTTGACGACCTCGATGACGGTGCCGGTGACGACGCCGTCCTCCTCCTTGACCTTCTCGATCTGGCCCCAGGCGCGCTCGTACTGGGCGCGCTTCTTCGACAGGAGGAGACGCCCCTCCTTGTCCTCCTTCTGGAGGACGAGGGCCTCGATCTTGTCGCCGACCGCGACGACGTCGTCCGGATCCACGTCGTGCTTGATGGAGAGCTCGCGAGAGAGGATCACGCCCTCAGTCTTGTAGCCGATGTCGAGGAGGACCTCATCGTGGTCGACCTTGACGACAGTGCCCTCGACGATGTCGCCATCGTTGAAGTACTTGATGGTCTCGTCGATGGCGGCAAGCAGGTCCTCGGTGGAGCCGATGTCGTTGACCGCGACCTGCGGCGTGTTGGTGGTCATGTAGTTGTGTCTCCGAAACGGACTGAATAGTAGGCGGATATTCGAGCGGTCCTCCCGGGGTGCGGACGCACTGGTCCCGGGGCACCGCGAACCACTCTACCAGGGCGCGCGGGCGCTCCGACACCCCCGAGCGGCCCGTTTTCGTGGGCCGCGTCTCGATTCCCCGGTGCGTCCCTAGTGCGCGGCGTCCATCCAGTTCGGCCCGACGCCGACCGCGACCTCGAGGGCGATCCGCATCTCGACGGGGCGGGCCATCTCGGCCCGGACGATCTCCTCGACGCGATCCCGCTCCCCCGGCGCGACCTCGAGGAGGAGCTCGTCGTGGATCTGGAGGAGGACGCGGGATGCGAGGCCGGCGGCCGCGAGGGCGTCGACGACCCTCACCATCGCGATCTTCACGATGTCGGCGGCGCTCCCCTGGATGGGGGCGTTGAGGGCGGCGCGCTCGGCCATCTCGCGGCGCTGACGGTTGGAGGAGGTGAGGTCGGGGAGGTAGCGGCGCCGCCCGAACATCGTCTCCGTGTAGCCCTCGACGCGCGCCCGCTCGACGATCTCGTCGAGGTAGTCGCGCACGCGCCCGAAGCGCTCGAAGTAGCGGTCGCGCAGGGCGGACGCCTCGGGGACGGGGATGCGGAGCTGCTGGGAGAGCCCGAAGGGCGAGAGCCCGTAGGCGAGGCCGTAGGAGGTCGCCTTGATGCGGGAGCGCTGCTCGCCGGTCACCTCGTCGACGGGCACGCCGAACACCATCGACGCCATCGTCCGGTGAAGGTCCTCCCCGGACGCGAAGGCGCCGATGAGCCCCTCGTCGCCGGACAGGTGCGCCATGATCCGCATCTCGATCTGCGAGTAGTCGACGCACATCAGCGACTCGAAGCCGGCACCGGGCACGAACCCGGAGCGGATCCGCAGGCCGTCGGGCGTGCGCGCGGGGATGTTCTGGAGGTTGGGATCCGAGGACGCGAGGCGCCCGGTCGCGGCGACGACCTGGGAGAAGGTCGAGTGAATGCGGCCGTCGGGGAGGACCGCGGCGATGAGGGTATCGACCATCTGCTTGAGCTTGATGCGGTCGCGGTGAACGAGGAGGTTGTCGAGGAAGACGGCGCCGCGCGAGGTCTCGTCGGCGAGGCGCGCCCGCAGGTCGACGAGGGCCTCGGCGTTCGTCGTGTACCCGGTCTTCGTCCGCTTCGTCTTCGGCAGGCCGAGGACGTCGAAGAGGATCCGCTGGAGCTGCTTGGGGCTCGAGAGGTTGACGTCCTCCCCGATGACGGCGATGGCGGCCGCGCGAGCGGCCTCGACCTCGTCGCCCAGCGCGCGCGACTGCGCCTCGAGGACGGAGGCGTCGACCGCGATTCCCGTGTCCTCCATGGCGGCGAGGACGCGGGCGACGGGCAGCTCCATGTCGGTGAGGAGGCGCGCCTCCCCCGAGTCGGCGAGCGCGTCGGCGAGGACGCGCCACAGCGCCGGGAGGGCGCGCGCGAGGCGGGCGGCGCGCAGGGCCGCGGCGGGGATGCCGTCGGCGTCGCCGAGGTCGAAGAGCGCGTCCGAGTCCGATCCGTTCGCGACGTCGATGTCGAGGTAGCGCTCAAGGAGGACCGGCAACTCGACGGAGCGCGAGTCGGGGCGCACAAGATAGGCGGCGAGCGCGGTGTCGATCCTCGGCCACGGGATCGTCCAGCCGTGGGCGCGCAGGGCGTGGCTCGTCCCCTTCGCGTCGTGGACGACGACGCCCTCGAGCCCGGCGAGGACGCCGGCCAGCGTCGACTCCTGAGCAGGAGTGAGCACCACGGGGTCGACGACGAGGGCGCGACCGCGCCCCGCGAGGGCGAGGAGGTCGATCCGACCGCGCGCCGGAGCCGTCGATCCTGCGATGTGGAGAGCCTCGAGGGGGCCGGCCGCGGCCCAGGCGGCGATGTCGGTCGAGTCATCGACGACGACGAGGTCGAGGTCGGCGTCCCACGCGAAGGCCGATTCGGTGGGGGCCGCGGGCGCGTCCTCCGCGCCGACGCCGGCGACCGCCATGACGCGCGCGCGCAGTCCCCCGAATTCGAGGACGTCGAAGAGGTCGAAGAGGCCCGACTTGTCGGTCGCCCCGCGCGCGAGGTCGTCGAGGGAGACGCCGAGGTCGAGGTCGGTGAGAAGGTGGTTGAGGCGACGGTTGCGGCGGACGTCGTCGAGGTGCTCGCGCAGCGCCTCGCCCCGCTTCCCCTTCACCTCGTCGGCGCGGTCGAGGAGGTTGTTGAGGCCGTCGAAGAAGGTGATCCACTGCGCCGCGGTCTTCGGTCCGACGCCGGGCACTCCCGGCAGGTTGTCGCTCGTCTCCCCGACGATCGCGGCGATCTCCGGGTAGCGACGCGGGGGTACGCCGTACTTCTCCTCGACGGCCTCGGGCGTCATCCGACGGAGGTCGCCGGGTCCCGTGCCCGGGTAGAGGACGGTCACCGAATCCGTCACCGTCTGGAAGGAGTCGCGGTCGCCCGAGACGACGAGGACGCGCATCCCGGCCTCGCCGCCCCGCTTCGCGAGGGTCGCGAGGATGTCGTCAGCCTCGTAGCCGTCCTTGCGCAGGGAGACGATACCCATCGCGTCGAGGACCTGGGAGATGAGCTCGACCTGACCTTTGAACTCGACGGGGGTCTCGTCGCGGGTCCCCTTGTACTCGGGGTACTCCTCGGTGCGGAAGGAGTGGCGCGAGACGTCGAAGGCGACGGCGATCCGGTCGGGAGCCTCCGTCTCGATGAGCTTGACGAGCATGGAGACGAACCCGTAGACGGCGTTCGTATGCTGCCCGGTGCGGGTCGTGAACTTGTCCGCGGGGAGCGCGTAGAAGGCGCGGAACGCCATCGAGTGGCCGTCGATGATCAGCAGAGTCTCGCTCATGGTGCCACCCTAGAGGGCGTGAACGCTTCAGTCCCGTCAACGCCCCGCCCCGATCCCTCCGTCGATGGGGGGTTCGTCGGCGCCCATTGGCCCGGCTCCCTCATGGAGGCGATGCGCATGGAGGTGCTCGAGCACTCCCCCGCCCGGACCGTCATCACCATGCCCGTCGAGGGGAACACCCAGTCGGCCGGGATCCTCCACGGCGGCGCCTCCGCCGCGCTCGCCGAGACCGCCGCGTCCTTCGCCGCGCAGATCCACGCGCGCGCCGTCCACGGGAGGGACACGGGATTCGCCGTGGGCACCGAGCTCTCGATCTCCCACATCTCCTCGGCGCGCGCCGGCGTCGTCACGGCGACGGCGACCGCCGTCCACCTCGGAGGCTCCTCGACGGTGCACCTCGTCGAACTGCGCGACGGCGACGGGCGCCTCATCTCCACGGCGCGGGTGACGAACAGGATTCTCGCGAGAAGGTGACCGTTCGCCGCCCGGCCGCGGCATCGCGGTGAGCAGCGGGACATTCACGACACTCGAGGCGTACCCGCGATTCGAGCTTGGTAGAGTACCCCGAGTGGGATTCGAACCCACAACAAGCCGGGTTTGAGCCGACCGCCTCTGCCAGTTGGGCTATCGGGGCCACGCGCGAAGCGCGAGACCAGCTTATGATAGCGGTGCTCGATCAGGAAATTGAGGATGTGCCATGACTGCTGACAACGCCACCGAACCGCGCCGCGTGCTCGTCGCCGAGGATGAGGGACTCATCCGCCTCGACATCGTCGAGACGCTCACCGCGGCGGGCTTCACCGTCGTCGGCGAGGCCGCCGATGGCGAGGAAGCCGTCCAGCTGGCCCTCGAGCTCGAGCCCGACCTCTGTGTCATGGACGTGAAGATGCCCCGCATGGACGGCATCACCGCAGCCGAGAAGATCCTCTCCGAGCTCTCCTGCGCCGTCGTCATGCTCACCGCCTTCTCGCAGACCGAGCTCGTCGAGCGCGCCCGCGACGCCGGCGCGATGGCCTACGTCGTCAAGCCCTTCTCCCCCGCCGACCTCATCCCCGCGGTCGAGATCGCCCTCTCGCGCCACCAGGAGATCGAGTCCCTCGAAGAGGAGATCGCCGACCTCTCCGACCGCTTCGAGACCCGCAAGCGCGTCGATCGCGCGAAGGGCCTCCTCATGAAAAACATGGGGATGACCGAGCCCGAGGCCTTCCGCTGGATCCAGAAGACGTCGATGGACCGCCGCCTCTCCATGCGCGAGGTCGCCGACGCCGTCATCGATCAGGTCGACGACTGATCCGCGCGCGTGGGGCGTACCTTCGGGTCGCCCCGAATGCGCCGAAGCGCCGAGGATTCCTCCTCGGCGCTTCTCTCTGAGTCCGTATCGTCGGTTCAGGCCACGGGGATGAGCTCGAGTCCGAGGAAGCGGGCGGCCGCGCCGCGCGCCTCCGGAACGTCGAGGTCGGCGATCGCCTGGGCGATCGACGTGTCCGACAGGTCGTCGAACCACGGCCGAACGGCCTGGCCGAGCTGCTCGATCTCCAGGTTGTTCGCCTGACGATCGAAGACCGTGGAATGGACCGACACGGTCCGGGTATCAGTATTCATTTCTTCTTCTCCATCATTCCTTCAGTCGGCCTCGGGGTATGCGCGAGAGGGGCGCAGGCAACCCGTTCGGCCGAAGTTCATCGGAGTGCCGCATCGATTCCGCCGCCGTCGGCGGCCCGATGTCCTCGGCACCGGCTCCAGTCTACTCGCCTTGGCGGATTCCGCGCGGTGAGGCTCGGCACGCCGCGTCGCTCGCGGCGAAGTCGGCGAAAACCCGAGCGCCGGCGCTCCCGAAGGAGTGCCGGCGCCCCGTGGATCCGTCCGATCAGTGGTGCGAACCGCCGATCGAGTAGTCGACCTCGTCCCCGACCTCGTGGATCCTCAGCATGTTCGAGGAGCCCGCGGTCCCCGGCGGCATGCCGGCGATGATGACGAGCTGGTCGCCGATCTCGGCGAGGTGCGACGACTGGGCGACCTGGTCGACCTGCCACACCATGTCGTCGGTGTGGCGGACCTCCGGGACGCGGTAGGTCTGAATGCCCCAGGTGAGGGCGAGGCGGCGCCTCGTCGACTCGAGCGGCGTGAAGGCGAGCATCGGGATCGGGCGGCGCAGCCTCGACATCTTCCGGGCGGAGGTGCCCGACTGGGTGAAGGTGACGAGGTAGCGGGCCTCGAGGTGCTCGGCGATCGACGCCGCGGCCTCGCAGATGACGGCCGCGCGGTCGTTGACGAAGAAGCCGGAGAGCTGGGCGATCATCTCGCCGCCGTTCTCCTCGGTCGACTCGACGATGCGGGCCATCGTGCGGACCGCCTCGATCGGGTAGGCGCCGACCGAGGTCTCGCCCGAGAGCATCACCGCGTCGGCGCCGTCGAGGATCGCGTTCGCGCAGTCGGAGGCCTCGGCGCGCGTCGGTCGCGGGTTCTTGATCATCGAGTCCATCACCTGGGTGGCGACGATGACCGGCTTCGCGGCGCGGCGGGCGAGCTCGATGGCGCGCTTCTGGACGAGCGGCACGGACTCGAGCGGCATCTCGACGCCGAGGTCGCCGCGGGCGACCATGATGCCGTCGAAGGCGTCGACGATCTCGGCGAGCGCGTCGACGGCCTGGGGCTTCTCGATCTTCGCGATGACGGGGAGGCGGAACCCGACCTCGTCCATGATCGCGTGGACGTCCTCGATGTCGGACGCGGACCGCACGAAGGAGAGGGCGATGAAGTCGGCCTCCTGCTCGAGGGCCCAACGGAGGTCCTCCTTG
The DNA here is from genome assembly GCF_900499005.1 of Actinomyces culturomici. GTDB lineage: Bacteria > Actinomycetota > Actinomycetes > Actinomycetales > Actinomycetaceae > Pauljensenia > Pauljensenia culturomici. The sequence continues at coordinate 975,788 of NZ_LS991316.1, forward strand.
TCCTTGTCGGACAGGGCGGGCACGGACACGGCGACGCCGGGAAGGTTGAGGCCCTTGTGGTCCGAGACGACGCCGGGGACCTCGACGCGGGTGACGACGTCGGTCTCGGTGACCTCGGTGACGCGGACCGCGACGTTGCCGTCGTCGATGAGGAGGCGATCGCCGGGGGCGCAGTCGCCGGGCAGGCCCTTGAAGGTCGTGCCGACGAGCTCCTTGGTGCCCGGGACGTCGCGGGTCGTGATCGTGAAGGTATCCCCGACCTCGAGGGTCTGGGGTCCCTCGGCGAAGGTCTCGAGGCGGATCTTCGGACCCTGGAGGTCGACGAGGATCGCGACCGCGCGGCCGGAGGTGGCCGACGCCTTGCGGACCTTGGCGATGACGGCCTCGTGGTCCTCGGCCTTGCCGTGGGAGCGGTTGATGCGTGCGACGTCCATTCCGGCGTCGACGAGGGCTTGGATCTGTTCCGACGAATCCGTCGCCGGTCCGATGGTGCAGACGATTTTTGCTCGGCGCATGCCGTCAGTCTACCGTCCCGACGAAGGTCCCAAGGGCTCCGACGGGCCCCGGTCGGCGTGAATGATCCCATCCCGCTCATCCGCGCGCGCGTTCCCGACGTCCGGGGAGTCCGTCGCGGCCTCTTTCGTCGCCGTCCCCTCCCCCGCCGGGATCGACGAGGGCGCGGCGTCCTCGTCGAGAGAAGCGGAGTCGGCGCCGGCGGCGGGCTCGCCGAAGCGCTCGGCGCCGACGAGGGAGGTCGAGCGGCCGAGACGGCCCGCGACGAGGAAGAGGATGAGCCCGACGACGATCATCCCCATCGAGGTCCACGCGTTGAGGCGGATCCCGAGGAAAGTGCGCGCCGCGTCGAGGCGCATCGTCTCCATCCAGATGCGCCCCACCGGGTAGGCGAAGAGGTAGAGCGCGAAGACCTGGCCCGACTTGAAGCGGAACTTCCGGTCGGCCCAGGCGATGAGGGCCGCCATCGAGAGGTTCCAGATCGACTCGTAGAGGAAGGTCGGGTGGAAGAGCGTGCCCGAGGCGTAGCCGGCGGGCAGGTGGGCGTCGTCGATCTCGAGTCCCCAGGGAAGGGTCGTCGGGGAGCCGAAGAGCTCCTGGTTGAAGTAGTTGCCCCAGCGCCCGATGCCCTGCGCCATGATGAGCGCGGGCGCGAGCGAGTCGGCGATCGGCCCGAAGCGCTGGCCGGCGCGGCGCACGGCGATCCACGCGCCGATCGCACCGAAGAGGACGCCGCCCCAGATCGCGAGGCCGCCCTCCCAGATCTTGAGGATCCGGAGCATCGAGGCCGCGTCGGCGAAGTAGTTCTCCGGGGTCGTGATGACGTGGTAGAGGCGGGCGCCGACGATGCCGAGCGGGATCGCCCACAGGGCGACGTCGTACATGAGCTCGGGGTCGCCGCCGCGCTTCTTGTAGCGCTTCGCCGTCCACCAGACGGCGATGATCATGCCGGTGACGATGATGATCCCGTAGGCGCGCAGAGGGATCGGGCCGAGGTGCCAGACGCCGCGCGAGGGCGAGGGGATGGAGGCCGCGATCATGCGCGGGCCCCCTTGACGCCCGCGACGAGCTCTCGCGCGAGGGCGTCGAGGTCGGTGAGGGCGCGGTCGATCGGCTCGGCGAAGAGCGTCTTGACGAGGGCGGAGCCGACGATGACGCCGTCGGCGCACGCGCCGATCTCGTGGGCCTGGGCGCCGGTCGAGACGCCGAGTCCGACGCAGACGCGCTCGGCTCCCGCGTCGCGAGTCCGGGCGACGAGGTCGGCGACGTGCGCGCCGACCGACGCGCGGGCGCCGGTGACGCCCATCGAGGAGGCGGCGTACACCCAGCCGCGCGAGTGCGCGGAGATGAGTTCGAGGCGGCGCCGCGGGGACGAGGGCGCGACGAGGTAGATGCGCTCGAGGCCGGTCGCGTCCGAGGCGGCCTCCCACTGGGCGCCCTCCTCGGGCGGGAGGTCGGGCGTGATGAGGCCCGAGCCGCCGACGGCGGCGAAGTCCTTCGCGAAGCGCTCGACGCCCCACCATTCGACGGGGTTCCAGTAGGTCATCGTGCACGTCGGCAGCCCGTAGGCGGTGAGCTCGTCCACGGCGCGGAAGAGGTCCTCGAGGTGGGTGCCGCGCTCGAGGGCGGCGACGGTCGCCTTCTGGATCGTCGGCCCGTCCATCCCGGGGTCGGAGTAGGGGAAGCCGAGTTCGAGGACGTCGACGCCCGCGTCGGCGAGGGCCTTGCCCGCCCGGATCGAGTCGTCGACCGAGGGGAAGCCGACCGGGAGGTAGGCGATGAGGGCGGCGTCGCCGCGCGCGTTCGCCGCGTCGATCGCCTCGTGGGACTGGACCGCGCGCGTCACTTCGCTGCCTCCTCGCGCTCGAGAGTCGCGACCCCGGAGGGGCCGGCGCTCGGATCGATGACCTGCAGGGTCGGGGTGCCGAGCCCGAACCACTTCGACGCCGTGTCGACGTCCTTGTCGCCGCGTCCCGACACGGTGACGATGGCGATCGGCTCCTCGCCCGGGGCGAAGGGTCCTTCGGCCGCCTTCTCTCCGGCCCAGGCGCGCACGCCCGCGAGGGCGTGCGCGGACTCGATGGCGGGGATGATCCCCTCGGTGCGGGAGAGCAGGAGGAACGCGTCCATCGCCTCGGAATCGGTGACGGCGATGTAGCGGGCGCGCCCGGTGCGCGCGAGCCACGCGTGCTCGGGGCCGACGCCCGGGTAGTCGAGACCGGCGGAGATCGAGTGGGACTCCTTCGTCTGGCCGTCGCGCTCCTGGAGGAGGAAGGTCCGCGCGCCGTGGAGGACGCCGACCTCGTCGCCGGTGATCGAGGCGGCGTGGCGACCCGTCTCGACGCCGTCGCCCCCGGCCTCGCAGCCGAGGAGCTCGACCTCGGGGTCGTCGAGGAAGCCCGTGAAGGAGCCGATGGCGTTCGAGCCTCCGCCGACGCAGGCGACGACGACGTCGGGGAGGCGCCCCTCGCGCTCGAGGAGCTGGGCGCGCGCCTCGTCGCCAATGACGCGCTGGAGGTCGCGGACCATCCCCGGGAAGGGGTGCGGGCCGGCGGCCGTGCCGAAGATGTAGTTCGTCGTCTCGACGTTCGTCACCCAGTCGCGGAAGGCCTCGTTGATCGCGTCCTTGAGGGTGCGCGACCCGGCGGTGACTCCGACGACCTCGGCGCCGAGCATCTGCATGCGGGCGACGTTGAGGGCCTGACGCCGGGTGTCCTCCTCCCCCATGTAGATCGTGCACTCGAGGCCGAGGAGCGCCGCCGCGGTCGCCGTCGCGACGCCGTGCTGGCCCGCGCCCGTCTCGGCGATGACGCGCGTCTTCCCGAGCTCCTTCGTGAGGAGCGCCTGGCCGAGGACGTTGTTGATCTTGTGGGAGCCCGTGTGGTTGAGGTCCTCGCGCTTGAGGAAGACGCGGACTCCGCCGAAGCCCTCCGCGAATCGCGGCGCCTCGGTGAGGAGCGAGGGGCGGCCGGCGTAGCCGACGAGGAGGTCGCGCAGGCGCTTCTGGAAGTCCTGGTCCTTCCACAGGCGCGCCCATTCGCGCTCGAGCTCCTCGAGCGGCCCCATGAGGGACTCGGCGACGAAGCGGCCGCCGAACTCTCCGAAGTACGGGCCCTGGACGAACGACAGCGCCATGCTCACTCCTCCTCCAGCGCGGCGCGCACGCGCGCCTTGCGATCCGTGCGCAGGGCCGGGTGCGACCCCGCGCTCACCATGTCGCCGATGCTCGAGCGCGGATCGCCCGAGGTGACGAGGGCCTCCCCGACGAGGACGGCGTCAGCCCCCCACTTCGCGTACTCGAAGACGTCGTGGGGGCCGCGCACGCCGGACTCGGCGACGGCGACGACCTCGGCGGGGATGACGTCGATGACCTGCTCGACGGTCGCGCGGTCGACCTCGAGGGTCTTGAGGTCTCGGGCGTTGACGCCGATGATGCGGGCGCCCGCGTCGAGGGCTCGGAGGGCCTCGAGGCGCGAGTGGGTCTCGACGAGGGCGTTCATGCCGAGCGAGTGGACCCTCTCGAGGAGGGACACGAGCGCCGGTTGCTCGAGGGCCGCGACGATGAGGAGGACGAGGTCCGCGCCGTGGGCGCGGGCCTCGTGGATCTGGTACGGGGTGACGATGAAGTCCTTGCGCAGGACGGGGATGTCGACGGCCGCGCGGACCGCGTCGAGGTCGGCGAGCGAGCCGTGGAAGCGCCGTCCCTCGGTGAGGACGCTGATGGCGGAGGCGCCGCCCTCCTCGTAGAGGGAGGCGAGCCGCGCGGGATCCGGGATGTCGGCGAGCGCGCCCTTCGAGGGCGAGGAGCGCTTGACTTCGGAGATGATCGAGACGGCGCACTCCTTCTCCGACAGGACGGCGAACGCGTCGAGGGCGTCCGGGGCCTTGAGGGCGCGCTTCTTGATCTCGGCCATGGGGATCGCGTCCTCGCGGTCCTTGAGGTCGTCGAGCACGCCGGCGATGATGTCGTCCAAGACGCTCATGGATGGGTCCTCCCGTCTTCCAGCGACGTCGTCGATCGTATCCCTTCGCCCTGCTCGCGCCCGAATCGGCCCATCATGCGGCTCCGGGGTCCCCCGAGGACGGTGCGAGGGTCGAGGCGATCCGGACGGCCTCGAGGGCCGCGGCCGCCTTGTTCCGCGTCTCCTCGTACTCCCGTTCGGGCACAGAGTCCGCGACGATCCCGGCGCCCGACTGCACAGAGGCGACGCCGTCGGCGATGGAGGCCGTGCGGATCGCGATCGCGAGGTCGGTGTCCCCGGCGAGGTCGAAGTAGCCGACCACTCCCCCGTACACTCCGCGCGCCGCGGGCTCGTACTCGTCGATGAGCGCGATCGCCCGCGGCTTCGGCGCGCCCGAGAGCGTGCCCGCCGGGAAGGTCGCGACGAGGCAGTCGAGGGCGTCGACGCCGTCGGCGAGGACGCCCGTGACGGTCGAGGAGATGTGCTGGATGTGAGAGAAGCGCTTGATCTCCATGAGGGTCGCGACCTCGAGGGTTTCGGGCGCGCAGATCTTCGACAGGTCGTTGCGGGCGAGGTCGACGAGCATGACGTGCTCGGAGAGCTCCTTGGGATCCTCGAGGAGGCCGCGCGCGAGCTCCCGATCCTCGGCCGCCGTCCGCCCGCGCGGGCGCGAGCCGGCGATCGGGTACGTCCACACGCGCCGTCCCTCCGTGCGCATAAGCGTCTCCGGCGAGGAGCCGACGACCTCGTAGTCGCCGCCGCGCCCGTCGGGGAGCCGGAGGAGGTACATGTAGGGCGAGGGGTTGATCGTCCGCAGGACGCGGTAGACGTCGAGGCCCGAGGCGTCGGTATCGACGTCGAGGCGCTGGGAGAGGACGATCTGGAAGACCTCGCCGTCGCGGATCGCGCCCTTGGCGGCTTCGACGCTCGCCTCGAAGTCCTCTTTCGGGGTCCGGTGGGCGATCGCCGGGCGCTCCGCGCCCGTCGGCGCGAGGACGGCGGGGCGGATCGGCGCGCCGAGGCGCTCCTCCATCCCCTCGAGTCGTACGAGGGCGGAGTCATAGGCTTCGTCGACGCGCGCGTCCGAGCCGTCCATGTTCCACGCGATCGCGCACAGCCACACGGACCCGTTCGAGTGGTCGAGGGCGGCGACTTCGGAGGCGAGGACGAGTGCGGCGTCGGGGACGTCGGACTCGCGCGGGGACGAGGGCGCGAGGGTCGGCTCCCATTCGGAGATGATCCCCCAGCCGAGGGATCCGACGAGGGCGCCGGTGAGCGGCGGGAGGCCGGGGATCGGGTCGGCGCGCAGCGCGCCGAGCGCCGAGTGGAGGACGTCGAGCAGGGCTCCCGACTCGAGGGCGCCGCTCGGCGCACCGCCCTCCCAGGCGGCCCGCCCGTCGCGGTAGACGATCGCGCCGAGCGAGTCGGCGCCGACGAAGGACCAGCGGCCCCACGAGCCGTCGTGCTCGGCGGACTCGAGGATGAAGGTGCCGGCCCCGGGCTTCGCGAGCTGGCGGTAGACGCCGACGGCGCTGAGTTCGTCGGCGAGGACCCTGCGCACGACGGGGATGACGCGCCGCCCCTTCGCGAGGCGGCGGAAGGTCTCGCGGTTCGGCCAGGTGCGCCCCCACTCGAGGGACTCGGGCGTGGGGGCGTCGGAGACTCGAGCGCTCATCGCGCCGGCCTGTTCCCGACGACCGCCTCGAGCGGTCCGCCCTCGAGGAAGCACGACCGCTTCCCCGTGTGGCACGCGGCGCCGACCTGGTCGACCTCGACGAGGAGCGCGTCGCCGTCGCAGTCGAGGGACACGGACTTCACGTACTGCGCGTGCCCCGAGGTGTCGCCCTTGCGCCAGTACTCGCTCCGCGACCTCGACCAGAAGGTGACCCGACCGGTCGTGAGGGTCCGATGGAGCGCCTCGTCGTCCATCCATCCGACCATGAGGACGTCGCGGGTGTCGTACTGCTGGACGACGGCGGCGACGAGGCCGTTGGCGTCGCGCTTGAGGCGGGAGGAGATCGCGGGATCGAGAGTCACGCGGTCATCCTGCCACGTCGGCGCCGGTCGTCGCGCGCCGGGGTCGGGGCTCGAACGCCCGCGCGTCAGAACCAGTCGGGGACGACGCCCCAGACGACGTGGGACACGGCGGCCCCGAGGATGAGCCAGGGCCCCAGCGGCATCCGAGCCTGCGTACCGGCCGAGCCGACGACGATCCGCCAGACCGCGGCGAGGCCCGCCGCGAGGAAGGAGATGACGAGGCCGCCGATGGCCGCCTCGACGGACTCCGACCCGAGCATCGCGCCGAGGACCGGGGCGATCTTCACGTCGCCGAAGCCCACGCCGCCGGGAAGGCGCGAGAGGAGCCACAGCGGCACGAGCCAGATGAGAAGGCCCGCCCCGATCGCCGCGAGAACCCGCCAGGGCTCATCGGAGGCGGCGACCGCGCAGCCCGCTCCGAAGGCGACGCCGAGCCCCATGGCGGCGGTGTAGGCGTTGGGGAGCCGATGGGTCCGCGCATCGGTGAGGGCCGACAGCGCGCCGATCATCGCGACGGCGACGATCGCGGGCGCGGAGGGGCGCAGGTGGGAGGCGACGATCGTGATGATCCCGATGATCGCCGAGGTCCACACGATCCCGTTCCGCTTGTACGGGGTGAGGGTCGCCTCGATGAAGTAGCGTCGCTGGACTCGCCAGCCCTTCCTCCACAGCCAGGCGACGACGAGGAACCACACGAGAAGGGCGGACGCGAGCGAGAGGTCGTCGACGACCGGCTTGAGGAGCGAATTGCGCCCGAGGTCGAGCACTCCCGCCCCGAGAGGCCCTGCGGCGCTCAGTACCACGGGGCCACCGCCTCGCGCATGAGGGCGATGTCGGGATCGGAGCCCGTCATGAGGCGGACCTGCTGGGCCGCCTGGTGGACGAGCATGTCGAGTCCGTCGGCGATGACCGCGCCCGCCCGATCGAAGGCGTCGACGAGGCCGGTGCGCCGCGGCGCGTAGACGACGTCGAGGAGGGTCTGATCGGCGCGCGGGCTCAGGCGCGCCGCGAGCTCGTCCGGGACCCCCGCGGGCAGCGTCGAGACGACGAGGTCGGCGGCGTCGACGGCCGCCGCGACCTCGTCGGCGAGCGACCACGGGATCTGATCGATGTCGACGCCGAGGCGAGCGGCCGCGGCGACGATGGATCCGGGTCCGCCGAAGCGGCGTGCCGCGACCGTCGAGCGGGTGACGCCGAGAGTCCCGAGGGCGGCGAGCGAGGAGGCCGCCGTGGCCCCCGCCCCGAGAACGACGGCGCTGCGCGGTGCGGGCAGGCCCCGTTCGACTCGCGCCGAGCGGATCGCCTCGACGATCCCGTGGACGTCCGTGTTGAATCCCGAGAGGATCCCCGCCGAGGGAATCACCGTGTTGACCGCCCCGACGGCCCGCGCCTGGGGGTCGACGGCGTCGAGGAGCCCGAGGAGCGCCTGCTTGCACGGCATCGTCGCGGAGAGTCCGACGCAGTCGGCGTCGAGTCCGGCGAGGAAGGCGGGCAGGTCCTCCTTCGTCACCTCGCGCTTGAGGTACCGCCAGTCATCGGGCAGACCGAGCCCCCGCCACGCCGCCTCGTGGAGGAGCGGCGAGAGCGAATGGGAGATCGGTGAGCCGATGACGGCCGCCCAGGGCACGAGTCAGCACTTCCCCGAGTTCGCGGCGCAGTACTCCTTGAACATCTCGATGTTCTTCTGCTGCTCGGCGTAGGTCGTCGCGAAGAGGGTCTCCCCGGTATCGAGGTTGACGGTGACGTAGTAGAGCCAGTCGCCCTCGGCGGGGTTGAGAACCGCTGTGATCGCCGACGTCGCCGGCTGGGCGATCGGAGTCGGCGGAAGCCCCTGGTGAACGTACGTGTTGTACGGGTTGTCGTTCGCCATGTCCTCCGCGGTCGGCACTCCCCCGGTCTTTCCCACGCCGTAGAGGACGGTGGAGTCCATCTGGAGGAAGCCCTTCGTCTCCGCACTCGTGTCCGCGAGGCGGTTCTCGATGACGCGGGCGACCTTCGGGAGGTACTCGTCGATGTTGACCTCGCGCTCGAGGATCGAGGCCTTGATGAGGACGGCCTCCCGGTCGGCGGCCGCGACCCTGAGGTCGTCGAGCTCCTTGACGGTCCCCTTCACCATCTCGGCGAGGAGCGTCGTCGGCGTGTCCGTCGAGGCGACCTCGTAGGAGCCGGGAGCGAGCCAGCCCTCGGCGTTCCCGCCCGCCTCGGCGGGCAGTCCGATTCCGGCCGAGTCCTTGAGGGCGGCCTCGACCTCGTCGGTCGTGAACGACGTGACGGCGGTGATGCGCTCGACGATCTGCGCGGCGGTCTGACCGGGCGTGACGGTCACGGTGTTGTCCGAGCGGTTCGCCTCGTCGAGGAGCGCGGCGACGGCGTCGGACGCGCTCATCTGGAGCTTCAGCGTGTAGGTCCCCGGGCGAATCGACGTCGCGGCCTTGTTCGCGGTGAACGCGCGCGTGAAGGCCTCGAGAGACTTGACGACGCCCGCGTCGACGAGGCTCTGGCCGATCTGCGTGCCCGACTCGCCGACGTCGACGGTGACCTCGACGCTGCCGGAGCCCGGGCCCGGGTAGTCGTCGGCGACCGCGGAGGACTGGGAGGAGGAGTCGCGCAGCTGATTGATCGCGAACCACCCCGCGCCTACGAGGAGTGCGAGGACGAGGGCGAGGATGAGGACCGAGCGGATCCGGCGATTCCGCCTGCGCTTGCGCGCGCGCCTCCGCTCGTGCTCGAGGCGGCGCGAGCGCATTCCGGTCGTCTCGACGGGGACCTGCGCCGCGGCGCGTCGCTCCTCGGCGTGGAGTTCCCGGCGCGGCCGGAAGGGGGGACGGGGGTTCGGAGTCGTCACGGACGCTCGCTCCCTTCGATGGTGATCTCGTCGCCCGGGGCGCGCCCGGAGATGCGCTCGAGCTCGAGCGCCTGTTCGAGGATGATCTGGGCGGCCACCTGGTCGACGACCGACCGATGGTCGCGCTCGGCGACGCCGGAGGCCCTCAGCCTCGCGTGCGCCTGGCTGGAGGTGAGCCGCTCGTCGACGAGGGCGACCCGCAGGTCGGGCCTCGCGGTCTTGATGCGCCGAGCGTACTTGCGCGCGCCCTTCGCCGATACTCCCTCGCCGCCCTTGAGGTGACGGGGCAGGCCGACGACGACCTCGACCGCGCCGTACTCGTCGGCGAGAGCGCACACGCGCGCGACGTCCAACCCATCGTCCTGACGGAGGACGGTCTCGAGCGGGGTCGCGAGGATCCCGTCGGCGTCGCAGCGCGCGACCCCGACCCTCACGGTCCCCACGTCGACTCCGAGTCGGACGCCGCGCCGGAGCGTCACGATGCGGCGACCTCGCGGCGGATCGCGTCGAGCGCGTCGGCGATCCCGTCGATCTTCGTGCCGCCGCCCTGCGCGATGTCGTCGCGCCCGCCGCCTCCGCCGCCGAGGTACTGGCCGACGGCGCGGACCAGGGCGCCCGCCTTCGCCTTCCGCTCGCGCGCCGCCTCGTTCGTCGCGACGACGATCGCGGGCTTGTCGGCGACGCGGCCGATGAGGGCGACGACCGCGGGGGTCTCGCCGAGGCGATCGCGGACCTCGAGGGCGAGGGTGCGCAGCGCGTCGGCCGACGGCATCTCGCCGGCGTCCTTCGCGACGAGGCCGAGGCCGGAAACCGGCTCGGCGGAGGCCGCGAGGTCGGCGGCCCGCGAGAGGGCCTGCTCGGTGCGGAGGCGGTCGAGCTCGCGCTCGGAGTCCTTCACGCGGGCGAGGAGCTGCTCGATGCGGCCGGGGAGCTCGTCCGCGCGTCCGCCGAGGAGCGTCGAGATCTGGGAGACGAGCGCGTGCTCCTTCGCCTGGAAGGCGTAGGCGCCGTCGCCGACGAGCGCGTCGATGCGGCGCACGCCCGAGCCGATCGAGCCCTCGCCGAGGACCGCGATGCGGCCGATCCGACCGGTCGTCGGCACGTGCGTGCCGCCGCAGAGCTCCTTGTCGAAGCCGTCGCCGATCGTGACGACGCGGACCTCCGCGCCGTACTTCTCGCCGAAGAGGGCGATCGCGCCGGACTTGCGGGCCTCGTCGATCGACATGACCTCGGTCGTCACGGCGAGGTCCTCGGCGAGCTTCTCGTTGACGAGGGACTCGATGTCCTCGATCTGGGAGGACTCGAGGGCGCTCGAGTGGCGGAAGTCGAAGCGCAGGCGCGAGGGCGAGTTCTCCGAGCCCGCCTGGTCGGCGTCCTGCGCGACGACGCGCCGCAGTCCCGCGTAGACCATGTGGGTCGCGGTGTGGGCGCGGGCGATCGCGAGGCGGCGCTCGACGTCGATCTCCGCCCACGCCTTCTCGCCGAGCGCGACGGCGCCCTCGGTGAGGGTGCCGCGGTGGACGGACAGGCCCTTGATCGGCGCCTGGACGTCGTGGACCTCGATGATGCCGCCGTCGGCGAGGCGGATGACGCCGTGGTCGGCGAGCTGGCCGCCCATCTCGGCGTAGAAGGGGGTGCGGTCGAGGACGACCTCGACCTCGGCGGGGGCCGTCGCCGCCGGGGCGGGGACGCCGTCGACGAGGAGCGCGGCGATCTGCGCGTCGGCGCCGACCTCCGTGTAGCCGAGGAAGGTCGAGCCGCCGCCCATCTGCTTCTCGATGTCCTGGAAGACGCGGACGTCGGTGTGCCCGGTCTTCTTCGCGCGCGCGTCGGCGCGGGCGCGGTCCTTCTGCTCCTGCATGAGCGTCCGGAATGCCTCCTCGTCGACCTTGAGGCCCTGCTCGGCGGCCATCTCGAGGGTGAGGTCGATGGGGAAGCCGTAGGTATCGTGGAGGGAGAACGCGGAGGCGCCGCTCAGGACCTTCGAGCCCTCCCCCTTCGCCTCGGCGACCGCGGTGTCGAGGATCGTCGTGCCCGCGGCGAGGGTGCGGCGGAACGCGTCCTCCTCCGCGTAGGCGACGTCCTGGATGGTCGCCCAGTTCGCGTCGAGCTCGGGGTACGAGAGGGACATGACGTTCTTCGACGCCGTGAGGAGCGTCGGGAGGGCCGCGTCCTCGACGCCGAGGAGGCGCATCGAGCGGACGGCGCGGCGGATGAGGCGGCGCAGAACGTAGCCGCGGCCGTCGTTGCCGGGGCGGACGCCGTCGTTGATGAGCATGAGGGCCGAGCGGACGTGGTCGGCGACGACGCGCATGCGGACGTCGTCGTCGTAGGCGGCGCCCGCCGACGGGCCCGCAGCGCCGAGGCCGTAGGTCTTGCCGGACATCTCCTGGGCCGCCGCGATGACGGGGTAGACCTCGTCGATCTCGTACATGTTCGGCTTGTCCTGCATGATGAACGCGAGGCGCTCGAGGCCGGCGCCCGTGTCGATCGCGGTCTTGTCGAGCTTGCCGACGAGTTCGAAGTCGTGGCCCTCGCCCTCGCCGCGGACGAACTCGTCGAAGACGAGGTTCCAGATCTCGAGGAATCGATCGCCGGCGACGTCGACGATGGGGCCGCCATCCGGACCGTAGGCGGGGCCGCGGTCGTAGTGGATCTCGCAGCACGAGCCCGCGGGGCCCGGCTGGCCGGTCGACCACGAGATCTCCTCGAAGGGGAGGCGCTGGATCCGCTCGGCGGGGACGCCGATCGTCTTCGTCCAGTGGTCGAAGGAGACCTCGTCCTTCTCCCAGATCGTCATCCACAGCCGGTCGCCGTCGAGGCCGTAGCCGCCCTCGTCCTGGGACGACGTGAGGAGCTCCCACGCGAAGTCGATCGCGCCCTCCTTGAAGTAATCGCCGAAGGAGAAGTTGCCGTTCATCTGGAAGAACGTGCCGTGACGGGTCGTCTTGCCGACGTTCTCGATGTCGTTCGTGCGGATGCACTTCTGCACCGACGCCGCCCGCGGCCACGGGGCCGGCTCCGTCCCGAGGATGTAGGGGATGAAGGGGACCATCCCCGCGACGGTGAAGAGGATGGAGGGCTCGGGCGAGATGAGGGACACCGATTCGGCGATGTGGTGGTCCTTCTTCGCGAAGTAGTCGAGCCAGCGGGAGCGGATCTCAGAGGTGCGCATGGGTCCTCATGGTAGTAGGCGAAGGGGCGGCGGGGCATATCGGCTCGGGCGCCGCCGGATGCGGCGGAACCCCGGGAACGCTGGTTCCCGGGGTTCCGCGAGGCGCGATCAGCGCGAGTAGTGCTCGACGACCATCTGGACGTCGCAGGTGACCGGAACCTCGGCGCGCTTCGGGCGGCGGACGAGGGTCGCCTTGAGGCGCTCAAGGTCGACGTCGAGGTACTCCGGGACGGCCGGAAGAACGTCGCGGTGGACGCCCTGGGCGGCGATCTCGAAGGGCACCGCGGTCTGCGACTTCGGCTTGACCTGGAGGGTCTGGCCGGGCTTCACGCGGAAGGAGGGGCGGTCGACGATCTGGCCGTCGACGAGGATGTGGCGGTGCACGACGATCTGGCGGGCCTGCTGGATCGTGCGGGCGAAGCCGGCGCGGAGCACGAGGGCGTCGATGCGCATCTCGAGGAGCTCGACGAGGTTCTCACCGGTCAGGCCGGCGGTGCGGCGGGCCTCCTCGAAGGCGCGGCGCAGCTGCGACTCGCGGATGCCGTACTGGGCGCGGAGACGCTGCTTCTCCTTGAGGCGGACGGCGTAGTCGGAGTCCTGGCGGCGGCGCGAACGGCCGTGCTCGCCGGGGCCGTAGGGGCGCTTCTCGAAGTAGCGGACGGCCTTCGGGGTGAGCGCGAGGCCGAGGGCGCGGGACTCGCGCACCTGCTTGCGGGAACGGTTCTGAGCCATTTCCTCTGTCCTTCCTGTTTCTCGTGTCATGACCCGGGACGCTCCCGGGCCACGGGGCCGACTCCCGGAACTCTCGTTCCTTCGGCTAGGACCCCAGGGGATGCCGTAACGGCAACCCGAACAGCCTACCGCATGGCGAGGAGCTCCCTCAGCGCCTGGAGCCGCTTCGTGATGAGCGCCTCATGACCGATCTCGGTGGGCTCGTAGTAGCGGGTGCCCTCGAGGTCGTCGGGCAGGTACTGCTGAGCGGCCACATGGTGGGGCGCGTCGTGCGCGTAGACGTACTCGGTCCCGTGCCCGAGACGCTTCGCCCCCGAGTAGTGGGCGTCGCGCAGGTGGAGGGGCACCGGCCCTCCCCTGCCCGCCCGCAGGTCGGCGAGCGCGGCGTCGATCGCGAGGTAGGCGGCGTTCGACTTCGGCGCGGTCGCGACCGCGATGACGGCCTCCGCGAGGATGATCCGCGCCTCCGGCATTCCGATCATCCCGACCGCCTGGGCAGCGGCCACCGTCGTCGCGAGGACCTCGGGCGCGGCCATGCCGACGTCCTCGGACGCCGAGATCATCACGCGCCTGGCGATGAAGCGGGGGTCCTCCCCCGCCTCCAGCATGCGCGCGAGGTAGTGGAGCGAGGCGTCGACGTCGGATCCGCGCATCGATTTGATGAACGCGGAGGCGACATCGTAGTGCTGGTCGCGATCCCAGCGGACGAGGGCGGTGTTGGCGGCCGACTCGACGTGCGCGAGGGTGATCTCCGACGATCCGGTCTCCGCGGCCGCGCCGGCCGCGGCCTCGAGAAGGGTGAGGGACTTCCGGGCGTCGGACCCCGCGAGGCGGATCAGCCCGAGGCGCGCCTCGTCCCCGAGGGCGAGGGCCCCCTTGAGTCCGCGCTCGTCGGCGACCGCCCGCTCGATGAGCCCGGAGATCGCGTCCTCGTCGAGGGGGCGGAGCGTGAGGAGGAGGGAGCGCGAGAGGAGCGGGGAGATGACGGAGAAGGAGGGGTTCTCCGTCGTCGCGGCGATGAGGGTCACCCATTGGTTCTCGACCGCCGGGAGGAGCGCGTCCTGCTGGGACTTCGAGAAGCGGTGGACCTCGTCGATGAAGAGGACGGTCGCTTCGCCGCTCGCGGACGTGCGCCTGCGCGCGGCCGCGACGACCTCGCGGATGTCCTTCACCCCCGAGGAGACGGCGGAGAGCTCCTCGAAGCGCCGACCCGCGGCCCGCGCCACGAGGTACGCGAGCGTCGTCTTCCCCGTGCCGGGAGGGCCCCAGAGGATCACCGAGGAGACGCGGGCGGCCCCCTCCTTCGCGGGCTCGAGGAGGCGTCGCAGGGGCGCGCCCTCGCCGAGGAGGTGGTCCTGGCCGACGACCTCGTCGATCGAGGAGGGGCGCATGCGAACGGCGAGCGGCGCGTCCTGCGAATAGGCGGGCACGCCGGTGGAGTCGAGGGATTCGCTCTCGAAGAGGTCCATCCTCAAGGCCTCGGGGAGCCGAGGAGATGGATGAGGACGCTGGCGCCGAGGAGGACGAGGACGCCGCCCGCTGCGACGACCGTGCCGCCGAGGGCGGCGAGGGCCTCGCCGGCGCGCACCCGGGCCGCGGTCGTCGAGTGCGCGTCGAGGATCCCGTTGGACGCGGACTTCGCGAGTGTCTGCGGGGCGAGGAGTTCGCGCGCCGGAGCGGAGAGCGTCTCGGGGGCGGGAGTCGGAAGCTCGGAGGAGCCCGAGGCCCCGGTCGACGCGCTCGAATCGGACCGCGCTCCCGCTCGCGACGACGCGGAGGATCGGTCCTCGGCCGCCTCAGGGCTCGGCGACGCGGAATCGGGGGCGCTCGCGGAGGAATCGTCGGCGGACTCGGCCGGGGCGGAGCCCGGAGTCTGCTCGCCCGCGTCGGCGGGGAGCTCGGCGACGGGCCGCGCCGCCCCGGTCGACTGGGGAACCTCGGCCGGATCGTCCGGCTCACCGGACGCGACCGGCGCGATCGTTCCGCGCCCGGGCTCGGCGCCCGACTGCGACTGCTCACCCGACTGCACCTGCTCGCCGGACTGGGTCGTATCGCCGGACTGGGGCGCCGTCAACGGGAGGAGTCCGACGTAGAAGGTCCTCGCGCACTGCGCGTCGGCGCGCGCGTCCTCGTAGTGGACGTCGATCGTGTGGACGGGCCCCGCGGTCCACGCGGCTGAGGGGGCGTTGTTCGTCCCGTTCGGGATTTCGACGCGGACGGAGAAGCCGCCCGTCGCGGCGTCCTTCGGGGCGACCGCCCAGATCGACGGGTCGAGCGAGGCTCCGTTCGCGCCTGCGAGCGCCTGCGCGCGCCGTTCGGGACCGGTCGAAGCGCCCTCGTCGAGGATCGCGTAGACGCCGCCCGACCCCCGACGGGCGGGCGAGCAGGCGGAGAGGCTCGCGGTGAAGGAGACCGCGCCCTCCTCCTTGAGCGCGGGATCGCCCTGCGCGCCGGTGCCCGACACGATCGCGTTCGACGCGGCGGCGGCTCCCGGCATCCATTCGAGAAGGGCGAGGGACGCGAGGACGAGGCCGACGAGGAGGACGACGAAGGGCGAGCGAATACGACGGGGCGGAAGAGCGCGCGGCGCGGTGCTCGACATCTCCCCTCCTCCCGGTCGATCTCGACGGAGAGTCTCCACGAGAGCTTATCAGCGCGAGTCGCCGCCCGCCGCGCCCGCGGAGGGGCGAACGACGAGCGGCGAGGGGCGGGGACGACGGGCTACTCGAAGAGGGAGGTGTCGCCCGCGCCCTTGCGCGCGACGATCCCGGCGCCCTCCGTGAAGTCGATGACGGTCGTCGCGCCGGCGAGGCCGACGGGACCGACGATGACGAGGTCGACGAGGTTGCCGATCCGGTCGTCGACCTCATGGCCGTCGATGAGGGGCTCGGTCTCCCCCGGCATGATGAGCGTCGAACAGAGGAGCGGCTCTCCGAGCGCCTCGACGATGGCCTGCGTGATGACGTGGTCGGGGATGCGGACGCCGACCGTGTGCTTCTTCTTGTTGAGCGTCATCCGCGGGACCTCCTTCGTCCCGGGGAGGATGAAGGTGTAGGGGCCGGGGGTGAGGGCCTTGATCGTCCGGAACTGCTTGTTGTCGACGAGGACGAGTTCGCCGAGCTGGGCGAAAGAGTGGCACAGAAGCGAGAAGTTGTGCTTGTCGTCGAGCTTGCGGACCTGGCGGATGACGTCCATGCCCGACTTGTTCCCGAGCGTGCACGCGATGGCGTAGCCCGAGTCCGTCGGCAGGGCGACGACCCCTCCCTCCTTCAGCACGTCGACCGTCTTCGTCACGAAGCGGACCTGAGGATTGACCGGGTGCATCTCCACGTACGACATGCCCCCATTGTGCCCTACCTCACGGATTCGCGGGCGACCTTGACGCGCGGAGGCGCCGCGGGGTTCTCCCCGCGGCGCCTCCATGCGAGCTCGTCCGACCGGACGGAGTCCGCCGGAACGGCACCGGATCAGGCCCGCGCCGGAGCGGCCTCCGACTTCTCCTCGGCCTCGCCGCGCTTCTTCGGCGCGGCGTCGACCCCGGCCTCCTTGCGCTGGTGCGCCGTGATCGGCGCGGGCGCGTCGGTGAGCGGGTCGTAGCCGCCGCCCGACTTCGGGAACGCGATGACGTCGCGGATCGAGTCGGCCTTCGTGAGGAGGGCGACGATGCGGTCCCAGCCGAACGCGATGCCGCCGTGCGGCGGGGCGCCGAACTTGAACGCGTCGAGGAGGAACCCGAACTGCTCCTGGGCCTCCTCGTCGCCGATGCCCATGACGTTGAAGACGCGGTTCTGGACGTCGCGGCGGTGGATACGGATCGAGCCGCCGCCGATCTCGTTGCCGTTGCACACGATGTCGTACGCGTAGGCGAGGGCGTTGCCCGGATCGGTGTCGAAGGTGTCGAGCCACTCGGGCTTCGGCGAGGTGAAGGCGTGGTGAACGGCCGTCCACGCGCTGTGCCCGAGCGCGACGTCGCCCTCGGCCTCGGCATCGCCGGTGGGCTTGAAGAGCGGGGCGTCGACGACCCAGGTGAAGGCCCAGGCGTCGGGGTCGATGAGGTCGCAGCGCTTGCCGATCTCGAGGCGGGCGGCGCCGAGGAGCTCGCGCGACGGAGTCGGCTTGCCGGCGGCGAAGAAGATGCAGTCGCCCGGGTTCGCGCCGGTGGCGGCCGCGAGTCCGTCGCGCTCGGCCTCGATGATGTTCTTCGCGACGGGGCCGCCGAGGGTCCCGTCCTCGCCGACGGTGACGTAGGCGAGGCCCTTGGCGCCGCGGGCCTTCGCCCATTCCTGCCACTTGTCGAAGGTACGGCGAGGCTGGGAACCGCCGCCGGGCATGACGACAGCGCCGACGTAGGGCGCCTGGAAGACGCGGAACGTCGTGTTCGCGAAGTACTCGGTGAGGTCGACGAGCTCGAGGCCGAAGCGGAGATCGGGCTTGTCGGAGCCGTACTTCTCCATCGCGTCCTTGAAGGTCATGCGCGGCAGAGGCGTCGGCAGGTCGTAGCCGATGAGCTTCCACACATTCGTCATGACGTCCTCGGCGACCGCGATGACGTCGTCCTGGTCGACGAAGCTCATCTCGATGTCGAGCTGGGTGAACTCGGGCTGGCGGTCGGCGCGGAAGTCCTCGTCGCGGTAGCAGCGCGCGATCTGGAAGTAGCGCTCCATGCCGGCGACCATGAGCATCTGCTTGAAGAGCTGGGGCGACTGCGGGAGCGCGTACCACGAGCCCGGCGAGAGACGGGCGGGGACGATGAAGTCGCGCGCGCCCTCGGGGGTCGAGCGGGTGAGCGTCGGGGTCTCGATCTCGACGAAGTCGTGGGCGTAGAGCGTGTCGCGCGCGGCGCGCGAGACCTTCGAACGGAGGCGGAGCGCGTACTGCTCGGGCTCGCGGCGAAGGTCGAGGTAGCGGTACTTGAGGCGGGTCTCCTCGCCGACGTTCCCGGAGTCCTCCGCGTGCGCCGACACCTGGAACGGGAGGGGCGCCGAGGTGTTGAGGATCTCGATGTCGTCGCCCATGACCTCGATCGCGCCGGTCGGGAGGTTCGGGTTCTCATTGCCCTCGGGACGGGCGCAGACCTCGCCGGTCACCTTGAGGACGAACTCGCTCCTCAGCTCGTGGGCGACGGACTCGTCGCGCACGACGACCTGGGCGATGCCGGAGGCGTCGCGCAGATCGACGAAGGCGACGCCTCCGTGATCTCGACGGCGGTCGACCCATCCCGTGAGGGTGACGGTCTGACCGATCGTGTCGACGCCGAGCGCGCCGATGTTGTGGGTGCGGAGCACGTGCATTCCTTTCGTCGTGCCCACCGCGAGACGGGCGGGGGCGCGCCGATTCTACGCCGCGCCCGGCGCGCGCCCGCAATCGCAATGGCGCGGGCGCGCGGGGCGTGACAGGATTCGCGAGTGAACGACGAGTCCCCCGCATCCCCGCCCTGGCGCCCCCTCGAGATCTCCCTCCTCGTCGGTTCCGTCCTCCTCATCACCCTGTCGGCGTTCGAGGGGCTCGCGACGACGACGATCATGCCGAACGTCGTCGCCGATCTCGACGCGGAGTCGTGGTTCTCGGTCGCCTCGGGCGCCGCCATGGCGGCCCAGCTCGCCGCGACCGTTGTCGCCGGCGGCCTGTCGGACTCCAGAGGGCCGAGGGCGGTCCTCCTCACGGGTCTCGGCCTCTTCACCGCGGGCCTCCTCGTCTCGGCGCTCGCCCCCTCGATCGAGGCGTTCGTCGCGGGGCGCCTCGTCCAGGGCGTCGGCGGCGGTCTCATCATCGTGCCGCTCTACGTCTTCATCGGGTCGATCGCCGACCCCGCCCACCGACCCTCGTTCTTCGCGGCGTTCTCCCTCGCCTGGGTGCTGCCGGGCCTCGTGGGCCCCGCGATCGCGGGCTTCGTCGCGGCCACGATCGGCTGGCGCCCCGTGTTCGGCGCGGTCCCGGTCTTCGCCCTCCTCGCACTGCTCCCGCTCATCGGCGTGCTCCGCAGGCTCGGCGAGGACGAGGTCCGCTCCCCCGCCCCGCTCGCCCGACTCCTCCGGCTCGCCGCGATCTGCGGGACCGGCGTGCTGCTCCTCCAGCTGTCGGGCGCCCTCGGGGGGATCGAGCTCTTCGCCCTCGCCCTCGTCGGCCTCGTCCTCACGGGGTGGGCGCTCCCGCGCCTCCTCCCCCGCGGGGCCTTCGCCCTCAGGCGCGGCGTCCCCGCGGCGATCATGACGCGCCTGCTCGCCATGGGCGCGCAGGCGGGCGCCGCCGCGCTCCTCCCCCTGCTCCTCCAGCGGGTGCATCACTGGCAGGCGGACTCGGCCTCCCTCGCGGTGACCGTGGGGACGATCTCGTGGTCGCTCGGCGCGACCCTCCAATCGCGCATCGTCGACCAGCGCTCGCGGCTGCGCCTCCCCGTCATCGGGATGGTCCTCCTATCGGTGGGCCTCGTCCCGACGGTGTTCCTCGTTCTGCCGACCTCGCCGGTGTGGCCCTCCATGGTCGGATGGTTCGTCTGCGGCGCGGGCACCGGCCTCATGCACTCGACGCTTTCCGTGCTCGCGCTGGGCCTCACCGACCGTTCGGAGCACGGGAAGGTCGCGAGCTGGCTCCAAGTCGCCGACGCCTCGGGCGCGGCGGTCGAGCTCGCGGTCGTCTCGATCGCGCTCGCCGCTTGGACGACGCTCGGACTCTCCGGCGGCCTCGTCTATCTGCCGGCCCCCGTCATCGCACTCGTCGCCGCGCTCGTGGGCACGTTCGCGGCGACGAGGATCGATCCGGACCGTCGATAGACGGCACCGAGGAGGTCGGGGTCAGCGCCCCCTGCGCCGATCGGTGAAGGAGCGGCCGCCCTTCCGGTCCTCGTAGCGGTCCTTCTTCTCGAAGCGGCGCGCGGACAGGCCGCGCGACTCGCGGCGATCGGAGCGGTCATTCCGGTCGAAGCGCTCGTTCCGCTCGAAGCGGTCGGACGAGTCGCGCCCGTCCTTCTCGACGAAGCGGCGGCGCGCCGGGCCGGGGTGCTCGCGGCGCTCGGCGTCGCGGTTCTCGTAGCGGCGCGCGTACTCGCGCTCCCCACGATCTCGGACGGGGCGATCTGAGCGATCGAAGCGCGCGGCCTCCGCGTCGCGCCGTCCCTCGGACGGTCGCTCGGATTCCGAGCGGCGCCCCGGCCCCTCGTCGACGCGGATGCGCAGCGGGCGCCCGGCGACGTAGCCGCGGCCGATGCGATCGAGCTGGTCGTGTGACAGATCGGCGGTGATGTCGACGAGCGAGAAGGTCGGGTAGATCTCGATATGCCCGATGTCGCGACCGTCGATTCCGCCCTCGCCGGCGATCGCGCCGACGATCGATCCGGGCTTCACCCGGTCCTTCTTGCCGACCTCGATCCGGTAGCGGATGCCGGGGCCGGCCTGCGGACGACCGCCCGCGCGCCTGCGCGCCCCGTCGCGCCCGCCCTTGAGCGGACGGTCCTTGTCGCGCCCGCCTTCGAAGGACGCGCCGATGAACTCGCCGGACTCGTCGACGCGCTCCTCGTCGCGGATCCGCCCCTTGGAGCGGCGATCCTTCTCGACGCGGGGCTTGGGGCCCTCGTCGCCGACGGCGTTCGCCATGAGGGCCGCGGCGATGTCGAGGACGTCCGCGCCGCCCTCCTCGGACGCCGCCTCGAGGAGGCCTTTGTAGAGCTCGAGGCGGCCCTTCTCGATGCGGGCGCCGAGGCCGTCGAGGAGCCGGCGCGCCCGGAACTCGGAGACGGCCGCGGGCGAGGGGATCTCGATCTCCTCCATCGGCGTGCCGGTGAGCTTCTCGATGCGCTTGAGACGCCCGTGCTCGCGGGGGGTGAAGAAGGTGAGCGAGCGGCCCTCGCGCCCGGCGCGGCCGGTGCGGCCGATGCGGTGGACGTAGGCCTCCGGCTCGCGGGGGACGTCGAAGTTGACGACGAGGGAGATCCGCTCGACGTCGAGGCCGCGCGCGGCGACGTCGGTCGCGACGAGGACGTCGAGGGAGCCCGAGCGCAACCTCTCGACCATGCGCTCGCGCTCGGTCTGGGCGACGTCGCCGGAGATGCCGGCGGCGCGGAAGCCGCGGGCGGACATCTCGAGGGAGACCTCCTCGACGTCGGCGCGCGTGCGGACGAAGACGATCGCGGCGTCGGCGTCCTCCTGCCCTTCGGCGATGTGCTGGGCGCGCGTCGCGAGGACGCGGGTCAGCGCGCCGATCTTGTGCTTGAAGGGAACGACCGCGTAGGTCTGGTGGATCGTGTCGACGGTCGAGGACTCCTCGGACACGGCGATCCGGACGGGCTCGGTGAGGTGGGTGTTCGCGATGCGCTCGATCGCGGGCGGCATCGTCGCGGAGAAGAGGGCGGTGAGGCGCTCGTCGGGGACGGAGGCGGTGATCGTCTCGACGTCCTCGGCGAAGCCCATGCGGAGCATCTCGTCGGCCTCGTCGAGGACGAGCATCCTCACGGCCGACAGGTCGAGGGCTCCCTTCTCGATGAGGTCGATGATGCGCCCGGGCGTTCCGACGACGACCTGCGCGCCCTTCTTCAGCGCCGAGATCTGCGGCCCGTAGGGGGATCCGCCGTAGACGGCGACGACGTCGAGTCCGCGGGTGCGCGAGGCGAAGTCCTCGATGGCCTGGGCGGACTGCATGGCGAGTTCGCGGGTCGGCGCGAGGACGAGCGCCTGGACCCCGGCCTCGTCGGCGTCGACGATCGCGAGCATGGGGAGGCCGAAGGCGGCGGTCTTGCCGGTGCCGGTCTGGGCGATGCCGACGACGTCGTGAAGCTCGAGGAGAGCGGGGATCGCCCGCTCCTGGATCGGCGTCGGGACCTCGTAGCCCATCGCGGTGACGGCCGCGAGGATCTCGTCGGGAAGGCCGAGATCGGCGAAGGAGGCGCGCTCCTCATCGTCCCCGTCCTCGTCCCCGTCGTCCTCCGGATCCTCCTCGAGGTCGTCGAGTTCGTCGTCGGAGTCCTCCGGATCGACGAGGTCGGGGCGCTCGTCCGCCGAGTCGGGGGCGTCGAGCGCCTCCGTCGGGCCGAGCCCCTCGAGCCTCTCGATCGGGGCGTTCTCGCCGTCGATCGGCGAATTCTCCGGGTTCTGATTCTCCGGGTTCTGGGCGTAGTCCTGGGTGCTTTCGGGCACGGTGATCCTCACATCGGGTCGTTGTTTCGAGGCCGGCGTCCGCCGGGCCGGGCCCATCGGGGCCTTCGGCGCGGCCCCGCTCCCACAACACTCACCGTTCCCGGTGCCCATCACAATTCGGAGGCGCGCCTCATCGCCCTTCCAGACTAGCCGCGCGCCGATTCGCGACGGGCATCCGCCCCGGTGAGATCACTCACCGGCGGGGTCGGTCCCCCGAGGCGAGTCCGAGGGCGTCGACGACGATCCGCTGCCTCTCGTCCTCGGCGAGGAGCGGCTCGACGACGCCGCGCTCGACGTCTTGCGCGAGCGACTCGTAGAGCGCCCTGTAGGCGCGGGTGCGCGCCCGCCTCGCACCGACGCCGACGAGGATCCTCGAGATCGCCCACACGAGGAGCGTGAGGAGGACGCCGCCGAGGAGCAGCCAGGTGGGGATCGGGAGCCCGCGCCAGGCGGGGGCCGGGATCGGGAGGAGCAGGTAGGTCTCGGCCGCCCAGCGCGCGGTGAGCCACGCGACGCCGACGAGGGCGCAGACCCAACCGAGCATCTGGATCGTGAAGGAGGCGCCCCACCAGGCCGGGTCGCGGCGCTCCCCGAGACGGGTGCGCGAGACGGCGTGGTCGACGAGGTCGTCGAGGGCGTTCGCCGAGCCCCTGGCGATGCGGCGCAGCTCGGCGCTCCAGGCGGCGGGTCGGCCGGCCCCGATCTCGTCGGCGACGCGGCGCAGCCCCGCTTCCGCGCGCGCGGCCGCGGCCGCGCTCATCGGCTCGACGGAGAGGACGGGCACGCCCGGGTGGTCCGAGGTCGCTCCGGACGATCCCAGGTGGCGGCGGCGCAGGGGGTCCGAGCAGAGCCCGGAGATCCACTTGACGGGAAGCCAGCCGAGGGCCGCGTTCGCGCGGTGAAGGGTCGAGTCGGCGACGTCGCGCGCGAGGTCGGCGAACCCCGCGGCGTCGGCGATCGCGTCGGTGAGCGCCCGTGAGAGACCCCGGGCGTCGAGCGGCGCGAGGGTCGTCGGGACGCCCGCGTCCTCGCGGACCCTCGCGGCGGCGGCGTCGAGCGAACCGCGCGCCTTCGCGGCCGTCGCCGCGACCGTGCGGGCCACCGCGTCGACGACGTCGCCGAGGGGGGCGATCCCCTCCCCCGTTCGCGCCGAGACCGGGAGGACGGGCACGTCCGGCGCGCCGTCCTGCGCAAGCAGCGCCCGCAGATGCCCGACGACGGCGGCACGGCCGTCCGCGTCGAGGCGATCGACCTGGTTGAGGACCATGGCCGTCGCGCGCGCGGACCTCGCGAGCGGCGCGATCCACTGTGAGTGGATGACGTCGTCGGCGTACTTCTGCGGGTCGACGACCCAGAGGACCATGTCCGCCCGGTCGGCGAGGAGGCGGGCGATCGTCCGATTCTCCTCGGAGCGCGAGTCGATATCCGGGAGATCGAGGAGCACCGCGCGCGCGGGAACGCGCGCGCCCGCGGGCAGCAGCGTGCGGCGAGAGACGCCGAGCCAGTCGAGGAGCGCCGAGGCGTCGTGCCCCTCGTGGAGGGCGGCGAGCGGCTGCGAGGTCGTCGGGCGCAGAACGTCGGCGACCGCGAGCTCCGCGCCCACCAGCGCGTTGAAGAGCGAGGACTTGCCCGATCCGGTCGCGCCGACGAGGGCGATGAGAACGGTGTCCGGATCGAGGACCGCCCGCTCCTTCGCGATCGCGAGGGCCCGCCGGGCGTCGTCGAGCACCGGCGCCGAGACCTCGTCGCCGAGGAGATCGAGCGCCCGCAAGAGGGAATCGATCCGCTCGAGGAGCGTCACCTGCTTCGCCATGAGCGCGCCGCCTCCTTCGCCGCTTCGCGCAATTCCTCGCCCGAGGCCGGCTCGGGGAGCGCCGCCCGCAGGGGGGCGACCGTCTCGTCGAGGGCCTCCTTCATCCGGTGCATGAGGTCGTCGCGCGCCGTCTTCGCCATCGTGCGGACGGCCTGCTCGCCGAAGATCGTCTCGAGGAGCTTCTGGGCGACGACCGCCGACGCGCCGGCGATGCCGACCTCGGCGCCCGTCAGCCCTCCGGTCGAGGCGAAGACCGCGATGATGAGCGCGACGGAGACGACGTTGACGCCGACTGCCGCGATCCTCGCGGTCGAGCGCTTCGACTGCCCCTCCGAGCGGACGAGGGCGAGGAGGGCGGCCTGCCACTCGCGGGTGAGGTCGAGGGCGCGCGTCTGCGCCTCCTCGGTCGAGGGCGGTGCCGCCCGGCGCGCGAGGAGTCGCGTCGACTCGGCCCTCCCCCAGTGCTCGACGACCTCGTCGCCGACTCGGAGGAGTTCGGCGAGGACGAGGGAGGCGAGGCCCGCCTCGAGGGCGTCCTCCACGGGCGCGATCGGCGCGGGGCGTCCCGTCACCCACGCCGTGAGTCGGTCCCGGATCTGGGAGACCGTCCGCGTGAGGCTGCGCGTGAAGTCGGCGGCGCCGACGACGTCCTGCCATCGGGCGAGGACCTCGCCGCGCAGGAGCGACCCGTCCGCAGTCGCGTCCCCCAGCCGTTCGAGGGCGTCCGATTCGAGGGCGTCGACGACGAGGCTCGCCCTCGAGCGCTCCGCCTCGCCCTCGTCGATCGCGTTGGCGACGAGCCCGGCCGCCTGCGCGACGTCGGCCACCGCGCCGGAAAGCGCCTGGCGGGCGACCTCCCGGCGCGACTCCGCGTCCGAGGCGAGTCCGGCGAGCCACTGCGCGAGCGGCTCGACGGCGGCGGAGGGCAGCTCCCCTTCGACGAGGCGCTGCTCCTCGATCGCGATGATCGGGGCCGCGGCGAGCCCGCGGGAGTTCATGAGGGCGCGCAGGTCCGCTTCGACGGGCTCGCGGGCCTCGGGCGGCACGCGGTTGAGGACGACGGCGAGGACGAGGCCGGAGGCGGCCGCCTCGTCGAGGAGCTCCCAGGGCACGGCGTCCGCGTAGCGCGCAGCGGTCGTCACGAAGATCCAGAGGTCCGCGGCGTCGAGGAGCTGGCGCGAGAGCGCCCGGTTCTCCGCCGAGACGGAGTCGATGTCCGGGGAGTCGATGAGGGCGAGCCCCTCGGGAAGGGACTGCGAGGCCCGCAGCTCGACCTCCTTCGTGCCGCCCGCGCCCGCCGGGGTCGGCGGGGCGTCGGGGGCGACGCGGATGCGCGCGAGACCCGGGAGGATCCTCTGGGAGTCGAACCACGGCGCGTCCGAGGCGCGATGGACGAGGAGGGGCCGGCGCGTCGTCGGGCGCACCGGCGAGGAGGAGGAGACGCGCGCCCCGACGAGGGCGTTGACGAGGGTCGACTTGCCCGCGCCCGTCGATCCGCCGATGACGGCGACGAGCGGCGCGTCGAGCGAGTCGACGCGCGGGAGGACGAAGTCGTCGAGGCGGCGCAGGGCCCGCAGGCGCGCGGACTCCCCCGCCGCCGAGGCCGCGGTCGGCAGGCCGAGGACGGCCGACTCGATCCGGCCCCTCAGCGCCTCGAGCTCCTCGCGTCCTCCCATGTCAGTCGACCGCCACGACCCGGGGCCTCAGATCCTCGGCCGGCGGCTCCCACGAGCCAGCGTCCGCCTCGACCTGCTCGCCCGAGCGGATGTCCTTCACGGTGTCGGCCTCCGCGCCCGGGAACCAGACGAAGGGGATCCCGCGCTTGTCGGCGAACTTGATCTGCTTGCCGAACTTCGCCGCCGTCGGGGCGACCTCGGTCGCGATCCCGCGCGAGCGAAGAATCGCGGCGATGTCCTCCGAGCGGGCGCGGTCGGCCTCGTCGACGACGGCGACGACGACGGCCGCCGGGACCTTGCGGGTCGCGCGGACCATCGGGAGGGAGATCATGCGCGAGACGAGGCGCGAGACGCCGATCGAGAGGCCGACGCCCGGGTAGACGCGCTTCCCGTCCTTCGCGAGGGAGTCGTAGCGGCCGCCCGAGCAGATCGAGCCGAGGTCCTCGTGCCCCTCGACGACCGATTCGTAGACCGACCCCGTGTAGTAGTCGAGGCCGCGCGCGATCTTGAGGTCCGCGATAACGGCGCCCGGCCGGCGGCGCTCGGCCTCCGCGAGGAGTGCGCACAGCTCGTCCAGTCCCGTCTCGAGGAGCTCCCCGGAGACTCCGAGGGCGCCAACGCGGGTGCGGATCTCGGCCGGATCGGCCGAACGGATCGACGCCATTTCGAGGAGGGACGCGGCCTGCTCGCCCGCGATCCCCGACTCGGCGAGCTCGGCGGCCACGCCCTCGGGACCGATCTTGTCGAGCTTGTCGAGGCCGCGGAGGGCCGCCTCGACGTCGTCGACGCCGAGCGACTCGCAGACGCCCTGGACGACCTTGCGGTTGTTGACGAGGACGTGGACGGGCGGGATGGGCAGGCCGGCGAGGGCCTCGGCCATGACGAGGGGAAGGTCGACCTCGTAATGGAAGGGGAGCTCTCCGTTGCCGACGACGTCGACATCGGCCTGCATGAACTCGCGGAAGCGCCCCTCCTGCGGACGCTCCCCGCGCCACACCTTCTGGATCTGATAGCGCTTGAAGGGGAAGTCGAGCTCGTTCGCGTTCTCGACGACGTAGCGGGCGAAGGGGACCGTGAGGTCGAAGTGGAGGCCCATGCGGCGCTCCTTCGAGGAGCGGCGGCCCTCGCCCTCCTCCTTCATCGCCTGGAGGCGGTCGAGGACGTAGACCTCCTTCGAGGTCTCCCCCTTCGCCTCGAGCTGCTCGAGCGTCTCGACGGCGCGCGTCTCGATCCCGGAGAATCCGTGAAGCTCAAAGGTCTCGCGGATGCGGTCGAGAACGTACTGCTCGATGATGCGGCCCTCGGGGAGCCATTCGGGGAATCCGGAAAGAGATGCGCGTGCCATGGACGCATTGTTCCACGACACGCGCATCGGCGGCGATTCCGGGCCTCAGCCGAGGCGCATCGCCCTCGCGAGGTAGGGGTTCGACGCGAGCTCGCGCTCAAGGGTCGTCATCGGGCCGTGGCCGGGCACGAGGAGCGTCGCCGGATCGAGGGCGTTGCCGAGCGTGCGCAGCGAGTGCCGCATCTGCGTCTCGTCGCCGCCCGGAAGGTCCGTGCGCCCGACCGAGCCCGCGAAGATCACATCGCCCGACAGGGCCCACGGCACCGGGGTCTCGGAGGAGTAGAGGACCTCGCCCTCGGCGACCGCCTCAACGTCGCAGTGCCCGAGGAAGACCGCCGAGCCCTCGGTGTGCCCCGGGGCGGGAACCATCTTCATCCGCAGCCCGTCGACGAGCTCGACCGATCCGGCGGGGAAGTCCCGCAGATCCGCGGGGTTCCTCCACGGGCCGACCTCAAGGGGCGGGGGCATGAGGATGTGGGCGAGCGGATCGTCCATCCGGTAACGGTCGGGGCCGGGGATCCACACGGGAGCCGGTGCCTCCCCCGCCCAGGACGCCACTTCGGCGCAGTCCCACACGTGGTCGGGATGGCCGTGGGTCGCGAGGACGGCGCCCACGCCGACGCCCTCGGCGTCGAGGACCGCGCGGATCGCCGCGAGGATCCCCACCGAGGGATCGACGACGAGGGCGGAGGCGGACCCCTGCGGGACGAGGACGACGCAGTTCGCCGCGTAGTAGGGAGAGGGGAGGACGTGGAGCCTCATGTCACTCCATCGACGAGCGGATCTGCTCGAACCAGGTCCGCTTCGTCTCGAGGGCGTCGGCGAGCGAGCGGGCCTTCACGGCGTCGCCCCGCTTCTCCGCCTCGGCGAGGTCGGCCTCGAGGCCCTCGATCTGGGACTCGAGCTGGCCGAGCATCCCCTGGGCGCGGGCGCGCGTCTCGGGGTTCGTGCGGCGCCACTCCTTCTCCTCGGCGTCGCGGATCGCCTGCTCGACGGCGCGCAGGCGCCCGTCGATGCGGTGGAGGTCGGCGGAGGGGACGCGGCCGATCTCGTCCCAGCGGTCCTGAACGGAGCGCAGGGCGGTTTTCGCGGCCTCGAGGTCTCCGATCGGAAGGATCTTCTCGGCCTCGGCGACGAGCGCCTCCTTCGCGACGAGGTTCTCGCGGTACTCGGAGTCGGTCGCCTCATCCTTCGCACGGCGGGCGTCGAAGAAGACCTGCTGCGCGGCGCGGAAGCGCGCCCAGAGGGCGTCGTCCTCCTTGCGCGAGGCGCGCGGCGCGGCCTTCCACCGGTTCATGAGCTCGCGGTAGGCGCCGGAGGTCGCGCCCCAGTCGGTCGAGGTCTGGAGGGCCTCGGCCTCGGCGATGAGGGCCTCCTTCACGCGCTTCGCGTCGGACTGCGCCTGATCGAGGGCGGAGAAGTACTGGCGGCGATGGCGGTCGAACTGGGTGCGGGCGCTCGAGAAGCGCTTCCACAGCTCGTCCTCCGTCGTCTTGTCGAGGCGCGGGCCCTTGCGCTGGAGGGTCTTCCACTCCTCGAGGAGGTCGCGCAGCGCCTGGCCGGAGTTCTTCCAGTGCGTGCGCTCGGGCGCCTGGGCGACGATCTCCTCGGCGGCCTCGACGACGCGCGTGCGCGCGGCGAGGGCCTCCTCGCGGGCCGCCTTGCGCTCCGCCTTCGCCTGCTCCTTGCGCTCGGCGGCGCGCTCCTTCACGGCCTCGACCCGGGTCCGCAGGGCGGGGAGGTCGCCGATCGCCGAGGGCGCCTCGACGGCCTCGACGAGGGTCGCGAGGGTCGTGTCGATGTCCTTCGGGGAGAGCGTCGCAAGGCGATCCTCGAAGAGCCTGATCGTCGCCTCGAGGTCGGCGTAGCGGCGCTCGTAGAGGGCGAAGGGCTCCTCGGGAACGCCCTCGGGGTAACCGCCGATCTCGCGCTTGACGTCGCCGTCGAGGACGTAGACGGTGCCGGACTCGTCGATCCGTCCGAACTCGTGGACGAGGGCGACGCCGCTCGAGGTCGGCGCCTGGGGCTCGCTCGCGGGAGCGTCGGCGGACTCGGGAACGGGGGTGCTGGCCTGCGATTCGGGCGTCGTGGTCACGGTATTCCTTTACGGGGACGAGGGTGCGGGGCACCCGTGCATGGAAGAGGCTCCACGCTCAGTGGCGCTCGGCGCGCCGATGTGGCGCACCTCTCCCAGTCTACGGCCCCGCGCGGACTTCGCCGAACGAGGACCGCCCCTCGAGTTCGCGATGTCACATTCCCCGGAGGATCGCCTACTTCGCGGCCCTCTGACCGGAGAGCCGGACGGCCTCGAAGACCCCGTCGACCCGGCGCAGCGCCTGGAGCACGGCGTTGAGATGCCCCATGTCCGCCATCTCGAAGGAGAAGCGCGCCGTCGACACCTGGTCGTTCGACGTGTTCGAGGAGGCGGAGAGGATGTTCACCCGGTAGTCGCTCATCACCCGCGTGAGATCCGAGAGGAGCCCGGACCGGTCGAGCGCCCGCACCTGGATCTGGACGCGGAACACGTGACCCGACACGCCCTCGGCCCACGCGACGTCGACGAAGCGCTCGGGCTGGAGCTCCTTGAGGCGCACCGCGTTGTGGCAGGACGCGAGGTGGACGGAGACGCCCTGGCCGCGCGTGATGAAGCCGACGACCTCGTCCCCGGGCACCGGCGTGCAGCACTTCGCGAGCTTCACCCAGATGTCCTTCGCGTCCATGCCCGCGACCGTGATCCCCGAATCGGACGACGCCTGGGGGCGGACCACTCGACCGCCGCCCGGGGTCACCGCCTCGGAGAGCGTCTCCTCCGTGCCGTCGCCGCCGCCGAGGTTCTCGACGAGCTTGGAGACGACGTTCTGCGCGGAGACCTGGTTCTCCCCCACCGCCGCGTAGAGGCTGGACACGTCGAGGTAGCCGAGAGAGGTCGCGACCGAGAGGATCGACTCGTGGCTCATGAGGCGCTGAAGCGGGAGGTTCTGCTTGCGCATCGCCTTCGCGAGCGCCTCCTTGCCGTCCTCGATCGCTTCCTCGCGGCGCTCCTTCGAGAACCACGCCTTGATCTTCGAGCGAGCGCGCGGAGAGGCGACGAAGGCGAGCCAGTCCCTCGACGGCCCCGCCTTATCGGACTTCGAGGTGACGACCTCGACGGTCTCGCCGGACTCCAGTCGCGTGTCGAGCGAGACGAGGCGACCGTTGACCTTCGCGCCGACCGTGCGGTGACCGACCTCCGTGTGGACGGCGTAGGCGAAGTCGACGGGGGTCGCGTTCGCCGGGAGGACGACGACCTCGCCCTTCGGCGTGAAGACGTAGACCTCGTCGCCGGCGATCTCGTAGCGCAGCGAGTCGAGGAACTCCTCGGGGTCGCCCGTCTCGCGCTCCATCTCGACGAGGGCGCGCAGCCAGTTCGCCTGCTCGTCGCCGCTCATCATGTCGGCGTCCGGGCCGGTCGCGTTGGGGTTCTGCTTGTACTTCCAGTGCGCGGCGACGCCGTGCTCGGCGCGCTCGTGCATGTCGTAGGTCCGGATCTGGATCTCGACCGGCTTGCCGCCGGGTCCCACCACCGTCGTGTGGAGCGACTGGTAGAGGTTGAACTTCGGCATCGCGATGTAGTCCTTGAAGCGGCCGGGAATCGGATTCCACCGGCCGTGCAGAGAGCCGAGGACCGCGTAGCAGTCCTTCACCGACTCGACGAGGACGCGCACCGCGACGAGGTCGAAGATCTCGTCGAACGCCTTCCCGCGGACGATCATCTTCTGATAGATCGAGTAGTGGTTCTTCGGCCGCCCGCTCACCGTGCCCTTCGTGCCGGAGCGGCGCAGGTCCTCCTCGATCTGACCGATGACATCGCGGAGGTACACGTCGCGCTGCGGAGCCCGCTCGGCGACGAGGCGATCGATCTCGTCGTAGATCTCCGGGTAGAGGGTCTTGAAGGAGAGCTCCTCGAGCTCCCACTTCACCATGTTCATGCCGAGGCGGTGCGCGAGCGGCGCGTAGATCTCGAGGGTCTCGCGCGCCTTCGACTTCGCCGACTCCGAGGGGACGAAGCGCCACGTCCGCGCGTTGTGGAGGCGGTCGGCGAGCTTGATGAGGAGGACGCGAATATCGCGGCTCATCGCGACGAGCATCTTGCGCAGCGTCTCCGACTGCGCGGCGGCCCCGTAGCGCACCTTGTCGAGCTTCGTCACGCCGTCGACGAGGGCGGCGATCGCCTCCCCGTAGTCGGCGCGGAGCTGATCGACGGTGTAGTCGGTGTCCTCGACGGTGTCGTGGAGGAGCGCGGCGACGAGGGTCGGCGTCGTCATGCCCATCTCCGCGAGGATCGTCGCGACCGCCACCGGGTGGGTGATGTAGGGCTCGCCCGACTTGCGCACCTGACCGCGGTGATGGAGCTCGGCCGTCCGGTAGGCGCGCTCGATGACGGAGACGTCGGCCTTCGGATGGTTCGCGCGCAGCGCGCGCACGAGCGGTTCGATCTCGGGGATCGTCGGGCGCGAACGCGCTCCGAACCACACGAGGCCGGATCTCACGAGAGATCCGGCCGCGGGCGGTTTCGAACCCTTGGGGGCGGTCTGGTCGGTCATGCTCCCATGATAGTCGCGTGTGACCTGGCAGACACATCCGGTCCGTTCAGACGAGGAGCGCCGATTCGGTCGCGACCCCCTTCGCCTCGAGGACGGCGCGGCCGGTGAATGCCTCGAGCTCGAGGAGGACGGCGACCGTCTCGACCTCGGCGCCGCAGCGCCGCAGGAGCTCGACCGACGCGGCGGCGGTGCCGCCCGTCGCGAGGACGTCGTCGACGACGACGACCCGCGACCCGGGGCGCACGGACTCAGGGCGGATCTCCATGCGCGCCGTCCCGTACTCGAGGGCGTAGTCGACGCCGATGACGTGCCCGGGGAGCTTGCCCGCCTTGCGGATGGTGAGCATTCCGATGCCGAGCTCGGTCGCGAGGGGCGCGCCGAGGATGAAGCCGCGCGACTCGAGGCCGGCGACGGCGTCGATCCGACCGGCGTACCGCTTCGCGAGGATCTCGACGAGCTCCTTGAAGACCGGGCCGTTCGCGATGAGGGGCGTGATATCGCGGAAGAGGACGCCGGGCTCCGGGAAGTCCGGGACGAGTCCGAGGTTCTGCTCCACGAGTTCGCCCACGTGGGTACCGAGTTCGCCGCTCATCAGCGCGTCTTCTTCCTCTTCGGCTGCTGGGTATTGGAGAGCCTGCGCCCGGGGACCACCGGGGCGACCTTCACCGGCGCCCCGGCGGGGGCGTCGGAGCCGGCGCGCGCGGCGCGGTCCTTGGCGACGAGCTCGTTGTGCTCGCGCGTCCGCTTCATCCTCTCCTGCAGCATGACGAGGAGCGGGGAGGCGATGAAGATCGACGAGTACGTGCCGGCGATCATGCCGACGAAGAGCGCGAGCGAAATGTCGGTGAGCG
Source organism: Actinomyces culturomici (assembly GCF_900499005.1). Classification (GTDB taxonomy): domain Bacteria; phylum Actinomycetota; class Actinomycetes; order Actinomycetales; family Actinomycetaceae; genus Pauljensenia; species Pauljensenia culturomici. Next base: position 1,008,445 of record NZ_LS991316.1, read on the forward strand.
TGCCCGTGCCCAGGAGGAGCGACCCGATGATGAGGATCGATCCGACCGGGAGGAGCGCGACGACCGAGGTGTTGATCGAACGCACCATCGTCTGGTTGACCGCGAGGTTGACGTACTCGGCGAAGGTGTAGCGCTTCTGATCGTAGACGTCCCGGGTGAGCTCGCGGACCTTGTCGAAGACGACAACCGTGTCGTAGAGCGAGTAGCCGAGGATCGTGAGGAAGCCGATAACGGTCGCCGGGGAGACCTCCACCTGCGTGATGACGAAGACGCCGAGGGTGACGGCGATGTCGTGGAGCAGGGCGAGGAGGGCGGCGGCCGCCATCGTCCACGACCGGAAGTAGACGGTCATGAGGACGGCGACGAGGACCATGAAGATGACGAGTGACTGCGCGGCCTTCGTCGTGACGCTCGCGCCCCAGGACGGGCCGATCGTCGACGACTGGACGTCGGTCGCGCCGACCCCATAGGCCGTGGCGAGCGCGTCGCGGATGGTCGCGGCCTGCGCGGAGTCGACGGACTCGGTCTGGATGCGGACGGAGTCCGTTCCGAGCTTCGTCACCTTCGCGGTCTGCACGATCCCCGTGCCGGTGACGATGTCGGAGGCCTTCTGCTCGGACTGATCGGACACCTTGGCGACGTCGAACTGGGCGCCGCCGGTGAACTCGATCGAGCGGTTGACTCCGATGAGGAGCGCGAGGAGGAGTCCGACGACGATGACTCCGGCGGCGAGTCCCACGAAGATCTTGCGCTTGGGGACGACCGGGTACGACTTGTCCCCGGAGTACAGGGCGTTGCCCCACTGGGCGAAGGACATCATCGGGCGTCCCCTTCCTGCTCGGCGGCGACCTCGTCGACGGCGGTCTCGCCCGCCTCGACTCGTTCGGCGTCCTCGGAGGCCCTCTCGGCCTCGGCCTTGGCGGCGAGGCGCGCGGCGCGCCGGCGCTGCGCGATCGACATCGACTCGCCCTCGAGCTCATCGATGCGCTCCGGGACCGGGGTCGCGGCGTCGCCGGGCCTCCCCTGCTTCGGGAGCACGACGCGGCCGCGGCCGGCGTAGACGAGCGCGTTCTTCGCGCCGAGGTGCTCCGGATCGAGGCCGGAGAGGCGGTGGCCCTCGCCGAAGAAGCGCGTGCGGATGAGGAGCTCCATCATCGGGTGCGTGAAGAGGAAGATCACGACGAGGTCGATGACGGTGGTGACGCCGAGCGTGAAGGCGAAGCCCTGGACGCCGCCGACGGCGAGGAGGTAGAGGACGACCGCCGCGACGATGTTGACGGCGTCGGAGACGAGGATCGTGCGCTTCGCGCGGTCCCAGCCCTCGTCGACGGCGGCCTTGAGCGGACGGCCGTCGCGGACCTCGTCCCTCACCCGCTCGAAATAGACGATGAAGGAGTCCGCAGTGACGCCGACCGCCATGATGAGGCCGGCGACGCCCGCGAGGGAGAGCCTGTAGCCGATCGCCCACGAGAGGATCGCGATCGTCAGGTAGGTGAGCCCCGCCGCGACGAACAGCGAGCCCGCGGAGATGATCGCGAGGCCGCGGTACTGCCAGATGAGGTAGAGGATGACGAGGAGGAAGCCGATGGCGCCCGCCCACAGGCCCTTCTGGAGGTGGTCGGAGCCGAGGGTCGCGGAGATCCGCTGCTCGGACTGGACCTCGAAGTTCAGCGGGAGGGAGCCGAAGTTCAGCTGGTTGGCGAGCGCCGTCGCGGACTTCGCCGTGAAGCTGCCGGTGATCTGCGCCTGGCCGTTGGAGATCACGGCGTTCATCGAGGGCGCGGTGATGACGGTTCCGTCGAGGACGACGGCGAAGTGGTTGCGGTCCGGGGTGTCGAAGAACTTCGAGCCCTGGGAGTCCGCGTCGTGGAAGGAGTAGAGGATCTTCGAGGAGTCCGCGAAGGCCTTCGTGCCCGTGGAGTCGAACTGGAGGTCGACGCCCCATTGGCCGGTCGCCTGACCGGTCGAGTTCGTCACCTGCCCGGCGTTCGCCGAATCGAGGTTCGCGCCGGCGACCGTGACGGGTCCGAGGATGTACTTGAGGGTGCCCTTGTCGTCGCACGCGGCGTAGGGCTTGTCGGCGGCGCCCTCCTGGCGCGAGGCCGCGTCGGGCGCCGTGCAGTCGAGCGTGTAGAAGTCGTAGAGCGCCTGCTCGGTCATCCACGCGAGGTCGGACGCGTTCTCGGGGGTCGAGGCCGGCTGGTCGGAGATCGTGCCGTCGCCGTTCGTGTCAGCGAGCTGCTTCGCCGTCGCGTCGTCGACGGCGGTCGACACGGTCTGCGTCGACTGGGCCGCGTCGGCGGACTGCGAGGAGTCCGCGCTCGACTGCGCGGTCTCGGAGGACTGGGCGGCATCGCCGGAGGTCGAGGCCTGGGCGGACGAGCTCACCGCCTTCGTCGTCGACGCGAGTCCGATCTTCAGCACCGGGCGGAAGTTCATCTGCGAGGAGGAGCGGATGAGGTCGAGCTGCTCCTGAGAGGGCGCGCCCGGGATCGAGACGACGATGTTGTCCGAGCCCATCGACGTGATCTCCGACTCGGCGACGCCCGAGGCGTCGATGCGGTTGCGGATGATCGAGATCGCCTGGGTGATGTCCTCCTCGGTGATCTGACGATCGCCGGATTCGGTGGAGGTCGGCGTGAGGATGAGCTGCGTCCCGCCCTGGAGGTCGAGCGCGAGGGCGGGGACGTAGGACGCCCCCCTGGTGAGGTTGCCGATGACGAGCGCCGTCACGGCCGCGAGGACCGCGACGATGAGCGTGACGAGCGAGCGCACGGGTCGGCGCTTACGAGTTGACACGGTGGTACTCCAGATCCCGGGGGCCGGGCTTCAGTTCTTCTCTTCGGGGGCGCCCGATTCGGGCTGGTCGAGTCCGAGGACGGGCTCCTCGGCGGCGGTCTCGGGGACCTCCTCGGCCTCGTCGGCCGCGAAGGGGGGCTGGACGCCGGCCTCGCGGATCATCTGACGATCCCAGTACATCTCGGTGCCGTCGGCGGTCTCGAGGACGACGACGTCCCCGTCCTCGTCGACGAAGCGGCCCCAGAAGCCGACGGCGGTGCGGACCCAGGCGCCCGGAACGAGGTTCGCGGCGAGTTCCTTCTCGCGCTCCGCCTGCTTCTCGACCTGCTTCTGACGCGAGCGGTTGGAGAACCACATCATCGCGATGAGCGCGGCTCCGAGGAGGATGTACATCGAGTACTGGCTGAGGAAGGCTTGCACGAATGGCCTCTTTCGTCGTTCGGGGCGCGGGCGCGCCCGGGTCAGTCTAATGCCCGCGCCGCGCGAGGGCGAAGACGGCGCCGCGCGTCACCCGAAGAGCGCGGTCTCGCCGGGCGGCGTGAGACCGAGATGGGCCCACGCCTTCGCCGTCGCGGCCCTCCCCCGGTTCGTCCGCACGAGGAAGCCCTCGCGGACGAGGTAGGGCTCCGCGACGGTCTCGACGGTCTCCGCTTCCTCGCCGACGGTGACGGCGAGGGTCGTGAGGCCGACGGGCCCGCCGGCGAAGCGCCTGCACACCGCTTCGAGCACGGCGCGGTCGAGGCGGTCGAGGCCGGAGCGGTCGACCTCGAAGAGCTCGAGCGCCCCGCGCGCGGCGTCGAGGTCGAGGCGCCCGCTGCCCCTCACCTGCGCGTAATCGACGACTCGTCGGAGGAGTCGGTTGGCGATGCGGGGCGTGCCGCGCGAGCGCGAGGCGATCTCGTGGGCGGCGGTCGCGTCGAGCGGCGCGCCGAGGAGATCGGCCGATCGGGTGACGACGGACTCGAGCTCGCGCGTCTCGTAGAACTCGAGGTGGGCGGTGAAGCCGAAGCGATCGCGCAGCGGCGCGGGGAGGAGTCCGGAGCGGGTCGTCGCGCCGACGACCGTGAACGGCGGGAGGGTGAGCGGGATCGAGGTGGCGCCCGGGCCCTTTCCGACGACGACGTCGACGCGGAAGTCCTCCATCGCGAGGTAGAGCATCTCCTCCGCGGTGCGCGCGAGGCGGTGGATCTCGTCGATGAAGAGGATGTCGCCCTCCTGGAGGCCGGAGAGGATCGCGGCGAGGTCGCCGGCGTGCTGGATCGCGGGGCCGGAGGTGAGGCGCAAGGAGGTCCCCATCTCGGCGGCGATGATCATCGCGAGCGTCGTCTTCCCCAGTCCCGGGGGCCCCGCGAGGAGGACGTGATCGGGAGGGACTCCCCTGCCGCGCGCGGCGTCGAGGACGAGCTGGAGCTGATTGCGGACGACCTGCTGGCCGACGAATTCGGAGAGCCGCTTCGGGCGCAGCGCCGCTTCGGCGGCGCGCTCGAGCTCTCCGGCGTCGGGCGCGACGATGCGCGCCGGTTCGGGCGTGTAGTCGATCCCCTCAGCCACGGGCGCCGCCGAGCTTCACGAGGGCGGCGCGCAGGAGATCGGAGGCGCCGAGCCCCTGGCCGCCGAGGGCCGCGACGGCGCCGTCCGCCTGGGCCTGCGACCAGCCGAGGGAGACGAGGGCGGTGGCGACCTCGGTCTCGACGGCGCCCGCGGGGGCCGCCGGCGCGATCGGGTCGAGGGAGGCGGGCTGTCCGAGCTTGTCGCCGATCTCGAGGGCCATCCGCTGCGCGGACTTCTTGCCGACGCCGGGGATCCGCTGGAGCGCGGCGAGATCCTGGTCGCGGACGGCGCGTCGCAGGTCGTCGGGGCCGAGGACGGCGAGAGCCGCGAGGGCGATGCGCGGACCGATGCCGGAGACCGTCTGGAGGACGGTGAAGACATCGCGCTCGTCGGCGGTCGCGAAGCCGATGAGCGAGAGGGAGTCCTCGCGCACGACGAGGGAGGTGTGGATCGTCGTCTCCTCGCCGACGGCGAGCGAACCCGCGAGGGCGGGGGCGACGCGGACGCGGAATCCGACTCCGGAGACGACGAGGACGACGGAGTCGAGGCCCGTCGAGGCGACTCGTCCGGTGAGCAGATCGATCACGTGGGACTCCCTTGAGATCTCGTGGAGGCGAACACCTGTACGATCCTAGCCCCGGCGGAGGCGCGGGTCGACGGCTCCGGTCCGGCGTTGCGCGGCCTGCGCCTCGGCCCATGCCCGCTGCGCCGGGGTCATCGAGCCCTTCGAGGTGAGACGGCCCGAGAGCGAGACGGTGACCTGGGAGTCGTCGCCGGCGCCGAGCAGGCCGGTGCCGCGCCACGCGTGGCAGATCGCGATCGCGAGGGCGTCGGCGGCGTCGGCGGGCTTGGGGACCTCGGGCAGCCCGAGGATCCGGGCGACCATCGACTGCACCTGCGCCTTGCCGGCGCGGCCGTTGCCCGTGACGGCCGTCTTCACCTCCGACGGAGTGTGGACGGCCATCGGAAGGCCGGCCCGCCCGACGCAGGTCATCGCCGCGCCCATCACCTGCATCGTCGTCGTCACCGACTGGAGGTTGTCCTGGGCGAACACGCGCTCGATCGCGACGACCTCGGGGGAGAAGAGACGGATCGACTCGTCGATCGCGTCGGCGATCGTCCGCAGGCGAAAGTGGGTCGCAAGGTCCTTGTCGGAGCGGGCGACGGACACGTGGACGAGGCGCGCGCGGCGCGAGGCGTCGACGTCGACGACGCCGAGCCCGCACCGCGTGATGCCCGGATCGATGCCCATCACCCTCATGATTCAGGCGCGCTCGACCATCCAGACGAAGAGGCGGTGGAGGCGGGAGTCCCCGCCGACCTCGGGGTGGAAGCTCGTCGCGAGGACGCTCCCCGAGCGCACGGCGACGATCGGTCCGTCGGGCGCGTTGCCCGCGCGGGCGAGCACCTCGACGTCCGCCCCGACCGACTCGACCCAGGGGGCGCGGATGAACACCGCGTGGAACGGCTCGTCGAGTCCCGCGACCTCGAGGTCCTCCTCGTAGGAGTCGACCTGACGGCCGAAGGCGTTGCGCCGCACGACCATGTCGAGAGCGGAGAAGCTCCGCTGGTCGTCGCGGCCGTCGAGAACGGTCGAGGCGAGCATGATCATTCCCGCGCACGTCCCCCACACGGGCAGGCCCGCCGCGATCCGCTCGCACAGGGGCTCGAAGAGCCCGAAGGCGAGGAGGAGGTGGGACATCGTCGTCGACTCCCCGCCGGGGATGACGAGACCGTCGACCGAGTCGAGCTCGGCGAGGCGGCGCACGGGAAGCGCGCGGGCGCCGGATTCCTCCAGCGCCCGCACGTGCTCCGCGACGTCGCCCTGCAGGGCGAGAACGCCGATCGTCACCATCCGCGCTCCGCGAGGCGGTGGTCCACCGGGAGATCGTCGACGTTGATGCCGACCATGGCCTCGCCGAGTCCGCGCGAGACCTCGGCGATGACCTTCGGGTCGTCGTAGAAGGTCGTCGCCTTGACGATGGCGGCGGCGCGCTTGGCGGGGTCGCCGGACTTGAAGATGCCGGAGCCGACGAAGACGCCCTCGGCGCCGAGCTGCATCATCATCGCCGCATCGGCCGGGGTGGCGATGCCGCCCGCGGTGAAGAGGACGACGGGGAGGCGGCCCTCGCGAGCGACCTCGGCGACGAGTTCGTAGGGAGCGCCGAGTTCCTTCGCTGCCACGTAGAGCTCGTCCTCGGGGAGGCTCGTGAGGTGGCGGATCTCATCGCGGATCTTGCGCATGTGCGTCGTCGCGTTCGAGACGTCGCCGGTCCCGGCCTCTCCCTTCGAGCGGATCATGGCCGCGCCCTCGTTGATGCGACGGAGCGCCTCGCCGAGGTTCGTCGCGCCGCAGACGAAGGGGACCGTGAAGCCCCACTTGTCGATGTGGTGCGAGTAGTCGGCCGGGGTGAGGACCTCGGACTCGTCGATGTAGTCGACGCCGAGGGACTGGAGGACCTGCGCCTCGACGAAGTGGCCGATGCGGGCCTTCGCCATGACGGGGATCGACACGGCGTCGATGATGCCCTCGATGAGGTCGGGGTCGGACATGCGGGCGACGCCGCCCTGCGCGCGGATGTCCGCGGGGACGCGCTCGAGCGCCATGACGGCGACGGCGCCCGCGTCCTCGGCGATCTTCGCCTGGTCGGGGGTGACGACGTCCATGATGACGCCGCCCTTGAGCATCTGGGCCATGCCCCGCTTGACCTGCGGAGTCCCGACCTCCCGGGTCGACTCGGCCATCGTCACTCCTCCTCTTCGAGCTGGGCGCGGACCTCGTCCGACACCGTCATGTTGTTGTAGATGTTCTGGACGTCGTCGGAGTCCTCGAGGGCGTCGATGAGCTTCTGGACCTTGAGGGCGCCCTCGAGGTCGAGCTCGACCTCCGTGGAGGCGACGAACTGGACCTCGGCGGAGTCGTAGTCGATGCCCGCGGCCTGGAGGGCCTTGCGGACCTCGATGAGGTCGGAGGGGTCGGACTCGATGACGAAGAGGCCGCCCGCGTCCTCGACCTCCTCGGCGCCGGCCTCGAGGACGGCCTCGGTGATCGAGTCCTCGTCGACGCCATCGGCCTCGGGGACCTCGATGATCCCGCGGCGCGAGAAGAGGTAGGAGACCGAACCGGGGTCGGCGAGCGAGCCGCCGTGGCGGGTGAAGCCGAGGCGCACGTCGGAGGCGGCGCGGTTGCGGTTGTCGGTGAGGCACTCGACGAGGAAGGCGACGCCGTTCGGGCCGTAGCCCTCGTACATGATCGTCTCGTAGTTCGCGCCGCCGGCCTCGGCGCCGGAGCCGCGCTTGACGGCGCGGGTGATGTTATCGGCGGGGACGGAGTTCTTCTTCGCCTTCTGGATCGCGTCGAAGAGGGTCGGGTTGCCAGCGGGATCGCCGCCGCCCGTGCGGGCCGCGACCTCGATGTTCTTGATGAGGCGCGCGAAGAGCTTGCCGCGCTTGGCGTCGATCGCGGCCTTCTTGTGCTTGGTGGTCGCCCACTTGGAGTGTCCCGACATCAGTGCTCCCTCTTGGGGTGGATTGAATACCCGGCCATTCTAGCGGGAGGGGCCGCGCCGCCGGGAACGGGAATCTGGCGCGTGGGACACAGTGACGGCGCGGCCCCTCCCGCTAGAATGGCCGGGTATTCAATCCACCCCAAGAGGGAGCACTGATGTCGGGACACTCCAAGTGGGCGACCACCAAGCACNCGGATCAGGGGCGGCGGGGCGCGGTGATCCGCTCGACGGGGAGGCGCGCCCCCTCGAGCCCGATCGTCCCCGCGGGGATCTCGACGACGAGGGCGGTGGCGGTGGGCACGCCGCGGCGCAGGTCCTCGCGCGCGTCGTCGTCCCCGAGGAGCCATCCGGCTTCGGAGATCGTCGGCTCGTGGCCGACGAGGACGACTGTCCCCTCGAGCGCGGAGGCGATGGCGAGGAGCTCGCCTGCCCCGCTCGTGTAGAGGGAGCGCTCGGGCGCGGTCCGCGCGATCTCGAGGTTCTCGGCGATGCCGTCGGCGCTCTGCGCGGCGCGCGTCGCGGGCGAGACGAGGGCGAGATCGGCGGCCCCGATCCTGGCGGCGAGCAGCGCGCCGAGCTCGCGGGCGCGCACCCGTCCGACTCCCGTGAGCGGTCGGTCCTCGTCGCGCATCGCGGAGTGCGAGGCGTCGGCGTGGCGGACGAGGACGAGGATGCGCGGTGCCATGGGCGCACACTACAGTGCCGCGAGGAGGAAGGGGGCCGACATGGCGCTGTCGAGGGGGCCCGAGGACGGGATCTGCGCCGCGCGCGGGTGCGAGGAGCCGGCGACTCTGCGGATCACGTGGTCGAATCCGAAGATCCCGTGGGCGGACGAGAAGACGTGGCTCGCCTGCGAGGCGCACCGCGGCTTCCTCTCCGATTACATGCGCTACCGCGGCTTCCCCTTCGCGATCGCCCCGCTCGACGGCGGCACGAGGATCGACGAGGGCGGGGCGGGCGCAGATTAGAAGTGCGCTACTCCCACTCGTCCACCGGGCGGGAGTTCCACGTTCTCGCGCGCAGGGCGCCGAGGAGGGCGGCGGGGTCGGCGGGGATCCGATCGGGCCACTCGAGGTCGACGGTGCCTGTGTTCCCCATGAAGTGCGCCATGACGAGGGCGCCGTCGAGGTTCTTCGCGAGCGCCGTCGCGAGGAGCCGGATGACCGCGCCGTGGGCGATGATCGCGCCGACGCCGGACGGATCGAGCGCGCGGGTGCGCGCGCCGACCTCGGCGACGACGGGCAGGGCCCTGGCGAGGACCTCGGCCCCGGTCTCTCCCCCGCCCATGCGCGCACCGTAGTGCGCGTGCGCCCAGGCTCCCGTCCCCTCGACGTAGATCGAGTCGGAGACGAGGTCGGCGTTCATCTCGACGTCCCCGGAGCGCAGCTCCCTCACTCCCGGTCGGATGAGCGGGGAGATCCGGTACTTCGCGCACAGGGGCGCCGCGGTCTGGCGGGTCCGCAGGAGCGGGGAGACGGCGACGACGAGCGGGGGCGCCCCGATCTCGGACTCCCAGCGCCCGGCGAGCCCCTCGGCCTGTTCGAGGCCCTCCGCGGTGAGCGGCAGGCCCGGTCTGCTCGTGTCGAGCGCCCGCGCTCTGTTCGCGTACGTCTGCCCGTGCCTCACGAGGACGAGTCTCACCTTTGCTCCTTCGCCGTCATTCCCAGAAGATCCTGTCCATCACCTGGCGCGAGCGCCTGGCCGCGCGCATCCAGTCCTCCTCGAGGTCGGCCTCCCGCCCGGCCCGATATCCGAGGGCCCGCGCGAGGGGATGGAGCTCGCGCGCGTCGCGCGGAACCGTATCGAGCTTCGCCCCCGACATCCGCCCGCTCGCAAGAACGTTGCCCGCGCGGATCCGGGAGGCGAGGGACCAGGCCTCGAGGAGAGTCGCGGCGTCCTCGGGCGAGAGGATCCCCGCGACGCGCAGGGCCTCGAGCGCCTCGACGGTCGACGGCGAGCGCAGGGAGGGGTCCTCGGAGCCGTGGCGGAGCTGGAGGAGCTGCACGACCCATTCGACGTCGGTGAGTCCCCCCGGCCCGAGCTTGACGTGCCGGGCGGGCTCGGCGCCGCGCGGAAGGCGCTCGGTCTCCATGCGCGCCTTGAGAAGCCGGATGTCGCGCAGCTCCTCGGGCGCGAGCGGCCCGGACCAGCGGACCGCGTCGAGCACGGCCGCGATGTTGCGGCGCAGGTCCTCGGGGCCGGCGACCGGACGCGCGCGCAGGAGGGCCTGACGCTCCCAGGTCGACCCCCACTTCGCGTAGTACTCGGCGAAGGATTCGACGGTCCTCGTCATCGAACCGGAGCGCCCCTCGGGGCGCAGGTCGAGATCGACGCCGACGCTCATCTGCGTCGTCGTCGAGCCGAGGAGGGCCTTCACCCGGTTAACGATCGCGGTCGCCGATTCCGCGGCCTGCGCGTCGCTCGCGCCGCCCGCCGGCCGATGGCAGGCGATGACGTCGGCGTCCGAGGCGTAGGAGGACTCCCGTCCGCCGTAGCGGCCCATCGCGACGAGGACCACTTCGGCGCGCGCTCCCCCGTGGGCGGCCGCGTCCTCCCGTTCGGCGATCGCGAGCGCCCCGACGAGCGCGGCGTCGGTCGCGTCGGCGATCGCGGCGCGCACGGGGGCGACGCCCTCAAGGAGGTCGGACATGCCAGCGCGCAGGAGCTCGCGGGACCGGACCGCGCGCACGCGCAGCGCCGCGTCGGCCGAGTCGGCGTGGCGTCCGATGAGGGAGGCGGCCTCGGCGCCGAGCGCTCCGGGGTCGCGGGCGGCGAGGTCGGCATCGGAGTCGAGCCAGGCGATCGCCTCGGGGCGGTTGGAGAGGGCCTCGGCGATCCAGCGCGAGTTCGGGAGCATGCGCATGAGCCTCGAGGCCGCGACGCCGGAGTCGCGGAGGAGCGCGAGATACCAGTGCGAGTCGCCGATCTGCTCGGAGAGCGCCCGGAAGTTGAGGAGCCCGAGGTCGGGGTCGGCGCCGTCGGCGAGCCAGGAGATGAAGACCGGGAGGAGGTGCCGCTGGATCTTCGCGCGTCGGCTCGTCCCGCGGGTGAGTGCCGCGATGTGGGCGAGGGCGCCGTTGGGATCGACGTATCCGATCGCCGCCAGGCGCGCGCGGGCGCCCGCCTCGTCGAGGGCGGCCTCGTCGGCGGACAGGCCCGCCGTCGCCTGGATGATCGGCCGGTAGAAGACCTCCTCGTGGAGGGCGCGCACCCGCGAGCGTACGCGCTCGAGCTCGCGCGAGAAGTCCTCGGCGGTTCCGAGGCCCACGGGGTCGATCGCCCGCCCCATGACGCGCAGCTCCGCCGGCGAGGTCGGGACGAGGTGCGTGCGGCGCATCCGCGTCAGCTGGGCGCGGTGCTCGACGGCCCGGAGGAAGCAGTAGCGCGATTCGAGCTCGGCGGCGTCGGTGCGGGCGACGTAGCCGCCGGCGGCGAGCGCGCGCAGGGCGTCGACCGTCGAAAGGACGTGGAGGGACTCGTCGGTGCGCCCGTGGACGAGCTGGAGGAGCTGGACGGTGAACTCGACGTCGCGCAGCCCCCCGCGTCCGAGCTTGATCTCCCGGTCGGCCTGGCTGCGCGGGATCGTCTCCTCGACGCGCTGGCGCATCGCCCGGGCGTTCTCGACGAAGCCTTCGCGCCCGGCCGCGGACCACACGAACTCCTTGGCGGCCGCTCGGAAGCGCTCTCCGAGCTCGGCGTCGCCCGCGGCCGGCCGCGCCTTGAGGAGCGCCTGGAACTCCCAGGTCTGCGCCCATTTGCGCCAGTACTGGACGAAGGAGTCGAGGGTGCGGACGAGGACGCCGTTGCGCCCCTCGGGCCGAAGATTCGCGTCGACCGTCCACAGCGGCTGCTCCGCGCCCGCGCCCGAACAGGCCTGCGCGGCGAGCGCGGCGAGCCGCGCGCCGAGCTCGACGGCGACCCGCTCCTCGACGCCGTCGGCGGGCTCGACGACGTAGACGACGTCGACGTCGGAGATGTAGTTGAGCTCCCGCGCCCCCGTCTTCCCCATCGCGATGATCGCGAGGCGCGCGCGGTTGCCCGGGTCGACGTCGCGCCTCGCGAGGGCGAGTGCCGCCTCGAGGGAGGCGTCGGCGAGGTCGGACATGCGCGCGCCGACCTCGGGCATGTGGGCGACCGGGTCCGGGCTCGTGAGGTCGTCGGCGACGACGTCGAGGAGGACGCGCCGGTAGGCGCGGCGCAGGTCGTCGCCGCTCGTCCCGGGGGCGGCGATCGGCGTCGGCGAGGCGGGGTCGGCGCCGACGGCGCCGAGGAGCTCGGCCCGCGGGGTCCCCGGCTCCTCCCAGATCCCCCGGCAGCGCGCCGGATCGGCGACGAGGTGATCGCCCCACCAGGCGGAGCCGCCGAGCACGGCGACGAGGCGCCGGAGCCGGTCACCGCCCTCGGCGACGATCCCCTCGAGCGCGGACGGGTCGGCCTCGTGGAGACGGACCGCCTGGAGGACGGCGAGGTCGGGATCCGCGCAGGCCGCGAGGACGGGAAGCCAGACGTCGAGGTCGCCGGGAAGCGGCGCGAGGAAGGACGCCGCGCGGGTCGGATCGAGGAATCCGGACCCCCGCAGGTCCTTCGGGCGCGCCTCCATCAGTAGACCTTGAGGAACTGACGGATCTCCTGGGGAGTGATCTGGCGGCGGTACTCGCGCCACTCCTTGTCCTTGTTCCTCACGACGTAGTCGAAGACCTCCTCGCCGAGCGCGGCGGCAACGAGGTCGGACTCGCGCATGAGCTTCACCGCGGTCGACAGCGAAGTGGGCAGGGCGTGGATGCCGAGGACCTGCCGCTCGCGATCCGTGAGGTCCCACACGTTGTCCTCGGCCTCGGGCATGAGCTCGAGGCGCTTCTCGATGCCGTCGAGGCCCGCGGCGATGAGGACGGCGAGCGCGAGGTAGGGGTTCGCGGCCGGATCGAGGGCGCGATACTCGATGCGCGCCGCCCTCCGCTTCTCCGGCTTGTACACGGGGACGCGGATGAGCGCGGAGCGGTTGTTGTGGCCCCAGCAGACGAACGACGGGGCCTCTCCCCCGCCCCACAGGCGCTTGTAGGAGTTGACGTACTGGTTCGTCACTGCGGTGATCTCGCGCGCGTGGGCGAGCAGTCCCGCGATGAAGCAGCGCCCCGTCTGCGAGAGCTGGTACTCCCCCGAGGGGTCGTAGAAGGCGTTCTCCTCGCCCTCGAAGAGCGAGAGGTGGGTGTGCATGCCCGAACCCGGATGATCGATGAAGGGCTTCGGCATGAAGGTTGCGACGAGGTCCTCGCGCAGCGCGACCTCCTCGATGACGGTGCGCGCGGTCATGATGTTGTCGGCCGCGGCGACCGCGTCGACGGCCCGCAGATCGATCTCGTTCTGGCCCGGTCCGCCCTCGTGGTGCGAGAACTCGACGGGGATCCCCATGTCCTCGAGCATGCGGACGGCCCGCCGCCGGAAGTCGTTCGAGTCGCCGCGCGCGACGTGATCGAAGTAGCCGGCGTTGTCGACGGGGACCATGCGGTCGACCGTGACCGGAGGGCGCAGGAGGTAGAACTCGATCTCCGGGTGGACCATGACGGTGAAGCCGAGGCCCCGCGCGCGCTCGACGACCCGCTCGAGGACGGCGCGCGGATCCGAGCGCGCCTGCTGCCCGTCGGGCGTGTGGACGTCGCAGAACATCCGCGCGACCGGGTCGGCGCTGCCGCGCCACGGGAGCATCTGGAAGGTCGAGGCGTCGGGGCGCAGGAGCATGTCGGACTCGTGGACGCGCGTGAGCCCCTCGATCGCGGAGCCGTCGAAGCCGATGCCCTCGCTGAACGCGTCCTCGAGCTCGCCCGGGTCGATGGCGACCGACTTGAGGACGCCGGCGACATCGGTGAACCACAGGCGGATGAAGCGGATGTCGCGCTGGGCGACCTCGCGGAGGACCTTCTCCTGCTGCTGATCCATCACTTCTCCTTCGCGCCCCCGAAGCCCTTGGCGATCGAGTCGAGAGCGGCGGTGAGCTCGGTCGGAACGACCCAGACCTTCGAGGAGTCGCCCTTGGCGATCTCGGGGAGCATCTGGAGGTACTGGTAGCTGAGGAGGTCGGGCGTCGGATCGCCCTCATGGATCGAGGAGAAGACCGTCGCGATCGCCTCGGCCTCGCCCTTCGCGCGGGTGATCGCGGCCTGCGCCTGACCCTCGGCCCGCAGGATCGCCGACTGCTTCTCGCCCTCGGCCTGGAGGATCTGGGACTGGCGGACGCCCTCGGCGGTGAGGATCGCGGCGCGCTTGTCGCGCTCGGCGCGCAGCTGCTGCTCCATCGCCTGCTGGATCGAGGGCGGCGGGTCGATCGCCTTGAGCTCGACGCGGTTGACGCGGATGCCCCAGCGGCCGGTCGCCTCGTCGAGGACGCCGCGCAGCTGTGTGTTGATCGAGTCGCGGCTCGTCAGCGTCTGCTCGAGGTCGAGCGAGCCGATGACGTTGCGCAGGGTCGTGACGGTGAGCTGTTCGATCGCCTGGATGAAGTTCGCGATCTCGTAGGTCGCGTGCATGGGGTCGGTGACCTGGTAGTAGATCACCGAGTCGATGGAGACGACGACGTTGTCGGCGGTGATGACGGGCTGCGGCGGGAAGCTCGTCACCTGCTCGCGCAGGTCGACGCGCGCGGCGATCCGGTCGATGAAGGGCACGAGGACGTGGAAGCCGCCGTACATCACCGTGTGGAACTTGCCGAGGCGCTCGACGACGAGCGCGCGCGGCTGGGGAACGATCTGGATCGCGCGCCCGAGGGCGAGCGCGACGAGGACGACGAGGAGGACGAGGACGAGCAGTCCGGGTCCGATGGTCAGGATCGAGGATTCCACGGTTTCACCTTCCGTTTGTGGCCGTGATCGGCGGGGCGTCGGGGTCGAGGGCGACGAGGGCGGTCGCCCCGTCGATGGCGAGGACGCGCACACGCGTCCCGGGCGCGAGATCGGGGCCGTCGGTGCGGGCCGACCAGACCTCCCCGAGGAGGCGGACGCGCCCGTCGCGCGCGGTCGTCGTCTCGAGGACGAGGGCGGTCTCGCCGACGAGGGCGTTGACGTTCGTCGTGATGTTCGGCGTCGACTGCGCGAGACGCGCCTTGATCCACGGGCGCCCGACGACGAGGAGGACGACGGAGACAATCGCGAAGGTCGCGACCTCGAGCGTGAGGCCCGCCCCGAGGAGGCTCGCGGCGGAGGCCCCGAGCGCGCCAAGCGCGAGCATGAGGAAGACGAAGTCGACCGTGCCGATCTCGATGATCCCGAGGATCACGGCCGCGGCGAGCCACCAGAGCGCGTGCCCCATCGCTCCCCCGTTCAGCGGCCGAGCCCGCGCGCCCACCAGCGGCCCGCGTCGCGGCCGGCGGTGAGGGGGAGCTCGTAGGCGGTCGAGAGGGTGACGCCGGTGAGGACCTCGTCGATGGGTCCGGAGGCGATGATCCGTCCGCGGGCCATGACGGCCGCGTGCGTGATCCCCGCGGGGATCTCCTCGAGCTGGTGGGTGACGAGGACGACCTGCGGGGCGCGCGCCCCGCTCATGATCTCCTCGAGCGCGCCGACGAGGAGCTCGCGGGCGCCGAGGTCGAGTCCCGCGGTCGGCTCGTCGAGGACGAGGACCTCCGGGTCGGCCATGAGGGAGCGGGCGAGGAGGACGCGCTGGGCCTCGCCCTCGGAGAGCGTGCGGAACTCCCGATCGGCGAGGTGGGCGATGCCGAAGGCGGCGAGGAGGTCGGCGCAGCGCGCCTCGTCCTCGGCCTCGTAGGCCTCCGAGCGGCGGACGGCGACGCCCCAGGCGGCCGTGCGCACGAGGTCCTTCGCGAGCTGCCCGCCGCGGATCGAGTGGGCCTGCGACTTCGAGACGAGGGCGACGCGGGTGGCGAGCTCGGCCGGGGCGATCCCGCGGACGTTCTCCCCGTCGAGGGACGCCGCGCCCTCAGTGAGGGGGATGCGCCCGGAGGCCGCGCGGACGAGCGTCGTCTTCCCCGCTCCGTTGGGGCCGAGGATCGTCCAGTGCTCGCCCGGCTCCGTCCTCCAGTCGACGGAGTCGAGGATCGCGGTGCCGGTGCGGACGAAGGAGGCGCGCTCGAGCGCGAGGACGGAGGTCATGGCCCCTACCCTACCCGCGTGCGCCGCCTCCGTCCCGGGCGTCAGACCAGCTCGCGGTAGAGGGCGGCGGTCTTCTCGCCGATCGCGTCCCAGGAGAACGAATCGCGCGCCCGGGCGAGTCCCGCGGCTCCCATGCGCCGCGCGAGATCGGCGTCGTCGAGGACGGCGATGAGGCGCTCGGCCATGTCGTGCTCGAACCGCTCGGGGTCGAGCGGCGTGCCGGTCCCGTCGGTCATCTGCTCGATGGGGACGAGGTAACCGGTCTCCCCGTCGACGATGACGTCGGGGATGCCTCCGGTCGCGGTGCCGACGACGGGCAGTCCGAGCGCCATCGCCTCGAGGTTGACGATCCCGAGGGGCTCGTAGACCGAGGGGGTGATGAAGACGTCGGCCGCGTCGAGGATCGCGGCGACCTGCGGCTGCGGGAGCATCTCGGTGATGAGGACGACTCCCGAACGGGACGCGGCGAGCTCGGCGACGAGGCCGTCGACCTCGGCCGCGATCTCGGGCGTGTCAGGGGCGCCCGCGCACAGGACGATCTGGACGTCGTCGGGCAGGAGGCGCGCGGCGCGCAGGAAGTGCGGGAGGCCCTTCTGGCGGGTGATGCGCCCGACGAAGACGACGGTCCGCCGCTCGGGGTCGATGCCGTGGTCGGCGAGGACCCGGGCCTGGAGCTCCTTCTCCTCCGGCGTCTCGGGCGCGCGCCACTTCGCGAGGTCGATGCCGTTGTGGATGACGCGGACGCGATCGGGATCGACGGCCGGGTAGCAGCGGAGGATGTCCTCGCGCATGCCGCGCGAGACGGCGACGATCGCGGCCGCGGCCTCGTAGGCGGTCTTCTCGACGTACGAGGAGACCCGGTAGCCGCCTCCGAGCTGCTCCGCCTTCCACGGGCGCAGCGGCTCGAGGGAGTGGGCGGAGATGACGTGCGGGACCCCGTGAAGGAGGGAGGAGAGATGTCCGGCGAAGTTCGCGTACCACGTGTGCGAGTGGACGAGATCGGTGCCCTCGGTCGCCGAGACCATCTCGAGGTCGACGCCGAGCGTTCGCAGGGCCGCGTTCGCGCCCTCGAGCTCGGCGATCTCGGGGTGTCCGACGACGCCGGGATCCCCGCCCGGGGCTCCCGGCTCGCGCGGCCCGTCGAAGGCCTGGACGCGCAGGTCCTCGATCCTCGGACGGAGGACCTTGGCGAGCTCGGCGACGTGGACGCCGGCCCCTCCGTAGACGTGCGGCGGGTATTCGCGTGTGAGGAGGTCGACGCGCATGAGGGTGCCTTCCGAGGAGGACGGATCGATCCGGACAAGACTATCGCGTCGTGACGGGAGTCACGGCAGGTCGGATGGGATGGCCGGGAAAACGTGCACCCGCAAATGTGATCGGCGCCACGCTGTGGGATATCGCTGCGCGTCAGCGGCGCCGCCCCTACTCTTGGGGCCATGGCGAAGAACCACGTACTCGCAATCGTCCTCGCAGGCGGAGAGGGCAAGCGACTCATGCCGCTGACCAACGACCGCGCGAAGCCCGCAGTCCCCTTCGGGGGCCATTTCCGTCTCATCGACTTCGCGCTGTCGAACATCGTGAACTCCGGCTATCTCAAGATCGTCGTCCTCACGCAGTACAAGTCGCACTCGCTCGACCGGCACGTGACGAAGACCTGGTACACGTCGCCGCTCCTCGGCAACTTCATCGCGCCGGTCCCCGCCCAGCAGCGCCGCGGACCGCACTGGTACCTCGGCAGCGCGGACGCGATCTACCAGTCGCTCAACATCGTCGACGACGAGCAGCCCGACTACATCGTCATCATCGGCGCGGACAACATCTACCGGATGGACTTCTCCGCGATGGTCGAGCACCACAAGGCCTCCGGCCTGCCCGCGACCGTCGCCGGCATCCGCCAGCCGATCGAGATCGCCCCCTCGCTCGGCGTCATCGACTCCGAGGGCGGCGTCATCAAGGAGTTCCTCGAGAAGCCCGCGAATCCCGTGGGCCTTCCCGACGACCCGACGAAGGTGCTCGCCTCGATGGGCAACTACGTCTTCACGACGAAGGACCTCGTCGCGGCGCTGCGCGAGGATGCGCACGATCCCGACTCGAAGCACGACATGGGCGGGAACATCATCCCGTGGTTCGTCGCCCGCGGGGAGTGCGGCGTCTACGACTTCCAGGACAACGACGTGCCGGGCTCGACCGACCGCGACCGCGACTACTGGCGCGACGTCGGCACGCTCGACGCGTACTACGACGCGAACATGGACCTCATCTCCGTCCACCCGGTGTTCAACCTCTACAACCGCGAGTGGCCGACGATGACGATGATCGACGGGTCGCTCCCCCCGGCGAAGTTCGTCTACGGCGAGGAGCACTCCCGCATGGGGCACGCCGTCGACTCCTTCGTGTCGCCCGGCGTCATCATCTCCGGCGGCGAGGTCTACCACTCGATCGTGTCCCCGAACTCCTACGTCCACTCGTGGGCGCAGGTCACCGACTCCGTCCTCATGCACGGATGCCGGATCGGGCGCCACGCGGTCGTCGCGAAGTCGATCCTCGACAAGAACGTCGTCCTCGAGGAGGGCGCCGTCGTCGGCCTCGATCACGAGCGCGATCGCGAGCGCGGCTTCACCGTCACGGAGTCGGGCATCACGATCGTCCCCAAGGGCATGGTCGTCACCCGGTGAGCGCGGGACCCGAGGCGCTCCTCCCGACCGCCGCGTCGCTCGGGAGGACGCCCCAGACCCCTGCGCCCCGGCTCCTCGTCACCGACGTCGACTCGACGCTCATCGCCGAGGAGGTCATCGAGGAGCTCGCCGAGCGCGCGGGCACCCGCGCCCTCGTCGCCGCCGTCACCGCGCGCGCGATGAACGGGGAGATCGACTTCGCCGAGTCGCTGCGCCAGCGCGTCGCGACCCTCGCGGGCGTCCCGGAGTCGGTGTTCGCCGCCGTCCTCGACAAGATCCACCCGACGCCGGGGGTCCAGGACCTCATCGACGCCGTCCACGCCGCGGGCGGATTCTTCGGCGTCGTCTCCGGCGGATTCGAGGAGGTCGTCGGGCCCTTGTGCGCGCGCATGGGCATCGACCACTACCTCGCCAATCGCCTCGAGGTCTCCGGAGGCGTCCTCACCGGCCGAGTCCTCGGGGACATCGTCACCGCGGACGCGAAGGTCGCGGCGCTCGAGCGGTGGACCGCGGAGCACGCGCTCACCCGCGAGGAGACCGTCGCGATCGGCGACGGAGCGAACGACGTGCCGATGATGCGCGCGGCGGGCCTCGGAATCGCCTTCTGCGCGAAGCCCTCGGTACGCGAGGCCATGGAGCACTCGCTCGACGTCCGCAGACTCGACGTCCTCATCGCACCGCTCGGCCTCGCCTGAGGCCCGCGGCTCTCAGCGCTCGCGCTCTTCGATGACGCGGAGGAGTCCGTCCCAGCCTCTCAGCCACCCGCGCACCCGGTCGACGAGGTCGCGCGGGTACACCTCGCACGTCACCTGCTCGACCGCGAGCTCCTCGACGTCCCACCAGCGCTGCTCGTCGATGACGTCGCGCTCGAGGTCGGTCCAGCCGTCGTCGGTCAACGCGCGTGCGCGCGTGCGCCCGAGGAAGAACCACTCGTCCTGGCGCCCGGTGACGGAGAGGAAGTCGAACTCGGCGCGGCGGTAGAGGACCGGGCCGACGAGGCCCTCCGGATCGAGCCGGATGCCGGTCTCCTCGAAGAGTTCGCGGACGGCGGCCTCGCGCGGGCTCTCCCCCGCCATGATCCCGCCGCCGATCGTGAACCACCACTGCCGCTCGGGCTGGTCGCGATCGTGCCCCTGTGCGAGGAGGAGCCGGTCCGATTCGTCGAAGAGGACGACGCGCGCGGCCTCGCGGTGCGGGAAGCCGTCGGCGTCGAGCGGCCACTCGTCGCCGAGGGCGCTCATCGCCGCCTCCCGTTCGCCGATGCGGCGACCTCGACGAGTCGGAGGAACTCCTCGCGGTGCCCGGTCGCCGCGCGCAGGAGGTCCCTGTCGGCCTCGACGCGACCGGGCCTCGGCCCGAGCCGCTCCTGCATCCGCTGATCGAGCCCGAGCGCGGCGATTTCGCCGAGGAAGGCGGCCATCGCGCGCGACGCGTCCTTGCCCCCGCCGCGCGCCCAGCGGCGGGCCGTGCGACGACCGTGCGCATCGGCGACCATGTCGACCTCGGCGGGCAGGATCCACCCCGTGCGGACGTACGGGACGAGGCCCTCGCGGATCGAGCGCGCCTCGCGGTTCGAGAGGACGAGAAGGGCGGTCATCCACAGAGCGAAGAAGGGGACCTCGAAGAGGACGTAGTTCGACAGCCACGAGGAGACGTCGCCCGAACCGAAGAAGTTCCACATCGAGTGGGTGGCGACGGCGAGGCAACAGCCGAGGATCACGGTCGCGACCCTTCCGATGGAGGTGCGCGAGCGGACGACCGCCCAGGCGAGCGCCATGCCGGTGAAAGAGGTCGCCATCGGGTGGACGAAGGGGCTGAGGACGCCGCGGAGGATGAGGGTCACCGTGAGGGCCGCCTGGCCCTGGGTCGACGCCTGGAGGAAGTACTGCATGTTCTCGATGAACGCGAATCCCGCGCCGGAGAACCCCGCGTAGACGACGCCGTCGAGGAGCGAGTGGATCGTGTTGCGTCGCGCGAGCACGATGAGGAGGACGCCCGCCGCCTTCATCGTCTCCTCGGCGAGAGGGGCGACGACGACCGCGGTGAAGCGCATCGCCTCCGTCTCGTCGCCGAGGACGAGAGAGGCGTTGAGGAGAACCGCGGAGTTGACGATCGACGCGACGATGATCGCGACGCCCGCGCCCCAGGCGAAGGCGACGCCGCGCGTCCACCAGGGCTCGGACTCCCATCGGTCGATGTAGAGGAGCACGGCGATGACGACGACGAGCGGAAGGGCCGCGAGGACGGCGACGTGCGCGACCGTGTAGGCGTCTGCGAGCGAGAGGTAACCGATGATCGAGGCGACGATGCAGAGGATCCCGATGACGGAGAGGACGACCTCGAACCACGGGAAGCGGCGCTTCGCGCGCGGGACGTCCCACAGGGGCGCGGCCCGTCCGGGCTCGGGACGCTCGACGGCGGCGCGCGAGGCGTCGGGGCGGATCCGCGCGAGGCGGAACTCCTCCCCCGGTCCCGTCGACGCGGATTCGGCGGTCATGGTCGTCCTGGCCCCCGCTTCAGCGGGACTCGGTCCTCAGGGAGCGGGCGGTGAAGGCGATGCGCTGGACGACAGTGATGAGCGACCCGAGCGCGACCCAGCCGAGACCGACGACGAGCCACCAGTCGCCCCACCCGAAGTCGGCGAAGGCGGCGCCCGCGAGTCCGGCGATGAGGCGGTCCGTGCGCTCGGCGATCCCGACCTTCGCCTCGACGCCGACGGACTCGGCGCGCGCCCTCGCGTAGGGCACCGCGCCCGCGCCGACGATCGCGGCGAGACCGAGCGCGATCGCCCAGGCGCGGGCCGCTCCGGGCTCGAGACCGAACACCGCCCAGGCGGTGAGCGAGGCGAAGACGGCGCCGTCGGCGAGACGGTCGAGCGTCGAATCGAGGAACGCGCCGAAGCGCGTCCCGCCCGTCGTCATCCGGGCGAGCGTCCCGTCGACCGAGTCCATGAAGAGGACGACGGCGAGGCCGAGGGCGCCCTGCCACACGTGCCCGAAGGGGATCGTCGAAACGGCGATCGCGATCGAGACGATCGTGCCGGTGATCGTCACCTGGTCGGGGGTGACGCCGAGGCGCGCGAGGACGCGCGCGAGCGGCGTGAAGATCGTCCGGGTGATCGAGCGCCCGTGGTTGCCGAGCATCAGTCCTCCTTCGGCCAGGCGTTCTCGAGGAGCTCGCGGGCGTCCTCGAGGAGCTGCGGCACGGCCTTCGTCCGCGCGATGATCGGGAGGAAGTTCGCGTCCCCGAGCCAGCGCGGCACGACGTGCTGGTGGAGGTGGGCGGCGATGCCGGCGCCCGCGACCTCCCCCTGGTTCATCCCGAGGTTGAACCCCTGGGGCCCCGACACCTCCCGGAGCACCCGCATCGCCGTCGCCGTCAACTCGCCGAGCTCGACGCGCTCGTCCTCGGCGAGATCCGTGTAGTCGGACACGTGACGATACGGGCAGACGAGGAGGTGCCCCGAGTTGTAGGGGAAGAGATTCATGAGGACGAAGCACGTCCGCCCTCGATGCACGACGAGGCCCTCGGCGTCCGATTTGCCGGGTGCCGCGCAGAACGGGCACGCGGTGCCCGACGAGTCCGCGGGCTTGCCCTCCCCGTTGATGTACGCCATTCGATAGGGCGTCCAGAAACGGGAGAAGGCGTCCGGGACGCCCGCCAGCGCGCGGGCGTCCTCGGTCGGCAGGGCCGCGCCGTCCCCGTTCATCTCAGTCGCCGACCTCGAAGAGGTCGGAGTTCGAGCGCGACCGCACGTGCGCGACGATCCGCGCCACGGCCTCGTCGACCGGAACGCCGTTGTCCTGCGAGCCGTCGCGGAAGCGGAAGGAGACCGCGCCCGCCTCGACGTCCTCGCCGCCGGCGATGAGCGTGAAGGGGACCTTCTCCTTCGAGGCATTGCGGATCTTCTTGCCGAAGCGGTCGTCGGAGTGGTCGACCTCGACGCGGATTCCCTCGGCGCGAAGCGTGGCGGCGACCTCGTCGACGTAGTCGTCGAAGGCCTCGGCGACGGGCACGAGCTTCACCTGGACGGGCGCGAGCCACGCCGGGAAGGCGCCCGCGTAGTGCTCGGTGAGAACGCCGATGAAGCGCTCGACCGAGCCGAGCTTCGCGGAGTGGAGCATGATCGGGCGCTGGCGGGAGCCGTCGGCGGCCGTGTACTCGAGGTCGAAGCGGTCGGGCTGGTTGAAGTCGTACTGGATCGTCGACATCTGCCAGGTGCGGCCGATGGCGTCCTTCACCTGGACGGACACCTTCGGGCCGTAGAAGGCGGCGCCGCCCGGATCGGGGACGAGGTCGAGGCCCGTCGAGGCGCAGACCTCCTCGAGGGTGCGGGTCGCGGCCTCCCAGTCCTCGTCCGAGCCGATGAACTTGTCCTTGTGAGCGCCGTCCTCGTCGCGGGTCGAGAGCTCGAGGTAGAAGTCGGTGAGGCCGAAGGCCTTGAGGATCGAGAGGAAGAACTCGATCTGCTTCTCGATCTCGGCGGGGGCCTGCTCGCGCGTGCAGTAGGTGTGCGAGTCGTCCTGGGTGAAGCCGCGCATGCGGGTGAGGCCGTGGACGACGCCGGACTTCTCGTAGCGGTAGTCGTGGCCCATCTCGAAGAAGCGGAGCGGGAGCTCGCGGTAGGAGCGCCCGCGCGATCGGAAGATGAGGTTGTGCATCGGGCAGTTCATGGCCTTGAGGTAGTACTCCTGGCCTGCCTTCGTCACATTGCCCTCGGCGTCCGTCTCCTCGTCGACGCTCATCGGGGGGAACATCGTGTCCGCGTAGTACGGGAGGTGGCCCGAGGTGTGGAAGAGCCCGCCCTTCGAGATCTCCGGAGTGTGGACGAAGTCGAAGCCGGCGCGCTCGTGGCGCTCGATGACGTACTTCTCGATCTCGTGGCGCAGGATGCCGCCCTTGGGGTGGAAGACGACGAGGCCGGGGCCGATCTCCTCGGGGAAGGAGAACAGGTCGAGCTCGGCGCCGAGTCGGCGGTGGTCGCGGCGCTCGGCCTCCTTGATCCGCTCCTGGTGGGCGACGAGGTCCTCCTTCGACTTCCACGCGGTGCCGTAGATGCGCTGGAGGGAGTCGTTCGCCTGATCGCCCTTCCAGTAGGCCGACGACGACTTCGTGAGGGCGAAGCCGTTGCCGATGAGGCGGGTGCTCGGAAGGTGGGGGCCCCGGCAGAGGTCCTTCCACGCGACGGTGCCGTCGCGGCGGACGTTGTCGTACATCGTGAGCTCGGCGCCGCCGACCTCGACGCTCGCGCCCTCGGCGCCGTGGCCCTTCGTCGTCACGAGCTCGAGCTTGTAGGGCTGGTCGGCGAGTTCGACGCGGGCCTCGTCCTCGGTGATCGTACGGCGACGGAAGGTCTGGCCCTCCTTGACGATGCGCTTCATCCGCTTCTCGAGCTCGCGGAGGAGCTCGGGGGTGACGGCGTCGATGTTGCCGAAGTCGTAGTAGAAGCCGTCGGTGATGAACGGCCCGATGCCGAGATCGACGTCCGGGAAGAGGTCCTGGACGGCCTGGGCGAGGACGTGGGTCGTCGAGTGGCGGAGGATGTCGAGGCCCGCCTGCGAGTCGAGCGTGATCGCCTCGACCGTCGTGCCGGCCTCGAGCGGGGTCTCGAGATCCTTGGAGACGCCGTCGACGCTCAGCGCCACGACCTCGGAGCGGGAGTCGTACCACGTCGTGCCCGTGGTGCCCTCCTCCACCTGCACTGGGGCGCCATCGATGACGAGCTCGATCACGGGCACGGGGTCCTCCTTGGGTCGGTGGCGGTTGAACGCCCCGAGTCTACTCGCCTCAGCGCGCGGGGCGCAGACGGCGCTTGAGGGCGAGAAGGGAGCGGGCGAGCGCGTACTGGGACTTCGAGACGGGCATGTCCCAGGCTCCCGCGACGTCGGTGAAGTGGTTGGCGAAGGAGCGCTTGTACTTGCCGACGGTGAAGAGGCAGGGGACGCGCGGCGAATGGACGCCGCGCAGGTCGAGGCCCTCGTAGCCCTCGGCGCCGAGCCGCGCCGCGACGTCGAAGTCGAGGAGCTGGGCGCATCCGAGGGCCCGTGCCTTCGCCGAGGACGCCCCGTACTCGGCCTGCGCCTTCTTGCCGTTGAGAAGGACGATGTCCCAGCACAGGAGGGCGCCCGAGGCGTCGCGGGCCGCGAAGACGCGCGCGTGCTCGGGTCCGAGCGACTCGAGGAGGGCGACGTAGACGCTCGCCGGGTGGGGGCGGAAGCCGTCGCGCTTCGCCGTCTCGACAAGGACGGAGTAGTACTCGGCGAAAGCGGCGGCGGACAGACCGGTCTCCTCGTGGAGGGTGATGCCCTCCGCCTCGGCCTTCGCGCGCGACCGGCGGATCCGACGGCGCCCGTCGGTCGACATCGTCTCGAGGATCGATTCGGGGGTCCCGCCGGAGGAGTCGATGACGACCGTCCGGTCGAAGGTCACCGTTTGGAGGACGTCGTCGAGGTCGGGGGCGGAGTACCAGGCGTGGAGCCGGACGAAGACGATCCCCTTGTCGCGCTCCTTCACGTGGGCGCGCAGGTCGGCGCGCATGGCCGCCTCGCGCTCGGGCGTCGGCTCCTTGATCCACACGGGGCCGTTCTTCGCCCAGAGGTAGCGGAAGTTGCGGAGCCTGTGCTCGTAGAGCGCGATGAGGGCGGCGCACTTGTCGCCCTCGTACCACCCGAGGAGCCCCCACAGGCCGTGGCCCTGGGAGCGCGAGAAGGCCTCCCAGTGCTCGGACTGCTCGATCGGGAGACCGCCGATCCCCGATGCGGCGCGACGCATCTCGTCGGCGCTGAGTTCGGCGATTCGGGTGGTGGGCATGGGCATCCTTTCAGAACGACCGGTCGGTCGCCTCGGGGTAGTAGCGGGCGAACTTGCGGTGGTGATTGAGCTTCTGGAGGCGCACCGTGATGTTGCGCTTGAGGGACTTCTCCGCGGGGTTGAGGAGCGGGTCGAAGCGCTTGCCGGCGCGGATCAGTTCGACCACGTGCGCCTTGAGATCGGCGTCGCGGACGTACTTGAGGAGCAGCGAGTCGGGGACCATCGAGTAGAGGACCTCGTCGCGCATTCTCGACTGCTCGACGGCGCGGCCCTCGACGAGGTCGGGGACCATAACGGACATCGGGTTCGCGCCGGCCGCCGTCATGTACCAGTTGTTCCGGCCGATTCGCGGATTGACCTCGAAGAAGACGGCGCGCGAGTCGCGAGGATCGATCTTCACGTCGAAGTTCGCGAATCCGCGGTAGCCCGCGGTCCTCAGGAGGCGCTCGGCCTTCTCCCACAGCTCGGGGAACTCCTCGGTGATCATCGCGACGGGATTGCCGATCATCGTCGGCGCATGGTCCTCGAGGAGGACGCGCGCCGAGCCGATGAGGGTGACCTCACCGCGAGAGTCGACGTAGGCGGTGATCGAGCGCATCGCGGTGTTGTCCCCGGGGATGAGCTCCTGGACGAGGAACACGTCGCGGAAGCCCGCCTCGCCGAGCGTCGTCCACAGCTCGGCGAGCTCGGCCGCCGATTCCATGAACCAGATCTTCCGCTTGCCCTCGAAATGGACGAGGTCGTAGGCGTCGCCGCGCGAGGCCTTGGCGACGACCGGGAAGTCGAAGGGGATCTCGGGCGCGCGCCAGGAGTCGGAGTAGTCGGCGAAGTCGACCTCCACGCCGCGGGGGGTATCGATCCCCTCGGCCGCGCAGGCCCTCGCGAAGGCCGCCTTGTCGGTGAGGCACTCGATGACGTTGAGCGAGGGGAAGGGCAGCGCGTAGGAGGCGCCGAGGACCTCGCGGTTGCGGGCGACGAAGGCGGAGTGGACGTCGTGGTTCGCCATGAGGACGAGGTCGGCGTCCGGGTGGGCGGCCGCGATCCCGAGGAGTTCGGCGACGAGGGCGTCGTCGGAGATGCCGGCGGGGATCGTGTGGACGTCGAAGAAGTTGGAGCCCGTGATCGCGACGGTCGGCTCGTTGGCGACGCAGAGGCAGCGGCACGCGAAGGCCTCGTTGAAGGAGCGGCCGATCCCGTAGACGCCGAAATCCCCGCCGAGGATGACGGGGAGGAGCGACGTCGTGCCGTGAGCGCGCATGTGGACCACCTTTACTGACGAAGTGCGAGTGTAGGGAGCACTCGCTCCCAAGGATATGGGGGGATGCCCTGATCGCTCCCCCATCGACCTGCGGCGATTCGCCCGGCGGGCGCCGCGGATACGACGAAGTCCCGGATCCAGCGGATCCGGGACTCTCAGTGGGCGATACTGGGATCGAACCAGTGACCTCTTCCGTGTGAAGGAAGCGCGCTACCCCTGCGCCAATCGCCCGAGGTGGGTACGGGATTCGAACCCGTGTGTACGGCTTTGCAGGCCGCTGCCTCGCCTCTCGGCCAACCCACCGCGCAACCCTCCGGAAGCGCTGGGCGTCCGGGGTTGACGAGCGGATGACGGGACTCGAACCCGCGACCCTCACCTTGGCAAGGTGATGCTCTACCAACTGAGCCACATCCGCGAATGACCGCCGTGCGGTCTGGGGTTCACACCCCGTCGAGTCCGAATGAATCGGAACGACCGTGGGCGATACTGGGATCGAACCAGTGACCTCTTCCGTGTCAGGGAAGCGCGCTCCCGCTGCGCCAATCGCCCGAGCGGATGACGGGACTCGAACCCGCGACCCTCACCTTGGCAAGGTGATGCTCTACCAACTGAGCCACATCCGCGTTTCTCGCGACCCCGAGGGGCTCGCTTCGAACGGGTAATACCCTAACAGGACGCCCGGCGAAATGCGAAATCGGGAGGGCGTTGCGCGCATCACAAGCGTGTCATTCGGCCTGATCTCGCGGGAAAGTCCCCGTTCGACGGGCCTAGTGCCGGATCGAGTGGAGGATCCGGCGGGCCCGTTGGACCCCGAAGTACACCCAGGGGCGCAGGACGATCTCACGAGCCGGCGCGACCGCGACGACCTCTTTGGAGAACTTCGTCTTGAACTCGTTGAGCCCGCCCAGGCTCGGCGCGATGTCCGATCCGATTCCCATGAGGTCGAAGGCGACCACTCCCCTGCGCGCGAGGTCGAGGCACTCGAAGAGGACGAGGCGGTCGGTGACGCGCAAGCGCATCACCTCCGACTTCGACGCGGCGCAGTAGCGCCACGCCCGCCTGCCCGACAGACAGACGATCGACCAGCAGACGACCTCCCCGTCGATCCGGCCGGCGAACAGCCTCGCGCGCTCGGGGCCGAGATCGGAGAGCATCCGCTGGTAGAACTCCGCGGGCCAGGGGACGAAGCCGTCGCGCTCGGCGGTCTGCCGCATCACCGCGTGGTAGGGCTCGAAGTCGGCCGTCGCGGCCTCCGTCTCATCGGCACACTCGAGTCCGGACTCGCGGACGGACTTGCGGACGTCGCGCCGTCCGCGCGGCTTGAAGCGCGCGAGGATCTCCTCGGTCGCCGCGTCGTCGTCGAGGTCGGGGCTCGAGATCGAGGTGTCGATGACGACCGTCGAGTCGTAGGTGATGAGGGAGCCGGGGAGCATCGCCCCCTCGGGCGCGCTCGCGAGGTCGAGGCGCAGGTGGGTGGCGCCGGCGTCGATCGCCTTCATGTTCGTCACGAGGGCGGTGACGAGCGCCGACTCGTCGTCGGGGGCCGGGACGGAGAACCAGACGGGACCGTGGCGCAGCCAGACGAAGCGCGTCCCGTGATCGTTGACGCGAGTCGCGAGGAACGACGCGCGATCGACGCCGGAGTCGTCGGAGACGAGGAAGTAGCCGAGCGACGTCCGATCGGAGTCGGATTCGTCGAAGGAGGCCCATTGGGGGGTCTGCTCGATCGGGGAGTCCACGCCGGCCGCGGCGAGAGCCGCCGCAACCTCGTCCGCATCGCTCCGGCGCAGAGTCCATGAAGAGTCGGTCATCGTCATCCTTCCGATGGGCGAGCGTTCACCCGTATGAGGCGACGCTACGAGCATGCGCGGGCGCGGGCAATGCGAGACGCCGAATCACGCGCCATCTCACACCGCGGCGGCGCGCCGGGCGGGCGGCGCCGCGATCGGCCCCTAGCCTGGAGCGGTGGACGAGCGCGCACTTCCCGAGGACTTCATCGAGGCACTCCTCAGCCTCCGGAACGCCCCGCGCAATCCCCGGATCGAGCTCGAGGAGGTGCCGCCGCCCCGTCGGCTCGCGCCCTTCACCGCCGCCCTCGCGATGCGGACGCTCGACGAGGAGTTCTCCGAGCCCCTCGCGACCGGGAGATTCGTCGTCCTCCACGACCCCGACGGCCAGCACGGGTGGAACGGGACGTTCCGCATCGTCGCGCAGCTGCGCAGCCACATCGATCCCGAGATGGGGAACGACCCGCTCCTCGCCGAGGCGCTGTGGGCGTGGGCGGACGAGTGCCTCGTCGACGCCGGCGCCGCCTTCCACGACCTCACGGGCACGGTGACCCGGGAGACGTCGGAGGCCTTCGGCGGGCTCGTTCTGCGCGGCTCGACGCTCAACGTCGAGATGCGCGCGTCGTGGACCCCGGACTCGCCCTCGATCGGCGAGCACCTCGTCGGATGGTCCGACCTCGTGCTGAGGACGTGCGGAGTGGCGTCGCAGCGTTTCCTCGAAGGAGTGTGAGGCGTGCGCATCGCCAACGCCGACGGCCTGCCCGTCGGAGACACGGAGAACCCCGAGCTCGTCGCCTCGCCGCGCGACGGCATCCCCGAGATCATCGAGACCGCGGACGCCCTCGAGCGCGCCGCGGCGTCCCTCGAGAGGGGGACGCGCCCCGTCGCCCTCGACGTCGAGCGCGCCCAGGGCTTCCGCTACGGCAACGACCCCTACCTCGTGCAGATCCGACGGGAGGACGTCGGCACCTTCCTCATCGACACCGCGGCCCTCCCCGACCTCTCGGTCCTTCAGAAGGGGCTCGACGAGGTGTGGCTCCTCCACGACGCCGCCCAGGACCTTCCGAACCTCCGGTGGACGGGCCTGACGTGTCCCGCGCTCTTCGACACGGAGCTCGCCGCGCGCCTCGTCGGTCTCGAGCGCTTCGGTCTCGCCGCCGTCGCCGAGCAGGTGCTCGGCCTCGGCCTCGTCAAGGACCACCAGGCCTCCGACTGGTCGATCCGCCCGTTGCCGAAGGACTGGCTCCGCTACGCTGCCCTCGACGTCGAGCTCCTCACCGAGCTCTACCGCCGCCTCGGACAGCGCCTCCACGACCTCGGCCGCTGGGAGTGGGCCGTCGAGGAGAACGCGCACCTCGCCGCCAAGCCCGCGCCCGAGCCGAAGGCCGACCGCTGGCGCTCCCTGCCGGGCGCCGGAAAGATCCGCTCGCGCCGCGGCCTCGCGGTCCTCGAGGGGCTGTGGGAGGCGCGCGAGCGCATCGCGGCGGACCTCGATCTGGCACCGGGGCGCCTCGTCCGCAACGCCGCGCTCGTCAAGGCCGCGCAGACCCCGCCGCGCAACCGACGCGCCCTCCAGTCGATCTCCGAGTTCCGCTCCCCCGTCGCCCGCCGCTACGCCGACGACTGGCTGCGGTCGATCACCCGGGCGATGGTCGCCGACGAGGCGGAGCTCCCGCCGCTGCGCGCCCCGCGGCTCCCCGGCGCGATCCCCGAAGCGCGCTCGTGGGCGCGGATCGACGAGGACGCGGCGGCGCGCCTCGCGGCGGTGAGGGGGGCGATGACCCGCTTGTCCGACGAGCTCGGCATCGCGCCCGAGGTGATCCTCGAGCCGCGCGTCCAGCGCTACGTCGCGTGGGCGCCCCTCGACCCGAAGCGCCCGAGCGGCGACGAGGTCGAGGAGCGCATGTACGACCAGGGCGCGCGCGATTGGCAGATGGATCTCGTTCTCGATCCGATCTGCGACGCGCTCGGGGTCTGAGGCTCCCCCCGTTCCGTCGTCGGCCCGCGCCCTAGAGCCGCTCGACGCGCGCGCGGATCCGCTCGGCGATCGAAGCCGCGTCGAGCCCGAGCTCGGCGAGGATCTCCGGGCGCTCCCCGTGGTCGAGGAATCGCTTGGGCACGCCGAGGGCGAGGAGCGGAATCGCGGTGTCCGAGAGCGCCTCGCGCAGCGCCCACCCGAATCCGCCGTCGACGATCCCGTCCTCGGCGGTGACAACGAGGCGGGCGGAGGCGGCGAGGTCGACGAGGCCCTCCTTGACGGGAAGGAGGCGCACGGGGTCGACGACCCGGACGCGCAGGTCGGGCGCGAGCGCGGAAGCCGCCTCGAGGCACTGGGGGACGAGGGATCCGGCCGCGACGAGGAGGACGTCGACCCCGTCCTCGTCGGGTTCGGCGAGGACGTCGACGTCGGCCTCGACGCGCAGCGCCGGCATCGGCGCGGGCATCGACCCCTTCCGATAGCGGACGACGGTCGGTCGGTCGTCGATCGCGACGGCGCGGCGGAGGGATGCGCGCAGGGTCTCCTCGTCGCGCGGGGCGGAAAGGTCGAGGTCGGGGACGATCTGGCACATCGCGATGTCCCACATCCCGTTGTGCGAGGGGCCGTCGACGCCGGTGATGCCCGCGCGGTCGAGGACGATCGTCACGCCCGCGCGGTGGAGGGCGACGTCCATGAGGAGCTGGTCGAAGGCGCGGTTGAGGAAGGTCGCGTAGAGCGCGACGACCGGGTGGGCGCCCTCGTAGGCCATGCCGGCGGCGCTCGCGAGGGCCTCCTGCTCGGCGATGCCGACGTCGACGACGCGGTCGGGGAACTCCTTCTTCATGGGGGCGAGTCCGACGGGCGCCATCATCGCGGCCGTGACTCCGATGATCCGCTCGTCGGCGCGGGCGAGGCGGACGATCTCATCGGCGAAGACGCTCGTCCAGCCGAAGCGCGCCGGGGCGACGGGCAGACCGGTCTCGGGGTGGATGGGGCCGACGGCGTGGAAGCGGTCGGCGATGTCCTCCTCGGCGGGCGTGTAGCCCCTCCCCTTCTCGGTGATCGCGTGGACGAGGACCGGCTGATGGAGGGTCTTCGCGAGGGCGAGGACGTTCTCGACCGCGACGAGGTCGTGGCCGTCGGCGGGGCCGAGGTACTTGAGACCGAGGTCCTCGAACATCACCTGCGGGACGAGCGCGTCCTTGAGGCCGGCCTTGAGGCCGTGGAGCGCGTCGAAGGCCGCTCTGCCCGGCTCCCCCATCGCGAGGAGGCGACGCTTGCCCCATGCGAGGGCCCTCTCGTAGCCCTCGGAGGTGCGCAGGGCGTCGAGATGGTGGGCGAGGCCGCCGATCGTCGGCGCGTAGGAGCGCCCGTTGTCGTTGACGACGACGAGCACGCGGCGGTCCTTCGAGGCGGCGACCCTGTTGAGGGCCTCCCACGCCATGCCGCCGGTGAGGGCGCCGTCGCCGATCACCGCGATCGTCCAGGAGTCGTCGCCCCTGCGGCGCTTCTCGCGGGAGATGCCGTCGGCCCACGCGATCGACGAGGACGCGTGGGAGGACTCGACGACGTCGTGAACCGACTCGGCGCGCGACGGGTAGCCGGACAGGCCCCCGGCCTGGCGGAGCTTCGAGAAGTCCTGGCGGCCGGTGAGGAGCTTGTGGACGTAGGACTGGTGGCCCGTGTCGAAGAGGAGCGTGTCGGTGGGAGAGTCGAAGACGCGGTGGAGGGCGATCGTCAGCTCGACGACGCCGAGGTTCGGGCCGAGGTGCCCGCCCGTCTTCGAGACCTCTGAGATGAGGAACTCGCGGATCTCGCGCGACAGGTCGACGAGTTCCGAGGGCGTGAGCGCGCGAAGATCCGACGGGGAATCGATCCTCGGGAGGAGGCGTGAGCCCGCATCAGATGACTGCATGCGTCGGATTCTAATGTGCCGGGCACCGCCGCGCGGAACACGGCCCCCGCACGGAGCGCCGGGTCCGCGGACTAGGATGTGGATCACGGTCGACCGACCGTTCGAATCGTCCTTCCGAGGAGGAAGCATGTCCGTGACCGTCGCGCCCTACGGAGAGTGGAAGTCCCCGATCACCGGCGAGTCCTTCACCGCGAGGAGCGTCGAGCTCTCCCAGGTGCGGGTCGACGGCGCGGACACGTACTGGGTCGAGGGCCACCCGAAGGAGGACGGCCGCGGAACGCTTCTGCGCCGCAGCGGCGCCGGCGTCACCTCCGAGGTCCTTCCGATGATCGACGGCGTCCGCCTTCCCGACGTCCGCACCCGCGTCCACGAGTACGGCGGCCGCGCCTACGCGGTGCTCGACGGCTTCATCGTCTTCTCCGACGGCTTCGACGACCGCGTTTACCGCTTCGACGCGAAGGACCCCCACCGGACGGTCTCCCCGCTCACCACCCTGTCGAAGTCGCGGTTCGGCGACTTCGAGATCGACGAGGTCCGCGGGCTCGTCTACGCGGTCCGCGAGGACCACTCCGGTGAGGGCGAACCGGTCAACACGCTCGTCGCGATCCCCCTCGACGGGTCGGCGGCCCGCGACGACTCCGCCCTCGTCACCGTCTTCGAGGGGACCGATTTCGTCGAGGCTCCCGCCCTCTCCCCCGACGGGACGAAGCTCGCGTGGCTCACGTGGAACCACCCGGAGATGGCGTGGACGCGCTCCGCCCTCCACGTCGGCGCCCTCGATTTCGAAGGGCGGATCACCATCGATCGCGTCGTCGTCGACGAGCCGGACGTTTGCGTCTACGAGCCGCGCTGGACCCTCAACGGCGATCTCGTCCACGTCGACGACACGACCGGCTGGGCGAACCTCTTCCGCACGGAGGGCTTCGCGTGGCGCGAGGGCGAGGCCGAGGACGCGTGGACCGGGCGCCTGCGGACCCGCGCGATGCACCCGGGCACCCAGGCCTTCTCGCACCCGCACTGGCAGCTCGGGCTCCACTCCTACGACAACTTCGACTACGAGAACCTCATCTGCTCGTGGGCCGAGGACCTCACCTGGCACATCGGCACGGTGAGGATCAACAACGGCATGGCCGAGGAATGGGCGACGGGCTGGTGGCCGATCGGCAACGTCGCCTCTTCCGACGGGCGCGTCGTCTTCCTCGCCGATTCGGCGACCCACACGCCCGCGATCATCCAGGTGAAGGGCGGCTCGACGCGGATCATCCGACCGTCCTCCGAGGCCGAGGTCGATCCCGCGCTCGTCTCCCCCGCTCAGATCGTCTCCTGGCCGACCTCCGACGGCGAGAAGGCGTACGGCTTCTACTACCCGCCGAAGAACCCCTCGTACGAGGCGCCGGCCGGCACCCTCCCGCCCCTCGTCGTCAACGTCCACGGCGGCCCGACCTCGTCGACGCGGCCCGGACTCAAGATCCCGCTCCAGTACTGGACGAGCCGCGGATTCGCCGTCCTCGACGTCAACTACCGCGGGTCGACCGGATTCGGCCGCGCCTATCGCGAGCGCCTCAACGGCAACTGGGGCGTCATGGACGTCGAGGACTGCGCCGACGGCGCGCGCTCGCTCGTCGAGCGCGGCCTCGTCGATCCGAAGCGGATCGCGATCCGCGGCGGCTCGGCCGGCGGCTTCACGGCCCTCGCCGCCCTCGTCCGCACCGACGTCTTCACCGCCGGAACCTCCTTCTACGGCATCTCGGACCTGCGCCGCCTCGAGGAGGAGACCCACAAGTTCGAGGCCGGCTACGCCTTCCGCCTCATCGGCTCGGACGACCTCGAGGATCCGGTGTGGAAGGAGCGCTCGCCCCTCTTCCACATCGACGGGATCTCCGCGCCGCTGCTCCTCCTCCAGGGCGCCGACGACCGCGT
This sequence comes from Actinomyces culturomici, assembly GCF_900499005.1. Lineage (GTDB taxonomy): Bacteria > Actinomycetota > Actinomycetes > Actinomycetales > Actinomycetaceae > Pauljensenia > Pauljensenia culturomici. The sequence goes on from NZ_LS991316.1 coordinate 1,042,746, forward strand.
CGTGCCGCCGACTCAGGCGCGCGCGATGGCGGAGGCCCTCGAGGCGCGCGGCGACGCGGTCGCCCTGAGGATCTACGAGGGCGAGGGTCACGGCTTCCGCAAGGCGACGACGATCCGCGACGCGTGGGCGTGCGAGCTCGCCTTCTACTCGAAGGTCTGGGGCATCGACTCCGACGTCGAGTCGGACCTCGTCGTCTCCAACCTGTGACGGGTTCGACGCGCGGTCGCGGCCTCGAGGACCTCGGGGCCGCGATCGGCGCGCACCGGTCCCTCATCGGCCTCGTCGCCGCTCTCGTCGGAGCGATCGTCGGCGGCGCCGCCGTCCTCTTCAACGTCATGATCCGCGCCTGGACGTGGGTGTCGACGGGCTACTTCGAGTACTCGACGCGCCCGGGCGCCGCGCACGGCGTCCTCGGGATCGAGCCCTGGGCGTTCCTCGTTCTCTCCCCCGTCGTCGCGGCGCTCCTTTACGGGCCCCTCGTCTCGCGTTTCGCTCCGACGGCCCGCGGGCACGGCATCCCCGAGGTCATGCTCGCCGTGCGGCGCAAGGGCGGCCGCATCCCCGGACGCGTCGCCGTCGTCAAGCTCATCGCCTCCTCCCTGACGATCGGGTCGGGCGGGTCGGCGGGCCGCGAGGGCCCGATCGTCCAGGTCGGCGCGTCGCTCGGGTCCTCCCTCGCGACCGCGCTGCGCCTCCCGCCCTCGCGAGTCGTCCTCCTCGCCTCCTGCGGGGCTGCCGGCGGCATCGCCGCGACCTTCCACGCGCCGCTCGCGGGCGCCGTCTTCGCCCTCGAGGTCATCCTCACGAGCTTCTCGGCCGAGACCTTCGGCTACGTCGTCGTCTCCTCCGTCATGGCCTCCATCCTCGCCCGCGCCCTCCAGGGCGACGAGACGATCGTCCACGTCGGGCGGGACCTCGCCTTCACGCACCTCGCCGACATGTGGTGGGTCGGCCTGCTCGGCGTCCTCGCCGGACTCGCCGGTCTCGGCTTCTCCAAGCTCCTCTACGCGATGGAGGACGGCATCGACGCCGTCTGGGGCCGCCTGCGCCTTCCCGACTGGTCGAAGCCCGCGGTTCTCGGCGTCCTCCTCGGCGCCGGCATCCTCGTCTTCCCCCAGATGTACGGCTCGGGCTACCCGATCGAGGAGGCGGCCCTCGCCGGGACGTACTCGATCGGATTCCTCCTCCTCGCGATGCTCGGGCGCGCCGTCTACACCTCGTACACGATCGGGATCGGCGGATCGGGCGGCGTCTTCGCCCCGACGCTCTTCATCGGCGCGATGGCGGGCGCCGCCTTCGGCCAGGCGATCGCCCCGCTCACGGGCACGGCGCCCGGCGTCTTCGGCGTCATCGGGATGGGCGCGGCCTTCGCCGGAGCGGCCCGCGCACCGATGACCGCGGTCCTCATCATCGTCGAGATGACCGGCCAGTACTCCCTCATCATGCCGATGATGCTCGCCGTCGTCCTCGCGACCGGGGTCTCCCGATTCCTCACGCGCGCGACGATCTACACGGAGAAGCTCCGCCGCCGCGGCGACGTCCTCGACGATCCGGTCGACGCGACCCTCCTCGGCGCGAAGCCCGTCGCGGAGTGGATGGGGCCGGTGCCCGGCTCCCTGCGCTCGGATGCGACGCTCGGCTCGGCGATCCTCTCGATGCGCGGACTCCACGCCTCCGACCTCCCGGTCGTCGACGAGTCGGGGCGCTACCTCGGGCTCATCGGCGCGATCGACCTCGCGATCGCCCGTCAGGACGAGGAGGATCTCGGGGCGCCGATCTCCTCCCTCGTTCTGCGCGACGCCTCGGCGCCCTCGACGGCACTCCCCTCCGTCGTCCTCGAGGCCCTCGCGACCTCGGGCGCCTCCGGACTGCCGATCCTCGACGGCGAGCGCCGCCTCGTCGGGTGGGTATCGGAGAGGGACCTCATCGATCGGATGCACCGCGATCAGCGCCGGGCGATCGCCGCGCGGGCGCAGTCGTCCTTCGGCTCGCGGTGGAAGGAGAGGCACCGGCGCTGAGCCCCGCGCGCCCAGGGGACGCTCCCATGACGCGGGCCCCGAAGGGGCGGATGAGTCGGTCTGTACGCCGGGTTCTGTTCCGTCGTGAGACGGCGGCGACCATCTCTCTAGGACCCGTGTTGCCACGGGCCTCAAGCGACCTACCCGCAGTACTGGGACGGGCCGTCCACTGCCTGCTGCTCGGTCTTGCTCCGGGTGGGGTTTGCCGAGCCGATCCGGTCGCCCGGATCGCTGGTGGGCTCTTACCCCGCCGTTTCACCCTTACCGCGGTCGCCCGCGGCGGTCTGTTCTCTGCGGCACTGTCCCTCGGGTCGCCCCGGGTGGCCGTTAGCCATCACCCTGCCCTGCGGAGCCCGGACGTTCCTCGGGGGTCTCCCCTCGCGGCCGCCCGACCGACTCATCCGCGCGGGCCAGTGTACCAGCCCGGTAGCATGCCCCCATGTTCGTCTGGCTGCCCCCGTCCGAGTCGAAGACCGCTCCCGCGGGAGGCGGCCTCCCCGATGCCGTCGGCCTCGACCTCGCCCGACTCGTCCACCCCGGTCTCGCGGCCGCTCGCGCCGAGGTGCTCGACGCCCTCGCATGCGCGAGCGCCCGCCCCGATGCCGCCGCGATCCTCGGGCTCGGACCCGCGACCGCGGACGAGGCGGCGACGAACCTCCGTCTCGTCGAGGCCCCCTGCGCCCCGGCCCTCTCCCTCTTCACCGGCGTCCTCTACGACGCGCTCGACGCCGCGTCCCTCGACGAGGGGGCGTCGGCGGCTGCGGCGAGCGTCCTGCGGATCTTCTCCGGCGCCTTCGGCGTCCTCGGCGCCTCGGACCCCGTTCCGGATCATCGTCTCTCGATGGGCGTCGACCTCCCCGGGATCGGCCCCCTCGCTCGCTTCTGGCGCCCACGCCTCGACGAGGCGCTGCGCGAGGAGACAGAGGGCGAATGCGTCGTCGACGCGCGCTCGGGGACCTACGCCTCCGCCTGCCCGGCGCCCTGGGCGGATCTCGTCCGCATCGGCGCCGTGCGCGAGACCGGGGCTCGGCGTCAGACCATCTCCCACGACGCGAAGCGGTGGCGCGGCCTCGTCGTCCGCCGACTCCTCGCGCTCGGGGCCCACGCGGACGAGGACACGATCCTCGAGTCGCTCGCCGCGCTTCCCGGCGAGATCCGGATCGAGGACGCGAAGGGCGTTCCCCACGCCGTAATCGGCGTCGAGATCTCCGACGCCGCGCGTTCGAAGGCCGGCGGCCGGGCGCGCACGGCCGTCCTCGTCACGGACTGAGGCGGCGCCCCGCGCGACCGGCCGAGCGCGGATCGGGCTCAGGCCCGCGTCGTGCGGACGACGATCGCGCCGGTGTCCTCGGTCCAGTAGATCTCGTCGTCCGGGGTGCGCCGGATGCGATCGAGCTCGAGGGGCGAGAGCTCGGCGGCGGCGCCGATGCCGACGCCGTTGCGGACCTCGACGACGGCGAGGGCCCCGTTCGCGCGGCGAACCCGCTCGTACTCGTCGACGAGGGCCTCCGGGAGCCCTTCGACGAGGGCGCGGCGCTTCGCGATGACGGAGCGGAGCTCGACGTCGAGCTCCTCGACGTCGGCGGCGAAACCGGCCTTCGCGGACTCGACGTCCGATGCGATCGCCTCGGTCTCCTTCAGCATCGCCTCGCGGGCGGCCACCGCCGCCTCGCGCTGCTCCTCGGCGGCCAACTGGTCGTCCTCGAGGGCGCTGAGGCGGGCGTCCATCTGGGCGATCTCGTGCTCCATCGAGGAGATGTCGCGCAGCGGCACCTGGTTCGCGTCGAGGCGCTCGCGCTGGCGGGCGCGCCGGGCGCGGACGAGGCCGACCTCGTTCTCGATGCGCTCGACCTCGCGGGTGACGTCCGAGATGACGGCGGACTGGGTGATGGCGGCGCGCTGGAGGTCCTCGGCGCGGGCGGCGAGCTCGCGGACGACTCCGTGGGCGGGGTGCGAGTCGCGGCGGTGGCGCAGGGCCGACTCCCTCTGGTCGAGTCCCTGGAGTTCGAGCAGGCTCTGCTGATCGATGTACGTCGCCTTCACAGGAGTCCTCCTCGTGTTCGCCGGTGGCCCGTCCACGGCTCGGTCGCAATGGTAGAGACTTTCACGTCGAGATCCACATTCGCCTCATCGGCGGCCCCGCGCAGGCGCTCGGCGAGGACGGGGAGCCACGGCCATTCGGTCGCCCAGTGACTCCCGCACAGGAGGGCCGGGGCCCCGCCCTCGAGGTGCTCGGACGCCGGGTGGTGGCGCAGATCGGCGGTGAGGAAGACGTCGGCGCCGGCCGAGCGGGCGTCCGCGAGGAAGGAATCACCCGCCCCGCCGGACACGGCGGCCCGTTCGACGCGGGCGTCCTCGTCCCCCGAGACGAGGAGGCCGGTCGGGCCGGCGGGCAGCCGGGAGGCGACGAGGTCGGCGAAGTCCCCGAGGCGCATCGGCCCGATCCTCCCGATCCGGCCGTGCCCGAAGGGGCGGCCCCGCGAATCGACGCCGGAGGGCACGAGGGGCTCGGCGTCCTCGAGCCCGAGGAGCTCTCCGAGCGCGTCGGCGACCCCGCCCGGTGAGACGTCGGCGTTCGTGTGGGCGTTGAAGAGCGCGACGCCGGCCCGGATGAGGCGGGCGACCGAGCTCCCCTTCGGGTCGGTCTCCGGGAGGAAGCTCGTCCCGCGCAGGTAGAGGGGGTGGTGCGCGAGGAGGAGGTCCGCGCCGAACTCGAGCGCCTCGTCGACGGTCGCGCGCACGGGGTCGACCGCGAGGAGGATCCTTCGCACCTTCGCGGCGGGGTCGCCGAGGATCAGCCCGACCCGGTCCCAGGACTCCGCCCGGTCGGCGGGATACCACTCCTCCATGCGGGCGAGGACGTCCGCCAGTCTCCAATTCGCATTCACCGGCCCAGGATATCCGGCGCGCCGGAAACCCGGCCCGGTTCGACGCCGGCCGCGAACCGCTAGAATGGCCGACCGTGCTGCTCTACGACTTCATCGGCGAAGGACTGGTCGACTACCGCGAGATCGACCGATTGCAGCGAGAGCTTCACGAAAGGGCCGCCGCCGGGGAGGGCGACGCGATCATCCTCGCCGAGTTCGAGCCGACGTGGACGGCGGGCCGCCACACGAAACCCGAGGACGTCCCCGACACGACCCTCCCCATCATCGCGACGGACCGGGCGGGCTCCGCCACGTGGCACGGGCCCGGCCAGGTCGTCTGCTACCCGATCGTCCGGCTCGCCGAGCCCGTCGACCTCTACGCGTGGATCCGCGCCGTCGAGGCCGGCGTCATCGAGACCGTGCGCGAGGAGTGGGGCCTGCCGGCCCACCGGATCGACGGGCGCGCGGGCGTCTGGCTCACGGAGGAGGGCCGCCGCGATCGGAAGATCTGCGCGATCGGCCTCAAGGTCGCCCGGGGCGCGACCCTTCACGGCGTCGCGCTCAACGTCGACATCGACCCCGCAGCCGCCTTCTCCGGCATCATCCCCTGCGGCCTCGTCGACTGCGACGTCGCCTCCCTCGGTTGGGAGGGCGTGCGCGCGACCGTCCGCGAAGCGGCCGACGCGCTCCTCATCCATCTCCTCGCCTCCATCCGTCCGCGCCTCGCGAATCCCGATCAGGACCTCGTCCTCCCCCAGGAAAGGAGCATCCGATGAGCACCCTCCCCGATCCCGAGGGCCGCAAGCTGCTGCGCGTCGAGGCGAAGAACTCGCTGACGCCGATCGAGTCGAAGCCGGAGTGGATCCGCACGACGGCCCGCGCCGGCGAGAACTACCACGACATGCGCGCCCTCTCGCACGCGAAGGGCCTCCACACGGTGTGCGCCGAAGCCGGCTGCCCGAACATCTACGAGTGCTGGCAGGACCGCGAGGCAACCTTCCTCCTCGGCGGGGCCGTCTGCACGCGCCGCTGCGACTTCTGCGACATCGCCACCGGGCGTCCGACCGAGTACGACACGGACGAACCGCGCCGCATCGCCGAGTCCGTCGCCGAACTCGGACTGCGCTACGCGACGATCACCGGCGTCACCCGCGACGACCTGCCCGACGGCGCGGCGTGGTTGTACGCCGAGACGTGTCGGCTCATCCGCGAGAAGAGCCCCTCGACCGGCGTCGAGCTCCTCGTCGACGACTTCCGCGGCGATCCGGACGCGATCGACATGGTCGTCGCCGCCCGCCCGCAGGTCTTCGCCCACAACCTCGAGACCGTTCCCCGGATCTTCAAGAAGATCCGCCCGGCCTTCCGCTACGAACGCTCCCTCGCGATGATCTCGCGGGCGCACGACGGCTCGATGGTGACGAAGTCGAACCTCATCCTCGGCATGGGCGAGACCCGCGAGGAGATCTCCGAGGCGATGCGCGACCTCCACGAGTCCGGCTGCGACCTCCTCACCCTCACCCAGTACCTGCGCCCCTCGCCGCTCCATCACCCGATCGACCGCTGGGTCCATCCCGAGGAGTTCGTCGAGCTCAAGGCCGAGGCCGAGGAGATCGGCTTCGCCGGCGTCATGGCGGGCCCCCTCGTCCGCTCGTCCTACCGCGCCGGGCTCCTGTGGGCCAAGGGAATGCGGGCGCGCGGATTCGAGATCCCCGCCGAGCTCGCCCACCTCGACGACTCGGGCACCACCCTCCAGGAGGCGGGGACCGTCCTCGAGACGATGCGCGAGCGCGCCGAGCGGCGGGCCCTTCGCGAGGCGCCGGCGGGCGTCTGAGGTGACCGAGCCGAACTACTCCCCCGCCCGGGCGCTCCTGCGCGCGGCGAAGCAGCGTCCCGACCGCGACTCGCTCGTCTGGCTCGACTCCGGCGAGGTCTGGTCGGTGCGCCGCAGCGCCGACGCCGTCGCCCGCACGGCGACGCTTCTGCGCGCCCTCGGCGTCGGCGAGGGCGCCCGCGTCGTCTACGCGTGCGCGAATTCGCCGTGGGTCTACGTCCTCCACTGCGCGTGCGCGTGGATCCGCGCCGTCACGGTCCCGCTCTCGGAGCGCCTCCCCGAGGACGTCGCCGCGTCCCTCCGCTCGTCCCTCCGCCCGCGCCTCGTCCTCGTCGATCGTCTCCCCGGCGATCCCGGGATCGACGAGGCCGGGGCGCAGGCGCCCGATGCGACGGGAACGACCCTCGCCCTGGACGACTTCGCGGCCCGCGCCCTCGCGAGCCCGCCGGCCGGGGACGAACCTGCCGCCGTCGCGCACGAGATCGCGGCGGTCGTCCACACCTCGGGGTCGGCCGGGCGCACCCGAGGGGTCGAGCTCTCGCACGCGTGCATGTGGTGGGGCTCGATGTGCTTCCGCGACGGGTTCGAGTACTCGCCCGCTCGCGACGTCGTCGGCGTGTGCGCGCCGGTCTCCCACATCGGCGGATTCAACGGGACGACGCTCGACGTGTTCAGCCACGGCGGCGCGCTCGTCGTCTTCCCCGCCTTCGACCCCGGCGTCGTCCTTCGGGCGATCGAGGCGCACCGGATCACGATGATGTTCGTCGTCCCCGTCATGTGCCACCTCCTCCTCGACGCGAACGAGCGGGTCGGCGCGGATCTGTCGAGCTGGGAGCGCCCCCTCGTCGGCGGCGATGCGATGGGCCCGGCCCTCGCCGAGCGGATGCGCGCGGCGGGCCTGCGCCCCATTCACGTGTGGGGGATGACGGAGACGAGCGGCGCGGGCCTCATGGCCTCCCCCGACTCCGGGGCGCCGGCCGGTGCGCTCGGCGCGCCCTTCCCCTATGTCGACGTCCGTCTCGTCGCGCCGGCCGATGCCCCCGGCCGTCCCGGCGAGCCCGTCGGCGTCGGCGAGGTCGGCGAGATCGAGGTGAGGGGGCCGGGGGTGGCGACCTCGTTCCTGTCGGCCGGAGAGCGCGGGCCCGCGCGCATCCGCGACGGATGGCTCGCGACGGGCGATCTCGCGACGCGCGACGCGCGGGGATGGTACTCGATCGTCGGGAGGGCCTCGCGGATGATCAACACGGGCGGCGAGCTCGTCGCCCCGAACCGCATCGAAGAGCTCTGCCGCGCCCTCCCCCAGGTCGCCGACGCCCTCGTCGTCGGAGTTCCCGACGAGCGCTGGGGAGAGATCGTCGCGGCGCTGCTCGTGCCCGCAGAATCGTCCCCGACGCGTCCGGACGCCCTCGACGTCCTCGCTGGCCTGCGCGCGGGTCTCGCGCCCTGGGAGAGGGTCCGCCGCGCCGTGTGGGTCGACGCGCTCCCCCAGCTCCCCAACGGGAAGCCGGACGCGAACGCGGCGAAGCGGATCGCCGCGGCGCTCTAGGCTCCGCCGCCTCCTTGCCGGCCTCGCCGCGGGCCCCACCGACGCCCTCTCGCGCCCGGCGGCTCCTCGTGCCCGACGAGCCCCGAGTGGTCAACGCCGCAGTTCCCGCGACCCTCGATTTAGATACGCTTGTCGTGACGTAATTGAGGGGGACCACTATGCACCGCATCGTCATCATCGGCTCAGGATTCGCCGGACTCGCCGCCGCCAAGGGCCTCAAGCGCGCCGACGCCGACATCACGATCCTCGCGAAGACGGGTCACCACCTCTTCCAACCGCTCCTCTACCAGGTCGCGACCGGCATCCTCTCCGAGGGCGACATCGCGCCGACGACCCGCGAGATCCTCCAGCGCCAGAAGAACGTCCGCGTCCTCCAGGCGCTCGTCGAGGACATCGACGTCGAGCGGCGCCTCGTCGTCTGGAGGAATCACAACGAGGTCCGCGAAACCCCCTACGACACGCTCGTCGTCGCCGCCGGCGCCGGCCAGTCCTACTTCGGACACGACGAGTACGCCGTCTTCGCGCCGGGCATGAAGACGATCGACGACGCCCTCGAGCTCCGGGCCCGCATCTTCGATTCCTTCGAGAAGGCGGAGATCGCGACCGACCCCGCCGAGATCGAGCGCCTCCTCACCTTCGTCGTCGTCGGCGCCGGCCCCACCGGCGTCGAGATGGCCGGCCAGATCCGCGAGCTTGCCTCGCAAACGCTCGCCCACGAGTTCCGATCGATCGATCCGACGCGCGCCCGCGTCATCCTCGTCGACGGCGCCGACCGTCCCCTCCCCGTCTTCGGCGAGGAGCTCGGCGATCGGACCCGGAAGGAACTCGAGCGCCTCGGGGTCGAGGTCCGCACCGGGGCCCTCGTCACGGCCCTCGACCACGACACCGTCACTCTGCAGTTCCGCGACGGCACCGCCGAAACCTTGCGCGCCAACTGCAAGGTATGGGCCGCGGGCGTTCAGGCGAGCGAGCTCGGCGGGGTCCTACGCGACCGCGCGGGCGCCGAACTCGATCGCGCGGGCCGCGTCGTCGTCGAACCCGACCTCACCGTTCCCGGCCACCCGGAGATCTTCGTCCTCGGCGACATGATGAGCGTTCCCGGAGTCCCCGGCGTCGCCCAAGGGGCCACCCAACCCGCCCGCCACGCCGCGAGGACCATCCTCGCGCGCCTGTCGGGCTCGCCGGCGCCCGCCCCCTTCGCCTACCGCGACAAGGGCTCGATGGCGACGATCGCGCGCTTCGAGGCCGTCGTGAAGATCGGCCGCGTCCGCCTCACGGGCTTCCTCGCCTGGGCGGCCTGGTGCTTCCTCCACCTCCTCTACATCGTCGGCTTCAAGTCCCAGATCGGCACGCTCGTCCACTGGCTCTTCAGCTTCGTCTCCGGAGCGCGCTCGCAGCGCACGACGACGAATCAGCAGCTCGTCGGGCGCCTCGCGCTCGAACGGCTCGGGACCGGCTCGTCCGGCAAGCTCGTCGCCGGCGTCGACCCGGTCGAGCACACCGCCGCGCCCTCGTCGATGACGGACGCGACCGCGGACTGACGACGAGGAAGGAACGACGAAGGGGGAGGACGCGCGTCCTCCCCCTCGCCGCATCTCACGGCATTCCTCGTGGGCCCGGCCGGGTTCGAACCGACGACATCTGCGGTGTAAGCGCAGCGCTCTGACCAACTGAGCTACAGGCCCCTGCGCGCGCCCTCGGGACGCGCCCGCGCGCACTCGGACAGCATAACGACCGCGGAGCGGCGCCGTGCGCCCCGCGGCCGCGATGGACGAGCGACTCAGCGGCCCCTCGGGCGCGCCGTCAGGCGGATGCCCGCCCACTGCGGTCCCACCGAGGCGGCCGACGTCGAATGAAGCCCCGCGACCTTCGCCGCGTCCTCGACGTCCGCGACCGGCACCGATCCGGGGCGTCCGGGCTTGGGGATCAGCACCCAGATGAGTCCGCCGTCGTCGAGATTCGAGAGGGCGTCGACGAGGAGGTCCGCGAGGTCCTCCTCTTCGGCGTCGTCCGCGCGCCACCACACGATCGCGCCGTCGACGACGTCCCCGTAGTCGGGATCGACGAGGGCGGAGCCGGTCTCCTCCTCGACGCGGGAGCGGAGCTCCTGATCGGCGTCGTCGTCGACGTAGAACTCCTGCACGACCTGGCCCGGAGCGAATCCGAGGTTCACCGCCACGACGAACGACCGCCCTTCCTCACGAGCGCCCGCTGCGCTGCTGAATCGAACACCCGCTCATCGTAGGGCACTCGCCGCGGCTTCGACCATTCTCCCGCGCGGCCCGTCGCGCGCGTCCACGGCGGGCGCTCCCGGGCAGTCGGGATGACGAGCGGAATGAGGCATGAATCATGGGCCCGAGGTCCTAATTTCGGTCGCGCCCGCGAGGGAGACGGTGGACAATGGGAAGCACCGCACGAAGTCGCGCACACCAGTCACATACGTGGAAGAAGAGGGTATCCGTGAGTCACGCGAGCGAGAACCACCCCGTCGTCAACGGCCTGCTCAGCCAGGTCCCGGACAACGATCCGGCGGAGACCGCCGAATGGATCGAGTCCCTGTCCGGCCTCATCGACGAGAAGGGCGGACCGAGGGCCAGGTACATCCTCCTTCACATGCTCGCGCAGGCCCGTCGCGAGGGCGTGCAGATCCCGCAGGAATACACGACCCCCTACGTCAACACCATCCCCGTCGACCAGGAGCCCTACTTCCCGGGCGACGAGGCCATGGAGCGCCAGTACCGCCGCTGGATCCGCTGGAACGCCGCCGTGCAGGTGACGCGCGCGCAGCGCCCCGGCGTCAAGGTCGGCGGCCACATCTCCTCCTACGCGTCGGTCGCGACCCTCTACGAGGTCGGCCTCAACCACTTCTTCCGCGGCAAGGACCACCCGGGCGGCGGCGACCACGTCTTCTTCCAGGGCCACGCCTCCCCCGGCCCCTACGCCCGCGCGTTCCTCGAGGGCCGCCTCTCCGAGGAGGAGATGGACGGCTTCCGCCAGCAGGCCTCCACCGCCAAGGGCCTCCCCTCCTACCCGCACCCGCGCCAGCTCCCCGACTTCTGGGAGTACCCGACCGTGTCGCTCGGCCTCGGCCCGGCGGAGGCGATCTACCAGGCGTGGTTCGACCGCTACCTCCACCTCCGCGGCATCAAGGACACCTCCCAGCAGCACACCTGGGCCTTCCTCGGCGACGGCGAGATGGACGAGCCCGAGTCGCGCGGCATGCTCCAGCTCGCCGCCCAGCAGGGCCTCGACAACCTCACCTTCGTCGTCAACTGCAACCTCCAGCGCCTCGACGGCCCGGTTCGCGGCAACGGCAAGATCATCCAGGAGCTCGAGGCCTTCTTCAAGGGCGCCGGCTGGAACGTCATCAAGGTGATCTGGGGCCGCGGCTGGGACCAGCTCCTCGCCTCCGACAAGGACGACGCCCTCGTCCACCTCATGAACGACACGCTCGACGGCGACTACCAGACCTTCAAGGCGAACGACGGCGCGTACGTCCGCGAGCACTTCTTCGGCCGCGACCCGCGCACGAAGGCGATGGTCCAGAACTGGACCGACGACCAGATCTGGGCCCTCCAGCGCGGCGGCCACGACTACCGCAAGGTCTACGCCGCCTACAAGGCCGCGATGGAGCACACCGGTCAGCCAACCGTCATCCTCGCCCACACGATCAAGGGCTACGCCCTCGGCTCCCACTTCGCCGGTCGCAACTCGACGCACCAGATGAAGAAGCTCACCCTCGAGGACGCCAAGCAGCTCCGCGACCGCCTGCAGATCCCGATCACGGACGAGCAGCTCGAGGCCAACCCCTACATGCCGCCCTACTTCAAGCCGGCTGACGACGACCCGGCCCTCCTCTACATGAAGGAGCGCCGCGAGAAGCTCGGCGGCTGGGTCCCCGAGCGCCGCGCGGATCGCGACCCGAAGCTCCCGCCGCTCCCGACAAAGCCCTTCGAGGGCCTGTCCAAGGGCTCGGGCCCGCTCGAGGTCGCGACGACGATGGCCCTCGTCCGACTCCTCAAGGACCTCTTCAAGGACAAGAACGTCGGCAAGTACTTCGTCCCGATCATCCCGGACGAGGCGCGCACCTTCGGCCTCGACGCAATCTTCCCCTCGGCGAAGATCTTCAACACGCACGGCCAGAACTACACGGCCGTCGACGCCGACATGATGCTCTCCTACAAGGAGTCCGAGCAGGGCCAGGTCATGCACACCGGCATCACCGAGGCCGGTTCGGCGGCCGCCTTCCAGGTCGTCGGCACCGCCTACGCGACGCACGACCTCCCGATGGTCCCCGTCTACATCTTCTACTCGATGTTCGGCTTCCAGCGGACCGGCGACCAGTTCTGGGCCGCCGGCGATCAGCTCACCCGAGGCTTCGTCATCGGCGCGACCGCCGGCCGCACGACGCTCGCCGGCGAGGGCCTCCAGCACATGGACGGCAACTCGCAGGTCCTCGCGTCGACGAACCGGGCGTTCGTCTCCTACGACCCCGCCTACGCCTACGAGATCCGGTACATCATGGAGGACGGCCTCAAGCGGATGTACGGCGAGGACGACGGTCGCGATCCGAACGTCATGTACTACATCACCGTCTACAACGAGCCCATCCACCAGCCGGCCGAGCCGGAGAACGTCGACGTCGAGGGCATCGTCCGCGGCATCTACAAGGTCGAGGACCACTCCGGTCAGGGCCAGAAGGTCCAGCTCCTCGCCTCCGGCGTCGGCGTGCCGTGGGCCCGCGACGCGAAGCGCCTCCTCGCCGAGGACTGGGGCATCGACGCGGCCGTCTGGTCGGTCACGTCGTGGAACGAGCTGCGCCGCGACGGCCTCGCCGCCGACGAGCACAACTTCCTCCACCCGGAGGAGGCCCCGCGGACCGCGTACCTCACGCAGAAGCTCTCCGGCTCCGAGGGCCCGTTCATCGCGACCTCGGACTTCGACGCCCTCACGCAGGACATGATCCGCCAGTGGGTGCCGGGCGACTACCGCGTCCTCGGCGCCGACGGGTTCGGCATCTCCGACACCCGTCGCGCCGCGCGCCGCTTCTACCACATCGACGCCGAGTCGCTCGTCGTCCGCACCCTGCAGACCCTCGCGGATCAGGGCCGGATCGATCGCTCGGTCATCTCCCAGGCGATCGCGAAGTACGACCTCTTCAACTGCGCGATCACGGCCGAGGATCACCACGGCGAGGACTGATCGTCCTCTGAAGGGTCATTCGGCTCGATGAGCCGACGGGGCGGCCGCTCTCCTCCCGGAGGGCGGCCGCCCCGTTCTCGTCGCCGCGACCGCAGGATCACTCGAGCGTCGACGAACGGACGATCGCTCAGTCGAATGCTCGTCGCAGGCGCCGACTCATCGCCGTTTCACCCAGCGCCGGGCGATCGCAGAGCGGCGGGATCCCGTCACCGCGCTCGCGTCCTACTGCCCCGTACCTGTCGAGCCTTTACACGACACATCCGCGTGGCGCGGGGCCCGTCCCCGGGCCCTCACTCGTCCGCGCGCATGCGGACGCGGTTCCTTCGCAGCCTCTCGCGACGGCCCTGCGGACGAATTCTTGCCAGGGCTTCGCGGACGTCGCGTTCCTCCACCGCGCGAACACGGTGGGGAAAGCGCGGATCGAGCGCGGTGTCGATCTCGATGAGGGCGCCGAAGCCGTGTCGGCGCGCCTCATCGGGCACGGCGAAGCGGTGAAGCATCGGCCAGCACTCGTCGTCGCGGGGAGCATCCGCGTCCGCCCGACCGCTCAACGGCCCCGAGCCCGCACCGGACTCCCCCTCGAGTATCCGCTCCGATTCGATTCCGAGCGATCCTCTCCCTCCAGTCCGTCGCGGAGCTTCGGTCGATATGTCGGGTGGAGGCGACGTCAACGCCTCTGACCGCGTCAACGCCGCAGACGGTGTCAACGCTTCCGGCGACGGGATCTCCTTCGGCGGGAAGTTCGAAGTGGGGATCTCGGGCACTGGCCCCTCGGGCGATGGAGGCTCTGGCCGCGGCGACTCACGGACCATCGCGCGAGGTCGCGCCCTCGGCGCCGTGCGCCGACGGTGCTCGAGCATCCCGTCCTCGAATTTGGTCATCGCGCTGCGGGCGTCGAAGAGACGGCGCGTCGCAGAGGACTGCGCGGGGCGCCACTGGCCGTCGCCCCCGAGGAACACGGGCGCCTTCACTTCGGGCACGCCCTCGCGCATGCGGATACGCCAGGTGAGGGCGTCGAGGAACCTGTGGTGGTACCAGCACAGGAGAACGCCGTTGTCGGTCGTCGTCCGGCCCCCGGCCGCGTACTCGCGCACATGGTGGACTTCGCACCAGGCGGGCCCGACCGTGCAGCCGGGGATCACGCATCCCCCGTCCCTTGCGGCGATCGCCCGACGCTGGCGGCCCGTGAACACTCGTGCTCTGCTCTCGATCTGGAGGATTCGGCCGCGTTCATCCATTCGAACGCGCTCGACGACTCCGTCGCACGCCGCATGGAGGGCGACGCGGGCGGGAATCGTCGAGGCCTCGGCTTGGAATGCGCCCGCAGGAACATCGGCGAGATGAGCGACACCCTTCGGGTCCGCAACGTCCTGCGCCGTCATCGTGACGACGAGCGTGGGAGCCGCGCCGGCCAACTGCGGCATCGACGGGAGCGCGGCGGCCTTCGACACGAGTGAGGCGAAGGCGTCGTGGACGAGCATCGCCCGACTGCGCCCCACGCGCCGGTCCCGATCCGTTCCCGACACGTCGACAACACCGCCGTCGGCGGCAACGCCCAAGGCGTCGACACCGGACGCCCTGTCCGTATCCGTTGGATCCGGCACTTGAGCTTCGCTGGTCTTCGGATTGGTGAGGGCGGACAGCAGAGTATGGAGCCCGGCCCCAACCTCGGGCAGGAGGAGCCCGTTGATTCGAACGAGCCCCTCCCTCGTCGGCGACAGCGCGAGTCCGCGCCGCGACGCGGTATCCGCGTCCTTCGGCATCGTCCCGTCGGGATCGATCGCTTCCGCCCACACGCGCGCGATCTGCTTGACCGTGTCGGCCGGCAGCACCATGCGCTCGGGGAAGCCCGTGAAAGATGAACTGCCGTCAGAGTTCTCGCTGTCGGCCAGAGCGCGGATATCATCCGCCGTGAGGTCAGGAATCTCGCCCTCGGCCGCGGGAATCCCGAGAGCTTGGGACACGACCGCGCGTTCCGCCGCCTCGCCCATGCTCATTCCCGCTATCCGAGGAGCGAATGCGCCGTGGATCGCATCGGCGGCGTCCTCGCTCAGCAGCCCGGTCTCGCACGCCGCCCGCACGAGCGGGAGCCTCCCCGCCAAGGAGTCGCCCGCGAGCGACCGGGGAACGCGAAGACGCCGTCCCGCCCGGATTCGCGCACTCACCGTCCGCGAGGACGCCCCGGTGATCCGGGTCAAGAGGTCATGTGCGGACCTCGCGCCCACCCGGACGTCGATCCGCCCGTCGGCCCGCTCCGGCCGGCACCGTTCCTTCACTTCCACGGCGCCGGCGGCTCGAGCCGCATCCACCGCGCGCCCCAGTGCTTCGACCGCCCGAACGGCCCCCAGGAGATCGTCGTCCGACAGGCGTTCGAAACCGCCGTCGGCGAGAAGACGCGTGAGGACGCACCGCGAGTCCCGGACCGCACGGTCCAGACCGGTAAGCGGGGCGACATCCTCGTTCATGGGTCCCATTCTCCCATGAATCGAACAGGTGTTCTACCAATTCGCAGCCGAATGCCGACCGTTTCCGCAGGTCAGAAATGAGTGTTACCGAATCGTTATTGAAGGCGAGATCGCCTCGTCATCAATCCATTCCAGCTCAGACGCCTGCGGCCGAAGGCGCATGACTTCGCGTGCGGCGGGCCGGGCCGGGTAGGCCCCGGGCGTCTGCAGGACCGCAGAACGCGGTCCGAAGCGGGCGCGCCCGGCCCGCGGCGGGAGAAGCGCTCATCCGGTCGACTCGCAGCCGCAAGCGCATGCCTCCTCGGGAAGGAGGGTCAGGCTCTGCGCGCCGCGGCGTACGGCAGCGCTCCCCCGGCTTCGAGGTAGCAGGCCGGGCACAAGGATTCGTACGTGACCTCGACGCCGTCGATCGCGACCTGGGCGCCGTCGAAGACGTACCGGTCCCCGATCTTGCGCCCGTTGAACATCGCCTTGCGGCCGCAGCGACAGATCGTCTTCAGCTCCTCGAGCGAGTGCGCGATCTCGAGAAGGCGCAACGACCCGGGGAAGGAGTGGGTCTGGAAGTCGGTGCGGATGCCGTAGGCGAGCACCGGGATCCCGAGCTCGACGGCGATCCTCAGGAGGTCGTCGACCTGCGCCGGCTCGAGGAACTGGGCCTCATCGACGAGGAGGCACGAGATCGGCGCGAGCCCCTCCCCGGGCGCCGAGAAGGCGAGCCCGGAGACGAGGGCGAAGAGGTCGACGCCCGGCGAGACGAGGAGGTCGACTTCCCGCGCGACGCCGAGCCGCGAGACGATCGTCGAGTCGCCCTTCGTATCGACGACGGGCTTGGCGAGGAGAACGCGCTGCCCGCGCTCCTCGTAGTTGTAAGCCGCCTGCAGAAGCGCGGTCGACTTGCCCGAGTTCATCGCCCCGTACCGGAAATACAGCTTCGCCACCGCGGCTCCTTTCGATTCTCGAATCCTACCCGGCCGGGGAGAGCGCGAGGGACGCCGCGACGCCGATCATCACGAGAGCGACGAGGCCATCGAGGGCCCGCCAGGTCGAGGGGCGGTCGAGGAGTCCCGAGGCGGCGCGGGCGCCCCAGCCGATCCCGGAGAACCAGAGGATCGACGCGGTCATCGCGCCGGCCGCCGCCATCCACTTGAGCGCCCCGAAGGAGTTCGTCACGGTTCCCAGCATGAGGACGGTGTCGAGATAGACGTGGGGGTTGAGAAGTGAGACGCCGAGCGTCGTCAGCAGCACCGTGCCGCGCGACGAGGCCGGGGCCGCGTCCTTGAGGGACGCGGTGGACGAGAGGGCGGACTTCGCCGAGCCCCGGGCGAACCAGAGGAGGTAGGCGACTCCTCCCCACTTGAGGACGGCGAGGAGCCAGGGGGCCGCCCTCGTCACCGCGCCGATGCCAGCGGTGCCCGCGGCGATGAGCGCGAGGTCGCAGGCGATGCAGACGGCGACGACGACGCCGATGCGGTCGCGCCGGATCCCCTGGCGGATCACCCAGGCGTTCTGCGCGCCGATGGCGACGATGAGTCCGAGTCCGATCGACAGGCCGGTGAGGTAGGCGTGCGGGTCGAGCGTCATGCCGACGACGCTAGGGGCCCGCGAGCGGTGAAGGATAATCGATTATTCTGATGCTTGTGAAGAATTCCTTCATCTCCAGCGCGCACCTCGCGACCCTCGCGGCGATCGTCGACGAGGGGACCTTCGACGAGGCGGGCACGCGCCTGCGCATCTCGACCTCGGCCGTCAGTCAGCGGATCCGCGCGCTCGAGTCCTCGGTCGGCGCGGTCCTCCTCACGCGCACCGCCCCCGTCCGCCCGACCGCCGAGGGCGCGGTCCTCCTCCGCCTCGCGAGAGCGCAGGCCCTTCTTGCCTCCGAGGCGCTCGCCCAGCTCCCGGGCGCAACGGGCACCGGGGGCGCCGCGGAGGACGAGAACCCGATGAGTGGAAGTCGCGAGCCGACTCGCATCGCGATGGCGATCAACGAGGACTCCCTCGCGACCTGGTTCCTCCCGGTCCTCGCCGCGCTCGCGGACGAGGGCGGCATCGCCCTCACCCTGCGAACGGCGAACGAGGACCGGACGATGGATATGCTCCGCGACGCGACCGCGATCGTCGGGGTGTCGACGAGCCCCCGCGCCCTCGCCGGCTGCCGCGCGAGAGAACTCGGAACGATGACCTACGAGCCACTCGTCCGCCCGCGCCTGCTCGAGGGCGCCGACGGCCCGCTCCCCCGCGTCCATTTCGACGAGATCGACGCGCTCCAGGACGAGTCCGCCCGCGGCACGGCGCACGAGGCCGCGGGAACCGTCCACTACGTCCCCGGGCATCCCGCCTTCGAGGAGGCGATCCGCGCGGGCCTCGGCTGGGGCATGATCCCCCTCGGCACTGCGCCCGCCGGCCTCGTCCGCGTCCCCGGGGCGCGCGAGGTCGCCGTCCGGCTGTACTGGCACCGGTGGACGCTCGACTCCCCCGCGCTCGATCTCCTCGAGGACGAGGTCGTGACCGCTTTCTCCGATCACCCCGCGTGCCGACCGGCGGACGCGGTCCCGGCGCGCGACTAGGCGTCCGCGGGCTCGCCCTCCGGCTCGGGCTCGACGACGGACGGGTCGGCGCCCGAGTAGTAGCGCATGTCCCGGTACTTCGGCCGCAGGAGGTTCTCGACGCTCAGCAGCTCGTCGAGCGCCTTTTCGTCGAGGAGTCCCATTTCGAGGACGACCTCGCGGACGTTGCGCCCCGACCTCGCGCACTCGCGTCCGACGGCGTCGCCGTTCGCGTGCCCGATGACCTCGTTGAGGTAGGTGACGATCCCGATGGAGTCGAGGACGTTGCGCGTGCACACCTCGGCGTTCGCCTCGATGCCGATGATGCAGAACTCCCGCAGGGTCCGCATCGCGTTCGTCAGGAGGTTGATCGACTCGAAGAGGGTCTGCCCGATGACCGGCTCCATGACGTTGAGCTGGAGCTGCCCGGCCTCGGCGGCGAAGGTGAGAGCGACGTCGTTGCCCATCACCTTGAAGCACACCTGGTTGACGACCTCGGGGATGACGGGGTTGACCTTCGCCGGCATGATCGACGAGCCGGCGGCCCGCTCGAGCAGTCGGATCTCGCCGAGGCCCGCGCGCGGCCCGGAGGAGAGCAGGCGCAGGTCGTTGCAGATCTTCGAGAGTTTGACGGCGAGGCGCTTGATCGCCGCGTGCATCGAGACGTAGGCGCCGGTGTCGCTCGTCGCCTCGAGGAGGTTCTCCGCGCCCTTGATCTCGAGCCCGGTCACCTCGGAGAGGTAGCGGACGACGGTGGACTGGTAGCCCTCGGGCGTGTTGAGGCCCGTACCGATGGCGGTCGCGCCGAGGTTGACCTCGAGGAGAAGGGCCGAGTTGTTCCGCAGGCGCGGGATCTCCTCGCCGAGGAGGACCGAGAACGCCTCGAACTCCTGGCCGAGGCTCATCGGGACCGCGTCCTGGAGCTGGGTGCGCCCCATCTTGAGGACGTCCTTGAACTGGATGCCCTTCGAGGCGAGGGAGTCGATGAGCCGTTCGAGCTCGGCGACGAGGACCTCGATCTTCTCGTGGAGCCCGAGGCGGAAGCCCGTCGGGTAGGCGTCGTTCGTCGACTGCGACTTGTTGACGTGGTCGTTGGGGTTGACGTGCGAGTAGCGGCCCTTCGCGAAGCCGAGGTGCTCGAGGGCGAGGTTCGCGACGACCTCGTTCGTGTTCATGTTGACGCTCGTGCCCGCGCCGCCCTGGAACACGTCGATGGGGAACTGATCGAGGCAGCGCCCATTGGCGAGGATCTCGTCGCACGCCCAGATGATCGCCTCGGCGATATCCTCCGGAAGCGTCCCGTGGTCGCGATTCGCGAGGGCGGAGGCCTTCTTCACCTGGACCATGCCCCGCACGAAGGCCGGCTCCTCGCCGATCGTCGTACCGGAGATCTGGTAGTTCTCGATGGCCCGCAGGGTGTGGATCCCCCAATAGGCCTCGAGCGGGACGTCCCTGGCGCCGAGAAGGTCCTCCTCGGTCCGGCTCGCAGTCCTCACGTCGACTCCTTCATTCGCTGGCTGACCGGCGCGGATGCGCGCCGCACCCCGATGATGCCCCGCAGCGGGACGAAAGTCCGGCGCTTGTCGAAATCGAGGAGAAATCTGACGCGCGCCCAAGGATCCCTTGACGCGCGGATGACCTCGCGGGCCGCCCCGCCTCGCCCGTTCTCAGCGGTCGCGGTGGAAGAGGGCGCCCCAGCGCTCGCGCCCCACCACCCCGGTGACGGCGAGCGGAATCCCCGCCGGGCAGACCCGCGCGCATTCGCCGTAGCCCGAGCACGGGCCGAAGGCGTCCTCGTAGGCCTCGGCCATGCGGATCGCGCGGGCGCGCCGCTCCTTCGCGGGGATCGGGAGGAGCGCGAGGGAGGCGAGGCGCGCGCCGGCGTAGAGCGCCGCCGAGCCGTTCGGGCAGGCGGCGACGCAGGCGCCGCACCCGATGCAGGCGGCGAGGTCGAGCGCCGACTCGGCCGCGCAGTGGGCGACCGGAACGGCGTCGGCGTCCGGAGCCCTCCCCGTCGTCGAGGCCGAGGCCCCGCCCTCGCCCATGAGGACGTCGAGGCGCGAGCGGTCGACGACGAGGTCGCGGATGACGGGGAACGCGGCGGAGCGCAGCGGCTCGAGGACGACGAGCGCGCCCTCCGGGCGCTCGCCGAGGCGCTGGTGGCAGGCGGGGAGGTTGTCGCTCCAACCGTTCGGGCGCCCGTCGACGAGGAGGCCGCAGGCCCCGCAGATCCCCTCGCGGCAGTCCGAGTCGAAGGCGATCGGCGCCTGGCCGCGCGCGGCAAGCGAGGCGTTGAGCGCGTCGAGGAGCTCGAGGACGCTCATCCGCGGATCGGCGTCCTCGAGGGCGTACTCCTCGAAGCGCCCCTTCGCTGCGCGCGACTCCTGTCGCCAGACCCTGATCCTCAGCCTCATCGGTAGTTCCTCGTCTGGAGCGGCACCGCGCGGAACTCCAGCTCCTCGCGCCGGTGGACGAATGCGGGGGCGCCGGACTCCCACCCGGAGGTCTCCCAGGCGGACACGCAGCGCCATGCCGCGTCGTCGCGCGCGGCCTCGCCGTCGGGCAGGACGTGCTCGGCGCGGAAGTGGGCCCCGCAGGATTCCTCGCGGTTGAGGGCGTCCACGCACATGAGTTCGGCGAGCTCGAGGAAGTCGCCGATGCGCATCGCCTCGACGAGGTCGGGATTGAAGGAGTCGGCGGAACCCGTCACGCGCACACCCTCGGCGAAGGCGGAGCGGATCTGGCGGATCTCGCGCGCCCCCTCGGCGAGGCCCTCCCCCGTCCTCGTGACGCCGCACTTCGCGTACATCACGCGCCCGAGCTCGCGGTGGAACTCCTTCGCGGGCGTCACGCCCGCACCGCTCAGGAGCGCGTCGATCCGCCCGTTCACGCGCTCACGGGCCTTCGCGACGCCCGCGTCGTCCTCGGCGACGAGGCCCTCTCCGAGCCGACCCGCGAGGTACTCGGAGACGACGTGCGGGATCGTGAAGGAGCCGTCGACGCACGCGGCGAGGAGCGAGTTCGCGCCGAGCCGGTTCGCCCCGTGGTAGGCGGCGTTCGCCTCGCCCGCGACGAAGAGCCCGGGGATCGTCGATTGGAGGCGGTAGTCGACCCAGAGCCCGCCCATCGCGAAGTGGGCGCCGGGGGCGATGCGCATGGGCCGCTCGTAGGGGTCCTCGCCCGTCGAGTCGCGGTACATCGTGAAGAGGTTCCCGTACTTCTCGGCGAGGCGCGCCCGCCCCTGGGCGGCGAGGGCGTCGCGGAAGTCGAGGTAGACGGAGTTGCGGGCCTCCCCCACCCCGCGCCCGGAGGAGATCTCGGCGAAGGCGGCGCGCGAGGCGATGTCGCGGGGCGTGAGGTTCCCGAAGGCCGGGTAGCGGCGCTCGAGGTAGTAGTCGCGCTCGTCCTCGGGGATCTCGTTCGGCTCGCGGGCGTCGCCGGGGGCCTCGGGCACCCAGATGCGCCCGTCGTTGCGCAGCGACTCCGACATCAGCGTCGTCTTCGACTGCCACGGGCTCGAGACGGGCAGGGCCGTCGGGTGGAATTGGATGAAGGACGGCGAGGCGAAGGCCGCGCCCGCCCGGTGCGCGCGCCACGCGGCGCTCGCGTTCGAGTTCTTCGCGAGCGTCGAGTGGAAGTAGAGGTTCCCGTAGCCGCCGGTCGCGAGGACGATCGCATCGGCGCGCAGGACCAAGATCGCGCCGGTCTCGAGATCGCGGGCGACGACGCCGGCGGCCCGTCCATCTGCGACGACGAGGTCGAGCATCTCGGTGCGCGTATGGAGGAGGATCCGGCCCGCGCGGACTTCGCGCATGAGCGCCGAGGACGCGGCGATCTCGAGCTGCTGACCGGTCTGGCCGCGCGAGTAGAAGGTCCGCGACACCTGGACGCCGCCGAAGGAGCGGGTCGCGAGCGAACCGCCGTATTCGCGGGCGAAGGGGACGCCGAGCGCGTTCATGTGATCGATGACGCGGCTCGAGAGTTCGCCGAGCCGGAAGACCTCGGACTCGCGGGCGCGGAAGTCGCCGCCCTTGACGGTGTCGACGACGAAGCGGGCGAGCGCGTCCCCGTCGACGCCGCGGGCCCGCGCGGCGTTGATCCCGCCCTGCGCGGCGACCGAGTGCGCCCTGCGCGGCGAGTCGTGGAAGGTGAGGACCTCGACCCGGTATCCGAGCTCGGAGAGCGAGGCGGCGGCGCCCGCGCCGGCGAGCCCCGTGCCGACGACGAGGACGGTGAAGCGCTTGCGGTTGCCCGGCCCGACGAGTCGGTGCCCGGCGACGTACTCGTCCCACATCCGCTCCGGCGCGGAGCCCGGCTCGCGGGGGTCGAGGGACGCGCCCTGCTCGACGTTCGGGCGCCGATCGCGGGCGCGGCGCAGATCGATACGGGTCGTCGGGGGCCCGTCCTCGCGGAATTCGGTCATGGCAGCGCTCCCGTCGCGAGGGAGAAGACGAGCACCGCGCCGTCGCCGAGGACGATGAGCGCGGCGACGAGGACGCCGATCCGCTCGGCCGCGGCGAGGCCCTTCGGCCCGGTCGCGCCGAGGTCCTTGACGGCGAGTCCGATCCCGTGGGCGAGGTGCGCGCCGAGCGCGAGGAGGGCGAGGCCGTACGCGCCCGCCATGAGGGGGCGCGAGAGCGAGGCGACGACGTTGTGGGAGGCGTGGAAGGCAGGGTCGGGCGCCGCGAAGTCCACGGGCGCGACCCATGCGCCGATCGTGAGGTCGAGGAGGTGCATCGCGAGCCACGCGAGGAGGAGGAGGCCCGTCGGGAGCATGAGACGCGCGAGGAGGGCGCGCATGGCCTTCGTCCGCGCACCGGGCGTCCGCAGGCGGCGCGCCCGGGACTTGAGGGCGAGGGCGCACCACACATGGACGAGGACGCAGGCGAGGAGGACGACCCGGAAGATCCACAGGAGGCCCTCCCGCGGCAGGAGGGGGACGAGGATCTCGCGCAGCCATCCGGCGTAGGCGTCCATCGACGGGGCGTCGAACAGGATCTTGAGGTTCCCCAGCATGTGGACGAGGACGAAGGCCGCCATCGTGAGCCCCGTCAGCGCGAGGAGCGTCCGCAGGAGCCAGGAGGGCGCGCCCGACCGTTGCGTCGTGGTCTCCGTGCCCGCCATCGCGCACCTCCTTTCCCCCAGGGTAGAGGGCGGACGGAGCGCTCGGGCCGGTTCGGGCGAGCTAGTGCCGTTCGGCCGCCGCGTCGAGGACGTCGCCGAGCGTCGTCCACTGCGCGATCTCGGCGTCGGGGAAGGACGCGCGCAGTTCGTGCTCGATGCGGGCGACGATCGCGTAGAGCGCGAGGTCGTCGAGGTCGAGGTCTCCGCGCAGTGTCAGCTCCGCGCGCGCGTCCTCGGGTTCGAGGCCAGTCTCGGCGAGGACCGCGGCCATCGCGGTCTCACGGGCCTCGTCGGCGCGCGACGCGCCCGCGTGGGACGCGCCTGAGCCGGCGCCCTCACCCGCCTCGGCGTCCGTCGGCACCGGGTCGAGGGTGTAGCCGAGGAGCTCGGCGATCGAGCCCACCTCAGCCGACCCGGTTGTTCAGCCAGCGCACCGGCGCACCGGCGCCGGCGTGGCGGAAGGGCTCGAGCTCGTCGTCCCAGGCCTGGCCGAGGGCGAGATCGAGGCCCTCGCGCAGCTCCTCGAGGGTCGTCGCGCGCTCGAGGGCCGCTCGGATCCGGTCCTCGGGGACGACGACGTTGCCGACGGTGTCCATCTGCGAGTGGAAGATGCCGAGCGAGGGCGTGTGCGACCAGCGGCCGCCGTCGGTCTGGGCGGTGGCCTCCTCGGTCACCTCGTAGCGGAGATGCTCCCAGCCGCGCAGCGCGGACGCGAGGCGCGCGCCGGAGTCGGTCGGCCCGACCCAGGAGAACTCGCAGCGCACCATGCCGGGCGCCGCGTCCTGATCGGTCCACTGGAGGTGGACCTCCTGGCCGAGGGCGGTGCCGACGGCCCATTCGATGTGCGGGCACAGCGCGGGCGGCGTCGAGTGCACGAAAAGTACACCGCGGGTGTATGTCCCTCTCAATTCGACCTCCGGTTGCTCTCGAGGATCGTCTTCCCCTACGCCCTCGAACACGCGGTCAGTCGACAACGGTGTACTCCGTACTATAGCGAACCCGTCGCGCCTCCCCTCGGGGACGCGCGGCGGGCCGGATGTTCCGCTCATCAGCTCCGACGGGAGCGGTGAGGCTCAGAAATTCGAATTGCGGATATCGCGCAGCGCCTTCTTCCGGGTCTTCCGGTCGAGTCGATCGATGTAGATCATCCCGTCGAGGTGGTCGCACTCGTGCTGCAGGCAGCGGGCCATGAGCTCCTCGCCCTCGACCGTCACCGGCTTCCCGTCGAGGTCGATGCCCTCGACGCGGGCGTACCACGCGCGCTCGGTCGGGTACCAGAGCTCGGGGACCGAGAGGCACCCCTCCTCGCCGTCCTGGTACTCGTCCTTCGACAGCTCGACGATGCGCGGGTTGAGGACGTAGCCGATCTCCCCGTCGATGTTGTACGAGAAGGCCCGCAGGCCGACGCCGATCTGATTCGCGGCGAGTCCGGCGCGCCCGTCCATGTCGACCGTCTCGAGGAGGTCCTCGACGAGGGCCTTCACCTTCGCGTCGATCGAGGTGATCGGATCGCAGGGGGTGCGCAGGATCGGGTCGCCGATGATGCGGATGTCGCGAATCGCCATGTCAGTTCCCCCCGAGGAGTCGGGCGCGAGCGGCGAGAACGGCGTCGACCGCCTCCGCGACGGGGAGCTCGACGCGCTCGCCGGTCGCGCGCTCGCGCACCTCGACGAGCCCGTCGGCGAGGCCGCGGCCCACGACGAGTCCGAGCGGCACGCCGACGAGCTCGAAGTCCTTGAACTTCACGCCGGCGCTCACCTTGCGGCGATCGTCGAAGAGGACGTCGAGGCCGGCGGCGTCGAGGGCCGCAGCGAGCTCGGACGCCTTCTCGAAGACGGCGTCGTCCTTGCCGGTCGCGAGGACGTGGACGTCGAAGGGGGCGACGGACGCGGGCCAGGCGAGGCCGGCCTCGTCGTGGTTCGCCTCGGCGAGCGCCGCCATGACGCGCGAGACGCCGATGCCGTAGGAGCCCATCGTGACGACGCGGGTCTTCCCGTTCTCGTCCAGGACCGTCAGCCCGAGCGCCTCGGTGTACTTGCGGCCGAGGGCGAAGATGTGGCCGAGCTCGATGCCGCGCTCGAGGCGGAGCGGACCCGACCCGTCGGGAGCGGGATCGCCCTCGCGGATCTCGGCGGCCTCGATCGTGCCGTCGGCCTCGAAGTCGCGTCCCTTGACGAGGTGGAGGACGTGCTGCTTGTCGGCGTTCGCGCCGGTCACCCAGCTCGTCCCGTCGACGACGCGCGGGTCGAGGAGGTAGCGGACCGAACCGGTCGGCGCCCCGTCCTCGTCGATGACGCGGGCCGGCGAGTTCGGACCGATGACGGCGGGGCCGATGTAGCCGCAGACGAGTTCGGGATGCCCCTCGAAGTCCTCGTCGGCGGCCATGCGGACCTCGGCGGGCGACACGGAGGCCTCGAGGCGCTTCATGTCGACCTCGCGATCGCCGGGCACGCCGACGACGAGGAGCTCCTCGGACTCGTCGGGGCGCGTGAGGACGACGACGACGTTCTTCAGAGTGTCGGCGGCCGTCCACGCGCGATCGTCGCGCGGGTAGCGGTCGTTGAGGAGGTCGACGAGCGTCTCGATCGTCGGGCAGTCCGGGGTGTCGACGACGAGGGCGGCGGGCTCGTTCGAGGCGTCGACCGGCTCGGGCGCCGGCGTCGTCACGGCCTCGGCGTTCGCCGCGTAGCCGCCCTCGGAGCGGACGAAGGTGTCCTCGCCGATCGCGCTCGGGTGGAGGAACTCCTCGGAGTGGCTGCCGCCCATCGCGCCCGCCATCGCGTTGACGGGGACGAAGTCGAGTCCGAGCCGGGTGAAGATCCTCTGGTAGGCGCCGCGGTGGGCCATGTACGAGGCCTCGAGACCCGCGTCGTCGACGTCGAAGGAGTACGAGTCCTTCATGATGAACTGGCGACCGCGGATGATGCCGGCGCGCGGGCGGGCCTCGTCGCGGTACTTCGTCTGGATCTGGTAGAGCGAGAGCGGGAGATCCTTGTACGAGGAGTACATGTCCTTGACGAGGAGCGTGAACATCTCCTCGTGCGTCGGGGCGAGGAGGTAGTCGGCGTCCTTGCGGTCCTTGAGGCGGAAGAGCGTCGGGCCGTACTCGTCCCAGCGCTTCGTCGCCTTGTACGGGTCGGCGGGCTGGAGGGCCGCGAAGTGGACCTCCTGGGAGCCGATCGCGTTCATCTCCTCGCGGATGATCCCCTCGATCTTGTTGAGGGTCGCGAGCCCGAGCGGCAGCCACGTGTAGATGCCGGGGGCGGTCCGGCGGATGTAGCCCGCGCGGACGAGGAGCTTGTGGGAATCGACCTCGGCGTCGGCCGGGTCCTCGCGCAGGGTGCGCAGGAAGAAGGTAGACAGAGTTCTCAGCACCGCTCCAGAGTAGTGCACGCCCGGATCGGGCGGCGACTCCGGCCGGCGCCTCAGGCGACGCGGACTCGCGCGAAGCGGCGGGCGGCCCATCCCGCGAGTTCGGCCTCGGCGCGCTCCGGGCGGCGACGGTAGAAGCGGATCGCCCGCCACCCGGGGTAGGCCCACCGCGGGAGCTCGTTGCCGAGGGCGACCCACACGCCGAGGACGAGGACGAGGCCGAAGAGGGCGGCGACGAGGCTCGATTCGAGGATGGGATCGCGTCCGAGAACGATTCTGGCCGACAGCGCGCCCGCGGCGATCCACGCGGCGCCGACGATCGGGAACGCGGGCCAGATGATCGCCTGGGCCCTCGGAAGCACGGCCGTCGGCGCCCACGGGTAGAGGCGCTCGAGGGCGATCGTCCGGGTCCTTCTGGTCGGCCCGGCCCACAGCCATGTCCACGCGAGGAGGATCGCGAGCCCCGTGACGACGAGCATCACGACTCCGCCCCACTGCCCCACCGCGGTCCTCCTTCGGACGATGCGAGGGACGTCTTCGCTCCCTCGCGACCCGGCCAGTGTACGCGTCCGGCCCTCGGGCCCGCTCAGGCGGGTCGGGGGCCGGACGGAGGACCTGCGAGCCGCCTTCAGGCTCGGGAGACGGCCGCCCGGATGTCGAGGAGCATCCGCATCGTCGAGAACGACTCGGCGGCGAGGATCGCGTAGAGGACGGCATCGGGCGCATCCTCGCGCGAAACGTGCCGCTCGCGCAGGTGGAGGAGGGTCCGTCCGTTGGGCAGCGGAAGCAGGGCGAGGACGCAGGTGCCGGTCGGCTCCTCGTCGTCGAGTCCGGGCGCGGGCACCCGGAGGATGAGGCACTCGTCCGCCTCCGCCGCGACGAGCCGGGACTCGTCCTCGTCCTCGAAAGCCGCCTCGAGGACCGACCACACCGCGTGGGCGGGCGCGTCGATCCGGATGCCGCGGTCGACGACGACGGAGGCGGTCGGGAGGAGGAGGTCGCCCGGCAGCGACACCGCGGCCTCGGAGGCCGTGAGGCCGATCCGCTTGGGGAAGCCGGTGGCGAGGGCGGCGGCTCCGAGGCCGGCGCCGACGAGCGCGAGGGTGCGCACAGCCTTCATCGCGCTCCCCCTCAGCGTCCGACGGGGAGGACCTCGACCGAGCCCTCCCCCTCCTCGAGGCCCATCTCCTCGGCGAGGAGGGTGGCACGGCGGACGAGGGTCTCGACGATCCGATCCTCGGGGACGGTCTCGACCACCTCGCCGCGGATGAAGATCTGCCCCTTGCCGTTGCCGGAGGCGACGCCGAGGTCGGCCTCGCGCGCCTCGCCCGGGCCGTTGACGACGCAGCCCATGACGGCGACGCGCAGCGGGACCGTGAGGTCCTTGAGCCCCTCGGTCACCTCCTCGGCGAGCGTCCACACGTCGACCTGGGCGCGACCGCAGGACGGGCAGGAGACGATATCGAGGGTCCGCTCGCGCAGGCCCATGTACTCGAGGAGCTTCGTCCCGACCTTGACCTCCTCCACCGGCGGGGCGGAGAGGGAGACGCGGATCGTGTCGCCGATGCCCTCGGCGAGGAGGATCGAGAACGCGGAGACGGACTTGATGGTTCCCTGGAAGGCGGGGCCCGCCTCGGTGACGCCGAGGTGGAGCGGCCAGTCGCCCCGCTCGGAGAGCTGGCGGTAGGCCTCGATCATCGTGAGCACGTCGTGGTGCTTGACGGAGATCTTGAAGTCGTGGAAGTCGTTCTCCTCGAAGAGGGAGGCCTCCCAGACGGCCGACTCGACGAGCGCCTCGGGGGTGGCGCGGCCGTACTTCTTGAGGAGGCGAGGATCGAGCGAGCCCGCGTTGACGCCGATGCGCAGCGACACGCCGGCGTCGGAGGCGGCCTTGCAGATCTCCTTCACCTGGTCGTCGAACTTCCGGATGTTCCCGGGGTTGACGCGAACGGCGCCGCAGCCGGCGTCGATCGCCGCGAAGACGTACTTCGGGTTGAAATGGATGTCGGCGATGACGGGGATCTGCGACTGCTTCGCGATGATCGGGAGCGCCTCGGCGTCCTTGTCCGTCGGGCAGGCGACGCGGACGATGTCGCAGCCGGCGGCGGTGAGCTCCGCGATCTGCTGGAGGGTCGCGCCGATGTCGTGGGTCTTCGTCGTCGTCATCGACTGGACGGAGACGGGCGCCCCGCCGCCGACCGGGACCGTGCCCACCATGATCTGGCGGGTCTCCTTGCGCGGGAACGGCGAGGTCTTCACTGCGGGCATGCCCAAAGAAATCTCAGTCACCCGGACATTATCGCCCAGACGGCTTCCGCCGACCGCACGGGCGCGGCGCCCGGCGCGCCTATTGCCTCACACGCGCCCGGAGACCATGAAGTGAGCGCGCACGTAAACTGGGGCGACGGCACCGCGAACTCGAAGGAGAGACATGGAATCGCGCGCACTCGGATCGACGGGGCGGAGCGCCTCGGTCATCGGCATCGGCACCTGGCAGCTCGGCACCGACTGGGGAGACGTCACCGAGGAATCGGCCGCGGCCCTCCTCGACGCCTCGCTCGACGCGGGCGTCACCCTCATCGACACGGCGGACGTCTACGGCGACGGGCGCTCCGAGGGCATCATCGGCGCCCACCTCGAGACGCTCGAGGGCGAGCGCCCCTTCGTCGCGACGAAGATGGGGCGGCGCGTGCCCCAGCTCGCCGAGAACTACACGCCCGAGGCGATGCGCGCGTGGAACGACCGGTCGCGCTCCCTCCTGCGGGTCGAGGCGCTCGACCTCGTCCAGCTCCACTGCCCGCCGACCGAGGTCCTCGCCGATCCCGCGACCTGGGACGAGCTGCGCCGCATGCGCGACGAGGGACGGATCCGCGCCTTCGGCGCATCGGTCGAGACCTGCGAGCAGGCGCTCATCGCGATGGACCACGGCGCGCAGACCATCCAGATCATCCTCAACGTCTTCCGCCGCAAGCCCCTCGAAGAGGTGCTCCCCCGCGCCGCCGAGCAGGGCGTCGGGATCATCGCGCGCGTCCCCCTCGCCTCCGGCCTCCTCTCGGGCCGCTACACCCGCGAGACGACCTTCGCCCCCGGCGATCACCGCACGTACAACCGCGACGGCTCGGCCTTCGACGTCGGCGAGACCTTCTCCGGCGTCCCCTTCGAGGTCGGCGTCGACGCGGCCGCCGAGTTCACGGGCCTGTGCGCCGACCTCGGCCCCGCTGGCGCCACCCCCGCGCAGATCGCCCTCAAGTGGATCGTCGACCGGCCGGGCGTGACGACGGTGATCCCCGGGGCGCGGGACGTGGCCCAGGCCCGCGCGAACGCCGCCGCGGCCGACCTCCCCCACCTGTCCGACGCGCTCGAGAACGCCCTCGAGGCGCTCTACGACGACCGCATCCGGGAGCACGTCCACTCGAGGTGGTGACCCCGTCGACACCGAGGGCCCCGACCGCGCGGTCGAGGCCCTCGGCATTCGGGGGGTGCGCGGACTACCGGAGCGCGATGGGCCTCACGAGGTCGGCGACGACGAGGAGCAGCGTCATCGCGACGAGGAGCGCGCCGACCGTCCACGTGAGCGGCATGAGCCTCGCCGTGTCGACGGGACCGGGATCGGGGCGCCCGCGCAGGCGGGCGATTCCAGAGCGCGCGCCCTCCACGAGCGCGCCGGCGATGTGCCCGCCGTCGAGCGGCGGGAGCGGGATGAGGTTGAACAGCCCGAGCGCCATGTTGAGCGAGGCGAGGAGCGAGAGGAGCACGGCGATGGTCTGGCGCGCGTCGGAGATGCCGAGCGCCGCCGAGTCGCCCGTCACCTCGCCGGCGATCCGGCCGACGCCGACGATCGAGACGAGGCCGTTGCCGTCGCGCGGCGCGCCGGTGACGAGCGACACGGCGACGTCCCACAGTCCCATCGGGAACCGGACGAGCGCCGCCCCCGTTCCCGCGGCGATCGCGCCGTAGGCCGAGAGGATCTGCGAGGCCGAGGCGGGCCGGTACTCGACTGCGGCGGCGACGCCGATGAGGCGCGCCCCGTCCGCGCCCTCGACCGGCGTCACCCGGGTCGTCCGCACCGCGCCGCCGCGCGAGTATCCGATCTCGACCCCGCCGCTCGACGCGGCGACCGCCGCCTGGAGTTCGGACCACTGAGTGATCGGGGCGCCATCGACCGACACGATGAGGTCGCCCGCCTCGAGACCCGCCGCGGCGGCCGGCGATTGCGCGCCTCCGGAGGAGGTCTCGAGCGTCGGGGAGACCGAGGCGAGCTCCAGCGTCGCCGTCGGCGAACCGATCCCGGCCATCGCGACGACGAGGAGCACGAGTGCGAGGACGAGGTTGACCGCGGGGCCGCCCGCCATGACGATCGCCTTGCGCCACCACGCGAGCCGGTAGAACGCGTGGTCCTCGAGGCCCGAGGGGATCTCCTCGGCGCTCGCGATCCTCGCTTCCTCCGCCAGGGTCGGCCGCCCCGTCCTCGTCAGTCGACGACGGTTCGGAGCGCCGGGGGCGAACATCCCGAGGATGCGGACGTAGCCGCCGAGCGGGAGGGCGCGCAGAACGACCTCGGTCGCTCCCGCGCGCCATTTCCTGAGGGCCGGTCCGAAGCCGATCGCGTATTCGGGGACGAGGGCGCCGAAGCGCTTCGCGGGGACGAGGTGTCCGAGCTCGTGGAGGCCGACCGAGACGACGAGGCCGACGACGATCGCGAGGATGCCGAGGAGCGAGGTCACCGGCGGCTCGCCCGATCGACCGCCTCCTGCGCGCGGGCGCGCGCCCATTGCTGAACGCCCTCGATGTCCTCGAGCGTCGGGTCCGCGATCCCCTCATGGGCGCCGACGACGTCGCGGAGGGTGTCGACGATTCCGAGCCAGGACAGGGCGCCTCCGACGAAGGCGTCGACGAGGACCTCGTTCGCGGCGTTGAAGACGGCCGGGTGGGTCGCCGAGGCGGCGACGGCCTCGCGCGCGAGGTTGACGGCGGGGAAGGTCGCGTCGTCGATCGGCTCGAAGGTCCACGACTGGGCGTCCGCCCACGTGAGGGGCTTCTCGACGTGCGGGAGGCGCTCCGGCCACGAGAGGCCGAGGGCGATCGGCAGCCGCATGTCCGGGGGCGAGGCCTGGAGGGTCGTCGCCCCGTCGATCCACGTCACCATCGAATGGACGATCGACTGCGGGTGGACGGTCGTCAGCACGTGCTCGGGCGCGACGTCGAAGAGCAGGTGCGCCTCGATGAGCTCGAGGCCCTTGTTGACGAGGGTCGAGGAGTTGATCGTCACGACCGGCCCCATATTCCACGTCGGGTGGGCGAGGGCCTGAGCGGGCGCGACGTCGGCGAGCTGAGCGCGCGTCCTGCCGCGGAACGGGCCGCCGGAAGCCGTGAGGACGAGGTCGGCGACCTCCGTCCGACCGGTGACGACCGGCGAGGTGAGGCCCATCTCGTGGACGCCGGAGGCGAGGGCCTGGGCGATCGCGGAGTGCTCGGAGTCGACGGGAACGATCTGACCCGGGCGAAGGGCCGCCTTGCGGACGAGGTGCCCGCCGACGACGAGCGACTCCTTGTTCGCGAGGGCGAGGGTCGCGCCCGATTCCAATGCGGCGAGCGTCGGATGGAGACCCACTCCCCCGGTGATGCCGTTGAGGACGACCCCGTTCGGCGCGACCGCCGCGACCCGCGTCGCGGCGTCCGGGCCCTCGAGGATCTCCGGTAGGGCAGTCCCGGGGTCGAGGGCGCGGATCGCGCTCACGAGGTCGGAGCCGTGATGCGAGGCGAGGGCGACGATCGGAACGGCGAATTCGACGACCTGGGCCGCGAGCAGATCGAGGTGCGCGCCTCCGGCGGCGAGCGCCGCGATGCGGAACCGGCCGGGGTTCCGGCGCACGACATCGAGGGCCTGCGTGCCGATCGATCCGGTGGAGCCGAGGACGACGACGGGGACGAGCGCGCTCATGCGATCGGGCTCACTCGACGGCGAGGAGGATCTCGACGGCGCGGCCGAGATAGGCGTCGACCGGGCCCTCGGCGTACGCCTTCTTCCCGCGGGCGGGCTGGAAGACGGCGAGACGGACCTCGTCGACGCGGAGCGGCCGCCCCTCGTCGAAGTAGGCGGCGAGCCGATCGAGCAGGTCGTCGACGGCGACCGCGTCGTAGCCGCGGCCGGACTCGGGCCGCGCGAAGCGCTCGCCGCGGGGGCGCAGAAGGCGCTCGTAGAGGGTCGTCGCGCGATCCGCGACCTTCTCGAGCCAGGCGGACTCGCCGTTGACGGCGACGTGATCCGCGCGGTCGCGCTGGACGAAGGCCGCCTCGAGACGATTCATCGCCGCGTCGACCGCATCGATCCGGTACCCGGCGCGCTTGAGCGGGAAGGTCGCCTGACGGACCTGCTGGGCGGAGAACTGCTCGGCGGGAACCCCGCCCTCGTACGCCCGCCGGGCGTCGTCGAAGAAGGTGTCCACGCGCTCGGGCGCGTAGCCGTGCCGCCAGAAGCTCACCCTGGGGAAAGCGTCGCTCATCGAGTCTCCTGCTCCGTTCGTTCGAGGTGCCGATTCCGCTTCGCGTTCGCGTCCCGCACCGCCGTCGCGAGCTGTCCGCACGCGCCGTCGATGTCGGAGCCGCGGGTGTCGCGGATCGATGTCGATATCCCATTGTCGCGCAGGGTCTTCACGAAGGCGTCCTGCGCGCGCCGTGTCGAGGCCGTCCAGATCGTACCCGGTGTCGGGTTGAGCGGGATCGGGTTGACGTGCGCCCACCCGCGCCCGCGGGCGTTGAGCTCGTCGGCGAGGAGCTTCGCTCGGCGCACCTGGTCGTTCATGTCCTTGATGAGCGCGTACTCGATGGAGACACGCCGCCCGGTCGCGACGAAGTACCGGCGCGCGGCGTCGAGGAGCTCGCCGACCTTCCACCGCGAGTTGATGGGGATGAGGTCGTCGCGCAGATCGTCGTCGGGCGCGTGGAGCGACACCGCGAGGGTGACGGGCAGTCCCTCCCCCGCGAGCTTGTCGATCGCGGGGACGAGGCCGACGGTCGAGACCGTCACGTTGCGCGCCGACATGCCGAAGCCCTCCGGGGAGGGATCGATAAGGCGGTGAAGGGCCCCGACGACCGCGCGGTAATTCGCGAGGGGCTCCCCCATGCCCATGAAGACGACATTGCTCAAGCGGGTCGGGCCGCCCTCGAGAGCGCCGTCGCGGCACGCGGCCTGGGCCTGGCGGACCTGATCGATGATCTCGGCCGTCGAGAGGTTGCGCGTGAGGCCCATCTGACCGGTCGCGCAGAAAGGGCACGCCATGCCGCAGCCCGCCTGCGAGGAGACGCACAGCGTCGTCCGTTCGGGGTAGCGCATGAGGACGGATTCGACGCTCGCGCCGTCGAAGAGGCGCCACAGGTGCTTGAGGGTGAGGCCCTGATCGGCGCGCTGGACGACGACCTCGGTGACGAGCTCGGGAAGGAGCGCCGTGCGCACCGCCTCGCGCATCGAGGCGGGTAGGTCCGTCATCTTCTCCGGGTCGGCGGTGAAACGGTCGAAGTAGTGGCGCGAGAGCTGATCGGCGCGGAAGGCCGGCAAGCCGAGGTCCTTGAGAAACTCCTTGCGCCCCGCGAGATCGAGGTCGGCGAGGTGCGCGGGGGCCTTCCCCCTCCGGTGCGGGGCGAACGAGAGGACCGGCTTCGCGTCGGGGCTCGTCGCGCCCTCGGGCGCCTGGTCGGTCGGGCGGACCTCGCGGCGCGCGACGTGTTCGAGGGTCATCGCGGGCCTCCCAGCGTCCACGTGAAGATGAGGTGCATGAGCGGGGCCACCATGAGGAGCGCGTCGAGGCGATCGAGGAGGCCGCCGTGGCCCGGAAGGATCTCGGACATGTCCTTGAGGCCGACCTCGCGCTTGATGAGCGACTCGGTGAGATCGCCGAGCGTCCCGACGACGCACGCGCCGAGGCCGGCGAGCGCGCCCCACCACCAGCGCGATCCGAGCACCGGGAAGGCGAGGGTGCCGACGAGCACCGCCGCGACGACCGACCCGGCGAACCCCTCCCATGACTTCTTCGGGGAGAGGCGCGGGGCCATCGGGTGCTTCCCGAAGAGGACGCCGGCGGCCCATCCGCCCGTGTCGTTCGCAACGACGAGCGCGATGAAGAGGAGGACCACCCACGGACTCCGGAAGTCCTTCACCATGAGGACGACGAAGGACGCGAGGAAGGGGACGTACACCGCCGCGAAGACGGAGGAGACGACGTCGACGATCCGGCCCTTCGGCTCGGGGTCGAGGATCCTCCACGCGACGCACGCGAAAAGGGTCGCGTAGAGGGCGAAGAGGAGGGCCTCCGGCCCGAGCGTCCACGCGCAGGTGAGCATGCCGACCGCGCCGACGTAGAGCGGCGCCAACGTGAGGGACGCCCCGAGACGCGCGAAGGCGCCGCCGAGCTCCCAGAGCGCGCCGAGGGCGAGCAGCCCGACGACGACGACGAAGAGCGGCTGCGCGTAGAAGAGCGGAAGACCGACCGCGGCGACGAGCACGACGCCCGTCGCCACGGCCGCGGGCAGGTTGCGGCCCGCCCGGCCGGACGCCTTGAGGGGCTTCCCCTGCCGGGTCGGACCCGGGTGGAGGATCCGACCGAGCGGTGAGGGGGAATCCATGGGCGTCACAGCGTGAGGAGTTCGCTTTCCTTCGTCGCGAGGAGCTTGTCGATGTGGTCGACGTGCGACTTCGTGAGGGACTCGAGGGACTTCTCGGCGCGATCGACCTCGTCCTCTCCGGCCTCGCCCTCCTTCTTCATCTTGTCGAGCGACTCCTTCGCCTTGCGGCGGATGTTGCGCACGGCGACGCGGGCGTCCTCGGCCTTGGTCTTCGCGAGCTTGACGTACTCGCGGCGACGCTCCTCTGTGAGGGCGGGCAGGACGACGCGGATGACGTTGCCGTCGTCGGTCGGGTTGACGCCGAGATCCGACTCGCGGAGGGTCTTGAGGATCTCCTGCGTCGCGGTCCGGTCGAAGGGAGAGATGAGGACCGTACGGGCCTCGGGGATCTGGAAGGAGGCGAGCTGCTGCATGGGCGTCGGCGCCCCGTAGTAGTCGACGAGGAGCTTGTCGAACATGCCGGAGTTCGCGCGGCCCGTCCGGATGTTCCCGAACTCGCCGGACGCGGCCTCGACGGCGCGGTCCATCTTGTCCTCGGCCTCGAGGAGAATGTCATCGATCACTGGTGGCTCCTTGGTGTTCAGTCTTCGGCAGTGACAAGAGTACCGATTCCCTCGCCGAGGAGGGCCGCGGTGACGTTCCCGGCCTCGGACATTCCGAAGATCCGGGTCTTCAGGCCGTTGTCGCGGCAGAGGGCGAGGGCCGTCGCGTCGACGACCTTGAGCTCGCGCGCAAGAGCGTCGGAGTAGGTGACGAAGTCGAGCTTCTTCGCGTCCGGGTTCTTCCGCGGATCGTCGTCGTAGACGCCGTCGACGCCGTTCTTCGCGACGAGGAGCTCGTCGCAGTGCGTCTCGAGGGCGCGCTGCGCGGAGACGGTGTCGGTCGAGAAGTAGGGCATGCCGGCGCCGGCGCCGAAGATCACGACGCGTCCCTTGTCCATGTGACGGATCGCGCGCAGCGGGATGTAGGGCTCGGCGACCTGCGTCATCGTCACCGCCGACTGGACGCGGGCGGGGACGCCCGCCTGCTCGATGAAGTCCTGGAGCGCGAGCGCGTTCATCACGGTGCCGAGCATGCCCATGTAGTCGGCGCGGGCGCGGTCCATGCCCGCCTGCGCGAGCGAGGCCCCGCGGAAGAAGTTGCCGCCGCCGACGACGACCGCGACCTCGACGCCCCTGCGGACGGCGGTGGCGATCTGGGCGGCGATATCGCGGACGACGACCGGATCGAGGCCGACGGCTCCGCCGCCGAACGCCTCACCGGACAGCTTGAGAAGGACCCTGCGGGGCTTCGCCATGATGCGCTCCTTGAAGTAGGTGGGATGTCGAGGGTTTTCCGGTGAAGATATCCGAATGGCCCCGCCCTGGGGGCGGGGCCATTCGGAACGGGTCAGGCTCCGACGTGGACGCGGACGAAGTCCGTGACCGCGCCGCCGACCTCGGCGAGGACCTTGCCGACCGACTTCGAGGGGTCGCGGGCGAAGGCCTGATCGACGAGGCAGTTGTCCTTGAAGTACGCCTCGAGGCGGCCGGTGACGATCTTGTCGACGATCTTCTCCGGCTTGCCCTCTTCGAGGGTGATCTTCACGAGGGTCTCGCGCTCCTTCTCGAGGACGTCGGCCGGGACGTGCTCGCGATCGAGGTACGCGGGCATGTAGGCGGCGACGTGCATCGCGATGTCGTGGGCGACGGGGGCCGCCGCGGCATCGGTGACGACGAAGACGCCGACCTGCGGGGGCAGGTCCGGGCTCGTCTGGTGGAGGTAGAGGTCGACGTTCTCGCCCTCGACGCGGATGACGCGACGGATCTCGAGCTTCTCGCCGATGACCGCGGCCATGCCGTTGAGCTTGTCCTGGACGGTCTCGTCGCCCATCGGGGCGGCGAGGAGGGACTCGAGGTCGGAGGCGCCGGACGCGACGGCCGCCGCGAGGACCTCGTTCGCGAAGTCGATGAACTTCTGGTTCTTCGCGACGAAGTCGGTCTCGGAGTTCACCTCGACGAGGACGCCGACGCCCTCGTTCACCTGGGCGGCGAGGAGGCCCGCGGAGGCCTGACGGCCCTCGCGCTTCGAGAGGGACTTGAGGCCCTTGAGGCGGATGATCTCGAGCGCCTTCTCGGCGTCGCCGTCGGCCTCGGTGAGGGCCTTCTTCACATCCATCATTCCGGCGCCGGTCTGCTCGCGCAGCGCCTTGACGTCGGCAGCGGTGAAATTCGCCATGGGAATGTCCTTTCGGGAAGCGGGTGCGGGATCAGGCCTGCTCGCCGGCGGCCTCGGCGGGGGCCTCGGTCGTCTCGGCGGGGGCCTCGGTCGTCTCGGCGGCGGTCTCGCCCTCGAGGAGCTCCCGCTCCCACTCGGCGAGGGGCTCGGCGACGGTCTCGGCCGAGTCGGCGGACTTGCGGGTCTCGGAGCGGGCGAGGAGGCCCTCGGCCACGGCGTCGGCGACGACGCGGGTGAGGAGCGCGACGGCGCGAATCGCGTCGTCGTTGCCCGGGATGCGGTAGTCGACCTCGTCCGGATCCGCGTTGGTGTCGAGGATCGCGACGATCGGGATGTTGAGCTTGCGGGCCTCGGAGACGGCGAGGTGCTCCTTCTTCGGGTCGACGATCCACACGGCCGAGGGGACCTTGGCCATGTCGCGGATGCCGCCGAGGGTGCGCGAGAGCTTCTCCTTCTCGCGGCTCATCATGAGGAGTTCCTTCTTGGTGTGGCCGGAGGCGGCGACGTCCTCGAAGTCGATCTGCTCGAGCTCCTTGAGGCGCTGGAGGCGCTTGGCGACGGTCGAGAAGTTGGTGAGCATGCCGCCGAGCCAGCGGTGGTTGACGTAGGGCATGCCGACGCGGGTCGCCTGCTCGGCGACGGCCTCCTGGGCCTGCTTCTTCGTGCCGACGAAGAGGATCGTGCCGCCGTGGGCGACCGTCTGCTTGACGAAGTCGTACGCGATGTCGATGTCCGCGATCGTCTGCTGGAGATCGATGATGTAGATGCCGTTGCGCTCGGTGAGGATAAAGCGCTTCATCTTCGGGTTCCACCGGCGGGTCTGGTGTCCGAAGTGGACGCCGGACTCGAGAAGCTGACGCATGGTGACGACTGCCATGGAATCGTCCTTCCCCCGCGGGATGCGGGATCGGCGGGGGCTCTCGCCCCCTTGTTTCGGTTAACGCCCGTGACGGACCGTCCGTCCGGGCCCTGGCGTCGTGGTGGGGACCGCCTCCGAGGAGGACCGGGTCGCCCGACCCCGCCGCGCGGCTGAAGGCCGCCTCGCGGAAAACGGCGCGCGAAGTCACCTGCACGCAGGTGCGGAACCAGTCTAGACCATGGGAAACTCGCCCCCGGACCCCGGGCCTGTGACCCTCGTCAAGCGCGGCGCCCGTCCACATCCGCCCCGCGGCGTTCGCGGCGTCCACAGTTCGCGGCGCCCCGGACGGCGCGCGGTCGCGCGAACCTCCACCCTGTCGTCATGCGCCCTCCCGAACCGTCCCGCGTCCGCCGCCGTACCGGGCTCGTTCCCGCGTTCCTCCTCACGCTCGTCCTCCTCCTCGCTCCCGGCACGGCCGTCGCCGACGAGGCCGGGGCCGCCCCCTGGTCGTGGCCCGCCGAATCGCCGGTTCGCGTCGTCCGCGCCTTCGATCCGCCGGCGCGGCCATGGCTCCCCGGACATCGAGGCGTCGATCTCGATCTCCCGGTCGGCCGCGTCGTCCGCGCGCCCGCCGACGGGCGCGTGAGCGTCGCGGGCGAGCTCGCGGGACGGGGCGTCGTCGCGATCGCCCACGGACGGATCCGGTCGACCTTCGAACCGGTCATCCCCCTCGTCGCGGTCGGCGAGGAGGTCGCGCGCGGCCAGGCCGTCGCGGTCGTCGCCCCGGGCCACTCCCCCGGCGCCCTCCATTGGGGCGCGAAGGTCGGAGCCGACGTCTACGTCGATCCCCTGCGCCTCCTCGTGCCCGAGGTCGTCCTCAAGCCCTGGGACGGCTGAGCAGGGCAGCGGCGACGGATGCGCCCCCCTGAGCGGCGCTCCGCCCCCGGCCTCGTCGATCCCGACGGAGTTACGCGCGCGGATGCGCCTGCCGGTAGACGGCGGAGAGGCGGTCGGCGTCGACGTGCGTGTAGCGCTGCGTCGTCGTGAGCGAGGAGTGCCCGAGGATCTCCTGGACGCTGCGCAGATCCGCGCCGCCCTGAAGGAGGTGGGTCGCCGCCGTGTGGCGCAGCGCGTGGGGGGCGAGATCGGGGACGCCGGCGCGCGCGGCCTCCCGGTGGATCATCGCGCGAACGATCCGCTGGTCGACGCGCCGTCCCTGAGCGCCGAGGAAGAGCGCCGAGCCCGACTCGGGGACGGCGAGGGCGGGGCGCCCCTCGCTCCGCCACCTGCCGATCGCCTCGAGCGCGAGCGGGGTGAGGGGGACGACGCGCTCCTTGTTCCCCTTGCCGAGGACACGGGCGGTGCCGGAAGCGTCGTCGATCGATCGGAGGTCGAGGCCGCAGAGCTCGGCGACGCGCATGCCGGAGGCGTAGATCGTCTCGAGGATCGCCCAGTCGCGCAGTCCCACGGGCCCGCCCTCCCCGGCCCTCGTCCGGGCGTCCTCCATGAGCCGCTCGGCGTCGGTGCGCGTGAGGACCTGCGGGAGGCGCTGGTCGGGCCGGGCGGTGACGAGGGCGAGCGACGGATCGGTCGGCAGGAGCCCGCGCTCGTGCGCCCACCCGGCGAAGCCTCGGACGGCCGCGGTGCGCCGCGGGAGGGTCGAGCGGGAGGCCCCGGACTCCGCCTGCTCGCCGAGCCACAGGCGGATCCTGCGGGTCGTCATCGCCCGGGCGAGGGCTTCGGGCGCGGCGTCCGCGTCGAGGCCGAGGCTGTCGAGCAGGGAGGCGAGATCGCCCGAGTAGGCGCGCAGCGTGTTCTCGGAGAGGCCGCGCGCGTGCCGCAGATGCTCGATCCACGCGCGCAGCGGGGAGGCGTCGGACATGCGCTCATCCTAGGCGCCGCCTCGCCCATCCCCTCGAGTCGGACGCGACGAGGCCGGCGAGCTCGAGCCCGGCGAGCGCCGCGAGGACCTCCCTCTCACCGAGGCCCGCGGCGCGCGACAGGCGCGCGAGTGTCGTGCTCGACCGCTGCGGGAGGGCCTCCCACACCCTGCGGGCGATGGGGTCAAGGGCGTCCGCGCCCCGATCGGGAACCACCGGCTCGCCGAAGAGGACCGCCTGGGAGCCCTCGAGCGGTGCGACGAGTTCGAGGACCTCGCCGACGTCCCTCACGAGGATCGCGCCGTTGCGGATGAGGTCGTGACATCCGATCGAGGCGCTCGACGTCACGGGGCCGGGAACCGCGCCGACGGGTCGTCCGAGGTCGAGGGCGCGCCGCGCCGTGGCGAGCGCTCCGGATCGCGCGGAGGCTTCGACGACGACCGTCGCGCCGGCCCACGCGGCGAGGAGACGGTTGCGCCCGAGGAAGCGCCACTTCGCCGGGCGCCACGAGGTCGGGACCTCGGAGACGAGGGCGCCACCGCGCTCGAGCATCTTCGAGAAGAGATCGCCGTGGGCCGCGGGATAGGGGTTGCCCACTCCCCCGGCCATGACGGCGAGCGTCGCGCCGGAGGCCGCGAGGGCGCCGCGGTGAGCGGCCGCGTCGATCCCGAAGGCGCCGCCCGAGAGGACCGGAACGCCCCGCTCGGCGAGTCCCGCCCCGAGGTCGAAGGCGGTGCGCTCCCCCGCGTTCGTCGCCGCCCTCGCGCCGACGAGCGCGACCGGCGGAGCGTCGGGCAGGCGTCCGAGGACCCACAGGCCGATCGGAGCCGCGGGGCCGAGCGCGTCGAGCGCGTCGGGCCAGCCCTCGTCGCCGGGGAGGAGGAATCGTCCCCCGAGCGACTCGAGCGCCTCGAGCTCGGCGCGCGGGCGGGCCTCGAGGACGCGCGGACGCCATCGCTCCCAGGCCTCGGCCCATCGTCGTCCCCGTCCTGCCAGCGCCGGGGGCAGCGGACCGGGCGCATCGGCGCCGGCCCATGCGATCGCCTCCTCGTCGCCGAGGCCGGCGCGCAGGGCCGCCGCGTGGAGGTCCTCGGGTTCGACGACGCAGCACCACCACGCCGCATTGAGCCTGTCAGTCTCCGACCCGGGCATCGGGGCCTCCCGTTCTCAGGGCGAGCGCGCGGGCGAGATCGGTCTCGTCCGGCGAGTCGCGTTCCGACAGATCCGCGAGCGTCCACATGAGGCGGAGCACCCGATCGGCTCCCCGCATTGAGAGGACCCGCTCGTCGACGGCCCGGTCGAGCCGCTCGACGAGGTCGGGCCGGATGCCCGACGAGCGGCGGAGCCACGGCCCGGGGAGCTCGGCATTGAGGGTCCAGCCCGTGCCGCTCAGGCGCGCCCGGGCACGGGCGCGCGCGGCGACGACCCTCCGCTTCGCCTCGGCGCTCGACACGGGGGTCGAGGCGGCGAGGTCCGCGCGCGTCGGCTGCCGCATCTCGACGGTGATGTCGATCCGGTCGAGGAGGGGTCCGGAGAGACGGGAGAGGTAACGCCGCCGCTGCAGGGACGTACAGCGGCAGCGCCGACCGGCCCGCCCGCACGGGCAGGGATTCGAAGCGAGGACGAGCTGGAACGCGGCCGGGTAGTCGGCGCGCCCCCTCGACCTGTGGATCGCGATGCGCCGCTCCTCGAGGGGCTGGCGCAGGGCGTCGAGGACCGCGGGCGGGAACTCGGCCGCCTCGTCGAGGAAGAGGACGCCCCCGTGGGCGAGCGAGACGGCGCCGGGCGACGCGATCCCGCTTCCCCCGCCGATGAGCGCCGGGGTCGTCGCGCTGTGGTGGGGCGCCTGGAAGGGCGGGGTGCGCAGGAGCGCGCTCCCCTCGGGCAGGACCCCGGCGAGCGAATGGAGCGCCGTCGTCTCGAGGGCGACGCGGTCGTCGAGATCGGGGAGGATCCCGGGCAGGCGCGAGGCGAGCATCGTCTTGCCGGCTCCGGGCTCGCCCTCGAGGAAGAGGTGGTGTCCTCCGGCGGCCGCGACGAGAAGCGCGTCGACCGCACCGTCCTGGCCACGCACGTCCGCGAGGTCGCGTTCGTCCGGAGGCGCGGCGGCCGGCGGTGGAGCCGGCGCGCGCTCGAGGAGGCGCGGCCGCGCCGCGCGGCCGCCCGCCCATACGACGACGTCGGCGAGGTGGGCGAAGCCGAGAACCTCGATCCCTGGGACGAGGCGGGCCTCGTCGACGCACTCGACGGGCACGACGACCCTGCGGACGCCGAGGCCCTTAGCGGAGGCGACGGCGGGGAGGATCCCGCGCACGGGCCGCAGTCCCCCGTCGAGTCCGAGTTCGGCGAGGAGCGCCGCGCCCTCGAAGGCGGAAGCGTCGACGGCCCCAGCGGCGACGAGGACCGACATCGCGATCGCGAGGTCGAAGCCCGACCCCGACTTCGGGAGCCCCGCGGGCGAGAGATTGACAG
Source organism: Actinomyces culturomici (assembly GCF_900499005.1). Classification (GTDB taxonomy): domain Bacteria; phylum Actinomycetota; class Actinomycetes; order Actinomycetales; family Actinomycetaceae; genus Pauljensenia; species Pauljensenia culturomici. Next base: position 1,085,762 of record NZ_LS991316.1, read on the forward strand.
TGATCCGCGCGTCCATCACCTCGAGGTCGCAGCTCTGGAGCGCCGAGCGGACGCGATCCTTCGCCTCGCGCAGCGAGGCGTCGGGCAGGCCGACGAGCGTGAAGGCGACGAGTCCGCGCCCGACGTGCGTCTCGACGTCGACGAGGCGCCCCTCGAGTCCGAGGAGGGCGATCGAGCGGACGGCGGCGATGCGGGCGCTCATGCGATGCCCCGCACCCACGTCGCCCTCGCTCCGAGGGTCCGCAGATCCTTCACGGGAAGGGCCGCGAGGATCTCGTCGCGGCGCGACGGCTCGAGGGCGAGGGCGATAGCGTCGACCCTCAGCCGCCGACGGCATCCGCGCTCGGCGACCCAGTGGCCCGCGAGCAGCCGAAGTTTCGCGACCTTGCGGGCGTCGATCGATTCGACGGCGCTGCCGCGCAGATCGCCGATCCGAGTCCTCACCTCGACGACGACGATGCCGGGCGGCCCCTCGGCGATGAGGTCGAGTTCTCCGAGCCTTCCGCCCCGCCAGTTCCTCTCGAGGACGACGAGTCCGGCCTCCTCGAGCAGGAGCGCCGCAGTGTCCTCCCCCGAGCGTCCGAGCGCCCGCCTGTGATCCGCGTCCATGAACTCACCTCCGCAGGGAGGGTCTCAGGGGACGGACGGGTCGCGCGAGCCGGGCGGGCTCGGCCTGTGGACGGCGACGCCGGCGGCGCGGGCCTGTGGATCCGCGTGCGGGTCGCGCCGACGAGCGCGGCGGATCAGGGGATGTCGAGCTCGGGCTTCGAGAGCTCCTCGACGTTGACGTCCTTGTACGTGATGACGCGAACCGAGCGGACGAAGCGGGAGGAGCGGTAGATGTCCCAGACCCACGCGTCGGTGAGGGTGAGCTCGAAGAACACGTCGCCGCCGACGGGGCGCGCCTGGACGTCGACCTGATTGCACAGGTAGAAGCGGCGCTCGGTCTCGACCACGTACTTGAACAGGCCGATGACGTCCCGGTACTCGCGGAAGAGTTCGAGTTCCAGGGCGTTCTCGTAGCCTTCGATGTCTTCGCTCACGGCTCCATGATGCCCTGTTCGCGGCCCACGAGCATCATCGGGCGGGCGTGAGACCCGTCCCGGGGAGCCTCCAGGACACCCGGTGGAGGGGTCCCGGTCCGAGCCTCTCGAGGCCCGCGACGTGAGCGGGAGAGGCGTAGCCCTTGTTCGACGCCCAGTCGTAGCCCGGGTCCGGGGCCTGGGTCATCCACCGGTCGCGGGCGACCTTCGCGAGCACGGAGGCGGCGGCGACCGCGGTGCACGACGCATCGGCCTTCACGCGGGTGAGCACCTCGGGGACCTCGACCTCGGGGAGCTCGGGGCCGTCGAGCTCGGCGAGGAGATCCTCCGGGGGCGTCAGCCAGTCGTGCGACCCGTCGAGGAGGACGAGGGCGGGGCCGCGGACCTGGGCGACGAGGGAGCCCGAGCCCATGAGCTCGGCGAGCGCCCGCATCCCCGCCAGGCGCAGCGCTCCGACGATGCCCCAGCGGTCGACCTCCGCATTCGAGGCGAAGCCGACGGCTCCGGGGGCCCAGGCCCCGACGAGGGGAACGAGGGCCTCGCGGCGCTTCGGAGTGAGAAGTTTCGAATCGGCGAGACCGGAGGGCGCCACGCCCTCGTCCCCCGTGACGGCGCATGCGCCGACGGCGACGGGGCCCGCGAGGGCGCCGCGCCCGACCTCGTCCATTCCGATGACGACGCCCGCGCGCTCGAGGAGGGCGAGCTCGACGTCCCGGGTCGCGAGGACGCGCGTCACTTCCCGACGCCCGCGAAAACCTCGGGGGCCGAAAGGCCGACGCGCCAGCGGTCGATCGGCCAGATGACCGCCTGGACGGTGCCGACGACGGCGGAGACGGGGACGAAGGGGGTCTCCCCCTCGCCCTGGTGGTAGCGCGAATCCGCTGAGTTGCCGCGGTTGTCCCCCATCACCCAGAGGGAGCCCTCGGGGACGGTGACGTCGAAGGGAACGGTCGAGGGGACCTGGCCCGCGGCGAGGTAGGTCTCGTCGAGGGGGACTCCGTTGACGGTGATCCTCCCGTCGGCCGTGCAGCACTGCACGCGGTCGCCGCCGACTCCGATGACGCGCTTGACCAGCGTCTGCTCGCCGCCCGCGGGGACGAATCCGATGAACTCGCCGAGCTTCTGGAGGGGCGAGACCTGCGAGGTCGAACCCGAGAGCCAGCCGAGCTCGTCGTGGAAGACAACGACGTCGCCGCGCTCGATGCTCCCCGTGAGGGCGTCGACGCGGGAGACGGCGATCTTGTCGTTCTCGACGAGCGTGTCGTGCATCGAAGGCGAGGGGATCCAGAAGACTTGGACGACGAAGGCGCGCAGGAGCGAGGAGATGACGACGGCGATGAGGAGGACGAGGCCGACCTCCTTCACCCATCCGAGGACGCCCTGAGGGCCCGGATCGGCGACGCGGTCGGGGCGCGCGAGGTGGCGGGGCGCGAGCGGCGCCCCCTCGGGAGCCGTCTGCGTCGCGGCCTCGATCATGTCGTTCCCGTCCCTTCCGCCGAAACGCGCGCCCGGCACCCCCGCAAGGGTACCGGGCGCGAGTCGGTCATGCTCGGAGGGTCACTCCGCGCTTCCCGAACGGTGCTCCTTGATCTTCGCGGCCTTGCCGTGGCGCTCGCGCAGGTAGTAGAGCTTCGCGCGGCGGACGTCGCCCTTGGTGACGACCTCGATCTTGTCGATCGTCGGCGCGTGGAGCGGGAACGTGCGCTCCACGCCGACGCCGAAGGAGACCTTGCGGACGGTGAACGTCTCGGAGACGCCGTGTCCGCGACGGGCGAGAACGACGCCCTGGAAGATCTGGATACGGGAGCGGCTGCCCTCGATGACCTTGACGTGCACCTTGACGGTGTCGCCGGCGCGGAAGGCCGGAAGGTCCGTGCGGAGGGAAGCGGCGTCGACGGCGTCCAGCTTCTGCATTGTTACTCCTCGACGCGCCCGCCGCAGGTCGCTCGCGTCTGATTCGGCGGGCCGGGCCCGCGTTCTCTGATCGGCGCGCCCGCGGTGGAGTCCCCCTGCGGCAGGTCGCTCCCGGATGCGCCGGTTCACCAGTGTGCCACACGGCGGGCGGGGCGCCCAGCCCCGCGGGGCGTCTCAGCCGCGCAGCGCCGTGAGATCGCGCACGAGGACGACGTCGCGGTTGGGCTTTCCGCCGACGACGAAGGTCCGCGTGCCCCGCTTGGCGAAGCCGTGCTTCTTGTAGAAGCGCTGGGCGCGGACGTTCCCGGCGTTCGTCCCGAGGACGATGCGGGGGGCGCTGCTGGAAGCGGCGGCGTCTGCGACGGCGGACTCGAGGAGCGCGCCCGCCAGGCCCGTTCCGCGCCACGCCGAGTCCGCGTAGCACTTCGAGAGGTAGGCGTCGCCGGCCTCGACCTTCCCTGGGCGGATCATGTCGGAGGCGATGTCGTGCCCGGAGACGAGGGCGAGCGAGTATCCGCCGGGCTCGCCGTCGACGAGGGCGAGGAGGATCCGGTGCGCCGCCGGATCGGCGAGGTAGCGCCCGAAGGCCTCCTCGGACAGCTCCTCGGCGATGAATGCCTCGACCGCCTCCTTCGGGAGCTCGGGCGGGCAGGCGTCGGGGAAGGTGCGCGCGGCGAGCTCCGCGAGGACGGGCGCGTCCGCGGGGACGGCCTCGCGGACCTCGAGGGAGTGGACGCCATCCGCCGCGACGAGGAATCCGGCGAGCGCGAGCGCCGTCCGATCGGCGGAGTCGAGTTCGGCGGGGTCGAGGGCGGCGACGAGGTCGGGGCGGCGGGCCGCGGTCCGTTCGAGGGAGCGGTCGCGCCTCCAGCGCGCGATGCGGGCGTGATCGCCGCCGAGGAGGACCTCGGGGACCTCGAGACCGCGCCACGTCCGCGGTTTCGTGTAGGCCGGGTATTCGAGGAGCCCGTTCGAGTGGGACTCTTCGACGATCGACTCGGGATTGCCCATGAAGCCGTCGAGGAGGCGCGTCACCGCCTCGACGAGGACGAGGGCGGCGGCCTCTCCCCCGTTGAGGACGTAATCGCCGATCGAGTACTCGAGAACCTCGAGTCCGGCCTCCCGGTAGTGGTCGGCGACCCGCTGATCGATGCCCTCGTAGCGCCCGCAGGCGACGAGAAGGTGGGAGCATCGCGCGAGGTCCTCGGCCATCCGCTGGGTGAGCGGGGTCCCCGAGGGCGTCGGGATCGCGAGGACCCGGCGCCCCTCCTCCCCCGAGGCCGACGCCTCGGCCACGACCTCGTCGATCGCCTCGCCCCAGACCGACGGCATCATCACCATGCCGGCTCCGCCGCCGAAGGGCGTGTCGTCGACGGTGCGATGGCGGTCGTGCGTCCAGTCGCGCAGATCGTGGACGCGCAGGTCGACGAGGCCCGCGTCGTCGGCCTTCCCGAGGAGGGAGAGCCCGACGGGCGCGAAGTACTCCGGGAAGATCGAGAAGAGGTCGATCCTCATCGGGCGCCCTCCCGATCCTCGGAGACGACGATCCGGTCGTCGAAGAGGCCGGGCGGCGGTGCGATCGTCACCGTGCGGGCGGCGACGTCGACCTCCGGCACGAGCGCCTCGACGAAGGGGACCATGACGAGTCGATCGGCGGTCCGCACGAGAAGGAGATCCTGGGCGGGCCCGAAGCGCAAACCCTCGACGACGCCGAGGAGTTCGCCTTCCGGCGTGCGCGCCTCGCATCCGGCGAGCTCATGGGGGTACCACGCGTCCTCCTCGGCCCGCTCCTCGACGAGGAGGGCCCTGCCGCGCAGAGCCTCGATCCCCTCGCGCGAATCGATCTCGTCGAAGGAGACGAGGACGCGGTCCTTGTGGACGCGCGCGCCGAGGACCGTCAGTCGCTCCTCGCCGCCCTCGAGGACGAGGACGGAGCCGGGCGCCCAGATCGCGGGATCGTCGGAGCGGACATCGACGATCGCCTCGCCGCGCAATCCGTGCGCGGGTCCGATGATTCCTGCGGTCATGAGCATGAGGGCCTCCTGAAGATCCGATTCATTCCACCACACCGGCGGAGAAGAGGACGGAGGGGTCCGGCAGTGCCGGACCCCTCCGTGAAAGGTGTCGCTCCGCGATTACTCGCGATCGGTGTCGACGACGTCGACGCGAACCGGGCCGCGGGTCGAGAGCGCGCCGATGACGGTGCGCAGCGCCCGGGCGGTCCGCCCGCCGCGGCCGATCACCCGTCCGAGGTCGTCGGGGTTGACCCGGACCTCGAGCAGACGGCCGCGTCGCATCGACCGCGAGGAGACCTGGACGTCCTCGGGGTGATCGACGATCCCCCCGACGAGGTGCTCCAGCGCATCGGCGAGCATGATCAGGCTTCCTCGGCGGCCTCGGGGGCCTCCTCGGTGGCCTCGGCCTCAGCGGCCTTCGCCTCGGCGGCGGCCTTGGCCTCGGCCTCCGCCTTCGCGGCGGCCTGCTTGGCCTTCGACTTCTCGGCCTCGGCCTCGGCGGCCTTCACGGCCTCGGCAGCCTGGGCGGCCTTGTCGGCCTCGGAGACCTGGACGCGGGAGACCGCGTCGGCCTTGCCGTGGAACTTCGCGATGTCGCCGGTGAGGACGAGCAGGTTGCGGACCTGGTCGGAGGGCTGGGCGCCCACGCCGAGCCAGTACTGCGCGCGATCGGAGTCGATGCGGATCGTCGAGGGGTTCGGCTGGGGATCGTAGATCCCGAGCTCCTCGATGACGCGGCCATCGCGCTTCTTGCGCGAATCGACGACGACGACGCGGTAGGCGGCGGCGTGGATCTTGCCCACGCGCTTCAGACGGATTCGAACTGCCACTGGTGTGGTCACTCCTGTTTCTCAGAGGTGTGGAGCGCGCGCGTCCCCGGTGGGAAACACGGTTCGGCGATTGCTCCGGGACACGGGGTGGCGAGGTGAGAGGGTCCTCGACAGACCGGGTACAGCCCAATATTGTGCCATGAACCGACCCCTCGTCTCCAACCCCCGGCGCGTCGGAGGGCGACGCCCGGTCGTGGAATCCGTCACGTCGGGCCCCGCGACGGCCTTCGGTGGACAATGGCGGCATGACCGATCTCGTCTCCCCAGCGCCCGCCTCCGCCCTCGCCCTCATCGCGAAGGAGGCGGCTCTCGCCGTCTCCGACTACCTCGCGGGCGTCGCCCGGACGGTCGCGCGCGTCGAGACGAAGGTCGACTTCCACGATCCCGTCACGGCGCACGATCGGCTCGTGGAGACCGCTCTTCGCGCGATCCTCGGGCGGGCGGTGCCGGGCTCGCGCGCCCTCGGCGAGGAGAAGGGCGCCGCCGTCCTCGACGCCGAGTCCCTTCCCGTCCTCCCGGACGGCGTCGCGTCTCCCGGTTCGGCGCAGTGGCGCGAGGCCGTCGGCGTCGTCGCCGAGTTCGGCGCCCGCGTCCGCTGGATCGTCGACCCCATCGACGGGACCGCGAACTTCGCGTCCGGGCTCCCCTGGTTCAATACGTCGATCGGCGTCGAACTCGACGGCGAGATCGTCGCCGGCGTCGTCCGCGCTCCCCTGCTGGGCGAGACCTTCTGGGCAGACGACGCGGTCGCGCGCTACGAGGGACCGAACGGCGAGCGGATCCTCGACGCCGACGGGCCCACCGCCGAGGAGCGTGCGGTCATCGTCTCCTACTATCCGGGCCCCCGCGCCATCGCCCGAGAGCCCGAGCTCGCGGCGGCCCGCGAGGCGCGCATCGCCGCCGCCTTCCAATCGACGCGGCGCCTCGGCGCCGCCGCCCTCGACCTCGCCTACGTCGCGGCCGGGTGGCTCGGCGCGATGTCGGGGACGGCGTTCAAGCCCTGGGACGTCGCCGCGGGCCTCCACATCCTGCGCATCGCGGGAGGCGGCGCGCTCAACGTCGACCTCGCGACCGAACTCCCCTGGGGACTGCGGCCCGGCGTCGTCGCGCACGGGCGGAACTTCGACGCGCCGACGGCGCGCGCGGTCATGCGCGAGATCGCGGCGACGTGGGAATCCTGACCCCGCGCAGGACGATCGCGTCGGGGGCGTCGAGTCGGGGGACGAGGGCGGCGTCCCTCGGATCGTTCCCGTAGACGAGGAGATCCGCGCTCGCACCCTCGGAGAGGACCTCGAACCCCAGGGCGCGGCGGGTGGCGCGCGTCGCGACGTCGAGGAGCTCGGCGCGCCCGACGCCCTCGGCCTCCCAGGCGGCGAACTCGGCGCCGATCGTGCCGTGCTCCTGGTAGCCGCCCGAATCGGTGCCCATGAGGAGCCGCACGCCCGACTCGCGGAGCATCGCGAAGTGGGCGCGACGATTCTCGTGCATCGTCCTCATCGTTCGGGCGTACACGGGGTACTTCGACCCCGCCTGGGCGGCGAAGGAGTCGAAGAGGGCGACCTGGAGGAGGGTCGGGGCGACGAGGACGCCGCGGCGGGCCGCCTCGTCCGCCTGGTCGGCGTCCATTCCGGTCGCGTGCTCGATGTCGTCGACGCCCGCCTCCAGCAGATCGTCGATCGTCGCGTGAGCGAAGGAGTGGACGGCGACGCGCGCGCCCGCGTCGTGGGCGGCGGCGACGGCGTCGACGAGGATCTCGCGCGGCCACAGCGGCTCGAGGTCGGAGTCGGCGCCCTTCGAGCGGTCGATCCAGTCGCCGACGAGCTTCACCCAGCCGTCGCCCGACGCCGCCTGGCGCACGATCTCCTCGGGGAGGTCGGCGGGATCGTCGAGGTCGACGGGCAGTCCCCGCATGTAGCGCTTCGGCCGGGCGATGTGGCGCCCCGCCCGGACGAGCCGGGGCATATCGGGTCGCGCATCGATCCAGCGGGTGTCGACGGGCGAGCCGCAATCGCGGATCGCGAGGACTCCGGTTGCGAGCTGGGCGCGGGCCTGGCGCTCCTGCTCGGCCTCCCCCACCGGCCCGTCGGCGCCGACGCCGATGTGGGCGTGGCAGTCGGCGAAGCCGGGGATCGCGTAGCCCTCGAGGTCGGGAACGGGCCCCTCTCCGATCCGGTGGATCCGGCCGTCCTCGATGCGGAAGGTTCCGCGCGTCCACGTCGCGGGCGCGTCGGGGTCGTCCGACCAGAGGACGGAGCCGGAGAGGATCATCGCAGGCCCTGGAGCATCCGCTTGACGTCGTCGGGCAGGTCGTCCATCGACGGGCGCGCCGCGGGCTCGGGGGCTGGCGCGGGCGCCCCGAACGCCGAGCCCTTCTCGGCGGACGCCGAGCGCTGCTCGGGCGGGAGGAGCGCCTCGAGCTCCTGCTGGCGGCGCTTCGCGGGGTTGCCGGAGCGGGCCTTCTTCTTCACCTTCGCTCGGTCGGCCTGGGCCTTGCGGGCGTTGGCCTTCTGCTTGGCGCGGCCGCCCTGGCCGGGCATCGAGCCGAATCCGGGCATGCCGCCCATGCGGCCCATCTGGCCCATCATCGTCTTCGCGGCCTCGAACCTCTGGACGAGGGAGTTCACCTCCGCGACGGTCGTGCCCGAGCCGCGGGCGATGCGGGCGCGCCGCGAGCCGTTGAGGATCGAGACGTCCTCGCGCTCCGCGGGCGTCATCGACCGGACGATCGCCTCGACCCGGTCGACCTCGCGCTCGTCGAAGTTCTCGATCTGCTCGCGCATCTGGGCGGCGCCCGGGATCATCCCGAGCATCTTCTTCATCGAGCCGAGCTTCTTGATCTGCTGGAGCTGCGAGAGGAAGTCCGCGAGGGTGAGTTCGCCGGACATGGCCTTCTGCGCCATGCGCTCGGCCTCTTCGGCGTCGAGCCTCTTCTCCGCCTGCTCGATGAGCGTGAGGACGTCGCCCATGTCGAGGATCCGGCCGGCCATGCGGTCGGCGTGGAAGCGCTCGAAGTCGTCGAGGCCCTCGCCCGTCGAGGCGAAGAGGATCGGGGCGCCGGTGACGCCGCGGACGGAGAGCGCCGCGCCGCCTCGGGCGTCGCCGTCGAGCTTCGAGAGGACGACGCCGGTGAAGCCGACGCCGTCGCGGAACGCCGTCGAGGTCTGGACGGCGTCCTGGCCGACCATCGCGTCGAGGACGAACATCACCTCGTGCGGGTGGACGGCGTCGCGGATCGCGACGGCCTGCGCCATCATCTCCTCATCGACGCCGAGGCGGCCCGCGGTGTCGACGATGACGACGTCGACGCCGGTCCGGATCGCATGGTCGACGCCCGAGCGGGCGACCGCGACCGGGTCGCCGACGCCGTTGCCGGGCTCGGGCGCCCACACCTCGACCCCGGCGCGCTCGCCGACGACCTGGAGCTGGGTGACGGCGTTGGGGCGCTGGAGGTCGGAGGCGACGAGGAGGACGGACTTCCCCTCTTCGCGCAGCCACTTGCCGAGCTTGCCGGCGAGGGTCGTCTTGCCCGCGCCCTGAAGGCCCGCGAGCATGAAGACCGTCGTGCCGCGCTCGGCGAAGCGCAGCTCGCGCGTGGCGCCGCCGAGGATCTCGACGAGTTCGTCGTGGACGATGCGGATGACCTGCTGGCCGGGGTTGAGCGCCTTCGAGCGGGCGGCGCCGTAGGCCTTCTCGCGGACCTCGTTCGTGAACTGGCGGACGACGGGGAGGGCGACGTCGGCGTCGATGAGGGCGCGTCGGATCTCGGAGATCGTCTGGTCGACGTCGGACTCCGTGAGGACGCCGCGGCTGCGGAGCTGCTTGAAGGACTGCGTCAACCGATCGGAGAGGTTTCCGAACACTGAGGGCTCCCGTTGCTGGACGTGCGGGGGCGGGCCCCCGAGGACTCGGACCAGCCTATCGCACCGCGTCGGCCCCGCCGATGCGGGCCCAGGCGGTCGCGACGAGCGAGCGGATGAGCGAGGCCCTCCACGCGCTCCACGCCTTAGGACCCGCGCCCTGGGAATCCGCCTTCGTCAGCACCGCGAGGGCGGCGAGGGCGCACCCGGTCCCGCCGATCGCCTCGAGCAGCCGATCGGCGGTCTGAGGCGAAGCGGGGTCCTCGGTCGTCGCGAGGACGGCGAGGTCGAGGTGGTGCGCGACGAGGAGGGAGACGGGGGCGATCCTCTCGGGCATGCCGAGCCGCTCGAGAACCGGGCCGACGAGATCGGCGCCGACCGCGGGATGATCGGGGCCGGCAGCGCCCGGCCGCTTCCCGAGGTCGTGGAGGAGGGCGGCGAGGAGCACCGCGTCCCAGGGGACGAGTACCTCGGGGAACGGCCAGTCCCAGGGCTCGTCACCGGTGCGCTGGGCGGCGGCGCGCGCGACCGTCTCCGCGCAATGGCGGTCGACGGTCCAGCGGTGGAAGGCGGCCGACTGGGGGCGCGACCGCACGGGCGCCCACTCGGGGATCCACGCGTCGACGACGCCCGTCGCCTCGAGGTGCGACCACGCGCCGACGAAGCCCGAGGGTGCCGAGAGGAGGTCGAGGAGGGCGCGCAACAGGGGCGCGGGCCAGGGACGCGCGATCGCGTGGTCGCCGCGCCAGACGGCCGCGGCGATCGCGTCGAGGGCGGTTCCGGAGGGCTCGAGGCCCATCGAGGCCGAGGTCCGACCGAGGTCGAGCACGGCCGCGGGGTCCGAGGCGAGGCTCGTCGCCGGGAAGGAGAGGCGCCCGTCGACGACGCACGTCGATTCGGAGACCATCTGCTGGGCGAAGGTCCGGCGGGCACCGCCCCTGCCCGGCGCGACGGCGCGGATGACGCGTCGGGCGAGCGCGCCCGCGCCCCAGGACGGGGCCTGGCGCTCGGCGGCGTCGACGACCCTGCGCGTCGCCGCGTCGATCTCCGTGGCGGCGCCCGTGAGGAGGCGCCGTAGTTCGGCCTCGGAGTCCTCGCCCTCGAGACCGAGCCGTTCGGCGACCGCGCGCTGGTCGGCGCGCAGGAGCTTCGCGACGTGTCGGTCCGTGACGAAGTGGAGGGCGTCGCGGACGTCGAGGAGGAGGTCGAGAGCCTCGTCGAGGGCGCCGTGCGGGCGGTCGGCGAGCCAGGCCGCGGTGAGGACGCGCATGAGGCCGACGTCGCGGATACCGCCGCGGCAGTCCTTGAGGTGCGGTTCGTTCACCTGGTGGAGGAGGTCCTCGACGCCCCATCGGGCGCGGGCGGCCTCGAGAAGCTCGCCCACGCGCGCGGGCGCCTGCCTGCGCAGATCCTCCCCCACCCCGCGGACGACCGTTTCGTGCAACGAGGCGTCCCCGGCGACGAGGACGAGGTCGAGGAGGCCGGTGAGCGCGGGGAGGTCCGACTTCGCGATCTCGCGGCACTGGGCGGGCGTGCGGATCGAGTGGTCGACGGACAGCCCCGTGCTCCACAGCTCCGTGACGAGGTCGTGGGCGACGTCGGCGAGGCCGGGGGTCTCGTCCTCGACGAGGAGGACGACGTCGAGGTCGGAGCGCGGACCGCCCTCCTCGCGCGCGAAGGAGCCCGCGAGGCAGAGCGCGGAGGCGCACCCGAGGCGCTCGGGCCGGCAGGCGCGCCAGAGCTCCGACAAGTGCCGGGCGACGATTCGCGACGATTTCGCGCGCAGGGCCCTCCCCGGGACCGGGCTCCACGTCCCGCCCTCAATCGGGCGGTCGGAGTCGATCTCGAGGAGGGCCCTGGCGAGGGATCCGGCGGATCCGCTCACAGCGCGGCGTCCCCGCGCTCGCCGGTGCGGACGCGCATCGCGTCGACGACGTCGGTGATCCAGATCTTCCCGTCGCCGATGGCTCCGGTCCGCGCGGCGTCGACGATCGCGTCGACGGCGCGCTCGACCTCGTCGTCCGCGGCGAGCGTTTCGAGCTTGATCTTCGGAACGACGGTGACGGCGTACTCGGCGCCGCGGCAGATCTCGACGTGCCCCTTCTGCCGGCCCGTGCCCGAGACCTCGGTGAGGGTCGCGCCGGGGAGGCCGACGGCCTCGCGCACCGCATCGAGGCGGTGGGGCTGGATGATCGCGGTGATGAGCTTCATGGGGAGTCCTTTCAGGCGAGGCGGGCCGCGGCCGACATCGATTCGTAGGCGGATTCGGAGTGCTCGGCGAGGTCGATGCCGCGGACCTCGTCCTCGGGGGAGATCCTCCACCCCATCGTCTTCTTGAGGCCGAGGCCGATGACGAGGGTGACGACGCCCGAGTACAGGCAGGCGAAGAGCGCGACGAGGGTCTGGATGAGGAGGAGGCGAATGCCGCCGCCGTGGAAGAGGCCGCCGTCGACCGCGAAGAGTCCGATGAGGACGGTGCCGAGGAGGCCGCCGACGAGGTGGACGCCGACGACGTCGAGGGAGTCGTCGAAGCCGAGGCGGAACTTCAGACCGACCGCGTAGGCGCAGACGGCGCCGACGAGGAGCCCGACGATCATCGAGCCGATGGGGTCGCGCCCGCGCCTGGGGTGATCGCGACGAGGCCCGCGACGATGCCGGAGGCCGCGCCGAGGGAGGTCGCGTGGCCGTCGCGGAAGGACTCGGTGAGCATCCAGCCGAGGGAGGCGGCGCCGGCCGCGACCGCGGTGTTCACCCAGGCCGAGCCGGCGAGGGCGTCGGCGGTGAACGCGGAGCCCGCGTTGAAGCCGAACCAGCCGAAGAGGAGGAGGGCGGATCCCGTCATGACGAAGGGGAGGTTGTGGGGGCGCATGGCCTCTTTGCCGAAGCCGGGGCGCTTGCCGATGAGGAGGCAGAGGACGAGGCCCGCGACGCCGGCGTTGATGTGGACGACGGTGCCGCCCGCGAAGTCGATGGGGTCGGCCCCGACGAGGTTCGCGAGGACGCCTCCCGCGGAGAGGAATCCGCCCTCGCCGCCCCACACCATGTGGGCCATCGGGAAGTACGCGAGGGTCGCCCAGATCGCGGTGAAGACCATCCAGGTGGTGAACTTCACGCGCTCGGCGAGGGAACCGGAGATGAGCGCGACGGTGATGACGGCGAAGGTGAGCTGGAAGGCGACGGAGACCCACAGGGGGTAGACGACCGAGAGGACGGCGAGGACGCCGAAGGACATCATGAACATGTTGAGGACCGACTTCGTCCGGGACATGCCCCCGTAGAAGAGGGCGAGCGCGGGCACGGTCATGAGGAGGACGAGGGATGCCGAGATGAGCATCCAGGCTGTTGCTCCGGTGTCGAGTTGCATGGGGTGCCTTTCATCGAACGAACTTTCGATAGGCACACCTTACACCAAGGCTTTACTCCGCCTTTACTATCTCAATGAACAGACATTACCCATTGACGATCGCGTCGACGAAGCCCCGCGGATCGAAGGGCGCGAGGTCGTCCGCGCCCTCCCCCAGGCCGACGAACTTCACGGGCACGCCGAGGCTCTTCTGCACCGACACGACGATCCCGCCCTTCGCCGAGCCGTCGAGCTTCGTCAGCACGATGCCGGTGACGCCGGCCACCTCCGCGAAGACCTCGGCCTGCTTGAGGCCGTTCTGACCGGTCGTCGCGTCGAGGACGAGGAGGACCTCGTCGACGGGCGCCTGCTTCTCCATGACGCGCTTCACCTTGCCGAGCTCGTCCATGAGGGTCGACTTCGTCTGGAGGCGCCCGGCGGTGTCGACGAGGACGACGTCGACGCCGCGTTCGGCGCCCGCCTTCACCGCGTCGAACGCGACGGAGGCCGGATCGGCGCCCTCGCGGTCGGAGCGCACGACGTCGACGCCGACGCGATCGCCCCACGTCTGGAGCTGATCTGCGGCGGCGGCGCGGAAGGTATCGGCCGCGCCGAGGAGGACCGTGCGCCCCTCGGCGACGAGGACGCGGGCGAGCTTGCCGACGGTCGTCGTCTTCCCCGTGCCGTTGACGCCGACCATGAGGATCGACGCCGGGGCGTCCCCGTGCTTCGGAAGGTGGAGCGAGCGGTCGAGATCGGGGCCGACGAGGGCGAGGAGTTCCTCGGCGAGGAGCGCGCGGATCGAGGCGCCGTCGTGAACGCCCGCGACCGCGACCCGCTTCTTCAGGGAGTCCATGAGCTCGTCGGTCGCGTCGAGTCCGAGGTCGGCGACGAGGAGCGTGTCCTCGATCTCCTCCCAGTCGGCGGCCTTGAGGTCGCCGCGGGCGAGGATCTGGACGATCGCGCGGCCGAGGGCGCCAGATCCCGCGAGGCGGGACTTCAGGCGCTGCATGCGCGAGGGAACGGATTCGGGGGCCTCGACGGCGGGGGCGGCCGGAGCCTCGGGCGCCGAGGGCTCGACCTCGGCGGGCTCGCCCTCTTCGGCGTCCGCGGGTTCGTCGGGAGCGGCCTCCTCGGCGGGCCCCGCCCTCGCGTCGATCGACGAGGGCGCGGTGGTGTCCTCGGATTCGTCGGGTCCGGTCTGCGGCGCCGCCTCGATCGGGGTCTCGATGCGGGGGGATTCGAGGCGCGGGCGACGCGCGATCGCGACGACGAGCGCGATGATCGCGGCGACGACGAGGACCGCGACAGCGATCCCGAGGGGCGTGGAGAGGAAGGAGAGCACTGCGTCCATGGGGTCATCATCCCCCATCGGCGCGCGCGCCTTCCACCCGGGAGGCGCCTATCGCCTCACTTCAGCGGGTCGGCGCCGCCGTGCTTGGCGGCGCGCCGGTTCTCCTGCATGGCCTCGATGCGGTCGGTGACGACCTCGATCCGATCGATCCCCGGAAGGCGGTCGGCGTCGAAGTAGGCGTTCTTCTCGACCGCGTTCGCGTCGAGAAGATCGTCGAGGGTCGTGTCGCGGGGGTCGACGGCACCGGCGGGATCGGTCTCCTGCGGGGCCTGGAACTGGGCGTTCTGCTCGCGCAGGTGCGTCTGCCACTGGTCGGCGGGACGGCGGACGAGGGCGAGGCCGACGATCACGGCGATCGCCGCGACGACGATGACGACGAGCATGAAGAAGATGACTGCGAAACCCTCGGCCATGCCCCTATCGTCCAATCCGACGAGCGCCCTCCTCAAGTCCGGCGCCCGCGGTTGACCGTTTCGTGACCATGAGATCCCTCACCGGACGCGCGAGGGCCCGGGGGATCCTCCCCGGGCCCTCGCGATCGTGGTCGACTCAGTCGAGGTAGTCGCGCAGGACCTGCGAGCGCGACGGGTGGCGGAGCTTCGACATCGTCTTCGACTCGATCTGGCGGATCCTCTCGCGGGTGACCCCGTAGACCTTGCCGATCTCGTCGAGCGTCTTGGGCTGACCGTCGCCGAGTCCGAAGCGCATGGAGACGACGCCGGCCTCGCGCTCGGAGAGGGTGTCGAGAACGTTGTGGAGCTGCTCCTGGAGGAGCGTGAAGGAGACTGCGTCCGCGGGGACGATCGCCTCGGAGTCCTCGATGAGATCGCCGAACTCGGAGTCGCCGTCCTCGCCGAGCGGCGTGTGGAGGGAGATCGGCTCGCGCCCGTACTTCTGGACCTCGACGACCTTCTCGGCCGTCATGTCGAGTTCCTTCGCGAGCTCCTCGGGGGTGGGCTCGCGGCCGAGGTCCTGGAGCATCTGGCGCTGGACGCGCGCGAGCTTGTTGATGACCTCGACCATATGGACGGGGATGCGGATGGTCCGCGCCTGGTCGGCCATCGCGCGGGTGATCGCCTGACGGATCCACCAGGTCGCGTAGGTCGAGAACTTGTAGCCCTTCGTGTAATCGAACTTCTCGACGGCGCGGATGAGGCCGAGGTTGCCCTCCTGGATGAGGTCGAGGAACTGCATGCCGCGGCCCGTGTAGCGCTTCGCGAGCGAGACGACGAGTCGAAGGTTCGCCTCGAGGAGGTGGTTCTTCGCGAGCTGCCCGTCCTGCGCGAGGAAGTGGAGCTCGCGGCGCTCCTTCGAGGTCATCGAGTCGGCCTCGTTCTTCAGCTTGTACTCGGCGTAGAGGCCCGCCTCGATGCGACGGGCGAGGTCGACCTCCTGCTCCGCGTTGAGGAGGGAGACCTTGCCGATCTGCTTGAGGTAGTCCTTCACCGGGTCGGCGGTCGCACCCGCGACCGTCACCTGCTGGACAGGCTCGTCGGTCTCATCGGAGTCGGAGACGACGAAGCCGCCCTTGACGCGGATGCCCGACGACGTCCGCTCGCGCAGTTCTCGGCGGGCCTTCGCCTCCTCGTCCTCGGCGTCCTCCTCGTCCTCGGACTCCTCCGAATCGGAGTCCTCGCCCGACTCGGAGTCGGACTCGCTCTCGTCGTCGGACTCGCTCTCGTCGTCGGAATCGACGGTGTCGTCGGCACCGGCGAGGTCCTCGTCCCTCAGCTCGATGTCCTCGTCGTCGACCTCGACCTCGTCCTCGTCGGACTCGGCCTCGGCGACGGGCTCGTCCTTCTTCTTCACGGAGGCGCGGGCGGGCTTCTTCTTCGCCGGGGTCTCGGCGTCCGCCTTCTTGCGGCTGCGACGGGCGGGCTTCTTCGCGGCCGGCTGATCCTCGGTCGCGGACTCGGCGCCCTCGGGGGCCCCCTCGACGGCGGCCACCTCGGTCTTCTTGCGCGAACGGCGGGCGGGCTTCTTGGCCGCCGGCTCGTCGACGGTCGTGCTCGCCGGGGAGGTCTCGGCCGGAGCCGCCGACTTCTTCGCCCGAGTCGCGCGCTTCTTCGGCGCCGGCGCCTCGGCCTCGACCGCCTCGGCGGCGACGGACTCGACCGGCTCTACGGCCTCCTTCGCCTTCGCCTCGCGCTTCGATCCCTTGGCGTTGCTCGATGCGGCCACACAGGTCCCTTTCTCAGAAGACGGGAAAGCGCCGGGACCCGAGCCCCGGCATACTGCGGACCATTATAGTCCGAGGTCCTGAGAATTCCCGACGGAGCGGCGATCCCCCGCGCGGGGCGCCGCGTCTGGTACCCGGCCCGCACTACCCTGGCGCCATGACGACTCTCGCCGAGCGCTTCGCCGCCCTCCGCCCCTCGATCGACCGCGAGGCCCGCGAGGCCATCGACGCCCTCCTCGCCGAAATCGGACGGACCGCGGGCGCCGACGCCTTCGTCGACACGGCCCTCGCCGCGACGCGCTCGGGCAAGCGGTTCCGCGCGCTCCTCGCCCACTTCGGCGCCTCGCTCGCCTCCGGCCGCCCGCTCGGCGAGGACCCGGTCGGGAGCCTCGGCGCCGCCCTCGAGCTCTACCAGGCCTCCGCCCTCGCGCACGACGACCTCATCGATCACGCCCGCACGCGGCGGGGGGCGCCGACCCCCCACGTGCGCCTCGCCGGCGTTCACCGCGACGCGGGGTGGCAGGGCTCGGCCGACGAGTTCGGGGCGGCCGGCGCCGTCCTCGTCGGCGATCTCCTCTTCTCGGCGGCCGAGCGCGCGATCGGCCGCCAGTGCGAGGACCTCGATCCCGCGGACGCCGCGCGACTTCTCGCCCGCTATTCGACGATGCACGCGGAGGTCGCGCTCGGCCAGTACCTCGACGTGCGCGCCGAGCACCTCCCGCTCGATCTCCTCGACGACGCGGCGCTCTCGATCGAGGACGCGATGGAGGTCGTCCTGCGCAAGTCCGCGCACTACTCGATCGTCCACCCGGCGCTCCTCGGCGCGATCGCGGCCGGTGGCGACGACGCGCTCCTCGCCTCTCTCGACGAGATCCTCACGCCCTGGGGCATCGCGTTCCAGCTCCGCGACGACGACCTCGGCGTCTTCGGGGATCCGGGGACGACCGGCAAGCCCGCCGGCGACGACCTGCGCGAGGGCAAGCGAACGGTGCTCCTCGCCCTCGCGTGGAGGGCCGCGGCCGATGACGAGCGTCGCGCGCTCGTCGGCGTCCTCGGAGATGCGGACGCACCGGACGCGGCCGTCGCCGAGGCCGCCGCGATCATCGAGAGGCGGGGCCGCGCGGCCCACGAGCGCCTCATCGAGTCGCTCATCCTCGAGGGCGAGAAGGCGCTCGAGTCCGCCGGATTCTCCCCGGCCGAGCGCGAGGACCTCCTCGAGCTCGCCCGGATCGTCACCGCCCGGAAGTCCTGAGGCGCCGGCGATTCACGAGGACGGGGCGGCGGGCCCGGGAGCGGGGATCAGAAGGCGAGCGTCGAGGCGATCGCGTTGACGCGGTGATGACGCCCGGCGAGCATCGCCGCCATCGGCGTCTCGCCGAGCTCGTCCTGGTGCGTGTAGAGCCACGCCGCGGCCTCGTCGTCGGTGAAGCCATCGTCGGCGAGCAGCGTAAGGGTCCCCGGGAGGCTGAAGAGCGGCTCCCATCCGTTCTCGCCCTTGACGAGGATCTCGCGGGGGATCCCGCGCCCGGTCTCGGTCGGCACGGTGAAGAGGACGCGGTCGCGGACGAGCTGCTTGATG
This sequence comes from Actinomyces culturomici, assembly GCF_900499005.1. Classification (GTDB taxonomy): domain Bacteria; phylum Actinomycetota; class Actinomycetes; order Actinomycetales; family Actinomycetaceae; genus Pauljensenia; species Pauljensenia culturomici. The sequence continues at coordinate 1,103,876 of NZ_LS991316.1, forward strand.
CGTCGGGGCTCGATCCCGAGGAGGCGGGCGGCCTCGTCGGCGGACAGGGTCTCGGGGTAGACGGTCATGCGTCCAGCCTAGCGCCCCGGAGGACCGCGACGCCCCGCCCTTCGGGCTCGCCGGTCGGGGGCGGGCGTGCGCCCGGTCTCCTCCCATAGAATCCGGGGGTGACCGAAATCGACTCCGAGCCCGAATCGACCGCGGGCGGCGCGCACGACACCGAGCGCCTCCGCATGCCCGTCGGGGTCGGCGCCGGGGCCGAGGGCGCGCCGGAGTCCGCCGAGGACCGCGCGATCGACCCGATGATCGGGCTGCTCGTCGACGCCCGCTACCGGATCGTCCGCCGCCTCGCCCGCGGCGGCATGGCGACCGTCTACGTCGCCCACGACGAGCGCCTCGAGAGGCCGGTCGCCCTCAAGATCATGCACCCCCACCTCGCCGAGTCCCAGGACTTCGTCGCCCGCTTCCGCCGCGAGGCCCGCTCGGCCGCCCGGATCATCCACCCCGGGGTGGTCTCGGTCTTCGACCAGGGCGTCGTCCACGGCCAGGGCTTCCTCGTCATGGAGCTCATCGACGGACCGAACCTGCGGACGCTCCTGCGCCGCGAGGGCTCCTTCTCGGTCGGACGGACGCTCCGGTACGTCCACGACGTCCTCGACGCGCTGCGCGCCGCCCACCGGGTCGGCGTCGTTCACCGGGACATCAAGCCGGAGAACGTCCTCGTCCCCCTCGATCCGCCGGCCCGGGTCACCGACTTCGGCCTCGCCCGCGCCGCCTCCGAGGTCTCGATGTCGACGACGGGGTCGATGCTCGGGACGATCGCCTACATCGCCCCCGAGGTCGCACTGTCCGGCGCGATCGACGAGCGCACCGACATCTACGCGGTCGGGATCATGGCCTACGAGATGCTCACCGGCTCGGTCCCCTGGGAGGGCGAGAACGCCCTCCAGATCGCGGCGCACCACGTCAACGACCCGATCCCCCTCCCCTCCGCCTCCGTGCCGTGGCTCCCCCGCGAAGTCGACGATCTCGTCGCGAGCCTCGCGGCCACCGACCCCGACGAGCGGCCCGCCGACGCCTCGGAGGCGCTCGACCAGGTCGCCCGCGTCGCCTCGGCGCTTCCGCCGGAGATCGCTCAGCGCCGCGCGGACGTCGCCCCGCGCGTCGTCGAGGGCGTCGGGGAGACCGCCGCCTGGGACCGCGCCGACATCACCTCGTCCCTCCCCGACCGACTCCCGGGCTCCTCGGAGGCGGTCGTCCGCGCCTCCGGCGCCTCCCCCGTCCTCCACGCGGATGGACGCCGGCGCTCGCTCGCCGGGCGCATCGTCGCCCTCCTCGCCGTCCTCGCCGTCGCCGGATCCATTGGCGGCTGGTGGTGGTGGACCGAGTACGGGCCCGGCTCCTACCTCGACATGCCGGCGACGACCGACCGCTCGGCCGCGGCGGTCGAGTCGCAGCTTCAGGCGATGGGACTCGGCGTCATCACCGAGGAGGCCTTCTCCGACTCCGTCGCCCAGGGCTCCGTGATCTCCTCCGACCCCGCGGGCGGGGAGCCCGTCCACAAGGACGCGGAGGTGCGCCTCGTCGTCTCCAAGGGCGTCGATATGAAGACCGTCCCGGACCTCTCGGGGAGGACCTCCGACCAGGCCGCCTCGGATCTCACCGCCGCCGGCCTCCAGATCGGGACGACCTCCGAGGAGTACTCGGAGGACGTCGCGCAAGGACTCGTCCTCTCCCAGTCCGTGGAGACCGGCACCTCCATCCCCCACGACACCGCGGTCGACGTCGTCGTCTCGAAGGGGCGCGAGCCGATCGAGGTCCCCTACGTCGCCGGCAGGTCCGCCGACGAGGCGAAGTCCGCGATCGAGGCGGCCGGACTCGCGGCATCGCCGACCGAGGAGTACTCGGACTCCGTCGCCGCCGGAACGGTGATCTCCCAGTCGACCCAGGCGGGCTCGACCCTCCACCGCGGCGACTCCGTGTCCTACGTCGTCTCCAAGGGCCCCGAGCTCGTCGAGGTCCCGAGCATCCAGGGCAAGCAGGAGTCCGACGCGATCGCGGTTCTCGAGGCCGCCGGGCTCAAGGTCGAGGTCTCCCGCATTCTCGGCGGCGTCTTCGGCACCGCCCGCTCCACGGACCCCGCGGCCGGGACCCAGGTGAGGAAGGGCTCGACGGTCACGCTGTACGTCGTCTGAGTCGTCGCGGCTCATCGTCGGCCGATCCAACGGCCGACGCGCGAGGAGGGGTCGGGACTCGCGTCCCGGCCCCTCCTCGCTCAATCGGCTACTCGCCCTCTCGCCGCAGGTACTCCGCGACCTGGAAGGCCATCTCGAGCGACTGCTGGTGATTGAGGCGCGGGTCGACGACCGTCTCGTAGCGCCGCTTGAGCGACTCGTCGTCGAGTTCCTCGGAGCCTCCGACGACCTCGGTGACGTCGTCGCCGGTGAGCTCGACGTGGATGCCGCCCGGCACCGTCCCGACCTCGTCGTGCGCGTCGAAGAAGCCCTTGACCTCGTCCATGATCGTCTCGAAGCGCCGGGTCTTGTACCCGGTCGACGAGGTGATCGTGTTGCCGTGCATCGGATCCGTCATCCACGTCACCGGCCGTCCGTCGGCCTTCGCGGCCTCGAGGAGCGGCGGCAGGGCCTCGCGGATCCGGTCGGCCCCCATGCGCGTGATGAAGGTGAGGCGCCCGTCCTCGCCGTCCGGATTGAGGCGCTCGACGAGCCCGAGCATCTGCGCGGGCGTCGTCGTCGGACCGAGCTTGACGCCGATCGGGTTGCGGACGCGGCGCAGGAGCTCGATGTGCGCGCCCTCGAGATCGCGCGTCCGCTCCCCCGCCCACAGGAAGTGGCCGGAGGTGTCGTACGGGAGACCCGTCCGCGAGTCGATCCGGGTCATCGCCGACTCGTACTCGAGGAGGAGCGCCTCGTGCGAGGAGTAGAGATCGACCTCGCGGAGCGAATCGAAGTCCGCTCCGGCCGCCTCCATGAACTTCACCGCGCGGTGGATCTCTTCGGCGAGCGACTCGTAGCGCGCGTACGCCGGATTCTGCGTGAAGCCCCGGTTCCAGTGATGGACGAGGCGCAGATCCGCGTAGCCGCCCTTCGTGAAGGCGCGGATGAGGTTGAGCGTCGACGAGGCGTGGTGGTACGTCTCGAGGAGCCGTGCCGGATCGGGGATCCGCGCCTCGGGCGTGAACTCGTAGGAATTCACCGCGTCCCCGCGGTACGAGGGCAGGGTGACGCCGTCGCGCGTCTCCGTGTCGTTCGAGCGGGGCTTCGCGTACTGGCCGGCGATGCGCCCGATCTTCACGACCGGCAGGGAGGCGCCGTAGGTGAGGACGACCGCCATCTGAAGGATCGTCTGGATCTTCAGACGGAGGTGGTCGGCCGTCGCCTCGGCGAAGGTCTCCGCGCAGTCCCCGCCGGTGAGGACGAAGGCCTCGCCCCTCCCGGCCGCCCCGAGCCATGCGCGCAGGTCGTCGCCCTCGCCGGCGAACACGAGCGGCGGCTGGCGGCGCAGCGTCGCGGCGACGTCGCGGCCCGCGGCGTCGTCGGGGTAGTTCGGCTGCTGGAGCGCCTCGTGCGACCGCCACGAGTCCCAGGGGGCCTCGATGCCGGTGTCGGGCGACCAGAGGTGCTCGGGGTCGCGGCGGAGGGCCTCCGAGGAGAACCTGCTTCCGCCGCGACCGGGCCTGATGGGAAGAGTCACTTCGCCGCGGGCTTCACGTCCTGGCCGATCTCGGCCATGAGCTCGGTGAACCACTCCTGCGTGATGTCGAAGGGCTTGCCGCCGGCGATGCGCGGGAACGCGATCGCGGAGAGGCGGTCGCCGTTCTCCTCGTCGTGGCCGATGACGCCCGACTCGCCGCGCAGGGCGCACTCGACCGCGTAGTCGGTCATCGACTTGATGAGGCGGAGGTCCTCGGCGTTCGCGCGGGACGAGCGCGAGAAGTAGCCCGACTTCTGGACCATGACCTTCTCGGCCTCGATCTTCGAGGCGAACTGCTTGGCGAACCACTGACCGGGGTTGATCGTGTCGAGCTTGACGTGGCCGAAGGGATCGCGCTGGACCTCGACGCCCGCGGCCTCCATCTCGGCGATGATCTCGGGGACGCCCGCGCCCTCGGAGAGGAAGATGTTGACGTTGCCCTGCTCGTCCATGATCTTCTTCAGGCGGGCGGCCTCGGCGTCGATGTCGAGCGCCATCTCGGGGAGGAAGACCGCGTGGATGTCCCAGCGCTCCTGCGACAGGCCGATCGAGGGGACCCACTCCTGGGTCTTCAGCCACTCGTGGTACTCCTTGGAGCCGGCGGCGGTGAGCCAGCCGCAGTGACGGCCCATGATCTCGTGGATGATGAGCATGCGCGGGTTCGAGCGGTGCTCGCCGATGACGTTCTGCGCGTACTCGGAGACCTCTTCGGCGGCGGTCCAGGCGCCGAGCGACTGGCGGATCGGAACGACGTCGTTGTCGATCGTCTTCGGGAGGCCGACGACCGTGAGGTGGTAGTCGTGCTCCTCGAGGTAGGCGGCGAGGTCGGCCGCGGTCGTGTTCGTGTCGTCGCCGCCGATCGTGTGGAGGACGTCGACGCCGTCCTTGCGGAGCTGCTCGGCCGCCTTCTCGAGGGGGTTCTCCCCCTCGGCGACGAGGCCGCGCTCGACGAGGTTCTTCGCGTTCGTCAGCTTGACGCGGGAGTTGCCGATCGGGGAGCCGCCGAAGCGGTGGAGGACGGCGGCGTGCTTGCGGGCCTCCTCGTCGACGACGACGAAGTTGCCGGTGAGCAGGCCGTGGTAGCCGTTCTGGTACGCGATGATCTCGATCGAGGGGTCGATCTCGTTGTAGCGCTCGATGAGACCGCCGACCGCGGAGGAGAGGCACGGTGCGAACCCACCGGCGGTGAGCAGGGCGACGCGGCGAACCGACATGGAAGACACCTTTCAGCGTTGAGGTCGTGGCGCCGGTCGGCGCGCACGCAACGCCCCCATCCTACTAACTGTCCAGGTGCGCGAAAGGGCCGCCCGTCCCACGGACGAGCGGCCCCGGGCCCCGCGCACATGGGCGCGGGAGACGCTCAAGCGGACCCCGGCGCGGCGCGCCGGGCCCGATCCCCTACTCCTGCGGACGCTCCGCCCCGGCCTCGTCGATCGCCTCGGCGGCGGTCTGGGCGGCGCTCGTCTCCTCGGGGCTCATCTCCTCGGCGGGCTGGTCGGCCGGGCGGGTCGGCACCTCGACGACGGGGGCGGTGCGGCCGCCGGGCCCGGGTCGCCCGTTCGTGGGGACCGGACCCTCGAACTTGCCCTCGGCGGCGAGCTTCGCCTTGACGTCGGCGGCATAGAGGTCGACGTACTCCTGGCCCGACAGGAGCATGAGGTTGTACATGATCTCGTCGGTGATCGCCCGCAGGACGTAGCGGTCCTTGTGAAGGCCCTTGTAGCGGGAGAAGTCGAGGGGCTCGCCGATCACCATGCCGATGTTCGTCCGCGAGGGGATCTTCTGACCGATCGGCTGGGCGGCGTGGGTGCCGATCATCGCGACGGGGATGACGGGCGCGCCGGAGAGGAGCGCGAGGCGGGCGACGCCGGTCTTGCCGCGGTAGAGGCGGCCGTCGGGCGAGCGCGTGCCCTCGGGGTAGATGCCGAACAGCTCGCCGGACTTCAGGCGGTCCAGGCCCGCCTTGAGCGCGCCCTCGGAGGCGCGACCGCCCGAGCGGTCGACGGGGATCGTCCCGACGGCGCGCATGAACTCCTTCGTCACCCAGCCCTTGACGCCGGTGCCGGTGAAATAGTCGGCCTTGCCCATGAAGACGACCTCGCGATCGAGCATCATCGGGAGGAACACGGAGTCCCACACGGCGTTGTGATTGGAGGCGAGGATCGCCGGACCGGTCGCGGGGATGTTCTCCTTGCCGCGGATCCACGGCTTGTACGCGGCCTTGAGGACGGGGCCGCCGGTTGCCTTCAGTGCCTGGTAGAACGCCACGGTTCCTCCACGGGTCTCGAGCGTGGTCACGAATTAGAATCCACTCTATGCCCGATTCCGCTCCCGTGCCTCCACTCGCGGGCGGCGCCGTCCCGGGCGGGGACACTCGTGCGTTCGCGGCTGCACAGGTGCGCAGCCGTCTCGCCGAATCCGCAGGTCGCGGTCCCGAGATCGGGCTCGGGCTCCCCGGGCTCGGGCTCCCCGGGCTCGGCGATCCGTTCGCGACGGCCGAATTCGTCGTCGTCGACCTCGAGACGACCGGCCTCGGGGCGGGCGACGCGATCACGGAGATCGGGGCGGTCCGCGTCGCGGGCGGCCGCATCGTCGACGAGTTCCAGGAGATGGTCGACCCCGGGCGTCCGATCCCTCCGCGGATCACCGCGCTCACTGGCATCACCCAGTCGATGGTCGAAGGCGCCGATCCCATCGGAGCGGTCCTCCCCCGCTTCCTCGCGTGGTCCGGACTGTCCTCCGGCGCCGCGCCCGTCCTCGTCGCCCATAACGCCTCCTTCGACACGGGATTCCTCCGGAGGGCCGCCCGCGCCGAGCTCCTCGACTGGCCGCATCCGCGGGTCGTCGACACGCTCGCGCTCGCGCGCCTCGCGCTCCCCCGGCCTCTTGTGCGCGACCACCGCCTCGGAACGCTCGCGAGCCGATTCGGCGTCGAGCCGACCGACGCGCACCGGGCCCTCGCGGACGCGCGGACGACCTGGGGCGTCCTCGCCGGCCTCCTCGAGCTCATGGCCGATGCGGGTCTCGCCTCCCTCGACGACCTCGAGCGCCTCGCCGAGCCCGTGCCTCGTCGCCGTCGCTCGAAGGCGGCCCTCGCCGAGGGGATCCCCTCCCTCCCGGGCGTCTACCGATTCTTCGACGCCGCGGGAGCCCCCCTCTACGTCGGCTCGGCGACGAACCTCTCGAGCCGCGTCCGCTCGTACTTCACGGCCGCCGAGAAGCGCCGTTCGATTCAGCGCATGGTCGACCTCGCGACCTCGATCCGGACGACGCCGACGGCCACGGTCCTCGAGGCGCGCGTCCTCGAGCTGCGCGAGATCCACGATCTGCGCCCGCTCTTCAACTCGGCGTCGACGCATCAGGACTCCCAGCACTGGCTCCTCGTGCGCGGCTCGGGCGTCGAGTGCGCACCGCTCGTCGCCGCCGACGACGCGGACCGCGCGCTCGGCCCCTTCGGCACGCGGGCCCACGCGATGGCGGCCCGCGACGCGGTCCTGCGCGCCTTCGCCGATCCCGCGACCCCGCTCACGAGGGCGGGGCTCGCACCCGGCTCGGAGGCGGAGGCCGTCGAGGCGCTGCGCGGGGCGACGCGGATCGTCGCCGATCGACTCCGAGACCTCATGGCGGGCGCGTCGGACCTCCAGCGATTCGAGGACGCGGCGCTCCTGCGCCGGGAGCTCTCCGCCTACCTCGCGGGCCTCGACCGGAGGCGCCGGATCGTGCCGCTCGCCCTCGCGCGCAAGGCGGTCTGGGCGATCCACAGGAAGGGAGGCGGCTGGGAGGTCCACGCCGCCTCGTGGGGCCGGCACGCCGGAACGGTGGTGACGCCGCCGAGGACCCTGCCGACGCCGTGGATCGACGCCCTCATCGCCGAGGAGCCGCTCCCCCGCCCGGACGTCCTCCTCGGGACGACGCGCTGGTCGGAGACGGGGATCCTCGCCCAGTCGCTCGAGCGGCCCGACGCGCGGCTCATCCACTGGGACGGCGAGCTCCCCCGCGCCGAGTCCCCGTTCTCCCCGCTCGCCGACTCCCGGCTCCTCTCCCTCATCTCCGAGGCCGAGGCCCTCGATCCACGGCGAACCCGGTGATTCGGGCGGGGCATCGCAGGCGCTTCTCCGTCCGGCCCGAAGCGCGGCCGCATCGACGCCCGTGAAAACGCCGGGGCCCGGGATCGAGCGATCCCGGGCCCCGGCGCGACGACGCGAGACGAATCAGTCGGAGGTCGCCTCGACCCACTTGTCGAGGAGCTCTGCGCCGATGCCGTCGGAGAGCGCCCTGCGGGCGATCTCGACGCCCGCGCCGAAGCGCTCGATGAGGGTGCCGTCCTCGCGCCGGGTCCCCTCCGTCGTCCCGAAGGCGATGAGGCCGGCGGCGACGTTGAGGGCGACGGCGTCGCGGACCGCGCGACGCCCGCCCCCGGCGAGGACCTCCCGGACGACGACCGCGTTCTCGTCGGCGTCTCCGCCGCGCAGGTCGCCGATCGCGGCGGGCTCCATGTCGAAGTACTCGGTGGGGTCGAACTCGGTGAGCGTCACTTCGCCGTCCGCGACCTCCCACACCTGGTCGACGTCGACGGTCGAGAGCTCGTCGAGGCCCGTCGTCTTCCCGCGGAACACGAGGGACGAGAGCCCCCGCTCGGCGTAGACGCCCGCCATGAGGGCGGCGTTGCGCTCGTTCGCCGACCCGATCGCGCAGGCGCGGACCTTCGCGGGGTTCGTGAGCGGCCCGAGGACGTTGAACGCCGTCGGGAACGCGAGCGAGCGGCGCACGGGCGCGGCGAAGCGCATCGACGGGTGGACCTTGTTCGCGAAGAGGAACGCGATGCCGAGGTCGTCGAAGATCTCCCGCATCCGCTCCGTCGCGCGATCGAGGTCGACGCCGAGGGCCTCGACGACGTCCGCGGACCCCGACTGCGAGGTCGAGGCGCGGTTGCCGTGCTTGATGAGCGGGATCCCCAGGGCCGCGAGGACGAGCGCCGACGTCGTCGAGATGTTGACGGTCTTGTACCCGTCGCCACCGGTGCCGACGATGTCGAGGGCGTCGGAGGGGAGGTCGACCGTGAGGGCGTGGTCCTGCATCGCGTCGGCGAGGCCGTGGATCTCCGCGACCGTCGGCGTCTTGATCGCCATCGCGGTGAGGAAGGAGGCGAGGCGCGCCTCGCCGAGCTCGCCGCTCATCACCTGGTCCATCACCCAGTAGGACCGGTCGTAGTCGAGGTCACTGCCCGCGACGACGTCGGAGATGATCGGGGCCCAGTCGAGCGATTCGGTCATCGCAGGTCGCCGGCCAGAACAGCGGCGACGGTCTCCTGGAGGACGACCGGGTCGAGCGGATCGGGGATCGCGGCCGCGCCGCCGGCCCATGTGGCGAGCCAGTCGTCCTGCTGGCGGGCCGTGAGGAAAACGATCGGCGGGACGTCCCCGATCGTGTTCTTCAGCTCCTGGGCGAGGGACATGCCGCCCTCCTTCGTCGTCTCGGCGTCGAGGACGAGAAGGTCGAAGTCGGTCGACTCGACGAGTTCCTTCGCGCCGAAGGGCGTCGCCGCCTCCGACCACTCGATCTTCGGGGAGTCCTTCGACGCGCGGACGCCGACTCCGTCGATGACGGCCCTGCGCTTGTCGACGTCGGCGCTGAAGACGAGGACGCGGGCGGTGTTCTCACTCACTGCATTCACTCCTGTGAACTGGACGAAAAGGGGCCGATCGACGACCGCGCCCATTGTACGCACGCGCGGGCGGTCCGCCCGGCGGCGGACCGCCCGCGCGACGGTCGAATCGGGGGCCGAGCCTACTCGGTCTTCATCACTCCGACGATGTCCATGACGATGACCGTCGGGGTCGTCGAGGTCGAGGTCGACCCGGATTGGGCGGCCGAGGCTGCTCCGACGACGAAGACGATGCGGTCCCCGACCTTGGCGCCCGCGAGGCCGAGCTGCTTCGCCGAGACGGCGAGTGGCTTGCCCGCCCACGAGGACGATGCGGAGGTCGCCTGCCCGAAGGGGGCGCCGACGCCGCGGTAGAGGACGTAGTCGGACTCGCCGACGGTCTGCCCGGTGCCGGAGACGATCGTCGTCTGGGAGTTCGCGGTCGGGGCGGTCGCGCCGTCCGCGAAACTCAGCGTCGGTTCGACGCCCGGATCGCCGGTGACCGTGACGCCGTCGGGCAGCGCGTTCCCCGTCGCCGTCCCCTGCGTGAGGGCGTTCTCGTCGATCGCGACGTTCGAGGTCGAGTCGAGGACGTCGACGACGAAGACGAGCGTCGAACCGGCGGGGATCGAGCCGGTGGCGGTGTCCCCGTAGCCCCACTTCGGCGGGATGACGATCTCGACGCGGTCGCCGACCTTCTGGCCCTCGAGGCCGTAGGTCCAGCCGGGGATCACCTGGCCGAGGGAGAACGCGATGGGGCTGCCGGACTCGAAGGACGACTCGACCTTCGTGCCGTCCCACAGGACGAGCTCGTAATTCACGAGGACCGTGTCGGAGGTCGTGAGGGCCGCGCCGGACCCCTCGGCGAGCGTCTTCACCGAAACCTGAGTCGGCGCGTCGCCCGATCCTGCCGAGATCTCGGGATCCTCGCCGAAACCACCGGCGACCTTCGGGAAGTTCGCCTTGCCGGTGCGATCGACCTCGGGGACCGAGGAACCGGACTCGGACGAGGCGGACTGCGAGGACTGCGCCGACTGCGCAGAGTCGGAGCCGCAGGCCGCGAGGGACAGGGACAGTGCGAGGGCGAGGGCCGCGGCCGCCGCCTTGTGAAGGGGATTCGTCATCGGCTCAGTGGAAGGACTCTCCGCAGGCGCAGGTGTTCTGCGCGTTGGGGTTGTCGATCGTGAAGCCCTGGCGCTCGATGGAGTCGGCGAAGTCGATGGTCGCGCCGTTGAGGTACGGCACGGACATGCGGTCGACGACGACCTCGACGCCGTCGAAGTCGCGAACGGCGTCCCCGTCGAGGAGGCGGTCGTCGAAGTAGAGCTGGTAGATGAGGCCGGAGCAACCGCCGGGCTGGACGGCGATCCGCAGGCGCAGGTCGTCGCGGCCCTCCTGGGCGAGAAGGCTCTTCACCTTCGCGGCGGCAACGTCCGTGAGGACGACCTCGTGGGCGGGTGCTTCGATGCCGGTGTCGGACATGGCGCTCCAATCTCGGGAAGTCTCGATACCCCTTCAGGGTACGCACGCGCGGACGCGGTCGCCACGCGGGTCCGGCGCGGCGGGGTCGGGGTGAGGGACGCCACGGCGCCGCCTCAGCGCGTCCAGGTCCTCGCGATGCGCGCCCCGGCCTCCGCGAGGCCGATCCTCCCCTCGGTGAGGAACTGCCCGTGAAGGCCCCACTCGGCGCGCTCGTGGCCCGAGAGCGAGGAGTCGACGCCGAGTCCGACGACCGGAAGCGCGAAAGCGGCGGCCGTCTCGGTGACGACGTCGAGCAGGGCGTCCGCGAGGTGCGGGGAGTGGAGCGCGGGTTCGAGGACGACGACGAGGTCGGCGCGCTCCATCCGCGCGTCGAGGTCGAGGGCGGCGCGCAGGAAGTTCCCGGTCGGCACGATGCGCCCGCCGATCGCGGCGATCATCGCGGCGGCTCCTCCGGCGGCCCCAGATCCGGGCGCGCGGCCCGGAGCGTCAGCATCGGCCGACGAGCCTCCCGCGAGCGGAAGGGGCGACCGCGCGGGCACGGCGAGGACGCGCGAGAGCAGCGCGGTGAGCGCGCGATCCTGCGTCGTGCGCGCCTCGAGGTCGACGCCGAGGGCGAGAACGGAATTGAGACCGAGGAGGGGCCGAGCGGTCGAGGCGGCGGCGATGAGGTCGCGACCGCCGAGGATCTCGCGCCCGGCGGCGATCGCCCGCGGCAGCGTCTCCTCGAGCTTCTCGGACGCGAGGTCGACTCCGGCGAAGGCGGAGAGGAAGCCGAGCCCGCAGTCGACGTCGATCGCGTGGCCGCCCTCGACGACGGGGACGAGCCCGGCGTCGAGCGCCTCGCGCGCGGCGGCACCTGCGGTCGCCGTCGAGGCCTCCTCGATGCCGACAACGACGGGCGCGTAGGGGTGCTCCCCCGTGCTCGACAGCGCATCGACGAGGGCGGGGCCGGGGCCGAAGGGGACGAGGTCGATCCCCCACTCGGGCCGCACCGAGGCGAAGCCCTCCCCGACCGTCGCGAGCGCCGCGAGGGCCGAGGGGGAGGCGGGCTCGCCGCCGGCCCAATGGCCGGCGGCGAGGACGCGGGGACTCACAGGCGCGGGAGGCGCGTGAGGAGGAGGGCCTCGGCGAGGATCGCCGCGCGCAGGTCGGGGATCGACTGCGACTCGTCCTCGGAGTGGGCGTTCGTCAGCGGGTCCTCGACGCCGGTGACGACGACCTGCGCATCGGGGAAGAGGCGCTGGAAGTCCGAGATGAAGGGGATCGAGCCGCCCACGCCGATGTTCACGGACTTCACGCCCCACGCCTCGGTGAGGACCTCGTGGAGGAGCGCGGTGACCGGGGAGTCCATGTCCGCCTGGTAGCCGGGGCCGTACTCGTTCGGGGTGACCTCGACGCGAGCGCCGAAGGGCGCGTGCGATTCGAGGTGGGCGACGAGCCGGTCCATCGCCTCGCGCGGGTCGACGCCGGGGACGACGCGCATGGAGAGCTTGAAGCGGGTGTGCGGGGCGATCGTGTTCGAGGCGTTCGCGACGGGGCGCGCGTCGAAGCCGGTGACGGACACCGAGGGCTTCGTCCACGTGCGGGCGGCGAGATCGCCGGTGCCGACGAGCTCGACGCCGTCGAGGAGGCCGGCGGCGGCGCGGAACTCGTCCTCGGGCCACACGACGTCGGCGGTGTCGGAACCGCCGAGGCCCTCGATCGCGAGGTCTCCGGCCTCGTCGTACATCGACGAGATGAGCATGGCCGCGCAGGTCACCGAGTCGAGCATCGGGCCGCCGAACATGCCGGAGTGGACGGCGTGGTCGGCGACGGTGACGTCGACGGTCGCGACGCAGTTGCCTCGCAGGGACGAGGTGACGGCGGGCTCGCCGGCCTTCCAGTTGTCGGAGTCGGCGACGACGATGACGTCGGCCTTGAGCTTCTCCTCGTAGGTCTCGAGGAAGGAGGTGAAGGAGGGGCTACCGAGCTCCTCCTCGCCCTCGACGAAGACGACGACGTTGACGGGGAGGTCCGCGCCGAGGAGGCGGAGCGCCCCGAGGTGGACGACGATGCCGGCGCCGTCGTCGGACGAGCCGCGCCCGTAGATGCGGTCGCCCTTGACCTCGGCGACGAAGGGGTCGGTCGACCAGCGGGAGACGTCGCCGGTCGGCTGGACGTCGTGGTGGGCGTAGAGGAGGACGGTCGGCGCGCCTTCGACGCGGGGGCTGCGCGCGACGATCGCGGGCTTGCCCTCGACGCCCTCGGGCGTCGTCGCCCGGAGGATCTCGGCCTCGAGGCCGGCCGCCGCGAAGCGGTCGCGAACGTGCGCGGCGGACGCCTCGAGGTCGTCCTGGTGCGCGGGGTCGGAGGAGACCGACGGAATCGCGACGATCGCGCGGAGCTCGTCGAGGAGCGCATCGAAGGAGGTGCCGAGTCGCTCATCGAGGTCGGCGCGGGTGAGGATGGAGTTCGTGTTCTCGGACATGTGCCCCAGGGTAGTGGACCCGCGCGGGCCCGGGCGCCCCGATCGGCTACCCTATGGGGGTCATCCGCACACGAGAGGCACAAGGAGATCCCAGGTGTCCGATTCCGAGAAGGCCGACGACCGCACGGTCGGCAAGGGCCGCCCGACTCCGAGCCGCAAGGAGGCGCAGGCGCGCAACAGCCACCCGCTCGTGCCCGCGGACCGCAAGGAGGCCAAGCGCGAGGCCCGTCGCAAGCGCGACGAACGCTATCAGCGCGAGCAGATGGCCCTCGAGACCGGCGACGAACGCTACCTCCCGCTGCGCGACAAGGGACGCGTCCGCCGTTTCGTCCGCGACTGGGTCGACGCCCGCTGGTCGTTCTCGGAGTTCCTCCTCCCGATCATGGTCCTTTTCCTCGTCCTCATGATGGCGGTCTCTCTCATCAAGTCGCTCCAGACAACCTACGGCGCGAACATCATGATCGCCGTGACCGGCGCCCTCTACCTCCTCTTCGCGATCTCGATCATCGAGGGGATCATCGTGTGGCAGCGCCTCAAGCGCCGGCTCGCCGAGCGCTACCCGAACGACGAGATCCCGCGCGGCACCTGGTACTACTGCTTCTCGCGGATGATCATGGCGCGCCGCTGGCGCTCCCCCCGCCCGCTCGTCGCGCGCGGCGAGTTCCCGGGCGCCAAGCCCGAGAAGAAGTAGTCGGCCTCCGACGCCACGGGGCGCTCCGCATCGGCGGGGCGCCCCGTTCGCGTTCTCCGTCGTGCTCCCGCGTTCGGGCGCGCCGCGCGAGCGCCGTCCACAGGCGGCCCCCTCTCCCTCCCGTCGTCCACAGCCCACCCCCGCCCTCGTCGATCGACGAGGGCGCGATGTGGTCCCCTTGCGAGCGCAACGGAAGGAGACCCCATGTCCATCGAAACCCCGTCCCGCGCGATCGCGTCCCTGTACGGGCCGTCGGGCTGGACCCGAACCGGCGGCGCCGCCGACCTGCTCGCCCCGCTCGTCTGCGAACCGCGCTTCACCCCGGACTTCGCCCGATTCGCGGGGGTCGGCGCGCTCGAGGCCAGCGCCCTTCTCGACCTGCTCCCCGCCGCGAACCTTCACGACCGCCAGAACAACGGGCCCGAACTGCGCGAACTTCTCGACGCGGCGCAGGACCGGGAGGGCGTCGAGCTCTCCGGGTACCTCATCGGTCCGCCCCGCTGGGACGAACGCGTGAGCGTCGACGGGATCCTCGTCCCCTTCGCCGACGACCTCCCCGTCGGCGCACTCGGCGACCCGCTCGTCTACGCGCACTGGCCCGCGGTCCGCGAGGCGCTCGGCCTCACGAGCGCGCGCGGCCTGCCCGACGAGTTCCACCCGGTCGCCGTCGACCCCGCCCAGGGGGCGCGGATGTGCGCCTGGTGGATCTGGTGGGACTGAACCGCCTACCCTGGGAGCATGATCCGCGCCGCGTACTCCTGGCTCTTCCGCGCCTTCATCCACAGGTCCGATCCGGAGGCGGCGCATCGCCTCGGCCTCGGCGCGATCGCGCTCGCTGGCCGCTTCGCGCCGACCCGGTGCCTCATGCGCGCCACCCTCGGGCACCTCGACGCACCGGACCCCGCGACGCTCCCCGAACGACGAAGGGTGCGCATCGGAGAGCGGCTCGTGCCGGGCCGCCTCGGACTCGCCGCGGGCATGGACAAGGACGCGCGCGCCGTCCTCGGCCTCACCGCCCTCGGCTTCGGCTTCGTCGAAGTCGGAACGATCACGCCGAAGCCGCAGCCCGGCAACGACAGCCCCCGTCTCTGGCGCCTCATGGAGGACGAGGGCCTGCGCAACCGCATGGGCTTCAACAACGAGGGCGCCGACGCCGCGGCCGCGCGCCTCAAGGAGCTCCGGTCCTCGAGGGCCGGTCGCGCCGCGATCGTCGGGGCGAACATCGGGAAGAACAAGACGACGAGCGAGGCGGACGCCGCCGCCGACTACGAGTACTGCGCGCGACTCCTCGCCCCCTGGGTCGACTTCGTCGTCGTCAACGTCTCCTCCCCCAATACGCCGGGCCTACGCGACCTCCAGTCCGTCGACGCGCTCCGCCCGATCCTCGCTGCGGCCCGCCGCGGCTGCGAGGCATCCGTCGAGCGCGAGATGCCGCTCTTCGTGAAGATCGCCCCCGACCTCGACGACTCCGACATCGCCGCGATCGTCGACCTCACGAAGGAACTCGGGCTCGCCGGCGTCGTCGCGACGAACACGACGATCGACCACGGCCTCGGCGACGGCGGCGTGTCCGGCGCGCCCCTGCGCGACCGAGCCCTCGAGGTCGTCCGATTCGTCGCCGAGCGCCTCGACGACGACCAGATCCTCATCGGGACCGGCGGGATCTTCACCGAGGCCGACGCGCGGGCCATGCTCGATGCGGGCGCCGACCTCGTCGAGGCCTTCACCGCCTTCGTCTTCGAAGGGCCGTCATGGCCGGGCGAGGTCAACCGCGCGCTCGCGAGGGGCCGCGCGTGATCATCCCCCTCGATACCGCCGACCTTTCCGCCGATCCGCGTCTCGCCGACTACACGGCGCTCAAGGACGTCACACTCCGCGCGAAGCTCGAACCCGAGCGCGGCCTCTACATGGCCGAGTCGACGAATGTCATCCTCCGCGCCCTCCAGATCGGACACCGGCCCCGATCCTTCCTCATGGCGCCCCGCTGGTACGAGCAGCTCGCGCCCCTCATCGAGGAGTCGACGGGTGCCGCCGACGGCGGCGAGGTCCCGATCTTCATGGCCGAGGAGTCCCTCCTCGAGACGCTCACCGGCTTCCACCTCCACCGCGGGGCGCTCGCCGCGATGCAGCGGCCGATCCTCCCGCCGGTCGCCGAACTCCTCGCGACCGCACGAAACGGTGAGCCCGCCCGCAGGATCGTCGTCCTCGAGGACCTCGTCGACCACACGAACGTCGGCGCCGCATTCCGCTCGGCTGCCGCCCTCGGCGTCGACGCCGTCCTCGTGACGCCGAGCTGCGCCGATCCGCTCTACCGGCGCTCCGTCCGCGTCTCCATGGGCACGGTGTTCCAGGTGCCGTGGACGAGGCTCGAGACGTGGCCGGCGATGGACGAGCTTCACGCGGCGGGATTCACCGTCGCCGCTCTCGCCCTTTCCGACGATTCGATCAGCCTCGACGACTTCATCGCCTCCACCGACTGCACGGCCCCGGGCGCGAAGGTCGCCCTCGTCATGGGCACCGAGGGCGACGGGCTCAAGCGGCGGACGATCGCCCAGTGCGATCGGGTCGTCCGCATCCCGATGTCCGGCGGAGTCGACTCGCTCAACGTCGCCGCGGCCTCGGCCGTCGTCTTCTGGGCGACGCGCGGGGTCGGTACCCACTGAGAAGCGGCCGGCGATCCACTGGATCGCCGGCCGCCGCGTATTCAGGGCACCCGATGCGAGGACGCGCCGTTCTTCAGGGGCGGCGCGCCTCGCCGACGCTCATTCCCGATCGAGGAAATCGTCGTCGTAAAGGTGCTCGATCGCCTCGCCGTCGGGCTCGGGCAGGACCCGGAGCAGGACGACGGACGCGACGAGTCCGCCCCAGATGAGGACGATCGTCAGCAGCATCATGAAGACCGCGATGGCGCTCACAGCGCGCCTCCTTCCGTGGTAGCGGCGGACTCGGCCGCCGCGGACCGGGCGTCCGCCTCGTCCTCGTCCATGATCTGGGCGATCGCCGCCGCCGTGACCCCGTGGTGGCGCCACGGGAGGAGCGTGAAGACCGCGGAGGCGATGAGGGTGAAGGCGATGCAGCCCCAGCCGAAGATGAGGACGTAGCTCGACTTGTAGCCGCCGTAGCCCTCGCCGATATAGCCGACGATCGCGGAGAACAGCATGAAGATCAGCACCGCCGGGATGACGATGCCGACGAGGCCGTCCCACGCCTTCGGGACCTTCACCGAGGACACGGTGTTGAGGTGCTTGCGCAGGCCCTTGAGGCGCGGCGCGAAGAGGGCGGCGAGGACCGCCATCGACACCGCGGAGGTGACGACGCCGATGTTGTTGATGAAGGTGTCGACGATGTCGAGGTTGTTGAGGCCCGAGCGAGTGCCGAAGAGGACGAGCGAGATCACCGTCGCCGGCACGCCGAACGCGAGCGCGGCCGAGACCGGGCTCATGCCGAACTTGTCCTGGAGACCGCCGGAGACGACCTGGAGGAGCGAGAGCAGCGAGGTGATGCCGGCGAGGACGAGCGAGGCGAAGAACAGCACGCCGAAGAGCGAGCCGCCCGGCATCATCGACACGATCTGCGGGAAGGTGACAAAGGAGAGGATCGGGCCGGTGAGGCCCTGGAGCTCGCTCACCGCGACGCCCTGACCGTGCGCCATGAAGCCGAGCGCCGAGAAGACGCCGATGCCGGCGAGGATCTCGAAGGACGAGTTCGCGAAGCCCGCGACGAGCGCGGTGCCCGTGAGGTTCGTCTTCGGCTTGAGGTAGGACGCGTAGGTGAGCATGATGCCGAAGCCGACCGACAGGGAGTAGAAGACCTGCGAGAAGGCGGCGAGCCACACGTGCGGGTCCGCGAGAGAGTCCCACTTCGGCGTGAAGAAGGCGTCGAGGCCCTCGACCGCGCCGGGGAGGAAGAGCGCGCGGACGACCATGACGACGAAGAGCACGACGAGGAGCGGGAGGAAGATCTTGTTCGCCGCCTCGACGCCCTTCGAGAGGCCGCGTCCGAGGATGAAGAGGACGAAGATCCACACGAGTGCGAGCGGGACCGCGATCGAAAGGACCGGCGTCCACGAGAACTCCTTCGCCCCGTCGACGACGTTGAGGAAGTCGGAGAGGAAGAAGGTCTGCGGGTCGTCGCCCCACGACTGGTTGACCGAGTAGATCGTGTACTGGACGCCCCAGGCGATGACGGCGGCGTAGTAGATGAGGATGACGAAGCAGACGAAGACCTGGATCCAGCCGATGAATTCGCCGCCAGCCCTCACGCGGCGCAGGGCCCAGGGGGCCGAGCCGCGGAACTTGTGGCCGAGCGCGTAATCGAGCCAGAGCATCGGGATGCCGACGAAGAGGATCGCGACGAGGTACGGGATGAGGAACGCGCCGCCGCCGTTGGCGTAGGCGACGCCGGGGAAGCGCCAGATGTTCCCCAGGCCGATGGCGGAGCCGATGGCGGCCAGGAGGAAGCCGGTCTGACCGGTCCACGTGTCCCGGCGGCTCGGCTGCTCCACCGATTCGATGTGTGTTGACATGGGATGCACTCCTTCTCAGGATTTCCCGGCCAGACTAGGGGACGCGCACGATTCCGGGAACGGGCGTCCATCCCGTAGACATGAGGCGGCTCACACGCCGAGGAACGCGTGGAAGATCCCGGCGGTGCAGATCGTGAGCGGCAGGGAGGCGAGGGTCGTGAGGAGAACGGCGCCCTGGGCGATCCGCTCCCCGGTTCCGGCCCGCGAGGCCGCGATGAAGGCGTTCTGCGCGGTCGGCAGGCCCGCCATGATCGTCACGGTCATGAGGTCGACACCGCGCATCCCGAGGAGCAGGCCGATCCCGTAGGCGATGAGCGGCTGGGCGAGGAGCTTGCACGCCGAGGCGACGAGGACGGCGGCGGTGTGCCGGTCGTGGAGGGGGAATCGGGCGCCGACGAGAGAGGCGCCGAAGGCGAGGAGGATCACCGGCGCGGCCGCGTCCCCGAGCATCGAGGTCGAGACCGCGAGGACCTTGGGAACCGGGATCTTCAGCGCGGCGAAGGCGAACCCGAGGGCCGCGGCGATCACCATCGGGTTCTTCACGATCGTGAGGACGACGGACGAGGGCGTGGGCGCCCGGCCCGATCCCGTGACGTCGGCGAGGACGAAGAACATCGGCGTGAAGAAGCCGAGCTGGAAGACGAGGATCGGGACGACGTGGGTCGCGTCCCCGAGGACGTAGAGGGCGATGGGGATGCCGATGTAGGCGGCGTTGTTGAGGGAGGCGGACATCGCGCCGAGGGCGAGGTCCCCTCCGCGCAAGCGAAGGGGACCCGCGCCGATGAGCACGAAGACGAGGGCGGCGCCGACGCCGCAGCCCGCGGCCGCCACGAGCGGACCGCCGAGGACGGCGAGGACGTCCGTCGTCGAGATCGCGTGGAAGAGCATCGCCGGCGAGGTCACCCAGTAGGTGAGCGTCGCGAGGAGCGAGGAGCCGTCGGGTCCGATGATCCCCCGCCTTCTGGCCTCCCAGCCGACGGCCATGACGAGGCCGATCGCGCAGATGCTCCAGACGATGTCGCTCACGCGACCAGGGTACGAGCGCGCGCCCTTCCGTTCAGCGGGCGCTCACCAGTGCGAGACGACCTCGTCGACGCGAGTGAGGGCGGACGCGATCGCCATGTGCATGTCGAGGTACTTGTAGGAGCCGAGCCGACCGCCGAAGAGGACCTTCTCCTCGCCCGCCGCGAGTTCGCGGTAGGCGGCGAGAACCTCCCGGTCCTTCGGGCTGGCGACCGGGTAGTAGGGCTCGTCGCCGATCTCGGCGAAGCGCGAGAACTCCCGCATGATCACGGTGTTCGTCGCGCCCGTGCGGTCGCGCTCGGGATGGAGGTGGGCGAACTCGTGGATCCGGGTGAACGGCACCGACTCGTCGGAGTAGTTCATCACCGAGCAGCCCTGGTAGTCGGGGGTTCCGACGACCTCGGTCTCGAAGTCGAGGGTGCGCCACGTGAGGCGCCCGGCCTCGTAGTCGAAGTAGCGGTCGACGGCGCCGGTGTAGACGACACCGACGCTCCCGACGGTCCGGGCCTTCGAGTACGGGTGCGCGTCGTCGAAGAAGTCCGTGCCGGTGAGGACTTGAATCCTCGGGTGATCGGCGAGGCGCTCGAGCCACGCGCCGTAACCGTCGAGGGGGAGGCCCTCGTGGGTGTCGCGGAAGTAGTGGTTGTCGTAGGTGAGGCGCACGGGAAGGCGCGAGATGATCGCGGGGTCGAGGTCCTTCGGATCGGTCTGCCACTGCTTCGCGGTGTAGCCCTTGATGAACGCTTCGTAGAGTGGGCGCCCGATGAGGCTGATCGCCTTCTCCTCGAGGTTGCCCGGCTCCTTGCCGCCGAGTTCGGCGGCCTGCTCGGCGACGAGGGCGCGCGCCTCGTCCGGGGAGTACGCGGCGCGGAAGAACTGGTTGATCGTCCCGAGGTTGATGGGGAGCGGGTAGACCTCGCCCTTGTGGTTCGCGTAGACGCGGTGCTGGTAGTCGTTGAAGCGCGTGAAGCGATTGACGTACTCCCACACGCGCTCGTTCGAGGTGTGGAAGAGGTGCGTGCCGTAGCGGTGGACCTCGACGCCCGTCTCCGGATCGATCGAGGACCAGGCGTTGCCGCCGATGTGGTCGCGGCGCTCGATGACCGTGACGTTCATGCCGAGCTCCTCGGCGGCCTGACGGGCGACGGTGAGTCCGAAGAATCCTGAGCCGACGACGACGAGATCCATGGGGCGTCCTTCCACGCGGGCGTTCCGCGCCATCCTATCGGCCCGCGCGCTCCGCCGCGCTCTCCCGTAGACTTCGAGGGTCCCGTCGGCGAAGGGAGTGCGCGTGATACGGATCGGCATCGTCGAGGACGACGCCATGAGCCGCAAGCTCGTCCTCGACTACCTCGCGCGCTACGAGGCGGAGCACTCCGAGACCTTCGACGTCTCCGTGTTCGAGGACGGCTCCCAGATTCTGCGCGGATACCGCCCTCGATTCGACATCATCCTCCTCGACATCCAGATGAACGAGGTCGACGGGATGACGGCCGCCCGCAAGATCCGGGCGGTCGACGAGCAGGTCGTCCTCGTCTTCATCACCTCCTCCCCGCAGTTCGCGATCAAGGGCTACGAGGTCGACGCGACCTCGTACCTCCTCAAGCCGCTCCCCTGGTTCGCCTTCGAGCAGGAGCTCTCCCGATCCATCGCCGTCGCCCGCAAGCGGACCGGCGCCTCCCTCCTCCTCCAATCCGGCTCCGAGGTCGTCCGGGTCGCCGTCGAGGACGTCGTCTACGTCGAATCGGTGAAGCACCGGCTCGAGATCCACACGACGAGCGCCTCCTACTCGATTTCTGGAGCGCTGCGCGACATGGAGGAGCAACTCGACGGCCATGACTTCTTCCGCTCGAACTCCTGCTACCTCGTCAACCTCGCTCACGTCCAGGGCGTCCGCGATCAGGATTGCGTGATGACCGGAGGCGCCGAGCTGAGAATCTCGCGCCCGAGGAAGAAGGACTTCATGGCGGCGCTCGCCTCCTTCGCGGGCGGCGTCCGCTGATGTTCGAGCCCCTCCCCGACATCCCCCGCCTCTACACGGGCATCGCCGAATGGGGCGCCGCGCTCCTCTACGTCCTGCTCGCGACGCGCACGCGGCCGAGGATGCGCCTCGTCCTCGGAGCTCTCGCCTCCCTCGCGGGGCTCGTCGGCGTTCAGCTCCTCGCGGGAGTCCTCCCCGTCTCGATGTGGATCCCCGGGATGCTCGCCGCGGTTCTCGCGATCGCCGCCTCGATTCGCGGGACCTCGGGTCTCGGACGGGTCGCGACCTGGCACCTCACCTTCCGCGCCTTCATCCTCGCGGAATTCCTCGCCTCGCTCGAGTGGCAGCTCCAGGTCTACTTCCTCGAGGAGAGGGCGACCTACGCGCCGGGCGGACTCGTCTTCATGGTCCTCGTCTACGTCCTCGTCCTCGCGGTGTGGGGGGCCTTGGAGAACAGGAACTTCAGCGGCGAGGAGCCGCTCTCCCTCGGGAATCCGGACCTCTGGATGGGGCTCCTCATCTCGCTGACGACCTTCGCGATGTCGAACCTCTCCTTCCTCTCGACCTCGACTCCCTTCTCCGGTCGCCTCGGCCCCGAGGTCTTCTACATCCGCACCCTCGTCGACCTCTGCGGGCTCGCCGCCCTCTACGCGCAGCACGAGCGGATCATGCAGATCCGGACGAGCACCGAACTCGCGTCCATCCACGCGACGCTCGACGCCCAGCACCTCCAATACCTCCAGTCGAAGGCGGACTTCGAGGCGCTCGGACGCGCGCACCACGACCTCAAGCATCAGATCGCCGTCATCCGCGCCGAGGTCGATCCCGAGGCGAAGCGCTCCGACTTCGAAGAGCTCGAGGAGTCGGTGAACGCCCTCGGTCACCGTTACCACTCGGGCAATCCCGTCCTCGACGTCGTCCTGTCGGCGAAAGCCTCCGCCTGCGACGCCGACGGCATCGATTTCACTGCGGTCGCCGATGGGAAGCTCCTCGAGCGCATGAGCGCCATGGACATCGCGACCCTGTTCGGCAACGCCCTGGACAATGCCATCGAGGCGTCGCGACGCGTCGCGGATCCCGACCACCGCCTCGTCAAGCTCGCCCTCCACTCGCGCGGAGAGATGACGGTGATCCGAGTCGAGAACTGGTATTCGGGACTCGTCGCGACCGACGAGACCGGCAACCTCCGGACGACGAAGTCCGACCGCTCACGGCACGGCTTCGGCGTGAAGTCGATCCGATGGACCGCGAGGAAGTACGGCGGGGAGGTCTCCACCCACTTCGACGGTCAGTGGTTCACGCTGACTGTCCTCCTGCCGAGCGCCAGCCCGATCGAGGCGTGAAGCCCGGCCCCGCCGCCGCGTCGGCGGGCTGGGCGGAGGATCGGCGCGCCCGGCTCAGTTGAATCCCATGACCGCGCGGGCGATCGCGTAACCGGCGGTGAGGACGCGGCGCGAACGAATCCGAATGAGGCGCCCGAGCAGGTCGGACTCGACGGCGGCGGCCGCCGCCGGATCATTCGCCTCGAGGTCGGCCCACATCCGGTCCTTCATCGCGAGATGCTCGGGGTCGCCCGACAGCTGGGCCATGATCGTGCAGACGACGCAGTTGATCCGCAGGTAGTGGACCATGTACCGGTAGAGATTCTCCGGCACGGTCCCGCGCTCCGGCATGGCCGCGACCATCTCGCGATTGACGCGCATGAGCTGGTCGAGTCGGGAGATCATCACCTTCTCGTTCACCGACTGGTCGTCGCGCCCGATGAAGTAGCGGTAGAGATCGACGTCGAGGTAGCGAATCGACCGGATGAGCGGCAGCGGCGTGTGCGAGTACAGGTAGTCGACGTAGAACGTGTGCTCGGGAAGGACGAGGCCGGACTCGCGGACGAGGGCCGTGCGCATCGTCAGCGCGTGCATCATGAGGTACTGGTCGTAGCGGCAGGGACGGACCTCGTCCCACCCGATCGTCCGCCCCTGGGGCAGGACGTTGCGATAGCGGACGACGGTCTTGTGGGCCTTCCCCTGCTTCTCGTAGACGTAGTTCGTCACGACGAGGTCGAGTTCGCGCCCGGCCGCGCGCTCGTCGCGCAGAAGGTCGAGGACGTGGTGAAGGGCGCCGCGATCGAGCCAGTCGTCCGAGTCGACGACGCGCACGTGCGTGCCGGTCGCGGCTGCGAGGCCGGCGTTGACGGCGCCGCCGTGGCCCTTGTTCTCCTGATGGATCGCGCGCACGACGTCGGGGTGCTTCGTGGCCCACTCGTCGGCCAGAGCGCCCGTTACGTCCTTCGAGCCGTCGTCGACGATGAGGACCTCGACCTCGTCGTCGTAGTCGACGAGGGTGGCGAGCGCCCGATCGAGGTAGGCCTCCGAGTTGTAGGCGGGGACGATGACGGACAGGAGCGGTTGCTGCGCGGACATTTCTTCCTCTTGATCCCGACTCGGCGTTCCGGCTCGGTCGACCCGCGACTGCGCGGTGCCGGTCCTCACAAGGATACGGGGCGGTTCGGTGAAAACCGAACCGCCCCGCTCTCGCATCCCGATCAGACCGCCGCCGGAGCCTCCTCGGGAACCTGCTTGAAGATCACCTTGAAGATCGGGAAGAAGACCCAGAAGGAGATCGCCGAGTTGATGATCATCGTGATGACGTCGGCGATCGTCTCCCCCGCCGATCCCATCGACGAGGTGAAGAAGTCGTAGATCGGATCCTTGTAGAGGACCTGGAGAGCGGCCGCGACGACCGTGATGACGACGTAGGCGATGAAGTACCAGAAGGCGGCGCGCCACACCGAGGAGTTCGACTTGAAGGTGATGTTGCGCTGGGCGAAGAAGTTGATGACCTGTGCGATGAGGAGCGTGATCTCGACGGCGAGGAAGTAGGCGAGGCCGCCGCCTCCGCCCTGCTGGATCGCGCCCGCGGCGTAATCGAAGAGGAACACGGTCTGCCCGCCGGTCTTACCGACCGGGAGGAACTGGAACGCGGTGTCGACGAGCGAGGTCTTCCCGAAGATCCACTTGAAGACGGGCATGAGGACGAGCTGGAGGACGGTGACGCCGTTCGAGAGGATGAAGAAGACGATGAACTGAGAGCTCGTCTCGTGCTCCTCGGAGAACTTCTTCCACCAGGCGGTGATCGCGTTCATGAGTGTCGCTTTCGAATCGTGATGCGGATGCGTGTATCGGGGATGTCTGTCAGCGGCCGGCCGAGTCGAGGGTCCGCTGGGTCTCCTTGTTCGACCGGCGGTTGGAGAAGTAGCCGCCGATCGTGCGGCCAAGGCCCTTGAAGGGGTGGCCGTTGACGAGGTCGACGATGCCGTCGACCATGTCGGTCGAGACGATGCCGTGGCTCATCTTCCCCATCGCCCGGAAGGGCATATTGATGATGAAGAGGATGTTGAGGTCGGGCTGTCCGGTGGCGTCCGCCTTCGCCTTCTTCTTGAGGAGGGTCTTCGCCGCGAAGCGCGCGAGGCGCGACTTCGCTCCGTCCATCGCGGAGAGGGGATCGGAGGCGACGAGCCGCGAGGGACGAGAGGCGACGGGCACCGGGCGTCCGAGGAGAGCGGAGAACTCCTCGTCGGTGGCCGCTCCGACCTCGCCCGTGAGGTAGTGGCCGAGTCCTTCGGGATTCGGCGAGGGCGCGGCGCCGGCGACCTCGTAGGCGGCGTCGAGCACCATGTCCTCGGCGTTGCGCCCGATGCGGATCGTCCACTCCCCCTTCTCGGTCGACCACGCGTTCGCGGCCGCGTCGAAGTGGCGGAAGGTGTAGGGGTCGAAGGGAATCGTGACGCGCGCGGATTCGCCGGCCGCGAGGTGAACCTTGGCGAAGCCCTTGAGCTCGCGGATCGGGCCCCAGACGGCTCCGGGGGACTCGACGTACATCTGAACGACCTCGGCGCCGTCGACGTCGGACGTGTTCGTCACGGTGACGTGCGCGCCCTCGGCGTCGACGTCGAGATCGGAGTACGAGAAGGTCGAGTACGAGAGGCCGAAGCCGAACGGGTAAGAGACCGCGGTGCCGGTCGTCGTCGTGTAGCGGTAGCCGATGAAGGGTCCCTCGCGGTAGAGGGACAGAGGTCCGGTGGCCGGGTACCAGGCGGACGAGGGGACGTCCTCATAGCGGACGGGGTAGGTCTCGCTCAGACGTCCGGAGGGGTTGACGCGGCCCGTGAGGACCCCGAGAGCGGCGGAGGCGCCCGCTTGACCGGAGAGGGACTGGTGGATGATCGCGGCGGTGCGCCTGGCCCAGGAGGTCTCGACCGAGGAGCCGGCCGAGAGGACGACGACGATTCGGGAGTCGGCGGCGGCGAGGGCGTCGAGGAGCTCGATCTGCACGCGAGGCAGTCGCATATGCGCGCGGTCGAGGCCCTCGGACTCGGAGAGCTCGTCGAGGCCGATGTAGGCGAGGACGACGTCGGCGGTCTTGGCGAGCTCGACCGCCTCGGCCTTCAGCGTCTCGTTCGGGGCGCCCAGACGGTCGTAGCCCTGCGCGTAGCCCACGACCTCGAGGGGGAAGTCGCCGACGACGCCGAGCGTCGTCTCGAGGAAGGTCGGGTTGACCTGGGAGGAGCCGGAGCCCTGGTAGCGCGGGGTCTTCGCCATGTCGCCGATGATCGCGACGCGGGTGCCGGGCGCGAGCGGGAGGATCGCGTCCTCATTGCGCAGCAGGACGATCGCCTCCTCGGCGACCCTGCGCGCAAGGGCGCCGTGGGCCTCCTTCTCGAGGGCGGGGCGATCCCCGTTCGAGAGGGCGGCCGCGGCCATGTCGCAGACCTCCTGAGCGCGGGCGTAGACGTCCTCGGCGGAGATCTCGCCGGCCTCGACCGCGGCGACGATCCGGCGGGCGGAGTCGAGGCCGGGTGCGGGCATCTCGAGGGTTCCGCCGGCGGCGGCCGCGGCCGCCGACTCGTTGGAGCCGCCCCAGTCGGAGACGACCATTCCCTCGAAGCCCCACTCCTCGCGGAGGATCTCGGTGAGGAGGTGGCGGTTCTCGTGGGCGTAGGTGCCGTTGACGAGGTTGTAGGACGACATGATCGTGCGGGGCTTCGCCTCGCGGACGACGATCTCGAAGGCGGTGAGGTAGATCTCGCGCATCGTCCGCTCGTCGACGATCGAATCGGACGCCATGCGGCGCAGCTCCTGGGAATTGACGGCGAAGTGCTTGGGGCACGCGGAGACGCCCTGGGACTGGATGCCGCGGACGAGGCCGGCGGCCATGCGGCCCGCGAGGATCGGATCCTCCGAGTAGTACTCGAAGTTGCGGCCGCACAGGGGCGAGCGCTTGATGTTGAGGCCGGGGCCGAGGAGCACGTCGACGCCGAGGGCGCGGGCCTCCTGGCCGAGAGCGGCGCCCATCTCCTCGGCGAGCGCGGGGTCCCAGGAGTTCGCGACGGTCGCGGCGGTCGGGAAGCAGGTGGCGGGCTCCGCGGCGGCGATGCCGAGGTGGTCGCCCGAGCCGAGCTGGCGGCGGACGCCGTGCGGGCCGTCGGACATCACGAAGGACGGGATGCCGCGAGCCGGGAGCGGCCGCGAGTCCCACTCCGAAGAGCCGGAGAGCAGTGAGGCCGCTTCGAGCAACGTGAGGTCGTGAGCGTTGATGGAGGCCACGTCGTCGTTCCCTTCTGTGCGTCATCGCCGTGTCCGGGGGCGCCGTGCGCGTCGCAGCGCCGGCGGCACCACCGGGCCGCTGCATTCATCCAAGCGCGTCAGCACCCGTTCGACGAGCGAACCCGCATGATCTGTCGCTTTGAACGTCTAAATTGTCGGCGGGCGCCCTCCCCCGCAAGGGGGAGGACGCCCGCCCTGTCTACCGGTCGGATTACTCCGCGTTCTCGACGCGGATCCGATCGTCCGCGCGGCGAACCCCTTCGTCACCTCGGAGTTCGAGGCCCAGTCCGACGCGATCGTCGTCGGCTTCGGCACCGCCGATGAGGCTCTCGTCAAGATCGCCCTTGGCATGCACGAGTCGAACGGTCGCCTGCCGATGCAGTTCACGAAGGACATGGACACGGTCGAGGCCAACAAGGAGGACGTCCCCAAGGACCTCACCCCGTACACCGATTCGATGGGTAACGCCTACGACTACGGCTTCGGTCTCCACCTCGACGGATCGGTCATCACCGACTGATCGAACGGCTCTTCGAGCCTGCGGGGCGGGCTCGCTGTGCGCGCCCGCCCCGCTCTCCATTCCCCATCCCCAGGTCCGCAGGACCGGCACTCGAAAGGACACAGAAAATGAAGAACTCCCTCCTGAGGATCGGCCTCGCCGTCGCCCTCGCGGTCTCCGCGGGCGCCGGGCTCGCCGCCTGTTCCGGCTCCGACTCGGCCGCCGGCTCTTCCCAGAGCTCCTCGGCGTCGGCCTCCCAGGGCGAGGACGCCGAGACCAAGGCCGACCTCGAGGCCGCCCGCCAGACGATCCTCGACACGCTCAAGGACAACCCCGATCTCACGCAGATCTACCTCGCCTCCGATGTGAAGAAGCCGACGGAGAAGTACGGCATGCTCGTCGTCCCGTACGCCTACTCCGAGGCCACCGAGAAGCTCACGACGTCGATCGTGAAGATCGAGTCCGGCCCGAAGTTCATCATCGGGGCCGTCGCCAAGGAGTCCCAGAAGACCTGGGAGATCGACCAGGACGGCAAGATCTCCGAGAAGACGGAGTGACTCGAGTCCACGAGTGCCGTGATCCGCGCGGCCGCTCGACCGCCCCCTCGGACGGTGGAGCGGCCGCGTCGGATCGCGCTCGGCGCGACTGAACCCGCGCCTCCTCGGCCGCCTGCGGCCGCCCCCCATCATCCTCATCATCAGTGTTGTGGTTCACCCCCCGGGCCGGAACCCTCGGGTGATGGTTCGAGGCCATTGAGCGCGGCCCGGAGCCCGCCTCCCGCTCTGCATGATCTGTCATTTCCGCGACGCGATCTGCACGTTCGTTATCATCCTGTGACAATTCGTTCGCAGGTCGGACGGCGCCTCCGCGTCCGGGTCGTCGACTCGATTGCGCGCGACCCGGGGCGGCGTGGGACGATCGGAGCATGAAGATCGCGATCATCGGCTCGGGAGGGGTCGGCGGCTATCACGCGTGCGCGCTCATCGACGCGGGCGCCGAGGTCCATCTCCTCTCGACCGATCGGCACGTCACGGCCATCGCCCGCGACGGCCTCGTCCTGCAGACGGACGAGGGAGAGAGGGCGTACCGCCCCGCTTCCGTCTCGATCGACGGCGAGGGGGTCGGCGTCTGCGACCTCGTCCTCATCACCGTGAAGCTCGGGGCGCTCGATGCGGCGCTCGAGGCCGCGCGTCCGCTCGTCGGCCCCGGTACCCTCGTCGTCACCCTCGAGAACGGCGTCGTCGCTCCCGACCGGGCGGCCGCGCTCTTCGGCGCCGAACGCGTCGTGCCCGGCGTCACCTTCATCGTCGCCTACGTCGAGGGGCCGGGCGTCGTCCGTCAGGTCGGCTCGCGCCCCCGCCTCGTCCTCGGCTCGCATCCGCTGGGCGCGAAGGGACGCGATCCTCGCATGGAGGCCGCCGCGGCGCTCTTCGACTCCCCCGCCGTCCGCTGCGTGCTCGACGAGGACGTCGCGCACCTCCTCTGGGTGAAATTCGCGCTCATCTGCACGATGGGCGGCGTCAATATCCTCGCGAACGCGACAACCGGGGAGGTCATGACGTCGGCGGGCACGCGCGCCCTCGTGCGCGAATCTCTCGAGGAGGTTCGCGCAGTCGCCGCCGCCCACGGTGTGCGCCTGGCGGACGCCGATCTCGACGCCGATTTCGCCCAACTCGAGCGCCTCGCCCCCTCCTCGACGACCTCCCTCCAGCGCGACCTGCGCGAGGGGCGGGAGAGCGAACTCGAATTCCTCAACGGCGACCTCGTGGAGCGCGCCGAGGCTGCGGGGATCGACGTCCCCGTCAACCGGATCGCGCTCGCCGTCGCCCGACTGCACGCGGAGCGCCGACATGTCTGATCGCAAAGTCCTCTTCCTCGACCTCGATGGGACGATCGTCGGGCACGACCAGAGAGTGCCGGAGTCATCCCTTCGGGCCCTCGCGTCCGCGCGCGAGCGCGGCCACGTCCTCGTCATGTGCACCGGGCGCTCGAAGCCGGAGATCTACCCCTTCCTCTGGGACCTCGGATTCGCCGGGGCCGTCACGGGCGCCGGCGGCTACGTCCTCCTCGGCGACGAGGTCCTCATCGACCGCAGAGTCGGCGCCGACACGATCCGCGCCGTCACCGACGTGTGGCTCGAGGTCGGGGGCATGTGGATCTGGCAGAGCCCCGACGAGATGAACCCCTCCCCCGGCTTCATGGACTACTTCCTCGAGATGGCGGGCCTCGCCCCCAACGACTGGGAGCCCTACGCCCGGTCGATCGGCCCCTACCTCAAGGACGGCCTCCCGGAGCGCTCCGCGAAGTGCACCGCCTACCTGCCATCCGAGCGAACGACCTACGACGCGATCCGCCGGGCGATCCCCGGCGACCTCGACGTCACGCCCGGATCCGTTCCCGCGGGCAGCACCGTCGTCGTCGAGGTGACGCCGACGGACATCTCGAAGGGGACGGGAGTCCGACTCATCGCGGAGCGCCTCGGCGCGCCGCTCGAGGACACGATCGCTTTCGGCGACTCGATGAACGACCTCCCCGCTCTCGAGGCGGCGGGCACGTCCATCGCGATGGGCGGCTGCGCGCCCGAGCTCGCTGCGGCGGCCGACTTCGTCACCGGGCGCTTCGAGGAGGGCGGACTCGCCGCGGCCTTCGCGCGCCTCGGCCTCTCCGACTGAGGGCCGCTCCGCCCTGCGGGCACCCCCGAGGCTCCCGCGACCCGGGCGGTCGGCAGGGTCGAGAGGCCGAGGGCCTAGACTGCCCGGGTGCGCTCCCGATCACCGCTCACGTCCTCGCCGGCCTTCATGCAGCTGTGGGCCGGGCAGACGGCGAGCCAGTTCGGGTTCCAGGTGGCGACGCTCGCCACCTCGACGATCGCGATCACCCTCCTCCACGCGTCTAATCACGAGCTCGGCGTCCTCGGCGCCCTCCAGACCCTCGCGTTCCTCCTCGTCGGCCTGCCCGCGGGCGCCTGGGTCGACCGCTGGCTCAAGCGGCCGACGATGATCACCGCCGACCTCGTCCGGGTGGTCGCCCTCGCGACCGTGCCGATCGCCTACTGGATGGGCGTCCTCACGCTCCTCCACCTCATGATCGTCGCCGCGATCCTCGGCTTCGCGACCGTCTTCTTCGACGTCGCCTATCAGTCCTACGTCCCCGCCCTCGTCGGTCGCGGCCTCGTCGCCGACGCGAACGGACGGCTCGAGGCGACCTTCCAGATCGCCCGAGTCGGCGGGCCGGGCCTGGGCGGTTGGCTGCTCGGCGTCGTCGCCGCGCCTGCGACGTACCTCTTCACGGCGGCGACGTACCTCTTCAGCGCGGTCGCCATCTGGAGGATCCGCGAACCCGAGCCGCGCCCCGACGTCTCCGGCGGCGCCGGCCTGCTCACCCAGATTCGCGAGGGCGTCGACTACGTCCGGTCCGAGCCGCTGCTCGCCCCGCTCTTCGCGTGCATCTCGATGGCGGCGTTCTTCAGCCAGGGCGAATTCGTCCTCTTCCCCGTCCTCGTCCTCCGCGAGCTCGGGATGAGCGCGACCGCCCTCGGAATGCTCCTCTCCGTCGGCGCGATCGGCGGCGTCGCCGGCGCGATCGTCCGTCCTCGGATCGTCCGTCGTCTCGGCGAGGGGCGCTCGATCGTCGTCTGCGACTTCCTCGGCGTCGCCGCGTGGCTCGGCCTGCCCGCCTCCGTCCACGCCGGCCGCTTCGCGGTGCCGCTCATCATCGCGGTGACGCTCGTCAACTCGTTCTTCCTCACGATCTACAACGTCACGCAGATGAGCCTGCGCCAGCGGATCTGCCCGCCCCACCTGCTCGGGCGCCTCAACGCGACCTTCCGCTTCGCCGTCTGGGGGATGATGCCCATCGGCTCGCTCGCCTGCGGCCTCGTCGCCGAATGGATCGGGGTTGCTCCGGCGCTCTACGTCTTCATCCTCGGGGCGCTCCTCGCCGCCGTCCTCATGGCCTTCACCCCTGCCGGGAGGCTCGACACCCACCGTGATCCGCGCCGGCATCTCCCCGGCCTCGCATAGCGCTCGCCCGCCCGAGGTTCTGAGGACCGCGGACGGGCGGAGAGGGAGAGCGACGCCCGCGCTCAGACGCGCGGCTGCGGCGTCCGCATCATCGCCTTGCCGAGGGCGAGGGGCGCGCGTTCGAGGGGACCGCGACCGAGGAGCACCGACCAGAGCGTCGAGCCGACGAGCGCCGCGATGGTCATCCCCCAGAAGACCGCGTTCGACTCGATGCGCCCGCCGTACCCGGCGATCGCCCAGTAGGCGACGACGTGGAGCGAGTAGACGGTGAGCGGCATCGCCCCGAGCGCGGCCACGGGGAGTATGACGGGCCGCAGGGGCCCGGCGATGAGAAGGCACGCGCCGATGACGAGCGCCGCGAATCCGCCCGAGCCGAGGATCTCCGCGGTCGAGCCGACGTGAGGAGTCGTGTCGACGAGCGCCGCGAGCAGCCGTCCGGGCAGCGAGCCCCACGCGATCGGCGGAATCTCGGGTCCGCCGTTCGGGAAGCCCTCCTCGCTCGCCGCGAGCATCGGAGCGGCGAAGCGGGCGCCGAGAGCCCCGACGCCGTAGCCGATCGCGGAGAGGACCGCGCCCGAGACGAGGATCTTGACGGCCACGGCGCGCCGCGCGAGATCGCAGCGGCCGATCGCCATGCCGGCGAGAAGGAGAGCGACCCAGGCGCCGAGCGGATAGGCGGCCTGGTTGAGGACGGACCATCCCGGCCCGTAGGGGTAGCGGCCGATCACCTGGATCGCGGCCGTGAGCGCGGGCGCCACGAGGGCGACCCCGCGGCCCATGCGAGGAGGGTCCGCTTCGTCGCCCGCAGGAACGGGAGGGCGATGAGGTAGAGCGCGCCGTAGAGGGTGAGGACGACGGCCACGCCCGTCCCGAGGAGTTCGAGCGCGACTCCGATGAGGAAGATCGCGACGCCGCGACCGATGAGCTTGAGGCGAAGCGACGGCACCCGATCGACGTCCGGCAGGCGCGTCCGGCCCGTCATGAGGGAGACGGAGACGCCGGCGAGCAGCGCGAAGAGGAGCGCCGAGCGCCCGTGGACGATCGCGGACCACGTCGACGGGCTCGTCGGGGAGACGAACTCGGCGGTGATGGCGGTGTGCGCGGCGATCATCCCGATGACGGCGATCCCGCGGGCGAGGTCGAGCCCGAGGATGCGCGGCGGGCGCCCCCAGGCGCGCAGGCGATCGAAGAAGCCCGTACGGGAGCTCGTCGGAGTCGGCGCGCCCTCGTCGATCGACGAGGGCGGGGCCGTGCGCGAGGAAGTGGCGGCGGGAAGCGGTCGGTCTGCGACGAGTGTCATGCCGCGACGCTATCGGCGGGCGTGTTGCGAGGGCGTGAACGAGTCGGCGGGCGCTCCCCCTCGTACCGCGGTGAGCCGCCTCGATGCGGCTCACTGCGTCCGGATTTCGCCGATGACGACGGCGAACGCTTCGGGAGCGCTATCCTTGAATGTGACGCGTATCCTATTTCGTCGTCTCGAGGAGGAAGCGATGAGCCAGGCGGAAACCATTCTTCAGGCGCTCGGCGGCTGGGACAACATCTCGGCCCTCGAGGCCTGCATCACCCGCATCCGCGCCGAGGTCAAGGACGACGAGGCCATCGACGAGGCCGCGCTGCGCGAGGCGGGCGCCTTCGGCGTCGTCGCCGTCGGCAACGCGATCCAGGTCGTCATGGGCCCGGAGACCGAGGCGATCGTCGAGGCCATCGAGGCGCTCCGGTGACATTCGTCGTTCACGCGCCGCTCGCGGGCAGCGTGATCGACCTCGCCGACGTCCCCGACCCCGTCTTCGCCGAGGCGATCGTCGGACCGGGATTCGGCCTTGTCCTTCCCGACGAGGCCGAATCGGTCGACGCCCTCGTGCCCGTGGACGGGGTCCTCTCGTCCCTCCATCCGCACGCGTTCATCGTGAAGCCGACGGACGGCCCGCCCGTCCTCGTCCATCTCGGCATCGACACCGTCGACCTCAAGGGACGGGGCTTCACGGTCTTCGCCGAAGTCGGGGGCGAGGTCGCGACGGGGGACACCCTCGTCGCTTGGGATCTCGAACCCGCGAGAACCGCGGGCCTGTCGACCGTCGTCCCCGTCGTCGCGCTCGACCCGAACGCGCGCATCGAGCTGCTCGTCGAGACCGGCGCGGACGTCGAGGCGGGCGATCCGATCGCCCGGGTCCTCTAGCCCCGCATCGCCCCCGTCATCACCGCGAAGAGCGAGTTCAGGCGCTCGTTCGCGGGAAGGGAGTCGATGAGGACCTCGACCCCGTCGCCGTCGCACAGCGGCACCCGCCAGTTCGGGTACTGCTTGTTCGTTCCCGGAAGGTTCTGCGGGCGGCGGTCCCCGACCGCGTCGACGAGCGACGCGACGACGAGTTGGGACGGCGCCTTCGCGACGTAGGCGTGGAGGGCCTCGACGAGTTCGCGCTCAGTCGGCGTCGCCGCCTCGACGAGCCCGTACTCGCGCAGACGCGCGGTCACCTGCTCGAGTTCGAGACGATCCTTCGCGCGGACCGACTCGACGTCCTCGACGAGGAGGCCGAGTTCGTCGCGCAGCGTCGTCTGGATGCCCGCGAGATATCCCGCGGTCGGCGGCAGATCATGGGTGTTGACGGCGGCGAGGCACTCGCGCCGGTAAGCGCTCGGGTGGAGCGGCCACCCGCCCTCGTCCTTCTCAAACCAGAGGATCGACGTCCCGAGGATCCCGCGCTCGCGCAGGTAGTCGCGGACCCAGGGCTCGACGGTGCCGAGATCCTCGCCGATGACGACCGCGCCCGCGCGCTGGGCCTCGAGGAGCACCGCGCCGACCATCGCCTCGTGGTCGTAGTAGACGTACGTGCCCTCGCCCGCGCCGCGGCCCGCCGGGATCCACCACAGGCGGAACAGCCCGAGGATATGGTCGATGCGGATCGCGCCCGCGTTCGCGAGGGACGCGCGGACCATGTCGCGGATCGGCGCGTAGCCGGCCTCGGCGAGCGCGCGCGGCGACCACGGCGGCTCCGACCAGTCCTGGCCCTGCTGGGAGTACATGTCCGGCGGGGCGCCGACGGTCATCCCGGCGGCGAAGAGGTCGCGGTGCGACCAGGTCTCAGAGGCCTTCGAGTGGACGCCAACCGCAAGGTCGGCCATGACGCCGATCCCCATGCCGACGCTCCGGGTGACCTGCTGGGCGCTGCGCATCTGCTCGGAGGCGATCCACTGGCACCACTGCCAGAACTCCACCCGATCGGCGAGTTCCAGCCGGGCCCGCTCGGCGGAGGAGGCCGTCGACGAGGAGATCTCGTCGGGCAGCTCGTCGGACTCGTTCGCCTCGACGAGGGCGCACCACAGTGCGAAATCGCGGAGGTCCTGGCCGCCCTCGGCGATGAAGTGCCGGAACGCCGACTCGCGGTGGTAGGTCCGCGGCACGGCGAAGATCAGTTCGAGGGCCTTGCGCTTCGCCTCCCACGTGCGGTCGCGATCGACGAGGGCGTCCGGGGAGTCGACGGCGTTCGCGGCGAGGCGCAGCTCCTCGATCGCCTTCACCGACTCGGCCGAGGCGCCGTTGTACTCGCGGATCGCCTCGGGGCGCACGTAGATCGGGTTGATCCACCGGCGCGAGACCGGCAGATACGGGGAGTTCTCGATCGGCGCGATCGGCGAGGACGCGTGGATCGGGTTGATGAGGAGGAAGTCGGCGCCCCGGTCGGCGCACACCGCCGCCAGATCCGCGAGGTCCTCGGCGTCGCCGAGCCCCCACGACTTCGCCGAGCGCGTCGAGTAGAGCTGGGCGGCAACGCCCCAGCGCCGCTTCCCATCGGCGAGGACGCCGCCCGAGATCCGATTCGGGGCGACGAGGAGCGTCGTCGAGTGGACCTGGCCGCCCTCGAGCGTCGCGATGATCCGGTGCCAGCCCGTCGGCAGGTAGTCGGGGACCTCGAAGGTCGCGCGCCCGATCGGAGCGCCGTCGACGACGCGCGGCGGGCACCAGCGGTCGAGCTGCGCGCACTCCCCCGTCGTCCCGTCCTCGAGGATCCAGGTCACGCGAACCCAGGTCCCGTCGGGCACGTGAACGGGGAAATCGCGCCGCGCGCCCTCGCGGGCGACGATCGTCGCCGGCAGGGTCCGCCGCCACGCCCGGTTCTCCGTCTCCTCGAGCGCCCGGTGAACGTCCTCGACGGTCGCATCGACGTCGACCCCGGCGCCGAGGGAGTGGAGGACCGCGAGGAGCGACTCCGCGCTCACATCCCTGCGCTGCCCGTACCAGTCCCAGAAGAACGTCGAGACCCCGTTGCGATCGGCGAGGGTCCTCAGGGCGTCGATATCGGACGATGCGGGGGAGGTCGAGTCCACGAATCCAGCTCCTTCGATGTGCTTTGCGTGTAAGCCAGTCTAGGCGTCCGCGCCCGCCCTTAGGGCCGTTCGAGCCGCTCGCGGCCGAATCGTCGCGAGAATCGCACCCGCGTCAGCGCGCGGCGAGGATCTCGCGCATCTCCTCCGCGATGGAGTCGGACACCTGGCCGGCGACGATCTGGACGACGGCGCCCGAGCGGACGACCGCGAGCACGCCGGGGATCCGCAGCGCCGCCTCGTCGACCTCGTGCTGGCTCGCGACCTCGACGCGGATCCTCAGCGAGCAGGGCTCGATATCGAGGATGTTCTCCGCGCCGCCGAGGGCGGCGATGAGCGCGCGCGCCGAATCCATGAAACACCTTCTGCCGTTCGCGCCCCCTCATGGGGCTGCGACCCGGGTCACATCATAGTTCGCGGGGCCCTGGTGGGCAATGCGCCCCATCGGCCCGGGCGCGGCGTCCTCGTCGATGAGGGTGAAGAATGGGGGCATGACGAAACCCGTGGACGTGCCCCTCATCTCGACCGAGCCCGTCGCGTCGGTCCTGCGGATCCTCGCCCTCGAGGAGTCCGGGAACGACCTCTTCACGGGGTATTCACTCCCCCAGGTCCGGCGCGTCTACGGCGGCCAGGTCATCGCCCAATCGCTCCTCGCCGCCGCCGCGACCGTCGCCCCCGAGCGCCTCCCCCACTCCTTCCACACGTACTTCATGCGCGGTGGAGATCCCTCGCTCCCCTTCGAACTCGAGGTCCGCAGGCTCCGCGACGGCCGCTCCTTCTCCTCGCGTCGCGTCGTCTGCCGCCAGGACGACCAGGAGATCCTCGCCCTCCAGGCGTCCTACGAGGGTCCCGAGGACGGGCTCGTCTTCACGACCGAGCCGCCCGAGGTCCCGGCCCCGGAGGACCTGGCGAGCGCCCTCGAGATCTTCCGCGCGATGGACCACCCCGTCGGCAGATTCCTCGGGAAGACGACGGCCTTCGACGTCCGGCACGTCCAGCAGTCGCTCTACACGAAGGCCGACGAATCACGGTCGAACCGCCAGCAGCTGTGGATGCGCCCGCGCGCCGCGATCCCGGCCGGCGCGAGCCAGCACCTCCACCGGGCACTCCTCGCCTACGTCATCGACCAGGTGATGTTCGAACCCGCGATGCGCGTCCTCGGACTGTCGTGGATGACACCGGGCATGTCGGCCGCCTCCCTCGATCACGCGATGTGGTTCCACCGGGACGTCGACGTCAACGAATGGCTCCTCTTCGACGGTGAGTGCACGAACGTCAACAACGGCCGGACCCTCGCGAGGAACCGAGTCTTCACGCGCGACGGCGTCCTCGTCGCCGAGGCCGAGCAGCAGGGCATGCTCCGCATCCCCGGCGAGGGCCACCAGGGTTCTGGCCGCTGGGGCTTCGGCGTCGACCCCGCGACCGGGAAGCCCCGCATCGGCTCCGCCTGACGCGGGGAGTCGTGCGCCCGAAACCGCTCCCAACCCCAGCATTTTCGGGCGCACACGCCGGAAACGGGCACACACCGCCGGCAACGCGCCCGAAACCGCTCCCAACCCCAGCATTTTCGGGCGCACACGCCGGAATCGGGCGCACACCGCCGGCAACGCGCCCGAAACCGCTCCCAACCCCAGCATTTTCGGGCGCACACGCCGGAAACGGGCGCACACCGCCGGCAACGCGCCCGAAACCGCTCCCAACCCCAGCATTTTCGGGCGCACACGGCAGAATCGGGCGCACACCGCCGGCAATGCGTCTGAAACCGCCAACAGACCGCTTCCCGGATGGGCGCACAACTCCACAGCCAAAGGTGGGGCCGCGACTCCGAAGAGTCGCGGCCCCACCGCTGCATGATCGCCCCGTGAACGGGTCGGCGTCTCAGCTCAGTCGCGCGTGTTCGGCTCCGCCTGCGGCGCGTCTCCATCGCCTCGCGCTCGACCCGCAAGCGGGTCGGCGTCTCAGCTCAGTCGCGCGTGTTCGGCTCCGCCTGCGGCGCGTCTCCATCGCCTCGCGCTCGACCCGCAAGCGGGTCGGCGTCTCAGCTCAGTCGCGCGTGTTCGGCTCCGCCTGCGGCGCGTCTCCATCGCCTCGCGCTCGACCCGCAAGCGGGTCGGCGTCTCAGCTCAGTCGCGCGTGAGCTTCCTGTGGGTGACTCGGTGCGGGGTCGCCGCGTCCTGGCCGAGGCGCTCGATCTTGTTCTTCTCGTAGGACTCGAAGTTCCCCTCGAACCAGTACCACTGGGCCGGATCCTCCTCCGTGCCCTCCCACGCGAGGATGTGGGTGGCGACGCGGTCGAGGAACCAGCGATCGTGGGTGACGACGACGGCGCAGCCGGGGAACTGGAGGAGCGCGTTCTCCAGCGACCCGAGGGTCTCGACGTCAAGGTCGTTCGTCGGCTCGTCGAGGAGCAGGAGGTTGCCGCCCTGCTTAAGCGTGAGCGCGAGGTTGAGTCGGTTCCGCTCGCCGCCCGAGAGGACGCCCGCCGGCTTCTGCTGGTCGGGGCCCTTGAAGCCGAAGGCGGACACGTAGGCGCGCGAGGGCATCTCGACGTTGCCGACCTGGATGTAGTCGAGTCCGTCGGAGACGACCTGCCACAGCGTCTTGTCCGGGTCGATGCCGGCGCGGTTCTGGTCGACGTAGGAGATCTTCACGGTCTCGCCGATCGTGAGCTCGCCGCCGTCGAGCGGTTCGAGGCCGACGATCGTCTTGAAGAGCGTCGTCTTGCCGACGCCGTTCGGGCCGATGACGCCGACGATGCCGTTGCGCGGCAAGGAGAACGAGAGGCCGTCGATGAGCGTGCGGTCGCCGAAGCCCTTCTTGAGGTTCTTCGCCTCGATGACGATCGAGCCGAGCCTCGGCCCCGGCGGGATCTGGATCTCCTCGAAGTCGAGCTTCCGGGTGCGCTCGGCCTCGGCGGCCATCTCCTCGTAGCGCTCGAGTCGGGCCTTCGACTTCGCCTGACGGCCCTTGGGGTTCGAGCGGACCCACTCGAGCTCCTCCTTGAGACGCTTCGCGAGCTTCGCGTCCTTCTGCCCCTGGAC
Source organism: Actinomyces culturomici (assembly GCF_900499005.1). Taxonomy (GTDB): domain Bacteria; phylum Actinomycetota; class Actinomycetes; order Actinomycetales; family Actinomycetaceae; genus Pauljensenia; species Pauljensenia culturomici. Next base: position 1,142,885 of record NZ_LS991316.1, read on the forward strand.
CTGGAGGCGCTTCTCCTTGGTCTCGAGGTAGGTCGAGTAGTTGCCCTCGTAGGGGTAGAGGTGGCCGCGGTCGACTTCGGCGATCCATCCGGCGACATGGTCGAGGAAGTAGCGGTCGTGGGTGACGGCGATGACGGCGCCCGCGTAGCTCGAGAGGTGCTTCTCGAGCCAGAGGACGGACTCGGCGTCGAGGTGGTTCGTCGGCTCGTCGAGGAGGAGCAGGTCCGGCGCCTCGATGAGGAGTCGGCAGAGAGCGACGCGGCGTCGCTCGCCGCCGGAGAGGACGGACACGGGCTGGTCGGCGGGCGGGCAGCGCAGCGCGTCCATCGCCTGTTCGAGCTGGGAGTCGATGTCCCAGGCGTTCGCGGCGTCGAGGGCGTCCTGGAGCTTGCCCATCTCCTCCATGAGGGAATCGAAGTCGGCGTCCGGGTTGCCCATCTCCTCGGAAATCTCGTTGAAGCGGGCGAGCTTCGCGAAGATGTCGCCGGCGCCCATGCGAACGTTCTCGATGACGGTCTTCGTATCGTCGAGCTTCGGCTCCTGCTCGAGAATGCCGACGGTGTACCCGGGGGTCAGGCGGGCCTCGCCGTTGCTCGGTTCGTCGAGCCCGGCCATGATTTTGAGGATCGAGGACTTGCCGGCGCCGTTCGGACCGACCATGCCGATCTTCGCGCCCGGGAAGAAGGACATGCTGACGTCGTCGAGGATCACCTTGTCCCCGTGCGCCTTGCGAGCCTTGATCATCTGGTAGATGTACTCAGCCACTGTTCTCCATCCGAAGTGGTGGTGGGTGGGCGGCGTCGCCGCCGAGGTCCCTCCCATGCTAGGCCACGCCCCGCGCGTTCGCCCCGCCCGGAGCCCCTCCCCCGGCGTGGGCACGGCCACGTCGCCGCCGCGGAGGGGGGGCCGTCCGCCCGCCTTCTTCCTTCCCCGTCGTCGGGATCGACGAGGCCGGGTCGGCGCGCGGGGAGAACGGAGGAGATGAGCCGCCTCCCCGCACGTCGACGCTCGACCACGGTCAGTAGGCGAAGACCCGTCCGGTTCGCGCTCCCGTTGATGAGGAGTCGTCGGAATCGAAGTCCTCGTCGGAGCGATCCTCCGTGTCCGACTCGGCCGCCGTCTCCTCGCCCACCGCGTCGGCCCCGAGTTCCGCGAGCTCCGCGTCGAGCTCGTCGATCCCGCCGTCCGCCTCATCGGCCCTCGAGTCCGACGCCCGCGCCCCGTCCTCGTCGATCGGAGGAACGGAAGCGGGACTGTTCGCGGGTTCCGAGGCGGGGGCGGCGAACACGGGCCTCGGCGTCTTCGAGAAGACGGTGCGACCGTTGGCGAGGTCGTGGCCGACGGTCTGCGCCGTGATGACGAGTTCGGAGCGAGGCTCGCCGGTCTCCGCGATCCACGCGCTCGCCGTGGGGCGGCCGACGACGATGATCGGGTCGCCCTTGGCAATCGAGTGGAAGGCGTTCTCCGCGAGCTTGTCCCAGGCGCGAATGGTGTACCAGGTGGTCCTCCCCTGGGTGAGGACCCCCTCGGCGGAGGCGAACCAGTTCGTCACCGCCAGTCGGAATCGTGTCGTCACCTGGCCGGTCTGCGTCTTCGCCACCTTGAGATCGGTGCCGACGCGGCCTCTCAGGGTGATCGTCGTGTCGCTCATGCGTCCTCCTTGATCGGGGCCGGCCCTGCGCCGGCGACGACAGGCTCGCCCGTTCCCGCGCCGCGCGCGAGGCCCGCCCCGCCCGCCTGTGGATCGAAGAGGACGAGGCGCGCGCCTGTGGACGCGCATCGGGGCGGCGACCCGACGGCCGCCGCCCCGATGAGGAGGAAGGATGGACTCAGGCGTCCTCGCCGATCGCCGGGATCTTGAGCGCGAGCGCCTCCTTGAGCGCCTTGTCGGCCTGCGCCTTCGTCACCGGCTCGGCCGGGAAGAGGACGCGACGGTAGTACTCGAGCTCCTGGATCGACTCGAGGATGTCGGCGAGGGCGCGATGGCCGCCGTGCTTGACCGGGGCGCCCTCGAAGGCGCGGCGGTACCAGCGCTTCGCGAGCTCCTTGATCGAGGAGACGTCGACGATCCGGTAGTGGAGGTGCTCGATGACCGAGGGCATGTACGCCTCGAGGAACATCTTGTCGGTGCCGACGGAGTTGCCGGCGAGGATCGCCTTGCCCTGCTCGGGGACGAACTTCTTGATGTAGGCGAGGACCTGGTCGGTGGCCTCCTCGAGGGTGAGACCCTCCGCGAGGTCGTCGAGGAGCCCGGACGAGGTGTGCATGTCGCGGACGAAGTCGTTCATGTGGTCGAGGGCCGCCTGGGGCGGGGCGATGAGAACGTCGATCCCCTTGTCGACGATGCGCAGGTCGGCGTCGGTGATGACGACGGCCACCTCGATGAGGGCGTCGTTCGCGACGTCGAGTCCGGTCATTTCGCAGTCGATCCAGACGAGCGGATCCTTGATTTTCGCAGTCACCCGCCCAGTCTACGGCCGCTCGCCGAGGGGCCCGCGCGGACGTGATCGGCGCCGCACTACACTGCGAGCGATATCGGGAAACGGGTGTGGGAGGATGCCATGGACGAGCAGGCGGGCATGAGGCCGACGGCGACGACGGCGGACATCGAGGAGGCCGCGCGCGCCCTGCGCGGCGTCGTGCGGCGCACTCCCCTCGCCCGATCCGAGCGGCTTTCGGACGAGTGCGGCGTCGAGGTCCTCCTCAAGCGGGAGGACTCGCAGAAGTGCCGGTCCTTCAAGGTGCGCGGTGCCTACGCGCGGATGTCGGCCCTGACGGCGGGCGAGCGCGAGCGCGGCGTCGTCTGCGCCTCGGCGGGCAATCACGCTCAGGGCGTCGCCTACGCGTGCGCGCACCTCGGCGTCCACGGGACGATCTACCTCCCCTCGAACACGCCGCGTCAGAAGCGGAATCGGATCGCGGCGATCGGCGGGGACCTCGTCGAGCAGGTGATCGTCGACGGGACCTTCGACAAGGCGAATGCGCTCGCCCAGGAGGCGGCGAGGGCGACCGGCCGCACCTACGTCCACCCCTACGACGACGCGATGACGATCGCGGGCCAGGGGACGATCGCGGTCGAGCTCGTCGAGCAGATGCCCGACGACACGGCCGCGGTCCTCGTCCCCGTCGGCGGCGGCGGCCTCCTCGCCGGAGTCGCGACGTGGCTCCACGCGACGCGCCCCGGGATCCGGATCATCGGCGTCGAGCCCGAGGGCGCGGCCTCGATGCGCGCCGCCCTCGACGCGGGGCGTCCCGTCGACCTCGAGAGGGTCGATCCCTTCGTCGACGGCACCGCCGTCGGCCGCGCGGGCTCCCTCGCCTTCGAAACGATCATGGCGTGCGTCGACGACGTCCTCGTCGTCCCCGAGGGCGCGGTGTGCACGGAGATGCTCGAGCTCTACCAGTCCGACGGCGTCATCGCCGAGCCCGCCGGCGCCCTCGCGTCGGCGGCCATCCACGAGCAGCTGCGCACGCCCGCGCAGCGCGAAGCGCTCCTCGGTCGGCCCGACGGCGCGATCGTCGCGCTCGTCTCGGGCGGCAACAACGACCTCACCCGCTACGCGGAGGTCATGGAGCGCTCGCTGCGCCACGAGGGCCTGCGCCACTACTTCGTCGTCACCTTCCCCCAGCAGCCCGGCGCCCTGCGGATGTTCCTCTCCGACGTCCTCGGCCCGACCGACGACATCGTCCACTTCGAGTACACGAAGAAGAACAACCGGGAGTCCGGCCCGGCGCTCGTCGGGATCGACATCGCGGCGAAGGAGGACATCGAGGGTCTGCGCCGCCGCATGGCCGACTCTCCTCTCCACGTCGAGGAGCTCGCGGCGGATTCGGAGTTCTTCCGGCTCGTGATCTAGGCCCGGCGGGCGACGCGCTCCGCCCTCGTCGATCCCCTGTCGTCGTTGCAGACGAGGGCGGAGCGCGAGCGGATCAGGCGGCGAGCGTGTGAACGCGGGCGACCTGGACGCGGACGCCGGGGGCCGAGTTGAAGCGGTAGCCCTCGCCGCGCACGGTCGAGATGAGGTCCGGGGCGCCCTCGAGCTTCTTGCGGAGTCGGCGGATGTGAGCGTCGACGGTGCGGGAGTCGGAGCCGAGGCCGCTCCCCTGCCAGACGGTGGAGAAGAGCTCGTCGCGCGAGACCGCGCGGTCGGCGTTGCGGGCGAGGTGCGAGAGCAGGTCGAGTTCCTTCGCGCAGAGGCGCACGCGGTCGCCGTGGATGTCGAGCGTGCCGCGGTCGACGTCGAAGTCGACGTGCGCGGGGGCGAGGCGCAGGTTCGCGAGGATGGAGAGGAATTCGTCGTAGCTGGTCTGCGGGGCGGCGTCGAGGTCGACGGCGGCGGACGTGGCGGGGGTGTTGACGAGCGTCATGATGCTGTATCCGATTCTTCGGTGCCGCGCGGCCCGCACCCGTCCCGGGGGGCTTTAGTTCATAGCGGCAGTGATCAACAGGGGTCGAAGGCGTTGATCACATACACATTCGCGCGCGCATGGAGCCGCACATCGGGCGGCGCATCTCGCGGGCGAAGGTCATCATGGCCACGAGTATGCAGGTCGGCGCGCATCGGCGCCAGACGATGACCGCATTCCGAGACCGTGGAACGCGAGTGTGACACGAAACGGGGAGGGGCCCGGCCGAGCCGAGCCCCTCCCCTCGCGTCCGATCAGAGGGCGGCGCGCGCCTGAATCGTCGCCTCGACGAGGTGGGCGAGGGACGCGATCGTCTCGTCGTAGCCGCGAGTCTTGAGGCCGCAGTCGGGGTTGATCCACAGGCGATTCGCAGGGATCGCGGCGAGGGCCGCCTCGATGAGGGAGGCGATCTCCTCGACCGAGGGGACGCGCGGCGAGTGGATGTCCCACACGCCCGGGCCGATCCCGTGGTCGAAGCCTGCGGCGGCGAGCTCGGGGAGGACCTCCATGCGCGACCGGGCGGCCTCGATCGAGGTGACGTCCGCATCGAGGGCGGCGATCGCGTCGATGATCTGCCCGAACTCGGAATAGCAGAGGTGCGTGTGGATCTGCGTGTCGGGGCGGACGCCGGCGGTCGCGACGTGGAACGAGTCGACGGACCAGCGCAGGTAGTCAGCGTGGCGGTCGGCGTCGAGCGGGAGGAGCTCGCGGAGGGCGGGCTCGTCGACCTGGATGATCGCGATGCCCGCGGCCTCGAGGTCCTCGACCTCGTCGCGCAGCGCGAGGCCGATCTGGTCGGCGACCTCGCCGAGGGGCAGGTCGTTGCGCGGGAACGACCAGGCGATGATCGTCACGGGACCGGTGAGCATGCCCTTGACCGGCTTGTCGGTGAGCGACTGCGCGAAGGCGGCCCAGTCGACGGTCATCGCCTTCGGGCGGGCGACGTCGCCCCAGAGGATCGAGGGGCGGGGGCAGCGGGACCCGGAGGACTGGACCCACCCGTTGCGCGGGGCGGCGAATCCGTCGAGAAGCTCGGCGAAGTACTGGACCATGTCGTTGCGCTCGGCCTCGCCGTGGACGAGGACGTCGAGCCCGAGTTTCTCCTGAAGGGCGATGACGTCGGCGACCTCGCGCTCGATGCGGGCGCGGTAGTCGGCGTCCGTGAGGGCGCCCTTCGCATGGGCGGCACGGGCCTTGCGGATGTCGGCGGTCTGCGGGAAGGAGCCGATCGTCGTCGTCGGGAGCGACGGGAGATTCAGGCGCGCGTCCTGGGCGGCGGCGCGCTCGGCGTAGGGGGCGCGGGCTCGGTCCGCTTCGGTGAGCGCGGCGATCCGTTCGCGCACCTCGGGGCGGACGACTCCGGGGGCGGCGGCCCGATCGGCGAGGACGCGGCGCGACTCCTCGATCTCGGGGGCGATTGCGTCGAATCCCGCGACGAGTCCCTTCGCGAGCGCGACGACCTCGCCGACCTTCTGGTCGGCGAAGGCGAGCCAGGCGTGGAGGTTGGCGTCGAGTTCCGGGTCGTCCCAGGTCTCGAGGGCGGTGTCGTGGGGGACGTGCTGGAGCGAATTCGTCGTCGCGACGGTCACGCTGCGGGCGCCGAGGGCCTGCGACCGCTCGAGGAGCTCGACCGCCGCCGCGAGGTCGGCGCGCCAGATCGAGCGGCCGTCGATCGCGCCGACGACGAGGTCGACGGCGCTGAGGTCGATCGAGCCGGGCTCGGGCAGGGCGCCCCGCCCCGCGTCGAGGTGGACGGCGTCGATGCCGGAGGCCGCGAGCGCGGCGAGCGATGCGAGCCCGTTCCCGTAGGGCGTGGTGACGAGGATCCGAGGGCGGCCCGCGATGCCCGAGAGCTCCCCGTACGCAGATCCGGCGAGGGCGGCGAGCTGCGCCCTCGTGCGCGAGAGGTTGTCGGACACGAGGGCGGGTTCGTCGAACTGGACCCAGGTCGCCCCCGCTTCCCCGAGCCGGGCGAGGAGCTCGGCGTAGACGGCGACGACCTCGGGGAGGCGGTCGAGCGGGTCGTAACCGGCGGCCGCGTCGTCGTCCGCCTTCGCGAGGGCGAGGTAGGTGACCGGTCCGACGATGACCGGGCGGGTGAGGTAGCCCCACTCCTTGGCTTCGCCGAAGCGCTCGACGTAGCGGTCGGAGGCGTAGGAGATCGGGGTGTCCGGGCCGATCTCGGGGACGAGGTAGTGGTAGTTCGTGTCGAACCACTTCGTCATCTCCTCGGGCGCGGCGCCCTGGTCGCCGCGGGCGAGCGCGAAGTGGAGGTCGAGCCCGGTCCTTCCCGCGAAGCGCGCCGGGACCGCCCCGAGCAGCGTCGTCGCGTCGAGGACCTGGTCGTAGAGGGAGGAGTTCTCCGGGAGGGACGCGTCGTCGGCGGGCAGGCCCAGATCGACGAGGCGGGCGAGGTTCGCGCGCCGCAGTCCGGCCTCGGCCGCGAGGAGCTCCTCGGCGCTCATGCGCCCGGCCCAGTGGGCTTCGAGCGCCTTCTTCAGTTCGCGGTTCCTCCCGATGCGGGGGTAGCCGAGGATCGTGGCGGCGGGGAAGGTCGTCATGGTGCGGGTCTCCTGTGTGTGTGCGCGGTTGCGGGTCGGGGTTTTCGATGCGGCGCCGGGGCGCTGGTTCGGTCGGCTAGTCGGTTCGGTCAGTCGGCGGGGCGGGCGCCGAGGCGCCCGGGTTCGAGGTCGAGGGCGGGGCCGCGCCCGAGGAGGGCGAGGATGTCGAGGGCGGGTCGCGCCTTGTTGAAGGTGAAGAGATGGACGCCGGGGGCTCCGCCCTCGAGGACCTCGTCGGCGAGGCGCGCTCCGAGGCCGACGCCGAGGTCGTGCTGGCCCTCGGGGTCCTCGGCCCAGGAGAGGGTGTCGAGGATGTGTCGCGGGACCTCGATGCCGGACAGGTCCGTGACGCGGCCGAGGCGAGCGAGGTCGGTCGGCGGGAGGATGCCGGGGACGATGGGGATCGTCACGCCGAGGCGGCGGCAACGCTCGACGAAGGAGAGGTAGGTGTCGGCCTCCCAGAAGAGCTGGGTGATCGCGAAGTTCGCGCCGGCCGCCTGCTTGAGGAGGAGCCGCTCGGCCTCCTGCTCGGGAGTGGTGCCGGCGGCCGGGTTGCCCGCCGCGAAGGCGGCGACCGCGATGGTGAGGGGCGCGAAGGCGGCGCGCAATGCCTCTCCGGGGTGGTAGTCGCAGCGTCGCTTCTCGACCGTGCGGATGAGGTGGATGAGCTCGGTCGCCGAGCGCACTCCCCCAGCTCCGGGCTCCCAGTCGGGTTCGCCGGCGGGCGGATCTCCGCGCAACGCGAGGAAGGTGCGCGCCCCCGAATCGAGGGCGTCGGCGACGGCGTCGAGCACGTCGGAGGTCGAGTTGCCGACGCAGGTGATGTGGGCGATGGGGTGCACCGGCGCGTTGCGCGCGAGTTCGGCGACGACGTCGCGGGCGCTCGATCGGTCCTTCCCGCCGGCGCCGTAGGTGACGGAGAGGAAATCGGGTCGGGCCGTGAGGAGCTCGTCGACCGTTCCCCAGAAATTCGGGGCGGCAGCGGGGTTGCGCGGCGGCATCACCTCGAAGGAGACGAGGGAGGGCTCGTGGTCGTGGGTGCAGGGGGTCGCGTACGCCTCGTCGGGCGGGGTCATGGAAGGGTCCTGTCTCCGGGTGCGCGTCGACGCGCACGGTCACTGGTGAGCGTGCGGAGTGTCAGGAGCGCATTCGTGCGCGCGCATTGCCCAGTCGGGCGGCGGAGGCTGCGTGCGTCATGGTCACAGTGTGTCGACCATTACCGCGGATAGACGAGGGGGCATTCGCTCCGCGAACGCTTGTAACGCAACTGATCCACGGACGAGGGCGGGGCGGCGAGTCGCAGACACGATTGATTTCAACAGTTTGTTGACGCCTGTCGATTTCGTCACTAAGGTGAACGAATTGAAAGCGCCGAATTCGAGGGGTTCTCATGACTGCTTCCCTGCCGAAGCTGAACGAGCACGATCAGATCATCTCCACTCTTCAACAACTGGTTGAACCAATGCAAGCGACGCTCGTCGGACCCGCCGAAGTCATCGTTCACGATCTCTCCCGGCTCCCGAACTCGATCGTCGCGATCGCCGGCGATGTCACCGGCCGGTCAATCGGCGATCCGGCGACCGACAAACTCCTCGACGCCGTCGCCTCCGGAAATCTGCGCACCAGCATCGGATACCGGACGACGTCTCCGAGCGGTAAGGAGCTCCTCTCGACGACCACCATCATCCGCGACTCGACCGACCAGCCCGTCGCCGCCCTCTGCATCAACCGCGATATCTCCAGTTGGGAGGTCCTTCACTCCCTCACGGGCGCGCTCGCGGGCCTCTCGCTCCCGATTCCCGCCGAAGAAGAACAGGCGACGACCGAAGTCTTCGTTCGAGACGTCGACGAACTCGCGACACTCCTCCTCTCGCGGGCCGTCGCGGAGTCGGGGGTTCCCGTCGACGAGATGAGGAAGGAGCACAAGGTCGAGGTCGTGAGACTCCTCAAGGCAAGGGGCTTCTTCCTTCTGCGGGACGCAGCGGAAATGGCCGCCGAGGCCCTCCACTGCACGCGATTCTCCATTTACAACTACCTCAACGAGATCGAAGGCGAGAAGAAGTGAGCCGCCCGGAATTCGACTTCACGAGCCACCTCGATCGGCGCGGCACCCACAGCGCAAAGTGGGACCTCCTCGCGGCTCCGCTCGGAGCCGACGCCTTTTCACTATCGATCGCCGACATGGAATTCCGCACCTGCCCGGAGGTCGTCGACGCAGTGGTCGCCGCCGCCGAGCACGGCACCTACGGGTACACCGAGGTCTTCGACGACTTCGCCCGCGCCGCGAGCGCCTGGCAGGCCCGCCGCCACGCCTGGGACCTCGATCCCGCCGACGTCCACTTCTTCCCCCGAGTCGTCCAGTGCGTCTCCGCCCTCGTCGACGACATCATCCCCAGCCGGACGATGTCGCCCGCAAGAGTCTGCACACTTGATCCCGCGTACTCTCCTCTCCTCGAGATCTGCGAACGCGCGGGAGCCACCATCGAGCGCGCAGGAATCCTCGATTCCGCGGGCGACGCTCGCATCGATTTCACGGCGCTCGACGAGTCGATGAGTCGAGCGGACCTTCTCCTGTGGACGAACCCGCACAATCCGACCGGTCGGGTGTGGTCGCGAGAGGAACTCAAGAGGGTCGCCGACCTCGCGCGCGAGTACGGAACGCTCATCTTCTCCGATGACATCCACGCCGACTTCGAACGACCGGGACGCAGGCGCTACACGCCGCTCGCCCTCGTCGCTCCCGATCTGTGGGAGTCCGGGCGGATCATCCAATGCGCCTCACCGGGCAAGACCTTCTCGATCGCGGGTCTCGAGGCGACCGCGATCTGCGTGCACGGCGCTCTCGGGGATGCGCTCGAGGCCTCGAAGCGACGCGCCGGGCTCCACAATCCGAACTACTTCGCCATTCCCGCCGCACTCGCCGCGTGGACGAAGGGCGACGAGTGGGTCGACGCGCTGATCACGCGCATGGACGCCAACCTGCGCGTTGCCCACGCCCTTCTCGCCGAGCGTCTTCCGCGGGCGACCGTCTCGGACCCGGACGGCACGTACCTGCTGTGGATCGACGCGCGCGACTACCTCGAGGGATCCGCCGCGCTTGAGGACGCCTCCAGACGCTCCCGGGTAGCCGTCAGCGACGGCGTCGAGTTCGGGCCGGGATTCTCCGGCTGGTTCCGCATCAACGTCGCGCTCCCCGAAGCCGAACTCCTCACCGCGCTCAACCGACTCCTCGACGAGATCTCCCCGATTCCCACACGCAGCACCACCGACGTCAGCGATCGCTGACGTGGACGAAAGGACAATGATGTCACTCGATTCCCGTACTCAATCCACCTCGCGAACGACGATGTCTGATCGTCACCGGAGACCCTCGATCGCGATGGCGGCGATCCCCGTCGTCACCCTCATCGTGCTCCTCGGCGGCGGTTACATTTTCGCCGAGCTTCCGGTCGAGCCCCTCCTCATCGCCTCGGCGGTCGTCGCCGGCCTCGTCGCCTGGCGTCTCGGGTACTCGTGGAACGAGATCATGGACTCGGTCGCGGAGAAGATCGCGAAGACGATGCCCGCAATCCTCATCCTCATCTCCGTCGGCATGCTGATCGGAACATGGATGGCCGGCGGCACGATCCCGATGCTCATCTACTACGGCTTGAAGATCATCGACCCGCAGTTCCTCGCCGTGATCGCCCTCGTCGTCACCGCGATCGTCTCCCTGTGCACGGGGACCTCCTGGGGCTCCGCCGGCACGGTCGGTGTCGCGTTCATGGGAGTCGCCGTCGGAATGGACGCGAACCTCCCGATGGTCGCGGGCGCGGTCGTGTCGGGCGCCTACTTCGGAGACAAGCTCTCCCCCCTGTCCGACACGACGAACATCGCGTCGATGGCGACGGGCGTCAACCTGTTCACGCACATCCGTCATCTCCTGTGGACGACGCTTCCGTCCTTCCTCACGGCCGCCCTCGTCTTCCTCGTCGCCGGCCTCGGCCTCAAGGGCGGTGAGGTTCCGGCGAAGGTCGGGACGATCCTCTCGACCCTCGACTCCGCGTTCTCCTGGAACGTGCTCCTCCTCGTTCCGGTGTTCATCGTCCTCGGCGGCTCGATGTGGAAGAAGCCGACGATTCCCGTCATCCTCGTGTCCAGCGCCGTCGCGATGTTCAACGCCGTCGTCTTCGAGGGCATCTCCTTCAAGAACACCGTCGTCGCCGCCGTCAACGGATTCGACGTCGAGATGGTCGGGAAGGCCGGATTCGACGCCTCGTCCGTCATCGAGGATGTCACCCGGCTCCTCAACAGGGGCGGCATGAACTCGATGATGTCAGTCCTCCTCATCTGCTTCTGCGCGATCACCTTCGCCGGCGTTGTCTCGGTATCCGGTTCGCTCGACGTCCTCATCTCCACCCTCCTCAAGCCGGTCAAGGGAACCTTCGGCCTCATCGCCGCGACGATCGTCACGGGCCTCGCGACGATCGGCATCACGTCGAACGGCCAGGTCTCCCTCCTCATCCCCGGCGAGATGCTCCGGGGCGAGTACATCAAGCGGGGGCTCGACCCGAAGAACCTCTCGCGGACGATCGAGGACTCGGCGACCCTGTGGGAGCCGATCCTCCCCTGGACGTCCGCCGGCGCCTACATGGCGGGCACGCTCGGAGTCGCCACCCTCGCGTACCTGCCGTGGGCCGTGTGCAACTGGATCGCGATCTGCTTCGCGATGCTCTGGGGCGCGACCGGCATCGGGATCGCGCGACTCTCCCGTGAGGAGCAGGCGGCACTCGAGAACGCCTGATCTCGCCGTCGAAGCCCCGGGGTCGGCTTGTGGCCGTCTCCGGGGCTTCGCATTCACTCCGAGGCGCTCCGCCTGTCCGTTCGGTGGACGGGGCAGGCCGATTCCTTGAGGATCCGCTCCCTCAGGGCCCACGCGAGCAGGGCGATCGAGAGGGCGGCGAGGAAGGGCTGGGCGGGCGCGAACCACTGAAGGGCTCCGGTGTACCCGAGGGCGAGGAGCGCAAGCTTGTTGCAGACCGGGCAGCCGACTGCGAAGAAGGCGAGGAAGGAGCCGATGACCCCGAGCGAGGATTGATCCTTCGGCGTGGGCGGATCCTTGCGGGCGACGTAGGTGGCGACGAGCATCCCGGTGAGCGCCGCAGTGACGAGCAGGACCGGACACGCCCACGCCGTCACGGGCACGTCCCGCCCGAACAGAGGCGTATCGATGAGGTCGGTGGGGATGCCGACGACGAGGACCGTCGCGAGTGCGGCGCCGACGGCTGCGATCCATCGGCGCGCGGGCCAGGTCGCGAGTTCGACGAGGAGCGCCCCCGACAGGACTCGAACCTGCAACCTCGGGATTAGAAGGCCCTTGCTCTATCCATTGAGCTACGGAGGCGAAGCGCTTGCGCGCGGGTCCCAGCCTACCGGCCGGGACCGCCCGTCCCCCAATCGGATCACGCTCGAGATGCGGGCGGTGGCTTCTGCGCTTCGAGCATGAGCACTTTCCGCGACGTTCTCATCGACACCCTTCACCGATCGCGCGAGCGCTTCGCCGAGGCGCTCGCCGTCGCGACGCCCGAGCAGGCGAACACTCCTCCGACGCCCGTTCAGGCGCCGCTCGTCTTCTCCCTCACGTGGCTCGCGTGGCACACGGCGCGCGAGATCGACTACCAGCTCTCGCCGCTCGCGGGCCTCAAGCCACTGTGGACCTCCGCGGGATTCAAGGAGCGCTTCGCGCTGCCCCTGCCCGACGACACGGAGGACTGGCGCCACAGCGCCGAGGAGGCGGCGCTCGTGCGCGTCGACGACCTCGAGGTGCTCTCGGACTACCTCAACGCGGCGTACGCGCGGGCCGAGGAGTACCTCCAAGAGCTTCCCGACGACGCGCTTGACGACATCGTCGACGACCGCTGGGATCCACCGGTGACGCGCGGTATCCGCCTCGCGTCGATCATCGACGATGCCGCCCAGCACTCCGGCCAGGCGTACTACTCCGGCATGCTCGAGGGCCTGCCGGGCTGAGCGTGAAAGCGCGGATCGGCCTCCTCCGGACGCGCGTCCGGGGCCCCTGATGCCGAATCCACCGCCCCGGCCTCGTTGATGAGCGAGAAGGACGGCGAAAGCCGCGTCGGCGAGAGAACGGGCTCCCTACTCGACGGCGTCGAGGAAGGTGAGCTGAGATTCGGGCTCCTCGATGATCTCGTTGAGGCGGGCGTTGAAGACCGCGCCGTAGGGCATCGCGAGGTGAGCCTGGAAGGCGTCCTCATCGCGATACTTCTCGAAGACGACGAAGGCGTTGGGATTGTCGACCTCCCGGTGCGGTTCGAACGCAACATTCCCCGGCTCGGTGTGGACATCGCGGGCGAGCCCGGCGATCATCTCGGCGACCTCGTCGGCGTAACCGTCCTTCGCGGTGAAACGGGCGATGAGGATCTTCATGGCGATCTCCTTCGATCGATCAGCGCGCCCGCTTGGGCGCCCTCGAGAGGATTCTAGGCGTCGGCACACGGTCTTCGAGGCTCGCGAGCAGCGGGAACAGGAGGACCGAGGCTCCGCCCGCGGCGACGAGGATCGACGCGATGTCGGAGGGCATGATCGACTCGGCGACCGCGACCTCGGTGACGGCGACGATGATCGGCAGGCCGGTTGCGCCGTAGAGTCCGAGCTTCACCGCGCTCCTCCACCCCTGCCGCTCGGTCGAGCCGATGATCCGCTCGGCGAGGACGATCGGGACGCCGCGGACGACGAGGATCGCGACGACGAAGAAGACGAGCATGAAGGGATGGGCGATGACGTCCTTCAACGAGATGTTCATGCCGGAGGTGACGAAGAACAACGGGATGAGGAAGGAGAAGCCGAGCGTGCGCAGCTCGGATTCGACCGTCGAGAAGTTCACCGGCGCGAGAGTCTTGACGATCACACCCGCGGCGAAAGCGCCGAGGACGACGTCGAGATCGAGGACGGCGGACAGCGCCATCAGGCCCGTGAGGATGAGCATGACGACGCGCATAAGGGTCTTCGACGAGGTCTGGGCGCCGCGCAGGATCACGCGGCCGACTCCGGGGTGCCGGAGGACGAAGCGGGTCGGGAGCGCGACGGACACGAGCGTCGCGACGACGAAGAGGAGGAGGACCGCGGCCGCAGCCCCCGGCGACCGCGTCCCGAGGAGGAGCGACATCGCGACGACGGGGGCGAGCTCCCCGACCGCGCCGTGAACGAGCACGGCCTTGCCGGCGGGCGTTCCGATGAGCCCGGCCTCCATGAGGATCGGGATGAGCGTCCCCAGCGCCGTCGAGGTGAGAGCGATCGCGAGCGCCACCGCGGCCGACACGGTCGCCGTCGAGATCCCCCACAGGGCGAAGGCGAGGGCGAGGACGAAGCACGCGACCCAGGTGCCGATCGCGACGCGGCCGGGACGGGCGTGGAGTTCGGAGATGTTGACCTCTGTGCCCGCGATGAGGAAGAGCATGCCCATGCCGACTTGCCGGAACAGGTCGACGCCGTCGGTGATCGACGCGATGCCGAATCCCGAAGGGCCGATGACGACGCCGAGGATGAGGAGCCAGACGACGTCGGGGATCCGCTTGCGCGTGGCCGCCGAAAGCAGCGGCCCGAGGACCGCCGCGCCGGCGATGACGAAGAGGGAGACGAAGTCCGTGGTCGTCGTCGCCTGGGACGACGAGGCCGGGAACAGCGCCCCCACGAGTGCGGAGTAAACGCTCACGCGCCTACTTTACGGGCGCTTTGCGCGCGCTTGCCCGGCAAGGGGAGGATTCCGCGTACTGCGAAACGGCGGGGAGGCCCGCCGGGTACGGAAAAGGCCCGGCGCAATCGCGCCGGGCCCTCTGCGGATTCGAGGTCAGGCCTCGACGTCCAGCAGACCGTTCTTGTACGCCTTCGCCAGACGACGCGGGACGCGGATCTCGCGGCCGGCCACCTTGACGGTGTCGAGCGCGGTGAGATCGGCCTTCCACGAGGAACGGCGAGTGCGGGTGTTCGCACGGGACATCTTTCGCTTCGGAACTGCCATGTTCGTGCCTCCCCTCTCTTCTCGGTAGTCGTGTGGTCGGTTGGTGGTCCGAGGACCGCCGCCCGACGCTCGGCGCCGCGAGAAGGACCCGACCGGCCCGTTCCCACTGACGGCAACCCGAAAATACTAGCACGGGCGCCGCGCGGCCCTGAAGCCCCGACCTGCGGCGGGAGTGCGATCCTCGTTACAGCCCGCCTCATTCACGAGGGCGGGGCGGCGCGCTCGCGTCGGGGCGGCGCCGAGCGCTCAGCCCTGGCGGGCCTTGAGCCTCGGGTTCTTCTTGTTGATGACGTAGAGGTGCCCGCGGCGGCGGACGACCACGGATCCAGGCTGCTTGGCGAGCGAGCGGAGCGAGGAACGGACCTTCACTTCGATTCTCCCTTCGGGGCCTTCGACGAGTAGCGATCGCCGTAGCGGGCGCGGAACTTCTCGACGCGGCCGGCGGTGTCAACGAGGCGCGACTTGCCGGTCCAGAACGGGTGGGAGGCCGAGGAGATCTCGACGTCGACAACGGGGTAGGTGTTCCCGTCCTCCCATTCGATGGTCTGGGTCGAGGTGAGCGTCGACTTCGTGAGGAAGGCGAAGTCGGCGGCCCGATCGCGGAAGACGATCGGATGGTAATCGGGGTGGATTCCCGGCTTCACGGGAACTCCTTTCGTTTCAGAGGATGCGGGGTCGGCCTCGTCGATCCGCGAAATCGCCCACGACGGGAGAATGCCGGCGGATGAACGGCCGGAACCTCACCAGGAGGACTTCGTGATGCCCGGCAGCTCGCCGCGCAGCGCCATCTCGCGGAACTGGACGCGCGAGAGGCCGAACTTGCGGAGGAAGCCGCGGGGCCTGCCGTCGGTCGCGCCGCGTCCGCGCAGGCGGGTCGGCGAGGCGTCGCGGGGCAGGGCGTGGAGGGCGGCCATGGCGGCGCCCCTCTCCTCCTGGGTGAGGTGCGGGTTGATCGATGCGGCCTTGTAGGCGGCGCGGCGCTCGGCGTACTTCTCGACGACGGCGGCGCGCTGGAGATTGCGGGCGATCTTCGACTTCTTGGCCATGTCAGCGGGTCTCCACGAATTCGACGTGCTTGCGGGCGACGGGGTCGTACTTGCGGATGCGCATCCGGTCGGGCGTGTTGCGACGGTTCTTCGTCGTCACATAGCGGTAGCCGGTGCCCGCGGTGGACTGGAGCGTGATGATCGGACGGATGTCCTTGCTCTTCGCGGCCATCAGAACTTCTCCCCTCTCGCGCGCATGTCGGCGACGACCGCCTCGATGCCGCGCTTGTCGATGGTCTTGATGCCCTTGGCGGAGACGCGGATCGTGATGGTCCGCCCGAGCGAGGGCACCCAGTAGCGCTTCGTCTGGACGTTGACGTCCCAGCGCCTCTTCGTCTTCTTGTGCGAGTGCGAGACGGAGTTGCCGAATCCCGGCGTCGTCCCGAGCACCTGGCAGGTCCTGCTCATGCGCGTCCTTCGGTAGTTGGTGTTCGTCGACGGCGGGTCGACGAGTCCGGCCACCAGTTATAGTATTGAGAATCGTTTTCATGCAAATGATGTGAGTGAAGGATCATCCATGCTCCTCGGCGTTCTCTCCTCCCCCACCCCGATGCTCCGCACCGGCGCGCTGCTCGCGATCTCCGACCTCGCGCCCTCCCTCGTCGCCGACATCGACGAGGACGGGGTGACGATGCGCATGATCGACGGACTCGACGAGCTCGACGTCCAACGCGTCCCCCTCGCCCATTCGTGCATGACCTGCTCCCTGCGCGAGGGCATCGCCCCCTACCTCGCGGGCCTCGCCGACTCCGGACTCGAGCGCCTCGTCCTCGCCCTCCCCGTCTCCGTCGAAGCGCTCACCGTCACCCCGTCGCTCTGCGACCTCACCGTGGCGGGCGGCCCCCTCGAAGGGATCACGGTGACCACGCAGCTCCACCTCGTCGACCTCGGCACGTCGCGCGACGACCTCTTCGCGCACACTCCGCTCGCCGAACTCGGCCTCGCGATGTTCTCCGGCGACGAGCGCTGCACCGGGGAGGTCCTCATGAACGGGGTCGGCTATGCGGACCTCGTCTGCGCGCTCGGCGACGAGGGAGTCGGGGACGCGGCGCTCGGGCTCGAACTCGTCGAACACCTCCGCCCCCTCGACACGCTGATGATCCGCCACCTCGACGAGCTCGACGAGCGGCTCCTCTTCTCCGAGGCGCACGACCCCGACCGGGCGATCACCCGCGTCCACCCCGCCTCGACCGAGGCCTGGGGCGGGCCGAGCGATCACGGCGTATGGACGCTCGACCTCCACTCCGAGCGCCCCTTCCACCCGGGGCGCCTCGCGGCGAGTGCCGCGGACCTCGCGCCGGAGGGAGTGTGCGCCCGCGGCTGCTTCTGGATCCCCTCGCGCCCGACGATGATCGGGACCTGGGAGGTCTCCGGCGGATCCGCCTCCATCGGGCGCGCCGGCGAGTGGGACTCCGACGCCTTCACGCACCTCGTCGTCACCGGAGTCGGCACGGACTCCGACAAGCGCGCCGTCGCCGAGGCCTTCGAACGACTCCTCATGACCCCCGAGGAGATGGCCGACGCCCTCGCGTGGGTCGGCGTCTCCGACGGGATGGACTCCTGGTTCGGGGACGAGGCCGGGGCCGACTCCTGAATCGCAGGGAGTCCGGCCCCGTATCCTGAACGCGGCCTCGAAACGCCGAAAGGCCACGGAAGGACAGGGGGCGCGTGTGGGAACGATCGAGACGATCCGCTCGGGGACGCTTCTCACCCACGAGATCGAGATCAAGCGCTCGCGCTTCCTCACGACCCTCGCGCGCGTCGACTCCGCCTCGCATGCGCGCGACCTCATCGACCTCGTGAAGTCGGAGCACCCGCAAGCGCGCCACAACTGCTCCGCCTACCTCGTCACCGCCGAAGGACTCAACCCGCAGCAGCACTCGAGCGACGACGGCGAACCCTCGGGCACCGCCGGCACGCCGATGCTCGAGGCGATCCGCCTTTCGGGCGTGTGGAACGTCTGCGCAGTCGTCACCCGCTACTTCGGCGGAATCCTCCTCGGCGGGGGCGGGCTCGTCCGCGCCTACTCCTCCTCCGTCTCCGAAGCCCTCGCACTCGCCCCGCGCGCCCGGCTCGTCGACCTCGAGATCCTCGAGGCCCGTGTCGGACTCGGCGACGCCGGGCGCATCGAGGCGGAGCTGCGCGCCGCCGGGGCGCACGTCCTCGGCGTCGAGTGGGCCGACGAGGTCGCGATCCGCATCGGCGCGGAGCCGGGCGCGCGCGCCCCCTTCGACGCCCTCCTCGCCGAAGCGACCTCGGGTGTTGCGGAATTCCGCATGACGGGCGCCACTCGCCTCGAAGTGGACGCGCCCGCCGACCGGTCGTAAAGTTTTCAACGTGACTGCCTACTGGAAGCTCGTTTCGGACCTCGCGACTGCGACCTCCGCGGCTTCGGCGCGTCCGTGTCGGTGTCTCCTGGGCGAATGACCCTCATGGCGCCTCGATGCGTCGTCATTCGCCCCGCACGATGACGCGCATCCCCGTCTCGTGCACCCGTGATCCACGCACGTCCACCCTTTTTCCGCGCATTCCGCGCGATCTGCCCCAGGAGAGAACCATGTCCCGCATCGCCGCAAACGTCGCCGAGCTCATCGGCCGCACCCCCCTCGTCCGCCTCAACCGCGTCGCCGGCGAGAACGTCGACGTCGTCGCCAAGGTCGAGGCCTTCAACCCCGCGTCCTCCGTCAAGGACCGCATCGCCGCCGCGATCATCGACGCGGCAGAGGCCTCCGGCGCCCTCAAGCCGGGCGGCACGATCATCGAGGCGACCTCCGGCAATACCGGCATCGCTCTCTCGATGGTGGGCGCCGCCCGCGGCTACAAGGTCGTCATCGTCATGCCGTCCTCAATGTCCGTCGAGCGCCGCATCATCGTCCGCTCCTTCGGCGCCGAGCTCGTCCTCACCGACCCCAAGGGCGGCGTCTCCGCCGCCGTCGCCGAGGCCGAGCGCATCCGCGACGAGCGCCCCGGCTCGATCATCGCCTCCCAGTTCACCAACCCGGCCAACCCGGCGATCCACGTGAAGACGACGGGCGAGGAGATCTGGGCCGACACCGACGGCGCCGTCGACGTCTTCGTCGCGGGCGTCGGCACCGGCGGCACCATCTCCGGCGTCGCCAAGGCCCTCAAGGCGCACAACCCAGACATCCGGGTCATCGCCGTCCAGCCGGCCGAGTCCCCGATCCTCACCGGCGGCAATGCCGGCCCGCACGGCATCCAGGGCCTCATGCCGAACTTCCTCCCCGAGACCTACGACGGCGACATCGTCGACGAGGTGATCTCCGTCGAGACCGCGCAGGCGCTCGAGTTCGCGCGCCGAGCCGCCGCCGAGGAGGGCCTCCTCGTCGGCATCTCCTCCGGCGCCGCCCTCGCGGGCACCGCCGCCGTCGCGGCCCGCCCCGAGTTCGCCGGCAAGCGCATCGTCACCCTCCTCCCGGACACCGGCGAGCGCTACACCTCAAGGACTGAACTCCGCCACTGCACGCGGCCCGCGTACGGGGACTCCCCCGCCCGCGGGCCGCTGCCTTCCCCGATAGACTGCCGTCATCCCCCGATCCAGTAAGGACGCGCGCATGCCGATCAACCCGAAGAGGGCGTGGACACTCCTCAAGGAGGACCTCCAGACCGCGCGCAGGCGCGACCCGGCGGCGACCTCGACCCTCGAAGTGGCGCTCACCTACCCCGGCGTTCACGCCCTGTGGGCGCACCGCGTCTCCCACGCCCTGTGGATCCGCGGCGTCCACCTGCCCGCCCGGATGATCTCCTCGGCGACCCGCTCGGTCACCGGCGTCGACATCCATCCGGCCGCCCAGATCGGCCGACGGGTCTTCATCGACCACGCCACCGGCGTCGTCATCGGCGCGACCGCCGAGGTCGGTGAGGACGTCGTCATCTTCCACGGCGTCACGCTCGGCGGCGTCTCGATGAACCCGGGCAAGCGCCACCCCACCGTCGGCAACCATGTGATGATCGGGTCGGGAGCGAAGGTCCTCGGGCCGATCACCGTCGGCGACGGCGTGAAGATCGGCGCGAACGCCGTCGTCGTCAAGGACGTTCCCTGCGGGAACGTCGCGATCGGCGTACCTGCGAGGCTCATCCCCAAATCGGATTCCGACACGAAGGACTCCGACCTCATCATCGATCCCTCGTACTTCCTCACGGAGCCCGAGCTCTACATCTGAGCGTTCTCCCAATCGGGCGCGCCACCAGCCGAATGCCCGCCGACGTGATCCGCGCCACCTATGCTGGAGGCATGGAACAGCGCACACTTCACGCACAGGTGGATGCGTTGGCCGATGTCGAACGCCCGGCAGGAGTCGAGATCGCAACGCTCACCCGTTACGACATTCCGATGCTCGCGGTCCTCACCTTGGACGCGTACGGCGAAGAGACGACCCCGGAGGCCTTCCTCGAGACCTCCGAGGAGCTCCGCATGACCTTCGAAGGCGCCTTCGGGACGACGACCGACGACTCCTTCGTCGGCGCCTGGGACGGGGGCACTCTCGTCGGCGCGATCCTCGTCGTCCGAGAGTCCCCCTGGGACGATGCCCCCGAGGGCCCCTTCGTCGTCGACCTCATCGTCGACCCCGAGTACCAGCGCCGTGGCATCGCGACGGCCCTCGTCTCCGAGATCGCGCGCCGCTGCAAGGACTGGGGCTACGACTCGATCGCCCTGCGCATCGACTCGACGCACAAGGGCGCGGCGAAGCTCTACGACCAGCTCGGATTCGAGGACGTCGAGGACTGATCCCCGGACGGGCTCCCCTCCCCCGGTTCTTCGGGCTCGGGCCTCACCTCTGGCAGCTCGGGCACCAGAACAGTCGGCGATTCTGCATGAGAGCCTCGCGGATCGGCGTCCCGCAGCGCAGGCACGGACGCCCGGTCCGGTGGTAGACGTACCAGCGCGACGCCTCCTCGTCCCCCTCGATCGGGGGATTCGGCGCCTCGTCGGGATCCATCGTCTCGAGGCGCCCCGCGGCGAGCCCCCGGTTCATGAGGTCGCTGATGAGCACCCACAGGCCCATGAGGCGCTTGACCGAGATGTTCGCGCCCTTGCGGTAGGGCGAGATCCCCGCGAGGAACAGGGCATCCGCCCGATAGATGTTCCCCACCCCGGCGATGATCGACTGATCCATGACGATCTCGCCGATCGCCCGCTTCTTCTGATGGGCGACCTCCGCGAACCGGGCGGCCGCCTCCTCGTCGTCGCGCGCACCGACCTCGAGGGGATCGGGGCCGAGCTTCGCCTCGGCGGCGATCCGTTCGGCATCGGAGATGAGCTCACAGCGGTTCGGCCCGACGAGGTCGGCGACGGCGTGCCCGTTGAACATCCGGAAACGGACCTGGCCCACGGGCTCCGGAGGCTCCCACGTGCCGGATTCGGCCTCGCCGAAGCCCTCGCCCCACCGGGTCTCCGAGTGGCCGTTCCACTGGCCCGCCGGGACCGGTGGCACGCGGTGGGCGACGCCGTAGCCCTCGTCGACGACCGTCTCGTCCCCGTTGAAGCGCCACCAGCCGTAAAGGCCGAGATGGACGTGCATCCACTCGTCCGGGTCGGAGCCCGTCGCGCCTTCGGGGACGAACCCGAGGAACATGTGCTTCCCGTGGACCCGGATCGTCTCGAGGACGCGCCCGTCGATCCGTTCGGCCGACGCCGAGAAACGGCCCTGCGGCGACGAGGCCGCCACGGCGCCCCCCTCGAACAGCTCGGTGAGCGTGCCGGCGAGCCTGCGAATCGCATCGCCTTCGGGCATGACGCCTCCTTCGATTGGACCGAGGGCTCCGCCCTCGTCGATCGCGGTCCCCCGGACGGGCCGAGGGACCGCGAGGCGCGATCAGCGCGGGACGACGACGTTGACGAGCGAGGGCGCGCGCACGATGACCTTGAGCGGATCGCGGCCGGCGAGCGCCTTCTCGATCGGCCCCTGGGCGAGCGCCTGCGCTTTGAGGTCGTCCTCCGAGATCGACGGCGGCACTTCGAGCTTCGCGCGAACCTTGCCGTTGACCTGGACGATCGCCGTCACCGTCTCCTCCACGAGGAGCGACTCGTCGGCGACCACCGGGAAGGGCTCGCGCGCGAGCGACTCGGGGTGGCCGAGACGCATCCACAGCTCCTCCGCGATGTGCGGGGCGACCGGCGACACCATGAGGATGAGCGGCTCGATCGCCTCGCGCGGCACCGAGTCGAGCTGCGTGAGGTGGTTGTTGAGGACGATGAGCTTCGACACCGCGGTGTTGACGCGCATGTTCTCGTACTCCACCGTGACGTCCGCGATCGTGCGGGCGAGCAGGCGGCGCGTCTCGAGGTCGGCGGGCTCGTCGACAACGGTGACCTCGCCGGTCTCCTCATCGACCGTGTTGCGCCACAGGCGCTGGAGGAAGCGCTGCGAACCGACGACCGCGCGCGTCTCCCACGGGCGCGACACGTCGAGCGGTCCCATCGACATCTCGTAGACGCGGAAGACGTCGGCGCCGTAGGCCTCGTACATCTCGTCCGGGGTGACGATGTTCTTCAGCGACTTGCCCATCTTCCCGTACTCGCGGGTCACCGGCTCGCCCTCGTAGACGAAGCCGGAGGCCTCGTCGCCGCTCACCGCGTCGGCCGGGACGTACTGGCCGCGCGCGTCCTTGAACGCGTAGGCCTGGACGTAGCCCTGATTGAAGAGCGTGTGGTACGGCTCGGCGTCCGGCACGAAACCGAGATCGAAGAGGACCTTCTGCCAGAAGCGCGAGTAGAGGAGGTGGAGGACCGCGTGCTCGACACCGCCGACGTAGAGGTCGGTGCCGCCCGACTCCTTGCCCTCGCGCGGGCCCATCCAGTACTCGAGGTTCTCCGCGGACGCGAGGGCGTCCGGGTTCTTCGGATCGGTGTAGCGCATTTCGTACCAGCACGAGCCCGCCCACTGCGGCATCGTGTTCGTCTCGCGACGGTACGTCTTCACGCCGTCACCGAGATCGAGCTCGACGTTCACCCATTCGGTCGCGCGGCCGAGCGGCGCCTCGGGCGCCGTGTTCGCGTCCTCAGGGTCGAAGGTGCGCGGCGAGTAGTCGGAGACCTCGGGGAGGTCGATCGGGAGCATCTCCTCGGGGAGCGCGTGCGGGAGCCCGTCCTCGTCCCAGACGATCGGGAAGGGCTCGCCCCAGTAGCGCTGGCGGGAGAACAGCCAGTCGCGCAGACGGTAGGTGACGGTGCCGCGACCGAGGCCCTTGGACTCGAGCCACGCGATCATCGTCGCCTTCGCCTCGTCCTTGCCGAGGCCGTCGAGGGCGACCTCGTCGTTCGACGAGTCGACGGCGACGCCGTCGCCCGTGTAGGCGCCCAGCTCGAGGTCGTGGCCGTAGGGGTCGTCGGCCGGACCGATCGTCCGGACGACCTCGAGTTCGTACTTCCGGGCGAACTCCCAGTCGCGATCGTCGTGGGCGGGGACCGCCATGATCGCGCCGGTGCCGTAGCCCCACAGGACGTAGTCGGCGACGAAGACGGGCACGGGGCGCCCGTTCACCGGGTCGATGCCGAAGAAGCCGGTGAAGACGCCCGTCTTCGTCCGCTCCTCATCGGCGCGCTCCGTCTCGGTCTTCGCAGCGGCCTGCGCGCGGTAGGCGGCGACCGCCTCGCGCGGCGAGGTCGCGCCGTCCGTCCACGCGTCCTTCGTCCCCTCCGGCCACGCGTCGGGAACGGTGAGCGCCGCGGCGTCGTCGGCCGCGCCCGCGGTCGTCCCGCCGAGGATCGGGTGCTCGGGGGCGACGACCATGAAGGTCGCGCCGAAGAGCGTGTCCGGGCGCGTCGTGTAGACGTCGAGCGAGGTCGGCTCGGCGCCGGCGGCCGCGGCCGCCGGGACCTCGAAGGTCACCGTCGCGCCCTCGGACCGGCCGATCCAGTTGCGCTGCATCGTCCGGACCTTCTCCGGCCAGTCGATCGTGTCGAGATCGTCGGCGAGACGCTTGCCGTAGGCGGTGATCCGCATCATCCACTGGCGGAGGTTGCGGGTGAAGACCGGGTAATTGCCGCGCTCCGAACGGCCCTCGGAGGTGACCTCCTCGTTCGCGAGGACGGTGCCGAGGCCCGGGCACCAGTTGACCGGGGCCTCGGAGACGTAGGCGAGTCGGAAGGAGTCGACGACCTTCGCGCGCTCGATGCGATCGAGGTCGCCCCAGTCGCGGCCGTCCGGAACGGCGACCTCGCCGGACGCGAGCTTCGCCTCGAGCTCCGCGATCGGGCGGGCGGCGCCGATCGAGCCGTCGGGCGCGGTCGCGGAAGGATCGAACCACGAGTTGAAGATCTGGAGGAAGATCCACTGGGTCCAGTGCACGTACTCGGTGTCGGTCGTCGCGAGGGAGCGGCGACGGTCGTGCGAGAGGCCGAGGCGACGGAGCTGGCGGCGCATGTTCGCGATGTTCTGCTCGGTCGTGATCCGCGGGTGCTGGCCCGTCTGGACGGCGAACTGCTCGGCCGGAAGGCCGAAGGCGTCGTAGCCCATCGTGTAGAGGACGTTCTCGCCCTTCATACGACGGAAGCGGGCGACCGTGTCCGTCGCGATGTAGCCGAGGGGGTGGCCGACGTGGAGGCCCTTGCCTGACGGGTAGGGGAACATGTCGAGGAGGAAGAAGGGCTTCTTCGCCGCCAGGGGGCCCGCGAACTCGCCCACCGGGTTGTCCGCGTTGAAGGTCCCGCGCTCGTCCCACCGATCCTGCCACGCGGTCTCAATGCTGCCGGCGAGTTCGGCGGTGTACCGCTGCGCGGGTTCCGTGCCCGGCGTCTGGCTCATTCCCCTGGTCCTTCTCTTCGAAAACGTTGCCGCGTCAAGGGTAGACCATCGACTTCCCGCGCCGCCGAGCCGATCGGGGGCCGAAGCGCCCCCGGCGGGGTGAGAATGAGCGCATGGCTACCGTCTTCGAGAAGATCATCTCCGGCGAATGGTCCGGCAGGTTCTGCTGGGCCGACGACGTCTGCGTCGTCTTCGCGACCATCGAGCCCACGGCCCCCGGACACGTCCTCGTCGTCCCGCGCGACCCCTACGAGAAGTGGACCGACGCCCCGAGCGACGTCGCCGCCCACCTCATGAAGGTCGCCCGCACGATCGGACGCGCCCAGGAGACCGCCTTCGGCGTCCCGCGCGCCGGCCTCGTCATCGCGGGATTCGAGGTACCCCACACGCACCTCCACGTCATCCCCATGCGGACCGAGGCCGACGTCCTCCTCTCGAACGCCGCCCCCGCTTCCGATGAGGACCTCGACGCCGCGATGACGGCGCTGCGCGAGACGCTCCTCGCCCTCGGCCACGGCGCTCACGTCCCGTCGGCGATGGGGTCCGCCGCCCTCTGAGGCGCCGCTTCTGGGCCTGCGCCTTCGGCGACCATCGACTCGGCGCCCGTTTCTCGGCGCGCATCCCCTCGATGGCGCAACGTGATGCTCTCGGCGCACGAAGGTGATGCTCTCGGCGCGGGTTCGGTAGTGCCGTCGGCGGTGCTTCGGTAATGCTCTCGCGAGGTCAGGCGATGGGCGAGGCCTTGACCGCTGCGGCGGTCGAGCTCGCGAGGACGATCCTCTGCGCGCTCGCATCGACCTCGGAGACCGGCGTTCCCGGTTCGGCGAGCTCGAGGGCGACCTCGTTGCAGGGAGCCCCGGCCCCGTCAATCGGACCGGCGACGAGCCGAACGAGCGCGTCGAGCGCGATCCCCGCAGCCGCGAGATCGCGCAGAGTCTGCGGATCCGAGTCGGAGAGACGGGCGACGCGCCCCCACTCCCCGGCCGGGAAGTCGAGGAGCGGGCGCATGGGACGCGCGCGCACCGCGCCGTCGGCGTCCGGGATCGGATCGCCGTGCGGGTCGCGGGCCGGACGGCCGAGCGCGTCGTCGATGTGGGCGAGCAACCGGTCGGAGACTGCGTGCTCGAGGATCTCCGCCTCCTCGTGAACCTCGTCCCAGTCGAAACCGAGGCGGTCGTGGAGGTAGGTCTCGAGGAGGCGGTGTCGCCGCACCATCCCCACCGCGACCGCGCGTCCCTCCGGCGTGAAATGGACCCTCTTGTACGGCTCGTGCGTCACGAGTCCCTGCGCCGTCAGGCGCGCGACGTTCTCCGACGCGGTCGACGCCACGACTCCCATGCGCGCCGCGAGGTCGTTGACGCTGATGCCGTCACCGCCCGACTCCTCGTCGCTCCACATCGCCTTGAGATAGTCCTCGGCGACCCTTCCCCGTCCTGCGTCGCCGTTCGTCGCGCGCGATCCTCGGGGCATCGGCATCCTCCGTCATCCGGACGGCCGGGGTGTGGCCGTCTTCTCACCAGCCATTTTTGCATCGATCCGGGCTGGGCGGTAAAGTAGTGTCTCGGCCGCAAGGCCCCCGCGTCATTAGCTCAATTGGCAGAGCAGCTGACTCTTAATCAGCGGGTTGAGGGTTCAAGTCCCCCATGACGCACCGCTCCGAAGCGCTCCGGCGCCGACGAGTCCCGCGTCATTAGCTCAATTGGCAGAGCAGCTGACTCTTAATCAGCGGGTTGAGGGTTCAAGTCCCCCATGACGCACGAACAGCGGCGCGACCCCACGGGTCGCGCCGCTTTCTCGTCCTCGTCGATCAGCCGACGGCCGGGCCGCCCGGGGACGCCCCGACGGACCGACGCCCGTCAATCGTCGAGCCCGAGCTCCTTGCGGATCCGCGCGACGTGCCCGGTCGCCTTGACGTTGTACTGGGCGAGCGCGATCCGCCCGTCCTTCCCCACGACGAAAGTCGAACGGATGATCCCCATGTACGTCTTCCCGTAGTTCTTCTTCTCGCCCCACGTCCCCCACGCGTCGAGGATCGCGTGATCGGGATCGGAGACGAGCGGGAAGTTCAGCGACTGCTTCTCCGCGAAGCGCTCGAGGGCCGGCATCTCGTCGGCGCTCACACCGATCACCGTGTAGCCCGCGCCCTTGAGCGAATTGAGGGAGTCGCGGAAGTCGCAGGCCTCCGTCGCGCAGCCCGGCGTCGAGGCCTTCGGGTAGAAGTAGACGACGACGCCGGACTCGGCCGAGGCGAGGACCTCGGAGAGGGCGATCGTGCCGAAAGTGGACGGGGCGGTGAAGTCGGGCGCGACGGCGCCCTCGGTGAGCTGTGCCATGGCGCCAGTGTAGGTATGTCCGTATGGAAGAACCCGGCGACGCGAATCCGACCGATTCCCTAGCCCGATCGCATCCCACCCCGAAATAGGAGCGACACCGTGATCGAGGCCTACCCGATTCTCACCCTCCTCCCGCCAATCCTCGCGATCGTCCTCGTCATCACGACGAAGCGCGTCATCATGTCGCTCGCCGCGGGCGTCATCTCGGCGGCGTTCCTCGTCGCGAACGGCTCCATCGTCGAGACGGTCGTCCTCATCTGGCAGGCGTTCTCCCAGATCTTCTGGTCCGAGGGCGCCGTCAACGCCTACTACGTCCTCATCCTCCTGTTCCTCCTCACGCTCGGCGTCATCACCTCGCTCGTCCTCATGGCGGGCGGCACGGGCGCCTTCGCCGAATGGACAATGACGAAGATCACGTCGCGGCGCGGCGCGCAGGTCCTCGCCGCGGCCCTCGGCACCGCGATCTTCATCGACGACTACTTCAACGCACTCGCCGTCGGACAGGTCGCCCGCCCGGTCGCCGACCGTCACAAGGTGTCGCGCGCGAAGCTCTCCTACCTCATCGACTCCTCCTCCGCGCCCGTCGCTGTCCTCGCGCCCTTCTCCTCCTGGGGTGCCTCGATCATCGGCATCATGAGCCCGATCGTCGCGGCCGCCGCGATCCAGGTGTCCGACGCCGGCGCGTTCATCCGCTCGGCCGGCATGAACTACTACGCGATCGGCGCGGTCGTCCTCCTGTGGCTGACGGTCATCTTCGAGGTCGACTTCGGCTCGATGCGCCGGGAGGAGCGCCGCGCCGTCGAGTCCGGGCACCTCTTCGATCCGGAGCAGCAGATCCCCGGCCAGCTCACCGATACCCTCCCCCGTCACGAACCGGGCGCGATGCGCGCCCTCATCGTCCCCTTCGTCATCCTCGTCGGAGGCGTCCTCGCGGGCATCGCGTGGACCGGGCACGCGGCCTCCGGCTCATGGTCGGTCCTCGACGTCCTTGCGAACACGGACGTCGCCCTCTCCCTCAACGTCGGCGGCGTCCTCGGCCTCGTGTCGGCCGCCTACTACTACTTCCACTACACGCACGAGGACCCCGCCTTCGAGATCCGCACC
This sequence comes from Actinomyces culturomici, assembly GCF_900499005.1. Taxonomy (GTDB): domain Bacteria; phylum Actinomycetota; class Actinomycetes; order Actinomycetales; family Actinomycetaceae; genus Pauljensenia; species Pauljensenia culturomici. Next base: position 1,171,118 of record NZ_LS991316.1, read on the forward strand.
GCCGCCAAGGGCGTCGTCGAGGGCGCCCGTTCGATGCTCCCCGCGATCGAGATCCTCCTGTTCGCGTGGATGCTCGGCTCCCTCATCTCCTCGCTCGGCACTGGCGAGTACCTCGGCGGCCTCGTCGAGTCGGCGAACGTCCCCGCCCAGTGGCTCATCCCCATGCTCTTCGTCGTCGCGGGGGGCATGTCCTTCGCGACGGGCACGTCTTGGGGCTCCTTCGGCATTCTCCTCCCCATCGCCGGCGAAGTCATGGCGGCGGTCCCCGGAGGCAGCGAGCTCCTCATCCCCGCTTTCGGCGCGGTCCTCGCGGGCGCGGTCTTCGGCGATCACTGCTCGCCGATCTCGGACACGACGATCCTCTCCTCGACCGGCGCGGGCTGCAATCACATCACCCACGTCAACACGCAGCTCCCCTACGCCTTCGCGGGCGCGAGTGCGGCCCTCCTCGGGTACATCGTCTACTCGTTCACGCTCTCCGGGATCGCGGGCCTCGTCGCCGTGCTCGTAGTGCTCGCCGCTCTCACGGTCTACGTGCGGACGCGCCTGCCCCTCATCGCCTGAGGCCGTTTGCCGGCCAGCTCCGTCGCGCTTCCTGCGCCCCTCCCCTTCGGGGATCGACGAGGTCGGGGCCGGGTGTCGATTCGGCGGGTGCGGGGACGCTCTTCTCCTACGAGTCGCCCGCGTCCGTCAGTTTGGCGTCGGACCTGGACCGGCGGGCGCGTCGCGTCGCCAGCTCGCACTTCGACGTGGAACTTCGAAACGGCCGCTGTTTAATGCCACTTGACTCCCATGTTTAGCGCCACTAGACTCGCCAGGCATGAAGCGAGCGGACCTGATGAAACGCCTGGCGCTGATCGCCAAGGAACAGGGCGCCGAGCTCGTCGTCACCGAAGGCGCGAACCATACGAAGGTCCGAATCGACCAGAAGATGACGATGGTGCCACGGCACCGCGAGGTGTCGGAAGGGCCCGCTCGAGGAATCATCAGGAAGATGGAGGAGGAATGACGATGGAGATCACCGCCCGCGCCTACAGGGACGGCGATTGGTGGGCCGTCGAGGTCCCCATCAATGGCGGCACCGAATACACCCAGGGAAAGACCCTTGCTGAAGCGCAATTCATGGCCGAAGACCTCGTAGCGGCCTGGGCCGACGAACTGGATGACGAAGGACTCCGTTCCGCCGACGTCACCCTTGCCGTCGACGGCGCGGTGAAGAAGACCGCCGATGCTGTGAAGACCGCCGCTGCCGAACTCGAGGCCGCCCGTGAACATGCGCGCACCGAACAGATCCGCGCAGTCGCCGAGCTTCGCGAGGAGGGCTTGACGATGCAGGACATCGCCACAATCCTCGGCGTCACGAAGGGCCGCATCTCCCAACTGGCGAACGCGTAACGGATGAGGCCGTAGCCGGGCGCCTATTCGGCGGGTACCAGAGTCTTCGTCTCCTGCGAGTCGCCCGGCGCCCGGCGCGCGGCGTGTCGGGCGCCGGGCGGTGCGGTGGGCCGCTCCGTGTCGGGCGCTTCTGCGGGTCCAGTGCGCGCACGCCGAGCGCCGCAGTAGCGAGAGCCGGCGAGTCTCGCATCCTCCTGTTCGCAAGCGCACTTGGAGCGCGCAGTAGGAAAGAGCGACTGGCCCGCCCCAGCCTTTCGGCCTCAATGGTGGGCTGGCTGCCGCTCCCCCTCGACGAAACTACTCCACAACGCCGATCCACGGCACATGATCCGACGGCTGCCCTGCACGCCGGCTCCAATCGCCGCTCCACCCGCAGAAACGCACGCAGTTTCACCGATTTCACCGGCCGGCCCGGCAGAGCCTTTGATGAATGCGCAGGTCAGCGGCTCGCATGCGGTGAGCGATCAGAAAACTGTGTGCATGTGCGTCAGTAAATCACGGACGAGGCTCCGGCACGACGGGTCAGTCGGAACCCTTGACGCCCTGAGGGCGGCGTTCACGGATGACATGGATACTCCCGGCTGCCATCGGCACCGCAATTGGAAAGGTGGTGCCGATGGAGCCGTTGTGGTGCCACACGAAGGCTGTTTCTGAGCAGTATCGGCACCACAATCGAAAAGGTGGTGCCGATCGAGGCGTTGCGGTGCCGCAGGAAGACGGTTTCCGAGCAGTATCGGCACCGCAAGCGAAAAGCCGGTGCCGATGGAGTGGTTGAGGTGCCGATGGAGGCGCTGAGAGCAGCCCGAAGCCACATTCGACCTACGGAATACTGCCCGGCGCCGACGGTAACGCCAAGGGCCGCCACTACGGTGCGCGAGACGGGACTCGAACCCGTACGTCAAAGACACTGGAACCTAAATCCAGCGCGTCTGCCAATTCCGCCACTCGCGCGCGCCGACCAGTCTACGGGGCGATCGGGCCCGAGCCTCCACTCAGGCGCTCGCGCGCCCGGAAGCTCGCCGGGAAGCGCGCCGGATCGTCGCCTCGCCGAGGACTCGGCTCCCCCGGTAGACGACCGCCGACTGGCCGGCCGCGACGCCGCGGAGCGGCTCGGCGAGCTCGAGGTCGAGTCCGTCCTCCCTCCCCGAGCGCGCCGCCCCGGCCTCGTCCTCGTGGATGAGGACCGACAGCGGGACGGGGGCGCCGTGGGCGCGGACCTGGACGAAGAGGTCGCCCGGCGCCGAAGCGCCGAGGTCGTCGGCCGCGAGCCACACGACCTCCTCGCACTCGATGCGGTCGACGGAGAGGAGTTCGGAGGCGCCGACGACGACTTCGTTGGACGCGGGCCGAGTCTCGAGGACGTAGCGGGGGCGGCCGTCCGCGGCGGGCCGGTCGATCCGCAGGCCGCGGCGCTGACCGACCGTGAAGTTCCAGTAGCCCTCGTGGTCGCCGAGGACCTCCCCCTCGGGCGAGACGATCCGGCCGGGCGCGGTGCCGAGCCGGGAGCGGAGGAACCCCTGGGTGTCCCCGTCGGGGATGAAGCAGATGTCGTAGGAGTCGGGCTTCTCGGAGACGCCGAGCCCGCGCGCCTCGGCCTCGGCGCGGACCTCGGCCTTCGAGGGCGCGTCGCCGAGCGGCAGGAGGACGCGGGAGAGTTCGGAGCGCCCCATGACGGCGAGGACGTAGGACTGGTCCTTCAGCGGGTCGGCGGCGCGGTGGAGCTCGGGGCCGGAGGGCCCGTCGAGGACCTGGGCGTAGTGGCCGGTGCAGACGGCGTCGAAGCCGAGGACGGCGGCGCGCTCGGCGAGCTCGCGGAACTTCACGAACTCGTTGCAGCGGACGCAGGGGTTGGGGGTGCGACCGAGCGCGTACTGCTCGACGAAGTCCTCGACGACGGTCGCCTCAAAGTCCTCGGCGAGGTCCCACACGTAGAAGGGGATGCCCATGCCCTCGGCGGCGCGGGCGGCGTCCCCGGCGTCTTCAACGGAGCAGCAGCCGCGCGAGCCGATCCGGCAGGCCTGCGGCTGGGAGCTCAACGCCATGTGGACGCCGACGACCTCGTGGCCGGCGTCGACGGCGCGGGCGGCGGCGACGGCGGAGTCGACGCCCCCGGACAGTGCGGCGAGGACGCGCATCAGCGCTCCCCCCTTTTGTTCTCGGGCGCGACCTGCGGCGCGGTGCTCATCGACGAGGACGGAGCGGCGCGCTCATCGAGGGGATGCGATCGGGCGGAGACCCGATGGGACTCGCGGGCGTCGAGGGCCCGGGCGGCCCGGAGGGCGCCGGGAAGGGCCGCGAGGAGGGCGTCGATGTCGGCGTCCGTGGAGTCGGGACCGGTGGAGACGCGCAGGACTCCGAGGGCCTCGGCCTCCGAGGCGCCCATGGCGAGGAGGATCGCGGAGGGACGGGTGACGCCCGCGTGGCAGGCGGACCCGGCGGAGACCGCGACGCCGGCGGCGTCCATCGCCATGAGGACGGCCTCCGGGTGAGAGGTCGGAAGGCTGAGGTGGATGATCGAGGGGACGGCGTCAGCCGGATCGACGGTGAGGCGCACGTCCACTGGCAGGCCCGCGATCAGGCGGTCGCGCAGGCGCTCGGCGCGTGCGCGGCGTTCCTCGCGGGTCCGGACGGTCTCCTCGAGGGCCGCCGCGAGGGCGAGGGCGCCGGCGACGTCGGGCGTGCCCGAGCGCAGGCCGCGCTCGTGGCCGCCTCCGGGCCGATCGGTCGCGAAGGGGATCCCGCGGCGCGCGAGGAGGACACCGGTGCCGACCGGGGCGCCGACCTTGTGCCCACCGAGGGAGAGGAGGTCGACGCCGAGCTCGCGGAAGGAGACGGGGAGGACGCCGATGGCCTGGGCGGCGTCCGTGTGGACGAGGGGGCGCGCCGCGGGCGGCAGATCGGGCGCACCGAATGCCGCGGCGAGCGCGGCGACCGGCTGGATCGTCCCGATCTCCGAGCAGATGAGCCCGAGCGTGGCGAGGGCGAGCGAAGGAGCTTCGAAGGAGAGCGCACCGGCGTCGAGGTCGACGACGCCGGAGCGGCCGGCGCGCAGGAGCGTCATCTCGAACCCGTCGGCCTCGAGAACGCTCCGCTGCGCCCCCACGGCGTCGTGCTCGAGGACGGAGAGGAGGACGCGAGTACGCACCGGATCCGCGCGGCGCGCCCCGCGCGCCGCGCCGGCGACCCCGAGAGCGTCCGACTCGGTCGCGCCGGAGACGAGGACGACCTCGGCCCGCTCGGCCCCGAGGGCCGCGCCGATGCGCTCGCGCGCGTCCTCGAGCATCCGCTTCGCGCGACGACCGCCCGAGTGGAGGGCCGCCGGGTTGCCGGGCTCGGCGCCGAGGTCGCGCTGGGCGCGCACCCAGGCGTCGAGTGCGGCCGGGAGGATCGGCGAGGTCGCCGCGTGGTCGAGGTAGTGGGTCACCGCGCCGCGCGGAGCGCCTCGAGCGCCTGGGGGACGACCTCGAAGAGGTCGCCGACGACGCCGAAGTCCGCGATCTCGAAGATCGGGGCGTCGGGATCGTCGCAGACGGCGACGATGTGGGCGCTCGACTGCATGCCGACGGTGTGGTGGATCGCGCCGGAGACGCCGAGTCCGATGTAGACGTTCGGGGAGATCGACGCGCCGGTCTGCCCGATCTGCATCGCGCGCGGGGCCCAGCCCTCGTCGCAGACGACGCGGGTCGCCCCGATCGCGGCGCCGAGCTCGTCGGCGAGGGACTCGACGACGCTCATGTCGCCGTTCGTCCCGCGTCCGGCGACGACGACGGTCGACGCGTCGGACAGGGAGACGCGGCCGTCGCCCGACTGGGCGGTCGAGGAGACGACCTCGACGGCGCCGGCCTCGGCGCTGATCGCGACGGGGACCTCGATGACGGCGGGCGCGACGGAGGCGTCGAGGGTCTCGACGTCGACGGAGCCGGGACGGACCACGGCGATCGGCGTCGGGCCCGACACGCGCAGGCGGTTCGACCAGGAGCCCGCGAGCGCGGTCGTCGTCGCGATGAGCGCCTCCCCGTCGGCCTCGAGGGCGACGGCGTCGGCGACGACGCCGGAGTCGACGAGGGCGGAGATGCGCGCGGCGACCTCGCGCCCCCGGTAGGAGGAGGCGAGGAGGAGGGCGCCGAAGGCGTCGGTGCTCAGGCACGCGGCGACGGCGTCGCCGACGAGCGCGCTGACCCGCGGGGCCGCGTCGTCGAGCCCGGGCACGAGGACCTTCGCGACGCCGAGGGCGCCGAGCGCCCCGAGGTCGGGGGTCGAGGTGAGGGAGACGGCGACGACGTCCGCGCTCGTCAGAGTGCGGGCGAGAGTGAGGACCTGGGCGGACGCGGGCGAGAGGGTCCATCCTTCGGCGTCAGAGCCCTGGTGGTCGGCGAGGACGAGGATCGGGGTCGAGAGGGTCGACATGTCACTTCACCACTTCGAGGAGGTAGGCGGCCAGGCGGGCGCCGGCGTCGCCGGAGTCGGGGATGATCGTGCCGGCGCCCTCGCGGACGACTTCGGCGGAGTCGAGGACCTCGGTGACCGGCGCGCGGTCGACGGCGAGCGCTCCGGAGCGGGTGTCGGCGATCTCGTCGAGGTCCCAGGAGTCCATCGGCTTCTTGCGCGCGGCCTTCATCGCGGCGAACGCCGGATAGCGCGGCTCGTTGATCTGGTCGGTGACGGAGACGACCGCGGGGAGCGGCGCGGCGAGGACGTCGTCGTAGCCGTCGGCGTTGCGCTCGATCGTCGCGCGGCGGGCGTCCGTGTCGACCTCGATCCCGTGGGCGAGGCCGAGGAGCGGGTAGGCGAGGCGCGTCGCGAGCGCCGCGGGGAGCATCGAGGTCATCGAGTCGAGGGACGCCATGCCGGTGACGACGAGGTCGACGGGCTCCTCGGCGTTCAGGCGCTCGATCGCGCCCGCGAGGACGAGGGCGGTGAGCCCGGCGTCGGCGCCGGCGAGGCGCTCGTCGCTCAGGAGGACGCCGCGGTCGGCGCCCATCTGGAGGGCGCGCATGAGGGCGTCCTCAGCGTCCTCGGGTCCCATCGTGAGGGCGACGGCCTCGCCCCCGTGCTCCTCGACGAGCTGGACGGCGGCCTCGACGGCGTTCTCGTCGAGCTCGTTGAGGACGTCGTCCTCGCCGCGGACGAGTCGGCCGTCCTCGAAACGGCGCTCGGACTGCATGTCCGGGACGTGCTTCACGCACACGATGATTCTCATGGTCCTAGCGTGCCACACCGGGGCTCGCGGGCCGTTCGCGGGCCGCCCGGTGATGGGGATTCCCACATATGAGGGGGCCGTTCGGCGGTTTTCTCCGCCTTGGCAACTTAACCTGGACTCGGGTAGCGTGCGGGGCCGACCCACGAGGGTCCACCGCACCGCCACGCGGCCGCGCACGAGAGAGGGAACGATGACTCGCGATCATTCGGCAGGCCACCACTCCGCCGTCGTCGGAGTCGATGGGCCCCATCCCGTTCCGGGTCGTCTGGGGGCCCGTCCCCGCGGCGACGGCCTCGACGTCTCGGTGGTCGCGCGCGCCGCGACGGGCGTCGACTTCTCCGCGATCGGCGGCGACGGCTCGGAGACCCGCTACCCGCTGATCCCGACGAACGAGGGCATCTGGCACGGGCACATCCGCGGCCGCGGCGTCGGCACGCGCTACGGGTTCCGCGTCCACGGCGCCTGGGACCCGGACGCCGGCCTGTTCCATAATCCGGCGAAGCTCCTCCTCGACCCCTACGGGCGCGGCCTCGAGGGCTCGGTCGACATGGGCCCCGCCGTCTACGCCCACATGGTCGACGAGGACCTCTACCCGGCCTCGTACCCCTTCAAGCGCTCCCCGCTCGACTCGCGCGGCCACGTCCCCCACTCCGTCGTCGTCGACTCGCGCTTCGCCGTCGCGCCGAAGCCCCGGGTCCCCTGGGACCGGACGATCCTCTACGAGATCCACGTCAAGGGATTCACGAAGAACATGCCGGGCGTGCCCGCCGAACTCCAGGGCACCTACGCCGGCCTCGCCCATCCCGCGTGCGTCGCCTACCTCAAGGACCTCGGCGTCACCTCCGTCGAGCTCCTCCCGATCCACGCGAAGTGCGAGGAGGCGTTCCTCGCCGAGCGCGGGCTGACGAATTATTGGGGCTACTCGACGCTCTCCTTCTTCGCGCCGGAGCCGAGCTACGCGACCCACGCCGCCCAGCGCAACGGCGCGCAGGCCGTCGTCGACGAGTTCCGCGGCATGGTGTCGATCCTCCACCAGGCGGGCATCGAGGTGATCCTCGACGTCGTCTACAACCACACGTGCGAGGGCGGCGACGGCGGCCCGTCCCTCTCGTGGCGCGGCCTCGACTCCGATCTCTACTACCGCCACACGCCCTCGCGCCCCACGCAGAACATCGACGACACGGGCTGCGGCAACACGATGAACGTCGACGAGCCGAAGACGATGGCGATGATCCTCGACTCGCTGCGCTACTGGGCGACGACGATGGGCGTCGACGGCTTCCGCTTCGACCTCGCGGCGACGCTCGGCCGGTTCTCGACGGGATTCTCCCCCATGCACCCGCTCCTCGTCGCGATGGCGACGGACAACGAGCTGCGGACCTCGAAGCTCATCGCCGAGCCCTGGGACATCGGCCCGGGCGGCTGGCAGACCGGGAACTTCCCGCTCCCCTTCTCTGAGTGGAACGACCACTACCGGGGAGCGCTGCGCGGCTTCTGGCTCTCCGACGTTCGCGCCCTCGTCGAGGGACGCGGGGCGGCCGGTCCGAACAATCTCGCGACGCGGCTCGCCGGCTCGCGCGACGTCTATGACCACGATGCGGGCCGGGGCCGGGGCCCGCGCGCCTCGATCAACTTCGTCACCGCGCACGACGGATTCACGCTCGCCGATCTTACGGCCTTCGACGCGAAGCACAATTGGGCGAACCTCGAGGGCAATCGCGACGGCTCGGACGACAATCGCTCGTGGAACCACGGGATCGAGGGGTGGGTCTCCTCCCTCGGCCGCGTCTCCGTCGAGGAGACGGCTCCGGAGGCGGAGGATCCGGCCGAGCTCACCTCGCGCCGGCGGATCCGCACGCAGCGCAACCTCCTGACGACGCTCCTCATCTCCGCGGGCACGCCGATGCTCCTCGGGGGCGACGAGTTCTCGCGCACCCAGTACGGGAACAACAACGCGTACTGCCAGGACTCCCCGATCTCCTGGATCGACTGGGAGCTGACGAGCGCCCAGCGCGACCAGATGGCCCTCGTCCGATGGCTCATCGCCCTGCGGAAGGCCCATCCGGTTCTCCGCCCCGACGTGTTCGCGACCGGCGCCCCCTTCCACGGCGACGACATCCCCGACCTCTCGTGGTACACGTCGGCCGGCGAGCCGATGCCGACCGAGGGATGGTCCCTCGCCGAGAACCGCGTCTTCCAGATGCTCCGCTCCGGGGCCCGCTGGGGCGACCGCGACGCCCTCGTCGTCGTCAACGGCACGCTCGAGACCGGCGAGTTCCTCCTCCCCGAGGGGCACGGGCTCGATTGGCTCGTCGCCGTCGACACCGCGTGGGGGTCGATCGACGAGGCCGTCCCCGCGTCCGTCGATGCGGAGAGACTGAGCCTCGACCTCGAACAGGTCGCCGCCGGCCAGAAGATCGAGCTCGCCCCGATCTCGATGCGCGTTCTCCTCACCGACGTGCCGGTGAAGCCTCGACGCTGACCCGGCGTCGGCGTTGAACCCGCGTCGGGGCCGATCCGCGCTCCACGGTAGGATCGGGCTCATGACCTCCAGTGAAGACGCCCTCGCCAATTCCACCTCCGACGCGTCCCTCGCGCGATCGAAGGCCCGCTCGGCCGAGATCGACCGCGCGATCGACGAGGACCCGTCGCGCTTCCGCATCCTCACGGGTGACCGCCCGACCGGCCACCTCCACCTCGGCCACTACTTCGGGACGCTCCGCAACCGCGTCCTCCTTCAGGACCGCGGCGTCGAGACCTGGGTCCTCATCGCCGACTACCAGGTGATCACCGACCGCGACGGGGTCGGCCCGATCCGCGAGCGCGTTCTCGGCCTCATCGCCGACTACCTCGCCGCGGGCATCGACCCCGAGCGCTCCGTGATCTTCAACCACTCCGCCGTCCCGGCGCTCAATCAGCTCCTCCTCCCCTTCCTCTCGCTCGTCACCGAGTCCGAGCTCCACCGCAACCCGACGGTGAAGGCGGAGCTCGAGGCGACCGAGGGACGCGCGATGTCCGGTCTCATGCTCACCTACCCGGTCCACCAGGCCGCCGACATCCTCTTCTGCAAGGCGAACCTCGTGCCGGTCGGTCAGGATCAGCTCCCCCACCTCGAGCAGGCGCGGCTCATCGCTCAGCGCTTCGACAAGCGCTACGGGCGCGCGAACCCCGAGCGGCCCGTGTTCCCCCGCCCGGAGGCGCTCCTCTCCGCGGTCCCACTCCTCCTCGGCACCGACGGCACGAAGATGTCGAAGTCGCGCGGGAACACGATCGAGCTCGGCATGAGCGCCGACGAGACGGCGAAGATCCTCAAGAAGGCGAAGACGGACGCCGAGCGGACGATCACCTACGACCCTGAGAACCGTCCCGAGGTCGCGAACCTCCTCATGCTCGCCTCCCTCGCGAGCGGCGACGATCCGGTCGCCATCGCCGACTCGATCGGCGACAGGGGGGCGGGCGCCCTCAAGGCCCTCGTCACCGAATCGCTCAACGCGATGCTCGCCCCGATGCGCGAGCGCCGCGCAGACCTCATCGCGAACGAGGACTACCTCCTGTCGGTTCTGCGCGCCGGCGATGAGAAGGCGAACGCTCAGGCGGACGCGACCCTCGCCGAGGTCCGCGGGGCGATGAGGATGAACTACTGAGCGCCTGACCCCTCCGTCCTCGGGGCTCCCCGCATGGCGTCGAGCCCCGAGGCAAGGCTCTCCACACCTTCGCGAGGAGCGCTTATCCTTGCTGGAAAGCACCTGGTCAGGCGGTTACCGTGTGCGCGATGAGCATGTTGACGCGCACCCCCGGCCCCGCCGGCGCCACACCTCGATCCGAGCCCGAGAAGAAGCAGTCGATCGCGACTCGCCTCAACTGGCTGCGCGCCGGAGTCCTCGGCGCGAACGACGGCATCGTCTCGATCTCCGGCCTCCTCGTCGGCGTCGCCGCCGCCGACCCGACGAACACGAAGGCGATCGCGATCGCCGGCGTCGCCGGCATCATCTCCGCCGCCCTCTCGATGTCGGTCGGCGAATACGTGTCGGTCTCCACGCAGCGCGACACCGAGCGCCAGCTCGTCCGCACCCAGCAGGCCCTCCTCGACTCCGACCCCGTCGGTCAGGAGCGGCGCCTCGCCGACCTCTGGGTCGACAGGGGCGTCTCCGAGGAGACTGCGGCCTGCGTCGCGAAGGAGCTGTCCGCGTACGACGCCCTCGACGCTCACCTCACGACCGAGCACAACATCGACCCCGACGACCTCACGAACCCGTGGGCGGCCGCGTTCTCCTCGTTCGTCGCCTTCCTCGTCGGCTCGCTCCTCCCGCTCGCGACGATGCTGCTCTTCCCCCCGTCGATCCGCATCCCGGAGACCTTCGCGGCTGTCCTGGTCGCCCTCGCCCTCACGGGCTGGGTGTCGGCCACCCTCGGCGAGGCCCCTCGCGGACGGGCCGTCGCTCGCCTCCTCATCGGCGGCGCGGTCGCCATGGCCCTCACCTACGGCGTCGGTCATCTCTTCGGCGTCAACGTCTGATCCCCCGGTCAACCGAAACCGCCCCGCTCATGGCCTCCATGAGCGGGGCGGACGCGCATCGCGCCGGGTACCCTGGTGACGTGAGCGACACTCTTCTCCCCAGGATCCCCGTCACCGAGCTCTTCCCCGTCGTCGAGGACGGCCGCCTCGCCGCGAAGGCGACCGAGAACGAGCCCCTCCCCATTCGCGCCACGGTCTTCCGCGAGGGCCACGACGCCTTCGCCGCCGAGGCCGTCCTCATCGATCCGGAGGGCGTCGAGCACTCGCGGACGCCGATGGTCGACATCGCGCCCGGCCTCGACCGCTACGAGGCGTGGGTGATGCCCGACCGCCCCGGCGACTGGCCCTTCCGCGTCGACTCGTGGTCGGACCCGTACGCGACCTGGCGCCACGACGCGACGATCAAGATCGACGCGGGCGTCGACGTCGAGCTCATGCTCGAAGAGGGCGCCCGTCTCATGGAGCGGGCGATCAGCGGCAGCGCCCTCGGCAATCCGGGCCAGGGGCCCGCGACCGCGGAGGACGCCGTCGTCCTCGCCGACGCCGCCGCCCACCTGCGCGACTCCTCGCGCTCCCCGCAGCAGCGGCTCTCGGCCGGCGTCTCCTCGCGCGTCCGGCAGATCCTCCGCACCCGCCCCCTGCGCGACCTCATCGGCTCGTCGCGCGCCTACCCGCTCGCGGTCGCCCGATCGCGCGCGCTCGCAGGCTCCTGGTACGAGATCTTCCCGAGGTCGGCCGGCGCCTTCCAGAACGCCGACGGCACCTGGGTCTCGGGGACGCTCCGCACCGCCGCGGAGTCCCTCGACCGCATCGCGGAGATGGGATTCGACGTCGTCTATCTCACGCCGATCCACCCCATCGGGACGACGAATCGCAAGGGCCGCAACAACACCCTCGTCGCCGAGCCCGGCGACCCCGGCTCGCCCTACGGCATCGGCTCCGCCGAGGGCGGTCACGGCGCGATCCACCCCGATCTCGGCGATTTCTCCGACTTCGACGCCTTCGTCGAGCGCGCGCGCTCGCTCGACCTCGAGGTCGCCCTCGACTTCGCCCTCCAGTGCTCCCCCGACCACCCCTGGGTCTCGGAGCATCCCGAGTGGTTCACGACCCGCGCCGACGGATCGATCGCCTACGCGGAGAACCCCCCGAAGAAGTACCAGGACATCTACCCCCTGAACTTCGACAACGACTACGCCGGCATCTACGCGGCGATCCGCGACGTCCTCGAGGTGTGGATCTCCCACGGCGTGTCGATCTTCCGCGTCGACAATCCCCACACGAAGCCCGTCCGCTTCTGGCAGGAGATCATCGCCGACGTCAAGTCGGCCCATCCCGAGATCGTCTTCCTCGCCGAGGCCTTCACCCGCCCCGCGATGATGCGCACCCTCGGAGCGGTCGGCTTCGACCAGTCGTACACGTACTTCGCCTGGAGGACCGGCAAGGAGGAGATCGAGGACTACCTCCGGGAGGTCTCCACGCAGACCGCGCACCTCATGCGCCCGACCTTCTGGCCGACGACCCACGACATCCTCACGCCCCAGATGACGACCGGCGGCGTCGCGATCTTCGCGATCCGCGCGATGCTCGCCGCCCTCGGCTCGCCCTCCTGGGGCATCTACTCGGGCTACGAGTGCGTCGAGAACGTCCAGCGCCCGGGCTTCGAGGAGCAGAACGACAACGAGAAGTACGAGTTCCGCCCCCGCGACTGGGCGGCGGCCGATCAGATCGGCATCTCGCGCCTCCTCGGGCTCCTCAACGCCGCGCGCGCCAAGCACCCGGCGCTCCGACAGCTCCACCGAATCACGATCCACCCGACCTCGCACCCCGAGATCCTCTGCTTCTCGCGCCAGATGGCGGGCCGCTTCACCGAATCGGGCGAGACCGACACGGTGATCTGCGTCGTGTCGCTCAACCCGCACGAGGGCGTGTCCGGCACCGTCGACATCGACCTGTCCGCCCTCGGGATCGAGACGCCGGGCGGGCACATCCGCGTCGTCGACGAGCTCGACGGCACCGCCTACACGTGGGGGTCGAGCAACTGGGTCGACCTCTCCCCCGTCACCCGCCTCGGGCACGTCTTCTCGGTCGAGCCCGTCTCCGATCTCGAGCCCTGGACCACCGGCCGCTGAACGACAGGAAGGAGCGCCCCGCCACGGATTCCGAACGCGCAACAGTCGTGTCGCGCGGCTCACATCGGACGTCCTGACGTGGGACAATCAGCCCATGGAAACAGACATGACCCCCATCCCCGTCGACCCCGGCGTCCTCGACGCGATCGGCAACGGCACCCACTACACTCCGCACGCCGTCCTCGGCGCCCACCTCGGCGAGAACTCGGTGACGATCCGCACCGTCCACCACCTCGCCGACGCGGTCGACGTCGTCACGGCCTCGGCCTCGTATCCGGCGGTCCACGAGCACGCGGGAGTGTGGGTCGCGGTCCTCCCGCTCACCGAAATCCCGGACTACCGGGTGAGGGTCACCTACGGCGACCAGATCACCGTCCTCGACGACCCGTACCACTACCTGCCAACCCTCGGCGAGATGGACACCTACCTCATCTCCGAGGGGCGTCACGAGCAGCTGTGGAAGGTGCTGGGCGCGCACGTCAAGCACTACACCGGCGAGATGGGGGACGTCGACGGCGTCGCCTTCGCCGTCTGGGCGCCCAACGCCCGGGCCGTCCGCGTCGTCGGCGACTTCAACTTCTGGGACGGCACCGCGACCGCGATGCGCTCCCTCGGCTCGTCCGGAGTCTGGGAGATCTTCATCCCCGGCGTGAAGGTCGGCGCCCGGTACAAGTACGAGATCCAGGGCCCCGGCGGCGACTGGTTCCAGAAGGCCGATCCTCTCGCCCGCGCGACCGAGATCCCCCCGGCCACCGCCTCCGTCGTCACCGACTACTTCCACGAGTGGACGGACGAGGAGTGGATGGCGAACCGCTCCCAGCACTCCGTCCACACCGGCCCGATGTCGATCTACGAGGTCCACGCCGGCTCGTGGAAGCAGGGCCTCGGCTACCGGGGCCTCGCCGACGAACTCGTCCCCTACGTCAAGGAGATGGGCTTCACCCACGTCGAATTCATGCCGCTCGCCGAGCACCCCTTCGGCGGCTCCTGGGGCTACCAGGTGACCTCCTACTACGCCCCGACCTCGCGCTTCGGCACGCCCGACGACTTCCGCTACCTCGTCGACGAACTCCACAAGGCCGGCATCGGCGTCATCCTCGACTGGGTGCCCGCCCACTTCCCGAAGGACGAGTGGGCGCTCGCGCGCTTCGACGGCACGCCCCTCTACGAGGATCCGGACCCGCTGCGCGGCGAGCACCCCGACTGGGGCACCTACGTCTTCAACTTCGGGCGCCGTGAGGTCCGCAACTTCCTCGTCGCGAACGCCCTCTACTGGCTCGAGGACTTCCACATCGACGGCCTGCGCGTCGACGCGGTGGCCTCGATGCTCTACCTCGACTACTCGCGCAAGGACGGCCAGTGGAGGCCCAACCAGTACGGCGGGCGCGAGAACCTCGAGGCGATCGAGTTCATCCAGGAGGCGAACGCGACCGCGTACCGCCGTCATCCGGGCATCGTGATGATCGCCGAGGAGTCGACGGCGTGGCCGGGCGTCACCGCCCCGACGAGCGGCGGCGGCCTCGGCTTCGGCATGAAGTGGAACATGGGGTGGATGAACGACACCCTCCGCTACCTCGCCGAGGACCCGGTCAACCGGCGCTGGCATCACGGCGAGCTCACCTTCTCGCTCGTCTACGCCTTCTCGGAGAACTACATCCTCCCGCTCTCCCACGACGAGGTCGTTCACGGCAAGCGGACCCTCGTGGAGAAGATGCCGGGCGACGACTGGCAGCGCTTCGCCGGTCTGCGCGCCCTCTTCGCCTACCAGTGGTCGCACCCGGGCAAGCAGCTCGTCTTCATGGGCCAGGAGATCGCCCAGCGCCAGGAGTGGAACGAGTCCTACTCGCTCGACTGGTGGCTGACGGACTTCGAGGGCCACGCGGGCGTCCAGCGCCTCGTCGCCGAACTCAACCGCCTCTACGCGTCCCATTCGGCCTTCTGGGACGACGACTACACCGGCTTCGAGTGGATCGACGCCTCCGACGGGGATCACAACCTCATCACCTACCTGAGGAAGGGTCAGCGCTCGGGCGCCGAGCAGCCGGTCGTCGTCTGCGCCGCGAACTTCGCCGGCAACCCGCACGAGGGCTACCGCGTCGGCCTCCCCTTCGGCGGCGAGTGGACGGAGATCCTCAACACGGACGCCGAGGACTTCGGCGGCTCCGGCGTGACGAACCCCGGCGGCGTGATCGCCGAGCCGATCCCGTGGAACGGCCGCCCCTACTCGGTCGAGCTCCGAATCCCGCCCCTCGGCGCGCTTTGGCTCGCGCCGAAGTCGCAGGAGGGCTGAGCCTTTCGGGCTCGGCTCGGGCCGACGATCGGATCATCCGAACGAATGGGAGGGGCTCCCCGCGGTCGCGGGGAGCCCCTCCCATTCCTCTCGCCCCGCCTTGGGCCCGAGCGAGTCGAGGCGTCCGGCCGCTGCCGTTTCAGCGTCCGCGCATGAGGCTCGCGAGGGCCGCGCACGCGCCCTCGTGCCAGGCGCGCGACACCGGTTCGGTGCCGACGAGCCCCGAGGAGCCGTGAAGGGCCCCGAGGTGGCGGGTCGCGGCGACGCCGACACCGGCGACGCGCATGCGCCGGGCGAGCTCCTCTCCCCCGGCGCGCAGAGGGTCGTACTCGGCGGTGAGGATCCGCACGGGCGGCAGCCCCTCGAAGGAAGGCGCGAGGACCGGCGAGAGGAGCGGATCGTCGAGCGGCGTCGGCCCCGCGTACATGCGCTCCATGGCGTCGAGGTCCTCGAGTCCGTTGATCTCCGCGTACTCGTCGAGGAGCATCCCGCCCTCGCGCATGTCGCCGATCGGGACCTCGAGGAGGAGCCCCGCGCAGAGGGACTCGCCGGCCGCCGCGGCGCGCATCACGGCCGACAGGGCGATCGACGCTCCTGCGGACACCCCGTTGACGACGATCCGCGACGGGTCGACGCCGAGCTCGTCGGCCCGAGCGCCGATCCACTGGACGGCCTCGGCCACGTCGTCGAGGGCGGCGGGGAAGACCGCCTCGGGCGCGAGGCGGTAGTCGACGCCGACGGCGACGCACCCGAGGTCAGCGACGCGCTGAGCAACGAGGACCCGATCGAGGGGGTCGAAGGCGCTCCCCTGCCAGAAGCCGCCGCCGTGGACGTAGAGGAGCACCGGAGCTCCCGCCTCGGCGTCGACCGGTCGGCAGACGAGGACCGGAGCGCCCGAGGCGAGCGCCGTCTCCTCGACGCTCACGCCCTCCGGGAGTCCCGGGTCGATGCGGGCGAAGGAGGCGTCGATGAGCGCACGCACCGCCACACGCTGCGGCCCGATCGGCGCGGCCGGATCGAGGCGCGCGGCCTCGGCCTCGTCCGCCCTCGACGCGACTCCCGAGCCCGCCGCCTGCCCCGGAGCCGCGGACGCTCCGGCCCATGCGGCGGTCGCCGCATTGAGGGCGAGCCTCACGACTTCACCGCGCCCGCGGTGAGACCGCGGACGAAGTAACGCTGGAGCGCGAAGAACACGACGATCGGAACGGCCATGAGGATGAAGGCCGCGGCCGTGAGGACCTCCCAGCCCTCGCCTCTCGAGTTGAGAAGCGAGGACACGGCGACCGTGAGGGGCGCGACCTTCGGCGCGCCGCCGAGGAAGATCAAGGAGATAAGGAGGTCGTTCCACACCCACATGAACTGGAAGACGCCGACCGCCGCGAGCGCGGGCGTCGCGAGCGGCACGCCGATCCGCCAGAACGACTGGAGGTCGGAGGCGCCGTCGATCGACGCGGACTCGAAGATCTCCTCGGGGATGCCGGCGAAGAAGTTCCGCATGAGGTAGATCGCGAAGGGGAGGCCGTAGCCCGAGTGGGCGATCCACACCGCGGGGAAGGTGCCGACGATGCCCCACGCCGAGAAGAGTTTGAGGACGGGAACGAGGGTCATCTGGAGCGGGATCGAGAGGAGCGCGAGGATCACGACGAAGACGATCTGCCGGCCCTTGAATCGCCAGCGGGCGAAGACGAAGCCGGCGAGAGAGGCGATGACGAGGACGATGAGCGTGATGGGCACGGTGATGAGGATCGAGTTGATGAACGCCTGCGCCATGTTCGACCGTTCGAGGACCGTCGAGTAGTTCTCCAGGGTGAAGCGGTAGGGCGGAAGGATCGCCGTCCACCACCCCGAGGACGAGATGTCGAGGTAGGAGCGGAAGGACGAGACGAGGAGGGCGAGGATCGGGACGATCCAGATCACCATGATGACGATGAGCGCGGCGTGCTTGAAGAAGAGCCCGGCGAGGCCGGAGGCGCTCAGACGGTGGTGCGTGCGCGGCGGCGCGGCGAGCGAGCCCATGCGGACTGCTCCCGGAAGGACTTGACGTTCATGATGAGGACGGGGACGAGCGTGAGGAGGAGGACGACCGCGATCGCGCTCGCGGAGCCGTAGTTCCGAGAGGAGAACATCTCGGATGTACATCATCGTCGCGAGCACCTCGGAGTCGTAGTTCCCGTTCGTCAGGACGTAGATGATGTCGAAGATCTTGAGGGCGTTGACCGCCATCATCGTCATGACGACGACGACGGAGGGCGCAATCTGCGGGAGGATCACCGAGCGGAAGATCCGCGATTCGCTCGCGCCGTCGATGCGCGCGGCCTCGATCGTGTCGACGGGCACCGCCTTCACCGCCGCGGAGAGGATGACCGAGGCGAGGCCGACGCTCATCCACACGCCGATGAAGACGAGCGCGCCGTTGACGGTCGTCTTATCGGCGAGCCAGGCGACGGGATCGACCTTCGGGAACACGGCGGTGAGGAGCGCGTTGATCGTGCCCGTCTGCGGGAGGCCCGGCGGGTCGTAGGCGTACATGAAGGACCAGATGACTCCGGCGCCGACGAAGGAGATCGCGGTCGGGAGGACGACGATCGTCCGGACGAGCTTCTCGTATCCGACGCGATCCGCGAGGGTCGCGACCGCGAGGCCGATCGCCGTGACGAAGACCGTGTAGACGAGGATCCACAAGATGTTGTTCCGCACGGCGATGAGGGTCTCGGGGCGCGTCAGCACGTCGATGTAGTTCTTCAGACCGACGAAGCGCTCGCCGCGGGCGTCCTTGAGGGAGAGGACGATCGTCGAGATCATCGGGTAGACGAGCGTGAGGACCATGAGGACGAGGGCGGGCGCGAGCCAGAGGCCGACGCGGACGCGCCGTCCGACGACGGTGCCCGCCCGCTTGAGGAGCGCCTCGCCGAGGACGAGGTAGAGGAGGATCCCGATGGGGATCGAAACGCCGGCGACGAGCGCCGTGAGCAGAGGCGACATCCGTCGACCCCTTCCGAGGACGGGGCCGGGGCCCGCTGTCGCGGGCCCCGGCCGGTGGGTCGATCAGTGGTTGGCGACGCGGACCTCGTCGAGGTGGGCGAGGATCGAGTCGAGCTTCGTGGGATCGGAGACGTAGTCGAGGGTCGCGGCCCAGAAGGCCTCGTTCTCGGCCGCTGGCAGCATGTCGGAGGCGTCGAAGTAGGCACCCGTCGACTCCTTGATGAGGTTCGCCTGAGCGAGGCGGTCCTCGGTCTTGAAGGCGGTATCGGAGACCATCGAGTTCGTCGGGAGCCACTGGCCCGTGTGGGCGACGAGGTCCTGGGATTCGGTGGAGGCCATGTACTCGAGGAAGGCGCGGACCTCGGGCGTGTCCTTGAAGGCGCCGAGGATGTTGCCGGAGATCTCGAGGAGGCCCTTGTTCTCGGCCTTCACCGGCGGGGCGATGAAGAAGTCGAAGTTCTTGCCGACCTCGGTGCCGGGCACCTGCGAGAGGACGGTGTTCGTCAGCCAGTCGGCCTGCATCGCGAGGTTGCACTGGGCCGGGTCCGCCCACAGCGGGAGGAGGCGCTGACGCCCATCTTGAGGGCGGCCGCCGAGACGCCGGGTCCGCCCACAGCGGGAGGAGGCCCTTCGTGAAGTCGGTCGAGATGACGGCGGTCGGGCCGCCGTTCACCATCTTCGGGTCGGCCGCGACGGCGCCGAAGGCCTCCCACGCGGCCTTCATCTCGGGCAAGGTCCACTCGAGCTCGCCGCGGGTCCACTTCTCGTAGGCGTCGCCGCCGGCGCCGGTGAGGAAGAGCTCCTCGATTCAGTCGGTGGCCGGCCAGCCGGAGGCCGAGCCGGACTCGAGGGCGACGCACCACGGGGTGGAGCCGGAGTCGGAGCCGGACATGGCCTTGTCGGAGGTTCCCGACGCGCAGGCGGAGAGCACGAGGGCCGCGGCGACGCCGGCCGCGGGGAGGAGCAGGGTGGACTTCTTCATCGTCGATTCCTTCATCATTGAAGAGCAATGAAAGTGTATTGCGAAAAGCACTTGTTGAAAGTGTCGGAGCAAGCGCTGCGGTTCTCGACCGCAGCGGGAAACGATTCGATAACAGCTCTCGGAAAGCACTTTCCTTCGCTACGCTGGCGCCGAACGCAGAACCGGGCGACGGGGCCCGGAGCCCCTCACACCGACGGAGGTCGCATGGGCAGCGGAGTCCGACCGACGATCTACGACGTCGCCGAACAGGCGAAGGTCTCGATCTCCACCGTCTCGAAGACCCTCAACACCCCGCACAAGGTCGCCGAGGCGACGCGTCAGCGCGTCCTCGACGCGATCCAGACGACCGGCTTCCGCCCCCGCTCGGACGCCTCCCGACGCGCGACGAAGGCGCTCCGCTCGATCGGCGCGATCGCCCCCTTCTCCACGCACCTCTCCTTCTCCGAACGCCTCAACGGCATCCTCCGCGAATGCACGGCCCACGGGATCGACGTCACGGTCTTCGACGTCATCTCCGACGAGGAGTCGAACTCCATCCTCGAGACCCTCCCGGCGCTCGACTCGGTCGACGCCCTCATCATCATGGGCGTGAAGTTCTCCGACCGCGTCGCCGAGTCCCTCCGCGACCGCATTCCCACCGTCCTCGTCGACACCACTCACGAAGGGCTCCCCTCCCTCTCGATCGACGACGAGATCGGAGGCGTCATCGCCGGGCGCCACCTCGTCGAGAACGGCCGCGAGCGCCTCGCCTACGTCGGCATGGCCCAGTCGCGCGAGGACTTCGACTCCGCGTCGCTCAAGCGCCAGCGCGGCTTCACGAAGGCGCTCGCGATCAACGGGGCGGAACTCCCCGACGAAAGCGTCCTCATCGTCGGGAAGGACTTCGAGGAGTCGCTCCACGAGATCGAGGAGTTCCTCTCCGGGGGTCGCTTCGACGGCGTCTTCGCCGCGACCGATCGGATCGCCGCCACCTGCCTCGCCGCCGCCACGAACCTCGGGATCGCGGTCCCGGACGAGCTCGCCGTCATCGGGTACGACGACGGCCCGATCGCCGAGCTCATCGAACTGACGACGATCCACCAGCCCCTGAGAGCGACCGGCGAATGGGCGGTCCGCTCCCTTCTCTCCCGCTTCGAGGACCCCGACGCCCTCGTCCCCTCCCTCACCATGCCCGTCAAGCTCGTGCAGCGACGCACGGCCTGAACCGACCAGCGAAAGGCCCCTGAGATGATCCCCGGGACCCCCTCCCTCCCCCCGNCTGCGGACCCACGCGGGGTCGGGGACGAGGCCGGCGCCCCGCCCCGGCCTCGTCCCCGACCCCGAGTGGTTCCGCACGGCGGTCTTCTACGAGGTCCTCCTGCGCTCCTACGCGGACTCGAACGGCGACGGCTTCGGCGACTTCACCGGGCTCGCCTCGAGGCTCGACTACCTCGCCTGGCTCGGCGTCGACGCGATCTGGATCCCGCCCTTCTACCCCTCGCCCCTGCGCGACGGCGGCTACGACATCGCCGACTACGCGGGAGTCGACCCCCGCTACGGAACGGTCGAGGACTTCGAGCGCGTCGTCGCCGAGGCGCACGCGCGCGGTATCCGCGTCGTCATCGACCTCGTCATCAACCACACCTCCGACGCCCACCCGTGGTTCCGCGCCTCGCGCGAGGATCCCGAGGGCCCCTACGGGGACTTCTACGTGTGGGCCGATTCCGATGAGGGGTACGCGGACACGCGGATCATCTTCGTCGACACGGAAACCTCGAACTGGACTTTCGACGAGGCGCGCGGCCAGTACTTCTGGCACCGCTTCTTCTCCCATCAGCCCGACCTCAACTACGACGAGCCCGCCGTTGTCGAGGCGGTCCTCGACGTCCTGCGCTTCTGGGCGGACAAGAGCGTCGACGGGTTCCGCCTCGACGCGATCCCCTACCTCATCGAGCGCGAGGGGACGAACTGCGAGAACCTCCCCGGCACGCACGACATCGTCGCCCGCATCCGCGAGGCGCTCGACCGCGAGTACCAGGGCATCATCACCATCGCCGAAGCGAACCAGATGCCCGAGGAGGTCGTCGAGTACTTCGGCACGCCCGAGCGGCCCGATTGCACGATGTGCCTCCACTTCCCCGTCATGCCGAGGATCTACCGCTCACTGCGCGAGGGCACGCCCGCCTCGATCCGCGACGTCCTCGCGCGCACGCCGCAGATCCCCGCGCACGGCCAGTGGGGCACCTTCCTCCGCAATCACGACGAGCTCACCCTCGAGATGGTCGACGACGAGGAGCGCGCCCTCATGTACGGCTGGTACGCGCCCGAGGACCGGATGCGCGCGAACGTCGGGATCCGCCGACGCCTCGCCCCGCTCCTCGGCAACTCCCGCGACGAGATCGAGCTCGCCCACGCGCTCCTCCTCTCCCTGCCCGGCTCCCCCTGCCTCTACTACGGCGACGAGATCGGGATGGGCGAGAACATCTGGCTCGAGGACCGCGACGCCGTCCGCACGCCCATGCAATGGGACTCGAGCGCGAACGCCGGATTCTCGACCGCCGCCGATCCCTCGGCGCTCACGCTCCCCTCATCGAGTCACTGCCCTACGCCGCGCGGACCGTCGCCTCCCAGATCGACGACCCCGACTCGCTCCTGCGCTTCGTCCGACGCATCCTCGCCGTCCGTCGCGCGCACCCCGTCCTCGGCACCGGGGAGTTCGAGATCCTCGACTCCGACCCCCGCGTTCTCGTCCACCTCCGCTCCGACGCGGACTCGACCGTCCTCTGCCTCGCGAACCTCTCGACCGACGAGGTCGAGGTCGCGCTCCCCCTGCCCGGGTACGAGGACGGGGCGGCGACTCCGCTGGTCGGAAACGGACCGGCCGTCGCCCTCGATTCGACCGGCGCGGCCCCGATTCGCCTCGGTCCGAGGGGGTACGAGTGGTACGCTCTTGTGCCCGGAACCGCCCATCGCGCGAAGGAGACAGCGTCGTGACGCCCGCCGATAATCCCGCCCCCTGGCCCTCGGATCGCGACCTCCTCGAGGCGCTCCACCCGTGGATGGAGGCGCGCCGCTGGTTCCCCCTCAAGGGCGACGCGGCCCCCGCCGCCGCCGATCTCGCGATCGCCGTCGACCGCGTCCTCGCACCGAACGTCCGGGACCTCCTCATCGCGGCCCCGCGCGCCGGCGCGGACCCGGTCCTCATCCACGTCCCCCTCGTCCTCGACGAGGCCGACGCCCTCGACTCCTTCGTCGTCGAGGGCGAGTCCGAGGGGGCGCACGGCCTCCTCCTCGAGTCCGCCCCCGGCCTCGCCCTCGTCGACGGACCGCATCACCCCGACTTCTGGAGGGCGTGGGCACGAGCGGCCGCCGAGGCGGGCACCGTCCTCGGCGACGGCGGCGCGGAGGCGATCGCACAGCGGGCGGGGACCGGCACGGTGATGACCGGCGAGCAGTCGAACACGAACGTCGTCATGCGCGCGCCCGAGGGGGCGACGCTCCCCGACCTCGTCGTCAAGCTCTTCCGGGTCCTCGCCCCCGGGCGCAACCCCGACGTCGAGGTGTCGGCCGCCCTCGCCTCCGACGGGTGGGACCGCGTCCGCCGGCCCGTCGCCTGGTCGACGCTGTCGTGGTCGGATCCCGCGACCGGCGCCGAACTCGTCTCGGACTCCGCGGTCGCCTGCACGTTCATCCCGAAGGCGGACGACGGCTTCGAACTCTTCTGTGATCTCGCGTCCACCGATGACGGGCCCACCGGCGAGGTGCGCAGCCGCGCCGTCGACCTCGCGCGCGATCTCGGCGCGACGACCGCGCAGATGCACGCGCACATGGCCGCGGCACTCGGCACGGCCGAACCCGTCGCCCCCGCCGAGCTCGCCGACTCACTGAGGCGGCGCGCCCAGTGGGCGATGGACGAGGTCGCCTTCCTCGAGGAGCGCATGCCCGACATGCGCGAGAAGGTCGAGGAGATCCTCTCGAGGCTCGAGGGCCTCGACGCGCTCGAACCGGCCTGCCGGATCCACGGCGACTACCACCTCGGCCAGGTCCTGCGCGAGAAGGACGCTCCGGACGGCGCGGTGGAGCGCTGGTTCGTCCTCGATTTCGAAGGCGAGCCCCTGCGCCCTCTCGCCGAGCGCTCGATGCCCGATCAGCCGATGCGCGACGTCGCGGGCATACTCCGCTCCTTCGACTACGCCGCCGCCGTCGGGCGCGCGAACGACTCGACGTGGCTCGCCGACATGCGCGCCGCGTTCCTCGGCGGATACGCCGCCGAGCGACCGGGAGTCGGAGCCGAGGACGCCGAGCGCGAGCGCGTCCTCGTCGCGGCGCTCGAGCTCGACAAGGCCCTCTACGAGGCCGTCTACGAGGCGCGCAATCGTCCGGCCTGGATCTCGATCCCCCTGCGCGCGATCGAGGCGCTCCTCTCCTGACGCGCCCCCCTCCTGTCCGACCGGATCGCCGGAGTCGTCGATTCAGACGAGGACGAGCGTCGCCAGGCGCGTCCGCGCGCGCATGACCTCGGGCGTATTGCCCGCGACCCGGAAGAGGTCGAGGAGGCGCAGCCTCGCGGCGTCCTTCGCCTCCTGCTCTCCGGCGTTCTCGATGAGTCCGAGGAGCAGATCGAAGGCGCCCGCCTGGTCGCCCTGTTCGAAGAGAAGATCGGCTCGGGCCGCGGGGTCGGAGTCGTCGGCGCCGGCGGAACGGGACTTGAGGCGCACGCGCGACAGATGGGCCTTCGCGGTCGAGTCGCGCGGGTTGAGCTCGATGACGCGCTCCCACCCGGAGATCGCCGCCTCGAGATCGCCCGCCTCTTCGGCGGCGAGCGGCGCTTCGTGCTCGGGAGGGGTCGGGGCGGCGGTCTGCTCGGCGGACACCGCGATGCGGCCGCTGACGCCCATCTGGGCGCTCGCCTCGAGCACCTGGTCGAGGATCGGACGGAGCTGATCCTTCGCGGCGCTGCCCTGGAAGAGCGGGAGGGGGCGCCCGCCGATGAGCGCGACGACCGAGGGAACGCCCTGGATCTGGAACGCCTGGGCGATCTGGGGGGCGGCGTCGATGTCGACGGTCGCGAGCTGGAAGCGGCCCGCGTACTCGCGCGCGAGTTCCTCGAGGGTCGCGAGCGCTGGCTTCGACTCGAGGGAACGGCCCGACCACATCGCGATGACGACCGGGACGGTCTGCGAGGTCGCCATCGCGTCCTGGAAGTTCTCCTCCGTGACGGCGACGATGAGCGGAGCGTCGATGCGGACGCCCGCCTCCTGCGCGTCCGTCTCCCGCGCGTCGGCGGACGCGGGCCGGGCCGTGAGGTCGACGGCTCCGTGCGAGTCGGCCGGATTCATCTGTTCGGGTGCGTTCTCCACGAGCGAGCCTTCTTCCATTCCCCTGAAGTCACTGGTTGTCGGGATTCGACGACTCGTCCGTCGTCACCGACTCGATGACGCGGTCCGCGCCGACGATCCTCGCGACGCCGCCCTGGGCGGCCGAGGGGATGTCGATGAGGACCGTCGCGACGTAGGTGGCGGTCGCCGTCCCCTTGACGACGTCCTCGTCGCCGGCGTTCATCGTCGCCGTCTGCCCGCCGAGGCGCATCGTCGACCCGGCGACCGTGCGCGCGTAGGTGAGCGTGTACGTGAAGTTCGCCGCGACGAGGGCCGAGCCGTCCTGAAGGACGACTCCGGAGATCGGGTAGTCGGCGACCTGGGCGTTCGCCGTGACGCTGCCCGCCGCCTGGAGGCTCGAGGCGAGCGTCTTCGCCGTGTCGAGATAGTTCGCGGTGAATTCGTCCGTCGCGAACTTCTCATTCGACGCCTGACCCGCGTTCAGCATGTCGACGTAGGCCGAGAGGGCCTCGGCGGGCGTCATCGTGAAGCCCGCCGAGTCGTTCGACACGTAGGCGGAGCCCTCGTCGATCGAGGGGATCGTCACCGAGGTTCCGCCGAGCATCCGGCACCACGCGACGAGCGAGTAGGTCGAGCGCGCGTCGTCCTGGACGAGGATCTCGACGACCGGGAGATCGGAGGCCGACGCCTGGCGGATGTTGAGGATCGCGCGCGGCCACTCCTGCGAGTTCGTCACCGCGACGTTCTGCTCGGTGAGGTCGATCGCGGGCACCGTGTCGCCCGAGGCCGTCGAGTAGGCGTACTGGGCGGCGCGCACGCGCGCCGCGCCTTCCGAGACGCGCCCTTCGAGGAGCGTCGCGTCCTTCGCCTCGTCGGCCTTGTTCACCGCGTCCTGGACGGAGGCGAGGACCTCGGTCACGCGCTCGGAGTCGAGGTTGGGGCTCTGCGTCCCCGACTGCGAGGAGGTCGAGGCGACGAGGTCGCCCGCCGAGCAGGATCCGAGGGCGAGGGCGGAGGCGAGGGCGAGGGCCGCCCATCCGATGCGTCGGTTCACGACTGGTCCTTCCCGTCCTTCTTCAGCCACCCGGCCATGAGCGAGGTCCAGGCGCTCGTCGCGGCGCGGCCCGCCGTCGGCGCGTCCTCGGCGCCCGCCGTGTCCGCATCCGCGGATTCGGGGGCGGAAACGACGGGGATGAGGCCGGTGTCGAATTCGCGTCCGTCGACGACGAGCTTCTCCTCGCCCTTCTCGCGCGCCTCGCGCAGTGCACGGCGCGACGGCAGGGCGACGCCTGGGCGGATCGCCGAAAGATCGATGATGCCGGTGTCGGTGGGGACCTTCTCCGGCGGGTCCTCGTCGAGGGAGCCGGTCGACGCGCCGTGGCGCCCCTGCGCGCGCGGCTCCTGCGTCCCGGCCCCATCGGCCCCAGAGGTCTCGGCGTCGTCGGCCGCGGCCGATTCGTCCGCCGCATCCTCGCCCTCGAGGCTCTCATCCTCGTTCTCCTCGGAGATCGTGTCCCCGGTCGTCTCGGCCCCGTCCACGTCGTCGGCGTCCTCCATCGCCTCGGGCGAGGTCTCGGCCTCCTCGGACGGATCAGCGGCCCCGTCGTCGGACGGAGTCCCCTCGGTCGTCGTCTCGAGAGCCACGGCCCCGTCCTCGTCGATCGCGGGCGTCTCCCCGGTCGACTTCGCGGCCTCGGCGTCGACCATCTCGGCGATGAGCCGCGTGTCGATCGTCTGCGTGTCCGTGACGTCGGCGCCCGCGCGCTCGGCGATGCGCTTCGCGCGCTCGGCACGATGGCGCAGGAGCTGACGGCGCGACAGCGCGAGGACGCCCGCGACGATCGCGGCGACGGCGGCGAAGAGGAAGGCGACGATCGCGAGGGTGTTGACCCGCTGCGTCGCCCAGGTGAGGGTGAGCTGGAGATCGCCCGCCCCGCCCGCCGACACGGCGAGGACGGATCGTCCGGTCGGCACCTTCGTGAGATCGAGGGAAGCGGTCTTGTCGGAGGTCGCGACCTGGAGCCACATGTCGGAGGAGGAGACGGCGTCGACGAGGGCGGCCGCCGCGGGGTTCGAGTCCCCCGACTGCGCGCCGTCCGACTGCGCCGCATCGGACGACTGAGCGGTCGACGCCGACTGGGCGCCCGACTGGGAGCCAGCGCCGCCGTGCTCCTCGACCTTGAGGACCGAGCGGTCCGAGGTGAGGCCGACGACCTCCGAGTACGGGTCGTCGCCGATCCAGCCGACGACGTCGCCGGGAGTGCCGACGCCGAGCGCGACCTTCTGGCCGGACTTCGAGGTCGCGGTGACGACGACGTCCTGAGCGATGAGCGGGAGGACGCCGTCGCGAGTCATGACGATCGTGTTCCCGGGCACGGCGGAGGAGGCGAGCTCCTGCGCGGGCTTGAGAACCGTGATCGCGAGGACGCCGACGATGAGGAAGATGAGGGCGAGCACCGCCGCCGCGACGGCGGCGGTGTACTGCTTGATCCGCTCCACTCGATTCACTCCTAGGAAGTCCGGAAGACGCTATCTGTACAACGATACGAGGATGCGCCCGCCCGCGGCACTTCGATCGGGCCCCTCGTGATGAACGACATGGAGCCCGCGCCCCCAATCGTGGACGCGGGAACGATGAGGATCTCGCTCAGAGGGGCCGCAGCCCCCTCCTCCAGCACTCCGAGTGCCAGTGCCGCCTCGCCTCGAGTCCCTGCGGAAGACCGTAGGCCGACTCCTCGGGCCAGGCGACGACGTGTGGGGTTCCGACGCGGACCGGCCTCAGGCAGCCGGGGCACGTGTACTCCTTCGCCGCGGTCCGCAGGCGGCGGACCTGGTACGGGCTCCCATCGGGTCCCGGCTCCGTGCGCGCAAGCGAGGAGAGCGCGCCCATGTCGAGGTCGCGGTGCGGACCGGACCACGGCCGCTTCGTCGAGCGGCGCCCCCTCATCGGACGAGCTCCCCCGCGCGCCACACGCGCCGCGGTCGCAGCTCGGCGTCGACCTCGACGACGTCCGCCCGCACTCCGGGGGCGAGGCGGCCGATGTCGGACCGGCCGAGGATCTCGGCGCCGCGAACCGAGGCCATCGCGACGGCGTCGACGAGCGGGATCCGGCCCTCGAGGACCGCGACGCGCACGCAGTCGAGGAGGTGCGCCGTGCCGCCCGCGAGCGTGCGCGTGCCCGCGACGTAGGCGTGCCCCTCCTCCACCCGCACTCTCTGGGGGCCGAGCTCGTACTCGCCATCGGGCATTCCCGCCGCCTCCATCGCGTCGGTGACGAGGACGCACGAGTCCGGACCGAGGATCTCGACGACGTCGCGGACGAGCGCGGGGGCGACGTGGACGCCGTCGCAGATGAGCTCGGCGATCGCACCGCCGCGCGCGGCGTCGGAGAGGAACTCCCCGATCGGACCGGTATCGCGGTGGTGGAGCGGTCGCATCCCGTTGAAGAGATGGGTGATCGTCGCCCTCGCCGAGCGTCTCGCGGTCGCTTCGTCGAGGGCGCGGCGCGAGTACTCGAGGGCGGCGCGAGCGGGCTCGGCCCCGGAATCCGTGTGCCCCCAGGACGGGAGGGCGCCGCCGTCGATGAGCGCCTGCGCGACCGAGCCGGGACCGTACGAGCCGGACTTCTCGGGCGCGAGCGTCATCGTCACCGCGCTCCCCCGGCAGATCGCGAGGAGCTCGCGGGTGAGCGCCGGATCCGGATCGATGATGTAGCGCGGGTCCTGAGCGCCGCAGCGCGCGTGCGAGATGAAGGGACCCTCGAAGTGGACGCCCGCGATCTCGTCGGCGTCGGCGAGGTCGGCGAGGAGCGCCGCGCGGGCCCTCAGGACCTCCGCATCAGCGGTGACGAGGGAGGCGACGATCGTCGTCGTCCCGTGGCGCCGATGCTCCTCAACCGCCGTCATCGCCTCGGAGGCGCTCGTCGCGTTGGGGAAGGAGACGCCTCCTCCCCCGTGGCAATGGACGTCGACGAGGCCGGGAAGGAGCGTCGCGCTCGACGCGGGGACCCGCTCCAGAAGCGCGCGCTCGTCATCGTCCTTCGGCGCCGACGCGTCGACGATCCTCTCGATCACGCCGTCCTCGACGACGAGGACGCCGTCGGCGAGGACATCGGAGGAGAGGACGATTCGGCCGCGCAGGGAGAAGGAGGTCATCACCCGTCCATCTTGCCACGCCGCCCCACGCGCTCCAGGGGACCGGGGTCGGACCCGGAGGACCGGAAGTCGGGCGGGGCGATCGGAAGTCAGGAGAGGCGGGCGAGGACGGAGTCGACCGACTTCTCGACGCGACGACGCAGGGCGGCCGAGGGCTCGCGAGCGCCCGCGTAGATCAGCCCCTCCTTGACGGGGCGCACCGCGACGAGGCGCCCCTTCTCGACGACGATCGGACGGAACATCCCGTTCTTCGCGGGGCAGATCAGCGTCTCCCCCGCCTCGTCGACGAGGCACGTCCTGTCCTTGTACCCGACGTGGAGCTCGTCGAAGGCTCCGAGGAACCGCGTCGCGGCCGCCTCCTTCTCCGACTCGGCGAGGAGGTCCTCGGCGTCGGCCCGCATGTAGAGGACGTCCGGACTCGCGGTCCTCGGGGCCGCCGCGCCGCGCTCCCACTCCCCCTTCGCCCCGCGCTCGACGCGGATGCGGACGAGGTCGGGGCCGGTGCCCGTGCGCGACGCCTCGACGGCGTCCTCGAGCGCCCGATGCGACTGGCCGACCGCCAATCCGGTCCACCGGGCGAGGTCGTGCGCGGAGACGGGGCCGTGACCCAGGGCGTAGCGCCGGGCGATCTCGGCGAGCGCCTCTCGATGGCGCGGCCCGCCCTTCGCGACTCCAGCGCCGACCGGGCCCTCATCGGCGGAGGGCAAGGAGGAGGCGTCGACGACGAGGTGCTCGTTCGCCCCCATGGGTCCCTGGACGAGACGTCCCTCGAGGTGGAGGAGGAGGATCATGTGCCGCCTCCACCACGACCTCGCGAAGGACTCGCTCATCGGGTGGGCGCCGTAGTCGACCTCGACCGGGGCAACGAGCCCGGCCCCCTCCCATGCGGTGAGGAGCTCCGCCCTCGTGAGCGGACCGCGCGAAGCGATCTCCGCGCGCGCGACGTCGACTGCGGCATCCCGGACGGCGTCGTCGATTCCGAGCTCGCGCGTCGACGCGACCCAGCGGTCGTACGTGTGGGCGAGCGCGGCCCGCAGCCAGTGGTGGTCGGCCGCCGTCGTCACGTGGACTGTGCCCCGCATCGGCCATGAGCGGACGAGTCGCGCCGCGGCGAAGGCGGCCGCGACCTCGGTCATCGTGGCGCCGTGCGTCCGCGCGACGAGGGCGTGCGGGATCGCCGAGACCTGCTGGCCTTGGAGGGCGAAGAGGCCGGCCGCCGCCTCCTCGACCTTGGCCGCGCGCGTCGACTCGACGAGCCCCTGCGAGACGATCCGCAGAAGGCTGAGGCGCGTGGGCAGCGGTGCGACGGGCACTAGAAGAGCCTCGACTCGGGGTCGTCGAACCCGCGCATCGCGTCGTAGTCGAGGACGAGGCAGCGGATCCCCCGGTCCTCGGCGAGCGTGCGCGCCTGCTTGGAGATCTCCTGGGCGGCGAAGATGCCCGAGAGCTCGGGCAGAAG
Organism: Actinomyces culturomici; assembly: GCF_900499005.1. Taxonomy (GTDB): domain Bacteria; phylum Actinomycetota; class Actinomycetes; order Actinomycetales; family Actinomycetaceae; genus Pauljensenia; species Pauljensenia culturomici. The sequence continues at coordinate 1,201,544 of NZ_LS991316.1, forward strand.
CGGGTCGCGCGAGAGGAGCGAGAGATAGCGGGTGAGCTGCTCGACGCCGTCGATGCCGCCGCGGCGCTTCACCTCGATCGCGACGCTCGCCCCCTGAGGATCACGGACCATGAGATCCACCGGGCCGACGGGGGTCGGGTACTCGCGACGGACCAACGCCCAGCCGTCCCCGAGGATCTGGGGCACCTGCTCGGCGAGGAGCGCCTGGAGGTGGGTCTCGACGCCGTCCTTCACGAGACCCGGATCGACGCCGAGATCTTCGACGACGTCGGACACGATCTCATGGATGCGGATGACGAGACGGTCGTCGGTCTTCTCGGCCTGAACGGTCCACACCTCGGTGACGCCGTCGGCCTCCTCCCCCTCCTCGGGGATCTCGGTCGTCACCGTGCACGGCGCGTTCATCCAGTTGAGCGGCTTGTAGGACCCGCCGTCGGAGTGGATGAGGACCGACCCATCGCCCTTGAGCATGATGACGCGCTTCGCGGGATCGAGATGGGCGGAGAGGCGACCGGAGTAATCGACGGTGCACGTGGCTATGAGGACTCGCACGGGGGCGAGCCTAGCAGCGCCTCAGGCGCGGACGCGGGGCGGCCCCGACTCGACCCAGGAGACGAGGGCGTTGTACGTCTGAGAGGCGATCGCGATCTCGTAGCGCTTGTCGCCCGAACGCAGCCGCACTTCGACGACGCTCCCATCAGCGGAGTGCTGGACGGGAGCGGAGATCTCGAGGCCGCGGCGCGAGAGCGTGTAGACGGGCTTGTTCGAGAAGGCGACGAGGCGGTACCACGTGAGCGTCTCGACGCCGTACAGGCCGATCCCGGACGTCCAGCCCGACTGGGTATCGGGGCGCGACCAACAGCGGAATGCACCGAGCTGCCCGTCGAGGCGACGGGCGCGGACGTTGATGTAGGCCCACAGCGAGACGGCGATCGCCGCAACGGCGATCGCCAGCCACAGGGCGATGTGGAGGAACTCGCCCATCATGAGCCTCCGATCGGATGAATGGAGGGAGCCCCCGCCCGGATGCTCCGGGCGGGGGCTCCTTCTTCAGGACACAGTACCGTGGTCAGCGACGACGGTCACGAAATCGGAGTCGACGGACGCGAATCCGCCCTCGATCGTGAAGGTCTCGACGCCGTCCTTCGTCGTCACCGATACCGTCCCGGCCTTGAGCATCGCGAGCAGGGGCTGACGCCCCGGGAGGATGCCGAGCTGGCCGTCGACGACGGGGATCTGGACCGAAGTGCCCGTGCCGTGCCAGAGCCGTCCCTCGTGGGCGACGACTTCCACCTGGAGGACGCGGTCGGCCATCAGGCGTCCTTCTCCAGCTCGTGCCAGTTGCGCTCGACGTCCTCGATGCCGCCCGCGTTGTAGAAGGCCTGCTCGGGGGTCTTGTCGTAGTAGCCCTCGGCGATCCGCTTGAAGGCCTCGATCGTCTCCGACAGCGGGACGGTCGAGCCGGGGACGCCGGTGAACTTCTCCGCCATGTACATGTTCTGGGAGAGGAACTGCTCGATGCGGCGAGCGCGCGAGACGGTGACCTTGTCCTCCTCCGAGAGCTCGTCGACGCCGAGGATCGCGATGATGTCCTGGAGCTCCTTGTTCTTCTGGAGGATCGCCTTGACGTGCGTCGCGGTGTCGTAGTGCTCCCGACCGACGAGGACGGGGTCGAGGATGCGCGAGGTCGACGCGAGCGGGTCGACGGCCGGGTAGATGCCCTTCGACGCGATCTCTCGGGAGAGCTCGGTCGTTGCGTCGAGGTGCGCGAAGGTCGTCGCCGGCGCCGGGTCCGTGTAGTCGTCCGCGGGCACGTAGATCGCCTGGAGGGAGGTGATCGAGTGGCCGCCCGCCGAAGTGATCCGCTCCTGGAGCTGGCCCATCTCATCGGCGAGGTTCGGCTGGTAGCCGACCGCCGACGGCATACGGCCGAGGAGCGTGGAGACCTCGGAACCCGCCTGCGTGAAGCGGAAGATGTTGTCGATGAAGAGGAGGACGTCCTGGTGCTGGACGTCGCGGAAGTACTCCGCCATCGTGAGGCCCGTGAGCGCGATGCGCAGACGCGTCCCCGGCGGCTCGTCCATCTGGCCGAACACGAGCGCCGTCTTGTCGAAGACGCCCGCCTCCCCCATCTCGCGGATGAGGTCGTTGCCCTCGCGGGTGCGCTCGCCGACGCCGGCGAACACGGACACGCCGCCGTGGTTGAGCGCGACTCGCTGGATCATCTCCTGAATGAGGACCGTCTTGCCGACGCCCGCACCGCCGAAGAGGCCGATCTTTCCGCCCTGGACGTACGGGGTGAGGAGGTCGATGACCTTGATGCCGGTCTCGAACATCTTCGTGCGGGCCTCGAGCTGGTCGAAGGCCGGGGGCTGGCGGTGAATCGGCCAGCGCTCGGTGATCTCGAGCGTCTCGCCCTCGGCGAGATTGAGGGGCTCGCCCGTCACGTTGAAGACGTGACCCTTCGTGACGTCGCCGACGGGCACCGAGATCGGCGCGCCGGTGTCGGTGACCGCGGCGCCGCGAACGAGGCCGTCCGTCGGCTTGAGCGCGATCGTCCGCACGAGGTTGTCGCCGAGGTGCTGGGCGACCTCGAGCGTCATCGTGAAGACGGACTCGCCCTCGCCCTGACCGGCGAGGTCGACCTCGACCTTGAGGGCGTTGTACAGCGGGGGGATCGAGTCCGGCGGGAACTCGACGTCGACGACCGGGCCGACGACCCTGGCGACGCGACCCTGCGCGACTGCTTCTTCCTGGCTCATGTTCCTTCTCCGTGTCCTGGGGCTCAGCCCGCGACCAGTGCGTCGGCCCCGCCCACGATCTCCGAGATCTCCTGGGTGATATCCGCCTGACGGGCCGAATTGGCCAGGCGCGTGTACTTGGTGATGAGCTCCTCGGCGTTGTCGGTCGCCGTGTGCATCGCGCGCTGGCGCGAGGCCAGCTCGGAGGCGGCCGACTGGAGGAGCACGTTGTGGATGCGGCTCTCGACGTAGAGCGGGAGGAGCGCGTCGAGCGCGGCCTCCGGCGAGGGGATGAACTCGTACTCCGGGAATGTCGCCGACGGATCGTCGGCGAAGCCGCGCTCCCTCTTGCGCTCGACGTCGCCCTCGGGGGCGTCGACGACCGTGAGCGGGAGCATCTGGCGGACCTCGGGGATCTGGCTCATCACGGAAACGAAGCGCGTGTAGACGAGGTGGACCTCCGAGACTCCGGACACACGGCTCGAATCCATGAAGCGCGCGAGGAGTTCGGACGCGATCGCCCGCGTCGTCTCGAGGGTCGGGTTATCGGACTCGCCCTCCCACGACTTCTCGATCTCGACGCCGCGGAAGCGGAAGTACGACCGCGCGCGTCGCCCGAAGGTGTAGAGGACGGGCCTCTTGCCCTCCTCCTTGAGACGCGCGATGAGCCGCTCCGACTCGCGGAGGATGGTCGCCGCGTAGGCTCCCGCCATGCCGCGATCCGACGCGATGACGAGGACGGCCACGCGCGGCGTGTCGAACCGCTCCCGCGTGAGCGGGTGGTCGAGGTCCGTGTGAACCGCGACCGCGGCGACCGCCTGCGTGAGGGCCTTCTCGTAGGGGCCGAGGCCGGCCGCCGCGCGGCGCGCGGCTCCGATCCTCGACGCCGCGATCATCTCCATCGCGCGGAAGACCTTCGCGAGCGTCTGCGTCGAGGCGATCCGCTGCTTGTAGATCCTCTGCTGTCCGCCCATGGATCAGGCCCTCTCGGGCGCGCGCCCGCGGGTGATCTCCTCGCGGGTCCGCTCGGCGCGGACCTCGCCCTCGTCGAGATCGGCGCCGCGACCGGCGGAGATCCACTGCTCGTGGAACGCCTCGACCTGGCTCTTGAGCTCGGCCTCGGTGTCGGCCTCAAGGAGCCCCGTCGACGCGATCGCGTCGAGCGCGGTCGAGTTCGCCTTGAGGTGGTCGAGGAGCGAGCGCTCGAAGGGCAGGACGTCGTCGACCTCGAGGTCGTCGAGGTAGCCGTGCGTGCCGGTCCAGATCGACGCGACCTGCTCGGCGGTCGTGTACGGGCTCGACTGGGGCTGCTTGAGGAGCTCCATGAGGCGCTGGCCGCGGGTGAGCTGGGCGCGCGTCGCGGCGTCGAGGTCGGAGGCGAACATCGCGAACGCCGCCATCGACCGGTACTGCGCGAGCGTGAGCTTGAGCGTGCCGGCGACCTTCTTCATCGCCTTCACCTGGGCATCGCCGCCGACCCTCGAGACCGAGATGCCGACGTCGACGGCCGGGCGCTGGTTCGAGTTGAACAGGTCGGACTGGAGGAAGATCTGCCCGTCGGTGATCGAGATGACGTTCGTCGGAATGTACGCGGAGACGTCGTTCGCCTTGGTCTCGATGATCGGCAGACCGGTCATCGACCCGCCGCCGAGCTCGTCGGAGAGCTTGGCGCAGCGCTCGAGGAGGCGGGAGTGAAGGTAGAAGACGTCGCCCGGGTAGGCCTCGCGCCCCGGCGGGCGGCGGAGGAGGAGGGAGACTGCTCGGTAGGCCTCGGCCTGCTTCGAGAGGTCGTCGAAGACGATGAGGACGTGCTTGCCCTCGTACATCCAGTGCTGGCCGATCGCCGAGCCCGTGTAGGGGGCCATGTACTTGTAGCCGGCCGGATCGGACGCCGGGGAGGCGACGATCGTCGTGTACTCCATCGCGCCCGCGTCCTCGAGGGTCGAACGGACCGAGGCGATCGTCGAGCCCTTCTGACCGATCGCGACGTAGATGCAGCGGACCTGCTTCTTCGGGTCGCCGCTCTTCCAGTTCTCGCGCTGGTTGAGGATCGTGTCGAGGGCGATGGCCGTCTTTCCGGTCTTGCGGTCGCCGATGATGAGCTGGCGCTGACCGCGGCCGATCGGGATCATCGAGTCGATCGCCTTGAGGCCGGTCTCGAGGGGCTCGTGGACCGACTTGCGCATCATGACGCCGGGGGCCTGGAGTTCGAGGGCGCGGCGGCCCTCGATGTCGGTGATCTCTCCGAGGCCGTCGATCGGGCGCCCGAGCGGGTCGACCGTGCGGCCGAGGTACCCGTCGCCGACGGGGACGGAGAGGACCTCGCCCGTGCGGTGGACGACCTGGCCCTCCTCGATACCGCCGAAGTCGCCGAGGACGACGGCGCCGATCTCGCGCTGGTCGAGGTTCATCGCGAGGCCGAGGGTGCCGTCGGCGAAGCGGAGGAGTTCGTTCGCCATCGTCCCCGGGAGCCCCTCGACGTGCGCGATGCCGTCGGCGGTCTCCGTCACGTGGCCCACTTCCTCGGTGGCCACTTCGGAGGGGCGGTAGGACTCCATGAAGGAGTCCAGGGCGCCGCGGATCTCCTCGGGACTGATTGACAGGTCGGCCATGAGTCTTCCTTCTGTCTGCGTCTGCGTGTGGATGGTGGTGCGGGGTCAGCCCGCGAGGGCGCGCTTCATGTCGGCGATGCGCGTGGCGAGCGAGGCGTCGATGGCGGTCGTCCCGGCACGCAGGCGGAAGCCGCCGACGACGTCGGCTTCGACGGACGTCGAGAGCGAGATCTCCTCGCCGAATCGGGCCTCGAGGAGGCTCCGCAGTCGGGCGGACTGCTCGGCGGACATGTCCGCGGCGGTCTCGACCGTGACGAGGAGCCGGTTCTGCATCGTCGCGGCCCACTCGGCGAAGCGCCGGAGGTTGACGAGGAGTCGCCCGTGACGCGATCGCCCGACGGCCCGACGAACGAGCCGCATCGTCCAGACCGACAGATGCGGCCCGAAGAGGGCGCTCGCGAGGTTCGCGCGCTCGTGGGGCGTGCCGGTCGCGGTGTCGGAGAGACGGAGACGGAGCTCCCGGTTGGCGGCGAGGAATCGCCTCACCTCGAAGAGCTCGTCGTTGACGGAGTCGAGGACGCCGGCGCGCTTCGCGTCGGTGAGGACGGCGAGGATGCCGAGAACCTCCGCGGCATCGTGGAGGGCCCCGGACTTCGACCAGTGGCCGCCGACCATCGTCTCGACGACGCCGAGGGCGGGGGCGCACATCTTCGCCCCGAAGAGCTCGCGAACGAGTCCCGCCTTGTCCTCGGCGCTCCTCGAGGGATCGGTGAGCGCGCGACGGAGGCGCGCGTCGGTCTTCACGAGGTCGGAGAGAGCGAAGAAGTCCTCGCCGACCCGCATCGCGTCCGCGCCCGGTCGGGCGAGGGCGTCGGCGAGCTCGGTCGAGTAGGCGACGGCGTCGAGGGCTCCGCTTGCGGTCATCGGGCGCCGGCCTCACTCGCTCGGACGTTGTCCGCCTCGAGGTCGTCGAGGAAGCGATCGACGACGCGGCTCGTGAGGGCGGTGTCGGCGAGGTGCTCGCCGACGATCTTCTCGGCGAGCTCGGTCGCGAGGAGCCCCACGTCGGAGCGGAGCGAGATCTCGGCCGCCTGCTTCTCGGCGAGGATCTGGCGCTGCGCGCCGTCGAGGATCCGCGCGGCCTCGGCCTGAGCCTCGGCCCGCGCCGACGCCACGATGCCCTTGGCCTCCTCGGAGGCGCGCTCGCGGATCGCGTGCGCCTCCGCGTTCGCAGCCTGAAGGGCCTCGGCGCGTTCGCGCGCGGCGCTCGCCTGGTCCTCCTTCGCCTTGTCGGCGGCCCGAAGGCCCTCAGCGATCTTCTCGGTCCGCGCGTCCATCGTCGCGTAGAGGCGAGGGAGGGCGATGAAGCCGACGAACAGCAGAACGAGGAGGAGGACGACCGCGGACCAGAAGATCTCGTAGAGCGGCGGAAGGATGACGGAGAGACCACCGACCTCCTCGCTCACAGGGAAAACCTGGCGCATCGCGGTCACTTGACGATGAGCGGGAGGATGAAGCCGATGAGACCGAGAGCCTCGACCATACCGGCGCCGATGATCATGTTGGTGAAGAGACGGCCGGCGACCTCGGGCTGACGAGCCGTCGCCTCCTGGGTCTTGCCGACCAGAAGGCCGATGCCGAGACCGGGGCCGAGGGTGGCGAGGCCGTAGCCGATGTAGGCGAGCGAGATCATGTCGGATTTCCTTTTCTTCTGGAGCGCGGGCGCGCTTCGGATCTGGGGTGAGTCAGTGACTCTCGATGGACAACTTGATGTACACGGCGGTGAGGATTGTGAAAATGTACGCCTGGAGAAAGGCGACGAAGACCTCGAAACCGGTCATGAGGAGCATCGCTGCGCCGGTGAGGATCGACACCGAGGAGATCGCGCTCAGAGCATGGAGCAAGGTGGCGGTTCCGAAATAGGTCATGCCGAGGAGCAGGTGGCCCGACATCATGTTCGCGAGGAGTCGGACTGTGAGCGTCACGGGGCGAACGATGAAGTTGGAGAGGAACTCGATCGGCGTGATGAGGAGGTACATCGGCTTGGGCAGTCCTGGAGGAAGCAACTGCGCGGCGAAGAAGTGGCCGACGCCCTGCGCCTCGATGCCTGCGCCGATGTACGTGACATAGGTGATGACGGCGAAGACCATCGGAACCGCGACGACCGATGAGGCGGCGATGTTCAGGCCGGGGATGATACCGGCGAGGTTCATCGCGAGAACTCCAAAGAATGCGAACCCGATGAAGCCGGAGAATTTCCGCCCGTTCTTCGTTCCGAGCATCTCGAGCGCGATGTTCGAACGGATGAACTCTGCGATCACTTCGACGGCCATCTGGCCCCTGCCGGGGACGAGCTTCGGCCGGTAGGCGACCGCGAGCAGGGCACCAGAGACGAGTAGGCCCATGACGACGCGCGCAAGCGTCAGACGGTTGAACTCGAGAATCGATCCCTCACCGAAGATGGCCGAGGGGAAGAAATCAGCAAGGCCCGGCTGATGCGGGTGCTGCGTCAACGCGGGTACGGCCGTTGCTGCAATGACGATGAGCAGGACGACGAGGAGGACCCAGAACCAGAGGGGCTTCGAGCCGCTCCGTCGTCGAACGGACGGAGTCGATGACGTGGACAGCGTGTCCTCCTGGGTCGGATCTGCGATGAAGGGCGAGAGGAGGCGCCCGTAGGCGACTTCCTCATGCTAGCAGGAGGAGGTCCCTCGTTCACTCCAACCGAGCGCGATCGGCACGTATGGTCAGCGCGGCCCGGCCGCGGGTCCATCAACATTGGGGACGCGCGTCCGCGCGAGGATGCTGACCTCGGCGATCATCGCCGCGACGAGGACGGACATCGCGGCGATCGCGGGCACTCGCACATCGAATCCGAACTGCCTCGGTAGGTATAGGGAGAGGAGAATCACGAGGATTCGCAGCGGGTATGACGCCACGATCCAGGCGAGGCTGTTGGCGTCTGAACGCGATGCTCCCCTCACGCAGGCCCACTGGCACGCGAGCAGGAGGACGATCGCGCCGATTCCGATGAGGATGGAAGGCGCGCCCGCATGAGAGGCGAGGCCGAGCAGGATCGTCGCGACGACGGCGAGAGCGCCGATCGCCGCGACCGCGCGTCCGAGTCGTGCGATCGCTTCGTCCAAGGGTCTGGAAGGCTTCGTGGTCGCGTCGTCAGGCATGCGGATCCTCCTTCCCGGATCGGGGAAGATGGCGGGCCGCGGGGAACTGCGAGGCCGTGACGACGACGGCGACGAGAACCGCGGGGAGGGCGAAGACGAGGATGCGCCGCCAGTCGAAGACGAGGAGGCCCACCGCAGGCACGCAGACGATCGCGGTCCACAGCCAGAGGATCGCGACGACCCCGCGGTGGGAGTGACCGCGGGCGAGAAGGCGATCGTGGAGGTGGGAGGAGCGGTCCGCTTTGAACGGGCTCCTCCCCTGCCGCATGCGCCTGGCCGAGGCGAGGAGGAGATTGAGGACCGGCATGAAGATCACCGAGAGCGGCAGGACGATCGGGAGGACGCCGACGAGGATCTGCTGACGGCCGAGGACGGCCGGATCGATCTGCCCGGTGACGATGATGCCGGCCGCCGCGAGGACGAGGCCGAGCGTCTCCGCGCCGCCGCCCATCATGATCGACGAGGGGTGGAAGTTGAACCAGAGGAACCCCGCGCACACGCCGACGAGGGCGATGACGATGAGGGAGGCGGTCGTCGCGTACGAGGCCGCGCCCATGATCCTCGAGAGGAGGTAGGAGTAGACGAAGAACGCGCCGGCGCCGATCGCGATCATCCCGGCGGCGAGCCCGTCGAGGCCGTCGATGAAGTTCACCGCGTTGATGATCCCGACGACGAGGAAGACGGTGACGAGGAGGGAGAGGCGAGAGGAGCCGATCGTCACGCCGAAGATCGGGAAGGACACGAGCTGGACGCCGGCGAACGCCATGGCGCCGGCGATGAGGACCTGGCCGGAGAGCTTCGTCATCCAGTCGAGCTCGATGACGTCGTCGACGAGTCCGAGGAGGCTCATCGCCACGGCGGCCCCCATGACGGCCCAGGGGACGGACGTCGTGTAGAGCGGCGCCATGTAGGGGATGCGGGAGGCCACGAGGAGGGCGACGACGAGCCCGACGGTCATCGCGAGGCCGCCGAGCCTCGGGATCGGCGTCTTCTGGACGTCGCGGCTCCGCAGCTTCGGCACGATCCCCCATCGCAGGCACGCGGCGCGCACGACGGGCGTCATCAGTACGGTGACGCCCATCGCGACGAGCATGAGGAGGAGGTAGACCTTCATGAAGCGGTGTCGTCCCCTTACGATTCGGCGTCAGGCCGGCCGGATGTCGACGCCGGCGGCTGCGAGCTCCTCCAAGGATAGTGTGCCGAGCCGGACCGCCCGCGGCTCCCCGTGGGCGAGGTCGAGGATCGTCGAGGGCGTCGAGCCGGGCGTTGGCCCGCCGTCGACGTAGAGGACGGAGTCGCCGAAGGAGGCGACCGCCTCCTCGAGGCGGGTCGCGGGGGGCTCGCCCGTGAGGTTCGCGCTCGTCACGGCCATCGGCCCGGTCCGCTCGAGGAGTTCGAGAACCCGCGGGTGGTCGGGCATGCGCAGCGCGATCGTGCCGCCGGTCTCCCCGAGGTCCCATCCGAGGTCGGGGCGCGCCCGGAGGATGAGCGTGAGACCGCCCGGCCAGTGCGAGGCGGCGAGCCGGCGCGCGGCGTCCGGGACCTCGACGGCGAGGAGGTCGATCGCCTCCTCGTCGGCGACGAGGACCGGGGGCGGCATCTGGCGCCCCCTCCCCTTCGCGGCGAGGACGCGGGCGACGGCCGCCGGGTCGTGGGCGGTCGCCCCGATCCCGTAGACGGTGTCGGTCGGGAGGACGACGAGCCCTCCGTCGGCGACGTGCGCGACGGCCTCGTCGAGGTCCGCGTCGATCCACGAGGGGCTGCAGGAGAGGATGCGGGGTGTCACTCGGGCATTGTCGCACGCCGCGCGAGAAGGCACCGCTCACGTCCGGCGAGGTCGGCGCGCGTCTCGGCGGTCTCGAAGCCCGCGTCGCGCGCGGCGGCGCGCAGGAGTTCCGACTGGCTCGGCGAGTGCTCGAGGACGAGGAGGCCGCCGGGGCGCAGAAGGCGCGAGGCCCGCGCGATGACGCGCCGCGGCGCCTCCGTCCCGTCATCCCCTCCTCCGTAGAGGGCGAGGTCGGGGTCGAGTCCGGCCTCGACCTGGGTCGGCGCCTCGAGGGCCGAGACGTAGGGCGGGTTCGAGCAGACGACGTCGACCGATCCGTCGAGGTCGGCGAGCGTCGTCGGCGACGTCGCGTCCCCCGCTTCGAGGCGGACTCCCGGCGCGAGGCGGGCGAGATTCTCCCCGGCGAGGGCCAGGGCCGTCGGATCGAGCTCGACGGCTGCCACGGTCGCACCCGGGACCTCGCGGGCAAGAGCGGCGGCGATGGCGCCCGATCCTGTGCACAGATCGACGAGGACGGCGCTCCCCCGCTCCTTCATCGCCCGCGTGCCCTCGTCGATCGCGAAGCCGGCGACGACCTCGGTCTCCGGACGGCAGACGAAGACGCCGGGGCGCGAGGCGAGGACGAGGCCGCGGAAGTGCATGCGCCCCGTGAGGTGCTGGAGGGGGACGCCGCGCGCCCTTCTGCCCGCGGCGTCGAGGACGCGGGCGGCGATCGACGGGGCGACGGGATCCGCGACCGCCCAGACGGAATCGGTCCCGGCCGCCCACTCGAGGAGCTCTCGCGCCTCCTGGGCGGGATTCGAGGCCTCGAGGCCGACGAGCGCGGCGCGGGCGGCCGCGAGGAGGGCCGAGACCCGATCGGGAAGGGGCGCGGTCACTGGGCCGCGGCCCGGGCGAGGCGCTCGGCCTCATCGGCCTCGCGCAGGGAGTCGATGACGGGCCCGAGCTCGCCGGCGAGGACGCGATCGAGGTTGTGGGCCTTGTAGCCGGTCCGATGGTCGGCGATCCGGTTCTCGGGGAAGTTGTACGTGCGGATGCGCTCCGAGCGGTCGACCGTGCGGACCTGGGAGAGTCGCTGGGCGGAGGCCTCGGCCTCGCGCTTCGCGCGCGCCTCGGCCGCGAGTCGGGAGGCGAGGACGCGCAGGGCGGCCTCCTTGTTCTGGAGCTGCGACTTCTCGTTCTGCATCGAGACGACGATGCCGGAGGGCAGGTGCGTGATCCTCACGGCCGAATCCGTCGTGTTCACCGACTGACCGCCCGGGCCCGAGGAGCGGTAGACGTCGATGCGCAGATCGTCGGGATCGATGACGATCTCCTCGTCGTCGCCGATCTCCGGCATGACGAAGACGCCAGCGGCGGAGGTGTGGATGCGGCCCTGCGACTCGGTGACCGGGACCCTCTGGACGCGGTGCACTCCGCCCTCGTACTTGAGGTGGGCCCATACGCCCTCCTCCGGGGTCGGGCTCCCCTTCGCGCGGACCGCGAGCGTGACGTCCTTGAAGCCGCCGAGCTCGGTCGGGGTCGACGAGAGCTCGGAGACGCTCCACCCCTTCGACTCCGCGTAGCGGGCGTACATGCGCGCGAGGTCGGAGGCGAAGAGCGCGGACTCCTCGCCGCCCTCCCCCGCCTTGATCTCGAGGATCGCATCGAGGGCGTCCTCCGGATCGCGCGGCGCGAGGATCTTCAGGAGGTCGTCGTGCGCGGCCGCGGCCTCGGCCTCCAGGCCGGGGATCTCCTCGGCGAAGGACGGATCCTCCTCGGCGAGCTCGCGGGCCGCCTCGAGATCGTCGCGGGCGCCCGCCAGACGGTCGGCGGCGGCCTTCACCCGTCCGAGCTCGGCGAATCGCCGTCCGACCCGCCGCATCCTCGCGGGATCGGACAGGGTCGCCGGATCGGACATCGCGGTTTCGACCTTCGCGTACTCCTCGAGCAGCGGTGCGAGCGCGACGAGCTCGTCGTCGGCCGATTCGGGGGCCATGTCTGCCTTTCCTCGAACATCCGGATGCGATTCGGCGCCGACGACCGGGGTCGTCGGCGCCGCGAAGGGCCGCTTACTTCAGCGGGGTCCGACTCACTTGGAGGGGCGGACGCGCTTGCCGTAGCGGGCCTCGAACTTGGCGACGCGGCCGCCCGTGTCGAGGATCTTCTGCTTGCCCGTGTAGAACGGGTGGCAGGCCGAGCACACGTCGACGCGCATCTCGCCGGAGGCGAGGGTCGAGCGGGTGTGGAACGTGTTGCCGCACGTGCAGGTGACGACGGTATCCACGTAGTTCGGGTGGATGTCCTTCTTCATGGTGACTCCTGGGTTCGTTGGTGCCCCGGGTCCGGATCCGCAGACCCCCTCGTATCCGACGAGGGGCGTCCTCCCGCCTCACGAATGAGCGGCGGCGGACCGGTGAACCGAAAGCCGATTGGCCCATTCTGCCACGACGGCCGCCGGGCGCCCACCTCGCGGAAGGCTCCGGGAGCCCGACGTGAGGAAGATCGCCCTCACGCGCCGAGCCGCCGGGGAGGCGGGGCCGTCAGTCAGTTCCCCCGTCCCGCAGGATGTGGAGGAGCCTCGGGGGGGCGGGCCCGCAGTCAGTTCCACCCGTCCTGTCGGACGTGGAGGAGCCACAGGGAGGCGGGCAGGGCCTGGCCGGGCTTCGAGCCTCGGCTGAGCCGAGGCGAGCGGACGGGCCCGCCTCCCCGTGGCTCCGAGAGCGAGTCGGCGCCTCAGTCCGCGCTCGGCGTCGTCTTCGCGACGAGCATGAGGAACTCGGCGTTCGACTGCGTCTCCTTGAGCTTGTCGAGGATGAGCTCGAGGCCCGACTGCTGGTCGAGGGTGCCGAGGACGCGGCGGAGCTTCCACATGATCTTGAGCTCTTCGGGGTTGAAGAGCATCTCCTCGCGGCGCGTGCCCGACGCGTTGACGTCGATCGCGGGGAAGATCCGGCGGTCGGCGAGTTGGCGCGAGAGGCGCAGCTCCATGTTGCCGGTGCCCTTGAACTCCTCAAAGATCACCTCGTCCATCTTCGAGCCGGTCTCGACGAGCGCCGACGCGATGATCGTGAGCGAGCCGCCCTCCTTGAGGTTGCGCGCGGCGCCGAAGAACTTCTTCGGCGGGTAGAGCGCGGAGGCGTCGACGCCGCCGGAGAGGATGCGCCCGGACGCGGGGGCCGCGAGGTTGTAGGCGCGCGAGAGGCGGGTGAGGGAGTCGAGGAGCACGACGACGTCCTGCCCGAGCTCGACGAGGCGCTTCGCGCGCTCGATCGCGAGCTCGGCGACGATCGTGTGGTCGGAGGCCGGCCGGTCGAAGGTCGAGGCGATGACCTCGCCCTTGACGATCGACCGCATGTCGGTGACCTCTTCGGGGCGCTCGTCGACGAGAACGACCATGAGGTGGACCTCGGGATTGTTGATCTCGATGGCCTTGGCGATCTGCTGGATCACCATCGTCTTGCCGGCCTTGGGCGGGGAGACGATGAGGCCGCGCTGGCCCTTGCCGATCGGGGCGACGAGGTCGATGACGCGCGGGGTGAAGGCCTTCGCGGAGGTCTCCATGCGGAGCTGATCGGTCGGGTAGAGCGGGGTGAGCTTCCCGAACTCGCGGCGCGCCTGGGCGTCCTCGACGGTCATGCCGTTGACGGAGTCGACGCGGACGAGGGCGTTGTACTTCTGGCGCTGGCGCTCGCCCTCGCGGGGCTGGCGGACGGCGCCCGCGACGGCGTCGCCGGCGCGCAGGCCCCACCGCCGGACGTTGCCGAGGGTGACGTAGACGTCGTTCGGACCGGGAAGGTAGCCGGAGGTGCGGACGAACGCGTGGTTGTCCTGGACGTCGAGGATGCCGGCGATGGGCGCGAGCTGCTCGTCGCCGCGCAGCGGCTCCTCGTTCTCGCGGTCCATGCGGTCGTCGCGGCCCCGGTCGCGGCGGTTGCCGTTCCGATTTCCGCGATCCTGGCGATCCTGACGGTCGTCGCGGTTGCGGTCGCGTCCGCGACGGCGGTTGGAGCGATCGCGGCGTCCGCGACCGCGGTCCTCCGAGTCGTCGCCCTCGGGAAGCTCGATCGCGTCGAGCTGCTTGGGCGCGGCCTCGGCCGCCTTGGGGGCGGGAGCCTCCTCACGGCCGACGGGCGCCGGGAGTTCGATGGCGACCGGCTCGGCCGACTCGGCGACGACGGCGCGGCGGCGGCGCGACTTGCGCGGGGCCTCGGCCTCGGCGCGGGCGGGCGCCTCGGCGCGCTCGGGGGGGGAGATGATCGGGGNACAAGTGGATTATAAATAGTTTCTAGTAGATAATAAGCATCAAGTGTGCTGCAGATTATTGTTGTGGGTTAGTGTATGCATATAACTTATTTCAATAATGCATTTAACTTCATTAATGAAATCATCACATTCATTAAAATTTTATTTTTTTTTTTTTTTTTTTTTTTTTTTCTTTTTTTTTTTTTTTTTTTTTTTCAAGCAGAAGACGGCATACGAGATTCGCCTTAGTCTCGTGGGCTCGGAGATGTGTATAAAGAGACAGGGCGGAGGCGGACAGCGCCTCGACGAGTTCCGACTTGCGCATCTTCGACGTGCCCTTGAGGCCCCTGGTGGAAGCGAGGGCCTGGAGTTCGGCCAGCTTCATGCCCTTGAGCTCCGGAGCGGAGGTCTGGGCGCCTTGTTCGTTGCTCACGAATGATCCTCACTGGATGTGCGTGCCCACGAGGGGGCGAGATGAATCCTCCCGAATCGCGTTCTGGGAGGCGACGCGCGACGATAAGGCGTTCGCATCGCGCGGGGGATGCCGTGAACCGGCGGGGTCGATCGACCACTGGCGCCGAGTATAGACACGACCGCCCCGTTTCCGCGAGATCTCGGGGGAACGGGGCGTTCTGCGGAGAAGATCACAGGGCGGGCGCCCTCGTCGCCTACTCCCCCGCCGAGTCCGGCCGCCGCGACCGGGAGAGACGCCCGCGGGTGATGCGCGCGCCCTCGGTGGCCACGGGGAGGGTGAGGACCCGCCAGCCCGCGCCCTCGGCGCCGTGGCGGACGGATGCGGGGACCTGCTCGAGCGAGAGGACGGTCGGGCCCGCCCCGGAGACGACGGCCGCCATCCCCCCGGCGCGCAGCCAGTCGACGAGGGCGAGCGAGGGCTCCATGGAGGAGCGCCGCTGCTCCTGGTGAAGCCGATCGCGCGTCGCCTCCATGAGGAGGTCGTGGAAGGAGGCGGTCCCGACCGCCCCGTGGGCTCCGGAGAGGAGCGCCGCGAGGAGGGCCGAGCGCGAGAGGTTGTACCGGGCGTCGACGTGCGGAACCGTCTCGGGCAGCGCCGAGCGGGCGGCCGAGGTGGAGAGCTCGAAGTCGGGGATGAAGGCGACGGGCGAAATCCCGTTCGGCGGGTCGAGGCGCACCGCGCCGGGAGTCCCCTCCTCGGTCCATGCGACCGTCGCGCCGCCGAGGACGGCCGGCGCGATGTTGTCGGGGTGGCCCTCCATCTCGGTGCCGATCGCCAGGACGTCGGCGGGGCCGAGGACGTCGTCCTCGCCGATGAGGGCGCGGGCGAGCACGATCCCGGCGACGATCGCCGAGGCCGAGGACCCCAGGCCCCGCGATTGGGGGATCCGATTGAGGCAGTGCATCCGGATGCCGACCTGCGGCGCGCCGACGCGGTCGAGGGCGAGGCGCAGGGCCTTGACGACGAGGTTGTCCTCCCCCGTTCCGACGCGACCGGCGCCCTCGCCCTCGACGACGACCGAGGTCGCGCCGGCGGTCGCGTGGACGGAGACTTCGTCCCAGAGGTCGAGCGCGAGGCCCATGGAGTCGAATCCGGGGCCGAGGTTCGCGCTCGTCGCCGGAACGGAGACGGCGACGAAGTCGTCGTGGAGGCGCACGGTCACTCCCCCTCGACGCGGATCGCGCTCGTCACCTCGCGCACGGCGTCGGACTGGGCGAGAGCCCGGGCGACGGCGCGCAGGTCGGCCTCGCGGGCAAGGTGGGTCGTCGCGACGACGACGCAAGCGCCCGGCTCCTTGTCGTCGCGCTGATGAACCGACTGGATGGAGACCCCGTGGCGGGCGAAGATCCCGGCGACGTCGGAGAGGACGCCGAGACGGTCCTCGACCTGCATACGGATCTGGTAGCGGGTACGCGCCGTCCCCGGATCGAGGATCGGGAGGTGCGCGTAGACCGACTCGCGGGGGGCGTGGCCGCCGTAGGCGCGGTGGTGGGCGGCGGCGACGAGGTCGGAGAGGACTGCCGAGGCGGTCGGGGCGCCGCCCGCGCCGAGCCCGTAGAACATCAGGCGCCCGGCGTTCTCGCCCTCGACGACGATCGCGTTATACGCGCCGTCGACGCTCGCGAGCGGATTGTCGAGGGAGACGAGGGCGGGGTGGACGCGCATCGCGACGCCCTCGGCGCCGTCCTCGCCGATCCTGCGCTCGGCGATCGCGAGGAGCTTGATCGCGCGGCCGAAGAAGGCGGCCTCGGCCATGTCCTCCGCGGTGATGCGGGTGATGCCCTCGACCTCGACGTCATCGATGCCGACGCGCGTGTGGAAGGCGAGCGAGGCGAGGATCGCGCACTTCGCCGCGGCGTCGAGGCCCTCGACGTCGGCCGTGGGATCGGCCTCGGCGTACCCGAGCTCCTGGGCCTGCGCGAGCGCGTCGGCGTAGGTGAGGCCGCGCGAGGCCATCGCGTCGAGGATGAAGTTCGTCGTCCCGTTGACGATGCCCATGACCTTCGTGATCCGGTCGCCCGCGAGCGACTCGCGCAGACCGTACACGACGGGGACCGCGCCAGCGACGGCGGCCTCGTAGTAGAGGTCCGCGCCCGAGGCCGCCGCGGCGGCGTAGAGCTCGGGGCCGTGGGCGGCGAGGAGGGCCTTGTTGCCCGTGACGACGCTCGCGCCCGCCTCGAGGGCCCGCAGGACGAAGGTCCGCGCCGGCTCGATGCCGCCGATGAGCTCGACGACGAGATCCATCCCGTCGATCGCCTCGCCCGGGTCGGTCGTGAGGAGGGAGCGGTCGATCTCGGCGTCGCGGGGCGCGTCGACGTCGCGGACGAGGACCGCGGCGACGCGCATGAGGGCGCCGGAGCGGGCCGCGAAGTCCTCGGCCTGCTCGCGCAGGATGCGGATGACCTGCGAACCGACGGTTCCGGCGCCGAGAACTCCGACGCGCAGTTCGGGAAGCGGTGCGGTCACGGGGACTCCTTGAGGAATGGAAGCGATGCGCGAGGCGCCGATCACTCGCAGCATAGGCGGCGTCCCGGCCCTCCGTCCGCGCGGTCCACGCCCGCACGTGTCCGACCAGACTCCCGACGATCGATCCGTCTGGGACCTCGGTCCTGGATCGAAAGTCCTGTTCGCAGGACTGCGGGCGGGGTGTGAGAACACGCATAGGCCCGATCGTCTCCGCCCGATGACGGGCGCGACCGGCGGGGTCACAATGGGTGCAGGTGCCCACACGGCATGAGTTGGAGAAAATTCAACAGCCGCGCCCGACAACCCTGCGGCGCGGTGGTCATTCGAGAAGAGGAAAGATGACGACAGAGCAGACCGCTCCCGTCCCCGCCCCCGAGGCCTGGACCGGTTTCACGACCGGCGCCTGGACCGAGGAGATCGACGTCCGAGACTTCATCCAGCGCAACTACACCCCGTACGAGGGCGACGCCGCCTTCCTCGCGGGCCCCACCGAGAAGACTCTCCGCGTCTGGGACACCCTCGAGAAGGAGTTCCTCTCGAAGGAGCGCCAGGTCCGCATCCTCGACGTCGACACGCACACCCCCGCCGACATCGACGCCTTCAAGCCCGGCTACATCTCCTCCGATGACGACGTCGTCGTCGGCCTCCAGACCGACTCCCCGCTCAAGCGCGCGATGATGCCGAACGGCGGCTGGCGCATGGTCGAGACCGCGATCAAGGAGGCCGGCAAGGAGGTCGACCCCGAGGTCAAGAAGATTTTCACCCAGTACCGCAAGACCCACAATGACGCGGTCTTCGACATTTACACGCCGCGCATCCGCGCCGCCCGCTCGTCCCACATCATCACCGGCCTCCCGGACGCCTACGGCCGCGGCCGCATCATCGGCGACTACCGCCGCGTCGCCCTCTACGGCGTCGACAAGCTCATCGAGTGGAAGCAGATCGACAAGGACCGCTACGCCGATCAGCCCTTCTCCGAGCACTGGGCCCGCTACCGCGAGGAGCACTCCGAGCAGATCAAGGCCCTCAAGAAGCTGAAGAAGATGGCGGCCGACTACGGCTTCGACATCTCCGGCCCGGCGACCACCGCACAGGAGGCCGTCCAGTGGACGTACTTCGGCTACCTCGCCTCCGTGAAGTCCCAGGACGGCGCCGCGATGTCGATCGGCCGCCTCTCCGCCTTCTTCGACTGCTACTTCGAGCGCGATCTCAAGGCCGGCCGCATCACCGAGACGGACGCGCAGGAGATCATCGACGCCCTCGTCATCAAGCTCCGCATCACGCGGTTCCTCCGCACGATCGACTACGACCAGATCTTCTCCGGCGACCCCTACTGGGCGACCTGGTCGGACGCCGGCTTCGGCGACGACGGCCGCACCCTCGTGACGAAGACCTCCTTCCGCCTCCTCCAGACGCTCCGCAACCTCGGCCCCGCGCCGGAGCCGAACATCACGATCTTCTGGGACGAGAACCTCCCCACCGGCTACAAGGAGTTCTGCGCCGCCATCTCCATCGAGACCTCGTCGATCCAGTACGAGTCCGACGGCCAGATCCGCGAACACTGGGGCGACGACGCCGCCATCGCCTGCTGCGTCTCCCCGATGCGCGTCGGCAAGCAGATGCAGTTCTTCGGCGCCCGCGTCAACGCCGCGAAGGCCCTGCTCTACGCGATCAACGGCGGACGCGACGAGATGAGCGGCAAGCAGGTCGTCACCGGCTACGCCCCCATCGAGGGCGACGGCCCGCTCGACTTCGACGAGGTCTGGGGCAAGTACGAGGAGATGCTCGACTGGGTCGTCGACACCTACGTCGAGGCCCTCAACATCATCCACTACTGCCACGACCGCTACGCGTACGAGGCCGTCGAGATGGCGCTCCACGATTCGGAGATCATCCGGACCATGGGTTGCGGCATCGCGGGTCTCTCGATCGTCGCCGACTCGCTCGCCGCGATCAAGTACGCGAAGGTGACGCCGGTCCGCGACGAGACCGGCCTCGTCGTCGACTACGTCACCGAGGGCGAGTTCCCGACCTACGGGAACGACGACGACCGCGCCGACGACATCGCGGCGACCGTCGTCCACACGGTGATGGACAAGATCCGCCAGATCCCCATGTACCGCGACGCGATCCCGACCCAGTCGGTCCTCACGATCACCTCGAACGTCGTCTACGGCAAGGCGACCGGCGCCTTCCCGTCGGGCCACAAGGCCGGCACTCCCTTCGCGCCGGGCGCCAACCCGGAGAACGGCATCGACACGCACGGCATGGTCGCCTCGATGCTCTCGGTCGGCAAGCTCGACTACAACGACGCCCTCGACGGCATCTCGCTGACGAACACGATCACCCCGTCCGGCCTCGGCCGCACGAAGGACGAGCAGATCACCAACCTCGTCGGCATCCTCGACGCGGGCTTCGTCCCCGACGACTCCTGCGCCGTCGACGCGACGCTCGGACACTGACCGCACCGGGTGGGCGGGGGTGGCCCGCCCACCCGGTGCGGTCAGTGTCCGAGCGTCGCGTCGACGGCGCAGGAGTCGTCGGGGACGAAGCCCGCGTCGAGGATGCCGACGAGGTTGGTGATCTGCTCGTCCTTCGTGCGGCCGAGGCCGGACGGGGTGATCGTGTTCGTCAGCGAGATGCCGTCGAGGGCGTCGTTGTAGTCGAGCTTGCCGACCGAGAGCATCGAGGCGACCATGCCGTGCGTGTCGATGCCGTTCTCCGGGTTGGCGCCCGGCGCGAAGGGAGTGCCGGCCTTGTGGCCCGACGGGAAGGCGCCGGTCGCCTTGCCGTAGACGACNGCCCCACCCCGACACAACCCCCACGAAGGAGAAATCGACATGGCCACCAAGACCTACGAAGAGCGCCTCGCCGACATGAAGGCGGCCCGCGAGGAGCGCGGCGAGACCGACGGCCTCTACCACGCGAACATCAACGTCCTCGACCGCTCCACCCTCGAGGACGCCATCGAGCACCCGGAGAAGTACCCGAACCTCACCGTCCGCGTCTCCGGCTACGCCGTGAACTTCGTCAAGCTCACGCGCGAGCAGCAGCTCGACGTCCTCTCGCGCACCTTCCACCACTCGGCCTGAGTCTCAGGCGGCGCGACGACGCGCCGAACCCGCGGCGGGGCGCAGGGCACGGCCCTGCGCCCCGCCGTTCTCCTCTCCCCCACCTTCGACCGATGAGGACCCCATGACCACGACCATCGACGCCCCACTCGGCGACGGCTCGAGCATCGTCCCGACCGACCTGCCCGCCGGCGCCGCAGCGCCGCGCGATCAGGACTTCGCCGCCCCGCAGGGGCGCGCCTCCGGTCAGGGGATCGCCGGCCTCATCGAACTCACCGACGTCGAGCGCCACGAGCGCCTCACCCGGATGCACGAGGGACTCCTCGGCTCGGTCCACTCGTGGGAACTCGTCACCGCCGTCGACGGCCCGGGAACCCGCCTCACGGTCTTCCTCAACGGCTGCGGCCTGCGGTGCCTGTACTGCCACAACCCCGACACCTTCCTCATGAAGGACGGGGCGCCCGTCGAGGCCTCGGAGATCCTCTCGCGCGTCAAGCGCTACCGGAGGATCTTCCGGACGACCGGGGGCGGCCTCACGCTCTCGGGCGGCGAGGCGATGATGCAGCCCGAGTTCGTCCGCCGAATCCTGCGCGGCGCGAAGGAGATGGGCGTCCACACGTGCCTCGACACCTCCGGGTTCCTCGGCGCCAATTGCGACGACGCGATGCTCGACGACCTCGACCTCGTCCTCCTCGACGTCAAGGCGGGACTCCCCGACCTCTACCACCGGGTGACGACCGGCGACCTTCAGCCGACGATCGACTTCGGCGACCGACTCGCCGCCCGTGGAACGACGCGGGTGTGGATCCGCTTCGTCCTCGTCCCGGGCCTCACGGACTCTCGCGAGAACATCGAGGCGATCGGCGCGATCATCTCGAAGTGGAAGAACGTCGTCGACCGCGTCGAAGTCCTCCCCTTCCACCAGATGGGGCGCGACAAGTGGCGCAGCCTCGGGCTCGACTACGCGCTCGAGGAGACGAAGCCGCCGACGCCCGAGGCGACCGACGAGGTCCGCGACTACTTCCGCTCGCTCGGCTTCGAGGTCCACTGAGGACGCTGCTGGGCGCTCGCCCCCCGGCTCCGGCGCCGGGGGGCGGACTTTTACCACCCTCGATCAGGCCAGCATGGGCCGTTCGTCCCATTTCTTCACACTTCCCCGGTATAGTGGGGGCAGCGTCGGCAACAGAGTCGGCGCGCGATCCCATGAACCGAGGTGCAACTCAATATGGCACGTGTCGTCGTACTCGGCGCCGGCGTCTCCGGGCACACAGCGGCCCTCCATCTTCGCCGGATGCTCTCGCGCGACCACGACGTCGTCGTCGTGAGCCCGAACTCGCAATGGAACTGGATCCCGTCCAACATCTGGGTCGGCACCGGCCGGATGGACAAGTCGGAGGTCCTCTTCCCGCTCGCCCCCATCTACGAAAAGAAGGGCATCATCTTCCATCAGGCGAAGGCGACCGCCCTCTACCCGGAGGGGCGCGGCGATGATCCGACCCCGCTCGTCGAGGTCGAGTACACGGGGCCGGGCGACGCCGGTCGGACCGACCTCCTCCCCTACGACTATCTCATCAACGCGACCGGTCCGAAGCTGAAGTTCGAGGCGACCCCGGGCCTCGGCCCCGACGGCGGTCACTCGCTCTCCGTCTGCACGGCCGCGCACGCGGACCAGACGGCGAAGGAGTTCCTCAAGATCGTCGAGGCCGCGAAGGCGGGCAAGCGCCAGCGCCTCGTCGTCGGCACCGGCAACGGCACCTGCACGTGCCAGGGGGCGGCCTTCGAGTACACCTTCAACGTCGAGTTCGAGCTCCGCGAGGCCGGGGTCCGCGACCTCTGCGAGGTCGTCTACCTGACGAACGAGGCCGAGCTCGGCGACTTCGGCGTCGGCGGTATGCGCTTCAAGCAGAACGGCTACATGACGACCTCGCAGCTGTGGACGGAGTCCCTCTTCCGCGAGCGCGGCGTCAAGGCCATTTCCGGGGCCGCGGTCACCCGCGTCGAGGAGGGCCGGATCGTCTACGAGACGCTCGACGGCGCCGAGCACGTCCTCGACTTCGACTTCGCGATGCTCCTCCCGCCCTTCTCCGGCCAGCCCCTCAAGGCGTACGCGCGGGACGGGTCGGACATCACCTCGACGGTGTTCGCCCCGAGCGGCTTCATGAAGGTCGACGCGGACTACTCGAAGACCTCGTACGAGGACTGGTCGGCGGAGGACTGGCCGAAGACCTACCAGAACCCGACCTACCCGAACCTCTTCGCCGCGGGCATCGCCTTCGCTCCCCCGCACCCGATCTCCAAGCCGCGGAAGAACCCGAACGGCACGCCGATCGCGCCTGCGCCGCCGCGCACCGGTCAGCCCTCGGGCACGATCGGCCGCGCGGTCGCCGAGACGATCGTCGACCGCATCAAGGGCCGCGACAAGCCGGCGAAGGAGGCCTCGATGGCGCACATGGGCGCCTCCTGCGTCGCCTCGACGGGCGCGAGCCTCATGAACGGCTCGGCCGCCGCGATGATCATGTACCCGATCGTCCCGGATGAGAAGAAGTTCCCGCTCACCGGACGCCACCCGTACCACACGAGGGGCGAGATCGGCCTCTTCGGGCACTGGATCAAGCTCATGCTCCACTACCTGTTCATCTACAAGGCGAAGGCCCGGCCCGGCTGGACCTTCATCCCCGAGTAACGCTCGGCGGGTCAAAGACGACGACTTCGAAGGAGGAATGATGAGCGACATGCGACCCACCGTCGAGGAGCTCGACCCCGAGCAGCAGGAGCGGATCGCGAGGGCGCCGCTCCCGACGACGGCGACCCTGCGCCACCGGAGGAACAAGGTCTACCAGTTCGGCAAGTTCGTGGTGATGAACCTGCGGATCATGGACATCGTCATTCGCGAGAAGCTCGCGAAGTAGGACGAATCCGAGGACGGGAGGGGCGGCCGACGCGGCCGTCCCTCCCGCGCGTTCACGCATGCTCTCCTCCCGCCGAGAGCATCACCTTCGCGCGCCGAAAGCATCACGTTGCGCCCTCGAGGGGATGCGGGCGTCCCGCCTCAGCCCTCGGGCGTCCAGGAGATCCCGGGCCGCCCCCATCCGGCGGCGCGCTTCGCCAGCGCCGCCTCGGTCGCCCATGGCTCGTCGAGGAGGTCGACGTAGAGGCGCCCCTGCAGGTGCCCGAACTCGTGCTGGAAGATCCGCGCGAGCCAGCCCGACGCCTCGACGCGCAGCGGCTCGCCCGAGGGGGTGAGCCCTTCGAGGACGGCCCGGGGCGCCCTGCGCAGCGGGTACTGGTACCCGGGGAAGGAGAGGCACCCCTCGTGCTCGCACTCGAGGTCGAGGCGCGCGGGCAAGACCGATTCGTCCGAGTGGTCGAGCGCGAGCCGCGGATTGACGACGGCGCCCTCGGACGGCGCGGGCACTGCGACGCCGAGCGCCTCCCCGTATTCGAGGTCGAAGGGCGCCAGGCCGGCGTAGCGCCAGACGAAGACGGCGGCGTCGACGCCGATCTGGGGCGCGGCGAGCCCGACGCCGGGGGCCGCGATCATCGTCTCGGTCATGTCGGCGACAAGCTCGGCGAGCGGGTCGTCGAAGCGCTCGACCGGGGCGGCGGGCCGATGGAGGACGGGCTCGCCCGTCACGACGATCGGGCGGATCATCACTCCCCCTTCGGGCGCGCGGCCCCGTCCTCGTCGATGCGACGGACCACCCTGGCGGGGTTGCCGACGGCGACGGAGCGGGGCGGGACGTCCTTCGTCACCACGGCGCCGGCGCCGATGACGCTGTCCGAGCCGATCGTCACGCCCGGGCAGACGACGACCCCGCCGCCGAGCCACACGTTGTCGCCGATGCGGATCGGCTTCGCCGACTCCCAGCGGTCGCGGCGCGGGCCCGGCTCGACGGGGTGGATCGGGGTGAGGAGCTGAACGTTCGGGCCGATCTGGCAGTCGGCGCCGATGCTGATCCGCGCGACGTCGAGGGCGACGAGCCCGAAGTTGATGAAGGTCCGATCACCGACGAAGATGTTCTCCCCGTAGTCGACGGTGAGGCGCGGGCGGATCTCCGCACCCTCGCCGAGTGCGCCGAGGCACTCGCGCAGGATCATCGTCGCGATGTCGGGGTCGGTCGCGAAGGCGCGCGCGTGGAGGTCGGTGAGGCGCTGGGCGCGGCTCGTGATCCTCGCGAGTTCGGGGTCGTCGGCGATGTAGAAGTCGCCGTCGAGCATCCGCTGCCGGTTCGTCCGCCCATCGGGGGCGTAGGGGTCGTGCGTCATGCCCCGAGCCTAGTCGAGGGGCGTCGTGGGGCGTCGGCGGCCTCGCGCGGGCTGCCCGAGCCCGTGCGGGTCAGGCGACGAGGGCGTGGCGGCGAGCGGACTGCGCGGAAAGGACCGGGGCGGAGCGATCGACGGAGCCGGGCTCGAGGGCGGCGAGGAGTCGGCGCAGCGGCTCGATGTCGGCGGAGGGGTCCTCCGGGTGCCACTGGACGCCGAGGACGGGGGCGCTCTCCCCCTCGATCGCCTCGATCGTCGAGTCGGCGGCGCGGGCGACGATGCGCAGGCCCTCGCCGACGCGGTCGATCCGCTGGTGGTGGGCGGACGAGACGGGCCGGACGACCTCGTCGCCGAGGGCGGAGGCGAGACGGGAGAAGGGGTCGACGGAGACGGCGTGGCGGACGAAGCGATGGTCGGCGAGGATCCCGGGGTTCGTGTGGGCGCCGGAGTCGATGTGCTGCTCGAGGGTGCCGCCGAAGGCGACGGAGAGGATCTGCATGCCGCGGCAGATGCCGAGGAGCGGGGTGGAGGTGCGGGCCGCGTAACGTGCCCCTATGTGGTGTGTCAAGCGGCTGTTGGCAGGTGTGTTGTCGGGTTGGGGTTGTAGAGGGCTCCGTCTCGGATCATGGCGTGGAGTGTGAGGATGCGTCGGTGGGCGAGGGCGATGAGGGCTTGGTTGTGGCGTTTGCCTTGGGTGATCTTGCGGTCGTAGTAGGCCCTTGAGGTGGGGTCTGAGCGTAGGGATGCGAAGGCGGACAGGAACATTGCTCGTTTGAGTCGTTTGTTGCCTGCGTGGGAAACGTATTCGCCTCGGATGGAGGATCCTGATCTGCGGGTGACTGGTGTGAGGCCTGCGTAGGAGGCCAGGTGGGCTCCGGTTTCGAAGGTGCGCCCGAGGGTCTCGGGTCAAGGCGGTCGCCCAGTGGTCGGACTTGCCCACGTCGATGCCGATGAACACGTCGATGGAGCTTGTCAATTGTTTTGTGTAAGTGGGGGTTAGAGGTAGGGGGTGATGCGGTCGGGGTAGGCGGCGGCGAGTTGGGCGAGGGCTTGTTTCCAGTTGGTGGTGAGGCGGCCTTCGACGAGCCGGTTGGTCGCGCGCCGGGAGGGTTTGCTGGTGGGGGTTGTGGCGCGTTCGGCGGCTCTGCGGTCTTCGATGTTGCAGATCGCCAGCCACAGCAGCTTCACGGCCGCCGCGTCGGAGGGGAAGTGGCCCCGGTTCTTGATGACTTTGCGCAGCTGGTAGTTCAAGGATTCGATGGCGTTGGTCGTGTACAAGACGCGCCGGAGCATGGGCGGGAAGGCGAGGAAGGGCGTGAACCGTTCCCAGGCGCGCTGCCAGGTGCTCAGGGCGTCAGGGTACTTGTCCGCCCATCCGGCGGCGAACTCGGCGAGGGCGTCCAAGGCGGCGTCCTCGTTGACCGCGGTGTAGACGGGTTTGAGGGCGGCGGCGACCTTCCTTGCGATCCTGGTAGGCGACGAACCTCATCGAGGAGCGGATCAGGTGGACGACGCAGGTCTGGACCATCGAGTCGGGCCAGGTCGCCTCCACCGCCTCAGGAAGGCCTGCCAGCCCGTCGCAGCACACGAACAGGACGTCCCTGACTCCCCGGTTGGCGAGCTCGGCGCACACGTGCGCCCAGAAGGAAGCTCCCTCTTCGGACTGGATCCAGATCCCCAGCACGTGCTTGACGCCGTCCATGTCGACCCCGACCGCCAAGTGGGCCGCCCGGTTCGACACCCTCCCCTGGTCGCGGATCTTCACGCGGATCGCATCCAGGTAGATGATCGGATAGAACTCGTCCAGGGGGCGCTGCTGCCACTCCAGGACGGCATCGCACACGGCGTCGGTAATCGTGCTGATCGTCCCGGCCGACAGCTCCACCCCCAGCGTGGACTCCAAGTGGTGGCGGATCTCGCGCACCGTCATCCCACCGGCGTACAAGCTGATAATCATGCCGTCCAGGCCGTCCATGCGCCGCTGGCCCTTGCGCACCAGGCGAGGCGTGAACGTGCCGGCACGGTCGCGGGGGACCTCGATCTCAAAGCTGCCGACCTGCGAGTCGATCACCCTGGTCGAGGTGCCGTTTCGGGCGTTGCCGCGCGCTACCGGCGCAGGCTCGCCCTTCTCGTAGCCCAAGTGGTCGGTCAGCTCGGCGCGCAACCCCCGCTCAAGAGCTTCTTTCAACAATGCGGGAAGCAGGCCATCAGAACCCGTCAGCTCGATCTCGCCCGAATCAACCTTGGCGAACACCTCGTCCAAAGCCCCCGACGACACCAACTCACTCGCGACCACACGGCCCGACAAACCAGAATCAACACTCAATGCAACAGTCCTTCCAAAGGAGGGCTTACACAAACCATTGAACAGGCTCCGTCGATGTCGTCGGTGACCATGCTGTCATCCCGTCTGTCGTAGGGGTGGACGGCCAGCGTCCCTTGAGCTGGTCGCCCCGCACCCACGTTACGAAAGACCTCGACAGTCACGTCTTCGGGGCGTTCCCCTGATCAGCGGTCACCACCAGCCGCGCGGATGGTCGGTGACAACACCCCCGGATCATTGAGTAGACAGGGGCAAGACATCATGCCGACCACCGCTGGCCCAGCCGCCAACACTTCCCCGCCAGCGACCACCAACAAGGTAACGGGAGGGGGCGGGTGCTCACCCGCCCCGCCCTTCTTCGTCCTCGGCCGAACGCCCGATCAGCTCCCGGCGAGGTAGTCGTCGAGTTCGGCGAGAAGGGCCGCCTTCACGTCGTCGGGCGCCCAGCTCGCCTCGAGCGAGTTGCGGGCGAAGCGTCCGAGGTCGGACTCGTCGAGACCGGCGCGTTCGGCGAGCGCGAGGTAGTTGTCGGCGACGTAGCCCCCGAAGTAGGCGGGGTCGTCGGAGTTGATCGTCGCGCGGGCGCCCGCGCGCATGAGGGAGACGATCTCTTCCTCCTTCATCGACGGGCTGATGAGGAGGTTGGAGAGCGGGCAGCACGTGAGCCCGATGCCGCGCTCGACGACGAGGTCGACGAGGGCGGGGTCCTCGACGATGTTGACGGCGTGGTCGAGGCGGTCGGTGCCGAGCTCCGTGAGGCACGTGCGGATGTGATCGATCGAGTCGGGCTGATCGGGGTCGCAGTGCATGGTGAGGCGCAGGCCGTTTCGGCGCGCGAGCTCGAAGACGCGAGCGAACTTCTCGGGCGGGTTCCCCCGCTCGTCGGAGTCGAGTCCGACGCCGATGAACCGGTCGCGGAAGGCGAGCGCCTCCTCGAGGGTCGCGAGCCCCGACTCGAGCGGATGATCGCGCAGGATGCAGAGGATGAGGTCGACGGACATGCCGCGCGCGCGGAACTTCTCGACCGCGGCGGACAGTCCCTCGATGACCTCGGCGAGCGGCACTCCCCTGCTCGTGTGGGCCTGCGGGTCGAAGAAGCACTCGGCGCGCCGCACGCCGTCGCGCTCTGCCCGCTCGAGGTAGGCGCTCGCGAGCGCCTCGAAGTCGGAGGCGTCGCGCAGCACCTCCATCGCCGGATAGTAGACCGCGAGGAACGACGTGAGGTCGTCGTATTCGTAGGCGGCCCGGACCTCCTCAATCGTCGTCTGCCCGATGTCGACGCCGTTCTTGCGGGCGAGCGCGAGCTTGAGCTCCGGTTCGAGCGTGCCCTCGAGGTGCACGTGGAGCTCGGCCTTCGGAAGTCCTTCGACGAACTGACGGGTGGGGTGCACGGTCATGAGTCCTCCTCGGGGAACGGCGCGCCGTTGCGCCGTTCCCCGATCCTCTCATGGACCGCTCAGGCGAGGGTGCCCATCGGATCCCAGGCCGGCAGGCGGATCGGATCCGCCGTGAGGGCGGGACGCAGCTCCTCGGGGAGGGCGTCGGCGCGGACGACGACTTCGAAGACGTACTCGTCGAACCACGCGTCGTCCATCGTGAAGAAGCCCTTGTCGCCGGGCTCCTCGCCCCAGGAGTTCTCGACGCGCCACCGGCGGGTCGATCCGTCCTCGGCGAGGTCGACGCCGGTGAAGAGCATCGCGTGGTTCATCGCGGACTCGCCGGTGCGCAGGCGCTGCTCCTTCGTCGTCGACAGGTCGACGCCGAAGAGTCCCGAGTAGTCGTGAAGCCCCTCGACGAGCAGGCCCGAGTCGCGATCGGACTGCTGGAGGACGTCGGCGCCGAACCACACGGGCTCGCCGGCGGCGATCGAAGCGGACGCGAGCTTCTTGATCGTCTCCCTCTCGGCGTTGACGTAGCGGATCTCGCGGCCCCCGACGACGTTGCCGAGGTGCTCGACCGTGAGGGCCGCACCCTTGGGGTGCTCGGGGCGCGGATCGTCGACGAGGCACACGTAGTCGGCGAGGTCGACGCCGACGTAGCGGTCGTAGAACTCGCGGGGGGTGAGCGCGCCGCCGCGGTGGAAGCCGCCCTCGTCGTCGCGCCACTCCCAGTCGAAGGAGGCGGGCGGCTCGCCGAGGCTGATGACGAGGATCCGGTGGACGGCGGCCACGACCTCGTCCTTCTTCGCGGCGATCTCCGCCGCCGACGCGCCCTTCTCGACGAGGTCGCGCAGCTCGAGGGCGGAGCGTCGCAGGAGGACCTGGAGGCGCGTGTTCATCCGGTGGGTGTTCGAGGAGGCCTCGGTCTCCGGCATCGCCTCCTTGGGGACGAGGCCGTGCTTGGCGTAGAGGGAGACCGCCATGTCCCACTGGCCGCCGTCGCCGAGGACGTCCGCGAGGAGGAACTGGACGAGGCGGCCGTCGAGGGGCTCGGAGGCGGTCGCGACGACGTCGGTGAGGAACCAGTTCGCCCGCTCGAGCTTGTCGTAGAAGAGGACGAAGTTCTGGGAGAACTCGAAGTCCTTCACCCCGAGGACCTTGCGCGTCGTCGAGCGGAGGAGGTTGAGGGAGGAGAAGAGCCAGCAGCGGCCGGACTTCTTCTGAGCGGTCGCCTTCCAGTCGTCGAGGCGGTGGGAGACGACGAGCGGAGTGGCGACGACCTTCGCGCGGTCGAGTGCGGCGGCGTCGATGCCGGCGCTCGTCGCGGCGTTGCGGGCGACGCGCGCGGCCGCGTCGTCGGCGAGGCTCCGAAGCTCCGCGAGCCGCGCGGGATCGAGGACGGAATCCTTCGAGAAGTCGGTCATGGGCGATCATTTCCTTTCGTCTCGGGTCGCGCCCCGCGCCGGGGCGCCCGCTCCGATGGTACTCGCGGCCCCGATGGGGCCTCGACGTGGGCGTTCGGCCGTAGGATGAGGGGCGGATCATTCGTCGTCGAGGAGGCATCATGGCCACGCGCAGCGCATCGGGAACCGAGATCGTCCTGAGGTCGGGCGACTACGAGGCGAGGATCGTCACCGTCGGCGCCGGGCTCGCCGGTCTCGCGTACGCCGGTCGCGACATCGTCCTCCCCCACTCCGTCGACGAGCTCCCCGAGGGCTACCTTGGAAAGACCCTCATGCCCTGGCCGAACCGCATCGCCGACGGCGTCTACACCTGGGAGGGGACGACCTACGAGGTCCCCGTCAACGAGTCGTCGACGGGAGCGGCGCTCCACGGGCTCATGACCTGGGTCGATTGGGACGTCGTCCACGCCGATTCCGACTCCGCGACCCTCGGCGCCTTCATCGCCCCGCGGTACGGGTACCCGTGGGCGCTCGAGGCGTGGGTGACCTACGCGCTCGACCAGACCCGCGGCCTGTCGGTGACGCTCCACGCGAAGAACGTCGGCGCCGAGCCCGCCCCCTACGGCGTCTCCTCGCACCCCTACCTCACGATCGGTCGGGCGCGCAACGACGCCTACGAGCTCTCCGTCCCCGCGGCCTCGATCGTCGATGTGGACGAGAATCTCGCTCCGGTCGCCCTGCGTCCCGCCGCCGAGCTCGATCGCGACTACCGCGAGGCGCACGCTCTCGCCGGACAGCAGATCGACCACGCCTACACCGATCTTCCCGAGGGCGAGTGGACGGTATCGATCCGCGACCCCGAGTCGGGCCTGAGGGTCGGCATCGCCTCCGACGCCCGCTGGGTCCAGGTCTACACGGCCGATTCGCTCGACCGGATCGGCGTCGCCGTCGAGCCGATGACCTGCCCGCCGAACGCCTTCAACTCGGGCACGGACGTCGTCGTCCTCGCGCCCGGCGAGTCGCACACGCTCACCTTCACGATCGCCGCGTCGATCGACTGATTCGAACGCGCGACTGATTCGAACGCGAGGGGCGGCCGGTTGTTACCGGCCGCCCCTCGCGCTGTCGAGTCCCGGGCGTCAGTCCCCCTCGACGCCGTTGCCGCGGGCGATGCGCCCGAGGACGCGGGCCGATTCCTTCGGCGCGCGCTCCTGGGTCTCGCGGTCGACGGCGATGATGCCGAACTTCGGGCCGTAGCCGAAGATCCACTCGAAGTTGTCGAAGGCGGACCAGCACATGTAGCCGAGGACGGGGATCCCGTCGGCGACGGCCCGCCCGACCTCGTCGACCGCGGTGCGGAGGAAGTCGACACGCTGCGCGTCGTCGTCGGTGGCGAGGCCGTTCTCCGTGACGATGATCGGGATCTTCAGGTGGTCCCACGCCTGGCGGACGACCGCTCCGATCGCCCAGGGCCAGATCTCCTCGCCCATCGTGTTGAGGACGGCGTCCTCGGCGAGGGGAGCCGGGCCGTTCGCGTCGAGGAGGGTCCGGTTGTAGGTCTGGAGTCCGACGAAGTCGTCGCCCTCGCTGACGCGCAGGTAGCGGAGGTTGTTCTCCTCGATGAGGCGCGCGACGCGCTCCTCGCCGCCCGGCGCGGCCTGGAAGTCCGAGTTCGCGAGGGTCCAGCCGACCCTCATCGACGGCTTGACCTCCTTGATGGCGGCCGCGGCGGCCTTGTGCGCCCGGCTCTTCACCTCGAAGGAGCGTTCGGTCGCGGTGAGCTGGAATCCGGCGACCCGCTCGGCGGGGATGCCGAGGGCGCGACCGGCCCCGACCCAGGTCGGGTTCTTCACGCGGTCGGCGGGGTCGCGCTCGGCGAGGCCGAGCTCCCCGAGGAGGACCGCGAGGTTCGGCTCGTTCATCGTGCACGCGATGTCGAAGAGGTCGCCGAGCTCCTCGGTGACGCGCCGCGCGAAGCGGGCGAAGAGCTCGATCGTCCCCTCGTCCTCCCAACCGCCGCAGGCGATGAGCCACTGGGGGGACGTGAAGTGGTGGTAGGTGACGATCGGTTCGAGCCCGTGCTCGCGGCAGGCGAGGAGCATGTCGCGGTAGTGGGCGATCGCGACCGCGGAGAACTCGCCCTCGGCGGGCTCGATGCGGCTCCACTCGAGAGAGAAGCGGTACGCGTTGAATCCGAGTGAGGCGAGGAGCGCGATGTCCTCGCGGTAGCGGGTGTAGTGGTCGCAGGCGTCGCCGGAGGACTCGGCGTACATCGTGTTCGGCACGTGCTCGTAGAGCCAGACGTCGTTGTTGACGTTCCCGCCCTCGACCTGGTGGGAGGCGGTGGCCGTTCCCCAGAGGAATCCCTCGGGGAAGCGCGCGGCGGTCGCGGGTGCGGTCATGGGTGTTCTCCTTATATACGGGCGACGGTTCCGGCGGGGCGGTCGGCCTCGCCGGAACCGTCAGCGCGGCGGGCGCGCGCTCGAGGCGGCGGAAGTCGTCGCCGACGTCACTTGACGCCGCGGACGAGCGGCATGATGAGGGCGCCGATGACGCAGAGGGCGGCGGCGGTCCCCCAGAGGACCGGGTAGTTGTTCGAGGCGGGGCCGAGCAGCGTCGGCGCGAGCGCGGGAACGAGGACGTTGCCGAGGTTGAGGGCGAGGCCGAAGACGGCCATGTCCTTGCCGGCGTCCGCCTGCGAGGGGAGGACCTTCGCGCAGAGGGCGAGGTCGACCGTGAGGTACATCGGCTGGCCGATGGCGAACACCATCCACGCGACCGTGAAAGCGTCGATGCTCTTCGAGGTCGCGCCGAGGATCAGGCCTGCGGCCATGATGATCGCGGCGAGGGCGACGAGGGGCTTGAGCATGCCGAGCTTGTCGGAGATCCAGCCCGAACCCATGAAGACGATGATCGAGACCGGCGCGCTCATGAGCGAGAGACGTCCCGCCTGGGCGCCGGCGGCCGCGGGATCGAGGTGGAGGCCGACGATGAGGTAGAGGACGAAGAAGCCGAGGAACGCCGCCATGCCGGAGCCCGCGAGGAAGCGGGAGAGCCAGACCCATCCGAAGTTCGGGTGCTTGAGCGGGTTGACGAACATGTGGGTGAAGAGCTCCACGAGTCCGCCCTGGGGCACCTCCTCGCGCATGTGCTGCGGATCCTTGTAGAAGAGGAGGAGCGGGATCGCGCAGACGAGTGCGAGGAGAGCGGGCACGGTCATCAGGAGGATGGTGGAGACCTGGACGAGCGCGCCGGCCAGGTAGGCGCCGACGCTCATCGCGAGCGCGCCGCACAGGCCCATGAGGCCCATGATCCGACCGCGCATGTTCCCGGGAACGCCCTCGACGGGAATGGTGCCGTAGGCGTTGAAGCCGGCCTGGGCGGCGGCGATGCCGACGACGTAGGCGGCGATGATCGCGATGGAGTTGGTCTGGGCGCCGATGATGAGGAAGCACGCGAGGGCGACGAGGTAACCGCCGAGCATCCACGGGCGGCGGCGGCCGAAGCGGGAGAGGGTGCGGTCGGAGAGGGCGCCGACGAGCGGGACCACGATCAGCATGAGGAGGGCGGAGAGGGAGGTCGCGCGCGAGTAGACGAGCGTCGCGAGGTCCTGGTCGATGGCGGACAGGCGCAGCTGGAGCGCCGTGCTCATGCCCATCATCATGATGTAGCCGCCGATAGCGGCGATGAGGACGAGCCAGACCGTCTTCTTCGGGTTTCCGAAGCGGGCGGCGATCGCCTCGTACTCGGCGGCGTCGCGGGCCGCCTGGTCGTCGGCGCCGAGGGGCGCGTCGGTCGGGGACTCGACCGGGGTGTCAGTGGGATTGCTCATCGATCGTCCTTGATGTGAGGGTCGGCATCGGTGCCGGCGTCCATGCGGCTGTCGCCGTGTCGAACGGCAGTAGCGTATCTCAACTTTATCCACTTTGGATGAGATCTAGCGCACACTCTCGCATTCGCGACCGTCCCCCGAACGACTAGAATCGCCTGAGCAGGCGAAAGGCGGGCGATGAACGCAGCGAACACGGAGGACTCCCTCCCGCGCGTCGGAGACGCCCCGCGCCCCGAGCCGGGTGCGCCGGGGAGCGCGGCGCCCGACGGGCGGACGCGCTACGCGAACGGCGAGCGCCGACGCGCCGAGATCGTCGAACGGGCCTCGCGGATCTTCGCGGAGCAGGGCTACCAGCACCTGTCCCTGCGCCAGCTCGCCGATGCGATCGGCGTGAGCCACGCGCTCCTGCGCCACCACTTCGGCACGAAGGACGCGATCCTCCAGGCGGTCCTCACCCGCCGCGAGGACGCCGAGCGCGATTGGCGCGCCGACCTCTTCGCGCGCTTCGGCCTCCTCGACGCCCTCCCGAGGGTCATGGCGCACAACGCGACGATCCGCGGACTCATCCACCTCGATGCGGTCCTGCGGGCCGAGGCCATCAATCCCGATCACCCCGCCCACGACTACGTCGTCGCACTGGGCCGGCGCTTCCGCCGCCAGCTCCTCGCCGACCTCGAGGCGGAGCGGGCCGCGGGGCGCCTGCGCGACGATCTCGACCTCGAGATCACCGCGATCCGCATCATGTCGCTCATCGAGGGGGTCCAGATGGAATGGCTCCTCGACCCGAGCGTCGACATGGCGGCGGTCGTCTCCGCCTTCGCGGACCAGCTCCGCGCCTGATCACCACTGATTTCAACGCCCGAAGAGCACCCTTCCCCCTCCACCGGGCGACGCTTCCGCCGGACGGGGATTTCGCGCGGAGCCATTGACAGCACCGCGCAGGAGCGCCTACGGTCTCGCTCGACCCCCTCAAATGAAACGGTTCATTAGAGATCCGGAGGACACGATGACGACTCCCGCACCCGTAACCGGCGCCCTCGACGCGCTCGAACCCGAGCCCGTCGACCCGATCGGCCCCCTCTCCGCGCCCTCCCGACTGCGCGCGGATCGACTCCCCGCGGGCGCTGCGCTCGGCGCGACGGGACCGATGCCGAGGCTCTCGTGGGAGATCGCCGCCGCTCCCGCAGGATGGTCCCAGGCGCGCGCCGAGGTCGAGGTCCGGCGCATCGGCGCCAACGCCACCGCGATCGTCGAGGAGGCCGTCCTCGAGGGCCCCTCCCCCCTCTTCCGCGCCTGGCCCTTCGCCCCCCTCGCCTCGCGCGAACGGGCGGAAGTCCGCGTCCGCGTCTTCGGCGAGGAGGGCGCCTCCTCCGCCTGGTCCGAGCCCCTCGTCATCGAGACCGGCCCGCTCGACCGTGACGACTGGAGCGCTCGTCCGATCCGCGCCCGCGGCAACGCGAGGACCGACCCCGCCCCCGTCCTCGTCCGCCGCTTCACCGCCCCCGAGGACGCCGCCTCCGCCCGGCTCCACATCACCGCCGGAGGCGTCTACGAGGTCTTCCTCGACGGCGAGCGCATCGGCGCCGACCAACTCGCGCCGGGCTGGACGGAGTACCGGAACCGTCACCTCGTCCAGACCCATGACGTCCCGCGCGCCGTAGAGGCGGGCGAGCACGAGCTCGCGATCGTCCTCGGCAACGGCTGGTACCGCGGCCACCTCACCTGGGCGAAGCGCGAGGCCGTCTACGGCGCGGAGCTCTGGGCCCTCGCCCAGCTCGAGATCGCCCGCGAGGGCGGCCCCGACCTCGTCATCGGCACCGACGCGACGTGGGGCGCCCGTCCCTCGAACGTCGTCGCCAACGATCTGTACGACGGCCAGACGACGGACTTCACCCGCCCCGACCTCGGGGATCCCGGGGAGGAGACGGGCGTCGAGGAGCTCCCACTGCCCGACGCCGCGCTCGCGCCGACGACCCTGCCGATGCCCCGCGTCATCGGCGAGCTCGCGCCCACCGCGATCCTCACGACCCCCTCCGGCAAGCGGATCGTCGACTTCGGCCAGAACCTCGCCGGCCACGTCCGCCTGCGCGCGCACGGCGATCGCGGCGCGGTCGTCGTCCTGCGCCACGCGGAGGTCCTCGAGAACGGCGAACTCGGCACCCGCCCCCTGCGCGGCGCCGAGGCGACGGACCGGGCGATCCTCTCCGGCAGCGACGACGAGTTCGCCCCCTCCCTCACCCAGCACGGCTTCCGCTACGTCGAGGTCGAGGGCTTCCCCGGTGACGACGCGCTTCTCGGGGCCTCGATCGTCGCCCGCGTCGTCTCCGCCGACCTCGCGCGCACCGGATGGTTCGACTGCTCCGACGCGCTCGTCGCGAAGCTCGCGGAGAACACCCGCTGGTCCGAGATCGACAACTTCCTCTCCGTGCCGACCGACTGCCCCCAGCGCGACGAGCGCCTCGGCTGGACCGGCGACATCGGCGTCTTCGCACCGACCGCCCTCGACTTCGCCGATGCGGGCGCCTTCCTCGCCTCCTGGCTCGAGGACCTCGCATGGGCGCAGACCCCGGACGGCGCCCTCCCCGTCGTCTCGCCCGACGTCCTCGACGGCACGAAGCTCACGAGCGCGTGGGGCGACGCGATCGTCTTCGTCCCGTGGGCGATCTACGAGGCGACCGGCGACGCGAGCGTCCTCGAGGCGTCCCTCCCGGCGATGAGCCGCTTCGTCGACGGCGTCGCCGAGGTCGCCGGCCCCGCGCGCCTGTGGCGCGGCGGCTTCCAGTTCGGCGACTGGCTCGACCCCGACGCCCCGCCCCAGGACCCCGGAGCCGCGAAGGCCGATCCGGACGTCGTCTCGACCGCCTACTTCGCGCGCAGCGCCGAACTCACCGCCCGCTCGTGGCGGATCGTCGGCGACGAGGCGAGGGCCGAGCGGTACGGACGGCTCGCGGACGAGGTCCGGAGCGCCTACCTCGACGCCTACGTCACCGCCGACGGCCTCGTCCTCTCCGATTGCGCGACCGTCTACGCCCAGGCGCTCGCCTGGGGGCTTCTCGACACGGAGCGGCGCCGCCTCGGCGCGGGCACCCGCCTCGCCGACCTCGTGCGCCTCCGGTCCTTCCGGATCTCGACGGGCTTCGTCGGGACTCCCCTCGTTCCGGCCGCGCTCGTCATCGGCGGGCAGGCCGCGACCGCGTCGCGCCTCGTCCTCGAGAAGGAGTGCCCGAGCTGGCTCTACCCGGTGACGATGGGCGCGACCTCGATCTGGGAGCGCTGGGACTCGATGCTCCCGGACGGATCGATCAACCCCGGGGAGATGACGAGCTTCAACCACTACGCGCTCGGCGCCGTCGCCCACTGGCTGATCTCCGACCTCGCGGGCCTCGGACTCGCCGCCCCCGGCGGCGCGGAGCTGCGGATCGCCCCGCAGGTCGGCAACGGCTTCACCTCCGCGCGCGCGACCCGGCGCCTTCCCCTCGGCGTCGCCCGCTGCGCGTGGAGCCTCGAGGGCCGGCGCCTTCGCGTCGAGGCCGAGGTCCCGGTCGGCGCGAGGGCGACCCTCGAGCTGCCCGGCGCCGAGGCCGAGACCATCGGCCACGGCCTCCACGTCCGCGAGCTCGATCTCCCGGCCGCACCCGAGACCGAGATCCTCACCGTCCGCGACCTCATCGACGACGAGGACGCGTGGGCGAGGGTCGTCGCGGCGGTGGCCGGAACGCACGGCGCGTACATGCGCGATCCCGCGTCGACGCTCACCGGATTCCTCAAGAAGGAACTCGACACGACCGCGCGGGTCGTCCCGGGGGCCGCGACGATGTACGGGTTCATCCCCGGGATGGAGGCGGCCGCCGCCGCGCTCTCGACCGTCATCGACGAGGTCGCGCCGCGCGCGCCCGAACTCCCCTCCGCCCAGCGCGGCTGAACGGGGAGGCCCGGTCGAATGACCGGGC
This sequence comes from Actinomyces culturomici, assembly GCF_900499005.1. GTDB lineage: Bacteria > Actinomycetota > Actinomycetes > Actinomycetales > Actinomycetaceae > Pauljensenia > Pauljensenia culturomici. The sequence goes on from NZ_LS991316.1 coordinate 1,239,191, forward strand.
TCGAGAACGGACGTCGGCCCGGCCCCAACGGGGCCGGGCCGACTCTCACATGCGTCCGGAGGCCGCGGCGAGCAGCGTCGCGCAGACGGCGCCGGCGGTCGAGGAGCGCAGGACGTTGCGGCCGAGGCCGACGAGTTCAGCGCCCGCGTCCTCGAGCGCCCCGACCTCGTCGGGGGAGATTCCGCCCTCGGGTCCGACGACGATCGCGAGCGCGGTCGCGCCGCCCATCGGTCGGTTCGCGAGGATCTCGGACAGGCGCGTCGTCGCCTCCTCGTGGCAGACGTAGACGCGCCCGCCCTCGCCGATGAGCGAACGAGCGAAGGTCGCGAGGGCGCGTGTATCGACGAGCGGGCCGACCTCGGGAACGCGCGCGCGGCGGGCCTGCTTGGCGGCCGCCCGCACGACCGACTCCCACTTCGCCCGGCCCTTGTCGGCCTTCGGCCCGGCCCAGCGGACGATCGCGCGGTCGGACTGCCAGGGGACGACCTCGTCGATCCCGATCTCCGTGCACGTCTCGATCGCCTGCTCGTCGCGCCCGCCCTTGGCGAGGGCCTGAACGAGGAGGAGGCGCGGCTCCGGTTGCGGCTCGACGACGACGGAGAGGACCTCGAGGTCGAGGCCCGACTTCGCGGCGTCGACGACGACGCAGGTCGCGCGAACGCCCGCGCCGTCGGCGAGATCGAGCTCCTCTCCCGCTCCGATCCGGCGGACGGTCGCCGCGTGGCGCCCCTCGTCGCCGCCGAGCGCCACGCGCTCCCCCGGTTCGAGGGAGGCGAGGTCGAGGGAGGGGTCGGCGAGGAAGACGGGCCGGGTCACTGGCCGGCGAGCTTCTCGCGGAGCTTCCCGAAGACGCCCTGGTCGCGCTTCTTCGGCTCGAGGCGGACCTCCTTGCGCAGCGACGCGAGCTCCTCGAGGAGCTCCCTCGCGCGCGGGTCGAGCTTCTTCGGGATCTCGACGTCGATGTGGACGTGGAGGTCGCCGCGCCCGCTCCGCTGGAGGCGGCCGACACCGCGGTCCTCGAGGACGATGTCGGCGTTCGGCTGCGTGCCCGCGGGGATCGTCACCGTCCGCGGGCCGTCGAGCGTCGAGAGCTCGAAGTCCGTGCCGAGGGCGGCGGTCGTCATGGGGATCGTGATCCACGTGTGGAGGTCGTCGCCGCGGCGGTCGAAGGTCTCGTGCTTCTTCTCGCGGATCTCGAGGTAGAGGTCGCCGTGGGGGCCGCCGCCGGGGCCGACCTCGGCCTCGTTCGCCACGCGGATGCGGGTCCCCTCGTCGGCGCCGGCGGGGATGTCGATGGTGAGCGAGCGGCGCGAGCGGACGCGGCCCTGACCGGAGCACTCGTGACAGGGGTGCTCGATGATCGTCCCGTACCCCTGGCAGGCGGTGCAGGCGCCGCGCGACTGCATCTGGCCGAACATCGTGTTCTGGACGCGCGTGACGACGCCGGAGCCGCCGCAGGTGCGGCAGGTCGTCGGCGACGTTCCGGGCTCGCACATCGTCCCGTGGCAGGCGTCGCACGCGATGTACGTCCCGAAGGAGACGGTCTTCTTCGCGCCGAAGGCCGCCTCCTCGAGGGTGATCTCGACGCCGACGAGCTGGTCGGCGCCGCGACGGGTCCGCGAGGCGGGGCCCGCCGCCGCACCGGAGAATCCCGAGAACATCGCGTCGAAGATGTCGGGGAATCCGCCGCCGGCGAAGGGCGAGCCACCGCCGCCGCGCAGCGCGTCCGGACCGCCGAGGTCGTACATCCGGCGCTTCTCCGGGTCGGAGAGGGTCTCGTAGGCGACGGAGAGCTCCTTGAACGCCTCCTCGGACTCCGGGCCCGCGTAGTCGGGGTGGAGCTGGCGGGCCTTCTTCCGGTAGGCCTTCTTGATCTCGTCCTGGGTCGCCTCGCGGGAGACCCCGAGGACCTCGTAGTAGTCGTTCACTCGCACTCGTTCCTGATCGGGGTGGTGAGAAGGGAGGGCCGGGCCTCACGGGCCGGCGCGGGGAGGGGGACGTCGACGGGGCTCATCGGGTGAGGAACCTCGAGAGGTAGGCGGCGACGGCGCGGACCGACGCCATCGTCCGCGCGTAGTCCATGCGCGTCGGGCCGACGACGCCGAGGTGGGCGCGCGATTCGCCGCCGCTCACCGGAGCCCGGTAGGTGCCAGTGACGACGGAGGTCTCCGCGAGGGCGTCGTGGGGGTTCTCCGCGCCGATCGTCACGTGGACCTCGTCGTCGACCCCGAGCTCGGCGAAGAGCCTCATGAGGACGACCTGCTCCTCGAGGGCGTCGAGGACGGGGACGATGTCGCGGAAGTCGACGGCGCCGCGCGCGAGGTTCGACATTCCGGCCATGACGATGCGAGAGCCCGCATCGGGGGCGAGGAGGTCGATGACGGCGTCGATCACCGTTCCGGCCGCGTCGCGCGCCGTCGGCCCCTCGTCTGCGGTCATGGGGAAGGCGGCGAGGAGGTCGTTGCGCCGGTCGACGAGTTCGTCGGCGGTGAGCCCGTGAGCGGCGTCGTTGAGGCGCTCGCGCAGGCCCGCGATGGTCTCGGGGGCGATGGGCGCCGCGAACTCGAGGGTCCGCTCGTCGACGCGGCCCGTCATCGTGACGACGATGACGAGGAGGCGCGTCGGGGCGAGGTCGAGGACCTCGACGCGGCGCAGCGCCTGGCGGGCGAGCGTCGGGTACTGGACGACGGCGACCTGATGGGTGACCTGGGCGAGAAGCCGGACGGTCCGGGCGACGACGTCTTCGAGGTCGGCCGAATCGGCGAGGAAGGCCTCGACCGCGTGTCGCTCGGGGGCGCTCATCGGCTTGAGCGCGGCGAGGGAGTCGACGAAGACGCGGTAGCCCTTGTCGGTGGGGACGCGTCCCGCGCTCGTGTGGGGCTGGTAGATGAGCCCGGCCTCCTCGAGGAGGGCCATGTCGTTGCGGATCGTCGCAGAGGAGACGCCGAGATCGTGCCCCTGGGCGATGACCTTCGATCCGACGGGCTCGCGGGTGTGGACGTACTCGGTGACGATGGCGCGCAGCACGTCGAGCCTGCGGTCCCCGCTCATGCGCCCTCCTCCGAGCGATCCGCCGGGATCTGGCACTCCCGGTTCCTGAGTGCCAAGCCTACTCCCCCATCGCGCGGCGGGCCCGCTCGGGCCTAGCGGGCGCCGGGCTCCGTGACGAAGTCGATGAGCGCCTCGACGCGCCCGAGGAGCGCGGGCTCGAGGTCGCGGTAGTCGCGGACGGTCCCGAGGATGCGCCTCCACCCCATCGCGATGTCCGCTTGGTTCGCGTGCGGCCAGCCGAGCGCCTCGAGCGTCCCGTGCTTGATGTCGGTGCCCCGCGGAACATCGGGCCAGGCCTCGAGCCCCAGGCGGGAGGGCTTCACCGCCTGCCAGACGTCGACGAAGGGGTGACCGAGGACGAGGACCGCGCTCCCCCACCGCTTCTCGACGGCGGCGGCGATCCGCGACTCCTTCGAACCGGCGACGAGGTGGTCGACGAGGACGCCCGCGCGGGCCTCGTCGTTCGGGCCGAAGACCTCGAGGATCTCCTCGAGGTTGTCGACGCCCTCGAGGAGTTGAACGGCGATGCCCACCTCGGCGAGGTCGTCGCCCCAGACGTGCTCGACGAGCTCGGCGTCGTGCCGTCCCTCGACCCAGATGCGCGAGGCTCGGGCGACGCGGGCGGGCCCCTTCGGCGCCGCGATCGACCCGGAGTTCGTCACGCGCCGCCCGCCGGGGGTCGTGAGGCCCGGCTCCGCCGCCGCGGGGCGCGGGATCGGCGGCAGGGCCTCGATCGGCCGTCCGTCGAGCCAGAATCCGCCGCCGAGAGGGAAGGAGCGGGTCCGTCCGCGCCGGTCCTCGAGCTCGACGAGGTGCATGCCGCCGGACTTCTCGACGCGGACGACGGCGCCGACCCAGCCGGTCGCCACATCCTCGAGGACCATTCCGATCTCGACAGGCACGCGCGTCGAGCGCGGCCTGCGCGCATTCGGGCCCTCGCGATGAGGATCGCGCCCGAGGACGTCGGCGCCGTAGGGGTCGAAGTAGGCGTTCGGCTCGTTCACCCGGCCACCCTAGGGGCGCGCGCCCCGTCCTCGTCGAGGGAAACGCCGCCCAACGCCGAACCGCGGTCGGCCGCGGGTCCTCCTCCGCGCGGTCGCCCGGAGGATCGACGAGGCCGGGGGCGCGCCTGAAGACGACGGCGCCCGGCCCCTTGCGGGACCGGGCGCCTCGAGCGAACGCGTCGATCAGTCGACCGAGTCCTTGCGCATGCGCGTGTAGAGGTAGGCGATGACACCGGCGAAGAGGAGCCCGCCGATCCACTGGGCCGCGCCGCCGAAGGACGCCGGGACGATCGCGAGGGGCGCGTCCTTCCCGGAGAAGCCGACGATGCCCGCGTAGACGACGCCCCAGAGGGACTCGCCGACGATGAGGCCGGTCGCGACGAGCGTACCGAGGCGCTTCGCGCGCTCGGGGTTCGCCTGCTTGTCGGCCCACTTGTCGTGGAGCATGCCGAGGAGCGCGCCGATCGGGATCGTCAGCGTCACCGTCATCGGGAGGTACATGCCCATGCCGACCGCGAGGCCGGGGAGGGAGAGGTTCTTCGTCGTCCGCTTGAGGACCTCGTCGATGATGATGACGACGACGCCGATCGCCGCGCCGATCCCGAGGAGGCCCCAGTCGAGGTCGCCGCCGAAGACGCCCTTGATGAGATCCGAGATCAGCGAGGCCTGCGGGGCGGCCAGGGCGTTCTTGCCCGCGTCCGGCGCGCCCTGGAAGCCGAAGGCGGTCTGCATGAGGTTGAGGACCGGCGGGATGATGACCGCGCCGAAGCCGACGCCGATGACGAGGGCCACCTGCTGCTTCCACGGGGTGGCGCCGACGAGCTGACCGGTCTTGAGGTCCTGAAGGTTGTCGTTCGAGATCGTCGCGATGCCGAACACAACGGCCGCCGTGAAGAGCGTGTAGGCGACGAGCGCGGAGAGCTGATCGCCCGAGACCGCGCCGTGCACCGCCTTGACGACGAGGGCCGCGGCGATCGCGACGATGATGCCGACGCCGGAGATCGGCGAGTTCGACGCGCCGATGAGGCCGGCCATGTAGCCGCAGACCGAGGCGACGGCGAGGCCCGTGAGAAGGATGAAGAGGATCGACACGAGGACGAGGCCGAGGGCGCCGTGGGCGATCGCGGTGTCCTTGAGGAAGAGCCAGAGGAGCGCGCCGATCGGGAGCATCGAGGCGACCGTGACGCCGATGACGACCTTGCCGGAGAGGTCCTGCTCGGTGAGCGGGACGGTCTCGCCGGCCTCGCGCTTCGCCGAGGAGGCGAGGGAGTCGCGGATGCCGCCGATGATCGGGCCGAGGAGCTTGAGGAGCGTCCACACGGCCGCGACCGCGATCGCGCCCGCGCCGATGAGGCGCACGTCGGAGCGGAAGATCCCCGAGACCGTGTCGGCGAAGGTCGCAGGGTCGGAGACGTGTCCCCAGGTGCGGATCGGGAGGAGCACGCCGTGGGAGATGAGGAGGCCGATGATCATCGCGATGCCGACGCCGATGCCGACGAGGTGCCCGACGCCGATGAGCGCGAAGGAGAGCGATGCGGAGAGCATGGAGCCGCCGGCGCCGACCTTGAAGACCGTGCCGAGCTCGGTCGCGACCGCCTGGAGCGAGCCGAGGATCGCGAACCCGGCCGAGGCGATGCCGCCGCGGATGATCGCGAGGAGGCCGCGACGCGACTCCTCGACGCCCTCGTTCGTGTCGCCGACGCGGAGGACCTCGGCCGCGGCGACGCCCTCGGGGTACGGGAGGTCGGAGTGCGTGACGAGGGCGCGGCGCAGCGGGATCGAGTACATGACGCCGAGGACGCCGCCGAGGGCGATGACGGCGACGGACTCCCAGTACGGGAAGCCCTGCCACCAGCCGACCATGACGAGGCCGGGGAGGACGAAAATGATCGCCGAGAGCGTGCCCGCCGCCGAGGCGATCGTCTGGACGATGTTGTTCTCCTGAACCGTGTGGTCCTTGAAGTAGCGGAGGATCGCCATCGAGATGACCGCCGCGGGGATGGACGTCGCGAAGGTGAGGCCGGCCTTGAGACCGAGGTACACGTTCGCGGCGGTGAAGATCAGGGTGATGAGCCCGCCGATGAGGATCCCTCGGAGCGTCAGTTCTTTGACGGAGGTCCCGGCGGGCCGCGTGTTCGACAACATAACGGCTCGTTTCTTATGGAATTGACCGCGAACGAGTCTAGCACCGGGGGCTAATCCGCAGGAAAACGGGCCTTCGCACGACGGGGGCGCCCGGTCCTCACGACCGGGCGCCCCCTCGTGGCGCGTCGCGCTCGGGCTCGCGGGGAGCCGGGCGCCGCCGCTCTCAGGCGCCGTGCTCGGCGGCCTCGGCGGCCATCGCCTCCTCGTAGGTGACGTGCACGGTGCCGTGCGGGTGCTCGGGCGGCGCGTAGATCGAGTAGACCTTGAGCGGCTCGTCGCCGATCGCGGTGACGTTGTGCCACGAGCCCGCGGGCACGAAGATCGCGTCGTCGTCGGCGGCCTCGCACTCGAAGGAGAGGTCGTCCTTCGCGGGCCCCATCTGGACGAGACCGCGACCGGACTCGATCCGGAGGAACTGGTCGTGATCCTCGTGGACCTCGAGCCCGATGTCGTGACCGGGCTGGATGCACATGACGGTGAGCTGGAGGTTCTTCCCCGTCCACAGCGTCGTGCGGTAGTTCGTGTTCTCCGTCGTCGCCTGCTCGATGTCGATGACGTAGGGATTCGGTCCGTGATCCTCGGACATGGCGGTCCTCCTCGACTGACCGGCCCGGGCCGGGCGCCTCGGGCCCTCCCCTCCAGGGTAGGCGCGCGCGGCCCTTCCCGCAGGTCCACGGCGCGCGCGGGAGCCATCGGGCCGGCCGACTCGACGAGCTCTCGTCGACTGATCGAAAGGACCCGGTGGGGACGACGGGTCAGAACCCCATGAGCTCCCGGGTCGCCCGGTCCGCGAGGAGCCTCCCCCGCAGCGTGAGGAGGATCCGCCCGCGCAGCGCCGCCGCGGGGTCGACGAGGCCGTCGGCGATGAGCCCGGCGACCGCGCGGGGCTCGGGCACCTCGTCGATCCCGATGCCCTGAGAGGTCCGCACGGCGAGCATCACCCGTTCGAGGGCGCGAGACTCCTCGTCGAGGACCTCCCCGGCCGCTGCGGGGCTCAGCCCCGCGCGGAGCCTCCCGGCGTGCGCCCCCGGATGCTTGACGTTCCACCAGCGGTAGCGCCCGACGTGCGAATGGGCGCCCGGACCGAAGCCCCACCAGTCGTGGTCGCGCCAGTACGCGAGGTTGTGCCGCGATGCGCGCGCGAGTTCGTGGGCGGGAACGCCCTCCTCCCCGGGTCCCGGCTTCGCGAAGTTCGAGATCTCGTACCACCGGTATCCCGCCCCGCCGAGCGCGGCGTCCGCGGCCTCGTACTTCGCGGCCTCGTCGTCGGGATCGGGGGTCGGAAGCTCCCCGCGGGCGACGGCCGCGCCCATCCGCGTCCCCTCCTCGACGACGAGGGCGTAGGCGGAGACGTGACCGGGCTCCATGTCGAGCACCGCGTCGAGCGAGCGCCGCCAGTCGTCGAGACTCTCCCCCGGCGTCCCGTAGATGAGGTCGACGGAGGCGGCCAGGCCCGCCGCCTTCGCGGCGGCGACCACCTCGGGGACGCGCGCGGGGTCGTGGGTGCGATCGAGCGTGCGGAGGACCTCCGGGACCGCCGACTGCATGCCGAAGGAGATCCGCGTAGCACCCGCCTCGGCGAGCGCCTCGAGGATCCGGGCGTCGACCGTGTCGGGGTTCGCCTCGATCGTCACCTCGGCGTCCTCGTCGATCCCGATGACGTCGCGCAGCCGGGAGAGGATCTCCCCGAGCTCCGCGGCGTCGAGGAGCGTCGGCGTCCCGCCGCCGATGAAGACGGTGCTCGCCGACCGCTGCGCCCACGATGCCCCGGCGAGGACGCGGGCCGCGAGCTCGGCTTCCGCGCCGATCGTCGCGGCGTAGGAGCCGGGCTCGGCCCCCTCGCCGAAGCCGACCGTGTAGGTGTTGAAGTCGCAGTACCCGCACCTCACCGAACAGAACGGGACGTGGACGTAAAGGCTGAGTGGACGGCCCGAATCCGGTTCGGCGAGCGCAGCGTCGAGCGCGCCGTCCGAGGGCCAGGCGATGCCCTCGGGCTGGGCCGGGCTCATCGACGTCCTCCTTCGCTCCCGATCGCGGGCATGGGCCGCGAGTCCGAGGCGATTCTCGCGCACAGCAGGCCGAGGAGCCCGGTGACGATCGCGAGGACCACGAAGACGGGGCGCCAGGATCCGGCGGCGTCGTGGACCGCGCCGATCGCCGTCGGCCCGATCGCCGCGAGGCAGTAGCCGACCGTCTGGACGAGGGACGAGACATCGCGATTCTGCTCGACCGTCGTCGTCCTGCGGATGACGAGGGTGAAGAGGGCGCCGAAGAAGGCGCCCTGCGCGAGCCCGCCGGCGATCGACCAGGCGAGCCACCCGGCCGGGGCGAGGAGCATGCCGAGCGGCATGACGATCCACATGCCGGCGATCGTGAGGAGGATCCTCCGCGTCGACCAGTGGAGGGGACCGAAGGCGAGCGGGAGGAGGAGCGGACCGACCATGCCGAGCAGGTGGAAGACCGAGCCGGCGAGGCCCGCGTTCGTCGCGTCGAGATGGAGTTCGTCGGCGAGGATCGAGGGGAGCCAGGCGGCGAGCGAGTAGTAGCAGAAGTTGTGGGCGCCGAAGGCCGCCGCCATGAGCCACGCCATCGGCCAGCGGGTCGCACCCGTCGATCGCGAGGCCGTCCGGCGCGCGGGGGCGGGTGCCGCACGCCCGGCCCGCGCCGCGATGCCCGCCCGAAGGCCGTCGCGGCGGCCCGAGTAGAGGAGCATCCACGCGACGAGCGCGAGGAGCGGCGGGAGGACGCCCCACAGGGCCGCAGCCCCCGTCCAGCCGAGCGCCGCCGCGAGGGGCGCGGCGGTCGCCGTCGAGATCGCGATGAGGATGTCGAGGGCCGTCGCGTAGAGGGAGGTGACGAGCGCGGTCCGCGACTTGAAGTCGCGGCCGATCACCATCGGCGCGACGAGATTCCCGATCGTGATCCCCGCGCCGAGGATCGCCGTGCCCGCGAAGAGGGCGGTCGGAGACCCCGCTGAGCGGAGGAGGGCGCCCGCGGCCATCGCCGCGAGCGCGATCGACGCGCCGCGGGTCACGCCGGTGCGCGCGAGGAGGCGCGCGGCGAGCGGCGTGAGGACGCCGAAGGCGAGGACAGGGATCGAGGTGAGGAGCCCCGCCTGGGCGGCGCTCAGGCCCGTCGCCGAGCGGACGAGCGGGATGATCGGCGGGAGGACCGTGATCGGTGCGCGCAGCGAGGCGCAGAACGCGAGGAACCCCGCGAGGACGATGCCGAGGGCGAGGCGCCGCGAGCGCGGCGAAGGAGTCGCGCTCATCGACCGGTCACGGGCTCTCCGGACTCCCCCGCCCCGCCGGCGGGCTCGGACTGCGCGGAGACGGGCGCTGCGCCCGGCGTGCGCGGCAGGCGCACGGCGACGAGGTCGTGGGCGCGCCTGCCGGCGTCGATCCCGCGCGTCTCGAAGTGCGTGACGACCCTGCCCGCGAAGCGCGGGGCGAAACCGCCGCGCGCGGGCTCGGGGTCGGCCGGATCGGGGCGCTCCCCCGCGTAGGGGTTCTCGAAGAGGTCGCACGCCTCGACGACGTCGCGCATCTGCCAGGCGTAGTCGTCCCAGTCGGTCGCGAGCCTCCAGATCCCGCCGTCGACGAGGACGCGCGCGACCTCGGGGGCGAAGGCGTCGGAGACGAGACGTCGCTTGCGGTGGCGGGCCTTGCGCCACGGATCGGGGAAGAAGGTCCACACCTCCTCGGCCACCGCGTCCGCGAAGACGATGGGGAGCGCGAGCTGCGCGTCGGCCTCGACGACCCGGATGTTCTCGACGCCCGCCGCCACGGCCTTCGAGACGAGCTTCGCGATGCCGGGCACCCACACCTCGAAGGCGAGGTAGTCGCGCTCGGGATGGGCGGACGCGGACTCGACGATCTGCTCGCCGGTGCCCGAGCCGATCTCGATGGTGAGCGGCGCGACGCGCCCGAAGAGTTCGGCCGGATCGAGCCGGACGGTCTCGGCGACGGTCGTGTACCCGATCGCGCGCTCGACCTCGACGACGTAGCGTCCCGCGTGCTCGTCCCAGGTCCGCTTGAGGTTCCCCGGCAGTTCGCGGGTCCGGCGCGTGAAGGACTTCGTCCGCGCGAGGTAGACGGCGCCGTCCGGCGCCTCGCCGGGACGGCTCGAGCGCTCGGTCATCGAGGTGTCACTTCTTCCCGGTCGGGACGTCGGAGGTGAGGGCCGCGATGAAGGCCTCCTGCGGGACGTCGACCCGACCGATCGATTTCATCCGCTTCTTGCCCTCCTTCTGCTTCTCGAGGAGCTTGCGCTTGCGGGTGATGTCGCCGCCGTAGCACTTGGCGAGCATGTCCTTGCGCAGCGCCTTGATCGTCTCGCGCGCGATGACGCGCGCGCCGACGGCCGCCTGCACGGGGATCTCGAACTGCTGGCGGGGAATGAGCTCCTTCAGCCGCTTCGTCATCCGCTGCCCGTAGGAGTAGGCGGCGTCCTTGTGGACGATCGCGCTGAACGCGTCGACCCGGTCGCCGTTGAGGAGGATGTCGACCTTCACGAGGTCCGCGGACTGCTCGCCGCGCTCCTGGTAGTCGAGGGACGCGTAGCCGCGGGTGCGCGACTTCAACTGGTCGAAGAAGTCGAAGACGATCTCCGCCATCGGAATCGTGTAGTGGAGCTCGACGCGGTCCTCGCTGAGGTAGTCCATGCCCTTCATCGCGCCGCGGCGCTCCTGGCACAGCTCCATCACCGTGCCCGTGAAATCGGTCGGCGTGAGGATCGTCGCCTCGACGAGCGGCTCGCGGACCTCGGCGATCTTCCCCTCGGGGAACGCCGAGGGGTTCTCGACGCGGATCTCGGACCCGTCCTCGGCGACGACCGTGTAGACGACGTTCGGGGCCGTCGCGATGAGGTCGAGGCCGAACTCGCGCTCGAGGCGCTCGCGGATGATCTCGAGGTGGAGGAGGCCGAGGAAGCCGCAGCGGAACCCGAACCCGAGGGCGGCCGAGGACTCCGGCTCGTAGGTGAGGGCGGCGTCGTTGAGCTGAAGCCGTTCGAGAGCATCGCGCAGGTCGGGGAAGTCGGTGCCGTCGACCGGGTAGATGCCGGAGAACACCATCGGCTTCGGGTCGCGGTACCCCGCGAGCGGCTCCTCGGCGCCCCGGACGTTCGAGGTGACGGTGTCGCCGACCCTCGACTGGCGGACGTCCTTCACGCCGGTGATGAGGTAGCCGACCTCGCCCGCGCCGATGCCCTCGGCGGGCGTCGGCTCGGGCGAGATGACGCCGATCTCGAGGAGCTCGTGGGTCGCACCGGTCGACATCATCTTCACGCGCTGGCGGGTCTCGAGCACGCCGTCGACGACGCGGACGTAGGTGACGACGCCGCGGTAGGTGTCGTAGACAGAGTCGAAGATCATCGCGCGAGTCGCGCCCTCGGGATCGCCCGACGGCGCGGGGACGACCTCGACGATCCGGTCGAGGAGGTCGGCGACGCCCTCGCCGGTCTTCCCGGAGACCCTGAGGACCTCGTCCTCGTCGCAGCCGATGAGCTGGGCGACCTCGTGCGCGTACTTCTCGGGCTGGGCGCCCGGCAGGTCGATCTTGTTGAGGACCGGGATGATCGCGAGGTCGTTCTCGAGGGCGAGGTAGAGATTCGCGAGGGTCTGCGCCTCGATCCCCTGGGCGGCGTCGATGAGGAGCACCGCGCCCTCGCACGCGGCGAGGGAGCGGGAGACCTCGTACGTGAAGTCGACGTGGCCGGGGGTGTCGATCATGTTGAGGGCGTAGGACTCGTCGCCGACGGCCCACGGCATGCGAACCGCCTGCGACTTGATCGTGATGCCGCGCTCGCGCTCGATGTCCATGCGGTCGAGGTACTGGTCGCGCATGTCGCGCTGCCCGACGATGCCGGTGAGCTGGAGCATGCGATCCGCGAGCGTCGACTTCCCGTGATCGATGTGCGCGATGATGCAGAAGTTCCGGATGCGCTTCTGCTCGGTGCGAGCCGGGCGGATCGTCGCTTCTTGCTCGGGCGTAGGGATCGGCACGTCAACCTCCATCGGGGATACGTCCCCATCGTCCCATCATCGCCGCCCCCCGCGCCAACCATGAGGCGCGAGGTCGGGCACACCGCCCCGCCTCCCGGCGCGCCAGGCGTCAGGCCCCGCCCTCGTGAAGCCCCATCCGCAGTTCGCAGTCGGCGAGGAGGTCGGCGAAGTCCTCGACGTCGAGCGCGTCGAGGACGGGCGGCGGATCGTCGAGGAGCGCCTCGCATTGACGCATCGCACCCTCGTCGTCCCCGAGCTGCAGGGCCGCGGCGATGAGGATCGACCGGCAGGCGAAGACCCTCGGGTGGTGCGGCCCGAGCGCCCGCGCGGCGTCGACGGCGATCTCCTCCCAGCGGCGCACCGCCTCCGACTCCTCCCCCATGAGGAAGAGGATCCGCGCGATCTCGAAGCGCAGGCGCATCGCGCGCTCGTCGTCGGAGCCCCACTTCGCCTCGACGAGTTCGAGAAGCCCCTCGTAGAGGAGGCGCGCCTCGTCGAACTGGCCGTCGAGGGCGAGGGCCTCGGCCAGGTTGTCGCGTTCGGTGAGGAGGAGGATGTCGTCGGCGTCGAGTACCTCGGCCATGTCGACGACGAGGTCGCGGTAGATCGCGACCGCGGCGGCGTAGTCGCCCTGGGACTTGCACGGCATCGCCGAGTTGTTCCGCACGGCCCACGCGAGCTCGGAGTCCCGTCCCTCGTGCTCCTCGACGTCGCGGAGGAGGTCGGGGAACCTCCGGGCGGCGAGTGCGTCGAGTCCGATCCCGCACATCCAGTAGAGCTCGGAGTTGCGCGCGATGAGGACCTCGGTCGCGCACGGCCCGAGGAACGAGGTTCCGACCTCGACCGCGCGGCTCGCGAGCCGCTTGCAGGCGAGCGAGTCCCCGACCGCCCGGTTCCAGTCGATGAGCATGCGGATCAGGCCCATGCGCTCCTCGAGGGGGATCCTGCCCGAATCGAGCTGGCGCATCCCCTCGCGGATCGCCCCCTCGAGGTCCCCGTTCACCGCGAGCCCGATCGCGCGTCCGAGACGATTCCTCGTCTCCGATCCCGATGCGCGCCCCGTCGTCGTCACTCCCATGTCACGCCTCCTTCGACGTCGTCGCCGGACCGTCCGGCGGGGCCCACTCTCGCCGAGGGCGCGGCTGCGCGTGAAGGGCGCCCCGCTCGCCTGTGGACGGAGGGCGGCGCGCGCCCCGGACTGTGGACACTCCGGCGTCGCGGATGCGCGGATCGCGAAGCGCCGGAAGCCGGTTCGGCCTAGGCTCGGGGCGACCCCTCCTCAGGAAGGACTTCCCGTGGCGTTCTCGCTCAACTCCTTCGTCCGTCAGGCGGCGAAGATCATCGCCGATGCGCTCGTCGACGCCGTCGCCGACTCCTTGAAGTCCGGCTCGTCGCGCTCCGGCTCCTCGAGCCGCGCCGACTCGCGCTCGTCGCGCCGCTCGGGCTCATCGCGCCCGACCCCGTCCCGGCACTCCTCGCGGACCGTTCGCGACATCGACGAGGGCGCGGCGGCGGGCTCGCCGGGCCGGTCGATCCGCGAGGTCCCGGTCGCCGAGGCCCTCGCCCACGCCGAGTACGCCCCCGATCCGGACGGGGCGGCGGATCCGGGCGAGGTCGTGTGGACCTGGGTGCCCTATCAGGAGGACGCGACCCAGGGGAAGGACCGTCCCGTCGTCGTCCTCGGACGCGCGAACGGCGGCGTCTACGTCGTTCAGCTCACGTCGAAGGACCACGACCGCGACGCCGAGCAGGAGGCCCGCTGGGGCCGCTACTGGCTCGACATCGGGACCGGCGCATGGGATCCCAAGGGCCGCCCCTCCGAGGTGCGCCTCGACCGGGCCCTGTGGGTGCGGACCGGAGAGGTCCGTCGCGAGGGCGCGACGCTCCCCCGCTCGACGTGGGAGACGATCGTCGGGGCCCTGCGCGACCACGCCTGAACGCGCGACGGTTCGCCCCCGTCCGGGACTCGCGCTCACGGTTTCGAGGGCCCGAGCGCCGCGCGACGTGAGCGCATTCACGCGGTTGCGCACCCGAGGGGATTGGCGCGGCCCCTCGCCGCGCTGGTAATCTTGTCAGTCGGACTCCCAGCCTGGTCGGGCAGGGGGTCTGGTCCGAACCGTTCGAGGATGTCCCCACGTCCCAGTCCCGGTTCAGACACAGCCCTCACCGACCCTGCACGTCAATATCCAAGGAGTTATCCGACTGTGGCGAACATCAAGTCCCAGATCAAGCGGATCCGCACCAACGAGAAGCGCCGTCTCCGCAACCAGTCCGTGAAGTCCGAGCTCAAGACGCTCGTCCGCAAGACCCGCGAGGCCGTCGAGGCCGGCGATAAGGACGCCGCCGTGGAGGCCCTCAAGGCCGCTTCCCGCAAGCTCGACAAGGCCGTCTCGAAGGGCGTCATCCATAAGAACCAGGCCGCGAACCGCAAGTCCAAGCTCGCGCACCGCGTCTCCAAGCTCGGCTGAATCAGTCGTTCTTCGCGAAGGGGCCGCCCCGTTCGGGGCGGCCCCTTCGCGCGTTCGGGCGCGAGGATCAGCCGAGGGGATCGTGCTTCGCTCCCGCGCGATGCCCCGAACGGAGGGGGTGGCGCAGTTGGGCGAGTCGCGCCCGGCGCTCTTTCGCCTCGCGATGACGACGGCGCTCGACGGCCATGCGCCGCTGCCACTGCTGGCTCTCCCGATAGTCGAGGTAGAGGACGTCCTCCCTCAGTCCCTTGACGATCGAGAACATGAGCGCGACGAGGACCACGAGGAACGGGCTGGCGGCGATGATCGTGACATTCTGAAGATTCGAGAGCGCGCCGTCGACGCCGGAGAGGAGGAGCGTGAGCCCGATGAGCGCCGTCACGAGCCCCCAGGCCGCCGACACCCACGGGCTGGCATCGCTCCGACCTCGCTGGCTCATCGACCCCATGACGGTGGAGGCCGAGTCGGCGGAGGTGATGAAGAAGGTCGCGAGGAGCACCATCGCGACGAGGCCCGCGATCGTTCCGCCGGGCAGCGTGTGCAAGAGGTTGAAGAGCTGGGTCTCGGCGCTTCCATCGCCCCAGATGCTGGTGCCGGCGCGTTCGAGGGTGATCGCCGTGCCGCCGAAGATCGCGAACCAGACGACGGAGACCCCTGCGGGGACGAAGAGCACGGTCATGCAGAACTCGCGAATCGTGCGACCGCGGGAGATGCGGGCGAGGAACATGCCAACGAAGGGACTCCACGAGATCCACCACGCCCAGTAGAAGATCGTCCAGCCGCCGAGCCATGCCCCGGCGGTCGCATCGGCGCTCTCGGCGCTACGGCCCGCCATCTCGAAGAACTGGTTGAGATACGACCCGATCGATGAGGGGATGAGGTTGAGCGTGGCGACGGTCGGTCCGAGCACGAACACGAAGATCGCGAGCAGGGCGGCAAGCGCCATGTTCGCATTCGAGAGGAACTGAATGCCCTTGCCGACTCCGCTCATCGCGGAGAGGAGGAAGCAGAGCGTGAGAACGAGGACGATGCCGACGATGACGGTCGTCGTCGGATCCTCGATGAGTCCGGAGGCCCTCAGCCCCGCGCCGATCTGAAGGGCGCCGAGACCGAGCGAGCACGCGGTGCCGAAGATTATGGCGACGATGGAGGCGATGTCGATGAGCCTGCCGAGCCATCCATTCGACAGCCGCTCGCCGAACAGCGGCACGAACGCCTGCGACAGGAGCTGGCGCTGACCGACCCGAAACGTCGAGTAGGCGATCGCGAGGCCGACGATCGCGTAGAACGCCCAGGGGCGGAGAGTCCAGTGGAACATCGCCTGGGCCATCGCGGTCCCGACCTCGTGGGGCGAGTGCCCGGGGACGCCTTCCCGGTGCCCGCCCGGGGATCCTCCTCGTCGTCCACCGCTGGGTCGAGGCGCCGGCCGTCGGCTGACGCCTCGGCGGCGGCGAGAGCCCGTTCCTCCGCGATGAGGCGGGCCTCGTAGGCCGCGGGCTCCTCCGGCGTGCGGGGGTCCGCCCGTCTCGTCTCAACGAGGATCTCGACGAGT
Organism: Actinomyces culturomici; assembly: GCF_900499005.1. Taxonomy (GTDB): domain Bacteria; phylum Actinomycetota; class Actinomycetes; order Actinomycetales; family Actinomycetaceae; genus Pauljensenia; species Pauljensenia culturomici. Next base: position 1,255,415 of record NZ_LS991316.1, read on the forward strand.
TCGGATGCGGCGCTCGGTTCACCGCCTCCGGCCCCTTCGCCCTCGGGCTCATTCGATCGCGGTTCGGATTTCGGCATGCCGGGCGCCTGCGCGGACATGGGTACCTTTCGAAGGGGACAGGACCCTTTGAGGGTAACCCTGGGGCGCGGTCGGCGCAGGGCCGGACCCCGCCCCTAGCGGCGCGCGCGCAGCCGGCACAGCGTGATGACGGCCTTCTCCACTGCCCGCTCGGGGTCGCGCGAGAGTCCCTTCGTCTCCTCGTCCGCGCGCGCGATCGCCGCGATCGCTCCCGCGAGCGACCGGTCGTTCCATCCGTGAAGCTCGCGCCTGGCCCGCTCGACCTGCCAGGGCGCCATGCCGAGCGCCCCGCCCGAGGAGCCGGAGGCGGAGACCTTCGCCATCGCCCGCACCTTGAGGGCGAGCGCGGAGACGAGAGGGATCGGGTCGACGCCCGTCGCGAAGGCGTGGCGCAGGAGCGTGAGCGCCCGTGCGGTGTCCCCTGCGATCGCGGCGTCCGCCACGTCGAAGCCGGTCGCCTCGACGCGGCCGGCGTGATAGCGGTGCACATCGTCGACGCGCACCGTCCCCTCGACGTCGGCGAGGAGCTGGGCGACGGCCGCCATCATCGACCGGAGGTCGGAGCCGAGCGCGTCGACGAGCGCCTGCATCGCCTCGGTCTCCATCCGACGCCCCGCATCGCGGACGTCGGAGCGAATGAGCTCGAGCTTGTCGCGGTCGGACTTCACCTCGTCGGCGGGGATGACGGGGAATCCCGCCTTCGCGATCGCGTCGGTGACCTTCTTGCCGCGGACGTTGCCGCCCGGGTGGACGAGGAGCAGCCAGACGTCGGGTGCGGGCGCCGCGAGGTAGGCGAGGAGGTCCTCCGCGAGCGCGTCCGACAGGGCGTCGAGGTCGAGGATCTGGACGAGCCGCGACTCGCCGAAGAGCGAGGGCGAGGTGAGGACGTCGAGCTGGCCGGCCCGATACGAGGCGGCCTCGATGTCCGTGCGCTCGAGTTGAGGATCGGCCTCGTGCGCGAGGGTGCGGAGCCGGTCGAGGGCGCGGTCGATGAGGAGCCCCTCCTTCCCTTTGATGAGGACGATCGGCGCGAGCTCGATCCGGACCGGCGCGCTCCTGCGCTGCTGCCCCCTCGCGGCCATGGGCTCCTCCTTCGTCGACGCGCCCCCAGTGTGTCACGACCCGCGGGCGCCTCGCGCACGCGCTTCGCGCCGTCAACGCCGGAGGCGCCGGCGAATCCGCCGTCGAAGGAGCGCGACGAGGACGAGGGCGAGCGCCCCGATCCATTCGGCGCGCGTCTCCATCCGCGCGCCCGGGAGACCGGCGAACCCCTCGGCGACCGCCGCGATCCACGCCGTCGGGATCTGGGCCCATGAGGCCACGTGCACCGCCGCGCCGGGAAGCACCGGTGCGAGGAGCGCCGCCGCGAGCCCGAGGAGCGTCGCGGGCGCCACCGCGGGCGCGGCGAGGAGGTTCGCGGGAATCGCGTAGACGGGCAGGCGCGGATCGACGAGCAGGAGGATCGGCGCGGCGAGGACCGAGCACCACGTCGGCACGAGCAGCGCGTCGAGCGACCTCTTCGCGAGGCGCCCCGCGCGGGTGTCGTCGCGCAGATGCGCGCGGCCCCACCGCGAACCGGCGCGCGCGGGAGCAACGACGCCGAAGGTCGCCGCGGCCGACAGGGCGAAGCCGAAGTCGCGCGAGGCCCAGGGGTCGAGGAGCAGCATCGAGAGGACGACCGTCGAGAGGGTCGCGAGGCCCTGGGAGTTGCGCCCGAGAGTCGCCGCTCCGATCCCCGCCCCGGAGGTCGCGGCCGCGCGCAGGACCGGCGGACTCGGTCCGACGACCGCGAGGAAGGCCAAGAGGACGAGGACGAGAGCGATCGACCGGGCGCGCCGCGCCCCGGGCACGAGGAGCGGGACGACGCCGAGGACGATCGCCATGTGCGAGCCCGAGACCGCGGTGAGGTGGCTGAGCGAGGTCGCGCGAAACGCGTCCTCGAGCTCCCGTCCCATCGCCCGGTCGTCGCCGATCGCCATTCCCGGGACGAGGGCGCGGCCCTGATCCGACAGATCGGCGCAGACCTCGACGAGCGCCGATCTCAGCGTCCGCACGGCTCCGCGCCACCCTCCGGGCCGTTCGACGAGGCGGAGCGCCCGCACTCTCATCGTCCCCGCGACCGGGAGCGCCCCGGGGAAGCTCGGATCGATGAGCCCGCGGACCTCGACGACGTCGCCGCGGTGGAGGCGCGGCCAGCCCGTCCCCTGAAGGCGCACGCCGATGGGCGCGCTCGGGGCGAGGGCGGCGCGACCGGCCGACAGAACGGTCGTCGCCACCGCCTCCCCTCCTCCGCCGAATCGTCCGTCGACCGGGGTCGGGTCCCCGTCGAGACGCGCGTCGAGCGTGATGAGGACTCCCTCAGCGGCCGCCCGTGCGGCCCGCGTCCCCTCGAGTACGGAGCGATGCGCGCTCCCGACCGCGATCCCGGCGAGCGCGGCGGCGACTCCGAGGAGGGCAGCGCCCCGCACGAGGCCGCCCGGGGTGAGGGAATGCCGACCGCCGCGAGGGCGGGCACGGCGCAGCGAGACGAGGAGGAGACCGGCGGCGACGACGAGTCCCGCCGCGACCGCGAGGACGAGCGGGTGCCCCGCATCGAGTCCGGTCGCGAGGAGAGTCGCGCCCCATGCGGCGAGGGCCGCGGGCACGAGCCTCCAATCGGACATCGCGGGAACCGGTCCACGGACATCTCGCCTCCTCGTCGGCGCATCCACGCGGTTCATACGCACACCCCCGCTCGGATCCGTTCGACGAGGGCGGGGCCGATGCCCGGAACGGCGTCGAGGTCGTCGACGGAGGCGAAGGGGCCGGAGGACTCGCGGAATCGAGCGATCCTCTCGGCGAGCGCCGGTCCGACACCGTCGAGGCCCTCGAGGACGGAGGGCGGCGCCGTATTGAGATCGATGCAGCTCCTCGCCCCCGTGTCCGAGCCGGGTGCGCCGGAGCCGGAGGGGTCTGCGAAGATCGGTCCCTCCGAGGCCTGCGCCGGTGGGGATTCCCCGATCCTCGGCACCGCGATGCGCTCGCCGTCGACGACGGGACGCGCGAGGTTGAGCGCGTCGAGGTCGGCGTCGGCGGCGGGGCCGCCCGCGGCATCGATCGCGTCGACGACGCGGGAGCCCGCGGGGACCCGGACGACCCCCGGCGAGACCGCCGCCCCCGCGACGTGGACGACGAGCAGGACCGCGCCATCGGATGCGGAGACGTCGGCGCCCGAGGCGCTCCCCTCTTCGGCCTCCGCCGTGGCCTCGTCGACGCCGCCCGGGTTCTTCCCTCCGTTCGCGAGCGCGCCGGACTCCGCGCCCGGCGCCCGTCCGCTCTCGGCGCCGTCGGGCCCGGCGAAGCTCGGCGCCATCGCGCGCCAGAGCCCGACCCCTGCGACGAGCACGAGGACGACGACGAGGACGAGCACGGAGCGCATCGACGGGAGGACGCGCGCGAGGCGCGCCGGCCGCTCCCCCGGCGCCTCCTCGACCGATCGGTACACGGCCCGCGTCAGCCTGCGCACTCTCAGGCGGGTCGCGAGGTCCATGGCGCCGACGCTAGGCGCCGATCCCTTCGGTCGCGCCGGCGCTCGAGTTGGCCTGTGGACGGCCGACGAGCACCGTCTCGCCTGTGGATCTCCTCCGACCCGCGCGCGGTAGCGGCCCCCGCCTCCGACTTCGCCGACTCGATCCGCCCCGCCTACGCCTTCGAGAACCCGGCGATCACGCTCGGCACCGTCCTCGACGGCGGCACGCGCGTGGTCGGCACGACGACCGCCATCCCCCTCGCGATGCTCAACCGCCACCTCCTCGTCGCCGGCACCACCGGCACGGGCAAGACCCGCACGCTCCAGCTCCTCGCCGAGGGGCTCTCGCAGGCCGGCTCCGCGGTCCTCCTCTGCGACGTCAAGGGCGACCTCACCGGCCTCGCGGAGAAGGGGCAGTCCTCCGACAAGCTCCTCGCCCGCACCTCCGCCAACGGTCAGGACTGGGCGCCGGCCTCGTTCCCCATCGACCTGCTCAGCCTCGGCGGCGCGACGACGCAGTTCGAGGGCACCCCCATCCGCGCGACGATCACCGACTTCGGGCCGATCCTCCTCGCGCGCGCCCTCGACCTCAACACGACCCAGGAGCAGGCCCTCCAGCTGATCTTCGCCTGGGCCGATGCCGAGGGCTCGAGCTCATCGACCTCGCCGACCTGCGCGCGGTCATCGGCTTCCTCACGTCCGACGAGGGCGAGGCCGAGCTCTCGACGATCGGCGGCGTCTCGAAGGCGACGGCCGGCGTCATCCTCCGAGCGCTTACGGCCCTCGAGTCTCAGGGGGCCGACGAGTTCTTCGGCGATCCCGGCTTCGACACCCAGGACCTCCTGCGCGCCGCCCCCGACGGACGCGGCATCATCTCGCTCCTCGGCGTCGGAGACATCTCCCAACGGCCCGGACTCGTCTCCGCGGTCATCATGTGGCTCCTCGCCGACCTCTTCTCGACCCTCCCCGAGGTCGGCGACGTCGACCATCCGCGACTCGTCTTCTTCTTCGACGAGGCCCACCTCCTCTTCGCCGACGCGACGAAGGAGTTCGTCCGCCAGGTCGTCCAGACGGTCCGCCTCATCCGGTCGAAGGGCGTCGGCGTCGTCTTCGTCACCCAGACGCCGAAGGACATCCCCGCCGACGTCCTCGCCCAGCTCGGCTCGCGCATTCAGCACGGTCTGCGCGCCGTCACCCCCGACGACCAGAAGAAGCTCAAGGCGACCGTCCAGACCTTCCCCGACACGCCTCTCGCGCTCGACGAGGTCCTCACGAACCTCGGCACCGGTCAGGCGGTCGTCACGGTCCTCGGCGAGGACGGCCAGCCGACCCCGGTCGCGCCGACGTCGATGTGGGCGCCCGCGTCCGTCATGGGGCCCGCGCAGGCGACGACCCTCGCCCTCGTCCGTTCCTCCTCCCCGCTCAACGCGAAGTACGCGACGGAGGTCAACCCCGAGTCCGCCGAGGAGAAACTCGCCCAGCGCAAGGCCGACGCGGAGGCCGCCGCCGCGAAGGCGAAGGCCGAGGAGGAGGCGCGCATCCAGGCGGAGAAGGAGGCCGCCGAGCGCGCGAAGCAGGAGGCGAAGGAGAAGGCCGCGGCCGAGAAGGAGGCCGAGAGGCTGCGCCGCGAGGCCGAGCGCCGCGCCGAGCGCGAAGCGGAGAAGGAGGAGGCGGCGAAGAAGCGCGCCTCCGAGCGCCGCGCCAAGCAGGTCGAGTCCGTATTCGGGCAGATCCTGCGGACTGCCGGTCGTGAGATCACCCGTTCGATCTTCGGGACCCGCAGGCGCTGAGCGCCGGAAATCGAGGGCCCGGGGCGCCGTCCGCATGCGGGGCGGCGCCCCGAACTCATCCCCGCGGGCATTAGGGTGTCCCGGGAAGACTCCCGCTCAACGGAAGGGGCGCGTCATGCGCATCGGATTCATCGGCGCCGGCTCCATGGTCGCCGCGATCGCCCGCGGGGCGGTCGCCGCGGGCATGGACGGTTCGGACTTCCTCTTCACGGATCTCCACGGCGTCCATGCCCCCGCCCTCGCCGCCGAGCTCGGCGGGCAGACCGCCTCGTCGAATCGGGCGCTCGCCCATATGGCCGACGTCCTCGTCCTCGGCGTGAAGCCCTACGCGCAGAGGGCCGTCATCTCCGACATCGCCGACATCGTCCGCGACCGCCCCGGAATGTGCGTCGTCTCGCTCGCCGCGGGACGCACCCTCGACGCGATCCAGCACGACTTCGGCGCGGCGATCCCCCTCATCCGGGTAATGCCGAACGTCAACGCCGCGATCGGCGAGTCGATGTCGGGGATCTGCACGGCGAACGCCTCGGAGGCGCAGGTCGGCGCCGTCGAGGCCCTCATGAACTCCGTCGGCCGGAGCGTCCGCATTCCCGAGAAGGACTTCCCGGTCTACTCGGCGCTCGCCGGCTGCTCGCCGGCCTGGGTCTTCCACATCATCGAGTCCCTCGCGCGCGCCGGCGTCAAGCACGGCCTGTCGAAGGACGCGGCGGTGACGATCGCCGCCCAGGCGCTCGCCGGCTCCGCCGACCTCGTCCTCGACGCCCGCGAGCGCGGCGTCGTCCCCGCTCAGCTCGTCGATCAGGTCTGCTCCCCCGGCGGGACGACGATCGCGGGCCTCCTCGCCGCCGAGGCCGCGGGCCTGTCGACCTCGCTGGTCGCCGCCGTCGACGCCGCCGTGCGGCGCGACGCCGAACTCGGCTGAGCCCCTCCCCCTTCTCGCGGCCCGGCCATCCGCCCTCCGCGCGCAGTACCACCACGTTCCGCATCCCCATCCCAGGACACTCATGAACGCCGTCGTCATGGGCGTCATGAGCCAGAACCTCATCCCGATCCACATCGCGTTCATCCCGCTCCTCATCCCGCCGATCCTCGGGATCATGAACGAGCTCAAGCTCGACCGCCGTCTCGTCGCCTGCGCGATCACCTTCGGCATCGTCACGGCCTACATGTTCCTGCCGATCGGCTTCGGCCGGATCTACCTCCACGACATCCTCTTCGCGAACATCGAGAAGGCGGGCATGAACCTCGACGGGGTCAACCCGGTCGTCGCGATGGCGATCCCGGCCCTCTCGATGCTCATGGGCCTCATCCTCTCGCTCATCGTCTACTCGAAGCCGCGCGAGTACGCGCCCGCCTCCTCCGAGTACACCCGTCCGGTCGAGAACATCGAGCCGCGCAAGGTGTGGGCCGCGGTCGCCGCCCTCCTCGTCTGCTTCGGTATCCAGACCTGGCTGACGATCGTCAACTCCGAGGCGGATCCGCTCCTCATCGGCGCGCTCGTCGGCCTGTGCATGCTCCTCTTCATGCGCGTCGTCCCCTGGCAGCAGGCCGACGACGTGTTCTCCGGCGGAATGAAGATGATGTCCCTCATCGGCCTCATCATGATCACCGCGCAGGGCTACGCCTCGGTCCTCAACGCCTCCGGCTCGATCGAGCCGCTCGTCCGCCACACGGCCGAGCTCTTCGCCGGCTCGAAGCTCCTCGCGTCCTTCGCGATGCTCCTCGTCGGCCTCGTCATCACGATGGGCATCGGCTCGTCCTTCTCGACGCTCCCCATCATCTCGGCGATCTACGTGCCGCTGTGCGCCGCCCTCGGGTTCTCCCCGGTCGCGACGGTCGCCATCATCGGCACGGCGGGCGCGCTCGGCGACGCGGGCTCCCCGGCCTCGGATTCGACGCTCGGCCCGACGACCGGCCTCAACGTCGACGGCCAGCACGATCACATGCGCGACACGGTGATCCCGACCTTCCTCCACTACAACATCCCGCTGCTCATCGGCGGCTGGATCGCGGCAATGGTCCTCTGATCCCCGCATCGAACGCGACTCGAGCCCCCGGCCGAAAGGTCGGGGGCTCCGTCGTCCGGAGTTCCGGCGTTCGCCGCGGTCGCGCCGCACGCCCGTCTTCGGCCCTCCGGGGGTCGTCGACGAGGCCGGGGCGGGGCGCCGCGGCGCCCCGATGCTAGGAGACGAGGATCGCGGCCCGGTGCGGGCCGGTCTCGTCCTCGGTCCACGACGCGATCTCCCAGAGGTCGCGCCGCTCGAGAGGGAGGACGGAGGTCTCGAGCCAGGTCTCCCCGAAGTCCTCGTCGGACCAGGGATCGTGGACGAGGTAGGCGGAACCGGCCCTTCCCCAGACGACGAGCCAGTGCGGGACGGTTTCGGCGTTGAGGCGTTCGAGGTCGACGAGGAGGACGACCTGGCGCCCCTCGTCGAGCGCCGCGTCGACCTCGTCGAGGGAGAAGTCCCCGAAGCGCGTCGCGACGCCGAGCGCGGCCGCCTTCTCCTCCTGCTCGCGGTGGACGAGGAGTCGGATCGCGGAGTCGTAGTGGGCGTGCTCGGAACCGAGCCCGAGGATCGGCGCGTCGACGTCGACGAGGACGTCGACATCGCGCCCGCGGGCGGCGAGGAGCGAGGCGACGCCGAAGTGGTCGCATCCGCCGAAGTAGGTGGCCTCGCGCCACATGCCGAACTCGACGGCGAAGTCGCTTTCGACGCCGCCGGACGTCGAAAGCGTCATGATCGCGCAGGCGGGACCGCAGGTGAACTCGGTCTTCTGACGCTCGTACGCCGGGGCGCCCGCCAGGTCGAGCGCTTCCCCGTCGGCGCGGCGCACCCATCCGCGCATGGTGCGCGGGTGGAGGCGCTCGGGCGGCTCGAGCGAGAACGCGGAGCCGGCGTTCGGCATCGGCGCGAAGCCGCGGGCGAGGAGGATTTCGCGCAGGGGATCCGATTCGGAGGCCGTCGCGGCCTTGACGAGGAGGGCGCCGTCGGTGCGCGCCTCCTCGAGGACCGAGTCGACGAGTGCGCCGAGACCGCGGGCGACATCGGCGGCGTCCGGCTCTCCGTCGCTCGTCCAGGCCGCGATCGTCCGCTGCGAGGCGAGGGAGCGGTGAATCTCCCAGAGGAGCACGCGCCCTCCCGGGATCGCGGCGATGCGCAGGGTCGGGACCTGGGCGCCGTCGGCGAGCACCCACTCCGAGCGGGCGGGCTCGGGGACGCCCGCCTGTTCGAGGGCCGCATCGAGGCCGACGAGGGTGAGTCGGCGCACGTCGATCGGAGTCATCGGATCTCCCCTGTTCTTCCGGGCACCGCTGCGAGGAGGCGGCGCGCGTACTCCGTGCGCGGTCGCTCGAGCACCTGGGCGGTCGGCCCCTCCTCGACGATGCGGCCGTCCTTCATGACGACGAGGCGGTCCGACATCGCCCGCGCGACGGCGAGGTCGTGCGTGATGAAGAGGAGCGCGAAGCCCTCCTCGCGCTGGAGGCGGGAGAGCAGGGCGAGGATCTGCGCCTGGACGGAGACGTCGAGCGCGGAGACGGCCTCGTCGCAGATGAGGAGGGCCGGTCGGGTCGCGAGGGCCCGGGCGATGGCGACGCGCTGGCGCTCGCCGCCCGACAGGGCCGCGGGCAGTCGCGTCGCGTACGCACTTGGCAGCCCCACCTGTTCGAGGAGAGCCCCGACCTCGTCCTTCGATCGGCCGGCGATCTCGAGCGCCTCGCGCAGGGCGGCGCCGACGCTGAGCGCGGGATTGAGGGCGGAGTACGGGTTCTGGAAGACGATGCCGATCGGAGGGGCGGGCCTTCGCCGCCGGCCGAGGAAACCGGTCCCTCGCGGCGCGGCCGAGGACGGACGCGGGTCGTCGAGGCGGATCTCGCCGGCGGTCGGGGTCTCGAGGCCGATGAGGCACCGGGCGAGGGTCGTCTTGCCCGATCCGGACTCTCCGACGAGGCCGACCGACTCGCCCTCGCGGATCGCGAGGGAGACGCAGTCGAGGGCGACGTGCGCCTCGGAGCCCCGCCCGAAGATCTTCGTCGTCTCGACCGCCTCGACGATGACCCGGGCAGACTCGGGGAGGCTCGGGACGCCGGCGCGCGGGTCGGGGCCGTCGAGGCGCGGCTCGGCCGCGGCGAGGGCGCGCGTGTACTCCTCGCGCGGGGAGGAGAGCACGGCGGCCGCGGGCCCGACCTCGACGACCCGGCCGGCGCGCATGACGAAGACGTCGTCGCCGAACTCGCGGGCGAGCGCGAGGTCGTGCGTGATGAGGACGAGCGCCATCGCGTGGCGATCGCGCAGGTCGGCGAGGAGGTCGAGGACCTCTCGCTGCGTCGTGACGTCGAGGGCCGTCGTCGGCTCGTCGGCGATGAGAACCGCCGGTTCGGCGTCGAGGGCCGCGGCGATCGCGACGCGCTGGCGCATGCCGCCGGAGAGCTCGTGCGGGTAGGCGTCGCGCACGCGCGGCTCGAGGCCCACTTCGGCGAGCCTGTCGGCGATCCGGGACTCGCGCGCGCCGGCTCCCGATCGGTGGGCGAGGATCTGGTCGCCGCAGCGGTGCGTCGGCGAGAGCGAGGTGAAGGGGTCCTGCGGGAGCCAGACGATCCCGGAGCCGCGCAGGCCGTCGAGCTGGGTGTGTGCGCGCGCGAGGTCGATCGACGCGCCGCCCAGGCGCATCGCGCCGCTCGCCGTGACGCCGGTGGGGAGCAGCCCCGTGAGGGCGCGCGCGAGCATCGACTTGCCCGCTCCCGACTCCCCGACGATGACGAGGGTCCTCCCGACGCGCGCCTCGACGTCGACGCCGTCGACGAGCGCGCGCTCGGGGCGGTCGCGCCGCGCCTCGGCGAGCACCTCGACGCCGGTGGCGAGGAGGGCGACTTCGCCCGCGACGCGGTCGAGCTGGGGACGGGGAGTCGTCATGCGCCGATCCTCTCCTCGGCCCGTTCGGCGAAGTAGTCGCCCGCGATGTTGATCGCGGTCGCCGCGAGGATGATGAGGACGCCCGGGACGACGCTGCCCGCCGGATTCTGGTAGAGGAAGTCGCGTCCGTCGGCGAGCTGACGCCCCCAGTCGGCGGCCTGGGCGGACACCCCGAAACCGAGGTAGGAGAGCCCGGAGAGGGAGACGAGGGCGAAGGCGACGTTGACGAAGAGGTTCGCCCACACGATCGGCAGGACGTTCGGGAGGAGGTGGCGCACGAGGATCCGCGGGGTGGCCAGGCCGAGGACGCGGGTCGCCTCGAGGTACGGCTTGGGGAGCTGCTGGAGCGCCGCGGCGCGGATCATGCGGACGTCCGAGGGCGCGAAGAGGAGGACGAGGACGCCGACGGTCGCCCAGTAGCCGCCCCCGAGGATGCCCGCGACGACGATCGCGAGGAGCGTGACGGGCAGCGAGAGGAGGATCTCCGCGGTCCGCGAGACGAGGGCGTCCCACCAGGTTCCGAACCAGGCGGCGGTGAGGCCGAGGACGAGTCCGCAGATCATCGAGCCGATCGCGATGACGATCGGGCCCGCGAGGGCGGAGCGCGCGCCCGCGATCGACAGGGCGAGGACGTCGCGCCCGAGCGAGTCCGTGCCGAAGAGGTGGCCGGGGGTTCCCGCGGGCGTGACGCCGATCCCGAGGTCCTGATCGAGGGCGCCGGGGGCGAAGAGGGCGGGTGCGAGCGCCCACAGGGCGAGGACCGCGAGGACGAGGACGGAGACGACGACCGAGCCGGGGACGCGGCGAAGCGTGGCGCCGGTCGCGCGCAGGGCGCCGCGCACGGGGCCGGGCCGCGGGCCGCCGACGGCCGGGGCGGTGGAGGATCGACGGGCGGAGACGCGGCTCATGCGCGCACCCCCGAGTGGTTCTCGCCGAGCCGCTGGGTCGGATCGATCCAGGCGGCGACGAGGTCGACGACGAAGGTCGCCGTGATGATGACGACGGCGACGAGGAGGGCGATCGCCTGGACGACGGGAACGTCCTTGAAGGTGATGGAGTCGGCGAGGAGCTGCCCGAGTCCCGGCAGGGAGAAGGCCTCCTCGACGAGGACCGTCGAGCCGAAGAGCGAACCGAGGATGAGGCCCGCCGAGGTGAGGATCGGGATGGACGCGTTGCGGACGTACATGCGGGCGATCCGACGGGGGTTGAGGCCCCTCGACCGCGCGAAGGTCACGTAGTCCTGCTCGAGTTCGCGCGCCACGGACGCCCTCGTGATGCGGATGATGACGGCCGCCGTGCCGACGGCGAGAGCGAGCGCCGGAAGGGCGAGGTGCCACAGGGAGTCGAGGAGGCCCTCCCCCGCGCCGTAGAGCGGGAACCAGCGGAGCATGACCGCGAAGACGTAGAGGAGGAGCATGCCGAGCGCGAAGCCCGGCGCCGAGACGCCGACGACCGACCAGATGACGATCTGGCGGTCGAGCGCGGTGCCGATCCGCCTCGCCGAGGCGATTCCCAGTGGGATGCCGACCGCGAGGGCGAGGACGAAGGCGAGGAGCGTGAGGGAGAGAGTGAGCGGAAGGCGCGCTCCAACGACCGAGGCGACGGACGTGCCCGATCGGACGGACTCGCCGAAGTCCCCGTGGACGGCGTCGGCGAGCCAGTGGGCGTAGCGGACCGGGATCGGATCGTCGAGTCGGTACTTCTCGGTGATCGTCGCCCGGATCTCCGGGGTCACCCTTCGCGTGCCGATGAGGATCTTCACGAGGTCGCCGGGCACGAGTCCGAGGAGGGAGAAGACGAGGAAGGAGAGGACGAGGAGCACGCCGAGGAACTGCACGATCCTCAACGCGAGGTAGCCGAGCCTCATTCCCCCGTCCCCTCCTTTCCGCCCCTGCCGGCGATCATCCGCGGGCGCGACGGGCGCGCCCTCCGTCGGTTCAGTCGACGGTGAGCGCGGCCGCCCACTGGGTCATGAAGAAGTACGAGGTGAACTCGTTCGCGGAGACGCGCGGCCCGAAGGAGGTCGTCGATTCGCCCCACCAGATCGGCGAGTACGCGACGTCCTTCTGCGCGATGTCGGCCGCCGTGATGATCTCTTCGGCGCGCGCCATCGGATCGGTCTCCGCGTTCGACTTCGCAATGAGGTCCTGGACCTCGGCGTTGACGTACTGCGCGGGGTTGGACTCGCCGAGGAGCCAGCCGGGGATCTCGGCGGCGTCGCCGGTCGTCGACGTGTACGACATGTAGTAGAGCCCGTACTCGCCGGTGCCGACCTTCGAGATCCACTCCTCGATCGGCTTCTCCGTCACCGTGAGGTCGATGCCGATCTTCTTGAGCTCGGCGGCGATCGCGAGGGCGGCGGTTCCCATTTCGGGGATCGAGTTCGGGTAGGTGAGTTCCGCGGAGAAGCCGTCGGGGACGCTCGACTGGGCGAGCTCGGACTTCGCGGCGTCGAGGTCGTAGTCGTAGTTCGTCAGGCCGGCGAGCATGTCGCGCGCCTTATCCTCGCCGATCTCGGAGCCGAGCTGGTCCGGCGGCTCGAGGCCGGTTGCGACCTCGCCCCTGCCCTGAAGGACCGTGTCGACGATCGACTTCCGATCGACGGCATGGGCGATCGCCTTGCGGACGTGCTCATCGTCGAAGGGGGCGACGTTCGCATCGAAGGTGAGACCGACGTAGGAGCGGTCGGATTCGGTCTTGAGATCGATGCCGTCGATCTTCTCGTACTGGGAGTACTGGGCGGCGGGCACCTGGACGGCGATGTCGATGTCGCCGGACTGGGCGGCGAGGAGTCGCGTGTTCTCGTCGGAGAAGAAGTCGAACTCGATCGTCTGCGCGTCGACGTCGCCGCCCCACCACGTGTCGACCTTCTCGAAGGTCGCGTGGGAGTCGGGGGCGAATTCCGTCGCCTTGTAGGGGCCGGTGCCCATGATGAGGTCCTGCGCCGACCCGTAGGAGGCGGCCTTCTCGTAGTAGGACTTCTCGGTGATCCACAGGCCGCCGTCGGAGGAGACGGTCCAGCCGAAGTTCACAGCGGGGCTCGGAAGGGTAATCGTCACCTCCCAGTCGCCGGTCTGCGCGACCGTCGTGCCCTGCGGCCAGTAGACGGCGGTCGAGGGGGACTTCTCGGCGTCCATCGCGAGGTCGAGGGAGAAGAGGACGTCGTCCATGGTGACGGGGTTGCCGTCCTGGAACTTCGCGTCTTGACGGATCTCGAAGACCCACTTGACGGCGTCGGGCGCCTCGTACGACTGGGCGATCGCGGGCTGGAGCTCGCCGGTCGCCGAGACCGAGAGGAGGCCCTCGGAGGACACCTGGGCGACGTAGTAGTTGAGCATGCCCGCCTCCTTGGCGGGATCGAGCGTCGAGATCGAGCCGGGAAGGCCGACGGTGACGACGCCGGACTTCGCGTTCGACGAGCGTGAAGCGCCCGACTGCGCCTGCTGGGGGGCGCAGGCGGTGAGGACAAACGTCGTGGCGGCCGCCGCGGCGATCGCCGCCGCGCGTGTGAATCGTCGAGGGGACATGCGAACCTCCGGATGATGGGCCGGCGCCAGCCGGTACGTGCACACACTAGGTGCCCCGCGCCCGCGGCGCGCGTTCGGACGCCCACCGAGCGGGTGTGACATCCGGCGCGCTCGCGATCACGACGTCTCGTCTCCGAGGAAGTCGTCGACGAGGGTCGCGAGAGCGTCGACCGTCAGGGCGAGGTCGTCGAGCGGGAGGGATTCGTCGTGGGCGTGCATCTGCGCGTAGACGGCGTCGAGGGTCCGTTCGCTCGCGCAGGATCCGAAGCCGTAGCCGACTCCGCCGAGGCGCCGCGCGACACGCAGGTCGGTGCCGCCGGGGAAGAGGACGGGGAGCACCGCCGACCCCGGGTGCTGCGCGACGAGGGTCCGCTCGATCGCGGCGTACAGGCGGGTCGTGGTCGGGCTCTCGGTCGCCTCCTCGCAGAGCAGGCGCTCGATCGACGCGACGGGCGCGAGGTCGCCGAGCGCGCGGCGCAGGACCGCGTCGACGGCGTCGTCGTCCTGGCCGGGCAGCGTGCGGATGTCGAGGTCGAGGCTCGCGCTCGAGGGGAGGACGTTGATGGGACCTCCGGCGCGCGCCGCGGTCTGGGCGATGGTGAGGCGCGAGATCGCGTGGGCGTAGGCGGCGAGGGGGCCGAAGGCCGAGTAGTCCGCGCTCTCGTCGCCCGCGATGAGGGGCTTGGCGACCTCGGGTGCGAAACCGAAGGCGGCGACGAACGCGGCCCACAGATCCGATCGCGAGACGGGGAGATTCGCCCCCGCGATGCGCCTCGCGCCCTCGACGAGATTCTCGAGGGCGGAGCGCCGACCATACGGGACGGAGCCGTGCCCGGGGTCCCCGGTGAAACGGATCCGCCGCTGCGCGCACCCCTTCTCCCCCACGACGACGACGATCGCATCGGATCCGTCCGCGCCGTGGATGTGGGAGCCGCCCATCTCCGAGAGGCAGTTGTCCCAGGGGATCGCGTCCGGCATATGCTCCCCGATCCACGGGACCCCGAGCCCGCCTCGCGCCTCCTCATCGGCCTCGGCGACGAAGACGAGGCGCCCCTTCGGGCGCCTTCCCGACACGGCGAGGTCGCGGACGACGACCGCCATGGAGGCGGTGAGGTGGAGCATGTCGACGACTCCCCTCCCGTGGACGGCGCCGCCCGCGACCTCGCCGCCGAAGGGATCGCGCGACCAGTGCGCGGCGTCCGCGGGGACGACGTCGGTGTGCCCGAGGAGGGTGAGCGGCTCGGCGTCGGGGTCGGTTCCCTCGAGGGAGACGACGAGGGTCGTGCGACCCGGGGCCGGCTCGATCCGGGTGAGGTCGACGGGCGCGCCGTCGAAGAAGCGCTCGAGGATCGCGGCCGCGCGCTCCTCGTGGCCCGACTCGGGGGTGAGGTCGTTGACGCAGGCGGCGCGCACGAGCTCGACGAGGAGGTCGAGCGTTCGCGCGGCGCGCGAGTCGGGTGCGAAAGCGGAGGTCATCGGCGGATCCTTCCTTCGGGCCTGCGCCCACGCTACGCGCTTTGAAGGCGCGCCCCGCGCCCACTACGCTGAGCGGGTACATGTCCACGACTCGGATGGAGAATACAGATATGGGCGAGCGCCTCGACACCACCCCCGCCTCGGTCCCCGCGCCGATCGTCCCCGATCGCGTCGGAGCCGAAGGCCTCGAAGCGAAGTGGGGCGAGACCTGGGAGAACGAGGGCACCTACGCCTTCGATCGCACCGCGGTCCGCGAGGAGGTCTACTCGATCGACACCCCGCCGCCCACCGTCTCCGGCTCGCTCCACGTCGGCCACGTCTTCTCCTACACGCACACCGACGTCGTCGCCCGCTTCCAGCGCATGCGCGGCAAGGCGGTCTTCTACCCGATGGGCTGGGACGACAACGGCCTGCCCACCGAGCGCCGCGTCCAGAACTACTACGGCGTCCGCGTCGACCCCACCCTCCCGTACGTCGAGGGCTTCGTCCCGCCGCACGAGGGCGGGGAGGGCAAGTCGATCAAGGCGAAGGATCAGCTCCCGATTTCGAGGAAGAACTTCGTCGAGCTGTGCGAGCGCCTCACCGTCGAGGACGAGGCCCAGTTCGAGGCCCTGTGGCGCTACCTCGGCCTCAGCGTCGACTGGAAGCAGAACTACCAGACGATTGGGCGCCGCGCGCGCAAGATCGCGCAGGCCGCGTTCCTCAAGAACCTCGAGCGCGGCGAGGCCTACCAGTCCGAGGCCCCGGGACTCTGGGACATCACCTTCCAGACCGCGGTCGCCCAGGCCGAGCTCGAGTCCCGCGAGTACCCGGGCTTCTACCACCGCATCGCCTTCCACCTCACCGACCCGGAGGCGGCCGCGAAGGCCGCGGCCGCGGGAGCCCCGGTGGAGAACGGCGTCGACGTCTGCATCGAGACGACCCGTCCCGAGCTCCTCGGCGCGTGCGTCGCCCTCGTCGCCCACCCCGACGATCCGCGCTACCAGCCGCTCTTCGGCACGACGGTCGCCTCACCCGTCTACGGGGTCGAGGTCCCGGTCCTCCCCCACCCCGAGGCGGAGATGGACAAGGGCGCGGGCATCGCGATGTGCTGCACCTTCGGCGATACGACCGACATCGACTGGTGGCGCGACCTCGACCTCCCGCTGCGCGCGATCCTCCGGAAGGACGGCCGCATCCAGACCGAGGTCCCCGAGTGGATCACGACGGACGAGGGCGTCGCCGCCTTCGAGGAGATCGCCGGCAAGACGACCTACTCGGCCCGCGAACTCCTCGTCGAGCGCCTCCGCGCCTCCGGCGAGATGCGCGGCGAGCCCACGAAGACGATCCGCCAGACGAACTTCTTCGAGAAGGGCGACAAGCCCCTCGAGATCGTCACCTCGCGCCAGTGGTACATCCGCAACGGCGGCAAGCCGTGGACGAACCCGGCGAGCGGCGCCGACCTCAACGAGGAGCTCGTCGGTCGCGGCCGCGAGCTCGAGTTCCACCCCGACTTCATGCGCGTCCGCTACGAGAACTGGGTGAAGGGCCTCAACAACGACTGGCTCGTCTCCCGTCAGCGCTTCTTCGGCGTCCCGTTCCCGCTGTGGTACGAGGTCGATGCGAACGGCGAGGTCGACTACGAGAAGATCCTCACCCCCTCGATCGACTCGCTCCCCGTCGACCCCTCGTCGGACGCTCCGGAGGGCTACTCGGAGGATCAGCGCGGCAAGGCCGGCGGCTTCGTCGGCGAGCTCGACATCATGGACACGTGGGCGACGTCGTCCCTCTCCCCCGAGCTCGCCTGCGGCTGGCTCGAGGACGAGGACCTCTTCTCGCGCACCTACCCGATGGATCTTCGCCCCCAGGGCCAGGACATCATCCGCACGTGGCTCTTCTCCACGGTCGTGCGCGCCGACCTCGAGTTCGGTGCGCTGCCGTGGAAGCACGCCGGCATCTCCGGCTGGATCCTCGACCCCGACCACAAGAAGATGTCGAAGTCGAAGGGCAACGTCGTCACGCCGATGGGCCTCCTCGAGAAGTACGGCTCCGACGCGGTCCGCTACTGGGCGGCCTCCGCGCGCCTCGGACTCGACGCGACCTTCGACGAGCAGCAGATGAAGATCGGCCGCCGCCTCGCGATCAAGGTCCTCAACGCCTCGAAGTTCGCCCTCACGATGGGCGGCGAGGGCGCGGACCTCGACCTCGATCCCGCGCACGTGACGAACGCGCTCGACCGCTCGGTCATCGCCGAGCTCCGCGGCGTCATCACCGCTGCGACCGAGGCGCTCGCGTCCTACGACCACTCCCGGGCCCTCGAGCTCACCGAGTCGTTCTTCTGGACCTTCTGCGACGACTACCTCGAGCTCGTCAAGGAGCGCGCGTACAACCGCGAGGGCACGTGGGAGGAGTCGGAGGCCGCGTCGGCCCGCGCCGCGCTCGCGCTCGTCATCGACAACGTCTGCCGTCTCCTCGCCCCCTACCTCCCCTTCGTCGCCGAGGAGGTGTGGAGCTGGTACCGCGCCGGCTCGATCCACCGCGCCGCGTGGCCGACCGTCGAGCCCCTCGAGGGCGTCGACGGCGACCCGGCGGTCCTCGCCGCTGCCTCCGGCGCGCTCATCGCGCTGCGCCGCGTGAAGTCGGAGGCGAAGGTCTCCCCGCGCACGCCGTTCCTCTCCGTCGTCCTCGAGGCGCCCGCCGAGTCGGCGGACGCGATCCGCGGGGTCGTCGCGGACCTGTCGGCGGCCTCCAAGGTCGAGGGCTCCTTCGATCTCGTCCCCTACGAGGTCGCCGAGGGCGCCGAGGCCGAGACCCGCGTCGCCTCCTTCGAGCTGGGAGAGGCCCCGGCGAAGAAGAAGAACTGATCGCCTGAACGCAGTGGTGGGGGGCGCGAGCGAAAGCTCGCGCCCCCCACCGTTCGTCTGGGCGCTCCGCCAGCGGCCGTCAGCCCTCGGAATGGACGGGGCCGCCGTAGATCTCGTCGATCGCCGACTCGAAGCGCTTGAGGGCCTCCTTGCGCTTCACCTTGAGCGAGGGCGTGAGCAGCCCGTTCGCCTCGGTGAAGTCGGTGGAGAGGACCTTGATCTTCCGGATCGATTCGGCGCGCGAGACGTGTTCGTTGGCGCGGGCGACCGCCTGCTCGAGCGAGGCGAGGACCTCGATGTTCGTCGACGCCTCGGCGACCGACATCGAGGGGAGGCCGTGGGCGTGAAGCCACACCGGGAGCATCTCCGCGTCGAGCGTGACGAGGGCCGAGATGAAGGGCCTCTGGTCGCCGACGACGAGGACCTGGCTGATGAGCGCGTGCGCGCGCAGCTCGTTCTCCAGCGGAGCGGGCGAGACGTTCTTCCCGCCGGCCGTCACGATGATCTCCTTCGCGCGCCCGGTGATCGAGAGGTAGCCGTCGCGATCGAGCGTGCCGATGTCGCCGGTGCGGAACCACCCGTCCTCGTCGAAGGCCGCGGCCGTCGCCTCGGGGTTGTTGTGGTAGCCGACGAAGACGGACGGGCCCTTGATGAGCACCTCGCCGTCCTCGGAGATCCTCACCGACATCGGCGGTAGCGGCGTGCCGACGGTCGCGATCTTCGCGAGGCGCGGCGTCGACACCGAGATCGGGCCGACCGTCTCGGTGAGTCCGTAGCCCTCGAGGACGGGGATGCCGAGACCGCGGTAGAAGTGCGCGAGCCACGGGGCGAGCGGCGCGCCGCCGGAGACGATGTACTCGGCATTGCCGCCCATGAGCTTGAGGATCGTCTGGTAGACGAGCCGGTCGGCGAGCGCGTGCTGCGATTTCAGCGCCCGCGACGGGCCCTCGGGGGTGTCGAGCGCCCGCGAATACTCGATGGCGGTCTTCGCCGCCCATCGGAAGATCCGCTTCTTCGCTGGGCTCGACGCCTTCGCGTCGGCCGAGTTGTAGATCTTCTCGAGGACGCGCGGGACGACGAGGAGGTAGCTCGGCTTGAAGGACGCGAGGTCGGGAAGCAGGCTCTTGATGTTGGGGACGTGCCCGAGGACGCCCTCGCCGGCGAGCTGGAACACCTGGAGGAAGCGGGCGAACACGTGGGCGAGCGGCAGGAAGAGGAGGAGCCTCGAGGTCTCGTGCGCCGCGATCTCCGGCATCCACGCGTGGGAGTTCTGGCACAGGTCGGTGAAGTTCCCGTGGGAGATCACCGTGCCCTTGGGCGTGCCGGTCGTTCCGGAGGTGTAGACGATCGTCGCGATCGACGAGGTCGTGAGCGCCGAAGTGCGAGCGTCGACCTCGGAACGGGCGACGGTCGTACCGGCCTCGATGATCTGGGAGATGGCGTCGGAGTCGAGAGAGAGGACGCGGAGGTTCGCGCGCCCCGCCTTCTCGGCGGCCGCGCGCACGAGCTCGGCCATCGTCACGGTCTCGGCGACGACGAGGTCGACGTCGGCGTCGGTGAGGACGTACTCGATCTGCTCGATCGAGCTCGTCTCGTAGATCGGCACGGGCACGAGCGCCGCCGTCCACGACGCGTAGTCGAGGAGCGTCCACTCGTAGCGGGTGCGCGACATGATCGCGATGCGGTCGCCCTCCCCGAGCCCGAGGCCGATGAGGCCAGCGGCGACCTGCTGAACCTCCTCGTAGAAGGTGCGCGCCGAGACGGGGCGCCATGTGTTCGATACGGACTGCTTGCGCAGGATGAGGGGGCGGCGGGCGGAGCGCTTGACACGGTCCTTGAGGAGCTGCGGGATCGTCGTCGTCTCGTCGATCCGCACGAGGACGGGGGCGTGCCATTCGAGGGCCTCGGTCGCGCCGTTCTCGGACAGCGGCGCCTCCTCGGTCCCCGCAGTCTCCTCGACCGTCTGCTCGACGGGGGTCTCCTCCAACTCGCGCTCGTCCATGCTCGCTCCTCGCCTCGGGTTCACTTCGACCCGTTCACCTTATCCCAGGCGCGGCGGCTCGCCGTCGCCCGCCCGACGGGACGGTCGAGGATCGACGAGGTCGGGGCGGCGCACGGATTCCGCGGCGGCCTCACGACTCCTCGGACCGGTACTCCGCCTTGATGTCCTCGTGGTGTCGGATGACCTCGGTGATCATGAACGCGAGGAACTTCTCCGCGAAGTCGGGGTCGAGGCCCGCCTGCTCGGCGAGGCCCCGCAGGCGCGCGACCTGACGGGCCTCGCGGGCGGGATCGGCCGGCGGCAGATCGTGGCGGGCCTTGATGTGGCCGACGCGCTGCGTGCAGCGGAAGCGCTCGGCGAGGATGTGGATGAGCGCGGCGTCGATGTTGTCGATCGTGCGGCGCGCCTCGGCGAGCTCGGCGGGGATCCCCTCGCCGACCGGGTCGGCGGGTCCTTCGGCCGCGGCGGCCTTCTCGCAGTCCTCGCTCATCGTTCCTCCTCGTCGCGAATGCTCGCCCCGCCCTCGTCGATCCGCGAGAACGCGGTGGACGCGCGCTGCGACCGGCGAGCGCTCGCCGCGGAGGTTCCCCGGACGGACGTGGACTCAGGCGGTGCGGACCCCTTCGGCGCGCTCGGCGTAGAGCTCGGGGTCGCCCGTTCCCTCAACATACTCGCGCGTGATGACGACGCGGGCGACGTCCTGCCTGCTGGGCAGCTCGAACATGAGGTCGGAGAGCGTCTGCTCCATGATCGAGGAGAGCCCGCGGGCGCCCGTCCGCCGTTCGTTCGCGAGGCCCGCGATGCCGAGGAGCGCGTCGTGCGTGAACTCGAGATCGATGCCGTCGAGCTCGAAGAGGTGCTGGTACTGGTGGACGAGGGAGTTGTTCGGCTCGGTGAGGACGCGGACGAGATCCTCCTCGGTGAGTTCCTTCGTCGAGGTGAGGATCGGAAGACGGCCGATGAATTCGGGGATCATGCCGAACTTGTGGAGGTCTTCGGGGGTGACGGCCTCGTAGAGGTCGCCCATCTCCGCCTTCGACTTGAGGTCGGAGCCGAAGCCGGTCGAGCGCTGGCCGAGGCGCGCCTTGACGATGTCCTCGATGCCCGCGAAGGCTCCGGCCGCGATGAAGAGGATCCCGGAGGTGTCAATCTCGAGGAACTGCTGATGCGGGTGCTTGCGGCCGCCTTGCGGCGGGACCGAAGCGACCGTGCCCTCGATGATCTTGAGGAGCGCCTGCTGGACGCCCTCGCCCGACACGTCGCGGGTGATCGAGGCGTTCTCGCCCTTGCGGCCGATCTTGTCGATCTCGTCGACGTAGATGATGCCGCGCTCGGCCTTCTTGATGTCGCCGTCGGCCTCCTGGATGAGGCGCAGGAGGATGTTCTCGACGTCCTCGCCGACGTAGCCGGCCTCGGTGAGCGCCGTCGCGTCGACGATCGCGAAGGGGACGTGGAGGAGGCGCGCGAGCGAGCGCGCGAGGTGGGTCTTGCCGGTGCCGGTCGGGCCGAGGAGGAGGATGTTCGACTTCGTGCCGAGCATGTCCTCCTCATTGCCGGCCTCGCGCGAGCGGACGCGCTTGTAGTGGTTGTAGACGGCGACCGACAGCGCGCGCTTCGCGCGGTCCTGCCCGATCACCCAGGAGTCGAGGAAGTCGTTGATCTCGCGGGGCTTCGGCAGCGGCGTCGACGTGGTCTCCGCGGGCTTGGCGCCGAGCTCCTCCTCGATGATCTCGTTGCACAGCTCGATGCACTCGTCGCAGATGTACACGCCCGAGCCGCCGATGAGCTTCCGAACCTGCTTCTGGCTCTTCCCGCAGAACGAGCACTTGAGCAGTTCGGCTCCGTCGGTCAGTCGAGCCACGGTTCCTCCGCTTCGTCGGGCGCACAGGTGCGCGCGTGTTGTCGTCCAGCCTATGGCAGGCCGAATTCCGGCGCCATGCGGCGCGCGGCGTCATTCGAGCATCCTCCGCGGCGACTCGACGGTTCCGATCGAATTCCTGAAATTCCAATGAGCCAGGCATTGCGATGCGCATGGCAGTTTCCCTAGATTGTGAGTTGTCACACGGTATGGGAGCTCGCAGATGTGGAGCGCACCCGTGTACAAGAAGCTGATCCTCATTACCGAATCTCTAGTTGTCACCTGCACTCTCTTCCTCGTCACAAGCCTCATGGCACCCTCATCCCTCGCAGCCTCTCCGCAACCGCAGACATCACTATTGTCAATCGCGAGCATCGAAGACTTCGAACTTGCCGATTCTTCCGTCAACCCCCTCACGATGAAATCGCTTGGAAACGGTCACGCCACCATCGAAGTTGACGGCCAGAGCGTGACAGCCGCGTTCGATGCCTCATCAGGTCTGTTCCGGGTGACCTACTCCGACGGCGACGAGGTCCTCCTCCCCCCGCCGCCGGGATTTTCACCGACATCGATCGAGCCTATTTCCACGGCTCAATTGGTATCCCTGAAGGACACGGCGACACCATCGCCGCTCATCCTTCCGAACGACGACGCCCCCCACCCACCGATGCTCGCCGCATCGAATTCGACCTTGTTGTGCTCGTACGCAATCTGGGTGGTGACTCTCGTTCATCACGCAGGTTGGTCGGCTGCTCTGGCTGCGGCGCTCGCCGCCGGTGCGGCCGGTGCCGCAGTCGTGGCCTTCATCTATGCGTACGGCTTCGACGCCCTCATGGTTTGGGTCAGCACGAAGTGCTAGACGATCGAGAGCCGAAATCCGCTCAGGAGCCTGAGCTGCGCACCCGGCGGCGGAGGCGGATTGCGCGCCGTTTCGGGCTCGCCGTCAGTCTGACCGCCTTCGCGGTCTCCTTCCTCATCTGGCTCTTCGGCCCCGATGAGGGGAGGGTGCATGTCCTCAGCAGTTCCCTCGCCGTGGTGTCGAGCGCCGTCGTCGTCGCAGAGCTCCTCATCTTCCGGATCATCGCGCGATACGGGGCCGATGGCCGCGACGACGCCGTCTGAAGCCCTCCCTCTGAGCGGTGAAGACGGCTCCTCGTCACGCGCGTGACGAGGAGCCGTCTTCACCGCTTTTCAGGCGCCCTTCCGGGAGGCGAGGACCTGGTCGATGAGTCCGTACTCCTTGGCCTGCTCGGCGGTGAGGATCTTGTCGCGCTCGATGTCGCGGCGGACCTGCTCGACGGGCGTTCCGGAGTGGTGGGCGATCGTCTGCTCGAGCCACACGCGCATGCGGTCGATCTCGTCGGCGACGATCTGAATGTCGGAAGCCTGCCCCTGCATGCCCTCCATCGCCGGCTGGTGGATGAGGACGCGCGCGTTCGGCAGGGCGAGGCGCTTGCCCGGGGAGCCCGCGGCGAGAAGGACCGCCGCGGCGGAGGCCGCCTGGCCGAGGCACACGGTCTGGATCTGCGGCTTGATGTACTGCATCGTGTCGTAGATCGCCGTGAGCGCCGTGAAGGAGCCGCCGGGGCTGTTGATGTACATGGTGATGAGCGAGTCCGGGTCCTGCGACTCGAGGACGAGGAGCTGGGCCATGACGTCGTCGGCGGACGCGTCGTCGACCTGGACGCCGAGGAACACGATGCGGTCCTCGAAGAGCTTCGCGTAGGGGTCCTGGCGCTTGAAGCCGTAGGCGGTGCGCTCCTCGAAGTTCGGCAGGACGTAGCGGGCCTGCGGAAGCTGGCGGGCGACGGCCTCGAAGTAGGGGGCGGTGCTCATCGGTTCTCTCCCTCCCGGCCCAGCGAGCCGATCTCCTGCGGGGTTTCGATCACGCGGTCGACGAAGCCGTACTCGAGGGCCTCGCGGGCGCTGAACCAGTGGTCGCGGTCGGCGTCGAGCTCGATCTGCTCGACGGACTTGCCGGTGCGGGCGGCGGTGATCTCCGCGAGCTCCTTCTTCATCTTGAGGATGAGGTCGGCGTTGATGCGGATCTCGGTGGCCGAGCCGCCGGCGCCGCCGAGGGGCTGGTGGAGGAGGACGCGGGTGTGCGGCGTGATGTAGCGCTTGCCCGGGGTGCCCGCCGTGAGGAGGAACTGCCCCATCGAGGCGGCGAGGCCCATGCCGACGGTGACGACGTCCGGCTTGATGTACTGCATCGTGTCGTAGATCGCCATGCCCGCGGTGACCGAGCCGCCGGGGCTGTTGATGTAGAGGTAGATGTCGCGGTCCGGGTCCTCCGCCGCGAGGAGCAGCATCTGCGCGCAGATCGCGTTGGCGTTCTCGTCGCGGACCTCGCCGCCGAGCCAGATGATCCGCTCCTTGAGAAGACGGTGGTAGACGGAGTCGGACAGGCCCATCGGCGACTCGGGGCCGGCCGCGTCCGTGATGCGCGCGTCGAACACGTGCTCCTCCTTGATTCATGGATCCGCTTTCCGGATCCCACTGCGTCCAACCTAGTGGCAGGTCGGCGCCCTCGGCTCGCGCTGCGCCCCCTTTTCGCTGTGGGCGCACCGCCTCCCCGGCTTCTCGATCGACGAGGCCGGGGCGGGGCGTTGACGACGGCGCGGGGCCGGCGCCTCTCGGCGTCGGCCCCGCGATCGGAACTGGGTGTCGGATCAGGCCTCGGGGGCCTCGTCCTTCGCCTCGGCGGTCTCGACCTCGGTCTCCTCGACCTCGGCCTCGTCCTCGTCGGCGGGAACATCGCCGAGGAAGGAGGAGAGGTCGACGTCCTCGCCGTTGGCGTCCTTGACGGTCACCTTGCGGAGGGCCTCGATGAGGGCCTTCGCGCGACCGAGGTCGGCGACGACGGAGGCCATCTGCTGGCTCGAGGAGAAGAGCTGGTTGATGTCGATGCCGAAGTTCTGCGACATCTGGATCGCGTAGTCGATGAGCTCCTGCTGGGAGACCTGGACGTCGAACTTCTTCGCGATCGCCTCGGAGAGGAGGTCGGTGCGGAGCTCCTTCTCGACGGCCTCGCGGGCCTCCTTCTTCTCCTTCGGCTTGGCGTCCTCGGCCACGCGGTGCGAGACCTCGTGCTCGACGACGGACTCGGGGAGGAGGATCTCGACCTGGTCGAGGAGGTGCTCGACGAGGTTGTCGCGGGCCTGGAGGGCCTGCTGCGAGGTCTTCGTGGAGGCGGCCTGCGTCTTGAGGTCCTCCATGAGCTCGTCGATCGTGTCGAACTCGGAGACCATCTGGGCGAAGTCGTCGTCGGCCTTCGGGAGCTCGCGCGCCTTGACGTTCTTCACGGTGAGGGTGACCTCGGCCTCCTCGCCCTCGTGCTCGCCGCCCTTGAGGGTGGAG
The DNA here is from genome assembly GCF_900499005.1 of Actinomyces culturomici. GTDB lineage: Bacteria > Actinomycetota > Actinomycetes > Actinomycetales > Actinomycetaceae > Pauljensenia > Pauljensenia culturomici. Next base: position 1,280,770 of record NZ_LS991316.1, read on the forward strand.
GTGAAGGTGACGACGTCGTCGGCCTTGGTGCCGCGCAGCGCCTTGTCCTGGCCGTCGAGCATGTTGCCCGAGCCGATCTCGTAGGAGACGTCGGAGACGGAGTCGACCTCTTCGCCGTCGATCGTCGCGACCATGTCGATGGTCGCGTAGTCGCCGGTCTTCGCCTTGCGGGTGATGGTCTTGAGGGTCGCGAAGCGGCCCTGGAGGGACTCGAGCTCCTTGGCGACGTCCTCGTCGGTGACCTCGGCGGCGTCGACGGTGATGACGGTGGACTCGTCGAAGTCGGGGACCTCGAAGTCCGGGACGACCGGGACCTCGGCGGTGAACACGAGCTGGCCGCCCTGGGCGCCGGTCGTGTTGGGGATCTCGGTGACCTCGACCTCGGGCTGAGCCATCGGGCGGAGCTCGTGCTCGGCGACGGCGTCCGAGTAGTGGCCCGGGAGGACCTCGTTGACGACCTGCTCGATGACCGCGGCGCGGCCGAAGCGCTGGTCGATGATGCGCGCCGGCACGTGGCCCTTGCGGAAGCCGGGGATGGAGACCTGGCCGGCGATGTCCTTGTAGGCCTTGTCCATCTCCGAGGACAGCTCCTCGTAGGGGACCTCGACGGTCAGACGAACCTTGGTGGGCTCGAGGGTCTCAACGGTGCTCTTCACGTGCGTGCACTCCAAAACGTCTTCGAATGAGGGGCGCCCACGAGGGCGCATGACAACCCCGTCAGTTTACGACAGGCGCCCGGCGGTGTCGCCGTCGGCCCCGGGATTCGGGGCCTCATGCGGCCGATTCCACTCCCCGGGCCCCTCGCGCGAGGCTCGCGGGCCGTACCGCGCGCATCGGAACGTGATGCGGGGCACACTGGAGGCATGGGAGCGACGACCCTGACCTTCCTCGGCGGCGCCGGCACGGTCACCGGCTCGAAGTACCTCGTCGAGATCGATCGGCCCGAGGGGCCGCGACGCGTCCTCGTGGACTCCGGGATGTTCCAGGGGGTGAAGAAGCTCCGTCTCCTCAACTGGTCGGAGTTCCCCGTCCCGCCCTCGACGATCACCGACGTGCTCCTCACCCACGCGCACATGGACCACTCGGGGTACCTCCCGCGGCTCGTGAAGAACGGCTTCACCGGGTCGATCTGGGGGACGGACTCGACGCTCGCGCTCGCGGAGATCGTCCTGCGCGACGCCGCCTATCTCCAGGAGCGCGACGCCGAGTTCGCGAACGAGCACGGCTACTCGCGTCATTCGAAGGCCCAGCCGCTCTATCGGATCGGCGACGTCGAGCGCACCCTCCCCCTCTTCCGGACGATCGAATTCGGGCGCCCCCTCGACCTCGGCGACGGGATGGAGGCGACGTGGACGAGGGCGGGGCACATCCTCGGCTCGGGCTCGATCCGCCTCACCACCCCGGATGGATCGATCCTCTTCTCGGGCGATCTCGGGCGGACGACCCATCCGGTGCTCCGCGGGAGGGAGATTCCGCCGGGCGCGGACGTCGTCCTCGTCGAGTCGACGTACGGCGACCGCGAGCACTTCGACCCCGACGGGCCCTCGCACGAGGCCTTCGCCGAGGCGATCCGGGAGACGGTCCATGCGGGCGGCTCCGTCCTCGTGCCCGCCTTCGCGGTCGACCGGACCGAGGTCGTCCTCCTCGCCCTCGACGAAATGGTCGCGTCGGGGCGGATCCCCGACCTGCCGGTCTTCGTCGATTCGCCGATGGCGCTCGCCTCCCTCGAGATTTACCGGGCGCACGGACAGGCCGAGGAGCTGAACGAGGGCGCGGACGGACTGCGACTTCCCCACCTCGATCTGCGCGAAATCCACAGCGTCGACGAGTCGAAGGGGCTCAACACCTTCGGGCACTCCTCGATCATCATCTCCGCGTCCGGAATGGCGACGGGCGGCCGGGTTCTCCATCATCTCGAGCGCATGCTGCCGGGCGAGCGCAACTGCGTCGTCCTCACGGGCTATCAGGCCGTCGGCACACGCGGTCGCGCCCTCGTCGACGGTGCGACCTCACTGAAGATGCACGGGATGGAGGTCGCGGTGCGAGCGAGGATCGTCAAGGACGAGGAGTTCTCTGTTCACGCCGACGGTTCCGAACTCGTCGACTGGGTGGAGGCCCTCCGGCCCGCGCCGGCGCAGGTCTTCTGCGTCCACGGCGAGGAGGACTCGACGAAGGCTCTCGCGGAGAAGCTCTCCGAGGGGCTCGGCCTCAACGCCGTCCCGGCAGAGCCGGGGGTCTGCGTCGACCTGCGCGACATCGTCGCGAGGGGCTGCTATCGGGCCTGACAAGCATCACCACGTCGGCCCGCCCCTGCGGCCCGGGCGTTCACGATTGTGCGCCATCGACGAGCGGGGCGAGGCCGCCGATGAGGACCTCGACGTACGCGTCGAAGGTGTCGGCGAAGTAGTGGTCGCCGCGTCCCGCCTCATCGAGCTCGCGCAGGAGGCGGAGCATCGCGGGAGCGTCCTCGCCGATGGTCGGCATCGCGGGATTGAGGAGGTCGGGATGTCCGGGCACGGGACCGACTTCGGCGAGGAGGTAGCCGTTGAGCGAGGTGAAGAAGACCTCGATGGCGAAGAACTGGACGTCGGGCGCGATCCCCTCGGCGTCGAGCACCCTCAGCGCCGGTGAGATGTGCGCGAAGGACGCGGGCGTGGAGATCGGACGCGTCGCGAGGAGGACGAAGAGCCTCGGGTGGGCGAGCGCGACCGCGCGGTAGGCGGCGGCGACTCCCCGGAGTATGTCGCGCCAGTCGGTTCCGGCGCCGTCGGGCAGATTCATCTCGGTGATGAGGCGCTCGTGGAGGGCGTCGAGGAGGTCCGCCTTGTTCGCGAGATGGTGATAGAGGGACATCGCCTGAATGCCGAGGCGGGAGGCGACCGCTCTCATGGATACGGCCTCGAGCCCCGCGGCGTCGCCGATGGCGAGCGCCGCATCGATGATCGCGTCCTTCGTTATTCCTCGAGCCGCCACTTGAACTCCTTACGTCGTAAGGATACTCTACCGGCCATCAGCAACTTACAGCGTAAGGCACCAACGATGGCGTCACAGTCCGACCGTCGACGCGCAGCCTTCCGATACCTCCTCGCCGGGCAGACGGTCTCCACTCTCGGCTCCCAGGTCACCTTCATCGCCCTCCCGCTCATCGCCGCCACCACCCTCGGCGCCTCCCCCTGGCAGATGGGGGTGCTCGCCGCCCTCGACAATCTCCCCTACCTCCTCTTCGGGCTCCTCGTCGGCCCTCTCGTCGACAGACGCAAACGCAGGCCCCTGATGATCCGGGCGGACCTCATGCGTGCGCTCGCGATCCTCCTCCCGATCATGGCCCTCTCCTCCCACCTCTCCTTCCCCCTCCTCGGCGCGATCGCCTTCGCCGTGGGCGTCGGCAACATCGTCTTCGACGTCGCCTGCCAGGCGCAGATGCCCGAACTTGTCGAAGCGAAGGGCCTGGTGGCCGCGAACGGTGAGCTTCAAGCGGCCACCGGCATCGCCTCGCTCGCCGCGCCCGGCCTCGCGGGGATTCTCATCTCCGCCGTCGGAGCACCGCTCGCGCTCGTCTCGGACGCCGCCTCCTATCTCGTCTCCGCAGTTTCGATCCTCGCGCTTCGACGCGCCAGCCCTGCGGAATCCGAGCCGGGCCCGCGCGACACCAGACCGCTCCAGGAAATCCTCGCCGGGATCGCCGAGGTCCGCTCCGATCGGCGACTCGTGGGAATCGGCCTCATGGGGGCGTTCACCGCGATCGGACTCAACGCAACGTCGGCCGTCCTCCTCCTCATCCTGGCGCGCTCCTTCGGACTCGGCGCGCTCGGGATCGGCCTCGTCTTCGCCGCCTTCGCGCTCGGAGCCGCGGCCGGCGGCCTGGGAGCCGACAGGTTCGCACGGCGCCTCGGCCCCGGTCCCCTCCTCGCCGCGGGGCCCGCCCCCGCCTCCTNCGGGGGGGGTGGGGGGAGGCGGGGCCCGCCCCCGCCTCCTCAGGATTCCTTCCCGTCCTCGTCGCCGCAACGGCCTCCATTCCCGCCTTCCCCCTCGTCCACGTCGGAGCCGCCGTCGCGGGCTTCGGCGTCATGCTCAGCCAGACCATGGCGGCGGGACTTCGCCAGAGCATCGCACCCGCGCGATCGCGGGGCCGTATCCTCGGCACATTGAGATTCCTCGAGTGGGGCGCGATGCCGATCGGAGCCCTGGCGGGCGGAGCCTTCGGGCAGACATTCGGGCTCCTTCCGAGCCTCGCCTTCGCCGCCTGTCTCCTCGCCCTCGCCGCGCTCCCGGTCACCGCCTCCGGACTCGTCCATCTTCGCGCACTCCCGTCGACCAAGGGCGAGCCGGGAACGATAAGCGCCTCCCCCACTGCGAATCCGACGTGAGCCCTGGCGGACGGCGTTCAGAGGATCGGCGCGTTCCTTCCACGCACGACCTTCGCGAGTCCGGCCCGCGGAACCTGCGCGGCGAGCCGAACGGCCGCAACGATCTCACGATGCACGCGGATCGCCTCCTCGTCGTCGATCGCGGCGAAACGGCAGGTCACCTGCGCGGCCCCACGAACGATTCCAACGTCGAACGCCTCAAGGAGGTGAGCACGTCGGGCATTCGCCTCAACCTCCTGGGGCGCATGCCCAGGATGGAGGGCGCCGATGCCGAGGATCGTCCGATAGGAAGGCACGGGGCACACCTTTGCGACTCACGGGGAAGTACAACTAGGGTACTCGTTGGCTTGACCCGGTCACCGACCTGCCTCGCCAGACAACCAGACAATTCTCGTAGAAAGATTCGTGATGAACCCGAATCCCTCCGCCCCCGCCGCCGCTCCGAAGTCGAAGGCCGTCGCCGCCGTTCTCGGATTCTTCCTCGGGGGCTTCGGCGCTCCCGATTTCTACCTCGGATACACGAAGATCGGCGTCATCAAGCTCGTCGTCTGGGCGATCGGCGCCGTCCTCTACGTCCCCGGATATCTCTCCGCCGTCGCGAGCATCCAGAACGGAGTCATGCCCTCACCGTCTCCGGCAATGGCGATCGGCGGCCTCCTCATGGCGGCGCTCGGCATCTGGGCCATCGTCACCTTCATCCAGATTCTCATGCGCAAGGGCCGCTACGCGACCGACGCGAACGGTCAGCCGCTCGCCTGATCGCGCTTCGCCCTGAGCAACGAGGAGCCACCGTCCGCGCGACGGCGGCTCCTCGTCACAGGCGCCGCCTTCTCCTTTCTTGGAGGATTCTCAGGACCCGCCCGGAACCATTGATTCTGGGCGCGGGGCACGCGCCCAGAAGGACGGACGCAATGGCTTCTCTCACGCAGATCCTCGACTGGGCAACGCTGCTCCAGGGCTTCGGCCCTTGGGCGCTCGTCGGAATGGCGAGCATCGTCTTCATCGAGTCGGTGGTCCTCTTCCCGTTCCTCCCGGGAGACTCGCGCATCATCGGATGGAACGTCTCGGGCGCGATCGCCTGGGTCGTCGCGATGGCCTCGGTCGGCCTCTTCCTCGGGCAGATCCCCGGAATCGCCCACTCGATCGATGCGATCACGTTCGTCATCGTCGGGATCTCCGTCCTGCCGACCGTCGCCTCCTTAGTCCGGAAGCTGATCCCTGCGAAGCAGAGCGCCTGACCGGCCCGGCGCCTCATAGCGAACGGCCCCGTACCCGGATTCTCCCAGGTGCGGGGCCTTTTCCCTACTGGAGCGGACGACGGGAATCGAACCCGCGTGATCTGCTTGGAAGGCAGAGGCTCTACCATTGAGCTACGTCCGCGTCGCCCGCGTGAGCGCGCAGCACTGATCCTAACGGGTTGATCGGACGATTGCGAAATCCTGCACCTCCCCCCCTATGATGCGAGGAGGATCCGCAGCCTCGACGGCGGAGACGGGGCGTAGCGCAGCTTGGTAGCGCGCCTGCTTTGGGAGCAGGAGATCGCAGGTTCAAATCCTGTCGCCCCGACCACGCGGACCCCTGCGCGATCCCGTCCGATGCGATGGTGGCGGCAGCCCCTCCCCTCGGGTCGGGCGACCGAGCTCAGCCGACCGTGCTCATTCGAAGACGGCCTCGATCTTCCGGGCGATCTCGGGCGTCATCGTCTCGAGGACCTCGACGGCGCCGAGGTTCTCCTCGAGCTGCGCGACCGAGGAGGCGCCGAGGATCACCGAGGAGACGTGCGGGTTGTACGCGGTCCACGCGAGGGCGAGCTTCGCAGGCGTCGTCCCGAGCTCGCCGGCGATCGCGACGAACTCGCGGATGCGCTCAATGAGCTCGGCGTCCGTCGCCTTCTCCGCCACGAAGTCGTAACCAGAGAGGGACGCGCGCGATCCCTCGGGGATCCCGTCGACGTACTTGCCGGTGAGGATGCCGGAGGCGAGCGGGCTCCACGTCGTGAGGCCGAGTCCGAGATCCTCGTAGAGGCGCGCGTACTCCTTCTCGACGCGGTCGCGGTGGACGAGGTTGTACTGCGGCTGCTCCATCACCGGCTTGCGGAGGTTCCGCTTGTCGGCGATCTCCCAGGCGGCGCGGATCTCGTCGGCGCTCCACTCCGAGGTGCCCCAGTAGAGGGCCTTGCCGGAGGCGATGATGTCGCTCATCGCGTAGACCGTCTCCTCGATGGGAGTCTCCGGATCGGGGCGGTGGCAGTAGAGGAGGTCGACGAAGTCGAGGCCGAGGCGATCTAAACGCCCATGTGTCCGAGCCCGCCTATGCCGACGACGGCGACCTTCTTCCCGGGGCCGGCACCGTAGCGTGTGAGGGGCGAGTAGGTGGTGATGCCGTCGGAGTGGCAGATTCCGGCGTACTTGACGTCGAAGTAGATCTCCCCGGGCCCGGGCTCCCTCAGGGTGACCGTGGTCTTGTGGAAGGTCGACGTCGTGTCGTCGCACGCGTAGGCGAGGACTTCGGGCATGGGGTGCCTCCATTGGGGTGGGGTGGTTCCGACGGACCGGCTGCCCCTATTGTCCTCCCGCGTCGCCGTTCACGCCCGACTAAGGGCGAGGGCGAGGTGGTGCCCGGTGAGGTTCTCGTCGAGGTCGGCGAGGGCGCTGGGGCGTCCTTCGAAGACCACGCGCCCGCCGTCCGTGCCGGCCCCGAGGCCGAGGTCGATCACCCAGTCGGATCGGGCGATGACGGCGGGGTCGTGCTCGACGACGATGACGCTGCGGCCCTCGTCGACGATCGCGTCGAACACGTCGACGAGGGCGTCGACGTCGGCGGGGTGGAGTCCGGTGGTCGGCTCGTCGAGGACGAGGATCGCGGCGTCGGAGCGCAGGGCCTGGGCGAGCTTGAGGCGCTGGCGCTCGCCGCCCGAGAGGGTGGAGAGCGGCTGACCGATGCCGAGGTAGCCGAGGCCGACGGCGGTGAGCGAGGCGGCGATGTCGGCGGCGGCCTTCACCTTCGCCTCCTTCGCGCCCGCGACGCCCTCGCCCTTGAAAAACTGCGCGGCCTCGGCCGCGGAGAGGTCGAGGACGTCGGCGATCGAGAGCCCGCCGAGCGCGTAGTCGAGGACGGCGGCGTCGAAGCGTCGCCCGCCGCACGCGTCGCACGTGGCCGACACGGACTCCATGAATCCGAGTTCGGTCGTGATGATCCCGAGGCCCTTGCACTGCGGGCACGCGCCCTCGGAGTTCGCGGAGAAGAGGGCGGGCTTGACGCCGTGCGCCTTCGCGAAGGCCTTGCGGATCGGCTCGAGCATCCCCGTCCAGGTCGCGGCGTTCGAGCGCGAGGAGCCCTTGATCGCCTCCTGCGTGAGGACGAGGGCGCCCGAGTTCTTCGGGAGGGATCCCGGGATAAGGGAGGACTTCCCGGACCCGGCGACGCCGGTGACGGCGACGAGCATCCCGAGGGGGACGTCGACGGAGACGTCGCGCAGGTTGTGGGCGTTCGCGTGGGCGATCGCGAGATGTCCGCGGGGCTCCCGCAGGGCCGAGGCGTCCTTGAGCCTCGCCGGAACGGACAGGTGGGTCCCCGTCCTCGTCCCCGAGGCGGCGAGCCCGGCGACGTCGCCCTCGTAGACGATCGACCCGCCGGCCGCGCCCGCCCCCGGCCCCATGTCGACGACGTGGTCGGCGATCGCGATGGTCGTGGGGTCGTGCTCGATGATGAGGACGGTGTTCCCCTGGTCGCGCAGGTCCTGGAGGAGGGCGTTCATGCGGGCGACGTCGTGGGGGTGGAGGCCCGTCGTCGGCTCGTCGAAGACGTAGGTGAGGTCGGACAGGGCCGACCCCATCTGCCGCACGAGCTGGACGCGCTGAGACTCGCCGCCCGAGAGCGACCCGGTCGGGCGGGCGAGGGAGAGGTAGCCGAGGCCGATGGTCGTCATCGGGTCGAGGGCGGTGCCGAGCCGTTCGAGGAGCGGGGCGACCTCGGGGGGCGTCGATCTCGCGGACCCAACGCGCGAGGTCGCTCACCTGCATCGCCGACGCGTCGGCGATCGAGACCTCCCCGATCCTCGAGGTGCGGGCGGCCTCGGCGAGGCGCGTGCCGCCGCACTCCGGGCAGGTCCGGAAGGTGGCGAGCCGATCGACGAAGGCGCGAGCCGGCGGCTGGAGGGAATCGGGGTCCTTCGAGAGGTAGGAGCCGCGCACGCGCGGAACGAGCCCCTGGTAGGTCATGTTGATGTCGGCGACGCGGACCTTGAGCCCCTCGGCGTAGAGGAGGTGGTCGAGCTGCTTCGGCGTGAACTCCCTGATCGGGCGGTCCGAGGGGAACAGCCCGGAGTCGGCGTACTGTCGCACCGCCCATCCGCCGACCTTGAATCCGGGGATGAGGATGGCGCCCTCGTCGATCGAGCGCTCCTCGTCGTAGAGGGCGGTGACGTCGATCTCGGAGACGGAGCCCCGGCCCTCGCACTTCGGGCACATGCCGCCGGTGATCGAGAAGGTCTTGTGGACGACGACCGTGCGCCCGTCCTTCACCTCCTTGAGCGCTCCCCCGCCGCTGACGGACGGCGTGTTGAAGGAGTACGCCTTCGGACCGCCGATCGCCGGGGACGCGAGGCGGGAGAAGAGGACGCGGAGCATCGCGTCGATGTCGGTCGCGGTGCCGACGGTCGAGCGCGGGTTCGCGCCCATCGGCTCCTGGTCGACGACGATCGTCGCGGTGATGCCGGTGAGGGCGTCGACGTCGGGGCTCGGCGCCGAGTCGAGGAACCCCTGGACGAAGGCCGAGTGCGTCTCGTTGAGCTGGCGGGTCGCCTCGGCGGCGATCGTGTCGTGGACGAGGGAGGACTTCCCCCGAGCCGGATACCCCGGTGAAGACGGTGAGGGCGTGCTTGGGGATGTCGACGTCGACGTTCTTCAGGGTGTTCTCGCGCGCTCCGCGCACGGAGATGACGGGGCGGGCGGGACGGGGCGCGCGGCTGGGCATGGTGAATATTCAAGCACGCGCGCGCCTGCGATTCTCACGAGGACGGGGCGGTGCGCCGGATGCGCGGAGCCCCGGGCCGATTCCTCGGCCCGGGGCTCCTTCCGGGTGGCTGACGGGACTCGAACCCGCGACGTCCTGGACCACAACCAGGTGCTCTACCAACTGAACTACAGCCACCATCGATGCGCTGAGCGCAACGAGGGAACTCTAGCAAAGAAGCGGGCGCAGGTGAAAATCCGATTCGCTCCCCCACCAGTGGCGTTGCGCACGCCGAACGTCGCGCGGCGACGAGGCGCGCACAACCGCGAGAGCAGGCGCGCGCTACGCCCAGCCCATCTCGTGGAGCGCGTCGTCGTCGATGCCGAAGTAATGGCCGACCTCGTGGACGACGGTGATCCGGACCTCCTCGGCGACCTCCTCGCGGGTCTCGCAGATCGCGAGCGTCGGATTCATGAAGACGAGGATCCGATCCGGCAGCACGCCCGCGTAGTCGTCGCGCTCTGTGAGGGCAACGCCGTCGTAGAGGCCGAGGAGGTCGGGCTCCATGTCGGCGGGCGGGGCGTCCTCGACGAAAATCGCGACGTTCTCGAGCTGGTCCCAGAAGGCGTCGGGGATCTCGTCGAGCGCATCCTCGACGAGATCCTCGAACTCCTCGCGGCTCATCTCGACGCTCACGGGCGCCTCCTCCTCATCGCCGGTTCGGCGGACGTCACCAGTGCGCGCGCACGGAGATCGCGTCGGCGAAGTTGCCGAGCGCATCGGGGGTGGCGCCGAGGTAGAGGTCGGCGTCGACGAGGGAGACCTCCATGACGAGGAAGGATCCCTGCCCGTCGGGGACGATGTCGACGCGATTGAAGAGGAACTGCTCGTCGCGGCCGATGCGCTCGCGCACATAGGCGTGGAGGACCCGGCGGATGTCCTCTCCCCACTGCCAGGCGACGGTGTCGGCGGGCTCGGCGGTGACGACGGCCTCGTGCATCGTCGGCTCGGTGACGGAGGCCGGGTGGAGAACGGCGCGCTTCTCGACCGCGTGGGAGACGAGCCCATTGAAGAAGACGAGGGAGATCTCGCCGTGCGTGTCGATCTCCTCGACGTAGCGCTGGAGCATGACGGTGCGTCCCTCACCGAGAAGCTGCTGGACCTGCGCGATCGCGGCCTGGCGCTGCGAGGTCGAGAGGGTCGTGTAGCGGCCGATATCGCGGACGCCGGACGACACCGCGGGCTTGACGATGAACTCGCCGGACGCGGGGAAGCGCGTGTGGATCTGGTGCTTCGAAAGCTTCTGCTCGGGCTCGAGCCAGATCGTCGGAATCGTGGGGAGTCCGCGCTTCGCGAGCGAGCGCAGGTAGGTCTTGTGGGTGTTCCACTCGAGGATGTCGGGGTGGTTGAGGATCCTCGGCACCCGCTTCGTCCATTCGAGGAAGCGCTCGCGCTGGAGGGGGTAGTCGGAGACGGAGCGGACGACGACGGTGCCCGCCTCGGCCCAGTCGACGTCCTCGTCGGTCCAGAACTTGATCTGGGGATCGCATCCGCGCTCGGCGAGGGCGTCGAGCAGCCCCTCCTCCCCGTGATAGAGGTTCGGCATCGCGGTGGACGTCACGAGAGTGACCTTGGGCTTCGTCGTCATGGTGCTCACGATACCCCGCCCGCGCGCCGCACCGGCGCCGGGCGGGGCGCCCCTCCCCTCGAGCGCGCCCGCCGGGAGCCAGCCGAGGATCAGCGAAGTCCGAGATCGCGGTCGAGCGCCTGAGTGAGGAGTTCGTCGATGAGGGCCGGGTAGTCGAGACCGTCGGCGGCCCACATCTGCGGGAACATCGAAATAGGCGTGAAACCGGGCATCGTGTTCACCTCATTGACGACGACCGAGCCGGTCTCCTCGTCATAGAAGAAGTCGACGCGGGCGAGTCCCTCGCACTCGAGGGCGTCGAAGGCCTTCGCGGCGGTCTCGCGGATGAGCGCCTCGTACTCGGGGGCGACGCGCGCCGGGCAGACGAGGCCGATCGCCTCGGTGTCGACGTATTTGAGGGCGTAGTCGTAGAACTCGCCCTCGGGGACCTCGATCTCGCCGAGGGGGGCCGTGCGGGGGTGGACGCCCGTGCCGCCGAGGACGCCGCACTCGATCTCGCGCCCGGTGAGGAGGGCCTCGACGATGACGCGCGGATCGACGTTCTGGGCCTCCTTGATCGCAACGGCGAGCCCCTCGGGCGAATCGACCTTCGTGATGCCGATCGAGGAGCCGGCGCGGCACGGCTTGACGAAGACCGGGTAGCCGAGGTCGGCGACGCGCGCGGCGCACGCCTGAGGATCCTCGCGCCACTCGAGGGGCGTGATGAGTTCCCAGCATCCCACCTCGACGCCCGCAGCCGCGAGGACCGTCTTCGTCAGGTGCTTGTCCATCGAGATCGCCGAGGATGAGACGCCGCAACCGACGTAACGGACATCGGCCATCTCGAAGAGTCCCTGGATCGTCCCGTCCTCCCCATAGGGGCCGTGGAGGAGCGGAAGGACGACATCGACGCGCCCGAAGTCCTCGACCCTGGAGACGCGCGCGGACGGATCGGCGGGGTCGCCCTCGTAGAAGACCTCGAGGAGCGAACCGGAGCCTGGGGCGAGGACGACGCGGGAGTCACCGGCCTCGACGGACTGGCCGCGGCCGTCGCGGAACTCGAGCGCCTCCGGGTCGTCGGCGACGCGCACCCACTGGCCGTCGCGCGTGATGCCGACGGGGAGCACGTCCCACTTCGTCCGGTCGATGGCGCGGAGGATCCCGGCCGCCGTCGCGCACGAGACCTCGTGCTCTCCGGAGCGGCCGCCGAAGACGATGAGAACGCGGCGGGTGGTGGTTTCGCTCATGGGGGCAAGGGTAGACCCGCCGCGACCCGCCGCCCGGCAGGCGCGGGCCCGCGCGCCTCGCGGCGCGTCAGAGGAGCTCGATCCTCCAGCCGTCCATCTTCTGAGGCCGCGAGAGGAGCATCTCCCCCATCTCCTGGATCGTCGCGCCGTCGCGGACGACCGAGACGACGGCCCGCGTGATCGGCATGTCGACGCCGAGCGAGTCCGCGACCTCGAGGATCGGGGCGGCCGACCGGACGCCCTCGACGACGCCGGGCGAGAGGGCGAGCGCCTCGTCGAGGCTGAGGCCCGTGCCGATCCGGTGGCCGAGGGAGAAGTTGCGGGACAGGCGCGAGGAGCAGGTGGCGATGAGGTCGCCGACGCCGGCGAGGCCGGCGAAGGTCTGAGGATCGGCGTCCATCGCCGTACCGAGCCGCGTGATCTCGGCAAGGCCGCGGGTGATGAGGGTGGCGCGGGTGTTGAGCCCGAGCCCCATGCCCTCGGCGGCGCCGATCGCGACGGCGATGACGTTCTTCGCCGCGCCCGCGATCTCGCAGCCGACGACGTCGGTCGAGACGTAGGGGCGGAAGTAGGAGGTGTGACAGGTCTTCGCGATGGAGATCGCGAGGTCGGCGTCGACCGACGCGACGACGGTCGCGGTCGGATTGTGCTCGGCGATCTCGCGCGAGAGATTCGGACCCGACATGACGGCGATCCGCTCGTGCGGAGCGCCGGACGCCTGGGCGATGATCTCGTCGACGCGCAGGTGCGTGTCGAGCTCGAGGCCCTTCGCGAGGGAGACGATCGCCGCGTCGTCCGACAGGTGGGGCCTCGCTGCCTCGAGCGTCGGGCGGATGGCCGCGACGGGGACGGCGACGACGACGAGGTCCGCGCCGGTCACCGCCGCCGCGAGGTCGGTCGTGGCGCTGATGACGTCGGAGAGCTCGATTCCGGGCAGGTAGGTGGCGTTCTCACCGGAGTTGATGAAGTCGACGACCGAGGCGTTGCGTCCCCACATGGTCGCGTGCACGCCCGCATCGGCGAGGATCTGGGCGAAGGTGGTTCCCCAGGCGCCGGTTCCGAGGACCGCGGCGCGGGAATAGGCGCGTTCGTTGGTCATGTGTGAGAGCCTACTCGCAGCACCTCCCATCCCGACCGCAGGAGCACGAGATGATCCCCCATCGCCGAGCGGCTTCCCTCCTCGTCGCCGCGAGCCTCCTCGTCCTCGGCGCCTGCGCCGAGAAGTCCTCCGGCTCGTCGAACGCCGACGCCCCGGCCTCGTCGCCGCAGTCGAGCGCGTCCGCGCAGTCGGCCGACCGGCACAACGTCGGCGAGCAACGATCCGCCGCCGAGGACGCGCAGTCCGCGGTCTCGGCCGCCGAGGCCGCGCGCCAGGAGCAGACGACCTCGCCGATCCTCGGCGACCAGTGGACGACGGCGTCGGGGCAGGTCGACCCGATCCCGGGCGCCGAACCGCTGATCTTCCACGCGCTGCGCGTCGGCGATCACGAGGGCTTCTACCGGGTCGTCGTCGAATTCACGGGCGAGGGAACGCCCGGCTATTTCAGCTCCTGGGCGGATACGCCGGTCGAGCAGGGACGCGGCCGCCAGCTTCCCGTCGAGGGAGTCTCCTACCTCGACCTCATGATCTCCGGGACCTCGATGCCCGTCGAGGCGGATCAACAGGCCGTCTACTACTCCGGACCGTCGAACCTCGCCGTCGGCCCGCTCGACGTCCGCGAGGACGGGACCTTCGAGGACACGACGCACATCGTCATCGGCATGGATCAGGCGCGCGAATTCCAGATCGGGTTCCTTCACGATCCCGTGCGCGTCGTCATCGACGTCAGGAAGTAGGGCTCAGCCCTTCTTCGCGGCCTTGGCGGCCTTCTTCGCCGCCTTCTTCTGCTCGTACTCCCACCAGGGGCCGGCCTGCGTCTTCGCGCGCCACACGCGCGTCGGCGCCTTCGCGCCGCGCAGTTCCTCGACGCCGGCGGTGATGCGGGCGTGCATCCGCTCGGTCGCCTCGTCGACGGCAGCGCGGTCGGCCGACCCCGCGTCGGACACGAGGTCGGACAGGTCGAGAGCCGGGAAGAACGAGTAGCGGATCGGCCGACCGGGCCGGAAGTCGATCGAGGACTCGTAGCGGTCCATGATCTCCTGGGCGCCCCATTGGGCGACGGGGATGACGGGAACCCGGGTGTCGAGGGCGAGGCGCGCGGCGCCGGTCTTGAACGACATCGGCCACATGTCCGGCTCCTGCGTGAGCGTCCCCTCGGGCCAGATGCAGACGACCTCCCCGTCCTCGAGCGCCTTCGCGGCGGGGACGAGCGAGGCCGCGGGATTCGAATCGCGATCGACGGGGATGAGCCCCATCCCGTCGATGATCCTCCCGAAGACGGGCACGGAGAACATCGACTTCTTCGCGAGGAAGCGCACGGGCACGTTCCGCTTCATGAAGAACCAGCAGACGCACAGCGGGTCGACGTTCGAGAGGTGGTTGAAGACGAGAAGGTACGGGCCCTTCTCGGGGAGGTTCTCGAGGCCGGTCGCCTCGATCTTCACCCACGGCGCCATGATCGGGCGCAGAACGCCCCGCGCGAAGCGGTAGAAGCCGGTGACGGTGCTGCTCATGGTTCCGGAGTCTACCGGGCGGGGCTCAGATGAGGACCTCGACGACGCCGGGCGCGCAGTGCGCGGTGAAGGGGACCTCGGCGACGCGATCGCCGTCGGCCATCGCGATGAGGCCGCGCGGCTCGAGGACCTCGACGTCGCGCACCTCCTCCACCTCGATGACGTCGTGGCCGTCGGAGCGGCCGGCGACGACCTTCGTGAGGACCGGGAGCGCCTTGCGCAGCGGGATCGGCCCGACGTGGCAGAGCTCGATCCGCCCGTCGTGGAGGTCCGAGGTCGGGACGAGGCGGATGCCGCCGCCGATCCTCCCCGAGTTCGAGATCGAGGCGAGCCATCCGGTGAGGTCCCGCTCGACCCCGTCGACGCGGGCGCGGATCGCGGTCGGCCGGTACGAGGCGAGGGCCGCGAAGGCCCCGTAGCCGTAGGCGAGCGGACCGGACGTGAGGAAGGATTCGTTGGCGAGGACGTTGGCGCGGGCGTCGAGCCCGAGGGAGACGACTCCGAGGACCAGCGAGCGCCGCCTCCCCTCATCCGATTCGACCCACATGCCGTCGAGCGGGCGCGTGCGCGCGGCGAGCTCGGCGTCGGCCTCGTCCTCGCGGAACCCGAGGTCGGCGAGGGTGCGGGCGCGCGCGATCGGATCGGGGCCGATGCCGAGCGCCCGGCAGAGGTCGTTGCCGCGTCCGCCGGGGATCGGCGCGAAGAGGGCTCCGGACTCGTGGCAGCCGCGCGCGACCGCCGAAAGGAACCCGTCCCCGCCGAGGGCGGCGACGACGTCCTCGGTCGCGGAGGCGGCGAAAGCCATCGGGTCGTCTGAAGAGGTGGTCACCGTGACCTCGACGGCCCAACCGCCGGCGCGCAGAGCGCGGACGACCGACGGGCCGACGGAGACGGAGCGGCCCCCGGCCGACATCGAGGAGACGAGGAGGCGGATCGACCGCGCGACGCGGCGAGCGGGCGCGCTCATGCGTCCGCGTACTCGACGCGGGCGTCCAGCTGATGGAGCTTCGTCGTGAAGTGCTCGTAGCCGCGGGCGATGACGTCGATGCCGGAGACGGTCGACGCGCCCTGTGCGGCGAGCGCCGCGATGAGGTGGGAGAAGCCGCCGCGCAGGTCGGGGACGACGATGTCGGCGCTGTGGAGGGGCGTCGGTCCGGAGATGACGGCCGAGTGGAAGAAGTTCCGCTGGCCGAAGCGGCACGGCGTCCCGCCGAGGCACTCGCGGTAGACCTGGATGTTCGCGCCCATCTTCCGCAGCGCCTTCGTGAAGCCGAAGCGGTTCTCGTAGACCGTCTCGTGGACGATCGAGAGGCCCTGCGCCTGGGTGAGGGCGACGACGAGGGGCTGCTGCCAGTCCGTCATGAACCCGGGGTGGACCGCGGTCTCGAGCGCGATCGAGTGGAGCTCGCCGCCCGGGTGGTAGAAGCGGATGCCCTCCGAATCGATGTCGAAGGCGCCGCCGACCTTGCGGAAGGTGTTGAGGAAGGTCGTCATGTCGGGCTGGTGGGCGCCGAGGATGTAGATGTCGCCGTGGGTCGCGAGGGCCGCGGCCCCCCACGAGGCCGCCTCGATCCGGTCGGGCAGTGCCGTGTGACGGTACCCGCGCAGGGCCGGGACGCCCTCGATGCGGATCGTCCGATCGGTGTCGACGGAGATGATCGCGCCCATCTTCTGGAGGACGTTGATGAGATCCATGATCTCCGGCTCGACGGCCGCGCCCTTGAGGGTCGTGATGCCGTCGACTCGAACGGCCGTGAGGAGCGTCTGCTCGGTCGCGCCGACGGAGGGGAAGGGAAGGTCGATGATCGCGCCGTGGAGGCCCTCGGCGGGCTTGCGGATGTGGACGCCGTCGACGCGCTTGTCGACGATCGCGCCGAAGCGGCGGAGGGTGTCGAGGTGGAAGTCGATCGGGCGTCCGCCGATGTTGCAGCCGCCGAGTTCGGGGATGAAGGCCTCGCCGAGTCTGTGGAGCAGGGGTCCGCAGAAGAGGATCGGGATGCGCGATTCGCCGCCGAGCGAGTCGATGTCCGACCGGGAGGCGACCTCGACGTTCGTCGGGTCGAGGCTCATCACGCCGGACTTCTGGTCGAAGTCGACCGTCACGCCGTGAAGGCGGAGCAGGTCGGAGACGACGTCGACGTCGCGGATGAGGGGGACGTTCGACAGCTGCGAGGGGGTGTCGCCGAGGAGCGATGCGACCATCGCCTTGGGAACGAAGTTCTTCGCTCCGCGGACCGTGATCGTCCCGGTGAGCGGGTGGCCGCCTTCGACGCGCAGCACGGAGGGCATAAGGGGTGTCTCCTGAGTCGTCCGATGAAACTGGCCTCAACTGTAGGCCAGGACGCGGCGCGGCCGCCCGAGTTGGGGAGTCGCTTCTCCCACACGGGCGGCCGCGGATCCGGCCGTTCCCGCCTTTTGGCAGCGGGAACGACGGCCGATCAGGCTCCGACGGGGCGGGCCGGGAGGACCTCCTCCTTCGGGAGGGTCTTCGCCGGGAGGGTCGTCGGCTTGAAGGAGGGGCGCTTCGCCTCGTAGGCGGCGATCGCCTCCTCCTCGCGGAGTGTGAGGGCGATGTCGTCGAGGCCCTCCATGAGGCACCAGCGGACGTAGTCGTCGATCTGGAAGGAGCAGGTGACGGGGCCGGCGGTGACGGTCCGGTTCTCAAGGGAGACGGTGACCTCGGTGCCCGGTTCGTTCTCGAGGACCTTCCACAGGGACTCGCAGTCCTCCTGCGTGATGACGCCGGCGACGAGGCCCTGCTTGCCGGCGTTGCCGCGGAAGATGTCGGCGAACTTCGGGGCGAGGACGACGCGGAAGCCGTAGTCCTTGAGCGCCCACACCGCGTGCTCGCGCGACGAGCCGGTGCCGAAGTCGGGGCCGGCGACGAGGACGGAGCCGGAGGCGTAGGAGGGCTGGTTGAGGACGAAGGCCGGGTCGTTCCTCCAGGCGGCGAAGAGGGCGTCCTCGAAGCCGGTGCGGGTGATCCGCTTGAGGTAGACGGCGGGGATGATCTGGTCGGTGTCGACGTTCGAGCGGCGCAGCGGGACGCCGACGCCGGTGTGGGTCGTGAACTTCTCCATGAGTGCTCTTCTCCTTTAGCGCTGCTCAGAGGTCGGCCGGGCTCGAGAGGGTGCCGCGCACCGCGGTCGCGGCGGCGACGAGCGGGGACACGAGGTGGGTGCGCCCGCCCTTGCCCTGGCGGCCCTCGAAGTTGCGGTTCGAGGTCGAGGCGGAGCGCTCGCCGGGCGCGAGCTTGTCGGGGTTCATCGCGAGGCACATCGAGCATCCCGCGTTGCGCCATTCGGCGCCGAACTCGGTGAAGATCGCGTCGAGGCCCTCGGCCTCGGCCTGGAGGCGGACGCGGGCGGAGCCGGGGACGACGAGCATCCGGACGGAGTCGGCCTTCTTGCGCCCCTTGACGATGGCGGCCGCCGCGCGCAGGTCCTCGATGCGTCCGTTCGTGCACGAGCCGAGGAAGACGGTGTCGACCTTGATGTCGCGCATCGGGGTGCCGGCGGTGAGGCCCATGTACTCGAGGGCCCGCTCGGCGGCGAGGCGCTTCGTCTCGTCTGCGATGTCCTCGGGGTCCGGAACTGTCGCGGAGAGCGGCACGCCCTGACCGGGGTTCGTCCCCCAGGTGACGAAGGGCTCGATGTCGGCGGCCTCGAGGACGACCTCGGCATCGAAGACGGCGTCGTCGTCGGAGGGGAGCGACTTCCAGTACTCGAGGGCGCGATCCCATTCCTCCCCCTCGGGGGCGTGGGGGCGGCCCTTGATGTACTCGAAGGTCGTTTCGTCGGGGGCGACCATGCCGGCGCGGGCGCCGGCCTCGATCGACATGTTGCAGATCGTCATGCGGCCCTCCATGGAGAGCTCGCGGATCGCCTGGCCGCGGTACTCGAGGACGTAGCCCTGACCGCCGCCCGTGCCGATCTTCGCGATGACGGCGAGGATGATGTCCTTCGCCGTCGAGCCGGCCGGCAGGGAGCCGTTGACGGTGATCGCCATCGTCTTGAAGGGGGCGAGCGGGAGCGTCTGGGTCGCGAGCACGTGCTCGACCTGGCTCGTTCCGATGCCGAAGGCGAGGGCGCCGAAGGCGCCGTGGGTCGAGGTGTGGGAGTCGCCGCAGACGATCGTCATGCCGGGCTGGGTGAGGCCGAGCTGAGGGCCGACGACGTGGACGATGCCCTGGTCGGCGTCGCCGAGGGAGTGGAGGCGGACGCCGAACTCCTCCGCGTTCGACCGCAGGGTCTGGATCTGGAGGCGACTGGTCTCGTCGGCGATCGGGAGGTCGATGTCGAGGGTCGGGGTGTTGTGGTCCTCGGTGGCGATCGTGAGATCGGGACGCCGGACCTTGCGGCCCGCGAGGCGCAGGCCCTCGAAGGCCTGGGGGCTCGTCACCTCGTGGACGAGGTGGAGGTCGATGTAGAGGAGGTCGGGAGCGCCGCCCTCGCCCTTCTTCACGATGTGGTCGGCCCACACCTTCTCGGCCATCGTGCCGGTCATGGTTCCTCCTTGCGATTGCGCGGAAAACCGCTGCGAACAGGGCATTGGCGAAATCGCCGTCGCGGGCGCCCTCGCGCGCGCGTTCCCTCTACCGATCATCGTCGACCGTTCCACCATGCGAGGACTTGCAGTCTCACTGGATGAGATGGCAAACTTCGGAGGTATGGAGGACTCGACAACGAGCGGAGTGGGAGTCCTGGACAAGGCGGCGCTGGTGCTCGGCGCCCTCGAGGCGGGACCCGCCACCTTGGCCCAGCTCGTCTCCGCGACAGGCTTGGCACGACCGACCGCCCACCGCCTCGCGGTGGCCCTCGAGTATCACCGCATGGTCGCCCGCGACATGCAGGGGCGCTTCGTCCTCGGACCCCGGCTCCAGGAGCTCGCCTCCTCCGCCGGTGAGGATCGCCTCCTCGCGGCCTCGATGCCCGTTCTGCAGGCGCTCCGCGATCACACGAAGGAGTCCTCGCAGCTCTTCCGCCGCCAGGGCGACTACCGCGTGTGCGTCGCAGCGTCCGAGCGCGAGATGGGTCTGCGCGACTCCATCCCCGTCGGCGCGACCCTGTCGATGGCCGCGGGATCCGCCGCTCAGGTCCTCCTCGCGTGGGAGGAGCCCGACCGCCTTCACCGCGGCCTCTACGGCGCCTCCTTCAACGCGACGATGCTCTCTCAGGTCCGCCGCCGCGGCTGGGCGCAGTCGGTCGGAGAGCGCGAGCCCGGCGTCGCCTCGGTCTCCGCGCCTGTGCGCGGCCCGTCGGGGCGCGTCCTCGCGGCCCTCTCCATCTCGGGTCCGATCGAGCGCATGGGCCGTCAGCCCGGCCGTCAGCACGGCCCCTCGGTCGTCGCCGCGGCGAACCGCCTCTCCGACTTCCTCCGCTCGGTCGAGGACGTCGACCTCTAGGTCCTCCCCGCGCCCGTCCGCTTCCCTCGCAAAGTCGCGCGCCCCGCCCTCGTCCCTCCTCCTGGAGATCGACGAGGGCGGTCGGCGTTCCGGACTCAGACGGGCGACGGCACGCATGCGAAAGGCGGGGAAGTCTTCGACTTCCCCGCCTCCGTTCGTACCCCCAGCCGGATTTGAACCGGCGTTAACGCCGTGAGAGGGCGTCGTCCTAGGCCGCTAGACGATGGGGGCCTTCTGACTCCCGAAGGAGTGTTTGTCTTCCGCCGGAGCGGAATCGTACCCCCAGCCGGATTTGAACCGGCGTTAACGCCGTGAGAGGGCGTCGTCCTAGGCCGCTAGACGATGGGGGCCTGATCGCATGCGAGCGAAGCTCGCGATCGCTGGGGTACCAGGACTCGAACCTAGAATGGCTGAACCAGAATCAGCTGTGTTGCCAATTACACCATACCCCATTGGGTATCACCGGCAACCCCGTCGAGTCACTGGCGACGAATGGAAAGAGTAGCGGAGCGGGCCGCGCTCTGCCAAATCCGCGGGGCGTGCTCCCGCTCACGTCCGCAGATCAGGGCCCTTCCGCAGGCGCGGCGGCTCCCTCGAGGACTCCCCCGCCCCGCCCGAACGCACTGCGGGGCGCGACCCGAGGGCCGCGCCCCGCAGGACGAGGACGATCGCTCAGGCGAGCGCCGCCGTCAGCCTGTCGATGCGCGCGAGAACCTCGTCGCGCCCGAGGATCGCCATCGAGTCGACGACCGGGAGCGAGACGTTCGATCCCGTCATCGCGACGAACAACGGGCCGAAGGCGAAGCGCGGCTTGACGCCGAGCCCTTCGACGAGCGCCACGTCGAGCGCCGGCTTGATCGCCTCGGCGGTGAACTCCGGAAGCGCCGCGAGCGTCTCGCGGGCGGCCCGCAGGACCTCGGGGGCCGAATCCTTGAGCTTGGAGAACGCCTTCTCGTCGTAGGCGACGTCCTCGGCCCCCACGAAGAGGAACCGCATGAGCGGGCCGACCTCCCCGAGGAGCTGGACGCGCGTCTGCGCGAGGGGGGCCGCGGCGTCGAGGATCTCGCGTTCCGCGTCGGAGAGCTCCTCGTACGCGGGGGCCGCAACGAGGCCCTCGCGAGAGAGGAAGGGGACGAGGCGTCCGCGGAAGTCGGCCGGATCGAGGCGCCGGATGTGCTCGGCGTTGATCGCGACGCACTTCTTGTAGTCGAAGCGCGCGGGGTTCGGGTTCACCTGCTCGATGTCGAAGGCGGAGGCGAGCTCGTCCATCGTGAAGATGTCGCGGTCGGGCGCGATCGACCAGCCGAGGAGGGCGAGGTAGTTGTTGAGGCCCTCGGGGATCATGCCGGCCTCCTTGTGGAGGAGGAGGTTCGACTCGGGGTCGCGCTTCGAGAGCTTCTTGTTCCCCTCCCCCATGACGTAGGGGAGGTGGCCGAAGCGGGGCATGAACTTGGCGACGCCGATCGCCTCGAGCGCCCGGTAGAGGACGATCTGGCGCGGGGTCGAGGAGAGGAGGTCCTCGCCGCGCAGGACGTGCGTGATCTCCATGAGGGCGTCGTCGATGGGGTTGACGAGCGTGTAGAGCGGGTGGCCGTTCGCACGGACGATGACGTAGTCCGGCACCGAGCCCGCCTTGAAGGTGATCTCGCCCCGGATGAGGTCGGTGAAGGTGATG
Organism: Actinomyces culturomici; assembly: GCF_900499005.1. Taxonomy (GTDB): domain Bacteria; phylum Actinomycetota; class Actinomycetes; order Actinomycetales; family Actinomycetaceae; genus Pauljensenia; species Pauljensenia culturomici. The sequence goes on from NZ_LS991316.1 coordinate 1,302,656, forward strand.
TCCTCATCGGGCATGCGGATGCGGAGGACGGGCTCGCGCCCCTCGGCCTTGTACGCGGCGATCTGCTCGTCGCTGAGGTCGCGGTCGAAGCCGTCGTAGCCGAGCTTCGGGTCCTCGCCCTTGGCGCGGTGGCGCTCCTCGATCTCCTCGGGCGTCGAGTAGGACTCGTAGGCGTAGCCGGCCTCGAGGAGCTTCGCGGCGACGTCCCGGTAGACGTCCATGCGCTCGGACTGACGGTAGGGGCCGTGCGGGCCGCCCTTGTTCACGCCCTCGTCCCAGTCGAGGCCGAGCCACGCGAGGGAGTCGAGGATCTGGTCGAAGGACTCCTGGGAGTCACGGGCCGCGTCGGTGTCCTCGATGCGGAAGACGAAGGTGCCGCCGGTGTGCCGCGCGTACGCCCAGTTGAACAGGCAGGTGCGGACCATGCCCACGTGGGGGGTACCGGTCGGGGACGGGCAGAATCGAACGCGCACATCGGCGCCGGAGGCAGTCGTTTCACTCATGGTGACGCCGATTCTACTCGCCCGCCACCCCGCCCTTGGGCCCGGATCCCGGGCGTTCCCGAGCCCTTCCCCACACCTCGGGCCGCCCCTCCCCCGGGCCCGTGACGCGTTCCCGAGCGACGACGCTCGACGAGGGCGCGACGGGGGCGCGGTAGCCTGGCGGGGTTTCATCGTCGACTCGGAAGGATCGCCCCGTGACCATTCGGACTTTCAGCCCCGAGGAGCTGCGCAGGATCGGCTCCCTCAAGTGGACCGGAATCACCCGGAGGAACGGGGCGCCGACGATCGGCGCATGGGTCGCGGAGATGGACTTCGGGACGTCCCCGATCGTGGCGGACGCGATGAAGACGGCGATCGACGACGGCCTGCTGGGCTACCAGCCGCGCTGGCTCGCATCGAGGATCGCCGAGGCGACGAGCGTCTTCCAGGCCGAGCGCTTCGGCTGGGAGATCCCGGCCGAGTCCGTTCGCCTCTCCTCCGCGGTGCTGCCCGCGCTCGAGGCGACGATCCGGCACCTCGTGCGGCCCGGCGCTCCGGTCATCGTCCCGACGCCGGCGTACATGCCCTTCCTCACGATCCCGGGCGCTCTCGATCACCCGGTCATCGAGGTTCCGGCCCTGCGCGGGGACGCTGCCGCCGGGCGCGGCTGGGCGCTCGATCTCGAGGCGATCCGGACGGGCCTCGAGGCCGGCGCCGGCCTCGTCATCCTCTGCAACCCGTGGAACCCCGTGGGCCGAGTCCTCTCCGAGGAGGAGCTCCGCGCCCTCGACGCGGTCGTCGCCGACTTCGACGCCCTCGTCTTCTCCGACGAGATCCACTCCCCCCTCGTCCTCGACGAATCGACGCCGCTCATCTCCTACGCGCGCCTGGGCGCGCGGGCGGCCGCCCGGACGGTGACGGCGACGGCCGCGTCGAAGGGCTGGAACATCGCGGGCCTCCCGTCCGCGCAGGTGATCCTCCCCGACGAGGCGCTGCGCGAGCGCTGGGATGTCTTCGGCGAGGAACTCGCCCACGGCGCCTCGACGATCGGCACGGTCGGCGCGATCGCCGCCTACACCTCGCACGATCCGTGGCAGGACGAGGTCCGCGAGTACATCTCCGCGAACGTCGAGGCCGTCGAGGTCGCGATCGCGAATTCCCCGATCGAGTTCACGAGGCCGGAGGGCACCTACCTCGCGTGGTGGGGGTTCGAGGGCCTCGGGCTCGGCGAATCGCCCGCACGGGCGCTCCGCGAGTTCGCGGGGATCGCGGCGAACGACGGCAAGACGCTCGGGCGGGACTGGTCGCAGTGGGCGCGGATCAACCTCGCGACCTCGCACGAGGTCGTCGCCGAGATCATCGAGCGCTCGCTCAACCTCATCGCGGGCGCCTCGCTCGGCTGAGCGAGGCGCCCGCGACGGGTGGTCTCGAGGGGATCCGTCAGGCGTCGACGACCGGGTTCGAGAGCGTTCCGATGCCCTCGATCGTCACTTCGACGCGCTGGCCCGCCTCGATCGGGCCGACGCCGGCGGGCGTGCCGGTGATGACGACGTCGCCGGGGAGCAGCGTGAAGACGGTCGACACGTAGGCGATGAGCTCGCGGACCGGCGTGATCATGTGCGCGGTCGTGTCGTCCTGGCGGATCTCGCCGTCGACGCGGGTCGTCACCCGGAGGTTCTCGACGTCGAGGGCGGGGTCGACGGTGATCCACGGGCCGAGCGGGCACGACGAGTCGAAGCCCTTCGCCCGGGTCCACTGCCCATCCGTCCGCTGGCAGTCGCGGGCGGTGACGTCGTTCGCCACCGTGTATCCGAGGATCACCCGATCGACCTCGTCGACGGGGACGTTCTTCGCGAGGGACTTGATGACGACGGCGAGCTCGCCCTCGTGGTGGACCTCGTTCGACCAGCTCGGGCGGACGATCGGATCATCTGGGCCGATGACGGACGTGTTCGGCTTGAGGAAGATCACCGGCTTGGCGGGAGCCTCGCCGCCCATCTCGCGGGCGTGCTCGGCGTAGTTCTTCCCGATGCCGACGACCTTGGAGCGCGGGATCACCGGGGAGAGGAGGCGCACCTCGTCGAGTTCGACGATGCGGCCGTCGGGTTCGACCGGGTTGAAGAGGGGGTCGCCCTTGAGGACGACGATGCGGGTCGAGCCCTCCTCGAGGGCGCCGTAGCGGGGGGAGTCTCCATAGGAGAAGCGCACGATTCTCATGGCGGTGAGCCTAGTCGTTCGGGGCTCCGCGGGCGGTGCAAGGCCGCGACGGAACGCCACGGGGGCGGAGGGGACTCGCCCCCTCCGCCCCCGTCGAGCGGAAGCGCCCGACCTCGTCAGCGCGTCTCGGAGAGAACCGCCGCGCGCGACCACGAATCCGTCGGGACGTCGCCGGGCAGGAGCGGGTTGCCCTCGCCGATGAAGACCGGCTCGCCGACGCCCTCCTTGCGCTGCTTCTCGAAGTCGCGCAGGGCGCCGAGGCCCCACTTCGAGAGCCAGAGGAGCGCGACGAGGTTCGTCACCGTCATGATCGCCATCGCGATGTCGACCGAGTTCCACACGAGGTCGAGGGAGGCGAGGGCACCGATGACGACGGAGGCGACGGAGATGACGCGGACGACCCAAGTCGCGACCTTCGAGTCGGTGACGAAGGTCATGTTCGTCTCCGAGTAGACGTAGGCGGCGATGATCGACGAGTACGCGAGGACGAAGATGAGGACGGCCATCGGCATGATCGTCCAGTTCCCGAGCTCGTTGGCGACCGCGAGGGTCGTGAGGTTCGCGGGGTTGACGCCCTCGGCGCCCCAGACGTCGGGGCCGGCGATGAGGATGACGAACGCGGTCGCGGTGCAGACGATGATCGTGTCGATGAAGACGCCGAGCGACTGGATGAGGCCCTGGCTCACCGGGTGCGCGACGGTCGCGGTCGCGGCGGCGTTCGGGGCGGTGCCCTGGCCGGCCTCGTTGGAGAAGAGGCCGCGCTTCGTGCCGTTGATGATCGCGGCGAGGACGCCGCCGCCGAGGCCTCCCGCGATCGGGGCGGGGGCGAAGGCGCCCGCGACGATCTGGCCGAGGACCGGGAGGAACTGCCCGATGTTCATGACGACGATGATCGCGACCATGATGACGTAGATCGTCGCCATGATCGGGGCCATCCACTCGGTGACGCGGGCGACGGTGCGGATGCCGCCGAAGATCACCATCGCGGAGAAGACGAAGAGGAGCGCGGCGATCGACAGCTGCGCCTCGGTGAGGCCCCAGAACACGGGGGCCGCGCCCGTCGTCCCGAGGGCGGAGAGGAGGGTGCCGGCGATCGCGTTCGACTGGACCGAGGTGATGACGAACGCGCAGGTGACGACCGTGATGATCGCGAAGATCGAGGCGAGGACCTTGTTCTTCATGCCGAGCTTGATGTAGTAGGCGGGGCCCCCGCGGAACGTGCCGTCGGCGGCGCGGACCTTGAAGACCTGAGCGAGGGTCGCCTCGAAGAACGCCGTCGCCATGCCGACGAGGGCGACGATCCACATCCAGAAGATCGCGCCGGGGCCGCCCATGAGGAGGGCGGCGGCGACGCCGAAGACGTTGCCGACGCCGACGCGCGCGGCGAGCGAGATCGTGAAGGCCTGGAAGGACGAGATGCCGCCCTTCGCGCCCTGCCGCGATCCGGTGACCGTGCGGAGCATCGTGCCGAGGTGGCGGAACTGCAGTCCGCGCGAGGCGATCGTGAGGAAGAGCCCGGTGCCGACGAGGACCCAGACCGTCACGTGCAAGGTGAGCCAGTCCGCGACCGCCAGAATTCCGTTCGCAAGATCGTCCACGTCGCACTCCTTTCTCTTCCACCGGCGAGGTGGGTTTCCTGATGGGACCCGAGAAGGATGCCACCGACGAGGGCGGGGCCGCGCATCGATCCAGCAGGTGGGCGCTCGCGCTTCCGCGATAATGGGCGCATGACGGCTTCCCTCAACGCGCTCCTCGACGACCTCGAGGACGACGGACTCCTCGACGACGCCGACGCCCTCTACACGGCCTTCGCCTCGTGGGCGGAGTCGACGGGGCGCCCGCTCTACCCGCATCAGGAGGAGTCGCTCCTCGCGATCCTCTCGGGGTCGCACGTCATCGCGGCGACGCCGACCGGATCGGGCAAGTCGATGATCGCCCTCGCCGCGCACTTCGTGTCGATGGCGCACGGGGGCCGCAGCTACTACACGGCGCCCCTCAAGGCGCTCGTCTCGGAGAAGTTCTTCGACCTCGTCGCCCTCTTCGGGGCTCAGAACGTCGGGATGATCACCGGCGACGTCTCCCTCAACGCGAAGGCGCCGATCATCTGCTGCACGGCTGAGATCCTCGCGAACCAGGCGCTGCGCGACGGGCCGCGCCTCGACGCCGACATGGTCGTCATGGATGAGTTCCACTTCTACGGCGACCCTCAGCGGGGCTGGGCCTGGCAGGTGCCGCTCCTCGAGCTGACGACGCCCCAATTCGTCGCGATGTCCGCGACGCTCGGCGACACGTCCCGCTTCGAGAGGGCCTGGAAGGAGCGGACCGGACGCGAGGTCGCCCTCGTCGACGACGCGGAGCGCCCGGTCCCCCTCGAGTTCGAGTACGTCGTCGACCGCCTCGAGGACACGGTCGAGCGCCTCCTCGCCGAGGGCCGTTGGCCCGTGTACATCGTCCACTTCGCTCAGAAGGACGCGGTGACGACCGCCCGGTCCTTCGACAAGTCGAAGCTCGTCGACGACGAGAAGCGCAAGAGGATCGCGGCGGAGCTCTCGACGGTCTCCTTCGGCCGCGGCTTCGGTCAGACCCTCAAGGGGCTGCTCGCCCAGGGGATCGGCGTTCATCACGCGGGGATGCTCCCCCGCTACCGCAGGCTCGTCGAGCGCCTCACCCAGCAGGGGCTCCTCCCCATCGTCTGCGGAACCGACACGCTCGGCGTCGGCATCAACGTCCCGATCCGCACGGTCCTCCTCACGTCGCTCGTGAAGTTCGACGGGGAGCGCATGCGTCACCTCTCGGCGCGCGAGTTCCACCAGATCGCTGGTCGCGCGGGGCGCGCGGGCTTCGACACGGTCGGGTTCGTCCGCGTCCTCGCGCCCGAGCACGAGGTCGAGGCGGCCCGCGAGCGCGCGCGGCTCACCGCCGCCGAGGAGGCCGCCCGGGACGCCCGCGAACTCAAGCGGGCGAAGAAGAAGCAGGCGAAAAAGCGGAAGGGCCCGGCCGAGGGAACGATCTCGTGGACGAAGGGGACCTTCGAGCGTCTCGCGGGCGAATCCCCCGAGCAACTCCGCTCCCGTTTCGCCCTCACGCACTCGATGGTCCTCAACGTCCTTGCGGGCGCCGAGGCAGCTGGCCGCGACCCCGGCGAGCACCTTCTTCTCCTCGCGCGCACCAACGACGACCTCCCGCAGGAGGCGAATCCGCATCTGCGCCGCCTCGGCGAGATCTACACGTCGATGCGCATCGCCGGCGTCGTCGAGCACGCCTCATCGGCGACGGCCGCGGCCGACGGGCGCCCGCGTCTGCGCGCGGCGACGGACCTGCCCGACGAGTTCGCCCTCAATCAGCCGCTCTCCCCCTTCGCGCTCGCGGCGATGGACCTCCTCGATCCGGACTCCCCGTCCTTCGCTCTCGACGTCGTCTCCGTCGTCGAGTCGGTCCTCGAGGATCCCCGTCCGCTCCTCTTCGCCCAGCGCTCCGCCGCGAAGGGCGAGGCCGTCGCCGCGATGAAGGCCGAGGGAATGGAGTACGAGGAGCGGATTGAGGCGCTCGAGGAGGTGACATGGCCGAGGCCGCTCGCCGAGCTCCTCGAGTCGGCGTTCACGACCTACGTGAAGGCGAATCCCTGGGTCGGCGACCTCGAGATCTCCCCGAAGTCGGTCGTCAGGGAGATGGTCGAGAACGCGATGACCTTCACGGAGCTCGTCTCCCGCTACGACATCGGGCGCTCCGAGGGCGTCGTCCTCCGCTACCTCACCGACGCCTACCGGGCGATGCGCCAGGTGATCCCCGATTCGGCGATGACCCCGGAGGTCGAGTCGATCATCGAGTGGCTCGGTGCGCTCATCCGCGCGGTCGACTCGTCCCTCCTCGACGAGTGGGAGGCGCTCGCCGAGGGCCGCGAGATGTCCGCCGACGCGCAGACCGTCGGCTCCGAGCTCGCCTACGGCGCCGACGAGGACGGGACCGTCTCCTTCACGGCGAACCTGCACGCCCTGCGCACCGCGGTGCGGACCGCGCTCTTTCACCGCGTCGAGCTCATGAGCCGCGACGCCGTCGCGGCGCTCGGGCGCGAGGACGGGGCCTCCGGCTGGGACGAGTCGAAGTGGGACGAGGCCCTCGGCCGCTACTGGGCCGAGTACGACTGGATCGGCATCGATCAGGCGGCGCGCTCCGCCTCCCTCTGCGCTCTCGACGAGTCGCCCTCCCAGGCGGATCTCGACGCCGCCGGCGCGGACGTCGATGCTGCGTCGGGCCGCTATTGGCTCGCGACGCAGACGCTCCTCGACCCGAATGGCGACGGCGATTGGCGGATCACCGCGCTCGTCGACCTCGCCGAGTCCGATCGGCGCGGGAGCGTCGATCTGCGGATCCTCGCCGTCGGGCCGCGGTGATCGCACGATGGGCGAGAGCACCCCGATCTCGTACGACGTCCGCGAGCTCGAGAGCGTCGCGCCGATCTTCCGCTCGGGCGCGCGCGGAATCTATGTCCTCGTCTTCGCGAACGGTGAGCGCTATGTCGGTCAGACCGTTGACTTCACCCATCGCTTCGCGACGCATCGCCACGGGGGTCGGCATCACGCACCGTGGACCGACATCGTCGGCGTCGAGTTCCGGCGGATCGACGAGGGCGACCTCACCGGCGCTGAACGGGAGACGATCGCCCAGCAGCGCGCGCTCGGTCACCGACTGCGTAACAAGACGTGGAACTTCGACTTCGCCGGATCGAGTGCGCTCGACCACTGGATTCCGCCCGTCCAACAGGAGCACTGGTCGACGGGGGGCGGCGTTCGGGATCTCGCCGCCATCGCCTCCGCGGCGCGCAGGCCCAGCGGCCCCGAGCCGCGGCTCTTCACCGAACGACGAGGGCGAGCGTCATGGGCGTTCAATGAAGGGGACGAGCGCTGGACCGTGGCCGATCTCGTAGTCGCGGATCTCGCTGCCATCCTCGACGCCATTCCCCAGATCGTCGAGCTCGAGGGGGAGTACTGGACGATCAGCGACTTTCCGAGCACCTCGGGCGGTCGTTTTGCCACACTCAACGCGGGATCCCTCGAGCTTCTCTACATTCCGCGATGGGAGGAGGAGCTGGGACAAGGGCCCGTGTGGACGAGGACGCCGTGCTCTCGTCTCAATCTTCTCCCGGGAACGTTCATCACCGACGAGGGCGAGTGGAACCCCGCCCTTCCCGACGAGGTCTTCGGATGGATCGCCGCGGCTGACCGAGTCGAGTACCCCATGACGTGGATGGATCAGATCACCGTGCCCGTCGGCCTTCTGCCTGAGCTCATGGACATTGCGTTCATGCAGTCGGCGGTGCGACGAACGAGCCTCGCGCTCATGCGCAAGGGACCGTCATCGATGTTCAAGCGATGGCATTCCCCCGAACTCGCCCGACGCGCCTACGAGGAGATCCTCATCGCGCACGATGACACTGTCGAATGACCCAGAAAGTCCTCTTCACCTGCGACGACTAGCTCCTAGGGGAGGAATTGCAGACCTCCTAGGGGAGGAATTGCAGATGTTCTAGGGGAGGATTTGCAGAATCCGCGTTCGAAACCGGGCCGACCGGCGGGACGTATCGCGGAATGGGAGAGCCCCGATACCATGGGCCTGTGACCCGGCACGCACGGAATCTCCGAGGCCGTCTCGCGCGCTGCCTCCCGCTCGTCCTCGCGACGGGCGCCCTCATGGTGGCCTGCACCCCGTCCCTCGCACCGGACGGGGCTCCCTCCGCATCCGAGGGCCGATCCGACGCCTCCGAGCCCGGCCCCGCCCTCGTCCCCCAGTCCGCGACGTCCGAGCCTGAACCCGAACCCGCGCCCTCGCGCACGGCGACGGTGGTGATGAGCGGCGATCTCCTCTGGCACTCGGGGCTGTGGGAGACCGCGGCGGCGGTCGGAGCCCGGACCGGTCGCCTCCCCTACGACTTCTCCGAACTGTTCGCCGGGATGCGCCCCGTCATCGAGGGCGCCGACCTCGCGATCTGTCACGAGGAGGTCCCTCTCTCCCCCGACGACCAGACCCCCTCGGGCTACCCCGTCTTCGGCGCGCCGCAAGAGGTCGCCCCGGCAATCGCGGAGACCGGATGGGACCTGTGCACGACCTCGTCGAATCATTCGATCGACCGCGGATTCGCCGGGATCGAGACGACGCTGCGGGAATTCGACAAGGTCGGCGTCCTCCACACCGGTACCTTCCGCAGCCCCGAGGAGCGCGCGACGCCCACGATCTCCACGACCGCCGAGGGCGTGAGGATCGCGGTCGTCTCCGGCACGTACTCGACGAACGGGATCCCCCTTCCGGAGGGGCGCGAATGGTCGGTCGCGATGCTCGACGCCGCCGACATGATCGCCCGGGCCGAGGCGGCGAAGGCCGCCGGAGCCGACATCGTCCTCGCTGCCGTCCACGCCGGCGAGGAGTACGTCGCCGAGCCGAACGCCCAGCAGATCGAGCTCTCCGAGGCGCTCACCGCATCGGACGCCATTGACCTCGTCTACGGCCACCACGTGCACGTCGTCCAGCCCTGGGCGATCGTCAACGGGAAGTGGGTCGTCTACGGGCTCGGGAACATGATCGCCACTCCCCCGGTCGACTACCGGCGCTCTCATGAGGGCGTGACGGCGCGCTTCACCTTCGTCGAACAGCCGGGCGGCGGGTTCGCGGTCGCCCGCGCGCAGTACATTCCGACGCTCATGGATTCGTACTGGGCGGGTCAGACGCCGCTTCTTCGGCACGTGACCTCGGCTCTCGGCGCAGGCGAGGGGGTCGCCGCCGACCTCGAGACGGCCCGCGCCGTCACGCACGACGTCGTCTTCTCCCTCGGAGTGCCCGAGGCGCCGGCGATGAGCGAGGATCCGGGTCTGGGCGCGCCGCCCGCCACAGGCCTCGAAGAGGGCTGATCGACCGCGAGCGCGGCGTCGCCACCGAGCGCGCGTCTACTCCTGAGCGGTGAGCGGCGCGACCTCGGCGCCCGAGACCTCGAGGAAATCGAGGGGCGAGAGCCTCACCGACAGGCCCCGCCTGCCGCCCGAGACGATGAGTTCCTCATGGTCGAGGCACGACTCGTCGATGAAGAGCCGATGCGGAGTCGTCTGCCCGAGCGGGGAGATCCCTCCGACGACGTAGCCCGTCCGCCGCTCGGCGACCTTCGGGTCGGCCATCTCGGCGGACTTCGCGCCCGCGGCCTTCGCGATGAGCTTCATCGAGAGGTGGGCGAGGACGGGGATGATCCCGAACACGTACTCCTCGGGCGTCGTGCGCACCATGAGCGTCTTGAAAGTCGCGGCGGGATCGACGCCGAGCTTCTCGACGGTCTCCTCGCCGAAGGCGCGGGCGCGGGCCGAGTGCTCGTACTCGAGGACCTCGAAGTCGACGCCCGCGGCGGTGAGAGCCTCGATGGCGCGTGTCGACCCCGAGCCGTGCTCCTCGTGCTTCTTCTTCGACATCAGAGGATCGAGGCGGTCGGGTCGGTGACGACGGCCTTCCCGAAGGGGAAGCACGTCACGGGGATCATCATGATGTTCGCGATCGCGACAGGGATGCCGACGATCGTCAGGGACTGCGCAAGGGCCGTCGCGACATGCCCGATCGCGAGCCAGAGGCCGGCGACGAAGAACCACACGACGTTCATGAGGGCCGAGCCCGCGCCTGCGCTCGGCAGTTCGACGACGCGCTTGCCGAAGGGCCAGACGACGTACTGGGCGATCCGGAAGCACGCGACGCCCGCCGGGATCGTCACGACGAAGAGGCAGGCGAGGACGCCGAAGAAGATGTACGCCAGCCACAGCCAGAACCCCCCGAAGAGGAACCAGATGATGTTGAGCAGGGTGCGCAATGCGTTCTCCTTGAAGAGGCGATGCCGGCGGTCGCCGGAACCCTCTATTATCCCCCGCCCGCGCTCGTGGCGCTCATCGGCGTCCCCCGATCCGCCCCTGATTCGACCCCGATCCCGCGGGCCGCTCTCGGCCCGCCCCGCCCCTGGTCGACGCCGGGGCCGTAGGATCGCACCATGACCATTCGTGAAGGGATCGAGCGGGCGCTCGCGAGGATCGAGTCGGCCGCCGACGCCGCGGGACGGCCGGGCGAGGTGGACCTCGAGCTCGCCGTGAAGACCCGGACCCCCGACGAGTGCCGCGAGACCGCGCAGTGCCTCAAGGACCTCGGTCGCCCGATCTTCCTCGGGCACAACCGCGTCCAGGAGGCGCGCAACACGGCCGCCGCGATCCGCGAGGTCGAGGGCGCCTCGATCCGCCTCATCGGCCCGCTCCAGTCGAACAAGATCAATCACGCCCTCGCCTGCGTCGACGCCATCGAGTCGATCGACTCCCCCGGCCTCGTCGCGAAGATCGACGCCCGACTCGACCGGCGCCTCCCCGTCCTCGTCGAAGTCAACGTCTCGGGCGAATCCTCGAAGCACGGGTGCGCGCCGACGGAGGTCGTCGCACTCGTCGACGCGGTCGTCGGCTCCCGGAACCTCGATCTCGAGGGCTTCATGACGGTCGGCCTCAACTCCCCCATCGAAAAGGACGTCCGCGCCGCCTACGCGCTCCTGCGGCGCATCCGCGACGACGCGGAGGTCGCGACCGGGATCGGCGGCCTCGCGCTGTCGATGGGAATGTCGAACGACCTCGAGTGGGCGATCGACGAGGGCGCGACTCTCGTCCGCATCGGGACGGCGGTCTTCGGGCCCCGCAACCCGCGAATCTGAGGGGAATCCGATGAGCACCGCGCCCCACCCAGGATTGAGCGAAACGGCCCTCAGGCTCTCCGCCGGCGACGTCGTCTTCGCGCGCGGCAAGCGCTACGTCGACCGCGTCGTCGGACTCGACATCGGGGCCACGAGCGCGAGCGCGATCGTCACGGGCACGCACCCCTACGCCGTAGAGCTCCTGTGGGAGGAGGAGGGAGCGTTCGAAGCCCGGTGCACGTGCCCGCACTTCGACTCGGGCTTCTTCTGCAAGCACCTCGTCGCGGTCGGGCTCGCGGCCCTCGAGGTCCTCGACGGGCACGGATCCGCCCCCTCGGGGTCTCCTGACGGCGCAGCGACGGAGGTGGGTTCCGCGACGCCCGATCAGGTCCGCTCCTATATCGAGTCCCTCGACCGCGCCTCCCTCGAACGCCTCGTCCTCGACATGGCCGGCTACTCCGAGGAGGCGAGGACCGCCCTCATGCGCACCGCGTCGATCGCGGCCGGAGACATCGGCGGCGTCCTCGATCTGCTCGGCCAGGCCTGCTCCTCCCTCCTCTCCACACGGCGCGGCATCGACTGGCGGGAGGCGATGGACTTCGCCCGCGAGGCCGATGCCCTCATCGAGCAGATCGACGCGCTTCGCGAGCGCGGCTACGCGAAGGAGATCCTCCCGCTCGCGCGCAAGGTCCTCCTGCGGATGCAGAAGATGCTCTTCTCGAACGTCGACGACTCCGCAGGCGCCTTCGGCAGCTCGTGCCAGTACGCGTGGGAGGTCTACGCCCGCGCGCTCCACGACTCGGGTCCGCACGGAGCGGTCCTCGGCAAGTGGTTCGCGAAGTTCCGCCTCGAGTCCCCCGGCTGGCCGGATCCTCCCCTCGCCGAGCTCGCCGGGGCGCTCGACGGGAAGGGGCTCGCCGCGTATCGGAAGGCGGTTGAAAAGGCGCACGCGGAGTCGCTCGCCCATCCGGCGGAGGGGTACGACTACCGCGCGTCGACGATCCGCGGGCTGCGCCTCGAGCTCGCCGATCTCAACGGCGACGTCGACGCCGCCGTCGCGATCCTCTCGGAAACCGAGTACATCGACTACGACGCGATCGTCTCGCGCCTCATGGCCGCGAACCGCGAGCGCGAGGCGATGAGCTGGGTCGACCGCGCTCGCGCGAGGATGGACGCCCAGATCGCGCGGCGCGCCTTCAACCCCCTCGTCCTCCCGATGAACGCCGACATGATGGTCGACCTCTACCTGAACGACGGACGCGGCGAGGAGGCGCTCGAGGTCGCGAAGCTCGTCTTCTCGTTTCGTCTCGACCCCTCCGACTTCGACCGGGTCCTCCGCGCCGGCGCGGAGCTCGGCGTCGCCGAGCAGGCGCGCGCGTGGGCCGTCGACCTCGCCGAGAAGGCCGTTCGCACGACCGGCGAGAAGCCGATCGCCCTCGCCCTCCACGAGGGCGACGTCGCGCGCGCGTGGGAGTACGCGACGCGCTGGGGCGCGGGCTACACGTGGCGGGACCTCGTCGCGGCGAGCGGTCCCGAGCACGCCGCCGAGGCCGTCGCCCTGTTCCGCCCCTGGGTGCTCGAGTCGCCGAAGCAGAAGGCGGGACGCGAGGGCGCGGCGGAGGTCGTCAAGCGCCTGAAGGCGATGATGAAGGAGGCGAAGCGCCTTGATCCCGCGCAGCTCGTACAGGTCGAGGAGCTCGCCTTGCGCATCCGCTCCGAATACGCGAACCGGCCGAGGCTCCTCGAAGCGCTCGACCGGGCCGGGTTCTGACCGGCGGGCTTGCCGTCGGTCAGAGGGGAAGGATCCGTCAGGGGATCCGGTAGGTCCACTCCGGGGTGGCGAACTTCGTCCGGCAGCGCTCCTCGGCGACCGCGATGTCCTCGGCGGTGATCTCGCCGGGAGTCGCGTGGTACTTCTCCTTGAAGTGGTCGTAGAAGGCCTCGAGGATCGTCTCGCGCGGAAGGCCCGTCTGCGAGCGCATCGGATCGACGCGCTTGACCGCTGAGCGGGTGCCCTTGTCACGGATCTTCTCCATGCCGATGCGGAGGACCTCGTTCATCTTCTCGGCGTCGATGTCGTAGGCCATCGTCACGTGGTGGACCATGTAGCCGTTCGACCAGCGCTTTTGCGCGGCGCCGCCGATCTTGCCCGCCTCGGAGGCGATGTCGTTGAGCGGCACGTACTTCGCCTTGATCCCGACCTTCTCGAGGACCTCCATCACCCACTGATCGAGGAAGGGGTAGGACTGCTCGAAGCTCATCCCCTCGACGAGGGCCGTGGGGATGACGAGCGAGTAGGTGACGCAGTTGCCGGGCTCCATGAACATCGCGCCGCCGCCGGTGACGCGGCGGGACACCATGATCCCGTGCTTCTTCTGCCCCTCGGGCTGGATCTCGTTCTGGTACGACTGGAAGGAGCCGATGACGACCTGCGGGGCGTTCCACTCCCACAGGCGCATGAAGGGCTTGCGGCGGCCCGCCGCGACGTCCTCGACGAGGGTCTCGTCCATCGCGACGTTCACCATCGGGTCGACGACGGGCCCGTGGATGACCTCGAAGTCGATGTCGTCCCAGGACAGGGCGTGGCCGAGGGCCCTGCGGACGGCGACGCCCACCGCAGCCGGCGTGATCCCCATGAGAACGTCAGAGGGAAGGAGGACCTTCTCGACGAGGGCGGTGATCTCCTGGCCGCTCGCGGACGCGGACGCGCCCTCGAGCGCCGCGGTCATCCGTGTGAGGGCGTCGTCCGGATCGAGGAAGAAGTCGCCCGAGAGGGTGACGTCGACGAGGGAGTCGCCTTCGACCTCGCAGTCGACGACGACGAGTTTTCCACCGGGAACCTTGTACTCACCATGCATGGCGCTCATTGTCCCTCACCTGCGGGTCCGACTCCAATCACCCGGCGTTTGCTTCTCGCTCGGAGAATGCGCCGCCCCGCCCTCGTCGATCCTCCCCGTCGCTGGAGAAGTCACTCCTGAAGAAGCGACGTCGCCCCGGAGTGGAGCAGCCCCCACCAGTAGGCATCGAAGAGCGCCTCCCAGGAGGCCTCGATGACGTCGGTGCCGATGCCGACGGTCGACCAGGTGCGGCGGCCATCGGTCGTCTCGATGAGGACGCGGATCGTCGCGTCGGTGCCCGCGCGGTCCTCGTCGAGGATGCGGACCTTGAAGTCGGTGAGCTCGAAGTTCGCGCACACCGGGTAGTCGCGGGTCATGACGTGGCGCAGCGCCCGGTCGAGAGCGTTGACGGGGCCGTTGCCCTCGGCGGTGCGGATGTGGCGGCGGTCGGTGTGAATCTTCACCGTCGCCTCGGACTCGGCGAAGGGCTCGCCCTTCACCTCGGCGATCTCCTGGGTCGTCACCTTCCACGACTCGACGCGGACGAAGCGCGGGAGCCGCCCGAGCTGCTCGAGGGCGAGGAGTTCGAAGGAGGCGTCGGCGGCGTCGTAGGTGTAGCCCTCGGCCTCGCGCTCCTTCACCTTCTGGGCGAGCATCGCGGCGGCGTTCGGGACGCCGTCGAGGTCGATGCCGAGCTCCTCGGCCTTGAGCTCGATCGACGACTTGCCCGCCATCTCCGACACGAGCATCCGCATGCCGTTGCCGACGACGCCCGGATCGATGTGCTGGTAGAGGTCGGGATCGACGCGGATCGCGGAAGCGTGAAGACCCGCCTTGTGGGCGAAGGCGGAGGCGCCGACGTAGGGGTCGCGCGCGAAGGGCGGAATGTTGACGAGCTCGCTCATTCGGTGCGAGACCGAGTCGAGGGAGGCCATCGACTCCTCGGGGATGACGTCGTACCCGAGCTTGAGCTGGAGGTTCGCGGCGCACGTGAGGAGGTTCGCGTTGCCGGTCCGCTCCCCGTATCCGTTGACGGTCCCCTGGACCTGGCGGGCGCCCGCCTCGACGGCGGCGATGGCGTTCGCCACCGCGCAGCCGGTGTCGTTGTGCGTGTGGATGCCGAAAACGGTCCCGACGCACCCGGCCTCGTCGAGCGCGGCGCGCGCGCGTCGCGTCACCTCGGCGACGAGGGTCGGGAGGTTCCCGCCGTTCGTGTCGCAGGGGATGACGGCGACGGCTCCGGCGCGGGCGGCCTCGAGCATGACGGCGATCCCGTAGCCGGGGTCGAAGGCGAGGCCGTCGAAGAAGTGCTCGAGGTCGACCATGACGTCGACGCCCTCGTTCGTCAGGTACTCGACGGTGTCGCGCACCATCCGGAGGTTCTCCTCGAGGGTCGTCCGCAGCGCGCGCGTGACGTGGCGCGGATCGGACTTGGCGACGAGCGTGACGACCGGAGCGCCGGATGCGAGCAGCGCCCGGACCTGCGGGTCCTCGGCCGCGGGCACGCCCGCCTTCGTCGTCGCCCCGAATGCCGCGAGGCGCGCGTGACGGAGCTTGACGCCGCGCGCCCGCTCGAAGAAGGCAGTGTCCTTCGGGATCGCGCCCGGCCAGCCGCCCTCGATGTAGTCGACGCCGAGGTCGTCGAGGATCGGCAGCGCCGCGAGCTTGTCGGCGATCGAGAGGGAGATCCCCTCCTGCTGGGCGCCGTCGCGCAGGGTCGTGTCGTAGAGGGCGACGTGGTCGGACATCACGGGCCTTTCGTCGGCGTTCGTCAGCGGAGGACGCGCGACACGTCGCGCGCGGCGCCCTTGGACGCCGACATCGCGGTGGCCGCGTAGAGCTGGAGGGCGGGCGAGACGACGCGATCGCGGTTCTTCGGGGTCCACGGGTGCTCGCGGGACTCCTCGACGGCGCGGCGGCGCTCGATCTCCTCGGGCGCGACGTCGAGCTCGATGAGGCCCTCGTTGACGTCGATGATGATCCGGTCGCCGTCCTCGATGAGTCCGATGAGCCCGCCGTCGGCGGCCTCGGGCGAGATGTGCCCGACGGAGATGCCGGAGGTGCCGCCGGAGAAGCGGCCGTCGGTGATGAGCGCGCAGACCTTGCCGAGCCCGCGCCCCTTGAGGAAGGAGGTCGGGTAGAGCATCTCCTGCATGCCCGGGCCGCCCGCGGGGCCCTCGTAGCGGATGACGACGACGTCGCCGGCCTCGACCGTCTTGTCGAGGATCCGGTCGATCGCCTCCTCCTGGGACTCCATGACGCGGGCGCGACCCTCGAAGCGGAAGAGCGAGGGGTCGATGCCCGCGGCCTTGATGATCGCGCCCTCGGGGGCGAGGTTGCCGAAGAGGACGGTGAGCCCTCCGTTCGCCGTGTACGCGTGGGCGACGTCGCGGACGCAGCCGTTCTCGGCGTCGAGGTCGAGGTCGGCCCACTTGTTCGCGGTGGAGAAGGCCTCGGTCGTCCGGACGTTGCCGGGTGCCGCGTGCCAGAGCTCGAGCGCAGCCTCGGAGACGGTCGGCGACTTCGGGTCCCACTCCCCCAGCCACTCGTCGAGCGAGGGCGAGTGGACGGCGTGGACCGTGCGGGTGAGGAGCCCGGCCCGGTCGAGTTCACCGAGGATGCGGGGGATGCCGCCGGCCCGGTGGACGTCCTCCATGTGGTAGTCGTTGTGGTTCGGCGCGACCTTCGAGAGGCACGGGACGGTGCGGCCGAGCTCGGCGATGTCCTCGAGGTCGAAGTCGATCCCGCCCTCGTGCGCGATGGCGAGGAGGTGGAGGACGGTGTTCGAGGAGCCGCCCATCGCCATGTCGAGGGTCATCGCATTGCGGAACGCGTCGACGTTCGCGACGTTGCGCGGGAGGACCGAGTCGTCCTCCTCCTCGTAGTAGCGGCGGCAGAGGTCGACGGCGAGCTCGCCGGCGCGGACGAAGAGGCCGCGGCGGGCGACCTGGGTCGCGAGGGTCGAGCCGTTGCCGGGGAGGGAGAGCCCGAGGGCCTCGGTGAGGCAGTTCATCGAATTCGCGGTGAACATGCCCGAGCAGGAGCCGCAGGTCGGGCAGGCGGCCTTCTCGATCGCGAGGAGCGCGTCGTCGGAGACGGCGTCGTTCGCGGTCGCGTTCATCACCGTGATGAGGTTGCCGTGCCCGTCCTCCGAGTCGCCGATGATGGCGGACGGGTCGATGTTCTTGCCGGCCTCCATCGGGCCGCCGGAGACGAAGACGACGGGGATGTTGAGGCGCATCGCGGCGATGAGCATGCCGGGCGTGATCTTGTCGCAGTTCGAGATGCACACCATCGCGTCGGCGCGGTGGGCGTTCACCATGTACTCGACGGAGTCGGCGATGACCTCGCGCGAGGGCAGCGAGTAGAGCATGCCGGTGTGGCCCATCGCGATGCCGTCGTCGACGGCGATCGTGTTGAACTCCTTGGCGACGCCGCCGGTGGCTGCGATGGAGTCGGCGACGAGCTTTCCGACGTTGCGCAGGTGGACGTGGCCGGGGACGAATTCGGTGAAGGAGTTGACGACGGCGATGATCGGCTTCCCGAAGTCGTCGTCCCCCATGCCCGTCGCCCTCCAGAGCGATCGGGCGCCCGCCATGTTGCGTCCCTGCGTCGACGTCGCGGAGCGGAGCTGCCTGGCCATTTCGTCCTCCTGGAATCGGTTGGCACCAGCCTAGGAGTCCGCGACCTCCTTCGCCGCCGGGGCCGGAGGGTGGACGGTCCCCGCGGTCGCGGATCGACGAGGTCGGGGCGGCGCGCGCTCTTGGGCGCCCGCCCGGAGGCGCCCGTTCCGCCTCCGGGCGTCCGTCCGCGGGCGACCGTGTTGCATTCGCCCTCCTCGTGGACGCCCGGCCCCAGCCTCGTCGATGAAACGTAGGCTCGGGGCAACACGCCGGTACCACGGAAGGACCACCCCCATGACCATCCGCACGACTCATGTGGGCTCGCTGCCCCGCACGACCGAACTCATCGAGGCGAACCGCGCCCGCCGCGCTGGAACCCTGTCCGAGAAGGACTTCACTGCCCTCCTCCAGGACGAGGTGAACGGCGTCGTCGCGCGCCAGGCCGAGCTCGGGATCGACGTCGTCAACGACGGCGAGTACGGGCACGCGATGATCGACAACGTCGATTACGGAGCATGGTGGACCTACTCCTTCTCCCGCTTCTCGGGCCTCTCGATCGAGGACATCTCGCGCTTCGACGTCAAGCCCCCGGCGGGACGCGACGGCCGGATCTCCTTCTCCTCGTTCGCCGAGCGCCGCGACTGGAATCGCTTCGCCGACGCCTACTCCGACCCCGAGTCCGGCATCCACATCGCGAATAAGAATCCCGTCGCCTTCCCGACGATCGTCTCCGAGCTCGCCTACATCGGCGCCGACGCCGTCGAACGCGACATCGCCGGAACGAAGGCGGGCCTCGAGGCCGCGGGCAAGCCCGTGTCCGAGGGCTTCGTCGCCGCGATCTCGCCCGGCTCGGCGGCCCGCGTCGCCAACGCCTTCTACGAGGACGACGAGGCGGTCGTCTGGGCTTTCGCCGAGGGACTCCATGAGGAGTACAAGCGGATCACGGACGCCGGCCTCACCGTCCAGGTCGATGCTCCGGACATCGCGGAGGGCTGGGACCAGTTCGCCGTCGAGCCGAGCCTCGAGGACTACCGGGCCTTCCAGTGCGTCCGCATCGACGCGCTCAACCACGCGCTGCGCGGCATCGACCCCGAGCTCGTCCGCTTCCACGTCTGCTGGGGCTCGTGGCACGGCCCCCACACGACCGACATTCCCTTCACGGACATCGTCGACCTCGCCCTCGCCGTCAACGCGAACGGCCTCACCTTCGAGGCCGCGAACGCCCGCCACGCCCACGAGTGGACGATCTGGAAGGACACGCCGCTTCCCGACGGCAAGTACCTCATCCCCGGCGTCGTCTCCCACTCGACGAACGTCGTCGAGCACCCCGAACTCGTCGCCCAGAGGATCCGCCAATTCGCCGACATCGTCGGCGACGAGCGCGTCGTCGCCTCGACCGACTGCGGCCTCGGCGGGCGCGTCTACCCGTCGATCGCGTGGGCGAAGCTCGCGTCCCTCGCCGAGGGCGCGCGACTCGCCTCGAAGTGACGGGCCGGAGGCCGATGAGCGTCGTCATCGTCGAGAACGAGCCCGACGTCCACCCGGGCCGCCTCGCAACGCTCCTCCCGGACGCGCGCGTCCTGAGGATGCACGAGACTCCCGGCGCGATCGCCGACCTCCTCGACGCGCACGATCGGGGCGGGGCGCTCCCCGACGGGATCGTCGTCCTCGGTGGACGCCCGAACGCCTACGCCGACGAGCTCGTCCCGTGGCTCGCCGACGCCAAGGAGCTCCTGCGCCGCGCGGTCCGCGCCGACGTCCGCGTCCTCGGGATCTGCCTCGGCCATCAGCTCCTCGCGGTCGCGACCGGCGGCGAGGTCGAGGTCGGCGCGTCCGCCGGGCCGGAGTACGGCGTCACGGACGTCTTCTGGGACGACTCCGCGCGCGTGAGCCCGCTCGGGCTCGCCCTCGCGGGGATCCGCGTCGCCTTCGAGGACCACGGGGACGCGGTGACGCGCATCCCCGAGGGAGCGGAGGTGTGGGCGACCTCGGACAAGTACCCGCAGGTCATCCGTCTCGGATCGGCGCTCGGCGTCCAGTTCCACCCCGAGGTCGAACGGGAGCTCGTCGCCGCCTGGCAGGCGACGAACGAGAGGACCGACACCGAGGAGATCCTCGCCGGGTACGACGCGGCCGAGCCCGAACTCGTCGCCCTGTGCGAGCTCCTCGCCGGCTGGGTCGCTACCGGCAATCCCGCCCTCTGACCCCGCCCTCTCGCCTCCCGCTCCCTCTCGCCGAGAGCATTACCTTTCTCCGTCGAAAGCATTACCTTCGCGCGTCGAGGGGATCTCCCCTTCGGTCGGACGAGGGAATCGGGTGCGTTGTCAGCGGAGTGTGCCCGATTCCGACGTAAACGCCCGAAAACGCCAGGGCACGGGCCGGTTTCGGGCGCCCCACGAGCGGAGTGTGCCCGATTCCGGCGTAAGCGCCCGAAAACGCTGGGGCCCGCGACGGTTTCAGGCACACTGCGAACGGCATGTGCCCGATTCCGGCGTAAGCGCCCGAAAACGCCAGGGCACGGGCCGGTTTCGGGCGCCCCACGAGCGGAGTGTGCCCGATTCCGGCGTAAGCGCCCGAAAACGCTGGGGCCCGCGACGGTTTCAGGCACACTGCGAACGGCATGTGCCCGATTCCGACGTAAACGCCCGAAAACGCCAGGTCCCGCGTCGGTTTCGGGCACACTGCGGGCGGGCGCAGACAACGGAGGCGCTCCCTCACCGAATGGTGAGGGAGCCCCTCCGTTCGTCGAAGTCGACAGTGGGCCGCGACGTCGCCGCCCGTCAGGCAAGCCGGTACATCCAGCCGTAGGGATCCTCGGCGCGGCCCATCTGAATGTCGGTGAGGGCCTTGTGGATCGCGCGGGTGCGCTCCCCGACCGGGATTTCGACGTCGAAGTCGTCGTTGGCGAGGCGCGTGATCGGAGTGACGACCGCAGCGGTGCCGCAGGCGAAGACCTCGGACACGGCGCCCGATTCGATGCCGGAGACGAGCTCGTCGAGGGCGATCCGCTCCTCGCGGACGTCGACGCCCTGCTCGCGCAGCATCTTGCAGATCGCCGAGCGCGTGCCGCCCTCAAGGATGACGCCGGTGAGCTCGGGCGTGCGGATCGTCCCGTCCGCCATCACGACGAACATGTTCATGCCGCCGAGCTCCTCGAGGTACTTCTCCTCGTAGGTGTCGAGGAAGCAGACCTGGGAGAAGCCCTTCGCGGCCGCCTCCATCTGCGGGGCGAGGGACGCGGCGTAGTTGCCGCCGCACTTCGCCGAGCCGGTGCCGCCGGGGCCCGCGCGATGGGCGCCCTTGACGACCCAGATCGGGACGCCGGTGAAGCCGGAGGTGAAGTAGGGGCCCGAGGGGGAGCCGATGACGTAGTAGTCGACGACGCCGGCCGGGTGGACGCCGACGAACTCCTCGGACGCGAACATGAAGGGACGGAGGTAGAGGCTCGTGCCGTCGCCCTCGGGCACCCACTTCGCGTCGGCGCGGACGTAGTCGACGAGGGAGGCGACGAAGTCCTCGCGGTCGATCTGCGGGAGTGCGAGGCGGGCCGCCGAGTGGTTGAGGCGCGCGGCGTTGTACGCGGGGCGGAAGGTCCAGATCGAGCCGTCGTCGTGGCGGTAGGCCTTGATGCCCTCGAAGACGGACTGGGCGTAGTGGAGGACGGAGGCGCCGGGCGTGAGCTCGAGCTTCCCGTAGGGGATGACGCCGCGGTCGGACCAGCCGCCGTCGCGCGTCCAGCGCATGTGGGCCATGTGGTCGGTGAACTGGCGGCCGAAGGCGAGGGTGCTCATGACCTCGTCGTACTGCTCCTGGCTGGCCGGGTTCGGGTTCGGCGTGAGCGGGAAGCGGCCGGCGAGCTCATCGGCTACGGCGATCGGCTGCTCCGAGAGGGCTTCGAGTTCCGTCGGTGTGTGCGTGATCGCCATGGGTTCCTCCTGAGAGTCGGTTCCCTCACAGGATATGGCGCGGATGCGGCGCGCCCGCCCCGGTTCCGTCATGTGACCGTCGGACGGAAGGGACGGGCGGGCCTCAGCGAAAGCGTGCGCTCAGGCGAGCGCGGCGACGAGGTCGTCCCCGATCTGCGAGGTGGAGCGGACGAGCGGGGCGCCGGAGGCGGCGGCAGCGGCGCGCGCGGCCATGTCCTTCTCGATCGCGGCGTCGACGCGGGCGGCGAGGTCCGCGCGGCCGATGTGGTCGAGGAGGAGGGCGACCGAGGCGATCGTCGCGGTCGGGTCGGCGAGGCCCTTCCCGGCGATGTCGGGGGCGGACCCGTGGACGGGCTCGAACATCGAGGGGAAGGCGCCGTCGGGGTTGATGTTGCCGGAGGCGGCGAGTCCGATGCCTCCGGTCACCGCCCCGGCCTCGTCGGTGAGGATGTCGCCGAAGAGATTGTCCGTGACGATGACGTCGAAGCGCTGCGGGTCGGTCACCATGTAGATCGTCGCGGCGTCGACGTGGCAGTAGTCGACGCGGACGTCCGGGTATTCGGCGCCGACGGCCTCGACGGTGCGGCGCCAGAGGTGGCCGGCGTTGACGAGGACGTTGTGCTTGTGGACGAGGGTGAGGTGCTTGGCGGGCCGCGCGTTCGCCTTTTCGAAGGCGTAGCGGACGACACGCTCGACGCCGAACGCTGTATTGACGGAGACCTCGGTGGCGATTTCATGCGGGGTGCCGACGCGGACCGCGCCGCCGTTGCCGCAGTAGAGGCCCTCGGTGCCCTCACGGACGACGACGAAGTCGATGTCGCCGGGGTTGGCGAGCGGGCTGGGGACGCCCTCGAAGTACTTCGACGGGCGGAGGTTGACGTAGTGGTCGAGGGCGAAGCGGAGCTTGAGGAGGAGTCCGCGCTCGAGGACTCCGGAGGGGACGGACGGGTCGCCGACGGCGCCGAGGAGGATCGCGTCGTGGCCCTTGATCGCCTCGAGGTCCTCGTCGGTGAGGGTGTCGCCGGTCCGGTGCCACCGGTCGGCGCCGAGGTCGAATTCGGTCGTTTCGAGGGCGATGTCGGACCCGTCGAGGACGGCGGCGAGGACCTTGAGGCCCTCGGGCACGACCTCCTTGCCGATGCCGTCGCCGGGGATCACTGCGAGCTTGAGAGTCGTCATGCGCCCATTGTGGGGCGGCGCGCGCGGGCCGCCCGGAGTCGTCCGCCCACTGGTCGAACGGTCCGGCAGGTGAGAATTCCAGCCTTTCGGGGGCGCGCCTCGTTCCCTGATCGACGAGGTCGGGGCGGGGCGCCGACGAAGGGTGGGAACGGGTCGGGGGCACAGGATGCGGCGGGGCCCGCGCCGTGCGGCGCGGGCCCCGAAGCTCGAGTCGGACTCACCGACTCGGAGGTTCCCGGATCAGCGGGCGGCGGAGCCGTCCGTGTAGTCGGCGTCGGCCGAGGTCCAGCCGAAGGCCTTGCGGAGCTTCTGACCGGTCTTCTCGATCGGGTGGGCCTCGCCCTCGGCGCGCAGCGCCTTGAACTCGAGGCCGCCGTTGTCCTGGTCGGCGATGAAGCGCTTGGCGAAGGTGCCGTCCTGGATGTCCGCGAGGACCTCCTTCATGGCCTCCTTCACCTGCGGGCCGATGACGCGCGGGCCGGAGACGTAGTCGCCGTATTCGGCGGTGTCGGAGCAGGACCAGCGCTGCTTCGTGAGGCCGCCCTCGTTGATGAGGTCGACGATGAGCTTCATCTCGTGGCAGACCTCGAAGTAGGCCATCTCGGGCATGTAGCCCGCCTCGGTGAGGGTTTCGAAGCCGTACTGGATGAGGCGCGAGACGCCGCCGCAGAGCACGGCCTGCTCGCCGAAGAGGTCCGTCTCGGTCTCCTCGGTGAAGGTCGTCTTGATGACGCCGGCGCGGGTCGCGCCGATGCCCTTCGCGTAGGAGAGGGCGAGGTCCCAGGCCTGGCCGGAGGCGTCCTGCTCGACGCAGACGAGGGCGGGGACGCCGCGTCCGTCCTGGAACTGGCGGCGGACGGTGTGGCCCGGCCCCTTGGGGGCGACCATGCAGATGTCGTGGCCGGCCTCGGGGGCGATGTAGCCGTAGCGGATGTTGAAGCCGTGCGCGAAGAAGAGCGCGGCGTCGGGCTTGAGGTTGGGGGCGATCTGCTCGGCGTAGACGTAGCGCTGCACCTGGTCCGGGAGGAGGATCATGACGACGTCGCCCTCCTTCACCGCCTCGGGCACGTCCTTCACCTCGAGGCCGGCGGCCTCGGCCTTCTCCCAGGAGGAGGATCCGGGGCGGAGGCCCACGACCACGTCGACGCCCGAGTCCTTGAGGTTGAGCGCATGGGCGTGGCCCTGCGAGCCGTATCCGATGACGGCGACCTTCTTGGACTGGATGATCGACAGATCGGCGCCGTCGTCGTAGATGATCTCTGCCATTGTCATTTCTCCTTCAATTGATCCGTGATCGAGCGCGATCCGCGGCCGATCGCCACGGCGCCCGACTGGACGATTTCTGTGACGCCGTACGGCTCGAGTGCCGCGACGAGCGCCTCCAACTTCGACAGCGAGCCGATCGACTCGATGACGACGGACTCGGTCTGCACGTCGACGACGTGCGCGCGGAAGAGGTCGACGACCTGGAGGACGCCGGTGCGGCGCTCCTCGTCGGCGCGCACCTTGATGAGGAGGAGGCGCCGCTCGACCGAGTCGTTCGCGTCGAGCTCGACGACCTTGAGGACGTTGACGAGCTTGTTGAGCTGCTTCGTCACCTGCTCGAAGGGCTGGTCGTCGGCGGCGACGATGATCGTCATCCGCGAGATCTCAG
This sequence comes from Actinomyces culturomici, assembly GCF_900499005.1. Taxonomy (GTDB): domain Bacteria; phylum Actinomycetota; class Actinomycetes; order Actinomycetales; family Actinomycetaceae; genus Pauljensenia; species Pauljensenia culturomici. The sequence continues at coordinate 1,327,260 of NZ_LS991316.1, forward strand.
GGTGCTCGGTCTCGCCGACCGCGAGGGACTTGATGTTGAACGCGCGGCGCGCGAAGAGGGCGGCGACCCGCGTGAGGACGCCGGGCTTGTTCTCCACGAGCACGCTGAGGGTGTGCATCTGCGTCATCGTTCAGTCCTCCACGTCCCAGTCGGGGGCCATGCCCTTGGCGTACCTGATCTCGTCGTTCGATACGCCGGCGGCGACCATCGGCCACACCATCGCGTCCTTGGACACGCGGAAGTCGATGAGGACGGGCCGGTCGTTGATCGACATCGCCCATTCGATCGCCTCGTCGACCTCGTCGATCGACCGGACGGTCCGCGCGGCCATGCCGTAGGCGGTCGCGAGCATCTCGAAGTTGGGGATCTGCTCCCCGTCGACCGGGTTGAGGGTCGTGTTCGAGTAGCGCTTCCCGTAGAAGAGGGACTGCCATTGGCGGACCATTCCGAGGACCGAGTTGTTGATGAGGCAGACCTTGATGGGGATGTCGTTGATCGCGCAGGTGGCGAGCTCCTGGTTCGTCATCTGGAAGGAGCCGTCGCCGTCGATCGCCCACACGACCTTGTCGGGGGCGCCGACCTGGGCGCCCATGGCGGCGGGGATGCAGAAGCCCATCGTGCCGAGGCCGGACGAGGAGATGAAGTGGCGCGGCTCCTCGTAGTCGATGAACTGCGCGGCCCACATCTGGTGCTGGCCGACGCCGGTCACGTAGATCGCGTCGGGGCCGGCGATCTTCGAGAGGCGGGAGAGGACGTCCTGGGGGGCCATGAGCCCGTCCTCGGTGTCCGTCCACCCCATCGGGTAGCAGTCCTTCAGTCGGTTGAGGTAGCGCCACCATCCGGAGATGTCGGCGGCGCCGTTCTCGCGCTCCTCGGCGATCTCGTCGACGAGGGCGGGGAGCGCCGAGGAGAGGTCGCCGACGATCGGGACGTCGGCGTAGCGGTTCTTCGAGATCTCCGCGGCGTCGATGTCGATGTGGACGACCTTCGCGCGCGGCGCGAAGGAGTCGAGCCGCCCGGTGACGCGGTCGTCGAAGCGCGCGCCGAGGGCGACGATGAGGTCGGCGCGCTGGAGGGCGCCGACGGCCGCGACGGTCCCGTGCATGCCGGGCATGCCGAGGTTGTGCGGGTCGGAGTCGGGGAAGGCGCCGCGAGCGGTGAGCGTCGTGACGACGGGCGCGTCAGTGAGCTCGACGAGCTTCGCGAGCGAGTCGGAGGCGCCGGACCGGATGAGGCCGCCTCCGACGTAGAGGACGGGCGCCTGGGCGTTGAGGATCTCCTTGGCGGCGGCGCGCACCTGCTTCTTGTGCGGCTTGCCGGCGACCTTGTAGCCGGGCAGGTCCATGATCGGCGGCCACGAGAATTCCATCTTCGACGTCTGCGCGGACTTCGTGACGTCGACGAGGACGGGGCCGGGGCGCCCGGAGGAGGCGATCATGAACGCCTCGGCGAGGCGGGCGGGGATCTCGTTCGGGTCGGTGACGAGGAAGGCGTGCTTCGTCAGGGGCATCGCCGCGCCGACGATGTCGGCCTCCTGGAACGCGTCGGTGCCGATGAGCGACGCCCCGACCTGGCCGGAGATCACGACCATGGGGACGGAGTCCATGTTCGCGTCGGCGAGCGCCGTCAGGGTGTTCGTCGCACCGGGTCCGGAGGTGACGATCGCGCATCCGGTGCGGCCGGTTGCGAGGGCGTAGCCCTCGGCGGCGTGGCCGGCGCCCTGCTCGTGGCGCACGAGGATGTGGTGGAGCGTCGAGCTCATCAACGGATCGTAGGTGGGGAGGATGGCTCCGCCGGGCATGCCGAAGACGTCGGTCACGCCGAGGGCCTCGAGGCTGGCGACGATCGCCTCGGCCCCGGTCATCGTCTGGGTTTCCGCAGTGTCCTTCACCGCTTGGTCCTCTCTTCACGTGGGTGGATCGCATGAAAAAATCCCCAGCCGCAGGGCGAGAGGGGATGAGGCGTGCGATCCATCCGTATTCACGCGGCAGGAATCGCACGCCCGGGTACGAGGACCTGGACGCGAATGCCGATCGCGAGAATGTTGAGCACGTCTCTACGGTAGGCCCAGTGGAGGCCCACACCCGTGATGTCTCACACTTCGGGACCACCGCCCCGCCCTCGTCGATCGGCCGCCGGAGTCGACCCGCGCGGCGCCGGGCGCGGGCGTCGGCGATCCGGAGGGCATGGGACGATGGGCCGCTTCGGGCGGAGTTCCCACTGGGATAATGGCCACGTTTCGTGTCCCTTACAACAGTGGGAGTCCACGCCTGTGGAAACGGTTTTCACGTTGCTGGCGGAGCAGCCAGTACTCTTCCTCTTCATCCTCATCGGCATCGGTATGGCCTTCGGCCACCTCAAGATCAAGGGCATCGGCCTCGGCGCCGCGGCGGTGCTGTTCCTCGCGATCATCCTCGCGGCGTGGGCGCAGGCCTACGGCATCGAGCTGCGCGTGACCCCGCAGCTCGGCACGCTCGGGCTCACGCTCTTCACCTTCGCGATCGGCATCAACTCCGGCGCGTCGTTCTTCCACAACCTCAAGACCGCGATCGGTCCGATCCTCGCGGTCGTCGTCCTCTACATCGTCGCGGCGGGCGTCGGCCTCGGCGTCGGCAAGGCGATGGGCATGGACATCGCACTGATCTCCGGCACCTTCGCCGGCGCCGTGACGAACACGCCGGCCCTCGCGGCCGCGGGCGACGCGACGGGGCAGCTCGACCGGGCGACGGTCGGCTACTCGATCGCCTACCTTTTCGGCGTCATCGGCATGCTCGCCGCCTCGATGGCGGCCCTCTCCTACGGCAAGAACGACCGCGACACCCCCTCCCCCCTGTCGAACAGGACGATTCGCGTCGAGCGCGACGACCACCCCTTCGTCGGCGACATCTACGAGAAGCTCGGCTCGAAGGTCACGTTCTCGCGTCTGCGCCGCGGCGAAACCGGGCCTATCACCCGCCCGTCGATGTCGGACACGCTCGACCCGGGCGATCTCGTCACCGTCGTCGGCCCCCGCGAGCTGGTGGCCCGCGCGGCGACCGAGCTCGGCCACGCCTCCTCGCACTCGCTCATGCAGGACCGCACGTACCTCGATTTCCGTCGTATGACGGTCTCGGATCCGAAGGTCGCGGGCCGCGCGGTCGGCGATCTCGACCTCGCCAAGCAGTTCTCCGCGACGATCTCGCGCGTCCGCCGCGGCGACGTCGACATGATCGCCGAGCCCGGCCTCATCCTCCAGGAGGGCGACCGCGTTCGCGTCGTCGCCCCGACCTCGAAGATGGCGGCGATCACGAAGTTCTTCGGCGACTCGGCGCGCGGCCTCTCCGACATCAACCCGATCGCCCTCGGCATCGGCATGGCGCTCGGCATCGCGATCGGCGAGCTCCCGATCCTCACGCCGTCCGGCGATTACTTCTCGATCGGTTCGGCGGCGGGCACGCTCATCGTCGGCCTGATCTTCGGCCGCCTCGGCCGCGTCGGGCCGGTCGTCACCGCGCTCCCCTACACCGCGTGCCAGGTGCTCTCCGAGTTCGGACTTCTCGTGTTCCTCGCGCAGGCGGGCGCGAACGCGGGCGGTCAGATCGCCAATGCCTTCACCTCGGGCGACTGGATTAAGATCTTCGTCCTCGGCCTCATCATGACGTCGATCATGGCGGTCGGCATCTACTGCACGATGCGCTGGATGTTCAAGATGGGCGGCACGCAGCTGTCCGGCTTCCTCGGCGGCGCTCAGACGCAGCCGGCGGTCCTCGCCTTCGCGAACGGCCGTACGAACGCCGATCCGCGCGTGTCCCTCGGCTACGCGCTCATCTACCCGGTCGCGATGGTCGGCAAGATCCTCGTCGCCCAGATCCTCGGCGGGATCGGCTGATTCCACCTCCTCGTTCGATCCTCCGATCGACGAGGACGCCCGGAGGGGGCCGCTGCTATCGCAGCGGCCCCCTCCGCCGTTCAGCCGCCCTTTCCACTCGCCCCCGCCCGCCACTCGCCCTCGCCTCACCGAGAGCATCACGTTGGTCCGTCGAGGGGATGCGCGCTGACGTCCTGCGCAAACGCACGACGTCAGCGCGCACGACTATCGACGTCGCGGGAGGGTGATCCGGGCGGGGAAATGCCTTGGTCAGGGGGCCGGCTTCGGCGTGCGACCGGCCGACGCACCCCGACGAAAAAAGGGAGCGGGGCGGCGCCGATGGCGTCGCCCCGCTCCTGATCCTCTCCGTCGAGGAAGCCCTCAGGCCCCGGCCTCGTCGATCCCGACCTCGGCCGCGCCCTCCGCCGCGGAAACCGCGCCCGCCGCGTCCTCCTCGGCCGCGGCCACGATGACGGAGTCCTCCGAGCCGAGCTCGACCACCGTCTCCTCGAGCGGCGGGACGACCGGCGGCTTCTCCATCAGCCAGTTCTTGTCGGTGAGCATGCGGGCGACCGCCAAGCCGATGCCGATGCCGAGGATGGTGAAGGCGACCGTGAAGAGCGACTGGAGCGCCTCGACCATCTGCCCGTTGTTGAGGTACGTCAGTGAGCGGTACAGCGGCACGCCCGGAATCATGATGACGACCGCCGGTACCGACAGGGTGACGCGGGAGAAGCGCGTCTTGCTCGCCGCGTAGCTCGCCAGCAGGCCGGCGGCGAGCGCCGCGAGACCGACCGCCGCGGGCGTCGGGAGCCCCGCCTCGTTCTGCAGGGCGAGGCGGCTCGTGTTGATCACCGCGCCGATGAGCGCGGCCACGGCCGCTACTCTCGCCGGCGAATTGAAAAGCATCGCGAAGCCGTAGGACGCGACGAAGCTCGTGAAGAATCGCAGCGTGTACAGCAGCCACGGCGCGAGGATGTAGACGTACTCGGGGGTCACCGACCAGTGGAACGCGCTCGACACGACCCATGTCGCCACGCCCGCCGAGACCACGAGCATGAAGACGTACACAAGCCGCGCGATGCCCCCCTGAAAGTCGTGGCGAACGAGGTCGATAATGCCTGTGACGAGCGGGAAGCCCGGAACGAGGAACAGCATCGCCGAGATGAACCCCGCCTGGTGCGTCGGCTCGAGTCCCAGGAAGTGCTGCGCAGGAGCGACGAGCAGGATGTAGATGAGCGCGGCGACGGCGCCGCACGCCATCCACACGCCGAAGTGATTCATGCGGCGGTGGAGCATTTGACGGCGCAGTGCCTGACCGAAGAATGCGGCCACAGCCACCGCCGAGCACTCGACCCAACCGCCGGCGTTGAGGAACGAGAACGCCGCGCAGGCGAGGCCCGAGGCCGCGGCGTTCGAGAACCAGTCGTAGAGGGCGGGGACCCGCTCGATGTCGTCGAGCGCCTTGTCGACATCCTCGACGAGGACGGACTTGCCTCGGATCGATGCGACGTAGTTGTTGAGCCGGTCGATCTTGTCGGCGTTCACGCCCATCTGGCGCTGCTCCGCCAGGCCCGTGCGGAACGTGCCGTTGGCGTACGCAGTCGCGATGATCTCCGTGTACGTCACCTGGGCGTGGTGCTCCGCGATGCCGACGGCATGCGCGACGGTCGCCATCGAGGCCTTCACGCGGTAGGCGCTCGCACCCGACGCGAGGAACATCTGGCCGAGTCGGAGGACGACGCGGGACTGGTGGGCAAGGCGATCGTGAGCCGCGATTCGCGAGGCCTGGATCTCATCGGAGGGCTCTTCCGGGACGTACGCCGGGAAGACCGCAGGGGTGGATTCCGTCATGGGAACAGCATTCCACGACCGGGGTGAACACGGGACGGACGATTGTCATACGCGCGTTGTCGGATGGGCCACTGCGGGTGGTGCGGACCCGTTGGGTGTGGGGGTTGTGGGCCTTTTGCGGGGGTGTGCGCGTGTGGTGGTGTGACCGCGTGTGAGCGCGCGTGGTCTCCGGTGCGGACCGTGCGCGCGTGTTGGTGTGCGCGTGTGGTGGTGTGACCGCGTGTGAGGGCGCGTGGTTTCCGGTGCGGACTGTGTGCGCGTGGGTGCGCGCGTGTGTTGGTGTGTGTGGGTGCGCGTCTGGTGGTGTGACCGGGTGTGTGCGCGTGTGGGTGTGATACGGCGGGAGGGGGGAGAACCAACAATGGTTCTCCCCCCTCCCCGGTTGGGTGTGTTGCGGCGGCGTCCTACTCTCCCACACCCTCCCAGGTGCAGTACCATCGGCGTTGTTGGGCTTAGCTTCCAGGTTCGGAATGTTGCTGGGCGTTTCCCCAACGCTATGACCACCGCAAGAATGATCATCCGTATTCACATGTGTTTCCCCCGCCTTGTGGTGGTGCCACCACCCGGGGGTGTGGGTTGGATGTGATTCGTATAGTGGTTGTGAGCATTCCAGCGTGTTCCGCTTCCCCCCAAATTTTGTGTCCCCCCTTTTTGTCCTTCGGCCTGGTGTTGCCACCGTGGCGTCCGCGGGGGGTGGGGGGGTTGTGTTTAGTGTCGGCCCATTAGTACCAGTCGGCTCACGAGCGCGTTGCGGCGCTTCCACCTCTGGCCTATCAACCCGCTAGTCTGGCGGGGGCCTTCACACCATTACTGGTGTCGGAAACCTCATCTTGGAGCAGGCTTCCCGCTTAGATGCTTTCAGCGGTTATCCCTTCCGAACGTAGCCAACCAGCCATGCACCTGGCGGTACAACTGGCACACCAGAGGTTCGTCCATCCCGGTCCTCTCGTACTAGGGACGGCCCTCCACAAGTTTCCTGCGCGCACAGAGGATAGGGACCGAACTGTCTCACGACGTTCTGAACCCAGCTCGCGTACCGCTTTAATGGGCGAACAGCCCAACCCTTGGGACCAACTCCAGCCCCAGGATGCGACGAGCCGACATCGAGGTGCCAAACCATGCCGTCGATATGGACTCTTGGGCAAGATCAGCCTGTTATCCCCGGGGTACCTTTTATCCGTTGAGCGACCACGCACCCACGTGCCATGGCCGGATCACTAGTTCCTGCTTTCGCACCTGCTCGACCCGTCGGTCTCACAGTCAAGCTCCCTTGTACACTTGCACTCGCCACCTGATTACCAACCAGGCTGAGGGAACCTTTGAGCGCCTCCGTTACATTTTAGGAGGCAACCGCCCCAGTTAAACTACCCACCAGGCACTGTCCCCAACCCGGATCACGGGCCGAGGTTAGATGACCGCTTCAACCAGAATGGTATTTCAACGACGACTCCACCCAGGCTGGCGCCCAAGCTTCACAGTCTCCCACCTATCCTACACAAGTTCAAGCGAACACCAATACCAAGCTATAGTAAAGGTCCCGGGGTCTTTCCGTCCTTCTGCGCGAAACGAGCATCTTTACTCGTACTGCAATTTCACCGAGTTCACGGTCGAGACAGCGGAGAAGTCGTTACGCCATTCGTGCAGGTCGGAACTTACCCGACAAGGAATTTCGCTACCTTAGGATGGTTATAGTTACCACCGCCGTTTACTGGGGCTTAAATTCAAACCTTCACCACACGAATGCGGTTGAGTCTTCCTCTTAACCTTCCAGCACCGGGCAGGCGTCAGTGCGTATACATCGTCTTACGACTTCGCACGCACCTGTGTTTTTGATAAACAGTCGCTTCTCCCTATTCTCTGCGACCCCACCACGCTCCCACCGCAAAAGGGGTGTTCACACAGCAGGGTCCTCCTTATCCCGAAGTTACGGAGGAATTTTGCCGAGTTCCTTAACCATGATTCACTCGAACGCCTCGGTATACTCTACCTGACCACCTGAGTCGGTTTAGGGTACGGGCGCGTCGCCCCCTCACGTCGAGGCTTTTCTTGACAGTACAGGATCACCACCAGACACCCCATAAGGGGCACCCCCATCAGCCCTCACCCTTCTGTCCACCGGATTTGCCTGGCGGACGGGCCACAACCTTAGACACGCACAACCATCGGCGCGCGGCAGCTACCTCTCTGCGTCACCCCTGTCAACACGCTTGCCTACACACAATCAGGATCCCAAGACCACCCCCACACCCCACCACCCGAAGGCAGCAGGAGGAGGACGGCGATTGGTTAGCACAAAAGCTTCAGCACTTGGCGGTTGCGACGCGGTACCAGAATATCAACTGGTTGTCCATCGACTACGCCTGTCGGCCTCGCCTTAGGACCCGACTAACCCAGGGCGGATAAACCTAGCCCTGGAACCCTTAGTCAATCGGCGGACGGGATTCTCACCCGCCATTCGTTACTCATGCCTGCATTCTCACTCCCACACGCTCCACCCACCATTCCCAGCAGGCTTCACCGCACGCAGGACGCTCCCCTACCCACCCACACCACCACAGGACCCTGAAGATCCCAGGCGTATACGTGTGAGTGCCACAGCTTCGGCGGTACGCTTAAGCCCCGCTACATTGTCGGCGCGAAACCACTTGACCAGTGAGCTATTACGCACTCTTTCAAGGATGGCTGCTTCTAAGCCAACCTCCTGGTTGTCACCGCGATCTCACATCCTTTCCCACTTAGCGCACACTTAGGGGCCTTAGCTGATGATCTGGGCTGTTTCCCTCTCGACGACGAAGCTTATCCCCCGCCGTCTCACTGCCGTGCTCCACCTCATGGCATTCGGAGTTTGGCTGACGTCAGTAACCCCAAGGGCCCATCGGCCATCCAGTAGCTCTACCTCCACGAGGAACCACACAACGCTGCACCTAAATGCATTTCGGGGAGAACCAGCTATCACGGAGTTTGATTGGCCTTTCACCCCTACCCACAGTTCATCCCCCAGGTTTTCAACCCTGGTGGGTTCGGTCCTCCACGACGTCTTACCATCGCTTCAACCTGACCATGGGTAGATCACCCCGCTTCGGGTCCAGAACACGCGACAAACGCCATATTTCAGACTCGCTTTCGCTACGCATACCCCACACGGGTTAAGCACGCCACGTATCACTGACTCGCAGGCTCATTCTTCAAAAGGCACGCCATCACCCCACAAGGCTCTGACGGCTTACAGGCACACGGTTTCAGGTACTATTTCACTCCCCTCCCGGGGTACTTTTCACCATTCCCTCACGGTACTTATGCACTATCGGTCATCAAGGAGTATTCAGGCTTACCAGGTGGTCCTGGCAGATTCACACGAGATTTCACGAGTCCCGCACTACTCGGGCACCCACCCCACTGCTGTATGTCGAAGTCCATCTACGCGACTCTCACGCACTCCGGTCCGCCATCCCAAACGGTTCAACTCCCACAACACACACCAGCCCACCCCCGGCAGAAGGCAGACGAATGAGCCCCACAACACCGCACATGCAACGCCCGCCGGCTCTCACACACACACGGTTTAGCCATCCTCCGCTTTCGCTCGCCACTACTCACGGAATATCTTTTCCTACGGGTACTGAGATGTTTCACTTCCCCGCGTTCCCCCCACCACCCTATACACGTTCAGATGATGGTAACCAGGCACAACCCCAGCTAGGTTCCCCCATTCGGACACCCTCGGATCACAGTTCGCTCGCCAACTCCCCGAGGCATATCGCAGGCCGCAACGTCCTTCATCAGCTCTTGATGCCAAGGCATCCACCGAATGCCCAACAAAACTAAACAAAACCACAGAACAAAAGATGCTCACAACCACTATACAAATCACAAACAACCCACCACACCACCCACACCAACCCAACCAGGCCAGCACAAGCAGCAGGCCAACCCCCCACACGCGAACCACAACAGGCCCACAACCAAAAGGGAGGCACCACGCCCAACAGGTGTTGAACGTGAACCCGACAGCGTGCTTGCCTCCATGCCTGCCAACCCCACAAACGCACCCACACCCACCACCCACAACAGGCAATGAAACAAGCATGAGCACAAGGAAGCACCACCCACCCCAACACCCCACAGGGCACCAGAACAGGCAACACCCCCCCACAACAGGGCTCCCTAGAAAGGAGGTGATCCAGCCGCACCTTCCGGTACGGCTACCTTGTTACGACTTCGTCCCAATCGCCAATCCCACCTTCGACCACTCCCCCCGCCAAAACGGTTAGGCCATGAGCTTCGGGTGTTACCAACTTTCGTGACGTGACGGGCGGTGTGTACAAGGCCCGAGAACGTATTCACCGCAGCGTTGCTGATCTGCGATTACTAGCGACTCCACCTTCATGGGGTCGAGTTGCAGACCCCAATCCGAACTGAGACCGGCTTTAAGGGATTCGCTCCGCCTCACAGCATCGCAACCCTCTGTACCAGCCATTGTAGCATGCGTGAAGCCCAAGACATAAGGGGCATGATGATTTGACGTCATCCCCACCTTCCTCCGAGTTAACCCCGGCAGTCCCCCACGAGTCCCCACCACAACGTGCTGGCAACATAGGGCAAGGGTTGCGCTCGTTGCGGGACTTAACCCAACATCTCACGACACGAGCTGACGACAACCATGCACCACCTGCACACCCCCAACCAAATGCACCCCCATCTCTGAGGGCTCTGGGTGCATGTCAAGCCTTGGTAAGGTTCTTCGCGTTGCATCGAATTAATCCGCATGCTCCGCCGCTTGTGCGGGCCCCCGTCAATTCCTTTGAGTTTTAGCCTTGCGGCCGTACTCCCCAGGCGGGGCACTTAAAGCGTTAGCTACGGCGCAGAAACCACGGGTGGCCCCCACACCTAGTGCCCAACGTTTACAGCGTGGACTACCAGGGTATCTAATCCTGTTCGCTCCCCACGCTTTCGCTCCTCAGCGTCAGTAACGGCCCAGAGACCCGCCTTCGCCACCGGTGTTCCTCCTGATATCTGCGCATTCCACCGCTACACCAGGAATTCCAGTCTCCCCTACCGCACTCAAGTCAACCCGTACCCACCGCACGCCCCCAGTTAAGCCAGAGGATTTCACGGCAGACGCGACCAACCGCCTACAAGCCCTTTACGCCCAATAATTCCGGACAACGCTCGCGCCCTACGTATTACCGCGGCTGCTGGCACGTAGTTAGCCGGCGCTTCTTTACCCACTACCCTCACCACAACCCACGTTGCGGCTTGACCATGAGCGAAAGAGGTTCACAACCCGAAGGCCTCCATCCCTCACGCGGCGTCGCTGCATCAGGCTTTCGCCCATTGTGCAAAATTCCCCACTGCTGCCTCCCGTAGGAGTCTGGGCCGTATCTCAGTCCCAATGTGACCGGTCACCCTCTCAGGCCGGCTACCCGTCAAAGCCTTGGTAGGCCATCACCCCACCAACAAGCTGATAGGCCGCGAGCCCATCCCCCACCAAAAAACTCTTTCCACCCCCAAGCATGCGCCCAAAAGTGAATATCCAGTATTAGCAGCCGTTTCCGACCGTTATCCCGAAGAAGAGGGCAGGTTACTCACGTGTTACTCACCCGTTCGCCACTCACCAACCCAAGGCCGAAACCCCAAGCCAGTCCGTTCGACTTGCATGTGTTAAGCACGCCGCCAGCGTTCGTCCTGAGCCAGGATCAAACTCTCCGAACAAAAACCATTCGAAAAAACCCACACACCCCACACCCAACAAACAACAGGCACAAGACACGCAGGCAATCCCAACAAAAAAACAACTCAAAAACAAAAAACAGGCATAAAAACAAACACACTATCGAGTTCACAAACAACACCCACACACCAGCCACCCCAACACAAACGCACCAGGACAAGCCAGAAGAGGCCACACGCCAAGAACCCACAACCCCCAGCCACAAGGAAAAACCCCCGAGCCACAAGGCCACTGCCGTTCGGCGCAACGACCAAAACACTACCCACCCCCCACCACACCGTCAAATCGCGCTCCGCGCCGCCGAGGGCTTGCGTCGAGGGGGACGATCCGCAGAATTCCGGGGATCTTGCCTCCGAGCGAGTCGCCAGGGACCCGAATTGTGATCCCATCCTGTTCCCCACCCCACATGACCTGCGCGTATTCGAGACCGGCTTCACTTCCACTCGTCGAGTCCGAGAGCCTCTCTCCCCGCCGACCGGAGGTCGCCGGGGCGGCCTCGTCGATGAGGGGAACCGGGCCGGAGAGGATTCGATGAAGCGCAACCGGGGAACGCGAATGGATGACCGGCAGCTGGTGGAAGCGAATCGCGGAAGGACTACCGCAGGGCGCGCATCGCTCGGCGACGGCGGGGAGACGCGCGGGCTGCGGACAACGGGGATAAGAACACGAAGCGCCGCCGCCGAAGGATCCGGCGACGGCGTTCTCGCGAAGCACTCAGCGGTTGTCGACGTCCTCCTGGACGGGGATGTCGATGGTCGGGAGATCGCGCACCGCCTGACGGACGGCGCGCGAAACCGCGGGGGCCACGCGCTCGTCGAAGACGCCGGGGATGATGTAGTTCGGCGAGAGCTCTTCCTCGGAGATGACCTCGGCGATCGCGACGGCGGCGACGCGGAGGACCTCGGTCGTGATCTCCTTGACCTTCGCGTCGAGCAGGCCGCGGAACAGGCCCGGGAACGCGAGGACGTTGTTGATCTGGTTCGGATAGTCCGAGCGGCCGGTCGCGACGACGGCGGCGTACTCGCCCGCGCCGATCGGGTCGACTTCGGGCGTGGGGTTGGCGAGCGCGAAGACGATCGCGTCCTTCGCCATGGTTGCAATGTCCTCGGGGTCGAGGATGTCGCCGTGGGAGACGCCGATGAAGACGTCGGCGTCCTTCACGCCCTCCTTGAGGGTTCCGTGGACGAGGCGCGGGTTCGTCGCCTCGGCGAGGGCCTTGCGCGTCGGGTGCATGCCCTCGGTGTCGTCGGCGGCGAGCGCGCCGGAGCGGCCGTAGCCGACGATGTCCTTCGCGCCCTGGGCGAGGAGAAGACGGATGATCGCGTTGCCGGCCGCGCCGACGCCGGAGACGACGATGCGGACGTCCTCGATCTTCTTGCCGACGATCTTCAGGGCGTTGATGAGGGCCGAGAGGACGACGATCGCGGTGCCGTGCTGGTCGTCGTGGAAGACGGGGATGTCGAGCTCGGCGCGGAGGCGCTCCTCGATCTCGAAGCAACGGGGCGCCGAGATGTCCTCGAGGTTGATGCCGCCGTACGCGGGGGCGATCGCCTTGACGATGGCGATGATCTCCTCGGTGTCCTTCGTGTCGAGAACGACGGGCCACGCGTCGACGCCGCCGAATTCCTTGAAGAGGACGGCCTTGCCCTCCATGACGGGGAGGGCGGCTTCGGGGCCGATGTCGCCGAGGCCGAGGACCGCGGTGCCATCGGAGACGACGGCGACGGTGTTCGCCTTCATCGTGAGGAGGTGGGCCTTGTGCGGCTGGTCGTGGATCGCGGTGCAGACTCGGGCGACGCCGGGCGTGTACGCGCGCGAGAGGTCGTCGCGGTTGCGCAGCGGCACCTTCGAGTGGACCTCGATCTTCCCGCCGATGTGGGAGAGGAAGGTCTGGTCGGCGGTCGACGAGATCGTGACGCCCGGAAGGGTCGAGAGGGCCTCGCGGACCTCGCGGCGGTGCGCGGAGTCCCGCAGGTCGCAGGTGAGGTCGAGGACGATGCGCCCCCGGTTCGAATCGGCGACGTCGAGGCCGCGGACCTGGGCTCCGAGGTCGGAGGCGGAGTCGACGACCTTCGCGATGCTCGAGAGGGACTCGTCGATCTCGACCCGGTAGGAAGCGGTGTAGGAGGGGGAAGTGCGCATCATCGTCCTCGGAGAATCCGGTCGCGCGACCGTGGGTGAACGTTCAGCGTGATTCTACCGACGCGTTCGGCGCCGCCTCGTCGGCGTGCGACAGGTGGACGGACGAGGGCGGGGCGGCGGATTCTGTTCGGGGGACGAGGGCGGGGCCCCCGCCCGTCAGACGATGAACTGGTTCTTCGGGATGGCGTCGCGGTTCGCGGCGCGCCGCCCGACCGCGTCGAGGACGACGGCGGCGAGGAGGACCGCGCCCTTGATGACCGAGGAGCGGTCGGAGCCGATGCCGATGAGGAGGAGGCCGTTGGAGAGGACCGCCATGAGCGTCGCGCCGAGGACCGCTCCGAAGATCGAGCCGCGTCCACCGGCGACCGCGGCGCCGCCGATGAAGACCGCGGCGATCGCGTCGAGTTCCCAGAGGAGTCCGTCCTGCGGGCCCGCGGCGGTCGACCGGCCGGCGAACATCATTCCGGCGAGGGCCGAGAGGAGCCCCATGTTCATCATGACGAGGAGCTGGATCCGCTTGACGTCGACGCCGGAGAGGGCGGCCGCCGCGGCGTTCCCGCCGATCGCGCGCACGTGCCTGCCGAAGGCCGTGCGGGTCGAGAGGACGTGGTAGACGCCGACGAGGACGAGAACAACGACTCCGGGGACCGGGAAGGACGTGCCCTCGCGGCCCGATCCGAGGAGCCACGTGAGGATCCCGACGCCGACCACGATGAGCGCCGAGGCGATCCACGGGGCGGCGTCGCGCCCCTCGAGGCCGAGGCGACGGCGGCGCCTCATGTGGGCGGAGAAGATCTGGACGACTCCGATGAGCGCGCAGACGGCGCCGACGACAAGGGTCGCGATGTCGACCCCGAGGAGGCGGCCGAAGTCGGGGAGGTATCCGGCGCCGAGGACCGTGAACTCGCGAGGAACGGGGACGGACAGGGCGTGGGAGCCCCATTGGACGCCGCCGCGGAGCATGATCATGCCCGCGACCGTGACGATGAAGGCGGGGATCGCGAAGCGCGCGACGAAGAATCCCTGGGCGAGGCCGACGGCCGCGCCGATCGCGAGACCGAGGAGGATTCCGATCCACCACGGGAGACCGAGCTTCGCGACGACGAGCGCCGTCGACATCGAGGAGAAGGCGGCGACGGAGCCGACGGAGAGGTCGAGCTGGCCGATGGTGACGACGAGGACCATCCCGATCGCGAGGACGACGATGTGGGCGTTCCCCATGACGATGTTCTGCAGATTCGCCGCGGCGAGCATGTGCGAGCCGGTGACGAATTGGAAGACGAGGAGGAGGATGACCACGAGGGCGCCGATGAAGCCGACCTGGGTGAATCGCTCGGTGTTCAGCGACCATCGCGACATCTCGTCCGCACCTTCCCCGCCAGCGTCCTCGTCCGGCCTTCGCACATAGTAGAGCCCCGAGGGCGCCCGGTCCTCCACTTGACGTTCGTGCGCGAAGGCGCTCGCCACCAGGGCGTCGGCCCGCGCGGGGTCGGGCGGGGTCGGTATTCTGGACGGGTGCAGTCGTCAGGGGTACTCGCGGGGTCGCAGTCCTCCCTCAGGGAGGCGAATTCCGCGCGCGTCCTCGAGGCGGTCCGCCGCTACGGCCGCATCACCCAGGTCGAGCTCTCCGCGACGACGGGTCTCTCCCAGGCGACGATCTCGAACATCGTCAAGCAGCTCTCCGCGCAGGGCGCGATCGAGCTGACGAGCACGATCCGCTCGGGACGACGCGCCCAGCTCGTCTCCCTCAAGCGGACGGGAACGCTCGTCGCCGGGCTCTCGATCGGTCGGCGCGCCCTGCGACTCTGCCTGTCGGACGCCTCGGGCGCCGATCATGCGCGCCAGACGCTCCCCCTCCCCCTCGATCACAAGGTCGACACGACCCTCGACCGCGCCGCGCTCCTCGTCATGGAGCTCATGGAGTCCTCGGGCGCCTCTCACGACGACCTCGCGGGCGTCGGCGTCACGCTCCCCGCCCCGATCGATCCGAGCACCGGGACGATCGCGTTCATGGGCATCATGCGCGGCTGGGAGGGGATCGACATCGCGAAGGTCCTCTCGCGGCGCTTCGAGAAGGACGTCCTCGTCGTCAACGACGCGAACGCCGCGGCGATCGCGGAGAACCGCTTCGGTGCACTGCGCGGCTCGACGAACTGCGCCTACGTCCGCGCCTCCTATCAGACGGGCGCGGGTCTGATCCTCGACGGGCGCCTCCACACGGGCCCGACCGGGGTCGCCGGCGAGATCGGCCACGTCATCGTCGCCCCCTCGGGCCCGATCTGCTCGTGCGGCGCCCGCGGCTGTCTCAACACGGTCGTCGGAGCCGAATCCCTCCTCGATCTTCTGCGCCTCTCGCGCGGTCCCATGACGCTGCGCGACCTCCTCTCGCTCGCCCAGGCGGGCGATCCGGGCTGCCGTCAGGTCGTCGTCGACGCGGGCGCCTCGATCGGCGGGGTCCTCGCCGACCTCGCGACCGTGACCGGCATCGATCGCATCGCGATCGGCGGGGAGCTCGCCGAGTCCGGCGACGTCCTCCTCGATCCGATCCGCCGCGCCCTCGCCGACCGGCCGCTCCTCGGCGGATCCCCCATCGAGGTCGTCCCCGCCGCGCTCGGCCACGACGCCGAGCCCCTCGGCGCGATCGCCCTCGCCCGAGACGCCTTCGTCCCGTCGTTCGCCGCGTCCAAGGAGGACTCGTGATCGATCCGCGCAATCCGCTGCTCGAGGTGAGGGGCCTGACGAAGAGGTTCGGCGGTGTCGAGGCCCTCGTCGACGTCGACTTCACCGTCCATCGTCAAGAGGTCGTCGCTCTCGTCGGCGACAACGCCGCGGGCAAGTCGACGCTCGCCCGCACCCTGTCGGGCGTCCTCGCTCCGGACGAGGGGACGATCCGCCTCAAGGGGCGCGAGGTCGTCCTCTCCTCCCCCATTCAGGCGCTCAAGGCGGGCATCGCGACGGTCTTCCAGGAGTCGAGCCTCTGCGACAACCTCGACGTCGTCTCGAACATCTTCCTCGGTCGCGAGCTCTTCGCGAATCGTCTCCTCGACGAGGAGACGATGGAGCTTCGCGCCCGCTCCTACCTCGATCGACTCGGCTCCCGGATCCCCGATCTGCGCGTGCCGCTCCAGCGTCTCACCGCCGGACAGCGCCAGTGCGTCGCCGTCGCGCGCACGCTCGTCACCGACCCGGAGCTCGTCATCCTCGACGAGCCGACCGCCTCCATGTCGATCGCGCAGACCGCCGAGGTGCTCATGCACGTCGAGCGACTGCGAGATCTCGGGATCGGCGTCATCTACATCTCCCATAACCTCACCGACGTCCAGGCGATCGCCGACCGCGTCGAGGTCTTCCGCCACGGCCGCAACAACGGCTCCTTCGTCGCCCCGGACATCTCCGCCGAGGCGCTCATCGCCGCGATCACCGGCGCCTCGCGAGTCGCGATCTGATCCGCTGCCACGGCTCGAACGCGACGGCGCCCCGCTCCTTTCGGAGCGGGGCGCCGTTCTCAGTGCGCTAGAGCGTCGTTCGCGTCACTTGGCCGCGTTGACGAGCTCGAGGCGGTGGGAGTCGTCCTTGTAGACCTCGGCCGCGTTGTCGGCGGTGACGATCTGCGGGGTGAGGAGGAAGGACTTCACGGGGTTGCCCTCCATCGACTCGTACTGCTTCTCATCGAGGGTCGCGCCGTCGACGGTCGGGCTGGCCTCGCCCTTGGCGAGCTCGATGGCGAGCTGGACGGTGCCCTTCACGAGCGGACGGGTGTCCTTGAAGATCGTCGAGTACTGCTTGCCCTGGGTGACCCAGGTGACCGACTCGTCCTCGGAGTCCTGACCGGTGACGACCGGGATCGGCTTGCCCGCCTGCTCGACGGCGGTGATGATCGCGCGGCCGAGGGTGTCGTTCGGCGAGAGGACGCCGTCCGGAACCGCGTCGCCCTGGTAGGTCGAGGTGAGGAGCGCGGCCATGCGGTCCTGCGCGTTCTTCGGGAGCCAGCCCTGCGTGGCGACCTGGGTGAAGTCGGTCTGGCCGGACTTCACGACGAGGGTGCCGTCGTCGATCTTCGGCTGGAGGACGTCCATGGCGCCGCCGAAGAACTTCAGGGAGTTGGAGTCGTCCGGCGAGCCGCCGAAGAGTTCGATGTCCCACGGGGACGCGCCCGCCTTGGCGGCGAGTCCGTCGAGGAGGGCCTTGCCCTGGAGCTGGCCGACGCCGAAGTTGTCGTAGGCGATGTAGTAGTCGAGGTCGGTCGTGTTCGTGAGGAGGCGGTCGTAGGCGATGACCTTGATGCCCGCGTCCTTCGCGGCCTTGAGCTGGGTGCCGAGCTGGGAGCCGTCGATCGCGCCGATGACGAGGACGTTGACGCCGTTCTCGATCATCGCGGAGATCTGGTTCTGCTGCTCGGCGACGCCGCCGTTGGCGAACTGGATCGTGCAGGTGATGCCCTGGTCGGAGCAGTCCTGCTTGAACATCTCCTCGGCCTCGACCCAGTTCTGGGAGGTCTTCTGCGGCATCGCGATGCCGACGGAGACCTTGTCGGTCGAGGTCGAGGCCGAGGCCGACGACTGATCGCCGGAGGAGGACGAGGCGGTGCCCGTGTCGCGGGCGCCGCAGCCGGCCATCGTCAGCGACATAGCCGCCGCGGCGGTGACGACCGCCATGGTCTTGAGAGTCTTCATTGTCTCTTCTCCACTGTGTTCGTGTTGTGTCGAGACTCCACCGGATCCGATGGGTCTATTGGGTTTCCGGAGTCCGTGCTCCGGGTCCGTCCGCCCGACCGTCTTCGTCGGGCGGACGGTCCGATCCGCGCCTATTCGGCGGAGGATTCGGCGGGCTTGGGGGCGTCGCCGCGGGCGGCGCGCTGGTTGGCGAGGGCGTTCTGGAAGGTCCCGATGATCGAGCGCTTACCCTGCCGCTTCGAGTAGACGTCGACGGCGACGGCGATGAGGAGGACGAGGCCCTTGATGATCTGCGTCCAGTCGGAGCCGACGCCCATGAGCTGGAGGCCGTTGTTGAGGAAGGCCATGACGAGGGCGCCGACCATCGTGCCCATGATCGTGCCGACGCCGCCGGAGACGGCCGCGCCGCCGATGAAGACGGCCGCGATGGCGTCGAGTTCCCACATGTTGCCGTCGGCCGGGCCCGAGGCCGTCGAGCGGCCGATGAAGAGCATGCCGGCGAGGGCGGCGAGGAAGGCGGAGTTGCACATGACGAAGAAGTTCGTCTTCACGACCTTGACGCCGGTGAGCTCGGCGGCGGCCTTGTTACCGCCGATCGCGTACACCGAGCGGCCGAGGACCGTGCGGTCGGCGATGAAGGAGTAGACGAGGGCGAGGACGACGACGATGACGCCGGGGATCGGGAAGGAGGTGCCGGGACGACCGGTCGCGAAGATCCAGGCGAAGGCGAGGATCGCGCCGCCGAGGACGACGATGCGGGTGATGGGGACCCAGATCGGGGTCGGCTCGGCCTCGAAGCCCTTCCTCGCCGCGTAGCCGCGGAACTCGGCCCACGCGAGGGCGGCGACGGCGATGGCCGCGAGGATCATCGTCGGGAGGTTGAAGGGGATGACGTCGGGCGCGATGTCGGGGATGTAGCCGGCGCCGAGGGTCTGGAAGAGCTTGGGGACCGGGACGGTGAGCGACTTGCCGATGAGCTGGTTCATGCCGCGGAAGAGGAGCATGCCGCCGAGCGTGACGATGAACGCGGGGATCCCCCACTTCGCGACCCAGAAGCCCTGCCAGGTGCCGATGACGAGGCCGACGGCGATGCCGAGGAGGATCGCGAGCCACGGGTTGAGCGACCAATCGCGCATCGCGACCGCGACGACGATGCCGACGGTCGCGGCGACCGAGCCGACCGAGAGGTCGATGTGGCCGGCGATGATGACGAGGACCATGCCGATCGCGAGGACGAGGACGTAGGTGTTCCCCATGACGAGGTTCATGAGGTTCTGCGCCTGGAAGACCTTCCCGTCCGTGCGGAACTGGAAGAACAGGGCGATCGCCGCGAGGGCGGCGACCATGCCGACCTGGCGGAAGTCGCCGCCGAACAGTGATTTGAGATTCTTCTTCATGGAAGTGCTTTCGCGAGTGTGCGTGTCGGGTGGGTCAGTTCGAGGCGACGTGGCTCGTCATCAGGCGCATGAGGCTCTCCTGATCCGCGTCGGCGGTGTTCACGCAGCCGGTGACCTCGCCCTCGAAGATGGTGTAGATGCGATCGGTGATGCCGAGGAGCTCGGGGAGCTCCGAGGAGATGACGATGACGGCCTTCCCCTCGGCGGCGAGGGCGTGGATGAAGGTGTAGATCTCGTACTTCGCGCCGACGTCGATGCCTCGGGTCGGCTCGTCGAGGATGAGGACCTCGGGGTCGGTGAACATCCACTTCGCGAGGACGACCTTCTGCTGGTTGCCGCCCGAGAGGGTCGAGACGCCGGTCATCACCGAGGGCGCCTTGATGCGGAGGTTCTTCCGGTACTCCTCGGCGAAGCGCTTGCCGAGCTCGATGTCGAGCGCGCCGTGCTTGAGGATCTTCGACGGCTTCGCCGAGACGACCGACTGGTGGACGAGCTCGAGGAGGTTGAGGCCGAGCATCTTCCGGTCCTCGGAGAGGTAGGCGATGCCGGACTCGATCGCCTCGGGAACGGACGAAACCTTCGCCTTCCTCCCGTCGACGAAGACTTCGCCGGACTCGTGGACGCCGTAGGAGCGGCCGAAGATCGAGCGCGCGAGCTCCGTGCGCCCCGCGCCCATGAGGCCCGCGAGGCCGACGACCTCTCCTGCGCGGACGTTGAGCGAGGAGCCCTTGCAGACGAAGCGGTCGGGATTGATCGGGTGACGGACCCACCAGTCCTTGACCTCGAACTTCACCTCTCCGGGGTGGGACTCGTGGTCGGGGTAGCGGTTGTCGATCGAGCGGCCGACCATGAGGCGGATGATCTCGTTCTGGTCGATCCCCTCCTTGTCGGCATCCATCCAGCCGACGGTCTTGCCGTCGCGGATGACGGTGATCGCGTCGGAGACGGCGGCGACCTCGTCGAGCTTGTGGGAGATCATGATCATCGCGACGCCGCGCTCGCGCTGCTTGCGCATGAGGTCGAGGAGGTGGGCCGACTCCTCCTCGTTGAGCGCGGAGGTCGGCTCGTCGAGGATGAGGAGCTTGACGTCCTTCGCGAGGGCCTTGGCGATCTCGACGAGCTGCTGCTTGCCGACGCCGATGTCCTTGATGAGGGTATCGGGGTCCTCGTCGAGTCCGACCTCGGCCATGTACTTCCGGGCGCGCTCTCGCGTGCCGTTCCAGTCGATGACGCCGCGCTTCTTGACCTCGTTGCCCATGAACATGTTCTCGGCGATCGAGAGCTGCGGGATGAGGGCGAGCTCCTGGTGGATGATGACGATTCCGGCCTTCTCGGAATCGCGGATGTTGGAGAAGCTCACCTCCTTCCCCTCGAACTCGATCGCCCCGGTGTAGGTGCCGTGCGGGTGGACCCCGGAGAGGACCTTCATGAGGGTGGACTTGCCGGCACCGTTCTCGCCGCAGATCGCGTGGATCTCGGCGTTGCGCACCTGGAGGTTGACGTCGTCGAGCGCGACGACTCCTGGGAAGACCTTCGTGATGTGACGCATCTCCAGGACGACGCGTTCACGGCGTGAGTCAGTCATTGGTTCTCCGCTGAACTGTGGACCGATTGGGACGAGGAACGGCGGCTACGTCGCTCGCTCATGGCGAATAGTCTGCGCCACGCGGAGAGTCCGATCCGGCAGATTTCACGAACTGTAATCAAACCGTTATCTTGACTTCAGATCATAAAGCCAAGGGTGCGCGTTCACTCTAGAACCGCCTCCGACATGCGAGAACGGCCGCCCTCCGGCGATTCCGGAGGGCGGCCGTTCGAGACTCGGAACGAAATTCAGACCCCGAGGATCTCCGAGATGAGCTCGCGGACTCGGGCGGCGTCGGCCTGACCGCGCGTCGCCTTCATGACCGCGCCGACGAGGGCGCCCGCGGCCTGGACCTTGCCGCCGCGGATCTTCTCGACGACCTTCGGATTCTCATCGATCGCCTGCTGGACGGCTGCGGTGAGCGCCGAGTCGTCGGAAACGACCTCGAGCCCGCGCGCCTCGACGACCTCCGTCGGCGATCCCTCGCCCTCGAGGACGCCCTCGAGCGCCTGACGGGCGAGCTTGTCGTTGATGCGGCCCGAATCGATCAGCCCCTGGAGCTCGGCGACCTGAGCGGGCGTCACGGGCATCTCCTCGAGCGGCAGCTCGCGCTCCTTCGCCCGGCGCGAGAGCTCGCCCATCCACCACTTGCGCGCCGCCCCGGCCTCGCAGCCGGCTCCGACGGTGGTCTCGATGAGTTCGAGCGCGCCGGCGTTGACGACGTCGCGCATCTCCTTCTCCGAGTAGCCCCACTCCTCGCGCAGACGGCGGCGCTTGGCCACCGGGAGCTCCGGAAGCGTCGCGCGCAGCTCCTCGACCCATTCGCGCGAGGGCGCGACGGGCACGAGGTCCGGCTCGGGGAAGTAGCGGTAGTCCTCGGCGTCGGACTTCTCGCGCCCCGGCGAGGTCGAGCCGTCCTCCTCGTGGAAGTGACGGGTCTCCTGGACGATCGAACCGCCGTCCGCGAGGATCGCCGCCTGGCGCTGCATCTCGAAGCGGACCGCGTTCGCGATGCCGCGGAACGAGTTGACGTTCTTCGTCTCCGAGCGGACGCCGAGCGGGGACTCGGGGGTGTCGCGCAGCGAGACGTTGATATCGGCGCGGACGTTGCCGCGCTCCATGCGCGCCTCGGAGACGCCGAGCGCGCGGAAGATGTCGCGCAGCGTCTGGACGTAGGCGGCCGCGACCTCGGGGGCCCGCTCGCCCGCGCCCTCGATGGGCCTGGTGACGATCTCGACGAGGGGGACGCCCGCGCGGTTGTAGTCGACGAGCGAGTGGTCCGCGCCGTGGATGCGCCCGTCGGCGCCGCCGATGTGCGTGTTCTTGCCCGCGTCCTCCTCCATGTGGGCGCGCTCGATCTCGACGCGGAACATCGTCCCGTCCTCGAGCTCGACGTCGACGTAGCCGTCGTGGGCAATCGGCTCGTCGTACTGGGAGGTCTGGAACGCCTTCGTGAGGTCCGGGTAGAAGTAGTTCTTCCGGGCGAAGCGGCAGTACTCGGCGATCTCGCAGTTGAGGGCGAGGCCGATCTTGATCGCGTACTCGACGGCGGTCCGGTTGACGACCGGGAGGCAGCCGGGGAGGCCGAGCGACACCGGGGTGACGTAGGTGTTGGGGTCCCCACCGAAGGCGTTGGGAGCCGCGTCGAACATCTTCGTCTTCGTGCCGAGCTCGACGTGGACCTCGATGCCGAGGACCGGGTCGTAGTTCGCGACGACGTCCGCGTAGTCCATGAGCTCGGTCATCGGTTCTCCTCCCAGGAAGCGGCCGGGCAGGAGGCCGCGACCTCGTCGCTCAGGCCCTCGACGAGCCGGGCGACCTCGTACATGATCTGATCGCCGCGCGCCGGCGCGATGATCTGGAAGCCGACGGGGAGCCCCTCGGAGCTCACGGCGTTCGGAACGCTCATCGCCGGGACGCCCGCGAGGTTCGCCGGGATCGTCGCGACGTCGTTGAGGTACATCGCCATCGGGTCGTCGATCTTATCGCCGAACTTGAAGGCGGTCGTCGGAGCGGTCGGCGAGACGAGGACGTCGACCTGCGAGAACACGCGGTCGAAGTCGCGCTGGATGAGCGTGCGGACCTTCTGGGCGCTCCCGTAGTAGGCGTCGTAGTAGCCGGCCGACAGGACGTGCGTGCCGAGGATGATGCGGCGCTTCACCTCGTCGCCGAACCCGGCCTCGCGGGTCGCGGACATCACCGAGGCCGCCGTGATCGGGCCCTCGGTCGGCTCGACGCGGATGCCGTAGCGCATGCCGTCGAAGCGGGCGAGGTTCGAGGAGACCTCGGCGGGCATGATGAGGTAGTACGCGGCGAGCGCGTAGTCGAAGCTCGGGCACGAGACCTCGACGACCTCGGCGCCCGCCTCGCGGAGCTTCTCGACGGTCGCGGTGAAGGCGTCGAGCACGTCGGCCTGATAGCCCTCGCCCGAGAGCTCCTTGACGACGCCGATGCGCAGGCCCTCGATCGACCCCTTCTCGGCAACGGCGGTGACGGCGTCGAGGAGCGGCGGGACCGGCTCGTCGAGCGAGGTCGAGTCGAGGGGGTCGTGCCCGCCGACGAGCTCGGTGAGCGCGGCCGCGTCGGCGACGGTGCGGGTGACCGGGCCGATCTGATCGAGCGAGGAGGCCATCGCGATGAGGCCGTAGCGCGAGACGGCGCCGTAGGTCGGCTTCGCGCCGACCGTGCCGGTGACCGAGCCGGGCTGACGGATCGAGCCGCCGGTGTCGGAGCCGAGGGCGAGCGGCACCATGAAGGCGGCGACCGCGGCGGCCGAGCCGCCGCCCGAGCCGCCGGGGATCCTCTCGGTGTCCCACGGGTTGAGGGTCGGGCCGAACGCCGAGTGCTCGGTGGAGGAGCCCATCGCGAACTCGTCCATGTTCGTCTTGCCGACGACCGGGAGCCCGGCCTCGTGGATCTTCGTCACGACGGTCGCGTCGTAGGGCGGGCGCCATCCGCCGAGGATCTTCGACGCGCAGGTCGTCGGGATCCCGCGGGTCACCATGTTGTCCTTGAGGGCGATCGGCACGCCGGCGAGGCGGTGGAGCTCCTCCCCCGCCGCGCGCTTGGCGTCGACCTCGGCTGCCGTCGCGAGGGCGCCCTCGCGGTCGACGAAGAGGAAGGCGTTGATCGTGGGGTTGAGCGCCTCGATGCGGTCGAGGCACGCGGTCGTGAGTTCGACCGAGGTGATCTCGCCGGAGGCGAGCATGTCGGCGAGCTCGAGGGCCGACTTCTTCAGCAGGTCGTTCATCAGTCCTCCCCGAGGATCTGCGGGACGAGGAACATGCCGTCCTCGGAGGCGGGCGCCTGCACGAGGACCTCGTCGCGGTCGAGGGTCTGGGTCACCACGTCCTCGCGCCAGACGTTCGTCAGCGGGATCGGGTGGGAGGTCGCGGGGATCTCGGGGGTCGCGACCTCCGAGACCTTGGCGACGGAGTCGGCGATGACGTCGAGTTCGCCGGCGAACCGCTCGATCTCCTCCGGGGTCAATGCGATGTGGGCCAATCCCGCGACGCGGGCGACCTCGTCAGTACTGATGCGTGACATGTTCGGCATCCTACTCGGCGCCGCGCTCTCCCCGCGGACCCGCCCGGCCCCGTGCCCGTACGACCCCGCGCCCGTCGGTACGCGCGACGAAGCGCCCGACGGCCCCGGCCAAGGGCCCGATGGGCCGCCCCGCCCTGCGAGTGGAGGGGTTGACGACACGTGGAGGGGATACACCCCCTCCTCATGTCGCCAACCCCTCCACTGACGTGCGGGGCGGGCCCGAACGGGCATGCGCAGCGGCCCGCAACGGGCGCGAGTGCGTTAACA
>NZ_LS991316.1:1352312-1603907 GCF_900499005.1 Actinomyces culturomici
GCAGCGTCAGGTGGTTATGGCCGCCCGCCCCGCCCCCCGGGCCCACGCCACCGTCGCCCCCCCCCCGCTCGGCCCCCGCCCCGACCTCGTCGGGCCCTATCCTGGTGCGCATGACCGGACGACGACGGACGCGCTGGAGCGCGGACACCTGGAACATCGCGAAGAAGGCGGGCGTCGCGCTCGTCGCCGCGCAGGCGACCGCGATCGTCGCCGTCCACACGATCGACCGGCTGCGCAAGCAGCGCGTGCCCGGCGGCCGTCACGGCTTCCCGACCCTCGCGCCCATCGACACCCCGATCGCGCGCAACACCGTCCGCACCTACACCGAGGGGCACTCCCTCTACGCGGACATGCTCGAGGCGATCGAGACCGCGACCGACCACATCTACTTCGAGACCTTCATCTGGCGATCGGACGAATGGGGGCAGCGCTTCAAGGACGCTCTCATCCAGGCGGCCGTGCGAGGCGTCGAGGTCTACTGCGTCTACGACGGCTTCGGCGTCCTCAACCAGGACCCGCGCTTCTTCGCGTTCCCGGAGATCCCCCATCTGTGGGTGCGCCGCTTCCCCGCGATCCGCTCGGGCCTCTTCACACTCAATCTGCGCAACACGGGGCAGGATCACCGCAAGATCCTCGCCGTCGACTCGCGGGTCGGATTCGTCGGCGGCTACAACATCGGTCTTCCCTTCGCCGACGAGTGGCGCGACACGCACGTGCGCGTCGAGGGCGACTTTGTGTGGGAGCTCGAGAACGGCTTCATCGACTTCTGGAACCATTTCAAGCCCAAGCGCGCGCCCCGCCTGCCCGACAGCGGCGCGAAGAAGTGGAACGCCGAGGTCACGGCCGCTTTCAACATGCCCCAGCGGATCCTCTACCCGATTCGCGGCATGTACATCGACGCGATGGAGCGGGCGACCGACCGCATTCTCATCACGACCGCGTACTTCATCCCCGACAAGGAGATCCTCCAGGCGCTCGTCGCGGCGGCCCGTCGGGGCGTGCGCGTCCGGGTCCTCATCCCCGAGTACTCGAATCACATCCTCGCCGACTGGGTGGCGCGCCCCTACTACGGGACACTCCTGCGCGAGGGCATCGAGATCTGGCTCTACCAGCACGCGATGGTCCACTCGAAGACGATGACCGTCGACGGGAAGTGGTCGACGATCGGGACGGCGAACATCGACCGGCTCTCGATGCGCGGCAATCACGAGGTGAACATGCAGTTCCACTCGACCGAGCTCGCGGAGCGGATGGAGGAGATCTTCGCGAACGACCTCACGACCGCCCGCCGCCTCACGATCGACGAGTGGGAGGGGCGCACGCTCCTCACGAAGGCGACGGAGCACCTCCTCCACCCCTTCGAGTTCATGGTCTGAGTCCGCCGGGATCGACGAGGGCGGGGCCGGGCGCCTACTGCGCGGAGGCCTCCGGGGTCTCGATCCCGAGGGCGGCCAATCCCCCGTCGAGGAGGTCCTGGAACCGCGTCTCGTCGACGACCGGAACGCCGAGCGCCTCCGCCTTCGTCGCCTTCGATCCGGCGCCGGGGCCGGCGACGACGATGCTCGTCTTCTTCGACACCGATCCGGTCGCCTTCCCGCCGCGCTTGACGATCGCCTCCTTGGCGGACTCGCGGTCGTAGCCGGGCATCGCTCCGGACACGACGACGACGAGGCCCTCGAGGACGTTCGAGATCGCTTCGACGGGCGCGTCGGCCATGGACACTCCGGCGGCGGCCCATCGCTCGAGGAGTTCGGCGTGCCAGTCGACGTCGAACCACTCCTTGAGGGAGGCGCCGATCGTCGGGCCGACGCCCTCGACGCCGGAGAGGTCCTCGGCGGTGGCGGCGCGCAGCGCGTCCATCGAGCCGAATGCGTCCGCGAGCGCGCGGGCCGCGGTCGGTCCGACGTGGCGGATCGAGAGGGCGACGAGGATCCGGGCGAGAGGGCTCGCCTTCGCCTTCTCGAGTTCGGCGAGCATGTCGAGCGTCGACTTGGACGGCTGCGTCTCGACGGGGAGGAACACGGGCCCGATCTTCTTCGTGTTCGGCTTGTACGCCTTCGTCCAGAAGTAGCGGGCGCGGGTCCAGTCGCCGGTCGGCTCGCCGCCCGACATCGCGGGGCGCCAGACGAAGACGTCGCGCAGGTCGTCGGCGGTGAGGTCGAAGAGCCGGGCCTCGCGGGTGAGGACCGGTGAGGCGGGTGGGGGCAGGAGCGCCTCGGCGGCGGCGAGCTGGTCGGCGGGCGCGAGGTGGTCGACCTCGGAGAGGAGGAGTCGCGTGCCGTCCTCGAGGATCACGGCGTTGCCCGCGACGAGGGAGGCGGCGACTTCGTCGCGATCGGCCTCCGGCTGGGTGAGGGCGAGGGCGGCCTCGTCCCCCAGGCCCTCGACGTCGAGGGCGGGGCGGGCGCCGACGTGGGCGACGCGCTCGGTGATCTGCGCGGGGCAGCCCTCCTTGTTCGGGCAGCGCAGGTCGACGTCTCCCTCCTTCTCGGCGGCGAGCTCGGTCCCGCACGAGGGGCAGCGGGTCGGCATGACGAAGGGGCGCTCCTCCCCCGTCCTGGCGGCTTCGACCGGCCCGAGGATCTCGGGGATGATGTCGCCGGCCTTGCGGAGGACGACGAGGTCGCCGATGAGGACGCCCTTGCGGGCGACCTCCTGCGCGTTGTGGAGGGTCGCCCGCGAGACGTTCGACCCGTCGACGAGGACGGTCTCCATCACTCCGTAGGGCGTGACGCGGCCCGTCCGGCCGACTTGGACGCGGATGTCGAGGAGGCGGGTGTGGACCTCCTCGGGCGGGAACTTGTAGGCGGCGGCCCAGCGGGGGGCGCGCGAGGTCATGCCGAGGCTGCGCTGGAGTGCGAGGTCGTCGACCTTGACGACGACTCCGTCGATCTTGTACTCGAGGCCGGCGCGCTCGGCGGTGAGCTCGCGGATCCGCTGCTCGATCTGAGCGCGCCCCGAGAGCAGCCGCGTGTGGACGCCGACGGGCAGCCCCCAGGATTCGATGAGCCGGTACCAGGCGAATTGGCTGGTCGGGGCCTCGAAGCCGGAGTCGCCGACCTCGAGGAATCCGACGCCGTGCGCGAGCATCGCGAGGGGGCGCTTCGCGGTCATCGCCGGGTCCTTCTGGCGCAATGATCCGGCCGCGGAGTTCCGCGGGTTCGCGAAGGTCGGTTTGCCGGCGGCGGCGAGCTCGGCGTTGAACGCCTCGAAGTCGGCGATGGGGATGTAGACCTCGCCGCGGATCTCGATCCGGTGCGGGAAGGGACCGCCCGTCAGTGTCTGCGGGATCGATCCGATGGTCGCGACGTTCGCGGTGACGTCCTCGCCCTCGAAGCCGTTTCCGCGGGTGGCTGCGCGCTCGAGGCGCCCGTCGACGTAGAGGAGGTTGATCGCGAGGCCGTCGATCTTCGCCTCGGTCGTCATCGGGGTGTCGACGACGCCGAGGTCCGCGGCGACGCGCTCCTCCCATTCGGCGAGCTCCTCGAAGGAGAAGACGTCGTTGATCGACGTCATCTGCGCGAGGTGGCGGACGGAGGCGAAGTCGGCGCGCGCGCCGCCGCCGACGGAGGCGGTCGGGGAATCCGAGCCCGCGAGTTCGGGGTGGTCGCGCTCGATCTCCTCGAGTTCGCGGTAGAGGCGGTCGTAGTCGGCGTCGCTCATCTCGGGCGCGTCGGCGTCGTAGTAGGCGCGCCGGGCGCGCTCGATGACCTCGACGAGGGCCTCGTGGCGGTCGCGGATCGCCTTCCAGTGGGGCGAGCGCTCCTGCGTCGCGGCCGTCGTCCCGTTCTCCGTCTCGCTCATGGCGTCATTCTCGCATCGAGTCCGGCCGATTCGCGTCCGGGGATCCGCCGTCTCCCGTCCGCGGCCCGACCGTCCACAGCCCGATTGACGAGGCCGGGGCGTCCACACCCAGTGGGCGGGAGCGGTGCGGCGCCCTGCGCCGCGGGTGATCCTCGGTGTGAAGGGGCCTCGCGCGAATCGGGGCGGAACGAGGAGCGGAGCATCGGATGAGTGGACGGGCGGACGCCGTGGGGAACCGGTCGGGTTCGGCCAGGGCGGCTCTGCGCAGCGCCCTCCACCTCGCGTGCGTCGACGGCCCCGATGCGGGCGCGGTTCTCCCGGTGCCCGGTCCGATCGGTCGGAACGGCCCGGCGGGCCTGTCGGATCCGCGGATCTCCCGAGCCCACGCCCTCGCCGAGGCGGGCCCGAGGGGCGCGAGCGTCCGCGACCTCGGGTCGCTCAATGGAAGCGTCGTCCTCCGTCGCGGCACCAGGCACCGCGTGCGCGGCGATCGGGGAACGCGTGTGCGGTCCGGCGATCGGATCCTCGTCGGCGACGACGTTCTCGTCCTGCGTCGGCGCCCGACCGTCGTCTCCCGACCGCGTCGCGGCCGTCCGCGCTGGAGGATGTGGCTCCTTCCGCTCGTCTCCCTCTTCGTGCTGATGGGCGCTCGCATCGCCGTGCTCGGTGTTTCGGGACGGGGCTCTCCTCTTCTCATCGCTCTCGTCGGAGCCGTGGCCGTCGCAGGCTGCGCCGCGGCATTCATCGGGTGTCTTCGCCGTGCTCGCCGCCTCGATCCGACGCGGCTCGCCCTCGTCCTCGCGAATCTCGCAGCGTCCGCGAGCGCCGCATCCGAGTCCGTGGCTCCTCTCGATGGGCGCGACGGCGCCGGGTCTCCTCGCATCGCCGTCGCTTCTACGCTCGGAGGCTCCGGGCGCCGTTCGCGGGGCGACGAGCCGATCGGGGTCCTCGTCCCCTTCGGGGGACGATTCGGACGGCGGCTCGACCTCGGGACCGCGAGCGAGCCGCGCGCGATCGGGTGCCTGGGTCCGGGGCGTCTCGCCGCGGCCCGATGGATCGCCTCCGCCCTCGTCGAGGAGCTCGGGGGCGCGACCGTCCTCGACGGGGCCGCGCGCTTCCGATTCGGTTCGGGCGGCGGCGAGATCCACCTCGTCGAAGCCGGAGCGTGCCCGCACTGCGGTGAGCACCCGCCGTCGGCGCCGATCTGGCACGTCGCGGCTGCGCCTTCGATCGAGGGACTTCCCGAGTGGTGCGACGCCCTCGTCGACGCGGGCGAGGTCGCGCTCGCGCCCGACTGGTGGGAGCGATTCGACGCGCGCGATCCCGGCTCCGAACTTCCCGCCGACCTCGCCCTCGGGCCCCTCCTTCAAGGCTTCGCGGATCGTTCCTCGCCGCTCGAGGGGCTCGCCGTCCCGGTGGGCGTCGACGGCTCGGGAGCGGCGGTGCTCGACCTCGTCGCCGACGGACCGCACGCTCTTCTCGCGGGGTCGACCGGGTCGGGGAAATCGGAGGCGCTCCTCACGTGGCTCCGGGCGATGTGCGCGCTGTACGGACCCGAGGAGGTCCGCCTCGTCCTCGTCGATTACAAGGGCGGCGCGGCCTTCGCGGCGCTCGAGCGCCTTCCCCACGTCGAAGCGGTGTTCACCGACCTCGCCGCGGACGCGACCTCGAGGGCGCTGCGCGGGATCGCGACGCTCTTGCGCGGCAGGGAGTCCGAACTCGCCGACCTGGGCCTCCCCGACTACTCGGCGTGGGTACGCACGCACCGCGAGGGCCGCGCGCCAGCCCCTCCTCCCCGGATCGTCGTCGCCATCGACGAGTTCGCCGTCCTCGCGCAAGCCCACGGCTCCGGGATCGAGGCGCTCGCGCGCCTCGCCGCGCAGGGGCGATCACTCGGCCTTCACCTCATCGCCGCGACGCAGCGCCCGGCCGGCGCGGTGACCGCCGGGATGCGCGCGAACCTCGACCTGAGGATCGCCCTGCGCTGCGTCGCGGCCGCCGACTCGGTCGACGTCGTCGGAGACGCGCGCGCTGCCGAGCTCCCACGAGTGCCCGGACGGGCCGTGATCGCGGGCCGCGGCGTGCTCCAGTTCGCGCGGAGTTCATCCGAGGACCGCCCGGCGACGCCGGCCTCGACATCTCCCCGAGACGCCTCCGGCGAAGGAGCGGCACGACTCCCATGGGCGCCGCGCCTTCCGAAGTCGCTCACGTGGGTCGAGCTCGACGCCGCGGACGGGCCGGGGCGGGACTCGGACGCGCGGGCGACGGCGGAAGAGACGGTCGCGCTCGCACTCCTCGACGGCATCGACACCGGAGCGCACGCTCCCCTTCTCTGGCACTCGGGCGCCATCGGGGTTGTCGCGCCCGCCGTCGACGACGAGCTCGTTCATCGCGCCGTCGCCGGGATCGCGCTGCGCATCGGCACCATGCTCGGCCGCCCCGTCCACCTCGTCGGCGCGGACGCCGCCCCACGGACCGACCCGTCGACCCGAGCGGTTCCGGGGCGCACCGCGCGGATGCCGGCGACCCGGGAGCACCTCGAGGAATCGCCGACGCCTCCGAGCGGAACCGAGAGCTCGAGGATCGACTGCGCCGACGGCGAGGACATCGGCGTCCTCTTGTCCGAGGCGGCAGAGCACGCGCCCTGCGTCCTCGCATTCGCGGACGCCCCAGCGGCCCGCCGCTCCCTCGCACGAACGTACGGTCCGCTCGCCGCCGAGGAGATCTGGGAGACGGGCCTGCAAGGATGCGAGGCCGCGGGCGTCGATCTCATCCTCGGGGCCCCTGCGGCCCGGGAGGGCGATGCGCTTCTCGCGAAGTGCGCGCTGCGCTTCGAGCGCCCCGACCCGCATGATCCGGCCGCGCCGCGCGACTCGGCGGGGCTCCCGCGGGAGCCCGCGCACTGGCGGATCCGATCGACGCGCGAGGCGCCCCGACTCGCGGTCCTGCCCGACGGGACGATCGAGGCGCCGAATTCGACGGGAGAGCACTCGTCGCTCCGGGGTCCCCTCGTCTTTCCCTGGGCGCACCGCGCACGCGCCGACGAATCGCCCTCCGCCGATGCGGGTCGGGCCGGAGCGACGCGGGTCGGCACGGCGCCGAGCGACACGACGCCGACCGATGTCCCGCCCGTTCGGTTGTTCGTCGGCCCCCGGTGGGAAGCGCTCGAAGAGCGTCTCTCGCGTTCGGCGCGCCCCGCGAAGGAGGCGCCATGGGTCCTGTACGGCGCGGAGGCCGACGAGGATCCCCTCCATCGGGCGCTCGGCTCCGCCCTCGTCAATGCGGACCGCGCGGAGTCGGCGTCCGCCGCGCCGATCGACCGCATCGCGTCCGCATCCTGGACGTGCATCGCGTCGCGGACGCGGGAGAACCTCGTGCTGGTCGCACCGCCTCCCGAGCTCCTGCGTCTCCTCGAACGCGGCCCGAATCCACCGCCGCCGGCACTACTCGGCCGGATACGGGACGAGAGGCGCGGTCTCGCGCGCATCGACGGCCGTTGGACGAGGCTCGGAGTCGCCGTCTCACAGTCGTGACGTGATGACTTGCACACCGCTCTTTCGCTCGGTTGTGCGCTGGCCCTCTTGCCCGACCTCGGCATTTGCTCAACACTTGTCGATGGTGTTCGGACGTCACCGAATCGTCACGAACTGTTTACTTCGTTTTGTCGACACCACGAGGAGATGCGAACGATGGATTGGCGCAGCAAGGCCGCCTGTCTCACTGTGGATCCGGAACTCTTCTTCCCCATCGGGAACACTGGTCCCGCCATCGCCCAGGCCGCCGAGGCCAAGGCCGTGTGCCACACGTGCTCTGTGGAGGCCGTTTGCCTTCAGTGGGCGCTCGAGAACAACCAGGATTCCGGAGTCTGGGGCGGAATGAGCGAGGAGGAGCGCCGCTCCCTCAAGCGCCGCGCCGCTCGTGCGCGCCGCGCCTCCTGAACCGGCTCTCGCGAAGAACGAGACGAACGGGGTCGACCTTCGGGTCGGCCCCGTTCCGCGTTCTCGCACTCCCCTCCCGCTTCTCCCCCTCGCGGGGTCATGCGCCTTGGCCGGCGAGGTGGTCGGCTGACGAGGTCATGCGCCACTCCCCCGCGAGGTCATGCGCCGGGGTCCGTTCGCAGGCAAGCACATCCCCTCGACGCGCGAAGGTGATGCAGCTCTTCACAGTTGGGGGTGTAGGCGGTTGCCGATGCCCCGCATGACCTACATCGCCGTCTCGGCGGGCTTCGCGGGCGGGGCGGGTCGTCGAGTGTGCGATCCAGGTGGCCTGACACCCGGAATCAGCCTCTCGCATGACCTACATCGCCGTCTCGGCGGCCTTCACGGGCGGGGAAGGTCGTCGAGTGTGCGATCCAGGTGGCCTGACACCCGGAATCAGCCTCCCGCACGACCTACATCGCCGTCTCGGCGGCCTTCACGGGCGGGGAAGGTCGTCGAGTGTGCGATCCAGGTGGCCTGACACCCGGAATCAGCCTCCCGCACGACCTACATCGCCGTCTCGGCGGCCTTCACGGGCAGGGAAGGTCGTCGAGTGTGCGATCCAGGTTGTTCCGTGCCCGGAATCAGCCTCCCGCATGACCTACATCGCCGTCTCGGCGGCCTTCACGGGCGGGGAAGGTCGTCGAGTGTGCGATCCAGGTGGCCTGACACCCGGAATCAGCCTCTCGCATGACCTGGATCGCCGTCTCGGCGTGCTTGGCGGGTGGGGAAGGTCGTCGAGTGTGCGATCCAGGTGACTCGCACGTGGAAGGAACGGAGTGCCGGGAGCCTGGAGGCCGCCACCTCACCCGGCGACGCCCCCAACTGGGAAGGACGGGTGATGCTCTCGTCGAAGGGATGCGTATTGACGCCTCACCCGCAGAAACGCACACAGTTTCTCCGTTGGCTCCGATGCTGCAGGGCTCTGATCTGTGCTTTCTTCCGAGAAGCCTGAGGTGGATCCTCCCAACGGGCCGAAACTATGTGCGGACTTGCAGTGGGGGGCGTCGGGGACGCCCCCAGCCCACGACTCCGCAATCGGCGGCCGGCCGGGATCCGCCGACTACACCCCAAACTGCGAAGAGCCGGTAATGCTCTCGATGAGGAGGCGGGAGAGACGGGGGACGGAGAGACGGAGGACGGAGAGACGGGGGACGGAGAGACGGGAGAAGGGGTCAGTCGCCCTCGACGCGCATCTTCAGGGTGACGAGCGTGCCGCCCTCCGGGCGCAGCGACCAGTCGATCGTGCCTCCGAGCTCCCCGCGCACCATCTGCTGGACGATTTGCGTGCCGAGGCCGGTCATCGGGCTGCCGGGCTCGAACCCGACGCCGTCGTCGGCGACGGTGATGACGAGGGAGTCGCCCTCGCGGACGACGCCGACCTCGATCCGGCCGTCGCGCCCGGCGAGCCCGTGCTCGACGGAGTTGGCGACGAGCTCGTTGAGGACCGTCGCGAGCGCCTGCGCCTGATCGGCAGGGATCGTCCCGAAGGAGCCGACGGTGACGACCTCGACGGCGTGCTCGGTCTGGGCGACCGCGCCGGCGAGGCGGAGGACGGACCGGGCGACCTCGTCGAAGTCGACGGTCTCGTCGACGTTCTGGGAGAGCGCGGCGTGCACGGTGGCGATCGCCTGGACGCGGCGCTCGGCCTCGGCGAGGGCCTCCTTCACGCCCTCCTGGTCGGAGCGTCGGGCCTGGAGGCGGAGAAGCGCGGAGACCGTCTGGAGGTTGTTCTTCACGCGGTGGTGGATCTCGCGGATCGTCGCGTCCTTCGTCATGAGCTCCTGCTCGCGGCGGCGGACTTCGGAGATGTCGCGGGTGAGGATGACTGCGCCGAGGCGCTTGCGCCCGTCGACGAGGGGCAGGGCGCGCATCGTGATCGTCGAGGAGTGGGCGGCGATCTCGACGCGCCAGGAGGCGCGGCCCATAACGACGACGGGCATCGACTCCTCGATCATCGTGTCGTCTCCGATGACGTTCGTGACCTCCTGGGCGAGGATCTTCCCGCGCACGGCGGTGCGGATCCCGAGGCGCCGCAGGCAGGAGATCGCGTTCGGCGTCGTCTGGAGGACGCGGCCGTCCGCGTCGATGAGGAGGACCCCGTCGAGGACGCGGGGGACGCCGTGGGCGGTGACGGTCGGCGTCGTGTCGTAGGGGTACTCGCCGCGCGTGATCATCTGGCAGAGCGTGTCGGCGGCGGCGACCGTCCACCCCTCGAAGCCGAGGGAGAGGCGCGGCGAGGAGAGGTTCGCCTCCCGGGTGACGACCGCGATGATCCGCCCGTCGTGGAGGACGGGGACGCAGGTCTCCATCATCGAGTACGTACCGGCCCAGTGGGCGCTCGGGGACTTCACGACCTGGCCGGTGGCGATCGCGCGCTTGAGCTCGACCTCGCGGGCGGCGGGCAGGTGGAGCCCGATGATGTCGTCGACGTGGACGGTCGTCGAGGTCGCGGGCCGGCAGTGGGCGGCGGCGATGAAGCGGTCGTCGTCCGTCGGGAGCCAGAGGACGAGGTCGGCGGCGGCGAGGTCGGCGAGGACCTGCCAGTCCGCGAGCAGCAGGTGGAGCCACTCGATGTCCTTCTCGGACAGGGCGTTGTTCGACGCCTCCTCCGCCAATTGCGTCAGGCTTCTCATAGGATCACTGTAATGCGAGGACGCGGGCCCCGACCCCGCGCCCGTCCCGCCCACGATGGGAGCCCCATGAAGTTCGCCGAGTCCCTCGAGTACCCGATGCCCCTCGATGTCCTTGAGGAGATGAGCCTCGATCCCGCGTTCGTCCGCTCGCGGTTCGCGCGTTTCTGCGATTCCCTCGACGTCGTCGTCGAGGGCCGGTCCGTCCGCGCGACGGGCGCGGTGAGCGACCGGCTGATCCCCCAGGCCGCCAGGGCCGTCGTCCGCGGCGAGGTGAGCGTGGAGTTCACCGAGGAGTGGAGCGGCGAGGGCGCGGCCAGGCGCGCGACCTCGCGGCTCGTCGCGAAGGGGGCGCCCGTCGAGGTCTCCCTCGCCTCGACCTTCTCGGGCGCGGAGACGACGAGCCGGAAGGTCGCGGGCGATCTGTCGGTGAAGATCCCCTTCTTCGGCGGAAAGCTCGAGAAGGAGGCCGTCGAGCGCGCCTCCCTCGTCCTCGCCGAGGAGACGCGCCTCGCCGCCGCGTGGCTGAAGGACCGCTGACGCCCCGCCGCGCCGAAGCGGCCCGAAACGAGGAGAATCGACGCATGACTGAGAACGCGCAGACCCCCCAGACCCCCGCTCCCTCCCCCGCGCTCTTCCTTGAGCGCCAGGGCGTCCGCCAGTACGTCGCCCGCAACTCGCGCGGCGCCGAGGTCCTCGTCGGCGACGGCCCGGGCCGTTTCTCCCCCGGCGACTTGCT
Organism: Actinomyces culturomici; assembly: GCF_900499005.1. Lineage (GTDB taxonomy): Bacteria > Actinomycetota > Actinomycetes > Actinomycetales > Actinomycetaceae > Pauljensenia > Pauljensenia culturomici. The sequence goes on from NZ_LS991316.1 coordinate 1,363,466, forward strand.
GAAGATCGCGCTCGCCGGCTGCAACGCGATGTCCTCGGACAAGCGCCTCGTCGACCGCCTCGGCCCCGAGTTCGCCCAGCTCATCGGCGTGTCCGGCGAGTACATCGACGGCGAGGACCGCTACGCCTCCTTCGAGGTCGAGCTCATCCAGGACCTCTCCGGCGTCGACGTGGAGGAGCGCCCGAAGCTCCTCCACCGCGCCGAGGGCGCGATCGACCGCAATTGCACGATCGGGCACACGCTCACCCGCGGCGTCACCTACACGAAGACCTTCAACGACGAGCCGGCGGGCGAGGCCTGACATGGGCGTCCGCGATCGCGCCGTGAAGACGTGGAATCAGGCGCTCAACGTCCCCTACGCCTCGACGGCGCGCTCCGCGCAGCGTCTGCGGGACCTCCATCCGAACGCGAGCCCCGCGGAGCTCGTCGAGATCGCGAATCGCCGCTTCTCCAAGCGGGTGGCGCGCGAGTCGGCGACCGTCGGCGCGGTGGCGGCGTGGCCGGGGGTCGGGACGGCGGTGAGCGCGGGCGCGTCCGGCGTGCAGCTCCTCGCCTTCGTGTCCGAAGCCGCGCACCACTGCCTCGTCGTCGCCCACCTCTACGGCCTCGACATGCGCGACCCCGCGAAGCGCACCGCCCTCGTCCTCGCGGCCCTCACCGGGCAGGAGGGCGCGGACGCGATCTCCCTGCAGGTGGGGGTCCAGGCGGTCTCGTGGTTCCGCTCGTCCTTCCTCAACGTCCGGACGGTGTCGGCGGAGCAGTTCAACAAGCTCATGCTCAAGTGGGTGAAGCGGCGTGCGGCGAAGTCTGCGGCGATGTCGACCGTCGGGCGCCTCGTCCCCTTCGGGATCGGCGCGGCGGTCGGTTGGGGCGTCGGAGTGGGCCTCGCGAAGACGACGGTCGAGGGGCTCGCCTTCGCCCTCGGCCCCGCGCCCGCCGCCTCCCAGGCGCCGCGGATCATCGACGTCGAGGTCGTGGGCGACGAGGCGGCCTCCGAGGCCTTCGCCCACATCATGCTTCCCTCGGGGGACGAGGGCGGGGCGGTGCGCCCCGAGTACGCGGAGTAATGCAACCGCGGGCCGAGGTGCCCGCAGGGAGAGGTGGAGCCGAATGGTCGAGATCGACCGTCAGTACGAGGACCTGCTCGCGCGGATCATGCGCGAGGGCACGCCGAAGGGCGACCGCACGGGCACGGGCACCCGCTCCGTGTTCGGCGCGCAGCTGCGCTACGACCTGTCGAGGGGCTTCCCGCTCATCACGACGAAGCGCGTCCACCTCAAGTCGGTCGTCGGCGAGCTCCTCTGGTTCCTCCGCGGCGATTCCAATGTCCACTGGCTCCAGGAGCACGGGATCCGCATCTGGAACGAATGGGCGGACGAGGACGGGGAGCTCGGACCGGTCTACGGCGTCCAGTGGCGCAAGTGGCGCGCCGCGAACGGCGAGACGATCGACCAGATCTCGAACGTTCTGGCGACGCTGAAGTCGAATCCGGATTCGCGCCGAATGGTCGTGTCGGCGTGGAACGTCGGCGAATTGCCGAAGATGGCGCTCGAGCCGTGCCACGCGTTCTTCCAGCTCTACGTCGCCGACGGGCGCCTCTCGCTCCAGCTCTACCAGCGCAGCGCCGACATGTTCCTCGGCGTCCCCTTCAACATCGCGTCGTACTCGCTGCTCGCGCACATGTTCGCCCAGCAGGCGGGCCTCGAGGTCGGCGACTTCATCTGGACGGGCGGCGACTGCCACATCTACTCCAACCACGTCGAGCAGGTGACCGAGCAGCTCTCCCGCGAGCCCTACCCCTTCCCGAGGCTCGATCTCACGAAGGCCCCGTCGATGTTCGACTACGACTTCGACGACGTCGTCGTCGAAGGGTACGAGCACCACCCGACGATCAAGGCGCAGGTCGCGGTATGAGCGCGCGCCTCGCGTCGATCTGGGCGGAGGATTCGGGCGGCCTCCTCGGTACGGGCACGGGCATGCTGTGGCACGTGCCCGCGGATTTCGCGCACTTCAAGGCGTCGACGATGGGAGCGCCGATCGTCATGGGCCGCCGTTCCTGGGAGTCCCTCGGGGGCGCGCTTCCGGGGCGGACGAACATCGTCGTCACGCGGACGCCGGGGTACGAAACCGAAGGCGGCGTCGTCGCGGCCTCGCTCGAGGAGGCCATCTCCCTCGCGCGCTCGATCGCGGATCGGGACGGTGCGCCCTTCGCGTGGATCACCGGTGGCGCCAAGATCTACGAGGAGACGCTCGATCTCGTCGACGAGCTCGTCGTCACGACTCTCGACCTCGATGCGGCCCCGGCGGATCCGGACGCGCCGGTCGTGAGGGCGCCGAGGATCGATCCGGCGGTCTGGACGGTCGACGAGTCGCGTTCGGACTCCGACTGGCACGAGCGCTCGGGCGACGCGCGGTGGCGCGTCACCACCTACGTGCGGCGCTGAGACTCGGCGCGGGCGCGTGGCGGCAGCCGACGGAGCGCTCGGCGAGGCGAGCGCCCCCTCAACGTCACGGCTGGAAACCGGATTCACTCGCCGCGCGGCGGCGGTCGTGGGCGTCCCCGTAGGCGTAGGGGTCGACCGGACGGTCCTTCCTCGCCATTGTCGCGACGACGAGGAGGTACGAGGAGACGATGAGCTCGCGCAGCTCCTCCTCCGGCAGACGCCGCGCCCCGCCCTCGTCGATCGCCTCCTCGGGGTCGGCGAGGACCGTCGCCCAGTGCGTCTTGTTCATGTGGTAGCCGGGGATGACGTCGTCGTAGGCCTCGACGAGGGCGCGGCCCTCGCGCGGCTCGACTTTGACCGTGACCATTTGCGGGCCGGTCGACTCGGTCATGAGGAGGAAGATCCTGCCCGCGACCTTGAAGACCTCCCAATCGGGGCCGAAGGGGAAGGTGAGTTCGGCGGCCGGGAGCTCGAAGGCGGTTTCGGTCGCGAGGCGGTGGAGTTCGTCGGGGCGCACGGGCCCTCCCCTCGTCGTCGGCTCGGCGTTCGCCGATGGGGCGAGTATCCCACCGCTCCGCCCCGGCGGCCGCGCGGTCGGCGCCGGGCGGGGACGCGCCGCCTCGCGGGGCGAGTACGATCGCCGGGTGCCCTCCGCGTCGAACCGCAGTCCCGTCCTCGCCCATCCGACGCTGCGCGCCCTCCTCGCGATCGCGCTCTTCACGTACACGGCGCAGAACATGCTCAACGCGTCGATCGCGCCTCTGTCGCGCGCCCTCGAGATTCCCGGGTGGATCGTCGGCGCGGCCGTGTCCCTCGCCGCCGTCGCGGTGACGCTCCTCAGCCAGTTCTGGGGGCGCCGGTCGATCGCGTGGGGGCGCAGGCGGGTCCTCCTCGCGGCTCTCGGCCTCGCCTTCGCGGCGGGCGCGGTGTTCTCCGCCGCGGTCGCGCTGCGCTCGGCGGGACTGCTCGGGGCGATGGGCGCGGGGGCGGCGATCATGCTCGCGCGCGGCCCCTTCTTCGGATCCGCGGTCGCGGCGATCCCCCCGACCGGTCAGGCGCTCATCGCCGAGGTCACCCCCGATGAGTCCTCGCGCGTCCGCGGTATGGCGGCGTTCTCCGGGTCGATCCAGCTCTCGATCATGGTCGGCTCGTTGATCTCCTCGGCGCTCGGCGCGTGGTGGATCTACGCGCCCGTGCATGCGACGCCGCTGTTCGTCGCGATCGCCCTCGTCATCGGGATCGTCTTCGTCCCGCGCGACGCCCCGATTCCGATTCACGAGGCCGGGGCGGGGCACCCGGAGACGGAGGCCGACGAGTCCGCTCCCCTGCCTCCGCGCGTGCGCTGGACGGACCCGCGGGTCCTCCCGTGGATCACGGGGGTGTTCGGGATCTTCTTCGCCGCCGGGGTCGTTCAGATCACGATGGGCTTCCTCGTTCAGGACCGACTGGGGCTCGGGCCGCAGGCGGCGGTGTCGGCGACCGCGCTCATGCTCCTCGCGAACGCGGCCGGCGCGATGCTCATGCAGCTCGTCGCCGTGCCGAGGCTCGCCTGGGCGCCGATCCGGCTCCTGCGCACGGGGATGACGGCCGGGCTCATCGCGCTCCTCGTCCTCTCCTTCGCTGAGAATTGGGCGCTGCTCGCGGCCTCGACCTTCGTTCTCGGGGCGGCGAATGGCCTGGCCGGGCCCGGCTTCACGGCGGGCGGATCACTCGCGGTGACCGACGCCGAGCAGGGCGGCGTCGCCGGCGTGATGAACGCGACCGGGTCGCTCACGTGGATCTTCGCGCCGGTCCTCGCCACTGCGCTCTACGGGTGGCACCCGCTCGTCCCCTTCGTCCTCGCGCTCGGGCTCGTCGCCCTCTCCGTCTCCTTCGCGTGGTTCCACCCGGGGCTTCGCGCTCGCGCTGCCGAATCGCGTCGCGGCGCCTAGCCTCGAAGCGGGCCCGTCGATGGACCCGCACAGCTAAGGAGACCACCATGACCGAGCAGACTCGCACCGAGACCGATTCCATGGGCGCCGTCGAGGTCGCCGCGGATCGCTATTGGGGCGCGCAGACCGAGCGCTCCCTCCACAACTTCGACATCGGCCGCGACACCTTCGTGTGGGGCCGTCCGATGATCCGCGCCCTCGGCGTCCTCAAGAAGTCCGCGGCGCTCGCGAACGCCGAGCTCGGGGAGCTCCCCGCCGACATCGCCGACCTCATCGCGCGGGCGGCCGACGAGGTGATCCGCGGAGACCTCGACGATCACTTCCCGCTCGTCGTCTTCCAGACCGGGTCGGGCACGCAGTCGAACATGAACGCCAACGAGGTGATCTCCAATCGGGCGATCGAGCTCGCCGGAGGCGTCCTCGGATCGAAGACCCCCGTCCACCCGAACGACCACGTCAACCGCGGTCAGTCCTCGAACGACACCTTCCCGACGGCCATGCACATCGCGGTCGTCTCCGAACTCCAGACGATGTACCCGAAAGTCCGTCAACTCCGCGACACCCTCGATGCGAAGGCGAAGGAATTCGACGATGTCGTCATGGTCGGGCGCACGCACCTTCAGGACGCCACCCCGATCGGCCTCGGCCAGGTGTTCTCCGGCTGGGTCGCCCAGATCGACTTCGCCCTCGACGGCATCGCCTACGCGGACTCGCGCGCCCGCGAGCTCGCGATCGGCGGCACGGCCGTCGGCACCGGCCTCAACGCCCACCCCGACTTCGGACCGCTCACCGCGAAGAAGATCAGCGAGGAGACGGGCATCGCATTCACCCAGGCGGCGAACCTGTTCGCCGCCCTCGGCGCGCACGACGCCCTCGTCCTCGTCTCCGGGGCCCTGCGGGTCCTCGCCGACGCGCTCATGAAGATCGCGAACGACGTCCGCTGGTACGCGTCCGGACCGCGCAACGGGATCGGCGAACTCCTCATCCCCGAGAACGAACCCGGCTCGTCGATCATGCCAGGCAAGGTGAACCCCACCCAGTGCGAGGCGATGACGATGGTCGCGACGAAGGTCTTCGGCAACGACGCGACGGTCGGCTTCGCCGGCTCCCAGGGCAACTTCCAGCTCAACGTCTTCAAGCCCGTCATGGCGTGGTCGGTCCTCGAGTCGATCCGCCTGCTCGGCGACGCGTGCGTCTCCTTCGACGTCCACTGCGCCTACGGGATCGAGCCGAACCGCGAGCGGATCGCCGCGAACCTTTCGACGAACCTCATGCAGGTGACCGCCCTCAACCGGCGGATCGGCTACGACAAGGCGTCGACAATCGCGAAGCACGCGCACCACGAGGGGCTCTCGCTGCGCGAGTCCGCGCTCGAACTCGGATTCGTCACCCCCGAGGAGTTCGACGCGTGGGTCGTGCCCGCGGACATGACGCATCCGAGCGCCGCACAGGACTGACGTCGGGCGGAGGCGCGTCGGCGACGCGTAGAGTCTAGGCGTGATCTTCGGACTCTCGCTCGCCGACGTCGCCTCCGACGTCATCGCCCTGTGCGCCCTCCTCGTCGCCTGGCTCACCTGGCGCCAGTCGAACGACGAGCGGCGCCGCTCCGGCTTCGTCCAGCAGTCCGACGTCTTCGCCTCCCCCGAATCGAGGGCGCGTCGCGGCCAGATCTACCGGCTGTCGGAGCGGCGCCTCGACTTCGAGAACTGGACGCCGGAGGAGCGGCGCGCGGCCGACCACTGGATCGTCGACATCGACCTCGCGATCACGATGTTCTGGGAGGACCTCGTGTCGAGGAAGATCTTCTGGCAGATCTACGGCGATTCGATGATCCGGACGCTCTACATCCTCATCCCCTACATCAATCACCGCGTCGCCGGCCCGAACGGGGTCGGCCCGCAGCTCATGCTCACGAGCCGCAAGGCGCTCCCGTTCCTCGCCGACTACTGGCGGGGCCTCGCGAAGCGCGGGGAGTTCCCGGGGACGATCACCGTGTCGCGCGAGACCGGGGAGACGGTCGATCCCCTCTCGCTCCTCGACGAGGAGCACGTCGTGGTCTTCCTCGCACAGGACGACGTGCGGGCGAAGTGGCGCGACCTCGGGTCGGCCCGCTCCACGGGCCGCTTCGGCTACACGCTGCGGGCGCTCCTGCGGCGCTGAGGCCGTCCGTTCCCGCTACTTCTCGTCGTCCGCCCAGTTCGCCTCGTAGTCGACGCCGCGGCGCCGCAGTTCCTCGACGAGGCCGAGGCAGGGCTCGCCTTCATGGGCCTGAAGAGCGTCGCGCAGGATCTCGCTGAGCCGCACGAACGCCGCGCCGGCGACCGCCCCTTCGACGAGGCGATCGGCGTTCTCCCGATCGAGCTCGACGTGGCAGTCGCAGTCGCCCTCGACATCGATCGCGATGCCGACGAGCCAGTCGTTCGCGTCCACCCACCCGGAGACGAAGCACGACGCATCGATGACCCGAATCGGCCGCTTGACGGTGCACCCGTCGTCCAACCACGCATCGCTCAGCATCGCCGTCCCCCTTCGCGTCGAAGTCGACCCTACCGATGGATCAAGCATGCGCGCACCCACCGGCATCTGCGGTCACGTTACCGAGCAGAGGCGGCGAGCGATATACGGGGACGTACTCCGAGAGGACGACGCGGCCACGGGCACCGCACTCAGGCGCCGAGGAACCTCGCGACGTACGCCTTGAGGAGGTCCACGACGCGCTGCTTCTTCGCCGAGCGGCTCTCCCCCGACTGGGCGCGCGCGAAGCGGGACATCGGCGGGAGGATGGAGAGGATCTCCGTACCCTCCTCGGGAACGAAGCCCTGCTCGAGGGCCTTGTCGACGAAGGCCCGGGCCCTCTCCGGCGCGAGTCTCTCATCCGAGATGATCCTGTCGATCTCCTCGCGCTTCGCGGTCTCGAGGATCCGCGTCCACTGCTCGCCGCCGTCGAGTCCGACGGTGTACGTCTCGAGGAACTTCTCGATGAGGTCGCGCTTCGAGTTGAGCGAGGGGCTCGCGTTGACGATGCGCGTGACGTCGGCGCGGATCTCGACGTCCTTCGCATCGCCGTACGCGGCCCTGCGCTCCTCGACCAGCCGGATGATGTAGTCGATGTTGACCTCGACCTGTTTAACGAGCTCGATCTCGAAGACGAGGTCGTCGTTGATGAGTTCCTTGTCGCCGTCGATTCGCGGTCGGATCTCGTTCCACAGGTCGACGTAGACGCCGCGGTAGTCGTCGAAGACGCGCGGCTCGAGGGGATCGTCGCCGGCGAACTCGTCGAAGGAGGTGAGGATGTTCCGCAGGCGGAGGATCTTCGAGAAGAGGGTGATGAACGCCTTCTGCTGCTCTTCTGAGAGGATGAGGCGATCGGTCGGATAGTCGCGCAGCTCGCCGACCGCCTCGAGGTACTCGCCGAGGTACTCGGAGTAGGGGCGGATGAGGAAGGAACCACCGCCCTCCTTGTTCCCGAAGAGGGCGACGGCGTCGTCGACCTCGCCCTTGAGGTTCCGGAAGCAGACGATGTTCCCGTAGGACTTCACGGCGTTGAGGATGCGGTTCGTTCGCGAGAACGCCTGGATGAGCCCGTGCGTTCGCAGGTTCTTGTCGACCCACAGGGTGTTGAGGGTCTTCGAGTCGAAACCCGTGAGGAACATGTTGACGACGATGACGAGGTCGATCTCGCGCTGGGCGAGTCGGCGCGCGATGTCCTCGTAGTAGGCCTCGAATCCGTTGGCGGACGTGTCGTGGTTCGTCTCGAAGGTCTGGTTGTAGTCGGCGATGGCGCCCTCGAGGAAGGCGCGGTCGTCGGCGGAGAGGGCCGAGGGATCGACCGTCTCCTCTGCGAGAGTCTCGCCCGGGGCTTCAGCGTTCGGCGCGTAGGAGTAGATGATGCCGACGCTGAGGCGCTCGTCGGAGGGCAGGTCGGCCTGCTGTCGGCGGAACTCCGCGTAGTAGTCGCGCGCGAACTTGATCGACTGGGTCGCGAGAAGGGAGTTGAATCCCCGGAGGCGCCTCTCCCCGAGCGTGTAGCTCGACTGCCGCTTCGTCTTCTGGTCGAAGTGCTCGCGGATGTAGGAGACGATCTGGGCGATGCGCCGCGGGTCCCGGAAGACGGCCTCGGTGTCGATGCCCGCGACTTCGGCGTCGTCGACCTCGCCGGTCCGGTGGAAGGTGTCAATGTAGTCGACCCGGAAGGGCAGGACGTTCCGGTCGGCGACGGCGTTGAGGATCGTGTACGAGTGGAGTTGGTCGCCGAATGCCTGCTCGGTCGTCCGCAGGTGGATGTTCCCGCCGGCCCCGGCGTTCTCGGTGAAGATGGGCGTGCCCGTGAAGCCGAAGAGGTGGTAGTTGCGGAACGCCTTCGTGATCGCGGTGTGCATGTCGCCGAATTGCGATCGGTGGCATTCGTCGAAGATGAGGACGACGTGCCCGGAGTAGATCTCGTGGCCGCGGTGGGCGGAAACGAAATTCGAGAGCTTCTGGATCGTCGTGACGATGATCGGGACGTGCGGGTCGCCGATCTGCCGGGCGAGCTGCGCGGTCGACTGGTTCGCGGAGACGGTGCCCGCGGCGAAGCGGTTGTACTCCTTGATCGTCTGGTGGTCGAGGTCCTTGCGGTCGACGACGAAGAGGACCTTGTCGACATCCTCGAGGCCGGCGGCGAGCTTCGCGGTCTTGAACGAGGTGAGCGTCTTGCCGGATCCGGTGGTGTGCCAGATGTAGCCCCCGGCGTCGAGGGTCCCGGTCCGCTTCTGGATGGTCGAGGTGCGGATTCGCTGGAGGATCGCCTCGGTCGCGGCGATCTGGTAGGGCCGCATGACGAGGAGCTGCTTCCCGGTCGTGAAAACGCAGTAGCGGGTGAGGATCGCGAGGAGCGTGTGCTTGGCGAAGAAGGTCCGCGTAAAGTCCTCGAGGCGCGTGATCTGGGCGTTCGTCGCGTCCGTCCACCAGGAGGTGAATTCGAAGGAGTCGGAGGTCGCCGCCTTCGCCTGGGGGCGCCCGCCGCGGTCCTCGGTGATGTGGTCGCGCCTCGTCGTGTTCGAGTAGTACTTCGTGTGCGTCCCGTTGGAGATGACGAAGATCTGGACGTAGTCGTAGAGGCCGGTGCCCGCCCAGAAGGAGTCGCGCTGGTAGCGGTTGATCTGGTTGAAGGCTTCCCGCAGGGCGACGCCTCGGCGCTTGAGCTCGATGTGGACGAGGGGCAGCCCGTTGACGAGGACGGTGACGTCGTAGCGGTTGGAATGCGCGCCGGCGTCGTTGACGTACTGGTTCGTCACCTGGAGCCGGTTGTTGTGGATGCGCTGCTTGTCGAGGAGCGAGATGTTCTTCGTCGACCCGTCGTCGCGGATGAGAACCTGAACGTGGTCCTCCTGGATGCGCCGGGTCTTGTCGAGGACGTCCTCATTCCGACCGGCGATCTTCTCGGCGAAGAAGCGCTCCCACTCGGAGTCGGTGAACGCGTAGTGGTTGAACGCCTCGAGCTGGGTCCGCAGGTTCGCGATCATCGCCGCTTCGGAGTCGAAGGCAACGTACTCGTAGGCCTGGCGCTGGAGCTGGGCGATGAACTCCTTCTCGAGGGCCGCCTCCGACTGATAGGAGAGGTCCTTCTCGGGCAGCGGCTCGAACTGGGCGACGACGGTCGCCTCATCGGTGAGGACGATCGGCTCGATGCGCATCGAGGGGTTGAAGGAGTCCATCCGTCCGCTTCTCTCATCAGTCGGGTCACCCGTTGAACCGACGCCGCCGAGTCTATCGAGCGCCGTGGGCGTCTCCGTCCCGCCCACGCTTTCCATTGGGGAGTCTGGGGATCTTCCTCCATGTGCTACGCATTGCTACGCTCGCGTCATGGGCACGAACGTCATTAGCCAGCGCGAGCTGCGCAACGACAGCGCGGCGGTCCTGCGGCGCGTGGAGAGCGGCGAGGACCTCACGGTCACGCGCCGAGGCGTTCCCATCGCGCACCTGTCGCCCTATGCGTCGCGCGACGAACTCGAGTGTCTGAAGCCCGCGACGAAGAGAATCCGCTTCACGACGCTTCCGAGGGCGTCATCGCTCGTCTCGTCCGAGGAGATCCTCGATGACCTCCGGTCCGACCGATGAGGTGGTACATTGACACCTCTGCCGCCTTGAAACTCATCAAAGAAGAAGCCGAGTCCACCGCCCTCGCCACGCTGATCGACGGGGCCGGGGCCGACCTCGTCGGAGGAATGCTCCTTGAGACGAAACTGCGCCGCGCCGTCCACCGCGATCCCGCGCTGACGCAGGGCGCCGTCTCGGATCTCCTCGAGGGGATCTCCCTGTTCGACATGCCGCGCTCCGTCTTCACGGAGGCGGGCCTCCTCTCGGGCGCGTTCCTGCGCTCCTTGGACGCACTGCACATCGTCACCGCCGTCCGCTGCGGGGCCGAAGCCCTGCTCACCTACGACGCGCGCATGGCCGAAGCGGCGACGGACGCGGGTCTGCGCGTCATCGCCCCGAAGTAGCTTCAGCCGAACCTCGATCGCAAAGTGCGGGCGAGAGCGACAGGATGGCGGCGTCGGCGAGCAGGTGAGCGAAGGAGATCACCAGTTGACGATTCCGCCCACCGTCCTCATCCGCAGATTCAACCCCGATTGAGCGAAGCGACGAGCCGGTCGAGATCAGCGACCGTGAAACTGTGGAAGTAGGTCGAATGCGTACGTTTGACGGTCTCCAATGAGTCCGAGCCGACAAGGACGATATCGATGTGCGGCTGGTCATGGTAGAAAAGTTCGGCAGCCCTGTATGCCTCCGTCGCGGCTTCGATGTCCTCGCCGTAAGAGTCTGAGGAGATGAGTCGGCGGTGCTTGCGGTCGTAGATGAGAAGGAACTGCTGGATCACGTCATCTTCGCTCGGCATCATTGTCCTCCCTCCTCTCCACTGATCTGTTGCTTGAGCATATCGGAGAGCTCGGCGCTCCAGTACTTGAATGCCTCGTCGTCACTCTCGGTGAGGGCATACATTCCGTCTAGGTGCTGGTGCACGAGCGAGAGTGAGCGCCCGAACTCCTGAACTGTCGAGCGCCCATGATCTTGCTTGAAATTCTCACCGAACACCTGTGACAGGCTCTCGATGAGCTGCGCCCACTCATGCATGCGTTGTGTGCGAATCTGAATCTCAATGGGTCTGTCATCGCGTATCGCGACAAGGTGCATCGACCTGTAGCCAGATTCACGAGGGTTCGCGATGTAGTCGCGTTCGCGACGCGGGTCAAGTTGCCCGTCCCACCTCCACTTGATCCACTCCTGGATGCGTCGGAGATCGTCGATGCTGTTGTCATGCAGGACGATGCGGCATCCGCCGATATCGTTCATTCTCGTGAGGTCAAGACCGCGCTCGCGGTTGGTGATCTTATCGACGATGGTCTCCATGCGCTTGAGCCGTTGAGAGACTTCCGCATCGATGGAGAGCGTGTGAAGGAAGCCTCGTAGACCGTTGTTGACCTTACAGAGCGGATAGGAGAAGGAGGCGCGGTAGGCGCGGATGGTATCAAGTGCGTCCAGTAGTTCTGCAGACGGATCCCCGCCGTCGTTCGACACGCGCCGGACAGTTGAGCCCGCTTTGCGCACGGATGTCTTCGACGGCGTTTCCATACGTTCATGCTAGTAGCGGCTCATCGCCCGAGGTCCCATTGCTCCGGCGCCGACGTCTCGCACCGGTGTGTTCCCTGTTCCTACTCCGATTAGGCCCGGCCCGCCTGCCGCACGGGGACGCAGAGCCTGCGCCGAAGACCATGTCTTCGCGTCATCGCCCCGTGTTGTTTCAGCCGAACCTCGATCGCAAAGTGCGGTAGCTCGACCCCCTCAGCGGAGTGAACGGGGACCTCGAGCGCTACTCGATCGGGCCCTCCAGCGCGTCGGTTCCGCGTTCCTCCCACGCTCCGTAGGCGAGGCCGTCCTCCGTGATCCACGACGTCCGCCCGTTGCAACTGCGCCCGGCGACGATCGCTCCGGCGGCCGAGGGCGAGGCGCAGGACAGATCACGGGTGAGCACTCCCCTGCCGTCGGCGAGTGCAATGGTCCCGTCGGCGACGAGTTTGTCGAACCTCGCTTGAAGCGCGCCGTAGGTGCGCCGCGTCCCCGCCGAGGTCGCGCGCCCCGTCAGACGACCGGCGACCGTCGATCCCTCGAGGAGAAGGAATTCCCCCGCGACGACTTGCGCGTGGGCGAGGATGCCGCGCGTGGGGATTTCGAAGGTGAAGATCGGCGAATTCGCGGAATTCTCGCTTCGCGCGTCGATCGACGAGGACGCGGCGGCGGCTCCTTCGAGACTCTCGCCAACGCCGCTCACCACGGATGCCCGAGTCGTCGACGGGCGCGTCTTGAGGACGGAGATTCCGAGGACGGGGAGGACGACGCGGAGCTGCTCGATGAAGGCCTCGGCATCGGATCTCTGCGCTTCGGAGAGCTTGCGCTGCTGCGGCGTCTGTTTGTTGTCGTCGAGGCTCGAGCGCTCGGCGCGCTTCGCGATCTCGACGAGTCGGGCCTCGATGTAGCCCCAGTGCCCCTCGTTGAAGGAGTCGTCGAGGCTGGAGACGAGGATCGCCCGGTCCCACCACTCCTTCTTCTTGTCGTGGTCGAGGAATCTGCGGGAGAAGTCCTCGGTCTTCCCGATGTAGCAGCGCGTGTCGTCGATGGAGTCGGCGTCGTCGCCGAGCAGCAGGTAGACGCCGTTGCGGTGCGCTTCCTCCCTGACGAGAAGGTCGGCGAGGCGCGAGCGCGGGCCGGAGAGGATGTGGCCGGTCCACGAGGCGATGTCCGCGGTGGTGATGCCGCCGGCCTCGCCGTCGACGAGGAACAGTTCGATGTGCTTGCCGTGGGCCATGGGAGTCACTTCTTCTCGGGGAACGTGAGGAGTCTGTCGCGGTAGTACTCGTACTGCTGGCGCCGAGCCGCGATCTCCGCCGGAAGGCCCGACGAGAGGTCATTGACGAGGGCGTCGAACGAGTCGAGGACCTCAGCGATTCGGCGCTGGACCTCAAGCGGAGGGATCGGAACGTCGATCTTCTTCAGTTCAGCCTTGGACAGATTGAATCGAGTCACACCCATCGCCGTTCTCGAAATCCGCAACCGCATTCCTGCCGACCGAAACAGATGTTTGATGAAATCCGGTTCGAATCGAGATTGTCCATTCCATCGAACACCAATACAGAAACTATTGAGATAAGTGGGCACCTTCGGTTCCACCGTTAGAACTGAGGACATTCCCGCATCCTCTCTATTCTCAGAAGAGCCCGTCAAGAGAAGATCACCACGACGAAGTTCAGTCTGATTCTCGCCAGGATCCACTCGAACACGCTCAGTCTGATCAAGGTCAACAGAGATGTCGCCGTAGACATTCCTGTATGTGACGAAACGCCCGCTACCGATCCCGAAGTCGCCCTTCGCCTTCCCAGTGAGCCCGCCAAACACGGTAGAGATTTCACCCAAGGGAACCCACTCGACCTCGAACGGCGGAAGGCCGAGAATACTCGTCCGCCCCCCCTTCCTGGCGGATTCGAAGTTCAGAAGTTGGTCCCTGTAGAAGGCGTACTGCGCCCTTCTCGCTTCCAGCTCGGCTTCCAGCTCGGCTTCCAGCTTAGTAAAGGAATCCAAGATTGTCACGATTTCACGCTGGATTTCAAGCGGAGGAACCGGAATCATGAGATTCTTCAAGACCGTCTGCGTGAGGCTCGGGACACCACCGGCTTGATTAAGGTTCTCAAGATGAGCATTCGCAAGATAGTGAAAGAGGAATCTCGGATCGATTCGCTCACCAACGATCGTGTAGAAGATCGTGTCCACCGTCCAGAAGGGCCCTTCAACGAAGTAGAGCTTATCCAGAGAGCCCTTTCGAGGGATGAGAACCGACGGACCGGAGTAGACGAATCGATCTACCGCAGTCATTATTCCGCCAGAACCGTAAACTGGCACCGATCCGGTACCCAAGTGTTTATAGTCCGATCCATTCTTGATTTGAACGAGTTCGCCAAGATTCTCGAAATCGACGCCATCCGGACAGCGATCGGCGATCATTCGCTCGATCCGGTTCATTCCGCACCGCCCTCGAGGTCCGCGACGATCGCGTCGATCTGCGCGCGCAGCTCTGCCTGACGCTCGACGATGCCGGCGATCCGCTCATTGAGCTCGTGGATGTCGACCACCTCGCGAGTGTCCTCGGGTTCGACGTAGGAGGACACCGAGAGGTTGTAGGAGTTCTCGGCGATTCGGTCCGCCTCGACGAGCGCCGCCCGGTGGGCGATCTCCTCGCGAGCCTCCAAGGTGTCGATGACGAAGTCCCGATTCGCCTCGGTGAGAACGTTCTTATTCCCCCGGCGCTCGAACTGGTCGGAGGCGTCGAGGAACAGGATCGCGTTGTCCTTCTTCGACTTCTTCAAGACGATGATGCACGTCGCGATCGTCGTCCCGAAGAACAGGTCCCCGGGAAGCTGGATGACGGCGTCGACGTAGTTGTTGTCGACGAGGTACTGACGGATCTTCTGCTCGGCGGCGCCGCGGTAGAGGACGCCGGGGAATTCGACGATCGCCGCCGTTCCATCGACCTTGAGCCAATTGAGCATGTGCATCGTGAAGGCGAGATCCGCCTTCGACTTCGGCGCCAGCGCTCCCGCCGGGGAGAAGCGCGGATCATGCAGGAGGGCGGGATCGTCCTTGCCGATCCACTTCGTCGAATACGGCGGATTGGAGACGATCGCGTCGAAGGGCTCGTCGTCCCAGTGCGCGGGCTCGAGCAGCGTGTCGCCCAATGCGATATCGAACTTCGCGAAGTTGATGTCGTGGAGGAACATGTTGATCCGACAGAGGTTGTACGTCATCAGGTTGATCTCCTGACCGTAGAACCCGTCGACCTTGTCCGGCCCGAGGAGCTTCGCGAACTTGAGAAGAAGCGAGCCCGATCCGCACGCGGGGTCGTAGACCCGCCCGATGGAATCACGACCATCGAGGGCGATGCGGGCGAGGACCTCGCTCACCTCCTGCGGCGTGAAGAACTCGCCGCCCGACTTGCCCGCGCTCGAGGCGTACATCGTCATGAGGTACTCGTAGGCGTCGCCGAAGGCGTCGATCGCCGATTCACCGTAGGAGAGGTTCATATCGCCGATCGCGTCGAGGATCTTCACGAGCTTGAGGTTCCGCTGCGCGACCGTGTTCCCAAGCTTCGGAGAATTGACGTCGACGTCGGCGAACAGGCCGCGCATATCCTTTTCCGACCGCGTTCCGATCGACGAGCGCTCGATGTTCGCGAAGACCGTCGACAGGGTCTCGTTGAGGTTCTCGTTGTGCGCGGCGCGCGCCCGCACGTTGACGAAGAGCTCCGACGGGCGGATGAAGAAGCCCTTCTCCTCCACGATGTCGCAGCGGAATTCCTCGTCCTCGACGTCCGCATCCGGCGCCAGCGCGTAGTCGAATCCCTCGTTTCCGGCCGCGGCCTCGCCCTCGTTGATGAAATCGGTGAGATTCTCCGAGACGAATCGATAGAAGAGGAACCCGAGAACGTAGGCCTTGAAGTCCCAGCCGTCCACCGCCCCACGCAAGTCGTTGGCGATCTGCCAAATGGTGCGATGCAGTTCAGCGCGCTGGGCGTCAGTGCTCACGGCGGGGCCTCTCGATGGAATGTCCGATGCTCCCCGAAGTGTGTCACCGACCGCCCCCGACTGCGGCTTCCCGCACCCTCAAGTCACAAAAACGCGCAGTTCGCACACTGCATTTTCGCGGATCCTGGCATTCGCTCAGAGCGCAGTGTCGATCAACCGCATCCCGAGGAGCGCCAGCCACGACGCGGTGAGCATCGACGTCAGCGTGCCAATGAGGAAGCGCTCGGCGAAAGTCGGATCATCGCGGAGCTCCGCGAAGCGACCAAGGCCCTTGACGGCGACGACCGCCGCGATGAGCGCCGGCTGGCCGTAGACGATGCAGGTCGCGATGGCCGCGCGCTCGAGGATGCCGACCCAGGTTCCTCCGCGATGAACGCCGATGGCGGGCGCAGGAGCTTCGAGGATCCGAGGATCCTCGGCCCCGCGATCGCGCCGCTTCGGCTCCGGGACCTTCGCGGCACGCAGGACGAGGACGGTGACGGCCCAACCGATGAGGACCGCGGCGAGGACGACGCCGAGGCGCGCGCACTCGACGAGGAGCACTGTGCGGATCTCCATCGACTACTCCCCTCCGTCGCACTCCCTCAAGAGCCTGTCGAGCAGACCGTAGCAGGCGCGCTCCTCCCGACGCCCGGCAAGGGCGTAGGCCTGTGAGACGGCGGATTGCGAGACGCCGAGCTCCTCCGCCGCCTGCACCATCGTCTCGTTCCGCTCAACGGCGTCGACGATCTCCCACTGGCGGGTCGTGCGCGACGCGGACACCACCTCGATGAGGTGGAGGAGGGCCTCCCCCTGTGCTGCGGCGTCCTCGTTCGATGCCCGAAGCGCGATCGACCGCCGCGAGCTCTTGATGGAGTCCAAGGCCGTTCGCGCGTGGACGAAGACCTCTCCCCTGCCCGAGCGGGAGTCGGGCGCATCGGGGGCGAAGTCGAGCTCTCCCTCCCCCGCACCGATCCCGCAGCGCCAGCTTTCCGATCGGAGGACGATCCCGACGATCTCGATGACCTGATTGGCGTCGGCGGCGACGCCCTGGACCTCGTCGCCGGCCGTGCGGACGAAGGGACTCCGGAGTTCACGCTCGTTGAGGACATCAAGAAGCTCGGGCACCCGATCCTCGTCATCGCGCGATCGGCGCTGATCTATCGTGAGGACGAACATCTCCCCTCCTTCATCACCGTGGATTAAGCGTAGCAGCTAATGGTCCAATACTTAAGTGCAAGAGCTTCATTCTCCGAGTCAAGGCGAGCAGTGGAAGGAGGGAACCTGAATGTCGAAGGAACCGCAGGACGATGCGCCTGACGGCACCTACCCGAGCGGCGGAACCGAGTACGTGATCTTCGATCCGGAGGACGACATCGCGGCCCCACGAGTGTGGGACGTCGGCGAATACTGCGACGGCGACGCCATCATCGGGCCGAAGCTCGTGACATTCGATCGCCGAACGATCCTCAATCTCTGGACCGACTTCCCCGAGAAGTTCACCGACGAGCAGATCGACGTCCTGCGGGAGGAACGCCCCTTCTGGTACGAGTTCTTCGCGAGTCGACTCACCGGCTTGGCGAATGAGTAGGCGCCGTCAGGACTGCTCGTTCTCGAAGCGCTCCGCGCTCGGCCGGTGATCGGAAGAGGCGCTGGCGGTATCCGCACATCCCACCTCATCACACGACTTCGGAAGATCCTCCTGCGACCGAGCGGATCGGGGCGACCTGGATCGCACACTCGGTGCCCGTTTCCACCCGCCACGCACGTTGAGACGGCGATGCAGGTCATGCGGGGCGCCGATTCCGTACGCGGAGCGACCTGGATCGCACACTCGGCGCAACTCCCCACCCGCCACGCACGTCGAGACGGCGATCCAAGTCATCCGAAGCGCCGGCAAGCGACCAAACCCGAACTGTGAAGAGACACTTCACCCACCGGTCCCGAAGCAGAACTGCCTTCAGGGCCGAGCACCGCTAGGGTGGACGGACGCACTCCCGAACGACCCGGAGGACCCCGTGACCCGCTTCGCCGCCCAGCCCCTTCGACTCGTCGCGATCGGCGCGATCGCCCTCGTCGCTCTTACCGGATGCGCGAACGAGGCCGAGGATTCCAGCGCGAGCGCGGCAGCCCCGGCCTCGCCGAGCGCGCAATCCGCGCAGATCGGAACCCTCATCGACGTGCGGACCGCCGAGGAGTACGCCGCCGGGCACCTCGAAGGCGCGATCAACATCGACGTCACCGCCGCCGACTTCCAGGAGAAGATCGCCGACCTCGACAAGACGGGGGCCTACACGCTCTACTGCCGCTCGGGGAAGCGCGCCGAACGGGCCGCCGGGATCATGCGCGATGCAGGATTCGCGAACGTCACGAACGCCGGCGGATACGAGCAGGCGTCGACCGCCCTCAGCCTCCCGATCGTCACCGAATAGGGACCCAACGCCTCGGATTCTCGCCCTCAGGGCCGGAGAGAAGCACCCGATGAGAGCCCTCCCCACTGCGGAACCGCACGGGGTCGTCGTTGTGCTCTCCCTCACCGACCGATAGTCTGCCCGCAGGACCACCGCGACCGAAAGGCCATGATGACCCTCGAGTTCGACCGAGACGCCGTCGGCGTCAACGCTCGCAAGGACTGGAAGGACTGCGAGGAGTTCGGGAGCATCGGCTCCTTCCTCCCCACGATCCCCACCTACTCCGCCGCCCTCGACCTGCCCGCCGGCGACAACTCCGGGGTCTCCGCCCTGCGCGCCGCCGCCAGGTCATTCCTCACGGACATGCGCTACGTCGCCCTCGAGTTCAACGACGCGTGCGCGACCCTCGGAGCGGGCCAGGAGGAGACGATCGACAACTTCGACTCCACCGAGTACCAGTCGACGTCCAACTTCGTCGACATCGCCAACCGGATGGAGGGACGCTGATGACCACCGGCGCAGAGGCGATGCCGCTCCCCGACGACGTGAGCGCCGCCTGCACAACGCTGAGCGACGACCTCAAAGCCGTCGCCACCCGCATCTCCCACACCCAGGTCGCCGCCGACACCCAGACCGGCGTGCCCGGATGGTCCGGAGACGCGGCCGACGCCTACATCGACTCCGTCCAGAAGCTCGGCGCTCACGCCCGCGAATTCGCCGAGGTCTTCGCCAAGCCGAAGCAGGCGATCCTCACCTGGTCGGAGGCGGTCGCCACCGCCCGGAACACGACGGTCCCGAGGCTCCAGGAGCGCTACGACCAGGCCCAGACCGACTACGAGACCGGGATCGACAATCTCAACGCCGAGGTCCGCCGACGCGAATCCGCCGGAGAGGTCGTCGAGCAGAGCGAAGTCGACTCGCGCGCCGAAACCCTCAAGCAGACGCGCGACGAGACCCAAAGGGGCATCGTCGCCGAGTACGAGACCGCGATGAACTCCCTCGACGACGAGGCCCAGACCGCCGCCAACGCCTTCACCGGGGCGTCGAACGCCTACCTCGGCGAAGGGACCTCGCGCACGCGCAACGGAATCGGCTCCGTCCTCTTCGACGACATCCCCGTCGTCGACGGGCAGGCCGAATGGGAGTACGCGCAGGAAATCGCCCCCGAGATCGCGCGGGCGATGCGCGACGAGGACCTCACCCCCGAGGAGCTCATCGCATTCCAGGAGAAGTACGGGAACCTCCTCAACAGCCCCTTCGTCGCGAACGCCCTCATGGAGGAGCTGAGCGCCGACGAACTCAACAAGTTCGCGATGCGCGCCGCGGCCCTCGACTACGAGCTCGACTACGACCACCCCGACCTCGTCGACACCGTCCTCAAGGAAATCGGCACGACGATGGTTCTCTCGACCGGCGGCATCAACGCCGACCCGGCGCTCGCGCAGCAGAACGAGGCCTTCCTCGCGGCCCGCGGCGGACTCCTCGGAAACAAGGGCGAGACGATGGACATCCTCGTCGCCCACCAGATCGACGAGTACAAGAGCGCCGGCCGAACCGAGTACGACTACCAGGACATCAGCGACCGCGGACCGATGGGCCTCTTCACGGGCTACTCGATCTTCGCCCAGCTCACCGCAGGAGCCGGAATCGCGAACCCCGACCTCGCGCTCGGCCCGCAGTTCTACACCGCCAACAACGGCACCTCGATGGCCGACGACATCGTCGCCTGGGACCACGAATCGCTGGAGGGCGCGCGAGTCGCGACCTTCGGACACATGTGGGCCGGTCGCGGGACGATGCTCATCGGATACGACCCCGCCATCCGCGACCCCCTGCACGCCCTCTACCTCCTCTCCGACACCCCGGACTCCCTCGACGGCGGCGCGGGCTCCGAGGCCCTGCGGGCCGCGGAACAGGAGCGCCTCGGCGCGATGCGCCAGTTCCTCACCCGCGACACCCCCTTCAACGTCGGGGACAACCCGATGGACATGACCCGTTACCTCACGGGGCACCGCGTCCACGACCACGACTTCTTCGGATTCCAAGACGGCGGCGAGGCCTTCGGCTCCATGCTGAGCGACGCCGGCGCCCCCGACCCGAACGCGAAGCTCACGCCCCCGAACCCCGCGGACTACGGCGGCCCGAACGACCCCGACTTCCTCGAGGCGCAGCGCCTCTTCCGCGAGGCGAGCGCCGACGACGAACGACGCGCCGAGATCGCCGCGAACTTCCTCTTCGGATACGAGGACGGCCTCGACACGAACCACGACCGCTGGTGGTGGGGCGACCAGGACCAGGACCACGGCCAAGACGTCTTCGGCAAGGCCAATGCCTCCCTGCGCTCGTGGGCGGGCACGATCCTCGCTCCCCACATCGAGGGAATCGCGGCGAGCCTTGACGAGGCCGCGCAGCACAACGGCACCGTCACCGGCGCCGACGGCCGCCACCAGATCGCGTTCGACAACGCCATGCGCGACAGACTCCTCGGGAAGAACGGCTTCTTCACCGACATCGGCTTCGACAACCCCGAAATCAACGACAACGGCACGCCGAATGACAAGTCCGACGACTACTACGTCGGCGGGCGCGCCCCCGCGACCGAGAACCTCATGCTCGCCGCCCAGAGCGCCTACCGCGCCGACCTCGCCGACGCGGTTCAGGGCATCGGCGGCCGATCTGTCGACAACGTGACCGACGCCTGGTCGCCGATGATGGAGTCGCTCTTCACCGCTCCGGAGAACGCCAGCCAAGAGGCCATCGAAGCCCTCAACGCGCGCAACGAGCGCTGGCAGAAACTCATCAAGGCCGGAATCGGCGCCGTCCCCTTCGGAGACATCGTCGAGGGCGTCGTCGACAACGAGGCGACCCAGAAGGCGGCGAAGTACTTCATCGACCAGGCGAAGTCGAACGGCGTCGCCCCCGTCCTCGACTCCTTCCTCACGACCGACGGCTCCAACCTCGTCGAGAAGACGACGAAGGAGTCGATGGTCTACGACTACATGAAATCCTCGCTCTACCAGGAGGTCTCGACGCACGGGGACTTTGCCGGAGCATCGATCCCCCTCGACGCGTACAACACGTCTCTCGGCGCCTCAGAACGCTTCGTCGACGCGAACGGAAACGTCCTCCCCTACGACTCCATGAATCCGAAGCAGCGCACCGCCTTCCAGAGGTTCATCGCGGAGAACGGCGACTCGATCGGCTACTCGGGGAACTCGAACTACGTGGAAACCTCGGTCAACAATGCGCGCCAGTTGCACGGAGACGCGCGGATCATTCACGGAGACTGACGCATGAGCCTTTCGCACCCGACTCACCGGCGGGCCTTCGCCCTCGCCCTCGCCGCGACGATCGCCCTCGCAGCGTGCACCCAGACCACCACTTCCCCCACGTCGACCAAGGAGACGCCCATGTCCGCCTCGATGACCGTCACGATCTCCCAGGACGACGCCGACCGCCTCGCCCTCACCGCACCGGACGGTTGGACAGTCGCCGAGAACTCTCTGTCCGGCCCCAACCACTACCTCGCGACCTCGAACGCGGACGGAAGCGGCGCGGCGATCCGCGTCAATCGCACCTCTCCGAAGGACCTCGCCTTCGTCTACAACTATCCGGACTCCGTGCCCTTCGACGTCGACGTCGACGCCCATTACCGTGAGGGACTCTCCTCGACGGAGCAGGACCCGCAAGCGTCGGAGTTGACGGAGCTCCCCGCCCGCTCTTTCGGCGACGCACGCGCGCTCGGCTACTCCTACCTCTGGATCAAGTCAGACGACCCCCATTACGAAGAGGCGTGGGTACTGGCTCGCCGCGACGGACTCTGGGAGGTCACCGCCCGCTCCG
The DNA here is from genome assembly GCF_900499005.1 of Actinomyces culturomici. Lineage (GTDB taxonomy): Bacteria > Actinomycetota > Actinomycetes > Actinomycetales > Actinomycetaceae > Pauljensenia > Pauljensenia culturomici. Next base: position 1,385,683 of record NZ_LS991316.1, read on the forward strand.
CGACGGGCGAGACCTCGCTTCCCGCCGAGGCCGCGACGGCGCTCGATTCGATCCGCTGGAGCGCCGACTCGGGATCCTGACCCGACGGCGCCCCTCGTCAGTCGTCGTCCTCGTCCTCGTCGATATCGAGCTCGGGCACCTCGGCGCGCGCCTGCTCGAGGACCTCCTTCGCGGCTCTCGCGTTAATGACAGCCATGACGAGGCCGACGACGACGTCCGGCCAGACGCTCGGCGCGAACGCCGTGATGACGCCCGCGACGATGATGAGCGCGTTCCCCAGGACGTCATTGCGCGCGGCGAGCCACGCCCCGCGCACGAGCGCCGACCCCTGGGAGCGCAGCGACATGAGGAGCAGCGCGCACGCGAGATTGAGGACGAGGGCGACGACGGCGGTCGCGGAGAGGGTGAAGGCCTCGGGCGGAACACCGGTCGCGACCTTCCAGATCGCGGTGCCGAGGGCCGCGAGCGCGGGGATGAGGATGAGCCCGGCGAGCCAGACGCTCGCCCTCCTGCGCGAGGCCACCGGCCAGCCGAGCGCGGCGAGGACGAGGCCGTTGATGAGGAAGTCCTCGAGGAAGTCGGCGGCGTCGGCGAACAGGGAGGCCGAGCCGATGAGGGCGGCGACGACGACCTCGATGAGCATTCCGAGGAGGTTGAGCGCAGCGACGAGGGCGATGACGCGCCTCATCGACGGGGAGTAGATGGGCGATTCCTCATGCTCGGCGGAGCCGGCGGGTTCACTGGTCGTCACGGTCGTCCAGTGTGGCACGGTCCGCGGCACGGGCGCGATCGGCGGCGTTCTGGAGGGTCTCGAGGACGACGCCCATGACGAGCCGGGCGGGCGGAACCTCGAGGACGAGGTCGAGCGAGCGCTCCCCGATGAGCGCGTCCCAATCACCGAGGATCTCGACGATGCCGCCGAAGGCGAAGCGGAGCGTGATCGTCTCGTCGCGCGTGAGGTCATCGGCGGTGATCCCGAACTTCTCGCACCACATGCGGATGAAGAGGTCCCTCACCCAGCCTCGAAGCTCGGACGATCCGTGCGGGCCGATGAGGAGCCGCAGCCGCTCGTACTGCGCCGCCCGGTCCGGCGCGGAAAGGAACTCCTTGAATTCGCCGTCATCGTCGGCGAAGAAGGAGACGATGAGGGGCGGCGCCTCCGCCGGGATCGTTTCGACGACGGCGTCCTCGGCGAGCTCCTCGAGACTCCCGTAGTGGTAGTAGAAGGCGTTGCGATTGAGACCCGCGGTCGCAACGACTTTCGCGACGCTCATGCGCGCGAAGGGCTCGGCGCGCAGCAGCGTCCAGAAGGCTTCGATCATGCGCTCGCGCGCCCCGGCCTCGCCCTCGGAGATTCTCGGTCGCCCCACGATGCACTCCTAACTAGACACAGTGTCGAGATTTGCCCATTTTTTCTAGACATGCTGACTAGTAAATTCTTCTGCGTCAGACGGACGGCGTCAAGCCGCTTCCGGAATTCCCACGAGAAGGTGCCTCATGCGCAACTCCACGACTCTCAAAGCGCTCCTCGCGCCCTTCGGGGCGCTCGTGCTCATCGCCTGCGTGATGTCCGCGATGTTCTACCCGATGGCGACGATGAAGATGAAGAATCTCCCTTTCGCGATATCGAACCAGGATCAGGGGATGACGACGCCCGCGGGGACGGTGAACGCCGGGGACACGATCCTCGACACTCTCACCAGCGCCTCGACCGCCGACTCCCCCTATCTCCTGGACGAAGGTCGACTCGGCTGAAGCCCTCGACGCCGCGATGGAGGACAACGAGTACTACGGCGCCCTCATCGTCCCCGACGGCTTCACCGCCTCCCAGGCCGCGGCGAAGGCCGGCACCGGCGAAGCCCTCACACTCCAGGTCGAACTCGACAACGCCAAGAGCCCGGTCGTCGCGAACTCCCTGCGCTCCCAGATCGCCCAGATGTTCGCCTCCAAGGGCGTCGACGTCGAGGTGACGGTCCTCCACCAGGGCGATTCGACCTCCGCGTCCACGAATCCGCTCAGCATCATGATGTCCCAGCAGCTCGGCATCATCCCGACCGTCATCATGTCGATCGTCTCCGCGCTCCTCATCCGCAACGCTGCCCGGATCCGCCCGGGATCGAGCGCCACGGAGAAGGCCGGCACGATCGGCCTGCAGGTCTGCGTCGCCGTGTTCGCCTCGGCCGCGATCGGGCTCGTCGTGCCCGCGCTCCTCCACGCCGTCGCCGGCGCCTCCGTCCCCTACTGGACGCTCTTCGGCTTCCTCTGGACCGGAAGCTTCGCGCTCATGCTCTGCTTCCTCGGCGCCTTCAACGTCGCGACCTGGCTCGGCGCCCTCCTCGCCGCGGCGACGATCCCCTTCGGCACGGCCACCGGCATCCTCCCCTACGAGGCCCTCAACTCCTTCTGGCAGCACTGGGTCAACCCGTGGGCCCCGCAGCACTACATCGGCAACGGCCTGCGCCAGATTCTCTTCATGGATGCGGGAGCCTGTAATCCGACGATCACCGGGCTCCTGTGGGCCGGCGCGATCGGCCTCGTCCTCCTCTGCGCCGCGATCCTCATCCCCTCGAAGGCGCGCGTCGCGGTCGATCACTGACCTCCGTCGACCTCTCGGAGGCACGCCTCTTGACGAAGCGGCGAGGACTCAGCAGCTCACGCTGAACTGATCGCGGGTCCGGTCCCCACGGACCGGGCCCGCAGGTGCGCAAAGGGCTCATCACAATCGGCGCACGATCCGTCGCTCATCACGATCAACCCTGGATCGCCGTCTCGGTGCACTCGACGAGCGAGAACGGTCGTCGAGTGTGCGATCCAAGTCGCCCCACACCCGGAACCGGCACCCCGCACGACCTACATCGCCGTCTCGGTGCACTCGACGAGCGAGAACGGCCGTCGAGTGTGCGATCCAGGTACGTCGGCGTCTGAAGGGGCGACCTTCACCGTGATTGGCGATGGAATCTCGGCTCGTTCGGCGCAGTCCACCCAAAGGCCGACGAAAGCGCGCTGGACGTGGCGGGAATGCGCACGGAAAGCTGGGCAGCCAACACCCTTGGACGTCGCGCCCGCCCTTGACCAGGGCGGCAATGTGCATGGAAACCTAGGCAGCCAAACACCCCGTCTGCTCGTTCCCACTTGCGGGCCCTTGACGACCGGTGCGGAGACGAGAACGCGCCTCAGCCGAACTGGACGCCGACAACGCCCGCGAACAGCACAAGCACACCGAGGATCTGGACCGGGCGCACCGGCGCACGCGACGCGTGGAACCAGCCGAAGCGGTCGACGCAGATGCTCGAGACCGAGAGACCGGCCAGGGCCGCGACGTTCGACGGTCCGGCGCCGATGCGCGGGACCGCGAGCGCCATCACCGCGACGTAGAGCGCCCCGAAGAAGCCGCCGATCCACATCCACCACGGTCCCGTGCGCCACGGGCGGACCGGCGCGCGGTCCGCGGGACCGGCTGCGTCGAAAGCCCCGCCGACCGGCGGAGCACCGGGAGCTTCTACAGCGGCGCCGCTCCGTGCGCGTCTGCGGGCGGCGATCACTGCGATCGTCACGATGAGCAGGGCCCCGGTGCCGAAGGAGACGAGCGCCGCGAAGAAGGGCGAGCCGATCGTCCGCCCGAGCGCGCCGTTCACCGCGCCCTGGACGGCTCCGGCCGCTCCGGCGGTGAAGGCGAGGAGTCGCCACAGCCCCTTCGACGCCGCGGCCGCTCTGAAGCTTCCGGCCGCCCTGACACTTCCTGCGGCCCCGGAACCCCCAGAGGGCACAGCGCTCCCAGAAGGCGCAGTGCTCCCAATAGACGCCGAGCCCCCGGAACGGGCGGAGCCGAGCCCGCGCCCCCGCCGCCCGAGCAGGCCCGAGGCCAGCCCGATGCCGAGAAGGACGGCCGCGGCGCCCGCCGCGCGCAGCGGCGTCAGCGGCCGATGCACGACCCCGAACCACGCGAGGGCGTCGACCCCGATCGACGTGATGACCGAGCCGAGTACCGGCCACAGCGCCGTCTCTACCGCCCCGAGGTGGGCGAAGGCGAAGATGTTCGTCGTGAGGAGGAATACCCCGAGCGCGCCGCCGATCCACTGCCACGCGGGCGCCCCGGCCGTCGCCCCGGCGAGCGACGCGAGACCCGACGGCCCGTAGGCGAGCGAGAGCACGACGAGGAGCCCGAGCGTCCCGATGGAGAAGCTCACCGCCGAGGCCGACAACGGCGAGCCGACCGATCGGCGCAGCCGCGAATTGATCGCCGTCTGCATCGGCTGCAGGAGGCCGATGACGACGCCGGCGAGAAGGAGGCCCATGCCGCGAGTCTACGGGCGTGCCGAGCGATCGACCCGAGGAGCCCGTGCGCCTACCCTGGAGGCGTACCGCGGAATCGTCGGCGCACCGCCCCGGCCTCGTCGATGATCCCCATCCCCACCGACGCACCCCCTGACGGGCCCGAGCCCGACGAAGGAGTCCCCCGTGAGAATCCGAGCCGCCCTCGCCTCCGCGCTCATCGCCGCCTCCGCGCTGAGCCTCGGAGGATGCCAGTACTTCGAGAAGACCGTGAAGGACGTCGGCGCCGAATTCCACGGGGTCACCGCCACCGTCGAGACCTTCGACGTCAACGCGAACCCGCTCGACCGGATCACCGGCAAGTCCATCCAGATCGCGACCGACGACCGCTTCGACATCACGGACGCCGAGGGCAACGTGACGAAGGAGTCCTCCGTCCTCAAGCTCACGGTCGGCGGCGACCCCGTCTACCACGTCGGTTCCTCGCTCCTCATGGCCGAGGACGGGCTCGCCTCGATCCTCTCCGACCAGAACGCGCGCGCGGAGATCAACTCCGAGAACGCCTCGGTCCCCTTCCTCTCGCGCCTGAAGACCGGGTTCGCCGAGTTCTTCACCGGCAAGGAGTACACGGTGATGATCCGCTCGCAGGAGGGCACCCCGATCGCCGTCTACGCGGGCGACAAGGTGAGCTCGTACTCGGCCGAGGGCATCCCGAACTCGACTGTGCTCCTCATCGACCACAAGCGCCTTTTCATCTACCGCTGCGACTACACGATTTACGCGTCCGACCTCATCAAGTAGTCCGCGGTCGCCTCGTCGTCCGTCCCTCTCCCGATCGACGAGGTCGGGGCGGGGCGCCGATCATCGGAGGAGTCGGGCGCCGAGCGCCGCGAGACTCCCGCTGTCAGTCCTGGGCGTCCTCGTCGGATCCGGTGCCGCCGGAGTCCTCGTCGCCCTCCCCGTTCGGTGCGAGCCCACCGTTGGAGTGATCGGCGCCGGTCGCGCCGTCGCCCTCTTGTTCGGTTCCGGGCGCGGTCTGCTCGACGTGGACCGGCGGGGCCGTGGCGATGCTCCAATCTCGGTGCTCGTCCCCATCCGGTTGATAGGCGTAGTCGAGGTCGTCGGAGTCCTCGTCACCGTCCCCTGTGGGAGTGGATATCGGCAGCGTGCCGACTCCGCGCGATCCGCCCTGGGAATCCTCGCCCGCGGCGCCACCGCTCACCGCACCCGACTGGCCGGCACCCGCACCCTCCGTATTCGCGTGCCCGGCCTCCTCCTGCTGCGGATGGACGCCCTCGCGGATCTCGGCGGCGGTGATCGCGCCGGCCAACCGCATTCGCGCGGTGTTGAGCGCTGCGATCATCTGGCCGTAGGAGTGATTGTTCGCAGGCTCGTCGCCGTCCGAGTCCTCAGCATCGACCACCGCCCAGGCTTCGCGGAATTGGACGCGGAGCGCGCGGATCGTCTCCGCGGGGACCCCGGCCGCTTCCATAGCGGAGATACGCGCATCCGAATCGACGAGCGTCTTGCGCGCCTCGCCGAGCGCCGCGTAGTAGGAGACCGAATCGGACGAGGCGACGATCGCGCGCGCGTCCGTGTCGAGGGCGCCGGCGGCCGAATCGACGAGCCTCGCCGAACCCGTGAGCCGGGCGGCCCGAATGACGATGCCGCGGGCGTCCTCACGGGTCCTGCACAGATCGGGTTCGCCGGGGACGACGAGACCCGCGGTCGCGCGGTTGAGAGCCCCGATGAGCGCGGCGCCGCGGCCCGAGACCGCGTACCCCTCGATCGCCCATGCGCGCTGCTTCGCCGCCTCCACCGCGTCGAGCGAGGCGGAGAGGTCCTCGACGGAAGCGACCCATGAGTCGCGGGCATCGCCGCACGCCCTCGTCGTCAGCTGCTCGTCGCGCGCGAGCGCCGCGAAGGAGGATCCGGCGATGAGGAGAAGCGCGAGGCCGAGTCCCGCGCCCCGCCGACCGATGTGGAGCCGGGCGAGCGCCCCCGGGCGCGCAGCGCCCTCCAGTTCGTCGACGTCGACGTCGGCATCGTCGACGTCGACGGGCTCAGTGGCGCGACGGAGCACATCGAGGTCGAGGTACTCGGGCGAACGCCCTTCGCGTGCCACGGCCCCTCCCTTCGCCGCCGGATCCGGCCGCCCAAGCGGCCCGGAACTGCCCACACCCTACACATCCCCGGTAACGGGAGCCATACCGTTCCGCACCATTCCACGGTTTCCAACGTCCGCGCAGGTCAGAAGCCGGGCGACCCGGTCGGTGAGTCGAAACGCGCAGGTCCGCCCCGTGTACGGAGCGAGGAATCGCGCGCATACTCGCTCCTCGTGATGAACGCACGTCGCCCATCGACGCAAGCCCTTCCCGTCGCCCCCGACTCGTCGGCGCGCCGCGCCGCCCTCGGCCCCCTCCTCCTCGGGGCGATCGGGGTCGTCTTCGGCGACATCGGAACGAGCCCCCTCTACGCGATGGAGACGGTCTTCTCCATCGACCACAACGTCGTCGCTCCGAGCGCCGATGACGTCTACGGGATCATCTCCCTCGTCGTCTGGTCGATCATGGTCGTCGTCTCGACGAAGTACGTCGCCCTCGTCATGCGCGCCGACAACGAGGGTGAGGGCGGCATCCTCGCCCTCGTCCACCTCCTGCGCGACAAACTCGAACGCGGACGCCTCACGCGCGCGGTCCTCATCCTCGGGATCATCGGCGCCGGCCTCTTCTACGGGGATTCGGTCACCACCCCGGCGATCTCCGTGATGTCCGCGATCGAGGGCCTCGAAGCCGTGACGCCGAGCGCCGCGTCCCTCGTCGTCCCCGTGTCGATCGCGATCCTCGCCGGGCTCTTCGCGATCCAGCGCTGAGGCACGAGCGTCGTCGGACGCGCCTTCGGCCCCGTCATGGTCGTGTGGTTCGCGATCCTCGCCGGGCTCTTCGCGATCCAGCGCTGGGGCACGAGCGTCGTCGGACGCGCCTTCGGCCCCGTCATGGTCGTGTGGTTCGCGATCCTCGCGATCCTCGGACTTCCGCACATCATCGCGCACCCGCAGATCCTCGCCGCCCTCAGCCCCCATCACGCGCTCCTCTTCGTCGTCTCCCGCCCGTTCATCACGTTCATCTCGCTCGGAGCCATCGTCCTCACGATCACCGGCGCTGAGGCCCTCTACGCCGACATGGGCCACTTCGGGGCGCGGCCGATCAAGCTCGCCTGGTTCTTCTTCGTCCTTCCGGCCCTCACGCTCGACTACCTCGGGCAGGGCGCGCTCATCCTCTCCGATCCTTCGGCCGCCGCCGACCCTTTCTTCGCGATGGCGCCCTCATGGGCGCGAATCCCGCTCGTCGCACTCGCAACCCTCGCGACGATCATCGCCTCCCAGGCGGTGATCTCCGGCGCCTTCACCGTGTTGCGGCAGGCGACGCGCCTCGGCGTCCTCCCCCGCCTCAAAGTCGTCCAGACCTCGCGCGAGGAGGGCGGTCAGATCTACGTCCCGGCGATCAACGGGATCCTCTTCGTCGGCGTCGTCGCCCTCATCCTCGCCTTCCGCTCCTCGACCGCGCTCGCCGACGCCTACGGCCTCGCGGTCACCGGAACCCTCATCCTCACCTCCCTCCTGTTCCTCCTCCTCGCCCGCAAGGTATGGGGGATCGCCGCGTGGAAGGTCGTCGTCTACGCCCTCACCGTCGGCATCGTCGAGGTCCTCTACTTCGCCGCGAACGGCGTGAAGATCGCGACCGGCGGCTGGCTCCCGATCCTCATCGCCACCGTCGTCGTCTCCCTCATGCTCATCTGGCGCTGGGGGCACTCGCAGGTGATGGAGCGCCGCGCCGTCGTCGAGGGCGAGCTCTCCGACCTCCTCGCCCGCGTCGAGTCCCGCGGCGTCCGCCGCGTCCCCGGCTTCGCCGTCTACCCGCACCGCGGGAGGACGACCGCGCCCCTCGCCCTCACCGAGGCGATCGAGTTCAACCGGGTCCTCCACCAGCACGTCATCATCCTCTCGATGATCAACGAGCCGACCCCGCACGTCGCCCACTGCAAGCCCATCGAGGTCGTCCCCCTCGAACCCGAGTGCCCCGGCGTCACGCGGATCCGCTGCCGGATCGGCTTCAACGACTCGCAGGACGCGCCCAAGGTCATCGCCCTCGCGCTCGAGCAGCTCGACGGCTACGACGGCCTCGCCGAGGCCGACGCCCGCTACTTCCTCCCCGCGTTCCAGATCCAGGTCGCCGAGGGCGGGAGCAGGCGCCTCATCCGCCGGATCTACGCGTGGATGGCGCACAACGCCGCCGACGGCGCCGTCGCCCTCCACCTCCCGCAGGACCGCACCTTCCTCGTCGGGCGCACCGTCGAGATCTGATCCTCCCGGTCGGCGCACCGCCCCGGCCTCGTCGATCGAGATCGGGAAGAGCGCGCCGAAGGGCCGGACGGCGGGCCGCTACCGCTTCCCGCGCGCCTTCCTCAGCGTGTTCGCGACGACGACGAGGAGGTAGATCGAGAAGAGGATGCTCCCCGTTTCGGGGGAGATCGCCGCCGCCGCGAACGTCCCGAGAGGGGCGACGACCGCGGCCGCGACGCCGACGATGAGCCCGACCCGCAGGTCGACGAGTCCGTGCTTGGCGTTCGTCCACGAGCCCGAGAGCGCCGTCGGCACCATGACGGCGAGCGAGGTGCCGCGCGCCAGCAGGTCGCCGACTCCGACGACGATCTCGAGCCCGGGCACGACGACGCTCCCGCCTCCCGTGCCCACGAGGCCGGAGAGCAGCCCGGAGACGAAGCCGACGAGGACGACGCCGATCGTCCGAGGCACGTCGAGGACGAGGGCGGCCTCGCGGACCGGGACGTGCAGGCGCTGCGAGACGACGACGAAGAGGACGAACGCGACGAAGATCCACGGGAGGATCCGATCGGGCAGCCTGCGCAGAAGGAGGACCCCGACCTGCGCGCCGACGAGCGCCCCGACGACGAGGACGAGCGTCGCGACGAGCGAGACCTCGCCGCGCGCCGCGTAGGACGCCGCGCCCGTCGTCGCCGTGAGGACGATCGCGAGGAGCGAGGTCGCCGACGCCCGCCGCTGATCCATCCCGAGGACCGCCATGAGAGCCGGCACGATGACGAGGCCGCCGCCGACCCCGAAGAGCCCGGAGAAGAAGCCCGCTCCGACTCCCGTCAGCACGACGAGGGCGGTGCTGCGGCCCTTCCCTTCGGGCTGCTCGGACGGTTCTGCGGGCTCGGGATCGCTCATGGGCGTCGAGTGTAGGCGACCGCGCCTCCCGCACTAATGAGCGACCGTCCGGTCCCCCATTGGACGGACAGAGCGGCGCGCCCGGCCGATACTGGGAGAGAGGGCGAAGGAGCCCTCGCATGACGACGGCTCGGGCCCGCTGGTCGGATCCGCGCGCACGCCATCACGATCGCACACGGAGACACGAGGGGCCGAAGGCGACTCCTCACCGACAGTGACAGAAGACGTCATGACCGACCCCGTTCAGCTCGAGCGCTTCGAGAACGCGCCCGGCTTCATCGCCGCCCTCGACCAGTCGACCGGCTCGACCCCACGCGCCCTCGCCGCATACGGCATCGACTCGAGCCAGTACGCGAACGAGCAGGAGATGGCGGCCCTCGTCCACAAGATGCGCACGCGCATCATGACGAGCCCCGCCTTCACATCCGACAGGATCCTCGGCGCGATCCTCTTCATCGTCACCCTCGACTCCGAGGTCGAGGGGCGCGGCACCGCCGACTACCTGTGGAACGTCAAGGGGATCCTCCCCTTCCTCAAGATCGACAAGGGCCTCGAGGAAACGGCCGACGACGTCCAGATGCTCAAGCCGATCCCGGGACTGCCCGAACTCCTCGCCCACGGCGTCGAGAAGGGCGCCTTCGGCACGAAGGAGCGCTCCCTCATCCACGGGGCGAACGCCGCCGGCATCGAGCGCGTCGTCGACCAGCAGTTCGAACTCGCCGTGCAGGTCGTCGACGCCGGACTCATGCCGATCGTCGAGCCCGAGATCTCCATCAAGGCCCCCGACAAGGCGGAGGCCGAGGAGATCCTCAAGGCGTCGCTCCTCTCCCACCTCGACGCCCTCGACGGGCGCAAGGTCGCCCTCAAGCTGACGATCCCCTCGGTCGACGGCTTCTACACCGACGTCGTCGCCCACCCGGCGGTCTCGCGCGTCGTCGCCCTTTCCGGCGGCTACTCGCGCGCCGAGGCGAACACGCTCCTCGCGAAGAACCCGGGCGTCATCGCCTCCTTCTCGAGGGCGCTCGCCGAGGGCCTCGACGTCAAGCAGTCCGACCTCGAATTCAACGCGATGCTCGACTCGTCGATCGAGTCGATCTTCCGGGCGTCCATGGCCTGACGGCATCGGGGGCCCGGAGATCCCCTCGACGAGGCAAGGTGATGCTTTCGGTGAAGGGGGTTCGAACGGCGGGGCCGGACGCGCGACTCAGTTCGCGCCGGCGCTGCGCGCCGCCCCGCCCTCGTCGTCCTCGGAATTCGTGGCCCCCGCTCCGCTCCCGCCGAAGCCCGCCATGTGGAGGAAGTAGCGCACGAGATCGGCCATATCGATCGACTGGTCGTAGAGCCACCGGGTCTGCAGCCCGTCGTACACGGCGCCGAGGAGCAGTGCGAACCGCTCCGGGTCGAGGTCGGCCGGCGCCCCGCCCTCGGCCTGCAACTGCCGCACTCCCCCGGCGACGAGACGCGCATACTCCTCGTACCGCTCGGCGAAGAACTCGTGGGCGGGGTGGTCGGCCTCCGACGCCTCCGCGGACAGCCGCGAGAACAGGGCGACGAGGCCGGGGACGGAGGCATTGCGCGCGACGACGGCCGGAAGCGACTCCATCATGTCGCCGTTCGCCTCGCTCGACTCCATCGCCTCCCGATCAACGGCGTCGCGACGGCGGAGCACCTCGGCGAGGAGGTTCTCCTTCGAGCCGAAGTAGTGGAGAACCCCGTTCTGCGAGAGGCCGACGGCGTCGGCGAGTTCCTTGAGCGTCGTCTTCGAGTAGCCGCGCTCCGCGATGATCTCGAGAGCCGCGGCCAGGATCTCCGCGCGCTTCGCCACACCCTTCGCGTACTGGCCCCTCGTCGCCATTACGGTCTCCTCTCGGTACTGGCCCTTGAACGCCACGGGCGCTCTCGGCTCCTCTGGCGCAGCGTATCCTCCGAGATCGCCGCCGTGCTCGCGGCGGCGCGATTCGGGCGCCTCGGGGTGCACCGGTGCACTCAGGGGCGATTGAGGTGCCGATGGAGTGGTTACGGTGCCGACGGAGAGCCCTTCTCGTGCAGCATCGGCACCGCAAATGAAAAACAGGTGCCGATGGAGTGGTTACGGTGCCAGTGGAGTCGGCCCGGTGAAGTCAGCGGGTCAGCAGAGCGACGACGCGACCGCGACCTTCATCGACGCCTCGCACCGGGTGCCGCGCGCGGCCTTCGAACGGGCCGTGCGTCACCCCCGGACTCGGCCCCTGTTGCTCGCGGGGACGGCGAAAGGGCCCGGCTCCTTTCGGAACCGGGCCCTTCGTGCCTTCCGGCGCTGGTAGCGGGGACAGGATTTGAACCTGCGACCTCCGGGTTATGAGCCCGGCGAGCTACCGAACTGCTCCACCCCGCGTCGGTGATTCATAGGTTAGCCGCCCGCGCAGCGGGGTTCAAATGCAGAGCGGTGAGCTTCGTCTCGCCCGACGATGCTCACCGCTCCGCACGATTCTCCGAGGTCGGGGGCGACCCGAGCCCCGGAGCCCGAACTAGCCGACCGATGGCCCGGGGCTCACCCGGCCGATTGGGAATCGTCGGCGCTCCCTCCGGACTGGGAGCCCGAGTCCGTGCCGGACGTCGAGGAACCGGAGGTCCCGGCGATCTCGTCCTGTGCCGCGATCGCCTCCTGGATCGCCTTGTCGAGGGCGTCCTGCGCCTTGCCGTAGGCGGCCCAGTCGCCCTGGGTGAGCGCCGACTGGGAGTCCTTCAACGCCGTCGACGCCGAGAGGAGGGCCTGATCGAGCTTCTCCTGCGCGGTCTGCGTCGTCGGTGTCGAGTCCGTGCCGCCGCCGGAGGTGTCCGATCCCGCGACCTGCGCCGCCGAGTCGCCGCCGAAGGTCTGGTCGAGCGAGTCGGCGAGGGTCGAGGCGAACCCGACCTGGTTGCCGAAGGCGGTGAGGACCGACCTCAGGACCGGGTAGGACGCGGAGCCCGTGCCCTGGACGTAGACGGGCTGGACGTAGAGGAGTCCGCCGCCGACGGGCAGGGTGAGGAGGTTGCCGCGGATGACCTTCGAGTCCGCCTGGTTGAGGAGGTTGAGCTGGCGGGCGATCGTCTCGTTCGAGTCGTAGGCGTTCTGCACCTGGCCCGGGCCGGGGACGGTCGTCGAGGAGGGCAGGGCGAGGAGCCGGAGCTTCCCGTAGCCCTCGCGGATCTTGCCAGGCTCGTTGCCCGTCTCCGAGTCGACCGCGAGGAAGCCTGCCATGGCCTCTCGCTTCGATTCGCCGCCGGGGACGAACACCGAGGTGAGGGAGAACTCCGCGGAGTCCTGGGTCGGCATCTGCATCGTGAGGTAGTAGGGCGGCTGAGTCGCCGCAGGGGCGGTCGCGGTTCCGGTCGCGTCGGACGAGGACGAGGTCGACACCGCGGTCGAGGTCTCCTCGGCGAGGCGCCACCGGTCGCCGCCCGCGTAGAAGTCGGAGGCGTTCTTCACGTGGTAGCTCGTGAGGAGCTCGCGCTGAACCTTGAAGAGGTCCTGCGGGTAGCGCATGTGGCTCATGAGGTCGCCGGAGATGTTCTTCAGCGGCTCGATCCTGTCGGGGTAGATCTTCATCCACGTTGTGAGGATCGGATCCTTCTGATCCCACTGGAAGAGGTGGACCGATCCGTCGTAGGCGTCGACGACGGCCTTCACCGAGTTGCGCATGTAGTTGATCGTCTCGGAGCGCAGGTACTCGCCGACCTGGGAGGACTGGGAGTCGATCGTCGTCTGGGCGAGCGACTCGTGCTGCGAGTACGGGTAGTCGTCGGTCGTCGTGTAGGCGTCGACGATCCACACGAGGCGCTTCGGCGTCTTCGGGTCGCCGTCCATGTCGACGACCGCCGGGTAGGCGTCCTGCTCGAGGGTGAGGAAGGGCGCGACCTTCGCGACGCGGTCGAGGGGGTCGCGCGTGTAGAGGATCTGCGAGGCCGAGTTCGTCTGCGAGGAGAAGAAGATGTCCGTCGACCCGAACTTGATCGAGTAGAGGAGCTTGTTCCACACGTTGCCGACGCTCGGACCGCCGTTGCCGGTGAAGGTCGTGGAGACCTGTCCGCCCTTCGCGTTGTCGTCGGGGTAGTCGAGCTCCTGCGGATCCGAGCCCTCGGGCGCGCCGACGATCGAGTACTGCGGCGCGTTCGGGGAGAAGTACACGCGCTCCTCGTAGTCGCCCATCTCGCCGATCGAGGGGACCGACTGCTCCCAGTAGGAGGGGAGGCCGTCGGAGGTGAGCGTGTTGCCGTAGGCGGCGACGACGCCGTAGCCGTGGGTGTAGACGGTGTGCATGTTCACCCAGGTGCGCTGCTGGGAGGACAGCCCCGCGAGGTTCATCTCGCGCACCGCGATGACGGTGTCGCGCCGCTCGTCGCCGACGGTGTAGCGGTCGACGCTCATGCCGGAGTCGAACCCGTAGTAGGGGCGCGACTGCTGAAGCTGCTGGACGGTCTTCGTAATGACCTGCGGGTCGAGGAGGCGGATCTGCGACGTCGATTCGGAGTCCTCGCGCAGCTGCCCCGGCTGGGCCGTGGTCTCCGCGTCGTAGTTCGTGTACTCGAGGTCGTCGAGGCCGTAGGCGGCGAGCGTCGCGTCGATGTTGTGCTGGATGTACTGCGACTCGAGGGCGCGCTCGTTCGGGGTGACGCGGAACTGCTGGATGAGCGCCGGGTAGAGGCCGCCGATGATGAGGGCGGACACGAGCATGACGGACACCCCGATGACCGGGAGGCGCCAGGTGCCGCGGAAGGCTGCGACGAGGAAGAGGACCGCGATGAGCGCGGCGACGACCGCGAGGATCGAATGGGCGGGCAGAGTCGCCTTGATGTCGGCGTAGAGCGCGCCGTCGACGATCGAGCCGCGCTTCGTCAGCAGGCCGTAGCGGCCGAGCCAGTAGTTCGCGCCGATGAGGAAGGAGACGATCGCCGCGAGGACGCCCGTCTGGAGGCGGGCCGGCTTCGAGGCGTGGGGCCTTGGGATGAGGCGGATGGTGCCGTAGAGGTAGGAGACGACGAGGGAGCAGATGAGCGCGAGGATCGTCGTCTTGAGGAGGAACCCGACGACGAGTTCGAGGAACGGGAGCGTGAAGACGAAGAACGAGGCGTCGAGGCCGAACTGCGGATCCTTCGTCCCGAAGGACGACTGGTTGACGAACTGGAGGACCGTCTGCCAGCTCGTCGCGAGGTTCGCGCCGTTCGTGAACGCGAAGAAGAGCGCGAGTCCCCAGAAGGCGATGCGCCGCAGGGGCTCGAAGGCCGCCTGGTACTGGCGCAGGCTCGCCGAGGCCTCGCCGCGGGTCGACGCGGCCCTGTGCTTGAACGCGTAGTTGCAGGTGAGGAGGATCGCAACGCCGACGATGAGGAACCCGATGAGGAAGAGTCCGGCGTGGGCGAACCACTGGGTGAGGATGACCCGGGTGGAGTGCATCTGCTTGAACCAGAGGATCTCGGTCCACACGCTCGAGGCCGCGTAGACGACGCCGATGAGCGCGAGGAGGACGAGGACGGTGACCGAGCCGGGCCCGATCCTCGGTCTCTCAGTCGCTCCCCCGTCCTGCGGCCTCGGTGCGGGTTCGGGCATGGGGAAGGCGCTCACGGCGTCACTCCTTCACGTCGACGGATGTGAGTTCCATCCTACCCGGCCCGTCCGGCGCCGCCCTTCCGGGATCGACGAGGGCGGGGCGCGCGAGTCCGCCGAGCGTGAGACGATGAGCGCCATGACCATTGAGAACTCCGCGATGCCGACATCGCGCCAGATCGCCCTCGCGAACGTCGTCGTCGACATCGAGCGGGCGGCCGCCCGCGCGGGCTGGGACCACGCGCCCTCGCTCTACGCCCTCGTCCCCACCGAGTCGCTGCTCTCCCAACCCGATCTGCCGGCCGACATCGCCGAGCAGATCCGCGCGGGCTGGGACGGGACGCCCGATCACCTCTCCGCGATCATTCAGGAGGACCTGCCCGAGGATGAGCTCGAGGAGATGCTCGGCCACCTCGGCTGGCCCGAGCAGGTCGCCGGCGCGGCCCTCACGGTCGAGCGGCTCGTCGTCCCGCCCGAGGTCGAGGAGCAGGCGCCCGAGGACCCGGAGGAGGCGCTCGCCTTCATCTCGAATCACCCCTCGCGCACCGACGTCCGCCTCGCGGTCGGCGCGCTGCGCACGGGCGAGTCGTGGTGCGCGCTGCGCACCCGCGCCTTCGACGCGGACGACAAGGTCGGGCAGGGCACACACCTCGTCCCGAACCTCGTCGACGCGCTCCTCGCCTCGCTCGAACCCGACGCCGACCAGGACTGAACGACCGGGCCCCGCACGGGGCGGACCTCTCCGGGGGCGGGCGCGAGCCCGCCCCCGGCCTCGTTCATCCCGAGCGTCCCAGGAGTCTCGCGCGCCCCGAGCGGTTCAGCTCCCCGACTGGGCCGACGCCGCCTCGCAGGTCGGAAGGCTCGCGCCCTCGCCGGCGGCGATCGCCTTGACGGACTTCACGGCCTCGTCGAGGGTCGACACGGACACGACGCGGAGCCCGTCGGGGACGTGGCCGACGACCTCGTCGCAGTTCGAGGACGGCGCGAGGAAGTAGGTCGCCCCGTCGCGCTTCGCGCCGTTCATCTTCTGGACGATCCCGCCGATCGCCCCGACCTCGCCGTCGTAGCTCATGGTGCCGGTGCCCGCGATGGTCGCGCCGCCCGCGAGGTCGCCGGGGGTCAGACGGTCGATGATCCCGAGGGCGAACATCATGCCGGCGCTCGGCCCACCGACGTCCTTGAGGTTGAAGGAGACCGTGACGGGCAGGTCGACGGCGACGTCGAGGTAGAGCCCGAGCTTCGAGCCCTTCGTCCCCTCTCCCCCGCTCATCGTCGTCACGGGGATCGTGAGCTTCTTCCCGTCGCGCTCGACGACGAGGTCGAGGGTCGTACCGACCGGGACCGTCTTCACGAGGGCGAAGACCGCGCCGGGCGTGTCGATCGCATGGACGGTCCCCTCCGCGTCGGTCACCGAGACGAGGACGTCCCCGGACTTCACCTTCGAGGCGGCGTCCGATCCCTTGACCGCGCCCGCGATCGTCACCTTCGCCGGAATCGTCCACCCGAGCTGCGCGAGGGCCGCGGCCTCGGCCGTCGACTGCGAGGAACGCATCATCGACGACTGCGCGGTCTCGACGTCCTTCCCCGTGACGTCCGAGGAATACACCTGGTCGTAGGGCGTGATCTTCGCAGTCGAGTCGAACCACGCGGAGATCAACTGGACGAGGTTGAGGCGCGAGCCCGGACCTCCCTGCTCGGAGACCGTCACCATTCGGAGTTCGCCCGTCCCATCGCCGTTCTCGTGGACGGCGTCGAGCGAGACCTCCTTCCCGGTCGTCGGATCCGTGCCGCTGATCGAGATGAGCGGCGTCCCCCGGTACTGTCCGACGACGTTGAACGTCGGGCCCGGCGAATCGACGACGTAGGGCATCGGGACGAGGAAGAGGACGACCCCGAGCGCGAAGGCGAGTGCGACGACGAGGACGTCGCGGCCCCTGATCGGGAACCGGTCGCGCCACGAACGGCGCGACCGCGCCTCCGCGACGTCGTCGTCAGCCGGTCGTTCCGCGGCGCTCACGGCGCCGAATCGAGCGCTCAGCGCGTCGATGCCGCCGGCGCCGGGAGTCCCGCCCTCGGAGTCGGGGGCGGTGTCGAAGTCTCGGGTCTCGTCATTCACCCGAGCATTGTCGCCCGCCGCCGCGCCCTCGTCGCGCCGCGACCCCGATTCCCCGGATACTCCCCTTCCGCTCTCAGCGCACTCACACCTTTCGTGCAGCGGCCGCCCACCGCCCGCGGGTAGTGTCGAGCCATGAACGAGGACGACGCCCCCGAGGGCACCCCATTCGACAACTTCCTCCGCAAGATGCTCGGCGACGAAGCGGCCGAAGAGGCCGCCCGCGCCCTGCGCGCCCAGGGATTCGATCCGTCGCGACTCCCCTCGCAGTTCTCCGACCCGAACGCCCTCAACGCGGCGCTCTCCCAGTTCCAGTACCTCATGACGACGACCACCGGCCCGGTGAACTGGAGCCTCGTCACCAACTCCGCGCGCCAGCAGGTGTACACGGCCGGCGACCCGGTCCTCACGGCCGCGCAGGCCGAGCGGGCGCGCCGCGCGATGAGCGTCGCCGACCTCTGGCTCGATACCGCCACCGACTTCGCGCCCGGCCCCGTCGAGCGCGCCGCCTGGACGCGCACCCAGTGGATCGACGCGACCCTCGACATGTGGAAGCGGATCTGCGAACCGGTCGCCGCGAACGTCTCGCGCGCCCTCGGCGAGGCCCTCGCCGGCCAGTTCTCCGGCGACAACGGGCTCGACGAGTCCTCGCTGCCCGAGGGCCTCGCCCAGATGGTCGGACAGACCCGCCAGATGGTCCCCAAGCTCTCCGCGATGATGTTCGCCGCCCAGATCGGCCGGGCCCTCACCGCCCTCGCCGGCGAGTCTCTCGGGTCCACCGACGTCGGCATCCCGCTCGCGAAGGCCGGGACGACCGGCCTCGTCGTCTCGAACGTCGAGGCCTTCGGCGACGGCCTCGACATCCCCTTCGACGAGGTCCTCCAGTTCGTCGCCGTCCGCGAATGCGCCCACCGGCGCCTCTTCTCCTCGGTCCCCTGGCTCGAGGGCGACCTCATCCGCGCGGTCGAGCGCTACTCCGCGCAAATCGAGATCGACGCGGACGCGATCTCCGAGGCGGCCCGCAACGTCGACCCGTCCGACCCCGCGTCGATCGAACGGGCGATGTCCGGCGGCGTCTTCGCGATCACGGTGTCGGACGCGCAGAGGCGCGCGCTCGAGCGCCTCGAGACGATCCTCGCGCTCGTCGAGGGCTGGGTCGAGGTCGTCACCGCCCGCGCCGTCACCCCCTACCTCCCGCACGCCGACCAGCTGCGCGAGATGATGCGCCGCAGGCGCGCGGCCGGCGGCCCGGCCGAGCAGGTCCTCGGCGACCTCATCGGCCTCAGGATGCGTCCGCGCCGGGCCCGCGGCGCCGCCAGGATCTTCGACCTCGTCGAGGCCGACGGCGGACGCGACGCCCGCGACGCCCTCTGGTCGCACCCCGACATGGTCCCGACCATGACCGAGCTCGACACCCCCGACACCTTCCTCGCGATGCGCCAGGCGGCCAGCGAGCAGGACGCCGACATCGACGCCGCGCTCGACGCGCTCCTCGACGGGACGATGGGCTGGGCCGACGGGGTCGCGCCCGGCGTCGACCCGGAGGCGGAGACGCTCGCGAAGGCGGGCTTCGACGTCGAGGCGCCCTCCGGCTCCACTTCGATCGACGAGGGCGGGGCTCCCGGTTCCTCCGAGTCGGGAGCCGGATCCGGCTCCGATTCCGACTCCTCGGCGCCCTCCGAGGGCTCGGATTCCACAGAGGGCTCCGGCCGCGACCCCGGTGAGGATCCGGCCGCCCGCTGATCCGCGCGTGTGGCGGGTGCGCCCGCCACACGCTGCTTCCACTGCGCGTGCCGGGAGTTCGTCCCCTTGCACACTCTGAGCCCCCGCTCCAGGCGCGCCGGGACTCGCGCGCTCTGAGACTCGACCACGAATCTCCCGGCCCTGTGGATGCTCTCCCTTCCGCCGTCGCCACGTCGATACTCGACGCGACGACGGCGGAAGGATCATCGATGAGGCTCCTCGACGGCACGGCCCTGCTCCCCCGAGGCCCGGGCGCGCTGCGCGTCGGATTCGACCGCGAGCGCGGCATCGAGCTCACCGGTCTTGAGGAGTCGGATCTTGCTGCGCTGCGCTCCCTTGTCCGGGCGGGGCCCGGACTTCTTCCCGCGCATCTCGCGCTGCGCCTGCGCGCCGCCGGGCTCCTCGTCGGTCCAGCCGCCCGGACGCGCCTCGCGCTGCGCGTCGAGGGTTTCGACCCGGTGTCCTTCGCCGTCGTCGACATGCTCGTCGACGCCCTCGACCTCTCCCTCGAGGTCCGCACTCCCGCGCGCGTCGGTCGCGACCTCGCGGCGCTCCTCGGCGCCGACTCCTTCGGCTCGCCGATCCCTCGCGTGCTCGCGCAGCGCCTCGCGCGCCGCGCCTCCTCGCTCCGGCTCGTCGAGCTCGCCCGCCCCGACCTCGTCCTCATCGCGGGTTCCTACGCGCCGGAGCCGGGCGCTCTCGGAACCCTCGTCGTCGAGGATCTCCCCCACCTACCCGTTCTCGCGGTCGAGCGCGGCTATGAGCTTGGACCGCTCGTCGTTCCCGGGCGCGGGCCGTGCTGGTCGTGCCTGACGCGCGCCCGGGCCGAATCCGATCCTTTCGACGCGCTCGATCGGTCGAAAGCCGCGGCCGGCACGCAGTCGCCGCCCTCAGCCCTGGCGCGAACGTCCGCCGCCCTGGAGATCGCGCGAATGCTCATGGAGTTCGCGCATCATCGGGCCGGGGATGATCGGGCGAGCTCTCGCAGGTCGGCGGAAGATGGCGAGCCCGGCATCGAGCACGCCCCTCATCGCGCGACCGCTCCCGGAGGCGACCCCCTTTCGGGGATCGGCGAGCTCCTGCGGATCGACGAGTTCGGCGCCGTCGCCCGGACCCGAGTTCGCGCGCACGCCTCCTGCGGCTGCGGCGCCGACGCCCTCCTCACGAGCACCCTCGGCGCGTGACCCGACGTCCACCCTCTCCTTCGCTCCTCGTATCCCCACTCTCCTCTCGTGCTCCTCACGACGTCATGAATCGACGCGCGACATGGGCATTCGGAGATCCCCTCGACGCACGAAGGTGATGGGCGGTTTCAGGCGGTGAGTGCAACGGCGTTGTCGTCGAGTAATTTTTGCATGAGTTCGGCGGGTGTTTTCCAGCCGTGGCGTTTGCGGGGTCGGGTGTTGAGTTGGCGTTCGGCCTCGGCGAATGCTTCTGGGGGATAGTCGTTCAGGTCGGTGCCTTTAGGGAAGTAGTCGCGCAACAGGCCGTTGGTGTTCTCGTTGGACCCGCGCTGCCAGGGCGAATGCGGGTCGGCGAAATACACCTTCGTTTTGGTCCGGCTGGTCAGGTCTTTCGCGTTCGCCATCTCCCCTCCCTGGTCCCACGTGATCGTCTCGCGAAGCGTGAGCGGGAAAGGGCTGATCATGTCGGCGAGCACGTCGATCACACTTGCCGTGTCGTGGCACGCTGGCAGGGGCCGGACGAGCAGGTAGCCCGTGGTGCGTTCCACCAGGGTGATCGCGGCGCTCTTGTTGTTCGCCCCCACGATCAGATCCCCCTCCCAATGGCCCGGAACCTGGCGTCCTTCCACCTCTTGGGGCCGGTCCACGATCCTGGCGCCCTCCACCCACGACTTCCCCTTCGAGCGCGCCAGAGCCAGCGGCGAACGCGCCAGGCGACGCGTGCGCCCCGACCGCAACGCCTTTTCCACCTTGAGCTCTTGACGCAACGCGCCGCGCCCATGCACATACAGGGCCTGATAGATCGTCTCCGGGCTGATCGTCACCCCCCTATTGTCCCCACACGCCCAGGCCCGCGAGATCTGCTCAGGCGACCAGTGCTCGTTAAGCTTGGCGACCACGAAGGCGCGCAGCCGAGGATCCTCCAGCTTGAACGGCTTGGGACGAGCCCGCCTCCCGGCAGCCTCCTCATGAGCGCGTACCGCCCGATACTGGCCGCCCCCACGATCCAACTCCCGCTTCACCGTCGAGGCCGCCACCCCAAGCTCGCGGGCGATCCCCCGCATGCTCATCCCCTGACCGTGCAAGTACTCGATGAGCTGGCGGCCCCCGATCGTCAACCGGGCCCCATGCCCGACCCCGCTGACCAGCCCCTCCACAGGGTCGGCGGGCGCACTGCCCACCCACCCGCCTCGCGAACCCACACGAAACGTCATGCCCCAATCTTTGGCCCACTTGCGGATCGTGCACACCGCGACACCCACCCGCAAATGCACCTGCCTAACCGGCACACCCTCAATCAGCAGATCCAACACCTGGCGGCGAACCGCCTCAGAACAACGAAAACCCACAGCAACCACCCCACACACTCAAGGCGTTGCACTCACCACCTGAAACCGCCATGCTCTCGNCACCTGCCTAACCGGCACACCCTCAATCAGCAGATCCAACACCTGGCGGCGAACCGCCTCAGAACAACGAAAACCCACAGCAACCACCCCACACACTCAAGGCGTTGCACTCACCACCTGAAACCGCCATGCTCTCGACGCACAAAGGTGATGCTCTCGGTGAAGGAGGGGTAATGCCGTCGGCGGGGGCGAGCTCGGGGCAGGGCCCGGACGCTACGTAACGATCAGTCCTGGGTCGGCGGTTCGACGGCCTCGCCGCGGACGATCGCGAGGACGTCGTCGCCGAACATCGTCGCCTTGACCTCGCCGATCCCCTTGACCGAGAGCAGATCGCGGTGGGTCGCGGGCCGCGACATCGCGATGTCGCGCAGAGTCTGGTCGGTGAAGACCGCGTAGGGCGGGCGCCCGGCCGCCTTCGCGAGTGCGGTGCGCCAGGTCTTGAGATCCTCGTAGAGCGCGAGCGCCTCAGCGGGGGCGTGCGCCTCGAAATCGCGCGCCGCCTCCTTCGAACTCGTCCTCGCGTGCGAGGGCTCGCGCCGACGCGCCTCGGATTCCGGCCACATTCCCTCGAGAAGGCCGGAGCGCCTGCGGCCTCCTCGCCCTCCGGTACCCCGCGACTTCGACCACGAGATCTCGAGGACGTCGCGCGCCCGGGTGATCCCGACGTAGAGGAGACGGCGCTCCTCCTCGCGGGCGGCGGGCGTCTTCGCGTAGGAGATCGGGAGGAGCCCTTCGGCCGCGCCGACGAGGAAGACGGCGTCCCACTCGAGGCCCTTGGCCGCGTGGAGGGTGACGAGTTCGACGCCCTGCTTGTCGGGTTCGACCTGGTACTGGGCGCGCTCCTCGAGCTCGGCGACGAATCCGGCGAGGTCGGACGCGGACGAGTCCTCCGCCCACTGGACGATCGAGCGGAGATTCCCCCAACGCTCCTCGGCGGCGCGTCCGGCGGGGGCCTCCTCGGTCCAGCCGACGGCGACGAGCTGGGCGGCGACCCGCTCGGCGAGGGGTCCGGCCCCCTCCTCCCCCGTCCGCGCGGCGGTCGTGAGGACGCGCAGCGCGCCCCGCACGTCGTCGCGCTCGAAGAAGGGCCGCGCGTTCGCGAGGGCCACGGGGATCCGGCGCTCCGCGAAGACCTCCTCGAAGATCTGCGATTGGCCGTTCGTCCGGAAGAGGACGGCGATCGAGTGCGCGGGGGTTCCGCGGGCGATGAGCGCGGCGATCTTGTCGGCGACCCCCTCCGCTTCGGCGCGATCCGATGCGTAGGTGGAGAACTCGACGCCCGCTCCGCTCGGGCGCTGCGACTGGAGATGAACGGCGCCGGAGGCCGGGCCCGCGGCCGCCATCAGGCGATTCGCGACGGCGACGATCTGCGGAGTCGACCGGTAATCGCGGGTGAGCTGGAGGACGCGCGCGCCCCGATGAGACTTCGGGAAGTCGACGAGGTGCGCGGGATCGGCGCCGGCGAAGGAATAGATCGTCTGGGCGACGTCGCCGACGACGCAGACGTCGTGGCGGTCGCCGAGCCAGAGGTCGAGGAGGCGGCGCTGAAGGAGGGAGACGTCCTGGAACTCGTCGACGACGAAGTGCCGGTACTGGGCGCGGACCTTCGACGCGACGTCGCCGCGCTCCTGAAGCATGCCGCACAGGACGGCGAGGATGTCCTCGAAGTCGATCGCCCCGCGCTCCGCCTTCGCGTCCTCGTAGACGTCGAGGAGTCGCGCCATGTCGTCGGCGCTCAAACCCCCGGGCACGTCGTGCCCCGCGCGGACGCGCTCCGCATAGTGCTCGGAGTCGACCATGGAGACCTTCGCCCATTCGATCTCATTCGCGAGGTCGCGCACCATCGTCCGATCGGCGGCGATGCCGAGGCGCGCGGCGGCCGAGGAGACGATCGACGCCTTGTGCTCGATGATCTGCGGGAGCGGCCCGCCGACGACGGTCGGCCAGAAGTAGTGGAGCTGGCGCAGGGCCGCCGAGTGGAAGTTCCGCGCCTGCGCACCCGGAACGCCGAGCTCGGCGAGTCGGTAGCGCATCTCCCGGGCGGCGCGCTGCGTGAAGGTGACCGCGAGGACGGAGTCGGGCGAATAGGCGCCGATCGCCGTCCCGTAGGCGATCCGGTACGTGATGGCCCGCGTCTTGCCCGTGCCCGCGCCGGCGAGGACGGCGAGCGGTCCCGTGACCTGGAGCGCGACGGCCCGCTGATCGGGGTCGAGGGCGTCGAGGAGGGATTCGGGGTCGCGTTCGCTCATGGGTGGATCATCCCACGACCCGCCGTCGTCTCCGATTCGAGCCCCTGCGCCCCGGGGACGGCCCGCCGCCCTCCTGACGGCCGCCCCGCGGGCGGAAAGGCGATCAGGGCCGCCGCAGCGGATCGAGGGCGAGCGGCGAGCGCGGCATGGGCGCGCCCAGCCACTCGGCGACGAGGGCGTGGGCGATCGAGGTCGGCCCGGGCGCCGTGATGGCGCCCGCCTCGACCTCGGCGACGAATTCCTCGCGGCTGAAGAACCGCGCCCACGCGATCTCCGAGCCATCGGGAACGGGCTCGGGCGCGCAGCCGGGAGCCAGGCGCGCTTCGAAGCCGAGCATCTGGGAGCGCGGGAAGGGCCAGGGCTGAGTCGCCCGGTAAACGGGGGCGGAGATCTCGAGGCCGACCTCTTCGCGGACCTCGCGGACGACCGCGCGCTCGGGAGCCTCGCCCGCCTCGACGAAACCGGCGATGAGCGAGCACATCGGCTCGACCCACCCGGTGTTGTGAGCGAGGAGGATCCGCTCGTCGGCGTCCTCGATCCGCACGATGATCGCGGGATCCTGCCGCGGGTACTCGAGCCGCCCGCAGCCGGGGCACTCGGTCGCCCAGCCGCCGAGGACGATGCGCAGCCGCGCGCCGCACCGCGAGCAGAAGCGATTGACCTCGTGCCAGGAGGCGAGCGCGACCGCCGACATCGCGAGAGCCGAGTCCTGCGCCTCCAGGAGGTGCCCCGCCCAGCGCAGATGCGCCCACTGGACGCCGGGCTCATCGATCCGCTCGTCGACGACGAGACCGATCGCGCATTCGCCGGAGGCGGTCGCGCCGATGAGGAGCGGCGTCGCCCCCGTTTCCAGGAGATGGGCCGCGTCCTCGTCGATCAGCCGGTGGAGGCGCAGGGGGCCGGATCCCCCGCGGGCCGGCTCGATGCCGATGGCGCCGCGGCGGCCGACGAGGAAGGCGGCCACCGAGCGGACGGCGGCACGATCCTCGGCGGACGTCCCCTCCCCGAGGGCGGCGGGGCCGCGCAGGAGGAGGTCGGCGGGATCGACGGCGGCGCGCGCGCTCACGAGGGCGTCGACGCTACCCCGAACGAGCGGAAGGGCGAGGCTCATGAGTCCACGCTAACGCCCTCGACTAGGGTGGGCATCATGACGAACAGTGATCTTCGCGCCGACGGGCGCGCATTCGACGAACTCCGCCCCGTGTCCATCACCCGCGGGTGGTCCGGCACCGGAGAGGGGTCGGCCCTCGTGGAATTCGGGAGGACCCGCGTCCTCTGCGTCGCCTCCCTCACCGAGGGCGTGCCGCGCTGGCGCAAGGGCAGCGGCGAGGGCTGGGTGACCGCCGAATACGCGATGCTTCCGCGCGCCACCGCCGAGCGCTCGCAGCGCGAATCCGTCAAGGGCAAGATCGGCGGGCGCACGCAGGAGATCTCGCGCCTCATCGGCCGCTCGCTGCGCGCGATCATCGACGTCTCCGCCCTCGGCGAGAACACGATCGTCGTCGACTGCGACGTCCTGCGCGCCGACGGCGGCACCCGCACCGCCTCCGTGACGGGCGCGTACGTCGCCCTCGCCGAGGCCGTCCGCTGGGGCACCGAGCAGGGGCTCATCACCCCGAAGGCCGGCTCGCCCGTCCTCACCGACTCCGTGTCGGCGATCTCCGTCGGCATCATCGACGGCACGCCGATGCTCGACCTCCCCTACGTCGAGGACGTTCGCGCCCAGACGGACATGAACGTCGTCCAGGTCGGCTCCGGCGCCTTCGTCGAGGTCCAGGGCACCGCAGAGCACGCGCCCTTCGACCGCTCCGAGCTCGGGGACCTCCTCGACCTCGCGGCGATCGGCAACGCGCAGCTCGCCGACCTGCAGCGCCGCAGCCTCGAGGCCCCCTCCAACGAGCGAGTCTCCCTCTGATGCCCGTCCCCAGGCTCGTCTTCGCGACCGGCAATGCCCACAAGATCGCCGAGCTCGAGGCCATCCTCGCCCCCGCGTGGGAGGGGTACGAGGTCGGGGCGGTGGCCCGGATGTCGGATTTCAACGCGCTCGAGCCCGTCGAGGACGGCGCGAGCTTCGAGGAGAACTCCCTCATCAAGGCGCGTTCCCTCGTCGCCCTCACCGGTCTGCCGGCGATCGCCGACGACTCGGGGATCTGCGTCGACGTCATGGGCGGGGCGCCGGGAATCTTCTCGGCCCGTTGGTCGGGGCGCCACGGCGACGACGCGGCGAACCTCGATCTGCTGCTCGCCCAGCTCGCGGACGTGCCCGATCGCCATCGGGGCGCGGCGTTCGTGTCGGCCGCGGCCTTCGTCCTTCCCGACGGTCGCGAGTTCGTCGAGCGCGGGGAGGTCCACGGGCGCCTCATCCACGAGCGCCGGGGCTCCGGCGGTTTCGGCTACGACCCGATCTTCGTCCCGGACGGGTTCGAGGTGACGACGGCGCAGATGAGCGCCGAGGAGAAGAACGCGATCAGCCACCGCGGCATCGCGTTCCGGGCGCTCGCCCCGCGCATCGTCGAGGCGCTGCGCGCACACTAGGTGTACTTCCTCGCCCCCCACCGAGAGCATCACGTTCCTTCGTCGAAAGCATGGCGGTTTCAGGCGGTGAGTGCAACGGCGTTGTCGTCGAGTAATTTTTGCATGAGTTCGGCGGGTGTTTTCCAGCCGTGGCGTTTGCGGGGTCGGGTGTTGAGTTGGCGTTCGGCCTCGGCGAATGCTTCTGGGGGATAGTCGTTCAGGTCGGTGCCTTTAGGGAAGTAGTCGCGCAACAGGCCGTTGGTGTTCTCGTTGGACCCGCGCTGCCAGGGCGAATGCGGGTCGGCGAAATACACCTTCGTTTTGGTCCGGCTGGTCAGGTCTTTCGCGTTCGCCATCTCCCCTCCCTGGTCCCACGTGATCGTCTCGCGAAGCGTGAGCGGGAAAGGGCTGATCATGTCGGCGAGCACGTCGATCACACTTGCCGTGTCGTGGCACGCTGGCAGGGGCCGGACGAGCAGGTAGCCCGTGGTGCGTTCCACCAGGGTGATCGCGGCGCTCTTGTTGTTCGCCCCCACGATCAGATCCCCCTCCCAATGGCCCGGAACCTGGCGTCCTTCCACCTCTTGGGGCCGGTCCACGATCCTGGCGCCCTCCACCCACGACTTCCCCTTCGAGCGCGCCAGAGCCAGCGGCGAACGCGCCAGGCGACGCGTGCGCCCCGACCGCAACGCCTTTTCCACCTTGAGCTCTTGACGCAACGCGCCGCGCCCATGCACATACAGGGCCTGATAGATCGTCTCCGGGCTGATCGTCACCCCCCTATTGTCCCCACACGCCCAGGCCCGCGAGATCTGCTCAGGCGACCAGTGCTCGTTAAGCTTGGCGACCACGAAGGCGCGCAGCCGAGGATCCTCCAGCTTGAACGGCTTGGGACGAGCCCGCCTCCCGGCAGCCTCCTCATGAGCGCGTACCGCCCGATACTGGCCGCCCCCACGATCCAACTCCCGCTTCACCGTCGAGGCCGCCACCCCAAGCTCGCGGGCGATCCCCCGCATGCTCATCCCCTGACCGTGCAAGTACTCGATGAGCTGGCGGCCCCCGATCGTCAACCGGGCCCCATGCCCGACCCCGCTGACCAGCCCCTCCACAGGGTCGGCGGGCGCACTGCCCACCCACCCGCCTCGCGAACCCACACGAAACGTCATGCCCCAATCTTTGGCCCACTTGCGGATCGTGCACACCGCGACACCCACCCGCAAATGCACCTGCCTAACCGGCACACCCTCAATCAGCAGATCCAACACCTGGCGGCGAACCGCCTCAGAACAACGAAAACCCACAGCAACCACCCCACACACTCAAGGCGTTGCACTCACCACCTGAAACCGCCCATCACCTTCGCGCGTCGAGGGGATGCGCGCCGCGGGCCGACTCACGGCGGGCGCGCCAAGGATCCGAAGAGCACATGGCCGACGGCGCATGACCGCGCGACGGCGCGACGAGGACGCGCGCCGCGGGCCGGGCCGGGTAGGCCCCGGACGTCTGCAGGACCTCGGATCGCGGTCCGAGGCGGGCGGGGCCCGGCTCGTGGTGCGCGGGCCACTGGTCCGACGGGCTCGCAGCCGA
This sequence comes from Actinomyces culturomici, assembly GCF_900499005.1. GTDB lineage: Bacteria > Actinomycetota > Actinomycetes > Actinomycetales > Actinomycetaceae > Pauljensenia > Pauljensenia culturomici. The sequence goes on from NZ_LS991316.1 coordinate 1,413,568, forward strand.
AGGCGCAGGACTTCGCTGGAAGGGCGGGGATAGCCGAAGGGGCCGCGCATTCGCGCGGCCCCTCTTCCCCGTCTACGCCCCTCAGCGCGCGATGAGCGCGCCGTAGATCGGCCGGTCCATGCAGAACTGGAGTTCGTCCCTCTGCTGGCGACGGTACCGGGTGACGTAGGAGCGGAACTGGACGAGTCGAGCATGGATGAACGCTGACATGTCAGACTCCTTTCATCGGTTCCCGGGGGCCTCTACGTCCCCGGTTCGCACTACCATGGTCGCGCTCCCATGCCTGAAGCGCAATTGAAGTACCCTTCACTTCAGATTCATTTTCCCTACACCCCAGGGAGCCCCCGTGCGCATCGATCCGAGACGTCTCGCCCACCTCCTCGCCGTCCACCGCGAGGGCGGAATCGTCGCCGCCGCCGACGTCCTCGGACTCACCCCGTCCGCGGTGTCCCAGCAGATCAGACGCCTCGAGGACGAGGTCGGCCTCGTCCTCCTCGACCGCACCCCGGCGGGCGCGATCCTCACCCCCGCCGGGCGGATCCTCGTCGCCGGGGCCGAGCGCATCGAGAACGACCTCGACGAGATCGCCCGCGACTTGCGCCCCATCACCGGGCAGGTGACCGGCGTCGTCGGGATCGGCGGATTCCAGTCGGTGATCCGCAACGTCCTCCTCCCCCTCGAGGCCGAGCTCGAGAAGGACCTCCCCGGCGTCGAGATCCACATCGACGAGACCGACGAGGCGGACGGCATGGCCGACCTTCGCGCCGGCCGCACGGACCTCCTCATGCTCGAGCGCGACACGGCGCCCGGCCCCGCACCGCGCGGCTTCGTCGACGTCGCGTGCATCGACGAGCCCTGGGTCCTCGTCAGCCCCGAATCCGCGCCGCGCGTCGGCTCCGAGCGCGACCTCGCCGAGGTCGAGTGGCTCCGCGTCAACCCCCTCACCGTCGGCTACCACACGATGGAGCGGATCGTCGCCGCCCTCCCCCACCCCCGCTGGGTGCCGTACTCCTATATCAATTACGAGGCGGCCCACGCGCTCGTGAGAACGGGGAAGGGATCGACGATCATGCCGTCGATGGCGGTCCGCGGCATCTCGACCGAGGGAATGCGGATCACGACGCTGCCGGGCCTCGGCTATCGGCGGATCCTCGTGCGGCACCGCTTGGGCGAGGACGCCGTGCAGACCGCGACGGGCCAGGTGCTCGCGGCGCTCTTCCAGTGGATCGCCGACCACCACGGTCAGTGGCGCGATCCCGAGGACTAGGCCCGCGGAGGAATCACTCGCCGACGAGGAAGGTCGTCTCCGAATCGGCGAAGTCGAGCGGGCCGTCCCAGGTGGTGCGGAGTTCGCGTTCGACCTCGGCCCGGTCGGTCCACGGCTGGATGTGCGTGGCGACGAGTCGTCCGACGCCGGCGCGGGAGGCGAGCCGCCCGGCGCGCACGCCGTCCATGTGGATCCCGCGAGTCGTGTCGGCCGTCGTGAAGCCGACCTCGGACAGGAGCAGGTCGACGCCGCGCGCGCCCTCGAGGATCGCGGGGGCCTCGTCGGTGTCGCCGGTGAAGAACATCTCGACGGTGCGGGCCGGATCGGACTCGGACGGGCCCGCGATGCGCGTGCCGAAGGACTCGACGGTGTGGATCCCGGGGAAGGAGGTGAGCGTGAAGGGGCCGACCCGGTAGGAGTGGCCGGCGCGGACCGTGCGGATCGCGAATTCGCCCTCGTACTCGTCGGGCAGCCGGGTGCCGTCGATCTGGCGGATGCGCTCGAGCGTGCCGACGGGACCCGCGAGGAGCAGTGGGTCGAGGCCGCGGGCGGGGCCCCAGCGCCGGTGCACCTGGAGGGAGATGATGTCGGCCATGTGGTCGGCGTGCGTGTGCGAGAGGACGAGGGCGTCGAGCTCGCACGGGTCGACATGGCGCCACAGCGCGCCGAAGGAGCCGGGGCCGAGCTCGAGGGCGATGTTCCAGTCCCGGACCTCGCCGGTCCGCGGATCGGGGCCCTTGGCCTGGACGAGGTAGCACGAGGCGGGGGACGCCGGACCCGACATCGATCCGGTGCAGCCGACGATCGTGAGCCGCATCAGCCCACCGCCGATTCGTGGACGGCGACCTCGTGGACGTTCGCGACCTCGGGGCCGAGGAACCGGCGCGCGAGCTTGGGGAACGCCTCGCCCGCGCCCGTCGTGAGGAACTCGTGCGAGGGCCCCTCCCCCTCCGGCCACGGCTCGTGGAGGAGGTCCCGGTCGATGAGCTCGTTGTAGGCGACGTTCGCGGTCGCCTCGGACGAGGTGACGAGGGAGACGTCCTCGCCCATGACGCGCCCGATGACGCCGGTGAGGAGCGGGTAGTGCGTGCACCCGAGGATCAGGGTGTCGACCTCGGCGTCCTTGAGGGGCTGGAGGTACTCGCGGGCGACGGACTCGAGCTCGGCGCCGGTCGTCACGCCCTTCTCGACGAACTCGACGAAGGCGGGGCACGCCTGCTGGACGACGGTGAGGCCGGGAACGGCGGCGAGGGCGTTGCGGTACGCCTCCGACTGAATGGTCGCGTTCGTCCCGATGACGCCGATCCGACGGTTGCGGGTCGTCGCGACCGCTTGCCGAGCAGCGGGAGTGATGACCTCGATGACCGGGATGTGCGCGTCGATCCAGTAGCGCTCGCGCGCGTCGGAGAGGGCGGCCGCGGTCGCCGTGTTGCAGGCGATGACGATCGCCTTGACGCCGCGCGAGGCGAGGGCGTCGAGGCACTCGAGCGTGTAGCGGCGGGCCTCCGCGATCGGCCGCGGGCCGTAGGGCGTGTGGAGCGTGTCGCCGAGGTAGAGGATCTGCTCGTCGGGGAGTTTGTCGATCACCGCGCGCGCGACGGTCAGCCCTCCCAATCCGGAGTCGAAGATGCCGATCGGCGCGTTGTCCATGGCTCCCGACCCTAGTTCGCGTTCCCCCCGGAGTTGAGGGCGGCGATGAGTGAATCCTGCCACCAGGTGAGGACGAGGTAGATCGCCGCCGCCGACTGCTCGCGCGTACCGTTCGGCTCCTCGCCTGCGAGTTCCTCGATCCGCGCGACGTCGGCGTCCGATTCGATGCCGAGCTCGCCCGCCAGACCGAGACGAACGTCATTGAGGGCCGCGAGCCACTCCCAGACCTCGTCCTCGTCGATCGCGATCTCCGGGAGGCCGGCGCGCTCGCTCCGCTCGATCTGCGAGCCGACGGCGCGCAGGCGCGAGGACTTCTCGGCGCGCAGGAAGTCCTCGGTGAGGGCGCGCAGCCCCGACGCGTCCCCCGGGTCGAGGCTCATCGCCGGGAGGAGATAGCCGAGGGCCTTCTCCTCGGGCGCCTCACGCTCCGTCTCCAGAGAGGTCGCGGCCGACACGAAGGCGGCGAGGTCGCCGGGCTCGTCGAGGACGACGAGGATCTCGCGCATGAGGCGGGCGACGAGCGTCGAGTACGGCGGTTCGAGGGGCGCCCGGTACGCCCCGTCCTCGTAGCGGAAGGGCCCGATCATCGGCTCGGTTCCAGGGTCGCCCTCAGGCCGTAGCCGTGCATCGCGACGACGTCGGCCTCCATGCGCTCGCGCATGCCGCTCGAGACGACGGCGCGGCCCGCCGTGTGGACCTCGAGCATGAGGGTCCGCGCCTTCTCCGCCGAGTAGCCGAAGTGCCGGATGAAGACGTTCGTCACGTAGTCCATGAGGTTGATCGGGTCGTCCCACACGACGGTGCGCCACGTGGGGATCGTGGCGGTGGAGGTCCCGACAGCGGCGTCGGGGCTGGTCGTCGTGCTCGGCATATCCCCCACACTAGGCAAGGTTCCCGCAACTCGTGGCGGTTTCGCCGCCCCTGCGGCGAGCCGATCGCGATACCGTGTGCACATGCCATCTTCAGTCTCCACGTCGTTGCTGACGGACATGTACGAGCTCACGATGATCGACGCGGCGCTCAAGGCGGGTACCGCCTTCCGCCACTCGGTCTTCGAGGTCTTCGGCCGCCGCTTCCCGGCGACCCGCCGCTTCGGCGTCGTCGCGGGCACGGGCCGCATCCTCGAGGCGCTCGAGCGCTTCGAGTTCGAACCCGAGCAGATCGACTACCTCCACCGCGAGGGGATCGTCTCCGACGAGACCCTCGACTACCTCAAGGACTTCCGCTTCTCCGGCGACATCTCCGGCTACGCCGAGGGCGAGTGCTACTTCCCCGGCTCCCCGCTCCTCACCGTCGAGGGCACCTTCGCCGAGTGCACGATCCTCGAGACGCTGCTCCTCTCGATCCTCAACCACGACTGCGCGATCGCCTCGGCGGCCTCGCGCATGACGATCGCCGCCCACGGACGCCCCTGCATGGACATGGGCGCGCGCCGCGCCCACGAGCGCGCCGCCGTGTCGGCCGCCCGCGCCGCGATCATCGGCGGCTTCGGCGGCACCTCGGACCTCGAGGCGGGCAAGCGCTACGGGATCCGCGCGATCGGCACGGCCGCCCACTCCTTCACGCTCCTTCACGATTCGGAGCGGGAGGCCTTCGACGCGCAGATCGCGCTCCTCGGCCCGGGCACGACCCTTCTCGTCGACACCTACGACATCCCCCAGGGCGTCGAGAACGCGGTCGCCGCGGCCCGCGCCGCCGGCGGCGAGCTCGGGGCCGTCCGCATCGACTCGGGCGACCTCGTCGCCCAGGCCTTCAAGGTCCGCGGCCAGCTCGACGCGCTCGGCGCGACGACGACGAAGATCACGGTGACGAACGACCTCGACGAGTACGCGATCGCCGCGCTCGGCGCCGCTCCCATCGATTCCTACGGCGTCGGCACGAAGCTCGTCACGGGCTCGGGCGTCCCGACGGCGGCCCTCGTCTACAAGATCGTCGCCCGCGAGGGCGAGAACGGGGAGATGATCCCCGTCGCGAAGAAGTCGGAGTCGAAGTCGACGGTCGGCGGTCGCAAGTACGCGGGCCGCGTCCTCGACGAGGAGGGCTACGCGTCGGAGGAGGTCCTCGTCGTCGCCGACACCGCCGAGGCCGCCTACGCGGAGCTCGACCGCCTCGGCGCCCGCCGCCTCCAGATCCCGCTCATCGTCGGCGGCGAGATCCACTCCGAACTGTGGCGCGACGGCGCCCTCGAGAAGGCGCAGGCCCACCACGTCCGCACCCGCAACGAGCTCCCCTACCAGGCGTGGAGGCTCTCCGAGGGCGAGGCCGCGATCCCGACGCGCTACGTGCGCGTCTGACCGCTTCGACGACACGGATTCCGGCCCCGGGCGTTCGCGCTCGGGGCCGGTTCGTCTCTGCGGGCCCGCCGCCCGTCCGCTTCCGCCCGGAGTGCGCGGCGCCCCGCCCTCGTCGATGAACGAGGCCTGGGCGGGCGTCGACGGAGGGGTCAGGAGCGGCCGACGAACCACTGGCGCAGGAGCGCGATCCTCGCCTCGATCTGCTCGGTCGTCGCGAGGGCGATCTCCGGGCCACCGCAGCGCTGGCGGAGCTGGGAGTGGATCATCGCGTGCGTGTCGCCGGAGCGGCGCGACCACGAGGAGACGAGGTGCGAGAGCTCCTTGCGCTTCGCGGCGCGCAACCGGTGATCGGAGATCCCGGCGTTCGCCTCCCGTCGGCGGGCGGCGTCGGAGGACTTGCGCTGGGCGGCCATCTGCTCGGCCTGACGTGCCCGCAGGAGCGTCGTCACCTGGTCGGCGTCGAGGAGGCCCGGGATCCCGAGGTACTCCTGCTCCTCGGCGGACCCGACTTCGGCGCCCTGGCCCCACGCGGCGCCGTCGAAGAGGACCGAGTCGAACTCGGCGTCCGCGCCGAGGACCTCGAACTGGCTGAGGAGGTCCGACGAGGCGGCGTCCTCCCGGTTCGCGGCCGCGACCATCGCGTCCTCGGGGTTCCACATCGCGTCCTCGCCCTCGGGCTTCGGACGGTCGAGGGCGTGGTCGCGCTCGACCTCCATCTGCCCGGCGAGGTCGAGGAGCTGGACGACCGAGGGGATGAAGACGGTCGCGGTCTCGCCGCGACGCCGGGCCCGGACGAAGCGCCCGACGGCCTGGGCGAAGAAGAGCGAGGTCGAGGTGTTCGTCGCGTAGACGCCGACCGAGAGGCGCGGGACGTCGACGCCCTCGGACACCATGCGGACGGCCACCATCCACTTGTCGTCGGACTCGCGGAAGGCGTCGATCCGGTCGGAGGCGTCCGCGTCGTCGGAGAGGACGAGCGTCGCCGACCTCCCGGTGATCTCGCGGAGGTGGCGCGCGTAGGCGCGCGCCTGCGTCTGATCGGAGGCGATGACGAGTCCGCCGGCGTCGGGGATCTGGCGGCGGACCTCCTCGAGGCGCAGGTCGGCGGCGCGCAGCACCGCGGGGATCCACTCGCCCTTGGGGTCGAGCGCCGTGCGCCACGCCTGCTTCATGAGGTCCTTCGTCAGCGGCTCGCCGAGCCGCGCGGACATCTCGTCGCCGGCGCGCGTGCGCCACGACATCTGCCCGGAGTAGGACATGAAGAGGACGGGCCGGACGACGCTGTCGCGCAGCGCGTCCCCGTAGCCGTACGTGTAGTCGGCCTTCGAGCGGCGGATCCCGTCGGCGTCCTCCTCGTAGCGGACGAAGGGGATCGGGGAGGTGTCCGAGCGGAAGGGGGTGCCGGTGAGGGCGAGGCGCCGTGTCGCGTCGGCGAAGGCCTCGCGCACGCCGTCGCCCCACGAGAGGGCGTCGCCCGCGTGGTGGATCTCGTCGAGGATGACGAGGGTCGGGTGGGCGCGGGGGCGCGCCGAGTGGACGGGCGGGTTTGCCGCGACCTGCGCGTAGGTGACGGCGACGCCGTCGTAGTGGGAGCCGGCACGCCCCTGCGAGTTGGAGAACGCCGGGTCGATGTGGATGCCGACCCGGGCGGCCGCGTCCGCCCACTGGCCCTTGAGATGCTCGGTCGGGCAGACGACGGTGACCTTTTCGACGACCCCGGCGCCCATGAGCTCGACGGCGATCCGCAGCGCGAAGGTCGTCTTGCCGGCGCCCGGTGTGGCGACGGCGAGGAAATCCCGAGGAGCCGCCGCGAGGTAGCGCTCCAGGGCGGCCGCCTGCCACGCGCGCAGGCTCGACGCCGTGCCCTTGCGGGCGCGGTCGGGGAAGGCGGGGGGAAGGCTCTTCGCTGCGAAGTGGGAGGCGCGGGACGGGCTGTGGTGTCGATCCTGCGCGGGCGTCACTTGCCGGTGCCCCCCGAGCCGTCGGAGAAGGGCCAGTTGCGGCCGTTCTTGCCCATCGAGTCGCGCAGCTCCTTGCACGTCGGGCACACCGGGTACTTCGAGGCGTCGCGCGAGGGGATCCACACCTTGCCGCAGAGGGCGACGACCGGCTGGCCGGTCATCATCGAGGAGTCGGCCTTGTCGCGCCGCACGAAGTGGGCGAAGCGGTCGCCGTCGCCCGGGGACTTCTCCTGCTCGACCTCGGTCCGCTCGAGGAGTCCGGTCGACGTCTGGGTCGACGGTCCGCCCGGGCCGGTCGGGGCTCCGGGTCCTGTCGGTTCATCGAGGGCATCGCGCATGGGCCCATTGTAGAGCCGCCCGCCCTCGTCACCAGTTCGGGGTACTCCGCGGGGAGCCATCGCGGGGATCCCTCGCGAGGATCCCGGGGTTCTCACGGCCCGCGGGACGAGGGCGGGGCGGGGCGTCAGCGGGCGGAGGCCGCTTGGACCTCGAGGTAGAAGTCGAGGAGCTCGAGGCGCGACGCGGCGGCGCGGTCGAGGAGGACGAGGACGTCGGGGTGCATCTGGAGGATCGACGCCGGGCAGCGGGCCGACACTCCCCCCTCGATCATCGCGGCGACGGCCTCGGCCTTGCCCTCGCCCGTCGCGACGAGGACGCAGGAGCGCGCCTCCATGATCGTGCCGAGCCCCTGCGTGACGCAGTGGGTGGGGACGGCGTCGAGGTCGCCCCCGAAGAAGCGGGAGTTGTCGCGTCGGGTCCGCTCGGTGAGGACGCCGACGTGCGTGCGGCTCACGAGGGAGCCGCCCGGCTCGTTGAAGCCGATATGCCCGTCGGACCCGATCCCGAGGACCTGAACGTCGACGCCCCCGGCCTCGCGGATCGTCCGATCGTAGTCGGCCGCGCCCTCGTCGAGGTCCGTCCGCCAGCCGTCGGGTCCGTGAGCGGCGCCCTCGGGCATGTCGACGAGGTGACGGTGAATGAAGTTCGCGTACCCCTCCTCGTGGCCGCGGTCGAGCCCGACGTATTCGTCGAGGTTGAAGGAGCGGGCCCGCTCGAAGGAGATCCGGCCCTGCTCGTTCCTGCGAACGAGCTCCGCGTAGAGCGGAAGCGGCGAGGACCCCGTCGCGAGCCCGATGACGAAGTCCGGCTTGGACCGGTAGACCTCCTCGATCCGGTCGGCCGCCGCGGTGGCGATCGCGAGCTCGTCCTCGAGCACTGCGATTCTCATGAATTCCTCCTCATTCCTCGCGCCGCGCGTCCCTGAGCGCGGCGATGATCCTGTCGATCTCCGCGCGGCTCGTCCCTCCATCCGGTCCGGGCGCGCGCATGTGGACCTCCTTCGCTCCACTCGCCTCGACGATATCGGAGACGTTGGCGGACCGGAGGCCCCCCGAGGCGAGGATCCCGATCCGCTCCCCCGCGGCGTCGACGAGGGCGGCGAGGCCCGCGGGATCCGCGGTCGACGGGCTCCCGCCCGTCGTGAGGACCCGGTCGTAGCCGAGCCGCACGAGGGCCTCGAGGCCCTCGAATTGATCGGGGACGAGGTCGAATCCCCTGTGGAAGGTGAGGGGCGCGTTCCCGGCGGCCGCGCGGAGGCGGGCCGCCGCATCCTCGTCGATCGTGGAATCCGAGCGCAGCGCGCCGACGACGAACCCGAGGCGGACCGGGGCGCCGGAGCCGAGGGAGCGCAGGGCCGCGACGTCCGCGGCGATCCGATCGACCTCGGACGGGGTGTGGACGAAGTCGCCGGGGATGTCGAGGCGGTCGTTGACGAGGATCCCGGGCTGGAGCTCGGTCACCATCTCGAGGAGCTCCTCCGAGCCCCAGTCGTCCTTGCCCTTGCCCGTCCAGCCGTCGACCTCCCAGGGGTAGGAGAAGTCGAAGAAGATGTAGTCGATCGTCCCGTAGCGGGTGAGGAGCTCACGGACCTGGCCCTTGAGGTACTTCCGGTACTCGACCATCGTCCTTTCGGGGTGGGCGTCCCGCGCGTCGGCGTCGTCGCGCCTCGGGTGGTGGAAGTCGTAGGGGAAATCGGGGTGGTGCCAGTCGAGGAGCGAATGGTAGAGGCCGACCTTGAGGCCGGCGGCCCGGAGGGCCTCGACCCATTCGGCGACGAAGTCGCGGCCCTGGTGGCGCATCGACGTGTAGTCGGTGAGGTCGGAGTCCCAGAGGCAGAAACCGTCGTGATGCTTCGTCGTGAGGACCGCGTATCCCATGCCCGCGCTCTTCGCCAGCTCGGCGATCCGCGTCGCGTCGAAGAGATCGGGCTCGAAGAACTCGGCGTACTTCTCGTAGTCCTCGACCGTCCTGCGCTCGCGGGTCATCACCCATTCATGCCGGGCGGCGACCGAGTAGAGGCCGAAGTGAACGAAGAGTCCGAACCTGTCGTGGTCGAACCACGCTTGCGCGGCTGCCTGCTCCGCGGATGTCGACCGAGTCATACACCCCTTCTTTCGATCTATCGAACTATTGGACTACCTTTGTCCTATCGATGTGACTGAGCGTACACGATTCTTCATCGGTGACAAGGGGCCTAAAACACGCACATTGATAACAAGATGGTCGCACCGTCGAAGAAAATAGCGTCTAGAATCGAAATAAGTCGGTGCACTTCTCACGGCCAGGAGCAGCCATGGAGGACCCCCTCACCCCCCAGCGGACCCTCGAGATCCATCGCAGGATCCTCGACCTCGTTCGATCTGGCCGAGCGTCGACCCGAAACGACCTCGTCGAGCTCCTCCCGGCCTCGCCCTCGACGGTCTCCCTGCGCACTCGCGAGCTCATCGACTCGGGCGAGCTCGTCGACTCCGGCGCGGCCCCCTCGACCGGCGGGCGCCCCTCCCACGTCCTGCGGCCCGCGACCGCCGAGACCCTCATCCTCGGCGCCGACCTCGGCACGCAGCACGCGAGGATCGGCATCGCGAAGGGCGACGGCACCGTCCTCGCCGTCCGCCAGATCGTCATCGACGCGACGCAGAGCCCGCAGGACGTCCTCGATCTCGTCTTCTCCGCATTCGACAGCCTCCTCAAGGCGCAGGGCGGCGCCTGCTCCCCCGCCGCCATCTGCATCGGTCTCCCTGCCCCCATCGATCACGCCCACGGGTGGGTCGACACGGGATCGCGCCTGCGCGGATGGCACCACTTCCCCGTCGCCGATGAAGTGCGGCGCCGCTACGGCTCGCGGGTCGCCATCGAGAACGACGCCGACCTCATGGCGATCGGCGAGCACCGCGCTCATCCCGGGATCGCCCACTCGATCACCGTCAAGGCGGGCACGTCGATCGGCGTCGGCGTCATCATCGACTCGCGCGTCCACCGCGGGGCGACCGGCGCGGCCGGGGACATCTCCCATGTCCGCATGCCCGCGTTCGGGAACCTCACCTGCGCCTGCGGGAAGACCGGATGCCTCGACACGGTCGTCTCCGGCCACGCCCTCGCGAATCAGTGGCAGGCGATCGCGGGAGAGAGCCGCACCTTCGCCGACCTTCTCGCGGCGGCGGCTAATGGCGACGCGCGGGCCATCGAGCTCCTCCGTACCGCGGGCTCGCGGCTCGGCGAGGCCCTGAGCGCGATCGCGGGCCTCCTCAACCCGGACGCGATCTTCATCGGCGGGCTCCTCTCGACCTCGGAGGACTTCCTCGCCGCGATCCGCGCCGTCCTCTACGCGAGCTGCCACCCGCTCATCACGCGCCGACTCCTCATCGAGGCGACGTCGACCGGGCACGACGCCGGCCTGCGGGGCGCCCTCGCCGTCGCGAAGTCGCTGCTCGACTGAGGGAACCGCGCCGTTCGGCGCATGCTGACGACGACCCCGACGACTCGTCTTCCACTCGCCCGAGCCGCGGCGGGCGCCGCCGCGAAGGCTCGATGATCCGTCCGGGTGATTCACCGGGCCCGAGTCCGGGCATGAAGAAGCGGGGCGGGCGCCATCGGCGCCCGCCCCGCTCTCGTCGTCTAGAGGACTCGACTCACTTGGAGGAGACGGCCTTCTTGAGCGAGGAGCCGGCGGAGAGCTTCACGCCGTAGCCCGCGGGGATCTGGATCTCCTCGCGCGTGCGGGGGTTGCGGCCCGTGCGGGCGGCGCGCTCGACGCGCTCGACCGAGAAGAGGCCGGTGACCTTGACGGCCTCGCCCTTGGCGAGCGACTCGACGAGGACATCCTGGAAGGCGCCGAGGGCGGCGTCCGCCTCGACCTTGGTGAGGTTGGCGCGCTCGGCGATCTGGGCGACGAGCTCGGTGCGATTCACGGACATTGAGGAACCTCTTCCTGTTCGTAACTCGGCCGCCACCGCGGCGGCCACTGGGAAAACAGTACGGAACAGTCGCCCGGATTGTCGCTTCAAGCGCCGCATTTCACCGATTTCTCACGGTTTTCCCGCCATTCGGGCGCGAAACGGCCCCCTCGAGGGGTCTCGAGGGGGCCGATCCAGGGCACGTCGGGGCGCCCGAGCCGCGTTCCGCCTATTCGCGCTTGACGGCGATCACGCGCTGGAGGATGACGAAACCGAGGAGGACGACGCCGATGAAGACCTTCGTCCACCACGAGTCGAGGCCCTCTCGCGCGATGAGCACCTGGATGAGACCGTAGACGAGGACGCCGATCCCGGACCCGAGGACGAACCCGTAGCCGCCGGCGAGGAGCGTTCCGCCGATGACGACCGAGGCGATCGCGTCGAGCTCCATGCCGATGCCCGTGAGGTTGAAGCCGGACTTCGTGTAGAGGGCGAAGAGGATGCCCGCGATGCCGGCGCAGGTGCCCGAGATGACGTAGACGAGGATCCTCGTCCGCCCCTCGTTGAGGCCCATGAGCCGCACGGCCTGCCCCTGATCCCCCGCTCCGAGCCCGTAGACGGTGCGCCCGAATCGCGTGTAGTGGAGGAGGTAGAACCCGATGAGGAGGACGACGATCGCGACGATCATCGACGCGTTGATCCTCCAGATCCCCTTGCCGGTGCCGAACTTCAGGGCCCAGGAGGCGAGTGCCGCGAAGCCCTGGTCGTCAATCGGCAGGGACTGCACGGAGACGACGTTCGCCAGGCCCCTCGCGAGGAACATGACGGCGAGGGAGGCGATGAAGGGCTGGATGTCGAACACTTGGACGAGGATCCCGATGAGGAGCCCGCACGCGGTGCCGATGAGGACGTCGACGACGAGGACGATCGGGAGGGCGACTCCCGCGAGGAACAGCTTCGCGGTGACGAGGCCGACGAGGGCGACGACCGCGCCGACCGAGAGGTCGATGCCGCCGGTGAGGATGACGAAGGTCATTCCCACGGCGAGGACGAGGAGGTAGGAGTTGTCGACGAGGAGGTTGGAGAGGAGCTTCATCGAGATGAAGGCCCTCCGCCCATCGCCGAGTCCGTAGCGCATCTCGCCGATGACGAGGATGACGACGAGCGTGGCGATCGTGCCGAGGACGGGGAGGAACCTCCTGTCGATCCTCGGGGCGCGGACCTGCTTCGCGGTGGGGGTGGCGGTGCTCATCGGGCAGCCTCGCTTCCGGTCGTCGCGGCGGCGGCCTCGCGGCGCGCCCTTCGCATCCTCATCCGCTCCCGGAAGAGGGGCGAGGCCGCGACGCAGACGGCGATGAGGACGATCGCTTTGAACAGGGGCGTCGTCTGGGAGGGCAGTTCGAAGATGACGACCGCGCGCTCGAGCGCGGACAGGATGAGCGCGCCGACGACCGTGCCGCCGAGGGAGAAGCGGCCGCCGTCGAGCTTCGTGCCGCCGAGGACGACGACCATGATCGCGTCCATCTCCTTCATGAGGCCGATGTTGTTCGCGTCGGCCGCCATCGTCGGGGCGCCGTAGACGATGCCCGCGAGGCCGGCGAGAAGGCCGCACACGATGTAGACGATCCAGGTCGTCGACGCGGCTTTGACGCCCGCGAGTCTCGACGCCTCGCGGTTGATGCCGATCGACTCGAGCATCATGCCGAAGGCGGACTTGCGGACGAGGAGCACGAGCACGACGAAGACGACCGCGGCGATGATCACCGGCATGGGGATCCCGAAGAGGAACCCTGATCCGATCGCCTTGAACGGCGGCGAGGTGACGGTCGTGATCTGCCCCTTCGTGAGGAGCATCGCGATGCCGCGGCCGGCGACCATGAGGATCATCGTCGCGATGAACGGCTGGATCTCGAGGACGGTGACGAGGAAGCCGTTGAAGATGCCGATGGCGAGGGCGACGGCGAGGCCGAGGACGATCGCCGTGAGGACGACGCCGAGATCGGACCCGTTGCCGGACTTGTCGATCCACGTGAGCGAGACGGCGAGCGAGATCGCCATGACCGCGCCGACCGAGAGGTCGATGCCGCCGGTCGCGATGACGAGGCACATGCCGAGCGCGAGGAGCAGCGGGGTCGCCGAATTCCTCAGGATGTCGATGAGCTGGCCGAAGAGGTGCCCGTCCTGGATCGTCACGTCGAGGAAGCCGGGCGACTTGACGCCGCAGGCGACGACGAGGACGACGAGGGCGATCGCCGGCCAGAATGCGGAGTGCCCGGAGGCCCTCTTGAACGCGTCCCCGATGTCGAAGGAGCGTTTCGCCGCGTCAGTCATTCGAGCCTCCCGGGTTCTCATCGCGGGCCGCCGAGGCGATCGTCTCGAGGACGGTCGACTGGGTGACGCCGGGGCCGTTGTCGAGGGTCGCGATCATCTCGCGGTCCCTCATCACGCAGATCTTGTGGCAGAGGCGCATGACCTCCTCGAGTTCGGAGGAGATGTAGACGACCGAGCGCCCTTCGGCGGCGAGCTCGGCGACGAGCTTCTGGATCTCCGCCTTCGCTCCGACGTCGATGCCGCGGGTGGGCTCGTCGAGGAGGAGGAGCGACGGGTCGGTCGCGAGCCAGCGCGCGAGGAGGACCTTCTGCTGGTTGCCGCCCGACAGGTTCTTGATGAGCGCGTTGGGGTTGCGCGGCTGGATGTTCATCGCGTTCATGAAGCGGTCGACGATCTCGTCGAGTTCCTTGCGCGGGATCGGCTTGAAGGAGCCGCGCGACGCCTGGAGGGCGAGGGCGATGTTCTCCCTCACCGAGAGGTCGCCGACGATGCCGTCCTTCTTGCGGTCCTCGGTGGAGTAGGCGATCCCCTTCTTGAGCGCGGCGAGGGGGTTCTTGAGGGGGGTCCTCTCCCCGCGGATCTCGAGCGCGCCCGAGTCGGACTGGTCGGCGCCGCACAGGAGGCGCGCGGCCTCGGTGCGGCCGGAGCCGAGGAGGCCGGCGAATCCGACGATCTCGTTCGCGTGGATGTCGAGGTCGAAGGGGGCGATCGCGCGACCGCGGCCCACGCCCTCGGCGCGCATGAAGGTCGACGGCGCGGCGGCGTCGGCGGCCTCCTGCGCGCTCGTCTCGATGGCCGCGAGGGAGTCGATCGTGTGTCCGACCATGGCGGAGATGAGGTCGCGCCGGTCGAGGTCCTTCGTGAGGTACTCGCCGATGAACTTCCCGTTCCGAAGGACGGTCATGCGGTCGGAGATCTCGTAGACCTGGTCGAGGAAGTGGGAGACGAAGAGGATCGCGACGCCCTGGTCGCGCAGTTCGCGCACGACGGTGAAGAGCTGCTCGACCTCGCCCGGGTCGAGGGAGGAGGTCGGCTCGTCGAGGATGAGGACCTTCGCATCGGAGACGAGGGCGCGGGCGATCGCGCAGAGCTGCTGGACGGCGATCGTGTGCGAGGAGAGCTGCGACCTCGGATCGATCTCGAGGTGCATCCGTCGAAGATTCTCGGCGGCGACGCGGCGCGTCGCCCGCCAGTCGATGAAGGGCCCCTTGTGGATCTCGTGGCCGAGCATGACGTTCTCGGCGACGGTCATGTTCGGGCAGAGGTTGACCTCCTGGTACACGGTCGCGATGCCGTGATCCTCCGCGTCCTCCGGCCCGCTCGGCCGGTAGTCCTCGCCGAGGACGGTGATCGTCCCGGACGCGAGGGAGTTGATGCCCGTGAGGGCCTTGATGAGCGTCGATTTACCGGCGCCGTTCTCCCCCATGAGCGCGTGGACCTCGCCCGCGCGCAGTGAGAAGTCGACCCCGTCGAGGGCGCGGACGCCCGGGAAGACGACTCCGATCCCCTTCATCTCGACGACCGGGCGCGCTTCTTCGCCGTTGGTCGGACTCATTGCTCCTTCTTCCTCGATCGGGTCCGTGCGCCGACTCCGGGGAGTCGGCGCACGGACCGCGTCATTCAGTCAGTTGCCGGTAGGCGCCCGATCAGTAGGCTCGGGCGTCGACCTCGGCCTGGGTGATCGACTGATCGAAGGTCTTGTCCTGAACGACCGTCTTCTCGGGGACGGACTCGCCGGCGGCGACCTTCTTGACGAGTTCGAGGAGCTGATTGCCGAAGACCGGGTTGCACTCGACGACGTAGTTGAACTTCTTGTCAACGAGGGCCTGGAGACCATCGTGGACGGCGTCGATCGTCACGATCTTGATGTCGGTGCCGGGGGTCTTGCCGGCGGCCTCGATGGCCTCGATGGCGCCGAGGCCCATGTCGTCGTTGTGGGAGAAGACGAGGTCCATGTCCGGGTACGCCTGGAGGGCGGCCTCCATGGTCGTCTTGCCCTCCGCGCGGGTGAAGTTGCCGGAGGCCTTGCCGAGGATGTGGTCGACGCCGACGACCTCATCGAAGGCGGCTTCGCGCTCGATCTGCGGACCGGAGCCCATCGTGCCCTGGAGCTCGAAGATCTTCGCGTCGGGGTAGTTCGCCTTGACCCATTCGCCGGCGGCCTTGCCCTCGGACGACATGTCGGAGCCGATGTGCGTGACGTAGGCGTCCTCGACGGTGGTCTTCACCGAGCGGTCGACGAGGATGACGGGGATGCCGGCGTCCTTGATCTCCTGGAGGACCTCGTCCCATCCGGTCTCGATGACCGGGGAGAAGGCGATGACGTCGACGTCCTGGGCGACGAAGTCGCGGAGGGCCTTGATCTGGTTCTCCTGCTTCTGCTGGGCGTCGACGAAGGTGAGGTCGATGCCGTTCTCCTTGGTGAGGGAGGCCTTGACCGACTCGGTGTTCGCGGTGCGCCATCCGGACTCGGCGCCGAGCTGCGAGTAGCCGACCTTGACGAGGTCGGAAGAGGACGAGGTCGAGCCCGAGTCGGTGCCGGACTCCGACGAGGCGGATCCGCCGGACGAGCCGCACGCGGTGAGGGAGAGGGCGACGAGGGATGAGACTGCCGCGGCGGCGAAGCGCCGCCAGGTGCGGGCCTGAGACATGAAGTTCCTCCTTGAACTTGGACGAGTCGACAGGTGCCATGCGATGGATGAAGAGCGGCTCTGCCGTTCATCCGTTTCAGGTTAGCGTTCACACTCTCACCGATGAGAACGTTCCCTCAATCGTGATCTTTTCGTAATCATTGCCGATGAAGGCCCCTCGACCTGCGCGCATGCACGCGGGGCGCGACCCCGGAGAACCGGAGTCGCGCCCCGCGGACGCGTCGGCGCTCGCGCGCCCGACGAGGGCTCAGAGCCCTTCGGCGAGGCGGTGGTACGCCTGGTTCCACTTCGAGCTCGACGCGAAATCGCGCCGCGTCGTCGACTCGTCGATGACGAGGAGCTCCATCTTCGCGATCTTCGCGAACATCTCCCACACGTCGGCGCCGACCTGGGTCGACATGCACGTGTGGTGCGCGGCGCCGGCGGTGAGCCAGGCCTCGACGGAGGTGTAGAAGTCGGGCTTCGGGATCCACATCGCACGGGCGACGGGGAGCTTCGGCATGTCGTGCGGGGGCTCCACGACGTCGACGACGTTCGCGGTGAGGCGGAAGCGGTCGCGCATGTCGGACATCGCGACGACGACGCCGGGGCGCGCGTCCGCGTTGAAGACCATGCGGACCGGATCCTCCTTGCCGCCGATGCCGAGCGGGTGGATCTCGATGCGGGGCTTCTTCTCCGTGAGCGAGGGGCAGACCTCGAGCATGTGGGCGCCGAGGATCATCTCCTTCCCGTCGACGAAGTTGTAGCAGTAGTCCTCCATGAGCGACGCGCCGCCGGGCAGCCCCTCCCCCATCACCTTCGCCGCGCGGACGAGGACGGCCGTCTTCCAGTCGCCCTCCGCGCCGAAGCCGTAGCCGTCGGCCATGAGGCGCTGAACCGCGAGGCCCGGGAGCTGGCGGAGCGTGCCGAGGTCCTCGAAGTTCGTTGTGAAGGCCATCGCCCCGCGCTCCTCGAGGAAGCGGCGCATGCCGATCTCCTCGCGGGCGGCGTAGCGGAGGGAGTCGTGCTTCTCGCCGCCCGCCTTGAGGGCGTCCTCGACCTCGTACTCGGCCTCGTAGAGGGCGACGAGTTCGTCGATCGCCTCCTCCTCGACCGCATCGACCGCGGCGATGAGGTCGTTGACGCCCCAGGTGTTGACCGACACGCCGAGGCGGCGCTCCGCCTCGGTCTTGTCGCCCTCGGTGACGGCGACGTTGCGCATGTTGTCGCCGAAGCGGACGACGCGCAGCTCATTCGTCGCGGCGAAGCCGGCGGCGGCGCGGATCCAGTCGGCGACGCGCGAGCAGGTCGAGGCGTTGGACGCGTGGCCGACGACGGTCGCGCGGGCGACGCCGAGGCGCGTGAGGATGTACGCGTACTCGCGGTCGCCGTGCGCGGCCTGGTTGAGGTTCATGAAGTCCATGTCGATGGTGTCCCACGGGATCTCGACATTGGCCTGCGTCGCGAGGTGGAGCAGCGGCTTGGAGAGGACCTCGAGGCCGCGGATCCACATCTTCGCCGGGCTGAAGGTGTGCATCCACGAGATGACGCCGAGGACTCGGTCGTCGGCGGAGGCGTCGAGCATCGCGCGGCGGATCGAGTCGGAGTCCTTGAGGACGGGCTTCCACACGACGGGCGCGGGCATGAGCCCGGAGTCGTTGAGGAGGCGGACGACCTCCTGGGACTGCTCGGCGACCTGCCGGAGGGTCTCCTCGCCGTAGAGGTCCTGGGATCCGGTGTAGAACCAGACCTCGCGGCCTTCGTAGAATCCGGGCATCAGTGCTGCTCTCCTTCCGCGGCGGCGTCGCCGTCGTGCTGTCCGTAGACGAATTGGTAGCGGTTGTACAGGCTGTCGATCTTGTCCTGGGGGATCGGGATCGGCTCCCCCAGCTGGCGGGCGATGTGGACGGTGCGGGCGACCTCCTCGACCATGGCGGCGGCCTTGACGGCGGCGCGCGCGTCCTTGCCGATCGTGAAGGGGCCGTGGTTCTGCATGAGGACGGCGGGGCTGCGCGACTCGGAGAGGGTTTCGACGATGCCGCGCCCGATCGAGTCGTCGCCGATGAGGGCGAAGGGCCCGACCGGCACCGGGCCGCCGAACTCGTCGCCCATCATCGTGAGGACGCAGGGGATGGACTCGCCGCGGGCGGCCCATGCGGTCGCGTAGGTCGAGTGCGTGTGGACGACGCCGCCGACCTCGGGCATGTGCGAGTAGACGTAGGCGTGGGCCGCGGTGTCGGAGGAGGGCGAGCCCTCGCCTTCGACGAGGGTGGCGTCGAGGTCGCAGACGACCATCGACTCGGGAGTGAGATCGTCGTAGGAGACGCCGGAGGGCTTGATGACGAGGAGGTCCTGGGAGCCGTCCGCCGCCGGCCCCTTCACCCGC
The DNA here is from genome assembly GCF_900499005.1 of Actinomyces culturomici. Classification (GTDB taxonomy): domain Bacteria; phylum Actinomycetota; class Actinomycetes; order Actinomycetales; family Actinomycetaceae; genus Pauljensenia; species Pauljensenia culturomici. Next base: position 1,432,319 of record NZ_LS991316.1, read on the forward strand.
TGGGAAACGTTGCCAGCCGTCCACACGATGAGCCCCCAGCGCGGGAGCTCGGCGTGGAGTCGCGCGACGACCTCGCGGGTGCGCGCGACCTCGGCCGCGAATTCTGCGTCCCAGGTCGAGGGATCGCGATGGTCCATGAGTTGTCCTCTCGTTCGTCCGCGGCGCGGGCGGTCTGCCCGCCGCACCTCTTCGTGCGCCCCGAGGGGCCGAAGTCCGGGGGCGGGCGAAGCCGTCCCCGACGGAATTAGGTTAGCGCTCACATGGCCGGAATGTCCACGATTTCAAAAGCGGGAATGCGCGGTTCCGGCGGCCGGCGGGCCGATCTCGGGAAGTGCTCACGAGGCCGAGGCGCGGCGCCGGAATGAGCCGGAGAGCCGACGACTCGTCGATCGGGCGAGCCTGTTCGTCTCCGGCCGAATCGACGCGCCGCCCCGGCCTCGTGAACGACGTCGCCGCCGACTCAGCCCAGCGGCGCCGTCGAATCGCGGACGATGAGCTCGGGGGCGAGAGAGATGCCCGATCCGCCCGAGCCGGGCTCGCGGATCTCCTTCAGGAGCGTCGACAGAACCGTCCGCCCGAGGTTCGGGAAGCCCTGGCGGACGGTCGTGAGCGCCGGGGAGTAGAACCTCGCGGCCGGCATATCGTCGAAGCCGACGATCGACACATCACCCGGCACCGACTTCCCCGCCTCCTCGAGGGCCCGGTAGAGGCCGAGAGCGATCTGGTCGTTCGCGCAGAACACCGCGGTCGGCAGGCCCTCCGCGAGGAATCGACGGCCCTCGTCGTAGCCGACGTCGAACTCCCAGCCCCTCTCCCCCAGGGACCTGCACTCGAGGCCGTGCTCCGCCATGAACTCGCGCCACGCCTGCTCGCGCTTCTTCGCCTCGAAGAACTTCGCCTCGCCCGCGATGTGCGCGATGTCGCGGTGCCCGAGACCGTAGAGGTGCTCGAGGACGAGGCGCGCGCCCTTCTCCTGGTCGACGGCGACCGGAATCACGCCGGCCTCGTCGCCGAGCTCCTGGGTCGTGACGGCGACGACCGGGACCGGGATCGTCTTCGTCGCCATGTCGGCGGCGACGTCGCGCAGAGGCGCGATGAGCACGATGCCCTCGACCGCGAGGGAGAGGAAGCGGTCGAAGACCTTCGAGATCGACGCGTCGTCGTAGTCCTCCACCGGGGCGACGACCGTGTAGTAACCCGCCTCCCGGGCCGCGAGCTCGATCTCCATGAGGATCGAGGACGGACCGTAATCGAGCGAGGTCGTCGTGAGGACCCCGATCATCTCGGACTTGCGGCGCGCGAGGGCGCGCGCGACCGAGTTCCGCCGGTATCCGAGCTCGTCGATCGCCGCCTGGACGCGGGCGCGCGTCGCCGGGAGGACGTTCTCGGAATCGTTGAGGACGCGGGAGACGGTCTGGTGGGACACGCCTGCGACCGCGGCGACGTCGAGAATCGACGGAGCGCCTTTCGCTCGACGGGGACGGGGCATCATTTTTCCTTCACCACTTCGCTGTGATTACAGGCTACGCGCTGATCTGGACGTACGAGGCGGGGCCGCGTCGCGGGGGACGCGGCCCCGCCGGGGCTCAGGGCTCGCGCCCCCGTGCCGTCGCCCAGGACGCGCGGCGCTTGTTCCACACGTCGAAGGCGACCGCGAGGAGAAGGACCAGGCCCTTCACCATCTGCTGGGTCGACGTCGACGCGCCCATGAGCTGCATGCCATTCGACATGACGGCCATGATGAGACCGCCGACGAGGGCTCCGGAGAGCTTGCCGATGCCGCCGGTCGTCGAGGCGCCGCCGATGAAGCAGGCCGCGATGGCGTCGAGCTCGAACATGTTGCCTGCCGAGGGCTGGGCGCCGTTCATGCGGGCGGAGTAGATGATGCCCGCGACTGCGGAGAGGAAGCCCATGTTGACGTAGGTCCAGAAGGTCACCGACTTGACGTTGATGCCCGAGAGGGCCGCGGCGGCGGTGTTGCCGCCGATCGCGTAGACGTCGCGGCCGAAGACCGTCGAGTTCGCGAGGGTGCCGTAGATGAGCACGAGGATCGCGAGGATGATGAGGACGAACGGGAGGCCGCGCGAGCGGGAGAGCTGGTACGCGAACCACATGACGAACGCCGCGATGACGACGATCTTGCCGATGAAGAGGCCCATCGACTCGACGGCCTGGTTGTAGGCGATCCGCGCCTGGCGGGAGCGGAACTGCTGGTAGGCGAACCCGACGACGCCGATGCCGAACACGACGAGCGTGAACACGTCGAAGCCCATGCCGCCGAGGAGGCCGTTGAAGAAGCCGTTCGCGATGTTGTAGTAGGGCTTCGGGAAGGGCGAGAGCGAGACGTTCGCGAGCACCTGGAAGGTGAGGCCGCGGAAGAGGAGCATGCCGGCGAGGGTGACGATGAAGCCGGGGATCCCGACGTACGCGACCCAGAAGCCCTGCCACGCGCCGATGATGAGGCCGAGGACGATCGCGGCGATCGCTCCCATCCACCAGGGCATCCCGTGCTTGATGACGAGGACCGCGGAGAGCGCGCCGGTCACGGCGACGACCGAGCCGACCGAGAGGTCGATCTGCGCGAGGACGATGACGAAGAGCATGCCGATCGCGAGAACGAGGATGTAGGAGTACTGGAGAACGATGTTCGTGAGGTTGCCCGGGCTGAGGAACGACGGGTTGAGCACCGCGAACAGGATGGCGATGGCGAGGAAGGCGAAGAAAATGCCGCTCTGGCGGATGTTGCCCTTGAACATCTCGCCGAGGCTCTTGGTGGTGCTCACAGTTCGTTCTCCCTTGAGGGTTCAATGGTCATGAGTTCCATGAGGTTCTCCTGGTTCGCTTCCGCGATCGGGACCTCGCCGGTGATCCGCCCGTACGCGAGCGCGTAGACGCGATCGGAGATGCCGAGGATCTCTTCGAGTTCGGAGGAGATGACGATGACGGCCTTGCCCGCCTCGACCATCTTGTTGATGAGGGTGTAGATCTCGAACTTCGCGCCGACGTCGATGCCGCGCGTCGGCTCGTCGAGGATGAGGACGTCCGCGTCGGTGTACAGCCACTTCGAGAGGACGACCTTCTGCTGGTTGCCGCCCGACAGCGAGCCCGCGAGCTGCATGACCGACTGGGAGCGGATGTTCATCTTCTCCTTGTAGTCGGAGGCGACGGCGAGCTCCTCGTTGGCGTTCACCATGCCGCGCTTCGCGAGCTTGAAGAGGCCCGCGGTCGCGATGTTGTGGCGGATGTCGTCGATGAGGTTGAGGCCGTACTGCTTGCGATCCTCGGTCGCGTAGGCGATGCCGTTCTTGATCGCGTCGGACACCGACTTCACCTGGATCTCCTTGCCGTCCTTGTAGAGGCGGCCGGTGATGTCGCGCCCGTAGGAGCGGCCGAAGATGCTCATCGCGAGCTCGGTGCGACCCGCGCCCATGAGGCCCGCGATGCCGACGACCTCGCCGTGACGGACGTTGAAGGACGCGTCCTTGATGATGACGCGGCCCTCCTGGGTCGGGTGGTAGACGGTCCAGTCCTCGACTCGGAAGATCTCCTCGCCGATGTGGGACTCCCTCGAGGGGTAGCGCTGGGAGAGTTCGCGGCCGACCATGAGCGAGATGATCTTGTTCTGCGTCGACGCGGGGTCGTGCATGTCGAGGGTCTCGATCGTCTGGCCGTCGCGGAGGATCGTCGTGCGATCGGCGATCGCGGCGATCTCGTTGAGCTTGTGGGAGATGATGACGATCGAGACGCCGGCCTCCTTGAGCTGACGGACGAGCTCGAGGAGCTGGGCGGAGTCGTTGTCGTTGAGGGCGGCCGTCGGCTCGTCGAGGATGAGGAGCTTGACGTCCTTCGAGAGGGCCTTCCCGATTTCGACGAGCTGCTGCTTGCCGACGCCGAGCTGACCGACGCGGGTGCGCACGTTCTCGTCGAGGCCGACCTTCGCGAGGGCCTGCTCGGCGAGGTGGTTGACCGCGTGCCAGTCGATGAGGCCGTGCTTGCGAGGCTTGTCGATGCCGAGGAAGAGGTTCTCCGCGATGGAGAGGTACGGGACGAGGGCGAGCTCCTGGTGGATGATGCCGATGCCGAGGCTCTCGGAGTCCTTGATGGAGGAGAACTTCACCTCCTGGCCCTCCCAGATGATGGTCCCGTCGTACTGACCGTGGGGGTAGACGCCGGAGAGGACCTTCATGAGGGTGGACTTGCCGGCGCCGTTCTCGCCGCAGAGCGCGTGGACTTCGCCGCGCCGGACCTCGAGGTTGACGTGCTTGAGCACGGGCACCCCGTTGAATCCTTTGTCGATGTCGCGCATCTCCAAGATATTTGACGTCATTTCACTTCCGCATTCGCGAGCTAGAAGACTGAAGGGCAGTGGACGGGGCGGGCACCGCGGTGCCCGCCCCGCTCACCGATGGGTCACTTGGTGACGCCTGCGGCGACCTCGTCGGCCGTGTAGTAGCCGGAGCCGATGATGTCGGACTCGATGTTGTCCTTGTAGATCGTCTGAACCTCGAGGAGGTAGGACGGGACGACCTTCACGCCGTTGTCGTAGGTCTTCGTGTCGTTGGCCTCGGGCTCCTTGCCGGAGCCGATCGACTCGACCGTCTTGACGGCCTGGTCGGCGAGGAGGCGGGTGTCCTTGAAGATCGTCGACTGCTGAACGCCGTCGTTGATGAGCTTGATCGAGGCGATCTCGGCGTCCTGACCGGTCACGACCGGGAGGCCGTCGGCGATCGTCGGGCCGTAGCCCGCGCCCTGAAGGGCGGTGATGATGCCGCGGGAGATGCCGTCGAAGGGCGAGAGGACGCCGGCGAGGGGCTCGGTGCCGCCGCCGTACGTCGAGGTGAGGATGTCCTCCATGCGCTTCTGGGCGGCCTCCTGCGACCAGCGGAGGGTCGCGGCCTGGTCGAAGGAGGTCTGGCCCGACTTGATGACGAGCGTGCCGTCGTCGATGAAGGGCTTGAGGGTGTCCATGGCGCCGTTGAAGAAGAATCCGGCGTTGTTGTCGTCGGGCGAGCCGGCGAAGAGCTCGATGTTGAGCGGGCCCTTCGGGGCGTCGGCGGCCTTGTTGCCGTCCTTGTCGGTGAGGCCGAGGCCGTAGAGGAGGGCCTTGCCCTGCGCGACGCCGACCTTGTAGTTGTCGAACGAGACGTAGAAGTCGACGTTCTCGTTGTCGCGGATGAGGCGGTCGTAGGAGACGACCGGGATGTTCGCGGCGCCGGCGGCGTCGAGCTGGCTCGAGAGGGCGGTGCCGTCGATCGACGCGATGACGAGGATCTTCGCGCCGTTCGTGATCATCTGATCGATCTGCTGGGTCTGGGTCGGGATGTCGTCGTTCGCGAACTGGAGGTCGACGGTGTAGCCGGCCTTCTCCAGGCCCTCCTTGACGGCCTTGCCGTCTGCGATCCAACGCTCGGAGGTCTGGGTCGGCATCGCGACGCCGACCTTGATCGACTCGCCGGAGGCGGACGAGCCGGAGGCGGAAGAGTCGGAAGCGGTGGACCCCGCGCCGCCGCCCGCGCAGGCGGTGAGGGCGAGGGCGCCGGCCGCGAAGACCGTCGCGAGGCCCGCGGCGCGAGCGCCGAAGGTGCGCCTGATGTTCATAGAAGTCTCCTCGTTGAGCAACCAAGTGTGGATGAGAGAATCCGAATCGCCGCTCTTCGTAGCGCGGACGATGGAGGAAACGTTAACGATCACATGCGATCGGCGCAACACCTCGAGGTTAAGTTTCGATAACAATGTGCACGTGCACATGAACGTTCACATTTCGTGAACGAATGTGCGGCCATCTGCGGTTACTTGAAAATCTCGGCCGAAGAGCGCTGTCGGCGGCCTTCGCGCCGTGCCAACGCCGGTCCGGGGGCCGGTCGGCGCACGACGACCCCGCCCCTGAATCCTGAGGCTCCCTCAGCCTCGCTGGGCCGGAGCCGTCGAGTCGCGGACGACGAGGGTTGTCGGAACGACGACCGGGCTCACCGACGCGGGATCGACGACCGCGGTCTTCACCGTCTCGATCGCGAGGCGTCCGAGGGAGTTGAAGTCCTGCCGGACCGTCGTGAGCGAGGGCGCGAAGAAGGCGGCCGAGGACGCGTCATCAAATCCGACGACCGACACATCGCCGGGGACGGTGAAGCCGGCCTCCGAGAGCGCCTTGAAGGCGCCGAGGGCGAGAAGGTCGTTCGCCGCGAAGATCGCGCTCGGCACCGCCCGCTTGTCGATGAGAGAGCGCACGGCCGCGTACCCGGTCCCCGCCTCCCAGCCGAAACCGATCGGCTCGGGGGCCTCGAGGCCCGCGGCCTCGAGCTCTGCGCGCCACCCCGCCATGCGCGCGCGGGCCTCGTACCAGTCGAGCGGTCCGGCGATGTGGACGATGTCGCGATGGCCGAGGTCGAGGAGGTGCCGGACCGCGGCGGACGCTCCCCCGCGCTGATCCATCTGGACCGTCTGGATGCGCATCTCGTGCTCGGACTGGACCGCTGACACGGCGACGACCGGAACGGGCACGTGGATGGCGTCGAGAGCCTCGGCGAGGCCGACGACCGGAGCGATGACGACGACCGCCTCGACGGCGAGCCCGAGGAAGTGATCGATCGCGGACGTCAGCGACTCGGCGCCGAAGTCCTCGATCGCGACGACGCCCGTGAAGTAGCCGGCCTCCCTGGCGGCCACCTCGATGGCGATGAGCGTCGACGTCGGCCCGAAGTTCACGGACGTCGTCGTGATGACGCCGAGAATGCCCGACCGCTTCGCCGCGAGCGCGCGGGCGACAGAATTGCGCCGGTACCCGAGCTTGGCGATCGCCTCGAGGATCCTCTCGCGCGTCTCGGGGGCGACCTTCCCCGTTCCGTTGAGAACCCGCGACACGGTCTGGTGGGAGACGCCCGCCTCCGCGGCGACGTCCGACATCGACGGGGCTCGTCCGGTCCGGTTGATCGTCATGGGGCCTTGCACCTCGCTCGTTCGAGCGCGCCCTCCTCGTCCTCGCGGAACGGGCGCGACGCGCGACGGGGGCGGCCTTCCGTCTCGACCCCTCGGGCGCGTTCTCCCGAGTCTAGCCGGATCGGCGGCCCCCTCGTGACCACGTCCCGAACCCACTGCGAGATGCGCCACGGGATTCAACCGCGGAGCGCGGGCGAGAGGAGGATGAAGGCGCCCACCCCGCACCTCCCCTCAGGAGATCCCATGGCACACGGACGCGGTACCACGGCCTCGAAGGCCGCCTCCCCCCTCCACCCCGTCGATCAGGTGCCCCCGGCCGGCAAACTCGCCGTCCTCGGCATCCAGCACGTCCTCGCCTTCTACGCCGGCGCGGTCGTCGTCCCCCTCGTCATCGCCTCGGGCCTCGCCCTCGATTCGGCGACCCTCGTCCACCTCATCAACGCCGACCTCTTCACCTGCGGCATCGCGACGATCATCCAGTCGGCGGGCCTCGGCCCGAAGATCGGCGTCAAGCTCCCCCTCATCCAGGGCGTGACCTTCACCGCGGTCTCCCCGCTCATCGCGATCGGCATCGCCGCGACCCCGGCGGGCGCCGATCCGATGACGGGCCTCGCGACGATGTACGGGTCGATCATCGCCGCCGGTCTCGCGACGTTCCTCGTCGCCCCCTACTTCGCGAAGCTCCTCCGATTCTTCCCGCCGGTCGTCACCGGCACGCTCCTCACCGTCATGGGCATCACGCTCATCGCGGTGTCGGCCGGGGACATCGTGTCGCTCGCGACCTACGCGCCCGAGGGCGCCGATCTCACGGCGCTCACGCTCAAGGGCCTCGCCTACGCGATGGGGACGCTCGCGCTCATCGTCGCGGTTCAGCGGATCTTCAAGGGCTTCATGTCGACGATCTCCGTCCTCGTCGGCCTCGTCGTCATGACCGCAATCGCCTTCGCCCTGGGCGACGCGAACTTCTCCTCCGTCGGCGACTCCGCGTGGGTCGGCGTGACGACCCCGTTCTTCTTCGGCCTCCCCCGCTTCTCGATCGCCGCGATCCTCTCGATGCTCATCGTCATGGCGGTGACCGCGGTCGAGACGACCGGCGACGTCTTCGCGACCGGCGAGGTCGTCGGCAAGCGCATCACGCCCGAACACGTCGCGAACGCCCTGCGCGCCGACGGCCTGTCGACGCTCCTCGGCGGCGTCCTCAACTCCTTCCCCTACACGTGCTTCGCGCAGAACGTCGGCCTCGTGCGCCTCACCCGCGTGAAGTCCCGCTGGGTCGTCACCGTCGCCGGCGCGCTCATGATCGTCCTCGGCCTCCTCCCGAAGGCCGGAGCGGTCGTCGCCTCGATCCCCGCTCCCGTCATCGGCGGCGCCTCGCTCGCGATGTTCGCGAACGTCGCGGTCGTCGGCATCCAGACGCTCGGCAAGGTCGACATGCGCGATAACCGCAACGCCGTCATCGTCTCGACCTCGATCGGCCTCGCGATGCTCGTCACCCTCAAGCCCGACATCGCGACGATGCTCCCGAGCTGGCTCCAGATCCTCTTCGGCTCGGGCGTGACGATCGGCGCGCTCACCGCTTTCCTCCTCAACCTCCTCTTCTTCCACGTCGGCAAGGGCGACTCCCCGGACGTCGCGCTCGTCGACGGGCGGGCCGTCAACCTCGAGGAGGTCAACGCGATGGACCGCGACGCCTTCGTCACCGCGTTCTCCGGCATGTACGAGGGACCGCGATGGCCCGTCGAGCGGGCGTGGGAGCACCGGCCCTTCGCCGATGCCTCCGAGCTGCGCCGCGCCTTCGAAGACGAGGTCCTCGGCGCGTCCGCGGAGGAGCAGGAGGCCCTCATCGCCTCGTACGCCGACATCGCGGACCTCGCGCGCGGCGAGGGCGACGAGCGCGCTCACCTCGACACCGCGGCCCTCGGCCTCGGCGAGTTCGACGACGCGGAGCTCGCGGACCTTCAGGCGGCGTCGGCCGCCTACCGGGAGAAGTTCCACCGTCCGCTCGTCGTCTGCGTGACGAACCTCGACGACCGCGGGCGCCTCATCGAGTCGGCGTGGCGCCGCGTCGAGTCCTCGCAGGCCCGCGAGGCGCGCTTCGCCCTCGGCGAGGTCGTCGACATCGCCGACGAGCGCTTCAACATCCTCGTCGCGGACGCCAATCCGATCCGCACGGCCTGGGGTCGCAAGTTCGACCAGGTGGACTGACGCCCGTCGTCCTCGTCCCCATCGACGAGGGCGGGGCGGCGCGCCGACGACGCGGACGTCACGAGGGGCCGGCTGAAAAGCCAGCCCCTCGTGGCATCCCATCAACACAGTGCGAGTTCGTCCGAATCGGTCTCCTCATGAATCCCATCGTCGGCGGTCGCGGCCCCTGGTGGGCCGTTCGCCGTATTCCCTTGTGATGGAAACCAAGGTAGAGGGCCGACCTCGGAGGGCGATGGGGAGGACCTTGGAATTCCCTGGGATTTCGATTCGGGTCGGGCAGGCGGCGTTCGCGGCGCGGAAACTCCGGGCGAACGCGAGCTCACCGGGCCGCGAACCGCGAGGCTCCGGGTGACGGCGACGGCGACGGACCGACCGAGGGCGCGGACTCATCCTCTCCGCACTCGGCGCCCCGCCCCGCCCTCGTCAATCGCGGATGGGACGGCGCTGGAAGAACGCGGCGAGGGCGGACCCGGAGACGTTGTGCCAGACGGAGAAGATCGCGCCGGGAACCGCGGCCTCCGGGGTGAAGTACTGGGCGGCGAGGCCCGCGGCGAGGCCGGAGTTCTGCATGCCGACCTCGATGGCGATCGTGCGGGCGGCTCGCTCCCCCACGCCGGTCGCCTTCGCGGAGAAGTAGCCGAGGGCGAGGCCCAGCCCGTTGTGGACGATGACGACCGCGAGGACGAGAAGCCCGCCGGTGAGGATTCGACCGGCGGAGGCGCCGACGAGGCCGATCACCGCGTAGGAGATCCCGATGACCGAGAGCCACGGCAGGGCGGGCATCACGGCGTCGACGAAGCGCGGCGCGAAGCGGCGGACGAGCAGGCCGAGGACGACGGGGATGAAGACGATCATCATGATGGACTTCGCCATCGCGCCCGCGTCGACCGGCATGTAGGCGCCCGCGAGCCACTTCGTGAGCAGCGGCGTGACGAGCGGCGAGAGCAGGGTCGACACCGAGGTCATCGCGACGGAGAGGGCGACGTCGCCCTTCGCGAGGTAGGCGACGACGTTCGAGGCCGTCCCGCCCGGCGCGCAGCCCACGAGAATGACGCCGACCGCGAGCGCGGGATCCAGACGGAAGGCCCAGGCGATAGCGACCGCGGTGAGCGGCATGATGACGTACTGCGCGAGGACGCCGACGAGGATCGGCCACGGCCTCTTCGCGATGACGGAGAAGTCCGGAACCGTCAGAGTGAGGCCCATCCCGAACATGATGAGCATGAGCGCGTAGTTGACGCCCTTGACGAGGGGGGCGGTCTGCGCGGGGAAGAGGAGGCCCCCGACGAGGGCGCCGAGGATGATGAGCGGGAAGACCGTCACGGCGATTCGCGCCGACCGATCCTCCTTCGTCGTCGACTTCTGCTCGGGTGCGGATACTGCTAACGCGTTGATGCTCATGGGCCGATTCTCGCCCATGCGTGGGGCGAATACGCAATCTCGTTCCTCAGGCCGGACACCGACTTTTCGGCGTGAACGCTCGCATTGAGGTGACGCGCCGTTACCTCCGACGGCCGCCCGCCCGTCGTAGAGTCGGGATGTGACCTCGTACCCGGAACCCCATTCCACACAGGGGACGAGGCCGTCCTCGGCCCGATCGAAGAGGCGTCGAAGCCTCGCGCGCAAGGGATGGATCCCCGACCAGCACGGCGCCTGGCCGATGGCGACGGTCCCCCTGATCCTCGGCGCCTGCGAGGGCGGAGTCCGACCGCCGACGACGCTCCTCGTTCTCGCATGGCTCGCGGCCTTCGGCTGCTTCCACGCCTTCGAGGTCATCATGAAGGCCCCGGCGCGTCGGCGCGCCCAGGTGCGTCCGGCACTCCTCACGTGGGCGGGGCTCACCGCCGTATTCGGCGCTCCCCTCCTCGTCCTCGCGCCCTCGCTCCTCGCCTGGGCACCGTTCTTCGCTCCTCTCGCCCTCATCGCCCTCTGGGAGGTCTGGCGCGGATCGGAGCGCGCGATGCTCGCGCGCCTCACCTCGGTCCTCGCCGCGGCCCTCATGACTCCTGTCGCGGCGTCGCTGGGATCCGCCCCGCCCCTCGGGCCGTTGAATCCCGAACTCGCGCGCGCCTGGATGCTCGGCGGATTCATCGGCGCCTACTTCCTCGGGACCGTTCCCTTCGTCCGCTCCCTCATCCGCGGGAGGGGCGAGGACCGATGGATCATCGCGAGCGGAATCTGGCACGCCGTTTCCATCGCCGCCTCCGTCGTCGCCGTCGCACGGGGGCTCCTCCACCCGGTCCTCGTCCTCCTTCAGCTCGGACTCCTCGCGCGCGCCCTGTGGATGCCGTTGCGCCAGCGCTCGCGCGGCCCCTACACGCCCCTGCAGATCGGCCTGGCCGAGATGGCGTGGTGCGCGGCCGTAACGGTCGTGCTGCTCCTCCCCTGAGGCGCCCACGGCATCGATCGCCCTCCCCAGAACCATGGGACGGAGAACGGGGGTGCGGGAGCCCGACGGACTCCCGCACCCCCGCGCGGTTTCGGCGAGTCAGCGCCTCACCGGATCGGTGAATGCGCCCGCGCGTCTCATCCGAGCCGGCGGCGCCTCATGCCCAGCGCGCCGACGCCACCGAGAGTGAAGAGGAGCGACGCCGCGGCGGCGCTTTCGACTCCCGCGGCGCCGGTCGAGGCCAGACCCGAGCCCTTGGACGACTCGGCTCCCTTCGCAGGCGCATCCTTCCGCGTTTCCGTTCCGGCCTGAGCCGACTTCTCCGCGGACGCGCTCGTCGAAACGTTCTCGGGCGAACTCGGCGCCGGAGCGGCCGGGGCGGAGGGCTCCGCGGGGATCGACGGCTGAGGCTTCGGCTCCACGGGACCCGACTGCGGCTCTTCCGGCTGAGGCTGAGGCTGCGGCTCCACGGGACCCGGAGTCGGCTCCTCGGGCTCGGGCTTTGGCTCCTCGATCTCAGTCGAGCTGCCGACCAGCCAGGTGTAGGTGGCGACCTTTGAGACGAGCGGCTGCGCATCCGCCGACCGATTCACCGGCCACGCCTTCGCGCGCACCTTCATGGTGTAGTCGCCGGGCGCGGTGAAGAGCCAGTTGGTGTGGACGTGGGCCGGACGCTCCTGGCGGATCACCGACCCCGCGCCGATCGCGAGTTCGCCGTTCGTGAAGGCGGGCTCGACGCCGCCGAAGCGCTTCGTGTTGAACATGTAGGCGGCGCCGCCCTTCGGGGCGCTGATGTCGACCACTTCGAGGTCGACGGCGCCGAAGTCGGGTCGCACGGCGTTGGTGTCCCACCCGGGGAAGAGCATCTCCTGCTGGGCCTGACCGCCCGCGTCGAGGAAGTAGCCCCTTTCGGGTAGACCGGGTGCGAGACCCTTCCCGATCGTCGCGAGCGCGTTGTCCCGGATGCGCAGGGTGATGTCGGACGGATCGCGGAGGATCGCCGCGCCGGTCGAGTCGTCCTTCGCGACGAGGTGGAGCACGCCGTCCTTGACGATCGTGGTGAGCAGGTCGAGGTGCCCGTGATCGAGTTCGACCTTCTCATGGGTGGTCGCGACGTCCGCGGAACCGGTGCTCGGCCCCTCCGGACTCGGCTTCGGCTCCGGCGCGGGGCCGATCGGACCGCTCGGATTCGACGGGTCCTCGATGCCGTCGCCGGGGGCGGGGGTCGAACCGGAACCGACGGCGGGATCCCCGGGGTTGGGTTCGACGACGAAGGTGTAGGTCTGGAGGGTGGACTCGCTTTCACGTCCGTCGTCCGCGGTCGCGACCGCCTTCGCGGTCAGCGTGTACGTGCCCGCGCGGGTGAACAGCCAGTAGCCGTGGGCGTGACCCGTGACGGGAAGCGAGGATCCGGACACGAGGTAGCGGCTCGCATTCGTCAGGACCGGGGCGAGGGTGCCGTCGAGGGACGGCGTGCGGGTGAGGACGATGCGCCCGGGGCCCTCCACCGATTCGAATCGCACCTCGACCTTCGAGAATCCGTTCGCCTTGTAGTCATCGACCGACCAGCCCGGGGAGTAGACGCTCATGCCGCGCCCGATCGCGTTCGAGTGGTAACCGGCCTTCTCGTCGATGGAGCCCTGGAAGTCCCCGGTCTGCTCGTAGCGCTCCTTGACGAAGACCATCTTCACCGAGGAGGGCTCCCGCGCGGTCGGCTCTGAGGCCGTGACGTCCTCCTTGAGGAAGAGCTGCGGCTGCCCGTCGAGCGTGCCGACGTAGAAGGCGTCCATGTGTCCGCTCGAGAACACGACCGGGTCGCTCTTCACCTCGTAGCCCGCGGGGGCGCTCCCGCCCTCGCCCGGATCTCCGGGCGAGGGCGCGTCCGGCGCGGGCTCATCGCCCGGTCCCGGCTGAGGCTCGGGATTCGGCGCAGGTTCACCGGAGCTCGGTTCGAGCGGATTCTTCTCAACGTCGAAGACCGAGGTGACGGGTGCGGACTCGACGGTGGACCCGTCCGCCTTCATGGCGACGGCCTTGCCCGTGAGGGAGTAGCGCCCCGAGGCGGTGAAGAACCAGTGCGCATGCGTGTGTCCGAAGACCGGGAGGGTCATTCCCGCGCCGAGGTAGTACGACCCGTCGGGAATCCCGGTTGTCGCGAAGGCCGCCGCGGACTGCCCGTTCTTCAGGGAGTCGGCGAGGCCGAGGATCTCTCCCGCGCGCGAGGTCGGGAGGAGGAACTTGGCGAAGGGAGCGGACGTCCAGGCGATTGCCGAGGATCGCGACGTCCCCGGGCCCTTGGACATCGGTGAAGTCGATCCTCACCGCGGAGTAGCCGTTCTCCCTGAACGCGGGCGCCGACCATCCGGGTTCGAAGTAGTCGTCGGCCTCCTCCGACGCCGTGTAGTAGCCGGAGTGCCCGCGGTCGAGGTACGGCGCGAAGGGTTCGTAGGTCCCGTACGTCGTGTCGTCGATCCCGAAGGAGATCGTGTTCGGATCGAACTTCTCGTTCTGGAGTCCGTGGTTCACCTGGACGAGGGGCGCGTCGCCGCTCGTGTCGATGAAGAAAGCGTCGGTGTGCCCTTCGTCGATGACGCGTCTGTCCGCCGCGAGCGCCGACGGCGCGAGCGTTCCGAGCGCCACGACGCACGCCAGGATTCCGGCTGCGAGTGTCGGTTGGGCGAGTCTCATCTGCTGCTTTCCTAGTCGATGGTTGCGCGCTCGCCCCGATCCACCGGGGCGAGGACGGTTCGGACCGTCGCCCTCCACTTTATTGATAACGCTTCTCATCGTTTAGTCCGTGAGGATTCCTCTCTCGAATTCGGCTCGCCCGAAGACCCGATGATCGCCCTCCTCGACCTCGTCGATCCCCGGACGACCCGCGCGAGAGGGACAATCGAGCATGATCACGAGCCCCGTCCGATCCGACCCCCGCGTTCACACCCTCGTCGACGGGCTGCTCGCCGAGCGCGGCGACGCCGACACGGCCGACAACCTCGCCACGGCCTTCGGCTCCGAGCGCCTCGCCCTGCGCGCCCTCATGAACGTCCGCGAGCCCGCGCCGCTCGACCCCGCCTGGCTCGCCCTTCAGGACGAACTCCTCTCCGAGGAGAACACGGCTCGCGCCCTCACTCCCCCGATGCCCCAGCGCCTCAGCGTCTGGCGCGGCGACATCACGCGCCTACGGGTCGACGGGATCGTCAACGCCGCGAACTCGGCGCTCCTCGGCTGCTTCGGACCTCTCCACATGTGCATCGACAACGCCATCCACTCCGCCGCGGGCCTCCAGTTGCGCGCAGAGTGCGATCGGATCATGAAGGGCGGACGCCTGCCCACCGGCGACGTCGTCGTGACGCCCGCCTACAACCTGCCCTCCCGCTTCGTCCTCCACACCGTCGGGCCGATCGTCTCCGGTCCGCTCACCGCCGAGCACAGGGCACTCCTCGCGCGGTGCTACGACTCGATTCTCGGGGCCGCGGCCGAGCATTCGATGAAGTCCATCGCACTGTGCTCGATCTCGACCGGAGTCTTCGGATTCCCGAAGGGACCCGCCGCGAAGATCGCCGTCGAGAGGGTGCGCGCGTTCTGCGCGTCCTCTCCGCTTCCCGAGCACGTCGTCTTCTGCGTCTTCTCCGAGGCCGATGAGGCGATCTACGAGGAGCTCCTCTGATGACGCCGGACGCCCCGACGGAGGACCCATCGAAGCATCCCAGGCGCGAACGGCGCCGGCTTCCCCGCTCCCGATTCGCGGAAGTGTGACCGACCATGCGCGCACCTTGTGAGTCGGGTGCTTTCCCTGAGGATCGGAGGATCCACCATCACCGACTCGACACGGCCCAGCAGCCTCCCACAGCCCTTCGGTCACCCTTGTGGGCCCCTCACCTGCACCGATGAAAAGGGGGGTGCAGCGCCCGCTTCGACACACGAACGAAAGGCCCCGATCCTTTTCTTCATATTTCCTTATGACAAGTATTCATTCCGATTATTAAAGACCGCCTGACCACTGCGGATGCCCCATCCGTCGACATTTGGCAACAATTCTCGCGTGCTACGATCCCTGCCCTAGGAGCGGGACAATTCGCGGATTTGCAAAGGCCTTGTCCCGAGGGAATTCTCATCAATGGAGGGAACACAATGTTCAAGGGATTCGTGACGTGGCGCGGCCTCGCGCTCCTCGGCGGAATCGTCGCGCCGGTCGTCGGCGGCGCCGCCCTGTTCGCGGGCAACTTCGGTCGTGGCTACATCCGCGACTAGCTCAACAAGGAGAACATCACCATGCCGACCGGCCCGGCCCTCGCCGAGCTTCCGGCCGAGGACCAGGCCGTCCTCAAGCAGTACGAGGGCCAGCCGATGACGACCGGCCCGCAGGCGAAGGCCTTCGCCGAGCAGTACATCTCGGTCCACCTCGAGCGTTCCTGTCAGAACCTCGTGTCCGCCGACGGCACCAAGACCTTCGATCCGATCCCCGAGGGCATGCGCAATCACAACGGGATCGGCGGCATTCTCCGCTCCGGCGCACTCACCGATCCCGATGAGATCCAGGCGTACGCGGCCCTGCGTCAGGACTTCTTCATGGGCGACATGCTGCGCGGTACGCTCCTCAACGTCGACGGCTGGTCGATCCTCGCGTCGATCGGCTACTACGCCGGCATCGCCCTGTGCGGCGCGACCCCGCTGCTGCTCGGCGCCGCCGCCGTCCTCAAGCCGAAGGGCGACTGCTGAGTTCATCCGTCATCCGCGCCGATCGCCGTCTCCTCGGATTCGATCGCCGAGGACGGAGCGGCGGCGCTGATCGCCGGAAGTGACATGACGGGGGGCAAGGGCTGCGGCCCTTGCCCCCCCTCGGTTCTGTTTCTGAATGCCCCCGATCCCTGACGATTGACCGCACTATCCCCTCCCCCGCCAGTGCCCGTCGGCTGCTCGACTCCATCGACCGCCTGGAGCGGGGCGAGGGCGCCCGGCACGAACTCCTCGCGGATTGAACAGTGCTCCTGGTGTGAGATGAGTCCGCCTGGGACGACTAGCTGTGGTGGCCAGCCGAGGAGCGCAAGACTCTCAAGCGGATCAACCTGCTCCTGCGGGACATCGCCCGCAACGGCAACGACGGTATCGGCAAGCCCGAAGCGCTCAAGTACGGATTCTTCGGCTATTGGTCGCGTCGAATCGCCGACGAGCATCGACTCGCCGACAAGGTCGATCGAGACAAGATTCGCATCGCGACTTGTCGGTACTGCTACGGGCGCTGATCACGCGAGCAGGCGGTTTGCAGGAGCGAGGGCCGCACCCGCAAAGCCCGCCCAGCGATATCCGACGAATGCATGATCGTCGGCACCGACGCGCGAGAGCGCAAGATCGGCGCAGGAGCGAGTGTCACCTTTCGGGATACCGGCAAGAATGTGTGGCATCGGCCCGGACTTTTCGTTGATCTGGCCGCGTAAAGTCGTGTTCACCATAGGGGTGGGGCCTATATGAGCGGGTGAGTGTTGACAAGCTCCCAAGTGCCCGATCTGCCGAGCGCCGATGAACGCGAACGGGAAAACGTCTTCTCGCACACCCCGGTGGCGCTGCCGGAACTGTTCATTCTCGACAGTCCTCAAGCGCCCTGACGTAACGCGCCGCCACGACCTGGAAGCATTCATCAACTACGCGACCGGCAAAACCAGCCAAGCCGAACGCGACGGCACACTCACCGGCCGATCCTTCCGCCAGCGCACCTCGTGGTGTTGGCAAGTCCCACCACCCCTACCAGTCATGGACGGGGTCATTCACGACCAGGTGTTCATTGACGGGATCTACCTTTCCCACTCCTGGGTCATCCTGATCGCCACCGACGGGCGCACGCCGTTGAACTGGGTCACTGCCGGACGAGAAAACGCTACGGCCTACACCCAGCTTCTCAGCCCGCTTCCCCCACCAGGCATCATCACTACCGACGGGGCAGGCGGCGCCCTGGCAGCGATCCGCACCCTATGGGGACCAGACCAACCGGTCCAACGCTGCCTCGTGCATGTCCACCGCAACAACACCGTGGACCTGACCCACAACCCCCACACGCCCGCCGGGAAAGCCCTCAAAGCCCTGTCAAGCCCTGGGTTTTGTGGAGGCTCGTTTGTCTGGTTGTGGTGGTCTCGGTAAGGGGCCGGTCAGCGGTATCGAGGTCCTCGATCTCGGCCCCGGTTCCGGCGTAGTAGGCGAGCTCATGTTCGACGGGGGTGAGCATCCCGATCGCGGAGTGAGGTCGCACGGTGTTGTACCAGTGGACCCACTCGGCAGTGGCGACCTCGACGTCGTCGATGGACGTCCAGGGGCCCTTGTTGCGGATGAGCTCGGCCTTGTACAACGAGTTCAGCGCCTCGGTGAGAGCGTTGTCGTAGGAGTCGCCCTTGGACCCCACCGAGGCCACCGCCTGGCAGTCCTCAAGGGCCTGCCCGTAGCGGACGGAGCGGTACTGCACCCCACGATCCGAGTGGTGGACGAGGCCGGCCAGGTCGGCACCGTCCCTGCGGCGCTGCCACACGCCCATGTTCAGGGCGCCCAGCGCCAGGTCGGTGTAAAGGCTGGTGGAGGTCTGCCAGCCCACGATCCGACGCGAGTTTACGTCGGTGACGAATGCGACACACCCACCCCGAGAACGTTCGGACGTAGGTGATGTCGGCGACCCACAGCTCATTGGGGCGCAAGGCCGAGAAGTGGCGGTCCACGAGGTCCGCGGGGCACTGCTCACGCGGCGCAGAGCGCGTCGTGTGGGGCGTCCTTGGCCCGCCGGATACCCCGCAGCCCCAGGCAGCGCATGAGGCGCTCGATCGTGCAGCGGGCCACGTGCCCCTGCCCGTGGCGCTCAGCGACCACGGGCCGGTTCAGCATGACGTGCATCTTGCGGGCCCCGAACGCCGAGTAGTTCTCAGCATGCACGGCACGGATCTCGTCCTTGAGGACCTCGTCGCGCCTGGCGCGTGGTGAGGGCGGGCGGGTCCTGGCCGCGTAGACGGTGGATGGGGCGATCGTGATGCCGGCGCTAGTCAGCGTCTTGCAGATCGGCACGGGCCCCGAACTCGTCCTTCTTGGACTCCACGTAGCGGCAGATCATCGGGATGGGCGGCCTGGCTCCGCCGCGAAGAAAGCTGAGGCGCTCTTCAGGATCGCGTTGGCCCGCCGAAGCTCGCGGACCTCCTTCTCCAGCTCCTTGATCCTCTCGGCCTCCGCCGTGGTGGTGCCGGGGCGGGTGCCCTGGTCCACCTCGGCCTGCCGCACCCACGTACGCAAAGCCTCCGGATGGACCCCCAGCTCGTCGGCGATCCTCTTGACCGCCCCCCTTAGCCCTGGAGCGCCTCCAGCGTCATCCTCGTCGCCCGCTCACGAAGCTCCAGCGGGTACTTCCTCTGTCCCATGCGCAGTGATCCTTCCTGTCATCACTGCCTCCATCAAACCCGGGACGCAACACGGCGTCATTCCCTGATCCTACCCAACCTATTAGTGACCCAAAATCACCCACCACACGCCCCTGACCAGCACAAACAGGAACGAAAACCCGAAAACTTCGAAAAGTTGCACGAGTCAGGCGAAGCAGCGCGGCAAGCTCGCCGTCATTATGAGCAGTACCGACATGCTCCAGCACGACATCGCGTCGATCGCGGCGCTCAGCGATCTGCACTTTGACCGCACCATTACGCCCCGGCACCTTGCGAACGAACACCACGAGCCCACAATACCCAGCCCGCGGGGTGTGTCATCCACACCAACCAAACACAACCCCACCAGGCAAAACGCACTCACAAAGAGCCGAAATCAGACCCAACTGTGCAACTCAGGTCTGTGGGAGCTTCCCCGTGAGGGCGTGGAGATGCGCGGGAGCGCACGAGGCCACAGGTACATCGTGCGCTCCCGGTGTGTGAGAACAGGAGAAGGTCAGTCGCGCTGACGGTTCCTTCGCAGGCTCAGTGCGCCAGCACCGGCCAGCAGGGAACCCGCGAACGCGAGCTGAGCTGCATCCGAACCGGTGTGGGCGAGCTTCTTGCTCTGAGCCTTAGGGGTCGTCTTCTGATCCACGGCAGGCATGCCGTCACCTTCGGCCTGGCCGTTGCCTTCACCGGTGCTCTGGCCATCACCTTCACCCTGGGTGTTGGATTCCTCCGTGCGAGTGTCATCTCCTTCCAGGTAGAAGATGTCCAGGGATGCTCCGGCTTCGGGGTTTGCCACCTGAGCCTTGAATGCGGCGACCTGGTTGCCCATAGAGTCCGTGAGGATACGCACCAGGCGCAGGCTGGAGTCATCGGATGCGAAGTGGAAGGTCGACGGGTGGTATCCCTCGAACTTCTTCACCAGGTCGCTGGTGATCGGAATACGCACCTCCTCACCGTTGAGGACGGTCAGGCTCTCTTCGATCATGGTGCCGTTTTCTTCAAAGTACTCGCGCAGCAGCGAGGAGACAGCATCCTTCGCGGGGTGCACGTAACGCACCTTGATGGTGACAGGCTTCGAGGTGTCGAGCTTTTCTTCCGCGAGGGCGTTCAGTGCCTGCTGGAGGGCGGTCTGAGCCGCGGTCACGTCAGCTTCTGTCGTGTAGGTCTTGTTGGCCAGAAGGTTGCTGGCCTCTTCGATCTGGTCGAGCAGAGCGGTACGGGTGTCTGCGGTGAATCCGTATCCTTCGGCGGGGACGCGGGCAATGGCCTGGTCGCGCAGGGCGCTCAGAGCCGAGGTGTCGGGAGCGGTGTACTGCTCTTTCTGAATCCCTTCAATGGCGGCTTTCAGCGCGTTTTCCGCGGCGGTGAAATCGCGGTGCGTGGGCAGCGGATCACCTTCGCGCGGAGGAAGAATTCCCTTGAGATCCTCGGTGTTCACCAGCTCTGCGGCGCGGGCTGCCGCTGCGTTCAGTGCGTCGAAGGTTGCCTTGGTCAGGCGCTCACCGTTCATGCCGTTGTTGGCAACGATCTGGTCGGCCTGGGCGAGCAGGTTGGTGAGGGTTTCGCGCATGAAGGGGACGGGCTTGAGGTCACCGAACACCTCGTTGAGCGAGGTGCGCATGGCGCTGAGCTGCTCATTCGTGACGGTGGTGTCGGGCTTGGCGGCTTCTGCCAGGAGCGCGCGGGCTTCGTCGTTCTTCGCGAGGTAGGCCTTTTCGGTTGCCTCGTCGATCTTCAGGCCACTATTGGTTGCAGCCTGGTAGTCCGTCCAGTGTTCGTTAACCGCTTCTTCCAGTTCCGAGGTGTTGAGGATGGAGCTGTTCTGGGCGATCTTGACGGTGAGTTCCTGGCCTTCGAGTGTCAGGGTGATGCTGTCGCCCTTGACCCAGATCTTGTCCGGAACACGGAAACGGGTTTTATCGTACTTCGCCTTGGGATCGTTCTCGTCCCACATCAGGTGTCCACGGATGTATTCGTTGTATTTGAAGAAGTTGTCGTCTTGACCCAAGTAGAAGTGCCCGTCGAATTCTTCGACGTCAAAGTCCGTTGCGTTCAGGGGAAGACCAAATTCTCCGTACAGCAGGACTTGGCGGGCATTGCTGCGGGTATCGACGCTCAACGTGGCGGCGTAGATGGTGACGGGGCCGCCGAGATCCAGGTTGAATTTCTGGGGTGTGGAGTGCTCCTGCGCATACTCGAAGCTGTCGGAGCTATCGGCTGAGGCAGCGGCTGCCAGGGGCAAAGCCTGGGCGGGGGTCAGGGTGAGGGCGGGAAGGCACACACCGGCGCTGAGGGCAAAAACTGCAAGGGCAGCAACATGTTTCTTCATGGTGTCAAAGCGTCCTTACTTTCACAAGAGTAGGAGATTAGCTTAGGCTAACCTTATAGAGAATAGCCAAGGTGATCCTTTTTAGAAAGTTTCGCGACAGCTGTTCAGATCCCTCTACAGCAACACGCAACTCACGCTCGCGTCAGACGCTTCAACACCCCCTAGGTGTACTTCCTCGGGAGGTTGTGAACGGCGTGGTGAGGTGAAGGCCTCCTTGGCAGGATGTGGGTTACCACACTCGCAACCTGTACAAGGAGGCCTTCGTGACACACGCTCATGCACCGTTGACGCCGGAGGGAAGGCGCCGCCTTGCTGTTCTTGTCGTCGATCAGGGCTGGTCCCTGCGGCGCGCGGCCGAACGGTTCGGATGCTCGCCGGCAACGGTCAAGCGGTGGGTGGACCGGTATCGGGCGGGCGCGCCCCTTTCCGGCCGGTCCTCCCGCCCCCATCACTGCCCCACCCGCCTGCCCAAGCGCGTCGAGCGGCGCATCATCGCCTTGCGTTTCACTCGCCACTGGGCCCGCATCGCATCGCCTACCACCTGCATTTGGCCCGCTCCACGGTCGGGCGGGTCCTGAACCGCTACCACATGCCGCTCCTCGCGCACGTCGACCGGGCCACAGGGCTCGCGGTGCGCAAACCCCGGCCGGTGCGCTACGAGAGGCCCCGTCCGGGTGATCTGGTCCATGTGGACATCAAGAAGCTTGGCCGCATCCCCGACGGCGGGGGCTGGCGTGTTCACGGTCGCGGATCGGCCCAGGACCGCGCCGCGGGCGCGGCCCGCGACAGGGCCGCGA
Organism: Actinomyces culturomici; assembly: GCF_900499005.1. Classification (GTDB taxonomy): domain Bacteria; phylum Actinomycetota; class Actinomycetes; order Actinomycetales; family Actinomycetaceae; genus Pauljensenia; species Pauljensenia culturomici. The sequence goes on from NZ_LS991316.1 coordinate 1,454,369, forward strand.
GGAAAGGAGCCTCAGGGGCGCGCGGCTACCGGTACCTGCACCACGCGGTCGACGATTACTCGCGTCTGGTCTACTCCGAGATCCTCGACGATGAGACCAAGGCGACGGCCGCGGGCTTTTGGAAGCGGGCGGCTGCTTTCTTCTCCGAAGCGGGGATCAGTGTGCGCGAAGTGCTCACCGACAACGGGTCCTGCTACCGGTCGCACGTGTTCAACAGGGCGCTCACAGACGCGGTGAAACACCGGTACACCAGGCCCTACCGCCCCCAAACGAACGGGAAGGTCGAACGCTTCAACCGGACCCTGCTCGCCGAATGGGCCTACGCGCGCCCCTACACCAGCGAAACCGAACGCGAAGCCGCCTACACGCACTGGCTCCACACCTACAATCACCACCGACCCCACACCGGCATCAAAGGCCAAACCCCCGCACAACGCGTTCACAACCTCACGNGGGCCTACGCGCGCCCCTACACCAGCGAAACCGAACGCGAAGCCGCCTACACGCACTGGCTCCACACCTACAATCACCACCGACCCCACACCGGCATCAAAGGCCAAACCCCCGCACAACGCGTTCACAACCTCACGGGGAAGTACACCTAGCGCTCGCCCGTATCCGGATGCTCCAAGCGGCCGCCGACGACGTGGCCGAGGCGCTCGCCGAAGAGGCGGGAGCCGGACAATGACCCAACAGGAATACACGCCCGAGTTCCAGCACGGCTACGTGCGCGGCTACGACTCAGGCCATGACTCCGGGATGATGGAGGGAATCCCCAAAGGGTATGAACTGTGCCTCGACGACCTCGCCCAAGCCCTCAGGCGGTTGGACCGGCGGGCCCTCGAGGAGTGGGACGCCAAGCTTGGTCGCCACGCGGCCCGAGTCGCTCACGACGCCGCCGTGACTCCGACGTTCGAGGAGTTGTGCATCAGGCGCGGCGACTTCGCTCGAGCGCAGGGGGCGGCCGAGGAGTGGCGTCGGATCCAGTCCTCCCCGTCACCGTGGCGTCAGCGGTTCGGAGGTGCCCGATGACCGACTTCGATTGGGACGGTTATGCCGCTTTGGACGGTTTGGACGGTTTGGACGGTTTCAATGAGAGGCTTAGGGACCTCCTCGAGACCGTCCGTGCGTGGTTCTCCGATTACGTCGCCGTCACGAATCTGGGGACCTCGACCTCCTCGCACTGTGGACTGTTCACACGTATGTGTGTCCGCAAACGTGGTCGACGCCGAGGCTCATCATTGATTCGATCACCCCAGGATCCGGGAAGACGACGGTTCTCGAGCACCTCAAGCACCTATGCCACGCGCCGATTTCGGCGGCCGCCCTCACTAGCGCCGCACTCCTCGCCCGCGTCTTCAAGGACGGGCCCAGGACTCTCCTCATTGACGAAGTCCATCGGACCCTTTCGCCGACGAACCCGAATCTGAACGACCTCATTGCCATCCTCAACAGCGGGTACAAGCCGGGAGGAGAACGTCCCGTTCTCACGCCGACGGGGAAGGGCGCGTGGGAGCCAGAGATGATGCCGACCTTCGGGCCCGTGGCAATGGCGGGCAATGCTCCCCAGCTCCCCGACGACACCCGACAGAGGTCGATCCGGATCCTCCTCATGCCCGACTCGGAGGGGACCATCCAGGAAAGCGACTGGGAGGAGATCGCGCCGAGGGCCGCCGACCTGCAAGCCCTCATTGCCGAAGTCATGGAATCGGCGCGCGACAGCATCAAGCAACACAAGCCGATAGTTCCCGCCGACTGCAAGGGGCGGATGAAGGAGAAGTGGGGGCCGCTCGCCCGCATCGCCCAAGTGGCGGGCGGCGACTGGCCCAAGAAGGTGGAGGACCTCATCATGGACGACTTGGAAGAGCAACGCCTCGAGCGTGAGGACGGCATCGAGAAGCGGCCCGCCGGGGTTGTCCTCCTCGACGACCTCGCACGGATCTGGCCCGAAGAGTCACGATTCGTCAGGACGCCCGACCTCATCCGCTACCTCATCAGTTGCCGACCGGACTACTGGGGAGAGTCCTCATCCTTCGGGAAGGCCCTCACGTCCCAGCGTCTCGGACGACTCCTCACCCAAGCCGCGAAGATCCATAGCACCAAGCTCGACGGCGCCCGCGGCTACACGAAGGAGTCGTTCGCCTACGTGTGGAGACGGATGGGCATCACCCCAGGGAAACAAACCGTCCAAACCGTCCACACCGTCCAAACCGACTCCCCCAGCGACCTCTTCGCCGACGGGCCGGACGCAGCATGAAGGGCGAGACGCTCCCCGTGCGCCTCAAGGGCGAACAACAACACGCACACCACCGACTCACAAGGGCCGCACAAGCCGGGACGCCCTGCGCCGGGGACCCGCGATTCATCGACCACAGGCCCACCGTCCAAGCCGAAGCCGCGAGCGCGTGCGCCCCGTGTCGGATCCGCGAGACCTGCCTCGCCTACGGGCTCGCCTACCCGAAGGAGCGGGGCGTGTATGGGGGCCTCACCTACTGGCAGAGGAGCGGCGTGAAGGAGGACGCCGCCTAACCGCAAGGTGCTCGACTGTTCCCCCAACACAAGAGCACCCCAACACGGTGGGGGCGGGGACCCCGTACCCGGGGGCCGGGCAGCCCTATAAGGCGCTGCAAGTTCCTCCTTGTACGGGTCTGGGGATTTCATGCCCCAGCCGGTTCCCGCCCCCTACCGACACCACCACCACATGCAGGAAGGACACATGATGACCGTCGTACACCGACCCCCGAGGAAACCCATCCGCCGAACCCCACTCCCCGACCCGTTCGCGACGCCGCCCGCCGGAGTAATCAACGGGGCCGCGTTCACCATCACCCGCCCCGGCGACCCGTCCGACGGCCTCGACCCCGGCGACGTGCCCAACCCGTTCGACGCGCCCGCCGACACGACGGGGCCCGTCCTCAACGTGCCAGAGACGACCATTCGCGACCTCGACGACATGGCCCGCCTCGAGCACATCCTCAAGGCGTACAAGGCCGCCCGCACCGACTGGGCAACCCGCTAACCGCCCCTCGCCCGTCACCCCTCCCCGACGCGGATCCCACCCAAGGACCCCCAGGGGAGGGGGGGCGGACCGCCCTCGAGGGGACCGCCGGTGAAACACGAAAACAGTGCGCCGGGTTCAAAACTTTTCACCCAGCCGCTGCGAGACCCGTTCGCGATCCCGCAACTAGATCACGCACACGCCGTCAGCGACGGCCACACGCATCCGCCCAATCACCTCGTCGACACGATGCGTGCTCTCAAGGAACGCCGCCATGTCAGCATCCATATAGCCCGCGACCGCGACAATGAGGTCCAACATCTGCCGGTGATTACCTCGCCACACAGGTTCATGGTGAGCGATCCTGTTACGGAACTTGCGGATCGTATCGAGTTCCGCATGAAGACGGCGACGACTCGGATAACTGCCCATCTCAGCGGGCATGTGCGGAAAGGCGGTCGACAGATACGGCCGCCACAAGACGGTTTCGTAATTCAGATCCCTGTCCCTAGGCTGCCCCGGCGTCAGGAGGCCGACCCAAAACCCGAGGGACAGGCTCGCCACAAGATCATCGTCCGTAGGCTCATCGATACCGGAGCGCTCAAGATCGAGGAGCGCCCGATCAAGTGCCACGCGCTCGCGCGTGCACAGGTGCGATTCCAACCATGCGCCGCCCAACGTATGAGGCCGAAGAGATCCTTGGAGCTGGTTTCTCAACGCCACTTCCAGGAGCGATAACGGCCCCCAGAACGCCGAAGAAAGCTCAAGATTCCACATGTACAGGCGCAGAGCCAAGGCCTCGTTGCCGTTGTAGCGTTCCAGGTAGTGCGCGAGTCGCGCCTCGCCTATGAGAGGACGCAAGCTAGGCACTTGGGCCGGATCGTGAGGCATGTGCAAAGACTAATGCCCTAGGGGTCCGCTCCCCGCAAGCGAGGAGCCGGAAGCCCTAGGGCGTCACGCTGACAGTCTATCAACACGCACCGCCGACCGGCAATGCCGCTCCCCTCACATCGGTTTCCATGCGAGAGGATCCCGAAGACCCGTACACACTGGCAGAGCCGATACGCGAAGCGGCCCAGCCAAGGGGATCCCCCTCCCCCCTCCTAGGCTCGCCCCCAGAAGGCACAGCGCGATTCACACACGGAGCACGCGAGAACCGGGGCGAACCGGCGGCGACCTGCGAGAGGAGTGCCGACGGCGCTCGCGGCCCAGGTGTTCCGGCCGTTACGGTTATTCGCCCGGCCCTGCGGATCCGGATCGCCCGCATTGGCCCGAAGACCTCGTTCGCCCGCTCCCCCTGCGGATCCGGATCGCGCTCGCAGCGGATCACTCGTCTCCCCCGACCTGTTCGACGCGCGCGCACGGCAACTCGAATTTTGCAGATCTGCAATTTCCGACCGGCCTCGAGAGCATGGAAGCAAGGAGCGGCAACCGCGCCGAACACCCCTGCGGGCGCACCGTTTCCCGACCCGTAAGGGGGAAAACAAGGAGACGGAAGACGCGCCCCAGAGACGACAGAAAACGCGCTCCAGCCGCGCACACACGCGCGCACCGAACGCCCGTCAGCGACGGCCCTGCACGCGCATTTCGGGCATCCTGCGGGCACGCCTAAGCCCCGCTTAGGGCATCCCAGAGTGGGGGCCGCCGTCGACGCCGAAACCGCCTCGAGAGGGCAGCAAGAGGCGGGCCGCAGAGCATTGACTTCCGTGGGCTCGAGGAGCACGCGCACGCGCGCGCGACCCGGGTACCGCCGGGGGGAGAGGAGACCTGCGGGCGTCCACTCCGCCCCCGCTGCATTCCTCGCGATTCCGACCCCCTACCCCCTCGAGGACGGGGCCGAGGGGATACTCGGATTGTGAGTACCCGCCCCTTCCGGATCCCCATCCCCTGCGAGGAGGGCCTCGACCTCCCCGCCCGCGAGCGCAGCGGATCCGGCCCATGTCGGTGGGATGATGGACGCGGCCCCTTCCGGGCCGGGAGGCAGTTGGGTTGCTTCCCGACTCGGAGGGGGCTCGACTGCATGGCGGTTGCCCCAGGGGATCCAGGAGAGCACTCCCCCAGCCCTGCAGAGGATCCCGACCGCCGGTATTCAAAACTGTTTGAATTGCGACGCCCGCGAGCGCAGAGGATCCCGCCGGAAAGCACGGGCGGGGCGGCGCTCAGGTTGCGCCGAGAGGATCCAGGGAGCGCAATGCCCTCACCACCTGCGCAGAAGCCGCCTCAACAACCGACCCGAGGGGCCGAAAACATGGGGTGCGAAAACCGAACACAAAGGCCCGAACGCTCGACGCCCTGCGAACGCGCCTCGAGCCCTGCGGACAGTTCCCGGTTCCGTACATAGGTGGCGGGAACTGGGAACCGCTGCGAGACCCGGCAGGAATTTCCAACTTGGAACTTTCGGCGACCGAGGATCCGCCTCGACGACGGGGGCCGGGAGCACCGCACGACGACGGCACGCCCGCCCCCCCCCGCACCTGCCTCCTATACACATCTGACGCTGCCGACGAAAAGAGAGGAGGAGAGAGCGGCGGGCGCGGGCCGCTGCGAGAAAANCGCCCGCCCCCCCCCGCACAAGGCCCCCAGCTAGTCGGGCTGCCTCGAGGTCGGCAGACCCGCCGCCCGCACGGCGAGATCCGCTAGGACGGCCGCGAGCGCACTCAGGTCACGCGCCGAGTGCTCGACCGTCACCACGTCCACCACGGGCCCGCCCTCGTCGCTCACGCTCACCTCAAGGCACACCCCAGCATCGTCTCCGGGCACCTCGACCACGATCCGCCGAACCCAACACGACGGGTCGACGCGATCCGCCCACAGATCAGACCGTTCCCACCACGCGGCCGCATCCAGCTCCCCGACGGTAATCGGCGCGCTCACAGGACACCCTCCCCAGCCGCAACCGACTCCGACGCGCTCGCGGGCACAGCGTGACCCAACTGGCACGCGGGAGAACACCCGTGTGCCCACTCGTAACGCACTCCCCTGCGCTCAGGCCACAAGTCCACCATGCGCGGCAGGACGGGCGCAGCGGCCGCACAGTCCGCATAGCCGACGCCGAGAGCCGACTCGCGGAGCCGCTCGGACAGTTCGCGGGCCTCGCCGGGAGTGAGCGTCAGGACGACCCGCATCCACTCCGAGGAGGGGACGGGCTCACGCCGCCCATTCTTGGAGATCCCCGATTGAAGGAGGGAGAGGCGGACCTCGACGGTCCCGCCCTCACGGTCGCTCACTCCGACGACCTCGAGGAAGGAGCACCGGGCGGGATCCTTGTAGTGGTGACCGTGGCGGGAGAGGGTGAGCGGATCAAGTTCGAGGAACATGGCGAGTCCTTCCAGAGGAGGGCGCAACCATGCTGTTCGAAGGCGTGACTCCTGGCCGATGTAGCACGTAGGTAGCACGCGCTTTCCCCAATGGGGGATTTTCGTTGGAATCATGCGGATTGGTGGAGATGGGGGGAATCGAACCCCCGTCCAGCAGCCGACCCCGAATTCTTCTCCGAGCGCAGTCTACGGTTTTATTTCTCAGCCCCCAGCACCCGCGTAGACTCACCGCTGGATAGGCTCAGTTGATGAAGTGTCGGAGGCGCCCCATCAACATGGGCGACTCCCAGTGGCTCCCTAGGCGACGCCAGACACCGGGCCGGAAGCAACTCCCGGGCTGACGGACTAAAGGTTCAGGCTGCGATATCAGGCAGCGAGAACGTAGTCGGTGCGATTCTGTTCGGCACCTATTGGTTTGCACGCATCGTTAACGAGTTGAGCGTACATTCTCGGCTCGCTTCACTTCGATCGACGACCACTGTCGAAACCGATCATCCCCTTTTGAGTTTTCAACTCACCGACACGCTGCGTTGCCGCAGACCCACGGATTTATTAGTCTACGCCCACAGCCCCCCGCCCGTCAAGGGAAATACCGACGCCTCAGAGCAGCTTCGTGGACTCCAGCTTCTCCACCATGCGCCGGTTCTTGCGCACCAGCAGCGGGCGCAGCGCCAGCCCCAGGAACGCGGCAAACAGGATGAAGGAGGCCAGGAACCACATGGCGTCCGCGTACTCGTGCCCCGCGTACCCGGCGATCGACGCACGCAGCGCCGTGATCGCGTGCGTGGCCGGCAGGAACGGCGAAATCGACGAGTAGAAGGACGGCAGGATCGCCAGCGGGAACGCTCCCCCGGCGCCCGAAATCTGCAGGACCAGGAGCAGCACGCCTAGGGCCTTGCCCGCGTTCCCGAACGTCGCAATGAGCGTGTACAGGAGGAAGGAAAACACGGCGGCCGTCAGCCACAGGGTGCCCATGAACTGCAGCGGGCGAGCGTGCTGGACCTTCAGGAAGTACAGGTCGCCCAACCCCACGAGGGTCGCCTGGGCGAGCGCGATCGTCCCGAAAATCAGGTAGCGGCCCAGGTACCCGGCGGCCAGGCCGACGGGCTTCGCGGTCAGGGTCGCACGCAGCGAGTCACCCTCGCGCAGGCCTTCCGCAACGTTGGAGTCCGCGACGTCCGAGCGCATGGACACCACCATGAGCACGGAGCCGACCCACAGGGCCAGGATCGTGTACAGGGGCGCCATCTGGGAGCCGAAGTTCTCCACCGGGTAGACGGGAATCTCCTCGACGCCCACGGGTGCCGCAATCGCCGCGGCCAGGGCCTCGGGATTATTCCCGATGATCGTTCCCAGCGTCGTCAGGTCACCACTGGCAAGCGCCTCACTGATCGAGGAGTGCAGAGAGTCGAGCTTTCCGGCCGCCTCACGCAGGCTCGTGGCCGCGCCACTCAGGTTGTCGCGCAGCTGGGTCGGCCCGTCGCGCGAGCTGCCGCTGCCGTTCGAGGCCGTGGACGTCGCACCCTCCAGGGACGTGCGCGCGGCGCTCAGGGACGACTGGGCCGAGGCCAGGGTGGCGGCCAGCGATTCAAGCTGAGGCCGCAGGTTGTTCTCGTAGTCGGAGGACAGGCCGTCGACCGCGGAACGCGCCTGGGCGATCAGGCCGTTCGCGCTCGCGCGCCCAGCGTCGGCATTCGCGACCTTGGAGTCCAGCTCGGAGGCGGAGGAACGCAGCCCGTTCGCAACCGCGGTCAGACGGTCGGAGGCGGCCTGCAGGCGGTCCATCGAGGACTGGGAGACGGGCGAGCCCGGCAGCGCCTCCAGCATCGACTTGATCGATGCGAAGCTGGCGGCTTGCGTGTCCAGCACGGAGGCCTGCGAGCGCAGCGTCGAGGCTGCGTCCGACGCGCTCGTCGAGCCGTTCGCATACACGTTCTCGACGGCGCTCGACAGGGAGGACAGCGAGGACTGCGAGGCGAAGATCGCATCGGACACCGAGGAGACCGCCGCCGACGCAGCGGATCCGAGTCCGCCCGCTCCGGCCTGAGCGCTCGAGACCGCGGACTGCGCAGAGCCCTTCGCGCTGCCCAGCCCGTCCACGAGCGTAGTCGTCGAGTCGATAAGCGTCACCGAGGAGCCCACGAGAGACGCGTAGGCATCCGCGCTATCGGCCGCGGTACGCAGGCGCGAGGCGACGCTCTGTACGCGGTTATCGAGGGCCGTCACCGTGTTGACCGCGGACGGGGCGGACAGCGCATCCCCCACCGACGTTGCCGTGTCGAGGGCGACCTCGGACAGGGTCTGCACGAAGATCTGGTTCACCTGGGCGCTCACGGCCTCGGCACCCTGCCCGGCGATCTTCGGTGAGATACCGTTCTTCTTTTCGTTGACGTAGTAGGTCATCGGCGCGGAGGACGCTCCCCCATCAAAGAAGGTCAGCATCTCGCGCGAAAAGTCCGACGGGATGACGATGGCCGCGTAGTACTCGCCCGAGCGCGTCCCCTCGACCGCCTCATCCTCGGACGCGATGACCCAGTCGAAGTTGTCGTTCTTACGCAGCGCGGACACCACAGAGTCCCCAATGTTGACGTGCAGCGGCACCAGGTCCGACTTGTAGCCCGCGTCCGTGTTCGCAATCGCGATGCGCAGGCTTCGCGTGTTCCCGAACGGGTCCCACGAGGCCGCCACGTTGAACCACGTGAACAGGGACGGAATGACGACCAGGCCGAAGACGACGACGGTCGCAATGAAGGAACGATGCGCGCGGCGCAGGTCGCCGCGGTAGATGGCCCAGATGGTGCTCACTGCTGCTCTCCCTTCGCCGCCTCCGATGCCTCGCCCGCGCTGTCCTCATCGACGAGGCCGGGGCCAGCCTCGTCCGTATCCTCTCCCCCACGCTCACCGAGGGAGGACGCCAGCGCCGACGAGATCGACGCGCCCACAGCGGCAGCACCCAGCGCGAGACGCGAGCGCGCGCCCTGCACGCGGCGGGTCAGCAGCGAGCGCACGTCCCCCTCGTCCATGGCACCCAGGAGCTGCTGACGCGCCAGGGCCTCGCGCACGTACTGCAGGCCGATCAGGAACGTGATGACGAGGAGGACCCAGACGATCCATGCACCCAGCACGATCGGCACCTCCGCGACGTTCGCGACCGACAGGACGGCGAGCGCCACCGGCACGATGATGCCGACGACGATCGCCACGCGGCGAATCCTCGGGTATCGGCGCTCGAAGCGCGCGGCGCGGCTGCTCACCGAGCGCTGGAAACCGTCGTGGTCCGCCAAGGCCGCCACGATCTGGCTCAGGCGGTAGCGGCTGGAGGGGACGCGCGTTGCCTCGGCCATGAAGAGGCCAGAGGAGGCCAGGTCACGCGTAATCATCGCGTTCAGGTTCACCAGGTAGGGGCGCAGCGCCAGGCCCACCAGGAACGACACCACGGCGTGGACCGCCAGCCCGCCCATGGCGACCGCGAACTCGTGACGGTAGAAGCCCCCAACCGTCTCTCGCAACGCGTTAATCCCGTAGGTGAAGGGGAAGAACGGATAGAGGAAACGGAAGAAGGACGGCATCATCTCGATCGGATACAGGCCGGCGGCGCCGGGGATCTGCAGGACCACGATGATGACGCACAGGCCCTTGCCGATATGCTGGAAGCACGTCGAGAGCATGTAGATGATCGACACGAACACCAGCGAAATAACGATCGACGTCCCCACGAAGGCCAGGCGGGAGACCGTCTGCACGCCGATGATCAGGTCGCCGATCGACACGACGAGCGCCTGGATGACGCCGAAGAAGGCGAGCAGCATCCACCGGCCCATGTACTTGGCGGCTGAGGACACCGGGCCCACTTCCTCCTCATCAACGTCGAGCTTAATAAGGATGACGAGAGCAAACGCTCCGATCCACAGGGCCAGGTTCGTGAACAGCGGCGCCATGGCCGAGCCGTAGGCGGGCACGGGGTACACGGCCTTCGTCTCGATCTGCGTCGGCGAGGCCATGAACGAGGCGATCGATTCTGCATTGCCCCCGAGGGAGTCCGCGAGGTCTCGCAGCGTGTTCGAGGAGGACAGCGAGGAGATGTCCGTCGCCACCGAGTTCAGGTCGGCCGTGATCGCAGCGACGTTCGTGGCGCTCGTCTGAGTCGCCGTCTTTGTCCCGTCCAGGAGAGAATCGAGCTGGTCGAGCAGGCCCGACACCTGGTCGCGCTGGCTGCGCAGAGTGTCGAGGGAACCTCGCATCGAGGAGGACGCGCTCGAGAAATCATCGAGGGCCGAGGAAATGGCGGGCAGCTGGGAGGAGACACCGCTGCGGGCGCTCGTCACCGAGGCCGACACCGCAGCGGAGGCGTCGGACGCAGACGTGAGCGCGCCCGATATCGACGAGGAGGTCGCCGAGAGGTCCGAGTTGAGGGTCGTCAGGTTGCCGAGCACCGTGGACAACGCAGCGTTCTGGTTCGTCAGGTCGGTCAGAGCCGTCCCCGCCGCAGGAAGGTTACCGATCCCCAGGGCGTTCAGATCCGCGAGCACCTCGCCCACCGAGTCGTTAATCGACGCGCCCTCAGTGAGCAGGCCACCCACGCGCCCGGACGCGCCCTGCACCGCACCGTCAAGGGTGCCCGCGTCGGCCGAGACACCCGCAAGGGCGCTCGCCGCATTCGAGGACAGGCCATCAAGAGTCCCGCCCATCTGACCGGAGAATGAGGCCAGCGAGGAACGCGAATCACTCACGAGCTGGTCCGCCTGGTCCAGGGACGCCGACAGATCCGAAGCTGCGCCATCCAGCTCCCCCAGGAGCGCACGCGCCGAGGCCACCGACGCCTTCGCCGCGTCGATCTTCTTCCCCATGCCATCCAGGGTCTGCGACGCACTGCCCAGCTTGGCCGATGCCTCGGACACCGACGCGGACACGTCCGAACGCTTCTGGTCAGCGTTGTTCGCGATGCTCACCCCGGCCTCGGACGCCTTCTCCAACAAAACCTTGGCCACCGTCGAGACGAACGCGGAATTGATCTGGCGGTCCAGCGCCGTCGCACCCGCCCCCGTGATCTTCGGGGCGACCGCATTATTCTTCTCGTTGACGTAATACTGGATATTCGGCTTGACGTACGTGCCGTCAACGATGCCCGTCAGGTCACGCGAAAAAGACGCCGGGATGATGAAGGCCGCGTAGGAATCACCGCGCTCGACCTCCGCGCGGGCCTCGTCGGCGCTCACGAAGTGCCAGCCCAGCTGATCGTTCTGATTCAGCTGAGTCTCAAGCATCGCACCTACATTCACGGTGCCGATCCGGTCCTTGGTCGCGCCCTCGTCCTCGTTCGCCACCGCCACGCGAATGTGGGAAGTCTGCGAATACGGGTCCCAGAAGCCAACGATGTTGAACCACGCGTAGAGCGCGGGAACGAACGCCATACCGATGATGACAATCCACGCGACCGGTACACGTAGCAGCCTCAGCAGATCACGACGAAAAATCCTAACGGAGCCTCGCACAAGGTCGCCTTCTTTCCCCTATCGGCGGGCCTGCTTCACGTAGCGGCGCATCGCGCGCTCGGCCTCGCGCTTGTCCTGCGCCTCGCGCAGCGACTGGCGCTTATCCCACTCCTGCTTGCCCTTGGCGAGTGCGATCTCCACCTTCGCGCGGCCTCCGATGAAGTAGAGCTCGAGCGGGACGACCGTGTAGCCCTTCGCGGCGACCTTCTGCTCGATGCGCTCGATCTCCGCCTTGTGGAGGAGGAGCTTGCGCTTGCGCGTCGGCGCGTGATTGTTCCACGAGCCCTGCGAGTACAGCGGGATGTTCGCGCCGTACATCCAGGCCTCTCCGTCCTTCGCCTCGACCCAGGAGTCGACGAGCGAGGCGCGGCCCATGCGCAGGGCCTTCACCTCGGTCCCCGAGAGGACGAGCCCGGCCTCCCAGGTGTCCTCGATGAGGTAGTCGTGGCGCGCCTTCTTATTGCGCGCGATCGTCTTCTTCGCGTCGGACGCGGCCTTCCGCCGCTCGCCCTCCGTGGGCTTCGGCTTCTTCCAGTCCTTGGGCACGGCGCACCTCCTCTCCCCCGTCGACGAGGGCGGAGCCCCTCCCGAACAGAACGCCCAGTCTAGCGCCCCGGTCTACAAGTAGCCCATCGGGTCGACGTTGACGCCGTTCTGGAGCACCCCGAAGTGGAGGTGGCAGCCCGTCGCGTACCCCGTCATGCCGACCTGCCCGAGGACGGTGCCCGCCGAGACGTACTGGCCGGGCGACACGTAGATCGCCTGCATGTGGAGGTACTCGGTGACGACCGAATTGCCGCCCATCATCCCGTGATTGACGTCGACGTAGTTGCCCGCCGACACGCTCGAGGAGACCGCCGCGACGACGCCGTCGGCGACCGCGTAGATCGGCGTCCCGCAGGTCGCGCCGAAGTCGGTGCCGGCGTGGAACTTCGCGTATCCGAGGACCGGGTGCATACGCCAGCCGAAGGGCGAGGTGATGATCATCGACGCGTCGGGCAGCGGATTGCGGAAGCCCGACGACGAGGTGTAGCTCGTGTTCTGCGCGCGGTTCGCCGCGTCGATCGCCTGCAGCTTCGCCGTCATCGAGTCGTAGTCGGCCTGGGACTGGGCGAGCTGCGCGTTCGCCTCGGACTTCTTCGAGTCCCACACGGCCTGCTTCGCCTCGGCGTCCTTCTTCGCCGCCTCGAGGGCGGCGAGCGACGCCTGCGCGTCGGCCTCGGCGGCCCGAGCCTCCTCGAGGGCCTTCTCGGCCTGAGCCTCGAGTTCGGCGATGCGCTCGGTGATCGCCTTCTGGCGGCTCACCTGGGTGCGCTGCGTCGCCTTGACGTCGAGGGCGGCGTTGAGCGCCTGGGACTGGGAGCGGGCCATCGCGTCGGCGGCCGCCGCCCGTTCGTCGATCGACTCGGTGCCCGACTTCGTGAGGGCGACGACCACCGCGGAGCTCGAGCCGTTCTTGTACATGCGCCTGGCGAGGTCGCCGATCGCCTCGTTGGCCTGCTGCTGCTTCGCCTCGGCCTCCGCGATCTCCTTCTCGAGCGCCTCCTGGTCGCCCTGGGCGGCGACGAGCTGGCCGAGCGCGATCTCGTGCGCGCGATTGGCGGCGTCGCGCCGGGACTGCGCGTCCTCGAGGGTCTTCTGCGCGACCGGGATCTTCGCGTTCGCCTCGGCGAGCGCCTTGTAAATCGCCGAGAGGTTCGCGTCGATCCCGTCGATCTCCGCGTTGAGGGAGTCGATCTGCGCGGCGGCGGCATCCTTCTTCTGCGCGATGTCGTCGCGCGAATCCTCGGCGAGCGCGGGCGCCGCCCACAGGAGTCCCGCGGTCGCGAGTGCGAGCGACGCGGCGAGAGCCCTCGAACCGCGCCGTCGTCCGACGGATGAGCGCACCATGATCACACCTTCGTGTACTTGGCGAGGGATACCCCCGACGCTACCAGGGCGAGGAGCACGGCGGCGAGGATCAGAAGCGGAGTCATGATCCCGACCTCGCCCGCTCCGATAAAGCTCGTCCACTTGAAGGCCGGCGCGAGCCAGCCCTGGACGAGGAAGTGAACGGCCGCGAAGAGCGATCCGTCCGCGAGGAGGGCTCCGGCGACGGCGGCGAGGGCACCCTCGATCATGAACGGCGCCTGGATGAAGAGGTTCGAGGCGCCGACGTAGCGCATGATCTGCGTCTCCTGCTCGCGGCTCATCGCCGACAGGCGGATCGTCGTCGAGATGAGGAGGATCGCCGCGATGATCATCACCGCGCCGAGCCCGAGCGCGAGCATGCGCGCCGCGTCGATGACCTTGAAGAGCGGCTCGATGATCTCGCGCTGGTCCTTCACCTCGGAGACGCCGGCGACGCCGGAGAACTCCTCCTTGATGATCGAGTACTGCTCGGGATCGACGAGCTTCACCCGGAAGGACACCTGCATCATGTCCGCCGTCGTCCACTGGCCGATCGTGGAGTCGCCGTAGAGCTTCTTGAAGTTCGCGTACGCCTCCTCCTTCGACTCCTCGTAGACGTTCTTCACGTACGGCTTCATCTCGTCGGAGTTCAGCTTGTCGCGCACCGCGGCGATCTGGTCGGCGCTCGCCTCCTCGCCGTTGCACGAGGGCGTCCCGTCGTCGATCGCGCACATGTAGACCGAGACCTCGATCTTGTCGTACCACTGCGACTTCATGCGCATGACCTGCATCTGCGAGAGGCCCGCGACGCCGACGAAGAGGAGCGAAACGAAGGTGACGAGGACGACCGCGACGGACATCGCCCGGTTGCGCGACAGGCCCTTGCCGACCTCGGAGAGGATGAATCGGAGCTTCACGCGATCACCTCGCCGATCCGTAGACGCCGCGCGACTGGTCGCGGATGACCTCGCCGCCCTGAAGTTCGATGACGCGCTTGCGCATCTGATTGACGATGTCCGCGTCGTGGGTCGCCATGACGACCGTCGTCCCCTGCCGGTTGATCCGGTCGAGGAGGCGCATGATGCCGAGCGAGGTATCGGGATCGAGGTTGCCGGTCGGCTCGTCCGCGAGGAGGAGCTCGGGGCGGTTGACCATCGCGCGGGCGATGGCGACGCGCTGCTCCTCGCCGCCGGAGAGCTCGTGCGGCAGGCGCTTCTCCTTGCCCGCGAGGTCGACGAGGGCGAGTGCCTCGGGGACCGCGGTCTGGATCGCGTGCTTCGGCTTGCCGATCACCTGCATGGCGAGCGCGACGTTCTCGTACACCGTCTTCGACGGAAGGAGGCGGAAGTCCTGGAAGACCGTGCCGATCTGGCGGCGCAGCTTCGGCACCGCCCAGTTCGACAGCTTCGACACGTCCTGCCCGAGGACCCACACCTTCCCGGACGTCGCCTTGATCTCGCGCATGACGAGCTGGAGGAAGGTCGACTTGCCCGAGCCGGACTTGCCGACGAGGAAGACGAACTCCCCGCGCTCCACTTCGAGGGATACGCGATCGAGCGCGGGCTTCGCGCCCGGCATGTACACCATGGTGACGTCGTCGAATCGAATCATTGGGCCGTCCGGATCGGGGTTGTGGTCCCGATCAGACTAGGCGCGCACGCGCCCCCGACCCCTTTCCGACACGCGGCGCGCACGGCTCCGCCCTCGTCCCCGGAGATGGGCGACGAGGGCGGAGGCGGTGTCCGTCAGGCGTTCTCGGGGTCGTTCTGCTGGTTCTTGCGCCAGCGGATGCCCGCGTTGATGAACCCGTCGATGTCGCCGTCGAAGACGGACTGCGGGTTGCCGGACTCGAACTGGGTGCGCAGGTCCTTCACCATCGTGTAGGGCTGGAGGACGTAGGAGCGCATCTGGTCGCCCCACGAGGCCTTGACGTCGCCGGCGAGCTCCTTCTTCTTCGCCTGCTCCTCCTCGTGGCGCAGGACGAGGAGGCGGGACTGGAGGACGCGCAGGGCCGCGGCGCGGTTCTGGATCTGCGACTTCTCGTCCTGCATGGAGACGACGATGCCGGTCGGGATGTGCGTCATACGGACCGCGGAGTCCGTCGTGTTGACGGACTGACCGCCCGGGCCGGACGAGCGGAAGACGTCGATCTTCAGCTCGGACTCGGGGATCTCGATGTGGTCGGTCGACTCGATGAGCGGGATGACCTCGACCGCCGCGAAGGACGTCTGGCGGCGACCCTGATTGTCGAAGGGGCTGATGCGGACGAGGCGGTGCGTGCCCGCCTCGACGGAGAGGGTCCCGTACGCGTAGGGCGCCTGAACCTCGAAAGTCGCGGACTTGAGGCCCGCCTCCTCCGCGTAGGAGGTGTCCATCACCTTCGTCGGGTAGCCGTGTCGCTCGGCCCAGCGCAGGTACATGCGCAGGAGGATCTCGGCGAAGTCGGCGGCGTCGACGCCGCCCGCGCCGCTTCGGATCGTGATGACGGCGTTGCGCTCGTCGTACTCGCCGTCGAGGAGGGTGCGAATCTCGAGGTCGGAGATGTCGCTCTTGAGCTTCGCGAGGTCGCCCTCGGCCTCGGCAAGGATGTCGGCGGCCTCCTCGGGGTCCTCCCCCGCCATCTCGACCATCGCCTCAAGGTCGTCGATGCGGTCGACCATGCGGGTGACGCGCTCGAGCTCGGACTGGCGATGCGAGAGCGCGGAGGTGACCTCCTGCGCGTGCGCCGGGTCGTCCCAGAGGTCGGGCGCGGTCGCCTGCTTTTCGAGCTCGTCGATCTGCGCGCGCAGGCGGTCGGGCTGCACGACGGCGAGGACGTTCTCCATCGTCGTGCGCAGTGCATGGATTTCTTCGGGGAATTCAATGGCCACGCGCCCAGGGTAGTCGATCGATCGACGAGGGCGGGGCCGGGCGCCGCCTCGAGGGGTATGAGGCGCGCCGCCGCGGCGCATGACCTCGCGGCCCGCGGCGCATGACCAGGTGAGGGCACACCCCACCCGCGACACTGCCGCCACTCCACCGAGAGCATCACCTTCGTACGTCGAGGGGATGCGTTCACCCCACCAGCCCCACGGCCGCCACGCAGCGGGGCCCGGCCCGCTAGGGTGTGGACACTCGCGAGACGAAGGAGGCGAATCGATGATTTTGACTTCCACTGCACTCCTCATCGCGGTTATCGCACTTGCCGCGAGCCTTGTCGCGCTCGCGCTCAGCCGGCGCGAGCTGATCCGTACCCGTGCCGAACTCGCCCGTATCAAGGATTTCTACGCCGAGCGATTGCGCAGGCCCGGCATCCTCTCCCATGAGCTGAGGACGCCGCTCACCGTCGTGCGCGGCGCCGCCGAACTCCTCCTCGACGAAGCCGCCGGACCGCTCAACCCCACGCAGAAGCGCTTCGCGCAGACGATCGCGGAGAACTCCAACCAGGTCATCGAAATGGCGGCCGATCTCCTCGCGGAGATCCGCCTCGAATCCGAGCTCTTCAACCTCCGACTCGAGAGAGTCGAGATGCGCGAACTCGTCCGACGCGAAGTCGCCCAGCTCCGCCGCTTTCACTCGGCATCCATCCGACTGGACAACCACGGAGCACCCATCCACCTCCAGGCCGACCCGCGGCTCATGAGCCAGGCGATCACCAACGTCGTGACGAATGCCGCCCGTCACGCCGGCGAGGGGGCCTCCATCCTCGTCTCCCTCGCCGACTCGGACGAGGACGTCACCATTCAAGTGGCCGATGACGGACGCGGGATGACCTCGGAAGAGCGCGAGCGCCTGTTCGTCCCCTTCGCCACTGGCGGTTCCTTGAGGCCCGGCACCGGACTCGGCATGATGATCACCCAGAAGATCGTCGAACTCCACGGCGGCCGCGTCCTCGTCGACACGGTCTCCACCAAGGGAACGACCTTCTACCTCGTCCTGCCGCGCCGGTGGCGACGAGTCGACGAGAGGAGCCCGCAGGAATGACCGCCCCGGAGCGCCCCGCCCGCGTCCTCGTCGTCGACGACGAACCTCAAGTGCTCATGATCATGCAGTTCGCCCTCGAGACCGCGGGATTCGACGTGACGACCGCGAAGGACGGGGCGAAGGCATGGCAGGCCTTCTCCGCAGTCGCCTTCGACCTCGTCGTCCTCGACCTCATGGTCCCCTCCATCTCGGGACTCACCCTCGCGGAGAGGATCCGGGCGTGCTCCCGAGTACCCATCATGATGATCACCGCGCTCTCCGAGGAGTCCGACGTCATCCGCGGACTCGAAACGGGCGCCGACGACTACCTCACCAAGCCCTTCAGTCCCAAGGAATTCGCACTCCGCGCTCAGGCGCTCGTCCGTCGATGGAAGGGAGAGCCAGCGCGACGCATCACGAACGGCGACCTCACGATCGACGTGGTCGAGCACCGCATCGAGTTGGCCGGAAGCGTCATCGAGTTGGCGAACACCGAGATGCGTTTCCTCGAGGTTCTCGCGCGCCGCATCGGCGAATGCGTGAGCTACCGCGAACTCCTCAACACGGTCTGGGCGGTCGACGATCCGATCGGCGGGAAGGACATGATCAAGATGAGCGCCTACAGGGCCCGCCAGGCCCTCGGCGAGAACGGACGCCAGTACATCGAATCGGTGCGCGGCATCGGCTACATGATGCCGAGGACGACTCCGGCTCGGTAACCGGGGCGTTACCAAGGGTTACCGGGAGGAGACCCGCTCGCCGGCGCCGTCGTCGACCATGAAGGAGTCCCCGGGTCGCCGAAGACCCCGACACGCCTCGTGCCCGATTCGAAGGAGAATCCCCATGACGAAACGCCGTATCGCTCCCGCTCTCGCCCTCGGCGCCATCGCCTCGATCACACTCAGCGCCTGCGTCGTCGCCGATCCCTCGCAGTCCGCCTCGAGCGGAGCATCCGGTGCCGGCGACTCCGACTCCCTCACCGTCGCCTGCGGAGCGATGGAGGATCTGTGCCAGAAACGGACGGAGACCTTCACGCAGGCGACCGGAATCAAGGCGACGTACGTCCGCCTCTCCTCGGGCGAGACCGTGGCCCGACTCGACTCCGCGAAAGACAATCCCGAGTTCGACGTCTGGCACGGCGGCCCCGTCGACGGCTACGGCGCTGCGGCGGAGAAGGGACTCATCGAGGCGTACGACTCGCCCTCGGCGGCGGACATTCCCGCCGACTACAAGGATCCCGATCACTTCTGGACCGGCGTCTACGTCGGCGTCCTCGGCTTCTGCTCCAACCAGGCCGTCCTCGACAAGCTCGGGGTGAACGTCCCGGATTCGTGGGACGACCTCCTCGACCCGGCGCTCAAGGGCCAAGTCTCCACCGCCCACCCCTCGACCTCGGGCACCGCGTTCACGACCCTGTGGACCCAGGTCGCCCTTCGCGGAGGCGAGGAACAGGCGCTCGACTACATGAAGCAGCTCCACAACAACGTCCTCCAGTACACGAAGTCGGGTACTGCGCCCGGCCAGATCGCCGGACGAGGTGAAGTCGGCGTCGGCCTCGTCTTCTCCCACGACTGCGTGAAGTACAAGGAAGAAGGCATGAAGGATCTCGTCGTCTCGTTCCCCAAGGAGGGCACGGGCTACGAGGTCGGCGGCGTCGCACTGATCGCCAACACGAAGCACGCCGAGGCCGCGAAGAAGTACGTCGACTGGGCGATCTCGGCGGACGCCCAGAACCTCGGACAGACCGTCGGCTCCTACCAGATCCTCACGAACCCGAAGGCGACCAGCTCCGACAAGATGGTGAAGCTCGCCGAGGTGACGCTCGTCGACTACGACTTCGCCGCCGCCTCCGCCGCAAAGCCCGAACTTACCGCCCGCTTCGACGAGGAGATCGCCGCACAGCCGCGCGAGTGACCGTTCTGCTCCGCCCGGCGCTCTAGGGCGCCGGGCGGAGCACCGTACCGATCCGCCGACGGATCGTCACAACTCGCCAGCTCCGCCCCCATGAATGGATTCCGTATGTCCACCACCGCCATCTCGAGCGCCGGAGGCGTCGCACCCCCCGCCTCCTCCCAGCGCACCCGCGTGCGCCAAGACCCGGTGACGGTCGCCATCGTCGCCGTGGTCACCGCGATCCTCTTCCTTCTCGTCCTCCTCCCCCTGGGAACGATCCTCGCCCGCGCCTTCACCTCCGACGGGCTCGCAGTCCTCGGCTCCTCCTTCGCGACGAAGACGAACCGCACGATCATCCTCAACACGATCATCCTCGGCCTCGTCGTCGGAGCCGTCGGCACTCTCATCGGCTTCTTCCTCGCCTTCGTCCAGGCGCGCGTCGCCCTTCCGGGGAAGAAGCTCCTCCACCTCATCTGCCTGATCCCGATCGTCTCGCCCCCCTTCGCGGTCGCGACCTCGGCGATCACCCTGTTCGGCCGAAACGGCATCATCTCCACCCAGCTGCTCGGCCAGCAGTGGAACATCTACGGACTGCCCGGCCTCACTCTCGTCCTCTCCCTCTCCTTCTTCCCGGTCGCCTACATGAACATGCTCGGCATGCTGCGCAATCTCGACCCGGCGATGGAGGAGGCGGCCGCCTCCCTCGGCGCCTCCGGATGGACGGCATTCCGCACGGTGACCCTCCCGATGCTCGTTCCCGGCTTCGCGGCCTCCTTCCTCCTCCTCTTCGTCGAGGCGATCGCCGACCTCGCGAATCCGCTCGTCATCGGCGGCGACTTCACCGTGCTCGCCTCGCGCGCCTACGTCGCCGTCAACGGCGAGTACAACACGGCGGCCGGCAGCGCGTACTCGCTGATCCTCCTCGTGCCCGCACTCCTCGTCTTCCTCCTTCAGCGCTACTGGGCGAACAGGTCCTCCGCGGTCACCGTCACGGGCAAGCCCACGGGCAAGGTGAAGATGGTGACGACCCGGATCGCGCGCCTCCCTCTCGGAATCGTCGCTGGAGTGCTCGCCGCCTTCATCCTGGTCATCTACGCGACGGTCATCGTCGGCGCATTCGTCAACATCCTCGGCGTCGACAACACCTTCACGTTGTCGAACTTCCAGTACATCCTCTCCGGCATCGGCAACGACGCGATGATCGATACGACGATCCTCGCCCTCATCGCAACGCCCATCGCGGGCATCCTCGGAATGGTGGTGGCCTGGCTCGTCGTCGTACGGTTGCGCGCCAGCGCCGGGGTCATGGACTTCCTCGGCATGCTCGGCCTGTCCGTGCCGGGGACCGTCCTCGGCATCGGCTACCTCATCACCTACAACCACCCGTACATCCTCGGGCGCCTCCAGTTCCTTCCGGCCCTCGCAGGCGGCGGCGCGGTGTTCGGAGGCGCCCTCGCGATCATCCTCGTCTACGTGGCGCGCTCGATGCCCTCCGGTCAGCGTTCGGGCATCGCGAGTCTTCAGCAGATCGACAAGTCGATCGACGAAGCATCGACGTCGCTCGGAGCCTCCGGCCTGCAGACCTTCGCGAAGGTGACGCTGCCGCTCATCCGCCCCGCCTTCATCGCGGGCCTCACCTATGCCTTCGCCCGCTCGATGACGACTCTCTCACCGATCGTGTTCATCACCACGCCGCATACGAAGATCATGACCTCGCAGATCCTCGCCGAGGTCGATGCGGGGCGATTCGGCAACGCCTTCGCCTTCTGCACGATCCTCATCCTCATCGTCATGACCGTCATCGGTCTCACCAATCTGCTCGTGCGCGACACCTCCGTGTCCGCTCAGGGCCGCGCGGGCCTGTGAGCCCGGAAGAACAGGAGACGCACATGTCCACTCCCTCCCCGTCCTTCGAGACCGAAGCCCGCGCTCCGCGGCCAAGCGCCGACGCCGTCGCGGCGCCGCCGAGCGCCAAGCCGACCGGACGACTGTCCCTCGCCGATCTGACGAAGACCTTCGGCGACGCCCCTGCTCAGGTCACCGCCGTCGACCACATCTGCTTGGACATCGAACCGGGCGAATTCATCACCCTCCTCGGCCCCTCGGGCTGCGGGAAGACGACAACGCTGCGCATGATCGCCGGATTCGAGGACGCGACCTCCGGTCAGGTTCTGCTCGACGGCGCCAATATGGTCTCGGTCCCCGCGAATCGCCGCCCGATGTCGATGGTCTTCCAGTCCTACGCACTCTTCCCGCATCTGTCGGTGCGAGACAACGTCGCGTACGGACTCAAGCTCCGCAAGATCGCGAAGTCCGAACTCGACGAGGCGGTCGACGTCGCGCTCGCATCGATGAACCTCACCGCGATGGCGGACCGCGCGCCCTCGCAGTTGTCCGGAGGCCAGCAGCAGCGCGTCGCCCTCGCTCGCGCGATGGTCGTCCGCCCGAAAGTGCTTCTGTTCGACGAGCCCCTGTCGAACCTCGACGCGAAGTTGCGCGTGAAGATGCGCATCGAGATCCGCCGGATGCAGAAGCGTCTCGGCATCACCTCGGTCTACGTCACGCACGACCAGTCCGAGGCGATGGCGATGTCCGATCGGATCGTCGTCATGAACTCCGGGCGCATCGAACAGGTGGCGCCGCCCTCGGAGATCTATCTCCACCCGGCGTCGGTGTTCGTCGCGGACTTCGTCGGCCGCGCGAACTTCCTCGCGGCCGAGGTCGAAGAAGTGCTCGAAGGCTCACGCGCTCGAGTGCGCGCGCTCGGTCAGTCGATCGTCGTCCCCTGTCAGGAGCGGGCTCTCGATGCGGCGCGGTCCGGGGACGAGGTCGTGCTCCTTGTGCGCCCCGAGTCCCTCCGCCTGGTGAAGGACGAGGCCGCCGCTCCCGCGATCACCGGGTCGAGCGCGCAGGTCGTCACCTCGGTCTTCTACGGGGAGACCGTCGAGTACGAGATCGAGACGGAGTTCGGATCCGTCATCGCCGTCGTCTCTGATCCGCGCGAGGAGGACATTCTCACCGAGGGACAGGCGGTCCGCCTGTCGATCGAGGCGGAGAAGGCCTGGCTGTTGAAGTCCGGGGAGTCTGCGAGCGCCTGACGGACGCGCCTCCTCATTCCGACGACGAATCGGGCGAACCCCATTGCGGGGTTCGCCCGATTCTCTTCGTCGTCCGCAGTCCAGTGCGAATCGGCGGATCAGATGAGGCCGAGGTCGACCATCGTGTCGGCGACCTTCTTGAAGCCGGCGAGGTTCGCGCCCGCGACGTAATCGCCGGCGACGCCGAACTCGTCGGCGGTCTCGACCGAATTCTGGTGGATGTTCACCATGATCTGGTGGAGCTTGGAGTCGGTCTCCTCGAAGGCCCACTGGGTGCGGCCCGAGTTCTGCTGCATCTCGAGGGCGGAGGTGGCGACGCCGCCCGCGTTCGAGGCCTTGCCCGGCGCGTAGGCGACGCCCGCGGCCTGGAGCGCTTCGATGGCCTCCGGGGTGGTCGGCATGTTCGCGCCCTCAGCGACGAGCTGGACGCCGTTCTTGATGAGGGTGTTCGCGGCCTCGACGGGGAGCTCGTTCTGCGTGGCGCACGGAAGGGCGACGTCGCAGGGGAGGTCCCAGATGGAGCCGCCGGAGACGAAGTTCGCGCCGGAGCGCTCGTTCGCGTAGTCGGAGACGCGGCCGCGGCGGACCTCCTTGATGTCCTTGAGGAGGGCGACGTCGATGCCGGCCTCGTCGACGACGTAGCCGGAGGAGTCGGAGACGGCGATGACGGTCGCACCGAGCTGCTGGGCCTTCTCGGTCGCGTAGATCGCGACGTTGCCCGAACCGGAGACGACGACCTTCTTGCCGTCGAAGGACGAGCCCTTCACCTTGAGCATCTCATCGGCGAAGTAGACGAGGCCGTAGCCGGTCGCCTCGGTGCGGGCGAAGGAGCCGCCCCAGTTAAGGCCCTTGCCGGTGAGAACGCCCGCGTCGTAGCGGTTGGTGATGCGCTTGTACTGGCCGAAGAGGTAGCCGATCTCGCGGCCGCCCACGCCGATGTCGCCGGCCGGAACGTCGGTGTCGGGGCCGATGTGGCGGGAGAGCTCGGTCATGAACGACTGGCAGAAGCGCATGACCTCGGCGTCGGACTTGCCCTTGGGGTCGAAGTCGGAGCCGCCCTTGCCGCCGCCGATCGGGAGGCCGGTGAGGGAGTTCTTGAAGATCTGCTCGAAGCCGAGGAACTTGATGATCGAGAGGTTGACGGAGGGGTGGAAGCGGAGGCCGCCCTTGTAGGGGCCGATCGCCGAGTTGAACTCGACGCGGTAGCCGCGGTTGACGTGGATCTTGCCGGAGTCGTCGGTCCAGGGAACGCGGAACATCAGCTGGCGCTCGGGCTCGACGACGCGGTCGAAGATCGCGAGATCGGCGTACTCGGGCTTCTTCTCGGCGAGCGGGGCGATCGTGAGGAGGACCTCGTAGACGGCCTGGTGAAACTCCGGCTGATCGGGGTTGCGATCCAGGACGGCCTGGTACACGGGGCGGAGGGTATCGGACAGTCGGGAGAGATCAAGGTTGCTCATGGCCTGAATGATGTCAGTCGATGGCGAGAATTGGGAGAACCTTTTCACATACTGACCATGGATCAAGTCACACCCAAGACGAACTAAAGTTCGATCGACCTTTCTCGGGGGCCGCTTGACTCATTCTTGAGTAGGAGGATCAGGGGACTTCGCTCACCCGCGCCGTCGACGAGCGCTCGAGGACCGGGGCGACCACCCCTTCGAGGATCCCGGGGACGAGGGGGAGCTCCGCCCTCGCCCGCACGCCCACGCGCACCTCGCCGCCATTGCGGGCGGCGGCGACGACCTCCGCCCCGAAACCGACGTCGCATGTGGTCGACGACAGATCGACGAGGGCGCGGCGGGCGACCTCGAGAGCGGAGTCCTCGCTGACGACGAGCCTGGCGGACCCGCCGGCGTAGTACGCGTCGGCGTCGATGACTCCCGCGGTCGCAGCCGCGATGCGATCGGCGCATGCGAGGAGTCGACGGTCCTCGATCGCGACGGCGGTGATCGCCGATGAGACGAGGACGAAGGAGGCGACGATGAGGAGGCAGGCGCCCATGAGCAGCCCGATGCGCCCGTCCTCGCGCGCCGGATCGCTCGCACTGTTGATCGCGCCCGTGCGCCCGCTGCGATCAGTCATCGAGGCTCACCCCCTCGACGAGTGACGCGGCGCTCGCGCTGATCGGCAGGGCGAGGCGTTCCCCCGCCCATCCGGGCAGGAGCGGCAGCGGCACCGACGTCGAGACGACGACCTCGACGTCGCGCCCGTCGCCTCCGCAGGTGCGGCATCCGATCCGAGTCGCGGGCGCGGAGGCGACGTGGAAGTCGTCGAAGGCGAGGTCGATCTGCGCGAGCGCCGTCGCCTCGTCCGCGGGGTCCTCCGCGAGGACGCGAGCGGCCTCGCGGGCGCCCGCCTCGGCGGCGAAGAGGCCAGCCTGGACCTGGGCGAGGGCGACGACGAGGTAGACGACCGGGACCACGAGGAGGAAGACGAGACCGATGAACTCGACCGTCGCCTCGCCGCGTTCGTCGTCGCGGGCGGCGCGAATGCGGTCGCGCGCCTTCTCGACGCCCTTCACGCCTCCCCCTCGACGATTGAGGAGCCCGACACCGTCAGCCATTTCGGCCCGAAGCGCGCGACGACGGGAAGCTCCATCGTCACGGTGACGACGAGGACCTCGCGGCCCCCGATCGCTCGTCGCTCGGTCGTGATCTCGCGGTCGTGCGAGCCCGCGAAGGCGGTGAGGAGTTCGTCGGTTCGCGCGATCGCATCGGACTCGACGGCCTCGAGGAGCGCTCCGCGGCGCGCACCCTCGCTCGCCGCGGCGATCGCCATGTTCCGGGTGTGGAGGGCGAAGCCGAGTTGAAGCAGGGCGAGGACGACAACGAGGACGAGGAACTGGACGAGGACGTGCGAGACGACCTCGGACCCCGATTCGCCCCGCGAATCGGGGCCGGATCGGCCCCGTCCTCGGACGTCAGATGCCCGCGAGCGAATCCATCGCACGGTTGAAGATCTCCAGGAGACGATCGGAGGCCACGCCCCAGATGAGGACGACGAGCGCCGCTGTCATGAGCGTGATGAGGACCCAGCCGGGGACATCGCCCCTCTCCGGGTCGTCGCCCGGGTACAGGGCCGTGCGCATGCCGGCGAATGCCGCGAGGACGGCGACGGTGAGGCGATCCATGGGGGTTCTCCTTCTCGGTGTGCGGTGGGTGGGTGCGTGTCGGGAGGGCGGACATCGGCTGGTGGAGGCGTTCGTTCAGGGCGCCAGCTCGAGCGCCATGAGGCCCGGATAGAGGGCGAAGAGAACGGTGACGGGGAGGATGAGGAAGACGACGGGGAAGAGCATCGCGATCTCCCGTTTGCCGCCCTCCTCGAGAAGGCGCTGGCGCGACGCCTCCCGGATGTCGCGCGCCTGGTCGTGGAGGACCCGGGCGAGCGGCGATCCCCGCTCGATCGCCGTGATGAGCGTCTGGCAGAGCCGGTCGAGGGGCGCGGAGTCGTTGCGCTCGGCGAGCTCGGCGAGCGCCCGGGTCGACGGCGTGCCGAGCCGGATCTCCGCTGTCGTCCGGTCGATCTCCTCGGCGAGGTCGCTTCGCGAGATGCGCGCGATCCTCTCGAGTCCGGCGGGAATGGACTCGCCCGCTCCGACGGCGAGCGCGAGGAGCTCCGACGCGTCGGGCACCTGCGCGTCGATACGGCGTTGACGGCTCCTCGCACGATGCGTGAGGCGGCGATCCCAGCCGCTCGCGCCCCCGACGGCTCCGAGGAGAACGAGGAGGACGAGGACCGCGACTCCCCGGCTCCCTTGCGCGAGGACGAAGGGAGTCGCGACGAGGGCCGCGAGCGCGATTCCGCCGATCCCCGCGATCGCCTGCTGGAGGCGGAAGAGCGGGAGGTCGGGGGTCCGGCCGAGGAGGACGAGTCGCTTCTCGACGGAGGAGCCCGTCGACCCGAGGGACTCGAGGAGGGCGACGAGCCAGGACCCCTCCGAGACGACGGCGCGCAGCCCGGGGCGCGCCGGCCGTACCCGACCGGCCGCGACTCTGGCCGCGAATGTGGTGCGCCTCGCGTCGATCGCGCGTGCGATGAGGAGGAGTCCGAGGGCGAGGGCGAGCCCGGCGAGGACGGGGAGTGCGGCGTCGAGCGATCCGGTCATCGCATCGTCCTCGGATCGACGCTGAGGCGCCCGACGTACTGCATGGCGAGGTAGGCGACGACGCAGAGAGCGGCCCCGGAGACGAGGACGAGGACCCCGCCGGGCGAATTCCACGCCTTCGCGGCGCTCGGCTGCGCGGAGATCATGACGAGGACGATCCACGGCGAGACGACGGCGAGACGAGCGGCGTTGACCGTCCACGATTGGCGGGCCTCGAGCTCTCCTCGCACGCGCGCGTCCTCGCGCAGGAGTCCCCCGAGGTCGCGCAGGAGCACGGAGAGGTCCGCCCCGCCGACGTCCCGGGCGAGCCGCAGGGCCTCGACGATCCGATCCGCGACCGGATCGGCGAGGCGCTCCTTCAGTCGGGTGAGCGCGGTGTCGAAGCGCCCCTCGGCGCGGTAGTCGATCGCGAAGGCCGCGAATGCGGGTCGCAGCTCGAGCGGACCGGTCTCTCCGAGATCGGAGAGGAGTTCGGGCAGGCCCGCCCCCGCGCGCACTCCGGACACGAGGGAATCGATGACCTCCGGCCAGGCCTCGCGCGCCTTCTTCGCACGGGCGCGCGAGCGGGCCGAGACGATCATCTGCGGGAGCGGGAGAACGACGGCGGAGACGACGCTGGCCACGGCGAGCACTCCGGTCTGCGCGAGGACGAGGACGAATACGGCGAGCGAGAGGACGAGCGTCGCCGCGATGACGCGTCCCGGAGTGAGTCCGCGGATCCTCGCGCGCGTCACCTGGTCGGACCAGGCGAGATACCAGAGCGGCGGGCCGATCCGCACGACGGGCGCCCCGATGAGCGCGGTCATGACGAGGACGCATCCGACGCCGAGGACGAGTCCGACGAGAACGGCGCTCATGCCCTCTCCCCCGCCAGGATCGCCGCGAGGTCGTACCCGGCGGCTGAGAAACGGTCGTGGAGTTCGAGGACTCCCGCGCCCCGCGTCGCGCGCCGCCCGTCGAAGCGCCATATTTCGGAGGCCTCGATCCGCTCGCCCTCGACGCGCCCGGGGAGGTGGAGGATCTCGGCGAGGCGCCTGCGCCCCTCCCGGTCGCGCTCGACGTGGCAGACGAGGTCGACGCTCGCGGCCAGCGTCGGGACGACGAAGGTCGAGGTGACGTTCTCCCCGGCGAGGAGCGGGAGCATCGTGAGCTTGGAGAGCGCCTCGCGCGCCGAGTTCGCGTGGACCGTCGCCATGCCGGGCACGCCCGCGTTGAGCGCGAGGAGGAGATCAAGGGCCTCGGGGCCTCGGACCTCGCCGACGACGAGGCACTCGGGGCGCATACGCAGCGTCTCGCGCACGAGGTCGCGCAGCGTCACCTCGCCCCGCCCCTCGATATTGCCGGGACGCGTCTGGAGGGCGACGCAGTCCCTGTTCGACAGTCCGAGCTCGAAGACCTCCTCGCAGGAGATCACCCGCCGCGTCCTCGGCACTTCCCCGACGAGGGCGCGCAGGAGCGTCGTCTTGCCCGCCTGCGTCGCCCCCGAGACGACGACCGACAGTCCCGAGGCGACCGAGGCGGAGAGGAACTGCGCCATCGACGCCGAGAGCATGCCGGCGTCGACGAGATCGGCGAGGCTCCGCGCCCTCTGGACGTGCTTGCGGATGTTCACCGACCAGTGGCGACCGGCGACCGGCGGGATGACGACGTGCAGGCGCTCGCCGCCCTTGAGCATCGCGTCGACGAAGGGGCTCGAGAGGTCGAGGCGGCGCCCGGAGTGGTGGAGCATCCGCTCGACGAGGTCGCGGACCTGGCGGTCGGTGAGGATGACCGTCGTCAGCTCGGGGATGCCGTTGCGGGCGACGAACACCTTCGACGGCGAGTTGAGCCAGATCTCCTCGACCTCGGGGTCGTCGAGGAACGGCTGGAGCGGCCCGAGCCCCGCGATCTCGGCCATGAGCTCGTGCGCGAGGGCGTCGCGCGCCTCCGCCGACATCGGCGGGGAGAGGAGGTCGATCGCCTCGTCGACGAGCGCGCCGATCGTCTCCGAAGCGGTCGACGGATCGACTCCGCGCGCGGCGAGGCGCTCGCGGATCCATTCCACGTGGTCGTCGTAGGCGGCGTCGGCCATGGGTCGCTCCAAGGGCGGGGCCTTCTATGAGGCGCATCACTGCATCGGGGTTCGCCCGAAACTATCAGCCGCCCTCCGACCACGACAAGCCGGGCCCGACGGCTGTGGATGCGCGCGCCGAGGAGGGCCCGACGGGGACGGCATGTACCGTGGGGGCGTGATGCGCGCGAAGACCCCCCTCGAGCTCGCGGCCCTCGCGACGGCCGCCGTCCCCGGACTCCAGATCGCCGGTCTGCGCCCGCCCCAGTACTCCGACGAAGTCCTCTCCGTCACCGGCGTCATCGACACCGCCGGGAACCGGTGGACGGTGACGTGCCCGCACGACACGGTCGGCGGCCTCGACCTCGACGCCGAATCCGGCGTCCTCGCGCGCCTCGCGAAGGCGACCGATGCGAAACGGATCCCCTTCGACGTGCCGCGCATCCACGGAACGACCCTCACTCCGCAGGGCGACCGCGTGATCGTCCACCAGGACCTCGGGGGTCGGACGATGGAGGAATCCGACTTCGACGACCCGCACGTCCTCCCCGCCTCGCTCGGCAGGGCCCTCGCGGCGCTCCACAACCTCCCCGAGGTGATCTACACGGGGATCCACCTCCCCTCCTACACGGCGACCGAGTGCCGCGACCGGCACCTCGCCCTCCTCGACGAGGCCGCAGCCCAGGTCCTCATCCCCGCGAATCTCTGGAACCGGTGGGAGGCCGCGCTCGACGACGTCGCCCTCTGGCGCTTCGCCCCCGCCCCCATCCACGGCGACCTCCAGGGCAACTCCGTCGTCGTCGACGGCGGCGCCGTTCGCGCGATGACGGGGTTCTCCTCGGCTCACGTCGGCGACCCCGCTCAGGACGTCTCCTGGGTCCTCGCCCAGGCGTCCGACACCTTCCTCGACCGCTTCCGCGAGGCCTACTCGCGCGAGCGCACGGCGACCGACCTCCAGCTCTTCACCCGGGCCCAGCTCCTCTCCGAGCTCGCGATCATCCGCTGGCTCGTCCACGGCCTCCACGCCGAGGACCGCTCCATCATCGCCGAGGCCCGCGAGATGCTCACCGATCTCTCCTCCGACCTCGGCGACGCGCAGCTCGTCGCACGCCGCGAACCCGTCGTCGCGCCGTCGATCGACGAGGCCGGGGCCGCGCGCTCCACGAGCGGGGACGATTCGGACGACTCCGCAGCAGAATCCGCCGACGTCCACGAGGCGCCGACCGAGCGACTCGACCTCGGCCCCTTCGGCCGCGCCGACTCGGACGGCGAAGATCCCGACGACGACGCGTCCTGAGAGGCGATCGTCCCGCCGATGGCGGGACGGCCCGGCGCGTCCGGCGGCCCGGGCGACGCCGCCGACCACTTCAGCGGGATCTCAGGCTCGCGCGAGCGACTCGGCGAGCAGAGCGTCGATCGACGTCCCCTCGTCGATCCCGGCCATCGCCTCGACCTCGTCGAGCGCCATCACCCTTCCCGAGGCGACGAACGCGACCAGCGCCCGGATCTCCCCCTCCGACGTCCCATGGACGGCCGACCACGCCGAGCGGTAGAGGCGCAGCTGCGTCGCGAAGTAGCGGAGCGTCGAGGCGTCCGTCCGCGACGTCGGCGCGATGCCCGACTTCCAGTCGACGACGACGATCCGGCCGTCGGCGTCCTCGAAGACCGCGTCGATCCGGCCCGTCACCGAGATCCCCGCGACCTCGAGAGCGAAGGGCTCTTCGATCGCGAGCGGTCGCCCGTTCCGGACGATGTCGAGCGCGGCGAAGTTCTCCTTCATCCGAGCGAGCCGCTCCCGTCCCTCTTCGTCAAGGGAGTCCTCCCCGACGATCGGCTCATCCCAGAGTTCCCCGCTCGCCTGATGGAGCTGGCGCTCCGCCCAGGCGTGGAAGATCGTGCCGAGCGAGGCACCGGCGCTCGGCGCCTGCGGCACCGGACGGCGCATGTCGAGGGCGAAGCCCGAAGGGTCCTCGATGAGGCGCGACACCGAGGTCGCGGGCACGCGATCGCGCCAGAGGACGAACTCCCCGGTCTCCGCCTCGAGTCGACGCTCCTCGAGGAGAGCCACGACGTCGCGGACCCGCTCCGAGGGGCCGAGATCGTCGAGGACCTCGAAGACGTCGGCATCGGTGCGCAGGCCCGCGCGCGCCCGTCGGACCCGATCGGCGGCCCCGGCGATGAGGACGCGCGAGGGCCCGGGCTCGAGCGGGAAGTCGACCTCGGGCTCGGCGATGAGGAGACTCGCGACCTCCTCGGGATCGGGGCGCTCGGCGACGCAGTCGGCGAGATCCTTCAGGGTTCGACGGATGTCGGCGGCCGCGCCCTCGTCGATCGGAAGGACCGCTCCGTCGCCGCGAACGACGGCCCCCGTCGCGATCGCCCCCTCGAGGTCCTTGACGAGCGCCGCTCGCGACTCCTCGAGGTAGCGCGACGGGAATCGGGCCGTCTTCCCGCTGTCGATCCACGCTCCGACGAGGAGTTCGTCGTGCTTCGCCCGCGTGAGGGCGACGTAAGCGAGTCGGCGCTCCTCGCGCTCCTCATGCGCTCCGAGGGCCGGCTTGTAGTCCTCTTTGAGCCACTTCGCGAACGAGGCCGAGGGGGTCTTGGCCCGCGAGAGGTCCATCTCGAACGCCGGGAGGTCCGCCGCATCGCCGCGCAGCGGATGCGGAAGTTCATCCGCCGAGTTCACCCACCCGATCGATCCGGGCGGGTCGGCCCGCCAGTCAACGCTGTTCCCCCTGTGCGAGGGGAAGTCGCAGTCGGTGAGGCCGAACACGATCACGGAGTCCCATTCGAGGCCCTTCGCGGCGTGGACGGTGAGGATCTGGACGGCGCTCGGGTCGGGTTCGATCGCGACGCCCTCCAGCCCCCGTTCCTCCGACTCGGCGGCATCGAGCCAAGCGAGGAGGCCTCCGAGGCTCGCCCCGTCGACGGTGGACTCGAAATCGGCGACGACGTCGATGAACGCGTCGAGCGCCTCGCGCGCGCCGCCGCCGAGCGGATCCGCGATCGCGTCGTCGAGGATCCCCATGATTCCGAGGGCCCGCTCGCACAGTTCGACGAGTCCCCTCCCCCGCATGGCCCGCAGCCTGCGGAGCCTGCCGCCGAGGATCCCGACGCGACGGACGGCGGCTCCCGAGATCGCCGGAGCGTCCGCGTTCCTCCTCCAGCCGGGGGCGGGCGGCGCGTCGACCGCCTCGAGGAGGATCGCCGAATGCTCGTCGCGCCCCGCGCGCCGCGCGAGTTCGCGGGCCCACTGGCCGAGGGCGGCGAGGTCGGCGGCTCCGATGTCGGCGCGCACGAGGAGTCGGGCGAGCGCCGGGGAGGCCGCGACGTCATGAGCGATCTCCAGGGCCGCCCGCAGATCGGCGACGGCCGGCTGGTCGAGCAGTCCCCCGAAGCCGACGATCTGCGTGGGAATGCCCCGCTCCCTCAGGGCCCGATCGAGGGGGAGGAAGTGCTTGCGCTTGCGCGTGAGGATCGCGATCGATCGACGGTGCGCCGGGTCCTTCTCGCGCAGTTCGGCGACGCGGTCGACGACCGCGCGGATCTCCTCGGCGCGGTTCTTCGCGAAGGCGATGCGGACTTCTCCCTCGGACGCCGCGGGCGACTCGACGAGGACGGGCGAGGCTGCGGCGCGGGCCGCCTCGCGAAGAGGTTTCGCGACCGCGTTCGCGGCGACGAGGATCCGCCGATCGTTCCGCCACGCGGTCGACAGGCCGAGCGTCTGCTCGGAGGCGGCCTCTCCCGATTGGAAGAGCGGGAGGAAGTTCTCGAGCGAGGAGGCCGAGGCGCCGCGCCACCCGTAGATCGCCTGGTTGGGATCGCCGACGGCGGTCACAGGGTGATCGTGGAAGAGCGCGGAGAGGAGGCGCATCTGGATGACCGAGGTGTCCTGGAACTCGTCGAGGAGGACGCAGCGGTGCTCGGCGCGGATCTGCGCGACCGCCTCCGGGGATTCGGTGACGATCCGAGTCGCGAGGGCGAGCTGATCGGGGAAGTCGAGGACCCCTTCGTCGCGCTTGCGCGCCTCGAACGCCGCGATCGGGTCGAGGAGGGCGATCCTTCGGGCGTTCGCCCTCCTCGCACTGCGCGCGTCCGGGTTCGACTCCCCCGCCTCGGCGAGCTCTGCGTCGAATTCGGCGAGGGCCCTCCGCCCGGCGTCGACCGAGAGCCCGTGCTCGGAGAGCTGCCCCGCGAGATGGAGCGCCGCCCTCACGCCCGAGGAGATCGAGAGGTCGGGGTCGAGCGCCCGCGGCCACTTCGAGAGGATATCGGTCATGAGCTGAACGGCCCCCGCCTGGCCGAGCATCCGGAAGTCCGGATCGCAGCCGATCCTCAGGCCGTGCTCCGCGACGATCCGCTGGGCGAAGGCGTTGTACGTGAGCGCGACCGGCTCCTCGTTCGGATCGAATCCGCCGAGGCGCTTTCCGAGCAGGCGCACGCGCGAACTCAGTCGGGCGCCGAGCTCGCCCGCCGCCTTCTTCGTGAAGGTGAGACCGAGGACGGACGCGGGTGGCACGTCCTCGTGGTTGCCGACGATCCAGAGGACCCGCATCGCCATCGTCTCGGTCTTCCCTGACCCGGCGCCGGCGACGACGAGCAGGGGGCGCAGCGGCGACTCGATGATCCGCACCTGCTCGTCGGTCGGCGTCACGTCCTTCGCCTTCTCGCCGGCCGCCCGCGCCTCCTCGGTGATGATGCGCTGAACATCGAGTGCGGAGAGCATCCCGATTCCCTCCATCCGTCCCTCGCTCATCAGTCCACCGTCCTTCGCCCCGCGTCGACCGCCGGGCAGGCGCGCCGGAATTCGCACGTCCCGCACCGGCGCTCCTCGGGCTTCGCGCTGAGCGCGGCGCCCCGGGCGATCCGCCCGACCTCCTCGAGCCTCGTCATCCACTGCGCGCGCGCCTCGTCGTCGAGGCGCGACTGCTCGCGGGGGACGACCGTCGCGCCGAGGAAGACGAGCCGGGCGCCCACGACCTCGTACCCGAGGGCGGAGAGCGCGAGCTGGTAGACGGCGAGCTGTGGGTGCTTCTCCGCGTCCGGCTTCGTCACCGGGTCGCCGGTCTTGAGGTCGACGATCCGCACGCCGCCGTCGACGTGCTCGATCCGGTCGAGGCGCCCGGAGACGACGACGTCGCCGATCCGCGCCTTCACGGTCGTTTCGACCTCGACGTCTCCGGGCACTCCGGCCGCGTAGTCCGCGAAGGCGGCGACCTTCTGGCGCGCCTTCTCGAGGAAGCGGATCCCCTCCCAGGTCTCGCGGTCGATATCCATCCCCTCCACTCGAGCCTCGAGCAGCGCCTCGAGCTCCTCCGCGCTCCCGTGCGGGGCGGCCTCGGCGACTGCGTGGACGAGGGTGCCGAGGGCGCGCGCGTAGTCCGTGGGGCCACCGGCGCCGACCGAGCCGAGGAACCACTGGAGGGGGCAGTGAAGGGCCTGATCGATCCGCGAGGGCGACAGTCGTACGGGGCCCGAGGCGATGGGTCCGTCGGAGGAGAGGGGCCCCTCCCCTGTCCACGTGTCCGGGTCGGCCGCGCGCACGCCCTCGCGCGCGAGGAGCGCGAGGAGGAGTGCGGCGACGTCCTGATCCTCGACGTCGCCGGGGCGCGCGGCGGCGCGACGCAGATCGGCGACCTGTCCGGACACCGAAAGGGGCGCGGGCGCCGGCGCGAGAACGGGCCCCTCGGAGCCGAGAGAATCCGAGTAGGCCGCGAGGACGTCGAAGAAGGTCGAGGGGGCCTCGTTCTCCGCGGTCACGGCGCCGATATGGAGGACCTGCGAGCAGCGGGTGAGCGCGGCGGCGAGGAGCCGACGCTCGTCGTCGAGGACCGCGCGCCTCGCGACGCGCGGATCGTCGAGGAGGATCCTCTCGCCGGTCCCGGACTCCCCGAACCGACCCGCTCCGATGTCGGCGAGCAGATCGGCGCGCAGCGACCGGGTCCGCAGCCGCGTGTTCGGCCACGCCCCGTCCTGAAGACCGACGAGGGCGACGACCGTCCAGCGCCGCCCCATCGCCTGCGCGGGGGTGAGAACCGAGACGCCCGGCGGGCGCACGCCGACGGTCGCGATCGTGTCGAGGGGCACCGCCTTGTCGAGGAGCGCCCGCGCGAACTCGGCGGTCGTCGCGGTCGGCTCGCGCTGCTCGTGCACGTCGGCGACGCGCATGAGCGCGACGACCGCGTCGAGCTGGTCGTCGAACCACGAGGAGTCCTCGCCCCCGGAGAGCGCCCCCTCCCGCCACTCGTCGGCGATTCCGGCGGCGCTCCACACGCGCCACAGCCCCTCGCGAGGGCGTCGGCTCCGCGCGTCCCGCCCCTCCTTCACCAGCGTCGCCGCCGTCTCGAGGGCACGGGCGGTCGCTCCGTCGACCCGCCCCGTCCACAGCTCCGGTCGTTCGAGGAGGTCGTCGACGCCGACGGCCGGCAGGACGCCGGCCTCCTCGGGGTCGTCCTCCCCCTCGAGGCGGACTGCGAGATCCTCGAGAAGGCGATGGATGGCGAGCGGATCGCACCCGACGAGCGGGGACGCGAGGAGGGCGCGCGCGGCGTCCGCGTCGAACTCCGCCCCCGAGACGAGGAGGAGGAGCGCCCGGGTCGTCGGCTGGGAGGCGAAGTCGAAGACGCGCGAGGCGCTCGACACGGGAACGCCGCCGCGACGCAGGTGCCGCGCGAACTCCTCCGCGGCGCCCGCCGAGCGGACGATCACCGCCTGGTCCTCCCAGTCGATGCCGTCGCGCAGCCTGTGGCGTCGCAGCGCGTGGGCGATGTGGGCGCCGAGCTGGGCGTTCGAGCCCCCGAGGTGCGCCTCGATCCGGCCGGGCGCATCCTGGTCCACGACGCTGGCGCTCCTTCGCCCCGCGGGACCGGATTGGCCGATCGCCGAGGAGACGCGCCGCGCGACCTCGCGCAGGAGCGGCCCGCCGACGTGAACGTCCCCGAGTTCGAGGACGGGCGCGTCGAGGGCCGATGCGAGGCGGAGATCGAGGTGCGGCTCTCCGCCGCGGTAGGTGGCGATCGCGACGTCCGGGTCGGCGAGGGCGACGATGCGCGCACCGGCATCCCGCAAAGAGGCGAGAAGGCGGATCGTCGAGGGCGTGCAGTCCTGCAGATCGTCGACGACGATGACGTCGGGCACAGGGGCCCCGCACTCGACCCCGAGAGCCCCGGCGCGCTCCTCCCAGTGATCGACGAGGTCGGACGCGAGCGCCTGGATCCGGGAGAGATCGACGCGCAGAACATCGCGGTGCTCGACGCCGAACTCCGGCCCCTCGAGGTAGGCCGAGAGGAGTCGGCCCGCGGCCCGCCACTGGGGGACGTCGAATTCGCGGCCGGCCTCCTCGAGCGTGCGCCCGTCGAGTCCGGCCTCTCCGGCCCGGGCGAAGAGATCGCGGAGCTCGGAGCGGAAGGCGGGCATCCGCCGCATCGCCGGAGGCATCGAGTCCGGCCACGGCGCATCGACCTCGTCGAGGAGACGGGCGAGCAGCTCGTCCTGGAGGGCGCCCGTCACCAGCTCGACCGGACCGAGAGGATCGGGCCTGGCGACCCGCCAGGTCGTGACGACGAGGTGGGCGAAGGAGGCGGGAGTACGGACCGGGCGCACCGCCGTCGGGGCGAGCGCCTGGACGCGCGGGGCGAGGAGATCGGCGCGCGTGCGGTCGGGAACGAGGAGGAGCGGCTCCTCCCCCCGCGCGACCGCGTCGGCGAGGACCGCGAGGGCGAGCGTCGTCCGACCGGAGCCGGGAGCCCCGCGCACGACGATCGAGGCCGAGCGAGCGGCCTCGAGGGCCGTCGACTGGGCCTCGTCGAGGGCGGGCAGGTCCGCCCAGCCGGCCGGGCGCGGCCGGATCGCCACGTGGATTTCGCTCATGACGGAATCATCCCCCAGGCCGCCGTCGTTTGCGGCGCATAGCATGGGACCAGGACGAACACCTCGGAGGTTGCAATGAACATCATCATCGGCGTGCGCGGCTCCGCGCGCGAGCTCTCGCTCGATCTCGACCTCGAGCGCGACGACCTCGCGGCCCGCGTCGAGAAGGCGGTCGCGGACCAGTCGGTCCTCGACCTCGTCGACGCGAAGGGACAGAGGTACCTCGTACCCGCCCGCTCGATCGGATACGTCCAGATCGGCGAGCAGGTCGAGCGCCGGGTCGGCTTCGCGATCGGCTGACCGGCCCCGGGGCGCGGAGCCGACCGCGCCCCCGCATGCACCGGGGCGG
Organism: Actinomyces culturomici; assembly: GCF_900499005.1. Lineage (GTDB taxonomy): Bacteria > Actinomycetota > Actinomycetes > Actinomycetales > Actinomycetaceae > Pauljensenia > Pauljensenia culturomici. Next base: position 1,491,378 of record NZ_LS991316.1, read on the forward strand.
CGGACGCATCGCGTCCGCCGCCCCGCCGCGTCTTCGTCCCCCGGGAACCCCGCCCCGTGGAGGATGGGAGTCCGGAAGAACGGGCCTCAGGCCTTGAGGTTGATCTGGGTCATCCGCTCTCCGTGGCGCTTCGTCACGTAGGCGACGATCGCGTCGACCGTGTCGGGGTCCTTCGCGAGCGAGGGGTGGGTGAAGAGAGTCGAGCGGACGAGGCCGAGCACCTCGCCGGCGACGCGCCTCGCCCACAGCGACAGGCGCGCGGCGAGCTGCGGGTCCTCGGCGGTGAGCGGCGCGAAGTGCGTCCGCTCCCACTCGCCCTGCGTGAGGTCCCAGGGCGCGGACTCCTCGTCGAAGAGCTCGTGGCGCTGGGCGACCTCGAGGAGGAGGTCCCCGACGATCCCGACGGTCACGTAGGTCTTGACGGACCGCTCGAACCAGGTCGTCGGCCGCGTCCTCGTATCGAGGTCGTCGTAGAGGCCCGAATAGGCGCCCGCGGCGGCCGTGAGGTCGAGTCCGCGGTGCTCGGCCCAGATCTCGAGCTGCTCGAAGATCTCGAAGGAGCGCGCCGACATGCGGGCGTGCTCGATGTGCGCCTCGATGGTGGGCGCCTGGTCGCCGTCCTTCGCGAGGCGGGTCATCGCCGCGAGAGCGGAGTAGGCGAGAAGGCCGATGACTTCGGCGTCGTCGGCGTCGACGGGTGCGTACTCGGTTGCCATGCTCCAAGAGTAGCCTCGCCGCGACGCCGCGCCCCTTCAACCGGCGCGGAGCTTGGTCCATCGGCCGTGGTCGGATTCCCCGAAGCCTCTGAGCTCTGCGCGGATATGGGAGAATCGCGGGGAGGAAGGGAGCTCCCATGCGCAAGGATCTCGTCGACGCGACCGTCGACGCCGTCGTCGATCGGATCCTCAGAGGGACCTACCGCGAGGGCGATGCCCTGCCGGGCGAAGTCGATCTCTCCCAGGAGCTCGCCGTCTCGCGCCTCACCGTCCGCGAGGCCGTCAAGGTGCTGAAGGAGCGCGGCGTCCTCGACGTCGTGCAGGGCCGCGGCACCTTCGTCGCCGATCGCTCCCGCTGGACCGACCTTCCGACGCTCATCGCCGTCTCCCTCGCCGAGTCCTCGCCGCGCGAGGTCGGTCTGCGCCTCGTCGAGCTGCGCCGGATGATCGAGGTCGGGGCGGCCGGCCTCGCCGCGCGGAATCGGAGCGACGAGGACGTCGAGGCGCTCGCCTCGCTCATCGAGGAGATGGACGCGGCGGGCGACGCCGGCGACATCGCCGCCAACGTCGAAGCCGACCTCGCGTTCCACCGCCGGGTTCTCCTCGCGTCGCGCAATCCCTTCATCCCGGTCGTCATGGCCCCGCTCGAGCGCGCGCTCCACGAGTCCCGCCTCGTCACCGCTTCCCACCCCGAGGTCCGCGAGCGCGCGCAGGGTCACCACCGCGCGATCCTCGACGCGATCCGGACGCGCGACGAGGAGGCGGCGAAAGACGCGATGCGCGCGCACATGACGCAGACGCGCCTCGATCTCATCGCGAATACCGCGGAATAGAGCCTTTTTCGACAACTCCTCTGAGGACCTCTTGCCAAACCCGGCGGAACGTCGTACCTTGGTCCCAGTCCTCAGAGGTCTGAGCAATGTGGCTCAGACGCGAGGCAGACACGAAGGAGTGATCATGCCGCTCATCCCCCGCGACGACCTGCTCGCAGGGCTCCCCCCGACCCCCTCGATCAGCGCCGCCGATGTCGCGGCCGCCCAGGCAGCCGCCTCTCGCGCCCCGATCCACGTCGTCCTCGACGACGACCCGACCGGCACCCAGTCGGTCGTGAACCTCCCCGTCCTCACCTCCTGGGAGGTCGCCGACTTCGACTGGGCGCTCGCGACCGGCGCCCCCGCCGTCTACGTGATGACGAACTCCCGCTCCCTCGCCCCCGCCGACGCCGAGCGCGTCAACCGCGAGGTCGTCGCCGCGGCCCTCGAGTCGGCGCGCGCCCTCGGCGCCGACGTCGACTTCGTCTCGCGCTCCGACTCGACCCTGCGCGGCCACTACCCCCTCGAGACCGACACGATCGCCGACGCCCTCGAGACCGCGACCGGTCGCTCCGCCGACGGCGTCGTCCTCGTCCCCGCCTTCCCCGAGGCCGGGCGCATCACCGTCCACGGCGTCCACTACGCGGGTTCTCCCGACAAGGGCTACCTCCCCGCCGCCGAATCCGAGTTCGCGAAGGACAACACCTTCGGCTACGCCCACTCGCCGCTCGCCGAATGGGTCGAGGAGAAGACGGACGGCGCGAGGCGCGCCGCCGACGTCCTCGTCATCGACATCGAGACCCTGCGCACCGACCCCGAGCGGACCGTCGAGATCCTCTCGAGCGCGATGGACTCGACCCCGATCGCCGTCGACATCGTCGAAGCGGCCGACCTGCGCGCCCTCGCCCTCGCCCTCATCCGCGCCGAAGAGGCCGGATCGCGCTTCATCTACCGCGTCGGCCCGCCCTTCGTCCGCGAGCGCATCGGCCAGGAGACCCACGCGCCCCTCACCCCCGCTGAGATCGAGGAATCGCGCTCCGGCCGGCCCGCCACGGCCGGCGGCCTCGTCGTCGTCGGCTCGCACGTCGGCGTCACCGCGCGCCAACTCGACCATCTGACCGCCCGCGAGGACGCGCCCGTCCTCGTCCTCGACTCCGCCCGCATCCTCACCGGCGACGACCCGCAGGGGTGCATCGCCGATCTCATCGACGAGGTCGTCGCCGCACTCGCGAAGGGGACGGCGATCCTCCGCACCTCCCGGGCGATGCTCTCCGGCTTCGACCCCGACACGGCGCTCGCCCAGGCGCGCGCGATCTCCTCCGCGATCGTCGCCGTCGTCCACGGCGTCATCGAGCGGACGACCCCGCGCTTCGTCGTCGCCAAGGGCGGGATCACCTCCTCGGACGTCGCCTCCAGGGGCCTGGAGATCCGCCGCGCCCGCGTCATCGGCCCGATGCTCCCCGGCATCGTCTCCCTGTGGTCCGCGATCGACGGCCCCGCCGCGGGCATCCCGTACATCGTCTTCGCCGGCAACGTCGGCACCGACGAGTCCCTCGCGGACGTCGTCGGCAAGCTCGAGCTCTGACCCCGGCGCCACTCGCGCCTCCCCCGGCGCGAGTCGTCGCCCCGTATTCGCCTCACCCCGTATCACCAGAATTCCAGGAGAAGAACGATGTCGTTCAGAATCGCAGTCCTCGGTCTCGGCGCCATGGGCCTCCCCATGGCCGCCAACCTCGCGAAGTCCTTCGACGTCGTCGGCTACGACCTCTTCGAGGCGCGCCGCGACCTCGCGACCGCCCAGGGGCTCGGAGTCGCCGCCACCGCCCCCGAGGCGGCGACCGGCGCCGACTTCGCCCTCATCGCGGTCCGCAACGCCGCCCAGCTCGAGGACGTCCTCTACGGCGAGCAGGGCGTCGTCCCCGTCCTCGCGGAGGGCGCCACGATCATCCTCACCTCGACCGTCGGCGCCGCCGCGGTCGAGGGCGTCGCCGCCCGCCTCGCCGACGCCGGCCTCGGCCTCGTCGACGCGCCCGTGTCCGGCGGGCCCGTCCGCGCCGGAGAGGGCGACCTCCTCGTCGTCGTCGGAGCGACCCCCGCGGTCTGGGAGCGCGCGAAGCCCGTCCTCGACGCGATGGCCGGAACCCTCGTCCTCGTCGGCGACGAGCCCGGTAAGGGCCAGTCGATGAAGACCGTCAACCAGCTCCTCTGCGGCGTCCACATCGCCGCCGCGGGCGAGGCCCTCGCCCTCGCGGGCGCCCTCGGCCTCGACCAGCGGATGGTCCTCGACGCCCTCATGGCGGGCGCCGCCGAATCCTTCATGCTCGGCAACCGCGGTCCGCGCGCCATCGAGGCGTACGAGGGCGCGGAGCCCGAGGTGTGCTCGCGCCTCGACATCTTCGTCAAGGACATGGGGATCGTCACCGCCGCCGCGAAGAGCGCCGGGATCTCCGTGCCGGTCGCCGCCGCCGCGGAGCAGCTCTACGTCCTCGGCAACGCGCAGGGCCGCGGCGCCGACGACGATTCCACCGTCATCCGCGTCGTCTCCGCGAAGTGAGCCCCCGATGAGCGCCGGACTCCTCCTCCTGATCGCCGTCGCGGCGATCGCCGTACTCCTCCTCCTCGTCATCAACGTCAAGATGTCGGCCTTCGTCGCGATGCTCCTCGTGTCGCTCGGCACAGCGCTCGTCACCGGCATCGCGCCCGAGGAGATCGTCACAACCCTCCAGGACGGCATGGGCAAGACCCTCGGCTCGGTGATGATCGTCGTCGGCCTGGGCGCGATGCTCGGCCGGATCATCGAGACCGCCGGGGGCGCCGACTCCCTCGCCCGCTCCTTCACCCGCAAGCTCGGCGACAAGCGCGTCATCGGCGCGGTCGTCGCGGCTGCCTTCATCCTCGGCATCCCGGTCTTCTTCGACGTCGGCTTCATCATCCTCGCGCCGATCGTCTTCGGCTTCGCCCGCGTCGCAGGCATCAACCCCCTGAAGATCGGCCTGCCGGTCGCCGGCGCCATGCTCACCGTCCACGTCGCGATGCCGCCCCACCCCGGGCCCGTCGCCGCCGCCGGCATCACCGGCGCCGACACCGGCATGATGATCCTCGTCGGCCTCCCGATCTGCGCGGCGACCGCCCTCGTCGGCCACTTCGCCGCGAAGCTCATCAAGGTCGACCACCTCGAGATCGGCGAGTCCCCCGCGACCCAGCACCTCGGGTCGGTCGGCTCCGCGGGCGCCGACGGCGTCCTCGCCCCCGAGCGGAAGGCCCTGTCCGCCGGACTCGTCGTCCTCCTCATCCTCCTGCCGATCGTCCAGATCATGGCGGGCACGGTGTCGAACATGGTCCTCGCGGACGGCGCCGCGAAGAACTGGATGGGCCTCATCGGCTCCTCGCTCGTCGCGCTCCTCGTCGCGGTCATCGTCGCGTCCCTCGTCGTCGGCCACCAGCAGGGCTGGGGACTCGAGAAGCGCGGGTCCGTCATCGACTCCGCCCTCCCCGACGTCGCGGTCATCGTGTTCGTCACCGGCGCCGGCGGCGTCTTCGCCTCCGTCCTCGTCGCCTCGGGCATCGGCGACGCCCTCTCGAAGGAACTCGTCGCCCTCCACATGCCGCTGATTCTCGCCGGATTCCTCATCACGGTCGCCCTTCGCGCCTCCCAGGGCTCGGCGACCGTCGCAATCCTCACGAGCGCGGGCCTCCTCGCCCAGCCGATCGCCGACGCCGGATACTCGCCCCTCCAGATGGTGCTCGTCACCCTCGCGATCGGCTTCGGCGGCCTCGGCCTCTCCCACATCAACGACTCCGGATTCTGGATCGTCACGAAGTACCTCGGCCTGTCCGTGAAGGACGGCCTGCGGACGTGGACGGTGCTCTCCACGGTCCTCGGTCTCACGGGCTTCCTCCTCACGTGGGGAGTCTTCGCCCTCGTGAGCTGAGCCACGAACGCCGAGCGCACAGGCCCGGCGGCACGAGGGAGGGGACGGCGGAACGAGCCCGCCGTCCCCTCCCCTGTGAGCACCCCGACTCGTCCGGCCGCGGCCGCCGCCCGTACAATGGGGGGCGACCACGGCTGACCGGTCGCAACGACTGCGAATTTCGCGCCTCGCGCGCGCCCCGATATTGCGCGATCGGCTGCCACCCCCGACCCGGGATCCCCGGGAGGAAAGGCGGATCGTGACCACCACGACGCACGAGGGCGCCGACGCGCCCGAAAACACCCAGACAGCCGAAGCCCCCGCCGCGAAGCGGACCGTCGAGTACTCCGCGGGCGTCGTCCGCCTCGGGGACATCGTCCCCGTCGCGACCGAGCCGGAGGCGACCCCCGACATCGTCGACACCGGCGACGAGGACCTCGAGCACAAGACCTTCGCCGACTTCGGCGTCACCGACCCGATCGTCGACGCCCTCGAGGACAAGGGGATCACCCACCCCTTCCCCATCCAGGCGCTCACGCTCCCCCCGGCCCTCGACCGGCACGACATCATCGGCCAGGCGAAGACCGGCACGGGCAAGACCCTCGGCTTCGGCATCCCCGTCCTCGAGGACGTCATCGCCCCGGACGAGGAGGGCTACGACGAGCTCCTCAACCCGGACAAGCCGCAGGCGCTCATCGTCCTGCCGACCCGCGAGCTGACGAAGCAGGTCGCCCAGGACCTCCGCGACGCCGCGAAGTACCTCTCGACGCGCATCGTCGACATCTACGGCGGCGTCGCTTTCGAGCCGCAGATCGAGGCGCTCGAGAAGGGCGCGGACATCGTCGTCGGCACGCCGGGCCGCCTCATCGATCTGCTGCGCCGCGGGATCCTCCACCTCAACGGCGTCGAGACCGTCGTCCTCGACGAGGCCGACGAGATGCTCGACCTCGGCTTCCTCCCCGACGTCGAGACCCTCCTCTCCCGCGTCCCCGCCTACCGGCACACGATGCTTTTCTCGGCGACGATGCCCGGCCCGGTCGTCGCGCTCGCCCGCAAGTTCATGGAGCACCCCACTCACATCCGCGCCCAGGATCCCGAGGATCAGAACCAGACGGTGAACTCCGTCAAGCAGGTGATCTACCGCGTCCACGCGATGAACAAGGTCGAGGTCGTCGCCCGCATCCTCCAGTCCGAGGGCCGCGGTCGCACGATCATCTTCTGCCGGACGAAGCGGACCGCCGCGCGCCTCGGCGAGGACCTCACTGAGCGCGGCTTCGCGGTCGGCGCCCTCCACGGCGATCTCGGTCAGGGCGCGCGCGAGCAGGCGCTGCGCGCGTTCCGCAAGGGCAAGGTCGACGTCCTCGTCGCGACCGACGTCGCGGCCCGCGGCATCGACGTCGACGACGTCACCCACGTCATCAACTACCAGTGCCCCGAGGACGAGAAGATCTACATCCACCGCATCGGCCGCACCGGTCGCGCGGGCCACTCGGGCACGGCCGTCACCTTCGTCGACTGGGACGACACGCCCCGCTGGTCGCTGATCTCCAAGGCGCTCGGTCTCGGCGTCCCCGAGCCGCTCGAGACCTACCACACCTCCCCCCACCTCTACACCGACCTCGACATCCCGGCCGGGACGACGGGCCGCCTCCCGAAGGCGAAGCGGACGCTCGCGGGCCTGTCGGCCGAGGTTCTCGAGGACCTCGGCGGCTCGACGCCGCATTCGGATTCACGAGGCCGGGGCCGCGCGTCCGGCAAGGGGGGACGCGGGCGCACGCACTCCCCCGAGCGCAACCGTCGCTCGAAGGACGGCGATCGCGAGATGCGCGCCGGACAGCAGGGACGCTCCGATCGAGGCACCCGCGGGCGAGGTCGCGGCAACCACTCGCAGGCCGCCGATTCCGCGCCGAAGGCGCCGCGTCAGCGCATCCGTCGTCGCAAGGGCGGAGAGTCCTCGGGCGAGTGATTCTCGCGCGGCGCTGATCGAATCGCAGGAAGCGCCCCTCGGCCGCCGGGAACGGCGGCCGAGGGGCGCTTCGTCGCGGTCGGCGCAGGGACCGACTCCGCGGCTCGGAGCGGGTCCGCGGCCCCGCCCTCGTCAGCGCAAGGAGGTCCGCTTCTCGACGGAGGAGATCCCCCACCAGACGACACCCGCCGTGAGGAGGAGGGTCGCCGGGAGCATGCCGAGCCCGAGGAGGTGCGGGTCGGAGTTCGTACGGACCGCGTCGACGAAATCGGGGAGCATCGTCGCCCAGACGAATCGGCGGGTGGTGAAGTCGATCGCGCCGGGGATGAAGAGGATCCCGACGAGCGAGGCGATCTGAGCGGCGACGTAGAGGAGGACGAGCCCGAGGGCGGGGACGGCGAACCCATGACTGTTCCAACGGCCCTCGGCGCCGATGCTCATGACGGCGGCGGCGCCGAAGACGACGTTGGCGACCGACACGAGGAGTCCGACGACGACGAGGGCGACGATCCAGGAGGGAGCGCCGTCAAGACCGGAGAGGGCCTCGTCGAGCACCGCCCGGAAGGTCGTTCCGCGCTGGTGGGCCAGCACCGCGAGATTCGCGAGGATGCCGGCGCCGGCGACGAGGTAGCCGATGAGGCCGCTGCAGTAGGCGAAGAGGGTCTTCGCCCAGAAGTGGTCGCGGCCGCGCGCCGGGATCGAGTGCGTGAAGTAGCCGCGCGCCCCGTACATCGTCGTCCAGTAGGAGGCGCCGAGCGCGATGAAGAGGAGGAGCGGGCACGTGATGCACGCGAGGACGACCACGGACTGCGCGAGCGCCGAGAAGACGGGGAGGTCGAGCATCGCGAAGCCGAACGATACCGCGCCGACGAGCAGGCAGACTCCGATGATCGTCGCGACCTGCCGACCGTTCTCGCGGATTTCCTGTGCGAAGAGTCGGGAGAGCATCAGCGGTACACCTTCCGGAAGAGGCGGTCGAGGGACATTCCGTGCTCGTCGCGCAGGTCGTCGACGTTCCCCCGGAGGAGCAGGCGACCGGCCTTGAGCATGACGACGTCGTCGAGGATCGGCTCGACGTCGGCGATGAGGTGGGTGGAGACGAGCAGGAGGGCGTTCTCGTCGAAGTCGCGGAGCATCCCCTGGAGGATGACGTCGCGCGCGGCCGGGTCGACGCCCGAGATCGGCTCGTCGAGGAGGTACACGCGCGCCCGCCGGGCCATGACGAGGGCGATCTGGAGCTTCTCCCCCATGCCCTTCGACATCTCCTTGAGGCTCCTGTCGGCGGGCAGGCCGAAGAATTCGACGGTCGCGCGGGCCTTGTCGGCGTCGAAGTCCGCGAAGAATCGCGCGTAGAGGGCGATCGCCTTCTCTGGGGTGAGCGCGGGGTCGAGGAAGTCGGCGCTCGGGAGGAAGGCGACTTCGGCCTTCGTCGCCGGGCCGGGGGCTCTCCCGTCGATCTCGACGCGGCCGTCCCATTCGGCGAGGACGCCGGCGAGGATCTTCAGCAGGGTCGTCTTGCCGCAGCCGTTCTCGCCGACGAGGCCCGTGATGCGGCCCGGGACGAGATCGAGGGTGAGGTCGGCGAGGGCGGGCGTCCGCCCGTAGGTCTTCGATAGGTGCTCGATTCTCACGAGCGGTGCGGTATCGGTCATCGTGCGCCTCCTCGCGCAGTGGCGTCGGCGCCGGTCGCGGCGCCGCCTTCGGAGTCGGAGTGGGAGTCGTTCCAGTGGCCCTCGAGGAGGGCCGTGGCCTCGTCGAGGCCGAGGCCGAGTCCGCGCAGCGCCGCCGCGTGGTCCCGGGTGGCGCCGACGGCGAGTTCGCGGCGGACGGCGCCGATGAGGGCCTCGTCGGAGGTGACGAAGCGGCCCTGGGCGCGTTCGGCGGTCGTGAGGCCCTCGCGGTCGAGTTCGCCGAGGGCGCGCTGGACGGTATTGGGGTTGACGCCCTCTGCGAGGGCGAGTTCGCGGACGCTGGGGATCCTCGAGGACACCGGCCAGGCGCCCGAGGCGATCCGCGTGCGGAACGCCGAGACGAGTTGGACCCAGATCGGTCGGGAGTCGTCGACGCCCATCACGCCTCCTTTCAGTGTCACTGTATTAATACAGTCATACAGTGCCACACCGGCGCGACTGTGTCAAGGCCTTCATACAGTCGGGGGTTTCGCCGTCCCTCCCTCCGGCCGTCCGCCCCGTCCTCGTCGATCGATCGACGAGGACGCGGCCGCGCGCGACGGGCCGAGTGGGACGGCGACTGCGCGATCCGGCGCACAAAGGGCACCACGTGCCCGAAAACGGCGTACGCGCCCGAAAACGGCGGAGGGGCGGACCCGGATGGGCCCGCCCCTCCACAGCGCCCCCACCAGGGGACGCGCGCGATCAGTCGATCGGCGTCGCCTCGAGCTTCCACACCTCGTTCGCGTAGTCGCGGATCGTGCGATCGGACGAGAAGCGCCCGGACTTCGTGATGTTCACCCACGCCTTGCGGGCCCAGCCGCGCACGTCGGCGTAGTCGGCGGCCATGCGGTCCTTCGCCTCGCGGTAGGAGGCGAAGTCGCCGAGGACGTAGTAGACGTCGGCGGGCTCGTAGCCGGCCTCGAGGAGCGACCAGCGCAGGTCGTGGAACCAGCCCGAGCCGTTGTCGTCGAGGGTCCCGTCGACGAGCGCGTCGAGGACGCGCTTGAGGCCGGGGATGTTCTCGTAGTGCCAGCGCGGATCGTAGTTCTTCCGCAGCTCGGGGAGCTCGTCCTCGGTGGCGCCGAAGATGTAGGCGTTCTCGTCGCCGACGGCGTCGAGGATCTCGACGTTCGCGCCGTCGAGGGTGCCGAGCGTGAGCGCGCCGTTCATCATGAACTTCATGTTCGACGTGCCCGAGGCCTCCTTGCCGGCGGTCGAGATCTGCTCGGAGACGTCGGCGGCGGGGATGATGTGCTCAGCGGGCGAGACGTTGTAGTTGTGGATGAAGACGACCCTGATCCGCCCGTCGATGTCCTCGTCCGAGCTGACGAGGTCGGCGATCGCATTGATGAGCTTGATGACGCCCTTCGCGCGGATGTAGCCGGGGGCGGCCTTCGCGCCGAAGATGAAGACGCGCTTCGGAACGTCGAGCGAGGGGTCGTCCTTGAGACGGAAGTAGAGGTCGAGGACGTATAGCGCGTTGAGGAGCTGGCGCTTGTACTCGTGGAGCCTCTTGATCTGGACGTCGAAGATCGCGTCGGGATCGATGTCGACGCCCTCGCGCTCCTTCACCCAGGCGGCGAAGTCGACCTTGTTGTCGTGCTTGATCTCGGCGAGCGCATCGAGGACCGCGTCCGTCGACGCCTCGGTGAAATCGTCGAGGACGGAGAGGTCGGTGACCCACGCGTCCGAGCCGGTGACCTCGTCGAGGAGGGCGGCGAGCCTCGGGTTGCACTGCTTGAGCCAGCGGCGCGGCGTGACGCCGTTCGTCTTGTTGTTGAAGCGCTCGGGCCAGATGTCGTGCCACTGCTTGAGCGTCTCGCGCTTGATGATCTCCGTGTGGAGGGCGGCGACGCCGTTGATCGAGTACGAGGCGTAGCAGGCGATCCACGCCATGCGGACGGTGTTGCCGGAGACGGGCGCCATGTAGTCGATCGTCGCCTGGTCGAGGCCGCGCTCGGCCATGTCGAGGCGGAAGCGGCGGTCGATCTCGCGGACGATCTCGGAGATGCGCGGGAAGAGGCGATCGAAGATCGTCATCTCCCAGGTCTCGAGGGCCTCGGCGAGGACGGTGTGGTTCGTGTACGCGAAGGTCTTCGTGACGATTGCCCAGGCGTCCTCCCAGCCGAGCCCGTGGACGTCCATGAGGAGGCGCATGAGCTCGGGGATCGCGAGGACCGGGTGGGTGTCGTTGAGCTGGATCGCGTTGTAGTCGGCGAAGTCGGAGAGGTCCTCGCCGTGGTGGGCGACGTAGTTGTCGACGATCGCCTGGAGGGACGCGGAGCAGAAGAAGTACTGCTGGCGGACGCGCAGGACCTTGCCCTCGAAGGTCGTGTCGTTCGGGTAGAGGACGCGCGAGATGTCGTTCGTCCGCTCGCGGTCGACGATCGCGTCGGTGAAGCGCTGTGAGTTGAAGGCGTCGTAGTCGAATTCCTCGACGGGTTCGGCGCGCCAGAGGCGGAGCGTGTTGACGTTCTTCGTGCCGTAGCCGGTGATCGGCATGTCGTAGGGGATCGCACGGACGGTGAGGTCGGCGTAGGAGACGATCCGCTGCTCCTCCTCGCGGCGGATGATGAAGGGGTAGCCCTCCTCCATCCACGGGTCGGGGTGCTCGGTCTGGAAGCCGTTGTCGAAAAGCTGCTTGAAGAGGCCGTAGCGGTAGAGGATGCCGTAGCCGGCGACCGGGAGATCGAGGGTGGCGCAGGAGTCGAGGAAGCAGGCGGCGAGGCGCCCGAGGCCGCCGTTGCCGAGGGCCGCGTCGGGCTCCTCCTCGAGGACGACGGAGAGGTCCTGACCGTATTCGGCGAGGGCGGCGCGCGCCTCGTCGACGAGCCCGAGGTTCGAGAGGTTGTTGAGGAGGGCGCGTCCCATGAGGAACTCGGCGGAGAAGTAGTGCTCCTGCCTGCCCTGCGCGTAGGTCTCGGTCGTGTCGGCCCAGCGGTCCGCGATCCGGTCGACGACCGCGGCCGAGAGGCCCTGCCAGAGCTCCATCGTCGTGGACTTGCCGACCGGGCGGCCGGAGACCGCGCGGACCTGCGTCGCCAGGGTCTGGTGGAGGTTCTGCGTCATGAGTACTCCCAGTGTTGTGCAGTGCTCTGCGCGCCCTCGAGGCGAGGGCGCGCCGTCAGGGGCAGCCTACCCGCGCGCGATGGGTCGTTCCCTCGCCCCGTCGCGGCGCGGACCGTGTTCGGCCGTCCGCCCCTTGCGCACACTGTACCCCGAAATCCCGGAAACGTTTCCGTCCTTGGAATTCCTTCTCGAAGTCCGTCCCGCAGGTCCGCGCGCCCGTCGATCGACGAGGCCGGGGCGGCGCACTCCGCGAGGCCTCAGCCGGCCGCGTTCGCCGAGGCGATGAAGTCGAAGATCCCGCCCATGACCAGCTGCGTCGCGATCGCGGCGAGGAGGAGGCCCATGATCTTCGTCAGCAGCATGATTCCTCCGGGCCCGAGCATCCTCGAGAGGACGAGGGAGAAGTGCATCGTTGCCCACATCACGAGATGCGCGAGGATCACCGCTCCGATGAGGCCCACCCACCCGGGGAGGGAGGAGTGCGCCTGGGCGACCGAGACCATGACGGCGACGATCGCGCCGGGGCCCGCGAGCAGCGGGGTGCCGAGCGGCACGAGCGCGACGTTGACCCGTTCATCCCCGGTATCCGGCTCCTCGTTGTCCGAGCCCATGAGGAGCTCCATCGCGACGAGGAAGAGGAGCACGCCCCCGGAGAGCTTGAGCGCCTCCATCGAGATTTGGAGGAGGTGGAGGATCTGCTGGCCGAGCACGGCGAACACCGTGATGACGCCGAAGGACACGGCGGTCGCCTGGACGGCGGCGCGCTTTTGGGCGCGCGGCGTCATACGGCCGGTGAGGCCGAGGAAGACGGGAATCGTCCCGAAGGGATCGAGGATGACGATGAGCGTGGTGAAAGTCGTCGCGAAGAGCGCGACGTCGAAGACGGAGGAGATCACGCGCGGACGACCCCCATTCGGCCGAGGGCCTCGACCTCGTCGATGACGGCGGGATCGGTGAGGTTCTCCCCGAGGACGTTCGGCTTGCCTGTCCCGTGGTAGTCGGAGGAGCCGAAGATCCGCAGACCGAGTCGGCGCGCGAGGGCGTCGACCGCCACGCGATCCCCGGGGGTGTGGTCGCGATGATCGCGTTCGACGCCGAAGAGCCCGGCGTCCGTCATGTCGGCGATCACGGATTCGGGGAGCAGGCGCTGTCGCGCCCTCGCCTTCGGATGGGCGAGGACGGGGACGCCACCCGCCGCGAGGACGAGTTCGACGGCATCGACGGGATCGGGCGCCCAGTGATGGACGTAGTAGGGCCCGCGCGGGTGGAGCACCTGCGCGAATACGGCCGAACGATCCGGGAAGGCGCCCGCGTCGACGAGGGCGTCGGCGATGTGGGGGCGCCCGATCGGGCCGCCCTCAGGAGCCTTCGCGAGGACCTCGTCCCAGGTGATCGGATAGTCGGCCGAGAGGTTCTCGACGATGCGGGCGGCCCGCGTCTCGCGCGACTCCCGGGTCTTGGCGAAGCAGGTCGTGAGGCCCGGGTCCTCTGGGTCCGGGAGGAGCGCGAGGAGATGGACGGTGATCCCGTCGGCCGCGCAGCTCATCTCGACCCCGCGGATGAGGGCGACGCCGGTGCCGGGCACGGCCGCAGCGGCCTCCTCCCACCCGGCGAAGGTGTCGTGGTCGGTGAGGCCGATCATGTCGAGCCCCGCGCCCGCCGCCTTCGCGAGGAGTTTCGAGGGCGAGTCGGTGCCGTCGGAGTAGGCGGAATGGGTGTGGGGGTCGATCCTGCGCATGCCCCGAGGGTATCGGGCGGGCGCCGCCCGACTCCACTTCTGCGACGAGGGCCGCATCGCGGCATTCCCGTCCTTATGCCCTCCTGATGAGGACATAAGGACCTTCGACCAACGGCGCCACGGATCGGCGGTCGCGCGCCCGTCGAGCCGCCTCGGCGAACCGCCGTCGCGACCGAGGCGCGGGCATGGTTCGAACGAGTGCGATGATGGGGCCATGACCGATTCTCAGAACACCGCACCCGAAGAAGAAGCCGCCCCCCAGTCGATGGCGCAGCGCGGCGAGGGCCGTTCCCGCCGCCCCGACTCCGATGCCTTCCGCGAGTTCATGGGATCGGGGTGGGGACCGAGGATCACCGCTGCGATCGAGCGCTCCGGCGCCGCCGACTACCTCCCCGCCCGCGCCGACGCGGCGGGAGAGCCCTTCGCCGGGGAGCGCCTCGTCGTCCCGGCCGGCACCTACAAGGTCCGCAACAACGACTGCAACTACCGGTTCCGCGCCCACTCCGCATTCGCGCACCTCACGGGCCTGGGCGCCGAGCGCGAGCCCGACACCGTCCTCGTCCTCGAGCCCCGCGAATCCGGCGGCCACGAGGCCGTCCTCTACTTCAAGCCGCGCGCCTCCCGCTCGAGCCAGGAGTTCTACTCCGACCCCCACTACGGGGAGTTCTGGGTCGGCGCCCGTCCCTCGCTCGAGGAGGTGAGCGCGGAGACCGGTCTTCGCTGCGCGCACATCGACACGCTGCGCGACGCCCTCGCGAAGGACGCGGGCTCCGTGTCGCTGCGCGTCGTCCGCGGGGTCGACGCCTCGGCCGAGGCGATGGTGAACGAGGTCCGGACCGAGGCCGGGCTTCCCGTCGGCGAGGACGCCCGAGAGGCCGACGAAGCCCTCGAGGAGCGCCTCTCGGAGATCCGCCTGCGCAAGGACCCGTACGAGCTCGCCGAGCTGCGCCGCGCCGTCGAGGTGACGCGCGCCGGATTCGACGACATTCTGCGGGCCCTCCCCCGCGCCGTCGGCCACCGCCGCGGCGAGCGCGTCATCGAGGGCGCGTTCGGCGCCGTCGCCCGCGAGGAGGGCAACGGCCTCGGCTACGACACGATCGCCGCCTCCGGCAATCACGCGAACACGCTCCACTGGATCGACAACGACGGCCCGGTGAACGAGGGCGACCTCGTCCTCGTCGACGCGGGCGTCGAGGTCGATTCCCTCTACACCGCGGACATCACGCGCACGCTTCCCGTCAACGGCCGTTTCACCGAGGTTCAGGCCCGCGTCTACCAGGCCGTCCTCGACGCCGCCGAGGCCGCCCTCGCCCGGGCGAACGAGCCCGGCTGCCGTTTCCGCGACGTCCACGACGCCGCGATGGTCGTCATCGCGACCCGCCTGCGCGAATGGGGCCTCCTCCCGGTCCCGGTCGAGGAGTCCCTCTCCCCCACCGGCCAGCAGCACCGCCGCTGGATGCCGCACGGCACCAGCCACCACCTGGGGCTCGACGTCCACGACTGCGCGCAGGCGCGCCGCGAGATGTACCAGGACGCGCTCCTCGAGCCGGGCATGACCTTCACGATCGAGCCGGGCCTCTACTTCCGCGCCGACGACGAGGCGATCCCCGCCGAGTACCGCGGGATCGGCGTCCGCATCGAGGACGACGTCGTCGTCAACGAGGACGGAACGGTTACCCGGATCTCTGAGGACATCCCGCGCACGATCGCCGACGTCGAGGCATGGATCGCCGAGGCCCAAGCCCACTGATCACGTCGTTCGGGCCCCGGTCGCGCCTCGGCGGCCGGGGCCCGAACCATGACCTCATCCGGTCACCTGGACCTCATCCGGTAGCGCCGGAGTCGTCCTCATCCCCGACACCGGAACCGAGGTGAACGCCGACACCGCCCCGACCTCAGCGCCCACCCCATCACCAGATCGAAGGAACCCGAGCTGCACCACTCCCCGCGGCTTGACCAGCGGCCGCCTTGAGCTCTCCTCCCCCGGCACCGCAACCACTCCATCGGCACCACAAAGAAAAATGTGGTGCCGAAACTACACAGAACGGCCTCTCCGTCGGCACCACAACCACTCCATCGACACCGCAAACAGAAGGCGTGTGCCAGCGGCGCCGATGAGGCGCCGGTGGAGGCCGACACGGGTCGCGACTGGTTCTGGTGAGCGCCACAAGCCCGCCCCTCTGCTTGAGCCGCAAGAGCGCACACAGTTTCGGCGATTTCCGGGGGCGCGCGGAGGAGGTTGTCAACGTCTTCGCAGCTCAGCGAGGGTCAGTCTCGCCATCCCGTCTGAAAACTGTGTGCGAACTTGCGGGTGGATCGTCTGAGCCCGCCATGGCGAAGTCGAGGCGGGGTCAAGTCCCTTTGTGTGGTGTAACGGTCCTTCGGGTTGCATACAAGGGGGGTTAGGCGGTCAGCGCTGGGAGGTGCTGGTCGGTGCTGATGGTTTCGTTGGTGGTGGTGACGAGCTTGAGTCGGAGCGCGAGGAGCGCCCTCGTTCCCGTGTCCGCCGGCGGCATCACTCTCGCGCGCCGAGGGGACTCGGCGCATGGCCTCGCAAGCGAAGGCGCATGACTTCGCGGGGCAGTGCGATGAGGACGCGCGCCGCGGGCCGGGCCGGGTGGGCCTCGGGCGTCTGCAGGCCCGCGCGCAGCGCGGGCCGAAGCGGGCGAGGCCCGGCCTGCGGTGCACCGGACCTCATCCGGCGCGCGAGAGCACGTCATAACGACTCGGTCTTGGCCAAACAGATGGTCAGGAAACCGGGCGAATGCAGCGCAGCGAGCAGCGCCTCGGCTGCCGGGGCCGGGTGGGCCCCGGGCGTCTACAGGCCCGCGCGCAGCGCAGGCCGAAGCGGGCGGGGCCCCGGCCGCCGAGGCGCGGCAAGGCAAACAGGTCAGTCGGAGGATTCAGTCGAGGCGGGGGTATCGGGCGCTGGCTCGGCGGGCGCCGCGGCCCTTGCCTCGTCGCTCACGCGAACGCCGAAGCGCGGCAAGGCAAACAGGTCAGTCGGAGGATTCAGTCGAGGTGGGGGTATCGGGCGCCGGCTCGGCTGGCGCCGCGGCCGCGGCCTCGTCGCTCACGCGGACGCCGAAGCGCGGCCGCTCGTCGGGACGCGACCCGTATTCGGTCGGCCCCTCCTTCTCCGGGCGGACGCGCGTCGGCTTCGGGCGCATCTGGTTGCCGGGCGTGCGCTGGAGCATCTGGAACGCCTTATCGATGTCGGCCGACGCGAGGACCGCGTAGCGCGAGGCGACGACCTGCGACTGCGAGGTGAAGTCGCGCTGCCCGCCCGTCATCGCGTAGAGGAGCCCGGACATCACCGTGCCCGCGAGCGCGCCGCCGAGGATGCCGAAGAGAACCCAGAGCATCGCCGACTGGTTCGTCGCCGCGAAGGACATCATGAGGCCCATGAACGCGCCCCACAGGGCGCCCGAGGACGCGCCGGACAGAGCGGCCCTGCCCATCGTCATGCGGCCCGTCACCCGTTCGACGAGGTGCAGGTCGGTGCCGACGATCGTGATCGACTTGACGTCGAACTCCTGATCGGAGAGGTAGTCGACCGCGCCCTGCGCCTCCGCGTAGGTGCGGTACGAGGCGATCTCCGTGCCCGAGGGCATGACGGGCATCGTGAAGTGCTGGGCGCCGGAGCGAGGGGCCATGAGGATCCTTCCGTGAAACCGGACCCATCGGGGAGTCCGTGACTGCCATCCTCCCACTGCGGGGCCTAGGCTGTCCCCGTGAGCAGCGCATCGATGGACCTTCGCACCTCGGGGAGGCGCGTCTACATCGGCAAACTCGCCGGTACGGGCGTGTTCGACCCGATCGGCGATCAAGTCGGGAAGATCCACGACGTCGTCGTCACCTTCCGGCTCGGCGGGACGGCGAACGTCATCGGCTTCGTCGTCGAGGTCGGTCCGCGCAAACGCGTCTTCCTCCCCCTCACGCGCGTCACCTCGATCGAGGCGGGCTCCGTCATCACGACGGGCCTCCTCAACATGCGCTCCTTCACGCAGCGCCCCGTCGAGACCCTCGTCCTCGCCGAGCTCTTCGACCGGGTCGTCACGCTCAACGACGGGTCGGGCCAGGTGAAGATCCTCGACGTCGCGATGGAGCGGCGCCGCCCGAAGGACTGGGTGATCTCGAAGCTGCACGTCCAGCGCCAGCGCGTCACGGCGCTCGGATTCACGAGGGCGGGCGAGACCCTCAACGTCGGAGTCGGCGACGTCACCGGCCTGCTGAAGACCGACTCCAACCAGGCGGCGACCGCGCTCATCGAGCAGACGGAGGACATGCGCCCCGCCGACCTCGCTGATTTCCTCCACGACCTCCCGCGCGACCGGAGGATGGCGATCGCCCAAGAGCTCCCCGATGCGCGCCTCGCCGACGTCCTCGAGGAGCTCGGCGACGACGATCGCGTCGCGATCGTGTCGGGCCTGGAGGCCGGGCGCGCCGCCGACGTCCTCGACGTCATGCAGCCCGACGACGCCGCGGACCTCGTCTCCGAGCTGCCCGAGGCGCAGGCCCAGGCGCTCCTTGCGCTCATGGAGCCCGAGGAAGCGAAGGACGTCCGCAGGCTCCTCTCCTACGAGGAGTCGACGGCCGGCTCCCTCATGACGACCGAGCCCGTGATCTTCGGCCCCGACGCCACGGTCGCGCAGATGCTCGCGTCCGTGCGCCGCGTCGACCTTCCCGCCTCGCTCGCGACGGTCGCGTTCATCACCCGCCCGCCCGAGGAGACGCCGACCGGCCCCTACCTCGGGATGGTCCACATCCAGCGTGCTCTGCGCGAGCCGCCGCAGACGCTGCTCGGCACGATCCTCGACAACGACATCGAGGCGGTCTCGCCGCAGGCGCACGTCGCGACGGTGACGCGGCTCCTCGCGACCTACAACCTCACCGTCCTCCCCGTCGTCGACGACGACGGGCACCTCGTCGGCGCGGTCTCCGTCGACGACGTCCTCGACGAGCTCCTCCCCGAGGACTGGCGCGACTTCGACGACGAGGTGACGGACCGCATGATGGCGAGGAGCATCGATGGCTGAGCGACTCGACACCCCGCGCGAGCACAAGTTCCGCCTCTTCCGCCGCAACCGCTCGTCCTCCGACGGGTTCGGGAAGTTCGCGGAGGCGACCGCCCGCTTCATGGGCTCGCCGCGCTTCATCCTCTACATGACGATCTTCGTCGTCCTGTGGATCACCGCGAACGTCGTTCTCTACGCGGTCGCGAAGAAGTACGCGTGGGACCCCTACCCCTTCATCCTCCTCAACCTCGCGTTCTCCACGCAGGCCTCGTACTCCGCGCCGCTCATCCTTCTCGCGCAGAACCGCCAGGACGACCGTGACCGCGTCCAGGCGCAGCAGGATCGCCAGCGCGCCGAGCGCAACCTCGCCGACACCGAGTACCTCACCCGCGAGATCGCGAGCCTGCGCCTCTCCGTCCAGGAAGTCGCCACGAGGGACTTCATCCGCTCCGAGCTCCGCGACCTCCTCGACGATCTGCGGGCCGACCTTCGCGCCGAGATCCGCGAGGACGTGCGCGAGGAGCTGCGCGAGGAGATCCGGGCCGAGCTGCGCGCCGAATCGCGCCTCGACGCCGACTCCGCCGGTTCCGAGGTCGCGGGCGAGGACGAGGTCTCGGGCGACGGGCTCGATACACCCGCGCGCTGAGCCACTTCCCATCGACGAGGACGGGGCCCCGCCCTCGTGAATCGGAGGGGATTCCGCGGGCATTCTCCGAGGCCGCGCACCGCTCGCTTCACTTGTGTGCAGGCGGGCCCTCCCGCCTCGAAGGCCCGCGCGCGGCTTGCGTACTATGAGGGACATGTCCGTTTCAATCGACCAGGTGATGACCGCCCTCGGCACCGTCATCGATCCCGAAATCCACCGTCCGATCACCGACCTCGATATGGTGTCGCCCGACCTCGTCACCATCGACGGTGGCGCGGTCGCCGTCCAGGTCCTCCTCACGACCGTCGGCTGCCCTTTGCGCAACACGATCTCCGCCGACGTCAAGCGCGTCCTCGGCGAGCTCGAGGGCGTGGACTCCGTCGCCGTCGACATGGGCGTCATGAGCGACGAGCAGAAGAAGGCGCTGCGCGAGAAGCTCAACGGCGGTCGCCCTGAGAAGGAGATCCCCTTCGCCCAGCCCGGCTCGCTCACGCGCGTCATCGCCGTCACCTCCGGCAAGGGCGGCGTCGGCAAGTCCTCGATGACCGCGAACCTCGCCGCCGCGATGGCCGCCGCCGGCCTCAAGGTCGGCGTCATGGACGCCGACATCTACGGCTTCTCGATTCCGCGAATGCTCGGCGTGACGCACGAGCCGCAGGTCATCGACGGGATGATCATCCCGCCCGTCGGGGCCTCCGGCGTCAAGGTGATGTCGATCGGCATGTTCGTCCCCGACGGCCAGCCGGTGATCTGGCGCGGCCCGATGCTCCACCGCGCCCTCCAGCAGTTCCTCGCCGACGTGTTCTGGGGCGACCTCGACGTCCTCCTCATCGACATGCCGCCGGGCACCGGCGACGTCGCGATCTCGATCGCCCAGCTCCTCCCGAACTCGGAGATCCTCGTCGTCACGACCCCGCAGGTCGCGGCCGCCGAGGTCGCCGAGCGCGCGGGCTCCATCGCCGCCCAGACGAAGCAGAAGGTCGTCGGCGTCGTCGAGAACATGTCCTACCTCCCCCAGCCCGACGGCTCGCGCCTCGAGATCTTCGGCGCGGGCGGCGGCCAGTCCGTGTCCGCGCGCCTCGCGGCGCAGCTCGGCTACGAGATCCCGCTCCTCGCCCAGGTGCCCCTCGACATCGCTCTGCGCGAGGGCGGGGACGCCGGCCGTCCGGTCTCCCTCGAGGACGGGCCCGCGGCCGAGGTGCTCGGAGAACTCGCGACAACCCTCGGTACCGTCGAGCGCGGCCTCGCGGGCCGTCCGCTCGGCGTCTCGCCCGTCGCGCACTGATCGCCTGCGGCCGTCGCTCCCCGCGAATCCTCGCGGGGGCGATAGGCTGTGCCCGTATCCCGCTTGATCGTTTCGGAGGCAGTGATGGCTGATAAGGCGCAGGCCTGGGTGTTCGCCGAGGACTACGTTCCCGAGAGCGAGGTCGTCGCCGAGGCGCGCGCGGCCGCCGCCGAGCTCGGCGCCGAACCTGTCTCCCCCGGCACCGGCGCGGCCCTGCGCATGCTCGCCGCCGTCTGCGGCGCCCGCGCGGTCCTCGAGGTGGGGACGGGCGCCGGGGTCTCGGGCCTCTGGCTCCTCGACGGGATGCCCGCCGACGGCGTCCTCACGTCGATCGACTCCGAGGTCGAGTTCCACAAGCAGGCCCGTCGCTCCTTCGTGCGCGCCGGCGTCTCCTCGCAGCGCACGCGCCTCATCGCGGGGCGAGCCCTCGACGTCCTCCCGAGGATGGCGGCGCGCGGCTACGACATGATGGTCCTCGACGGCGACATCGCCGAGACCCCCGAGTACCTCGACCACGCGGTGCGCGTCCTGCGCCCGGGCGGCCTCATCGCCTTCGTCCACGCGCTCTGGCACGACCAGGTCGCCGACCCGGCCCGCCGCGACGCGGAGACGGTCGTCTGCCGCGAGGTCGTCCGCTATCTCGGCGAGTCCCCGGACTTCATCCCGGCGCTCCTGCCGGTCGGCGACGGCCTGGCGGTCGCGGTCAAGCGCTGAACCCCTCCCCCGCGGGTGAGCGGGGCGCGACTGCACGACGTACGGGGGAGCCCCCGCGGATGATCCGCGGGGGCTCCCCCGTCAGTGTCGACGTCGAGTCGGGTCAGACCGCCGCGGTGAGCGCGGCCGCGAGCTCGGAGGCCTCGTCGGGGGTGAGCTCGATGACGAGACGGCCACCGCCCTCGCTCGGGATGCGCATGACGATGCCGCGCCCCTCCTTGGTCGCCTCCAACGGTCCGTCGCCGGTCCTCGGCTTCATCGCTGCCATGTACCGCTCCTTGCTCCTCGGTCCGCGAGCGCGCGTCGCGCTGCGGTGACACGCCCATTTTAGCCGTGTCGCCGCCGATTGACACGGGAAGCGGTCCCGAGGGCGCGGCGAGGGCCCCGCTCAGCCGCGCAGGACGAGCCGGACCGCCTCCTCCGGATCGTCGACGATCTTCAGCAGATCGACGTCTCCGGGCGAGATGGTCCCCTCGGCGACCATCGTCTCGCGGATCCAGTCGAGGAGGCCCGTCCAGTACGAGGAGCCGACGAGGACGATGGGGAAGGAGTCGATCTTCGTCGTCTGGACGAGGGTGAGCGCTTCGAAGAGCTCGTCCATCGTCCCGAAGCCGCCGGGCATGACGATGAAACCGCTCGAGTACTTGACGAACATCGTCTTGCGGGCGAAGAAGTAGCGGAAGTTGATGCCGATGTTGATCCACTGGTTCATCGACTGCTCGTGAGGGAGCTCGATGCCGAGCCCGATCGACGTGCCGCCCGCGTCCCACGCTCCCTTGTTCGCCGCCTCCATCGCGCCCGGTCCGCCGCCGGTGATGACGGCGACTCCGGCCTCGGCGAGGAGCGCGCCGATGCGGTGCGCCTTCTCCCAGTAGGGGGAGTCCTGCGGCGTGCGGGCCGACCCGAAGACGGAGACCGCGGCCCCGACCTCGGAGAGGGCGCCGAATCCTTCGACGAATTCCGCCTGGATGCGCAGGACGCGCCAGGGGTCCTCGTGGTGCCAGTCGGCCGACTCCTGGGGGCGCAGGAGCCGCGTATCCGAGGTCTCCTTCGGAATCGCGCGTCCGCGGAGGATGACCGGGCCGCGCTGGTAGGTCCTGCGGGGGGCCTGGTCGGAGTTCATCGATTCTCCTTGTCGTCGAGCCAGTCGAGGAGCGCCTGGGCGCACCTGCGGATCTGGGCCGCGGGCGCGGCCTCGTCATCGGTGTGGGCGCCGAGGGGGTTCCCGGGGCCGTAGTTGATCGCGGGGATCCCGAGCGCGGAGAAGCGGGCGACGTCGGTCCACCCGTACTTCGCGGAGACGCTCAACTCCTCCCCCGCCTCCTCGGCGAGTCGGCGGGCCACCGCGATGAAGTCGCGGGCGATCGGCGAGTCCGCGCCGGGCCTCGCGCCCTCGGATTCATCGTCGATCTCGATCGACGCGCCGGTCCCCTCGAAGTACGAGGAGGCGCGCTCGATCGCCGCGGCCGCGCTCATCGAGGGCGCGAAGCGGTAGTTGACGGTAACGCGGACGGAGTCGGGGATGACGTTGTTGCCCGCCCCGCCCTCGATCCGCACGACGGAGAGGGATTCGCGGAACTCGAGGCCGTCGACCTCGACGACCGGGTTCCCGAAGGCGGCGATCGCCTCGATGGCGGGCGCCGCTTTGTGGATCGCGTTGTCGCCGTGCCAGGCGCGCGCGGAGTGGGCGGCGCGCCCGGGGATCGTCGCGATGATGCGGATCGTCCCGTTGCAGCCGCCCTCGATGCTCGCATTCGTCGGCTCGCCGAGGATCGCGAAGTCCGCCTTCAGGAGGTCGGGCCGGTTCCGCCCGATCCTGCCGAGGCCGTTGAGGGGCGCCGCGACTTCCTCGTGGTCGTAGAAGACCCAGGTGACGTCGTGCTTCGGCTCGGCGAGCGCGAGAGCGGCGCGGAGGGCGGCGGCGACTCCTCCGAGCATGTCGACGGATCCGCGTCCGCGGATCCATTCGGCGCCGTCGCGCGTCTCGCGGACGTGGGGGACGTTGGAGGCGATGGGGACGGTGTCGAGGTGCCCGGCGACGAGGACGCGGCGCGGGCGCCCGAGATGGGTCCGGGCGACGAGCGCGTCGCCGTCGCGATGCACCTCGAGGTGGGGGGCCGAGCGCAGGACCGCTTCGACGGCGTCCGCGATCGCCCTCTCGTCGCCGCTCACCGAGGGGATGTCGATGAGATCGCACGCGAGATCGACGACGTCGTCGGTGCGCAGCGGCCGGGTCACGTCGCTCCCCTCGTCCAGGTCGATCTTTCCGGATCGAAGAATACGCGCTCCCCCTCGTCCGCGCCGGGGAGCCGCCCCGCGATAGCCTGGGGGCATGATCGAGACCCCGCTCGCACCCCAGGCGCTCGCCCACGAGGCCGCCCTCGCCCTTCGTCCCCTGCTCGCCGGCGCCGTTCCGGACGTCCTCCTCGTGCCCGGCTCGGGCTGGGGCGCGGCCGCCGCCTCCGTCGGCGTCGTCGTCGGCTCCGTGCCCGCCGAGACGATCCCCGGATTCCACGCATCCCCGGTCGCCGGGCACCACTCGGAGATCTCCCTCCTCGAGCTCGCCCACGAGGACGGCGAGCCGCTGCGCGCCCTCGCCCTCCCGCGGACGCACTTCTACGAGGGGCTCGGAACCGCCGCCGTCGCCCACCCGGTTCGCGTCGCCGCAGCCCTCGGCATCCATCGGGCGATCCTCACGAACGGCTGCGGCTCGGCGAACCCCGCGATCCCCGCCGGATCGGTCGCCCTCATCCGTGATCACCTCAATCTCACGGCGTCGACGCCGCTCGAGGGCGCGACCTTCGTCGACCTCACGGACGCCTACTCCCCCGCCCTGCGCGCTCTCGTCCTCGGCGTCGACCCGTCGATCCCGGAGGCGGTCTACGCGCAGTTCCCCGGTCCCCAGTACGAGACTCCCGCCGAGGTGCGGATGGCCGTCGTTCTCGGCGCGGACCTCGTCGGAATGTCGACCGCGCTCGAGACGATCGCCGCGCGCGAGGCGGGCGTCGAGGTCCTTGCCCTCTCCCTCATCACGAACGCCGCCGCGGGGACGACCCCGGGCGAGGCGCTCTCGCACACCGAGGTCCTCGAGGCCGGCGCCTCGTCGAAGGAGTCGCTCGCGTCTCTCGTCGAGAGGATCGTCCGCGTCTGGCCGCGCGACTGACGGCGTCCTCCCACGAGTCCGCCCGCCCTCGACGAGGGCGGGCGGTTCGCGTTCGCGCCGCGAGCTGCGGCGCGCCTTCGCGCGGGAGCGCGGCGGCGTCTCTCAGTCGCTCGGCGCGTCCGGGATGACCGCGAGGAGCACGCGGTCCCAGTGGCCGAGCGCGGGCCTCGCGGCCTCGGCGCCCGCGTAGAAGTCGTCCGGGTCGACGCGGAAGACCCGCCCGGAGGAGGGCTCGAAGATCGCGTAGCGCCCGTCCGGGGCCGCGTGGGCGAGGAGGAGGACGACGTGGCGCGGCACGAGCCCGGAGAGCGGAATCTTCGAGCCGCCGGTGTAGACGAGCACGTCGCGCCCGCGGGCGAGGGCCGCATCGATCCTCGGTCGCAGATCCTTGCCGCGCAGGACGATGCGGTGGCGCAGCCCGGTCGCGACGCGCGCGAGCCGCGCGAGCGACCAGGGAGAGGTGCCGAGCGCCTGGGGCCAGGGCGCGCCGACGCGCGCGGCGATCGCGTGGAGCTCCTTCTGCGTGCGGACGACCGAGTCGCGGTCCTCGCCGAGGTAGGCGGGGTCGGCGTCGGCGCGGGCGGCGAGGACGGCGAGCGTCGCAATGCCGCAGGTCGTCGGGTCGACCTGCTTCGGGTACGAGGCCGGGGCGGGGCGTCCGCCCGCCGGAAGCGGACCGGTCGCGCGGCCCCGGGGGCTCACCGCCCCTCCTCGAGGTCGAAGGGCGTCGTGATCTCGAGAGCGCCGGCCGCGATGTCGGCCCTCGCGGCGTCGAGCTGATCGACGAGGTCGGAGGCGAGCATCGGCTCGAAGGCGCCGAAGCCCGCGAGATCGACTCCGCGTCCGAGCCTGTAGGTGAGGCGGGCGGGTGTGGACGTGGAGACGAGGTCGGCGAGGATCCGATCCCAGTCGATGACGACGCCCGTGAGGACGGGGGCGCCGATCGCGCCGAGCGCCGTATCGGACAGAGCCGACATCGGCGCGGCCGCGGTCGCGCCCGCCGATTCGGCGGAGTCGTCCGACTGGGCGGAGTCGCCGGACTGTCCGGACTCCGACTGCCCGGACTCGGCGGTCGCCGCACCCGACTGGGACGCGGAGGCGCCGGATTGGGCGCCCGACTGCGCACCGGACTGAGTCGCCCCCGCACCCGCGTTCACGAGGTCGGCGGCGGTCGCATCGGCCCAGATGAGCCTGACCTCCGAGCGGCCGGACGCCGCGACGGCGGTCGCGGCTCCTCTCGACGCGGCGCCCGCGACGGGGAAGAGGATGTCGGCGCCCCCATCGAGGAGGCCCTTGGCCGCGGCGTCGACGCCGTCGACCGATCCCGCGGGGTCCGCGAGGGTCCCCGTCGCGGAGACGAGGTCCCAGCCCGTGACCTCAACGGAGGAGCCGTGGGCGAGGTCGTAGGCGGAGACTCCCTGGGCGAAGGCGTCCATCATCGACTGCGTGAGCGCGTCGGCCGATCCGCCGAGCGTCCCGACCCTCCCCGTCGTCGTCTGGCCCGCTGCGGCGATGCCCGCGAGGTAGGCCGCCTCGGAGGCGCGCACGTCGATGACGCGCCCGTTCGACAGGGTCGCGGGCTCCCCCTTCTCGTCGACGAAGGAGGCGCCGACGAGGGCGAAGGCGACGTCGGAGTGCTCGCGCGCCCCGGCGGAGACCGCCTCCGCGCTCCCCGAGTCGACGCCGATGACGAGGTCGCAGCCCTTCGCCAGGACCGAGGCGAGCCCATTCTCGCCGTCGCCGTACGCGACGGCGGCGCCGGACTTCTTCGCCGTCCTCTCGAACGCGGCGCCGAATCCGGAGGAGGGCGCCGTCTCGGACCACCCGTCGACCGAGGACACTGCGCACAGGCGCCCCGCCCCGGCCTCATCGATCGTGGGGGCGCCGGACGCGCACCCCGCCAGGCAGAACGCGACGGCGGCGGAACCCGTGATGCTCAGCGCGCGCACAGCGCTCCTTCCCGCCGCACCGCGGCGCAACGATTCGGGCGCGATGGGGAACTCCCCCGCGCGCGCCGACGGGCGGACCGCAGTGCGGCCCGCCCGTCGGAAAGGGGTACGAGGATCACTCGGCCGCGGGGGCCTCCGCCGCGGTCTCCTCTTCCTCCGGCTCGGCGGCGAGTTCGGAGATGATGACGACGTCCTGCTCGGGGTCGAGCTCGCACTCGACGTTCTTCGGGAGGACGAGGTCGGAGACGCGGACGACGGTGCCGGCCTCGAGGCCGGTGACGTCGACCTCGATCGACTCGGGGATCTCTGTGGCAGGGGCCTTGACGAGGACGGTGTGCTCCTCGACGGCGTACTGGGTCTGCGGGGCGGGCTCGCCGACGACGACGATCGCGACCTCGACGTCCACCTTCTCGCCGGCCTTGACCGCGAGGAGATCGACGTGGAGGAGGGCGCGCGACACCGGGTGGCGCTGAACGTCCTTGACGAGGGCGAGCTGCGACTTGCCGTCGACCTTGAGCTCGACGAGGGCGTTCTTGTTGCCGCGGACGATGAGGAAGAGATCGTGCTCGGGCAGGTCGACGTGGAGCGGATCGCCGCCGTGGCCGTAGACGACGCCGGGGACGAGGTTCGCGCGGCGGGCGCGGCGGGCGGCGCCCTTGCCGAACTCGGTGCGGGTATGGGCGAGAAGAACGGGGTTGTCGCTCATGGGGTTTCCTCCTGGTGTATCGGTTCCTTCGCTTCGGCGCGTCGAGAACCCGCGGAACGTCCGTCCCAGAAGGCCCTGTCGATAACGGCGGTACGGGACCGCCCTCGCCGGAGCAACCCCTTGAGGGTACCCGACGAGGGCGGAAACCGAGAAGTCAGTCGAACAGGGATGTGACCGATCCGTCTTCGAACACCTCGCGGATCGCGCGGGCGAGGAGCGGGGCGATCGAGAGGATCGTGAGGGTCGGGAAGCGCTTCTCCGGCGGGACCGGGAGGGTGTCCGTGATGACGACCTCGTCGGCGCCGCACTCGGAGAGGCGACGGGTCGCGGGGTCGGAGAGGATGCCGTGGGTCGCGGCGATGATGACCTTCTCCGCGCCGGCGGCGTTGAGGACCTTGACGGCCTCGGTGATCGTGCCGGCCGTGTCGATCATGTCGTCGACGAGGACGCACTGCTTGCCCGCGACGTCGCCGACGACGCGGTTCGCGACCGCGACGTTCGGGCGCGTCGTGTCGCGGGTCTTGTGGACGAAGGCGAGCGGGCAGCCGCCGAGCTTCGACGACCACTTCTCGGCGACGCGGATGCGGCCGGCGTCGGGCGAGACCATGACGGTGTTCGACAGGTCGAGGCGCGAGCGCACGTAGTCGACGAGGACGGGCATCGCGAAGAGGTGGTCGACGGGGCCGTCGAAGAAGCCCTGCTCCTGCGAGGCGTGAAGGTCGACGCTCATCACGCGGTCGGCGCCGGCGGTCTTGTAGAGGTCGGCGATGAGACGGGCGGAGATCGGCTCGCGGCCCTGGTGCTTCTTGTCCTGGCGCGAGTACGGGTAGAACGGGGAGACCGCAGTGATGCGCTTGGCGGAGGCGCGCTTCGCGGCGTCAATCATGAGGAGCTGCTCCATCAGCCACTTGTTGATCGGGCCGGTCATCGACTGGAGGACGAAGACGTCGGATCCGCGGACGGACTCGGCGAAGCGGACGTAGATCTCGCCGGAGGCGAAGTCGTAGGCGGTCGTCTGGGTGAGACCGCAGCCGATCTCCTCGCCGACCCGCTGGGCGAGCTCCAGATGCGCCCTGCCCGAAACGAGAACGAGGCTCTTCTCCCCGCTGGTGACCAATCCGCTCATGCGGTGTTCCTCCCCTTGCCCTGAGAACCCGGCGGGTCAGCCCCTGTCGGACTGCCCGATGACGCTGAATGGTGGGACCATCGTATCGGCTGGAATCGAGCCCCCGAGAGCCCAGGAGCCCCGCACGACCGCGCGATCGGCCACATTCGCCGAATCGAGGACCGTTCCGGGACCGATCTCACACCCCTTCCCGACGGCCGTGGCGCCCCGAAGGACGCTTCCGGGCCAGATCGTCGTGTCGGCGCCGATCTCGACGTCGATGCCGATCCAGGTGGACGCCGGGTCGACGATGGACACCCCCCGGCGCATGTGGTGCTCGCAGATCCTCTTGTTGATCTCGGCTCCGAGTTCGGCGAGCTGAACGCGGTCGTTGCAGCCCTGCGCCTCCCAGGGATCGGCGAGGACGAGGGCGCCCGCCGTCCGCCCGGCGGGTTCGGCGGCCGCGAGCACGTCGGTGAGGTAGACCTCGCCCTGGGCGTTGTCCGTTCCGACCGACTTCAAGGTGTCGTGGAGGAAAGCCCCATCGAAGGCGTAGACGCCCGCGTTGACCTCGGTGATGGCGCGCTCGCCTTCGTCGGCGTCCTTCTCCTCGACGATCCTGATGACGCGCCCGTCCTCGGCGCGCACGATACGGCCGTAGCCGGTGGGGTCGGGGGCGATCGAGGTCAGGACCGTGACCGCGCGCCCTTCGGCCTCGTGGAGGTCGAGGAGGCGCTCGAGCGTGGCGGTCGAGAGCATGGGGACGTCGCCCGAGGTGACGAGGACGGGGCCGTTGATCGGGCCGTGCGCGGCGGCGAGGGCTTCGAGGGCGCACAGGACGGCCCTGCCGGTTCCGGGGATCTCATCCTGATCGGCGATGAAGGTGTCGGGCGCGACCCGGCGGATCTCCTCGACCACGAGTTCGCGTTCGTGGCGCACCACGGCGACGAGGATCTTGGGACGGGTGCCCTGGGCGGCTCGCAGCGCGTGGCCGATCATGGACAGGCCCGCAACGGGGTGGACGACCTTGGGGACCGCTGAGAGCATTCGGGTGCCCTTGCCTGCTGCGAGGACGATGGCGGCTGCGGGGACGGTCATTGTTCGCCTTCCGTCGAGCGAGGAGGAAGGAGCGGGCGCTCCTGCTCCGCCCCCAGGACTCGAACCCGGACCAAAGGCACCAAAAACCCATGTGCTGCCGTTACACCAGGGCGGAATAGCGCTTCGATTCTGCCACAGTCCGCCCCCGTTCACCGAAAGCGGGGCTTCGGGCGCCTGCGTGGCACGCCCTCGGCCGGGTGCGAGCCGCAGCGCCCCTCCCCCTCGGAGTGCATCCTCTCCTCGCGTGGGATAATCCGGAGCATGGGTCAGAAGCGCACACGGATGAGCGGCTTCGCGCGCCGGGAGCAGCTCGTCGAGGTCGGGCGCTCGCTTTTCGCGCTCAAGGGCTTCGATGCGACGAGCGTCGAGGAGATCGCCGCGAAGGCGAAGGTGTCCAAGCCCGTCGTCTACGAGCACTTCGGCGGCAAGGAGGGCCTGTACGCGGTGGTCGTGGACCGAGAAGTCCAGTCCCTCGTCACCTCCCTCCATTCCTCCCTGGAGTCGTCCGATCGCCCTCGGATCCTCTTGGAGAACGCCACGCTCGCCCTGCTCGAGTACATCGAATCGAATTCGGACGGCTTCCGCGTCCTTGTGCGCGATGCGCCGAATGATCGGACGCAGGGGTCCTTCTCCTCGGTCCTCGGCGATGTCGCGTCGAGGGTCGAGCATCTCCTGGCCGAGCAGTTCGCCAAGGGCGACATCTCGCCGGCCCTCGCCCCGCTGTACGCGCAGATGCTCGTGGGCCTCATCGCCCAGGTCGGCCAGTGGTGGCTGGATGAGCGGCGCATGAAGAAGGACGAAGTCGCCGTGCACGTGGTGAACCTCGTGTGGAACGGCGTGCGGCACATGCAGCCGAAGCCGGCTCTGCTCGTGTGCCAGGAGCCCGGCGCGGCGAAGGAATGACCGAAGTCTCGACATCGAGTATCTTGAATCGCGTGAGATTCGCGGATGAAGTTGCAGGCATCGTCGCCGCATGGTCGAGGGAGCGCCCGGACCTCGACTCCTCCCCCATGCTCGTCCTCTCGCGCGTCTCCCGCCTCGCCCGGCGCCTCGACCTCGAACGGCGCAAGGCCTTCGCCGATCACGGGCTCGAGCCCTGGGAGTTCGACGTCCTGTCCTCCTTGCGCAGGGCGGGCAGCGCTTCGGGCCTGACCCCCGGCGCCCTCATGGCCGAGCTCCTCGTCTCCTCCGGGACGATGACGAACCGGATCGACCGCCTCGAATCGAAGGGCCTCGTCTCGCGCTCCCCCTCGCCCCAGGACCGGCGGGTCGTTCTCGTCACCCTCACCGAGCCGGGGCGCACGCGCGTCGACGGCGCCCTCGCCTCACTCCTGGCCTGCGAGGAGGCGGTCCTCGCCCCGCTCGACGAGGAGGCGCGTCACCGCCTCGCGGATCTCCTCACCCCCCTCCTCCTCCCCTTCGAGGCCCCGGCCTGCGCGAAGGGACGCGGGAGGGCGGCGGAGTGAGCGGATCGGAGGCGCTCGAACGACTCGAGCGGATGGAGGGGCACTACCGCGACGCCCTCGCGCGCGTCGAAGCCGCAGAGGCGGGGCTGAAGGCGATCGAGGACTTCTTCGAGGCGATGCGCCCCCTCATGGACGCCTACGAGACGACCTGGCTCGCCGACCGCGAAGCCGTCGCCGAAGACGAGGCGCAGACCCTCGCGGTCCTGGGCGAGGACGCCGTCTGGGACCTGTGCACCGACCAGCACGGACTCGCCCAGGGGATGCTGCGCCTCGCCGCCGAGCACTTCTCGCCCCGCGGGATCTGAGGCGCCGACCGCCACGCCGCGGCCGCCCGGGCGAACGGCGGTCGGTCCGCTCGGCCCCGGTCAGCGGGCGGCGTAGGAGAGGCAGTCGGCGGTGGTGGCGCCGACTCGGATCGCCTCGGCGGTGCATTCGAGCGCGGAGTTGTGGACGCAGTCTGCCTTCTGGCAGGCGCCGACGAAGGGGGCCGCCGTCTCGAGGCCGCCCCTGACGTTGAGCGGGACGAAAGTCGTGCAGGTCTGGGCGAAACCGACGGTGATCGCGGCGGCGCCGCAGCTCTTGGTCTTGTTGTACGAGCAGCTCTCGACGGAGCAGTCCAGGACTCGGGGCATTTCAAGGGGCATCTCGATCTCTCCTCATGATCCGGGGCCTCGATCCCATTCCTTCGAGGCGGATGATCCCATTGGAGCGCGAAAAACGACAGGCGTCGAGAAAGGGTCTATTCACGCAGGTCAAGAGGCATTCAATACGAGTCTCGCCCAGGCCGATTCCGCACCGGGGGAGGTGCGGAATACGCGTTTTTTCCGAGCGTCTCCCTCATCTAATTCATCGAGGACGCGGACTCGCCGACTGCGGGAACGCCTATTCGAGGAGCTCGGCGGCCTGAAGCCACGCGTCCTCGAGCTCGGCGATCTCGGACAGCGCGCGGAAATGCCGTGCCGACGCCTCCTGGAGCTCCGACACCGCGGAAGGATCCGATGCGACCTCGTGCCCGAGCGCTTCCAGGCGCGCCTCGAGACCCCCCGCTTCGCTCCGGAGCCTCTCCAGGCGCCGCTCGATCCGATCCGCCTCCTTCTTCGCGGCCCGCCGCGCGGCGGCGTCGCTCAGCGCCGGGGCCTGCGGCAGCGCTTCGGCGGGCGTCGGCTGCGAGGCCTGCGCGGCCCCGCCCTCGGCCCGCAGGCGCAGGTACTGCTCGACCCCGCCGGGCAGGGCGCGGATCGTCCCGTCGCCCAACAGCGCCACCTGGTGATCGGTCACGCGCTCGAGCAGGTACCGGTCGTGCGAGACGACGACGAGCGTGCCGGGGAAGGAGTCGAGGAGGTCCTCCATCGCGGCGAGCGTGTCCGTGTCGAGGTCGTTCGTCGGCTCGTCGAGGAGGAGCACGTTCGGGGAGGCCATGAGGAGGCGCATGAGCTGGAGGCGCCGCCTCTCGCCGCCGGAGATCTCCGAGATGCGCGTGTAGGCGCGCTGGCGCGTGAAGCCCATCCGCTCGGTCATCTGCGAGGCGGAGACGTCCTTCCCGTCGACCACGACCGTCTGCGCGACGGCGGCGACCGCTTCGACGACGCGCATGTCGGCGAGGGCGTCGAGCTCGTGCGTGTCCTGGGAGAGGGTCGCGACCTCGACGGTCTTCCCGCGCTTCACGCGCCCGGAATCGGGCGCGAGGTCGCCGCGCAGGAGGTTGAGGAGGGTCGTCTTGCCGGCGCCGTTGACGCCGACGACGCCGACGCGCTCGCCGGGGGCGAGGCGCAGCGTCGCCGAGTCGAGGATAGTGTTCGTCGACCCGTCGGGGCGGGTGAAGGAGAGCGTGACGTCCTCGAGGTCGAGGACGTCCTTGCCGAGTCGGGCGGTCGCCATCTTCACGAGCTCGACCGTGTCGCGCGGCGGCGGGACGTCCGCGATGAGGGCTTCGGCGGCCTCGATGTGGAACTTCGGCTTCGAGGTGCGGGCGGGAGCGCCCCGGCGCAGCCAGGCGAGCTCCTTCGTGAGGAGGTTCTTGCGCTTCACGGCCGCGACGTCGGCCTGGCGGACGCGTTCGGCGCGGGCGAGCGTGTAGGCGGCGTAGGAGCCGTCGTAGATCTCGACCCTCCCCGCGATCTGCGGCCGGTCGCCGCCCGGGTCGATGCCGGGGACGACCTCCCAGATGTGCTCGCAGACGGCGTCGAGGAACCAGCGGTCGTGGGTGACGACGAGGAGCGCGCCGACGGCGCCGGGCTTCGCGAAGCGGGAGTTGAGGTGGGCGGCGAGCCAGGCGACGCCCTCGACGTCGAGGTGGTTCGTCGGCTCGTCGAGGCACACGACGTCCGAGGGCGCGGCGAGCACCCGGGCGAGCGCCACGCGGCGGCGCTGACCGCCCGACAGAGTTCCCACCTGCGCGTCGAGGTCGATGTCGGCGAGGAGCCCGGCGTGGACGTCGCGGACGGCCGGGTCCGAGGCCCACTCGTACTCGGCGAGTCCTGGGTGGACGGCGTCGACGAC
Source organism: Actinomyces culturomici (assembly GCF_900499005.1). Classification (GTDB taxonomy): domain Bacteria; phylum Actinomycetota; class Actinomycetes; order Actinomycetales; family Actinomycetaceae; genus Pauljensenia; species Pauljensenia culturomici. The sequence continues at coordinate 1,524,912 of NZ_LS991316.1, forward strand.
CCGGAGATCGGGGTCGAGCGCGTCGACCTGGTCGAGGACGACGACGCGGACGCCGTCGCGCTTCGTGAGGAGGCCGCCGTCGGGCTCCTGGAGTCCGGCGACGAGCCGCAGGAGCGTCGACTTGCCGGCGCCGTTAGGCCCGAGGATGCCGACGCGCGAGCCGTCCTCGAGTCCGACGGTGACGTCGGCGAGGAGCTTGCGCGAGCCGGCGAGGACGGAGAGGGACTGCGTCCCGAGGAGGTGGGCCATCAGCGCTCCTCCTCGAGCCGCGCGCCGGGCACGGGACCGGCGGTCGGGGAGGCGGCGGCGACGCCGGGAAGGGCGGAGAGGGCGTCGGCGATCCGGGCGGCGTCCTCGTCGTCGCGCGCGAGCGACGCGATCGAGGGGCCCGAGCCGCAGAGGAGGACGGCGAGTGCGCCGGCGGCTCGCGCGGCGTCGAAGGTCGCGGCGAGGTCGGGGCGCAGCGAGAGCGCGGTGTCCTGGAGGTCGTTGACGAGGGCGGCGGGAAGGCCGAGCGCCTCGCCCGTGAGGGCGGCGACCTCCGCCTCCCCCGGCTCCTCGAGGTCGGTCCATCGCCCTGACGGGCCCCCGGCGGCGTCGAGCGCGCGGAAGACCTCGGGGGTCGAGAGTCCCCCATGGGCGAGGGCGATCGCCCAGTGGTGACGCGGCGCCTCCCCCGCGCCGAGGACGCGCATCCGATCGCCGCGCCCGGTGCCGAGCGCGATGCCGCCCGCGAGGCACGCGGGCACGTCGGCCCCGAGCGTCCGACCGATGAGCTCGAGCTGCTCGGGCGAGAGCCCGAGCTCCCAGAGGGCGTTGCAGGCGACGAGGGCGGCGGCCGCGTCCGCCGAGCCGCCGGCCATCCCGCCGGTCATGGGGACGCGCTTGTCGACCCGGATGTCGAGTCCCGCGGCGGTCTGCGCCCAAGGTCCGGCCATCGCCAGCCTCTGGAGGGCCTTCGCCGCGCGAACGGCGAGGTGGGTCTGCGGATCGAGGTCCGCCATCGCCGCGGTCGTCTCCCGGTCGAGCGAGCCGTCGGGCCGGTGCGCGGTCGTCTCCACGCGGATCCCGGGCGTCCGGGACGTCCGCACGCGCACGGTCTCGCGCAGGTCGAGGGCCTCGAAGACGGTGACGAGCGGGTGATAGCCGTCCGGGGTCGACGCGCCGACGCGCAGGGTGAGGTTGACCTTGCCGGGCGCGCTCGCGATCGCCTCACGCATCCGGGTTCTCCGCCGCGTCCTCGTCGATCGACTTCGGCGCGCGCGGGTCGACGCGCTCGGCGAGGACGCCCTCCGCCCGCAGGTCGAGGACAGCGCGACCGAGGCGGACGAACTCGTCGATGCCAAGAGTCTCACCGCGGACGGAGGGGTCGATGCCGGCGCGGTCGAGGAGGGCCTCAGCGGCGGCGGGCGACCCGGCCCAGGTCTTGAGGGCGGCGCGCAGGGTCTTGCGGCGCTGGCCGAAGGCGACGTCGCAGGCCTCGAAGGTCGCGCGGCGCAGCTCCTCGTCCCCGCGCGGCTCGCCCGTCCTGCGCAGGCGGACGAGGGCGGAGTCGACGCCCGGGACGGGCCAGAAGACGGTGCGGCCGATCGTGCCGGCCCGCTCCGCGGTGCCGTACCAGGCGGCCTTGACCGAGGGGACGCCGTAGGTGCGCGAGCCGGGGCCGGCCGAGAGGCGGTCGGCGACCTCGGCCTGGACCATGACGAGGACGTCGGTGAGCGTCGGCAGGGCCTCGAGCATCGCGAGGAGCACTGGCACGGCGACGTTGTACGGGAGGTTCGCGACGAGCTTCGTCGGCGCGGGCCAGTCTGTCCCGAGGTCCTCGACGCCGGCGATCTTCGTGGCGTCCTCGCAGACGACGTGGAAGCGGTCGGCGGCCTCGGGCATGCGGGCGCGGACCGTCTCGGGGAGGGCCGCTGCGAGGGGCGGGTCGATCTCGACGGCGCGGACGCGAGCGCCGACCTCGAGGATCGCGAGCGTGAGGGACCCGAGGCCGGGACCGACCTCGACGACCTCGTCGCCCGCCTCGACGCCGCCGGCGCGGACGATCCTGCGGACGGTGCCGGCGTCGTGGACGAAGTTCTGCCCGAGCACCTTCGTCGGGCGGATGCCGAGGGCGTCGGCGATCGCCTTCACCTCGAGCGGGCCGAGGAGGCCGGAGTCCGAGGGCTGCGCGCCCTCGGGCAGAGTCGGGTCGAGGCGGCGTGCGGGCGCGCGTCTGGGAGTTCGGGTCACGGGTGGATTCTAGTGGTGGTACGACTCAGTACCAGCCGTACCCGTTCGAGTGGCCCCAGGCGGCGCAGGGGGTGCCGTAGCGGCCCGCGATGTAGCCGAGGCCCCAGGTGATCTGCGTGGCGGGATTGGTCCGCCAGTCGGCGCCCGCGGAGGCCATCTTCGATCCCGGGAGCGCCTGCGGAATGCCGTAGGCGCCCGAGGAGGCGTTCTCGGCGTAGGGGTTCCAGTGGGACTCGCGGTTCCACAGGTTGACGAGGCACTGGTACTGGTCGGACCCCCACCCGCGGGCGGCGACCTGGATCGCGGCGATCTCCTTGGGATCCTGGCCGGTGTAGGAGATCGCGAGGCCCGCGCGCTGGGCGGCGGCGGCCGCGGCGGCCTTGTCGGCCTGGTCCGGGATCGCGTTGATGATCGCCTCGATCTCGGAGATCGAGGAGAGCGAGCCGATCTGCGCCCGGTAGAGCGTGTAGGCGTCGCCGTACTCGTCCGTCCCGCTCTCGAGCTGCGCCTTCGGGTCGATGCCAGCGATGAGGAGCGCCTGCGGCGTCGCCTCCTTCGTCCCGGTCGAGCGGATCTGCGTCGTCGGCGCGGTCGTCACCTGCTCAGCGGTCGTCACCGCGGTCGTCGCGGCGCCGTCGACGGTCTCCGTCCACTGGGTGCGCCGGGCGACGCCGTTGACGCCCTTCGTCGTCACCTTGGACTCCCCGACGAAGAGATCGCCGGAGGCGACGGTCTGCTCCGCGTAGGCGACGGGGATGTCGCTCGTCATATCCCCGCGGCTCACGCGGGCCACGGTGATCGTCAGGGCGCCGTCGGCGCCGTTCGACACAGAGACGCGGTCGTTCGGGCGGACCTCGACGCCCGCCCGCCCGAGGACGGCCGCGGCGTCCTCGCCCTCGCGGGCGGCGACGCTCGTCGTCCTTCCATCGGCGACGACGGCGACGGTGCGGGCGCGGGTGACGAGGGGGACGGCGGTGCCGCGGACGCTCGAGCGGTCGGCGGCGAGGGAGACGGAGGATCCGAGCGCGGCCGAGTCGGCGAGGATCGCGTCGGCGGAGGCGGAGGTCGACCAGATCGTGCGCGCCCGGCCGTCGACGGCAAGCGAGTACGGGTGGGCGGTGCGGACGACGACGGTGGCGCCGTCGTCGACGGACGCGGCGAGTTCGGGCTGCACGAGGTCGTGGGCGCCGGCCTTCACGCCCGCGGCGTCGAGGACGGAGGCGACGTTGCTCCCCCAGGTGACAATCGGCTGGGAGACGCCATCGACCTCGAGGGTGACGGTGGAGCGGGCCTGCGCGACCCCGGCTCCCGCGACGAGGACGAGGAGCGCGGACGCGGATGCGGCGGAGGCGAGGACGGTGCGCCTCGAGGGCGCCCAGATCCATCGACGACGGGGCTCTCGGGCGCCGTGGCGGCCCGCGGCCTGCTCGCTGCTCACAAAGGGGTCCTTCGTCTCGGGGGTTCACTCAACGGTACGCGCTCCGACGCTCGCGGGGCGAGCGCATCGGGAGAGCGTGATGAGGCGCACGCAAGGCGACGCGCCGGGGAATGCGCGATGGGCGGGCGCGACGCGCCCGCCCATCGCAATGGTTCGGATCAGTAGAGCCCGAGGCTGCGCGCGCACGCGGGCCACTGGCCCCAGCCGGAGCGCGCCTGCAGCGCCTGGGCGAGGGCGGTCTGCTCGGCCGCGGAGGCGTCCGAGGGAAGGCCGGTCCCGCCGAGGGACTGCCAGGTCGAGAGCGTGAACTGGTACATGCCGTAGTAGCCGTTGCCGGTGTTCGTCGCCGGGTTGCCGCCGGACTCGCACTGGGCGAGCGCCGCCCACACGTCGCCCGACGCGGCCGAGGAGGTCGCGGCGGGGGCCGAGTAGGACGAAGACGATGACGAAGAGGACGAGGACGACGACGAGGAGGTCGTCGTCGCGACCGGCTTCTCCTTCGTGCCGACGGCGACGATCTTCGTCACCGGATCGGTCGTCGACCGGGCGACCTGGACGTTGACGGTGATCTGCCCGTCGACGGTCTCGCGGAAGTAGGTCGTCGTCCTCGAGCCGTCCTGGCCCTCCTGCACGACCTTGGAGTCGCCGACGTAGAGGGAGGAGTCGTCCTGCTCCTGGGTCTGGTAGGCGATCGCCTCGGTGACGTCGACGTTGCCGCGGGTGATGCGGGTGACTTTGATCGTCGTCGTGCCGGCCTTCGCGACGAAGTCGACGGTGTCGAGGTCGCCGAGGGTGACGCCGGCCTTCTTCAGCAGCGCGTCCGCGGTGTCGCCGACGGCGGCGTCGACCGGAATCGTCTGGCCGTCGACGAGGACGTCGACCTTCTGGGCCTCGGAGATGACGGGCATCTGGGCGCGCAGGTTCGAACGGTCGGCGGCGAGGACGATGGAGCCGGTCTTCGAGACGCCGTCGAGCACTCCGTCGATGGAATCGGCGGTCGACCAGGCGGTGATGGCCTTGCCGTCGACGGTGACGTCGTAGGAGGTCGCGGAGCGGACGACGATCGTCTCGCCGTCGGAGACGGCGGTGTCGACGGCCGGGGCGACGAGGTCGTGCGAGCCGACCTTCACGCCCTGCGCCGCGAGGACGTCATCGACGGTCGCGTAGAAGCCCGTGACGGGCTGGGAGACGCCGTCGACCTCGAGGGTGAGCTCGTGGTGGGCGGCGGCGACGGCCGTGCCGGCGGTCGCGGTCATGGCGAGCGCGAGCGCGGAGGCGGCGGAGATGACGGTGCGGCGCGAGGGGTGCGTGATGTTCACGTGGCTCCAGACTTCGTGGGTTCCGCTCCGATCCGTTCGATCCCCTAGGGGAAATCCCGGATGCCCGCGGACTGACTCCCCCACCGTAATGAATCCGTGACCATTCGCGCGCGCTTTCGTGTTCCATCTCACGCGATCCGCGCTTGAAATGCGGACGCCCGCATCACCTCGAGGGCGCCGTCACCATGTCCCGTAGACGCGGCGCGAATTCGCCATGAGCTGGTCGCACGCCTCAGCCTCGCCGACGCCCCAGAGGTCGGCGATGAAGCGGACCGTGTGAACCATCACGTAGGAGGCGTTGGGCGCCCCGCGGTGGGGCGCCGGAGTGAGGTAGGGCGCGTCGGTCTCGACGAGGACGAGGTCGCGCGGCATCGCCGCGAGGCCCTCGCGCAGGCCCTCGTTCGCCGGGTAGGTGATCGGGCCGGCGAAGGACGCGTACCACCCGTGGGCCGCGAGCGCGCGGGCGAGTTCCCCGTCGCCGGAGAAGCAGTGGAAGACGATCCCCTGGTCGGGCGTCGCGACCTGGCCGAGGACCTCGAGGCAGTCGGCGTGCGCCTCGCGGTCGTGGATCTGGAGGGGGAGTCCCGCGGCCGCGGCGAGCTCGAGGTGGGCGGCGAAGGCGCGCTTCTGAGCCGCCCGCCCCTCCTCAGCGGTCCGGTAGTAGTCGAGCCCCGTCTCCCCCACCGCGACGACCATCGGGTCGGCAAGGCGCGCCTCGACCTCGGCGAGCGCCTCGTCGAGGGGGACGTGGTGGGCCTTGCGACGCGGGACGAGGCCGTCGGGCGAGGGCTCTTCGACGCCCGCGTGGAGCGCGGCCTCGTTGGGGTGGAGGGCGAGGGCGACGCGCACGCCCTCGTGGGCGCGGGCGATCTGAAGCATCGGATCGAAGTCGGGGATCTCGCAGGCGCTCGAGAGCTGGAGGGCGACGCCGGCGGTCCGGGCCCGCCGGATCTGCTCGGCGAGGTCGAGCTTCACGCCGTCGGCCGTCGGGATCTCGCCCGTATGGACGGGAAGGTGCGTGTGATTGTCCATGACGGGCGCGGCGAGGGGCGCGGGCTCCTCGGGCCAGGTGCGCTTCTTGTGACCCATCACTCCCCCTCCCCGTTCCTGCGCGGGGCGAGGGCGACCGGTCGGCGCGCCGCTGCGAAGGAGTTGACGGGCGCGTCGCTCGCGTAGCCGAGGGCGAAACCGGTGACAAGGCGGTAGGCGTCCGGGACGTCGAACATCCGGTCTCCAGGCGTCCTCCAGACGGCGAGATTCCCCAGCGGGCACGAGTCGACGCAGCGGGCCTTCGCGGCGAGCGCGAGCGTGGAGAACATGATCCCCGCGTCGAGGGCGGAGAACGGGAGAAGGGCCTCGTGGACGTAGACGAGTCCGACGACGGACGCGCCGAAGGCCTCGAAGTTCCGCCTCGTCCACGCGTCGCGGGCCGCGCGATCGCCCCGCTCGATGCCGAGGGTCTCGTAGAGGGCGAGGCCGAGCTCGACCGATCGCGGGCGCAGGTCGTCGGGGTAGCGCGCCCACACGGCGAAATCCCCGTCGGGCGCGGGCGGTTCGGTCCCCGCGGCCCTCGCGGCCGTGTACGCGTCGAAGAGCGCGCAGTAGGCGTCGGTCAGGGTCCGCGCGTCCTCGCCGACGGCGAGTCCGAGCATGTAGGGCCGGGTGTTCGACCAGCTGGGCGCAGCGGCCGCGTCGGCGAGGATCTCCTCGAGGACACTGTCGGGCACGGTTCGATCGGTGAAGTCGCGCGTCGAGCGCCGGGAGGCGACGAGGGCGGAGAAGTCGGTGGGCAGCACGTCCCCCAGGGTACGACCCCGGCGCCCGGGCCCGCCGCGCGGGAGGCGCCGGCCGCCGGACGGCCCAGCGCCTTGTTCCTCCCCGCCCGGCGGGCGCGCGGCCGCACCCGGGAGCCTCCTCAGACCCGGGGGATGAACACGGAGAGGCCCGGGTCGCCGACCGGGAAGATCGCGGCCCCGTCCTCGTCGATGACGACGTCCTCCTCATCGCCGAGGGCGCAGGTCCACGTCTGCCCGGCGTGGGAGGCTCCGACCTCGAGGCGCTTCGAGGACGCCCCGGACTCGGAGACGACGACCGCGAGGCCGCCCGCGGGGTCGTTCCCCTCGCGGCTCCAGCCGATGACGTGGCGGTCGTCGAAGACGTCGCGCTGGGCGCCGTAGGCGTGCGTCGAGCGCAGGCGCATGAGCGTCTCGAGCCCGGGGACCGGGGCGACGGCGTTCTCACCCACGGTGCCCTCGAGGTCGGCCTGGAAGACGCAGGGGTAGCCAGCCTCGCGCAGGAGGATCAGCGCGTAGGCGGCGGGCTTGAACCAGTCGGCGACCGGCGACTGGAGGGACTGACCGGCCTGCGTGTCGTGGTTCTCGACGAAGGTCACCGCCATCGTCGGATCGGCCTGGGCGAGGGTCCCGTTGAAGATCCCGCCGAGGTCGAACTCGCCGTTCCCGTTCGAGGCGTGGTGGAGCGCGAAGTGGAGGGGGACGTCGAAGAGGCTGAGCGAACGGTCCTCGCCGATGAATCCGCGCAGCTCGTCGAGGTTCTGCGTCCAGTACTCGCCGACGGTGAAGAGCTCGCGGCCCGTCTCCTCGCGCATCCGCTCGAGCCAGGCCATCGTGAAGTCGCGGCCCATGTGCTTGAGGGCGTCCATGCGCAGCCCATCGACGCCAGTCGTCTCGAGGAACCAGGATCCCCAGCGGACGAGCTCGTCGAAGACCTTCGGCTCGGTGAGGTGGACGTCGGCGCCCATGAGGTAGTCGAAGTTCCCCAGCTCGAGGTCGACCTGCGGATTCCACTCCTTGCCCTCGAAGAGCCAGAGGCCCTTGCGGCCGGTCGCCTCGTCCCAGTCGGTGCCGTGGAAGCACGTCGAGTCCCAGTGGAAGTCGGAGTAGGCGTCGGCGCGGCCCGGGAAGTCGAAGCGGGTCCACGCCTCGATCCGCTCGGGGCCGGCGACCTCGACGGTGCGGTTCCCCTGGTCGATGGGGGTGGCGGTGACGGTCTCGGTGCCATCCGCGCCCATCTTGTGGTTGAGGACCGTGTCGGCGAGGACCTGGATGCCCGCGTCCTGGAGGGCGCGGATCGCCGCGAGGTACTCGTCCTTCGTCCCGTACTTCGTCGGCACGCTCCCCTTCTGGTCGAACTCGCCGAGGTCGAAGAGGTCGTAGACGCCGTAGCCGACGTCCGAGGCGCCGGCCTGCCCCTTGTAGGCGGGCGGGAGCCACACGGCGGTGACGCCGAGCTCGGCGTACTTCGCCGCGTTCTCGGCGATCCGCGCCCAGTGGCGGGAGTCGGAGGGGAGGTACCAGGAGAAGCCCTGGAGCATCGTGCCGTTCATCACGGTCCTTCTACGTCGGTGCGCCGACGCCTCGAGGGCGCCGGCGCGGGTGGGGTCAGCGGACGAGGGCGGCGGACACGCGCGCGGCCGTATCCTCGTCGAGGAGGTGCTCGACGAGCGCGATCCCGAGGTCGAGGGCCGTGCCCGCGCCGCGGGAGGTGAGGATCTCGCCGTCGACGACGGCCCGCTCCTCGGAGACGAGCGCGCCGTGCTCCTCGAGGACGTGGAGGAATCCGGGGTTCGAGGTCGCGAGGCGGCCGGCGAGGTGCCCGCGCTTCGCGAGGATCGAGGGCGCGGCACAGATCGCGGCGACCGCGAGGCCCGCGTCGGAGCGACGATCGAGCTCGGCGGCGATCGTCTCGTTCGCCTCGAGATTGGTGGTGCCGGGCATGCCGCCGGGGAGGAAGAGAACGTCGTAGGACGCGAGGTCGGCGTCGGCGAGGAGCAGGTCGGCGACGAGGCGGACGCCGTGGCTCGACTCGACGACCGGGTCGTCGGCGACGGCGATGAGGTCGGCGCGGACGCCCGCGCGGTAGAGGCAGTCGACGACGGCGAGCGCCTCTACCTCCTCGAGTCCGGGGGCGATGAGGACGGCGACGGTCTTCTCGGTGGCGAGGACGGACGGGGTGGGCACGGCTCCTCCTCCGGTGGGCTCCGGTGGTCTGGTCGGCGCGGGCGCGCCGCCTCGAGCCTACTCGCTGCGGAGCGCCTCGACCGGGTCCTCTCTCGCGGCCTTGCGCGCGGGGACGAGCCCGGCGATGAGGGTGAGGAGCACCGAGATCGCGATGAGGACGAGCCCGGCGCCGAGCGGCAGTTGCGCGATGTTCGAGACGTCGAGCCTCGCCGCGACGATCGCGTTGGCGACCGCCGCGAGGACGAGGGTGATGCCGACGCCCATGACGCCGGCGAGGAGGCCCTCGATGACGGTCTCCGCGTTGAAGACGTGGGAGACGTCCCGCTTCGACGCGCCGATCGAGCGGAGGATGCCGATCTCCTTCTTCCGCTCGAGGACGGAGATGAAGGTGATGATCGCGATCATGATCGAGGAGACGACGAGCGAGATCGAGACGAAGGCGATGAGCATCCACTTCATGATGTCGATGATGCGGGTCACCGAGCTCATGAGGAGGCCCACGAGGTCCGTGTAGGTGATGACGCGGGCGTCGTCGCCGGCCGCCTTCGCGGCGTCGTTGTAGTGCTCGATGATCGCCTTGACGGCGTCCTTGTCCTCGAAGGTCGTCGGGTAGACGTCGATCTGCGAGGGCGCCTTGGCGTCCGCCCAGCCGAGCTTCGCGAGGTTCGAATCGTAGGTCGCGGGAGCGGTCGACATCATGGTGGCGAGGAGCTTCTGGAGGTCCTCGGGGCTCATCTTCGCCTGGAAGGCGTCGGCGAAGGCGGACTGGTCGAAGGAGAACGCGCTCTGCATCGAGGTCGCGAGGCGGCTCATCGCCTGCTGCATCTGCGACTGGATCGCCGTCTGGATCTGCGTCATCATCTGCGTCATCGCGCTCGTCATCGTCTGCGAGACGTAGGTGGAGAGGACCTGGGAGATCTTCGAGGAGAGCGCGGTCCCCATCTGCTCGGCGACCGTCCGCCCGATCGCGTCCGCGAGCTTCGCGGACACGTCGCTCGCGACCTGCTCGAGGGCGGGGTCGTCGCCGAGGGCGGAGGCGAGGTTGCTCGTGAGCGCCGCGGTGTCGACGACCTTCCCGGAATTCAGGGTCTCCTCGAGGGCGGTGCGGACCTCGGGGGTCGCCATGTAGGCGCTCGCGAGCGCGCCGGGGTCGGCATCGGGGACGCCGTCGCCGTTGGTGTCCGCGTTCGCCTGGTAGTAGGCGATGTAGCCCTGGGCGAGATCGGACACGGTCTGGGCGAGGGCGTCGCCGGCTCCCGGGGCGATCGCCCCTCCCGCGAGCGCCTTCGACACGATCGCCGCCCAGTCGATGTCGGCGAGCTGCGGGTACGTCGTCACGAGGTCCGCGAGGTCGAGGTCGGAGGCCGTGATTCCGGTGAGATCGATCGAGGACCCGAGATCGGAGAGATCGAGCGTCGACAGATCGAGTCCCGACATGTCGAAGGAGCCCGGATCGATCGCCGAGGCGTCGATGCCCGAGAAGTCGAGGCCGGACAGGTCCATCTGGAGGGCGCTCGGGTCGATCCGGAACGCCGATTGGAGCTTCGACCCGTCGATCGTGAAGAGGGAGGACATGTCGAAGCCGGTTTCCCCCGCGCCCTTCGCGAGGTCGTCGAAGCTCTTCCCGCTGAAGACGTCGGTGTCGGGGCGGGCGATCTGGTCCTTGACGATCTGGGACGCCGCGGCGTCGTCCATCACCTCCTGCGTGAGGCCCGCCGTGTAGAGGATCCCCTGGCCGAGGATCGTCGTATCCGAGTCCTTCGCCTGGACGATTCCGGAGATCCGCAGAGTCTCCCCCTTCGCGATCGCGTCCTTCATGAAGGCCGAGTCGCCGGATTGATCGACCCAGACGCCGTGCTCCGCGTCGTAGGTGTAGAGGGAGGAGGCGGGGACGAGGGTGAAGGTCGTTCCGAGGATGCGGTCGTAGTCGTAGGCGGCCGCTCCGGACTGGGCCCCGTCCTCGTCGCCCGACTTCGCGGCCGAGGCGCCGGACTGCGAACCGGAGCCCGCGGCGCCCGAGCCGGAGTAGTAGGACTCCATGAGCCGGTCGAGTTCGGAGTGATCCTTGAGTCCCAGCGTGTACTCGAGGAGATCGGGCATCGCGCCGTCGGAGTCGACGACGAGGACGAGCTCGTGATCGGTGCTCGGCCAGTGCCCGGCGAGGACGGAGTAGTCGTCCTCGTAGAGCGAGGCGCTCGCGGGGAGCTGGTCGAAGGCGTCGGTCTGGATGTAGGACGAGAAGGGGCTCACCTGCGAGGCGCTCGAGAGCGTGGAGAACGCCTGCTCGGGGTTGAGCTGGACGACGCCCTCCGACGTGTCCGTCCGGTAGATGCGCGGCTTCGCGTCGTACTGGTACTCGATGGCGGCGACGTGCTCGTCGATACGTCCGCCATCGCGGTCGAAGTAGGACTTCAGCGACTCGAGGTCGTTCGTCGTCCGCGAGTTCGCCATCGCGGCGAACGCGGGGCGGGAGACGACCTCGCCGGACTGGGCCTTGACGGTCGCGGCGTCCTCCGCCGCGCCCTGCATCATCGCGGTCATGTCGACGCCGGCCTGCGTGATGGTGAGCGGATACGAGGTGAGGGCGTTCTCCTCGGTGCGGGCGATGTAGTCGTTGACGCCGTTCGCGAGGGCGAGGATCGCGGCGATGCCGATGATGCCGATGGAGCCGGCGAAGGACGTCATGATCGTCCGGCCCTTCTTCGTCGCGAGGTTGCGCGCGGAGAGGGAGAGGGCGGTGAGCGGGGACATCGAGGTGCGCCGGGCGGTCTTCGCCTCGCGGGCGCCCGAGGGCGGGGGCGCGAAGGGCTGCGAGTCGGAGACGATGCGCCCGTCGGCGAGCTCGACGATGCGCGTCGCGTACTGCTCGGCGAGCTGCGGGTTGTGGGTGACCATGACGACGAGTCGATCCTCGGCGACCTCGCGGAGCAGGTCCATCACCTGGATCGACGTCTGGGAGTCGAGGGCGCCCGTCGGCTCGTCGGCGAGGACGATCTCGGGATCGTTGACGAGGGCGCGGGCGATGGCGACGCGCTGCATCTGACCGCCGGAGAGCTGCGAGGGCCGCTTGTGGACGTGGTCGGCGAGCCCCACCCGCTCGAGCGCCTCGAGAGCGCGGGCCCGACGCGCCCTGCGGCCGACGCCGGAGAGGGTGAGAGCGAGCTCGACGTTCGCGAGGACGGACTGGTGCGGGATGAGGTTGTAGGACTGGAAGACGAAGCCGATCCGGTTGTTCCGGTAGGCGTCCCAGTCGCGGTCGCGGTAGTCCTTCGTCGAGATCGAGTCGATGAGGAGGTCGCCCGAATCGAAGTGGTCGAGCCCGCCGATGACGTTGAGCATCGTCGTCTTGCCGGATCCGGACTGGCCGAGGATCGCGACGAACTCGTTGTCCCTGAAGGCGAGGGACACGGAGTCGAGGGCGACCTGGGTGAGGGACGCGGTCCGATAGGCCTTCGTGATCCCTCGGAGTTCGAGCATGTCATCAGCGTAGATCAGGTCCCGAGGCGCCTCTCGCGCGGGGTCGTAGGCTGGGGGCATGGATCATCGGAAACTGCGCGCAGTGCCCGTACCGTTCTTCGGGAGGACCTCGCGGGCCGTCCGACGCCTCTATCTGCGGTCCTTCCCGAAGGCCGAGCAGCTTCCCCTCCCCCTCCTCCACGCGATCTCCCTGCGCCGCTCCTGCCACTTCCTCGCCTGGTTCGAGGAGGGAGCCTCCGCCCCCTGCGCGCTCTCCTACGCGTACGTCATCCAGGATCTCGCGTACATCGGGTTCCTCGCGGTCGATCAAACGCTGCGCTCTCGCGGAGTGGGGACGCGGATCCTCCAGGAGTTCCAGCGCCGCTATCCCGACAAGGTCCACGTCCTCGAGATCGAGCCGGTCGAGGAGGACGCGGAGAACGCCGAGCAGCGTCTCAAGCGCCTCGCCTTCTACGAGCGCAACGGCTTCACCCCGACGAATCTCACGACCCACCAATTCGGGGAGGACTACACGGTCCTCACGCGCAACGGCTCGGTCGCTCCCGAGCGCCTCGAGCACGTTCTCGACAACTTCGGCTTCGGGCTCGTGCGAACGACCGTCACCGTCGACGACTGACCGTTCCTCAGCCCCCCCTTCGCGCCTCGCCCCTCCGCCGAGAGCATTACCTTCGAGCGTCGAAAGCATGGCGGTTTCAGGTGGTGAGTGCAACGCCTTGAGTGTGTGGGGTGGTTGCTGTGGGTTTTCGTTGTTCTGAGGCGGTTCGCCGCCAGGTGTTGGATCTGCTGATTGAGGGTGTGCCGGTTAGGCAGGTGCATTTGCGGGTGGGTGTCGCGGTGTGCACGATCCGCAAGTGGGCCAAAGATTGGGGCATGACGTTTCGTGTGGGTTCGCGAGGCGGGTGGGTGGGCGGTGCGCCCGCCGACCCTGTGGAGGGGCTGGTCAGCGGGGTCGGGCATGGGGCCCGGTTGACGATCGGGGGCCGCCAGCTCATCGAGTACTTGCACGGTCAGGGGATGAGCATGCGGGGGATCGCCCGCGAGCTTGGGGTGGCGGCCTCGACGGTGAAGCGGGAGTTGGATCGTGGGGGCGGCCAGTATCGGGCGGTACGCGCTCATGAGGAGGCTGCCGGGAGGCGGGCTCGTCCCAAGCCGTTCAAGCTGGAGGATCCTCGGCTGCGCGCCTTCGTGGTCGCCAAGCTTAACGAGCACTGGTCGCCTGAGCAGATCTCGCGGGCCTGGGCGTGTGGGGACAATAGGGGGGTGACGATCAGCCCGGAGACGATCTATCAGGCCCTGTATGTGCATGGGCGCGGCGCGTTGCGTCAAGAGCTCAAGGTGGAAAAGGCGTTGCGGTCGGGGCGCACGCGTCGCCTGGCGCGTTCGCCGCTGGCTCTGGCGCGCTCGAAGGGGAAGTCGTGGGGGGAGGGCGCCAGGATCGTGGACCGGCCCCAAGAGGTGGAAGGACGCCAGGTTCCGGGCCATTGGGAGGGGGATCTGATCGTGGGGGCGAACAACAAGAGCGCCGCGATCACCCTGGTGGAACGCACCACGGGCTACCTGCTCGTCCGGCCCCTGCCAGCGTGCCACGACACGGCAAGTGTGATCGACGTGCTCGCCGACATGATCAGCCCTTTCCCGCTCACGCTTCGCGAGACGATCACGTGGGACCAGGGAGGGGAGATGGCGAACGCGAAAGACCTGACCAGCCGGACCAAAACGAAGGTGTATTTCGCCGACCCGCATTCGCCCTGGCAGCGCGGGTCCAACGAGAACACCAACGGCCTGTTGCGCGACTACTTCCCTAAAGGCACCGACCTGAACGACTATCCCCCAGAAGCATTCGCCGAGGCCGAACGCCAACTCAACACCCGACCCCGCAAACGCCACGGCTGGAAAACACCCGCCGAACTCATGCAAAAATTACTCGACGACAACGCCGTTGCACTCACCGCCTGAAACCGCCCATCACCTTGCTCCATCGAGGGGATGCGGCGCATGTTTTCGCGGGGCAGTGCAACGAAGAGGCACGCCGCGGGCCGGGCCGGGTAGGCATCGGGCGTCTGCAGGACCGCGGAACGCGGTCCGAAGCGGGCGGGGCCCGGCCCGCGGCGGGCGGACCACTGATCCGGTCAGCTCGCAACCACAGGCGCACGACCTCGCGGAGCGGGGGGGACGAGGACGGGGCCGGCGCTCAGTAGAGGGAGGTGAGCATGATCTCCTCGTGATCGAGCCGCTCGAGCGCGTGCTCGAGGGCCGCCGAGGAGAACACCCCCTCGTCGCGCGCCTCCATGAGCGCCTCGCGCTGCTCGCGGATCGCCTCGATGGCGAGGAGCTTGATCTCCGATTCGGTGAGCGGCGGCAGCGAGCCCTCTTCAAGGACTTCGCCCTCGAGGGTCTCCCCCTCGCCCGATTCCCGCGCCGACGGCGCGGCCACGGCCTCGTCGCCGTCGTGGGGATGGGCCCGGGTGAGCGCCATCGACGAGCCGATGCGCGTGAAGCGGGGCGCACCGGAGCGCTCGCTCATCGCCTGGGCGAGCGCAGACTCCTTGAGGGTCGAGCCGAGCAGCGCGAGGAGGCGGTCGCGCTCGGCGTCGTCGTGGGAGTCCTCGGCGGTGAGGGGCTTGACGAGCCGAATGAGGAGCGGGAGCGTGAGTCCCTGGATCGCGAGAGAACCGGCCGCGACGAGGAGCGCGATGAGAAGGAGGAAGGCACGGGCGGGCGCCGACAGCGGAAGCGTCTGGGCGGCGGCGAGGGTGACCGCCCCGCGCATGCCCGCCCACACGACGACAGCGCCCTCGCGGGGGCCGAGGGGCTCGCGCGAGACGTAGGCGAGATCGTTGCCGCGGCGGCGCTGCTTGCGCCAGACCCGTTCGAGGCGCCGGTGCCACTGGCGTACCGCCTTGTCCCACTTCGCCTTCGACATGTTGCGCGCCGCGAGGAGCTCGTCGTCGACGTCGCACGCGTGGGCGATGCGCTCCTCGATCATCTGGAGCTTCTCCTCGTTGCGCTCGTAGCGGGCACGCGTGTGCCGGCGACGGTGGGCGAGGAACGCGAGGAAGGGGGCGACGAAGGCGGCCCGCAGGACGATCGCGAGCGCTCCAACGGCGAGGGAGACGAGGGCGGCGCGCCCGATTCTGAGCCCGACCGACGAGGCCGAGACCTCCTCGACGATGCCGAACGCCTGGAGGCCCATCGTGAGGAAGACGACGCCCTCGAGGACGAGTTCGACCGTGCGCCAGTTCTGCTGGGCGAAGCGGCGGTTCATCGCCGGGAGCATGGCGGCGCGCCGGTGGGAGACGACGAGTCCGGCGACGACCGCGGCGACGAGGCCGGAGCCGCCGAGGTGCTCGGCGGGGATCGACGCGAGGAAGGGCATGACGAAGGAGAAGACCGTGTCGGCGGCCGGCTGCGTGATGCGCGAGCGGATGCGGATCCCCAGCTCCCCGACGGCGAGGCCGACGGCGATCGCCACCGCGAGCGCGAGGAGGAAGTCGAATCCGAGTTGCATCGGGGCGAGCGCGTCGGCGTCGACCTGGAGCGCGGCCGCGGTCGCGGAGGAGAGGAGGACGAGGGCGGTCGCGTCGTTGAAGAGACCCTCGCCTTCGAGGATCGTGATGATCCGGTGGGAGACGCCCTGCCCCTTGGCGATGGAGACCGCGACGGCGTCCGTCGGAGAGAGGACGGCGCCGAGGGCGACCGCCCACGGGATCGGGATCGCGGGGACGAGGGCGTGAACGAGGAGCCCGAGGGCGACCGCGGTGAGGACGACGAGGCCGATCGCGAGTCCGGCGACGGCCGTGAGCTCGCGCCGGAAGTCCATGACGGGCATCGAGGCCGCGGCGCCGAAGAGGAGCGGCGGGAGGATCACTTCGAGGACGATCGCCGGCGAGAGTTCGATCGGGCTCACCCAGGGGAGGAATCCGATGCCCGCACCGAGCGCGAGGAGGATCAGGGGGGACGCGACGCCGATGCGCGGTGACAGCTGCGCGCACACGGCGATGGCGAGCAGTCCGGCGACGGAGACGACGAGGAGATCCACTCCCCCAGCCTACGGGGAGAGGAGTGCGCTCACTCGGCGGAGTCCGCGGCCGCGTGCTTGACGTTCCCGAGGCGACCGCGCCCGGCGACGAAGCGGTCGAGGGCGGTGAGAAGGCCCGGGAGGACGAAGACGATGAGGATCGTCGCGGCGAGCGCGCCGATCGAGATCGTCCGGCAGATCTGGCCGACCGTCGGGTTCTCGAAGAGGTAGCCGAGGATGCCGGTGACGACGATCATGATCGACCCGGAGGTGGCGATCGTGTGGATCGACCGGTCGTACGCGCGCGCGAGCGCCTCGGGCGGCGGCAGGGACCGGCGGACCTCCCGGTACTGGGTGGTGAGGAGGATCCCGTAGTCGATCGTCGCGCCCATGAGGATGCACTGGACCATGAGCTGGGCGAGGTAGTAGTTCGAGTATCCCTGGAGCCCGATCGTCGTGATCGTGATGAAGACGCCGCACTGGACGAGGAGGACGAGGAGCAGCGGCACCGACAGGGAGAAGAAGGTGAGGGCGACGACCGCGAAGATCGAGGCGGCCGTCAGCCAGGAGATGAGGGACATCTCGGTGGAGAAGGAGCGGCTCATCTCGTGGATGAGGACCGAGTCGCCGACGAGCCGGCATCCTTTCGAGAAGTCGGCGGCGCAGGTCTTCTCGAGGTCGGAGACGAAGGCCTCGGTGTCGGCGGACTCGGCGGGCAGGGTCGTCGTGATGACCATCCGCGAGTGGTGCGGACCGACGAGTTCGAGGACGGCGTCGGCGATCTGATCGTCCGCGTCGGCGATGGCGGCGCGCGACTTCGCGTCGACGAAGGGGGCGAAGCGGGCGTCGTCGACGACGTCCTTCGACAGGGTCTTGACGAGCTGGGCGATCGAGAGGGTCGCCGTCGAGGAGTCCCAGTCCTTCGCGGCGTGCGCGAGGTAGGCGAGCTGGATCTGCGGGACCTCGACGGCCTGTCCGATCCTTCCGAGGAAGGAGGCGAGCTTCTCGGGCGTGTACCGCGTCTGGTCGACGACCGAGCCGACGATCGCCCGTAGGCTCCGCAGCTGCTCGGCCTGGGAGGCGGTGAACCTCGAAGAGGTCTGCTGGCCGGTGAGCATCGTGTCGACGACGAAGGCGAGGGCGTCCTGCGCGGTCATCGACCAGGAGCTCGAGTCCCCGTACTTCGAGGTTCGCAGAAGGGCGAGTTGCCTGGCCTGCGCGTCGCTCATCCCGGTGAGGCCCGCGAGTTTCGAGGGCGAGTAGGCGGTTCCGCTGATCGAGTCGTCGATGATCGTCCGCAGGCGCGCGATGTCGTCCCCTCGCCCGGAGGCGGCGGTGCGCGGGTCTTCGTCGAGGGCGGCGACGATCTCCTGGGGGGTGTACGTCCAGCCGGCGCCCGCGGTGGGGATGTCCGCGACGGCGAGGGCGAGGGCGACGACGGACGGGTCGATGCCCGTCATCGCCGCGAAGTCCGAGACGCTCACGGGCGCGCCGGAGGCCGAGGCTCCGATGATGGCCGCAAGGCCGGCGAGCTGCGTCTTCTGCTCGTCGGTGAACCCGGCGGCGAGGGGGCTCGCGGGGTCTGCGAGGGCGGCGTTGAGGAAGGCGACGAATTCGGCGGGGCTCGCAGTGAGGGTCGAGGGGTCGAATCCGCTCATCCGGCCGGAGGCCTGGGCCCGCGCGACGAGGAGGGCGGTCACCTGTTCGGCGGGGATCCCGAAGATCGCCGACAGGCCCGCCGCATTCATCTGCGTCGTCACCGTCTGCTGGTCGGCGAGGACGGCGAGTTTCTCGAGGCCCGCCTTCTGCTCGTCGCTCATCGAGGCGGACGCCTCGGGCACGGACGCGACGAGGGAGCGGACGGCCGCGACCATCTCGGGCAGGGGCTTCGAGACGTTCGAGTAGGCGCCGGACGCGGCCATCCGCTGCGCGTAGAGGAGCGCCGTCTCGGTCGGGTCGAGCCCGAGGAGCGCGGCCATCTCCCCCGAGCCGATCGGCGTCGTCATCGCGGCGGCATCCGTGAAGCGGGCCATCTGGCGGACCTGGTCGATCGCGTGCCCGGCGAGCAGCGACGAGTACTCCGGATCGTTCGCGAGGTCGTTCTGGACGAAGGACACGAACTCGGGCAGCGTCATCGCGTCCGAGCCGATCGTCGGGTCGGTCATCGCGTGGTAGAGGAGGATCCCGCGGGCCTCCTCCTCGCTCATTCCGAGGACGGAGGCGAGGCCGGCAGCGCCGAGCGGCACGACGAGCTTCTCCCGATCGAGGTAGGGGACGATCTGGTCGAGCCGTGCGCTCATCGTCGGGTCGAGCCGATTGGCGATCGTCTCGTCGGAGCGAACGAAGTCGACGAACTCCGCGAGGGTCATGTCCTGCGTCGCCCGCCCGTCGTGGGCGAGGTAGTAGACGAGGGCGAGAGCGTCGTCGTCGAGGGAGAGCGACCCGTCGCCCATCTCCGCCAAAGCGCTCTTCATGTCGGCGAGGCTCCGCTGCTTCCCGATCGTCGAGGACTGCGAGGCGACCGACCGGACGAAGGACTCGGAGCCGATCCGCTCGGCGAGCGCCCCGGCCGCGGCCTCGTCCGTGTTGTCGTAGACGAGGACGACGGGGTTCTCCTTGGGGAACACGTCGGCGATGGGGTCGTCCTTGCTCAGCGTGTAGGCGACGGGCGTGCCGGCGGCGGTGACGGCGGTTCCGGCGAAGAGGGCGATGAACGCGAGGAGGATCGGCCAGCGGAGCCGGTGCTCGACCCTTGCGAGGCCGGCGAGATTCGGGTGCCAGTAGGGCTTCGCGGTCGCCGCGATCGCCTTGTCGAACCAGAGGATGAGGGTCGGCAGGACGGTGAAGACGGCGACCATCGAGAGGAAGACGCCCTTGGCGAGGGCGATGCCGAGGTCGAGGCCGATCCCCAGCGACATGAAGCAGAGCATGAGGAGGCCGACGACCGTCGTCATCGAGGAGGAGACGATCGAGGAGAACGCGCCGCGGATCGCGCGGGTCATCGCCTCGGCGGGGGTCGCGGCGCCCGGCTTCTCCTGCCGGTACCGGTTCATGAGGATGATCGAGTAGTCCATCGAGAGGACGAGCTGGAGGATCGCCCCGATCGTGAAGGTGATGTCGGCGATCGAACCGCGGATGAGGTTCGTCCCGAGGTTGAGGACGACGGCCATGCCGATCGCGACGAGGAACAGCACGGGTTCGAGCCATGACGCGCACATGATGAAGAGGATGAGCGCGAGGAGTCCGACCGCGACCATGACGATCCACAGCGGCAGCTCGGACGAGGGAGAGGGGTTGTCGGAGCGGATGACGGGCGAGTCGGCGGCGAGCTTCTCCTCGATCGTGCTCTGGATCGCCTGGTCCTGCGCGGATCCGTAGGCGGCGGTCGACTGGACGATGTAGAGGGTCTTGTCGCCCTCGTGGTAGATCGGGGAATCGGCCTCGTAGGCGACGGCGTCGACGTTCGGGATCTTCTCGAGCGTCTGGAGGATCCGCTTCTCGTCCGAGTCGGCGAGCCCGGCGAACATCACGCGGGTCGTCGAGAGTTCCTTGGAGTCGGGGAACTCGTCCTCCATGATCGCCAGGCCCGCGCGCATCGGCGAATCAGCGGGGAGGAATTCCGCCATGTCGGTGATGACTCCGACCTTCGGGACGAGGAACGCGCACACGACCGTGGCGGCGACCATGATCGAGAAGATCACGTATCGCGCGCTGACGAGGAGTTTCGCGATCCCGGACGGCACTGTCGGCTTCACCTCTGAGGTCGATGGGCGGGGTCCTTCAACGGTAAGCGCCCGCGCGCCGCTCCGCTCGCGACTTCGAGTTTCGGAACCGGTTCGCAATCGTCGATCCGGGGAACCCCCTGCGAGGTCATGCGCCTTGAGCGATGAAGCCGTGCGCCCCGCCCCGCGAGGTCCTGCGCCTGCAGCGACGGCGTCGCGCACGCCGCGGAGCGACCGCCCCGCTCCTCCGGCGCCCGCCTATTCGGCGTCGAGGACGAGTCGCATCTGATTCCACTCCTCGCCCCCGTGCTCGGATTCGGCACTCACGCCCTCGTCGATGAACCCCAGCCGCGCGTAATAGCCGAGCTTCGCCGCCTTGCACGTGAGGACGAGGCCGGTCCGCCCCTCGCGGCGCGCGTCGTCGATGAGGAGCCGCAGGAGCGCGGTCGGGTGCCCGGCGCCGCGATGGCCGGGGTGCGAGGCGACGGAGAGGATCATCAGCCAGTCGCCGTCGGGATCGTGGATCGAGGCGTCGGCGAACATGTCGTCGGCGAGGTCGCGCCGGTTCGTCGCGAGCGCGACGACGAAGGCGAGCAGGGTCCCGGTGCCGGCGGGCTTCTCTGTCCCGGCGACCCCCTCCGCGTCGACGGCCCCGTCCTCGGCGACCGCGAGGAGGATGTGCTCGGGGTAGGTCGCGAGCCGGTCGGCGTAGGCGGTCCGCGGGGCGGCCTCGGTCGGCGGGAACGCGAGCGCTTCGAGCGCGGCGATCGCGTCGAGATCCGCCGCCGTCGCGCGCCTCAGCCGCACGCCGCTCGCTTTCACCGCGGTCTCGTCCGCCGTCGCGGCCTCCGCCATCGCCTCGCCCTCCTCCGTCCGCTTTCGGCCGTCTCCTGGCGGCCTGTCGCGACGTCATTACATCATCGCGGGGAGGTCATCGCCCTCGGCCGCCACTCCCCGGCCGCCGGCTCCGATCGCGATCGACGAGGGCGCAGCAGGCGTCCGATGAAGGGAAGCGGAGATCCCCTCGACGAGGGAAGGTGATGGGCGGTTTCAGGTGGTGAGTGCAACGCCTTGAGTGTGTGGGGTGGTTGCTGTGGGTTTTCGTTGTTCTGAGGCGGTTCGCCGCCAGGTGTTGGATCTGCTGATTGAGGGTGTGCCGGTTAGGCAGGTGCATTTGCGGGTGGGTGTCGCGGTGTGCACGATCCGCAAGTGGGCCAAAGATTGGGGCATGACGTTTCGTGTGGGTTCGCGAGGCGGGTGGGTGGGCAGTGCGCCCGCAGACCCTGTGGAGGGGCTGGTCAGCGGGGTCGGGCATGGGGCCCGGTTGACGATCGGGGGCCGCCAGCTCATCGAGTACTTGCACGGTCAGGGGATGAGCATGCGGGGGATCGCCCGCGAGCTTGGGGTGGCGGCCTCGACGGTGAAGCGGGAGTTGGATCGTGGGGGCGGCCAGTATCGGGCGGTACGCGCTCATGAGGAGGCTGCCGGGAGGCGGGCTCGTCCCAAGCCGTTCAAGCTGGAGGATCCTCGGCTGCGCGCCTTCGTGGTCGCCAAGCTTAACGAGCACTGGTCGCCTGAGCAGATCTCGCGGGCCTGGGCGTGTGGGGACAATAGGGGGGTGACGATCAGCCCGGAGACGATCTATCAGGCCCTGTATGTGCATGGGCGCGGCGCGTTGCGTCAAGAGCTCAAGGTGGAAAAGGCGTTGCGGTCGGGGCGCACGCGTCGCCTGGCGCGTTCGCCGCTGGCTCTGGCGCGCTCGAAGGGGAAGTCGTGGGTGGAGGGCGCCAGGATCGTGGACCGGCCCCAAGAGGTGGAAGGACGCCAGGTTCCGGGCCATTGGGAGGGGGATCTGATCGTGGGGGCGAACAACAAGAGCGCCGCGATCACCCTGGTGGAACGCACCACGGGCTACCTGCTCGTCCGGCCCCTGCCAGCGTGCCACGACACGGCAAGTGTGATCGACGTGCTCGCCGACATTATCAGCCCTTTCCCGCTCACGCTTCGCGAGACGATCACGTGGGACCAGGGAGGGGAGATGGCGAACGCGAAAGACCTGACCAGCCGGACCAAAACGAAGGTGTATTTCGCCGACCCGCATTCGCCCTGGCAGCGCGGGTCCAACGAGAACACCAACGGCCTGTTGCGCGACTACTTCCCTAAAGGCACCGACCTGAACGACTATCCCCCAGAAGCATTCGCCGAGGCCGAACGCCAACTCAACACCCGACCCCGCAAACGCCACGGCTGGAAAACACCCGCCGAACTCATGCAAAAATTACTCGACGACAACGCCGTTGCACTCACCGCCTGAAACCGCCATGCTTTCGACGAGGGAAGGTGATGCTCTCGCGGTGTCGAGCGGGGTCGGCATTGAGGGCGAGGGCGGGGGCGGCGCCCGGCGTACCCTGTCGCTGGAAGGGAGCGGTGCCTCGTGTGGATCCTCGCGGCGTCGATGTCGGCGCTGTTCGCGGGCCTGACGGCGATCCTCGCGAAGCTCGGCGTCGAATCGACCGACTCCGACGTCGCGACGGCCGCGCGGACCGGCGTCGTCCTCGTCCTCGCGTGGATCGTCGCCGCCGCGAGCGGCTCCCTGACGGCGCTGGCGCACATCCCCGCCTCGGCCTGGGGCTTCCTCATCGCCTCGGGCTTCGCGACCGGCGCCTCGTGGATCTGCTACTTCCACGCGCTCGCGACCGGCCCGGTCTCGGCCGTCACCCCGATCGACAAGGCGTCGACGCCGCTCACCGTCCTGCTCGCGCTGCTCCTCCTCGGCGAGGGCGCCTCGCCGCTCAAGCTCGCGGCGGTCGTCGTCTACCTCGTCGGCGCCCTCCTCATGATCCCCCGAAGCGACGAGGGCGCGGCCGCGGCACCGGTCCGGCTCGGAGCATGGCTCCCGTGGGCCTGCGGCTCGGCCCTCTTCGCGGCGCTGACGTCGGTCCTCGGGAAGCTCGGCGTCGAGTCGGTGCCCTCCGATCTCGCCACCGCGATCCGCACGGTCGTCGTCGCGATCCTCGCCTTCGCGATCGTGCTCGGACGCGGGAAGAGCGCGGGGCTGCGCGGAATCGAGCGGCGGGAGGCGGGATTCCTCCTCGCCTCTGGCCTCGCGACGGGCGCGTCCTGGCTGTTCTTCTACCGGGCACTCCAGACGGGCCCGGCGTCGGGAGTCGTGCCGATCGACAAGCTCTCGATCCTCGTCTCGATCGTGTTCGCCCGGATCGTCCTCGGCGAGAGGCTGGACGGACGGGCGCTCGCCGGCCTCGCCCTCATCGTCGCGGCGACCCTCGCCCTCGCGATCCTCTGAGCGCGAGGGCCTCTCGTCGCCCGTTCACCCCGGCGTCGCGCCTACTCCGACTGCGCCGTATCCCCCGCGACGCTCCCGAAGTCCATCGTCTGGAAGCGCTCCTTCATGAACGCGTCGTCGTAGTGGGCGTCGATGTAGCGGGTGATCGCGCCGGTCGGGGCTTCGCCCTCGTCGCGGGCGTGCCAGCGGTCGAGGACGAGCAGCGTCATCGCCCCGTCGATGAGGAGGACGAGGGCCGCGAGGATCGTCGCGACCGCGCGCCAGCGCAGCGGGATCCGGTCGACGAGCTGGAGGAGGTCGGGCAGGAGGAGCCGGATCCACACCAGTCCGAGGACACCCCAGGCGCAGAAGTACGCGAAGTTCGTCCGACCGTCGATGTTGAGGAAGGTCCCCGAGTAGTCCCAGGCGACGATCCCGAAGGCCTTCTCCAACCACCAGGAGACGGCGAATTCGAAGGAGGCGCCGATAACGCCGGAGACGAGAAGGACGACGAGCTTCGAGGAGTTCCACCACCGGTTAAGCGCGATCGTCATGAGGAGGGCGCCGAACCCGTAGATCGGGCTGAAGGGTCCCCAGAGGAGCCCGGCCCGGTCCTCGTACTGGCCGGTCTTCAGGAGGTGCCAGAGGAGTTCGACGAGCAGCCCGACGAGGGAGGCCACGGCGAACACCCAGAAGAGGTTGAAGAAGTTGAGGGGGATGCATCTCGCTCGCGTCGGGTCCTCGGAGATCTCCCACGGGGCGGCGAGGCGGTGCCCGCGGCGCAGCTCCGCGTCGGTCGCGGTCTGGAAGCCGACGATGAGGGCGATCTGGAGGAGGAAGAAGAGCTGGGTCGCCTGAACCCCGTGGCGGGCGAGGTCGAGGACGAGGGCGGCGATGACCGCGCCGACCGTGAGGCGGGCGACGAGTCGGGCGCCCCTGTTCGCCAGCGTGAAGTCGTAGACGACGATCGCGAGGCAGCCGACGGCGTCGAGTCCGATGAGCCCGATCTGGATCCACGTCATGGGATCGCGCGGCGAGGAGGCGCCGGCGGCGAGGTCGAGGACGACGTAGACGAGGAGGAGGACCGAGACGAGCGCGACGAGGAGGAACAGTCCGCGCGCGAGGACGCGCCGGGTCCTCCCCCACGCGCGTTCGGCGGTGGCGGCGAGCGGGATCATGCCTCCACGGTAGCGGCGCCCTCGCGCGACCGGTCGGCGACGAGGAGGCTCATCACCGCGGCGAATGCGCAGAGGGCGACGCCGATGAGCCACACGGGCACGTACCACCCGGTCCGCGAGACGAGGATCCCGCCGAGCCACGCGGAGAAGAACGCGCCGATCTGGTGGCCGAAGAAGAGGACGCCGATGATCGTCGAGACGTGCTTAAGCGAGAACCACTGGTTGACGAGCCCCGAGGTCGGCGCGACGGTCGCATCCCCGGTGAGGCCGAGCCCGATGTTGAAGATCACGGCGGTGACGACGTTCTTCGGGGCGGCGAAGAGGAAGAGGAGCGTCCAGATCGCACGGAATCCGTAGTAGCCGCCGAGGAGCCTCCCCTTGTGGAAGCGCGTCGCGAGGTACCCGAAGAGGAGCGCCCCGGCGATCGTCGCGATCCCGTAGACGGAGAACGCCCAGGCCGCCGCCCGCGAGTCGATCCCGTAGGAGACGAACTGCGAGTAGAGGTGCGACTCGATGATCACCATGTGGAAGCCGCAGGTGGAGAAGCCAGCGAGGAGGAATCGGAAGTCGGCGCTCGCAAACGCCGTCCGGATGGACCCGCGGCTCTCGCCCTCGTCGATCGTTCCGCGCGGGGCGCGCAGGCTTCCCGAGGGCGGGTCGGCGCACGTGATGAGGAGGGCGATAGGGACGAGCGCCGCGAGGGGCGCGCACATCACCGACAGTGCGAGGGGGATGCCGCCGGCGGCGACGAGTCCCTCGAGGACCGGGGAGAGCGTGAAGGAGCCGAGCCCGGCGGCGGCGTTGAGCATGCCGGCGACGAGCATCGCCCGACTCGGTCCGACGTAGCGCATGAGGGAGGTGAGGATGAGCCCGTAGTTCACCGCTCCGGTGCCGAGCCCGAAGAGGACGCCGAGTGAGAGCATCAAGGGCCAGAAGGAGTGCGCGGCGATCATGCCGAGGAAGGAGGCGGCGAGCAGCCCGATCCCGAGTTCGAGGACGAAGCGGTTGGAGCGGCGGATCGACAGCATCCCGAAGAAGGGCTGCGAGGCGCCGAAGAGGAGCTGCATGACGGCGATGCAGAGGGAGACGCTCGCGTAGGAGAGGCCGGTCCGATCGGCGAGCGGGTGGAGGAGGATCCCGACGTCGCCGCGGGTGCCGGCGCCGACTCCGTAGAGGACGCAGGCGGCGAGGGAGAGCGCGAGGACGGTCGAGAGGCGCGTCGCGCGGGGCGGTCGTCGGTGTCGTTCATCGGTCGCACGGTAGCCCCGGCACCGGGCGGCGTCGCGGCGACGTCCAGCATTCGCGCACATGGAACGACGTGGGACGAGGCCGGGGCGGCGAATCGCACGAGAGGGATTGATAAGAGAACGTCGTTCTGTTAGCGTGGTACCAGACCCTCCGGCGACCGGCCGCCCACCCGACCGGGGAGCCCGCCGGAGCGACGACTCTCAGAAGGAAGAAGGAATCCCCATGGTCGTTCAGACAGCCGGCCGCGACGCCCTCGGCGACTTCGCCCCCCAGTTCGCCTCCCTCAACGACGACGTCCTCTTCGGCGAGGTCTGGTCGAACGAGGCCGGACTCGACCTCAAGACCCGGTCGATCGTCACCGTCACCGCCCTCGTCTCCAAGGGCATCGTCGACGAGTCGCTCCGCTACCACCTCCAGACCGCGAAGACGAACGGCGTCACCCGCTCCGAGATCGCGAACATCCTCACCCACGTCGCCTTCTACGCCGGCTGGCCGAACGCATGGGGCGCCTTCCGTTTCGCGACCGACGTGTGGGCCGACGAGATCGAGGAGCACGGCGGCGTCTTCGGACAGGGCGAGCCGAACGACGCCTACGCCCAGTACTTCATCGGGCAGTCCTACCTCAAGCCGCTCACCGGCCCCGAGGCGACCCTCGGCGTCTCGAACGTCACCTTCGAGCCCGGCTGCCGCAACAACTGGCACGTCCACCGAGCAACCTCCGGCGGCGGACAGCTCCTCATCTGCGTCGACGGCCTCGGCTGGTACCAGGCGGAGGGCGAGCCCGCCCGTCCCCTCGCCCCCGGCGACGTCGTCACGATCCCCGCGAACGTCAAGCACTGGCACGGCGCCCGCAAGGATTCGTGGTTCTCGCACCTCGCGCTCGCCGTCCCCGGCGAAGACACCTCGAACGAGTGGCTCGAGCCCGTCTCCGACGAGGAGTACGCGGCGCTCTGAGCATCCGCGCTTCCGACGATCCCGCTCGGGATCATCAACGAGGGCGCAGGGGCGGCTTCCCGAAAGGGGGCCGCCCCTCCCCTATGCCCGGTCGGACGCCTCCACTGACAGGGGGCGGCGCCTCGCCCTCGGGAATCCGAAGGACGAGTTCGCGATGTAGACGCCCGTGAGGATGAGGACGGTCGCGAGGCCGCGCAGGAGCGTGAAGGGCTCGCCGAGGGCGACGACGCCGGCGAGGATCCCGACGACCGTCGAGACGCCGACGAAGGAGGCGGCGCGGTTGACGCCGAGGCGCCCGATCGCGATGTTCGCGAGGAAGAACGCGAGCATCGAGCAGCCGATCCCCTGGTAGAGGACGGCGATCGCGAAGGCCGGGGACTCGAAGGGCAGGGCGAGGGCGCGGCCGAGCGTTCCGGCCGCCGCGTTCTTCACGAGGAAGAGCCCGCCGAAGACGGCGAAGCCCTCGGCGAGCATGACGAGCGTGATCTCGACGTTCGTGTAGCGCGACGCCGACTCGAGGTAGACGGCGTAGAGCGAGTACGCGATGACCGCGAGCGCGAGGAAGCCGTAGCCGATCGGCGAGAAGGTGAGCTCGAGGCCGGTCGCGGCGACCGCGCCGATGACGCCGATGAGGGTCGTGAGGATCCCGATGACCTGGCGGCGCGTCGGGCGCCGTTTGAGGATGAGCGAGGACGCGACGATCGCGACGACGGGGATCGCGGCGAGGAGCACGCCGGATTCGGACGCGGTCGTGTGGGAGATGCCCCAGGTCTCGCCGACGAAGTAGAGCACCGGGCTGAAGAGCGGGAGGAGGAAGAGGATCGGGGTGACGCCCTTCGAGCGGTAGTCGGTGCGGACGACCCGCATCGCCCGCAGGAGGAGGATCGCGAGGAGGGCCGCGAGGAACCGCCATCCGAGGAGGTCGATCTCGTCCGCCGAGCGCATCGCGTTCTTCGTGAAGGAGTACGAGAGCCCGAAGAGGACTTCGCATCCGAGCGCCGCGAGGACGCCGATGAGGATCCCCCACTTCGCCTCGTCCATGGGTGGACCAGCCTTTCGGTCGTGCCGCCGTGCCGGGGGCCTGCCGCGCCCGACGGGGCGCTCTGGGCACACTATCCGATCGGGCCTGCGACTTCGATCCGGTGGGCCTTACGAGGCGGAGGCGTTGGTCACCGCGAGGACGGCGCCCTACTTGACGACCGGGGCCTGCGACTGGGTCGTCCCGGCGAGGGGCGCCTCGCCCGGCCGGGCGAGCGGCCCGACGAGGGCGTGCGGGAGGTAGGGCTCCTCGAGGTAGTCGATCTCCTCCGCGTCGAGCACGAGGTCGAGGGCGCGAACGGCGTCCTCGACCCGTGCGGGCGAGGAGCACCCGACGATCGGGGCCTCGACGCCCTTCGCCCAGTGCCAGGCGAGGGCGACGTCGGCCATGGGGACGCCGTGATGCTCGGCGACCTCGGCGACGCGCGCGATGATCGGCATGTCGATCTCACGGTCGCGGTCGTACTTGTTCCGCATGGTGCCGTCGGTCGTCGAGCGAACCGAGTCGGAGTCCCAGGTCGGGCGCGTGAGATGACCCGAGGCGAGCGGGCTGTAGGGCGTGAGCGCCATTCCGTACTGCCGGGCGACCGGGATGAGCTCGCGCTCGTCCTCGCGGTAGAGGAGGTTGTAGTGGTTCTGCATGCTCGAGAACCGCGTCCACCCGTTCGCGTCGGCGGCGACCTGCATGTTGTGGAGCTGGTAGGCGTACATCGCGGACGCGCCGAGCGCCCGGACCTTCCCCGCTTCGACGAGTGCGTGGAGCGCCTCGAGGGTCTCCTCGATCGGGGTCGAGCAGTCGAAGCGGTGGATGATGTAGAGGTCGAGGTAGTCGGTGCCGAGGCGCTCGAGCGTCCCCTCGATCTCGCGGGCGATCGCCTCCTTCGAGAGGGCGCCCTCGTTGAAGAAGACCTTCGAGGCGAGGACGACGTCCTCGCGCTTGACGCCGAGGTTCTTCAGCGAGGTTCCGATGAACTCCTCGCTCGTCCCGCGCGCGTAGGTGTTCGCGGTGTCGATGAAGGTGACGCCGAGCTCGAGTGCGCGCGCGAGGATCTTCTGGGTCGTCTCCTGGTCGGCGACCCACTGGTGGAAGTCGGGGACGACCTTCCCGAAGCTCATGCCGCCGATGCACAGGCGCGGGATCTCGATGCCGGATTCGCCGAGCGTCGTGTACTTCAGGGGGTTCTCCTTCGTCGTCCTCCATCGATGGACCCGCGGCCCCGTCCTCGTCGATGACGAGCTGCCCGCGGCGACGAGGTCACTCTCGCACCGCGGGGGCGCGCTCGCGACGGGCGGATCAGGAGCGCGCCCAGTCGCGGGCTGACACACCACTCACCCGAGTGGAGGGGTTGGCGACACGTGGAGGACTGGCTCCGCGCCCCGCACGCCCAAGTGGAGGGGGTGACGACACGTGGAGGACTGGCTCCGCGCCCCGCACGCCCAAGTGGAGGGGATGACGACACGTGGAGGGGATATACCCCCTCCTTGTGTCGCCAATCCCTCCGGTGAGCACCTGAGCAATGGAGCATCGGCGCGGAGGCGCACCGGGATTGCCATGCCCGTCGTGCAGGGTTCGCCGCCGCGGCCTCGTCGATGGCGCTAGTGAGCGAGCTCGTAGTTCGCGCGGACGTCGGCGGGGAGGATCTCGGGGAGGCCCTCGGCGAAGTCCTCACTCCCCTCCTCGAGGGCGCGTGCGTAGTACCAGCGCTTGAACTCGATCATCGCGCGGACGCGTTGGAGCTCGGCGATCTTCTCGTCGACCCTCTCGAGCTGGGCGTCGAAGAGCGCCTTGCGCTCCGGATAGGTTCGCGGGCCGTCCTCGCACAGCTCCATGAATCGCTTGATGTCCTTGATCTCGAGGCCCGAGCCCTTGAGGCACTCGATGACGCGGAGGGACTCGAGCTGAGCCTCCCCGAATCGACGATTCCCGCCGCTGCGCTCCATTCCCGGCAGCAGGCCCATCGAGTCGTAGTACCGCAGCGTGGAGACGGGCAGGCCGAACATCCTCGACACCTCGCCGATCGTGTGCACGAGATCACTCCTCCATTCACCTTGACCTGAAGTCAGCTTTAGATCGTAGAACTGAATCGTCACGGCGTCCATGTCATCGACGAGGGCGCCCCTCAATCCGACGAATGGAGCAGACATGACCCCCGATTCGCTCACCCTCAGCGCCGAATGGGACAAGACATTCCCCCTCTCCGAGGCGTTCGTCCATGAGAAGATCCAGTTCTCGACCGGCTACGGCACCGTCCTCGCCGCGGACCTCTACGCGCCGAAGGGCGCGACCTCGCCGCTTCCCACACTCGCGGTCTCCGGTCCCTTCGGCGCCGTCAAGGAGCAGGCGTCCGGCCTCTACGCGCAGACGATGGCCGAGCGCGGCTTCCTCGTTCTCGCCTTCGACCCGTCCTTCACCGGCGAGTCCTCCGGAACGCCCCGCTACACCGCGTCGCCCGACATCAACACCGAGGACTTCCTCTCCGCCGTCGACTACCTGACGACCCGGCAGGACGTCGACGCCGACCGGATCGGAGTCATCGGCATCTGCGGGTGGGGCGGCATCGCCCTCAACGCGGCGGCCGCCGCCCCTCGGATCCGAGCGACCCTCGCCTCGACGATGTACGACATGACCCGCGTTGCGGGCAACGGCTACTTCGACTCCGCCGATGACGCGGCCACCCGCAACGAGGCCCGCAAAGCCCTCGCCGCCGCCCGCACGCGAATCGCCGCGACCGGCGAGCGCCCCCGTGTCGGAGGCGTCGTCGATCCCCTCCCCGAGGACGCGCCCTTCTTCGTCAAGGACTACTTCGACTACTACAAGACGGAGCGCGGCTTCCACCCGCGCTCGTTGAACTCGACGGACGGGTGGACGGTCACCGGGACCCAGGCGTACGCCAATGCCCGTTTCCTCCACTACATCGACGAGATCGAGAACGCCGTGATGATCCTCCACGGGGAGAAGGCTCACTCGCGCTACATGGGCGAAACCGCCTTCGAAAAGCTCGCCGGCGGCGTCAACCCGGACAACAAGGAGCTCGTCATCGTTCCGGGCGCCTCGCACACCGACCTCTACGACGGCGGCGCGACCGGCGCGATCCCGTGGGAGCGGGTCGCAGAGTTCTTCCAGTCGAACCTCTGATCGGGCGCCCGCCCGGTCGGGGCGAGGGGCCGACTCCGCGCCCCGCACGCCCGAGTGGAGGGGTTGGCGACACGTGGAGGGGATATAACGCCTCCTGTTGTCGCCAACCCCTCCATTGAGCATCAGCCCCTCAACACACGGACCTCGCATTCAGACCCGCGTCCGGAGCCGGCGACAGCGCTCAAGACTCATCACAGCGCCCCCTCCCCCGACGAATGGAGGAGTTGACGACAAGTGGAGGGGAAATAGCCCCTCCACTTGGCACCGACCCCTCCATTGAGTATTCGCGGGCCGGGCCGCCGCGACCCCGGGCACACAACGCGCGAAGCACGCGCTGCGCGAAGCACGCACTCAGGCCCGGCGCAGGACCTCGAGGAGCGCGTCGACCTCGGCCTCGCGGGTCGCCCAGCACGTCGCGATCCGGATGACGACGCGCCCGTCGGGGAGGTTCTCCCAGAAGCCGTACTCGACCTCGCGCCCGAACTCGGTCGCCCGGTCGCGGTCGAGGACGATGAAGGTCTGATTGGTCGTCGAGGGGATCGCCTGCTCGAAGCCGAGCTCGTCGAGGGTCGCGCGGATCCGCGTCGCCGCCTCGATCGCGGGGGCGCCGATCCGCTCGTAGAGACGGTCCTCGAAGAGGGCCTCGTACTGAGCGCCGAGGATCCGGCCCTTCGCGAAGAGCGCGCCGTGCTGCTTGATCCGGGCGGTGAGGTGCGGGACGAGTCCGGCCTCGCGCAGGACGACGGCCTCGCCGAAGAGCGCGCCGCACTTCGTCCCACCGAGGGTGAAGGCGTCGGCGAGGCGCGCGAGGTCCGCAAGCGTCGCGTCGTTGTCGGGGGCGGCGAGCGCGTAGGCGAGCCGCGCGCCGTCGATGAAGAGGTTCATGCCGTAGCCGTGGGCGACCTCGGAGATCGCCTCGAGCTCCGCGCGCGAGTAGAGGGTGCCGTACTCGGTCGGCTGCGAGAGGTAGACGAGTCCGGGCATCACCATGTGGTCGCGGTTCGCGTCCTCGTTCCACTGGCTCGCGACGGCCTCGATGCCGGCGGCATCGATTTTGCCGTCCACGGCGAGGACGGTGAGGACCTTGTGGCCGTCGCGCTCGATGATGCCAGCCTCGTGCACGGCGATGTGCCCGGTCGTCGGGGCGATGACCCCCTGCCACGGCATGAGGAGGCAGTCGATGATCGTCGCGTTCGCCTGCGTGCCGCCGGAGAGGAAGACGACCTCGGCGCTCGGGTTCTCGCAGGCCTCGCGGATGAGGTCGGCCGCGTGCTTCGACCGCGCGTCGGTGCCGTAGCCCGGTGACTGCTCGAAGTTCGTCTCGACGAGGCGCTGGAGGACTTCGGGGTGCGCGCCCTCCATGTAGTCGCTGCCGAAGCGGAGGATTCCCCCGCGGGCATCGGCGGCCGTTTCGGTCGAGTGCGTTCGGGCGGGCTCGGTCATTCGTCGTTCTCCTTCGCGGGCAACGCGGATCATTGTCGTCGCTCCCGCCCCGCGCGCGAAATCGGCGCTGGTTGCACAGGATTCATCGCCCTCCCCTGCAGAAACGCACACAGTTTCCCAATCTTCAGCGATCCGCGTTCCTCACCGTTTTCCGAATGCCCACGTCAAGAGGGATTCGGCGGGAAGGGGTCGAGATCTCGAAGGAGAAACTGTGTGCGTTCTTGCGGGTCGAGTGCGGAGAGGGCCGGTCGGACCCGTCCGGACGATGCTCCGACTGTCCCTCAGGCGGTCGCGAGCCGGGCACGCGTCGAGGCGTGGAAGGCCCAGCCCTCGCCGCGGGCGCGGTGGAGGAGGAACCCGGCGCCCGTGAGGGCGATGCCGAGGCCCGTATAGAAGAAGGCGACGAACCATCCGGGGACGAGGCCCGCGGCGCGCAGGCCGAAGCCGCCGCCCATCATGACGGCCATGATGAGGTAGCCCTTGAGGTCGAGGAAGCGCAGCGGGCTCTGGAGCTCGCCGGGCAGGGCGCGCATCCGCGCGGCGTTCTTCGTGACGATCCGCCCGAACATCGTGTGGAAGGCGAGGAAGATCGCGACGCCGCCGACGGCGAGGAGCAGGGCGAACCACCAGGCCGCGCCCGCCAGGGAGGCGGCGGCCCGGATCCCGAGGATCGCAACATTGAGCCCGGCGATCATCCAGACGACGCCCGCGATGATGAGGAGGTTCTCCTTCGCGATCCCGAAGATGGGCGCGCCGGTTCTCCGCGCGTCGGCGATGCCGATCCCGAGGGCGACGAGTGCGACGACGGCGAGGGCGACGCCGGTCGTGGCACCCTGGCCGAGATGAATCGCGGGGATGCCGAGGAGCATGCCGATGACGTAGGGAACCAGCCACACGAGCCAGACGACGATGGAGAAGCGATGGAAGCCCTCGCGCATGCGCGAGCTGCGCATCGCGAGGATCGCCGTCGCCCACACGGCGTGCGCGGCCATGAGCCCGAGGGCGAGCCCGCCGGTGAAGGCGTGGAGCTGAAGGCCCGCACCGCCCTCGGCGGCCGCGATGCGCGACATGATCGTCGTTCCGGTCGTGTCGAAGACGAAGCCGGCCCAGAAGAAGCCGAGGTGGCGGCCGGTGAGGACTCCGGCGCGGCGCTCGCCGAAGACGCCGATCGTGTAGAGGACGAGGGCCGCGGTGATCGAGACGACGG
Organism: Actinomyces culturomici; assembly: GCF_900499005.1. Classification (GTDB taxonomy): domain Bacteria; phylum Actinomycetota; class Actinomycetes; order Actinomycetales; family Actinomycetaceae; genus Pauljensenia; species Pauljensenia culturomici. The sequence continues at coordinate 1,558,588 of NZ_LS991316.1, forward strand.
CGGCAGCGAGAAGCGGATGCATGAGTTCTCCTGAAGAAGAGGGCGGCAACGAAACGGCCGCAGAAGTCAAGAAGCGAAAGGCGCTCAGTCGCGCGGAGCGAGGGCCCGGTCGAGCAGGGCGAAGAGCGTGTCGAGGTCGGTCCGCTCGCGGAGGGACGCGAGGAGCCGCTCGGTGACGAGGGCGGCGAGCCGCTCGGGAGCGAGCGCTCCGGCGAGAACGCCGTCGGGGATCGTGGGGTCGGCGTCGAGGACGAGGGCGAGGCCACGCTCCATATGGGCGAAGCGGGCGAGTCCCGCGGCCCGGCCGGCCTCCCGCTCGGCGGGTGGCAGGGCCTGGATCTCGACGAACCAGCGGGATTCGTACTCCCCCATCGCCTCGTCCATCGCCGCCTTGAGGCGCCGGAGATAGTCGACGAAGCGCTCGCCCTCGCGGACGCGGCAGAACTCGTCGAAGACGGCGCGGCCGAAGAAGCGCTCGACGACGGCAGTCGTGAGGTCGGTCTTCGTCGGGAAGTAGGTGTAGACGGAGCCGATGGAGATCTCACAGGCGGAGGCGAGCTTGCGGACGGAGAGGGCGGAGAGCCCTTCGGCCTCGGCGATCGCGTAGGCGGCGTCGATGAGCCGATCCTTGTCGATGGTCTGCCTCGGCATGGCCACGCCCCTTTCTGAACACTGTTCACTGAACAGTGTTCAGACTACTCTTCTCCCCCGCCGAGTCAACCCGGGAGCCCCGGCCTCGTCCGTGAGGCCGCGCACTCGTGGCAGACTTTCCCGCGAACCCAGGGAGCGGAGGAGGACGCGTGCACTACCTCATCGACGAGCGCCTGATCGCCTGCGAGGAGGCGGATCTGCGCGGATCCTCGCGCCCCTTCGTCGCGATCCTCACCCCCGAGGAGTGGGCCGAGGGGCGCGACGCCTACGACATGGGCATCGAGTTCGACCCCGACATCGCAATGTCCGTCGACACCCAGGCCGAGGCGAACTACGACGCGATCACCGGCACGATCTTCATCCCCGACCGCGCGAACCCCGATTTGCCCGAGGCGCGCTTTGCCTTCGCCCTCGACGAGAAGGGCGTCGTCTTCATCGACGCCGCCGACAACGCGGCGAAGCTCGTCGGCGCGATCGAGCGCACGCGGCGCTGGCGCCGTCCCGGACTCGAGCGCTTCCTCGCCGATTTCCTCGCCCAGATCATCCGCGGCGACGCGCCCCTCCTGCGCGATTACGAGCACGAGCTCGACGCGATGGAGACCGCGATCATGCACGACCACGCCGAGGGCCTCGCCGAGCGGATCAACGAGATGCGGTCGGAACTCCGCGACCTCGACGACCACTACGACCACCTCATGGACCTCGTCCAGCTCCTCGAGGAGAACGAGAACGGCTTCTTCGCCGAGGACGACCTCCGCTACTTCCGGACGATCTACGGGCGGCTCGACAAGCTGCGCGACCAGGCGTCGAGCCTGCGCGATCAGGCGATGCAGATGCGCGACCTCTACAAGATGCACCTCGACATCGAGCAGAACCACATCATGACGGTCCTCACGATCGTCACGGTGATCTTCGCGCCGCTCACGCTCATCGCCGGATGGTACGGGATGAATTTCGTCCACATGCCCGAGCTCGCGTCGCGCTGGGGCTACCCGGTCGTCATCGCCGTGTCGGCGCTCGTCGCGATCGGGTCGCTCATGTACTTCAAGCGACGAAAGTGGTTGTAAGCGCCGCCACTCACCGCGAACGCCCACCCCTCCCTCATCGAGAGCATCACCTTCGCACGTCGAGGGGATGCGGTCGATCCCGCAAGCGTCTCGCCTCCTTCATGCTCCGACCGAGGCGACTGCTCCCACTGCTTGCTTGATGGGCCCTTTCTCGAGGCTTGAGCTTGGGAACCCCTATGACGCAAGCAGCGGGAGCAACGAGCCTCCCCACCCTCGTCCCCAAGGGCACCCTGGGCAGACCTTTGAGAGATGCCCCCCACACCAGCCATCTGAGTTCTCCTCGACGCCTAGCACCCCGTGTATTACATTGTCGCACACAGGAGGTGCGACCATGACGACCACGACGACGATCCGCCTGAGCGATGAGGAGAAGGACCTCCTCTCCAGCTACGCGAAGGTCCATGGGACCACGATCTCCGAATTCATGCGACGAACGGCCCTTGAGCGCATCGAGGATGATCTCGACCTCGCCGCATGGGAGAAGGCGCACGCTGAATTCGAGGAGGATCCGACGACGATCTCCGCGATCGAGATCGCGAAGAAGTACCTCTGATATGTGGCGACTCGAGTTCTCGAGAAGGGCGGACACACAACTCGCGAAGCTCGATCCGGGCGTGCGGAGAATTCTCCTCACGTGGCTCCTCAAGAACATCGACGGATGCGACGACCCCCGCGCGCACGGGAAGGGCCTCACCGCCGGCCTGTCCGGGAAGTGGCGCTACCGCGTCGGCGACTACCGGATCCTCTGCGAGATCCGCGACCGCGAGCTCGTCGTTCTCACGATTGAAATCGGACACCGCTCGACCGTCTATCGATAGCCGGATCCGCTTCATCGTCGCCGCGAGCTCTCTTGATATCGCGCCTACGACCGGCCACAACCCGCCGCCCACCGCAAAGCCCCCACCGCGAGAGAAGGTACCGATGATCCGCGCCGTCCTCTTCGACTTCGACGGGCTGCTCGTCGATTCGGAGTCGATCTTCTTCGGGATCTACCGCGACATGCTCGCGGGCGTCGGCCGCGAGTTCACGCTCGCCGACTACCTCTCCGGGGTGTCCGGCCGGCCGATTTCCGAGATCGTCGCCGACTTTATCGCGAACGACGGACTGAACATGACCGTCGAGGAGGCGTGCGCGCACGTCGGGGCCGAGGAGGTCCGTGCCCGCGCGCTCGGAGTGCCCCTCAGGCCGAAGGCGCGCGAACTCCTCGACCACCTGCGCGAGAACGGCTACCCCTGTGCGGTGACGACGTCCTCTCCGAAGGAGCGGGCGCTCGCGATCCTCGAGTCGCACGGCCTCGCGGACCGCTTCGCCGCCGGGGTCTTCGCCGAGGACGTCACTCGCGGTAAGCCCGATCCGCAGGTGTTCCTGCTCGGCGCTTCCAGGCTCGGCGTCGATCCCGCCGAATGCCTCGTCCTCGAAGATTCGGAGATGGGACTCGAGGCGGCCCACGCCGCAGGAATCCCCGTGATCTGCGTGCCCGACAAAGAGATCCCGGACGAGGTCCATCGCGCGCTCGCGACCGAGGTCCTGTCCGACCTCGAGAAGGTCATCGGCTTCCTCGAGGCGGATCGGCGGGCTGCCGGCGACGAGCTGTCGACGATGTAGGATCCTTCGCCACCGGGCCGCTCGGCGACGCTACTCCTTCAGATCAGCGCCTTGCGCATGATGATCCGCGGGAATCCGTTGAGCACCGAGGTCGTCTCACTCGCGACCTCGAATCCGGCGCGCTCGAACATCGCGCGCGTGCCGACGTACGCCATCGTGAGGTCGACGCGCTCCCCCGCGTTGTCGACCGGGTACGCCTCGATGGCGGGCGCCCCGTAGGAGCGCGCGAACTCGACGGCCCCGTCGATGAGGGCGGCGGTGATCCCCCTCTTGCGGAAGCCGGGACGGACTCGCAGGCACCAGAGCGACCAGACGTCGAGGTCGTCGACGTGCGGGATCCTCCGATTGCGCGCGAAGCTCGTGTCGGCGCGGGGATGGACGGCGGACCAGCCGACGACCTCGTCGTCCTCGTAGGCGAGGACGACGGGCGGCGGATCCTGCGCGACGAGCTCCCGGACGCGCTCTCCGCGAGCCGGTCCGCGCAGGGACTCGTTCTCCTTCGAGCCGATCCGGTAGCTCAGGCACCAACAGACGGTCGCGTCGGGCCGCTTCGGCCCGACGATCGCGGCGACGTCCTCAAACGAGGTCGCCGGCAGCACGCGGATGGTCACGGCGCTCCCCTCATCGGATCCCACCAGAGCCTGAGAATGACGCCGCCCGCGGACGCTCCGTGCGCGTCCGCAGGCGGCGAGAAGTCGCGCTCATTCCCACTCGATCGTGGCCGGCGGCTTCGAGGTGACGTCGAGGACGACGCGGTTGACCTCGGGCACGGAGTTCGTGATCCGCGTCGAGATGCGCGCGAGGACGTCGTAGGGCAAGCGCGTCCAGTCGGCCGTCATCGCGTCCTCGGAGGACACGGGGCGCAGGACGATCGGGTGGCCGTAGGTGCGGCCGTCGCCCTGGACGCCGACGGAGCGGACCTCGGCGAGGAGGACCACCGGGCACTGCCAGATCTCGGAGTCGAGACCGGCGGCGGTGAGCTCCTCGCGCGCGATGAGGTCGGCGGCGCGCAGGATGTCGAGCCGTTCCTTCGTCACCTCGCCGATGATGCGGATGCCGAGGCCTGGGCCCGGGAAGGGCTGCCGGTTAACGAGGTAGTCGGGCAGGCCGAGCTCGCGGCCGACGGCGCGGACCTCGTCCTTGAAGAGGGTGCGCAGCGGCTCGACGAGCTCGAACTTCATGTCCTCGGGCAGGCCGCCGACGTTGTGGTGGCTCTTGATGTTCGCCGCGCCCTCGCCTCCGCCGGACTCGACGACGTCCGGGTAGAGCGTGCCCTGGACGAGGAACTTCACCTCGCCCTTCGCGCCGATCGCCTCGATGACCTGCTTCTGGGCGGCCTCGAAGGAGCGAATGAACTCGCGGCCGATGATCTTGCGCTTCGTCTCCGGGTCGGAGACGCCCGCGAGCGCGGTGAGGAAGCGCTCGGACTCGTCCACCGTGACGACCCTGATGCCCATGCCGCGGGCGTAGTCGCCCTCGACCTGCTCGCGCTCGCCGGCGCGCAGGAGGCCGTGGTCGATGAAGAAGCAGGTGAGCTGGTCGCCGACCGCCTTGTGGACGAGGGCGGCAGCGACCGACGAGTCGACGCCGCCGGACAGCGCGCAGATCACCTGCGCGTCGCCGACCTGGGCGCGGATCTTCGCGACCTGCTCGTCGACGATGGAGCCCGCGGTCCACGTCGGCTCGATGCCGGCGACCTCGTAGAGGAAGTTCTTCAGCGCGTCCTGGCCGTAGGCGGAGTGCGCGACCTCGGGGTGCCACTGGAGGCCGAAGAGCTTGCGCTCCCGGTTCTCGAAGGCGGCGACGGGGGTTTCCGAGGTCGAGGCGGTGACCTCGAATCCGGCGGGGGCGGCCTGGACGGCGTCCCCGTGGCTCATCCACACGACCTGGCCGGCCGGGGTGTCGCCGAACAGGCAGGAGTCGGAGGCGACCTGCGCGTCGGTGTGCCCATACTCGCGGGTGCCGGTGCGGCCGACCGTGCCGCCGAGCGCCTGGGCCATCGTCTGGAAGCCGTAGCAGATGCCGAGGACCGGGACGCCCGCGTCGAAGATCGCCGGGTCGATGGTCGGCGCGCCGTCCTCGTAAACGGAGGAGGGGCCGCCCGACAGGATGATCGCGGCGGGGTCCTTCGCGAGCATGTCCACCACGGGCATCGAGTGGGGGACGATCTCGGAGTAGACGGACGCCTCGCGGACGCGACGGGCGATGAGCTGAGCGTACTGGGCGCCGAAATCGACGACGAGGACGGGGCGGGGGGCAGTCGTGTTCACGCGCCCAATAGTACCCGCGGGCCCCGGCGCGCCCGTAGCCGTCGGGGTGTGGAAGGCCTCTCGGACGGGGCGTCCCTCCCCTCCCCCTCGTCGGCGCCCGGCTGCGCCCTCGTCGATCGTCGGGCGGCCGCGGATCATCGACGAGGGCGGGGCGGGGTACCCGCTCACGGGGTGTTCGGCCGCCGTGCGCACGCGGATTTGGGAGAATTCGGGCATGACCCCGAAGGAGCACCCCACCTCGCCGTTGAGCGAGCTCGTCGTCGAGCTCGGCATGCACGGCGCGCGGAAGCGCTACCCGGACGGTCGCAAGCTCACGAAGGCCGAGCGCGCGTCGCTGCCCGTCGTCGAGGACCTCAACCGCGGCGTCGTCGAGGCGACCCGGATGATCGGCGAGGCCGCACAGTCCCCCGATGTCGGCTGGCTCGCCGCTCAATTCCTCAATCCACTCCCGCTCGCCCGCCGCAAGTCCGTCACCCTGCCGGAGCGGAGTCTGGGACTCAAGGCGGTCGCCCACCTCGAAGCGCTCTACGACGCGGACGATCCGACGATCCCGCCGTCGAAGACGCCGGACGAGCCGCGCAAGAAGGTCGTCCGCGCGTTCGACGCGTGGGCGCAGGCCTTCGAGGAGCGCGCGCGAGACAAGCGGTGGAAGGACGTCGAGGGGACGCCGGTGACGCGCGCGCAGCTGCGCGACTGGCAGGCCGAGCTCGCCGCGATGGACCTCGCAGTGATCCCGCACCTGGCCCTTCCCGCCGAGTTCGAGCGGGCGCTCACGATGGTCGAGGCCTGGGACGAGGTCCTCGATCGCCGCGGGCACACCGGCGAGCGCTTCAGCCTGCGCGAGGAGGTCGTGCGCCTCCACAATTGGCCGGGCGATCAGTGGACGAACGGCGACGACTACGCGTCGGCGCAGAAGCGCTTCCACCGGCGCTTGAAGAAGGCGCGGGCCCTCACCGCCGATCCCGTGCGCGACGCGATCATGCGCCGCGCCCTCTATCTGCGCGAGGGGCTGCTGCTCGGGCGGGTCGACCCGCTCGAGTGGTTCCTCGCGGTCTGCCAGTTCCGGTGGGCCGTGCCCGAGATGCTCGACGTGCGCCCCGAGCTCATGACCTGGCGGTTCGTCGATTGGGTGGCGCGGCTCGGCTCCCCCATCGAGCGGGTCGACACCGCGATCCCGCGCTGGGTGTCGAGCGCCCTCGATCCGCGCGACGTGCCCGAGGGCCTGCTGACGGCCGTGTCGGGTCCGGATCTCATGATCGACCTCGACGAGGACGTCGTCACCGCCCTCCCGCCCGGGTGCCGCGTGCGGCGGCTCATCGTGTCGGCGAAGGGCCCGCTCGGCCCGGACTGGACGGTCTACTGGGTCGACTCCGAGTGGGACGACTCGCGTCCGATCCTCGACCTCGTCGAGTCGGCGAAGCTCCACCCCGAGGTCGTCTTCGTGTCCGATGAGGAGCCCGCCGCCCTCGCCGAGCGGATCCGCCCGTTCCTCGACCTCGCCTACGAGATCCCGACGAACCCGTTGACGGCGCACAGCCACATCCCGGGAGTGCTCCCGGTGTTCCCCGAGCACCCGGACGCGGGGTTGTAGGCGGGGCGGGGCCCTCGGGCGCCCGCCCCGCGCGCCGGACCGACCCCGCGTGCCCGCCCGCCCGCATGTGCGCACGCCCAGCCTGCCCCCCCGCCTCACTCGCCCTCTATGGGTCCACGCGCACCTTCCACCTAATGGAGGGGTTGGCGACACGTGGAGGGCTTATAACCCCTCCTTTTGTCGTCAACCCCTCCACTGACGAAGCACGCCGAGCGATCACACGTCGTCAGTCCCTCCGATTGCCGTCAATCCCTCCACTTGCGAAGCACACCGAGCGATCGCGCGCCCTCACCCCCGCTTGGAGTTCCACGCCCTCCAGAGGTCGGCGTACTCGCCGCCGCGCGCGAGGAGCTCCTCGTGCGCTCCGAGCTCGGTGATCCGCCCGTCGACCATGACGGCGACCCGGTCGGCGTCGTGCGCGGTGTGGAGCCGGTGGGCGATGGCGACGACGGTGCGCCCCTCGAGTGCGCGCCCGAGCGACCGCTCGACCGTACGAGCCGAGGTCGGATCGAGCAGTGACGTCGCCTCGTCGAGGACGACCGTGTGCGGGTCGAGGACGAGGATGCGCGCGAGCGCGATCTGCTGGGCCCGATCGGGCGCGAGCTCCAAGCCGTCCGCCCCGACGGGCTCGTCGATCCCACGGGGCAGGTCGCCGATCCACTCCATCGCGCCGACCGCGTCGAGGGCGGCCTCGACCTCGGCGTCCGAGGCGTCGGGGCGCGCGATGCGAAGATTGTCGGCGAGCGTCCCGACGAAGACGTGATGCTCCTGGGTGACGAGGGCGACCTCGCCCCGAAGAAGGGACTCGTCGAGGTCCGTGATCGCGACGCCGCCGACCTCGGCGCTCCCGCGCGCGGGCGCGGAGATGCCGGCGATGATCCGTCCGAGCGTCGACTTGCCGGCGCCCGAGGGGCCGACGACCGCGAGGGTCTCGCCGACCCGCAGGTCGAGGTCGACGTCGTGGAGAACCTCGATTCCGTCGGTGTACGAGAAGCCGACGCCCTTGAGGCGCACGCGCTGATCCACGGGAGTCTGGCCCGTCGGCGCGCGGTCGGCGGGCACCTGCCCGACGCCGACGATCCTCTGGAGGGACACCCAGCCGACTTGGAGCTGCTCGAGCCAGAACTGGAGCTCCCACAGGGGTCCGGCGAGCGAGTTCGTCAGGAGGGTCGCGGCCGAGACGGCGCCGATCGAGAGGTCCCCGCGCGCGACGAGGTATCCGCCGCAGACGAGGACGAGGACGGTCGGCGCGAACGCGAAGGCGAAGAGCCCGAAGAAGTAGACGGCGCGCGCGAACGCGCCGTAGCGCTCGATCCGCCAGAGCTCGAGGACCGAGGCGATGAGGGCGCGCAGGCGCCCCTCGCCGAGCCCGAGCGCGTCGATCGTGTCGGCGCCCTCGTAGGACTCGGCGCCGAGTCCCGCGATCTTCGCCCACCGCGCGCTCGTCGACCGGTAGGCCGGAATCGTCCGACGCAGGTACCAGCGAGTCGCGAACGCGGAGATCGGGAGGATGACGAGGACGATGAGGACGAGCGGCGGCGCGGCGACGACGATCGCGCCGATGACGACGAGGAACCGCGCGATGATGACGAGGAAGCGGTAGGTCCCGCGCTTGATGACGTAGGAGAGCCTGCGGACGTCGTGGGTCGTGCGGCCGAGCAGGTCGCCGGTCCCGGCCTCCTCGATGACGGAGAGCGGAAGCCTCGCCGCCTTCTCCATGACGTCGTCGCGGATGCGCGCGAAGATCCTCTCGCCGAGGACGACCGAGCGGTACTCGGAGAGCCACGCGGCGATCGTCGAGACGAGGACGGCGGCGACGACGAGCCCGATCCATACGGGATCGGCGAGGATGTCCCCACCGGCCTCGAGCGAGTCGATCGCCCGCCCGACGACGAGCGGGAGGGACGAGGCCGCGCCGGTCGCGATGAGTTGGACGGCGACGACGAGGGCGAAGGCGCCCTTGTGGTCGGCGATGATCCGACCGAGGTAGTGCCGGACGTCGCGGTCGTTCGCAAGCGGGAGCCTCATCGGTCCTCCCCCCTTCCGGACACGCGCCCGTCGGCGCCGATAGCGACCACCTCGTCGCACCGGTCGAGCAGGAGCGGCGAGGAGGTGAAGACGACGGTCGTCCGCCCGGCGCGCACGCGCGCGAGGTTCCTCCCGATGCGCGCCTCGGTGTGCGCGTCGAGCGCGGAGGTGGGATCGACGAGGACGAGGACGTCCGGGTCGGCGAAGAGGGCGCGGGCGAGTGCCACGCGCTGACGCTGGCCGCCCGACAGGTTCCGCGCCTTCTCCGTAAGGACGCCGTCGAGTCCGCCGGGCAGCGACCCTAGGACGTCGCGGGCGTCGGCGGCGGCAAGAGCCGCGAGAACCTCCTCGTCGCGGCTCCGGTCGACGTCGGGGGCCGGAGCGCCGGCGCTCGTCGGATCCACGGCCTCCGTTCGGATGATCGTCGCGTGGTCGCGTGCGGGCGCGACCTGGGCGAATCGCCCGAGGACCGCTCCCCGCAGCGTCCCCTCGAAGAGGTGCTGGACCGCGGAGACGAGGACGAGGCGGCGCCGGGACTCCGCCGGATCGAGGTCGGCGAGCGCCGCGCGCCCGATGGACGCCCCGCGCGCGCCGTCGACGGCGCCGAAGCGCCCCGCGATCTCGGACGCGGCGTCGACCGACGCGCAGACGACGCCCGTGAGGCGCCCCGCCCGGATGCGCAGTCCGCTCGGCTCATCGACGAGGTCGTCCCCGGCCCAGTCGATCCCTGAGGCTCGGTCGCCTCCCCCGATCGGGCGCTCGGCCCCGGCCTCGTCGGCCGCGTCGATGACGGAGACGATCTTGCGGGCGGCGACGCGCGCGCGGATGAAGGTCTCGAGCGAGCGGAGGACGACGCGCATCGGCGAGCCGACGTAGTTCATGAACCCGTAGAACGCGACGAGGCCGCCGACCGTCAGTGCGCCGACGCCGACGAGATGCGCGCCGTAGATGATGACGACGCCCGTGAGAACGACGGGCGCGGCCTCGGAGATCGCCGAGAGGGCGGAGGTCATCGCCGCGAGGCGGATCGCGCGGTCGCGGACGTCGGCGGACCGGACGCGGTAGTGGTCGACGAAGCGGGACTCGCCGCCGACGCCGCGGAGGATCCGCAACCCCGCGACGGCGTCGGTCGTGATCGTCGAGAGGCGCCCCTCGGCCTCGCGGACGCCGGACTGGAGGGACTCGAGCTTCGGGGCGAGGAGCAGCGAGAGCGACAGGGCGATCGGCACGCCGATGAGGACGACGAGACCGAGGGCGACCGAGGTGCGGAGCATGAGGGTCGAGACGACCGCGATGCCGAAGACCGAGGCGATGAGGCTCGGGAGCCAAGCGACGAACTCGCCGACGACGAGGCCGTCGTCCCCGAGGCTCGTCACGACGTCGCCGGCCGCGAGCCTGCGCTTGACGAGCCTCCCTCGCAGCGACAGGCTCCGCCCGGACGAGCGCACGGACTCCTGGGCGGCGCGGTCCCAGGTGTTCGACTCGAAGATCTCGCCGATGGAGATCGCCGCGATGTTGAGGACGAGGACCGCGAGGAGGACCCCCATCGCCGCGGCGAAGACGCCGCCGAACCCGTGCGCGGCCACCGCGTCGATCGCCCGTCCGATCGTCGCGGGGAAGATCGCGCCGGTGACCTCCTGGATCGAGGAGACGACGGCGCCCCCGATGAGCGCCGGGCCGACGTAGCGCCCGAGCTTGCGGGTGTAGCCGCGCAGGCCGCCGGACAGGTCGGCGGGCACAGGACTCGGGTCCGTCGTCGGCCACGGCCAGCGCGAGGGCGTGCGGACGAGCGGGACGTCCGGAACCGCGGAATCGGACGCGGGGCGCCGAGGCGCGGAATCGATGGGCTCGTCGGGCGAAGCGGACGTGGACTGTGCGGAGGACATGCGGCCTTCCAGGACGGGGAACCCTTCGATCCTATTCGCGTTCCATCCGCGTCGCTCTTCGCTGCCGCATCGCGACGTCATGCGGCCCCCGCGAAGTCCTGCGCCTCGACATGCACCGCGACGCGCCAAGCCTTGCGCCCCGAGTAGCAGGGTCATGCGCTCTGGACGGCCCTATCATCCGCCGGCATCCGCGACGTCATGCACCCCCTCCGCCCTCCCGTCCCGCCCCGACGCGAGATCCGCACGACAATTTGAATGTTCAGCTATCCACGAACCCCCGCGAGTGCCAGAGTTTCCCGCATGAACTCTTCGATTCACCCGTACCTCAACTTCGCCTCCGAGACCGCCGAGGCCCTCGGCTTCTACCAGACCCTCTTCGGCGGCGAGCTCCAGGTGCTCACCTTCGCCATGGCGCACGCCGTCCCCGAGGACTCCCCCGTCGCCGGCCTCGCGATGCACGCGGAGCTGCGCTCGCCGCTCCTCACGATCCTCGCCTCCGACACCCCCGAGGGCATGGCCACCGAGCCCGCCCGCCGCGGCAACGACATGTCGCTGTGCGTCGTCACCGACGACGAGGAGCAGGGCGCCGCCTGGTTCGCCGCCCTCGCCGAGGGCGGCACCGTCACGATGCCCTTCGACCGCCAGATGTGGGGCGACATGTTCGGCATGCTCATCGATCGTTTCGGGATCCGCTGGATGGTGAACGTCCACCACGCGTGACGCCCTCGCGGCTCCGTCCCGCGCGGCTCGCCCGCCCTGCGCTCCCCGAGTGGAGGACTTCCCGACAAGTGGAGGGCTTATACCCCCTCCTCGTGTCGCCAAACCCTCCACCGAGCATTGGACTCGCACGACCACGCTCCACCAGAGTCCGCGTTCAATCGCCAGAGGGCCCGGACGGACCACGTACCTCGCCAATGGAGGGGATCACGACAAGTGGAGGGCCTACCCGGCCTCCGTCCCCGCCGATTCGCCCTCCGCGCTCCCCAAGTGGAGGAGTTGACGACAAGTGGAGGGCTTATGCCCCCTCCTTTTGTCGCCAACCCCTCCATTGAGCGCCGGGGCCACGTCAAGGACCCCACGCGGCCACCGAGCCCCGAATACACCGAGGGCCCCGCCTCCAGAAGGAGGCGGGGCCCAACGCGCTCAACGGGCAGCACGCCCGGCTCAGCGCGCCCGACTCAGTGCGCGAAGTGGCGCGTACCGGTGAGGTACATCGTGATGCCCGCGGCCTGCGCCGCTTCGATGGACTCGGCGTCGCGGACGGATCCGCCGGGCTGGACGACGGCCTTGACGCCGGCGTCGATGAGGACCTGAAGGCCGTCGGCGAAGGGGAAGAACGCGTCGGACGCGGCGACTGAGCCGATGGAGCGCTGCTCGGGCGTATCGGCGACGATGTCCTCGGCGCGCGCGCCGCCCGCCGACTGGATATCGGCTCCCGCACCGGCCCCCGCGTCCTTGGCCGCATCGCCGGTCGAGCGACCTCCGAGCGTATTCGCCCGTTCGACCGCGAGCTTGCATGAATCGACGCGGTTGACCTGGCCCATGCCGACGCCGACCGAGGCCTCATCCTTCACGAGGAGGATCGCGTTCGACCGCACGGCACGCACGGTCCGCCACGCGAACTCGAGGTCGGCGAGGGTCGCCTCGTCGGCGGGCTCGCCCGCCGCGAGCGTCCAGTTCTCGGGGGAATCGCCGGGCGCGTCGACGTCGTCGCGGTCCTGGACGAGCAGGCCGCCGGAGATCTGCTTGAACTCGCGCCCGCCCCGCTCGGGCGGAAGGACCTCGAGGACGCGGAGGTTCTTCTTCGCCGAGAGGACCTCGAGGGCCCCGTCCTCGTAAGCCGGAGCGAGGACGACCTCGGTGAAGATCGGGACGATCTGCCGGGCGAGCTCGACGGTGACCGGGCGGTTGACGGCGATGACCCCGCCGAACGCGGAGACCGGGTCGCAGGCGTGGGCCTTGCGGTGGGCCTCGGCGACGTCGTCGGCGACGGCGATGCCGCAGGGGTTCGCGTGCTTGATGATCGCGACGCAGGGGCGGTCGTGGTCGTAGGCGGCGCGCAGGGCGGCGTCGCCGTCGGTGTAGTTGTTGTAGCTCATCGCCTTGCCGTGGAGCTGACGGGCGTTGGCGATGCCGGGGAGCAGGACGTCCTCGGGCGCGAAAGCCAACGACTCGCCCTCAAGCGAGGACGAAGCCGAGGAGGCGTCCTCGAAGAAGTCCGCCTCGACGTCGACCTCGCGGTAGACGGCGGCGGCCTGGTGGGGGTTCTCGCCGTAGCGGAGGGACTCGACGCGCTCGAAGGCGTCGGCGACGAAGACGGGGAGCGAGTCCTCATCGGCGCCGGCCTCGAGGACGGCCTCCTCCTCTTCGCTCGCGACGTACCCGAAGGACTCGAGGAACGCGGCGTCGGAAGCGTCAAGACGCTCCTCGCACGCCTCGTCGAGGGCGTCGACGAGGTCCTCGCGCCCGAGCTGGTCGGCGAACCAGCCGGCGATCGCGAGGTCGTAGGTCGCGGTGTGGAGGAACGCCTCGGCGGCGAGGTCACGGCGCTCGTCGAGGGTGAAGCCCTCGCCCTGCGCGGCGGCGATGACGTCGGCGTAGCGCTCGGGGGAGGTGACGACGGCGACGGAGGGGTGGTTCTTCGCGGCGGCGCGGACCATGGAGGGCCCGCCGATGTCGATCTGCTCGACGCACTCGTCGAAGGAGGCGCCCGAGGCGACGGTCTGCGTGAAGGGGTAGAGGTTGCAGATGACGAGGTCGAAGGCGGCGACGCCGAGCTCGTCGAGCTGGGCGCGGTGGTCGGCCTTGCGCTGGTCGGCGAGGATTCCGGCGTGCACGCGGGGATGGAGCGTCTTCACGCGCCCTTCGAGGCATTCGGGGAATCCGGTGACGTCCTCGATGGGGGTGACGGCGACGCCGGCCTCGGCGATGCGCGCGGCGGTGGAGCCGGTGGAGACGATCTCCACTCCGGCGGCGCCGAGGGCACGGGCGAGGTCCTCCAGGCCGGTCTTGTCGTAGACGGAGATGAGGGCCCTCGTGAGGGGGCGCACGTCGATGGGTTCGAGATTGTCCAAGCGAACGGACATGTTTCCTCCGGTGTCGGTGTTTCTCATGTCCCGGCGCCCAGGCGGGCGACGCCTCGTGGGAGAATCCGGCCGCTCCCCGGTGGTTTCCCACCTGTTCGCCAGTCGCGGCCGCTTCGATCGTAGCCCGAGCGGGGCGCGCTGCGACAGTCCGTCCGGGGACGCCCGCCCGGTTCGTCGTCCGTTCGGCTAGGCGTCGTTCCCCATCGACGAGGGCGCGGCTCAGTCCTTCATCGACGAGGTGACGATGCGCGCGCCGTCTTCGACGCTGCGCAGGAGGTACGGGCGCAGGGCAGGCGCGATCTCCATGTCGCTGCGTTCTTCGGACGCGAGGATCAGGGCGGCGTCCGACGGGTCGTGGTGGGCGAACCAGCGGCGGCAGGTGACGCCGTGCCCGGGGACGGACTCGACGGTGATGCGAGCGCCCGCCTCGACGACGCCCTCGCGGAGGACGGAGAAGAGAATGCCCACCCGATTGCGCGAGGCGAATTCGGCGGCGAAGCCGGGGCGGGCGACGCCGCGGGCGAGGGTCGAGCAGGGGTTGCGGATCGACCGGGCCTCGAGGAGGACCGAGCGGTCCTCGCCGTTCGGTCCCGGCACGCCCTCGATCCGGATGCGGGAGCCCGGCTCGAGGTCGTCGAGGTCGCCGTCGACGACGAGGTTCTCGCCGAGCAGGCCCGGGTGGTCGAGCCCGAGCTCGGCCGCCCAGTGGTCGACCTCGGAGCCCGCGAGCGCGTAGACGGCCTTGTCGGGGCCGCCGTGGTGATAGCGGTCGCCTTGGAGGTCCCCGCGCACGCCGAGCGCGTCGATTGCGACGGGCCCGTCGATCGGCCCTTTCTCCATGGCGGAGACGCCGGCCTTCCCGGCATCGGGGCGCAGGCGGACGACGGCGCAGATGGCGCGCAGTCTTCCGAGTTCGGAGCCGGCGACGAAGGGCGACGGCTCTCCGGCGTTGCGCCCGTCGGCGCCCGCGAAGGGCTCGTCGATGCGGCGCGCGAGCGTCGGGGAGCAGACGAGGTCGGAGCCGTCGGTCGGGTTGAGGGAGTTCATCGGGCAGTCCTCGCTCCGTAGAAGGCGCGGCGGCCCTCGAAGGTCCAGCCCTCGCGCAGGAGGCGCCCGACCGACTCGGCGAGCTGGGCGCGCTCGGCGACCTTGATCCGTTCGAGCAGCGCGTCGGCGTCGTCGTCGTCCTCGACGGGCACCGCGGTCTGGGCGATGATCCGCCCGGTGTCAGTGCCCGAGTCGACGAAGAAGAGGGTCGCGCCGGCGAGCTTGACGCCGGCCGCGAGCGCGTCGGCGGGCCCGTGGACGCCGGGGAAGGACGGGAGGAGCGCGTTGTGCGTGTTGAGGATCCGCCCCTCGTAGCGGCTGAGGACCTCGGGACCGAGGAGCTTGAGGAATCCGGCGGAGACGACGAGGTCGGGGGCGAAGTCGTCGAAGACCTCGGCGAGCGCGGCGTCCCAGGCGGCCCGGTCGGGGAAGTCCTTCACCCTGTGGACGCGCGTGTCGATGCCGTGGGCGGTCGCCCACTCGATGGCGTCGCAGTCGCGGTCGGCGACGACGCCGACGACGGCGCCGCCCCAGGCGGGGTCCTCGGACGCGGCGACGAGGTCGCGCATGTTCGATCCGGCTCCGGAGACGAGGACGAGGACGCGTGCGGGCGCGAGCGGCGGCTGGTGGAGGCTCATGGGATCTCCAGGGATCGGGTATCGGTGCCGGGGTCCCCTTCGGCCGGATCGTTCTCGGTGCTGGATTCGTCGTCCGCGCCCGTCTCCTCGGTCTCCCGGTCGGGCGAGCCGGCGCCGAGGTCGAGCACCTCGGTGGGGATGACGCCAGTGTCGCCGAGTTCCGCCGACTCGTGCGCGTCGGTCTCATGATCGTGCGAGGCCTTGGCCTGCTGCGCCGGGGACTTCACCGCCGGCTCCACCCGGTCGGAGCCGCCCCACAGATCCTCGGGAAGAACGGGGATGGGCGCGGTCGGCGTCTTCTTCGCGGGAGCGGACGCCGCATCCTCGGGCGATTCGGCGGGGGCCTCGGAGGCGTCGGCGTCCTCCGGGAACTCGTCGATCACGACGTCATCGTCCTCGGACGAATCAGCGCGGTACGCATCGACGAGGCCAGGCGCCTCCTCATCTCCCTCTCGATAAACGCTGACCCCGTCCTCGTCGATCGAGGAGCGCTCCGCAGAAACGGTGGCGAGGGGGACGGACGGCGCGGCGGGCAGGTCCTCGGCGGTCTGGCCGGGGCCGAGGCGCGAGACCTCCCACTGGCGGCGCATCCACGCGATCGCGCGCGGGTGGACGGCGATGGAGGCGAGGACGAAGCCGGCGCCGACCTCGGCGACGAGGGCGAGGAGCGCGGGGACGACCTCCGGACCGACGAGGGCCATGCGCGCCGACCCGAGGTGGAGCGCCGAGGAGAAGAGCCAGAGCGCCCACACGATCGCGAAGAGCACGACGGCGATGCCGGCGACCGAGGTCTGCTCGCCGAGCTCGAGGCGGCGGCGCCGCTTCCCGAGGAGGGCGCCGAGACCGGCGCCGAGAGCGATCGGCAGGAGGATCGTCCAGTAGCCCGGAGTCGCCGTCGGGAAGGCGCCGAGTACCGGGATTCCGGGGATCGGGAGGGCGGGCGCCGAGACCGGCGAGTGCGGCGCGTCGACTCCGAGGAGGACGCCCGGGCCCGCGAGCCACGCGAGCGCCCAGGCGATGAGCGTCGGCGCGTAGAGCGCCTGGCCGATGCCGACGAGGACGTCCCCGAGTCGGGACGTCGTGAGGAGGAGCGCGTGAATGCCCGCGATCTGCTGCGCGTGAGAGGCGAGGGCGGCCGCGGCTCCGAGCGTTCCGAGTGCGAGGACGGCCCCGACGAGGAGGACCCCCTGGCGCAGGCCCTCGCGGACGAACGCGGGGACGCCCCATCGGCGCAGCGGATCGTCGGCGCCGTCGTAGTACGCCCAGCCGGAGGCGAACGCGGGGACGAGGAGCGCGCCGGGGACCGCCTCCCACCACTTCACGTAGTGGGACCCTCCCCCGACGATGAGGAGCGCGACGATCGCGAAGGCCGGGACCGCGAACCACTGCGCGGTCGCGGGGAACTTCTTCCCGGGCCGCAGGAACAGCCGGAGGACGAGGACGAGGAGGAGGCCGAGGAGGGTCGGGGGCGCCCAGTAGGAGACCTCGCCGACGTGCGCGGGCGCCCCGAGGACGACGCCGAGCAGGTCCGCGCCGAGGGCGAAGGCGCCCTCCCAGGTCGCCTTGCCCATCCACGGGTTCGAGGACACCGAGGCGTAGGAGAGGACCGAGGCGAGCGTGACGAGCGCCCACCCCATGAAGACCGTCTCGATGCCGGAGAGGGCCGCGCGGGCCCAGCCGTCCGGCAGGGAGAGGCGGATCGTCCGGCGCGGGGCGACGTAGGTCGTCGTCCGGGTCGCGGGACGGGGCTGGGGCGCGGGGGTCTCGTTCATATCCCCACCATCGTGACGCACCGGAGGTCGGCGCCGCACCCGCAGCGCCGACCTCCGTCGGATTGTTCCGCGCCTCGCGCGTCCGGCCCCTGCGCAGCAGCCGGGCGGCCGACCACGGGCCCAGGGCCTTCGCGCGCCCGTCAGCCCTGAAGGATCTGGCGGGCGAGGGCCGCGGTCTGCGAGGGTGTGCGGCCCACGCGGACGCCGACGGCCTCGAGGGCCTCGGCCTTGGCGGCCGCCGTGCCCGACGAGCCGGAGACGATCGCGCCGGCGTGGCCCATCGTCTTGCCCTCGGGGGCGGTGAAGCCCGCGACGTAGCCGACGACCGGCTTCGTCATGTTCTCCTTGATCCACGCGGCCGCGCGCTCTTCGGCGTCGCCGCCGATCTCGCCGATCATGACGACGAGGTCGGTGTCGGGATCGGCCTCGAACGCGGCGAGCGCGTCGATGTGGGTCGTGCCGACGACCGGGTCGCCGCCGATGCCGAGGCAGGTCGTGAAGCCGATGTCGCGGAGTTCGTACATGAGCTGGTAGGTGAGGGTGCCCGACTTCGAGACGAGGCCGATCCGGCCCGGCCCGGTGATGTCGGCGGGCGTGATGCCGACGTTCGACTGCCCGGGGCTGATGATGCCGGGGCAGTTCGGGCCGATGAGGCGGGTGCCCTTCTCGAGGGCGCGGTTGACGAAGATCGTCGAGTCCTTGACGGGGATCCCCTCGGTGATGACGACGACGGTTTCGATGCCCGCGTCGATCGCCTCGAGGGCGGCGTCCTTCGCGAAGGCCGGGGGCACGAAGATCACGGAGGTGTTCGCGCCGGTCGCCTCCATGGCCTCGGCGACGGTCCCGAAGACGGGGACCTCGACGACTCCGTTCTCGACGGAGTCGGCGGCCGGGCCGTAGCCGACGACGTCGAAGGCGACGGTCGTGCCGGCCTTGCGGGGGTTCGTCCCGCCGACGATCTTCGTGCCGGCGGAGAGCATGCGCTGGGTGTGCTTGCGCCCCTCGGCGCCGGTCATGCCCTGGACGATGACGCGGGAGTCGGAGTTGAGGAAAATCGACATTCTGGCGGTCCTTCCGATTCAGCGTCCGGCGGCGAGCTCGGCCGCGCGACGGGCCGCCTCGTCCATGGTGGGGATCATGTGCACGAGGGGGTGGCCGGCCTCTTCGAGGATCCGGCGACCCTCCTCGACCTTGTTGCCGTCGAGGCGGACGACGAGCGGCTTGGTCGCCGCGTCGCCGAGGACTTCGAGCGCGCCGAGAATGCCCTCGGCGACCTTGTCGCAGGCGGTGATGCCGCCGAAGACGTTGACGAAGACGGAGCGGACCTGGTCGTCGCCGAGGATGATCTCGAGGCCCTTCGCCATCACCTCCGCGGAGGCGCCGCCGCCGATATCGAGGAAGTTCGCGGGCTTGACGCCGAGGTCTTCGCCGGCCATGGCGACGACGTCGAGCGTCGACATGACGAGGCCCGCGCCGTTGCCGATGATGCCGACCGAGCCCTCGAGGCGGACGTAGTTGAGGCCGGCCTCCTTCGCGAGCGCCTCGCGCGGGTCCTGGGTCTTCTTGTCAACGAGGGCCTCGTGGTCGGAGTGGCGGAAGCGCGCGTTGTCGTCGAGGGTCACCTTGCCGTCGACGGCCCAGACGGTCCCGTCGGTCGCGGTGACGAGGGGGTTGACCTCGACGAGGCTCGCGTCCTCGTCGCGGAAGGTCTCCCACAGGAGGACGAGGACGGGGGCGAGCGCGTCGTGCTGCTCGGCGGGGAAGCCGGCCTGGCTGAGGATGTCGCGGGCGACCGCGTCGTCGATGCCGACCTCGGCGTCGAGGGGGACGCGGGCGAGTGCCTCGGGGCGCTCCTTCGCGAGGGTCTCGATGTCCATGCCGCCCTCGCGCGAGCACATCGCGAGGTAGCGGCGGTTCGAGCGGTCGAGGAGGATCGAGAAGTAGTACTCCTCGGCGATGTCGGCGCCCGAGGCGATGAGGAGGGTCTCGACGATGTGGCCCTTGATGTCGAGGCCGAGGATCATGCCGGCCTTCTCTGCGGCCTCTTCGGGGGTGCGGGCGAGCTTGACGCCGCCCGCCTTGCCGCGGCCGCCCGTCTTCACCTGCGCCTTGACGACGAGCAGATCGGCGCCGCCGTCGAGGAGCGTCGCCGCGGCGTCGCGGGCCTCGTCGATCGAGGTCGCGGTGATGCCGGGGAGGACGGGGACGCCGTGACTGCGGAACATGTCACGGGCTTGGTATTCGTACAGGTCCACCTCGAGTTCCTTCCAGGGGGTTGATGCGCGAACGCCGACAGGATTGCTCGACGTCGAGATATCCACGTGCAGAGTACACCGGCACGGGCGTTTCGTCCTAGGAAGTGCAACGGGCCCCGCCCACAGTATAGGGTCCGAGCACAGATAGGAGATGCCATGGACGCTGCGGAGCCGCTTGTCATATGGACAGGTCTCTTGCGCGAGCAGGAACGCGTTGTTCGCAGCGCCTATTCGAATCTCGCTCGCGTGTGGTTGGATCCGGTTCGAGATCTGGGCCCCTCGACGGCTGCGGCTCGCACGGTCGTCGATTCGGTTTCGGACGGCGTCGCCAGTGTCGCCCTCCGCATCGATGAGGTGTCGGACTCGATGATCGCTTCTGCGCGTTCTTTCGAGGATCTCGAGCAGGAGATCGAGGCCGGATTCGTCGATGCTCTGGCCGCCTTGAATGCGTAGGTGATGTCCGGTGATGATCGATTGCGCGGTGCGCGTCCCATCGGGGACTCCGAATACGATGGCGCAGCATTTCGCTGACGAGGTTGTGAAGATCCACGACGCTCACGAGGCTCTCGTCAGCGTCGAAGCAAAGCTGATCGAGACGATGTCCGGGCAGACGGTCATGGCCATTCGTAATACCCTCGACACCCACATTCAGGTCGTGGACAATCTGGCGAGTTCCCTTGTCCTTCTCGTGGCAGCCTTGAGGGGGCTCGCAGAGGACTTGACACTCGTCGAATCGGGCCTGTATGAAGTGCTGATTTCAGCAGGCCACGGGGGTCTTCATGTCGCTGGTGGCGTCATTCACTCGCCCGCTCCATCGGTTCCTGATCACGCGGAGAAGATGGCGATCTTCGAAGCGTTGTCGCAGACCGTGGAACAGCTCCGTGTTGAGGAGGACGAGGCGCATGCGGAGTTCCAGGAGATCTGCAAGGACGCGCATATGCTGCCTCCCAATGCGATCGACGCCTCCCAAGAGTTGAGAACGGAACTCGCTGCAGCGCATCACGGCGGCGTGGTCGCCGGTTGGGCGACCGCTATGACTCCCGGGACGTCATTCATCTCCCCGAGGACGGCAGCGCGACGAGCGAACATGAGGGGGCTCATCGAGCGAGGAGCGGCTCCGAGCGAGGTTCACGCTCTCGTCGAAGGCGCGAAGGCCGAACGAGTCGCCCACCGGGCGACGCTTACCGGGCGGGGGATTCTGACGATCAGGGGCCTGGCTGAAGAGAGGAACTTCGCGAACCGCGTCGCCGTCGGGGGCGAAGCGTCCACTGCGGGTCGAGCACTGCGCGCGGGGCGCGGCGTTCTTCGAGCAGCGTCTTTCGTCGGAGGCATTCTTACCGCCGCGACGATTGTGGAAAGAGGCTACGCTCAAGCGCGCGATGACAGCATCAACCCGGATCTGAGCCCCGCAGAACGTGCGGCTCGCATCGCGACTCACGGCGCTTTTGAAGGTCTCGCTCAATCAATAGGCGAGGCCGCTGGAGCTGCTGCCGGGGCGGCGGTCGGCGTGCACGGCGGCCCTGTGGCGATCGGCGCGGGGTTCGTCGCAGGCGGCGAAATCGGTGCCGAGCGCGGGACTCATTACGGAGAGGTCACCTCGGATTGGTTCGACCGCCGCATTTGGCGGCCCACTCTGCATGGGACGGACTGATGCCCTGGTACGACAGCCTCATCTTCTTCGCGCTTATGTCCGCAGGTTTGACGATGTGGGCCCTGGGCACCTTCACCGACAGCTCACTAGGCAAAATGTTCCGCGCCCTGGGAGAAATGCGCGGCCCCACCTTCTTCTCCGGCATCCTGCCCCTCTGGTCACTCGCGGGGCTTGTCATTGTCCCAATACCGATTCTCGGTGACCTCGGTGTCTACGAAACTCTACCCGGCAAGATCCTTCTCGGGACTCTTGGCTTGGTCTTCTTAGTGTTCGGTTTTGCCGGTTTGGCTGTGCATTTCGTTCCGTCCCTACCGGAATGGGCCTACCCCGAATACCACGCAGCCCGCCGCCACGCCCGACAGAACGTCCTCCCCCACACCACACAGACCCCAGAAATCATCGTCATCAACACCCTCGACCACACCACACAACCCGACGGACGCGCCGACGACACCCCCACGGGCACCGCCACCGTACGCATCACCCGCCCCAAACGACGCCCTCTCGAACTCCCGCGCCGCATACGCCTCTACATCAACGACCACCACGTCGCCACCATTACCCCGGGCCAAACCCGCCACTTCACCATCCCGACCACCTCCTGGATCGACGCCACCCTCGACTGGTGCCGGGCCAACACCACCATCATCCACACCACGGCCTCAACCACCATCGACCTCACCCTCACCGAAGGCCCCATCGACGAAAAACTCACCAAGCCCGACACATACCTGCGTCTACGTCCCACCACCCTGCCCTACGAACCCCACGCCCTCGACCCCACCATCACCGACACACACCCGTCGGACTGACTGTCAGAGCTTCTCCATGGGGGCCATTCGGACGAGGAGTCGCTTCTCGACGCCTCCGAACTTCACGCGGGCGATGGTCCGCGGCC
Source organism: Actinomyces culturomici (assembly GCF_900499005.1). Classification (GTDB taxonomy): domain Bacteria; phylum Actinomycetota; class Actinomycetes; order Actinomycetales; family Actinomycetaceae; genus Pauljensenia; species Pauljensenia culturomici. The sequence continues at coordinate 1,581,033 of NZ_LS991316.1, forward strand.
CCTGGCCCTCGATGCCGAGGACCGAGCCGACGCCGAGCGTCGCGTGCTTGACGGCGTCGCCGACCTTCAGTTCGAGCGGGGGGCGGTCGGCCTCGACCTTCGGGGCGGGCGCGCCGAGGCGCACGGTCTTCCCGGTCCTGGCGCCCGTCACGGGCCTCGCCGATCCGGCCCGGCCGGATCCGAACACGGCCGCGCCCTCGTCGCCCCACGGGTCCTTCGTCCGCGAGCGCGAGCCCCACGAGCCGGCCCATCCGGAGAGCGATCCGCGCATCCGGTCCTGGGCGGTCGCGGAGCGGCGGACCTCGGTGAGCTCGGGCGGGATGTCGTCGAGGAAGCGCGAGGGAGGCATCTCCTGGGGCGTCCCCCAGGCGGAGCGGACCGCGGCGCGCGTGAGGTAGAGGCGCTCGCGCGCGCGGGTGATCGCAACGTAGGCGAGGCGGCGCTCCTCCTCGAGTTCGGTCGGATCGCCGAGCGAGCGCTGGTGCGGGAAGGTCCCGTCCTCCATGCCGGTGACGAAGACCGTCGGGAATTCGAGGCCCTTCGCCGTGTGGACGGTCATGAGGGTGACCTGGCCGGCGCGCTGGTCCTCGGCGGGCACCTGGTCGGAGTCGGCGACGAGCGCGACGCGCTCGAGGAAGTCGGCGAGGTTCCCGCCCGGGTTGAGCTGCGAGAAGTCCTTCGCGACCGAGTGGAGTTCGGCGAGGTTCTCGACGCGCGAGGCGTCCTGCGGGTCCTCGGACTTGCGCAGTTCGGCGAGGTAGCCGGTCCGGTCGAGGATCTCCTCGAGGATGTCGGCGGGTGCGACGCCGCTCGCGTCGCCCTCGCGGCACACGGTGAGGAGGCCCCAGAATCCGGCGATCGCCTTCGCGGCGCGCGGCGTGATGCCGAGCACCGGCCGCACCGCCGACTCCCCAGTCGCGTCCGCCACGCCCCCTCCGCCGAGAGCATTACCTTCGGCCGTCGAGGGGATCTCCCCCACGAGCCCCGGCGCGCCCCAGCCAGCCGCTCCCCCGCCCGGCACGGCCACCGTCGGCCAGCCGTCGTCGCCCGTCGCGACCGCCGCGGGAGCCGCCTCGACAGGAGCCGCGTCGGCGCCTCCCGGAACACCCCCGGTCCCCGCCTCTTCGGCCGACGAGGCCGCGGCCCCGCCCTCGTCGATCGCAACGGACGCGTCGCCCTGCCCGCCGGACCCCTCCGAGGAGGACGGCGAGGGCGACGGCCACGAAATCCCCTCGCCCTCGCCGAGCGGACGGCCCTCGGCCTCCCACACGTCCGCGAGCGCGCGACCGAAGGAGAGGCCGTACCGGTCGGCGTGCGCGACGAGCGCCTCCTCCGCCTTCGCGCCCACCCCGCGGCGCGGCGTGTTGAGGACGCGGCGCAGCGACACGGCGTCGTCCGGGTTGGAGACCGCCTGGAGGTAGGCGAGCGCGTCCTTGATCTCCTTGCGCTCGTAGAAGCGAGTGCCGCCGACGACGCGGTACGGGATGCCCTGTCGAACGAGGAGCTCCTCGAGGGCGCGCGACTGCGCGTTCGTCCGGTAGAAGATCGCGACCGAGCCCCACTCGGAGCCGTCGTCGTGGAGCTTGTCGACCTCGGAGACGACGAAGCGGGCCTCGTCGTGCTCGGAATCGGCGGCGTCGAGCGTGATGCGCGCGCCGTCCCCGGACGCGGTCCACAGATTCTTCGGGCGGCGCCCCTCGTTCTTCGAGATGACGGAGTTCGCGGCCGACAGGATGTTCTGCGTCGACCGGTAGTTCTGCTCGAGAAGGATCGTGCGGGCGCCCGGGAAGTCGCGCTCGAACTCCTCGATGTTGCGGATCGTCGCGCCGCGGAACGCGTAGATCGACTGGTCGGAGTCGCCGACGACCGTGAGCTCGGCGGGCGCGACGCCGTCGTCCCCGTCGCCGACGAGCTGACGGACGAGGACGTACTGCGCGTGGTTCGTATCCTGGTACTCGTCGACGAGGACGTGGCGGAAGCGCCGATGGTAGTGTTCGGCGAGGGCGGCGTTGCCGGCGAAGAGCTCGACGGTCCGCATGATGAGGTCGTCGAAGTCGAGGGCGTTCGAGGCGCGCATCCGCTTGGAGTACTCGAGGTAGGTGTCGACGACGACCTTGGAGATCGGGTCGTTCGGCGCGGTCTCGGCGTACTTGCGGGCGCCGATGAGCTCGTTCTTGAGGTCGGAGATCCGCGCGGCGACGAGCTTCGGTGTGAACCGCTTGATGTCGACGTTCGCGGCCTTGAGGATCATCTGGACGAGGCGCTGGGAGTCCTGCGCGTCGTAGATCGTGAACGAGGAGGAGAGCCCGGCGGCCTCGTGCTCGTTGCGGAGGATGCGCACGCACAGGGAGTGGAAGGTCGACACCTGCATGCGGAGGGCCTGGCGGCCGACGAGCGCAGCGATGCGCTCGCGCATCTCGGCGGCGGCCTTGTTCGTGAAGGTGATCGCGAGGATCTGCCCGGCGCTCGCCCGCCCGGTCGCGAGGAGGTGGGCGATCCGGTGCGTGAGGACGCGGGTCTTCCCCGAGCCCGCGCCCGCCATGATGAGGAGCGGCGCCCCCTCGTGGAGGACCGCGGCCGCCTGCTGGTCGTTGAGTCCCTTGAGCAGCGCGTCGGCGTCGAGCGTCAGGGGGGACGAGGGCGGGGCGGGCGCCCACCCGGGCTCCTCGAGGAGCGGCGGCACGTCGTCGGGCACCGCGGCGCGCAGGGCGTCGAGGTCGTAGACCGGGGGCTCGGAGCGCTCGGCCTCCGGGTCCCACACGGGGATGTCGTCGGCCGGCGGATCCCACAGGGGGGCGTCGATCGGTCCGAGGTCGGGGAGCGCGGTGAAGTCGGTCATGGCGCCACCACTCTAGTGGAGCCCGCGGGCGTCTGCGGCGCGCGGCACCCGCCCTCGCGCACTGCCTGAACTGGCGCGCCCTCACCCGGGCTCGACGCTACCCTCGCCCCATGACGACGCACGACTTCCGCCACGTCGAGACCGAGCGACTCCTCCTCGATATGCCCGCCGACTCCGACCTCGACAAACTCCACGCACTCCTGGCCGACCCGCGCATGTGGACCCACCTGCCAAGCGCCTCGCGGGCTACATCGCCGAGTGGGAGGGCGGCCTCGGCGCGTGGATCCTCCGCGAGAAGCCGATCGACGAGGGCGGGGCGGCCACCCCTTCGAGCGGAGAGGCGACGCCCATCGCCGAGAATGCCTCGGCGATCACCCGCCCGCTCATCGGCTACGCCGGGTGCTGGCTGAAGGACGGTGCGTTCTGGAACCTCGGCTACCGGCTGAGCCCGGAGCTCCAGGGCAGGGGCTACGCGCTGGAGGCGTCGCGCGCGGCGATCGCCGCCGCCCGCGAGGTCGCCCCCCGAGGTCCCGATCGTCGCCTACCTCCTCGCCCACAACCTCGCCTCGAAGGCGGTCGCCGAAAGGCTCGGCCTCACGCTCATCGCCTCCGGGCCGGACGCGGGCAATCCCGACCCTCGGGCCGTTCGTCTGGCGTACGCGGACCGCCCGGTCGACGAGGACCTCATCGAGATCATCATGGAGTCGGGCCCGCGGACCCGGACCGATGGGCAGGCGTAGGGGCCCTTCATCAGGACGCGGCCGCGTCCTCGTCGATCGAGAACCCGCGACCCCGGCCCCGGCCCCGGGCCCCCCTCCCCTACTTCTTCCGGTAGAGCGACTTCGTCGCGTAGACCGGCTCGTTCGTCACCTGGACGCCGAGCGAGCGGAAGATCCCCTCGTCGACGGACCCGAGGATCGTCGAGGTGTGGACGTCGCATCCGCGCAGATCCCCGATGCGGTCGAGGGCGCGGCGCGCGTCCTCGTCGGTGGAGGCGGACACGGCGAGGGCGATGAGGACCTCGTCGGTGTGGAGGCGCGGGTTGTGGGAGCCGAGGTGCGCGGTCTTCAGCGTCTGGATCGGCTCGATCGCCTCGGGCGAGAGGAGCTTCACCGAGTCGTCGATGCCGGCGAGGACCTTGAGCGCGTTGAGGAGCATCGCGGACGAGCAGCCGAGGAGGGCCGAGGTCTTCCCGGTGACGATCGTCCCGTCGGCGAGCTCGATGGCGGCGGCCGGGGCCTTCGTCGACTTGGCGAGTTTCCGCGTGGGAACGACGACGGGCCGGTCCTCGGGCGAGATCCCGAGCTTCGCCATGAGGAGGGCGATCCGCTCGGACTGGATGGGCTCGGCGAGCTCCTTCTTCTCGGTGACGAGCGCCTTGTAGTAGCGGCGGATGACCTCCTGCTTCGAGGCCTCCCGGCACGCCTCGTCGTCGCAGATCGAGTGGCCCGCCATGTTGACGCCCATGTCGGTGGGGCTCTGGTAGGGGGATTCGCCGAGGATCTCCTCGAAGAGGCGGTTGAGGACGGGGAAGATCTCGACGTCGCGGTTGTAGTTCACCGTCTGCACGCCGTGGGCGGCGAGGTGGAACGGGTCGATCATGTTGACGTCGTCGAGGTCGGCGGTCGCGGCCTCGTAGGCGATGTTGACGGGGTGGTCGAGGGGGAGGTTCCAGATGGGGAAGGTCTCCCATTTCGCGTAGCCGGAGGCGAGCCCGCGCTTGTGGTCGTGGTAGAGCTGCGAGAGGCAGGTCGCCATCTTGCCGGAGCCGGGCCCGGGCGCGGTGACGACGACGAGGTCGTGGGTGGTCTCGATGTACTCGTTGCGCCCGTACCCCTGGTCGGAGACGATGCGGGCGACGTCGTTGGGGTAGCCGGGGATCGGGAAGTGCCGGTAGACGCGGATGCCGAGGCGTTCGAACCGCCGCTTCACGGCCCTCGCCTCGCGGTTGTCGTCGGCCCACTGGGTGATGACGACGGACCCGACGAAGAGCCCGTGGTCGCGGAATTCGTCGATGTGGCGGAGGACCTCGTCCTCGTAGGTCGTGCCGAGGTCGGCGCGGACCTTGCGACGCTGGAAGTCCTTCGCGTTGACGGCGACGATGATCTCGACGTCGTCCTTGAGCTCGGAGAGCATGACGACCTTGTTGTCGGGCGTGAACCCGGGGAGGACGCGCGAGGCGTGCATGTCGTCGATGAGCTTGCCGCCGAATTCGAGGTAGAGCTTCCCCCCGAATTGAGCGCGCCGCTCGGCGATGTGCTGCGACTGCAGCCGGACGTACTTTTCGCGGTCGAATCCGATTGCGCGCACTGGCCTTCGCCTCCCCGGCGGCCCGCTCGTCCGCCCGCCCAATCCTAAGGGGTCACGAGGCCGGGGCCGGGCGTCCGATCACGGAGAGGTTCAGACGATGTGCCGTTGCATCGCCCAGCGCGTGAGCTCGTTGCGGTTGGAGAGCTGGAGCTTGCGGAGGACGGCGGACACGTGGGTCTCGACGGTCTTCACGGAGATGAAGAGCTCGTGGCCGACCTCCTTGTACGTGTAGCCGCGGGCGATGAGGCGCATGACCTCCTGCTCGCGGGCGGAGAGGAGGTCGAGCTCGTCGTCGCCGATCGCGACCTGCCCGGTGCCGAAGGCGTCGAGGACGAAGCCGGCGAGGCGGGGCGAGAAGGCGGCGTCGCCGGCGGCGATGCGTCCGATCGCCTCGACGAGGTCGGGGGTGGAGATCGACTTGGTGACGTAGCCGCGGGCGCCGGCGCGGATGACCTGGACGACGTCCTCGGGCGAGTCGGAGACGGAGAGGGCGAGGAAGCGCAGGCCCTCGACGTCCTGGCATCGGGCGGCGACCTCGGCGCCGCCGCCCCCTCGTCCGCCGGGGAGGTGGACGTCGAGGAGGGCGACGTCGGGCTTGAGCTCGTGGCAGGCGGCGATGGCGCCCTCGACGTCGGCGGCCTCGCCGAGGATCTCGAGGTCGGCGCCGGAGTTCTCGAGTTCGGCGCGCACTCCCGCGCGGACCATGGGGTGGTCGTCGATGACGACGAGTCGGATCGGCATGTCTCTCCTCGGGGGGGGTGGACGGCGAGTGGGATGGGGGGAGGTCGGCGGTCAGTTCGGCGGGGCGTCCGTCGGCGTGCGCGGGAGCTCGAGGGCGATCTCGGTGCCGGAGGCGAGACAGCGGATCCGGGCGGAGCCGCCGGCCCGCTCCATGCGGCCGATGATCGAGTGTCTCACCCCGTGGCGGTCGGCGGGCACGGCGTCGAGGTCGAATCCGGCGCCGGAGTCCTTGATGAAGGCCTCGATGAGGTCGGGTCGGGCCTCGACGTAGACGGAGACGGGGGGCTCACCGTGTCGGACGGCGTTGGCGACTGCCTCGCTGAGCGCGGCGACGAGGGCGAGTTCGCCCGGCCCGGGCACGGCGTCGGACACGGTGACGAGGTCGACGGGGACCCCGTAGCGGGATTCGACGGCGCCGACGGTCTCGCGGACCGCCCCTGCGAGGGATTCCGCGGCTTCGGAGCGCCCGGTGTAGAGCCAGGAGCGCAGCTCGCGCTCCTCCGTGAGGGCGAGGGCGCGGACGCGCGAGGGGTCGGAGGCCGAGGCGCGGATGAGGGTGAGGGTCTGGAGGACCGAGTCGTGGAGGTGGGCGGCGATGTCGGCGCGTTCGGCGTCGCGGACCTGCTGGGCCTGGGTGGCCGACAGGTCCTTCGAGGTCCGGAGCCAGAGGGGCGCGAGGGCGAAGAGGATGCCGGCGACGACGACGCCCCCGATGAGTCCGCCGCGCAGGAGGATGAGCGGCGGGTCGCCGCGTCCGACGAGGACGAGGATGCCGCCGGAGAGGACGAGGACGCCGGCGGCGACGATGGCGAGGAAGGAGCCGCTCCGCCACCGGTCGAGGTTTGCGCCCTGACTCCACACGAACCCGAGTCCGACGACGATCGCAGCGGTCGAGGCGATGTCGGCGAAGGTGGCGACGCCCGAGGAGAAGAGGACGGACGCGAGGAGGGCGCCCGCGATGATGAGGACGCCGGCGAGGAGAAGTTGATTGCGGACGGTGATGCGCGACCGGTCGGGCGAGGGCGCGCCGGCGCCCGGCGCGAGTCCGGGGGCGAGGCCTGTGGTCCGCCGTGGTTCGGGGGCGCCCTCGTCCTTGGGGACCATCACCCAGAGCCAGAGGTAGAGGAGGATCCCCGCGCCGCCGAGGAGCGCGAGGGCGACGAGTATCCATCGCACGCGGGCGACGGGCATCCCGAGGTGGACCGCGAGACCGGCGCACACGCCCGCCATCCACGGGGTCGGCATGCCAACGGAGCGGGCGGTGGCGCGGCGCAGCGGCGGGCGCTCGACGGAGGTGTCCGACCAGTGCGGGAGCCTCGCGCTCCCGTCCGATCCGCGCCCCCGGCGTCCCGAGGGCGCGCCGGGGACCGACCACTGGGGTCGGGGCGATTCGTACGGGGAGCTCACGCCACCATCTTCACACCCCCGCGCGCCTCCCGGCCCCGCGGGCGGGGGCCTTTCAGGGAATGATCAGGGCGCCTCCCCATTACTCGGCGGGCCCGGGAGGGGCAGAGTTGTCCTCATGGACGACTCGATGTTCCCCGGGCCTCAGCCCGGCCCCTACGGCCAGGGCGCGCCGCGCCCGCCGAGGCGCGGCTTCTTCGACACCCTGCGCGCTTCGGGCTGGTTCCGCCCGGAGAACCGGACGATCGGCGGCGTGTGCGCCGCGATCTCGGCTCGGACGGGTTGGGATCTCGTCCTCGTCCGCGGCGTCGTGCTCGTCGCCCTCGTCTTCGGCGCCCCGCTCCTCGCGGTCTACGGGGCCGCGTGGGCGCTCCTCCCCGAGCAGCGCGACGGGCGGATCCACGCCGAGGAGTTCCTCGCGGGCCGATTCGACGCCGCTCAGTTCGGCGCGGGGCTCCTCGTCCTGCTCGGCCTCACCTCGATCTTCCCGATGTCGGCGACCCTGTCGTCCGGCTCCACCTTCTCGTGGTTCGCGTCGATCGCGGCCCTCGGGTTCATCGCGGCGGTCGTCGTCCTCGCGCTCTCCGGTCGTTCTCGGGTTCACGAGGGCGCCCGCGCGAGCGCCGGACAGGTCCCGCCGACGGGGCCCCTCGGCTCGCCGTGGTCCTCCGGCGCCGCCCGGCCCGGCCCCTACGGCACTTCTGCTCAGGCGGGGAGTCCGTGGGCTCAGTCGCCCACGCCCGGTCAGGGCGGCGTCCCCGATCCGGGACACGCGCAGACGCCCGGCGGACCCGCGTTCGGACCCGCCTCCCCCGCGTACGCGGCGCCCGCGCCCGATCCCCGGTCGCAGCGGCCCTACGCCCCGCAGCCGCGTCCTCAGGCGTACGTGCCCCAGTCCGCGCCGCTCGACGGCTGGATCCCGCCGGTGCTCGTCGAGCGCCGCTCGGTGTCGCGCCGCGCGAATCTCGCGGTCACGGGCCTCGTCCTCCTCGCGATGGCCGCGACCTTCTGGGCGATGTACCGCTTCATGAAGGACGGCTCGACCGATGGCGGCGTCATGGGCGTGCGCCTCGGACTCATCGGCGGAGGCGTCTGCCTCCTCATCGTCGGCGTCGCCCTCGTCGTCGCGTCCGTGAGGGGCAGGGGCGCCGCCTGGCTCGTCGCCCTCTCCGTCATCGGTTGCCTTCTCGCGATGCCGACGGCGCTCGTCGGCGCCTCCTATCAGTCCTACGGGTCGACGAGCGGCCTCGACTTCTCCCAGGGGACGAGCTACTTCGATTGGAGCGCGACGACCCTCACCGCCGATTCCTCGGGGTCCGCTCAACTCGACCTCACGGGCGCGCCCGAGGGAACGACGACGACCATCACCGTCGGCTCCTCGGTCGTCGACCTCACGATCTCCGCCCGTCAGGACCAGCCGGTCCGGATCGTCTGCTCCTCGGGCATCTCCGACGTCGTCGCCGCCTACTGGACCGGCTCCGACGTCCCCGAGTCCGCCGACTGGGTGAGCAAGCTGCGCACCTGCGAATCCGCCTACGGCGGCGCCGACGTCGTCGCCCGATCCGCGACGTGGTCGGCCGACAACGGCATCACGATCCGCGTCGAGTCATGGCTCAACTCCCTCTACTTCTCCGAGGACATGGCCGCGAGCGCCGACGGCGCGCAGTCCTCCGACGAGGGGGCCGCGAACGAGGCCCAGTCCGCCGGCGCGGGGGCCGCGGACTCCCGGGACAACGGGCCCCAGTCGGGCGCCGCCTCCGGTTCGACCGCGGACGGCTCAGCGTCGGCCCACCAGACGGCTCACTCCGCGACCGCCTCGACCACCACCGCGCTCTTCGCACGACCGCTCCTCGACGCCGACAGGAGGCTCTCATGACCGACGATCGTTCTCTCGACGAGACGACTCCGCTCCCGATCCCGACTGGGGCCGCGCCGACGACGCCGATGCCGACCGCGGCCACGTCGACCCCGTCCGCCTCGAACTCGGCCGCCGGCGCCCCGCGTTCCTCGGCCCCGAAGGTGTGGTCGGCCGCCGGCACGGCCGACGCCCCGGCCACGGCGCCGGGCGCGCACTGGCGCGACGCGGAGGAGTCCGCTCCCGCGCGGTCCGCCTACTCCGGCGCCTCATCGCCCGCTCCCGCCGCGTCCGACGCTCCCGCCGCGTCCGACGCTCCCGCCGCGTCCGGCGCTCCCGCCGGCTCCGCGGCGTCCGCCGGACAGTCCCCCACCGGTCACTCCCCCGCCGCGGCCGGCGGCGAGCAGAAGGTCTGGACCGCCGCCGACGCCCCGGAGGGCGCCCCGTCCGCCCCCTCCGGAGGGGTGAGGGTCGGCCAGCTCGTGTGGGCGTGCATCGTCCTGCTCACCGGGGTCTTCCTCATCACGATGGCGTTCTTCGACGTCATCAACGTGCCGGTCGTGCTCATCTCGCTCGTCGGCGTCCTCGGCCTCGCCCTCATCGGGGCGGCGCTCATCGTCGACAAGGAGCCCTCGACTAAGCGCGATCGCCCCTAGAACGGTCGCGCCGCGGTGGGGGGCGAGGGACCGGACTTCGCGAACCCGCCCCGCACCATTACCATGCAATCACCATGACGCTCATGCACTCGAAACGCGCCCTCGCGGCGGCGCTCACCGGCGCCGCCGCCGTCCTCGCGCTCGCCGGAGGCTCGGCCGCTTACGCGACGAGCTTCGCGGAGCGGGCGCTCCCACGTACGACCGTCGCCTCCCACGGCGTCGGCGGTCTCGATCGCGGCGAGGTCGAGCGCCTGATCGCCGACCTCGAGAAGAAGGCGACGATCGAGGTCTCGCTCGGCTCGCAGACGCGGACCGCCGCCCTCGCCGATCTCGGCGTCGACGTCGACGAGGCGGCGACCGCCGACGCGGTCATCGCCGCCTCCGCATCCCTTCCCGGGCGCTTCGCCGCCCTCGTGGATCCGCAGTCCCTCCCCCTCGTCGTCTCCCGCGACGAGAAGCGGGCGGAGGCCTACGCGGCGGACTTCGGCGCCGCCCAGGGCGCCCCGCCCGCCAACGCCTCCGTGTCCGCGAACGCCGAAGGGGTCTTCACGGCGACGCCGGGAGCCCGCGGAATCCTCGTCGATCCGGCCCCGCTCGAGCGCGCGATCGATCAGGCGCTCGACGCCCTCGAGCCGACGACGGCGACGCTGACGGCGACCGAAACCGATCCGGAGGCCACGACCGAGGAGGCCACCGCTCTCGCCGAACGCGCGAACGCCCTCGTCGCCCCGAAGGTCGAGGTCACCGACGGCGTCGAGACCTACTCGGCGGCGCCCGCGGAGAAGGCGGCCTGGGTGAAGCTGCCGACCCCCGGCGAGGGCGAGCCGACGCTCGACGCGAGGGCGGTCGCCTCCTGGGTGGGCGCGACGGCGGAGAAGACGAACGTCGCCCCGACGCCACGGATCGACAACGTGGACGCGTCCGGCGCGGTCGTCGTCGAGGGCGCGCGCCCCGGCGCCACCGGTCTCAAGGCGAACAATGTCGAGGCGGTCGCCGCCGACCTCGTGAAGAAGGTCGGCGCGGGCGAGGACTTCACCGGCGACTTCGACTACGACGAGGTCCCCGCCCCGGTCGAAACCCGGCCCGTCATGGCCGGCCACGAGGGCTACTCCTACGCGATGGCCGAGGGCGAGAAGTGGATCGACGTCAATCTGTCGACGAATCGGCTCACCGCCTACGAGGGGCAGTCCGTCGTCCTCGGCCCCTACGCGATCAATCACGGTTCGCCCGGACATGAGACCGTCACCGGCCTCTACCACGTCTACCTCCAGTATCAGAAGCAGGACATGGGGTGCACGCCCGGCTGGCCGTACTGCGCGAGGGACGTCCCCTGGGTCTCCTACTTCACCGGGTCCTACGCGATCCACGGCGCGCCGTGGGTGTCGACCTTCGGACTCGGGTCGGTCGGCGGTTCGCACGGCTGCGTCAACCTGCCGGTGGACGCAGCCCACGAGGTCTTCACCTGGGCGGACCTCGGCACGCCGGTGACCACGCACTACTGAGGTTTCGCAGGCGGCTCCCCCGGCGCCCGGCTCGCGCCTTGCGGTCGACGAGGCCGGGGCGGTGCGCCGATTCCGGGGAGTCGGCGGGCCGGCGAGCCGTCATCATGCGCGTGAGGGGCGCGGGGCCATGGCCCCGCGCCCCTCACGCGTTCTCGTCGATTGCCGGTCTCAGGCGCCGGTGACGTCGTCGGGGGTCGAGTCCGCGTAGCGAGCGAGCTCCTCCTCGACGATCGACTCGTCGAGCTTGACGAACACCGGGGTCGGCTTCGCAATCGGCGTGCCGACGCTGATCTCGTGGCGCTCCCAGGTCGGGGCGGTCGAGTAGTCGCCGGTGATGATCGGGTAGCCGGTGCGGCCGTCGAAGGCGGCGGGCAGGACCTCGGGGTCGAGTTCGTCGACCTCTTCGATGCGCGGCATCGGGGCGATCGCGCCCTCGCCGCCCATGACCCGGTCGACGTCGTTCGCGGCGTGCGGGAGGAACGGGGAGAGCATGAGGTTGAGGTCGGCGACGGCCTGGGCGAGCGTGTGGAGGACCGTCGCGAGGCGGGCCTGCTGCTCGGGGGCCTTGAGCTTGAAGGGCTCGGTGTCGGTGACGTACTTGTTCGCCTCGCCGACGAGGCGCATCGCTTCGGCGAGGGCGGCCTTCTGGCGGTGGTGTCCGATGAGGTCGCCGACGGTGTCGAAGCCCTTCGAGATCTCGTCGAGGAGCGCGCGGTCGATGTCCTCGAGCTCGCCCGGGGCGGGGATCTCGCCGAACTTCTTCGCGATCATCGAGGCGGTGCGGTTGACGAGGTTGCCCCATCCGGCGACGAGCTCGCCGTTCGTCCGGCGGACGAACTCGGCCCAGGTGAAGTCCGAGTCGGAGGTCTCCGGGCCCGCGGCGGAGATGAAGTAGCGGAGCGCGTCGGCCTGGTAGCGGGCGAGGAAGTCGCGGACGTAGATGACGATGCCGTGCGAGGAGGAGAACTTCTTCCCCTCCATCGTGAGGAACTCGGAGGAGACGACTTCGGTCGGGAGGTTGAGGACGCCGAGGTCCCCGGGTTTACCGCCGTTCGCGCCCTGGCCGTTGTAGCCGAGGAGTTCGGCCGGCCAGATCTGCGAGTGGAAGACGATGTTGTCCTTGCCCATGAAGTAGTAGGAGAGCGACTCGGGGTCGTTCCACCACTGGCGCCACGCCTCGGGGTCGCCGGAGCGGCGGGCCCACTCGATGGAGGCGGAGAGGTAGCCGATGACGGCGTCGAACCACACGTAGAGGCGCTTGGTCGGCTGGTCCTCCCAGCCGGGCACCGGAATGCCCCAGTCGATGTCGCGGGTCATCGCGCGCGGGCGGATGTCTTCGAGGAAGTTCTTCGAGAACTTGATGACGTTGGGGCGCCACGTGCCGGAGGCCTCGCGATCGTCGAGCCACGCGGAGAGCGCCTCGGCGAGGGCGGGAAGGTCGAGGAACCAGTGGGTCGACTCGACGAACTCGGGGGTCTCGCCGTTGATCCGCGAGTGCGGGTCGATGAGGTCGGTCGGGTCGAGCTGGTTACCGCAGGCGTCGCACTGGTCCCCGCGAGCGCCCTCCGTGCCGCAGATCGGGCAGGTGCCCTCGATGTAGCGGTCGGGCAGGGTGCGCCCGGTCGAGGGCGAGATCGCCGCGCGGGTCACCTGCTCGACCATGTAGCCGTTGTCGCGGACGGTCCGGAACATGTCCTGGACGACGCGGTAGTGGTTGCCGGCGGTCGTACGGGTGAAGAGGTCGTAGGAGAGGCCGAGGGCGACGAGGTCCTCGACGATGAGCCGGTTGTTCCGGTCGGCGAGCTCGCGGGCGGTGACGCCCTCCCCGTCGGCGGCGACGAGGATCGGGGTGCCGTGTTCGTCGGTGCCCGAGACCATGAGGACGTCGTGTCCGGCCATGCGCATGTAGCGCGAGAAGACGTCGGAGGGGACTCCGAATCCGGCGACGTGTCCGATGTGGCGGGGGCCGTTGGCGTAGGGCCAGGCGACGGCGGAGAGAATGCGACTCATGGTTCCCCAGCCTAGTCGTCGGGCGCCTCCCGCGTCGAAGCGCCCTCACCGAGAGCATTACCTTTCTTCGTCGAAAGCATTACCTTCGTCCGTCGAGGGGATCTCCTCCTCCGCACGTCCAGCGCCCAGCCCCGCCCTCGTCGATCGACTAGCGTGAGAACGTCGGATCCCCGAACGATCGGAGCAGCCATGACCCGCGCACTCGTCGTCGTCGACGTCCAGCCCACCTTCTGCGAGGGCGGCGCCCTCCCCGTCGAGGGCGGGAACGCCTGCGCCGAGCGCATCGCCGCCTTCATCGCCGAACATCGGGGCGACTACGCGCTCATCGCGACGACGCAGGACTGGCACATCGACCCGGGCGCGCACTTCTCCGACACGCCGGACTACGTCGACACGTGGCCGCCGCACGGAGTCGCGGGCACGCCCGAGGCCGACCTCCACCCCGCGCTCGCCGGCGTTCGCGCCGACGTCGCGGTGAAGAAGGGCCAGTACGCCGCCGCCTATTCGGGTTTCGAGGGCGAGGCCGAGGACGGACGAACGCTGAAGGAGCATCTCGAGGAGGCGGGCGTCGACCGGGTCGACGTCGTCGGACTCGCCCAGTCGCACTGCGTGTGCGAGACGGCGCTCGACGCGAAGGCGGCGGGCTTCGAGGTCCGCGTGCTCTCCGATCTCACTGAGCCGGTCTCCGCTGAGACCGGCGCCGCGGCGTCGAGGCGCCTCGCGGAGGCGGGCGTCCCGGAGGTCCCCTCGCACTGAGGCGGTCGGCTTCCCGCTGAACTTCAGCGGCGCGGAGCGCAGCGCCGAGGCGCGAACCCCGGTGCCCGCCACCGCCGGGCCCCGCACGCAATTGGGGCGGGGGATCGAGTGCTGTCCTTCTCGATCCCCCGCCCCGGCTCTATGCCCACCCGGTCACGCGGCGGGCGCCGCCTGCGCCTTGAGCGCCTTCCGCTCGGCGCGCTCGGCTGTGTACTTCTTGTGGTTGCGCCACGTCGTCCATCCGAGGAGGACGAGGACGAGGCCGCCGACCCCGTTGACGCCCGCCGCGATGCGGCTCGTCATCTGCCAGCCGGGCTTGTAGATCGAGCCGGGCATCGACCCGTTCATCACGTGCGAGTTGGCGATCGTGTAGAGCAGGTGGTGCATGGCGATGCGACCGTAGTGGTAGTCGACGGCGTTGTTCTCATCGAAGGCCCACATCGAGGACTGGTCGTTGTACGTGAGCTTCGAGTCGCCGCCGGCGGCGATCATCTGGGCGGCGTCCATGAACTGCCCGGTGTTCGCGTTGTCGGTGAGGATCCATCCGTTGAAGCCCCACTCCTCGCGGACGACGTTCGTGAGGAGCGCGTAGGAGCCGCCCGTCCAGGTGGCGCCGATGCGGTTGAAGCCGGTCATGACGCCCTGGGCGACGGGGTACGAGGTCGTGGAGCGCGAGCAGGTCGAGCCGTCGCAGGAGGTGTAGGCGAGGTCGACGGTGCCGGCCTTCATCACCATTTCGAAGGGCTTGAGGTAGATCTCGCGGATCGACTGCTCGTTCGCCCACGTGGCGATGGAGTACTGGCCGACACGGTCGCCGCGGTGGTTCTCCTGGTCGTTGAGGGCGAAGTGCTTGATCGTGGCGAACATCCCCTTGGATGCGGCGCCTGTGACCTCGGCAGCGGCGACGACGCCGGAGAGGTAGCCGTCCTCGGAGAAGTATTCGCCGTTGCGGCCGGAGTAGGCGGAGCGGTGGATGTTCATCGAGGGGGCGTACCAGCCGTTGGCGCCGCCGATGAGTGACTCGTTGCCGATCATCTCGCCGTAGGCGGAGGCGATGTCCTGATTCCAGGTCTGGGCGACGACGACCGGGGTCGGGAACATGCGCCCGCCGATTCCGCGTGAGCCGCCGTAGATGAGGCCCGCGGCCGTGTCGGCGTCGACGGAGAAGGGCTTGCCGATGGATTCGAGGTACTCGGTGCCGTAGCCGCCGCGGGCGATGGAGACGTCGTAGTCGGCGGGGGTGAGCTCGTCGAGGAGGTCGTCCCACTTGGGGTCGTCGAAGGCGGCGCAGCGCAGGTCGGCGAGCGTCAGCCCGTTGTCGGCGCCGTAGACGGGCGCGTCGGTGATCGTCGCGGGGTCGACGGGGTTCCCGGAGTCGGTGGAGTCGAGCTTCGCGAGGAGCTGCTCGTCCGCGGTCTTCGTGTAGAGGTACGAGGCCGGGGCGCCTTCGGCGTCGGTTCCGTTGATCTCGTTGCCCCAGGTAGAGATCTGGTCGGAAGGCGTTCCGTCGTGCGTCGGGAAGGTTCCGGTCCAGTCGGAGCGGGTGAGGTAGGCGAGGTCGCCGGCGGCGTCGTCGAAGCGGTTCGTGACGGCGACGCCGGTCGCCGAGTCGGTCGCGTAGGTGGTCGTGTCGACCTCGGCGTTGCCCGGGGTCCACGTCGCGACGAGCGCGGCGTCGCCCTCGTCGGTCATGCCGTCGGCGACGGTCTTGCCCTTGGCGGCGAGGATGTTGTTGGTCGCGGCGTGGGCGTCGCGGCCGGCGGTGACGTAGTAGTCGCCGGCGTCGAGGATGTAGGTTTTCGCGCCCTTGGCGTCGTAGGACTTCAGCTGGTCCTTGTTGAAGACGACCTCGACGGTCTGGGAGGCGCCGGGCTCGAGCTCGTCGGTCTTCGCGTAGCCGACGAGGGCGACCGCGGGCTTCTCGACGCCGTTCGCCTTGTCGTAGTCGGTGTAGGGGCTCTGCGCGTAGAGCTCGACGACGTCCTTGCCGGCGCGGTCGCCGGTGTTGGTGACGGTGAGGGTCGCGGTCGCGACGTCGCCGTCCCAGGAGAGGGCGTAATCGGACCAGTCGAAGGTCGTGTAGGAGAGTCCGGAGCCGAAGGGGTGGACGACCTCGTCGGCGTAGGAGAAGTCGCCGGCGTTGCCCTGGCCGAGGACGGTGTCCTCGTAGCGGGTCTCGTAGTACTTGTACCCGACGTAGATGCCCTCTTCGTAGGAGACGTAGTTGTACTTCGTGAGCTTCCCGTTGGCGTCGACGTACTGGTAGTCGCCGAAGTTCTGGGCGGCGGGCGAGGCGGCGACGTCGGCGGCCCAGGTGTCGACGGTGCGGGCGGAGGGGTTGATCTCGCCGGTGAAGATCTTCGCGAAGGAGTTGATGCCGGTCGTCCCGGCGGAGGGCATGGTGAGGACGGAGGTGATGGACGGGTAGTCCTTCACCCAGTCGAGTTCGAGGGCGGAGGCGGTGTTGACGACGAGGACGACCTGGTCGTAGGCGTCGTTGAGGTACTGGAGGATCTCGCGCTCGGTCGAGTCGGGCTCGAGGTAGGAGCGGGCCTTGTCCTCGGCGCTCGTCGCGTGGTTGTACATGGAGCGGGGCATGTCGCGGCCTTCGCCGGCGACGCGCTTGAGGACGAAGACGGGGACGGTGTCCTTCGCGGAGTCGAGGGCGCCGGAGCTCTTCAGCGCGTCGAGGGGGCACTCGTTGATGGAGAAGTCCTCGTCGTCGCCGAAGGAGACGGATCCGGGGCCGAGGTTATAGTCGGCGCAGGCGCCCTTGAGGTAGACGTCCTCGAGGGTCGTGTTGACCTTGAGGCCGGCGTTCTCGAAGGCGGCGTTGAGCCCGTCGTAGGTTCCGGAGGCGCCGGTGACCATGGAGACCATGGACTGGGAGGCGCCGAGGACCTTGGACGCCTCGGAGAAGAAGGAGAAGGTCGTCCCCTTGTCGAAGGGCATCGCGCCGTCGTCGTTCTTCAGGAGGACGTACCCTTCGGCGCCGATCTGCTCGTCGAGGGCGTCCTCGGCCGCCTTGATGGAGTCCTTGTCGTAGTCGGCCGTGTTGTACTCGAGGTCGAGCCCGTCGGCGTTCGCCTTCGAGTTGTCCCAGGACTGGTGGTAGCCGAGCACGGAGTTCGCCATGCGCCCGAATCCGGGGAGCATCGCGTTCGCGACCCACATGAGGGCGAGGATGAGGACGGCGACGAGGGCTTTAAGCAGTCCTCGGATGATTCTGAATACGGTTCTTCCGATGCGGCGCTTCGGCGTCGAAGGCATGAGTCGATCCTCCATTGGATTGATGGGCCGGGACCGGATCCGCCTTCGAATCCGTCCTCTTATGCGGCATTCAACCCCTCGGAACCGTTTGCGCGCGAGGAATCCTGCACAACCTGTCGATTTCGATGGATAACCTGTCGCTCGGCGTCGATCGACGAGGGCGGGGCCGGGCGCTCACCGGGTCGGCGCGCGCACGCGCCCACGTGCCGGGAGCGACCGAGGGGCCCGCGCGACTCAGTGCTTCTTCTTCCGCTTCTTCTTGTCCTCGGCCTCGTCCTCGGCGGCGTCGCGGGCCTCGTCGCGGCGCCGGAGCGCGGCCTTGTAGAGATCGTTCTTCCGCAGTCCGGTCGCCTCGGCGACCTCGGCGGCGGCCTCCTTGAGACGCATGCCCTCGGCCGCGAGCGCGAGGACGGTCTCAACATGGTCGTCGGCGTTGCCCTGACCGCGGTAGCCGGCGACGACGATGGTGATCTCCCCGAGGACCTCGCCGACGGTCCGGGCGATGAGCTCGTTGAGGCCGCCGCGCAGGATCTCCTCGTGGACCTTCGTGAGCTCGCGGCAGACGACGGCGCGGCGCGATCCTCCGAATGCCTCGGCCATGCGGACGAGCGTGTCGTTGAGGCGCTTGGCGGACTCGAAGAAGATCAGGGTGTGCGGGTCGGAGGCGAGAGCTCCGAGGTAGGCGCGCGCCTCGCCGTCCTTGCGCGGGAGGAAGCCCTCGAAGGAGAAGCGGTCGGAGGGCAGGCCGGAGACGGCGAGCGCGGTGACGGGCGCGGAGGGGCCGGGCAGCGCGGAGACCTCCACCCCCCTCTCGACGGCGGCGCGGACGACTCGGAAGCCGGGGTCGGAGACGGTCGGCATGCCGGCGTCGGAGACGAGAAGGACGCGCGCGCCGCCCTCGGCGAGGGAGACGACCTGCTCGGCGCGATCAGCTTCGTTGTGGTCGTGGAGGCTCATGAGCTTGCCGTTGATCCGGACGTCGAGGCGCCCGGCGAGCGCGAGGAGTCGGCGCGTGTCCTCGGCGGCGACGACCTCGGCCTCGCCGAGGGCCCGGATGAAACGCGGCGACGCATCGCCGATCTCGCCGATCGGGGTCGCCGCGAGAAGGATCGAACCGGGACGCTGGACGGGGATGTCGTCGTTCACCACGCGTTCATCGTCTCATTGACCGCCCGCCCGCGTCACCTCCGTCCTCCCGCGGACGCCGACCCGTTCGTTCGCCTTCGTGCGCTCGTGCGGCATCGGCGCGCGGGCGATCGACGAGGTCGGGGCCGCACGCCCGATCCGCCGGGGAAGGAGGCGGCAGCCCGCGTAGAAGAGTCCCGAGGCGATGCCGATCGTCCCGCCGACGGAGAGGTCGAGGGCGAGTGCGACGGAGAGCCCCGCGAAGCCGATGAGCACGGCGGCGATCGGCGCCGCGAGGAGGAAGACGCGGAGGGAGCGCATGCGCGGCGCGAGCCCTGCGGCGGGCGCGGCGAGCAGGGCGATCGAGAGGACCGTTCCGACGGCGGGGATCGAGAGGACGACGGCCGCGACGACGAGGGCGATGAGCATCCCCTCCGTGCGTCTCGCGTTCCCGCCCGCGGCCGCAAAGTCGACCGGGTCGAAGGCGCGGTGGAGGACCGCCCTCCCCCTCGCGACGAGGACGAGGCCGAGCGCGAGGCACCCGGCGCCCGCGAGCGCGACATCGACCGCGTCGACGGTGAGGAGCGAGCCGGTGAGGAATCCCTCGATGCGGATGGGCAGGGGCGCGCACCACTTCGCGAGGACATACCCGAGCGCGAAGCCGGATGAGAGGACGATGCCGGCGGCCGCCTGGCTGGAGATGCCGGGGAGTCGTTCGAGGCCGCGCATGAGCGCGCCGAGCGGAAGGCACAGGAGGAGGGCTCCGGAAAGGAGCGCGACCGATAGTGCGGCGTGCCCGGCGCCGAGGCCGGCCGCGACGACAACGCCGAGGACGGCTCCCGGGAAGGTGCCGTGCGTGACGGACTCGGCGAAGAAGATCTTCTCGTCGAGGAGTGCGAGCGCGCCCACGCCGCCGCAGAGCAGGGAGACGAGCAGGAGCTCGAGGACGGGGAGGGCGAGGATCTCGGTCATACCGATCATCGAGCCTCCCCGGCGGTCGAGCGGAGCCTCGAGACGGCGACGGCCCCGAGCAGCAGGACGAGGAGGGCGAGGACGACGACGCCCTGGGGGGAGAGCGGGCGCGGAGCGTCGACGAGGACGAGGCCGAGGCCCGCGATCCCGCCGACCACTCCGACTCCCGCCGCTGCGAGGGCCAGTGACATCGGCGCGGGCGCGAGGAGGCGGGCGGCCGCGCCGGGGATGACGAGGTA
Source organism: Actinomyces culturomici (assembly GCF_900499005.1). Taxonomy (GTDB): domain Bacteria; phylum Actinomycetota; class Actinomycetes; order Actinomycetales; family Actinomycetaceae; genus Pauljensenia; species Pauljensenia culturomici. Next base: position 1,600,712 of record NZ_LS991316.1, read on the forward strand.
GGCGATGCCGAGGAGGACGCCGAGCGCCGCGGAGGCGGCGACGACGAGGCCGGCGATCGCGACGTTGAGGGTCGCGTCGACCACGACGAGGCGGATGCCGATGACCCTCGCCCCCTCCCTGTCGAAGGCGACCGCGATCTGCTCCTTCCATGTCGCGCCGACGAGGAGGAGGACGAGCGCTGCGGCGATGAGGGTCCGGAGGAGGTCCGCGTCGGTCGACTCGAGGAGTCTGCCGAACATGAGGGCCTCGAGTTGCCCGGACATGTCGCCTTTGCGCAGGGAGATCGTGAGTCCGGCGGCGAAGAAGCTCGCGAGGAGCACCGCGGTCGCCCCCTCGTTTCCGCCGGGACGGCGCGATGCCGCCGTGAGGACCGCTGCGACGATCCCGCCGACGAGTGCGGCGCCGAGGAAGACGCCGTCGATACCGCCGAGCGCGAATCCGATGACGAGGCCGGGGAAGACCGCGTGAACGGTCGCCTCCGCGTTGAATTCCGCGCGCCGCAGATTGACGAGGGCGCCGAGAGGGCCCGCGGCGATCCCGAGGGCGAGGAGCAGGAGCAGCGGCCGGAAGAGAAAGGGCTCGCTCGCGAAGACCCCGAGGCCGGGCACGTCCATGAGGACCGTGCGCAGCTCCTCCACGCACGAGGCGAAGCCGTCGACGAGCGCGCTCATGCGGACTCCCCTATCCGAGCGTCGGCCCCGGCCTCGTACCCGAAGGCGAGCGCGAGGTGGGCGGGAGCGAGCGCGTCGTCGACCGTCCCGAACGCCACCTGGACGCCGGAGAGGACCATCGCGAGATCGCAGGCCTCGCGCGCGAGCACGAGATCGTGCGTGGAGACGACGATCGACGTGCCGAGGCGCGCCGCCCCGCGGAGGATGTCGAGCAGGGCGTCGCGGTTCGGCTGATCGAGGCCGTTGAAGGGCTCGTCGAGGAGGAGGAGCCCCGGGTCGGCGACGAGCGCCCGAGCGAGGAGGATCCTCTGCTTCTGACCGCCGGACAGCTCGCCGAATCTCGTGCGCGACCGCTCGAGGAGGCCGACGCGGGCGATCGCGTCGGCGATCCTCCGGCGATGCGCGGGGTTCGGGCGCCTTCCCCAGCCGATGCGCCGGTAGAGCCCCATCTCGACGACCTGCTCGGCGGTGATGGGGAACTCGGGATCGAGGTCGGCCGATTGGGGCACGTAGCCGATCGTCTCGGGGATTCCGCGGATCTCGCCGCCCAGGACGTCGACGGCGCCCGCCAGGGCCTTGAGCAGGGTCGTCTTCCCCGAGCCGTTCGGGCCGACGAGCGCGAGGGCGCTCCCGGGCGGGACCTTGCCGTTGACGCCGGAGAGGACGGGGACTCCGTCGTAGCCGACGGAGACGTCGAGAAACTCGAGCGGGAGCGCCGGGGTCATTCGGGGCCTCCTACTTCGCGGCTTCGACGTCGGCGGGGACCGGGGCGAGGGTTCCGCCCCATGCGCCGACGATCGTCTCGACGTTGTGCGCGATCGAGCCGACGTAGGTCTCCCCCGCGCTGCCGGCGGGGCCGAGCGAGTCGCCGTAGAGCGCGTCGTCGCCGATGACGGCCGTGACGCCGGCGGCGCGGGCGATCGCCTCGATCGACTTCGAGTTGTTCGAGTTCTCGGCGAAGATCGCCTTCGCGCCGGAGGCCCGCACCTGTTCGGCGGCCGAGCGGATGTGCTCGGCGGTGGCGTCCTGCTGCTCGTTGAAGTCGGACAGCGCAGAGCCGATGAACTCCAGGCCGTAGCGCGCGGACAAGTAGCCGAAGGCGTCGTGAGAGGAGAAGAGCACCCGGTTCTCCTTCGGCACCGAGTCGATCGACGCTGCGGCCCACCCGTCGAGCTCGTCGAGGGTCGTCGCGTAGGCGTCGGCCCCCGCCTTTAGCGCCTCCGCGTCCTCCTCATCGGCGGCGCCGAGGAACTTGCCGATGTTCGCGACCTGGATAGCCGCGTTCTTCGGGCTCGTCCACACGTGCGGATCGTAGGTGAACTCGGGCGCGGACTCGCCCTCCGAGGGCGGGAAGGGCCACTTCGCGACGTCGACCCGGCCCTCGCCGCGCGAGACACGGTAGGGAAGGTTCTTCTCCGACGCCTGCGTCTTCGCGGGGGCGTCGATCTCACGCGCGGTGAGGACCCCGCTGGTAACGCCCATGACGCCGGAGAATCCCGAGGCCTCGACGGCCGAGTCGAGGAAGTGCTCGAGGTCGACGCCGTTGACGAGGAGGACGTCCGCGTGGGCCAATGCCTTGGCCTGCTGCGGCGTCATCTCGTGCTCATGGGCGCTCGCGTTCGGCGCGAGAAGGCAGGTGAGGGCGATGCGTCGCTTGGGATCGCCGGTCGGAGCGATCGTCTCCTTGCGCCCATCGGCGCCGGTCTTGTCGAGGACGAGGCCGGAGCCCGCCGGAGCGGAGGCGATGATCGAGGTGGTGTAGTCGCAGATCTGCGTCGTCGTCGCGACGACCGATAACACCGGCGCGTCGGCCGCGCCGCTCATTCCAGTCCCGCTGGTCGCGCCGGCGCACCCTGCCAGGAGGGCCGCGCTCGAGAAGGCGAGCAGGCCGGCGCCGATGCCGCGCGCTCGGATCGACGAGGACGCGGCGCGCGCGTGCGCGAGGGGGAAGGGGACGGGAGTCTCGCGGGAGGCGCGACTGCCGGAGCGGGCGGCGGCGGAATGGGTCGAACGCCGAGCGGAGCGATCGCTGCGGCAACGGGTGCCCGCGAGGAACGTGCGGACGGAATGCATCGGATACCTTCTCTCACAGAGTTTTCGGGTACCCGAAATCATAGCCTTGCCGCTAGCAGTTCTCAATAGCGCTCGAGGACGTCCGCTCACCCGTCGCCCCTCCCGCAGACCTTCCACGCGCGAAGCATGGGAGTACACCCCCACCCCCGCCGCATTCCCCATCCACTTCCCCGACTGTTGCGCCCCGGGTTTGATGGAGGCAGTGATCCTTCCTGTCATCACTGCCTCCATCAAACCCGGGGCGCAACAAACCATCCTCGACAGCCTCGCCACGTGACACACCCCAACTGTGCAACTCAGGTGTGCGTGTGGTGGTGTGACCGCGTGTGTGCGCGTGTGGGTGTGATACGGCGGGGGGGGGGAGAACCAACAATGGTTCTCCCCCCTCCCCGGTTGGGTGTGTTGCGGCGGCGTCCTACTCTCCCACACCCTCCCAGGTGCAGTACCATCG
>NZ_LS991317.1:0-4089 GCF_900499005.1 Actinomyces culturomici
TCGCCGTCTCGGCGCGCTCTGTGGGCGGGCACGGGCGTCGAGTGTGCGATCCAAGTCGCCCAGCGCCCGGAATCGGCGGCCCGCATGACCTACTTCGCCGTCTCGGCGCGCTCTGTGGGCGGGCACGGGCGTCGAGTGTGCGATCCAAGTCGCCCAGCGCCCGGAATCGGCGGCCCGCACAACCTGCATCGCCGTCTCGGCGCACACCGGCGGCCGCCTGTCGGGGAGCTCGGCGTTTCGTGGCGTTCGGCGGCGAGGGCCCGGCGCTCTCCCGCCGCCCCACGTGCGGAAAGCCGCCGCCCGCGTCTGAAAGGGGCATGGCACCGCCAACCTCGACACCCGCACCCCACCAGACCAACAACGACCCTCCACAACAACCAGCCCCAACCCGACCAGCCACTGCACTCACCCTCTGACACCGCCAGCAAAGTGATGCTCTCGGCGAGCGAAGGTGATGCTCTCGGCGAAGCAAGGTAATGCTCTCGGCGAGGGGATGAGGCGCATGAGCTCGCGCGTCAAGATGCCCCCGTTAAGATGCCCAGTCAAGATGTCCGCGTCAAGACGCCCGGCCTCGCGCCCGGAGGAGCGAGGGGCTCAGGCGTCCTGCCGACCGCGCAGCGTGCGCGCGAGGCCGGTGAGGAGGAACCAGACGGCCGAGACCCCGAAGGCCCAGAGCGCCCAGGCGGGCCGAGCCGGGTGAAGCGCGACGAGGACACCGGTCGCGGCGATCCACACGATCGAGGCGATGATGTTCGCGGCTCGAAGACGCTGAACGCGCATGGGGTGCGTGAAGTGGAGCGGGGCGAGGGTGAGGCCAGCGAGCACGAGCGTGACGGCGACGTTCACGGGCGCGGGCGTCCCGAGGACGTACATCGCGACGGCCACGAGGTTCCACGCCGCCGGGAATCCGACGAAGTAGGAGTCGGCGGACTTCTCGCCCTCGTTCGCGTAGCAGAACACCGACGAGACGGTCGCGACGATCATCATTGCGAGCGCGAGCGGGCGAGGCCCGAGTGGCAGATGGAGGAACATGAAGACCGCGGGGATGAACGTCCACGTCAGGTAGTCGACGATGTTGTCGAGGACGCAGCCGTCGAACCACGGGACGACCTCCTTCACGCGGGCGCGCCGCGCGAGCGTCCCGTCGACCCCGTCGACGATCATCGCGATGCCGAGCCACAGCCACATCCACGCGATGCGCCCCTCGATGAGGGCGACGCCCGCGAGGCACGCCCATACGAGCCCGGACATCGTGAGCGCGTGGACGGCCCAGGCGCGCAGGCGGGCCGTGTCGACGCCTGAGCGAGCACCGGCCGCGCCCTCGTCGATCGGCTGGGAGCGCGGGCCGTCCGCGGTCGACGGGCATCCGGGGACGAGGGCGGAGGCGGGAGCGGGGCGGGCGGTCACGGTTTCTCCTCTGGTCGGAAGAGCGGCACTCCAGTGTGCCCGACGGTTCCCTGCCAACCGACGATTGCCCGGGGTTTTCCGGGAGGAATCAGGGGACTCCCCCACACCTCCGAGACTCGAGTTCCCGAAGAGGTCTCAGCCGAAGCGTCGACGATGGCTCGAGGTCCGCTGGGGCGCCCTTCGCCGCCGGAGCCGCGTACGGCCGCGGCGCCCGCGCCGGGTGGGACGCGGGCGCCGCGAAGCGCCGTCGACGGGCCGAGGGGCGGCCGCAGGAGCGGCCGGAGCGTCGGCCGGGGAACGGACCGGGAGGCCTCAGAACCGATCGCGCAGGGCCGCCTCGGAGGCGGCGCGCAGATCCTCCAGATCCGAGATCCAGCCGCGCGACCCCTCGCCGAGAAGGTCGTTGCCGAGGACCGCGAGCAGGTCGCCGCCGGTCGTGCCGAGTCGCGCCGCAGGCACGCCCTCGGCCTCGGCCGCCGCGTACACCGCGGCCAGCGCGCCCTCGGGGACCGCGACGAGGGCGCGGGCCTGCGACTCGGAGAGGAGCATCTCGAAGTCGGTGAGCCCGGTGAGCCCCTCGGCCTCGGTGAGGTCGAAGGAGCCGCCGATCCCGAAGCGGAGCGCCATGTCGACGAGGCTCTGCGCGAGCCCGCCGTTCGAGAGGTCGTGAGCCGCGCGCACGAGCGGGCGCCCGTCCGGACCGTCCGCGTTCGTCAGGGCGCGGACGACGTTGCCGAGGGCGACCTCGGCGTCGAAGTCGACGACCGGCGGGAGGCCGCCGAGGTGCCCGTGGCGGATGCGCGCCCACGCGGACCCGTCGAACTCGGAGCGGGTCGCGCCGAGGAGCACGACCGCGAGCCCCTCCTCGGTGAATCCCGAGGGGTTCGCGCGGCGGACGTCCTCCATGACGCCGAGCATGCCGACGACGGGGGTCGGGTTGATCGACGAGGTCGGGAGGTTCTTCTCGGTTCCGGAGGAGTTGTAGAGCGACACGTTGCCGCCGGTCACCGGCACGCCGAGGGCGATGCACCCGTCGGCGAGAGCGGTCATCGCGGTGACGAGCTGCCACATCGCGTCCGTGTCCTCGGGGTTGCCGAAGTTCAGGCAGTCGGTGATGGCGACGGGCTCGGCGCCGACGATCGCGACGTTCCGGTAGGCCTCCGCGAGCGCCTGCTTCGCGCCGGCCGCCGGATCGAGCTTCGTGTACCAGCCGTTCGCGTCGGTCGCGAGGGCGACGCCGAGACCGGAGGCCTCGTCGACGCGGATGACGCCGGCGTCGTCGGGCTGCGCGAGGGCGGTGTTGCCCTGGACGTAGCGGTCGTACTGGTCGGTGACCCACGCCTTGGACGCCTGGTTGACGTCCGCGAGGACCGTCTCGATGTCGGCGACGAGTTCCTCGCCCGTCTGCGGGTGGGGGAGATTCTCGGACGTGTCGGCCTGGAGGGCGTCCTGCCAGGCGGGGCGCGCGTAGGGACGGTCGTAGACGGGGCCCTCGTGGGCGACGGTCTTCGGGTCGACGTCGACGATGCGCGAGCCGAAGTGGTCGATCGTCAGGCGGCCGTCGCCGGTGAGTTCGCCGATGATCGCGGCTTCGACGTCCCACTTGTCGATGATCTCGAAGAAGCGCTCCCGGTCCTCGGGGGTGACGATCGCCATCATGCGCTCCTGCGACTCCGACATGAGGATCTCGCCGGCGGTGAGGGTCGGGTCGCGGAGGAGGACCTTCTCGAGGTCGACGTGCATGCCCGAGTCGCCGTTCGAGGCGAGCTCGGAGGTCGCGCAGGAGATGCCGGCGGCGCCGAGGTCCTGGATGCCCTGGACGACGCCCGCGGCGAAGAGGTCGAGGCAGCACTCGATGAGGACCTTCTCCATGAAGGGGTCGCCGACCTGGACGGAGGGGCGCTTCGTCGGCATGCCGTCCTCGAAGGTCTCGGAGGCGAGGATCGACGCTCCGCCGATGCCGTCGCCGCCGGTCCGGGCGCCGAAGAGGACGACGAGGTTCCCCTCGCCGACCGCGTTCGCGAGGTGGATGTCCTCGTGGCGGAGCGTCCCGATGCAGAGCGCGTTGACGAGTGGGTTGCCCTGGTAGGAGGGGTCGAATTCGGTCTCGCCGCCGATGTTCGGCAGGCCGAGGCAGTTCCCGTAGCCGCCGACGCCGGAGACGACGCCGTGGACGACGCGCGCGGTGTCGGGGTGGTCGACGGCGCCGAAGCGGAGTTGGTCCATGACGGCGACGGGCCGGGCGCCCATCGAGATGATGTCGCGGACGATGCCGCCGACGCCGGTGGCGGCGCCCTGGTAGGGCTCGACAAAGCTCGGGTGGTTGTGGGACTCGACCTTGAAGGTGACGGCCCAGCCGCGGCCGATGTCGACGACTCCGGCGTTCTGACCCATGCCGACGAGGAGGTGGCGCTTCATCTCCTCGGTCGTGCGGGCGCCGAACTGCTCGGCGAGGTGCTTCTTCGAGGACTTGTAGCTGCAGTGCTCCGACCACATGACGGAGTACATGGCGAGCTCGGCGTTCGTCGGGCGGCGCCCGAGGATCTCGCGGATGCGGTCGTACTCGTCGGCCTTGAGCCCGAGCTCCTTCCACGGCATCTCGCGGTCGGGGGTGGCGGCGGCGTCCTCGACGGTGTCGGGGAGTTCGCGGGGGGTGGTGGGGGCGACCTCGGAGCGGTTGCG
>NZ_LS991317.1:4100-53321 GCF_900499005.1 Actinomyces culturomici
TGTACACGGCCCGGCCGCGCCGGGGGTGCGGCGGGGGCGCGGCGGGGGGCCCCCGCCGCCACCTCCCGCCCGCCCCACGCGGCGCGGCGGCCCCCCCCGCCCGCCCCCCCCCCCCGGCGGGCCCGGGCGGCGGCCCCCGCCCCCCCCCCGCCCGCGCCGGACGAGGGCGGGGCGGTGCCGGGTCAGCCGACGAGGCTCGCCAGGACGGACTGGAAGATCTTCAGGCCCTGCGTGCCGCCGTGGCCGGCGAAGGCTCCGGCCTCGTCGACGCCGAGCGGTCCGAAGCCGGACTCGACCGCGTGCTCGGGGTGGGGCATGAGGCCGACGACGTTGCCCGCGTCGTTGGCGACGCCGGCGATGTCGTTCGCCGAGCCGTTGGGGTTGACGTCGATGTAGCGGAAGACGACGCGCCCCTCGCCCTCGAGCCTCTCGAGCTCGGCCGGGGAGGCCTGGAAGTTGCCCTCGCCGTTCTTCAGGGGGACGGTGAGGAGCTCGCCGGCCTCGAAGGAGGAGGTCCACGCGGTCGAGGGGTTCTCGACGCGGAGGAGCTGGTCGCGGCAGAAGAACTTCTGGTGATCGTTGCGGATGAGCGCGCCGGGCAGGAGGTGGGCCTCGCAGAGGACCTGGAAGCCGTTGCAGATGCCGAGGACGGGGAGTCCCCTGTTCGCGGCGGCGACGATCTCCCCCATCACGGGGGCGACGGCGGCGATGGCGCCGCAGCGAAGGTAGTCGCCGTAGGAGAATCCGCCGGGGATGACGACGGCGTCGACGCCGTGGAGGTCGGCGTCCTTGTGCCAGAGGGCGACGGGCTCGGCGCCGGCGAGGCGCACCGCGCGGGCGGCGTCCCGGTCGTCGAGGGTGCCGGGGAAGGTGACGACTCCGATGCGCGTCACTTCGCGGTCTCCGTCTCGGGGAGGGCCTCGACGCGGACGACGTCCTCGATGATCGGGTTGGAGAGGACCTCCTCGGCGGCCTTGCGGGCGTCGGCGAGGAGCTCGTCGGTGACCGGGCCGTCGACGGTGAGGTGGAAGCACTTCCCCTGGCGGACCGAGGCGAAGCTCGCGATCCCGAGCCTCGGCAGGGCCGAGCCGACCGCCTTGCCCTGGGGATCCAGGATCTCCGGCTTCGGCATCACTTCCACGATGATTCGCCCCACGGCGTTCCTCCTTCGTCGGTCGGGGCGGATCCGCCCCGACGGTGGTGGTGCTTCACAACTGCGGTTCCGCGCCGGTGAGGCGGCGGAAGGCTTCGACGTAGCGGTCGGCGGTCGCGGCGACGACGTCCGCGGGGAGGGCGGGCGGCTGCTCCCCGGAGCCCCGGTCCCAGCCCGAGGCGGGCGAGGTGAGCCAGTCGCGGACGTACTGCTTGTCGAAGCTGGGGGTGACGCGCCCGGGGACCCACTGGTCGGCGGGCCAGAAGCGCGAGGAGTCGGGCGTGAGGATCTCGTCGCCGAGGACGAGGGCGCCGGTCTCCCGGTCGAGCCCGAATTCGAACTTCGTGTCGGCGATGATGACGCCGCGCTCGGCGGCGATCTCGCGGGCGCGCTCGTAGAGGGCGATCGAGGTGTCGCGGAGCGTCGCGGCGAGTTCGGCGCCGACCATGTCGGCGGCCCGCTCGAAGGAGATGTTCTCGTCGTGGTCGCCGAGCTCGGCCTTCGCGGCGGGCGTGAAGATCGCGGTCTCGAGGCGCGAGGCCTCCACGAGGCCCTCGGGCAGGGGGATGTCGCAGACGGTGCGGCTCGCCGCGTACTCGACGAGGCCGGAGCCGGTGAGGTAGCCGCGGACGACGCACTCGATGGGGACCATGTCGAGGGCCTTCGCGACGACGGCGCGGCCCTCGACCTCGGCGGGCACCGAGTACGGGTCGGCGGGGTCGTGGGCGGTCGAGAGCAGATGATTCGGCACGACGTCGGAGAGCCGGTCCATCCACCAGATCGCGAGCTGGTTGAGGACCTTCCCCTTGCCGGGGATCGGCGTCGGGAGGATGTAGTCGTAGGCGCTGATCCGGTCGGAGGTGACGAGGAGCAGCCGGTCGGGCGTCTCCTGGTCGGCCGGCGCGTAGATGTCGCGGACCTTTCCGGAGGACACGTGCGCCCATCCGGGCAGTGCGAGTTCGGTCATGGCGTCCTCCGGCTCCTCTTCAGTTCAGTTCTTCGCGTCCAGCTCTGCGGGCCAGGTCGCGATGTCCGTTCGGTGATGCTCCCCGTAGAAGGAGATCTCGTCGACGCCCCGGTAGGCCCGCTCCCGCGCCTGCGCGACGTCCTCGCCGCGTCCGACGACGTCGAGGACGCGTCCGCCGGCGTTGACGAGGATCTCCGTCGGCTCGAAGCCGCAGCATCCGGCGGCGACGTCGGCCGGATCGTCGGTGATCCTCCAAGAGGTTCCGGCCTGGATGACGTGGACGCCCTCGATCTCCTCGGCCTGCTCGATGCCGGTGATCTCGTGCCCGGTGTCGGTCGGCCCGGGGTATCCGCCCGAGGCCATGACGACGGTGACGGCCGCATCGCTCGACCACGTCGGCGCGGGAACGCGCGCGAGGTTCCCGGTCGCGGCGGCGAAGAGGAGGTCGGCGAGCGACGAGTCGAGGCGCTCGAGGACGACCTGGGTCTCGGGGTCGCCGAAGCGGACGTTGAACTCGACGACGCGCACGCCCTTCGAGGTCATCGCGAGGCCGCAGTAGAGGAGCCCGACGAAGGGGGTGCCGCGTTCGGCCATCGCGTCGACGGTCGGCTGGGCGACGGTGCGGACGACCTCGTCGACGACCGCGTCGTCGAGCCGCGGGAGCGGCGAGTAGGCGCCCATGCCGCCGGTGTTCGGCCCGGCGTTCCCGTTGCCGACGCGCTTGAAGTCCTGCGCGGGTACGAGCGGGACGACGGTCTGGCCGTCGGAGACGCAGAAGAGGGAGACCTCGGGGCCGTCGAGGTAGTCCTCGATGACGACGGCGCCGTTCTCGCGGGCGAGGCAGGCCTCGGCGTGCGCGCGGGCGGCGGCGCGATCCTCGGTGACGACGACTCCCTTTCCGGCGGCGAGCGCGTCGTCCTTGACGACGTGCGGGGCGCCGAGCTCGTCGAGCGCGGCGTCGACCTCGTCGAGCGTCCGGCAGGTGAAGGAGCGCGCGGTGGCGACGCCGGCCTGGGCCATGACCTCCTTGGCGAAGGACTTCGACGCCTCGAGCCGGGCGGCGGCGCGCGTCGGGCCGAAGCAGGGGATGCCCGCGGCGATGACGGCGTCGGCGACTCCGGCGACGAGGGGGGCCTCGGGGCCGACGACGACGAGGTCGACCTTCTGCGCCTTCGCGCGCAGGGCGATCGACTCGGGGTCGGTCGGATCGAGGACGAGGGAGTGCCCGAGGGGCTCGAGTCCGGGATTGCCCGCCTGCACGACGAGCTCGACCGGGTCGGCCGGGGAGGAGGTTCTGAGGAGTGCGCGGGCGAGCGCGTGCTCGCGCCCGCCGTTCCCGACGAGGAGGACCTTCACGCGGCCAGCCTAGCCGTACCGGCGCGCGTCTCGAAACCGCGTCCACGTTCGCGGGCGCCTCCCGCTCATCCGTGCGCCCCGCGCGGTCGTCGTCGCGCCGCGAACAGGGCCCGAAGTCCCCGACGAGGCCGGGGCGGTGCGCCGATTCAGGGGCGGCGCACTGCCGTCAGCGCGGGACGACGGCCCCGATCCCCGTGTACGAGGCCGCGGCCCCCGGCGAGAGGACGGCGATCGATCCGGCCCTCATGCCGGCCTCGACGGCCTCGTCGAAGGGGAGACCGGCCGCCAGGGCGGCGGCGAGGACGCCGACGGCGGCGTCGCCGGCTCCCGTCGTATCGACGACCGGGCCGAGATCGATCGCGGGGACGTGAGCCTCGGACTCGGCGTCGACGCGGACGGCGCCCGCCTTGCCGAGGGTGATGACGACCGACCCGACCCCTTTCTCGCGAAGGGCGCGGGCGGCCTCGAGGGCCTCCTCGACGCTCGTCGGCGCCGGCCGGTCGAGCGCGAGCCCGGCCTCGTACTCGTTGACGACGAGGACGTCGACGTCGGCGAGGACCTCGGGCGCGATCTCGTAGACGGGCGCGAGGTTGAGGACGACGCGGGCGCCGGAGGCGCGGGCGAGCCGGACGGTCGCGGCGTTCGAGGCGAAGGGGATCTCGCCCTGGAGGACGACGACGTCGCCCCGGCCGAGGCCCTCGACGGCCTCGAGGGCGTCCGCGGGGACGGTCCCGTTCGCCCCGGCGTCGAGGATGATGGTGTTCTCCCCGCTCGCGGCGACCTGGATGAACGCGACGCCGCTCGTCGCGTCCGCCGTTCGCAGGAGGGAGAGATCGACGCCGTGGGAGCCGAGTTCGGCGCGCAGCCCCTCCCCTGCGGCGTCGGAGCCGACGGCGCCGACGAAGAGCGTCTCGGCTCCGCCGTGGGCGGCGGCCGCCGCCTGGTTCGCGCCCTTTCCGCCGAGCCGGTAGGAGACGCCCCTCCCGTGGAGGGTCTCCCCCGGCAGCGGGTGGCGATCGACCTGCACGGTGACGTCCTGGTTGATCGAACCGACGACGATGACGCGTCCCATCGCGCACTCCTTCATTCGTCCCGGCGGCGCCTTCGCCGCACCGGCCCCTTCCCCGCACCGACCCCCGCGGGTCGCTCTCCGGGGTCGTCGGCCCTCGCGGCCGATCCCGATGCCTCGGTTATCGCACGAGGACGCGGGCCGTGTCCAGCCTTCGCGCGAAGCGGTCGTCGGTCGCCCCGTCCGGACTCACCACGCCCCGTTCGAATCCCCGGATCGCGTCCCCGGCGCCGCGCCCTCGTCCCCGGAGCCGCCCGAGCGCAAGCGCTGCTCGAGTTCGTTGCGCCGCCGGGCCTCGTCGGCGCTCTCGCCCTCGTAGGGCGTGCCCGGGTCCTCGGAGCTCCCCGTGTTCGGGGAGGCGTCGCCACCCTCGCCCGAATCCCCGGGCGCGCCGTCCGCGGAGTCCGACCCTCCGGCGCTCCCCGAATCGTCGTTCCCCGCCCCGTCGGGCGAGGAACCGCCCTGTTCCTGCGACCCGGACGAGTCGGAACCGGCCGCCCTGCGGCGCGCCTCGTCGGCCTTCTGCTCGGCGCGATTCGCGTTCTCCCCCGCCTGCTGCCCCTGGTCGGAGGATCCCTGAGAGCCCCGTCCGGACCCCGAGCCGGATCCGGAGGACTGGGAGTCGGAGGAGGACTGCGACTCGTCGGAGCCCGACTGCTGAGGGTTCCCCGACTGCGACTGCGAGGGCGGCAGGCACGTCGAGACGGTTGCGGCCGATTCGTCGTAGAGGTCGGCGGCCCCCGTCCAATCGCCCGCGGCCCCGGCCTCGTCCCCCTGCATCTCGAGGCCGAGGGCGAGGTTGATCCGCACGCGGCACTCGTACGAGTAGGTCTCGATGCGCCCGTCGCCGATGTCGAGCGCCCTCGGCACGGTCTCGAGCGCCTCGCGGAGCCGGGCGACGCCCTCGTCGAGCGCGCCGCGGGCGAGCAGCGCGGTGCCGAAGTTGAACCGGGCGACCCAGGTCTCGGGCCCCCGGGCCGTCCAATCGGCCTGCGTCGAGTACTCGGATTCCGCGACGGCCCTCTCGCCCGCGTCCCAGCGGCCGAGGGCGTGCGCCGACCACACGGGCAGCCCGATGAGGACGACCGCGACCGCGACGAGGAGCGCGAGGATCGGCGAGGAGTAGGCGAGGCGCTTGAGGGGCTTCGTCGAGCGCCGCCGGGGCCCGCGCGATCTCGGCTCGCCCGAGGGCGCGCCGAAGGGGAGGACGACGTCCTCGAACCTCGAGTCGTTGCGGCGGTCAGATCGCACGGGACCTCCTGAGGGCGCGGGCCCTGCCGGCGAGGACCGCCGACTCCCAGGCGAGCAGGGCGCCGAGGACGAGGGCGAAGGGCCAGAGGACGTAGCGGGCGGCGGCGACGGCCTCGCGCGCCTCGACGACGCGCTCCGCCGAATCGTCGATCGACGCCGCGATGGAGCGGATCCGCGAGTCCGCCGGCGAGTGGACGTACTCGAGTCCCGTGCGCGAGGCGATCCCCCTGAGCGCGTCCTCGTCGATCCGACTGATCGCGTCGGGCGCGTCGGGGCCGTAGCCGTCGGGGATGTACTCCTCGGGGGCGCCCGACTGGGCGTCGTTGAGGCGCCGCACGCGCATGCGCCCGCCCTCGGCCGTCCCGTAGCCGATGATCGCTCCCCCGTCGACGAGGGTCCCCACCCGGTTCCAGGCGCTCGGATCGTCGATCTCGTAGGGGCTCCACGCGCCCTCGTTCGAGGTCTCCCCGTCGGTGAGGACGAACAGCGCGCGCACCTCCTGCGGATCGGCCTCCTTCGATGCGGCGAGCGCCTCGGCCAGACCGGCTGCCGGGCGGTTCGGGCTCGAGCCCGCCGAGGAGGCGGAGAGCTCCTGGGCGAAGGTCTCGAGGAAGGAGTCGACGGCGCCCCGATCCGTCGTCAGCGGCAGGACGGTCCGCAGGTCGGAGTCCCACACGAGGATCGTCGCGCGGGCGCCGGGCATCTCGTCGAGGATCGCGGCGATGTCCTTCTTCACCCCGTCGATGCGCGGGGCCCCTCCCTCGTAATCCTCCGCGGCCATCGACCCCGTGCGGTCGACGACGATCCACGCCTGAGCGGCGGTGCGGACCTCGGTGGCCTCCCCGGGGATCGAGGGGCCGGCGCACATGAGGGCGAGGACGACGACGAGGAGCGCGCGACGGGCGGCGTCGAGGCGCGCCGACCGGGTGCGCCGCCGCAGTCCGAGCGCGACGAGGCCGAGCCCGACGAGGAGGACGAGCACGATGCCGAAGACGGGGAGGATCGGGCGGAGGAACACGTCAGAGCCTCCCGATCGCGAGGAGGCCGAGCAGGCCGAGGACTCCGACGACGGCCCATCCGAGCGCGCCCTTCGGGGTGTCGGTCTCGAGGACGCGCGCGTCCTTCGCGAGCTCGACGCGCTGGAGCGACTCGATCTTCTCGATGATCCCGTCGACGCTCGCAGGGTCGGAGGCGTCGTAGAAGTCGCCGCCCGCCCCTTCGACGAGCCGGCGGAGCTCGGAGCCCTCGGCGGTGAGGAGCTGCGAGTCCCCGGGGTAGAGGGCCGTCACCGCGACGTCCCGGGAGGTCGCGAAGTCGATCGCCTGGGCGAGGGTGTAGATCTGCGGGCCGTTCACCTCGTTGTCGGTCGCGTAGAGGACGAGCCGCGAGCGCTCGGAGTCCGCGTGGTCGAAGCCGAGGACGCAGGCGGCGAGGCCGTCGCCGACGAGGGAGGACGAGGCGTCCGACTCGTCGACGGTGCCCGCCGTGTAATCGAGGAGCTCCTGGGTGACGTAGACGCCGTCGGAGTCCTCACCGAGGTAGCCGCGGCTCATCACCGAGGCGGTCTCGTCGAGCATGCGCGTCGCGAGGGCGTAGTCGTCGGTGAGGGGGAACTTCACGTCGGTCCGGTTGTTCCACAGCTGGAGGCTGATGCGCTCGCCGGAGAAGTGCTCGACGATGCGGGAGAAGGCGTCGGCGATCCGCCCGTCGTAGGGGATCATCGAGCCGGAGGCGTCGAGGCAGAGGACGATGTCGCGCGACGCGGTCCGCTCGTTGGCGATCGTCCGATCGACGGGGGCGCCGGCGCTCACCGCGGTCGCGCCGACCGCGAGTCCGAGGAGCGCGAGCGCGGCGAGGAGGACCCTGCGGGTGCGGCGCACGAGGGCGCGGAACTGCGGGAGATCCTTGAGGTAGCCGGTGTTCGCGACCCATCCGCGGCTGCCGGGCGCGGTCCGTCCCCCGGCCCTCCATCCGAGGACGAGGGCGAGGGCGCAGGCGCCGACGACGAGAGCGATGAGGAGCGGGAATCTCATGCGTCGATCAGCTCCTTCGCGGCGGCGAGGAGCCGATCCGTGGAGGAGGGACCGGGCGCCCGGTCGGAGGAGGGCGCCCGAGAACCAACCGGCGCCTGACGATCGGCGGGGGCCTGAGGGTCGAAGGACGGAGCCTCGCAGGCCGCGAGGAGGGCCGCGAGTTCGGGCCACATGGGGGCGAGGCGCGCCGCCTCCGCGGCGGTCGCCGACTCGAGGTCGCGGCCGGTCCGCTCGGTGCCGAGGGAGCGCATGAGCGCCGCGATCGCGAGGTGGGCCTCCCGATCCCCCCACTCGCCAGACGCGCGGCGCGCGCCGATCGCGTCGAGGTGGGAGCGGTAGCGGCCTCGCAACTCCTCGTTCATCGTCCGCAGGCCCTCGGGGGCGTCGGCGTCGGACGTCCGCCAGCGCCACAGGGACGCCGCGATCCACGAGGCGACGACGATGAGGAGAACCGCGCCGACGATCCACATCCAGTGCGGGTAGAGGACGGGGTCGGCGAGTTCGCCCGTGAGATCACCGGACACGGCTCCCCCTCTCGAGCGCGGCGAGGAGGGCCCGGGGGACCTCTGCGGACGAGGCGACGCGCACCGGGATGAGTCCCGGACGGTCGAGGAGCGCGGCGACGCGGGCGCGCCGTCCTTCGGCGACGGCCCTCGCCTGGTCGGCGAGGCGCGCGTCGGTGAGGAGGAAGTCGGGCAGCGGCCCCTCGTCGACGTCGACGACGCGCGTGCCCGGGGGCAGATCGGTCGGCGCCATGTCGTCGACGGCGACGACGATCGCCCGATGCTGCGCGAGGAGGCGCTTGAGGAGTCGCTCGGACCGCGAACCCGGCTCGGGCTGGGCCGAGTCGGTGACGAGGACGAGGAGCGAGCGCCGACGCGTCGCGACGAGCGCCCGGTCGAGGAGGCGCGCCACATCGGAGCGCGGCGAATCGAGGGAGATCTCCTGGCGGATCCGCCGCAGGAGCGTCTCCGCATGCGCCTTCCCCGTCCGCGCCGGCGAGGTCGTGAGCCGCTCGGCGTCCCCGGCGACCGCCCCCACGCGGTCGCCGCGGGCGACCCCGAGCCAGGCGATCGCCTCGCACGCGGCGAGGGCGACCTCCGCCTTCGTCTCCCCGCTCGGCGCGAGGGCGCCCATCGAGCGGCCGGTGTCGACGACGAGGACGATCCCGAGGTTCGCGGTCGACTCGAAGCGCCGGACGATCGGGTCGCCCGTCTTCGCGGTCGCCGCCCAGTCGATGTCGTGGACGTCGTCGCCGGGCCGGTACTCGGCGAGGTCGAGGAACTCCCACCCGCGGCCCGCACGCACGCCGGAGTGCTGCCCCTCCATGACGGAGAGCAGCCTCCTCATGACGGGCAGTCGCGCCTTCGCGGAGAGGGCGCCGAGCTCGCGCGGACGGACGGGCACGATCAGGGCACCGGGACCGCGGAGAAGACGGCGTCGACGAGGCCCTCGACGGAGACGTCGTCGGCGAGGGCGTCGAAGGTCCGCAGGATCCTGTGGCGCAGGACCGCGTGACGGAGGGCCTTGATGTCCTCGGGGACGACGTAGTGGCGGCCCTCGAGGAGGGCGACCGCCTGGGAGACCCGCATGAGCGCGATGCCGCCGCGCGGGGAGGCGCCGATGCGGACGTGCGAGGACCAGCCCGGGAGGGGCTGGGGGCCGGCGCCCCTCGTCGTGTTGATGAGATCGACGATGTACGCCTTGAGGGTTTCGTGGACGAAGACGCGCGAGGCGAGCCCCTGGAGCTCGAAGAGCTCGTCGAGGGAGATCGGCTCGCCCTCGAGGGGGGCGTCCATCCGCCCCGAATCGATCCGATCGAGGATCTCGAGCTCGTCGTGGGGGCGCGGGTAGGTGATCGTCTCCTTGAGGAGGAAGCGGTCCATCTGCGCCTCGGGAAGGACGTAGGTGCCCTCCTCCTCGATCGGGTTCTGCGTCGCCATCACCATGAAGGGCCGCGGCAGGGGGTGGTCGACGCCGCCGATCGTCGTCTGCGACTCCGCCATCGCCTCGAGCATCGCGGACTGGGTCTTCGCCGAGGAGCGGTTGATCTCGTCGAGGAGGACGAAGTTCGCGTGGACCGGGCCGAGCTGGGTCGTCATCTCGCCGGTCGCCTGGTTCCAGATCTCCATGCCGACGATGTCGTTCGGCATGAGGTCCGGGGTGCACTGGATGCGACGGAACGAACCGGAGACCGCCGAGGCGAGGGTCCGGGCGGCGGTCGTCTTCGCAAGGCCCGGCACCGACTCGATGAGGACGTGCCCCTTCGCGAGGAGGGAGGCGAGGAGGGCCCGCTTGAGGGCCTCCTGTCCGACGATCTTCGAATCGAGGATCCCCTTGACGCGGGCGAGGAGCGCCGAGGCCCTCGTGAGCTCGGCGTCGGTGAGGTAGGCGGCCATGCGGTTCTCCTGACGGGACGACGGTTCCCCGCCATCCTATCGGCGACTCCGGGCGTTTCCGGCCGTCGGGCGGCTTCTCCTCGTCGGGGCGCCTCCGCGGTCGCGGTCCGGCGGCCGGGGGCGAAACCGAGCATCGGCTCCGGGCGGCACCGGAGCGGGCGCCCGACAACGGCCGGAGGCCGGACCCCTCGGGGTCCGGCCTCCGGTTGAGCGATGCGCCTGGGCGCCTGGAATCAGGCGCGGGCGGCGGCGATGCGCTCGCGGAACTTCGCGAGCTGCTCGGTGATCGCGGCGGGGAGCTTGTCGCCGAACTTGGAGAAGTACTCCTCGGTGTCGTCCATCTCCGCGGCCCAGGCCTCGGGATCGATCGCGAAGAGCTTGCCCCACACGGTCTCGTCGATGTCGAGGCCGTCGAGGTTGAAGTCCTCGAACTTCGGGTAGCGGCCGGTGACGCCGTCGATCGCCTCGACCTCGCCCGCGGCGCGGCGGACGATCCAGTCGAGGACGCGCGAGTTGTCGCCGTAGCCCGGCCACATGAACTTGCCGTTCTCGTCCTTGCGGAACCAGTTGACCTGGTAGACCTTCGGGAACTTGTCGCCGAGCTCGGCCTGCATCTCGAGCCAGTGGCCCCAGTAGTCGGCCATGTTGTAGCCGCAGAAGGGCAGCATGGCGAAGGGATCGTGGCGGAGCGAACCGGCCTTGACGTCGGTCGCGGCCGCGGTGACCTCGGAGGCGACGGAGGCGCCGATGAACACGCCGTGGGCGGGCTCGTACTGCTCGGCGACGAGCGGCACGTTGGTGGCGCGGCGGCCGCCGAAGAGGATCGCGTCGACCGGGACGCCCTGGGGGGCCTCCCAATCGGGGCAGATGATCGGGCACTGCGAGGCCGGAACGGTGAAGCGGCTGTTCGGGTGGGCGGCCTTCTCACCGGACTCGGGGGTCCAGTCGTTGCCGTGCCAGTCGATGAGGTGAGCCGGGACCTCGCCGTCGATGCCCTCCCACCACACGTCGCCGTCGTCCGTGAGGGCGACGTTCGTGAAGATGGAGTTGGACTTCATGGTCTCCATGGCCATCGGGTTCGTCGTGTACGCGGTGCCGGGGGCGACGCCGAAGAAGCCGGCCTCCGGGTTGATCGCGTACAGGCGGCCGTCCGGGCCCGGGCGCATCCACGCGATGTCGTCGCCGACGGTCTCGACCTTGTAGCCGGGGATCGTGGGCTGGAGCATGGCGAGGTTGGTCTTGCCGCAGGCCGACGGGAAGGCGGCGGTGACGTGGAACTGCTGGCCGGTCTCCTCGCGGGTGAGGCGGAGGATGAGCATGTGCTCGGCCATCCAGCCGTCGCGGCGGGCCATCGTCGAGGCGATGCGGAGCGCGAAGCACTTCTTGCCGAGGAGGGCGTTGCCGCCGTAGCCCGAGCCGAAGGACCAGATCTCGTTGGTCTCCGGGAAGTGGGTGATGTACTTCTCCTCGTTGCACGGCCACGCGGTGTCGGCCTGGCCCTCGGCGAGCGGGGCGCCGACGGAGTGGACGGCGGGAACCCACGGCTTGCCCTCGGCGATGAGGTCCATCGCCTTGGAGCCCATGCGGGTCATGATGCGCATGTTGCAGACGACGTAGGGCGAGTCGGTGATCTCGATGCCGAGCTGCGAGATCGGGCCGCCCAGCGGGCCCATGGAGAAGGGGATGACGTACATCGTGCGGCCGGCCATGGCGCCGGTGAACTTCTCCTTGAGGGTCGCCTTCATCTCGGCGGGATCGGCCCAGTGGTTCGTCGGGCCGGCGTCCTCCTCCTTCTCAGAGCAGATGAAGGTGCGGGACTCGACGCGCGCGACGTCGGAGGGGAGCGAGCGGGCGAGGAAGCAGTTCGGGCGCTTCTCCTCGTTGAGCTTGGTGAACATGCCGCTCTCGACCATGAGGGAGGTGAGGCGGTCCCATTCCTCCTGCGAGCCATCGGAGAATTCGATGGCGTCCGGAGTCGTCAGCGCCGCGATCTCGGCGACCCACGCGAGGACGTCTTCGGGAGCGTTGGACGGAGCGGCAGCGCGCACGTCCTGTTCAGTCACGGACATTTTGCCTCCTGAGGCACTCGGTATTTCGGGACGAGGTCACGCCCCTGATCTACGTGATCCATCATCCCCGATCATGTGACGCATCGCGCGGGCGAATGGTCCCGTGACCATCTGTGCAACAGTTCACACGGGGGGCGGTGGTGGCGATCCGGTGGCCGTAGGGTGACGAATAGGTGTCGGGTGTGCCCTACTCTGTAGACGCGCCCAGTCCGCGCACCTCATCATCCAGGAGGAAAAACCGTGGGATTCCGCAAGGCCGCTGAAGGCCCGTCCTTCTTCGAACTGTTCTCTCAGCAGGCCGCGAACCTCGTCTCCGGCACGACTCTCCTCGCCTCGATCCTCGGCGCCTCGCCGCAGGAGCGCATCGCGATCCGCGACCAGCTCCACGAGGTCGAGCACGCGAGCGACGAGATCAACCACCGCATCGCCCGCCTCATCAACCAGACCTTCGTCACCCCCTTCGACCGCGAGGACCTCGGTCTGCTCGCGTCGAACCTCGACGACTGCATGGACCTCATCGACGAGGCCGGGGACCTCTTCGTCATGTACGGGATCGGCGTCGTCCCGGAGCCGACCGCGTCGCTCCTCGCCGAGCAGGTCGACATCCTCGCGCGCTGCTCCGACCAGACGAACCAGTCGATCCCGGGTCTCAAGTCCCCGCTCGACCTGCGCGACTACTGGGTCGAGATCAACCGCCTCGAGAACGAGGGCGACCTCACGTACCGCCGCGCACTCACCGCCCTCTTCGAATCGGGCCTCGACCCGATCACGATCATCAAGCTCAAGGATCTCGTCGAGGTGCTGGAGAAGGCCTCCGACGCGTTCGAGGACCTCGCCAACGCCATCGAGACGATCGCGGTGAAGGAGTCCTGAGACCGTGGATCTCAATCTGATCCTCGTCAGCCTCGTCATCGTCATCGCCCTCGGCTTCGACTTCACGAACGGCTTCCACGACGCGGCGAACGCCATCGCGACCTCCGTGTCGACGCGCGCCCTCACGCCGAGGGTCGCCCTCCTCATGGCCGCCGTGATGAACATCGTCGGCGCCCTCCTCGGCACCGAGGTCGCGAAGACCATCGGCAAGGGGATCATCGACATCTCCCACTACACGAGTTCCACCGACGTCTCGATGCAGCGCGAGGGGCTCGTCATCGTGCTCTCCGCCCTCGTCGGCGCCGTGTGCTGGAACCTCATCACGTGGTGGTTCGGGCTCCCGTCCTCGTCCTCGCACGCCCTCATCGGCGGACTCGTCGGCGCGGGCCTCGCCTCGGCGACGGCGGTGAAGTGGACGGGGATCCTCGACCACGTCATCATCCCGATGTTCGCGTCCCCGGTCGTCGGCTTCGTCCTCGGCTACGTCATCATGAGGCTCCTCATGATGGTCCTCGAAAACCTCCCCTATCACCGGACGATGCGCAGATTCCGGATCCTCCAGACGATCTCGGCGGCGGCCATGGCCCTCGGCCACGGACTCCAGGACGCGCAGAAGACGATGGGCGTCATCGTCATGGCGCTCGTCGCGGGCGGCTACGGCGAGACCCACCACGTCTTCGACGCCGCGACCGGCGACATGACGATCCCCCTGTGGGTGAAGCTCGCCGCCGCGTCCGCAATCTCGCTCGGCACCTACTCGGGCGGCTGGCGGATCATGCGGACGCTCGGCCGCAAGATCATCGACCTCGATCCCGCCCGCGGCTTCGTCGCCGAGTCGGTCTCCGCGGTCGTCCTCTACCTCTCGGCGTTCGTCCTCCACGCGCCGATCTCGACGACGCACACGATCACCTCGGCGATCCTCGGCGTCGGCGCGACGAAGCGATTCTCCGCGGTCCGCTGGGGCGTCGCCGGCAACATCGTCGGCGGCTGGTTCCTCACGCTCCCCGCGGCGGCGGGCGTCGCGGCCCTCGTCTTCTGGGTCGTCAACTTCCTCGTCTCCCTCGCATGAGCCAACCCGTTCGGTCCCCGCGGCGCCCAGGCGCCCGCGTCCTCGGCGCGGCCGCCCTCGTCCTCGTCCCCCTCGCCCTGGCGGGCTGCACGAGCACCTCAGTCCTCGACTTGAAGGTCGGCGACTGCCTGCAGCTCCCCTCGGAGTCCTCGGCGGCGACGATCGAGCGCGCGAAGTGTACCGACTCGCACGAGGCGGAGGTCTCCGCCCTCGTGACGACGGATCCGAAGGACGCGAAGGCCTCCTACCCCGGCGCCGATGCGCTCTCCCAGCAGGCGGAAACCGGGTGCGTCGACTCCTTCGAGGGCTACGTCGGGACCCCGTACGTGTCCTCCGGCCTCGACGTCACGTGGCTGACGCCGACGGAGCAGTCGTGGTCGGAGGGCGACCGGACGATCGTCTGCCTCGTCCACGCGATGGACGCCCAGGAGCTCACCGCCTCGGTGAAGGACTCGAAGCTCTAGGCCCGGGCGCGCGGGCGCAAGAGGGGGGGCCGGACCCGCGATGGCGGGCCGGCCCCCTCCTTCGTCCCGCCCCCCCGGGACGTCTGGGGTGTCAGCCGAAGCGGCCGGAG
Source organism: Actinomyces culturomici (assembly GCF_900499005.1). GTDB lineage: Bacteria > Actinomycetota > Actinomycetes > Actinomycetales > Actinomycetaceae > Pauljensenia > Pauljensenia culturomici. The sequence goes on from NZ_LS991317.1 coordinate 18,914, forward strand.
ATGTAGTCCTCCGTCGCCTTCTCGGCCGGGTGGGAGAAGATCTTCTCCGTGTCGTCGAACTCGACGAGCCTTCCGGGCTTGCCGGTCGCCTCGAGGTTGAAGAACCCCGTCTTCTGGGAGACGCGCGCGGCCTGCTGCATGTTGTGGGTGACGATGACGATCGTGTACTCGTCCTTGAGCTCGTTCATGAGGTCCTCGATCGCGATCGTGGAGATCGGGTCGAGCGCCGAGCAGGGCTCGTCCATGAGAAGGACCTCGGGGCGCACGGCGATCGCGCGGCGATGCAGAGGCGCTGCTGCTGGCCGCCGGAGAGGGACGATCCGGGCTTCTCGAGACGGTCCTTCACCTCGTTCCACAGGTTCGCGCCGCGCAGCGACTCCTCGACGAGCTCGTCGGCGTCGGCCTTCTTGAGCTTCCGGGAGTTGAGTGCGACGCCCGCGAGGACGTTCTCGGCGATCGACATCGTCGGGAAGGGGTTCGGGCGCTGGAAGACCATGCCGACGCGGCGGCGGACCTGGACGGGGTCGACGTCCTTCGCGTGGATGTCCTGCCCCTCGAGGAGGACCTCGCCCTCGACGCGGGCGCCGGCGATCGCCTCGTGCATGCGGTTGAGGGTGCGGAGGAAGGTCGACTTCCCGCAGCCGGACGGGCCGATGAGGGCGGTGATCGACTGGGCGGGGATCTGGACGTTGACGTCGTCGACGGCGAGGAAGTCGCCGTAGTAGATCTTCTCGTGGCGGATGTCGAGGAGGTTGGTCATGGGGATCGGGTCCTTGAGTCGAGGGGGCGGGGTCAGCGGCCCTTGGGGGCGAACGCCTTGGCGATGACGCGGGCGATGACGTTGAGGATCATGACGAGGAGGATGAGGACGAGGGCGGCCGCCCAGGCCCGTTCCTCGTTGATCGTCGTCACGCAGTTCGTCGCGCTGGCGCGGCACGTGGCCGCGCCCTGGGAGTACTGGCGGTAGACGTAGACCGGGAGGGTCGTCATGCGCCCGTTGAGGGCGTTGGCGTTCATCTTCTCGATGAAGCCGACCGTGATGAAGAGGGGGGCGGTCTCGCCGATGACGCGGGCGATCGCGAGCATGATCGGGGTCGTGAGGCCCGCGGCGGAGGTCCGCAGGACAACCTTGACGATCGTCTTCCACTTCGGGACGCCGAGGGCGTAGGAGGCCTCGCGCAGTTCGTTGGGGACGAGGCGAAGCATCTCCTCCGAGGAGCGGACCACGGTCGGGACCATGAGGACGGACAGGGCGATCGCGCCCATGATCCCCGCCCGGTAGCCCGATCCGACGGCGATCGTGAAGAGGGCCGCGGAGAAGAGGCCGGCGACGATCGAGGGGATGCCGGTCATGACGTCGACGAAGAACGTCGTCGCCTTCGCGAGCCTCCCTCCCTGTCCGTACTCGACGAGGTAGATCGCGGTGAAGACGCCGATCGGGGCGGAGATGAGGGTCGCGAGGCCCGTGATGAGGAGGGTGCCGACGATCGCGTGGGCAATGCCGCCCTTCACGAGGCCGCCGAAGACTCCGACCATGTCGGTCGTGAGGAAGGCGGGCGTGAGGCGGAGGTAGCCCTTCGCGATGACCGTCCAGATGAGGGAGATGAGGGGGATCATCGCGAGGAGGAACGCGAAGGAGACTCCGATCCAGGCGATCTTGTCCTTGAGGGCGCGGATGCGGTCCCAGCCGGGGTCGGCGGAGGCGAAGAGGTCGCGGGAGGGGGTCTGGCGCGCGGAGGGGGTGGTCATCAGTTGGCTCCTGAGAACTCGGCCCTGCGCGACACGATCCAGCGGGCGATCGAGTTGACGACGAGGGTGATGGCGAAGAGGGCGAGGCCGGTCGCGATGAGCGCGGACCGGTTGATGCCGGTCGCCTCGGGGAACTGGAGGGCGATGTTCGCGGCGATCGTCGAGTGCTTGCCCGCCTCGAGGATGTGGAACGAGTAGGAGGAGCCGACGGAGAGGACCATGACGACCGCCATGGTCTCGCCGAGCGCGCGCCCGAGTCCGAGCATCGAGGCAGAGACGACGCCCGAGCGGCCGAAGGGGAGGACGGCCATGCGGACCATCTCCCAGCGCGTGGCGCCGAGGGCGAGGGCCGCCTCCTCATGGAGGCCCGGGGTCTGGAGGAAGACCTCGCGGGACACCGAGGTGGTGATGGGGAGGATCATCACCGCGAGGATGAGCGACGCCGAGGCGATGACGCGCCCGGTCGGAGAGGCGGCGCCGCCGAAGAGCGGGAACCAGCCCATGTACTTCCCGAGCCACAGCCAGATCGGCTTGAGGAGGGGGATCAGCCACATCGCGCCCCAGAGGCCGTAGACGACCGAGGGGATCGCGGCGAGGAGGTCGACGAGGTAGCCGAGGACCTGCGCGAGCTTGCGCGGCGCGTAGTGGCTGATGAAGAGGGCGATGCCGACGGACACCGGGACGGCGATCACCATGGCGATCGCGGCGGCGAGGACGGTGCCGAAGATCTGCGGGAGGGTGAACGCCCAGATCGAGACCGGCTTCGCGGCGCCCTGGACCTTGAAGGTCGCGGAGGCGTCCGAGAGCGCGGGCCAGGCCTCGAGGATGAGGAAGGCGGCGACGGCGGCGAGCGTCGCGAGGATGATCACCGCCGCGGCGGTGGACACGGACTTGAAGACCAGGTTGCCGGTCTTGCCGGTGCTCTGCATGTGCGAATTCCCTTGGGGGCGGAAGGAAGGAAGCGGTGCGGTCCCGCCGGGCCCTGCGGCCCGGCGGGACCGGGGGATCACTTGATCGCGTCGAGCGCGGCCTGGACCTTGGCGGTCATGTCGGCCGAGAGCGGGGCCGAGCCGGCGTTGTCGGCGGCCATCTGCTGGCCCTCCTGCGAGACCTGGTAGCCGACGAAGGCCTTGACGAGGGCGGCCTCGTTGGCGTCGGCGTAGGTCGAGCAGACGATCGAGTAGGAGACGAGGACGAGCGGGTAGGCGTTGTTCGTCTCGGGGACGCGGTTGACCTTGAGGGCGATGTCGTTCGCCTCGCGCCCCTCGACGGCGGTCGCGTTGTCGGCGGCGGCCGCGGCGGTCTCGTTGGAGAAGGAGACGAAGGTGCCGTCGGCGGCGGCGAGGGCCGCGGTGCCGAGCGAGCCCGCCTGGGAGGCGTCGGCGTAGCCGATCGCGCCCTTGCCGTCGGTGACGGCCTGGACGACGCCGGCGGTCTTGTCGCCGGACTCGCCGCCCTCGATCGGCCATTCCTTGCCTGCGTCGTAGGTCCAGACGTCACCGGCGGCCTCGTGGAGGTAGTCGGTGAAGTTCTCGGTCGTGCCGGACTTGTCGGAGCGGTGGACGGGCGTGATCGCGAGGTCGGGGAGGGTGACGCCCGGGTTGGACGCGGCGATCTCCGCGTCGTTCCAGTTGGTGATCGCGCCGGAGAAGATCTTCGCGATCGTCGAGGCGGTGAGGTTGAGCGAGGAGATGCCGTCGAGGTTGAAGATGACGGCGACCGGGGAGATGTAGACCGGGAGGTCCCAGGCGGGGGCGCCGCAGCGGGCCTCGGCGGCCGTCATCTCGTCGCCCTCGAGCGGGGCGTCGGAGCCGGCCCAGAGGACCTGGCCGTCGTTGAACTGAGTGATGCCCGCGCCGGAGCCGACCGCGTCGTAGGAGACGGCGACGTCGGGCTGGACGGCGGAGAAGCCGGCCTTCCAGGCCTCCATGGCGGCCTCCTGCGAGGAGGCGCCGGCGCCGGCGAGGTTGCCGGAGAGGGCCTCGGCGGAGGAGGACGACTCGGTCGAGCTCGACATCGCGGCGGAGGACTCGGTGGAGTCGGAGGAGCCGTTGGAGCCGCACGCGGCGAGGGTGGTCATGAGGGCGGCGGCGCCGGCGAGGGCGCCGAAGCGGACGAGGCGGGTCGACATGATGGGTTTCTTCCGTTCTGCCGCCCGTATCGGCGGCGAATCATCGTGGCCGGAACGACCCCGGCTGCCGCTGAAACTAGGGATCTCAGGTGACGGCCTTCCCCGCCGATGGTGAACGGACGGTGAACAGGTACGTGATTCCGCTCACCGAAACCACAGATTCCGCCTATTCGCGCAGGTCAACGACATTGTTTCGACCCGATAACAACTTTCCGGAAAGTTCACCGCCGCCCCTCTCCTCCGGTCGCCGGATCGACGAGGTCGGGGCGGCGCGCCGGCGCGACCGCGGCCGAAGGCGTCCGATCAGACGCCGAGGACGTCCTTCGTCCGCGTCCCGTGGCGCTCGAGGGAGAGGAGCGATACGCCGCCCTCGCCCCTCGCGACGTGCGCGATGAGGAGTTCGGCGGTTCCCAGCCACGGGGACTGCTGGGGGAAGGAGCGCGAGAGCGACGAGGGCGCGACGGCCCGCAGCGGCTCGAGGAGGGCCGGGATCGTCGGCCGGTGGACGCACACCGCGAGGGGCGGGGCGGGGCGCTCGACGAGGTCGGCGATGAGTCGGGCGGCGGCCGCGGGGTCCTGTTCGACGGCCCATTCGGTGAGTTCGGGGCGGTCGGTCACCGATCCGCCGCCGATGCCCGCCCAGGGGGCGAGGGTCTCGCGGCAGCGGGTCCAGGGGGAGGTGAGGGCCTCCTCGACTCCGAAGGCCGAGAGGAGGTCGATGACGTCGATCGCCTGGCGCGCGCCGATCCGGGTGAGGGGGCGCGTCTCCTCGCCGCCGGTCCACGTCGAGCGGGAGACGGCCTTCGCATGGCGGACCAGTGAGATCGTCGAGGTGACGAGGGTGCCCGAACGAGCGCGTCCGACGACCTCGGAGAGGAGCCGGCGGTCGCCGCGGCGCGTGAGCATCTGGTCGGCGCGATCGGGCGAGAGCCAGCGCTTCTGGTCGATCTCGGACTGGGGGGCGGGGAGGACGGGGCGGCGCGAGCGCTCGGCGGCGGCGCCGGGGGCCTGTGGGTCCGCGGGCGTCGGGGTCCCGACCCAGTAGCGGACCTCCTTCGTCTGGCCGGAGCCGAGGCGGTAGCGCTGCGTCGTCAGGGGCGCGCCGAGGACGACGGCGACGCCGGTCTCCTCTTCCACTTCGCGGACGGCGGCGGCGACGATCGGCTCGTTCGCCTCGGCCTTGCCCTTCGGCCACGACCAGTCCCGGTAGCGGGGGCGGTGGACGACGAGGACTTCGATGCCCTTCGGATCGATCGGCTCGCCGGGGACGGCGACGCGATCGGGATCCGTGAATCGCCAGACCAGGGCCCCCGCCGCGCGGACGAGGCGCGAGGGGATGGGAGCTGGGCGGATGAGACGGGGCACCCCTCAAGGGTACCGGTCGCGCGGCGAACGCGCCGTCCCCTCTCCCCACCGAGAGCATTACTTTCGCGCGCCGAGAGCATCACCTTGCTCCGTCGAGGGGATGCGGGCGCGTGACCTCGCAGCCGACGATGCATGACTTCGCCGCCCCTTCTTCCCGCCGAGAGCATCACGTTGACGCGGCGATGTGAGAACTCGGCACATCGTGGACACCGAAACTCACAACTTCGTGGACACCGAATCTCACGACTTCGCCGCCCGAGTCGCACGGCTGCGTGGGGCGTGTCGCCCCGCCCTCGTCGATCCGCCGAGAGCATTACCGACTCTTCGCAGTTAGGTTGCCGACGCCCCACATGACCTGCATCGCCGTCTCGGCGTGGTTGGTGGGTGGGGAGGGGCGTCGAATGTGCGATCCAAGTCGCCCGGCCTCCGGAATCGGCGGCCCGCATGACCTGCATCGCCGTCTCGGCGTGGTTGGTGGGTGGGGAGGGGCGTCGAATGTGCGATCCAAGTCGCCCCGCCTCCGGAATCGGCGGCCCGCATGACCTGCATCGCCGTCTCGGCGCGCGCCCGTGGGCGGGAGGGGCGTCGAATGTGCGATCCAAGTCGCCCCGCGCCCGGAATCGGCGGCCCGCACAACCTGCATCGCCGCCTCGGCGCGCGCCCGTGGGCTTCTTTCGGAGCGTTCGGCGACTTTCGCGACGTTTGGCGCCGTTTGCGACAGAATCCCTGCGCCTCGTATCGCTGCGGAACATAAGGAAAGCCGTCACACGCGCCTAGAAGTGCCCTGGCACCGGGAGGCTCCAGGCCGCCACCTCCCCCGACTCCCCCCCACCGCGAAGAGCCGCATTACCCGGCCCCCGCCGAGAGCATGACTCGGCCCCCGCCGACGGCGGATCCGGGGTTCCACCGATTGAAGGAGGAGCGGGCCGCGATTAGCGTGGAGTCGCTCGCCCCCGTTGGGAGGGCGATGACAGGAAGGAGCCGACGATGGCCGATGCCAGCGAGTACACCGAGAAGTTGAAGGTCACGGGCTCCGAGCTCGTCGACGTCGTGAAGAAGCTCGTCAAGGATGGTTCGGTGCGCCGCATCGTCCTGCGCGACGAGCGCGGGCGCAAGCTCGCGTCGATCCCCGTCAACCTCGGCGCCGCGGTCGGCGCCGTCGCGGTGATCGCGAATCCTGTGGCCGCCGTCGTGCTCGCCGCGGCCGGAGCCGTCGGCGCGCCGCTCGCGAAGATCACGGTCGAGATCGAACGGACCGATCTGCGCCCCGACTCGGCCGTCGACGCGACGGCGACCGAGGTTCCGACAGCTCCGTCCGCCGAACCCCAGGACCCCGCGAACCCGGGCTCCCCGTCGAACTGACGACGGAGCGGACGAGCAGACGGACGAAAGGGAGGGCCCCGGCGGACATCGCCGGGGCCCTCCCCCATTTGACGCTCGAGCGGGCGTCGACGACTTTCAACGACCGTCAGCGGCCGATGACCCTCGAGGAGGCCTCCTCCATGAGCTCGGTCTGGACGTCGCGCAGGAGCGACCCGTCCTTCGCGTACTGCTGGCGCTTCCAGTCGCCGTTCTTCTTCATCGCCCACGACGCCGTCTTCGGGGAGACGCCGCGGCGGACGAGGTCGGCGAGGTAGGCGATCTGCTCGGGGTCGGCGATGCGGACGAGGGCCTCGACGCGGCGATCGAGGTTGCGGTGCATGAGGTCGGCCGAGCCGATCCACACCTCCTCCTCGCCCTTCGGGCCGAAGGCGTAGATCCGCGAGTGCTCGAGGTAGCGGCCGAGGATCGACCGGACGCGGATGTTCTCCGACAGACCGGGCACGCCCCCGCGCAGAGCGCAGATGCCGCGGACGAGGACGTCGACCTGGACGCCCGCCTGCGAAGCGCGGTAGAGGGCGTCGATGACGGCCTCGTCGACGGCGGAGTTCACCTTGATGCCGATCCACGCGTCCTCGCCCGCCTTCTTCCGGGCGATCTGGCCGTTGATCCGCTCGATGAGGCCGTCGCGGATCGAGAGCGGCGCGACGAGGAGGCGGTGGAAGGTCGAGCGGGGCGCGTAGCCGGAGAGCTGGTTGAAGAGGCGCGTGAGGTCCTGGGCGACCTCGCGGTCGCAGGTGAGGAGGCCGAGGTCCTCGTAGCCGCGCGCCGTCTTCGGGTGGTAGTTTCCGGTGCCGACATGGCAGTAGCGCCGCAGCCCGTCGGCCTCCTGGCGGACGACGAGGGAGAGCTTGCAGTGGGTCTTGAGGCCGACCATGCCGTAGACGACGTGGACGCCGGCGCGCTCGAGCTTGCGGGCCCAGCCGATGTTGGCCTCTTCGTCGAAACGGGCCTTGATCTCGACGATCGCGACGACCTGCTTGCCGGACTGGGCGGCCTCGATGAGGGCCGAGACGATCGGCGAGTCGCCGGAGGTCCGGTAGAGGGTCTGCTTCATCGCGAGGACGTGCGGGTCGCGCGCCGCCTGCGTGATGAACGCCTGGACCGAGGTCGCGAAGGAGTCGTAGGGGTGGTGGAGGAGGACGTCGTGGCTGCGGATCTGGGCGAAGATGTCGCCGGCGCGCGCCGACTCGAACTCCGCGAGGCCCGCCGCGGTCACCGGCACGTACTTCGGGTACTTGAGGTCGGCGAGGTCGAGGTCGTGGAGCTCGTTGCACAGCGTGAGGTCGAGCGGCGCGGGGACGGAGATGACGTCGGCCTCGGAGATCTCGAGCTTCTCGATGAGGAAGTCGAGGACGAACTTCGAGATGGTCTCCTCGACTTCGAGCCGGACGACGGGTCCGAACTTGCGGCGGAGGAGCTCCTCTTCCATCGCGGTGAGGAGGTTCTCCGCGTCGTCCTCCTCGACCTCGAGGTCCTCGTTGCGGGTGACGCGGAAGCCGTGGGCCTCGACGATCTCGACCCCGGGGAAGAGGTGCTCGAGGTGGGCGCGGACGACGTCCTCGAGGGTGATGAAGGTGGCGCCGGATTCTGAGGCGACGTAGTCCTCGGGCGCACCGCCACGGCCCGCGGTGTCGACGTTGATGAGGCGCGGGAGCGACTGGGGGACCTTGACGCGCGCGAAGTGGAGCTTGCCCGACAGGGGGTTGCGGACGACGACCGCGAGGTTGAGGGAGAGGCCCGAGATGTAGGGGAAGGGGTGCGAGGGGTCGACGGCGAGGGGCGTGAGGACCGGGAAGATCTGGCGGCGGAAGTACCGGGTGAGTTCGGTGCGCGCCCGATCGTCGAGGTCGTCCCATCGCCGCAGGTGGATGCCGGAGGCGTCGAGCGCCGGGAGGATCTCCGTCTGGAAGTCCTCGGCCTGGCGGGCGGTGAGTTCGCGTGTGCGCGCCTGGATCCCCTCGAGGACCTGGCGCGGCTCGAGGCCGGACGCGGTCTTCCGGGCGATGCCGGCGGCGATGCGGCGCTTGAGGCCGGCGACGCGGACCATGTAGAACTCGTCGAGGTTCGAGGAGAAGATCGCGGAGAACCACGCGCGCTCGAGGAGCGGCAGCTCGACGTCCTCGGACTGCTCGAGGACGCGCTGGTTGAAGGCCATCCACGAGATCTCGCGGTCCGCGAAGCGGCCCTTCGGGAGGGGCTCGTCCTCGCCGAGCGGAGCGGAGAGGTCGACCTCGGTCTGCAGCGCCGGGACGGTCGGGCGCACGGTCGCGGCCTCGTCCTCGTACTCGGAGTCCTCGTGCTCGACGCCGACGAGCGCGGCGTCGTCGGCGCGGACGAACATCTCGTCGGCGCGCGCCCCTTCGACGGCGGCGGCTTCGGGCGCGTCGGCGTACGCCTCCTCGGGGATCTCCGGCGCGGGGCCGGGCCAGGAGGCGTCGGGGGCGGAGAACTGCTGACGGTCGGACATGCGGGGTCCCTTTCCGGTCGTGAACGGGGTCCCAGGGGGCGGGGTCCTCAGGCGCGCGGGGGCGCCGCGCGCGTACCCGCTAATGGTGTCACCTCGGCGAATTCTTCGCACGGTTCCCGGCCGCGGTCCGTCGCCACCGGGTTCGCGATCGACGAGGGCGCGGCGGGGCGCCGACTCGAGGGGATTCTCGAGGGTGGGGCAGCCCATCGAGGGGGAGCAGCGACGGGACTCCGCCCACTCTTCGCCCCGGGCGCGCGAACTCGGCGCCTACTCGAGCCCTCCGACCGCGGCCTCGCGGGCCGCGAGGTCGAGCTCCTCGGCGGTGCGCAGGAGCGCCCTCGCCCGCGTCGTCACCGCGTGGGCGAGCGGGTCGCGCGGGTCGGTGATCCACGAGCCGTCGCCGCCCTCCCCCGCCGCGAGCAGGCGCATCGCGATCGAGGCCTGCGCGAGGACGTGCTCGAGGTCGTCGTCCGTGAGGTCCCCGCGGAGCAGCGCCTCGACCTCGTCGAGGATCGACTCGAGCGGCCGTACCTCGAGGGGGTGCTCGAGGCCGGGGACGATCGGCGCCCGTGCCCCGGCCTCGTACCGTCGATCGACGAGGGCGGGGTCGCGCCGGCACCATTCGACGAGGAGATGGAGGCGCCAGAGGGCGCCCGGCAGCGTGAATTAGGGGCTGCGCGACCAGAGGTGGGCGACGACGTCCGGGCCCTGCGCGCGCACGAGCTCGCGGAGGCGGGCGATCGCGGCGGCGTCGAACTCCTCGTCGCCGACCCCCATGAGCGCCCAGGCGCTCGAGTGGGCGATGCCGGAGGCGGCCGCAGGGTCCTCGTCGCCGACGATCGACTCGGCCAGCGCGGGCGAGAGGATCGCGGGGCGTCGGGGGGTGCGCGGTTCGGCCATGGGGGCGCCGTCCTTCTACAATGACGAGTGTTCGGTTGATCCGGCCGGTCGATCCGGCGGGTCCATCGCCGATGCGCGGGGAACCGCGCGGGCCTATAGCTCAATGGTAGAGCAGCGGACTTTTAATCCGTGGGTTGAGGGTTCGAGTCCCTCTGGGCCTACCACCTGCATCGATGCGGCTGCGCGCGCCCACCCCCCACCCGCCATCCGCCCCCTCTCAACACTCGTTTGGCGGCTGTCCTGACGTTTGGCGGGTCAAAACGCCGGGATTATCGCCGCCACACACCCGGAAAGCCGCCACACACTGGCGGCCGCCGCGCCGTCACTGCAGCGGGTAGGACTGGCGTCCGATCTCCGTCATCCCGAAGTCCGCCGAGGCAACGAGGTCGACGGGCGTCGTCTCGTCGGTGAGGACGTAGGCCATGGCATTCGAGACCGTCCCTCCCTGCTTGATCTTCTCCAGCTGAGTATCGAGGAATGCCTGATCTGGAAGCATTCCAACTTCCAGCTTGTTCTCCGCGTTCGGGTTGTTGTCCTGGTACGCGGTGATGGAGAAGAGCCACTGTGACGACGGGTCCATGTCCTTGCCCGACTTGTTCGTCACGTCGTACCAGAACGCGATGACGGGCGCGTCGCCGTACTCGTTGCCGGGCTCGCCGACGGCGATCTTCTTCACCTGCGTGATTGTGATCGTCGCGTCCGGCGTGTCGAGAACGCCGTTGGCGAAACTCGAGTTGCTGGCGGCCGTCGTCGTTCCGGAGTCCGAGCTCGATTCCACTGCGGGCGCCGAGCTCGTCGACTGCGCGGGGTCCGAGGTCGATACGTCCTGGCTCGACGAGGACGAGGCCGTCCCCGAACCGCATGCGGCCAGGGTGGACGCAAGGATCGTGGACGCCGCCAGGAGCGCGATGGAACGTGAGATCGTCATGAGGAAACCTCCATTGTGATAGGAATCACCGGGAGGTTACCCGTTACCTTGTTGGTGGTCGCTGGCGGGGAAGTGTTGGCGGCTGGGCCAGCGGTGGTCGGCATGATGTCTTGCCCCTGTCTACTCAATGATCCGGGGGTGTTGTCACCGACCATCCGCGCGGCTGGTGGTGACCGCTGATCAGGGGAACGCCCCGAAGACGTGACTGTCGAGGTCTTTCGTAACGTGGGTGCGGGGCGACCAGCTCAAGGGGCGCTGGCCGTCCACCCCTACGACGGACGGGATGACGACATGGTCACCGACGACATCGACGTGTTCATCGGCATCGACGTGGGCAAGTCCGACCACTGGGCGACCGCCTTGACCCGAGACGGGAAGAAGCTCTTTGATCGGGCTCTCCCTAACGACGAGGCCCGCCTGCGTGATCTTTACGACCGTCTCGGCTCCCATGGGCGGGTGCTGGTGGTGGTGGACCAGCCCGCCACCATCGGCGCCCTGGCCGTCGCTGTCGCCCAGGACGAGGGCTTGGCGGTGGGCTACCTGCCGGGCCTGTCCATGCGCAGGATCGCCGACCTGACTCCGGGCAATGCCAAGACCGACGCGAGGGACGCCGCGGTCATCGCCGAGGCGGCCCGCACCATGCCCCATACCTTGCGAGCGATCAGCTCCTCGGACGAGGACGCCGCGGCCTTGGGTATGCTCACGGGCTTCGACCTGGACCTGGCCCGTCAGGTCAACCAGATCTCTAACCGGATCCGGGGCCTGTACACCCAGATCCACCCCGCCCTGGAGAAGGTCCTGGGGCCCTGGCTCGAGCACGACGCCGTCCTGGAGGTCATCGCCTCCTGGCCCACCCCCGCCGCCCTGCGCAAGGCCGGACGAGGCAGCGTGGACGCCAAGCTCGAGGCCCACGGCGCCAGACGCCACACCACCTGGGCGAACGCCATCATCGACGCCCTGGACTCCCAGAGCGTGGTGGTCGTCGGCACCGACGCCGCTGGCGTGGTGCTCCCGCACCTGGCGCGCCAGCTCGCAGCCCTGCACGCCCAGAGAGCGGACGTCGCCGCGAAGGTCGAGGCCCTGGTGGAGGCCCACCCTCTTTACGAGGTCCTGACCTCCATGCCCGGCATCGGGGTCAGGACCGCCGCCGTCTTCATCGCCGAGACCCTCGGGCGCACCTTCGAAACCGGAGCCCACCTGGCCTCCTACGCAGGCCTCACACCAGTCACCCGCAGATCAGGATCCTCCATCCGAGGCGAATACGTTTCCCACGCAGGCAACAAACGACTCAAACGAGCAATGTTCCTGTCCGCCTTCGCATCCCTACGCTCAGACCCCACCTCAAGGGCCTACTACGACCGCAAGATCACCCAAGGCAAACGCCACAACCAAGCCCTCATCGCCCTCGCCCACCGACGCATCCTCACACTCCACGCCATGATCCGAGACGGAGCCCTCTACAACCCCAACCCGACAACACACCTGCCAACAGCCGCTTGACACACCACATAGGGGCACCCCCCGCCCTTTCAGGTCAATGCGCAGCGAGCTCGCGCGGGCACTCCCCCTCAACACGCGTTTGGCGGCTTTCCTGACGTTTGGCGGCGGAAATCCCGCCGAATATCCCCGCCAAACACGCAAGACTCCGGTGGGGAGAGAGGAGCATTCACCGCCCGTTCACCTTGCGGGCCTCTAATGGAGCGACAGCGCGCTCTTGGGAGGCGAGAGAATGTACGTTCCACCGGACGAGGCGGATCGTGCGTATGTTCGACGGGCCCTGCACAACCCGCACTCGTTGAGGATCCCCTTCATCATCTTCTGCGTCCTGTCGAGCGCGACCCTCCTCGTCCTCGCCTTCACCAATGAGAACGGACCTGTGGCGTATCTGCGAGAGTCGTTCACCGCTAGCGGCTTCATAGTCAACATCTTCTTCATCGCCGCCTGGGCCCTCTGGGTCTTCGGCAATCACTACGCGCTCGTCATGGCGCGGGCGGCCTGGAAGACGACGAAGGTCGTCCCACTCATCGTCGGGGGCCTCTACGCCTGGGTGTTCGGACGCCTGCTGATCGCCGCTCTCCTCGGCCTCGCCCACACGAATCTCGGACACTTCATCGTGTCCAGCAGCGACATCATCCTCGCGACAATCAGCGGCGTCGCGGGGCCCGTCGCGATGGAGGTGGGGATGTTCATCCACGGTATCGTCCACGGCTTCTCCGATGGGGACGCTGAACTCGCGCGCTCGATCGACGAGCTCGACGGACCCCAGCGCGGAACTGACGACGCCGACCCGGGCGGGCCGCCGCCCCGCCCTCGTCCCCCTCGATCGTGACGGATCGCGCAACGTGAAAGATCTCCCGCCCTCACATCGCGGACCGCGGCGGGCGAGCGGCGCGGCGCCGCCCGACAATGAGGGCATGGCCCATCCCGAATCCGAGCATCCCCGCGAGCACCGCATCCTCTCGGACGCCGTCACCGCGACGCTCCTCCTGACGATCGCCCTTCAGAACGCGGTCCCGCCCTTCGCGACGGACATGTACTCGCCGTCGTTCCCGGAGATCACGAAGGACCTCGCGACGACGGCGACCTTCGTCGGCTTCACGCTCACCGCGTTCTTCATCGGCTTCGGCACCGGGCAGATCGCCGGCGGCGCGATCTCCGACCAGCGCGGACGCCGCGTCCCGATGATCGTCGGCGGCGTCCTCGCGATTCTCGGATCGATCGTCTGCGCGTTCTCGCCCTCGATCTGGGTGCTCTTCCTCGGCCGCGTCCTCCAGGGCCTCGGCGGCGGCGCCGCGGCGGCGGTAGCGCGCGCGATCCTCGTCGACGTCGCCCACGGCCACGTCCTCGCCCGCACGATGTCGCTCCTCCAGGCGATCGGCGGGCTCGCGCCGATGCTCGCGCCCGTGCTCGGCGGCCTCATCGTCACCTACTGGCCGTGGCGCTCGGTCTTCTGGTTCCTCACCGGTTTCACGGCCGTCATGACGGCGGCGGCGTGGGCGTGGGCGCCGGAGTCGCTCCCGCCCGAGAAGCGCCACGGCGGCGGCATCTCGCGCTTCGTCCACGGAATCGGCCAGGTCCTGCGGATCCGCCCCTTCGTCGGCTTCATGCTCACCTCCGCGTTCTCCGGGTTCTGCATGTTCGCCTACGTCTCGGACTCGTCCTACGTCCTTCAGGAGCACCTCGGCCTTTCCCCGATCGCGTTCTCCGTCGTCTTCGCCGGCAACGCGCTGCTCTCCGCGCTCCTCGCCCTCGTCAACGTGCGCCTCATCGGGCGCTTCGAGCCGCGCGCGCTCATCAGCTTCGGCCTGCTCGTCTCGCTCAGCGGCGTCGTCCTCCTCGCGCTCTCGGTGTTCGTCTTCGGGCTCCCGCTGATCCTCACCTGCGTCGGCTTCGCGGTCCTCATGAGCGCGAACGCGTTCATCTTCGGCAACGCCGGCGCCCTCGCCCTCTCCGAGGCGCGCGAGCACGCGGGCACGGCCTCCGCCGTCCAGGGCCTCGTCCAGGCGCTCGCGATGGCGACCTCGTCCCCGCTCGCGACCTCGGGCGGCGGCGAGTCCGCGCTCCCGATGATCCTCGTGATGATCGTCGGCGTCGTCATGGCCTGGGTCTCGTTCTACGTCATCGCCCGAGGCGGCTCGCCCCGGAAGAAGGCGACGCTCCCCCTCGATTGACGCCCGATCGGCCCACGGTTCCGGACTCCCTCGCGTCGGCGCACCGCCCCGGCCTCGTCCCCCTTTCATAAGCGATTCACAGGCCGCACTCGGCATTCGCGCAAGGAGGGCGAGCACCCTGGGGAGGTTCACCGAAGCAAAGGAGTCCTCATGGACAACGTCCCCCCGAACTCGGACTACTCGTCGAATTCGGTCGATTTCGGCCACGGCGTCGCGATGGGCGGCGACGGCACCGAGATCGCCTGGATCGTCCTCGCGGCCGCGGCGCTCATCGCCGCGATCGTCCTCGTGGTCTGGATCGTCAAGCGCGTCCTGCCGGTCGCGCGCAATCCGCTCACCGTCCTCGACATGCGCCTCGCGTCCGGCGAGATCGACGAGCAGACCTACGCCCGCACCCGCGCCGCCCTCATGGCCGGCCAGCCGGGCGCGGTCGCTCAGGCCCCGGCGGCCCAGGCATCGGTCGCCCAGCCGCCCGTCGCGACTCCCGCGCCCGCCGGCTTCCCGCAGCAGGCGGGATCCGCCCCCACCGCCGTCCTCCCGACGTACGAGGCCGGGGCGCAGGCGCCGACCGAGTCGGCCACCCAGGAGTCGCAGAACCAGTGAAGCCCCCCGGCGCCCCGACTCGTGAGGATCGGGGCGCCGGGCGCTCGGGTAATGCTCTCGGCGGCCCAACGTGATGCTCTCGGCGGCCCAACGTGATGCTCTCGGCGAGTCCCGCCGAGAGCATCACCTTTCCTCGTCGAGAGCATTACCTTCGCGCGTCGAGGGGATCTCCGCTCCCCTTCAGCGGGCGCTCCGCCCCGTCCTCGTCGATCGTTTCCAGGAGCGGAAAGAGCACGTCGTGGGAGAGTCAGGCGTCCCCGGACTCCCCGCGCCCGAGCGCGAGGTAGCGGTCGAGCGTCGGGCCGACGAGCCGGGCGAGCTCATCGGGATCGGCGTCGGCGATGGGGCCGAGGGCGACGATCTTCCTGAGGAAGACGAGACCGAGGATCTGGGAGCCGAAGAGTGGCAGACCCAGCCCCGCGACACCCGCCTCCCTGAGGTCGCCGCCCGCGCGGGCGATGAGCCCGCCGATCGCGGATACGACGACCTCGCGCGTCTCCTCATCGGCTCCGACCGCGCGCATGAGTGAGATGAGCGCGGGGCCTCTCCTGGGGTCCTCGGCGATCCCGAGGACCGCGCGGACGTACTCCTCGCCGACGGAGCGCCCCTCGCTCGACGCGCTGAGGAGCATCTCCGGGAGGCGCGACTCCTCGAAGACCCGCGTCATCGCCTCGCGCGCGAGGCCCGCCTTCGAGCCGAAGTAGTAGTGGATGAGCCGGGGGGCGACATCCGCCCTCTCGGCGATGCGCCGCACCGTCGCGGCGCGGAATCCCCGCTCGGCGAACTCCTCGAGCGCGGCGTCGAGGATCGCGCCGCGCAGATCCTCCGCATCGGCGCGGGGTCCGCGCTTCGACGCGCCGGACGGTTCGGTCATCGTTCCTCCTCGACTCGGGTCGTTCCCCATGCTATCTTCATTTCGTCAATTGGCGAAACCCTTCGGAGGAGATCCCGTGAAGGCCATGATCATCAAGGAGTTCCGCGAACTCGCGCGCGATCGGCGCACCGTCGCGCTCCTCGTCGCACTCCCCATCGTCCTCCTCACGATCTTCGGCTACGCCGCGAACTTCACGGTCCAGACGACGAAGGCCCTCGCGTCGGACCGGCCGCGACCGCCGTCATCGCGGAGCTCAAGGACAACTCGGTCGCGGTCGACGACCTCGAGCTCACCGCCTCGACGGAGGATCTCACCGACGACCAGATCGAATCCCTCCTCAAGGAGGGCGACTACTCGACGATCATCCGCGCGACGAGCGACGACGACTCGACGCCCCTCGTCTCGCGCACCCACCTGTGGACCGACGGCTCGAAGCTCTTCGAGGCCCAGTCCGCCTCCGGCACGTGGATGAAGGTGCTGAGCGAGGACGTGAAGACCCGCGTCGCCGACCTGCGCTCCCAGATCGAGGACACGAAGGCGCAGGCGGAGACCGCCCAGGAGAACCTCGCCGATGCGAAGGCCTCCCTCTCAGACCTCAAGGAGAAGCTCGCCGCCCTTCAGCAGGTCGTCGCCCAGGTGAAGTCCGGCACCGTCGCGCCCCAGCAGGCGCTCGCGAATCTCCCCGACCTGTCGAGCCTCGACTCCCTCCCGAACCTCGACGCCCTCGATTCCGCGCAGTCGCTCGCCATCCCCGATACGAACGCCATCGACCTCGACGCCCTCGACGCCGACCAGGCGATCACGATCGCCTTCAACCCGGACCTCACGACCTCCTGGGTGACGGTGCCCGGCCTCATCGGCCTCATCCTCACCTTCATCGGCACGATCGTCACCGCGATCGGCCTGGTCCGCGAGCGCGAGGCCGGCACCCTCGAGCAGCTCGCCGTCATGCCCCTCTCCCCGGCGTCGATCATCCTCGGGAAGATCGTCCCCTACCTCATCCTCGCGCTCCTCGACGCGGGGATCATCACCGGGCTCGGCATCGCGATGTTCCACGTGCCGTTCCGCGGGCAGTGGTGGCTCTTCGCCCTCGTCGCCTTCGTCTTCGTCTTCGTCGTCCTCGGCTTCGGGATCCTCATCTCGACCGTCTCGGAGACGACCGGCCAGGCGATCCAGCTCGCAATGATGGTGATGATGCCGCAGATCCTCCTGTCCGGCTTCATCTTCCCCCTCGACTCGATGGCGCCCGGCGTCCGATGGATCGGCTACTGCCTCCCGCTCACGTGGTTCTTCAAGGCGGCGATCGGGATCTTCCTCAAGGCCGCGACCCTCTCCCAGGTCGCCGTCCCGTTCCTCATCCTCTGCGGATTCGCGGTCCTCATCTTCGGCGCCGCCACGGCCCGCATGGCGATCAGCCTCCGTTCGGGCGGTGCGACCCGATGAGCGAGGCGACCGGGATCCGCATCGATCTGCGCGACGTCTCCCTCGACGTCGGCGGCGAGCCCGCGCTCCGCGGCTTCACCGCCTCCTTCGAGCCGGGAACCTTCACCGCCCTCGTCGGCGGCGACGGCGCGGGGAAGACGACCCTGCTCTCGACCCTCGCCCACCGGCGGGGCCGCGCCCTCCTCGGCATCGAGGGCCTCACCCCGCGCGATGTCGGCTTCCAGCCCGCGACCTCCGGCGTCTGGCCGAACCTCTCGGTCGAGGAGAACCTCCGCTTCGTCGCCGACGCGCAGGGCCTTCGCGGCCCCGAGACGAGCGCCCGCATCGACGAGCTCATCGGCCTCGCCGACCTCGACCGCGCCCGCAAGCGGATCGGCGCGCGCCTGTCGGGCGGCATGCGTCAGAAGCTCGGCGCGGCGATGGCGATGCTCCATCGGCCCGCCCTGCTCCTCCTCGACGAGCCGACGACCGGCGTCGACCCGGACTCGCGCGAGATCCTCGGGCGCCTCATCCGCGGCGCCGCCGACGAGGGCGCGACCGTCCTCGTCGCGACGACCTACCTCGACGAGGCCGAGGCCGCCGACCGGGCCCCCCTCCTCGACGGGGGCCGGATCCTCGCCCAGGGCGAGCCCGCCGAGGTCGTCGCCCTCGCGCCCGGCTCCCTCTGGTCCGCCCCCGCCGGCGCCGTCAACCTCACCGCGCCCGACTCCCTCGAGATCGGCGAGGCCGCCCCCGCCACCCCGGATCTCGAACTCGCGACGATCGAGTTCCTCCTCGACTCGAGGACGCCGGACGTCCCTTCCGGGGAGGCCGCTCGGTCGCTCCCCTCCCCGGGCACCGGCCCCGCCCTCGTACGCCCGAAGCACCGCGCCGAGCCCGAGGCGCTCATCGCATGCCGCGAGATCGTCAAGACCTTCGGGGACTTCCGCGCGCTCGACGGCGTCGATCTCGACGTGCGACCGGGCGAGGTCGTCGGGCTCGTCGGCGGAAACGGCGCGGGCAAGTCGACGCTCATCCGTCTGATCCTCGGCGTCGACGCTCCCGATACCGGCGAGATCGCGCTCTTCGGGGCGCGCCCCTCGCGCCGGTCGCGCGCCCGCCTCGGATACGTGTCGCAGGCGCTCGGCCTCTACCCGACGCTCGCGACGCAGGAGAACCTCGATTTCACGCAGGACGTGTTCGGGGTGCCCGCGGAGGAGAGGATCCGGCTCGACGCCGGCCGCGCTCCCGTCGGCGACCTCCCGCTCGGGGCGCGGCGAACGCTCGCGGTCGACTGCGCGCTCAGCCACTCGCCCGAGCTGCTCGTCCTCGACGAGCCGACGTCCGGCATGGACTCGCTGGGTCGGGCGCGCCTGTGGAAGCGGATCCGGCGGGCGTCGAGCGCGGGCACGGGCGTCCTCGTGACGACGCACTACCAGCAGGAGGCGGCCCAGTGCGACGTCCTCGTCCGCCTCGAGGCGGGCCGGGTCGTCGAGACGCGGAGGAACTGAGACCGGACGAGACGATTCCGGCCCTCTCTTTCGGCGACCTGCAAGAACGCACACAGTTTCGCCGTCTCCGACGCCCGGAGTTTTACAGGAATCAGTGAATGCGCAGGTCACGGGCCGGCGCCCCCAGCACCCCCGAAAAAACTGTGTGCGTTTCTGCAGGTTCGGGCGCGGTCGAGGCATGGGGCCGTACGGCCGCTTCCCTCAGGCGCGGTTGAAGACCGGCGACGAGGCGATCCACACGGCGATCGAGATGAGGACGAGGCCGGCGAGCTCGCCGAAGGTCGGGATCTGGCGCAGGAGCACCGCCCCGACGACCGCCGAGGTCGCGGGCATGAGCGCGGCGAACAGGGCGTAGGTCGCGGCCGACAGGCGCGACATCGCGACCGCCTCGATGCTGAAGGGGATCGCCGTCGAGAGGACGCCGACCGCGACGAGCGCTCCGACGAGCCCCCACGAGTGGATGGGCGCGATGCCGCCGTGGGCGAGGAGCGGCGCGGACAGCAGGGCGGCGAAGGCGAGGGCGACCGAGAGGTTCGTGACGCCCGAGCGCTTCGAGGCGATCGACTGGCCGACGATGATGTAGCCCGCCCACGCTCCCGCCGCCGCGAGGATCCACACGACGCCGACCCGGACCTCCGGGTCCGAAAGATCGATGCCGAGCCCCGAGATCGAGGCGACGCCCGCGAAGGCGAGGACCGCCGCCACGCGCGGCGCCCACCCGCGGCCCCGCAGCACCGCGACGAGGACGGGGCCGAGGAATTCGAGGGACACGGCGGCGCCGAGCGGCAGACGCGAGATCGCCTCGTAGAACGTCGCGTTCATGAGGATGATGAACGCGCCGAAGACGGCGGCGGCTCCGAGCTCGCGGGCGGTCCAGCGGTGGCGCCACGGGCGTCGCCAAGCGAGGAGGACGAGCGCGCCCACGAGGACGCGCCACCACGCGACGGAGGCGGGTTCGACGAGGGAGAAGATCCCGATGGCGACCGCAGCGCCGACGTACTGGATGAGGGCGTCGACGACGATGAGCGCCTGGGCCGGGACGCGATCGAGCGCCCGCGGGCTCATTCGCCGGTGGGGACGAAGACGAGCGCGGCGGAGTTCATGCAGTAGCGGCGCCCCGTCGGCTGGTCGGGGGCGTCGGGGAAGACGTGGCCGAGGTGCGACCCGCAGTTCGTGCAGCGGACCTCGGTGCGGACCATGCCGTGCGAGGTGTCGGTGAGCTCGGTCGTCGACGAGTCCTTCGCCTGGTAGAAGCTCGGCCACCCGCAGTGGGACTCGAACTTCGTCGTCGCGTCGAAGAGTTCGGCGCCGCAGGCCGCGCAGCGGTACTTCCCCTCGCGGTGCTCGTCGAGGAGCTCCCCGGTGAAGGGGCGCTCGGTCCCGGCCTCGCGGAGGACGTGGTACTGCATCGGGGTGAGGATGCGCCGCCAGTCCGCGTCGGTGAGCGAGGAGGCGTCGGCGAGGCTCGGGAATTCAGTCATGCTGCAATCGTCCACCGTAGGGGTGCAGAGGCGCTACTCGAGCACTCCATTCGGACGGGGCCGACGGCCGGCGCACGACCTCGCCGGCCACGACGCATGACTCCGCACGAGAGCATCACCTTGCGGCGTCGAGAGCATCACGTTCGCGCATCGAGAGCATCACCTTTCCCCCGCCGACGGCATTACCGGCGGCCGGCAACCGGTCGTCGCTCAGTCCTCCTGGCGGCCCTTCGCCTCGGCCTCGCGGCGCTTGGCGACGGCCTCGCGCTCGGCGAGCGCCTCCTCGCCCGGGCCCGCGAAGATCTCGGAGCGCTCCTCGGCGTCCGGCGACCCCGAGTACAGCCGCTCGCCCCGCCCGCCGCTCGTCACGGTCGGCAGCACGGCGGTCGCCGAAGAGCTCGGCGCGCCTTCCGCGGACGACGAGGCCGGGGCCGCCGGCCCGTTCGCTCCCCCGGAGGAAGCGCCCGCCGCGCCCTCGTCGATCGAGGAGGCGGCGCCGCCGAAGGAGGGGATTCCCGAAGCTCCCGCAACGATCCTCTCGAGCGTGCCGCGCGTCATCACCTGGGTGGGGGCGCCGGGCGCCTCGGGGGCGTGCGCGTCGGCGAGGTCGCGCATGCGGTCGGCCATCGCCCGCCTGCGAGCCCGCTTCGCCTTGCGGCGCGCGGCGACCATGCGGGCGGCGTGGACGGCCTCGGAGTCGGCGGAGTCGCCGGAGAGAACCTCTGCGGCGGCCTCGAGCGCGCTCGCCTCGCCCTCGTGGGAGACCGAAGAGGACGTGTCCCCGGCGATGCGGGTGAGCTCCGCGGCGAGGGCCGCGACCTCGGCGCGCGAGGTGTCCTTCGGGACCGAGACCGGCTCCTGCGGCTGGATCCGCGAGGCGGGGCGGACCCACGGCTCCTCGGCGACGATCCACGCGATGAGGTGCTCGCGAATGTAGCAGCGCAGATCCCATAGCGAGCCGGAGTTCTTCGCGGACACGAGGATGCGGACGGTGACCGTCGAGGTGTCCGAGGCGGTCATCTGGACGTTCCACGTGCGCCCGTCCCACAGGTCGGTCGTCGCGAGGATCTGCTCGACCTTCTGCCGGATGAGCGCCATGGGGGCGGCCCAGTCGAGCTGGACCTCGACCGTGCCGAGCTGGGCGGCGGCGCGGCGCGTCCAGTTCTCGAAGCTCGTCGACGTGAAGTAGGTGGAGGGGACGATGAGGCGGCGCTCGTCCCAGAGGCGGACGACGATGTAGGAGAGCGTGATCTCCTCGATCGCGCCGGATTCGCCCTTCTGGTTCGCGACGACGACGTCGCCGACGCGGATCGCGTCCGTGAATGCGAGCTGGATCCCCGCGAAGACATTGCCCAGCGTCTGCTGGGCGGCGAGGCCGGCGATGACGGAGATGAGACCCGCGGACGCGAGGAGGGTCGCCATCGCCTGACGGGCCGCCGCGAAGGTCGAGAGGATCGCGACGATCCCGACGATGACGACGATCACCTGGATGAGGCGGCGGATCACCTGCGCCTGCGTCTCGAAGCGACGGGCGCGGCCGTGGTCGGCGCTCTGCCTGAGCCGCGCGGCGTCCTCGAACACCCAGGCCGCGGCGTAGGCGATCCCCGTCATCGCGCCGATCGCGAGGATGAGGATGAGGTGCGTCACGGACGACACGAGCGCGCCGTTCGACCACTGGGAGAGGTCGGCGCCCTGGAGCATCCACTCGAGTCCGAACCACGCGCCCCACGACATGAGCGTGATGTAGAGGGGCGTGCGGATCCGCTTGACGAGGGCGGAGCCCACGGGCCAGCGCCGCAGAAGCCTCTTGAACACGGCGGACAGGACCGCCGCGCCGACGAATCCGACGACGACCCCGACGACGGAGCCGAGGAGGAGGGAGAAGATGTCGAAGGCGTCGCTCACTGCGGCATCGGCGGCGGATTGCGGCGAATCCGCGGTTGCGGACGCGAATCCGAGCGCCTTCAGGGCGGAGTCGATCGGTGTCATGGCCCCAGCCTAGAGGCGCCCCCTTCGGGTTTCCTGTGGGCCGCGCGGGGTCCTCCGATGCACGAGGGCGGGGCCTGTGAGAGGGCTCACCGGGAACCGTTTTGCGTTCCAGTCGACTTATTGCATATGCTCTTCCTCGTCTTCGGACGCCACTGCGGTGGCCGGAACGGGCCCCCATCGTCTAGCGGCCTAGGACACCGCCCTTTCACGGCGGCGACACGGGTTCGAATCCCGTTGGGGGTACACTCCCAGCGCGATGCGAGACGAGTCGCAAGCGGAGATAACTCAATAGGTCTTACCTGTTGTAAGGCCCCGTAGCGCAGTTGGTTAGCGCGCCGCCCTGTCACGGCGGAGGTCGCGGGTTCAAGTCCCGTCGGGGTCGCCGACCAGACCGGTTGGTCCGGGTCATGGCTCTGTAGCTCAGTTGGTAGAGCGTTCGACTGAAAATCGAAAGGTCACCGGATCGACGCCGGTCGGAGCCACCAGCAAGCCCCCGAAGCTTTCGCTTCGGGGGCTTCCTCGTTCCCAACCGCCCACTCCCACTCCCGCTCCCGTCGAGAGCATCACCTTCGGCCATCGAGGGGATCTCCGACAGCCCGGATCACTCCCGAGTGCATGACCTCGCAGCCCGGGACGCGCGACGTCGACGGGGGAGGGAGCCCCGTCACCGCCCGTTCACCTCGGTCCCGTAGCGAGCGAGGATGCCCAGCCCGACACCCTCCGCCGAGCCCATCGATCCCGTGCCCGACGGAACCGCGAGCGCCGCCTCCTCCGTCCCCGCCCGCCCCGACTCCGCGTGGACGGTCCTCCTCGTCTTCCTCCGTCTCGGACTCACGTCCTTCGGCGGCCCCGTCGCTCACCTCTCGTTCTTCCGCGACGAATGCGTCGAGCGGCGCCGCTGGTTGAGCGAGCGCGACTATCTCGACACGGTCGCCCTCTGCCAGTTCCTCCCGGGCCCGGCGTCGAGCCAGGTGGGGATCGCCCTCGGATATCGACGGGCCGGCATCCCCGGATCGATCGCCGCCTGGCTCGGCTTCACCGCCCCCTCGGCGATCGCGCTCGCCCTCGTCGGAACGGGCCTCGCGTCGGGCGCGCTCCCGGTCCCCGAGACCGCGATCCACGGCGTTCTCGTCGTCGCGGTCGCGGTCGTCGCCCACGCCGTCGCGCAGATGGCCCGCTCGGCCTGCCCGGACGTCCCGCGCCTCACGCTGATGATCGTCTCCGCGGCCCTCGTCCTCCTCGTTCCCGCCGCGTGGATCCAGTTCCTCGCCATCGGGGCGTCCGCGGTCATCGGGCTGCTCCTCCCCCGGCCGATCGACGAGGGCGGGGCGGTCGCCCCATCGGAGGCGAACGGAGAGCGGGGGTGCCGCATGAACACCCTG
Organism: Actinomyces culturomici; assembly: GCF_900499005.1. GTDB lineage: Bacteria > Actinomycetota > Actinomycetes > Actinomycetales > Actinomycetaceae > Pauljensenia > Pauljensenia culturomici. The sequence continues at coordinate 42,770 of NZ_LS991317.1, forward strand.
AGCGAGACCCGGCGCCGGATCCCGCTCGTCAGCGCCGTGAGCCTCGGCCTCTTCGGCGCGCTCCTCATCGGTCTGCCGCTGGCGCGCCTCGCGATCGGCGGCCAGCCCCTCGCGATGGCCGACACGTTCTTCCGGACGGGCTCGCTCGTCTTCGGCGGCGGGCACGTCGTCCTCCCGCTCCTCCAGCACGAGGTCGTCCCCGCCGGCTGGGTCGACGACGCGACCTTCCTCGCCGGCTACGGCGCCGCGCAGGCTGTGCCCGGGCCCCTGTTCACGCTCGCGTCCTTCCTCGGCGCCGCCTCCTCGGGGAGCCCTTCGGGAGCGGCCGGAGCCCTGCTCGCGACGGTCGCGATCTTCCTTCCGAGCTTCCTCCTCGTCCTCGGCTCCCTCCCCCTGTGGGACCGGCTCGCGGCGCTGCCCCGCGCTCGCCTGGCGCTCGCCGGGATCAATGCGGGCGTCGTCGGGATCCTCCTCGCCGCTCTCTACCATCCGGTGTGGACGGCGGCGATCCTGACGCCCGCGGACGTCGCCCTCGCCCTCCTCGCCTTCGCCGCACTGCGCTTCTACAAGGCGCCGGCTTGGGCGGTCGTCTTCGCGGGCGGCCTTCTCGCGTGGGCGGCCGACCCGCTCCTGTGAACGAGGCGGGCCCTCCCCGTCCTCGCGACCCTGCCCCGCCCGGCCGCGTTCGCGTGAGTCCTCGGCGGCGACCTGGAACAATGCGGGCATGACCTCATCGATGGGAAGCCTCGACCCGAAGCCCTGGTGGCGGTCCCGCAGGGCCCACGCGGCCGCGGGTCCCGGCGGCTCCGTGAGCGTCTACTGCGAGGGCGTCTCCGCCGAAGCCCCGGAGACCGGCGCCCGAGTCCTCGACCGCGTCGATCTCGGTTTCCGCGCCGGGTCCGTCACCGCGATCGTCGATCCGACCGGCGTGCGCTCCCGCGCGCTCTTCCGCCTCGTCGCCGGCCTCGAGGTCCCGATCAGGGGGCGCGTCGACGCCCGTTCGAGGGGTCCTCGCCGCGGCGACCGGATCGGCACCGTCGCCCTCGTCCACGAGACCTCCCCCCTCGACTCGACCCTTACCGTCCAGGAGAATCTGGTCCTTCCGCTCGCCCTCACGGGCGTCCTCGCGGGCGCCGGCCAGTTCGCCTCCGCGATCGCGACCGCCGGCCTTACGGCCCTCGTCGATGAGCCCGTGACGGGCCTTTCGGCTGCGGACCGCTTCCGCCTCCTGCTCGCGCGCGCGATCGTGTGCGGCGGCGACGTCGTCCTCGTCGAGGATCCCGTGCACCTGCCCGCACCCGACCGCCGCGCCTCGGTCGATCTCCTGCGCGTCCTCGCCTCGCACGGTTCGACGATCCTCATCTCGACCGCCGATCCGGAGTTCGCCGCGCACGCCGACCGGGCGATCCTCCTGCGCGACGGCCGCGTGAGCGCCGACCTCGTCGCCCCGACCGAGGCCGCGGTCCGCGAGGCGCTCGGCACCGGCGCGGAGGACCCCGCGACGATCCTCGGACCCGTCCCCTCCGCTCTGCCCTCCGCGATCGACGAGGACGGGGCCGTGAACGCGGGCACGGAGGCGGACGAGCCGGTCGCCGATCGCGGCGCAGTCTCCCTCGCCGAGACGCAGACGCCGCGCCTCGCCGGGACTCCGACCGACGAGTCGGCCGGAACCGAATCGTCCGTCGAGCCGGCCGTCCCGGACGCGCTCGGCGAGAAACCCCTGGATGCGGAGGATCGGAGCACTGAGGGGGCGGCGGAGGACCGCCCGCGCCGCCCCGTCTTCCATCCCGTGACTCCGACGCCGGCCGAGCAGGCGCGGGAGCAGGAGGTCGCGCACGAAGCGGCACCGGAGTCGGAGGAGGCGCAGCCGGCCCGGCCCGGCCCCGACGTCCCTGACGCCCCCGCTGCGACCGACGCGGGCGACGCGAACGAGACAGGTCGATCGTCCGCGGGCGGGGCGGCCGCCTCGACCGGCCCCTCCGCCGAGCGCCCCCTTCCCCGGCGCGGCGATGATCCGGACCCGATCACGCAGGCGATCCGCCTCCTCGCCCGCTCGGGGCCCGCCCATCCGGCGCACGATCCCGACGCGGTCTTCACGGCGTCGGACGCGCGCACCGCTCCCCTGCCGGAGGAGTCGTCGCCTCCTGCGTCCCCGACGCCCGAGCAGGCCGAGGTCATCGATCGCGCCCGGAGGATCCTCGAGGATCTCCCCGGCCCGATCGTCCCCGAGGACTAGGGGCCGATCCCCGGGGACTGCGGAAACCCCGCGATCGTGAGAAACTGGAGACCCCATCGCGGCCGGGCCGCGACCGTCGATTCAGGAAGCGAGTGCCTGCGATGACGACACCGATCGAGCCGCTCGGGCCCGCCGAGACCGCCGCGCAGGCGACGGCGCGCGCCTTCGACGAACCGAAGCGCCCCGCGACCATGGGCGAGCTGTTCGCGACCCTCTCCTCGCAGGTGACGACCCTCGTCAACGGCGAGATCGAGCTCAACAAGGTGAAGGCGAAGAACTTCTTCAAAAAGGCCGGCGTCGGGGGCGCGCTCCTCGCGGTCGCCGGCGTCCTCGCGCTCTACCTTGTCGGCTGGGTCTTTCACACCATCGAGGTCGCGATCGCCGCGGCGCTGCCCGCCTGGGCCGCCGCCCTCATCACGACGGGCATCCTCCTCCTCATCGTCGCGATCCTCGCCGCAGTCGGCGCCGCGCTGCTGAAGAAGAGCCAGGCCCACAAGCCCGACCCGAAGGAAGGGCTCACCCGAGATATCAACGCGCTGAAGAAAGGCCTGGGCAAGTGAGCGAGCAGAGCACGCCGAGCGACCGCACCGAGGAGCAGATCCTCGCCGAACTCGCCGAGACCCGCGCCCGGATGACGGCCACCGTCGACGAGCTCTTCGGGCGCGTTCAGCCCGACTACCTCGTCGGGCAGGCGAAGGAGTCCGCGAAGACGAAGGCGACCGAGTTCAAGGCCCTCGCCGCGCAGACCGTCCAGGACGCGAAAGACGGGGACTCCGAGGCCCTCAAGAGGGTCGGCTACGTCGCCGCCGGAGTCGCGGCCGTCGCCGCGCTCGTCGTCCTGAGGATCGTCCGCGGCCGCCGCTGAACGTTCCTGATCCCGCCGATCCGGCGCCTCCGGATCGTGCATGACGCCGGGCACACGGGCCCTTCCGCGTATGAGGAGGGCCCCGTCGTGTGGCTATGATGGTCCCACGACACATTCTGATCATCCAGGGAACCGCCTTGCGCGGACCCGAACTACGCGGAGGGGGTCGACGCCATGGGGCGCGGCCGTCAAAAGGCCAAGCAGACGAAAGTCGCTCGCAAGCTGAAGTACTTCAGTCCTGATACCGATCTCGATGCCCTGCAGCGCGAGCTCGCATCCTCTGAGCACTCCTACGAGGAGTACGAGGACGACGCCGAGGAGCAGGACGAAGAGGACGACGACCTCTACTCCAAGTACGCGGACTACGCGGACGACGACGAGGACGACGACTCCCCCGAGATGGACGAGGACTACTGGATCGATCCTCCGAAGAAGTGACGCCGGGACCTCCCGGTTTCGCGTCTTCCTTCTGACCTTCGGCGAGGGCCGGGGTGCGCCCGCGGGCGCGCTCCGGCCCTTCGTCGCATTCGGTCCCTCTTCGCGGGTTCACCGCCCCGGCCTCGTGCGCGGTCCTCATCGACGAGGCCGGGAACTCCCCCATCGGATCCCCGGGGGAATTCGGGCCGATCCCCGATGGTTCGCGCCCGCGTCCGTCGATACGGTCGTAACATGCGCAGATCCCTCAAGGTCCTCCTCTCCTCAGCCGCCGCCCTCGTCCTCGTCGCCGGACTGACGGGCGCGTGGGCGCTCGGGCCGACGCTCGGGATCGCGCTCGCGCAGCGGCCGCTCTTCCTCCTGCCGCCCTCCCCGGAGCGCTACGCGTCGACCGTCCTCGAGATGGCCGATCGCAGCGCGCTCCACGCGGATTCCCCGGAGTACGCCGCGGCCCGCGCGAAGGCCCTCGAGGTCGCCCGCACTGCGGGCTCGACCGCGGAGGTCCACGCCGCCCTCGACGCCGCTCTCAAGGCCGCGGGCGGGAAGCACTCGGGGATCGTCGACGCCGAGAAGCGCGCCCGGTACTCGAAGCTCACACCCGCGCAGGACCCCTCGGTCAAGGTCGCCGGCGGCGTCGTCACCGCGACCGTTCCCGAGTTCGACGGCTTCACGGGGAACGTCCAGAAGTACGCGGACGCCCTCGGCAAGGGGCTCGACACGGCGCTGAGGGCCGGTGCGTGCGGCGCGATCGTCGATCTGCGCGGCAATGGCGGCGGCGACATGGGGCCGATGGTCGCCGGGCTCTCGCCGCTTCTGCCCGACGGGACGGCCCTCGAGTTCGCGACGCGCACCCATTCGACGCCGGTCACCGTGTCCGGCGGGGCGGTCTCCGGCGGAGGGACTCCGACGAAGGTCGAGGGCGTCGGCACGTACATCGTTCCGACGGCCGTCCTCGTCGACGCGGGCACGGCCTCGTCCGGCGAGGCGGCGGCGATCGCCTTCAAGGGTCTGCCGAACACCCGCTTCTTCGGGCGGTCGACGGCCGGCTACGCCTCGGCGAACCTCGCCTTCGAGATGCCGGACAAGGCGCTCGTGATGATCACGGTCGCGAACGACCGGGACCGCGCGGGCGAGGAATACGGCGATTCGCCGCTCGTTCCCGATGAGGAGTCCGACGACGCGCTGCCCGCCGCCCGGGCCTGGCTCGCCTCAGAGCACTCCTGCCACTGAGGCGAGCGCCGCGGGCCGCGACGCGGACGCTCGGAGTCGGCGCCCCGAAGGGAGCGCCGCTCTTCCGGCGGCGACGCTTCAGGAGATCCGCCGCGCGCACTCCCCGAACATCGCGACCGTCGCGTCGGTGAGCTCGTCGTCGAAGAGCTCGTCGAGCGTCGCGGGCGACACCGTGAAGGCGCGGACGCCGACGCCCGCGAGGTCGACGAGTTCGCGCGGAGAGCGGAACGAGGCCGCGAGGATCATCGGCCCGGACCCGTCCTGGGGGATGACGTCGACCATGCGGGCGACCTCGGCGAGGGCGTCGCGGCCCTGTGCCTGCATCTGATGGAAGTAGGGCGCGAGGTAGGTGACGCCGAGCGAGGATGCGATGAGCGCCTGCTTCGCCGAGAAGACGGCGGTGAGCAGGGTCCGGACTCCGGATTCGTGGAGCTCGGGGATGAGGCGGATCGCCTCGCGCGTGCAGGGGACCTTGATCGTCGCGCCGGGCGCGACCTCGAGGATCCGCTTCGCCGAGGCGCGCATCTCCTCGGCGGTGTCGCCCCACACCTGGAAGAAGACCTCGCGGGCGCCCGCGGCCCTCGCCCACCTCCAGATCTCGGGGATGTCGGCGAGGCGCCGCCCGCCCTTCTCGAGGATCTTCGGATTCGTCGTGAGGCCGGCGAACATGCCGGTGGCCAACCAGGATTCGGCGGCCTCCCTCTCGGCGGTGTCGACGAACAGGCGGATCGGAGGACGGGCACTCATGGTCCTCAGGGTAGTCCGGGCGATGTGTCGAAAGTTCGAAGGAGGGTAGTTCCTACCCTTGGCCCGACCTATCGGACTCTCAAGTTTAAGACCTTATCCTTGATCAGATAGGAGAGATGATCAAGGATAAGACTCTAGAGTTGAGCCATCGGGAGGTGGGGGCATGGCGGGATGGGACGACCAGTACTGGGAGTCGACGATCACCGGAGGACTGCCGCGCCGCGAGAGACGATCGGGCGAGTACCGCTCCTACGTCCCCGACAGCCTCATGGAAACGTCGTTGCGCCTCCCTCCGAACATCGACGCCCTCGTTTCCGAGGCCGAGCGCGCTGTGAGGAATTCGACGGACAGCCGCGACCTCGCGGGCATCGCCCGATTCCTGCTCCGGTCGGAGGCGATCGCCTCCTCGCGCATCGAAGGCGTCGCCCCCGCCACGAAACAGGTGGCCTTCGCCGAACTCGAAACGACGGAAGGAGAGGGAGCACTCGGCGCGAGCGACCAGGCGCACCTCGTCGCACGCAACATGACCGTCGTCGAACGCGCCCGCTCCGAACTCGCCACGGCGGATACGATCGCGCTCAACCAGATCGTCTCCCTCCAGGAAGCCCTGGTCGCTGGAGATCCGATCGTGAAGGGAGTGCGCACCGTCCAGAACTGGATCGGAGGATCAACACGCCACCCGCTCGAGGCGGACTTCGTCCCGCCGGCGCCTGATCGACTCGGGCCACTGCTCGACGACCTCGTCGCCTACGCGAACGGTGCCGCCCATTCGCCGATCGTCCAGGCCGCCCTCGTCCACGCCCAGTTCGAGACGATCCACCCCTTCGCCGACGGCAACGGCCGAGTCGGCCGCGCCCTCATCCACACCATCCTCATGAGGCGCGGGCTCGCCACCCGAGCAATCCTTCCGATCAGCCAGGTGCTCTCGACGCTCCGCGACGACTACGTGCGCGCCCTCGAGGCCTACCGCTACACCGGTGCACCGAACGGTGAGGCATTCCATGCGGCCCGTGCCGAATGGATCGCATTCTTCGCCAGGGCCATCGTCGTCGCCGCCGAGCAGGCCGAGCGTACGAGCGAGGACCTTGACGCAGTGCGCGCGAAGTGGAACGAGCAGCTCGCGCAGTGGCGCGCCTCGACGGGTCATCAACGCGCTCTTCGCTCGACATCGGCGACGGCCCGGATCCTCGAGGACCTCCCCTCCACGCCGGTCCTCACGACGGGATCGGCGAGCCGGATCCACAACGTCACCTCGCAGGCCGCCCATCAGGGATTGCAGATGCTCGAAAGCGCGGGGGTCCTCTTATCAACCTCCCGGAAGGGCCAGAGGATCTACTTCGCCCCTCTCGTCCTCGAACTCGTCGATCTCTCCGTCAGACGACTCGCGAGCACGCGCTTCGACACGCGGATCAGCCCGCCGGCGGCGGGCGTCCCCGCCAAGCCGCAGGCTCACTGACCCCTGAGATCGAGCGACCCGCCCCGGCCTCGTCGATCCCGCGTCAGCCGACGCGATACTGTCCGCGCAGGCGGACCGCGCCCGCGTTCACGCCCTTCGTGCCCGAGATCGTGCGGCCCTCGAAGTCGGCGCACGGCTGAACCGGCTCGGCGCCCTTCGCGACGGTTCCGAGCACCCATGCGTCGACGCCCGCGGCCCTCACGAGGCGCAGGGCCTCGTCGGCGGAGTCCGCGCCGACGACGCCGACCATGCCGACGCCGAGGTTGAGCGAGTCCTCCATGCCCTCCCAGGTCACCGAGCCGCCGCGGCGCACCCAGTCGAACACCGGCGGGACAGCCCAGGACGACCGATCGACGTCGGCGACCGCGCCGAGGGGGAGGACGCGCGAGAGGTTCGCGCCGAGCCCGCCGCCCGTGACGTGCGAGAACGCGTGGACGCCGCTCGCGCCCTCGCCGGCCCCGAGAGCATCGACGAGGTCGAGGCACAGGCGCGTGTACAGGCGGGTCGGTTCGAGGAGCTCCTCGCCGAGCGTCCGCCCGAACTCCTCGATCCGCGCGTCGAGGGCGAGGCCCGTGCGGGCGACGACCGAACGGACGAGCGAATATCCGTTCGAGTGGAGGCCGGAGGACGCCATCGCGATGAGGACGTCGCCGTCCGCGACGCGCTCGGGCCCGAGGACCTTCGACGCGTCGACGACGCCCGTCGCCGCGCCCGCGATGTCGTAGTCGTCGGGGGCCATGACGCCGGGGTGCTCGGCGGTCTCGCCGCCGATGAGGGGCGTGCCCGTCGCCTCGCAGGCGCGCGCGATGCCGGTGACGATCGCGGCGATCCGCTCCGGGACGACGTGCCCGCAGGCGATGTAGTCGGTCATGAGGACGGGGCGCGCACCGATGACGACGATGTCGTCGACGACCATGCCGACGAGGTCCTGCCCGATCGTGTCGTGGACGTCCATCGCCTGCGCGATCGCGATCTTCGTGCCGACGCCGTCGGTCGAGGTCGCGAGCAGGGGCCGCTCCATGCCGAGGAGCGCGGACGCGTCGACCATGCCGGCGAAGCCGCCCGTCGCGCCGAGGACCGTCGCGTCGTGGGTGCGCGACACGGCCTCCTTCATGAGTTCGACGGCGCGGTCGCCCGCGGCGGTGTCGACTCCGGCGGAGGCGTAATCGAGGGGGGTGTCGCTCATGGCTGCTCCTGATTCGGCGGGAGGGGTGAGGATGTCGCGAAGGGGAAGAGAGCGGGTGTCGCGGGAGGACGGGTGCGGGCTCAGCATGTCGTCGCGCCAGGAGTACCGGGGATCGGCGTGCCCTTGGGGATCGATTCGGGGTAGTCGCCCGTGAAGCAGCCGAGGCACAGGCTCGAGCCCTGCCGGGTCGCCCGGATCATCCCCTCCATCGAAAGGTAGGAGAGGGAATCGGCGCCGATCGAGGCGCGGACCCCCTCGACGTCCATCGAGGAGGCGATGAGCTCCGCCCTCGTCGGGAAGTCGATCCCGAAGAAGCAGGGCCACGCGACGGGTGGCGAGGAGATCTTCACGTGGACCTCGGCGGCGCCCGCCTCGCGGAGCATCCGCACGAGGGCGCGCTGCGTGTTCCCCCGGACGATCGAGTCGTCGATGACGATGAGGCGCTTCCCCTCGATGACCTCGCGCAGCGGATTGAGCTTGAGGCGGATGCCGAGCTGGCGCAGCGACTGCGTCGGCTGGATGAAGGTGCGCCCGACGTAGGCGTTCTTCACGAGGCCCTGGGCGAAGGGGATGCCCGAGGCCTCGGCGTAGCCGATCGCGGCGGGCGTGCCCGACTCGGGGGTCGGGATGACGAGGTCCGCGTCGACCGGGGACTCGGCCGCGAGGATCGCGCCCATCTCCCGACGCGCCGCGACGATCTGACGGTCGCCGATCACCGTGTCCGGGCGGGCGAGGTAGACGTACTCGAAGACGCAGGTGTTCGAGCGGCGCACCGCGAAGTGGCGGGAGTGGACGCCGCTCGAGTCGATGGCGACGAGCTCGCCCGGCTCGATCTCGCGGACGAAGGTCGCGCCGCACAGGTCGAGGGCCGCGGTCTCGGAGGCGAGGACCCATCCCGAGTAGAGGCGCCCGAGGACGAGCGGCCGGTAGCCGTGGGGGTCGCGCGCCGCGTAGAGCGTGTTCTCGTCCATGAAGACGAGGGAGAACGCGCCCTTGAGGCGCGGGAGGACCTTGAGCGCGGGCCCGATGAGCGGCGCCGGCTGCTCCTCCGTCGTCGTCTGGGGCTCCGCGGATGCGGAATCGCCCTCGGCGATGGGATCGGCGAGGGCGACGGCGGGCGGGATGAAGGGGACGGGGCCGGGGATCCGGTCGGCGAGCCCGAGGAGGGCCGTGACGACCGCGGTGTCGGTGGAGGCGCCCCGCTCGACGTCGTCGCCCTCATCGGCGATCGAGGTGGCGAGCTCGCGCAGCTCCGCCGTGTTCGTGAGATTCCCGTTGTGGCAGAGGGCGAGCGTGCCCGTCTTCGTCGGCCCGAGCGTCGGCTGGGCGTTGAGCCACGTGTCCGCGCCGGTCGTCGCGTAGCGGACGTGCCCGAGCGCGACGTGCCCCTTGAGCCCGCGGAGCGTCTGCTCGGAGAAGACCTGATTGACGAGCCCCTGGTCCTTGTAGACGAGGATCTGCTCCCCGTTCGAGGTCGCGATCCCCGCCGACTGCTGGCCGCGGTGCTGGAGCGCGTAGAGGGAGAAGTAGGTGAGGCGCGAGACGTCCTCGCCGGGCGCCCATACGCCGAAGACGCCGCAGTGGTCGTGCGGGCGGTCGTCCTCGAAGATCTCGCGGTCCGACAGTGTCTGATCCATTTTCACGGAGTCTGAGAGCACGGGGTCACTCTCTCATACCCGGGCGCGCGCGTGCCACGACCGCCCGTTCCACGGAGATCGACGAGGACGGGTCAGGCGGTCGGACCGTTCCACTTGAATCGGACCTTTCGCCGGGCGACGTCCGCGGAGGCGAGGACGACCGCGGTCTGCTCGCCCAGCGGCAGGGTCTCGCCCTTGTCCGACGCGAAGACGGATCCCTGGACGGCGGGCTCGTCGATGACGACGTGACCGCGGTCGGCGTCGCCGCGCGCGTCGTTCCGTTCGACGATGACGCCGTGGAAGGCCTCGCCCTCGTGCCCGAGGAGGAGCTTCGCGCTCACCGCTCCGATGGCGTTGCGCTCGGCGGCGGCCGCCTTGCGCCCACCCTCCGCCATGAGCGAGGGGACCGAGAGGAGGGAGTCGAGAAGCCACTCGGGGGCCGGCTCGCCCGCCTCGTGGGCGAGGCAGATCTCCGAGGACCAGCGGTCGACGAGCCTGCGCAGCGGCGCGGTCGCGTGAGCGTACTCGGCGGCGATCGCCGCGTGCTCGGTCGACGGGTCGCCGAGCGGCGGGAACGGGACGGGCGCGGCGCCGGCCGCGGGGCGGGCTCTTATACACATCTGACGCGGCCGGCGAATAGAGAGGGGGGGGGCTTCGTGGGGGCCGGCGCGATGATCAAAAAAAAACGAACACACTAGGTGACGCTGGTGACTGCAGCTCTCGACGAAGTTACTGATGGACTAAGAAGTGTCATGGAGAG
>NZ_LS991317.1:53332-151941 GCF_900499005.1 Actinomyces culturomici
ATGTGTTAAAGAGACAGGGCCTCTACCGCGGCGCCGGGTACACGGTCTTCGCGAACGATGCGTCTGCGCTCGCGCCCTCGTCGACCGCCGTGGGCGCGAGCGCAGACGCATCGTTCGCGAAGACCGTGTACCCGGCGCCGCGGTAGAGGCTCATCGCCTGGGTGAGGAAGGCCTCGTGCCGCGGGTTCGCCGGATCGAGGGTCGGGACGAGGTCGGAGTACTCCACGTCGGCCGGCCAGTCCACCCCGAGGAGCGCGGCGACCTGGCGGAGGCGCTCGAACGCCACGGGAGGGGCGGGCGGGACGGTGCGCAGGATCGCGAGGCCCGCCTCGCGCATGATCCGCGCCGCCGAGATGCCGGTGAGAAGGGAGACCTGCGCGTTCCACTCCTCGACCGGCGACTGGCGCCGATAGTCGAGCTCGTAGTGCGTCGACCCGTCCGGGTCCGTCGCGCGGGTGATCTCCTGCTCGGGCGTCGGCGAGGAGACCCCGCCGCGGCGCGTCTCGAGGGCCCGGCGCTTCTCCCCGATCTCGCCGAGGAGCTCGACGAGATCGGCGGGCGCCCCTGCGATCGCCTCCCCGGAGGAGCGCCAGGCGTCGACGCCCTCGTAGGAGAGCTTCGCCCGCGAGCGCACGAGCGCCCGGCGGACCGTCGCCGAGACGATCTCGCCGGAGGCGTCGAGGAGGATCCGCCAAGCGCACGCCGGCGCGAGCCGATCGGGCAGGAGAGAGGCCGACCCCTCGGACAGGGCCGTCGGGTGGAGCGGCGTCGAATGATCGGGCAGGTAGACGGTGAGGGCGCGTGAGCGGACCTCCGCGTCGAGCGGGGAGCCCGCCGCGACGAAGGTCGCGAGCGAGGCGATCGCGTAGTCGACGAGGTACACGGCGCCGTCCTCGCGCCCCTCGGGCAGGCGCGCGAGGTGCACGGCCTGGTCGAGGTCGCGCGAGGACTCCGGATCGATCGTCACGAAGGGGATCTCGGTCGCGTCGAGCATCGGGAGCGCGCCGGGGACGAGCGACGTCCACGGTCCGTTCGCCACGGCGTCCGCTCCCTCGAGCTCGGGGAGGTCGAGCAGGGGCTCGGGGCCCGTCGTCTCCGTTCGCCCGGGGTTCGACGCCCCATCCTCGTCGATCGACGAGGGCGCGACCGCGGACGACGAGCGCGGACGCACCCGCGAGCAGAACGCGTCCCACTCCTCGCAGGCGGCCGCGACCTGCGCGTCGACCTCGGGCGGGAAGGAGTCGGGAAGCTTGAGCTCCGCCCGGATCGCGTCGAGGACGGGGATGAGGGAGGAGTCGTCGACGTGCAGGCGCATCCGATGGAGCTGAACCATGGGGCCAGTCTCCATCACCTCCGGTCGAGGTGCCACAATGAAGGGCGCGCCGTGGACTCGGCGCCCCTCGACACTGGGAGGATCCGCACATGGCCACACCCGTCCTCGCCGTCGCGTGCTGGGTGTTCGCGCTCTTCGCGACGCTCTTCGGGATCCTCTCCTTCGGCCGCGGACTCGCCCACATCTGGCACGAGGTCGCCGCAGGAACGCCCGACCCGGGCCGCGGCGGCCCCGTCGGCACACGCTTGTGGATGATGCTCGCGACCGCCCTCACGCACCGCGAGTTCCGGCACCGCCCGTGGATCCGCGTCGCCCACTGGTTCGTCATGGTGTCGTTCCCGCTGCTCTTCTTCACGCTCGTCGCCGGGTACGGGCAGCTGCGCGATCAGACCTACTCCCTCCCCCTTCTCGGGCGATTCCTCCCCTGGGAGTGGCTCACCGAGCTCCTCGCCTGGGGCGGGCTCATCGGGATCGTCCTCCTCATGATCGTCCGGACCCGCGCAGGTCACGGCACCATCGAGGAGGCCGCCGTCTCGAACGACGATCCGGCCGTGGTGATCGCCGCCGCGCGGGGCCGACGGACCGGCGCCGCCTCCTCCCCTGATTCGTCCTCCGACTCGACCTCCGATTCCTCCCCTGATTCGTCGGACGCCTCGCCCCGGCCTCGTGCGCACTCCGCGAAGCGCGACGGATCGCCGGCGGGCATGGCCTCCCGCTTCCTCGGATCGACCCGCTGGCAGGCCCGCTTCGTCGAATGGGTCGTCCTCCTCGTCTGCGCGTGCATCCTCGTCCTGCGCGGATTCGAGTACGCGCTGCTCACGACCCTCCCGGCCGCGAACTCGTTCCCGGAGATCTTCCACTTCCCCCTCACCGCGTGGATCGGCGCTCTCGTGAAGTCCGCCGGATGGTCGGCGACCGGGATCGCGAACGGCGTCGTCATCGTCGCGACCGTCAAGATCATCGTCTCGATGCTGTGGATGATGGTCGTCGGCGTCCAGACCTCGATGGGCGTCGCCTGGCACCGCTTCGTCGCCGTCGCGAACCTCTACGCGCGCCGCTACGCCGACGGGCGCAAGTCCCTCGGTCCCGCCGACCACATGCTCATCGACGGCGTCCCCGTCACCTCGCCCGACCAGTTCGACGACCTGCCCGAGGAGACCGTCCTCGGCGCCGGCACCGCCGCCGACCTCTCGTGGAAGGCGCGCCTCGACCTCTATGCGTGCACCGAGTGCGGCCGCTGCCAGGAGCTCTGCCCCGCGTGGAACACCGGCAAGCCCCTCTCCCCCAAGCTCCTCGTCATGGCGATGCGCGACCACATGGAGTCCGCATCGAAGAAGGAGATCGTCGCCCAGGAGATCGTCGACGGGCAGGTCCCGGGCGACCGGACCGCCGCCGAGCTCGCCGCCTCCGGGGAGCTCATGCTCGACAAGGGCGTCGAACCGAGCCCCCACTCCTTCGACCTCCTCACGATGCTCTCCGCCTCCGGGGCGACCGGCCCGCAGGGCGTCGCCGACGTCGCCGCGCCCCTCGTCCCGGACGTCGTCTCCGAGGAGGTTCTCTGGGACTGCACGATGTGCGGCGCCTGCGTCGAGCAGTGCCCCGTCGACATCGAGCACATCGATCACATCCTCGACCTGCGCCGCCACCAGGTCCTCATGGAGGCCGCCTTCCCCCGCGAGCTCGGCCGCGCCTTCCGCGGCATGGAGTCGAAGCAGAACCCCTACAACCAGCCCGCGCGCAAGCGCCTCGACTGGGCGAAGGACCTCGACTTCGAGGTCCCCGTCGTCGGCGAGGACCTCGAGGACGCGAGCGGCGTCGACTACCTCTTCTGGGTCGGCTGCGCCGGCGCCTTCGACGACAAGGCGAAGCAGACGACCGCCGCGATCGCCGAACTCCTCCACACCGCCGGAGTCACCTTCGCGGTCCTCGGCTCCGGCGAATCCTGCACCGGCGACCCGGCGCGGCGCGCGGGCAACGAGGTCCTCTTCCAGATGCTCGCCGCCCAGGCGATCGAGACGCTCACCGAGGCGAAGCCCCAGAAGATCGTCGTCTCCTGCGCCCACTGCTTCAACACGATCGCCGGCGAGTACCCCGAGCTCGGCGGCCGCTTCGACGTCGTCCACCACACGCAGCTCCTCAACCGGCTCGTCCGCGACGGGCGCCTCACCCCGGTCCCGGCGGGCTCGCCCTCCGACGTCGACGGCGCGGGCCGCCCGCTCCACGTCACCTACCACGACGCCTGCTACCTCGGGCGCCACAACCGCGTCTACGAGCCGCCGCGCGAACTCGTCTCGGCCCTGCCCGGCGTCGAGCTCGTCGAGATGCCCCGCAACCGCGACCGCGCAATGTGCTGCGGCGCGGGCGGCGCCCACGCGTGGTTCGAGGAGTCGCGCGGCACGCGCATCGCCGACGCCCGCATCGTCGAGGCCGCCTCCACCGGCGCCGACGTCGTCGCGACCGCCTGCCCGTTCTGCTCGCAGATGCTGGGGTCCGCCTCAGGCTCGTCCGCCGGGTTCCTCTCGGGGCCGGCCGCGTCCTCGTCGGCGTCCGGGGCCGGGCGCTCCGGGGCCGCCTCCCAGGGGGACGAGGCCGGGTCCGCGCGCCTGCCCGAGGTGAAGGACGTCGCGGTGATGCTCCTCGAGTCCGTCCGGCGCTCCCGCCCCGAGGCCTGATTCCGCCTTCCCGTTCGCCCGGTCACCCACATTCGCCCTCTGCATCCGACCACCCCCTCTGCGCCGAGAGCATTACCCACCCGGCGACGGCATTACCCAACGGCCGCCGAGAGCATTACCCGCTCTTCGTAGTCGGGTGTGCAGGCGGTTGCCGATAGCCCGCACAACCTGCATCGCCGCCTCGACGTGCTCTGGTGGGTGGGGAGGGGCGCCGAGTGTGCGATCCAAGTCGCCCCGCGCCCGGAATCGGCGGCCCGCACAACCTGCATCGCCGTCTCGGCGTGGTTGGTGGGTGCGGAGGGAGGTCGAGCGTGCGATCCAAGTCGCCCCGCGCCCGGAATCAGCGGCCCGCACAACCTGCATCGCCGTCTCGGCGTGGTTGGTGGGTGCGGAGGGAGGTCGAGCGTGCGATCCAAGTCGCCCCGCGCCCGGAATCAGCGGCCCGCACAACCTGCATTGCCGCCTCAACGCGCTCCGGCAGGATTCCGTCGGGATATTCGGCGGCTTTCACCGCGTTTGGCGGCTTTCCGGGTGTTTGGCGGCGATCATCGGCCGGATTTTCGCCGCCAAACACCCGGAAAGCCGCCAAACGCATAGTGAAGATCCGGGGCGCTGAGAGCCGCAGGGCTGCCGCTGCGCCCGACTGCACCCCCGACCGTGAAGAGCCGCATTACCCACCCCCCGGCGACGGCAATACCCAACGGCCGCCGAGAGCATCACCTTCGCGCGCCGAGGGGATGCGGCTCAGGACTTCACAAGCCCGGGTGGTATGTCTTCGCCGCCGAAGTCGCGTGACTTCGACGGCGATGGCGGTCGACGTGACCGCTCGGCGTTGACGCCGGACTTCGCGCGAACGACCGCGCGAATGGGGAAGTGCGGGTGGTCAGGCGACCCGCGCACCCCAGGCGGAGTTCATCATCCGGCTCATCCGCTCGCGCGCGTCGATCATCGGCGCCCACCAGCGATTCCAGAGCTTGACCCCGAGCAGCGCGCCCGAGACTCCGACGAGCGCCGAGGCCACCGCGCCGACGAGGGTCGCGGACCCGGCCGCGACGAGCAGCGCCGCGGCGCCGACGACGAGCGCCGAACCGCCGAGAACCGCGCCCCAGAAGCCGGCGCGCGAACGCCCGGAGAGGAGCACCGCCGCGGAGGCGACGAGGGCCGCGGGGAACGCGATCGCGGCGACGACGTAGGGAACCGTGCCGAGGGCCACCGAACCGACCGCTCCGGCGAGCATCCACGCGGTCCACATCGACACCATGAGCGCCGAGGCCGCCGCCCGCTCACCTCTGCTTCGCAGCGCCGTCCAGGCGACGAGGACGAGGAGGATCGCCCCGACCGAGGAGAACGCCGCGGTGAGCAGGGTCGCGGACGAGGCGAGCACGCCCGTCGAAGCGGCGCTCAACAGGGTCGTCACACCGGGCACGGCGACGGCGCCCGAGGCGTTCGCCGCGAAGATGCCGGCGACCGCGGTCGCCGCGAGGCCGCCCGCGAGGACTCCCGTCGGAATCCGACCCTCCGAGAGCGCCACGGTCGAGCGCCCCGCCCCGGCCTCGTCCGCGGCGGCGGGACCGCCGTAGGAGGCGCCCGGGAACGAGGTGTACGCGGAGGAGGCGCGCGGCGACTCCCCGGCACGAGCGGACTGGGCGAAACGAGGGGCGCCGTCCGAGGCCCGACCTCGTGAGGATGAGCGGCCGGGCTCATCGTCGAAGATCAGTTCGACTTCCCTGGGCGCGCGCTGCGCGTTGTCCGTGTTGTCCATGTGCGGCCTCCTTGGTCTCTACCCGCAATTGCAGTCGGCGAGTCTGGAAGAACCCTGAAACACGGCTGTGCGCGGACTTCGGAGAAGGTCGCTCTTCGATATCGGCCCGATGCGGCGCGGCCGAGCGCTATTCGATCGCGGTGTCGTCGCCGAGCGCGACGAGGAAACCGTCCTCGTCGACGACCGATCCGCCGACGGCGCCGACGACGAGCCCGGCGGCCCGCTCGATGTCGCGGGCCGAGCGCATTCGCTCGAGACGCGCGGCGCGAGAGACCCCCGTCGGCACGGTCACCGTCCCGCCGGGCAGCCACCGCAGGACGTATTCGATGATGACGCCCGTCGTCCACGACTCCCACCGGAGGACCGCGGGCGGAGTCGGGACCGGATGCACCTCGATCATGAGGTCGGACCGGTTGGCGATCGGCGTGAGCAGGGCGTATCCGGAGACGACGGCCGCGGCGCGCTCGGCCTCGAGGGCCTTCTCGCGCGCCCGCTCGATCTTCGTCACGATGTCCGTGCGCACCGTTCCGATCGACTTCTCGATCTCGTGAATCCGCTCCTCGACGACCCTCGGGACGGCCGCCTCCGGCGAGGACACCTCGCGCGAATCGACGACGTCCGGGAACTCGCCGGTGAGGATCGCGCGCAGGTCCGCCGGATCGAGCCAGCGGGGCGTGTAGACCGTGAGGGAGACCGCCGAATCCGGGTCCGGAGCGACGAGGGCGCCGGAGTCGGCGATGCGGAGCGCCCCGCCGAGCCGGCGGGCCATGCGCTTGAGCGCGGTGAGCACCCGGTACTCGAGACCCGTCGGCGTCCCCTCCGGGAAGACGCGCGCCCACTCGTCGACGTCGGCGAGCGCCTTCGGCACAGGGGTTCGACGCCCGGTCGGGCAGTGGAGGACCCACACGTTCGTCAGGGCGGCGGGAGTGCCGAGCGCCTTGCGGGCGTCGAGATCGACGCGCCACGGGCCCTCGAGCCTCGCACCGCCCGTGAGGCGGAGTCGGCCGGCTCCCTCCCACGCCGCGGCGTCCCAGATGGAGAGGGCGAGGGCCTCGATCTCGGAGGGGTCGACCTCGTCGGCGAGGAGCAGAAGATGATGGGAGCGCGCCTCGTCGAGGCCGATGACCCCGGCGGGGCCCGTCGTCGCGAGCGGGGACGCGATCGGGGCGAGCGCGTCGGTGCGCGACACCCCCTCGTCGCCGACGACGAACGCGGCGGAGAAGTCGGAGAGAGCGCCGAGCGACGTCGACGTGAGCTGCGAGGGGTCACCGTACGAGGGCGCGGCGAGGTCGTGCGCGTGCGAGGCGTCCGCCATCCGCTCGCGCATCGATCGGCGGAGCGGGGAGGCGGCCCGATCCTCGCCGGGTGACTCGGTCATCTCGTCCTTCAGCGCTCGATCCTCGTCCTCGAGAATCGCAGGTGGCTGCGCGACGGCGTCGGACCGCGCTGCCCCTGGTAGTGGGAGCCGAGGGCCTGCGAGCCGTAGGGGTGCTCGGCGGGCGAGGAGAGGTCGAAGAAGCAGAGCTGCCCGACCTTCATCCCCGGGTAGAGGAGGATCGGCATCGTCGCCGTGTTCGACAGCTCGAGGGTGACGTGCCCGGAGAAGCCGGGGTCGATGAAGCCGGCCGTCGAGTGGGTGAGCAGGCCGAGGCGGCCGAGCGAGGACTTCCCCTCGAGCCGCGCCGCGATGTCGTCGCCGAGCGTGACGCGCTCATAGGTCGCGCCGAGGACGAACTCGCCCGGGTGGAGGACGAAGGGCTGATCGGGGCCGACGTCGACCATGTGCGTGAGCTCCGACTGGTCGGCCGCCGGATCGATCACCGCGTACCGGTGGTTGTCGAAGAGGCGGAACAGGCGATCGAGGCGCACGTCGATGCTCGCCGGCTGGACGAGGGACCGGTCGAGCGGATCGAGGGCGATCCGCCCGGAGTCGAGCCCGGCGTGAATGTCGCGGTCGGAGAGCAGCATGCCCCGATTCTCCCACATCCCCGACTTCCGAGTGCGAGGGCGGACGTCCCTTCCCCGGGGGTCCCCGCTAGGCTGTGCGCGTGCCGAACGCCCCCGAATCGACCGACTCCACGACGGCCCCTCCCGAACCGGCGACCGCCGTGGCTGCCGGGTCCGAGCCGACCGCGGCCGTCCTCGTCGATCTGCGCGGACGGATCGTCGACTGGTACGCCGCGAACAAGCGCGACCTGCCGATGCGCGCGGAGTCGGTGTCGCCGTGGGGGACGCTCGTCGGCGAGGTGATGAGCCAGCAGACCCCGATGCCGCGCGTCCAGCCCTTCTGGTCGCGGTGGATGGAGCACTGGCCGACGCCGCAGGCGCTCGCCGACGCCTCTCCCGCCGATGTGCTCGTCGAATGGGGCTCGCTCGGCTATCCCTCGAGGGCGCTACGGCTGCGCGACTGCGCGATCGCCATCGCGAACCGGCCCGGAGGGCGCGTGCCCGCGGACTACGAGGAGCTCCTCTCCCTTCCGGGGATCGGCCCGTACACGGCCTCGGCGCTCGTGTCCTTCCAGTTCCACGGACGGATCGCCGTCCTCGATACGAACATCCGCCGCGTCCTCGTGAGGACCCTCCTGGGGATCGAGCGGCCCGCGTCCTCCGCGCCGACCGCCGCAGAGCGCGCGATCGCCGACCGGATGCTCCCGGCCGACGGCGCGGAGTGCGCGACCTGGAACGTCGCGGTGATGGAGTTCGGCGCGCTCGTCTGCACTCAGCGCACTCCGGCCTGCGAGGAGTGCCCGGTCGCGGACCTCTGCCGGTGGACGGCCGCGGGCCGACCCGCCTCGGGGACGAGGACGAGGGCGCAGGCGTGGACCGGGACGGATCGGCAGGCGCGCGGGCGCGTGATGGCGCTCCTGCGCGACCGGCACGCGGGCTCCGCGAGCGCGGATCCTTCGGGTGCGTCGCGCGCCGAGGCGCTCGCCGCCGCGACCTTGCCGGGCGCGGATCCCGAGCAGGCGCCGAGGGTCCTCGCCGGGCTCCTCGCCGACGGGCTCGTCGTCGAGGGCGCGGCCGGTCGTCTTTCCCTTCCTTCGGCGTAGGTCGCGCGGCCGACTGCGCGATCTTCGCCTGCGCAGTCGCCGTTCGCCCCCATCGCGACGTCATGCGCCGCATCCCCTCGACGGCGCAACGTGATGCTCTCGGCGCGCGAAAGTGATGGGCGGTTTCAGGCGGTGAGTGCAACGGCGTTGTCGTCGAGTAATTTTTGCATGAGTTCGGCGGGTGTTTTCCAGCCGTGGCGTTTGCGGGGTCGGGTGTTGAGTTGGCGTTCGGCCTCGGCGAATGCTTCTGGGGGATAGTCGTTCAGGTCGGTGCCTTTAGGGAAGTAGTCGCGCAACAGGCCGTTGGTGTTCTCGTTGGACCCGCGCTGCCAGGGCGAATGCGGGTCGGCGAAATACACCTTCGTTTTGGTCCGGCTGGTCAGGTCTTTCGCGTTCGCCATCTCCCCTCCCTGGTCCCACGTGATCGTCTCGCGAAGCGTGAGCGGGAAAGGGCTGATCATGTCGGCGAGCACGTCGATCACACTTGCCGTGTCGTGGCACGCTGGCAGGGGCCGGACGAGCAGGTAGCCCGTGGTGCGTTCCACCAGGGTGATCGCGGCGCTCTTGTTGTTCGCCCCCACGATCAGATCCCCCTCCCAATGGCCCGGAACCTGGCGTCCTTCCACCTCTTGGGGCCGGTCCACGATCCTGGCGCCCTCCACCCACGACTTCCCCTTCGAGCGCGCCAGAGCCAGCGGCGAACGCGCCAGGCGACGCGTGCGCCCCGACCGCAACGCCTTTTCCACCTTGAGCTCTTGACGCAACGCGCCGCGCCCATGCACATACAGGGCCTGATAGATCGTCTCCGGGCTGATCGTCACCCCCCTATTGTCCCCACACGCCCAGGCCCGCGAGATCTGCTCAGGCGACCAGTGCTCGTTAAGCTTGGCGACCACGAAGGCGCGCAGCCGAGGATCCTCCAGCTTGAACGGCTTGGGACGAGCCCGCCTCCCGGCAGCCTCCTCATGAGCGCGTACCGCCCGATACTGGCCGCCCCCACGATCCAACTCCCGCTTCACCGTCGAGGCCGCCACCCCAAGCTCGCGGGCGATCCCCCGCATGCTCATCCCCTGACCGTGCAAGTACTCGATGAGCTGGCGGCCCCCGATCGTCAACCGGGCCCCATGCCCGACCCCGCTGACCAGCCCCTCCACAGGGTCGGCGGGCGCACTGCCCACCCACCCGCCTCGCGAACCCACACGAAACGTCATGCCCCAATCTTTGGCCCACTTGCGGATCGTGCACACCGCGACACCCACCCGCAAATGCACCTGCCTAACCGGCACACCCTCAATCAGCAGATCCAACACCTGGCGGCGAACCGCCTCAGAACAACGAAAACCCACAGCAACCACCCCACACACTCAAGGCGTTGCACTCACCACCTGAAACCGCCATGCTTTCGGCGCGCGAAGGTGATGCTCTCGGCGGGGCGTCGACGGTCAGTACCGGATCGCGTCGATCGGCTTCACCTTGACGGCCGCGACCGCGGGGATGATCCCGCACAGCGCGCCGATCGACGTCGAGATCGCGACGCCGTCGATCGCGGCCCCCATGGGGAAGGCCGGCCGCTCCTGGAGCATGACGTCCATCGACTCGAGCGGGATGAACCGCAGCGCGACGATCGCGAGGCCGACGCCGATGACGCCCGCAACGAAGGTCGCGACGACCGATTCCATGAACACCGCGAAGAACACCCGGGTCGCGGACGCCCCCATCGCGCGGCGGATGCCGATCTCCCGGATGCGCTGGCGGACGGTGACGATCGCGACGTTGAGCAGGCCGAGGGCTCCGAGGAAGATGACGATCCCGCCGATGATCATGATGACGGTGCGGACCGTCCCCATCTCCGACTGGCCGCCGTCCCACTGCTCGCCGCCGTAGACGCTGCCCTCCCAACCGGCGCCGAGGACGGAGGCGAGGGCGCTCGGCAGAACCTTGCGGGCCTGCTCGGCCTGCCCCTCCCCCGCCCACACGAGCATCTCGACCGAAGCGCCGCCCGCCTGGGCCTCGCCCTTGATCTCGGCGGCGCGCGTCTTCGAGTACTGCCACGCCGTGTAGTCGACGTAGAGGGTCGGGCTGTCCCAGGTCGACTTCGCCTTGATGACTCCGACGACCCTGTACTGGGCGCCGGACCCGTCCTTCGCGTGGAGGATGATCGGATCCTCGATCGGAGATCTGCCGAGGTAGTCCCAGAGGATCGAGTTGATGACGACGGGGACGAGCCGCTGGTCGGCGTCGGACTCGGCGATCCAGCGCCCCGACATCGGACGGAGTCGGAACAGGGTCGAGTAGGCGGGGTCGACGGCGTTGACGGTCACGGCGGTCTGGTAGCCCCACTGGGGCTCGGGCACCGCGCGTCCGCGGAAGGAGCCGGTCTGCTGAACCTCGGCGAGTTCCGTGAACTCGGCCGAGCCGGTCTCCAGGCGCGCCCAGTAGGGGATCGCGAAGCGCTGGGCGACCGTCGTCATCGCGTCGCCCATCGGGTCGTGGACGACGCCCTCGGAAGCGGTCGCCGCGTTCGACGACTCCTCGACCGGGGTCCCGTCGACGTTCGACACGGCCGTCGTCGGGCCCGAGTAGGCGGTCGACGCGGCGCCCGAATCGTCGGAGCCGTCATCCGACGCCTTCTTATTCGCGGTGATGTGGAGGGTGATCGAGCGGCCCGTCTGGGCCTCCATCATCTCCCGGTTCGACTGGACCACGAGGTCGCCGAGCGCGATGACCGTCGACATCGCGGCAACCGCGGCGACGACGCCGACGAGCGAGAGGACGACGCGGGCCTTCTGGACCTTCACCTCGCCCCACGCCTCGACGAGCGCGCCGATAAGCTGGTTGAGGAATCTCATGCGCTTCTCTCCTCCTCATCCCGGCGCCCGGCCCCGGCCTCGTCCGTCGTCCCCCCGCCCGTCGCCGGAGGATCGACGAGGGCGGAGTCGGCGGTCGGGGAGAGGAGGGCGGACGGATCCTCGACCTCGTGGAGGACGCCCTCGGACAGGGAGAGGACCCGGTGGGCGCGGGCGGCGACGTTGAAGTCGTGCGTGATGACGATGAGGGCCGCGTCGTTCTCGGCGGCGACGGTCTCGAGGAGGCTCATCACCTGGCGGCCGGTGTCGGGGTCGAGGGCGCCGGTCGGCTCGTCGGCGAGGATGATCCTCGGGCCCCTCACGAGCGCTCGGGCGATCGCGATGCGCTGCTGCTCGCCGCCCGACATCTCGGTCGGGTGGGAGTCGAGGCGGTCGCCGAGGCCGACCCTTTCGAGCATCCGTGCGGACAGTTCGCGCCGGCGCCAGAAGGGCGTTCCCGTCGTGTAGAGCATCGGGACCTCGACGTTCTCGAGGGCGGTGCGGGCGTTGAAGATGTTGAACTGCTGGAAAACGAAGCCGAAGGTGTCGCCGCGCAGCCGGGCCCGCCGCCCCTCGCGCAGCTTCGCGACGTCGATGCCGTCGATCGTGTACGTTCCCGAGGTCGGCAGGTCGAGCAGGCCGATGATGTTGAGCATCGTCGACTTGCCCGTTCCCGAGCGGCCGACGATCGAGAGGTGATCGCCGGGCTCGACCTCGAGGTCGATGCCGCGGAGGATCCGCAGGTCGTCGGAGCCGTCGGGGAGCTCGACCGTCCTCGTCACTCCCTCAAGCGAGATGAGCGGCATGTCAGGCGCCCTCGCCCGTCGCGGCCCCGCCGGAGAACCCGGTGTCGCCCGACCCGCCGCTCGACCCGTCGGTCGCGTCCTGCGACTTCGAGGGGACGAACTCGAGGACCTCGTCGGATTCGGAAAGTCCCTCGACGATCTCCACCACCTTGCCGTCGGTGAGGCCGAGCTTCACCGGCTTCTTCGCGGGGTCGCCGCCGTCGGGGTCGGGGACGTAGACGTAGCCGGACTGGAAGCGGCCCTCGACCGCGCTGATCGGAAGGGTGAGGACTCCCTGCGCGGAGCCGGCGACGACGTCCATCGTCACCTGGAGGCCGGGGAAGACCTTCTGGTCCCCGGGGATCGCGCACTTCGCCTGGATGCCGGTCGTCTGCGCGGCGCCGTTCTGGTCGCCGGTCTTCGGCGCCTTGTCGGGCGTGACGATCTGGAGGCCGGAGCACGTGAAGGGCGCGGGGCCGTTCGTGATCGTCAGGGTCGCCTCATTCGGGGCGTTCTGGATCCGGTAGAGCTGGTCGGCATTGAGGGGCGCGACCGCGGAGAAGGTCGGCGGCTGGATCGTCGCGACCGGGTCGCCGATCGCGAACTGCTGGCCGAGCAGGGCGGAGAGGCGGAGCGTGCCCGAGGCGGTCGCGTAGATCGTCGTGTACTCGTAGGTGGTCTTGCCGGGGACGACGGTCTGGTTGCCCTCGTCGTCGGTCGTCATCGAGTCCTGACCCTGGATCTCCTTGCGGACCTCGAGGATCGGGGCGCCCGTGTCGACCTGGGAGCCGTCCGGGAGCGCGATGTAGGAGACCGTGCCCTCGCCCGTCGACTTCACCGTCGTCGCGGCGTCGGCCTCGACCGTCCCCTTCGCCGTCACCGTGTTCGTGATGTCGCCCCTCGTCGGGGTGATCGTCATCTGGCCGTAGTTCGCGCTCGGATCGAGCGACTGCGGTTCCGCGTCGGCCCCGCCGCCGGGAAAGAACGCGAACTTCACGAGCGCGATCGCGATGATCGCCCAGATCACCGTCTTCGCGATGTTGAGGATCCTCCCCGAACGGGTCGACGTGGACATGGCTCTCCTCGGCTGGTGGTCGATGATGACGCGTTCAGGCTATGGGCGCGCCGACCTGGGGAGAACCGCTCCCCGGACGGAATCCGGGGCAGCTCAGGGATGTTTCAGGGTCGCCGCGGCTACTCTGCTGCCATGAGTTCGCGCCCCTCGATCCTCTTCGTCTGCGTCCACAACGCCGGCCGCTCCCAGATGGGCGCCGCCTACGCGCGCGTCCTCTCGGGCGGGCGCATCGAGGTCCGGTCCGCGGGCTCCGCTCCCGCCGACGCGCTCAACCCCGCGGTCGTCGCCGCGATGGCCGAGGACGGGATCGATATCTCCGATGAGCGGCCGAGGATTCTGGCCCCCGACGCGGTCGAGTCCTCCGATGTCGTCATCACGATGGGCTGCGGGGACGCGTGCCCCTTCTTCCCGGGCGTCCGCTACGAGGACTGGGCGCTCGAGGATCCCGCGGGGCGGCCCGTCGAGGAGGTCCGCCCGATCCGCGACGCCGTCAAGGCGCGTGTGGCCGCCCTCGTGAGCGAGCTGCTCGGGGAGTAGCCGGGCGGCCTGCGTTCCTCGCCCGCGGGCGCGCGCCCGTTCATCGTTCGGTCGGGGGTGCCGAGCGCCGAAATGGAGGGGTCGCCGACAAGTGGAGGACCCATACCCCCTCCGCATGGCGGCAACCCCTCCACCGAGAGCGCCGGCCCATCAACGACGAACCCCGCCGACCGGGCAACCGGCGACGGGGTCGAGATCCGAGGATCGGAGCGGGCGACGGGAATCGAACCCGCCTCTGAAGCTTGGGAAGCTTCCATTCTACCGATGAACTACGCCCGCATTCCCCCACGAGTGGAGGTGCCCGACGATCATAACCGCCCCGGGCTCCCGCGTCCAAGCGAGTCGGGTCCGGCGCCCGTGACAGTCCCCTCTCCGGGCGGGTCGGTCCGGGCCGGACCCTGCGCCACCTTCGGAGGACGCCCGGTCGGTCCTCGGCCCGCCCCGCCTACACTGGCGCCCGTGACTCCCGACCCCTGGCTCGAACCGGCCGACTACTCCGGCCCGGCGCCCGTCGTTGCCGCCGCGATCGTCGACTCGCTGCAGGCGCCGACCCGACTGCTGTGCGCGGCCCGCGCCTATCCGACGGAGCTCGCGGGCCGATTCGAACTGCCCGGCGGCAAGATCGACGCCGGGGAGTCCCCGATCGAGGCGCTCGAACGGGAGATCCGCGAGGAACTCGGCACCGCCCTCGTCCTCGGACCGGAGGTCGACGGGCCGGGCGGCCGCTGGTGGCCCGTTCTTCAGGGGCGCACGATGGGCGTACGTCTCGCCGAGATCACTCCGGGCGCCCCCGCGCCCCGGGCGGGCGATTCGCACGCGGAACTGCGCTGGGTCCCGCTCCCCGAAGTCGCCGAGCTCGACTGGATCGGCAACGACCTCCTCATCGTCCTCGCCGTCGCCAACCTCTGCGCGAGGCTGCGCCGCGAGGACTGAGGCGCACGACGTCGCGCCCTCGGACGCATGACCTCATGGGGAGCGGGCGGGGCGAGCGCGCACATTTGACGACATTCATGCCCGAAGTGTCAGAATGTTCCCATGCCGAAGATCATCGGGGATTGCCTGGCCGACCACCGCGCGCTCACGCGACAGCGGCTCTTCGACGCGCTCGGGGAGCTCCTCGCCGAGCGCTCCTTCGACACGATCACGATGTCGCAGATCGCCGCTCGCGCCGGCGTCGGCCGCACCGCCGTCTACAACCACTTCGAGGACAAGGAGGTCCTCCTCCTCGCCTACATGTCCGAGGCGACCACCGAGTTCGCGGCACTCCTCACCGACGCGCTCGCCGGCGAGCCCGACCCCGTCGAGAAGCTCCGCCTCTACGTCCGCTCCCACCTCGAGATGACGACCCGCTACCATCTCGCAAGCCGCATCCACCTGCGCGATCAGGTGTCCGCCGTCAACTCCGAGCACCTCCACGAGCACGCCGGAGTCATCGGCCGACTCCTCCTCACGATTCTCGCGGACGCGATGGCGTCCGGAGCGATCCCCCGTCAGGACCCCCACGGCCTCGTCATGCTCGTCCACGCATGCCTCGCCGGGCAGCGCCTCCCCTCCTCCCCCATCGACCGGCGCGCGCGGATCGCGCAGACGGAGGCCTTCGTCCTGCGCGCCGTCGGCGCGAGCGCGGAGAAGATCGGCCCGGTCCCGATCCTCGCCCCCGCGCCCGAGCCCGCCGACGACGCCGCCGAGCGCGCGACCGCCTTCATGCGCTGCCCCGTCGCGCACTGACCGTTCGCCGACCGTCCCATCGCCGACCGCCCCGTCCTCGTCGATCGACGAGGACGCGACGGGACGCGGATCACACGGGAATCAGCGACGCCGCGCGGAATAGACGCCGATACGGCATCGTTGGAGTGTGCAGACGGGCCGAACGGCTCGACCTCGACCCCACCGGGCGCCCGCCCGGAAGACGCTAGGAGAACCCATGGCGACCATCGCCCTCACCAACGACAACTTCGAGACGACCGTCTCGGGCAACCCGATCGTCCTCGTCGACTTCTGGGCCGCCTGGTGCGGACCGTGCCGCCAGTTCGGCCCCGTCTTCGAAGAGGCCTCGGAGAAGAACCCCGACATCGTCTTCGGCAAGATCGACACCGACGCCGAGCAGGACCTCGCCCGCGCCGCGCAGATCTCGTCGATCCCCACCCTCATGGCGTTCCGCGACGGCATCGCGATCTTCCGCCAGGCCGGCGCCCTCCCGGGCCCCGCCCTCGAGGACCTCATCTCGCAGATCCGCGACCTCGACATGGACGAGGTCCGCAAGCAGATCGCCGCCTCGGAGAAGTGACCGCCGCGCCCTCGAAGTGAGAGAGTAGGGGCCCGCCCCCTCGATCTCTTCGGAAGGACCACCCGCATGGAGTACCTCGCGCTCATCGGGTGGTCCTTCTGCGCTCTTCTCGCGCTTCTCTACGTCCGCGAGCGCCGTCGCTCCGCCGGGCTCGAGGCGGAGGCCGCCGAGTCGAGGCGCGAGGAGCTCGCGCGGACCAACCGGCCCGCGGTCCTCGCCCACGAGATCCGCACCCCTCTCACCCTCGTCAAGGGGGCCGGCGAGATCCTCGAGGAGGGGATGGCCGGGCCCCTCGACGACAAGCAGCGCCAGTTCCTCCGCACGATGACGAGCAACACCCAGCGGGTGATCGACCTCGCCGAGTCGCTCCTCACCGACCTCAAGCTCTCGTCGAATGAGGAGCTCGCGACGGAGATCGTCGACGTCCGCGAGGTCGTCGCCTCGACCGCCCGCGAGATGCGGCGCATCGCCGATGTGCCGATCCGCGTCGACGCGCCCGGCGGCGTCCTCGAGATCCGCGCGAACGCGCCGATGATCCGCCAGCTCATGTGGAACCTCCTCAACAACTCGCTGCGCCACGCCTCGGCGGGCGGCGCCGTCGTCGTCTCGGTCGCCGAGGATGAGGACGGGGGCGCGCTCATCGCCGTCGAGGACTCCGGGCAGGGCATCCCCGAGGACGAGCAGGACACCCTCTTCGAGCCCTTCACCCCCGGATCCGCGCCCAACCCGGGCACGGGGATCGGCATGATGGTGGCGGAGCGGATCGTCGCCGCCCACTCGGGGAGGATCATGGTCGACTCCCTCGAGGGCCGCGGCACCGTCGTCCACGTCCGACTCCCGAAGGGGGACCGATGAAGCCGATCGCCCTCGTCTGCGACGACGAGCCCCAGATGCTCTCGATCGTCTCCTTCGCCCTCGAGACGCAGGGCTTCGAGTGCGTCACCGCGCCGTCGACCGCGCGCCCCCAGGACCTCCTCGACGCGCGCTCGTTCGACCTCCTGATCCTCGACGTCATGACGCCCACAGGATCCGGGGTCGACCTCGTTAAGAGGATCCGCGCCGCCGGGGACGCCGTGCCCGTCATCCTCCTCACCGCCCTCGGCGACGAGGAGGACCGCATCCGCGGGCTCGAGGCCGGGGCGGACGACTACGTGACGAAGCCCTTCAGCCCCCGAGAGCTCGCGCTGCGCGCCCAGGCCGTCGTCCGCAGGGCCGCGCCCGCTCCCGCTCGGGCGGACCGGGGCCTCGAGGCCGGCGCCCTCGCGATCGGCGCCGACCGGCGCACGGCGACGTGGTGCGGAGACCCGATCCAGTTGAGCCCGACGGAGCTGCGCGTCCTCACCGTCCTCGTCGCCCACGAGGGCGAGGACGTCGCATGGCGCGACCTCCTCAACGAGGCGTGGGAGACGACCGACGCCGTCGGCGCCCACGACATGATCAAGACGACGATGTACCGGCTGCGCCGCCAGCTCGAGCGCGCGGGCATGGATCCGGCGTGCGTGCAGCCGGTGCGCGGCGTCGGCTACCGACTCGTCGTCCCGCGCGAGGAGGGCGCCGACCTCTAGATCCGCTGACACCGCTAGGTCCGCCGACACCGCGCCCCGGCCTCGCGCCCCCTCCCCCGCCGAGAGCATCACCTTCGTCCGTCGAGGGGATCTCGGCGCACGACTCCACGGGGGCGTCGCAGGAGCGCGCTGCCGAGGAGCGCCGCTCGGGGCCGCGATTCACGGTGACGGGATTGTCACCGAGCGCCACCGAAGCGGGCGCCTCCTGTTACCGGTGCCGCGCGAGGATCGCAGCGTCCACAACGCTGTACTGCGAAGGAAACGACGATGTCTCCACAGCCCTCCCGCCCCCTCGGGTTCCTCTCGGCGCCGCCCGCGGCGCCGGCGGTGTCCCCCGACCGCGTCGCGCCGATGTACAAGACCTGGCGCTTCAACGTGTTCCTCGGGATCTTCATCGGCTACGCCGGCTTCTACCTCATCCGTAACAACGTCACCCTGGTGTCGGCGATCCTCAAGGAGCACGACATCATGAACGCGGTCGGCATCGGCGTCGTCGCCAATGCCGTCCTGTTCTCCTACGGCCTGTCGAAGTTCTTCATGGCGATGCTCTCCGACAGGGCGAACGCCCGCTACTTCATGCCGATCGGCCTCGCCCTCTCGGCCGTGATGAACCTCCTCATCGCGTTCGTCCCGGCCCTGTCGGCCTCGATCGGCATCTTCGCGATCGTCATGTTCATCAACGGCTGGTTCCAGGGCATGGGCTGGCCCCCCAGCGGCCGCGTCCTCGTCCACTGGTTCTCCACGACCGAGCGCGGCTGGATGACCTCGATCTGGAACTGCGCCCACAACGTCGGCGGCGCCGGCGTCGGCCTCATCTCCGGCTGGGCCCTCCAGTCCTTCGCCAAGGACGACGCCGACTGGTCGCCCGCCTTCTGGGCGCCCGCCCTCGTCGCCCTCGTCGCCCTCATCGCCTTCCTCCTCATCCGCGACCGTCCCGAGGCCCTCGGCCTCCCGACGATCGAGGAGTACCGCGACGACCCGGCCAAGGTCATCGAGAAGTCCGAGTCCATGGGCTGGAAGGACATGCTCTTCACGCACGTCCTCACGAACCGCGTCGTCGTCCTCCTCGCGGTGACGAACGTCTTCGTCTACGCGCTCCGCTACGGCGTCCTCTCCTGGATCCCGATCTACCTCACCGAGCAGATCCACGGCGTCAACGTCAAGGAGGGCATCCTCGGCTTCGCGATCTACGAGGGCGCCGGCATCATCGGCACGCTCCTGTGCGGCTGGGTCTCCGACAAGGTCTTCAAGGGCTGGCGCTCGGGCGCGGGCATCCTCTTCCTCGGCGGCGTCGGCATCGCCCTCGTCATCTACTGGCTCATGCCCGCCACCGCGCCGATCGGCGTCTTCTACCTGCTCATCGCCATCATCGGCGGTCTCATCTACGGCCCGGTCATGCTCATCGGCCTCCAGGCGATCGACCTGAGCCCGAAGAACGTCGCGGGCACCGCCGCCGGCTTCACCGGCCTCTTCGGCTACCTCCTCGGCGCGACCCTCGCTTCGTCCGGCGTCGGCCTCCTCATCCACTACTTCGGATGGAACGTCGCCTACGGGTTCCTCGTCGCGGTCGCCGTCATCGCGGTCGTCCTCATGTTCATCGTCGGCAAGGACGAGCGCCGACTGATGGACGTGCGCGAGGAGGCCCGCGCCGTCGTCGGCCCGTCCGGCTGCGGCAGGTCGACGCTCCTCCTCGCGCTCGCGGGGTTCGAGGACGAGGCCGCGGGCTCGATCCTCATCGACGGGAGCGACGAGACGAGGACCGAGCCCAGCCGTCGTCCGACCGGCCTCGTCTTCCAGACCCCCGCACTCTTCGAGCGGATGACGGTCCGGGAGAACGTGGCCTTCGGCCTCGCGGACTCCGGATTGACCGAGCGCCACGCGAGGGACCTCGTCGAGGCGACGATGGCGCGCATGGGCGTCGCCACCCTCGCCGACCGACGGCCCGCGAACCTGTCCGGCGGGCAGGCGCAGCGCGTGGCGCTCGCCCGCGTCCTCGCGCGCCGACCCGCGGTCCTCCTCCTCGACGAGCCCCTCGCCCACGTCGGCACCGGCCTCGCCGCCTCGATCCGGCAGTCGCTCCTGCGCGAAGTCCGCAGGCTCGGCATCGCGACCCTCTACGTCACCCACGACGTCGACGAGGCGTGCATCGTCGGCGACCGGCTCCTCCTCATGACGAACGGGCGCGTCGTCGAGACCGGCGACGCCCGCGACCTCTACTTCCGGCCCGGCTCGGAGCAGGCCGCCCGCCTCATGGGGATCCCCAACGTCCTCGCCTGCGAGGTCGAGGGGAGCGCCCGCTCTGGCGCCGCCCTCGTCCGCCTGGGATCCGCGTCCTTCCACGTGCCCGCACCGGATTCGACCGAGCCCGGATCCGCGCTCGTCGCGATCCCCGCGGAGGCGATCGAACTCGAACCCAGCGCGGACGCGGCGATCATCGGCCGCCACGCGCAGGCGATCGGAGCGTCGTTCGTCCGCGGCTCCATGCACTACGACCTCGAGACGGAGTTCGGCACGCTCGTCGCCCGGGCCCCCGCTCCCGCGCCCGCCCCGTTCTCGGGCGACGCCGCCCCCGTCTTCACGCTCGGCGACCACGTCGCCCTCGANCGTTACTGCGTGCTGTGGTTCACTAGGCAGAGGTGTCACGTGTCGCATGCGACTCGCTGGGCTGGTCATACCTTCAGTCTGTGGCCCTTCCACCACCCACTGTGCTTTCCGGTCCCCTCGCTCTCGTTGTTGGCTAAGTAGGTCTCTATCCCCCGGGAGTTGTAGAGGCGGGCATACGAGATTCGCCTTGGTCTGGTGGGCTGGGAGATGTGAGATGTATATAAGCTGGGAGATGTGTATAAGGGCCAGGCCCGCCGCCGGGGCGTCAGCGGCCGGGGCCGCCGCAGACGACCGCCCCGGTCTCCGTCGCGTCGAGCCCGAAGGCCGGGTGGACGGCCTGGACGGCGCGGTCGAGATCCTCGAGGCGCGTGACGACGGAGATGCGGATCTCCGAGGTCGAGATGAGGTCGATGTTGATCCCCGCCTCCGACAGGGCGCCGAAGAGCTTTGCCGAGACGCCGGGGTTCGTCCGCATGCCCGCGCCGACGAGCGAGAGCTTGCCGATGTTCGGGTTGTAACGGAGTTCGTCGAAGCCGATCTCGCCCTTCGCCGCCTCGAGGGCGTCGAGGGTCTTCCGAGCGTCGCCCTCGGGCAGCGTGAACGTGATGTTCGCCTTCGTCCGATCCGAGACCGGGATGTTCTGGACGATCATGTCGATGTTCGCCCCGACCTCGGCGCAGATCGAGAAGACGCGGGCCGCCTTGCCCGGCGTGTTCGGGATGTTCGTCACCGTGATCTTGTCCTGCGAACGGTCGTGGGCGATGCCGGAGACGATCGGCTGCTCCATGTGCTGCTCCTTCGGATCGACGAGTGCGGCCGAGGGGACGAGTCCCTCGAGTTCGGGGTTGGCGGGGGCGTCGGAGATCCACGTGCCGTTCTTCTCCGAGAAGGACGAGCGGACGTGAAGGGGGACGCCGTAGCGGCGGGCGAATTCGACCGCACGCAGGTGGAGGATCTTCGCGCCGTGGGCGGCGAGCTCGAGGGTCTCCTCCTGGGTGATCGTCCGCAGGCGGTGCGCCTTGGGAACGATGCGCGGATCGGCGGAGAAGAGCCCGTCGACGTCCGTGTAGATCTCGCAGACGTCGGCGCCGAGGGCGGCCGCGAGCGCCACGGCGGTCGTGTCGCTTCCGCCCCGTCCGAGCGTGGTGACGTCCTCGTCCTTCGAGATCCCCTGGAAGCCGGCGACGATCGCGACCTGGCCCTCCTTGACGGTGCGCGCGATGCGCTCGGGGACCATGCCGATGATCTGGGCGCGGCCGAAGTGGGAGTCCGTGCGGATGCCCGCCTGCGCGCCGGTGTATGCCTGCGCCTCGACGCCCAGTTCGTTGACGGCCATCGAGAGGAGCGACATCGAGATGCGCTCGCCCGCGGAGAGGAGGATGTCCATCTCGCGCTCGGGGGCGCGGCTCGTGATCTGGGCGGCGGTGTCGAGCAGGTCGTCGGTCGTATCGCCCATGGCCGAGACCACGACGACGACCTGATGACCGGCGTCGTGCGTGTCGACGACGCGTCGGGCGACTCGCTTCATCGCCTCGACGTCCGCGACCGACGAACCGCCGTACTTCTGCACGATGAGTGCCACGGATCCCCATTCCTCCGGGGCGCCCGAGGAGCGGGCGCGCTCGGGATCATCCTAGGTCCGGGTCCGAGGCGCGTCGGGGCCGCCCGTCATTCGGGCATCGGCACGCACTCGGGATCAGGCGGTCTCAGGATTCAAGACATTTTCGGACATGCGGTGTTCACGGACCGAACACTTCCTTCTCACCATTCGACAGTCTGGCTAGCGTCGAGAGCAGAGAGCGGATCGAACGACCGGCCCGCGTCCCGTCACTCGACCAGTGGAGGCCTTCCATGAAGCGCACGTCCCTCATCGCCGCAAGCGCCGCGGCGGCCGCGGCACTCGTCCTCGCCGGCTGCTCCGGATCGTCCTCCTCGGACTCCGCCGCCTCAGGCTCGAGCGACTCGGCCGGACTGTCCTACAAGATCGGCATCACGCAGATCACCACCCACACGTCCCTCGACGCCGCCCGCGAAGGCTTCAAGAAGGCCTTCGCCGACGCCGGCATCGACGT
Organism: Actinomyces culturomici; assembly: GCF_900499005.1. Lineage (GTDB taxonomy): Bacteria > Actinomycetota > Actinomycetes > Actinomycetales > Actinomycetaceae > Pauljensenia > Pauljensenia culturomici. Next base: position 75,921 of record NZ_LS991317.1, read on the forward strand.
CACCTACGACGAGCAGAACGCCCAGGGCGACCAGGCGACCGCCACCTCCATCGCCTCGAAGTTCGCGAGCGAGAAGCTCGACCTCGTCCTCGCGATCGCCACCCCCTCGGCCCAGGCCGCCGCGCAGGCGATCACCGACACGCCGATCCTCTTCACCGCCGTCACCGACCCGGTGTCCGCCCAGCTCGTCGACTCGATGGACGCGCCCGGCTCGAACATCACGGGCACGACCGACATGAACCCGGTCGCCGACCAGATCTCGCTCATCAAGCAGTTCAGCGCGGACGCGAAGACCGTCGGCATCATCTACTCCTCCGGAGAGGTCAATTCCGAGGTCCAGGTGAAGCTCGCGAAGGAGGCCGCCGCGAAGGAGGGCCTCGAAGTCGTCGAATCCACCGTGACGAACTCCTCCGAGGTCCAGCAGGCCGCCCAGGACCTCGCCTCCAAGGTCGACGCGATCTACGTTCCCACCGACAACACCGTCGTCTCCGCCCTCGCCTCCGTCGTTCAGACCGCCGAGGACGCGAAGATCCCGCTCATCGCCGGCGAGGCCGACTCCGTCGCCAACGGCGCGCTCGCGACCTACGGCATCGACTACGCGAAGCTCGGCGAACAGACCGGCCAGATGGCGATCAAGATCCTCACCGAGGGCGCCGATCCGGCGACCACGCCGGTCGAGTCCCAGAAGGAGTACGCCCTGACGATCAACACGACGACCCTCAAGGCCCTCGGCCTCGAGATCCCCGCGGCCCTCAAGGACAAGGCCGTCACCGTCGAGTGACCCCCGCTCGCCCGCGACCGCCCCGTCGACCCGACGGGGCGGTCGCCACATGGGCGCTCACGAGGCGCCCGCGCACAACCGCATGAAGGAAGACCCGTGCTCACAGCTCTCGACCTCGGCCTCATCTACGGCCTGATGGCGCTCGGCGTGTACCTCACGTTCCGCGTCCTCGACATCGCCGACCTCACGGTCGACTCGTCGTTCACGACCGGCGCCGCCGTCGCCGCCGTCATGATCACCGCGGGCCAGAACCCCTGGCTCGCGACGATCGGCGGCTTCGTCGCCGGCTGCCTCGCGGGCTCGATCACCGGCGTCCTCCACGTCAACGCGGGCATCCACCCGCTCCTCGCGGGCATCCTCACCCAGATCGGCCTCTACTCGATCAACCTCCGCATCCTCGGGAAGGCGAACGTCCCCCTCCTGCGCGGCGTCGACACCGTCCTCACGCCCCTGCGCAAGGCCGGGCTCCTCGGCTCCTGGGTCTCGATCCTCATCTTCGCCGTCCTCGTCGCCCTCGTGACGACCGCATTCAACTGGTTCCTCTCGACCCAGATCGGCCTCGGCATGCGCGCGACCGGCGACAACGAGGGCATGGCCCGCGCCCAGGGCGTCGCGACCGGTCGCATGAAGATCATCGGCCTCGCCCTCTCGAACGGCCTCGTCGCGGCATCGGGCGCCCTCGTCGCCCAGTACCAGGGCTACGCGGACATCTCGATGGGCATCGGCCTCATCGTCGCTGGCCTCGCCTCGGTGATCATCGGCACCGCACTCATCGGCTCGCGCGGCGTCTGGGTGACGTCCCTGTTCGTCGTCATCGGCTCGATCGCCTACCGCGTGATCATTCAGCTCGCACTCGGCGTCGAGTTCCTCGAGGCGAACGACATGAAGCTCATCTCCGCGATCATCGTGTTCCTCGCCCTCATGATCCCGAGGATCGGCGTCTTCTCGAAGATCCGCGAGCGCCGCCGCGCCCGCACGCTCGTCCCCGAACCGGACATCACCCACACGCCCGAAGAGCGCGACAACGACAAGGTGGTGCTGTGATGCTCGATATCGAAGCCGTCACCAAGACCTTCTTCCGCGGAACCGTCAACGAGCGCGTCGCCCTGCGCGACGTCTCCCTCCATCTCGAGCCCGGCGACTTCGTCACGATCATCGGCTCGAACGGCGCCGGGAAATCGACGCTCCTCAACATCGTGTCGGGCCGCTACCAGGCCGACGTCGGCCGCGTCACCATCGACGGCGAGGACGTCACGAAGCTCCCCGACTACGCGGTCTCCCAGTACGTCTCCCGCGTCTTCCAGGACCCCATGGCGGGCACGGCCCCCCACCTCTCGATCGAGGAGAACCTCGCCCTCGCATGGAGCCGCGGCCGCAAGCGGACGCTCGGCCCGGCGCTCACGGCGAAGAAGCGGCAGATGTTCCGCGACGTGCTCGCGCCCCTCGAGCAGGGCCTCGAGAACCGCCTGACGACGAAGGTCGGCCTCCTGTCCGGCGGCCAGCGCCAGGCGCTCTCGCTCACGATGGCGACCTTCTCGGGCCCGAAGGTGCTCCTCCTCGACGAGCACACGGCCGCCCTCGACCCGAAGCGCGCGGCGCTCATCACCGACCTCACCCGTGAGGCCGTCGAGCGCCAGAAGCTCACGACCCTCATGGTCACGCACAACATGGAGCAGGCCCTCGACATGGGGAACCGGCTCATCATGATGCACGAGGGCCGGATCATCTTCGAGCTCGCGGGAGAGGCGAAGAAGCAGGCGACGGTCGAATCTCTGCTCGCGGAGTTCGACAAGCTCCGCGGCGCCGGATCCGAGGGCCTCTCGGACCGCGTGCTCTTCGGCTGACTCCGGGGTTCTCGGAGCGGATCCACTTCGGCCGACGGAAGGGCTCTCGGGCTGGGCTCTCCTCGACGAGGCTGAGGCTCTCCGACGGATCGGAGGCGCAGCGGCCGATCTGGGCGCCGGCGCGGATCGCTCGCGGCGGATGGAGGGTGCCCGATTCCTGGCGCTGGGCTACCCGGATCGCACACTCGACACCACACCCGCCCACCAGAGCACGCCGAGGCGGCGATGTAGGTCGTCCGGGCCGCCGATTCTGGGCGCTGGGCTACCCGGATCGCACACTCGACGCCACACCCCCACCCACCAACCACGCCGAAACGGCGATCCACGTCATGCGGGGTATCGGCAACCGACTACACCCCAAACTGTGAAGAGCCAGAGATCCCCTCGACGCGCGAACGTGATGCTCTCGGCGAGTAGGGCGTGGGGGCCGGACGGGATCGAGATGGGACGGGATCGAGGTGGGACGGGATCGAGATGGGACGGGATCGAGGTGGGACGGGATCGAGATGGGACGGGATCGAGATGGGACGGGATCGAAATGGGTCCGGGGTCAGCCGAGTTCGGAGAGCCTCGGAATGTAGACGTCGAAGGTCGTTCCCGCCTCGCTTGTCGACATCTCGACCCGGCCGCCGAGAGCGCCGAGGATCGAGGAGACGATCGACAGGCCGAGTCCCGAGGAGCCCGACCCCGACCTCGTGCGGGAGGAGTCGCCGCGCACGAAGCGGTCGAAGACCGTCGAGCGGAGCTCCTCGGGGATGCCCGGACCGTTGTCGGCGACGCGGATCCGTACCGACCCGGCGGCACCGACCCCGGCGCGCCACGAGCGCTCCCCCGTCTTGTCGCGCAGGACATCGGACTCGGCGACGGGAATGGCGGCGACGCCGACGACGACGCGGGTCCCCGCGGGGGTGTGGACGCGCGCGTTGTTCACGAGGTTCGCGAGGACTTGGCGCAGCGCCGACTCGTCGCCGAGGACCTCGCACGCGTCGAACCCGGCTCCGTCCTCGTCGCCCATCGGCACGTCGAGGACCCATTCGTGGTCGGGGCCGGCGGCGTGAGCGTCGGAGACCGCGTCGATCGCGAGGGGGACGACGTCGACGGGCTTCGACTCGAGTTCGCGGCCCGCGTCGAGGCGCGCGAGGAGGAGCAGATCCTCAACGAGGACGGACATGCGCTTGGACTCCGAGGAGATGCGCGAGAGGGCGAGGTCGGACTCGATGGACTCGCGCTGGAGGAGCTGCGTATACCCCTGGATGGAGGCGAGCGGCGTGCGCAGCTCGTGCGAGGCGTCGGCGACGAACTGGCGCAGGCGCTTCTCCGACTCGGCCCGCGCGGTGAGCGCGGATTCGACGTTGTCGATCATCGCGTTGAGGGCGGTGCCGACGTCGCCGACCTCGGTGCCGGCGGGGGCGTCCTCGGGGGCGACGCGGTCGAAGGGCTCGATCGCCCCGACCTCGAGGTCTGTCTGGCCGATGCCGCGGGCCGTGGCGGCGACCTTCCCGAGCGGCGCCATCTCGCGGACGATCCACCGGCGCCCGAAGACGACGGCGATGACGACGACGATCGCGCCGAGCCCGCCGCCGACGCCCATGAGGGCGAGCGCCGTTCGATCGATCTGCTCGGTCGACTGGCCGACGACGATTCGGGTTCCATTGAAGAGCATCGTCGCGCGGACCCGGAAGTCTCCGAGCCCGCGGAGGTGGACCGTCTCGCCGCGCCCGCTCGTCGACACCGAGCGGAGGATCGCGAGGTTCTCGTCGGAGAGCGAGGCGACGGCGAAGTTCTTCACGAGGCCGGAGACGACGACCCCGTCTCGCTCGATGAGCTGGAGCTGGCCCTCGGCGGAGCCCGGGCCGCCGAGCGCGGAGGGAACGCCGTGATCGGGCGGGACCGACCCCGACTGGTCGACCGAGTCGGCCGATCCTGTCGACCCGCTCGTCCCCGCCGATCCCGAGGAGCCGCCCGTCCGGGCCGACGATTCGGCACCCGTGGCGCCGGAGGGCGCCGTCCCGGTGCCCCCGCCGGAGTTCGGGCCGATCTCCCCGTCGCCGTCGCCGTCGAGCTTCTGAGCGCGGAAGAGGGACTGCTGGAGCTGCTGATCCATCTGCCCGGTCATCCACGAGCGCATCGCGATGCCGGAGGAGGCGACGACGAGGAGGACCGCTGCGACGACGACGAGCGCGAGGAAGACGGAGAGACGGGTCGACAGGGGAAGGCGGCGCCTCCCGGTTCGGCGGGCGGGAGGGGTCACTTGGCGTCCTCGCCCGGGCGGAGCATGTAGCCGGCGCCGCGGACGGTGTGGATCATCGGAGTGCGCCCCGCTTCGAGCTTCTTGCGGAGGTAGGAGATGTAGAGCTCGACGACGTTCGCCTGCCCGCCGAAGTCGTAGGACCACACGCGGTCGAGGATCTGCGACTTCGAGAGGACGACGTTGGGGTTCTCCATGAGGTAGCGGAGCAGCTCGAACTCCGTGTTCGTCAGCGAGATCGGGTCCCCGGCGCGCGAGACGTCGTGGGAGTCCTCGTCGAGGGCGAGGTCGCCGACCGTGAGCACGTGGGAGACGGTCGCCGACGCCATGCCCGCGCGGCGCAGGAGCGCGTCGATGCGGGCGGTCACCTCGTCGAGGTCGAAGGGCTTCGTCACGTAGTCGTCGGCGCCGGCGCGCAGTCCGGCGACGCGATCGGCGACCGCGTCGCGCGCGGTGAGGAAGAGGACGGGCAGATGGGGGCGCTTCTTGCGGAGCCGGTCGAGGGTCTCCATCCCGTCGAGTCCGGGCATCTGGATGTCGAGGACGACGACATCGGGATCGAAGTCGTCGGCGGCGTCGAGTGCCTCCCATCCGTTGGACGCGGTGCGCGTCTCCCACCCCTGGTGGCGCAGGGCGGCGCCGAGGAGCTCGGCGAGGACCGCCTCGTCGTCGACGACGAGGACGCGGGCGGGGGTTCCGTCGGGGCGGACGAACGAGGATTCCAATGCGGGGCTCACGTCGCCGATTCTCCCACGGCGCCTCTCGGGACGGGGTGCGGATCCGCTGTGGACTCGCTATGAGGGGCCGCTGCTAGTCTGGGCGCGGCCCGGGGTCCGCCCGGGTTCGGAGCAACACCCGGAAGGCGGGTCCTCGCATGACGATCCCGATCCCACAGAATCCCGATCCCGAGAACGTCGGCATCCCCGAGCAGCCGCAGCGGCCGACGCAGCCGAACCCCTACGCGCCCAGCGCGGACGCGAGTTCTCCCGCCGAGGACGGCCCGACCTGGGCGCCCTACGGCTCGGCGGCCCCGGAGCAGTCCGACCCCTCGACGCCGTACGCGCAGCAGAACCCGTATGCGCAGCCGACGTCCTCGTCCCAGGGGGGCACCGCGCAGTCGCAGCAGAACCCGTACGCCCAGCCCGGCTTCACCTACGGCGATCAGGCGCAGGCGGCCCCGCAGTACCAGCAGCAGCCCTACGGCGCGCAGAACCCCTACGACCAGGGCGCCTACGGCGCGCAGCAGGGGGCCTGGCAGCCCTACGGCCAGGACTCCGCGTCGCAGGGCTACGCCGAACAGCAGTACGCCCAGCAGCAGTACGCCCAGCAGCAGTACGGCCAGCCGGGCTACGCCTACGCGGGCCAGGCCGGATACGCGCCGAAGTCGAAGATCATCGCGGGCATTCTCGGCATCATCCTCGGCGCCTTCGGCGTCCACAACTTCTACCTCGGGCGCACGACCCGCGCGGTCGTCCAGCTCGTCATCTCGCTCGTCAGCTTCGGCTCGCTCTCCTTCATCCCCGCGATCTGGGGCCTGGTCGAGGGCATTCTCATCCTCATCTCCCAGCCGGGCACCGAGTGGCACCGCGACGGGAGGGGCATCGAGCTCACCGACTGACGCTTCTCGCCCCGATCTCAAGAAGGCGACCATGCCCGGCCTCGGAACCCTCGTCAACGTCCTCGCGATCCTCGCGGGCGGCGCGGGCGGGCTCCTCTTCGGGCGGTTCCTCCCCGATCGCTTCCGAGACACGATGATCGCGACCTCCGGCCTCATCGTCCTCTTCCTCGGGATCGGCGGGACGCTCTCGCAGATGCTCCGCGTCGGATCGGACGGGCGCCTCGAGTCGACGGGAACGCTGATGATGCTCGCCTCGCTCGCCATCGGCGCGGTCGTCGGCGAGCTCCTCGACATCGATCGCCGCTTCACCTCCTTCGGCGAGTGGCTGAAGGAGCGGACCGGGAACGCGCGCGACCCCCGCTTCGTCGAGGGCTTCGTCGCCGCCTCCCTCACGGTGTGCATCGGAGCGATGGCGGTCGTCGGCGCGATCGAGGACGTGCTCCTCCTCAACCACACGATTCTCTACACGAAGGCCGTCCTCGACCTCATCATCGTCATGATCATGACGGCGTCGATGGGCAGGGGCTGCGTCTTCTCGGCGCTCTCGGTCGGGCTCTTCCAGGGCTCGATCTCCCTGCTCGCCGGGGCGCTTCGGCCGATCCTCACGGACGCCGCGCTCTCCAACCTCTCCCTCGTCGGGAACGTCCTCATCTTCGCCGTCGGGGTGAATCTCCTCTTCGGGCCCAAGGTGAAGGTCGCGAACCTCCTGCCGGCGCTCATCGTCGCGGTCGCCTGGGCGTTCGTCTAGAGCGCCGACCCGGCGGGCGGTCGCCCTCGCGAGGCGACGTGCGGGCCCCGCTTCCGGGGCCCTATCGGCTCAGCCCATCGAGCGTCGGCCCTCGAGGGCGCGGCCGAGCGTGATCGAATCGGCGTACTCGAGGTCCCCGCCCATCGGCAGGCCCATCGCGAGCCGCGAGGTGGTGATCCCGATCGTCCCGAGCGTGCGCGCGAGGTAGGCGGCGGTCGCCTCGCCCTCGACGTTCGGGTTCGTCGCGAGGATGACCTCCGTGATCCGATCGTCCTGGAGGCGCGAGAGCAGCTGGCGGATCCGCAGCTGGTCGGGCCCGACGCCGTGAATCGGATCGATGACGCCGCCGAGCACGTGGTAGCGCCCGCGGAACACGCGGGCCGCCTCGATCGCCTGGATGTCCTTCGGCTCCTGGACCACGCAGATCATCGTCGGGTCGCGCCGGGCGTCGCGGCAGATCGAGCAGGTGTCCTCCTCCGTGAGGTTCCCGCACGTCTCGCAGTGACGGACCTTCTGGCGGACGGCCTCGATGGCGGCCACGAGCCGCGCGACCTCCTCGGGGTCGGAGTCGAGGACGTGCATCGCCATCCGCTGCGCGGACTTCGGCCCGATGCCGGGCAGTCGGCCGAATTCGTCGATGAGGTCCTGAAGCGCGCCTTCGTACACGGGTCAGCGGGTCCCTTCGTCGTAGAGCTCCTCGATGACGGTCCCCCCGAGGATGTCGAGGACCGCGGGGATGCCGAATCGGCTGCTCGTCTCGATGTCCTCGTCGTCGATCGACGGGACGTCGTCGAACGCGTTCGCACCCGCCGCGTCCGCCGTCGGGTCGTTGCCCGCGGTCGGCGCGGGGTCGGCCTCGTCCTCGAAGGAGACGCCGCCGGGTACCGCGATCGCCTCCCCCCAGCCGCTCATCGCGGTCGACGAGGTCGGGGCGGGGCGCCGATCGGGGGCGGAGTCGCGACCGGGCGTCCACGGGGCGTCTTCGAAGACGGGCTCTGCGCTCCACGGCGCGGGCGCGTCCTGCCGGGCGCTGCCGGGAACCGCGACGGGACCCCAGCCGTCGGAGGGGGCGGCGGGAGCGGCGGAAGTCGCGGGCCCCGAACCGGCGGAGCGGTCGTCCTCGCGTCGCGCCTCGGGCTCGGGCGATGACGGGCCGATCGGGGCGGTCTCGGGCCAGGCCGGTTCAGGGCGGGCCGATTCGGCGAGCGGGGAGGCGCCCCGGGCGGGCGCGGTCCGCTCGGCCTCGTGCGCGGAATCCGACTCGGTCGCGGACGAGGGCGCGGACGGCGACGGAGCATTCGTCGGCTCCGGGTCGTCATAGGTGAAGACCGAGAGGGAGCGGCGCTCCGGCCCGCCAGTGCGCACGGTCGCGACTGGTCGGGGAGACTCGGGCGAAGATTCGACGACGGGTGCGCGCCGCTCGGCGGCGAGCGACTGCGCCGACGAGGCGTGCTCGAGCGCCTCGGGTGCCGCGGGCGCGGAGGAGGAGCCCGAGGGATCGGCGGAATCCCGGCCGGGCTCGGCTGAATCCCGCGCATCGGCGGGGTCCGCGGCACCGGCCGAACTCACGGCATCGGCGCTGCTCGCGGGGTCGGTCGGGCGCAAGGCATCGATGCGCCCGGCCTCGATCCGCCCGTCGTCGAGCGCTGCCGCGTCGTCGTCGGGATGCGACGCCCCGACGGGGCCCTCGTCGAACGAGGAGGCCGGATCATCAAAAGGGGGCGGCTCCGAGACCCACCCCTCGTCGAAGCGAAGGTCCTCTGCGCGACCGCGGGAGCCCTCGGACGACGCGAGGGCGGACGGCGTCGAGACGGCCGCGCCTCCGGCGGACTGGCCGACCCGGGCGCTCACCTCGACGCGCACGCCGGTGACCTCGTAGACGGCCTCGGCGACCTGGACGCCGCGCCCGCCCTGCCAGAACTTCGCAACGAGGACCTCGGTCGGGAAGAGGAGGACGAGCTCGGATCCGTCGACGGCCCCGAGCTGCGCGCCCGCCGTGACGAGGGACCAGGCGACGCGGCTCACCGAGGAGAGTCGGTTGAGGATCTCCTCCCAGCGACCGCGGACGAGGTCGGCGTCCTGGCCGCTCGGACGCGTCCGCTCGGGCGCGGCGGCGGGCGCCTGATCGGACACGGGCGCGCCGGAGTGCGCGTCGGCGCCGGGCCCACCGGCTTCGCGCGCGCCGGAATCCGCGGGCGCGCTGGAGGCGGTTCCCGCGGCGTCAGGCTCGACGGCGCCCTGCGAAGCGGCGCCCTCGGCGGCCATGGAACCGGCGGGCGGATCGCCCGCCTCGGGCCGAACCTCGGAGGAGGACGGCGCCGGCGCGGCCACGCGGGGCGCATCGGAGGGACGGCCGGCGGAGGCGACCTCGGGCCACGCGGAATCACCGGAATGGGACGGGGCCGAGGGGCCGAACGGGCGATCGACGCGCGGGCGGTCTTCGGCGACGCCGCCGGGAGCGACCGGCTCGGGCCAGGAGCTCGCGGATCCGGAACGCTCGGAGGCGGGCACGGCGGGACGCGCGGGCGCGGAGGCCCACTCGACCGGTCCGGCGCCGGGCGCCGCGGCGCGGGGATCGTGCGACGCGCTCGAAGCCGAGCGCCCGTCGGAGCGAGCGGCCGGGGCCGCGCCGCGACCGTCATCGGCGCGCGCGTCGGCGCTCGAACGATCCGCTCGTTCCGCCGGGCGTTCGTTCGGCCGGTCGCCAGACTGTCGGCCGCGCGAGCGCTCGAGGGCCTCGCGCGCCTCGCGGGCGCCGAATCGGCCCTGCGGCGCGTCCTCGCGGGGGGCGCCGCCCCCCGCGGACCCGACCGTTCCGGGCATCGCGACCTCGTCGACGGGACGGGCGGCCGGGGCGGTCGGCGGAACGAGGATCCTCCCGAGGAGGAGTTCGAGCTGGAGGCGCGGGGAGGTCGCGCCAGTCATCTGCCGGAGGGCCTCGTCCGTGAGATCCGCGGCGCGCGAGAGGGCGCGCGGGCCCCAGTTCGCCGCCTGGTGGCGCATCCGCTCGAACTGGTCGACGGGCGTCGAGGCGAGGACGTCGGACGCCCCGTCGCCCGCGACCGCGATGATGAGGAGGTCGCGGAGCCGCTGGAGGAGGTCCTCGACGAAGCGGCGCGGATCGTGGCCGGAGTCGACCATCCGCTCGACGACCCGGTAGGCGGCCGCGCCGTCGCCGCCGGCGAGCGCGTCGACCGACTCGTCGAGGAGCGCCGTGTCCGTGTAGCCGAGGAGGGCGACCGCGGTCTCGTAGGAGACCGCGTGATCGATCGACCCGGCCATCAGCTGGTCGAGGACGGAGAGCGTGTCGCGGACCGAGCCGCCGCCCGCGCGCATCACCATCGGGAGGACGCCGGGGCCGACCTCGACTCCCTCCTCGTGCGCGAGATGCGCGAGATACGGCTCGAGGACGTCCGGCGGGACGAGGCGGAACGGGTAGTGGTGGGTGCGCGAGCGGATCGTCCCGATGACGCGCTCCGGCTCCGTCGTCGCGAAGACGAACTTCACGTGCTCGGGGGGCTCCTCGACGAGCTTGAGGAGAGCGTTGAAGCCCTGGGTCGTCACCATGTGGGCCTCGTCGACGATGAAGATCTTGTAGCGGTCGCGCACCGGCGCGAAGGTCGCCCGCTCGCGCAGGTCGCGGGCGTCGTCGACGCCGCCGTGGCTCGCCGCGTCGATCTCGACGACGTCGAGGGACCCGGGCCCGCCGGTCGCGAGCTCCCGGCACGACTCGCACTGCCCGCACGGCGTGTCCGTCGGGCCCTGCGCGCAGTTGAGGCAGCGCGCGAGGATGCGCGCGGACGTCGTCTTCCCGCACCCGCGCGGCCCGGAGAAGAGGTAGGCGTGCGTCACCCTGTTCGCGCGCAGCGCCGCGCGGAGCGGCCCGGTCACGTGGTCCTGGCCGATGACGTCGGCGAAGGTGTCGGGTCGGTACCGGCGATACAGAGCAGTGGTCACTCCAATACCCTACGTGCCCGGACCGGCGTTTGCGCTTCCCTCCCCCGTCGGCGAACGCGCACCGCCCCGCCCTCGTCGATGAACGAGGACGGGGCGGGGGCGCCGACGAGCGGAACGGTCACCACGACTGCGGGACGGGAGCCCCCTCGCGGTATCCGGAGGCCGACTGGAGGCCGACGATCGCGCGTTCGCGGAACTCCGCGAGCGTCCGGGCGCCCGCGTAGGTGAAGGACGAGCGGACGCCCGAGACGATCTGGTCGATGAGGTCCTCGACGCCCGCGCGCTCCGGATCGATGTACATGCGCGCGACCGAGATCCCCTCCTCGAAGAGGGCCTTGCGGGCGCGGTCGAACTCCGACTCGCCCTCCGTGCGGCGCTTGACCGCGCGCTTCGACGCCATGCCGAAGGACTCCTTGTAGGGGCGCCCGTGGGCGTCGTAGCGGAGGTCGCCGGGCGACTCGTAGGTGCCGGCGAACCAGGAGCCGATCATGACGTTCGAGGCGCCGGCCGCGAGCGCCAGGGCGACGTCGCGCGGGTGGCGGACGCCGCCGTCGGCCCACACGTGGGCGCCGAGGCGGGCGGCCTCGGCCGAGCATTCGAGGACCGCGGAGAACTGCGGGCGGCCGACGCCGGTCTGCATGCGGGTCGTGCACATCGCGCCCGGGCCCACGCCGACCTTGACGATCGAGGCGCCCGCCTCGACGAGGTCGGCGACGCCGACGGCCGACACGACGTTGCCGGCGACGATGGGGAAGCCCTCGGGGAGCGCGGCGCGGACGGCGCGCACGGCGTCGATCATCCGGTCCTGGTGGCCGTGGGCGGTGTCGACGACGATGACGTCGACACCCGCTGCCACGAGCTGGACCGCGCGGCCCGCCGGGTCGCCGTTCATGCCGATGGCCGCGCCGATGCGCAGGCGGTTCTGCGCGTCGACCGCGGGCCGGTAGATCGTCGAGCGGACCGCGCCCTTGCGCGTGAGGAGGCCGACGAGGCCGCCCTCGGCGTCGACGACGGGCGCGAGCTCGCGGTGGGACGCCTTGAGGGTCGCGAAGGCCTCGCGCGGGTCGGCGCCCTCGGGGATCGTAAGGAGCTGCGTCGACATCACCTCGCGGACCTGGGTGAAGCGGTCGACGTCGGTGACGTCCGACTCGTCGACGAGGCCGACCGGCGCGTTCGTCTCGGGGTCGACGACGACCGCGGCGCCGTGCGAGCGCTTCGGGAGGAGGCCGAGGGTGTAGCCGCAGGTGTGATGGGGCTTGACGACGACCGGGGTGTCGTAGACGAGGTGGCGGGACTTCACCTCGTCGACCGTCGCGACGACGACGTCGACCGGGATGTCCTGGGGGATGACGACGAGGCCGCCGCGGCGCGCGACCGTCTCGGCCATGCGCTTGCCGGCGATCGCCGTCATGTTCGCGACGACGAGGGGGATCGTCGTCCCGGAGCCGTCGTCGGTGGCGAGGTCGACCGCGTTGCGGGACCCCACTCCGGAGCGCGAGGGCACCATGAACACGTCGTCGTAGGTGAGGTCGAAAGTGGGCTCGAGGCCGTTGAGGTATTTCACTCACCCAGCCTAGCCGCGCGCCGGGACCGCCGCATCGGACGAGGTCGGGGCGGGGCCGGGTTCTTCGCGCGCCCCGGCCCCGCGCCCCGGGACCTCAGGCGAGCGGCTGGGCGGAGGCCCACTCCTCGAGCGGCATGCGGCGTCCCGTGAAGAAGGGGGTGTCGACGCGGACGTGGAGGCGCGCCTCCGTGTAGCGCTGGGCGTGGAGGACTCCCTCGAGACGATCGAGCGAGTCGGCCTCGAAGGCGAGGATCCACTCGTAGTCGCTCATCCCGAAGCTCGACAGCGTCGAGCCCTTGACGTCCGGGTACTGGGAGAAGCCGTTGCGGCCGTGGGCGGCCATGATCCGCGAGCGCTCCTCGGCGGGCAGGAGGTACCAGTCGTAGGAGCGGACGAAGGGGTAGACGGTGATCCAGTCGCGCGGGGCGACGCCGGCGAAGCAGGCGGGGACGTGCCCGCGGTTGAACTCGGCGGGGGTGTGCTGGCCCATCACCGACCAGACCGGCTCGAGGTACTCGCCGAGCGGCGAGGCGAGGACCGCGCGGTACGCCTTCTGCAGGGCCGCCGGGTCGTCGGACAGCCACCAGAGGAGGAGGTCCGCGTCCGCGCGGAACCCCGCGATGTCGTAGGCGCCGCGCAGCTCGACGCCGTCGGCCTCGATCATCTCGAGGGAGCGGGCGACGAGGGCGGAGCGCTCGGCCTCATCGGCCGGGAGCGGGGCGGCGGTGGCGAACACCGAGGTGAGGCCGTAGTGGAATCCGTTGTTGATGGCGTCGATGTCGACCTTCGCGGCGTCGCGGGGGTCGTGCTGGTAGGTGCCCATGGTGTCTCCTTCGGGTGGTGGGCGGTGCCGTCGCGGGTGGGCCGCGCCGGGGTCTTGCGGTGCGTTCGAGCGGATGGGATCAGCGAGCGGGACGAGCGTGCCGGTGGGAGGGCGCCTCCCCGTTCTTCGGGGCGCGCGGTCCCGCGACGACGTCGATTCCGGTGTCGAGGCCGGCGATCATCCGGCAGCAGTGGGCCCCGCACTCGTCGGGCCAGGGGCCCGACGGCAGGGTCGAGGGCCGTTCCGGCTTCTCTCCGCGGGCAACGGCGGCCCGTTCGAGGACGAGGTCGACGAGGGACGCGACGAGCGCCGGGTGCGCGCCGGGCGTCGAGGCCCGGTCGTAGGCGAGGCCGAGGCCCGCGGCCGTCTCGGCCGCCTCCGTGTCGAGGTCGAAGACGACCTCCATGTGATCGGAGACGAATCCGATCGGGGCGACGGACACGGCACGCACCCCTTCGGCGGGGAGCTCTGCGAGACGGTCGTTGACGTCCGGCTCGAGCCACCGCGCCTGCGGCGGCCCCGAGCGCGAGCAGTAGGCGAGTTCGGCCCTGATCGCGCCGCGCGCGAGTCCGAGCGCGTCCTCGACCCGCGGGACGAGGACGTCGGCGAGCGCGAGGTGCTGGGCGATGTAGTCGCCCCCCGGGCGCTCGGGATCCCCCGACCCGTCCTGCATGGCGACGGGGATCGAGTGGGTGACGAGGAGCAGACGCGTCTCGGAGGGCGCGCGCCCCGCCTCGAGGAGGCGCCTCACCGAGGCGGAGACGACCTCGACCTCAGCGTCGAGGAAGCCCGGGGAGTCGTAGAAGGGCCGGACCTTGTCGACCGCGATCCCGGTCGCGCCGGCCCCGAGCCCCGCGAGCGCCGCGGCGACGTCCTCTCGGTACTGGCGGCACCCCGAGTAGGACGCGTAGGCGGAGGTCGGCAGCATGAGGATCCGCTTCGCCCCGTCCGCGAGAATCCCGGCCGCGGCCTCGGAGATGAAGGGATGCCAATTGCGATTGCCGAGGACGACGGGCAGGTCCGCGCCGCGGGCCGCGAGTTCGGCGCGCAGGGCGTCGAGGAGCCGCGCGTTGCACGCGTTGATCGGGCTGACGCCCCCGAAGCGGGCGTAGTGGCCGGAGACCTCGAGGAGGCGCTCGTCGGGGATCCCCTTGCCGCGCGTCGCGTTGCGCATGAACGGGAGGACGTCGTCGGGGCCGTTCGGACCCCCGTAGGAGACGACGAGGAGGGCGTCGTAGGGCGCGGTCGGCTGCGTCATGGGCGGGCTCCGATTCCGAGGACGAGGGCGAGGCCGTCGAGGTAGTCGGCGGCGTTCCCGTCGGCGACCGCGAGTCGCGCCCTGCGGCAGGGCGCGTCGGCGAGCCGGGCGCCGAGGCGGCGAAGGGCGCGCGCGGTGCGCGCGGACTCGTCGTCGGCGAGGGCCCCGAGGCGGGCGATCTCCTCGTCGACGGCCGCGTCGATGCGGGCGCGCAGTTCGACGATCGCCCGGTCGACGCCGGCTCCGTCCGCCGAGCGCAGGTGCGCGGCGAGGGCTTCGGCGACGATCCGCTCGGCGCGCTCGACGTCCTCCCGCTCGACGGCGGGGAGGCGGCCCGCGACGTCCTCGAGTCCGATGCGGACGACCCCGTTCGGAAGGACGGCGCTCGGGTCGACGTCGGGGAGGAGGGCGAGGTCGAGGACGAGGAGGGGCGTGGACCGGTCGCGGCAGCCGGCGGATCGGGTCTCGGCCGCGGCGGCGAGCTCGGCGGATCCGAGCGCCGGACTCCCGGTCCCCCGGCAGGCGACGACGAGGTCCGCCGACTTCAGGGCTTCGGACAGTCCGTCGGCGGGCAGGGGGCGGGTGCCGTGGCCGCGGGAGAAGGACTCGGCGCGCCCGGACGCCGAGTGGACGGCGATGTCGCGGAGGCCGCGGTCGCGCAGGGCGGCGACGCTCGCCCCCGCGTACGAGCCGGTGCCGACGAGGACGGCGCGGCGCCCCTCGAGGGGGCCGAGGGAGTCCTCGGCGATGTCGAGGGCGACGGAGACGATCGACCGGCCCCTCCCGGCGAGCCCGGTCGCCGCCGCGACTCGGCGGGGACATGCGGAGGCGGCTTGGACTGCGCGCGAGAGCGCGGGGGTGAGGGCTCCGCGCCGGGCTGCGACCTCGGCAGCGCGACGAACCTGACCGGCGATCTCGCGCTCGCCGACGACCATGGAGTCGAGGCCCGAGGCGACCCGAAAGAGATGGGCGAGGGCCGCGGGACCCTCGAGCACGGGAGCGCCCCCGAGGGCCGAGGCAAGTGCATGGGCCTCCGCCGGCTCGGCGTCGACGAGCACCTCCAGTCGGTTGCAGGTCGCGAGGACGAGAGCGCCCGCGAGCCTGCCCTCGGCGAGGCGGGCGTCGACGATTCCGGGCGCCGTTCGGGACGCCTCGGCGAGCGCGTCGAGGCCGTGGCGCGAATGCCCGACGAAGAGAAGATGAATTCCCATGACGGCGGCATTTAACCATATGCGAATTCATGCGGCACAATTCTTCCCATGAATGTCTTCGAGGAGTTTCACGACACTGCGACAGAAAAGTCGACGGCCTTCGACGAGGAATATTCTGACGCCGCGTCGGAAAAGCGATTCACGAATGCGGAGCGATTTCACGACGCATCGACGGATCATCGCGCGCCGCGCTCCGGGGGGTCCCCATCGGCGTCCGCGACCTCCTGCAGGACGCGCTCCGACCTCCCCGATGCCGCGCCCTCCCCGCTCGCCGATTCCCCGTTCCTCGCGGCCCTGCGCGGGCATCGCCCGGCGACCCCCCCCGTCTGGTTCATGCGCCAGGCCGGCCGCTCCCTTCCCGAATACCGGGCGCTGCGCGCCCGCTCCGGCCTCGAGATGCTCGACGCATGCCTCGACCCCGACCTCGTCGTCGAAGCCACCCTTCAGCCGGTCCGCCGCTACGGCGTCGACGCGGCCGTCCTCTACTCCGACATCATGGTCCCGCTGCGACTCGCGGGCGTCGACGTCTCCATCGCACCGGGCATCGGTCCCGTCCTCGTCGATCCGGTCCGCGACCGGGCCGCCGTCGACCGCCTCACCGGGAACGGCGCGTCCCTCGAGGTCCGCCCCGGGATCGCGAGCATCCGAGAGGCCGTCGCCCGCGCGGTCGCCGCGCTCGGCCCGACGCCGCTCATCGGATTCGGCGGCGCCCCCTTCACGCTCGCCTGCTACCTCGTCGCCGGGCGGCCCTCGCGCGATCACCTCGAGGCGCGCGCCCTCATGCGCTCCGATCCCGACGCGTGGGATCGGCTCCTCGCCTGGTGCGCGGACCTCACCGGCGCCTTCATCGTCGAGCAGGTCCGCGCCGGCGCCTCGGCCTCCCAGCTCTTCGACTCGTGGGTCGGGACGCTGTCCGAGGAGGACTACCGGCGCTTCGCCTCCCCTCATTCGGCGCGCGCGATCGCCCTCGTGGACGAGGCGACGAGCCCCGCGACTGGCCTGCCCGCGCCGCTCGTCCACTTCGGTACGGGCACGCCCCACCTCCTCACCGCGATGCGCGAGGCCGGGGGCGACGCGATCGGCGTCGACCAGCGGATCGGCCTCGATCGCGCGAGCGCCCTCCTCTCCGACGCCGTCCCCCTCCAGGGGAACCTCGATCCCGGGCTCCTCGCGGCTCCCCCCGCCGTCCTCGACGCCGCCGTCGACGAGGTCCTCGCCCGCGGGGAGCGCGCCCCCGCCCACGTCTTCAACCTCGCCCACGGCGTCCCGAAGGATGCGGATCCGGCCGCGCTCGCGCGCGTCGTCGAGCGGGTGCGCGCCCGATGAGCGCACTCGATCTTCGAGCCGCGGCCCGTCGCGAATGGGATGCCCTCGTCGTCGGCGGTGGGATCGCGGGGCTCGCGGCCGCCTGGGAGTTCACGAGGGCGGGCCTGCGCCCCCTCGTGCTCGAGGCGCGCGGCTATCCCGGCGGGCAGATCGCCTCCCTCGAGGTCGGCGGCGCCCGCGTCGACATCGGCGCGGAGTCCTTCGCGCCGCGCGGGGACGCGGTCTCCTCGATGGCCGACGCCCTCGGGCTCGAGATCGAGACTCCGGGCGGCGGGCGACCGCGACTCTTCCTCCCGCCCCTTCCCGACGCCCCGACGTCCGGGTCGGCGCGCGCCTGGGCGCTCCACCCCTTCGTGCCGGGCGCGCTCATGGGAATCCCCTCCGATCCCTCGCGCCCCGAGCTCGCGTCGGTTCTGGGGACGCGGGGCGCGGCGCGGGCCGCCCTCGACGCCTCCCTGGGGCGCGAAATCGGGGCGGGGGCCGTCGACCTCGCCGCCCTCGTCGAGGCGCGCATGGGGCGCGCCGTCCTCGACCGACTCGTCCGCCCGATCGTCGCGGGGATCCTCTCGACGGACCCCGCGCGCCTCGACGTCGATCGGGCGGTCCCCGGCCTGCGCGACGCGTTCGTCGAGCGCGGGAGCCTCTCCGCGGCCGTCGCCGCGCTGCTCGCCCGGGCCCCCGGACCCCGCGGCGACGTCGGGCTGCGCGGGGGGATGCGCGCGCTCGTCGCCGCGCTCGAGTCCGCGATCGACGAGGCCGGGGGCGCCGTCCTCACTCGGGCGGGCGCTCGCGCGCTCGTTCGGCGCGGCGGCTCGTGGATCCTCGAGGTCGCGCCGACCCGGCCCGCCGAGATTCCCTCCGACGAGCCCGTTCCCTCGGGCCCCTCCGTCGTCGTGCGGGCGCCGCGCCTCGTCATCGCCTGTTCGCCCGGCGCCTCGCGCCGGCTGCTCGAGGGGCTGGGCCCCGACCTCGTCCCCTCTCTTCACTCCGCCGACGGCGGGCTCGTGCTCCCCGCGGGAGCGCCGATCGTCCGCTCGTTCCTCGCGGTGCGCGCCGAGGGCCTCGACTCCGCGCCGGTCGGGCCCGGGCTCCTCGTCGCGCCGGACGCCGGATGCCCGGTGAGGGCGAAGGCGCTCTCGCAGCTCGACGTCAAGTGGTCGGGGATCGCCGAGTCGCTCGAGGCCGCTCACGGCCCCCACGTCCACCTCCTCCGACTCTCGCACGGCCGGATCGGGGAGTCCGATCGGACGCCGGGGCTTCCCGAGCTCCTCGCCGACGCGTCGGCGCTCACCGGAGTGCCGCTCGGCGAGTCGGACGTCCTCGACCATCGGGTCGTCCACTGGAACGGGACGCTCGCGCAGGCCGGTCCCGAACTGCGGGCGCGGATCGACGCCGTGCGGGCGGAGTCGGAGTCCGCCGGGGGGCTCGCGCTCGCGGGCGCCTGGGTCGCCGGGTCGGGGGTCTCGCGGGTCGTCGCCGACGCGCGCGAGCGCGCCCGCCGACTCGCCTGATCCCGCCCACCGAGAGCATCACGTTTCTTCGTCGAGAGCATTACCTTCCGTCGCCGAGAGCATTACTTCAGCGACGCCGAGAGCATTACCCTCGCACCTCCGACGAGTTTTATGACGCAGGGTCGGAAAAATGATTCCATGGCGCGCGTCAACGATTTTCTGACACCGCCTCCGGAAAACCCTCCGAGACTCCGGAGAATTCATTTTCAAGGATGAAATTCGGTTATTCTCCGTCCATGTTCTCCGCTCCTCCGATCCACCGCCTCGCCCTCGGCACGAGGGCGAGCGCCCTCGCCCTCGCCCAGTCGTCGAGAGTCGCCCGGGCCGTCGAAGCGGCCGCGGAGCGCACGGGGACGTACGTCGACGTCGAGCTCGTCCACGTGACGACGAAGGGCGACGTCGATCGCTCGCCGCTCGTCTCCCTCGGCGGATCCGGAGTCTTCGTCGCCCGCCTGCGCGAGGCTCTCCTCGCCGGCGAGTGCGACTTCGCCGTCCACTCGTGCAAGGACCTGCCGTCCGGCGACCAGGAGGGCCTCGTCATCGCCGCCCTCCCGCGGCGCGCCGATCCGCGGGACGTCCTCTGCTCGCGTCTCGGACCCCTCGACGACCTGCCGAGGGGCGCGCGAGTCGGCACCGGTTCGCCCCGACGCGCGGCGTCGATCCTCGCGCTGCGCCCCGACCTCGAGGTCGTCGACATCCGCGGGAACGTGACGACGCGCCTGCGCAGGATCGAGGACGACCTCGACGCGGTCGTCCTCGCCGCCGCCGGCCTCATCCGCCTCGACCTCGCGCACCGCATCACCGAATACCTCGAACCGGTGAGGGTCCTCCCGCCCGCCGCCCAGGGCGCGCTCGCGATCGAAACGCGCGCCGACGCCGATCCCCGGCTCATCGACCTCCTCGCCTCTCTCGACGACCCGGCGACCCGGCTCGCCGTCACCGCCGAGCGCTCGCTGATGAACGCGCTCGGGGCGGGATGCGCGGCGCCCGTCGGCGCGTTCGCGCACCTCGAGGGGGAGGCGCTCACCCTCGAGGGCGCCGTCCTCTCGACCGACGGCGCCCGTTCGCTCCGCCTCATGGCCTCCGTCCCGGCATCCGGCGGCCTCGCAGCTGCGACCGGACTGGGCGAGCACCTCGCCGCAGCGCTCGTCGACGCCGGCGCGGGCGACATCGCCGACCTCGGCGCCTCGCACCGCTCATGACGCCGCTCCCGCGCGTCCTCCTCACGCGCCCGCACTCCCCCGCCTCCCCCGACCCCTTCGCCCTCGCGCTCACCCCCAGCCCCCCCTATTTGACCTCATACTGCTCGCACTATCCTCATCNCCCCCGACCCCTTCGCCCTCGCGCTCGAGGCCGCCGGGTGCGCCGTCCTCCCCGCCGCCCTCACCCGCGCGCTCGTCGACATCGACGAGGTCGTGGCCGCGACCCGATCCATGGAGACCCCGAGCGCCTGGATCCTCCTCACCTCCCCCAGGGCCGTGCGAGTCCTCGCGAACGGAGCGCCGGCCGCGCTCGCCGCCCACCTTCTCACCGCTCGCGCGCGCGGCGCCCGCATCGGCGTCGTCGGCCCGGGGACCGCCCGAGCGCTTCGCGACATCGGCGTCGAGGCGGATCTCGTCGCGCGGGGCTCGGGCGCGGCGCTCGCGGAGGCCCTCGGCGTTGCGACGCCGTCGGGCGTCGCAACGCCGAGCCCCGGAGCCGCCGAAGGGCTCGGATCATCCGTCCCCGACGCACCGGGCCCGGACGAGCCGCGCGAGACGCGTCCGAGAGGAAGTCGGATCCTCCTCCCCCGATCCGGGTCCGCCGCCCCCGACCTCGTCGATCGACTGGAGGCCGCCGGCTGGGAGGTCGAGGAGCGCCGGATCTACACGACCGCGACCGCCGACCCCGCCGAGTTCCCCGACGGGCTGCGCGCCGCCTGGTCGGGCGCGCCCGACCAGGCGGCGCCGGAGTCCGACGCTCCATTGCTCGCAGCGGTCGTCACCGCACCCTCGGCCCTCGAAGCGCTCACCGCCCTGCTCGGGCCCCCCGCCTCGGGCCTGCCGCTGGTCGTCCTCGGCGAGCCGACCGCGAGAGCCTGCGCCCGCCTCGCCCCCGGGGCGCGCGTCGTCATCGCATCCGCACCGACCCCCGAGGCCGTCGTCGGCGCCGTCCGCTCACTCGAAGGCTCGCCTCCGCGCCCGCGCCCGACGGCTTCCCCCAGTCCCGTTTCCGCCCACAACCCCGAGGAGTCGCGATGACCGCTCCGATCCCCACGATCCGCCCCCGCCGCCTGCGCGCCACCCCGGCGATGCGGGCGCTCGTGCGCGAGACCCGCGTCCACCCGTCCCAACTCATCGCGCCCGTCTTCGTCCGCGAGGGCGCCGACGCACCCGTCCCCATCGCGGCGATGCCCGGGCAGTTCCAGTTCGACCTCGACTCGCTGCGCCGCTACGCCGTCCAGTGCGCCGAGGCCGGGGTCGGCGGGATCGACCTCTTCGGCGTCCCCGAGGTCCGCGACGCGACCGGCTCGCGCGCGTGGGCCGAGGACGGGATCCTCAACCGCGGAATCGCAGCGGTCCGAGAAGAGATCGGCGACGCGCTCGTCGTCATCGCCGACACCTGCCTCGACGAATTCACCGACCACGGGCACTGCGGCGTCCTCGACGACGAGGGCCGGGTCGACAACGACGCGACCCTCCCCCTCTACCAGGCGATGGCCCTCGCCCAGGCCGAGGCCGGCGCCCACATGGTCTCGCCCTCCGGCATGATGGACGGCCAGGTCGCCGCGATCCGCGAGGCGCTCGACGCCGCGGGGCGCACCGACACGGCGATCCTCGCGTACTCCGCGAAGTACGCCTCCGCCTTCTACGGGCCCTTCCGCGAGGCCGTCGGCTCGACCCTGCGAGGCGACCGGCGCGCCTACCAGCAGGACCCGGCGAACGGGCGCGAAGGCGTGCGCGAGGCCCTCCTCGACATCGACGAGGGCGCCGACATCGTCATGGTGAAGCCCGCGCTCGCCTACCTCGACGTCCTCGCCGCGGTCGCCGCCGCCTCCCCCGTCCCCGTCGCCGCCTACCAGGTGTCCGGCGAGTACGCGATGGTCGAGGCCGCGGCCGCCAACGGATGGATCTCCCGCGAAGCGATCATCGACGAGTCCCTCACCTCGATCATCCGCGCCGGAGCGGACCTCGTGCTCACCTACTGGGCGCTCGAGTACGCGCGCCGCGCCGGCTGAGGCGCGGCCCGGCGATCCGTTCCTCGGCGAACCCGTTTCCCCGCCGACCCGCTGACGAGCGCAGCGGCGCGCCCCCGGCCCGTCCGATCCGCCGACCCGATCGCCTCCCCCTGAAGGGCGCCCGCCCCGGCCTCGTGAACCCGAAGCCCACGAACCCGACGACGACACCGACTTCGAATCCGCAGAAGGAGACCCCATGACCCTCAACGACGACCTCTTCGCCCGCGCCGCCCGCGTGATCCCCGGCGGCGTCGACTCCCCCGTCCGCGCCTATGGATCGGTCGGCGGCGCCCCGCGCTTCATCGCGTCCGCCACCGGAGCGCGCATCACCGACGCCGAGGGGCGCGAGTACGTCGACCTCGTCTGCTCGTGGGGCCCGGCTCTCCTCGGGCACTCGCACCCCGAGGTCGTCGCCGCCGTCCAGGAGGCCGCCGCCCGCGGACTCTCCTTCGGAGCGCCGACGCAGGCCGAGACCCTCCTCGCCGAAGAGGTCCGGAGGCGCGTGCCCGCGGCCGAACGGGTCCGCTTCGTCTCGACGGGCACGGAGGCGACGATGACCGCGATGCGGCTGGCGCGCGGGGCGACCGGCCGCGACCTCGTCGTGAAGTTCGCGGGCTGCTACCACGGGCACTCCGACGGACTCCTCGCCGCCGCCGGCTCGGGCGTCGCGACCGGAGGGCTCCCGGGCTCGGCGGGCGTGCCCGCGGCCGTCGCCGCCCAGACGATCGTCCTCCCCTACGGCGACGAGGCCGCCCTCGAGTCGTGCTTCGCCTCCCGAGGAGCGGACATCGCCGCCGTCATCTGCGAGGGTGCCCCCGCGAACATGGGCGTCGTCGACCCGGGCGAATTCAATGCGGCGATCCGTCGGATCACCGCGGCGCACGGGGCGCTGATGATCCTCGACGAGGTCCTCACGGGCTTCCGCGTCGGCCCCGCGGGCTGGTGGGGGCTGCGGTCGGGGGCCGAAGGGGCCTGGACGCCCGACCTCTTCACCTTCGGCAAGGTCGTCGGCGGCGGGATGCCGCTCGCCGCGATCGGCGGGCGCGCGGCCGTCATGGACCTCCTCGCGCCGCTCGGCCCCGTCTATCAAGCGGGGACCCTCTCGGGGAATCCGCTCGCGACCGCGGCCGGGCTCGCGACGCTGCGGCTCGCAGACGAGGCCGTGTACGCGCGCGTCGACTCGGCAGCGAATACGATCGCCGGGATCGTCCATTCGGCCCTCGACGCCGAAGGCGTCCCGCATGCGATCCAGCGGGCGGGCTCGCTCTTCTCCGTCGCGTTCGGGCCCGAAGCCTCGCAGGGGCCGTTGCGCGACTACGCGCAGATGCAGGCGCAGGAGACCTGGCGCCATCCCCCGTTCTTCCACGCCTTCCTCGATGCGGGCATCGCCCTTCCTCCCTCGCTCTTCGAGGCCTGGTTCGTCTCCGCCGCGCACTCCGAGCGCGAGTTCGAGGCGATCGCCGACGCCGCGCCCGCCGCGGCGCGCGCAGCCGCGCGGGCGATGCGGCCGGAGTAGCAGTCGGCGGATCCCGGCCGGCCGCCGGTCGCGGAGTCGTGGGTCGGAGGCGTTTCCGACGTCCCAACTGCGAATCCGCACACAGTTTCGGCCCGGTGGGAGGGTCCCTCCAGGGATCCTCGGAGGAAAGCGCAGATCAGAGCCCTGCAGCATCAGAGCCGACGGAGAAACTGTGTGCGTTTCTGCGGGTGAGGCGTCGGCCTCGAGGCTCCCAGCGCCCCGTTCCTTCCACGTGCGAGTCACCCGGATCGCACACTCGATGCCCTTCCCGCCCACCAGAGCCCGCCGAGACGGCGATGTAGGTCATGCGAGAGGCTGATTCCGGGTGTCAGGCCACCTGGAACGCACACTCGATGCCCTTCCCGCCCACCAGAGCCCGCCGAGACGGCGATGTAGGTCATGCGAGAGGCTGATTCCGGGTGTCAGGCCACCTGGATCGCACACTCGATGCCCTTCCCCACCCGCGAAGCCCGCCGAGACGGCGATCCAGGGGACGAGGGTCGTCGGCTAGCGGAAGTAATGCTTTCGATGGACGAAGGTGATGCTCTCGGCGCGCGGACGTGATGCTCTCGGTGAGGGGAAGGAGCGGGTCCTGTTCGCCGTTTGAGCCCGACGCCGGGTTTCCCGCTGAATGGTGCGGAAAACCCCGAGATTCCAACGGTTGTGGAACCCCGGGGTTTTCCCCTGGCGGAGACGGCGGGATTTTCAACCAAACCGCTGTGAACAGCGCAAATAGTCGCCGTTCTTTGGTCCGTGGAACGTATGTGGAACAGCTCGGAGGAGTTCACGCGAGGGGATATGAGCGAATTATCGGCGAATTTCCAACTGAATATTATGCATGGTCGCGCATATTCTCGAATTGTGGAAAAAATGCGGGGAGATATTTCGCTATGACCTCGTTTGGGGAGCGGGCGGGGAGGGGAGGGGTACCCCCCTCCCCGCCTTGGTCCGTTGATGAGAATTTATTCATCGCCGGGCTTTCCGTGAATTCTCGTCGCCTTTTCGTCTGCGCATTTATTGCGCGATTTTCTAGGCGCCGATGGTGATTTTCTGAATTGCTGCGGGGTGCGGGTAGAGGATCGCGATTCGCATTGTGGCGCGGATGGCGATTCGGTCGGACGTGAAGAACGCGGATCCGTCTCGGTCGAGGGTGACGTCTTCGCGGATAGCGAAGACGCAGTGACTCTCCGGGATTCCCCAGACGGTGCCGGCTGCGACGGCCGGCGAGGAGAGGAGTGGGACGCCGGCGAGGATTCGGCGGGTCGGCTGGGTCGGGTCGGGTCCGAGTAGGGGGCGTTCGGATCCGGTCTGGTCCTTGAGCTTGGCGAGGGCGAGCGCGTCGGCGGGGTTGGCGACGAATGTCCGGATCTTCGCTGCGGCGTTCTCGGCGTTGTAGATCGCTTCGACGAACGGGTCCGAGTTCTTCCATGCGGTGCCGGCTGCGACGGTGCCGATTCCGGTGATGTCCCCGAGTCCTCGAGGGGGGACGAGCTTGTCGGCTCGGGATCCGAAGAACGCGGCGTCGATCTTGCGGGAGATGTCGCGGGCGAGGCCCTTTCCGACCTCGTCGGCGACGGAGGGGGCCGAGTCGGAGACGAGTTCGCGGGAGACGATGGTGAGGCCGGCGACCTTGTGGAAGGTGTCGACGTCTTCGGCGAGTACCTGGTCCGATGCGGGGATCTCTTCGCCTTCGGCGACCCACGCGGCCGACGGGTCGGCCTTGACGATGGGGAGGCGGATCGCGTCGACGTTGTCGGCGGAGAACATCTGCACGCCGGAGGCCTGGAAGGCGACGGACTGGGCCATTGTCGGCTGAATGACGAGGGGCCCGATCTCGTCGGGTAGGAACGACTTGCTGGTTTCGGTGGTCTTCATCATGGGAGGTTTCTCCGTTCATGGCGCCCCCGAAAACGGGTAGAGGGGCGCCGCTGTCGTGACGTTTCATGTCTCGCGGCGCCCCTCTAGGGCTCTGCGCTCCCCCGCTGGGGGTGCTGACCGGCGGGCGGCCCACGGGGCCAGCGTGTCGCCGATGTTGCCTAGAATTCTACGTCTCGGTCGGTGAACACGGAATACCACGAGGCCGATTCGAATGTGCCCGTGCTCGGGGCGCTGGAGATGCCACTGACGTAGACGTCTTGGGGACCGAGTTTGTAATCCTTGCGCATTCGCTCGAATGTCTCGGAAATCGCTTGCTTGTTCACTGTTCCGTCGACGTTGAGGAGCGTTGAGAAATCTCCGTCGAGTTCCTTCGAGAGGAGTCTTTCTGTGATGTAGTCGGGGAGCTGAGAAATGACGATTTGCCGAATGAGGGCGTTGTACATGGATTGGGCTGTCGCGAGCTTCTTCTCGGTCTCGCGGAGGCGCGTCCGGTATTTCGCGGCCTCGCGCGAGGCCCGGTCAGTCCCCACGGTCTCGGGACCCTCGGGGCCTTCGGTGGCCTCGGCAGAGTCGGCAGAGTCGGCAGAGTCGGGCGCCGGATCTTCGGGGTCGTTCGCTTCGATGGCCTCAGTCTGGCTTAGGGCCTCGTCGTCGGCCCCCTCGGTGGCGTCGGGGCCCTTGGGCGTGGCCGGTTCTGGATCCGGACTGGGTGCGGGGTCGGCGACCTCGAGGGGGGCGACGTCCTTGATCTCGAATTCCTTCGGCTTCGGCTGGTCGGGTGCGAAGAGTCGATGAATGAGGTCCTGCTCGTTGCTTACTGAGAATTCCGGCATTACTGGGTTCCTTCCTGTTTGGATTCGCTAGACGGTCGTCTGGCGGGCGTTTGGGTGGTTGATGGCCTCGCGTACTGGCTTGGCCCTGTTCGCGCGTCTGCGGGGCTTCTGGGTGGCTTCTCGCGTGTCATGCGGTCTGCTGTTCGTCGGCATCGGCGAGGGTCCGGCGGGCCGCCCGGTCGAGGCCTCCCCAGATCCCGAACTCTCGAGGGTTGGCGATCCCGTAGGCCCGGCACTCGTCGAGGACGGGGCAGCGGGCGCAGATCCGGGCCGCCATGTCGACCGCATCGGCGTAGTCGGCGCCGTTGAACGTTCCGTCGTTCGCGCGCCACTTGCGTTCGACGGTGAATTCCTCGAGCCCGTTGCACGGCGGCGCCTGGTCGAGCGCATCGAGGGCGGCCGAGAGCCAGCGGTACGCGGGTCGCGCGTCGTC
Source organism: Actinomyces culturomici (assembly GCF_900499005.1). Taxonomy (GTDB): domain Bacteria; phylum Actinomycetota; class Actinomycetes; order Actinomycetales; family Actinomycetaceae; genus Pauljensenia; species Pauljensenia culturomici. The sequence continues at coordinate 102,687 of NZ_LS991317.1, forward strand.
CGGGATCGCGTGCGCAGCGCTGAGGGCCTTGAGCGCGTTCAGTTGCCGGAGCACTTCGGCGGGCGGCTTCTCGGTCGGCTTCGGCATCGGTTCGCCTCCTCAGGTTCGCGGTCGGTATCCGGGCACTGGCCGCGAGCGCGATCCGGTTCGCGGTCGGGGTCCGGGTCGGTACCAGGGCGGCGGCCGCGAGCGCGGTGGTCGGTTCGCGGGGCCCGGGGGTAGGGGGGTAGTGGTTTGTTGTTTTGTTTTGTTTATGGGGTGCGGTGTACCGCACCCTTTCCGGCGGTGTACCGCACCCTTTCCGGCGGTGTACCGCACCCTTTCTCTTCGGGTGTTGGGGGGTCGAGGTCGCCGGATTGGGTGCGGTCGTCCGCACCCTTTCGGGTGGCGTCGAGTTCGGCGGCCGTCGGCGTTCGGGATCCGGATTGGGTGCGGTCGTCCGCACCCTTTCGGGTGGCGTCGAGTTCGGCGGCCGTCGGCGTTCGGGATCCGGATTGGGTGCGGTCGTCCGCACCCTTTCGGGTGGCGTCGAGTTCGGCGGCCGTCGGGAGTCGGTAGGTGGTCGAGTGGCCTCGGAATGCGGTGGCGGTTGTTCCGGCTTCGGTGCGGGCGGGGACTACGACGTCGAGGCCCATTCGGCGCAGTGAGGCGATGGCGTCGGAGATGGTTCGCCCTCGGCGCCCGGTCCATGCTTCGAGTTCGGCTCGCGGGATGTAGGCCTCGCGGGGGCGGATCTCTTGGGCGTTGGGGTAGCGGGTGCCGTTGGCGTGTTCGGGGTCGTTCTCGGCGTAGGCGCGCCATGCGATTGCGAAGAGGACGAGTTTCTCGGTTCCGCCGATGTGGGCGGCGTGGGCGAGTAGCTCGGTGACGAGGGTGCCGCTCATGCGGCGCCCTGCGTCTTCGCGTAGTGGCGTTCCATTGCCGAGATGATCGTCTTTCCGACTTCGACGTCTTCGAGGCCGAGGTCTCGGGCGGCGTCGGCGAGGCGGTCGAGGACCTGCGGGGGGTGTCCTTCCTCGAGGAGACGGCACGCGACCCGGTAGAGGCGTTCGTTCCGTTCCCCCTCGTGGGTTGTCGTCCGGTACCAGCGGATGAGCCCGTCGGGCGATGGCGGCCGGCCGGATCCCGGGGCCGTTGAGGGGTCGTCCCGGCGCGCTCGCGGGCTTTGCGCGCTCGCGGGTGTCCTGGTGCGTGCGGGCGCCTGTTCGCGCCGTAGGGCGGCGTAGAGACGTCGGGGGCAGTGGAGGACGGGGCCGGGGTTCTCCCACGTGTAGGCAAGGCCGGTTGACGGGTGTCGGGAGGGTGGGGCGACGACGTAGCCGCGTCCGGCGGCCTTGACGTCGATTCCGACGAGGGGGCGGCCGTCGACGCCCTGGGGGTGGGCGGCGAGCGGCTGGGAGTCGCGGGTGAGGAACCAGAGGTGAAGGCCGCCGAACCCAGTGCGGACGGTGCGGGTCGCGGGCAGCGGATCCCCGTTGACGGCTTCGAGGTCGGCGAGGGTGCCGCCGTTGCGCGGGTCGATGTCGAGGACGACGACGCCCGGAGGGACGACGAGGCCGACGAGGGCGCTCGGGCGGGTCTTCCACCATTGGCGGATCTGCGCCGGGTCGGTGGTGGCCGCATGGAATCCCCTGCGGACCGCCGGGGCCTTCGCCTTGGGGCCCGTGTGGACGAGGGGGAGGACCTTCCACCCCCGGCCGGCGTAGTCGAGGGCGGCCTCGAGGGGCGTGGGGGCCTCGTCGATGGCGGCCGCGAGCGCGGGGGGCTGTTCGCGGGTCATCGTGTGGCCCCCTGGGTTTCGCGGTCGGCGATGGTGCGGGCGCGGCGTTCGCGGTAGTCCTGGGAGTGTTCGAGGGATTGGGCGGCGAATCGGAGGACGTCGGCGGCTTCGCGCATGAGGCCGTCTTCCTTCCAGAGGCGTTCGGCTTCGTTGATCGCTTCGGCGGCGATCTGTTCGAACGCGATGGCCGGCCGGTAGTGGGGGGTTTCGTTGCGGATCATCGGTGCGTCTCCTCGAGGGCGTCGAGGGTCGCGGCTTGGGCGACGGCTCGGGCGGCGTTTTCGGCGGCGACGGTCACGGCTGCGCGCTTCTCGTGGGTGAGTTCGGCGAGCTCGGGCACGTGGAGGGTGAGGATCTCGTACCGGGTGAGTTCTTCGCGGACGAGGCGGGAGAGGTCGGCGGCGACCTGGTTGAGGACGATCTCGGCGCCGGTGGGCGTGAGGTCGTCGATGAGGAGGCCGAGGCGGCCGATGCCGAGGTGTTCGGCGGCGGTCGCGAGCTGGGTGCGGGCGTCGTTCTTGGTGGTCATCGGAGTTCCCCCTCGGTGGCGAGGCCTCGGTCGAGGAGGGTGGGGTCTGTGATCGCTTCGTAGAGCGTGAGGGCGGCCTCGGTGGCCTCGGGTCCGAATGCGCGTTCGAACTGCTTCGCCTCGTCTGCGATGCGCTTGGCGCGGCGGACCATGATCCCGACGACTCGGTTCGCTTCGACGTGGATCGCGCGGCGTTGCTCGTCGGTGAAGTCGGCGAACCCGGGGGCGTAGATGGTGAGGATGTTGCGCGCGTCGAGCGTGGTCTCGTCCTCGGGGGTGTGCGGGTGTGCGGGTGCGGTGCGGCTGTCCATTGCCGGATCTCCTGTGCCTATCGGTGCAGTGGAGGCACGCGCGTCGTTTTCAGCGACGCGAGGGCCGGGAGCTGAAAACGCGCCGATAGTCGCGCCCGGGTATTCCCCCGCATGGGGCGGGGTCTTGTATTCCCACGGACTCCCGACGGCCTCGCAGAGGTCGCATGAAGAAACCGCCTTGACGGGGCGGTCACCGCTATCGGTAGGGGTGTTTTCAGCACCTGCGGCGAGCATACCCCGGGGATCTCGCGGCGTGGGGATTTCGGCGCGTGTCATGCTGCATCCTTCGGCGTGTAGCCGAGGCGGCGCAGTTCGCGGCCCGGGATCCGGATCGCGCGGCCGATGCGGACGGCTTCGAGCTCTCCTCGGTCGACCATGCGGCGCAGCGTGCGCGGGTTGACGTCGAGGACGTCGGCGAGGCGGGCGAGGCTGTAGAAGTCGGGGCCGGTGCTGGGGTTCACCTCCCCGGAGGACGTGCGGGGGTGACTGGGGGGCAGAGTTCGGGGCATCATTGGGGCGCCTCTTCCTGGTTCGCAGCTGGGTGAGGTGGCCGGGCGGTTCGTCCCCTGTCGCGTCGAGAGTTGCCGCTCTCGACTGGGGGCGTCCGCCCGGTCTGCTACTCCCCCACGTGGACCGGAGGGGACTCGCGTGCCCTCAATTCCAGCACGCGGGCGCGCCGTCTGTGTTGGGCCCCCTTCGCGGCCCGATTGGAGACGTCGAAACAGTTCGCCACCTGTAGTAACGCGACGGGTGCCGGTCGAGTAACTTAGGCGGCCCTTGGTAAACTTTTCGCCCGTTTCGCGGGGCCGGATCCGCTTGATCGCGCGAATTTTCGCCCGAAATGTGGTTACTGGTGTGGGGTGCGTCACTTCCTGGGCTATCCCGGACGCCATTCCGTCCGTTTTCCGGTCCCATTCGGTCCGGCGGATCCGCGTCGACGTCTGCGGCGCAATGGGGTGGGCACTTCTCGCCCACCCCCGGCGAGAGGGGGAACCGTGGTGCCCCCATTCCTAGGGTGTGGTGGCCGCGAGCGCGATCCGGTTCATGGTCGGGATCGGGCCGGGGCCCGGTCGGTGGCCGCGAGCGCCGGGGGGTCTCAATGGCGTCGAGATCCCCGGGGCGGATCGCGTCCGGTCGGTGGCGTGGAGGGTACGCAGATCCGCGTACCCCTCGGCGTTTGGGGGAACCGTGGTGCCCCCATTCCTGGGGTGTGGTGGGGGTACTCGGTGGGCGAGTATCCCCGGGGGGTTAGCGGCGTGGGGTTCGGGTGGGCCGGCCCCTGCGTCGGCCTTGGAGTTGTCGGAGGGTTCGCCGGCGGGCCGGCTGGGTGGCGTCGTCGGAGATGAGGGCGTCGAGGCGGGCGGCGAGGGCGCGGTCGCGTTCGGCGGTGGCGTGTTGGTAGATCTGCGCGGTCTTGGGGTCGGAGTGGCCGCCTCGGGCCATGAGTTCGGCGGGTGTGGCTCCGACTTGGGCGCCGTAGGTGAGTCCGGTGTGCCGGAGGTCGTGGAAGGTGAAGCGCTTGAGGCGGGGTGTGGATTCGGTGGGGAGTCCGGCGGCCGCTACGGCGGGGGCGTAGAGGTGCCAGAGGGTCGAGTTCCCGAGGTGGTGGGCGGGGTCTTTCTGGGAGGGGAAGAGGAGGGCATCGGGTGAGGCGAGGACGTGGGCGGCGAGATGGTCGGAGACGCGCTGGGCGACGGTGGCGGGCATGGTGACCGTGCGGATGCCGGCGGCCGACTTGGGGGCGTCGACGACGAATCCGCGTCCGGTGACGTGTTCGGCGGCTCTCCGGATGTGGAGGGTGTCGCCGTGGACGTCGCCTCGGCGCAGTTCGGTGACCTCGCCGAATCGGAGGGCGCACCATGCAGCGAGGTCGATCATCGCGCGGTAGCGGTCGGGCATGTGTTCGCGGATGGTGTCGATCTGCGCGGGGGTGGCGATGGTGGTCGCGCCCTGTTTCACGTGGGGGTCACGTCCCCAACCGAGGATCCGGTCGGCGGGGTTGGTGGGGATGTCGCCGGCGCGTTGGGCGTGGGCGAGGACGCCGGAGAGCATGACCTCGGCATTCCGGCGTCCGCCTTTGCGTCCGGGTGGGAGGGCGTCGCGCCATGCGCGGACGTCGGCCTCGGTGACGTCGCAGACGGGGAGTGCGGCGAGGGGCGTCGGGTCGAGGTGGGCGGCGACCTGTCGGCGGTAGTGCTCGAGGGTCTTGGGCTTCCACGGCTTGCCCTTGGTACCGGATTCGGCCCCGACATCGAGCCATTCGGCGGCGACGATCCCGACGGTTCGGGCTTGGGCTCGAGCGCGAGCGGCTTCGGCGGCGGCCGCGTCTTCGGGGGGTGTCCAGTGGCCGGAGGCGACGGCGGTCCATTGGGCGGATATCCATGCGTCGGCTTCGCCCTTGCGTTGGAAGGTCGTGGGCGCGTTGATCCATCGTCGCCGGTCGCGCGGATCCCGATAGCGGGCGCGGTAGCGGCCCGATGGGAGTCGTTCGATGCTCCCGAACCCGCGTCGGCCCATGATGGTCCCCTCCCCCAGGTCATCCGCTGTTCCACGCCCTCGGCTATTCCACGAATTTCCGCGAGCGCGGATCCGGCTCGCGTGGAACGTACGTGGAACGAGAGGGGTCCATCTGAGTCTATTCGAGTCCTCTCGGGTCCTGTTCGTCGTTTGAGCCCGACGCCGGGTTTCCCGCTGAATGGTGCGGAAAACCCCGGGATTCCAACGGTTGCGGAGCCCCGGGGTTTTCCCGTGGCGGAGACGGCGGGATTTGAACCCGCGAGGGGCTAATACACCCCTACCTCCTTAGCAGGGAGGCGCACTCGACCGGACTATGCGACGTCTCCAGTGCGGTCGACTCTAGTGCACGAAGCGCCCACCTCCAAAGAGGAGGCGCCCGGCGACGAGCCGATCAGCGGAGGGCGAGGGATTCGAACCCCCGGTGCCATTGCTGACACAGCGGTTTTCAAGACCGCCACCTTCGGCCGCTCGGTCAGCCCTCCGGACCCGCCGACGCAAGCCGACGGACCCGTCGATCGTACCCGACGCGGACGCCCGCCGAGCGCCGACCGCGAAGACGCGGAACGCGCGGTGCGTCACGCGGGGCGGAGCCGCCCGACGGCCTCCTCAAGATGGCGCACCGCCCCGGCCTCGTCGATGAACGAGAGCGGGGCGGTGGCGCGGACGAGCGGAGAAGGAGGCTCGCCGCAAGCAGGTCAGTGGCGCAGCCCGAAGAAGTTCCAGGACTTCTTGTCGGCCGGGGCCTCCTCCGGCTTGTCGAGGAGCCCGCGCGAGAGGGCCGCGGCGTACGGCGGCCACAGCGGCACGCGGACGGCGAGCATCGCCTGGACGGCGTGGTAGACGTCCCAGCGGGAGGACTTCGAGGAGACGACCGCTTCGTTGCGCGGGCCGAGGCGGCGGATCCAGCGGCCCGGCTGGGAGATGAGGTGGTCGTTGATGAAGTCGAGGAAGGAGCGGTAGCAGTGCTCGAAGTGCTCGACCTCGCCGATGGAGGCGCCGTCGTCGAGCATCGCGCGGCGCAGGGCGACGGTCGCGGATACGCCCTCGCAGACGACCCACTGCTGGTGCTCGTCCTCGCCGGGCACCGGCTCGCCGTTCGCGTCGATCGAGGTGGCGAAGCCCGCGTGCCCTTCGGTGCGGCGCCAGCCGTCGACGCGGGCGCGCTCGAAGAGCTCGAGGCCCATCTCCATGAGGTACTCGGGCTGGTTGCGCCCGAGCGAACGCAGGCCGGCCCGGATCTGGAGGGCGAGGCGCGACCACTGGAGGGCGTGGCCGGTGACGGCCCCGTGGTAGACGCGGCGCCGGTCGGCCAGTCCCTGGGGCTCGCCCGTCAGCGGCGTCCACGAGTTATCGAAGTACTCGGGCAGGCGCCAGTCCGAGTTCGAGGCGACGCGGTGCGCGAAGGCGGCCATCGCCTCGGCGCGCTCGATCCACACGGGGTCGGTCGTCGCCTCGGCGGCCGCGAGGTAGGCCTCGGCGGTGTGGAGGAGCGTGCCGGTCGTGCGGACGGGGAGGATCTCGGTGAAGGTCTCGTCGTACTGGTCGACGACGAGGCCGTTCGGCTCGAGCCAGTGCCGCTCCTGGTCGTGGAGGACCTGGCCGAGGAGTTCGTGGGCGCCCTGCCGGTTCGCGACGGTCGCCGCCGCGAGGCCGAGGATGACGTAGGCGTTGTGGTACTGGGACTTCGCGCGGCCCTCCTCGTCCCAGGGGACGCCGTGGCCGGATTCGTCGGGCTCCGCCTTGATCGACGTCCACATGCCGCCGTTCACCGGGTCGGTGAAGTACGTGCCGATGCAGGTGAGGGCATGGTCGGCGTAGCGGCGCGTGCCCGGCAGTCCCATGAGGACGCCGAGGGAGAACACGTAGAGCATGCGCGCCGTGACGGCGAGGTCGATGCTCCGCGTCGGGTCGGGCTCGCCCTCGTCCGTGAGGTGCGCGAATCCCGTGGGGACGATCGCCCCCTCGGCCTCGGCGATCAACGCCTGCATCTGCGTCGACAGCCACCTGTTGTGCTCGACGGAGTCAAACCACCCCACGAGGGCCTCCTGCATCGTCTTCGTTGCTCGAACCGGCGTGACCGGCGTAACACAGGGTAGCGGCACGCCGCCCGCTCCCGGGGGGACTCCGGCCCCAGAACGCGAAAGTGCGTCGGCCCGCCCCGGGGACGATCGACGAGGTCGGGGCCGTGCGTCCGGGGGAGCGGGATTCCGCTCTTCGGGAATCGGGCGTCGGAGCGCGCGAACGGGTGCGACACTGGTCGCATGCACGAAAGAGCCGGCACCGTTGCCCTTCCCGAAGACCTCATCGACGTCGACGAGGTCGTCTCCGCCTACTACGACATCGAGCCCGATCCGAGCGTCGTCGACCAGCGCGTCTCGTTCGGCACCTCCGGACACCGCGGGTCCTCGCTCGACGGCAAGTTCAACGAGGCGCACATCGTCGCGATCACCAAGGCGATCGTCGAGTACCGCGCCGCCCAGGGGTTCGACGGCCCCCTCTACATCGGCCGCGACACCCACGCCCTGTCCGAGCCGGCGTGGCGCACCGCCCTCGAGGTCCTCGCGGCCGCGGGCGTCACGGTGAAGATCGACTCGGGCAACTCCTACACGCCGACCCCGGCGGTCTCGGTCGCGATCCTCGGCGCGAACGGCGCGCCGGAGGCGCTGCGCACCTCGGGCCCGGGCCTGGCGGACGGCATCGTCGTCACGCCCTCGCACAACCCGCCGCGCGACGGCGGCTTCAAGTACAACCCGCCTCACGGCGGCCCGGCCGACACCGACGCGACCGGCTGGATCGCGAACCGCGCGAACGAGATCCTCGAGGAGGGCTGGCGCAAGGTCCCGCGCATCATCGGCCCCTCGCTCTTCGAGGACCCGCACCTCGAGAAGTTCGACTACCTGCGCTTCTACGTCGACCAGCTCGACCAGGTCATCGACATCGACGCGATCCGCGAGGCGGGCGTCCGCATCGGCGCCGACCCGCTCGGCGGCGCCTCGGTCGACTACTGGGCGGCGATCGCCGAGCGCTACGACCTCGACCTCACCGTCGTCAACCCGGTCGTCGATCCGGCGTGGCCGTTCATGACGCTCGACTGGGACGGGAAGATCCGCATGGACTGCTCGTCCCCGAATGCGATGGCGTCGCTGCGCCAGGCGATGACCCCGGATGCGAACGGCGAGACGCCCTACGACATCGCGACCGGCAACGACGCGGATTCGGACCGCCACGGCATCGTGACGCCGGACGGCCTCATGAACCCGAACCACTACCTCGCCGTCGCGATCGAGTACCTGTTCTCGCACCGCCCGGGCTGGGGCGAGGGCGCGGCGGTCGGTAAGACCCTCGTCTCCTCGGCCCTCATCGACCGGGTCGTCGCGTCGATGGGCCGCCGCCTCATCGAGGTCCCGGTCGGCTTCAAGTACTTCGTCCCGGGCCTGCTCGACGGCTCGGTCGGCTTCGGCGGCGAGGAGTCCGCGGGCGCCTCGTTCCTCCGCAAGGACGGGACCGTGTGGTCGACGGACAAGGACGGCATCATCCTCGCCCTCCTCGCCTCCGAGATCCTCGCGGTCACCGGCAAGACGCCCTCGCAGCTCCACGAGGAGCAGGTCGCGCGCTTCGGCGCCTCCGCCTACGCCCGCATCGACGCGCCCGCGAATCGCGAGCAGAAGGCGAAGCTCTCGGCCCTCTCCCCCGAGGACGTGACGGCGACCGAGCTCGCCGGCGACGCGATCGAGGCGAAGCTCGTCCGCGCGCCCGGCAATGACGCGGCGATCGGCGGTCTCAAGGTGACGACGGAGTCGGCGTGGTTCGCCGCCCGTCCGTCCGGCACGGAGGACGTCTACAAGATCTATGCGGAGTCCTTCAAGGGCGCCGAGCACCTCGCCGAGGTCCAGGAGGCCGCGAAGCGGGTCGTCTCCGACGTCCTCGGCTGATCCCCTCCGGTTCCGCAGTCCCCGGCCCCGTCCTCGTCGATCGCGCACGAGGGCGGGGCCGACTGCTCGCCGGGCGGGGTTCAGGAGGACGCGCGACGGACGAGGGACACGCTCCCGCACTCTGCGGGGACGGACTCGGTCGAGTCGTCGAGTTCGACGCGCAGGACCGCCTCGATCCGCGTGCCGATCCCCGCGTAGTCGAAGGCGACGGTCGACAGCGAAGGCGCGAGGAGGGCGGCGAGCGGGTCGTCGTCCATGCCGACGACGGCGAGGTCCTCCGGTACTCGCAGTCCGAGGCGGATCGCGGTCGTCGCGACGACGGCGGCGACCGTGTCGTTGAAGCAGCACATCGCGTCGACCTTCTGGCCGTTCTCGGTCATCGAGCGGAGGAACTCCTCGACCTGGCGGCCGGCGCTGTGCGGGGCGCCGGTGAGGCGCAATTCCCGGACGGGCGGCAGCTCGAGCGCGGCGGCCTTCGCGAGGGCGCCGGCGACGCGCGGCTCGGCGAAGGAGCGCGTGACCTCGGCGTCGAGGGAGAGGATCGCGATGCGCTCGCGTCCCGTCTCGGCGAGGTGGGCGACCTGGAGCGCGCCCGCCTCCCGGTCGAGGTCGGCGACCGGCTCCGCGAGGGAGAGGACTTGGACCCCGGCCGCGCGGGCGGCCCGCAGGTCCTCCTCGGGGAGCGGGAGGAGTTCGAGAATGACGCTCGGCGAGATGTCGCGCAGAACGTCGCGGAGTCGGTTGGACGGGCCGAGCGTGAGGACGGTGAGCGAGCGCCCGGCGCGTCGCACGCCGTAGGTGAGGGCGGAGACGAGCGAGGAGAAGTTCGAGCTCGCGGGCACGTCGGGAACAGCGAGGAGGACGATTCCGGAGCGGCCCCGGCGAAGGGCGCGCGCGGCCGCCTGGGGAGTGTATCCGAGCTGGTCGGCGGCGCTTCGAACCCTGTCGATCGTCTCCTCGGGGAAGGTGTGGCGGCCCGAGCCGTTGAGGATGTAGGACACGGTCGAGCGGGAGACCCCGGCGATCGCCGCCACGTCGGCCGCGGTCGGTCGCTTCCTCGGATTCATCGGTCACCCCTTGCGTTCTTCGCACTGACACCTTACGGTAGTGCCACATAACTCACACGTGTGAGTTATTGAGATTCAAGGAGGAATCCACGGTGTCCACCCCGCTCGCGACCGCATCCCGGGACGCATCTGCCCACGAAGCCCGCCGACCCAACGAATGGCGCGTCGGCGTCATCGCCGGCATGGCGTCCTACATCGACGCCGCCGCCATGGTCGGCACCGGCATCGCCCTCGCCATCTACCAGGCGACCATCGGCCTCACCCCCGGTCAGCTCGGCATCCTCTCGGGCGCCCTCACCTTCTGCGTCGCGATCGGCTCGATCGTCGGCGGCCGACTCGGCGACACCTTCGGCCGCCGCAAGGTCTTCATCATCACGATGGCCCTCATCGTCTGCGGCGCGGGACTCTCCTACGCCTCGGCCTCGTTCCTCCCGCTGTTCCTCGGCATCGTCCTCATCGGCCTCGGCATCGGCGCGGACCTCCCCGTCTCCCTCGCCACGATCGCCGAGGGCGCCACCGACAAGAACCGCGGCAAGCTCATCCTCCTGTCGAACCTCCTCTGGCTGCTCGGCATCGTCGCCTCGATCCTCATCGCCTCCTTCTGGGGCAACCTCGGGCGCGCTGGCGGCCAGCTCCTCTTCGCCCACGTCGGCGTCATCGCCGCGATCGTCCTCGTCGGGCGCCTCACGATCCCCGAATCCACCGTCTGGCTCGAGGCCGCCGCCCGCCGCCGCGCGGGAATCGTCGAGGAGGCCCCGAAGGCCAAGGTCGCCGACCTCCTCAAGGCCCCCTACCTCGCACCGTTCCTCGCGCTCCTCAGCTTCTACACTCTCGCGAACCTCGGAGCGAACACGACCGGCTCCTTCAACACCTTCATCGCGACGACGATCGCCGGCGCGACGGTCGAGGAGTTCAACCGCTGGGCCCTCATCGCCCTCCTCGCCGCCCTCCTGCCGGGCCTCCTCTTCATGAAGTACGTCGACACCCCCAAGCGCATGCCCTTCTACGTCGTCGGCGCCATCCTCGCGACCTCTTCCTACGCGCTCGTCGGACTCGTCGGCGTCACCCTCATGACGATGGTCATCGCGCTCTTCGTCGCCGCCACCGGTCACGCCTTCGCCTTCGAGGGCATCATGAAGGTGTGGACGCAAGAGTCCTTCCCGACGATGCTCCGCTCGACCGCCCAGGGCACGATCCTCGCCGTCGCGCGAGTGATCGCCGCGGCCTTCGCGACCGTCACCCCCGCACTCCTCACCGCCAACGCCCGAGGCGTCTTCCTCGGACTCGCCGTCGTCGTCGCCATCGGTTTCGCGATCGGCGGTCTCTACTTCCGCGGCTCGACCCGCAACGAGTTCGCGCTCGAGGCCGAGGAGGCGCTCGCATGACCCCGGCGACCCCGTCGTCCGCTCCGATCCCCTTCACCACGAAGGATCGATCGATCCCGGGACCCCACGGAGACGTCCTCACGCGCTTCTACCTGCCGTCGGTGCCCGTCGGCGTCGGCCTCGTCTGGCTCCACGGCGGCGGATTCTGCATGAACGACCTCGACGTTCCCGAGGGCGACGGGGTCGCCCGACTCCTCGCCGCGGCCGGAATCGTCGTCGTCAACGTCGACTACCGGCTCGCCGTCGACGGCGTCCACTTCCCAGTCCCCGGGGACGACGTCCGCGCGGCCTGGCTCGACGCCGTCGTCTCCGAGCTCGGCGGCGTCCCCGCAGACCGCTGGCACGTCGGCGGCGGCAGCGCCGGTGGGAACCTCGCGGCCGTCACCTGCCTGCGCATGAGGGACGAGGGCGGACCCCTTCCCGCGAGCGCGATCCTCGTGTACCCCGTGCTCCACGACGTCATCCCTCCCGCCCCCGCCGATCTTCTCGCCCGCATGGACGAGATCCCCGAGGAGGCGCGCTTCACGCCCGAACTCTGCGACGAGCTCAACCTCAACTACGTCGGCGATGCGAGCCTCTGCGCGCACCCCTACGCCTTCCCGGCGCACGGGGACGTCACCGGCTTCCCGCCGGCCCTCGTCATCACCTCCGAGCTCGACACCCTGCGGCCCTCGGGCCAGGCCTTCGCCGCGGACCTCGCGTCGGCCGGCGTCGACCTCCGCCTCGTTCGCGAGCCGAACGCGCTCCACGGGCACCTCAATCGCCTCGAAACGCCCGAGGCGCTGCGCACCGTCGCCCGAATCATCGACTGGCTGACGGCCGAGTAGGAGAGGATCCGACCATGCCGACCCCGACGCACGGCGCGCCGACGCCCACCGCCCCGATCTTCGAGCACCACCCTGACGCCCGTCTCGGCATCGGCGAGGCGTCGCCGCGCCTGTCCTGGAGGGTCGCCGGTGCCGCCGACGCGATCGACCCGAACTACCGCCAGCGCGCAGTCCAGCTCGAGATCGCGGTGACCGATCCCGATGGCGCGTCGCGGACGAGCCTCGTCGAGCTCGACACCGCCGATCAGGTCTTCGTCGACTGGCCGCTCGCGCCGCTCGCCTCCCGACAGGGGGTCGACGCCCGCGTCCGCCTCTCCGACGGCGCGTCGTGGGGCGAGTGGGGCCCGGCGGGCTCGGTCGAGGTCGGCCTGCTCGACCGCACGGACTGGGCGGCGATCCCCGTCGGCCCGAGGCCGGGCTCGATCGCGCCGGGCGCCCCGGACCGGATCGATCCCCGGCCCGATCACCTCCAGTCGGCCGACATCCCGCGCGGCCTGCGCGGATCCCTCACGCCGCCGTTGCGCGCCCCCGGGCGGATCCGACGGACCTTCCGCCTTCCGGCGCGGGCGCGCCGCGCCCGGCTCTACCTCAGCGGGCACGGACTCGTCGAGGCGGAGATCAACGGGCGCCGCGTCGGCGACGAGGTCCTCGCGCCCGGCTGGACGAGCTACCACCACCGTCTCCGCTACTCGACGTACGACGTCGCCGACCTCCTCGTCGAGGGCGAGAACGCCATCGGCGTGTGGCTCGGCGACGGCTGGTGGCGCGGGCGCCTCGGCTTCGGCGGCGGGAAGCGGGACGTCTACGGCGAGGACCTCTCCGCCCTCGTCCAGCTCGAGATCATCGACGAGGACGGGAACGCTCATCTCATCGTCTCCGATGCGAGCTGGACGGGCGGCCCCGGTCCGATCCTCTCCTCCGGCCTCTACGAGGGCGAGGTCTTCGACGCCCGCCTCCACGACCCGGCGTGGTCGACGCCCGCATTCGACGACTCCGAATGGACGCCCGTCCGCGCGGAGGCCCTCCCGGCGACCGCCCTCGTCGCACCCCTCGGCCCGCCCGTCCGTCGTGTCGAAGAGCTTCGCCCCCGCGAGATCGTCGACAAGGGCGAGGGCCGCTACATCCTCGACTTCGGACAGAATCACTCCGGGCGCCTCCGAGTTCGGGCCGACGGCCCCGCGGGCCACCGACTCCGCCTCAGGCACGCCGAAGTCCTCCAGGGCGGCGAGCTCTGCCTCGAGCCGCTGCGAACCGCGGATGCCGAGGACGTCCTCGTCCTCAGCGGGGCCCCCATCGAATGGGAGCCGCGATTCACGATCCACGGCTACCGCTACGTCGAGGTCGCGGGGTGGATCGGCGAACTCCGCCCGGACTCCGTCGTCTCCGAGGTCGTCCACTCCGACATGGAGCGCCGCGGATGGTTCGACTGCTCGAACCCGCTCATCGCGCGCCTCCACTCGAACGTCGTGTGGTCGCTCCGGTCGAACTTCGTCGACATCCCGACCGACTGCCCGCAGCGCGACGAGCGCCTCGGGTGGACCGGGGACCTCCAGGTCTTCGCGCCGACCGCGGCGTTCCTCTACGACGTGTCCGGCGTCCTCGGCTCCTGGCTCGAGGACCTCGCGGCCGAACAGGCCGACCTCGACTGGGTGCCCCCGTACGTCCCCTACGTCCCCCTCGAGCCCTTCTCCCTCCTCCCGAAGGACCCTATGGCGGTCTGGGGGGACGTCGCGGTCCTCACCCCGCTCGACCTCGCCCGGTCGACGGGGGACGACGCCGTCCTGCGCCGCCAGTTCGACAGCGCCCGGCGCTGGCTCGAGCACGTGCGCAGGTCCGCCGGCCCCGGCCTCGTCTGCCACGCTTCCGAGCAGTTCGGCGATTGGCTCGATCCCTCCGCGCCGCCCGAGGATCCCGCCGGCGGCGCCACCGACAAGTACCTCGTCGCGACCGCCTACTTCGCCCGCGCCTGCCGGGCCTTCGCGGCCCTGTGCGCCGCGATCGGCGAGGACGCCCTCGCCGCCGAGTACGCGGAGCTCGCCGACGCCGTCGCGAGAGCCTTCGCGCGCACGTGGCTCGACGAATCGGGGGCTCTGCGCGCGCCGACGCAGACGGCGCTCGCCCTCGCCCTCGTCTTCGGCCTCTTCCCCGATGCCGGGGCCGCGCGGGAGGGCGGGAAGTCCCTCGCGCGGATGGTCCGCGAGGCCGGCGGAAGGATCGCGACGGGCTTCGTCGGGACGCCGCTCATCGCCCACGCGCTCACCCTCGCCGACCACGTCGACGAGGCCTACCTCCTCGTCGAGAACACGGAGTGCCCCGGATGGCTCTACGCCGTGACCCACGGGGCGACGACCACCTGGGAGCGCTGGGACTCCCTTCTGCCCGACGGCACGGTGAACTCGCCGACGATGACCTCGTTCAGCCACTACGCGTTCGGAGCGATCGCCGATTGGCTCCACCGCGTCGTCGCGGGGATCTCGCCGACCGAGCCCGGCTATCGTCGGATCCTCTTCGCACCGCGCCCCGGCGGCTCGGTGACGAGCGCGCGGGCGGAGGTGCTCACGCCCTACGGACCCGCATCGATCGACTGGTCGCTCGAGGGCGGCGTCCTCGAGGCGGAGGTGCTCGTGCCCGTCGGCGCGGAGGCGACGATCGACCTCCCCGGCTCCGAGCCCGTCGCCGTCGGACACGGGCGGCACGTGCTGCGTCGTCCCTTTCCCGCACGAGGATCCATCGATCGACGCTGACCTCGTCGATGCCCCGAATTGAGAGGAATCCAACCCTGGAAAAGAGGGGGCCTGGCCGCTAGCGTGGGGATTCGTCCCCGCCCGCGGAAACAGGAGGTCAGATGGCGTCCACGGAGCCCCACGCCGCCCCTGCGACGGTGCCCGCGCGCCCTCGCGCACCACGAGCCCGTCTCGTCCTCCTCGCGCTCGCAGGTATCTCCGTCCTTTCAGGGCTCGACGCGGCGCTCGTCCGGCTCGGGGCGCTCGCCCCCGTCGCCTCCGCCGAGCTCGGGAGCGTCCACGGCCTCCTCATGGTCTACGGGTTCCTCGGGACCGCGATCTGCCTCGAGCGGGCGGTCGCCCTTCAGACCGGGTGGGATCGGCCGCGGCGCTGGGCGTACCTCGCGCCGCTCTCCTCGGGTCTGGCCGCCCTCGCCGCCCTCGTCCTCTCGGTCTCCACGACCGCGCGGACCGCCGTGTCCGAGCTGCCGATCCCCGCGTTCCTCACGGCCCGCCTCACCGGTTTCGCGCCCGCCCGGATGCTCCCCGGGCTCCTGTGGACCCTCGCGATGGCGGTCCTCGTCGGGATCTACGTCGAAGTTCACCGGCACCGGCAGGCGTCGTACGCGGTCCTCGTCCAACTCCTCGGGGCGATCATCGGGCTCGGCGGCGCCCTCGCCTGGTGGCGCGGCGTCGAGACGCCGACCGTCGTTCCCTGGCTCCTCATGTTCCTCGTCGTGACGATCGTCGGGGAGCGCCTCGAACTCGCGCGCATGAGCTTCCTCGGCGGCTCGACCGCGCCGCGCGTCCTCGCCGAATCCCTCGCCGTCCTCGTCGCGCTCGTCGGGACGCTCCTCGCACCGCGCGTCGGGTATCCGGTCCTCGGGCTCGCGCTCGGCGCCCTCGCCCTCGACACCGCCTGGCACGACGTCGCCCGGCGGACGATCCGCCTGCCCGGTCTGCCGAGGCTCGCGGCGACCTGCATGCTCTCCGGGTACGCGTGGTGCGCGGTGCCGGCTCTCCTGTGGATCGCGGCCCCGCCCGCCTCTTCCGGATACGGGTACGACGCCGCGGTCCACGCGCTCACCCTCGGATTCGTCGTCTCGATGCTCCTCGCGCACGCGCCGGTGATCATCCCGGCCGTCGCGAAGCGCGACGTCCCCTTCCACCCGATGATGTGGCTCGCCTGGGCGCTCCTCGAGTCCTCGCTCGTCGTCCGCCTCCTCGCCGGGGCGCGCAGCGCCGAGCCCGCGTGGCGCTTCGGCGGCTCCCTCGGCGTCGTCGCCGTCCTCGTCTTCATCGGAACGACGCTCGTCCTCGCCGTCTCCTCCGGCCGACCCGCGAAAACGCACACAGTTTCGGCCTCCGACCCCGCAGAGACCGAAGAGGATCCGCGGAATTCCGCGGATTCCGATTCCGCCGATTCGGAAACTGTGTGCGTTTCTGCAGGAGAGCGCCGATGAGCGCGGTGAGCGGCTCGCCCGCGCGCGGACCTCGCCGTCCGCGCGTCCCCCGCACCGACCGGATGACGACTGTCTGGCTCTGTCTCGCGCTCGTCGCCGCCGTCGCGACGATCCTCGTCGCCGGGAGGATCCCCCAGCCCCTGTGGACGATGGTCCACGTCCTCACGCTCGGAGTGCTGACGAACGGGATCCTCCAGTGGTCGTGGTACTTCGCGCGCGCCCTCGCCCACCTCGGCCCCGCCGACCCGAAGGCGGGGCGGCGCAACACCTGGCGGATCGCCTCCTTCAACGCCGCGCTCGTCCTCCTCACGGCGTCGATGTGGACCGGGTGGCTGCCCGGAACGCACCTCGGCGCGACGGCAGTCGGGCTCGTCGCCGCCTGGCACGGCTACGACCTCCTCATCGCGGCGAAGTCGCGCCTCGCCTCCCGCTTCGTCGTCGTCCTGCGCTTCTACCAGGCCGCGGCCCTGTTCCTCGTCCTCACCGCCTCGCTCGCCGGGCTCCTCACTGCAGGGATGTTCTCGGCGAGCGCGCCCGCCTGGCTCGTCTCCTCCCACGACGCGCTCGTCCTCGCCCACGCGATCCTCGGGGTCGGCGGCTGGATCGGACTCACCGTCGGCGGCACGCTCGTCACCCTCGGCCCGACCGCGCTTCGCACCCGCATGCACGCCGACGCCGTCCCCCTCGCCCTCAAGGCCCTCCCCGTGTGGATCGCGGGCCTCCTCGTCGCGGCGACGAGCGCCGCCCTCTCCCTCCTGCCCGGCATCGGCGCGGGCCTTCTCCTCGTGCTCGGCGCCATCGTCTACGGGATCGCCCTCCCGCTCGTGCGGTCCGCCGCCGTCAAGGGCCCGCGCGAGTACGCCTCCTGGTCGATGGCGGCGGGCCTCGCATGGATCCTCCTCGGCGTCGCGGCCCTCGCGGTCAACGCCCTACGCGCGGCGAGCGCGACGGATCTGCGCGCCGCGGACCTCGACTGGCTCGTCCTGGCGGGCGTCGGCGGCGTCGGGCAGCTCTTCATCGGTGCCCTCTCCTACCTCATGCCGGTCGTCATCGGCGGAGGCCCCTCGGTCGTCCGCCTCGGCGTCGCCGCGATCGAGCGCTTCGCCCCGGCCCGGGAGGCCGCCCGCAACGCCGCACTCGCCCTCCTCGCGCTCCTCGCCCTGGGCGGCACCTCGGTTCCGGGGGCGGCCGCCGCGTGCCGGCTCGTCCTCGCGGCGACCTTCGCGCTCGATCTCGTCCTTCTCGCGCGCTCGGGCATCGCCCAGTCCCGCGCCGCCCGCGCCCGCGCCGAGCAGTCCGGCGCCTCCCACCCGGTCCCCGCGCCCCTCCCACGTCCCGCGGGCGCGACCTCGCTCCTCGGATCGACGAGGGCGCCCGGAGCATCCGATTCGCCCGCTCCTTCGCAACCACCCAACCCTTTCACCCCGGCGTCACCGCCCGATTCGCGGTACGCCGCCGATTCGCCCGACCGACCGACAGATCCCGCCCGCCCCGAGGAGGCCCCGCANCCCCACGCCGGCCGCGCGTTGACCCTCCTCGCCTTCGGGGCCGGCCCCGCGCCCGAGGCCGACGCGGCCGCGCCCTCCGCCGACGGTGCCCGCCCGCCTGCGGAGCGCCTCGCCCCGGCCGCGGCAGCCGCCGATCCCCCTCGGGCTCGCCCCGCCCGCGCCCCGCCCGGGCCGAGAACCCCCAGTCCTCGCCCGTTTCGCGCGCGACCTCCGCCCTCATCGGCGTCGTCGGCGTCGCGGCCCTCCTCCTCGCCGTCGTCCTCGCGAACCCCGCGTCGACGCCCGCGCTCGACTCCTCCGGCTCATCGGAGTCGGAGGCCGCGACCTCGTCGATCACCGCCACCGGCAAGACGACGGAGGTGACGATCGGCGTCGAGGGGATGAGCTTCACGCCGAACGAGATCGACGTGCCCGCGGGGAATCGGCTCGTCATCACCGTGAACAACACGGCGGATCAGCGCCACGACCTCGTGCTCGCGACCGGGGAGTCGACGGGGTCGATCGCGCCCGGGGCGAGCGCGACGCTCGACGCCGGGGTCATCACCGGCGACGCCGAAGGATGGTGCTCCATCCCCGGGCACCGTCAGGCCGGGATGACGCTGAGCATTCGGGCGACCGGGGCCTCGTCCTCCTCGACGTCGACGGGCGCGACCGGATCGTCCGGAATGGACATGTCGATGAGCGGGATGAGCCACTCCTCGGGTTCCACCTCCTCCTCGACCTCGACCTCCGCGCCGACGATGCAGGAGCTCTCCGACTACGCCTCCTCGGTCGACGCCCGCGACCCCGCCCTCGACCCGGTGGGAGCCGGGACCGAGCATCGCTACACCTTCACCGTCATCGAGCAGACGGAGCGGGTGACCGACGAGCTCACCCGCGAGACGTGGACGTACAACGGCACGAATCCCGGGCCGATGCTCCACGGGAGGATCGGCGACACCTTCCGGATCACCCTCGTCAACAAGGGGACGATGAGCCACTCGATCGACTTCCACGCCGGGCTCGTCTCCCCCGACGAGGTGATGAAATCGATCGAGCCGGGGCAGACCCTCGAGTACGTCTTCGAGGCGAAGAACGCGGGGATTTGGCTCTACCACTGCGCGACGACGCCGATGTCGATGCACATCGCGAACGGAATGTTCGGGGCGGTCGTCATCGACCCCGCCGACCTCGACCCCATCGACCACGAGTACGTCCTCATCGGGTCCGAGCTGTACCTCGGCGCCGACGGCGAGGTCGCGGACGCCGCGAAGCTCGCGGCGCTCGCGCCCGACGTCATGGCCTTCAACGGGCGGGCGTTCCAGTACAAGGCCCACCCCCTCGAGGTGAAGGTCGGCGAGCGCGTCCGCGTGTGGGTCCTCGACGCGGGCCCGAACCTCGGGCTCTCCTTCCACGTCGTCGGCACCCAGTTCGACACCGTGTGGCGCGAGGGCGACTACGCGATCCGCGGTCGGGGGGCGGGCGGGGGCGCGGCCCAGGTCCTCTCCCTCGCGCCCGCCGAGGGCGGATTCGTCGAATTCACTCCGCTCGAGCCCGGGCACTACAACTTCGTCAACCACGCGATGAGCCTCGCCGAGAAGGGCGAGGCGGGAACCTTCCTCGTCACCGAGTAGCGAGGTTAAGGCGAGCCAATTTAGGCAATCTGGGGCCCAAGAGCCCCGGCCGGCTTCCTCAAGGCACCAAGTATTGCGCCTAGCGCATTAGTCATCAGCGTCAGTTTCGGAGATGCCAGCCTGATGAGACCGTCCACGCTTCCCAAAATCTGGATGGAGCGCATGGAGAGGATCCTGCTCGTTCCTCGGTGGACGACTCACACATTCGCGAACCCCGTCAATGTGCTCGTTCAAGCTGGCACTCACTTTCGCCCACATGGGATCGAGAATGAAGTCGATTCCCTCCCGCCTTGCGTGCTTGGCCGCGGGAACGAAGTCGGAGTCTCCTGAGATCATGATGATCTGATCGACAATACGACGGTGCGCAAGAGAAGCAATATCGAGGCCCATCCGCATATCCACACCCTTTTGGGTGATCTCAGCACGGAAGTCCGAGGGAGTGAGCTGGTCAACTCCGCGTCTACCAGAGCACAAGTCTTTTGTCGCACGATTCGTCAAGCGATCCCCTTCTTGCGTCTCGAGTTCCTCACCCCGCCGCAGCGCGACCTTCCGTCGCTTGACGATCTCTCGAAGGAAGTCCGTCATCCACGAATATTCAGGACTCTTGCCGAGATTGACTTGCTTCTCCGTGAGAGGATGGAAGAGGACTTTCTGGGACGGAGGGCAGTCATAGTAGAAAATCCTGTACAGCGAAGACTTTGATTCCTTAATGTGACGTCGACAATACTCAACAAGCTCGTCCGCACGATCTGCGGGGCACTTCTTTCCAAACAGGGCTCTTGCCCGATGCCGGTAGAAGCCCCCATCGACCATTATCGCAGTGATGATTTCCCGATTTCCCACCTACATCTCCTCACCGAGATAATCAAAAAGGGCTTGTCATCGGCACACTCCATATTGGCGGAGGGTCAACGGCAAAGCCCTGCGGCCAGGCTAGCCCAGTCCTACGCACTGGTCAACGGGACCGTGACCGATCGGGCACTCCCGGGCGGGAGCGCGCGGGGCGCGCGCCATTAGGATCGACAGGTGCTCTCCCGCTATCTCGACGTCCTGCGCATCAACCGGGCCTGGCGCTTCTCCGCGGCCGGGCTCGTCCTGCGCCTCCCGATGTCGATGATCGGGATCTCGATCATCCTCCTCATCAAGGCGTCCTACGGGAACTACTCGCTCGCCGGCCTCGTCTCCGCCGTCAACGTCGTCGCGACCGCCCTTGCGGCTCCGTCGCTCGCGCGCCTCGTCGATCGGCGCGGCCAGTCGCGGGTGATGCTCCCGGCCCTCGCCGTGTGCTCGACCGCGACGACGGGGCTCCTCGTCGCCTCCGTCCTGCACGCGCCTCCCGCCCTCGTCCTCGTCCTCGCGGCGATCGCCGGCGCCACCTGGGGATCCCCCGGCGCGATGGTCCGCGCCCGCTGGGCGAGCGCCGTCGAACGCCCCGGCGATCTGCAGACCGCGTACGCCTTCGAGTCCTCGATGGACGAGGTCGTCTACATCCTCGGCCCGGTCTTCTCGACGGTCCTCGGGACGCTCCTCCACCCCGGGGTCGGCGTCGGCCTCATCGTCGTCTTCCTCCTCGTCGGCGGGATCGGCTTCTACTCGCAGCGCGCGAGCGAGCCCGCCCCGGCCTTCCGCGTGCCCGGCGAGAAGCGGCGCTCGGTCCTGCGGATTCCCGCGATCGTCGTCATGGTCCTCACCTACATCGGCGCGGGCATGATGTTCGGCGCGAACGACGTCGCGGTCGTCGACTTCGCCGCGGCCCTCGGCGCCCCCGCGATGTCCGGGGTTCTCCTCGCCGTGTTCTCCTTCGGCTCCCTCATGTCCGGGCTCCTCTACGGCGCTCGCGTGTGGCGCTCGCCCCTGTGGCGGCTCTTCGCCCTCGGCGTCCTCGGCATGGGCGTCGGCACGACGACCTTCCTTCTCGCCCACAGCCTGTGGACGATGGCCCTCGCGATGACGATCGCCGGGGTCGCGTGCGCGCCGACGATGACGAACGTCAACACGATCATCGCGCGCGTCGTCGACGCCGACAGCCTCACCGAGGGCCTCACCTGGGTCTCGACCTCGCTCAACATCGGCCTGTCGATCGGCTCGGCGCTCGCCGGACCGGCCGTCGACGCGTCGGGCTCGCACGGCGGCTACCTCGTCATGGTGGGCGCCGCCTGGGCGATGGTGGCGCTCATGCTCGTCGGCCTGCCGACCCTGCGCCGCGCGACCGAGTCCGCCCATTCCCCCTCCGCCGACTGAACGGCGATCGACGAGGGCGGGGCGGTGCGCCCGATCAGACGGAGACGGATCGCTCCGCCTCGCCTTCCGCTGGTTCGTGGAATCGTCCGATCACATCGACAACCGTCGAGCCGCGTACGACGAGCCGAGGTTCGATGACGATCCTCTGATGAACGTGAACGCCGTCCCCGTCCATCTCATCGATCAGCAGGCGAACAGCCGCCTCGCCCAGAGCCTTCCCCTCCATCGTCACGCTCGTCAGCGGCACACGACAGTCACCGGCAGAAGCGTTGCGATCGCAGCCCATGACGGCGATGTCCTCAGGAACGCGAATACCTGAATCGAGAAGTCCTTCGATGAGACCGGATGCGAGTTCATCGGTCACCGCGAGGATCCCGTCGGGCCTGTTCTCCGGACTCCGATTCGCGATGCGCGATGCGAGGTCCCGGCCGTCGGACTCCTTCACTCCATAGGTGAGGAGCTCCTCGAATCCGGCAGTGGACTCACGCATCGCCTTGCGCACCCCCAGCCTGCGAAGTCGAACCGGTTGGTATCGCGCATCTGCTCCGGCGGCGAAGGCGATCCTGCTGCAGCCGATGTCGAGGAGGTGCGCGACGGCGATCCTGCCGGCCTGCTCGTTGTCGATGACGACCGTGCAGAGATCCGGATCCGCATGGTCGTAATTGATGATGACGACTGGCACGCCTCGGCCCTTGAGCCGGGCTACGTGGTCAAGCGAGTCCTGCATAGGGGCGAGGAGAAGACCCGCGACCCTCGCCTCGTTGAACGAGTCGACGTTGTCCCCCTGCGCCTGGAAGTCATCGGCGCTGTCGGCAAGAAGGAGGTTGTGGCCGGCGGCGCGCGCCGCGGCCTGCGCTCCGCGCGCGACATCGACGAACATGGAATTCGAAAGGTTGATGACGACTAGGCCGATCGATCCCGAACTCCCGGATGCGAGCGTGCTCGCGTTCCCGTTCCTCACGAATCCCAACTCGTCGATCGCACTGCGCACGCGTTCGATCGTCGCCGGCGACACTCGATCCGGATGATTGAGGACGTTCGACGCGGTACCGAGAGAGACGCCTGCGAGTTCCGCGACATCGCGCAGCCTCGGCGAGGCGCCGGTTCGGCTCGGCATCGGTTTCCACCCCGTTCCACATTCCGTAACGACGGGCGCGACCGGGAGAAGTCGCCCCCGGCCGCGCTCCGGGAAAGTCATCCCTTCACTGCGCCCGCCGTCATGCCCTCCTGGATCTGCCTGTTGAAGAAGGCGAACATGATGAGCGGCGGGATCGTGATCAGCAGGACATCCATGAAGAGGAGGTTCCACTGATTGAGGCCCTGCGATTGGAAATTGTAGAGCGTGAGCTGAACGGTCTCATTGCCCTGGCCGGGTAGGAAGTAAAGGGCGTAGGTGAAGTCGTTGAATACGGAGACCGCCTGCACGACGATGACCGTGACGATCGTCGACTTCAGAAGCGGGAAGATCACCCTGAAGAAGAGGCGCATCGGCGAGGCACCATCGATGATCGCGGCCTCGTCCAGCTCCTTCGGGATCGTCTCGACGAACGCGCGGAACAGCATGATGCAGAAGGACAGGCCGAAAGCAACATGCACCGCGATCAGCCCGGCGAGCGTCTTGTAGAGCCCGACGCCTTGAAGCACCCAGATGGTCGGCACGACCGCCGGAGGGATGATGAGGCCCATCATGACGAAAAGGTCGATGACGACGTTCCACTTGGAGTTCCGCCTTTGAAGCACATAGCCGACCATCGCTCCGAGGATCACCTGAATCGCAACAGCGGCGACTGTGACCACAGCGGAGTTGATGAATGCGCGGATGAGGACGTAGTCCTGCGTCGCGATCACCGTCTTGAAGTTCTCAACGAAGGCGAATTCGGTCGGCAGTGAGAACTGCAGCAGCGACGCCTCCTTCTGAGTCTTCGCCGCCGTGAGGATGATGAAGACGAATGGAACGATGAAGACGACGATGCTGACGAGGATCGCGACGATCCCTGGGACGAGTCCCTTGTGTGCCCTCTTGTTCGTCACTGGCGCGGTCGTGGTGCTCATGACTGGTTCCCCCTCCGATTGAGCCAGAAATTCAAGGGGATGACGATGAAGGCGATGACCAGGAAGAGGACGACGTTCCCGGCTGTCGACAGCCCGTAGAAGCCCGCCTGATACTGCTTATAGATCACCGAGGCGATGACATCGGACGAGAATCCCGGGCCGCCCCTCGTCATCGTCCAGATGAGGTCGAACGACCGAAGGCCGCCGATGAGCGAGAGAATGATGACGGTGACCGTTGCGGGACGGCACAGAGGAAGCGTGATGTTCTTGAAGATCTCCCATGCGCCGGCACCGTCCATTTTCGCCGCTTCGACGTACTCACTGGGGATCGCGACGATCCCGGAGATGTAGATGACGGTTGCGAGTCCGACACCCTTCCAAACGTCGACGCCGGCGACTGAGAAGAGCGCGAGGTGGGGGTCTGTCAGCCAACCGGGCCCCTCGATCCCGACGAGGCCGAGCAACCTATTGACGAGGCCGTCCTGCGGGTCGAGAAGCACCTTCCACGTCACTCCGACTCCGATTGTCGAGACGAGCACCGGGAAGAAGACCACCGACCGGAGGTAGTTCCGTCCGAAGACCTGCGACGTGAGGAGCACCGCGAGGGCGAGTCCGAGAACAACCTTCGTTCCCGAGGTGACGAATGCGTAGATGAAGGTGTTGATGAAGCCCTTCACGAGCGAAGGCTCCTTGAAGAACTGGACGAAGTTGTCCAGTCCGATGAACTCGATGTCGAAGAGAGTCCACCGAGTGAGCGAGAAGTAGAACGAGGCGGCCGTCGGAATGAGGAAGAGCACGACGAAGAACAGTCCCGCAGGAACGTGGAACCACAAGGGGTAGTACGAGTCGAGGCCCTTCCCCTTGCGCTCCCGCTTCCCGGAAGTCTCGTCGGTCGCGTTCTTCTTCGTTCGCCGAACCGGCATGCTGACTGATGTCATTGCTCCTCCAACCAGACGATGCCGGGGCGGGCGAAAGCTCGCCCCGGCATCATCAGTCGATCGTCACCAACCCTCGAGACCGAGCTGCTGGGCCTGCTTCTCGACGTCCTGATCGTAGAGGGCCGCCCCCTCCTTGGCGGTCGAGATTCCCGAGCCGACCTGGACGGTGATCTGCTCGAGCGACGGGCCCTTCACCGGGGAGAGGAATTCGAGCGCGAGACCCGTCTTCCCCTCGTCGAAGTACGGGGTCATGTCGGACACGAGCGAGGTCGCCGTGTCGGGGAGCTCGCAATCGGTGTTGACGAACGGACCGCCGACGGTGATGGCGGAGCCCATCACCTTGCACGCATCGGGGGTGGCGAGCCAATTCAGCAGTTCGTAGGCGGCGTCGAGTTTGTCGCCCGTGGTCGACTTCGGGATGTACATGCCGTTCGGCGTGCCGATGGTGAGGCGAGTGTTCGCCGCATCGTCCGCGGGGATCGCGAAGACTCCGAGCGACTTGTCGGCTTCGGGGTAGTTCTCACCGATCGCTGCGGAGACGTTCGAGGTCAGCATCGGATAGTGGGCGGCGGTGCCCTCGGCAAGCATCTTCACGCCGTCGTCGTAGGTCGCGGAGGCGAAGTCCTTGTTCATGTAGCCGGCGTCGAAGACGTCCTGCATGTGCTGGAATCCGGCGAAGGCGGGCTCATCGGAGTACTTCGCCTTGTTCTCGGTGTACTTGGTCGCCCAGTCGGGATCGGCTGCGAGGACGTTGGCCGCATCGCCGAGGACGGGGACCTGCGAAGTCCAGGTATCCGAATACGTCTGGACAACGGGGGTGATGCCGGCTGCCGCGATCTTCTCGTTGTTCGCCATGAAGTCGGACCATGAGGTCGGGATCTCCAGGCCGAGCTTGGCGTAGATGTCCTTGTTGTAGATCATGCCGAAGGCGAACGACGCGCCGACCGGGAGCCCGTAGATTCCCTTGTCCGTCGAAGCAGCTTGCTTCCAGTTGTCGTTGACCTTAGACACCCACGCCTGATCCGAGAGATCGACGAGCGTCGAGTCGGGATTGAGCGCCTGGAGGAGAGAGCCGGAGTTGTACCAGAACAAGTCGTTCATGTCCCCGGTCGACAGACGGGTCTTCACGAGATTGTCGCCTTCCGATCCGGAAGGGTGGGTCTCGTAGGAGATCTGAATCTTGTCGTGGGAAGAGTTGAAGGATTCCTTGAGCGCGTCCCAGAGCGCGATCGAAGAGGGATCGGAGTCGATGTAGATCGAGAGCTCGGTCTTGCCATCGGATCCGGCGGACGAGGAAGACGTCCCCGATCCGCAGGCCGAGAGGCCGAGGGCGCTCACGGCGGCGACCACGGTCGCCGCCGCGAGAACAGACTTGCGATGTGTCATGCGAATGCCTCCAAGTGGTGACGTCAGCACCGCTCCCCCATTGGAACGATGAGAGCCATGAAGTTGAAGCGCTTCATTGCGATTCCACGATAGATCCGCTTTGGAAACCCCGTCAAGAGGATGGCCCATTACGATTCGGGAACGGACTTTACAGGGACCCATGCTTGCAACAAAGCCGCTTGATAGCCCTTCCAACGAAACCAATCGCTGACGGAGCATCCCAGCAACCAGTGATGAGGTCTTGCAAAATCCAGATCGAAGCGCTTCAATACGAGTGTTTACTCGACCACATGTGGCGCGACGGAGCGCCGCTCGATTGCGAGGCACTGACATGACGACGCTTCCCCCGACCGAAGCCGCGGACACCTCGATCAAGGCCGTCGCGCTCCATTCGCGCTTCTCCCCCTCACTCATCGGTCTTCCGCTCGAGGAGTCGATGGTTCGATGGAGCGTCGAGGCCACTGATGGATGCGAAGCCTCCATCGGCTACCAGCTTCGAGTTCGTTCGAATGACGGCGAATGGATCGAATACCAACCTGTTTCAGGAACTGACGACCAGTCGGCTACCGCTCCAGGAGGTCCACTCGCCGAACGGGAGAGGCGCGACTGCTCGGTACGCGTCGCCACGCCGAACGGGTGGAGCGCATGGTCCGCCCCTCTTCGCCTCGAGGGCGGGCTCGCGGCGAACTCGTTCGATTCTGATGTCATCGGGCTCGAGTCCCCGGTCGAGGGTCCTTGCGCGCTCCTTCGCAAGGAGTTCAACCTTGATTTCGAACCGGTGCGAGCTCGCCTTTACCTCTCAGCTCTTGGTCTCGTGGACGCGCGGATCAATGGTCGGCCCGCTTCAGACCGCCAGCTCACCCCGGGATGGACCGAGTATTCCGAACGCATTCTCGTGGATTCGTTGGACGTGACCGACCGCCTACGTCGAGGATCGAACGCCATCGCCCTCACTGTCGGAGATGGTTGGTACAGAGGCAGGTACGGTTTCGTTTCCACGACGGAGATCTACGGTTCACGATCAGGCGCCGCAGCGCGGATCGAAGTGTTCGGCGCGAACGGCGAGTCGACCGTCATCCGAACCGACTCGTCTTGGATGGGCGGCTTCGGACAGATCCGTAGCGCATCCATCTACGACGGTTCAACCATCGATCTTCGCCTTGCGACCGGAGACCCCTCGCAGCCCGGCTTCGACGAGACGAACTGGCGCCAGGTGGAGCGCATCGGTCGTGCCGATAATCGGTTCGAGCCGCGCTCAGCGGCCCCCGTCCGTCCGGTCGCCGCGTTCTCGATGATCCCGATCGCGGGCGACATGGAAGACGCGTCCATTCCGGTCGTGTTCGACGCGACGCAGAATATCGCCGGCTGGGTGAGACTGACCGTGGCAGGAGCGGCCGGGGCGGAAGTCGTCGTCACGCATGCGGAAGTCCTCGAATCCGACGGTTCGCTTCATACGGCGTCCTTGAGGAGCGCCAAAGCGACCGACCGATACATCCTCGCCGGGGAGGAGCCCGTAACCCTCGAGCCCGTGTTCACATTCCACGGGTTCCGCTACGCCCAGGTCGCCGGCCCCGTCCGGATCATCGGCGCAGAAGCCATCGCCATCTCCTCGGACCTTCCACGACGAGCCGAGTTCACCAGTTCTCACGCGGCGCTCAACCGCTTCCATGAGAACGTCGTCTGGTCGCAGCGGGACAACTTCGTCTCGATTCCCACTGATTGCCCTCAGCGCGACGAGAGACTCGGGTGGACGGGCGATGCGCAAGCCTTCGCGGCGACGGCCAACACGCTGTTCGACTCGGAGTCGTTCTGGATGTCGTGGTTGCGCGACCTCGAGCTCGATCAGCCCGAGGATGGTGCCGTCGCCTCCGTCGTCCCCAACATCATCTCCGGGCTCGCCCACATGGGCGGCGAGGTCATCGACGACATGGGACGGGCCGGCTGGGCAGATGCGGCGACCATCGTGCCGTGGTCGACGTACGTGTCGACGGGTTCGACGGAGGTTCTCGAGAGACAGCTGTCATCGATGCGCCGCTGGATCGAACACCTGAGGCGTCGAGCGGGAAAGGAGCTGCTTCTCCCCGACGAGCCCTTCCAGTATGGCGATTGGCTCGATCCGGATGCCCCGGTGGACCAGCCGTGGAACGCGAAGGCTCCCGCCCGATTCGTCGCGAATGCCTTCTACGTTCACTCGATTCGCATCCTCGCGCGCACGGAGGGGCTACTCGGCCACGCCGAGGAGGCTCACGAACTCGACGCACTCGGAAGGCGCCTCGCCGACGCTGTCTGGGCCGAGTGGTCGGAAGATGCCCGTAAGACCCAGACGGGCGCGGCGATGTGCCTCGAGTTCGACATCGTCCCCGAGGCGGAACGCTCGTCTCTCGCCGAATCCCTCGCGTCTGACGTTCGCAATGAGAGGGGACGCATCGCCACAGGATTCCTCGGCACGCCTCTCGTCCTTTTCGCACTTTCCCATTCCGGGCATTGGGAGGAGGCCTACTCGATGCTCCTCCGCCGCGAGGCGCCCTCCTGGCTGTATCAGGTGGACCGCGGAGCGACCACCGTATGGGAGCGCTGGGACGCGATCAAGCCCGACGGTTCGATCCATGCGGGCGAGATGGAGGACGATGAGGGCGGCATGATCTCGTTCAACCACTACGCCTACGGCGCGGTCATTGATTGGGTGTATCGCAATGTCGCCGGACTCGAGCCGATCGAACCGGGATACCGGACGTCTCGAATCGGACCTCGCCCGGCGAGCGCCTTGACGTCGGCGCGCGCGACGATCGGAACCGCCTACGGGGACCTCGCCATTTCGTGGGAACTTTGCTCTCCGAAGACTCTTCGCATTGATCTCACCGTGCCTTTCGGAAGCCGCGCGATCCTTGATCTGCCGACCACGGAGTCCTCGCTGACAACCGTGAACGGCGGCCCGGCCTCTGCTGAACTCTTCCACGGCAGCTACACCATCGAAGTGACGGATCCGGCCATTGCGATGGTCGATGCACCCGCATCATGAACTCCAAGCCTCCTGCCGACCCAGAGTCGATCCTCGCGAGATGCCCATTGCGGGCTCTCGACGTCGGAGATCCCGACGAAAGACCCGACCGGGTCTGGCTCTACCCCCGCGCTCAGTTCGCTCGCGGCGCACTCCGGGCGCTCGTCGAAGGAAGTCGACGAGCGGCGCGGCATGTCTCTTATCCCGATAACGCCCTTCCACCGAGTCGACGCGCGGAATTCATCCTCGACGGACCGTGCGCGCGCCTTGTCTCGGCAACGGGGTCGGTCAGCGTCGGCGACGCGGGGTCGGCCCCAGTGCCGCTCCTCCTCGACGGACCCATCGAACTGCGAGCGGGCAGTCGAGTACGCGTCGACGCCGCACCGGGTATTCCGCCCGCGATAGCGATCGACATCCGCACGGCTGAGCAGCCGACTGTGCGGACGCGCATTCTCGAAGACGACGCCTGGTATGACGCAGATGCGCGCATCGGAGGCCGGGTTCCCCCGCACCTCGCGGGCGAACCCGCTACGCGGGTGGAGCTCCAGCGCTCTGGCGATCTCCACGTCGCACCGCACCCGGTTCTCGGCGAACTCCTCATCTCGGCCGCCGATGCTCCCCGCGAGACAGGAGTCATCACCGGCGAAACGCCCGAAGAAGCGAGAGCGCCTTTCGACCTAGGAGAGTCGCAATCGCCGTTCGTCCCCCTGTCACCCGGCGTGTGGATCTCGTCGAATCGTCTCGGGTTCAGATACGCCCGGGTTGTCGACGACGCTCCAAACGCCGTTCACGTCAACGCCCACGTTCGAAGATTCGATCGGAGGGGGGCGTTCACGTGTTCCGACCACCGTCTTTCGAGAATGTGGACCGCGGCCGCGACGACGCTCGGGCTTTGCATGCAGTCCCTCGTCGTCGACGGATTGAAGCGGGACCGCGTCCCGTGGATGGGCGATAATGCGGCTGCGATCTGGCCGAACATGTATGCCTTCGGAGACTCGACGGCGGTCCGGGACGGAGTCGCAGCGCTCATGCGTTCGACGAGGGGCTACGCGAACGGCATCGCCGACTACACGCTCTGGGGCGTGATCTCTCTCGGCCTCGGCCGTGAGGCGTTCGCCGATCCGGCAATCCTCGACGAGAACATGGAGGACCTCGTCGTCGTCATGCGCAGTCTCCTCTCGCAATGCGACGACCGAGGACTCCTTCGAACGACGGCCGACGATAGCGCCTTCGCCCATTGCGGACCAGACGCAGTGTTCCTCGATTGGGGGGCCGTTCCCGATCCGGATCGTACGTCGACCGCCTTTCAAGCACTGTGGTTCTGGGCGCTGACAACTGCTCGTCGCCTGTTCTCCCTTCCGGACTGGCACGACCGAGAAGATGTCGCCCGTCTCGAGGCTCAGTGCGCGAACGTTGAGGCCGCCCTCCACCGGAGTCTGCACGCCACCGGTCGCGACCCGAACCGCGCTGCGTGGCGCGAGTACCTCGACGGGGAATCGGAGGTCGCCCCACTTCCGAACACTCTTGCAGTCCTCTCAGGACTGAGCTCAGCGGACGAAGCATCGGTACTCGATGTCATCGAAACAACCTCCACGGGGACGCCGGCGATGCGAGCCTGGGCGCTCCGAGCTCTGCTGGCCGGCGGTCGACGCGCCTCCGCGCTCAATATGCTCGAACGGCACTGGGGGCCGATGCTGGATACGGGGACGCCGACGTTCTGGGAGGAGCTCTCGGAGGCGACCGAGACGCCCACGGCGATGTACGGTCGGCCGTTCGGCAAGAGCATGTGCCACGGATGGTCGTCCGGCCCCGCGGATATCCTCCCCCGACTGCTCCTCGGCGTTGAGCCGCTCAACGTCGGCTGGACGGAGTTCTCGGTAACACCCGAACTCGGGGATCTCGAATGGGCCGCCTGTGTGGTGCCGACGACATTCGGGCCAATCTCTGTGGTCGCGGATGCCGATGGCGCTTCGGTCGATATTCCCGCGGGAACCGCACTCATCGATCGAGGAACTCGGATGTCCGGACCCCTCTCGACGAGGATCGAGAGAACTCATTGACAGCTGTGGACGGCGATCCCTACCCTATTGATTGAAACGTTTCATCGACTTCGAGGAAGAAGCGCTCCATGGACGACATCACCACTCAACTCATCCGGCTCGCCAACGAGATCGGCGGGAACACGGAGTTCTCGCGCGCCGGCGGCGGCAACGCCTCGGTGAAGATCGACGGGATCCTCCACATCAAGCCCTCGGGCGTCCCGCTCGCGACCCTGCGCGCCGAGGAACTCGTGCCGCTGCGCATCGACGTCCTCCTCGACGCCCTCCACTCCGACGAGGAGGTCGACGGCGATCCGGTCCGCGTCGCCGCCCAGAGGGCCCAGGTCGGAGACGGCGGGGGCCGTCGCCCCTCGGTCGAGATCCTCTTCCACGCCCTCATCCCCGAGCCGCTCGTCCTCCATCTCCACCCGCTCACCGCGAACGCCGTCACGTGCAACGAGGACGGCCCCGAGCTCGCGGCGCGGATCCTCGGCGACGACGCCGTGTGGGTCGACTACATCGATCCGGGCATGCCGCTCGCCCGCGGCGTCGAGGCCGCGCGCGAGGCCTTCACAGCGCGCACCGGGAAGCCCGCCCCGGGCATCACCCTGCTCGGCAATCACGGCATCATCGTCTCCGGCACCACCTACGACGAGGTCGCCGAGCGCGTCCACTCGCTAACCGACCGGATCCGGTCCGCCATCGACGCGACCCCGGAGCCCGAGGCGCCCCTCGCCGCCGAGATCGTCCCGGCCCGCGCCTCCGAGCTCGCCGAGGCATTCCGCGCCGCGCTCGGTGCCGACGCCACGGCCTCGTCCGCCGAGGACTTCGCCCTCACCGCCTCCAGCCCTGAGGCCGGCCCGGTCACTCGGGGCCCCCTCATCCCCGACCAGATCGTCTATGCCGGCTCGCTTCCGATCATCCTCTCGGGCGACGAGGACGGGGTCGCCATCGCCGCTCTCGTCGAGGCCTACGAGGCCGAGCGCGGGCGCAAGCCGATCATCGCCGTCGTCCCCGGCGCGCTCGTCATCGCCGCGGGCGATTCCGCCTCCGGCGCCGAGAACGCCCTCGCCACCTACTGCGACGCCCTGCGCGTCGCCCGCGACGCCGACCGCCTCGGCCGCGTGCGCGTGATGGACGACCGCGAGCGTCACTTCATCGAGAACTGGGAGGCCGAGGCCTACCGGCGCTCGGTCGCCAAGGAGGGCTGAGCTCTTATCGTCAAGCGGGGGGCGGCCGCCGACTGGAGTCGGCGGCCGCCCCCCGCCTCGTTCACGACGCACTCGAGGGACACGCTTCGACCCGAGAGCCTCAGACGACCCGCCCCGGCGCGAGGATCGAACCAGCCCCCACGGGCATTGATCAGCGATCGCCCGAGGAATCGCCGATTCCGTCCATCCAATCGAGGAAGCGCATCATCGTCCTCATGGCGGTGGGATGGTCCGGCGTGTTGATGTGACCGTGCTCGGTGCCCGGCTCGACGTCGACCTCGACCGCGCATCCGGCCGCCGACGCCTGCTCGGCGAGAAGCTCGCCGGAGGCCCGCAGCGAATCGAATTCGCTGTTGACGATGCGGAGGGGCGGAAGCCCCCCGAGCGGACCATCGCCCGGGAAGAAGTACGCCGCGCCGAAGTTCGAGGCCCCACCGGCATGACCGAGGCTCATGCGGCGGACCATCTCGTCGGTGAACACGGGCCAGGGGCCGGCCGACTTCGCGCAGGCGCTCCGAATCTCATCCGATGCCACCGGCAGCTCAGCGTGCACGATCGGGTACGCGAGGAGGACGCCGAGCGGCACGGGGCCGCCCTCGTCGATCAGCATCCGGCACGCGGCCAGCGCGAGATTCGCTCCCGCACTCGCACCGCCGATGAACCACCCGTCGACGCGACCGTCGATCCTCCCTTCGAGGACCTCGCGCGCGCAATCGCGCACCTGGACGGCGGCGACGGGAACCTCCCGCGCCTCCGTCGTCGGGCCCTCCCCCGTCTCGAAGGGAGTCGGATCGCAGAGGGAGTAGTCGACGGAGACGGCGGTCCGACCCGCGCGAGCGAATTCCCGGCACACCCAATCGGACTCGGGCATGTCGATGTCCCCGTAGGCGAATGCGCCGCCGTGACACCAGACGACGCCCGCAGCGCCGACCGGAGCGAGCGGCGAGTAGACGCGGATGCGCACCTCGCCCTCCGTCGTCGCAACGCGTCGCTCGTCGACCTCGATCGTGGATTCCATCAGTCGCCTTCTACTCCCCCGTGGTCGGGCGCTCGGCTCCGCCCTCGTCGATCCGCGTCCGCGACTCACTCAGCCGAAGACGCGCGCCTCCGCGGCGTCCCAGGCCGCAAGCGCCTCGGGACGCGGCTCGTAGCGGACGACGCGCTCGGACGCCGCAACGACCTCGCGGAGATCGGCGAGGCCGCCCTCGAGCGCGCCGATGGCGCGAAGCTGGACGATCATGTTCCCCATCGCCGTGCCCTCGACGGGGCCCGCGACGACGGGCAGGCCCGTCGCGTCGGCCGTCGACTGGCAGAGGAGGACGTTCTTCGAGCCGCCGCCGACGATGTGGACGACCTCGAGGGGCTCGCCGGAGAGCTCGGAGCCCTCGCGCAGCGCGCGACGGTAGGCGACGACGAGCGACTCGGTGATCGTGCGGAGCACCTGCGCGCGGTTCTCGGGCACGGGCTCGCCGACCTTCTCGCACCACGCGTCGATGCGGCCGAGCATGTCGCCGGGGGCGAGGAACGCCGCGTCGTTGATGTCGAAGAGCGTACGCATCGGCTCGGACGCCTCCGTCTCGGCGTCGAGGACGGGCCAGGACATGTCCTCCATCCCGGACTCGCGCCACTGGCGCAGGCACTCCTGCTGGACCCACATGCCCATGATGTTCTTGAGGTAGCGGACGGTCCCGTCGACGCCGAGCTCGTTCGTGAAGTTCGCGGCGCGCGAGGCCGCCGAGAGGACCGGCTCGTCGAGCTCGATCCCGACGAGGGACCACGTGCCCGAGGAGACGAAGCCGAAGCGGCGACCGTCGACCGCGGGAACGGCGGCGACCGCGGAGGCGGTGTCGTGCGAGCCGACCGCGATGAGGGGCGTGGGCTCGCCGGAGCTCGTCCGCAGATCGACGCCCTCCAAGCGCACCGGGCCGACGACCGCGCCGGGCTCGACGAGCTCGGGGAGCAGCGCGGGCACATCCACCCCGAAGCGGGAGGCGAGCAGGTCGAGGACCTCGGGATCCCAATAGCGGGTGCGCGGATCGACGAGGCCCGTCGTCGACGCGTTCGTCACCTCGCACACGCGGCGGCCCGTCAGCCAGTAGCCGAGGAGGTCGGGGACGAGGAGCATCGTCCGCGCGCTCGACGCGCGCTCCATCTCCTTGTCGGCGACGAGCTGGAACATCGAGTTGAAGGGCTGGAACTGGAGCCCGTTGCGCGCGTAGAGGGCGTCCGCGTCGATCGCGTCGAAGACCGCCTCGACCGCGGGGCCCGTGCGCGGGGAGCGGTAGCACTGCGGGTTCCCGAGCATCCGCCCCTGGGAGTCGAGCAGCCCGTAGTCGACGGCCCAGGAGTCGATGCCGATCGCGTCGACGGGGCCGCGGCGCGCGGCCTCGGCGAGGCCGAAGCGGATCCCGTTCCACAGGGAGAGGATGTCCCACTCGAAGTCGTCGACGCCCTCGACGGACACGCGGACCGGACCGTTCGCGAAGCGCGAGCACTCCTCGATCTCGAGCCTTCCGCCCTCGAGGACGGCCCGCAGGACGCGGCCCGAGGACGCGCCGAGGTCGACCGCGGCGATCGTGTACACCATGCTGAACTCCTTCGAGTCTCGACCCTGACGAGTCGACGGGGCCGTCCCGGCGCTGCCCGCCGGGACGGCCCCCTTCATCGATTCGAGACCCCCGTGGGGGCCGGTGACGTCGGCGCGGATCGCGCCGGCGATCGGATCAGGCGCCCCAGCTGGCCTGCTGGCCGCCGACGCGCCCCTCGGCGATCTTCGCGAGGTACCCCGAGGCGGCGAAGGCCTTCTCCGGATCCGGATCCAGTCCCTTCTCCTCGCGGAGCTCGGCGAGCATCGGGCGGACGTCGGTCCAGAAGGCGTCCATGAGGATGTTGTTCGCGGCGATGACGTCGTGCTCGAGCTGAGCCTTCGTCAGGGCCTCCTCGTCGACGATGAGGGCCTTGGCGGTGGCCTCCTGGACGTTGAGGACGGAGCGGATCTGGCCCGGGATCTTCTCCTCGAGGTTGTGGCACTGATCGAGCATGAAGTTGACGCCCGAATTCTTGTCGAGTGCGTTCGCCGTCACGATCTCGCGCATGATGCGGAAGAGCTGGAAGGGATCGGCGGCGCCGACCATGAGGTCGTCGTCGGCGTAGAAGCGCGAGTTGAAGTCGAACGCTCCGAGGCGACCGGCGCGCAGGAGCTGCATGACGATGAACTCGATGTTCGTGCCCGGGGCGTGGTGGCCCGTGTCGAGGCAGACGACGGCGCGATCGCCGAGGGCGAGGACCTGGCTGAGGGCGGTGCCCCAGTCCGGCACATCGGTCGTGTAGAAGTACGGCTCGAAGAACTTGTACTCGAGGAGGAGCTTCTGGTCGTCGTCGAGCTCGGCGTAGATCTGCGAGAGGGAATCGGCGAGCAGGTCCTGGCGGACGCGCATGGAGTCCTGGCCGGGGTAGTTCGTGCCGTCGGGCAGCCAGATCTTGAGGACCTTGGAGCCGGTGGCCCGCATGACCTCGATGCAGTCGATGTGGTGGGCGATGGCCTTCGCGCGGATGTCCTCGTCCGTGTTCGTCAGGGAGCCGAACTTGTAGTCGTTGTCCTGGAAGACGTTCGAGTTGATCGTGCCGAGCTCGACGCCGAGGTCCTCGGCGTAGGCGCGCAGCGCGGCGAAGTCGTCGACCTTGTCCCACGGGATGTGGAGCGAGACGCGGGGAGACAGGCCCGTGTACTTGTGGACCTCGGCGGCGTCGGCGATCTTCTCGTAGGGGTCGCGCGGGGTGCCGGGGGTCGTGAAGACCTTGAAGCGGGTGCCGGAGTTGCCGTAGGCCCACGAGGGGACCTCGATCGTCTGCTCGGCGAGCAGGCGGTGCTGCTCGGCGCTGAGGTCGGAGAGAGCGACCATGGGGATTTCTCCTTATTCGGTGGAATGAGTGGAATCGTCGGACGGGGCGGCGTCATCGCCGCCGGTGATCATGGAAGGTAGAAGTACTGAGGGAGGATCTGCGCGTCGCCGCCGCCGTCGGGCTGGAAGTACTTCGCCATCTCCGCCTGCCATCGGGTGTTCACCTCGGTGAGGGCCATGGCGGCCTGAGCGGCGTCGACGTCGTCGGACTCGAAGTAGCCGACGCACAGGCCGGTCTCCTCCTCGAGGAAGAGCGAGTAGTTGCGCCAGCCGCTCTGAGAGAGGGCATCTCGCATCTCCTCCCAGACCCTCTGGTGGACGTCGATGTACTCGGGGAGCATCTCGGGGCGGACGCGGAGCAGGAAGCACTGGCGGGTCGGCGACTTCTGCGTCGTCGTCGCGAGGGTCTCGTGAAGATCCGGGGTCTGCGACATCATTCCTCCTTCATCGTCGAAACGGGAACGTCGTTGTCCCCAACAATAGAATGAATCGTTTCACTCGTCAAGGGCCGCCCCTTCTCGACGGCGGAAGCCGGGGCGGCCCGAACGGCGCGGCGGCCGACGGGAAGAACCGTCGGCCGCCGCGATGACGCCTACGACCGATCAGAAGTCGTAGTTGTCGATGTTGTCCGCGTTGAAGCGCACCGGGTCGCCGACGACGACCACGCCGCCCTCCTGGACCTCGCGCTCGCCGAGCTCGCCAGCGATGAACTTGTCGCCGACCGCGCCGGTCATCGCGCCGGACTGGAGCGCCGCGCCCGCGTAGGCCGCGACGTAGCCGAGCTGGGCGGGATCCCAGAGGGCGAATTCCTTGACGGTGCCGTCCTTGACGAAGGAGCGCATCTCGTTGGGGAGACCGAGGCCGGTGAGAACGACCTTACCCTTGTACTCCGAGGTCGAGAGGTAGCGGGCGGTCGCCGCGATGCCGACCGTGGTCGGGGAGACGATGGCGTCGAGGTCGGGGTGCGCCTGGAGCAGGCCCTGGGCCTCCTGGAACGACTTCGTGTCGTCGTCGTCGCCGTAGACCTTGTCGATGATTGTGATGTCCTTGTAGGCGTCGTTGGAGGCGATCTCGTCCTCCATGAACTTGATCCACGCGTTCTGGTTGGTCGCGGTGGCCGTGGCCGAGAGGATCGCGATATTGCCCTTGCCGCCGATCTGCTCGGAGACCATCTCGAGCATCGTGATGGCGACCTGCTTGGACTCGACCTGGTTGATGAAGACGTCGCGGCAGTCGGCCGAGGCGTCGGAGTCGAAGGTGACGACGTGCGAACCGGCGTTCATCGCGTCCTTGAGCGCCGGGCAGACGGCGTCGGGATCATTGGCCGCGATGACGATGACGTTGGTTCCGGCCTGGACCTCGGCGTTGATGAAGGAGACCTGCGAGGAGGACGAGGCCTCGAGCGGGCCGACGACCTGGTTGGCGGAGAAGCCGACCTCTTCGGCGCCCTTCGTGCCGCCGCCGAGCATGACGTCGGAGAAGGGGTTGTTGAGCTGCTTCGGGATGAAGGTGATCGTCGCGTCGGAGACGTCGTACTTGCCGTCGGAGGCGGCCATCGACGAGCTCTGCGAGGTCGAGGCGGACGACGAGCCGGAGTCCGAGGAGGACGAGCTCGAGCCGCCGGAGCATGCGGCGAGGGACATCGAGGCCATGAGGAACATGGCGCCGAAGGCGGCGGTGACGCCGCGGTTGAGTCGAGACATCTTTGTCTTTCCTTTCATCTGGCGCAGATCGCGCCGGGTGGGTTCGTGTTGATCGGAGGAGTACTAAGTGCGGTTCCGGCTCCGCCAGTCCTTGACGGCGCTCACCACCGAGGGGGCGACGACGGAGCCGATGAGGAGCAGGCCGGTGATCATCACGAGGACGACCTCCGGGATGCGGTTGAGGCGGAGCGCATAGTTGAGGACGCCGACGGTGAAGACGCCGAAGACGGATCCCCAGATGGAGCCCTTGCCGCCGAAGACGGACACGCCGCCGAAGACGATGGCCGCGATGACGGTGAGCTCGAGTCCCTCGACGTTGTCGGACTTCGCCGCCGAGTAGCGCAGGGTGTAGAAGACGCCGCCGACCGCCGCCATGAATCCGGAGAGGACGAGGGCGATCATCCTCGACTTCTTCGTATCGATGCCGACGAAGCGCGCGGCCTCCTGGGAGTAGCCGAGGGCATAGAGCCCGCGGCCGTACGGGGTCTTGTGGAGGAGGATCCAGAAGAGCAGGACGAAGACGACGAGCGGGATCGCGACGTAGGGGATGCCGGTCTTCCCGAAGGAGCCGGTCGCGAACGAGGTCGCCCACTCGGGGAACTTCGAGATCGACTGATCGCCGATGACGACGAGCGCGAGCCCTCGGTAGAGGGCGAGCGTGCCGATCGTGACGGCGAGCGCCGGGATGCCGATGTACGCGGTGATGATGCCGTTGATGCCGCCGCAGAGGATCCCGATGATGAGGCAGATGACGACCGCCATCCAGAAGGGCGTGCCGCCCTGGACGAGGACGCCGAGGCTCGCGGAGACGAGGCCCGCGGTCGAGGCGACCGACAGGTCGATGTCGGCGTTCACCATGACGAGCGTCATCGGCAGCGCCATGAGGAGCGTCGTCGTCACGTCGAGCGTGAGGTAGGTGAGCGTGCGGGGCTGCCCGAAGCGGGGGACGAGGACGAGGGCCAGGACGATCGCGGCGAGGAGGATGAGGGCCATCTTCGTGTCGCGCGAGGCCCAGAGCCTGCCGAGGGCCGAGGGGCCCTTCTTCGCGGTCTGGATTTCCGGGGCGGTCATGACTGCGCCCCTCCCTTCTTGCGCAGGGCGTCCTGACGACGGATCGTCGACACCCGGTCGATGAGGATCGCGACGATGATGAGGATGCCGACGACCGCGCGCTGCCAGAACTTGTCGACGCCGACGGCAGTGAGGGCCGAGGTGATCGTGTTGAGGAGGAGCGCGCCGATCGCGGCGCCGTAGGCGGTGCCCACGCCGCCGGTCATCGCGACGCCGCCGACGACGCAGGCCGCGACGATGTCGAGCTCCATGCCCGTGCCGGTCGTCGCGCCGACGGAGTTGAACCGGGAGGCGTAGAGGACGCCGCCGAGGCCGACGAGCGCGCCGTTCGCGACGAACGCGGCGAACACCCTCTTGCCGACGGGGATGCCGTAGACGGCCGCGGCGTCCCGATCGGATCCGATCGCGTAGAGATCGCGCCCCGACCTCGCGAATCGCTGGTAGAGCGAGACGAGGACGATGACGATGACCGCGAGGAGCGTGAGGATCGGGAATCCGAGGATCGTCGCGACGCCCATGTCGCCGAAGGCCTGGGGGCGATCGCCCGCGAAGTACTGCTTCGAGCCGGCCCACCAGTTGAGGGCGCCGCGGAACACGTACATCGTGCCGAGCGTGATGACCATCGCGGGCACCTTCGCCTTGGTGACGAGTGCGCCGTTGATCGCGCCGAGCACCGCGCCGAGGAGCGTGCCGAGGATGAAGACCGCGATGATCGGCATGCCGTCGGAGGACGCGAAGAGGACGCCGGTGAAGAACGCCGAGCAGCCGAGGATCGAGCCGATCGAGAGGTCGACGCCCTCGGAGGAGATGATGAGCGACTGGCCCGCCGCGAGCAGCATCGCGATCGTCGCGT
Organism: Actinomyces culturomici; assembly: GCF_900499005.1. GTDB lineage: Bacteria > Actinomycetota > Actinomycetes > Actinomycetales > Actinomycetaceae > Pauljensenia > Pauljensenia culturomici. The sequence continues at coordinate 142,736 of NZ_LS991317.1, forward strand.
TGAGGAAGAGGTCCTTCACGCCCTGCGCGGTGAGGAAGCGGGGGTTGAGCGCCCAGGTGATGAGGACGAGTGCGATGAGCGAGATGATGACGGGCATCTCGCGCGCGCCGAAGAAGCGCTTGAGGTCGAAGGACCTCGATCGTGGAGCGGTGGTCGTGCTCATGATGCCGCCTTCGCGTGGTCGGTCGCCGCGGTCATGACGTTCTCGGCGTTCGCCTCGGCGCGGGTGAATTCGCCGGTGACGACGCCCTCGCACATGACGAGCACCCGGTCGGACATTCCGAGGACCTCGGGGAGCTCCGAGGAGATCATGATGATGCCGACGCCGGACTGGGCGAGCGTGGAGAGGAGTCGGTGGACCTCGGACTTCGTGCCGACGTCGATGCCGCGGGTCGGCTCGTCGACGATGAGGATGCGCGGCTCGGTGGCGAGCCACTTCGCGAGGACGACCTTCTGCTGGTTGCCGCCGGAGAGGGAGGAGACCGGGTCGAACTGGCTGGAGGTCTTCACTTCGAGGCGCTTCGACCATTCCTCGGCGCTCCTCGCCTCGCGCTTCGCGTCGATGATCCCGAAGCGGGCGAGCTTCTCGCGGAGCGTGAGGGCGGCGTTGCGCATGACCGAGAGGTCCATGACGAGGCCCTGCTTGCGGCGGTCCTCCGGGACGAAGCCGAGGCCGGCCTTGATCGCCGCAGTGGTGTCGCCGGAGCGGAGCCTCTTGCCGAAGACCTCGACCGTGCCGGCGTCGGCCTTGTCGATGCCCATGATCGCGCGGGCGACCTCGGAGCGGCCGGCGCCGACGAGGCCCGCGAGGCCGACGATCTCGCCGGAGTGAACCTCGAAGGAGACGTCGCGGAAGACGCCGGTGCGGGTGAGGCCGTCGACCTTGAGGACGACGTCGCCGATCTCGGCGTCGAGCTTGGGGAAAAGCTGGTCGACGCTGCGACCGACCATGTCGCGGACGAGTTCGGGCTCGTTCGTCTCCGCGATCATGCGGGTCGACACGTAGCGCCCGTCGCGCATGATGGTGACGCGGTCGCAGAGGCCGAAGATCTCCTCCATGCGGTGGGAGATGAACATGAGGGCGGCGCCCTTGTCGCGCAGCGCCCGGGCGATCGTGAAGAGGCGGTCGACCTCGTGCCCGGAGAGGGCGGCGGTCGGCTCGTCCATGATGAGGACCTTGGCGTCGAGGGAGATGGCCTTCGCGATCTCGAGGATCTGCTGATCGGCGATCGAGAGGCCCTCGGCGGGACGGGAGGGGTCGATGTCGACCTCGAGGCGGTCGAAGAGGGCCTGGGCGTCGTCGCGCATCTTCGCGTGGTCGATCATGCCGAGCGCCTTGACGGGCTGGCGCCCGATATAGATGTTCTCGGCGACCGTGAGGTCGGGGAAGAGGGTCGGCTCCTGGTAGATGACGGAGATTCCGGCGGCCTTCGACTCGGCCGGAGTGCTGAAGGAGACGGGCTTCCCGTCGAGGAGGAATTCCCCGGCGTTCGGCCGATGGATGCCCGCGAGGACTTTGACGAGCGTCGACTTGCCGGCGCCGTTCTCCCCGGCGAGCGCGTGGATCTCGCCCGGATACAGCTCGATGCATCCATCGCCCATCGCGGTGAAGGAGCCGAACTTCTTCACAGCGTGCTGAAGGGAGACAACGGGCTGAACGGTTTCGCGTGTCACGCGACCACCTCCACATTGAGGTTGAAACGATTCAGTGCCCTGAGTCTGCACTTCCGAGCGCGAGCTTGTCAACCACATTCGCGAATCGTTTCACGGACGTGACCTTCCGACGCTCGTTTCATCCTCCCCGGCACATCGAGGCGACATCACCGCCCGTCACCTGGTCTTTTGCGGAAGACTCCCGGGCGGCGCATCACTAGTGGCACGATGGGGGCCCAAGCATCCCCGAGGAAAGGCGGAACAGACGATGGCCCCCGGCAAGCCCGCCGACCGCGCGCCCGGCGTCAAGGACGTCGCCGCGCTCGCCGGCGTCTCCGTCGGCACCGTCTCGAACGTCGTCAACGGCCGCGGCACCGTGCGCCCCGCCGTCCGCGAGCGCGTCGAGGCCGCGATCAAGGAGCTCGGCTACGTCCCGAACCCCACGGCCCAGGCCCTGCGCAAGGGCGTCTCCCCACTCGTCGGCGTCGCCGTCTTCGACCTCACGAACCCCTTCTTCATGGAGGCCGCCGCCGGCATCGAACGGCGCCTCTCCGAGGAGGGCTGCGTGATGTCGCTGTCCTCCACCCACTCCGACTCCCGCCGAGAGGCCCGCCTCCTCCGCACCCTCGCCGGGCAGGCGGTCCGCGGCATCCTCCTCACGCCCGCCGACTCCGAGCTCGCCGTCGCCCACGAGCTCGTCGAGCGCGGCGTCCCGGTCGTCCTCTTCGACTCCCCCGACACCCCGCCGGACATCTCCTCGATCTCGATCGACGACCGCGCTGGCGCGACCCTCGCGATCGAGCACCTCCTCGCCCTCGGACACCGGGATCTCCTCTTCCTCAACGGACCAACGTCCGTCCGCCAGGCCCGCAATCGTCAGCGGGGGGTCGACGACGCGATCGCGCACTGGACCGAGAGGGAGGCGAAGGACGCGGCGTTCACCGGCCCCTCGATCCGCCTCGAGACCCTCAACGTCGAGGACTTCACCGCCGACGCGGGGCGTCAGGCGATGTTCGACTACCTCGAGTCGCGCGGGATCGCCGCGCACGTCGGCTCGGAGGGCATCGACCAGCCGACCGGCCCGCTCTCCCCTCCCGATCTTCCCGAGGGCTTCCCCACGGGGATCTTCTGCGCGAACGACCTCATCGCCTTCGGCGCGATGACGGCCCTGCGCGACTCCGGCGTCCGCGTGCCCCAGGACGTCTCGCTCGTCGGCTTCGACGACATCGCGATCGCCGCCGAGATGTCGACACCGCTCACCACGGTCCATCAGCCGATGGTCGAGCTCGGCACCGAGGCCGTCAACCTCCTCCTCAAGAGCACGCGCCCGGACTCCTCGGTCACGCACCTGAAGTTCTATCCGCGCCTCGTGGTCCGCAAGTCGACCGCCGCCCCCTCGCGCTGACCCCTCCCCCGCCGTCTTCCGCACGAGGGCGGGGCGACGAGCCGAATCCGGGGGACTCGCGAGCCTCCCCTCCTCGGGTCCACGGCCCCGGCCTCGTCCCCCGTCGCGGCGCGAATCGGGCACAATGGCGGTATCCCCGCACAGGAGGCCCATGTTCGCCGAACCGCTCATCGACGACGAGTCGTCGTCGTTGCTCCTCACCCTCACCTCATCCTTCGGCGAGGCCGGGTCGAAGGCGCTCTCCCGTTTCCTCGGCGACTGGGGATTCCACCCCGGCATCGTCGGCTTCGGCGGTCACGGCTCGACGCGTCGGGCCCGCGTGCTCGGCCGCGTCATCATGGAGCGGCGCCACGACGAGCGCTCCTGGCTCTCCCAGAGGCGCGGATGGCGGCAGTTCTTCGACGCGCAGGTGCCGCGCCAGCCCGTCCTCGTGACCGTCGGCTCGCAGCGCCGCATCGCCTTCGCCGACCGCGGCGGCTACATCGACCTCTCCGTCCCCGGGCACGGTCTCTCGGCCGGATGGCACAGCGCGTGGATGCAGGTTCTCCACGAGGGCGACGTCCGAGCGCTCGGTCTTCAAGAGGGCGACACCCTGCGCTCCGAGCCCGCTCCCGCCGGAGCCGGAAATGCGGCCCGCGCCTCAGGGCGGGTGCGCGCCGGCGCCCCAGTGTCGGTCGCCCTGCGGATCATCGGGGACGAGGAGACCTTCGGCGTCGTCTCCGACATCGACGACACCGTGATGGTGACGATGCTCCCCCGCCTGTTCGTCGCGGCGAAGCACTCCTTCGTCGACCGCGTGTCCTCCCGCGAGGCCGTCCCCGGCATGGCGGCGTTCCTCTCCGCCCTCGCCGGAGTCGGAGCAGACGCGGTCCCCGAGGGCATCGCCCCGCACGCGCCCGTCGTCTACCTCTCGACCGGCGCCTGGAACGTCGTCCCCGCGCTCCGCGACTTCCTCAACCGGCTCGACTACCCGCGCGGCGGGTTCCTCATGACGGACTTCGGGCCCTCGAACACCGGCTGGTTCCGCTCCGGGCCCGAGCACAAGCGCCGCGAGCTGCGCAGGCTCGCCCGTACCTTCCCCACCGTCAAGTGGCTCCTCGTCGGCGACGACGGGCAGCGCGACCCGGAGATCTACGCGGAATTCGCGCGCGAGTTCCCCTCGAACGTCGCCGGCATCGCGATCCGCTCCCTCTCCGAGATCGAGCAGTTCATGTCCCACGGCACCTTCGAGGCACTCGTCCCCGACGCCCTGTGGACCGCGCCCGAGAGGATCCCCGTGTGGTTCGGATCCGACGGCGACGCGCTCATGCACGGCATCAAGTCCGGTGGGCTTTCGCGGATCGCGGGCGGGCGCGCCGATCCGGATGCGAAGAAGCGCCGCGCGAAATCATCGCGCGCGGAGTGACGAGGACGGGGCGCCGTCCCTTCGAGCGGGGACGACGAGGCGTTGGCTGAACGAGCAGTGGGGGGCGAAGCCGGATGGCACCGCCCCCCACTCGTCGAATTCGGCGATCAGTTCCCCGACTGACCGGACTGTGCGCCCGATTGCGCGCCGGACTGGGCGCCGGACTGGGCTCCCGACTGGGCCGTCGCACGCGCCGCGTCCTCGTCGGAGAGGGCGAGGCACCCGTCGGGCGAGGCGATCGCCTCGGTGGACTCCGAGATCCGCTTGATCTCATCGGCCGACAGCGGGCCGTCGTAGAAGGTGCCGAGCAGCACCGACACCGTCTTGTCCGTCGCCTCCGTGAGGACGACCTTCGACTTCGGGAAGAAGCGCGCGACCGTGTAGGCGTCGTTGACCGCGGCGGGCCCCGCGTCGATCTCGACCGTGCCCGCGTACTCCGGGCTCGAATTGCCCGCCTCGAGCGGCGTGTAGCCGGCCGCCGTCAGCATGTTCGTCGCCTCGGACGCGAGGCCCTGACGGGACGTCGTATTGAGGACCTGCACCTTGATCGACGCCGCGGCCACCGGCGTCGCGTCGCCCGCCGGGCAGGGGATCGTCCCCGCCGACGCGTACTTCGTCGCCTTCGAGAAGTCATTCCCGAAGGGCACGAGGACGAGCCCCGAGAGGACGAGGACGCTGAGCAGCGCGAGCGCCGCCATCACGGCGCCGGTGACGGCGAAGGTGAGGTTCTGCTTGCGCTGGCGCTCCTTGAGGAAGCGCTGACGCGGAGTGAGGGCCGGCATCTGGGAAGTCACCCTCCCAAACTACTCGACGCGACGCCGCCCCGGGACGCGACTCTCGCGTGAGGCGCCGTCGATCCGGTCGCGCGCGAGCGGCGTCGCCACGCCGCGCGTCCGGAGCGCTGCGGCGATAGCGTTGGGGCGCCGATCCGATAGCGAAAGGACCCCCATGGGCTTCCTCCCCGACGACCTCCTCGCCCGCATCCACGAGCGCGCCGGCCTCCACGACACCGAGAACACCTTCCCCGTCGACGACCTCGCCGAGCTCCGCGACGCCGGCTACCTCGTCGCCTTCGTCCCCGCCGAGTACGGGGGCGCCGGCCTCACCCTCGAGGAGATCGCCGCCGAGCAGACGCGCCTCGCGAAGGCCGCCCCGGGCACGGCCCTCGGCATCAACATGCACCAGATCATCGTCGGCCTCGGCCGTCACCTCGTCCGCAACGGGAATCCGCGCGGCGAGATCATCCTGCGCGACGCGGCCGCCGGAGAACTCTACGGCTTCGGCATCTCCGAGCCCGGCAACGACCTCGTCCTCTTTGGATCGATCACGAAGGCGACGCCCGACTCCGAGGGCGGCTACTCCTTCGAGGGGACGAAGATCTTCACGTCCCTCGCCCCCGTCTGGACGCGCCTCATGACCTTCGGTCGCGACGACTCCGGCGAGGACGGCCCCCACTCCGTCTTCGCGATCCTCCACCGCGAGGACGGCGGATTCACCATCAAGGACGACTGGAACACCCTCGGCATGCGCGCCACCCAGTCGAACACGACGATCCTCGAGGGCGCCCACGCCCCCGCCGACCGGATCCTCACGCGCTGCGAGCCCGGCCCCTCGAAGGACCCGGTCGTCTTCGGAATCTTCTCCCACTTCGAGATCCTCCTCGCGGCCACCTATCAGGGCGTCGGCGAGCGCGCGGTCGAGGTCGCCGCGGAGCACGTGAAGACCCGCAGGTCCGTGAAGAATGCGACCGTCTACGCGAACGACCCCGACATCCGCTGGAGGATCGCCGAGGCCGCGATCACGATGAACGCCGTCGGCCCCCAGATCCGCGAACTCGCCCGCGACGTCGAGGCCGGCGTCGACCGCGGCGCGATCTGGATGCCGCAGCTCTCCGCCGCGAAGAACGCCGCCGCCGAGGCGACGCTCCGCGCCGTCGAGCAGGCGATCCGCGCGTGCGGCGGCTCGTCGTACTACGCGAAGCACGAGCTCTCGCGCCTCTACCGCGACGCCCTCGCGGGCCTCTTCCAGCCCTCCGACCAGGAGTCGCTCCACGGCGCGTGGGCGAACGCGATGCTCGGGCCGATCGAGAAGTGAGCACGGGTCTCATGGCGCGAGCGCGCTGAACGCCCCTCTGGGCGCGTTCAGCGACGCCCGACCATCCACGGGAACGGCGAGGGGGAGGACCCATCGGTCCTCCCCCTCGCTGTCGCATGCGCTCCCGCTGCTTGCCTCATCGGGGTTTCGCCGCCCCTTCGCTCCGATATCGGTGGTGAGGCAAGCAGCGGGAGCAATCGCTCTGACTCGCCCCCTACCAGGTGAACGCGCTCGGCGCGATCTCGCCCGTGTCCCCGACCATCCAGCCGCCGCGCGCGAGTGCGAAGGACGTGCCGGTCATCGTGTTCCAGCAGGAGATGCCGTCCTCGGTCGACGAGCACGCGAAGTCTCCGTGGGTCGCGTACGAGCCGTAGGGCAGGGCATTGCGAACGTCGCCGACGTCGCCCTGGGCGCACGAATTCTCCGCGGTGTCCGCGGTCGCGACGAGGACGCCGTAGGAGCGGCCGCCGCAGGTGTCGAAGGAGGTCCCGGCCCAGCGGGTCTCGTAGATCTGGCAGGTCACCGCGTCGGTCCCGAGGACGCACGCGATGTTCCCGGAGGGCGCGGTGAGCTGGGCCATGTCGACCGCGCCGGCGGGAGCCGGGTACTTCGGTTCGGAGGGTTCCGACTGAGCGGCGTCCGTCGCCGAGCTCTGCGCGCTCGAAGAGCCCGAGTCGGCCGACCCGGTCGTCGACGAATTCGACCCGGTCGTGGAGGAATCCGACCCGGCGGTCGTCGGCGTCCGCGTTCCGAAGCCGTTCGTCACGAGCCACCCGACGACGAGGAGGAGCACGAGCGCGATCGCGACAAGGACCGCGAGCGGGACGGGGATTCCGCGTTTGGCCTCCCTTCCGTCCTCGGGCGCGACGGGGGCGGCGCCCGGCCACTGCGGAGTCGCACCGGCAGAGGGGGCCGCACCGGTCGGCGCCCACCCGGTCGGCGTCGCGACGGGGGCGGCATCGGGGTCGGCGGGTTCGGCGGCCCATCCGGCCGCCCTCGTCGGCTGGGCGGACACGGCCTCGGGGGCCCAGGGATTCGCGGCCGGCATCGGCGCGTCCCAGACGGCGCCCGCGCCGGGCTCGTCGTCGAGGGCGGGCGAGGTCCCCGCCGGGAAGATCGAGGCCCGCTCGACGGGGCCGCTCGGCGCCTCCTCGACGCGCGGGAACTCGGCGGTCGCCGATTCGGCGGCGGGCAGAACGGCGGTAGCCGACTCCTCCTCCGCGGGCTCATCGGACCCCGGCCGCCCAGCGGCGGTGTCGTCGGGCTCGCGCTCGTCCATCGACGAGGACGCAGGGTCGCCCCCGTCCTCGGGGAGCGACTCGATCGCGGGCGCCTCCCGAGTCGCCTCCAAGTCGTCGTCGTCCGTGAACTCCACGGGCGAATCCGCCTCGGCGGGCTCTTCTTCGCCAGGCTGTTCCTCGACCTCGGTCGGCGCGAAGGCGGACTCGTCCGACGCCTGCGGCTCTTCGGCGCCGCCCATCGCGGTGTCGGCCGCGCCCTCGTCGATCGCCACGGGTTCGGGCGGCATGTCCGCAGCGCGGCGCGCGGCGACGGCCGCGCTCACCTCGGGGTCGCCGAGCACGTCGAGCCAGTCGAGGAGCCCCGGGTACGCGTTCGGGTGCGCGGCGACGCGGGCGCGCAGCTCGGGGCGGTAGTAGGCGATGAGTCGCAGATCCCCGGCGCTCGTCGTCGGGTCGGCGACTGACTGCTCGGGGTCCCTCGGACTCGGCGGATTCGACATCGCGCCTCCTCGTTTCTCGCAGCGGACGGCGAATCCACCGTAATATACGGGCCGCGAGCAGGCTCAGGCGGGGCGGAACTCGAATCTCTCGAAGCCGAGCGCCTCGCAGTCGCGGGCGAGCGCCGCGACCTGATCGTCCCAGCCCGCGCCGCTCGCCTCGAAGCCCTCCGGAGTGCCGAGCGCGCGCGCCTGCTGGAGCGCGAACGACCTGGCCCCGGCCGCCTTCACCGCGCGCGCCACGTCGAGGCCGTCGCCCGGGCCCTCCGGGTAGACGGTGAGCCGGACCTCGTGGTCGACCTCCGGGTGCGCGAGAACGAGGCGCAGCGACTCCCACGCCCGCTCCCCGGCGCCCTGACGGCCCGCGACCTCCTCGTAGTGCTCGGGCATCGCCTTGACGTCGACGCCCACCCAGTCGACGAGGCCCTGCTCGAGGATCGCCTCGAGCCGCCGCGGGTAGGGTCCCGCCGTGTGGAGGCCGACGAGGTAGCCGAGCTCGCGGACGCGCCGCATCGCGGGCAGGAGGGCGAGCTGGCGCGTCGCCTCGCCGCCGGAGAACACGACCCCGTCGAGCAGGCCGTGGCGCCGCTCGAGCAGGCGCTCGAGCGCGTCCCACGCGACGACCCCCGGGATCCGCGGATCGAGGATCGCCGAGTTCTGGCAGTACGGGCACGCCCACGGGCACCCCTGGCAGAACACGGACGCGACGAACTTCCCCGGCCAGTCGACCGTCGACATCGGGACGAGCCCGGCGATCTGGAGGTCGTCCGGCACGAGGGCCTCGTGATTCCCGCCCGGTCGACCGGGGTCCCGGCTCTTATACACATCTGACGCTGCCGACGAATAGAGAGGTGTGGGAGTCGGTGGGCGCGCGCTATGTTAAAAAAAAAAAACGAATATAAGGAAAAAGA
>NZ_LS991317.1:151977-624529 GCF_900499005.1 Actinomyces culturomici
TTACAAGTAAAACGAAAAGCAGACTAAAAATTTATGATATTACTGTCAACTTTTTTTTTTTTCAAGCAGAAGACGGCATACGAGATTCGCCTTAGTCTCGTGGGCTCGGGGATGATCACCTCAGCGCTCGGCCACCGGCGGGAACGCGGACACGAGCTCCCCGTGGCGCGAGGCCGCGTCCTCGGAGAACATCGTCCGCTCCGCGTACTCGCCCTTCTTCCCGATGTTGAAGGACTGGACCGGACGGAAGTAGCCCATCACGCGCGTCCACACCTCGCACGCGACCGGCTCGCGATCCGGGTGCGCCTCCGCGCACTTCTCGCAGGTGAAGTGCTCGCCCGCGAGGTAGCCGTGGACCGGGCAGATCGAGAACGTCGGCGTGATCGTGATGTAGGGAACCTTGAACGCCGTGAGAGAGCGGCGGACCATCTCCTTGCACGCGTCACCCGCGCTCATGCGCTCGCCCATGTAGAGGTGGAGCACCGTGCCGCCCGTGTACTTGCCCTGGAGGACCTCCTGGTCCTCGAGCGCCTGGAACGGGTCCTCCGTGTAGGAGACGGGGAGCTGCGAGGAGTTCGTGTAGTACGGCTGCTCGTCCGTGCCGGCCTGGATGATGCCGGGGAAGCGCTTGCGGTCCTCCTTCGCGAAGCGGTAGGTCGTGCCCTCGGCCGGGGTCGCCTCGAGGTTGTAGAGGTGGCCGGTCTTCTCCTGGAGCTCGACCATGCGGTCGCGGACGTGATCGAGGATCCGCACGCACAGGTCGAAACCGCGCGGGTCGGTGAGGTCGTACTCGTCGTGCGTGAAGTTCCGGACCATCTCGTTCATGCCGTTGACGCCGATGGTCGAGAAGTGGTTGTCGAGGTGCCCGAGGTAGCGCTTCGAGTACGGGAAGAGCCCGTGGTCCATGTGGAACTGGATCGTCTCGCGCTTGCGCTCGAGCGACTCGGAGGCGAGGTCGATGAGGCGGTCGAGCTCGGCGACGAGGGCGTCCTCGTCCCCGGCGAAGCGGTAGCCGAGGCGCGCCGTGTTGACGGTGACGACGCCGATCGAGCCGGTGAGCTCGGCCGAGCCGAAAAGGCCGTTGCCGCGCTTGAGGAGCTCGCGCAGATCGAGCTGGAGGCGGCAGCACATGGAGCGGATCATGTGCGGATCGAGGTCGGAGTTGATGAAGTTCTGGAAGTACGGGAGGCCGTACTTCGCCGTCATCTCGAAGAGGCGGTCGGCGTTCTCGGTGTTCCAGTCGAAGTCCGGAGTGATGTTGTAGGTCGGGATCGGGAAGGTGAAGACGCGCCCGTCGGCGTCGCCCCCGGTCATCACCTCGATGAAGGCGCGATTGATGAGGTCCATCTCCGCCTGGAGCTCGCCGTAGGTGAAGTCCATGACCTCGTCGCCGATGAGCGGGTACTCCTCGCGCAGGTCGTCCGGGCATGTCCAGTCGAAGGTGAGGTTCGTGAACGGACACTGGCTGCCCCAGCGGCTCGGCACATTGAGGTTGTAGATGAGCTCCTGCATGCACTGGACGATGTCCTCGTAGGCCATCGCGTCCTTGCGGACGAAGGGCGCCATGTAGGTGTCGAAGGAGGAGAACGCCTGCGCGCCGGCCCACTCGTTCTGGAGCGTGCCGAGGAAGTTGACGATCTGGCCGCACGCGGAGGAGAAGTGGGCGGGCGGTGCGGAGGCGATCGCGCCGGTGACGCCGTTGAAGCCCTCCTGGATGAGGCGCTTGAGCGACCATCCGGCGCAGTAGCCGGCGAACATGTCGAGGTCGTGGATGTGGTAGTCGCCGTTGCGGTGGGCCTCGCCGATCTCGGGGGTGTAGATCTGCTCGAGCCAGTAATTCGCGACGATCTTGCCCGCGGAGTTGAGGATGAGGCCGCCGAGGGAGTACCCCTGGTTGGCGTTGGCGTTGACGCGCCAGTCGGAGCGGTCGAGGTACTCCTCGACTGTTCCGAGCGCGTCGACGTCGTAGCGCGGGGCGCGATCCAGGGCGGACTGATCCATCTCATTCACCTCTCGGGTTGGGGCGCGTGGGCGTCGTCCGCTTCCGGGCGCGCGGGGCCTTCGGGGCTCTTTCGCGCGGGGAAGCGGGGAGTTTCGGGGCGTTCCGGTCGATCACTACATCTTGTGCTCGACGCGAACGGACGCCACTGTATGTAGGGCCAGCCACGAAATCCAGGACCGCCCCTCGCGACACGCCGTGCGCGACTCCGGACCTCCGTCCCGGGTCGTCACCCCTGGGACTTCAGTCCCGCTCGGCCCTCGCTCCGCCCCGCCGCCCCTTCCCCGCCGAGAGCATCACGTTCGCGCGTCGAGAGCATCACGTTCGCGCGTCGAGGGGATCTCCACACCCCTTCAGGGGACGGCGGCGCACTAGGCCGGCGCGGCGCGCCGACTCATGGGAGCCGACTGTGACGCGCGGATTCAGAGGAGCCAGGGATTGGCCCGAACGATCCCGAGCCTCCTCCATCTCCGTCCCAGCCCCCACGCGTCGCCCGCCCTCGTCGCTGCGACGACGACGAGCGCAAGGGCGTAGACGACGTGCGCGTCGACGAGGGGATTCGGGGCCGCGCTCGCCGCGTCGACCGTGACCGGCGGAAACGTGGCGAGCCAGAGGAGGGCCATCAGCGCGACTCCGCAGGCGGCCGCGAGCCGGGTCGCGATCCCGAGTCCGAGGGTGCGATCGAGGAACGCCCAGAGGAAGACGAATCCGAGGACGATGCGCAGGGCGGCGAGTGCCTTCCGGGCGGTCGCGGAGGCGACGATCTCCTCATCGGCGAGGAGCGGGGTGTCGGACACGGCGGTCCCTCTTCTCGATCGGCCCGAAGGGCCAGGGGTGTTCTCCGCACGATAGACCCCGGCGGTCCGCGGAGGGGGCATCCGGCTCGGCGGCGTCGAAGTCCTGGGGCTGACGGGGAGAACGGATCCCCTCGACGGGGAAACGTAATGCTCTCGGCGGGGGGAGTCAGCGGCGGTCGACGCAGAGGGCGTCGACCTCGTGGAGGACCGCGCCGACGACGCCGATCACCCAGCAGCCCGCCGCCACCGCGAGCAGCCGGGCGCGCCAGGGCGCGGACTCGAGGAACACGGAGAACCCGTAGCCCGAGGAGCCGGGGGTCGCAACCTTCGCGACGTCGACCCCGACGAGTGCGATGAGGGAGAGAGCGAGCGCGATCCCGCAGAGGGTCCACACGGCGATCGCCATCGCGCGGCGCACGCCGGGCGCATGACGCTCGCGCCCCTCGATCGGGGAGAGGGCGAGCGCCCAGGCCCCGCAGACGAGGACGGCGACGACGACGTCGGCGAGGCGGTGCCAGGCCGACATCATGACGGAGATCCCCATGAGCGAGGTCCACGCCCAGCCCGCCCACGCGGCGGGCCCGCGCAGCCAGCGGGGCGCGACCATGACGAGGGCGAGCGACACGGACATCGCGACGGTCGTGTGGCCCGAGGGCAGGGAGTTCGCGAGGGCAGTCGTCACCCCGAGATCGGGGCGGTGAACGAGCGCCTTGACGATCTGGGTCGTCGCATTCGCGCCGACGACGACGACGATCGCGCGCCCGGCAAGGGTCGGGCGGCGCCGCGCGACCGCGACGACGAAGACGAGAGCGCCGACGAGGACCATCGCCGGGGCCGAGACGATCGAGGTGATGACGCCGGGAAGTCCGCCGACCCGGTCGGCCCAGCGGATGAGGGCCTCCATGAAGAGGGTGTCGGCGCTCTGCCCCCACGCGGTCGCGATCGCCAGGCGCCCGAGGACGATCGCCCCGAGGACGCACGCGAGGAACCCGAGGACGCGGCGGCGCAGTCGACGCCGGTACCAGCGGTCGTCGCCCCGTCCGGCCGACGAGCGCGGCCTCGGAGTCGGGGCCTGCGACGAGGACGGGGGCGGCGGCGGCATCCGATTCGACATCGCACCCCCCCCGGCCTCGTATCCGCTGACTCCCCCACTGTATCGGCCTGGCTCCTATACACATCTGACGCTGCCGCCGAATAGAGAGGGGGGGGTTTTGGGGGGGGCCGGGCCTTTAAAAAAAAAAAGAAGAGAAACAAGTGAACAAGACAGCAACGAACAAAACTGAATGAGTGCAGACGGAGCTACCTCAACGACGACGTCTATAGATCGTCGAGGACCATGATACAGTCTGTCACCACCTCGNACTTGCCCGAGCCCGTGCCGGTCGCGATGACGACGTCGCGGCCCGCGCGGATCGCGTCGAGGGCGGCCGCCTGGTGGCTCCACGCCGCCCGCGCGCCCCTCCGTTACAGTGGTCGCGAACCGCCCCCGTTCCCCAGGAGAGCCCGTGTCCGCCACGACGCCAGTGAACACCGATCGCATCCGGACGATGCTGTCGGACCGCGACGTCTCCTTCGGCGAGTACGACGAGTCCGAACTCGTCGTCCCCACCCGCAACGCCGTCTACTTCTGGAACACCTCGAACCCGCAGATCCTCCAGCTGAGGGCGCAGTGGCGGGGCGTGGCCGAGAACGACGCGCAGTTCAGCGCCCTCGTCGAGGAGGTCGCGAAGTGCAACTCGACGCGAACAGGGCCGAAGGCCTACCTCGCGCCCTTCGAGGACGGGAGGAGGTACGGCCTCGTCGCCGAATGCGACGTCGTCGCGATGGAGGGGCTCGCCCCCGCGCAGCTCGACGCGTTCTGCGAGACCTCGATGTCGATGATCATGAGCTTCCTCACCGACCTCGAGGACGCCCTGCCCGACTTCGTCGACTGGCCCGACGAGTCCGAGGAGGACCGCGCATGAGCGCCCCCTACGTCGTCCCCGACGACGACGCGACCCCCTACCCGCTCGACTTCGAGCGCCTCCTCGCCCGCGTCCACGAGATGGGCTACGAACTCGACGTCATCGCCGCGGGCCGGGCCGCCGGCGCCGTCTTCGACTCCGTCCCCTTCCTCGTGTCCCTCGACGCCTCGGGCCGCTTCCTCTCGATCCGCGCGATGTGGGAGACGGGCCTGCCCTACGCCTCCTCGCGGCACGCGATCTTCGCGGCCGCCGACTCGTGGAACCGGGAGAAGTACTTCCCGACCGTCTACTCGATGCCCTCGGACGGCGGCACGCTCCAGGTCCTCGCGGACTTCGTCCTCGACACCGTCGCGGGCGTCTCGAACGCCCAGCTCACCCAGAACATCGCCGCCGGGATCTCGACCGGGATCGGCGCGATCGAGTACATGAAGCAGGCCGCCGCCCAGACGCTCGGGTGGACCGACCCGCGGGCGGAATGAACGCGGAGGGCGCCGAAGGCGCCCCGCAGAGTCCCCAGGGCGCCGCGGCCGCCGAAGGCGCCCCCGACCCGGCCGCATCCTCGACGATCCCCCTCGAATCGCCCGCCGCCCTCGACCTCGTCGATCTCCTGCGCCGCATGAGCGCGAACGACGACCGCCTCGTCGACCTGCGCGTCGTGCCGGGGAGGACCGAGCAGACCGCCGCCTGGCCCGACTGGGTCGCTCCCGACGTCGTCGATGCGTGGGCCGCGAAGGGCGCGCGGGCGCCGTGGAGCCACCAGGCGGCCGCCCTCGACGCGATCCGCGCGGGCCGCGACGTCGTCATCGCGACCGGCACGGGCTCGGGCAAGTCGGCGCCCGCGTGGACGCCGATCCTCTCCGACCTCGTCGATGCCGAGGACTCCGGGCGGATCTCCGCGATCCGGCGGCGCCCGACCTGCCTTTACATGTCGCCGACGAAGGCGCTCGCCGCCGATCAGCTCGCCGGTCTCGCGCGCCTCCTCGCCCTCGCCCCCGAGGGGTCTCCTCTGAGGACCGTCCGCGCGACGACCGCGGACGGGGACTCCCCCCGCGAGGCGAAGGAGTGGGCGCGCGCGAACGCCGACATCCTCCTCACGAACCCCGACTACCTCCACTTCGTCCTCCTGCCCGCCCACGAGCGCTGGACCCGTTTCCTCGCCTCCCTCAAGTACGTCGTCGTCGACGAGCTCCACCACTGGCGCGGGATCATCGGGAGCCACATCGCCCTCGTCATCCGGCGCCTCCTGCGCGTCACCCACTCGCTCGGCGCCGACCCCGTCGTCGTCATGCTCTCGGCGACCGTCCGCGACCCCGCGCGCGTCGGCGAGGCGATGACCGGCCGACCGGCCCTCGCGATCGACGAGGACGGGTCCCCCGCCGGCGCCCACCACCTCGCCCTGTGGCAGGGGCGCCTCGTCCCCGACGAGGCCGAGGTCGACATCTCCGACTTCCTCAGGGCCGTCGCCGGCGAGGAGGTCGTCCTCGAGGCGCCGATGCGCCGCGTCTCCGCTCAGACCGAGGCCGCGAACCTCACCGCCGCGTTCATGGAGCACGGTGCCCGGCTCCTCACCTTCGTCCGCTCGCGCGGCGGCGCCGAAACCGTCGCCCAGCAGGCGCGCGACCGCCTGTCCGCCCACGGGTCGCCGCTCGCCGGCATGGTCGCCGCCTATCGCGGCGGCTACCTCCCCGAGGAGCGCCGCGCCCTCGAGAAGGGCCTGCGCACCGGCGGCCTGCGGGCGGTCGCGACGACGTCGGCCCTCGAGCTCGGACTCGACGTCTCGGGGCTCGACGCGACGATCAGCGCCGGCTGGCCGGGCACGCGCGCCTCCCTCTGGCAGCAGGTCGGCCGCGCCGGGCGCGCCGGGAACCCCGGGGTCTCCGTCCTCATCGCCTCGGACAACCCGCTCGACGCCTACCTCGTCCACCACCCCGACGAGATCTTCGCCCCCGTCGAATCCGCCGTCATCGACCCCTCCAACCCCTGGGTCCTCGCCCCGCACCTCGCGGCGGCCGCCTCCGAGCTCCCGCTCTCGACGACGCGCGCCGACGGGGAGGACCTCGCGCTCTTCGGCCCCGAATTCCCGGCGCTCGCCGACGCCCTCGTCGCCGAGGGCTACCTCAAGCGCCGCCCTGCCGGCTGGTACTGGGACGCGACCCGCCGCGAGCGCGCCTCCGACCTCACGGACCTGCGCGGATCGGGCGGCGACGTCCAGATCGTCGACGTCCGCTCCGGCGCGGTCATCGGCACGATCGACGAGCCCTCCGCCGACGCCCACGTCTTCCCCGACGCCGTCTACGTCCACCAGGGGCGCACCTTCCACGTCCTCTCCCTCTCCTCGCTCATGTCCCCGATCGACGAGGGCGGGGCGATCGATCTCGACGGGTCGGAGGCGGATCCGGCGCCCGGGTCCTCCGCTTCCCCTCGCGCGGACGGCGCCGCGCCCTCGTCGATCGTGAGCGGCGGGCCGTCGCTCATTGCCCCGCGGTCGCGCGGGACTGACCGGCAGCGGGTCGCCGTCGTCGAGGAGGTCCGCACGCCCCTGCGCACGCGCGCGAAGCAGCACGTGTCGGTGTCGGTGCGCGAGGTCGAACGTTCGTGGACCTCGGCCGACGGGCTCGTCACCTGGCGGTTCGGGGCGGTCGACGTGACGAGCCGCGTCACCGACTACGACCTCCTCCGCCTGCCGGGGCTCGAGTTCATCCGCAACGTCGAACTGCGCCTCCCGACGCGCACGCTCCCGACGAAGGCCGTGTGGTACGAGCTCGCGCCCGGAGCCCTCGCGGTTCTCGGCCTCGACGCCGAGGAGCTCCCGGGGACGCTGCACGCCGCGGAGCACGCGTCGATCGGGATGCTCCCGCTGTTCGCGACCTGCGACCGTTGGGATCTGGGTGGCCTGTCGACCGCCCAGCACGACGACACCGACCTGCCGACCGTGTTCGTCCACGACGCGTTCCGCGGCGGGGCGGGCCACGCGGAATGCGGGTTCGATCGGGCGGCGGACTGGATCCGCGCGACCCTCGAGACGGTCGCCGGGTGCGACTGCGAGGACGGGTGCCCGAGGTGCGTCCAGTCGCCGAAGTGCGGGAACGGGAACGAGCCGCTGTCGAAGGCCGGGGCGATCGTGCTCCTCGGCTTCCTCGCGGATCGGTGCCCGGGCGCGCGCATCCCCTCGACGGAGAAACGTGATGCTTTCGACGCGCGAAGGTGATGCTCTCGCGTACAGGCATACGAGTTGGGCGGCGATATCGTGCTCACCGGACACCAGAAGGGGTCGGCCTTGCGGCCGACCCCTCATGGCATCCCATCAACACAGTGCGAGTCTTCGATATCTTCCTTCCTCGGCTCTCGGAATGTCCACGGTTCCGAGTACCTCTTGGCGTGATGGCTTCACGGTACGGATCGCTCCTTGGGTTCCCATGTACTCCACCTGAAAGTTTCCTGGGATTCTGAGAGCGGACCTCGACGGCCGTCTCACGGCGGCCCCGCCCTCGCTCGCGCCCTCACCGGCGCGGGAATCCCCAGCACCGCGACCCGGTCGGCGAGGACGACGCGCGTGTCCGCTCCGACGACCTCGCAGGACTCGAGGTCGACGTCGTTGCGCGCGGCGACCTCGCGGGCCGCCGCGCACGGCCGACCGCCGACGTCCTCCCAGACCGCGGTCGCCGAGACGTCCGCGCCCGCGAGCGCCGCGAGGTCGGCGACGGCGTCGAGGCGGGCGCGGCCGGCCGTCAACGCGCTCGAGGCGGAGACGACGAGCGCGCATCCCACGGCGAGCGCGCAGATCCCGGCGACGAGAACCGTCCCCGAGCCCTCGTCGCCCTCGGTCATACCCTCGGACCGCGGCCCAACGGACTCCCCACTCATGGGATCGTGCTCCCGAGCAGGGCGCTCGCCTCGCAGGAGGCGCTCCCGATCTCGAATCCGCCGAGGCCGCGGCCGGGCAACCGCGCTCGCGACCTCGCCCACCGGCCCTCGCGGCTCGTCGTGACCGTGGCCCCGCGCGCGCCCAGGTCGCCCAGCGCCCGCGCGCCGACGGCATCCGGATCGGAGACTCCGGCGACGGCCGCCCGCGCCGCCTCCCCCGCCGCTCGGCAGAGGCCCTGTCGGGCGAGCCCGATCGAAGAGACGGCGAGGACGAGCGCGATCATCGCCGCGACGGCGATGAAGCCAAGGGCGAGCTCGACGGTCACCGACCCGGATTCGAGGCCCTCGGGGGAGGGGCGCGGGCCCCTCCCCCGACGTCGCCGAGCGCTCATAGCGAGAGCGCGGACTCGATGATGCCCTGGAGCAGGCCCTTCACCGCCCCCGACTTGAGGATGACGAGGAGCAGTCCGGCGAACCCCGCCGCCGCGACCGCGCCGATCGCGTACTCGACGGTCGTCGAGCCCTCCTCCGGGTCCCCCTCCGGGGCGAGCCGCTCGAGAACCGCGTCGCGAGCGCGCCCGGCCTCCTGACGGGCGCGGATCGAGGCGAGTGCAAGGGAATCGAACATGGTGAACCTCCTTCGACGTGTCCCGGTCCATCCGGGACTTCAGCCTCCCGGGATCGACCCGGCGCCGCGATGGGCGCCCTCGGAAGCTGTGGAGGAGGGGAACCGCCGCGGCGGTCTGTGGATGGGGTGAACCGGAGAATCGGCGCAGATCTGCGCGTGCCGGGGCGCTTCGGGACGGCCTCCGGAAACCGCCCGAGGCGCCAAGTCGTTGCGCCGACGGGTCGGATGACGTTTCATGGGTAAGCGACCGATCCCGAAAGGACCGCGATGACCGATCTCCTCCAACGTCTCGGCGGCGCGAGTGCCGTCGGGAGGCTCGCCGGGCGCACACTCGGCGTCCTCCTCCTCATCGTCCTCACGCCCCTCCTCATCCTCTGGCCCTTCGGGCGCGACCACGCGCCGAACGTCGCCGTCCACGACGAGGAGGGCATCCTCCAGGTCCAGCCCGTCATCGACCGGCTCGAGGAGCTCCGTTTCCGCTCGGACGTCGACCTCGAGGTCCTCACGCTCGCCGCCGACTACAACGCGAACTTCAACGACGAGGTCCTCGCGTACGCCCGCGCCCACGAGCCGCAGTGGATCAGCGCGAAGGACCCGAACTACTGGGCCGACGGCCTCGTCCTCCTCGCCGTGTCCTCTTCCGGCCGCTGGGTCGGCACGTACTTCGGCGAGGACGTCAAGGTCGGGACCTCCGTCCAGGAGGCGATCCAGGACGCCGGAAAGAACGCGTTCCGCGAGGGCGATTGGGCGAAGGGGGTCGTCGACCTCGGGCGCGCCGCCGCCAAGGAGATCGGCAAGCCCGTGCGCACCGGCGGCTTCATCGCGTGGGCCTCGGGGCTCATCACGGCTGGCGCCGCCCTGTGGCTCGCGAACGTCTGGCGGGCGGGCCTCTCCTGCCGCTCGCGCTTCAAGAAGGCACTCACCCACTACGCGAACGTCACCCGCGACTGGGAGACGACCGAACTCCTCGCGGGCACGATCCCCGCGGACGAGCCGCACGGCGCCGAGGTCCTCGCACGCTACGCCTCCTTCCGCAACCGCTACCACGCGATGACGAAGTCGCTCTTAGAGATGGACTCCGTCCGCGGCGCCGGGTGGTTCGACACGACGCTCGACGCGAAGACCGCGAAGCTCCTCGTCCGCGCCGAAGATCTCGACGCGGTCGACGACTCGATCGCGCACACCGCTGCGCTCCTGTGCATGGACTCGGGGTGGGAGGACGCCTGGCGCAATGAGCTCGGCCCCATCTACGAGGACCTCGCCTCCTTCCGGACGCTCTGCGACGAGGTCGACAACGTGCGCGGCGTCTCCACCGACTCCGATCGCGAGTGGCTGCGCTCGATCGGCCCGGAGCTCGACCGTCTCACCGCCGATCTCGGAGCCCGGACCGTCTCCCCCTCCGCGGCCCTCGACCGTCTCGACGAGATCGCCAGCGCCTTGCACTCCCGCTCGCTGAGGCTCAGCGGCGCGGCGATCCAGGCGGACGGGTCGGAGTATTCGGACAGGCGGCGGTCCGAGTACGAGTCGAACGTCGAGGAGTGGAAGCGCAACGCGCCTGCCTACTTGGGATCGTGGAAGTACGACGGGCACTCGGGGCACTATGAGCCCTCGTCAACCATCCGGACGACCTCCTCTTCGGCGGGTGCCTCCTGGTCGCACGCGTCCGGGTCATCCTCCTCCTATCGGCCGATCTCGGGGCTGGTGACCGGCTACTCATCTGCGGCCACATGGTCTCCGCCGTCGAGCTCCGACTCGTCCTCCAGCTCCTCGTCGTTCTCCGGGGGCGGCTTCTCGGGCGCGGGATCGAGTTCGCACTTCTGAGGCGCGCGCCGACGGTCTACCGCGCCTAGAGGAGCCCTCCGAATCCTCCGTCGACGAGGTGGAGGACCACCGGCCCGAGGCCGAGGGCGAGGAAGGCTGGGAGGAGCAGCGCCCCCACGGGCACGGCGAGTTCGACGCCGAGCGATTCGGCGGCCGCGCGCGCGTCGGCGAGGCGCCGCGATCGGATCTGCGCCGCCGTCCGGGCGAGGAGGTCGTCGGGCGCCGTCCCGTCGATCCACGCGGGTTCGAGGGCGCGGGCGAGAGCCGGAGACGCGGTCCCCTCCCACGCCGCGTCCCAGGAGACGCCGAGGCGCAGCCCCCTCCCGGCCGCCGCGAGCTCAGGATCCGATGAGGCCTCCCCCAGGGCCTCGAGGACTCCCGGGATCGAGGCGCCCGCATCGAGGGCCGCCCGCGCGAGGTCGCAGGCGATGGCCTCGTCGAGGCCGTTCGGAGAGGCGGAAGCCCGGGCGACGAGCCGATCGGAGACGAGACGCGCCGCGAGGAGGAGCCCGACTCCGACGAGTCCGAGGACCGTCCCGAGTCCGCCGTCGAGGAAGCGCTCGAGCGGGGCGGCCCCGAGGATCTGCGCGGCCGCGACGCCGAGGAGCGGGAGGGCGGTGAGGATCCGCGTCGAGGTCCTCGCGCCCGCGGCGGCGACCCTGCGCGCCTCCTCGGCGCTCTCGGCCTCGTCGAGCCCATCGGCGACGGCGTCGAGGACCTCGGCGAGCGGCGCGCCGTTCGCCGCGCTCAACCGGCACGCGGCCCCGAGGGCGAGGGCCGCGCGCGCGGCGGCCCGTCCCTTCGCTGAGCGCGCCCGGCGCAGTCGTGCGAGACCGGCGGGGCCGCGGACGTCCCTCAGGCGCGGCGCCGTCGAGATCCCCTCCAGCACGCGCGGGCTCCCGCCCTCGTCGATCCCCGTGAAGGGGAGGGCGGGAACGAGGCGCTCCCAGGCGGCGCGCCACGCGGCCTCGGTCGGCGCCCCCGCGCGGAGGCGACCGGCGACGTCGGCGACGAGGAGCGCGAGGTCGGGGGCCTCGACCCCGGAGGACCCGCGGGCGCCGCGCGCACGGTCCGCCCGGACCATCGGCCCCGCGCAGAAGGGTGCTCTCCGACGGACGCCACTCCCCGGCTCCGCGCCCGTGCAAGCCCGTCCGGCCGCCGGCCCTCCCGGCCCCGCGGAGGCGACCGGCGCCGTTCGCCCCCACTCCCGGACGACCCGACGTCGGCGGGCCCGCTCCCCGAGCGCGGCCGCGAGAGCGCAGACGAGCGCGACGAGGGCGAGGACGGCGCTCATCCGGCGCCCATCGGCGCGGGCCCGACGCGGTCGTCGGGCGCGCGACCGAGCGCCCCATCGTGGTCGAGGACGCGCGCGAGCCCTTCCCACCCGGGCCCTTCGACGCAGGTCCCGTCCCTTTCGGCCGCGAGCGCGAGGTCGCAGCGCAGATCCGGGCCCGACCGCACAAGGACCCCGATCTCGGCGACCCAGCGGCCGGGCCCTCCGAGCTCCCGCGAAGACGAGGACGGGGCGGCGGACGACGACCGGGACGTCGGCGCGCGCCGCATGTGGACGACGGCGTCGAGGGCCGCGACCGCCTGTGCCGCGAGCGCCGCGTCGCTCATCCCCGCGAGGGCTCCGAGCGCCTGGAGTCGAGCGGGCACGTCCCCCGTCCCGTTCGCGTGGATCGTCGCCCAGCCGCCGTCGTGCCCGGTGTTGAGGGCGAGGAGGACGTCGCGGACCTCGGGCCCGCGGCACTCGCCGAGGACGAGCCGATCGGGCCGCATCCGCATCGCCGCGCGGACGAGCTCCGCGAGCGGGATCGCGCCGCGCCCCTGGACGTTCGCCCGTCGTTCGACGAGGGAGATCGCGTGCGGGTGCTCGGGCGCGAGCTCGGGGACCTCCTCAATGCAGACGATCCGCTCGTCGGCGGGCACGAGCCCGAGGAGGGCCGCGAGGAGCGTCGTCTTCCCGCTCCCGGTCGCCCCGCTCACGAGGACGTTGGCGCGCGCCTCGACGAGTCGGCGCAGGACGATCCCCACGCGCGGGGCGACGCTCCCGGCGGCCTCCATCTCCGGAAGGCCCATCCCCCGGGCCCGCGCGCAGCGCAGCGACACGAGCGTGCCCGAGGCGGACGGGGGCGCGAGCACGGCGTGGAGGCGGACGCCCCCGGGCAGGGTGCCGTCGACGATGGGGCTCGCGTCGTCGAGCCGCCGCCCGCAGGCCGCCGCCATCCGCACGGCGAGGGCGCGCACGCCCTCCTCCCCGCCGAGGTCGAGGACGAGCCGCTCGAGTCCGCTCCCCCGATCGACCCACGCCGCACCCGAATTGAGGAGGACGTCGGTGACGAGCGCGTCGGCGAGGACGCGGGCGAGCTCGGGCCCGGTCCCCTCGGCGATCGTCCGGACCCGGTCGAGCAGGCCCGTCATCTCCCGGATCCCCGCCCCCGGCCGGGCGGCGCCCGCGACCGCCCGCGCGAGCCCCTCGCCGTGCGCGAGTGCCCGCAGGGCCTCCGATTCGCGTCCGCCGCTCATGCGAACTCCCCCGCCCAGGCGCGCCCGCCGGCCCGGCGCAATTCGTCGAGGAGCGCCCGGCACCCGCGGCGCATCGCGCGTCGCAGGGCAAGATCCGGCATCCCCGGCGCGGCCTCGGCGATCCGTTCCCTCCCCCGTCCGAAGTGGACGAGGACGCAGGGGATCGCGGGCGGATGGAGGGAGAGGGCGCAGGCGAGCCGGGAGGCCCCCTCGAGGTCGGAGTCCCCGGCGAGGACGAGCCCGTCGAGGAGGAGGGCGTGCGCCGAGTGCGCCCGCGCGTCCCACGCCCCGAGGTCGACGACCGCTCCGCGCCCCGCCGCCCCGAGCGACCGAAGGACGGGCGCGAGCCTCGGGTCGCGCGCCTCTGCGACTCCGCTCCCGTCCCCGCCGAGAACCCGCAGTCCGCCGACGCGCGGCAGACGATCGACGAGGTCGGGGCCGAAGGCCGTTTCGGAGGGGTCGAGATCCGCCCAGCGCACTCCCGCCGCCCCGGGAGAGGCGAGCATCGGGAGTGCGGGCGCCGCGCCCGAGGCGTCGACGAGGACGGCTCCGGCGCCGGCGGCGAGGAGGGCGGCGAGGCGCCCCGATCCGCCGCTCCACGTCCCGACCCCGATGCGCAGGACGTCGGCGTCGACGGATGCGCCGGAGCGCGGGGCGACCGCGGTCGTAGGAAGGGCCGCGGGCCGAGCGCCGCCCTTTCCCCGACCCGCGACCCGGGAGAGGGCCTCGGCGAGGAGCGCCTCGTCCGCCGGGAGGCGCAGCTGCCCGGACTCCCCGAGCTCGAGGCGCATCGCCCCGCGGGCCCCTCTCGCCCGCGGGCCGGCGAGGACGAGCGCGGGCTCGCCCGTCCCGTCCCACTCCCGCGCCCCGACGAGCGCCATGAGCTCTCCGACCCTCCGCGCGTCGTCCCCGTCGATCCCGTCGAGGAGGACGCCGCCGGGCGTCCGCCCCGCCCTCGTCACCGTTTCCGCTCGTCCCATGGCACTAGGAGACCCCGGTCGACCTCGTCGGCGCCCCACGGGAGCGCGCGACCTGTGGAAGACTGGACGGAACCCTTCGGCCTGTGGACGGCCGAACCGAGACCCCGAGGAGGCGGTGATGAGCGAACGGCACGGCGCGGGGAGCGCCGCCTTCTTCGACCTCGACAAGACGATCCTCGCGACCTCGTCCTCCCTCGCCCTCCAGGGGTCCTTCCTCGACGCGGGACTCATCTCGCGCTCCGCCGCGATCATGTCGGTCCTCGTCCACCTCCCCTACCTCCTGCGCGGGGCGGACGCCGACCGGATGGATCAGATGGCGCGGGCGCTCGGCGACCTCGCGAAGGGGATCGACGCGCGACTCCTCGAATCGATCGTCGAGGAGTCCCTCGAAACCGCGATCGACCCGGTCTGCTACGTGCGCGCCCTCGAGGAGATCGCCCGCCACCGAGCCGCCGGCCGCCCCGTCGTCGTCGCCTCCGCGTCCGTCATCGAGGTCGTCCGCCCGATCGCCGCGCGCCTCGGCGCCGACGCCGTCCTCGCCTCCCGCGTCGCGACCGACGAGAGGGGCGGCTACACGGGCGAGATCCTCCACTACAACCAATCGGAGAAGAAGGCGGAGGCGTGCGCGCGACTCGCCGCCGAGCGCGGCTGGGACCTCGCGGAGTCCTGGGCGTACTCCGACTCGGTCTCCGACGTGCCGCTCCTCTCCTCGGTCGGCCATCCGGTCGCCGTCAACCCCGACCGGGGGCTGCGCGCCGTCGCCGAGGAGCGCGGCTGGGAGATCGCCCGCTTCGACGAGACCGCGCGGGCGCCGCGCCGCATTCCCGCGCCCTCGCGGCGAACGCTCGGAATCGCGGCCTTCGCGATCGGCGCGGGCGCGCTCGCCGTCGGCCTCGCCGTCTCGCGGCGCCCCTGAAACGCGAGGAGCCCGGACGCTCCGAGCGTCTACCCGAGCCTGCCCGCCTGCACGTGGAGGGCGACGTCGACGCCCACCCGGGCGCCGAACTCGACGGATTCGGCGAAGCGGAGCATCCAGCGGGCGAGCCCGTCCTCGTCCGCCCGGACCCAGCCCGCGAGCGCGCGGGAGGCGCCGGCCGGATCCTGCGCGTCGAGCGCGCTGATCGCGCACGCGCCCGTCGGGTCGACGCCCTCGACGACGAGGAGGCGCCGGGCGAGCGCCGCCCCGACGCCCGCCGACGCGGGCGCGAAGACCTCGCGGAAGCGGAAGTGCGCGACGATCCCCGCGGCGCGCGCGAGCGCCGGGGCGGGGGCCGAGAGGATCCTCAGCGCCGGGGCGAGGACCTCGGCGGAGGCGGGGATCGCCACCCGCTCGGTCGCGAGCCGTCCGGATTCGACGAGGCCGGAGCACAGATCCCGATGGATCCCGGCGAGGGGCGCGGGGATCGGAACGGACCTCGGGGCCGAAGGCGTCCGCGCGTTGAGGGGCGCGAAATCGCGGAGGATGCCCGCCTGGGAGCGGAACGCGCCGATCGCGAGGTCCATCGCGGGATCGCGACCCGTCCTCGGGCGCGGATCGACCAGCGCCGCGGAACCGGGCGCCGGGCGCTCGACGGGCGCATCGGCGAGGGTCGCGAGCCGCAATTCGTCGACGGTCGTGCGCGCGCCGAGGATCAGGGCGACGGCGGCGGCCTCGCGGACCGCGGCCTCCGCGCGCGCCTCCTCCCAACCGCGCCGCAGGCCCTCGTGGAAGCGGAGGCGGGCGAGGGAGGCGAGGGCGTCGTCGAAGGCGGCGCTCACGTCCGGGCGGCGCGAGGCTCCGACGAGGAGCTCGACGGGCGGATCGATGAGAGCGTCGATGGTCACCGGACCAGCCTACGGTCCGCGGCCGGGCGCGTCGCGGACGCGCCTTGCCATACTGGGGGCATGCCGACACCGTCGCCCCTCGACTCGCCGCACGCGCGCAGCGGGATCTTCGCCCTCGTCTTCGCGCCCGCCGCCCTCGTGCTCCTCGGGTCCTCGATGGCGGACGTCCAGGCGCAAACGGCGATCGGCCAGCCCCTCGCCTCCGTCGAGGGCCTCATCGGGATGGTCCTCGCGGCCGTCCTCCTCGCCCTCGTCTCGATGAACTGCGACGAGTCGCCGGCGGGCATGATCGTCGCCTTCGCCGTCTCGATCGCCGTCGGCGCCGCCCAGAACGCCGGCCTCCTCGCGATCCCGATCCTCCAGGCCTCCTCCATCGACGGCGCGGACATGAGCGCCGCCGTCACGTGGAGCCTCTACCCCCTCGCGGTCGCCGTCGTCATCGGCGGAGCCGCCCTCGCCCTCGTCCTCGCCTCCCGATCCACCGCCGATTCGCCGGCCGGGGCGCCGCTGCGCGCGATCCTCGAGCACCGCCACGCGTGGGTCGCCTCCCTCGCGCTGCCCGCAGCCTTCGTCGCGGTCCTCCTCCTCATCCGGGCGGCGCCGAACGACACGACCGGCGTCGCGACCGCCGGCCTCTCCGCACTCCACTCGCCCGAGGCCGGGGACTGGCTGCTCGCCCTCGCCGCCGCCGGCCTCCTCGGGCTCGTCGCCCTCATGAGCCCCTTCTCCCTCACCGGCCCGCAGGCCGCCTCCTGGGTCCTCATGGTCCTGCCCGGCTACATGCTCCTCCCCCTGTGGTCGTCGATCACCGGCGCCGTCGTCACCCCGGGCCCCTCGAGGGGGACGTCCGTCGCCCTCGCCGCCCCCGTGGTCGCCGCCCTCGGCCTCGTCCTCGGAACGACGACGATCGGGGTCTACTGGGCGAGGCTCCGCGCCCTCGCGAGAACCGCCACCGAGGGCGCCGTCGGCGGGGGAATCGTCGACGAGGACGGGGCCCCGGGCCCGACGGCCGAGGAGGGCGGACTCGACGAATCGGCCGAGCCGGCCGGCGCGATCGCCGGAGAATCGCGCCTAGCCGGGGAATGAGCGCGAATCGGCGCCGCGCGGCCGATATCGTGTGCCCACGAGCAGGAGGAGCACCATGTCCGATCAGGAATTCACCGACCGCCGCGAGGACGGGGCCGCGCCCGAGGGCGACGCGCTCACCCTTGATCCGAGCTTCAGCTTCGAGCCCGTCGCCGACGGCGGCTCCGACGCGCTCCCGCCCGAGCCCGAGGCGGTCGCGGAGACCGCGCCCGCGGGCCGGGGCCTCGAACCCTCGGTGAGCTCCGGCGCCCCGACCGAGAACGCGGACGCCCCCGCCGAAGAGGAGCCCGCTCCGGTCGACGCCGACTCGCCCGCGGCGCCCTCGGCCGACGACCCCTCGGAGACGATGTGGGCGGCCGTCCGCGACCGCGGCCGCGTCCTCACCGGAGAAGAGGTCGAGCTGCCCGGAGAAACGACCGCCGCCGACGACATCATCGGCGAGCCCTCCCCCGTCGACACCGGCCAGATCGAGCCCGTCACCCTCGGCCCCCACACGACGACGATCCCCGTGATGACCGGCGAGGTCCCCGTCGTCGCCGACGCCTACGCCGACCCGACGCCCACCCCGCGCGACGTCCTCGCCCACCGCTCCGACGCCGAGCCCTCGGCGGCCCCGGCCGAGCCGGCCGTCGAGGAGACGACCCTCCTGCCGAACGACCTCGAGGAGACGACCGTCCAGCGCCGCTCCTTCCTCGCCGCCCCCGCCCCCGAGGCGGAGCCCGAGCTCGAGGCCTCATGGAAGCCCCGCGAGGAGCCCGTCGACCGGGCCTTCGTCCCCGCGACCCCCCGTTCGCTCGACGACGCCCTCTTCGAGGGCGCGACCCTCATGGCCGAGGTCCCCTCGCGCACCGGCGCCCACTGGGGCTCCCTCATCGGCCACCTGCTCCTCGTGCCCCTCGCATGGTTCCTTCTCGCCGACGCGGGCGCCCGCCTCACCCTCGCCGACGGCTCGGCGATGACGACCGGCGTCTTCTCCCCCCTCGGAGTCGGCGAGCTCCTCATCGGGATCCTCGTCCTCCTCGTCCTGCTCCTCCTCGCCCGCAAGTCCTCGCTCGGACCGTGGTTCTCCGGCGTCCTCACCGCGATCGCCGGACTCCCCTGGCTCGTCGTCCCCGGACTCACCGCGAACGCCGTCCTCCCCTACCTGCGGTGGCTCGACGGATGGAACGCCTTCGGCGCGAACCTCTCCCACCACCTCCAGGCGTCCGGCTACTCCGGACGACTCCTCCTCCTCGGACTCGCCCTCATCGGCGCCGGCATCCTCTCTCACTCCGTCCGCCGCATCGGGCGCAAGGAGGAGGCGCTGCGCGCCGAGGTCGAG
This sequence comes from Actinomyces culturomici, assembly GCF_900499005.1. Lineage (GTDB taxonomy): Bacteria > Actinomycetota > Actinomycetes > Actinomycetales > Actinomycetaceae > Pauljensenia > Pauljensenia culturomici. The sequence continues at coordinate 170,791 of NZ_LS991317.1, forward strand.
AAGGTCAACCCGGTCGGCGCCCACTTCACGGCCCGCGCCCGCCGCAAGGCCGAGAAGGCCGCCGGCCTGCGCTGAAACCCCCTCCCCACGACGCGTCGGAATCCCCCGGATTCCGACGCGTCGTCGCGCGAACCCCCGACGGCGGCGCCGAAGGGGGCATAATGTGCAGTGATTCACCGTCCCCGGGCGCGCCGCGCCCCGCGGTGAAGACCGACCCAGGCCCACCGGGTGACACCGGGGCCATGAGCAGAACGGAGCTCGCGCCCACATGATCGGCGACGGAAACTTCATCAGCCAGGTCCCGCTCTTCGGGGGCCTCGACGAGGCCCAGCAGGTCTCGCTCCAGCAGAAGATGGGACACACGACGCTCCGCCGCGGCGAGACCCTCTTCGACGAGGGCGACCTCGGCGACCGCCTCTACATCGTCACCGAGGGGAAGGTGAAGCTCGGCCACACCTCGAACGACGGCCGCGAATCCCTCCTCGCGGTCCTCGGCCCCGGCGAGATCATCGGCGAGCTCACGCTCTTCGATCCGGGTCCGCGGTCGACCACCGCGACCGCCGTCTCCCCGGCGTCGCTCCTCTTCCTCGAGCACGAGGACCTCATGGAGATCCTCGACACCAACCCGACGCTCGCGAAGCACATGCTGAAGGCGCTCGCCCAGCGCCTGCGCCGGACCAACGAGTCGCTCTCCGACCTCGTGTTCTCCGACGTCCCCGGCCGCGTCGCCAAGGCCCTCCTCGACCTCGCAGACCGCTTCGGCACGGCGACCGACAAGGGCGTCCACGTCCCCCACGACCTCACCCAGGAGGAGCTCGCCCAGCTCGTCGGCGCCTCCCGCGAGACCGTCAACAAGTCGCTCGCCGACTTCGTGTCCCGCGGCTGGATCCGCCTCGAGGGGCGCGCCGTCACCCTCCTCGACGTCGACCGGCTCGCGCGCCGCGCGCGCTGAACGGGCGCTCAACGAGACGGGGAGGGCCCGGGAACCTCGGTTCCCGGGCCCTCCCCCTTTCGTCTTCTCCGGCCGCCCCGCCTCCGCGCAGCGGCCCCGCCCTCGTCGATCCGGAAGTCAGGACTCCTTCGGGCGCTTGAGGTAGGCGACGAGGTTGTCCCCACCGTTCGGTCCGGGGATCACCTGGACGAGCTCCCACCCGTCCGCTCCCCACTGGTCGAGGATCACCTTCGTCGCGTGCGTGAGCAGCGGAATGGTCGCGTATTCCCAAGTCGTCATGGCGCCGATCCTAATGGCGTGCGGCCGCGCCCGTCATCCCCTGACGTGCGCGAGGACGCGCGGCACCTTCGGCGCGCGGATCTCGACGGCCAGCGGATCGCTCGACTCCTCGAGCCACTCGCGCCAGTTCGTCACCTCCGAGTAGTGGCGGAGCATCGCGCGGCGCTCGCGCTCCGTCAGACCTCCCCACACTCCGAAATTCGCCTCGGAATCGAGGGCGTCGGCGAGGCACTCGAGCCTCACCTCGCACTGCAGGCAGCGGAGGCGGACCTGCCTCTGCGTGGCCCCCTGGACGAAGAGCGCATCGGGTTCGTAGGACGCGCACAGCGCCTTCGCCACCCAGCTCTGGTCATCGTCGACACTCGTCATGGGATGCTTCTCCAAATCGCTCGCCAATGAGCTTTCATATGTGACGATACACACAATTAGAGAGGAAGTACAAACCGGAACGATCGGCTACGACGCCCCTCACAGGCGCCGTCCAGCTCCCCGCGGAACCCCATTGCGTATTCTGGACCCATGTCGCACTCCCACCCGCGTCTCGTCAGCCCCGCCCAGCTCGTGGCGCTGCTCATCGCGTTCGTCTCCGTGTCCGCCCTCATCGGCGTCCTCGGAGCAGGAATGCTCGTGCCGCTGACGGGATCGGCGGCCATCGCGGCGAAGTCCGTCCCCTCGATCTTCAACGACCTCCCCTCCGACATCCAGGTCGTCGAACCCGCCGAGGAGTCCCAGATGCTCGACGCCAACGGCGGCGTCATCGCGCGCTTCTACGACAAGCAGCGCATCGTCGTCCCCTCGGCGAACATCGCGGACATCATGAAGAAGGCCATCGTCGCCATCGAGGACAAGCGCTTCTACGAGCACAACGGCGTCGACGCGACCGGCATCGCCCGCGCTTTCGTCAACAACCTCTCCGACTCGGGCACCCAGGGCGCCTCCACGATCACCCAGCAGTACGTCCGCAACGCCCTCCAGGAGAAGGGCTACCTCGAGGGCGACGCCGATCAGGTGACCGCGGCGACCGAGCAGACGACCGCCCGCAAGCTCCGCGAGATCAAGTACGCGCTCGCCCTCGAGCGGAAGATGAGCAAGGACGACATCCTCGCCGGCTACCTCAACATCGCCCCCTTCGGCCCGATCACCTACGGCGTCGAGGCGGCCTCGCAGCGCTACTTCTCGAAGTCCGCGTCCGAGCTCAACTACCTCGAGGCCGCCCTCCTGGCCGGCCTCGTCCAGTCCCCCGTCGAATACGACCCGCTCTCCTACCCCGACGCCGCCCAGACCCGACGCGACACGGTCCTCGGCGTCATGCTCGAACAGGGCGTCATCACCCAGGAGGAGTACGACGCCGGCGTCGCGACTCCCATCGCCGACATGCTCCACCCCGGCGCCACCGCCGAGGGCTGCACTGGCGCCCGCGAGAACTACGGCTACTTCTGCGACTTCGTCATCGCCCAGTTCCTCGCCGACTCGACCTACGGCGAGACGGCGGCGGCCCGCGAGCACCTCCTCAAGACCGGCGGCCTCACGATCCGCACGACGATCGACCCGACGAAGCAGGACGCCGCCTTCCAGTCGCTGACGAGCGCGATCCCCGACTCCGACCCGTCCGGCGTCGACGACGCCCTCGTCTCCCTCGATCCGTCGACCGGGTCGATCCTCGCGATGTCGCAGAACACCGCGTACGGCGTCGACGCCGGCCAGACGATGAGCAACTACGCCGCCGACGGCCAATTCCAGATCGGATCGACCTTCAAGGTCTTCACCCTCGCCGAGTGGTTCAAGGAAGGGCACACCGCCTACGAGTCGGTCGGCTCCACGAACCGCAACTACCCCGCCTACTCCTTCACCTGCGGCGGCAAGGCGATCTACACCGAGCCCTGGAAGGTCGAGGACCTCGCCGGCAAGGACGGCGCGATGAACGTCATCCGCGCGACCGGGCTCTCCGTCAACCAGGCGTTCGTCAACATGGCCTCACGCCTCGACTTCTGCCAGATCTTCCAGACCGCGGCGGACATGGGGATCACGAAGAGCGACGGCTCCGTCATCGACTCCGTCCCCGCGAACATCATCGGCTCCTCCTCGGCCTCGCCCCTCGACGTCGCGCGCGCCTTCGCCGTGTTCGACAACGGCGGCAAGCTCTGCGAGCCGATGTCGATGTCGAGCGTCACCGACCGCGACGAGAACACGCTGAAGGAGTACCAGGCGAACTGCAAGGAGGTCCTCGACCAGACCGTCGCCGATCAGGTCGCGACCCTCCTCACCGCCTCCGCGGGCCAGTACTACACCTCGACCCGCCTCGCCGACGGCAGGCCGTTCGCCGCGAAGTCCGGCACGACGGACTACTCGGCGAACACGTGGCTCACCGGCTTCACGCCCTCTCTCGTCACCTCCACGTGGGTCGGTCACGCCGACTCCTCGACGACGCCGGTCCGCGACGTCGTCATCAACGGCGTCTACTACCAGGCGATCTACGGCGAGACCTTCGTCGGCCAGAACATCTGGGCGCCCTACATGTCCGCCGCCCTCGCCGGAACTCCCGTCGATGCGATGCCGAGCGCCTACATCGGCACGCCGGCCCCCGTGAAGAGGCAGACGACGAGCAGGGACACGAATTCGGACACCGCCGGCCAGAACGACTCGGCGAACTCCGACACTCAGACGACCACCCCCAGCGACCAGGGCAACGGGAACGCTGGCGGCGACGGGAACGGACAGGGTTAGGAGCCTCGATGACGTCGGCACCGCTTCCACTCGGACTCGAGGTCCTCGCGGACCAGCCCTCGCTCGCGCCGCGCGGCCTCGTCGCGACCGGACGCGCCCTCGGGATCGCGGGCGCCGTCCTCACCGGCGTCGGCGCCGCCTCCCTCGCCTGGGGCTCCCTCGAGCGGCGGCTGCCGGTCCTGCGCCGTCTCACGATCGACGTCCCCGCGCACCGCGGCATCGCCCCGCTGTCGATCCTCCACGTCTCCGACCTCCACCTCTATCCGGGTCAGGAGTTCCTCGTCGACTTCCTCCACGAGGTCGCGGCGGCCGAACGGATCGATCTCGTCGTCTCGACCGGCGACAACTTCGGGCTCGCCGAGGGGCTCGAACTCGTCGAGGCCGCCTACGAGCCGCTCCTCGACCTCCCGGGCGTCTTCGTCCTCGGATCGAACGACTACTACTCGGCCCGTCGGAAGGCCTGGGGGAGCTACCTCCTCGGCGCCTCGAAGCCGCCGACGCGGACCATCCCCGACATCCCCTGGACGGCGATGACGAAGCGCTTCCGCGACGCCGGCTGGCTCGATCTCTCGAATCGGGCGGGCGCCCTCTCCGTCCCCCTCCGCGGCGAGTCCGGCGGCGAGCAGGTCGTCTCCTTCCTCGGCACCGACGACGCCCATATCAACCGCGATCGCATCGTCGACCCTGAGGCCCAATGGGCGTCCGACTCGACCCTGCGCCTCGGCGTCACGCACGCCCCCTACACCCGAGTCCTCAACGCGATGACGACCGCGGGCGCCGACCTCGTCCTCGCCGGCCACACGCACGGCGGCCAGATCGGCATCCCCGGCTTCGGCGCGATCATCACGAACTGCGACATCGACCGCCGCTACGCGAAGGGCCTCCACCGGTGGACCTCCGGAACGCGGACCTCCCTCCTCCACGTCTCCGCCGGTCTCGGCACGTCCCCCTTCGCGCCGATCCGGATCGCGACCCGCCCCGAGGCGACCCTCCTCACGATTCGCTCCGTGTGACGGATCCGGCATCCGAGCGGCCGATCCGATTTGGGAGGCCGACCCCGCGCCCGCTATACTTCAACAGTCGCACGGGGTGTGGCGCAGTTTGGTAGCGCGCTTCGTTCGGGACGAAGAGGTCGTGGGTTCAAATCCCGCCACCCCGACTCATGTGCGAGCCCCCGGCATCACGGATGCCGGGGGCTTCGTCTCTCCGGCTCCCCGCCGCGTCCTCGTCGATGTTCACGAGGGCGGGGCCGGGCGCCGTCGAAAGGAGAAGGAGGGTTAAAGGACACCTCGTGTTGGTCTGACTGGGACTTTTCGTTGTGCTGGTGCGGGAAAGTCTGGGTTTTAGTTGGTGGCGGCCAACTATGAGGGTGGACAGAATCTGTTGGTCTGATCGGGGTTTTTCGGCTCTGTGGTGCGGGAAAGTCCGGGTTTTAGTTGGGTGTGTTTGCCTCTCGGGGTGAATACTGCTTCGTGCCCTGTGTGTGGTGGTCGGATGACGCGTCATGGGAAGACGTCAGCTGGACGGCAGCGGTGGAGGTGTACGGCCTGCAATGTCACCGGTCTGAATGAGATTGACGCGTCGGCCAAGCACCTGGGCGAGTTCCTTTCCTGGTTGCTCAGCGGGGCCCGTCAGGCGGATATGCCTGGGGGCGGGAGGTCGTTTCGGCGGCGGTGCCAGCACCTGTGGGAGGTCTGGCCTTTCGCTCCCGTGGTCGATGAGGTGCACGAGGTCGTGTTCGTCGACGGGATTCATCTGGGCCGCAAGGCGGTCGTGGTGATCGCCCAGACGCGTGAGCATGTGGTGGGCAGGTCATGTGGCCAGGACGGAGAACTCGCGCGCCTGGGAGGCCCTCATGAGCAGGATCGCCCCTCCGGAGCTGGTGGTCACCGATGGGGGGAGCGGGTTCGAGAAGGCGCGTAAGAAGATCTGGCCGGATTCGCGGGTGCAGCGGTGCACGTTTCACGCGTTTTCGAAGGTGAAGGAAGCGACAACGACCCGTCCGAAGCTGCCTGCGTCCAAAGAGCTGTACGCCCTGGGCAAGCAGCTCATTCGCGTCACCGACATTTCGCAGGCCGAGGCGTGGGTGGAGGACTACAGGGGGTGGTGTGAGCGGTGGGAGGTGTTCCTCGCCGAGAAGACGCCCAGAGACGATGGCGGGTGGGAGTACACGCATGAGCGGCTCGTGCGCGCCCGTAACAGCCTGAACCGGCTACTGGCGAGGGGCGTGTTGTTCACGTTCTGCGACCCCACCTGGGGGCAGGCGATGCCGGCGATGAACAACCAGATCGAAGGAGCCACGAACGCGCCCCTGCGCCAAATGCTGCGCGACCACCGGGGGATGCGGCTCACGCGCAGGATCAAGGCGATCTTCTGGTGGTGCTACATGCACACGGAACGCCCCTTGCCGGCCGCTCAGATCCTGAAAGTCATGCCCACCGACACCCAGATCGAACAGGCCTGGCAACAGGCCTCACGCGACCACCCCGCCGCCGGCATCATCCCCCAATGGGGAGACGCCATCGCCTGGCACGAACTCCACCACCACAGCCCCTACCGCACCGACTGGGACTAGACCCGACCAACACATTTTGTCCTATAACCCGTTTTTTGCGGCTCGTTTCGATGCTGGAGCGTCGCTTGTCGGGCCAGCCGCTGTGCATGGGGCTGTCAGTGATATGCAGTCAGATCCTCACTGTATTCAGTGACATGCCTCAGTGTGTACAGTGACGTCTCACTTGACTACAGTGAAGCCATGAGTGAAGAAGCGGTGCTTGCCGCCATCGCACTAGTTCGTGAGCTGGGTCGCGAGACTGCCCAAATTGAGGTGAAGGCTTGTGAAACGAAGCTTTCCAAATCGGTGTGGGAGAGTGTCTCTGCATTCGCAAACACAAGTGGAGGGATCGTCATCCTCGGTCTAAGTGAGGAGACGAACTTTTCTCCTGTGCCTGGCTTTGCGGCTCAGCGGATCTTCACAGCCCTTCTAGATGGCCTACGCGAAGGACAAGGCCAAAAGGTGAATCCAATCCCTGGGGCGATGCCAGAGATCATAAGGATTGATGGTGCATACGTCGTGGCGCTCGAGATTGAAGCAATGGTGGAGGATCCGAGTCGCAACCTCCCGTGCTATGTGGTCCAGCAGGGCATTCAGGCGGGTTCCTATCGTCGAGTCGATGATCGGGATGAACGGCTCTCTGCCTATGAGATCTATGCCTTGCAGACTCGCCACAACGGGCCCCAAGACGTAGACCGTCAGCCAGTGGATGGTGCAGCGATCTCGGACTTGTCTGAGAGCCTCGTTGATCGAATGCTTGCCCGGCAACGCGATTCTGGCTCGAAGATGTTCGATGGGATTGGCTCGGGCGATCGCCTTCTTGCCCTCAGGCGATTGAGTGTGGTGAGGGGAGAGCATGACCAGCCAACCTTGGCAGGTCTCCTTGCAATGGGGATCTATCCTCAGCAGTTTTTCCCGCAGCTCACTGTTGATGTCAGTGTTCATCCATTGACCGAAAAGGCTGCTGCGGACGGAGTTCGATTCGTTGATCGCAAGCAGTGTGACGGGGCGCTGCCTGATGTTGTCGAGTCCGCGGTAGCAACGGTCGCGCGACACCTCAGGACCATGCGCATAGTGGATGGGGTCGCCGGTTCTGACGAATTGGAGATTCCAGCTGAAGTTCTCCGTGAAGCAATCGCGAATGCGGTTGCACACCGTGACTATTCCGAGCGCGCGCAGAGTCGTCAGGTCTCAGTCGATGTATATCCGGATCGGGTTGAGATAACGAGTCCGGGTGGCTTTTGGGGCACTCGGACGGCGGAGAATATCGCTGAGGGCGTCTCTGACTCGCGGAATCGTGTGCTCTCGGCACTACTGACAAAGGTTCCTCGCTCCAGTGGTGAAGGGACAGTTGCAGAGAATGCGGGAACAGGCGTCTTGAAGATGATCGCCCTCATGAAACAGAAGGGGCTCCGAGCTCCGGACTACAGCAAATCGAGTCTGTCTTCCGTCGTCCTGAGCCTCTACAGGTTCGGCCTAATCGATCCGGGAATGGCGGCTTGGCTCCGAGGCCTACCTGGGGGGCCTCGATCGCATGTCGAGGACTCTGCCCTCGCGATCGCGAAGAGTCGAGGTCAGGTGAAGGTCGGCGACCTGAAACGAGAACTTGGGCTTGATTCCGATGATGCGCGCGCAGTTCTGTGCAAGCTGCTAGATGAGAAACTTCTCGAGGGCAATCTCGACGGGCCCTTGTATGTTAGTGAAAGAGCAGTTGGGGGGCTAACCGCGGCCCAGCGAGATGTTCTGGCGGTTCTCGACCCGAGTGTGGAACTTTCGATCAGAGACATTGCTGAGAAGACTGGGCGAAGTGTTGGCGCGTTGAGGGTACAGATGCGGGATCTTGTCGCAATGGGACTCGTCGCTGCCACGGCGCCCGCAACGAGCCGCAATCGCCGTTATCTGCGTGCCGAAAGAGATCGCTGAGAATGGTGGGTGGTTGAGGTTGACCTCTCGCATGTTCCCGAGGTGGTCAATGATTGATGCCGCCTGGATGAGCGACTACAGGATCGAGTGGTCCGTGCTCCAGCCGCAACGTGCAGCTCGAAGTGCTCGACGTCTAGTGAATGGGTGAGCAGGAAGAACTGGGTGATTCGATTGGAGGTCGGGAGGCGGGGACGATTCTTCGGGCGATGGAGGCCGAATAAGCATATGGCCCTCTTCTGTCATTTCTAGGTGTACTTCCTCGGGAGGTTGTGAACGGCGTGGATAGGTGAAGGCCTCCTTGGCAGGATGTGGGTTACCACACTCGCAACCTGTACAAGGAGGCCTTCGTGACACACGCTCATGCACCGTTGACGCCGGAGGGAAGGTGCCGCCTTGCTGTTCTTGTCGTCGATCAGGGCTGGTCCCTGCGGCGCGCGGCCGAACGGTTCGGATGCTCGCCGGCAACGGTCAAGCGGTGGGTGGACCGGTATCGGGCGGGCGCGCCCCTTTCCGGCCGGTCCTCCCGCCCCCATCACTGCCCCACCCGCCTGCCCAAGCGCGTCGAGCGGCGCATCATCGCCTTGCGTTTCACTCGCCACTGGGCCCGCATCGCATCGCCTACCACCTGCATTTGGCCCGCTCCACGGTCGGGCGGGTCCTGAACCGCTACCACATGCCGCTCCTCGCGCACGTCGACCGGGCCACAGGGCTCGCGGTGCGCAAACCCCGGCCGGTGCGCTACGAGAGGCCCCGTCCGGGTGATCTGGTCCATGTGGACATCAAGAAGCTCGGCCGCATCCCCGACGGCGGCGGCTGGCGTGTTCACGGTCGCGGATCGGCCCAGGACCGCGCCGCGGGCGCGGCCCGCGACAGGGCCGCGAGGAAAGGAGCCTCAGGGGCGCGCGGCTACCGGTACCTGCACCACGCGGTCGACGATTACTCCCGGGTCGCGTACTCCGAGATCCTCGACGATGAGACCAAGGCGACGGCCGCGGGCTTTTGGAAGCGGGCGGCTGCTTTCTTCTCCGAAGCGGGGATCAGTGTGCGCGAAGTGCTCACCGACAACGGGTCCTGCTACCGGTCGCACGTGTTCAACAGGGCGCTCACAGACGCGGTGAAACACCGGTACACCAGGCCCTACCGCCCCCAAACGAACGGCAAGGTCGAACGCTTCAACCGCACTCTCGCCGCCGAATGGGCCTACGCGCGCCCCTACACCAGCGAAACCGAACGCGAAGCCGCCTACACGCACTGGCTCCACACCTACAATCACCACCGACCCCACACCGGCATCAAAGGCCAAACCCCCGCACAACGCGTTCACAACCTCACGGGGAAGTACACCTAGCGCCGGCATCACGATCGCCCCATCCACCGTCTACGCGGCCAGGACCCGCCCGCCCTCACCACGCGCCAGGCGCGACGAGGTCCTCAAGGACGAGATCCGTGCCGTGCATGCTGAGAACTACTCGGCGTTCGGGGCCCGCAAGATGCACGTCATGCTGAACCGGCCCGTGGTCGCTGAGCGCCACGGGCAGGGGCACGTGGCCCGCTGCACGATCGAGCGCCTCATGCGCTGCCTGGGGCTGCGGGGTATCCGGCGGGCCAAGGACGCCCCACACGACGCGCTCTGCGCCGCGTGAGCAGTGCCCCGCGGACCTCGTGGACCGCCACTTCTCGGCCTTGCGCCCCAATGAGCTGTGGGTCGCCGACATCACCTACGTCCGAACGTTCTCGGGGTGGGTGTGTCGCATTCGTCACCGACGTAAACTCGCGTCGGATCGTGGGCTGGCAGACCTCCACCAGCCTTTACACCGACCTGGCGCTGGGCGCCNGACCTGACTCGTGCAGTTTAAGTGACCCAGATTTATGGTGTGGGGTCGATGTGGAGGCTGGTGAGGATTCTTCGGGCGGTGTCGTTGAGGGGGTCTGCGGCGGTGGCGGTGTGGTTGCCGATTCGTATGGTGATTTCTTGGAGGGGACGCAGGGTCCGCACGAGGTTCTTGATGCTCATTCCGGTTCTGGTCTGAAGGTGGCGTGCGACGGCGAGGGCGGTGATGACGACGGTCAGGTGTGCTTCGATGGCGTCGCGTGTGTGGTGGAAGACCGGCCTGGCTTTGAGGTCGGTTTTGCTCATGCGGAAGGACTGCTCCACATGCCACAGATCGTGGTACGAGGTGATCACCTCCGAGGCGGGCATGAGGTGTTTGGGGATGTTGGTGACGTAGCCCTTCAATCCCACGAGCATTCGCGCCCGCTCAATACCCTTTTCGTCGATGCTGGCTGATCCGCGGGCTTGGGCGACGAAGGAGCTTGTCAATTGTTTTGTGTAAGCGGTGGTTAGAGATAGGGGGTGATGCGTTCGGGGTAGGCGGCGGCGAGTTGGGCGAGGGCTTGTTTCCAGTTGGTGGTGAGGCGGCCTTCGACGAGCCGGTTGGTCGCGCGCCGGGAGGGTTTGCTGGTGGGGGTTGTGGCGCGTTCGGCGGCTCTGCGGTCTTCGATGTTGCAGATCGCCAGCCACAGCAGCTTCACGGCCGCCGCGTCGGAGGGGAAGTGGCCCCGGTTCTTGGTGACTTTGCGCAGCTGGTAGTTCAAGGATTCGATGGCGTTGGTCGTGTACAAGACGCGCCGGAGCATGGGCGGGAAGGCGAGGAAGGGCGTGAACCGTTCCCAGGCGCGCTGCCAGGTGCTCAGGGCGTCAGGGTACTTGTCCGCCCATCCGGCGGCGAACTCGGCGAGGGCGTCCAAGGCGGCGTCCTCGTTGACCGCGGTGTAGACGGGTTTGAGGGCGGCGGCGACCTTCCTTGCGATCCTGGTAGGCGACGAACCTCATCGAGGAGCGGATCAGGTGGACGACGCAGGTCTGGACCATCGAGTCGGGCCAGGTCGCCTCCACCGCCTCAGGAAGGCCTGCCAGCCCGTCGCAGCACACGAACAGGACGTCCCTGACTCCCCGGTTGGCGAGCTCGGCGCACACGTGCGCCCAGAAGGAAGCTCCCTCTTCGGACTGGATCCAGATCCCCAGCACGTGCTTGACGCCGTCCATGTCGACCCCGACCGCCAAGTGGGCCGCCCGGTTCGACACCCTCCCCTGGTCGCGGATCTTCACGCGGATCGCATCCAGGTAGATGATCGGGTAGAACTCGTCCAGGGGGCGCTGCTGCCACTCCATGACGGCATCGCACACGGCGTCGGTGATGGTGCTGATCGTCCCGGCCGACAGCTCCACCCCCAGCGTGGACTCTAGGTGGTGGCGGATCTCGCGCACCGTCATCCCACCGGCGTACAAGCTGATAATCATGGCGTCCAGGCCGTCCATGCGCCGCTGGCCCTTACGCACCAGGCGAGGCGTGAACGTGCCGGCACGGTCGCGGGGGACCTCGATCTCGAAGCTGCCGACCTGCGAGTCGATCACCTTGGTCGAGGTGCCGTTTCGGGCGTTGCCGCGCGCTACCGGCGCCCGCTCGCCCTTCTCGTAGCCCAGATGGTCGGTCAGCTCGGCCTGCAAGCCCCGCTCCAGGGCCTCCTTCAACAACGCCGACAGAAGCCCGTCCGAGCCCGTCAGGGCGACCTGCCCCGAACCGATCTGCTCGAACAAGCCATCCAGACCACCAGAGGCCACCAACGCCTCGATCGCCTCACGACCCGCACCAGCAGAAGCAGTCTTCTCATCAGTCATGGTCATCAGTGTCAGTCCTTCCAAGAGGGCTTACACAAACCATTGAACAGGCTCAGGCGATGCCGGCGATGAACAACCAGATCGAAGGAGCCACGAACGCGCCCCTGCGCCAAATGCTGCGCGACCACCGGGGGATGCGGCTCACGCGCAGGATTAAGGCGATCTTCTGGTGGTGCTACATGCACACGGAACGCCCCTTGCCGGCCGCTCAGATCCTGAAAGTCATGCCCACCGACACCCAGATCGAACAGGCCTGGCAACAGGCCTCACGCGAGCACCCCGCCGCCGGCATCATCCCCCAATGGGGAGACGCCATCGCCTGGCACGAACTCCACCACCACAGCCCCTACCGCACCGACTGGGACTAGACCCGACCAACACATTTTGTCCTATAACCCGAGAAGGACGATGCGCGAAACTCCGGATGACCCCGACGCCCTGGAGGCCGCCGCGGAGCCCGCCGTGCTCGGCGAGGCGGGCGCCGCTCTCCTCTTCACCCGGGCGAGGACCGCCTACGACTTCACGGACGAGCCGGTCTCGGACGCGGACCTCGAGGCGATCCACGATCTCGCGAAATGGGCGCCGACGGCGGTCAACGGCCAGCCCCTGCGGATCGTCGCCGTCCGCTCCCCCGAGGCGAAGGCGCGCCTCCTCCCGCTCCTGCCCCTCGGCAATCGCGAACAGTCGGCGTCCGCGCCGGTGACCCTCGTGCTCGGCGCGGACCTCGCCTTCCACGAGACGCTGACCGACCTGCATCCGCGCGGCGCGAGGTACCGCGACCTCATGCGCGAGGACGCCGGACTGCGCCGCTCCATGGCGATCTCGAGCGCCTACATCCAGGCGGGCTTCCTCATCGAGGCAATCCGGGCGCGCGGATTCGCCGCCGGTCCGATGAGCCCGATGAACGAGGACGCCCTGCGAGACGAGTACTTCCCCGGATCGCAGGTCGAGCCGATCCTCCTCGTCAACCTCGGACGCCCCTCGGCGTCCGCCTTCCAGGAGCGCAATCCGCGGCTCGGCTTCGCGGACGCGTGGACGATTCTCTGATCTCGTCGGCTTCTCATGACGGAGGGGCCGCCGGGCGTGCGCCCGTCGGCCCCTCTCCGCTCGTCGGAGTGACGGCTCAGTCGACCGTGCGACGGCGGTAGATCATGGCGAGGACGGCGCCGGAGAGATTGTGCCAGACGGAGAAGACGGCGCCGGGGAGCGCAGTCTCCGGAGTCGAGGCGAAGTGGGTCGCCGCGAGGGTCGCCGCGAGGCCGGAGTTCTGCATGCCGACCTCGATGGAGATCGTGCGGTTGACCTTCTCGGATCCGCCGGTGAACTTCGAGGCGAAGAAGCCGAGGAGGTAGCCGAGGACGTTGTGGCAGGCGACCACCGCGAGGATGAGGAGGCCCGCGGAGAGGATCTTCGCCGCGGACACGGAGACGACCGCGATGACGACGTAGCAGATGCCGAGGACGGAGATCCACGGCATGGCCGTGAGGAGCGGCTCGACGGCCTTCGCGGCGAAGCGACGGATGAGCAGACCGCCGATGACGGGGATGAGGACCATCTTGACGATGGAGATCGCCATCGCCTTCGCATCGACCGGCATGTAGGCGCCGGCGAGCCAGCCCGTGAGGAGCGGGGTCATGAGCGGCGCGAGGAGCGTCGACACGGAGGTCATCGTCACCGAGAGCGCGACGTCGCCCTTCGAGAGGTACGAGATGACGTTCGAGGAGGTGCCGCCGGGAGCGCAGCCAACGAGGATGACGCCGACGGCGATCGCCGCGGGGAGCTGGAAGACCCAGGTGAGGAGGACCGCGAGGAGCGGCATGATGACGAACTGGGCGATGACGCCGATGAGGACGGGGAGCGGGCGCTTGACGACGAGCTCGAAGTCCGGGAGCGTGAGCGTGAGGCCCATGCCGAACATGATGATGCCGAGCGCGTAGTTCGTGCCCGAGGCGAGCGGCTTGAAGAAGTCGGGCGCGATCATCGCGGCGAGGAAGGCGGCGATGATCATCAGCGGGAAGATCGTCACCGCGATGCGAGCGGAGCGATCCTCCTTGGAGGCGTCGGCGCCCGAGGGCGCGGGATTCTGCGTGTCGGTGTTCTCCGTGGGGATGCTCATGGTTCCGTCGTACACCCGGCATCCAACCGTCGGACAAAGCGTCTCAATAGACGAACCTCCCAAGGGACGCCGAGGACGAGGGCGTTCACCCGCATCCCCTCGATGGAGAAAGGTGATGCTTTCGGCGGGGAAGGCGGGGGTGAGGGACGGGTGGGTGATCAGGGGCGGGTCCGCGAGCTGAGGGTGTCGGCGACGGCGAGGAAGCGGTCGTTCTCCTCGGGCGCGCCGACCGTTACGCGGACGCCCTCGGGGAAGGGCCGGACGACGAGGCCCGCCGCCGCGCACGCCTCGACGAAGTCGGCGCCGAGACCCGGGAGGAAGAAGAAGTTCGCCTGAGTCGTCGGCACCGCGTACCCGAGGCCCCGCAGAGACGCGACGACGCGCTCGCGCTCGGCGATCACCCGCGAGGCGGCCTCGCGCACCCCGTCCTCGTCCGCGATCGACGCGAGGGCGCCCGCCTGCGCGACCGTCGAGACGCCGAAGGGGACGGCGACCGCCTGGATCGCGCCGATGAGCTCCGCGTTCCCGATCGCGTAGCCGACGCGCACCCCCGCGAGCGCGTGGACCTTCGAAAAGGTGCGCAGGACGAGGACGTTGGGGTGGTCCGCGATGAGGGGGACCGCAGTGCGGACAGCCGGATCGGTCGCGAAGTCGATGTAGGCCTCGTCGACGAGGACGAGGGTCGAGTCCGGTACGCGCTCGACGACGTCGGCGATCGTCTCGAAGGCGAGCGCCGGCCCGGTCGGGTTGTTCGGCGAGCAGAGGATGAGGACCGCCGCGTCCTGCGCCTCTCGGACGAGCGCCTCGACGTCGTGGGCCCCGTCCTCGTCGAGCGGGACGGGAACGCCCACCCCGTGGGAGGCGGGGATCGCGATCGGGTACGACTCGAAGGAGCGCCAGGGGTAGACGACGCGCGCGCCGTCCTCGCACACGGCCGACAGCGCCGCGAGGAGCAGCGCGGAGGAGCCCGTCGACACGCAGATCTGGTCGGACGAAACGTCGAATCGTGCGGCGAGCGCCTCGCGCACCGGCGCTGCCGTGAGGTCCGGGTAGCGGTTGACGGTCTCGAGGGCGCGGCGCATCGCGTCGAGGATCCCCTCCGAGGGGGCGTCGGGCATCTCGTTCGACGAGAGCTTGCTCGCGCCGGGCAGCGCCTTGCCGGGCACGTAGCGCGGAAGGGCGCGGACGGCGGATCGGATCGGAACCTGGAGTTCGCTCATGGTCCAGTCCTACCCCACGCGTGGCCCGCTCGCCTCCCGCTTCCCGCGCTTCGAACGGGCGCCGCTCCCGAAGTGCGCCGAACGCCCCGCCCTCGCCGCGGCCCCGCGGATGCGCGACACTGGGGGCATGGAGTTCCTGCTACGACTCGCCGCGACGATGGCCGGCATCTGGGCCGCGACGCGCCTCGTCCCCGATATCCGCTTCGCCGAGGGCACCTCGACGGAGCAGACCGTCCTCGCCCTCGCCGTCATCGCGCTCGTCTTCACGGTCGTCAATTCGTTCGTCAAGCCGATCGTCGCGACGCTCGCGCTGCCGCTCTACATCGTCACCTTCGGGCTCTTCGCCCTCGTGACGAACGCGGCGATGTTCATGCTCACCGGCTGGCTCTCGACGAAGCTCGGCTTCGCGTTCCAGACCGGCGGCTTCTGGTCGTGCGTCGCGGGCGCGATCATCACGGCGATCGTCGCCTCGGTCGTCTCCGGCCTCGTGGGGACGGGCAAGAAGGAGTAGGCGCCTCCTCCTCATCGACGAGGCCGGGGCCGTGCCTCCCATGAGGGAGGCGGACGGGCCCCTCGGTCGGTTCTCGCGCGCGGGGGCGCCCGGCGAATGCTCGCCGGGCGCCCCCGCGCTCCCCGATCAGATCGGCCAGGCCTCCTGGCGCCAGGCGGCGTCCCAGAACATCCACTCGTAGCGGCTCGCGCGCTCGAAGGCGGCGCGCATCCGCTCGCGCTGGGCCGAGGATCCGCTGGCCGCGAGCCTGTCGACGATGGCGCGGGCCCGCGCGGTCTCGGCCGCGAAGGCCGGGTCGGCGTACATGCCGATCCAGTCGCCGTAGGGGTGGCCCTCAAGGTCGCCCGCGCGTGCGAGGAGCGCGTCGCCGACGTCCTGGTAGATCCAGAAGCACGGGAGGACCGCCGTCGCCGCCACCGCGTAGTCGCCCGAGGCGAGGGAGGCGAGGAGGAAGTCCGAGTAGGCGGCGCAGGTCGGCGAGGGCTCCGTCCCCGCGACGACGTCGACGTGGGAGGCGTGGAGGGAGCGCTCGACGAGGATCGCGTTCGCCGCGCACTGCGCCCAGAAGACGAGGTCGTCCGGGTCGTCGCCCATCTGCGCGAGGCCCGCGAGCGCCCGCCCGTAGGCGCCGAGGTAGGCGGCGTCCTGCGCCATGTAGTAGTCGAAGCGCCCCTTCTCCAGCGTCCCGTCGGCGAGGCCCTCGACGAAGGGCAGGTCGTCGATCGCGGCGCGGATCGGGGCGATCCCGGTCCACAGGTCGTCGGTGAAGCTCATCGGTCCTCCTTCGGCCAGAGCGCGTGGAAGTGATGGACGGGGCCGTGCCCGTGGCCGACGCCGAGGGAGTCGGCGGCCGCGATCGCGTTCGTCAGGTAGTCCTTCGCCCCGCGGACCGCGTCGACCCAGTTCTGAGCGCGCGGCCGCAGGGCCGCGATCGCCGAGGAGAGCGTGCAGCCCGTCCCGTGGGTGTTCGCCGTGTCGATCCTCCGGCCCCGGAGAAGCACCGGCCCGTCCTCGTCGATGAAGACGTCGGTCGCCTCGTCGTCGAGGTGACCGCCCTTGACGAGCGCCCGCCGGACCCCGAGGTCGAGGAGGGCGCGCGCCTGCTCGACCATCTCCTCGACGGAAGTCGCGCGCTCGGCGTCGAGGAGGACCGCGGCCTCCGAGAGATTCGGGGTGATGAGGTCGGCGACCGTGCAGAGGCGCCGGACCGCGGCCGTCGCGTCGGGGTCGAGGAGCGGGTCGCCCGAGGTCGCGACCATCACCGGGTCGAGGACCGTGAAGGGGAGGTCGGGGAGGTACTCGCCGACCGCGTCGGCGAGTTCGGCGGTCGCGAGCATGCCGACCTTCGTCGCGTCGGGGCGGATGTCGGCGAGGAGGGTGTCGAGCTGGAGGCGGACGAAGTCGACGGGGACGGCGTGGACGCCTGCGACGCCGAGGGTCGACTGGGCGGTGAGCGCGGTGATGACGGTCATCGCGTAGGCGCCGTTGGCGCTCATCGACTTGAGGTCGGCCTGGATGCCGGCGCCGCCCGAGGGGTCGGAGCCGGCGATCGAGAGGGCGGTGACGGCGCGGGTCATGCCGAGACTCCTTCGTTCCAGGCGGCGAGGAGGTCGGCGGCGGCCGCCCTCGGATCCTCGGCGCAGCAGATCGCGGAGACGACGGCCCCGCCGTCGACGCCGATGCGGGCGAGCTCGGGCATGTCGGCGCGCCCGACGCCGCCGATCGCGACCGAGGGCATGCCGACGATCCCTCTGAGGCGCGCGCAGCCGTCGAATCCGAGGACGTCGGGCGTGTCGGTCTTCGTCGCCGTCGAGCGCAGGACCGAGAGGCCGACGTGGTCGGCGGCGCCCTCGGCGGCGGCGATCCGCGCCTCCTCGTCGGTCCCGATCGACAGGCCGAGGTAGGCGTCCTCGCCGATGAGCGAGCGGACGACGCCGGCGGGCAGGTCGGACTGGCCGACGTGGACGCCGGCGACCGGGGCGCCGAGCGCCCGTGCCGCGAGGAACACGTCGACGCGGTCGTTGACGATGACGGGGACGCGGTCGCCGACGGCGCGCGCGATCTCGAGGACCTCGGCGAGGAAGGGGCCGCCGTCGGAGGTCTTCGCGCGCAGCTGGACGCAGGTCGCGCCGCCCTCGACCGCTTCGACGACGGTCTCGAGGACGGTCCGGCCGGCGCCGGCGCACAGGTCGTCGTCGGTGACGAGGTAGACGCGCAGGTCGGGGGCGGGCCTCATGAGAGCGGGATCCTCTCGAGGTCGGCTCCGGTCACGTTCGCGAGGGCGTCGAGGAAGAGGGGGGCGAAGGTTCCCGGGCCCTTCGCCTCGTCGCGCGCGATCTCGGCGGCCGCGGAGTAGGCGATGTGGCAGGCGGCGACGGAGTCCGCGTCGGCGAGGCCCTTCGTCCGTCCCGCGCCGACGAAGGCGGCGATGACGGCGCCGAGGGCGCAGCCGCCGCCCGTCACGCGGGTGAGGAGCTCGGCCCCGCCGCCGACGCGGACGATCGAGTCGGCGGTGACGATGGCGTCGGTCGCGCCCGAGATGGCGACGACGGAGCCGAAGCGCTCCGCGAGGGAGCGGGCCGCGTCGAGCGCCGCGTCGACCTCGTCGGCGGCGTCGACGCCGCGCCCGCCCGCGCCGGTCCCGGCGAGCGCGATGATCTCCGAGGCGGTGCCGCGCACGACCGTCGGACGAAGCTCGGCGAGCTCGTGGGCGAGGGCGGTCCGGTGGACGAGGGCGCCGACGGCGACCGGGTCGAGGACCCAGGGGACGCCCGCGTCGCTCGCCGCTCGCGCGGCCTCGCGCGACGCCTCGCGCTGCTCGGGCGTCGGGGTGCCGAGGTTGATGAGGAGCCCCGTCGCGATCGACGCGAAGGGGCCGGCCTCGCCGACGATGTCGACCATCGCGGGGGCGGCGCCGATCGCGAGGAGCGCGTTGGCGGTGAAGTTCGTGACGACCGAGTTCGTGATGCAGGAGACCAGGGGCGTGGTCTCCCGAACGGCGTCGAGTGCGGTGCGTGCGGTCGCGTAGTCGATCATGCGACATCCCTTCGTCAGTGCTAACTGGACAGGTTCAACGGGTGTGTTCTCAGCCTGTGGCACCCCGTGTCACGCCGATCACGTTAGCACCCCGCGCCCCGCTCACCCCCGGCCCGCGATCCTCCTCGTGTCGTAGACGAGCGTCTCCGTCCTCGTCCGTCCGTCGATCCCGAGGCCCCGGATTCGCGCCTCCTCCCATTCGCGCACCTCGGCGAGGGCGGGGTCCGCGGCCGCTGCGGGCCCTTCGATCCCCTCCATGAGCGCGCGGTAGGTCCCCATGTCGTGCGCGGCGAGGTGGCCGGCGTCCTTCGCGACGAGATCCGCGCCGTCGAAGTGGACGGTGACGACGCCGGGCGCATTGGACGCCCCGTCGAGCGCGGGGACGAGGTCGCGCGTGTTCTCGAGGGCGAGGACCGGCAGGCCGCCTGGGACCGACCCGGCGATCGGCGAGCCGGCCGTGAGCGCGGAGACGACCGTGTAGTCGGCGCGCACGGTCGCGTCGGTCGCGAGGCGCGCGGCGACGATGCCGCCCTGGGAGTGGCCGACGAACTCGACGGGCTCGCCCGCTCCGATCCCCGCCATCTCCATCGCGGCGAGCACGGCGCGCGACTGGTCGGACTCGGCGCCCGCGACCTCCTGGAGGTTGCTCAGCATGTCCTGCGGGTTGGGACCGCCCGCGCCCCAGTCCTGGGTGCCGCGGATGACGACGCTCCAGGAGACCGAGGTCGTCCCGTCCGGCGCCGGGGTCTCGTGGCGCAGGATCTTCAGCTGCCCCTCCTCCCCGCCCTCGCGCAGGCCGGAGAGTTCTCCGAGGAGCGACGAGGGCGCGAGCGGAGTCGGCGAGGCGGAGACGGGAGTGGGCGCGGGCATCGGACGCGACGGCGCGACCGGCGGCGTCGGCGCGGCAGGTGGGGTGAGCGGTCCGGAGGCGAGGATCGCCCCCTCCGGGCGGGCGCGGAATCCGCTGAATCGGAGCGCGAAGGTCGCCGCCGAGAGGGCCGCCGGCACGCGCGGCGAGGGCGCGAGGAGGACCGGAGGACGGGGCTCGGGCGACTCGACCATCGCCATCCCGCAGAGCTCCGGTCCCCGCCCCGCCCCGATGCCCCGCCGATCGGCGGGAAGGACAGGGCCGGAGACCTCGACGCCGCGGACCCGGCCGAAGAGCGCCTCCCCGAGCGCCGCCGCCCAACTCGCCGCCATCCCGGCCGCTCCCGCGCTCCCGTGCGCACCGACCCCCCGCCCGGCACTCGCGGAGTCTCGGTCGTCGAGACCCGCGAGCGCCCGACGCCCCGAGGGGGCGAGGAGCGCGGAATCGAAGAGGGCGTCGGAGAGTGCCGCGAGATCGCGCTGCGCGCGCACCCCCGCGAGCCCGTCCCCGACGCCGAAGTAGAAGGAGACGGCGGCGGCGACGAGGTCGAGGCCCCGCGGATCGACGAGCGGCAGCAGCTCGCGCATCGCCCGCACCCGCCCCTCGACGAATCGCCCCCCGTCCGGGTGCGGGCCGTCCGCCGCGAAATCGATGTCGAGGGGGCTCCGCCACCCGAGGCTCGAGGCCCGCCCCTCGGCGGCCGCGTAGAGAGCCGCGGCGTAGGCGACGGAATCGGCGAGTTCCACGACCAGCCCCCGTGCGAGCTCGATCGAGCGGCTCGCGCGCGCCGCGGCGTCCGCGGCCACGCCCGCGCTCAGCGGATCGACGCACGTGCCGCAGGAGGCGTGATCGGCGGCCCAGGTCGCGTACCACTCGAGCCTTCCGAGCAGGCGGCCGACGTCCGCAAGACGACCGGAGGCCGCGGCGAGGACGTCGGCGTCGACCCGCGTCCCCCCGCCGACGACGAGGATTCGATGCGTCTCACTCCCCATGGCCCGCTCCTCCGAAGGGGTCGGGCCCGTAGCCGGGCAGGGCGAGGGGAGCGTTGGCGCTCGCCGCGGCGGTGAGGGCGCCGGGGGCGGACAGCGCCTCGAGCGAGCCGACCTCGAGGACGACCGCTCGATACGCGTCCTCGCACTCCGCGAACGCCGCGTCGAGGGCGACCCTCGCCTCGAGGAGCCGGGCGCGCGCCCCCTCAGAGGCCGGCCCCTCCCAGCCCTCGAAGCCCTCGATCGCGACGTCCGCCCTCGCGCCCTCGAGCTCCACGAGCACTCCGTCGAGCGCGTCGCGGGCCCCTTCGGCCGCGCGGATCTCCGCTTCGAACATGTCGTCGTCCCTCCCGCCCCATCGTCTTCTCGTCGCGCACACGGTAGGCGCGGGCGCTCCCGCCGCACCCGCGGAGCCGTGGGAGGATGTGGACGGCGCGACGCGGGCGGTCCGCCTGTGGAAGAGGCCCGACCGCCGGCGAGCGGCGACGCCTCTGCCCGAGCGGCGCGAACCCGCCGGAGCGCACCGGACGATACGCGGATCGACGAGGACGAGGAGGCGGCGTGGACACGTGGAGGAAGACGGACCCCAGGCCCTCGCGGATCTCCCACGAGGTCGCCGGGCTCGCCTGGCTCGCCGACGCCGGCCCGGGATCGGCCCCGGTCGTCCCGGTCCTCGCCTCGGGGCGGACCTGGCTCGAGGAGCCGCGCCTCCAGCGGGTCGCTCCGAGCGACGCGGCCGCCGAGGAGTTCGGGCGGGCCCTCGCCCGCACGCACGCCGCGGGCGCCCCGCGCCTCGGCGCTCCCCCGCCCGGGTACGAGGGCGACGGGTGGATGGGCGAGGCCCCTCTCCCCCTTCTCGAGGACGCCGCCCCGGCCTCGTGGGGCGTCTTCTACGCGGAGTACAGGATCGCGCCCTACCTCGGCGCCCCGGGCTTCTCCCCCGCCGACCGGGCCCTTCTCGAGCGGCTCTGCGCGAGGCTCGCCTCCGGGGAGCTCGACCACGGCCAGCCCGCGCTCGTCGCCGCCTCGGGAGCGGGCGCCGCCCGCACGCACGGCGACCTGTGGAGCGGGAACGTCTTGTGGACTCCGGCGGGGGCGACGCTCATCGATCCGGCCGCCCAGGGCGGGCACGCCGAGGAGGACCTCGCCGCACTCGGCGTGTTCGGCTGCCCGCGCCTCGAGAGAATCCTCGACGCCTACGACGAGGCCTCACCCCTGGACGACGGCTGGCGCGAGCGCCTCGGGCTCCACCGCCTCCACATCCTCGTCGTCCACGTCGCGCTCTTCGGGGCCGCCTACCGGGGCGACGTCGTCGCGATCGCCCGACGCTTCGTCTGACCTGCGCCGATCGCCGGGCCCTACGGAGTCCGCGGGCGCGAGAGCCGCTTCGTCGTCGGCCGCTCCGACTCCCGAAGGCCCTCGGGGGCCTAGCGCGCCGCGGCGAACGCCGAGCGCAGCGCGTCGACGTAGAGCTCCTCGCCCTCGTCGCTCACCGGATGAACCGAGTCGCCCGCGAGGAGGTCCGTGCGCGCCGAGATCCGCGCGCTCCAGTCGGCGACGACGACGTTGCGGTACTTCGCCGCCGCGCGGCCGATCGCCTCGTTCGCCGGGGGAATCCACGTGCAGCGCGCGGGCCCGAACCCGGTGACGAGGACGAGCTCGCGCGTCGGCCCGACCTCGCCGACGAGGGTCGCGATCTGATCGTCCGTGACGATCGCATTGGTCGCGAGGGACACGACGACGTAATGGCGCAACGCCCCCTGCTGCGCGAGCGCGTCGATGATCCCGGGTGCGTCCGCCATCGGGCGCGAGACGGCCGCGTCGATCGCGATCCCCGGATACGCCCGCGTGAGGGCGCCGCTCGCGCCGAGGGCGACGGAGTCCCCGATGAGGGTGATCTCCTCGCCGGGCACCGAGGGCGCGGACTGCGCGGCGTCTGCCGACTGCGCCGCCTCCGCGGCGTCCGAATCCTCCGCCGGGGCCGACGTCGCCGACGCGGCGGACTGCGCGGCATCGGCGACGCCCGATTGGGCTCCCGACTGCTCGGCGCGCGCACCCGACCTCGTCGCCCGGTCGAGGGCCTGGGCCCCGGCCTCGACCGCGAGGGCCGCGCTCGGACGGTTCGGGGAGACGACGAGGGCGCTCGAGGCGAGCGCGACGACGAGGAGCGGAGCGGCGAGGACGGCGGCGCGCCTGCGGGGCGAGGCCTCCCGGACCTGACCGACCAGGCCCTTCGCCCACTCGACGAAACCTTCGCGACGTATCGGCGTCTCGATCCACCGGTAGGAGGCGGCGGCGATGAGGACCGACGCGGGAACGACGAGCGCCGCGACGAGCGCCGGCGAAGCGAGGGGCGCGGCGTAGAAGGCGAGGACCCACAGGGGCCAGTGCCACAGGTAGATCCCGTACGAGCGCTCGCCGAGCCAGACGAGCGGCCGCGAGTCGAGGACTCGAACGAGGACCGCCGCCGGCCCCGACGCCGAGACGTCGGGAATGAGGGAGCGGATCACGACCGCCGCAGCCCCCGAGACGAGGACCATCCCCCACGGGTACATCGCCTCCTCCGGGAGGACGACGGCGAGGACGATCGTCGCCGCGAGCGCGGCGACTCCCGCCCAGCCCCAGTCGCGGCATCGCGGATGACGGGACTCCCCGACGCGGAGCGCGTGCGGGACCGCGAAGGCGAGCGTCGCGCCGAGCATGAGGCCCCACAGGTGCGCGTCGGTCCCCATGTAGGCGCGCGAGAGGTGCGCGGGGGCGAGCACCGCGTGGAGGGCGATCGAGACCGCGGCGAGGCCGAGGGCGACCTCGAT
This sequence comes from Actinomyces culturomici, assembly GCF_900499005.1. Lineage (GTDB taxonomy): Bacteria > Actinomycetota > Actinomycetes > Actinomycetales > Actinomycetaceae > Pauljensenia > Pauljensenia culturomici. The sequence goes on from NZ_LS991317.1 coordinate 194,455, forward strand.
CCGCGCGCGCTTCGACGCCTTGACGAGGAGGACGAGGAGCACCGGCCACACGAGATAGAACTGCTGCTCGACCGCGAGCGACCACATGTTCGTGAAGAGGAGCGGCGAGGACTGCTCGAAGTAGGAGGAGCCCGCCGCGATCTCCACCCAGTTGTACGCGCCCGTCAGCGCCCCGATCACCTGCCGGGGAAGGGCGACGAGGGCGTCTCCTCCGACGACGAGGGCGAGCGCGCAGGCGCCGACGCAGGTCGCCGCCACCGCCGGGACGAGACGGCGGAAGCGCCTCAACCAGAACGCGCGAACGTCGATGCGACCGGTGCGCGCGAGCTCGTCGAGGAGGAGCGAGGTGATGAGGAAGCCCGAGAGGACGAAGAAGACGTCGACCCCCGCGAAGCCCGCGTCCGCGACCCCGGGAAGGAGGTGGTAGACGAGGACGAGGGCCGCTGCGATCGCGCGGAGGCCGTCGAGTCCGGGCAGGCGGTTGCGCACCGGGGCGAGCGAGGTCGTCCTCGGGGCGTTCGGCTTGCGGCTGACGGGATCGGGCACCCGACCATGGTAGGGGCCCCCACGGGCGACTCGGCGCGGGGCCCCGAACGATCCCCCATTCGTCCCGGAGACCGCCCCGGCCTCGTCGATCGCGAACGGATGTCCGCGCGGCGGGGTCGGACGCGCGCCCGGGACGAGGGCGGGGGATGGGATGATGGGCGCATGAGCGCTGACTGGTCCACCCTGTTCTCGACCGCCCACGGCTACGCCGACCTCGCCGGCTCCGGCGAACCCCTCTCCCCGCTCGACGGGCGCTACCGAGCGGCGGTCGCGCCGCTCGCGAACCACCTCTCGGAGGCGGGCCTCAACCGCGCCCGCGTCCACGTCGAGATCGAGTGGCTCATCCACCTCCTCGACCACCGCGTCCTCCCCGGAGCGCCGGACCTCACCGACGCCGAGCGCGACTACCTGCGCGCCCTCCCCCGCGAGTTCGCCGACGCCGAGATCGCGCGCCTCGCCGAGTTCGAGGCCGTCACCCGCCATGACGTCAAGGCCGTCGAGTACCTCATCGGCGAACGCCTCGAGAAGGCCGCCGACGTCCTCGGGCCCTCGACCTCCCTGCCCCGCCTGCGCGAGGTCGTCCACATCTTCTGCACCTCGGAGGACATCAACAACCTCGCCTACGCGCTCACGATCAAGGCCGCGATCGAGCAGGTGTGGCTCCCCGCGGCACGCGCCCTCCTCGAGCGGCTCCTCCGTCTCGCCGAGGCCGGCGCCCACGTCCCCATGCTCGCCCACACCCACGGCCAGCCCGCCACCCCCGTGACGATGGGCAAGGAGATGGCCGTCTTCGCGCACCGCCTGTCCCGTCAGATCCGCCGCGTCGAGAACGCCGAGTACCTCGGGAAGATCAACGGCGCGACCGGCACGTGGGCCGCCCACGTCGTCTCCGTGCCCGGCGCCGACTGGCCGATCATCGCCCGCGACTTCGTCGAGGGGCTCGGTCTCGCGTGGAATCCGATCACCACGCAGATCGAGTCGCACGACTGGCAGGCCGAGCTCTACTCCGACGTCGCGCGCGCCGGCCGCATCGCCCACAACCTCGCGACCGACTGCTGGACGTACATCTCGATGGGCTACTTCCACCAGAACCTCGCCGCGCAGGGGTCGACGGGCTCGTCGACGATGCCGCACAAGGTCAACCCCATCCGCTTCGAGAACGCGGAGGCGAACCTCGAGGTCTCCGGGGCCCTCCTCGACTCGCTCGCCTCGACGCTCGTCACCTCGCGGATGCAGCGCGACCTCACCGACTCGACGACGCAGCGGAACATCGGCGTCGCCCTCGGCCACGCCGTCCTCGCCTACGACAACCTCGTCCGCGGACTCGACGGCGTCGACATCGACGCGAACCGGATGGCCGCCGACCTCGACGCGAACTGGGCCGTCCTCGGAGAGGCGGTCCAGCAGGCGATGCGCGCCGCCGCGATCGCCGGCGCGACCGGCATGGCGAACCCCTACGAGCGCCTCAAGGAGCTCACCCGCGGGCACGAGGTCGGCGCCGACGAGATGCGCGACTTCATCTCCGGGCTCGGCCTCCCCGCCGAGGTCGAGGAGCGCCTCCTCGCCCTCACGCCCGCGACCTACATCGGGCTCGCCCCGGAGATCGCGCTCTGGGTCCTCCCCCGCGAGAGCTGACCGCCCGCCCCCTCCACCGAGAGCATCACGTTCGCGCGTCGAGGGGATCTCCCCCGCCCCTGCGCCCNTTGATGATGGGTCTGTGTGTGTGTGGCATGCAAAAGCCGGCATACGAGATCCGTCTTAGTCTGGTGGGCTGGGAGTTGTATATAAGACAGCGGTGCCCCCTCCGTCGGATGGACGGAGGGGGCACCGCTTTCCCGAGGCTCCCCTCCGCGCCGGGGGGGGCGCGGGGGGCCGACCGATCAGGGGGGGTAGTAGGTGGGGTTCGGGAGCTTGTAAGCGACGTCCGAGTACCCGCCGATGAGGTCGGAGTACTGATCGCCGAAATTACCGACGATGCGGTAGCCGAGGTCGTTCTCGATGTGTCGGCGAACCGAGGACTTGAACTCGATCGTCGTGCACTTCTCGCCCGCGCAGGTCACCCAGCTCGGGAGCTCCGACGCCTTCGACGAGGTCTTCGTGAAGTAGAGCTCGGACGGGATCTGCGGGTAGCCGACCTCGGTGAGGTTGCGCTGCGTGACCTCCTTGACGTCGTCGGAGCGGCCCGTGAGGCCGATCGGCTCGCAGCCCGCGGCCTTCGCCGCGGTGACGAGGTCGACCATGCCGGGCGTGGCCGGCAGCGCGTGGTAGTCGGTCTTGAGGTACTGCGTCTGGAGCGCGGCGCTGAAGTTGAACTCGAGCCACTCCTCCATGTCGTAGGTCCACAGGGTCGTGTCGTCCGCGTCGAGGGTGATCGCGGGCTTCTCGCCGGCGGCCACCGCCGCCTGGCAGGCGGCGACGACCTCGTCCTTCGCCTTCGAGGTCACGGCGAGGAGCTCGGAGATGTAGGGCGACTCGGACTTGTCGGCGACGTACTGGCCGAGCGAGGAGTCGCGGCTCGCGTTGTAGTACGCGCGGATCGACGCCTTGACGATGTCCATGTTCGGGACCTGGTAGTCCTTCACGCCGTCCGCGGCGCCGGAGGACCCGTCGGGGGCGACCTCGTAGACGCTCGCGGCGGGGGCCATGCCGGCGGCGTCGTCGGCGGCCTGCGACTCGGGGAAGTCGGGGCTCGGGAGGTAGTAGGTGGCGTTGGGGAGCTTCACCCACGCGTCGGCGTACCCGCCCTGGAGGTCCGACCACTGGTCGCCGAAGTTGCCGACGATGTCGTAGCCGAGGTCCTCGATGAGGTGCTGGCGCGTGCCCGCCTTGAACTGGACGGTCGTGCACTTGTTCTTCGCGAGGTCGCAGCGGCCCTGGGCCTTGAGGTAGTCGGGCATCGGCGTCGAGGAGAGGAACTTCGTGTAGTACTTGTCGGCCGTGAACAGGGGGTTCCCGTCCTGGTCGACGTAGCCGGCGTGGGTGAGGTTCGCGATCGTGTAGTCCTGCTGGTTCGCGGCGCGGCCGGTGAGGCCGATGATCTCGCAGCCCGCCGTGTGGAGGGTCTTGACGAGCTCGACCATGCCGGGGGTCGCGGGCATCTCGTTCGCGTCGAACCACGCCTGCTGCTTGGCGGGCGTGAAGTTGAAGTGCATCGACCCGTCCTCCATGTCGTACGTCCACAGGGTCGTGTCGTCGGCGTCGAAGACGGCGGCGGGCTTCTTCCCAGCGGCGAGGGCGGCGGTGCAGGCGGCGGCGATCTCGGGCGCCTTCGCGGCGGTGATCGCGGTGACGTCGGAGATGTACGGCGAGTTCGTCTTATCGGCGATGCCGTTCTTGTCGGCGTTCATGTACTTGCGGATCGTCTTCTTCGCGATGTCCCAGTTGACGAGGTCCTCGCCCGAGGCCGTGAGGCCGGTCGATCCGTCGGCGTTCAGCATGAAGGAGGTCCGCGGCGTCATCCACGACTCGTCGGCGTCCGAGCGGGGCCGCGGGGCGGGCTCGGGATCGGGCTCCGGGGTCGGCGCGGGGGTGTCGGTACCGGGCTTCTCGGCCGAATCGCCCGTCCCGTCGGACGGCGTGCTCCCGGCGGGCGCGGAGATCGTCGTGTCGCGTCCGGCGACGTAGTGGTAGCCGGCGGGGCACTCCTTCCCGGCCTGGGCGGAGGCCTCGGCGCGCGTCGGCGCGAGCGCGAGGGCGGGAACGAGCGCGATGAGGAGGAACGCCCCGAGGGCGGCCCTCCTCCGTCGCGCGATGAGCGCCGCGCCGACGACGCCGGCGACGAGGGCGAGAGCGAGAACGAACGCGACCGGACCGCCTGTCCGGGCGAGGTTCTCGACGCAGTACACGGGGACCACTGTGTCTCCTCTTCATCGAGTGCCTGATGGGGAGGAACACTATAGGAGCGCCATTCGGCCGCGAGAACCGGGGTGAACGCTCACTCAGCAGAGCTGTTACCGTTTGTCACCGTTCTCGAGGATCGAGGGCGGCCTCGAGTCCGCGCGCCTCGTCGTCGTTGATCGACGAGGACGGGGCCGCGCCCTCGTCGATGGGAGCGGAGGAGGGCGCGAGCTCGGCGAGGAGCATCGCCCCGAGGACCAGGCCGCCGCCCAGCGCGAGGCGCCACGTCAGCGACTCCCCGCCGAAGAGGGCGGCGAAGACCGGCTCGGTCGTCATGATGACCGCCGCCGAAGCCGCGGGGATGCGCGCCTGCGCCCAGGTCTGGACGATGAGGGCGAGGAGGCCCGACACGAGCGCCATGTAGAGGACCGCGGCCCATCCGCCCGGTCCGCTCGGGAGCGCGACGCCGCCCGGAAGGCAGGCGACGCCGCAGATCGCGCCGATCGCGATCATCTGGATCGAGGCGAGATCGACGCCCTTCTCCTCGCCCGCCCAGCGGCCGAGCAGGACGATGTGGACCGCGTAGAGGAGGGCGCCGAGGAGGGTGAGGAACTCGCCGATCCCGACGGAGAACCCGTCGAGCGAGAGAACCGAGAGCCCGACGGTCGACAGGACGACCGCGAGCCACACGCGCCGGCCCGTCTCCGCGCGGAAGACGAGGAAGAGCAGGACCGGCGTGAGGACGACGTACATCCCCGTGATGAAGCCCGACACCGACGCGTCCGCGGTCTGGAGCCCGTAGGTCTGGAGGATCTGCGCCGACGCGTAGACGGCGCCCGCCGCGAGTCCGCGGGTCCAGGTGCGTCGAGAGCACGAGACGAGGCGGCGCCCGGCGAAGAGCGCGACCCCCGCGGCGGCGATCACGAAGCGCACCCCGAGGAAGTCGAGCGGCGGGACCGAGACGACGAGATCCTTGATCATGAAGAACGTCGACCCCCACACCGCCGTGATGGCGACGAGGGCGAGGGCGGGAAGCGCGGTCGATCGGGATTTCACCCGCTCAGCGTAGGACGGGTCGGCCTCGCGGCCCGTTCGCGTCCGCGGCCTCGCCCCCGCCCCGCGAATTGGAGGGGTTCACGATCTCCACCCCGCGAATTGGAGGGGTTCACGACACGTGGAGGACTCATACCCCCTCCGATTGTCGCCAACCCCTCCACCAGGGCGCCGGCGGCCAATGGGAGGGGCGGTCTGGTGAGCACCATAACGCCAAGTGGAGGGGTTCCCGACACGTGGAGGACTCATACCCCCTCCGATTGTCGCCAACCCCTCCACCAGGGCGCTGATGCGCTACGAGCATGACAGCGCGCAGCGCGGCGCCGCGATCAGCGCGGGAGGCGCCACCAGCTCGTCGAATCGGCCGCGAGCACCCCCGGAGCCGAGGCCCCGGCGGTGTTGAGGAGGAACTCGGCGCCCTCGGGCGCGTCGAACGCCTCGTCCGCCGCGCCCGTGTTCGTCGCGCACACGAGCTCCCCGGCACGGAAGGCGAGGACCGACGGGGCGCCGACGTCGATCCACTCGACCCGGTGGGCGTCGCCGAGCAGCGAGGGGCGCAGGCGCGCGAGACGACGGTAGAGGGCGAGCATCGAGTCCGGGTCGGCCTCCTGGACGTCCCTGGCGAGCGCCCGGAATCGGTCGGGCTGGGGGAGCCAGGGCGCCGCCCCGCCCTCGGGACCGAAACCCATCGACGAGCCGGCGGACGTCCACGGAAGGGGCACGCGGCAGCCGTCGCGGCCGATCTCCGCGCCGCCCGTGCGGATCCACATCGGGTCCTCGCGCGCCTCGTCGGGCAGGTCGAGGACCTCGTCGAGTCCGAGCTCCTCACCCTGGTAGACGAAGGCGGTGCCGGGCAGGGCGAGCATGAGAGCCGCCCCCGCCCGCGCACGCCGGACTCCGAGGGCAAGGTCGACCGGCGTGCGGCGCCGCGCGTCGGCGAGCATGTCGAAGGGATCGGGGTCCTTGTCGACCGGGACCTGCCCGAGCCTCGTGACGAGGCGGAACACGTCGTGGTTCGCGAGCGCCCACGCTGGCCCGTCCTCGGCTCCCGCGACGTCGAGCGAGCGCTGGATCGAGGCGCGCAGCCGGTGCGCGAACCACGGCTGGACGAGGAGGTCGAAGGCGAAGGACTGCTGGAGCTCCCCGGGCGCCGTGAACCGCGCGAGGCTCGCGGGATCGTCGACCCAGGCCTCGCCGACGAAGTACTTCGGCGGGTCGTAGGACTCGGCGAGCTCGCGCCACTCGCGGTAGACGTCGAAGAGCTCGGGCTGCGTCCACAGGGCCGACTGGTCGACCCCTCGACCCCGGGGGAATTCGGGCGCCTTGACGAGCCCGTGGGCGACGTCGATGCGGAAGCCGTCGACGCCGCGGTCGAACCAGAACGCGAGGACGGAGAGGAACTCCGCGCGGACCTCGGGGTTGCGCCAGTTGAAGTCGGGCTGGGTCGAGTCGAAGAGGTGGAGGTACCACTGCGGGTTCTCCGTGCCGTCATCGACCCGGTCCCAGGCGGGCCCGCCGAAGATCGAGGTCCAGTCGTTCGGCGGCTCGGACCCGTCCGCGCCCTCGCCCTCGGCGAAGAGGAAGCGGTCGCGCGCGGGAGAGCCGGGGGCGGCGGCGAGGGCCTCGCGGAACCACGCGTGCTCGTTCGAGGAGTGGTTGGGGACGATGTCCATGAGGACGCGGACGCCGAGCGAGTGCGCGGTTTCGACGAGCGCGTCGAAGTCGGCGAACGTCCCGTAGTCGGGGTTGATCCCCCGGTAGTCGGCGATGTCGTACCCGTGGTCGTGCTGGGGCGAGGGATAGCAGGGGTTGAGCCACACGGCGCCGACGCCCATGTCGGCGAGGGCGGGAAGGGCTTCACGCACGCCGGCGAGGTCGCCGAGCCCGTCGCCGTTCGAGTCCTTGAAGGAGCGGACGTAGACCTGGTAGGCGACCGAGTTGCGCCACCACGCGCGCTTCGGCTCCCCTGCGGCTCCGTCGGGGGCGGTCCTTTCAGCGCCGGCCGCGGCGGACGAGTTCCGCCCGGCGCCGGGAACGCCGTCGTCGATCGTTCCGCCTACGGTCTCGAGCATCCCCGCCATACGGGCCCTCCGCTTCGTCCTCGTCGATCTCCTCGGCGCCGAGCGCCGTCGGTCGCCCCGAGGATACCGCCGGGCGCCTCGGATCTCCCGCCGGGAGCTGCCGGTTCGGACCGGAGCCGCCGACCGCGCCGTCGAGTGCTCCCGTGATCGACGCCGCCGCACTTCTCGCCGTCTACGACGCGCAGCTCCGCACCGACTCCGAGACCGCGGGCGCGCGCGTCGTGCGCCGCCTCGGCCCGCTCCACTGCGCGGTCTTCCCCGGTGGCCACGGCTTCGTCACCTACGGCCATCCCTCCCACGCGGAGGCGGCCGCGATCCCGTCCCTCGTCCCCTGCGCCCTCGCGATTTTCGAGGACGAGGCCGCGTCCTCGATCGAGTGGAAGACGAGGGCCCACGACGACATCCCGGGCCTCGAGAACGCGCTGTTCGCGGCGGGTTTCTCCGCGGAGGACGAGGAGTCGGTGATGCTCGGCCCGGCCGAGGGACTCCTCGGCGCGCCGATTCCGGACGGGGTCGTGCTCGAAAGGGTGTCGGGGCGCGAGGCGATCCTCGTGGCGCTCTCGACCGCCGACCGCCTCTTCGGCCGCGAGCCCGACCTCGATCGGGCGGGCCAGGTGCTCGACGACATCGAGCGGGCCCGGGCCCGGGGCGTGCCCGGGCCGCAGGTGCACGTCGCGCGGGTCGCCGGACGGATCGTGTCGTGCGGGCGCCTCGAACCGGTCGAGGGCTCCGACTGCGCCGGCCTGTGGGGCGGTGTCACCGATCCGGAGTTCCGGGGCCGCGGGATCTACCGAGCGCTCCGGCCTCGTCGCCGTCACCTGTTCGACGCCCTACGTCCTCGAAGCCGTCCGCTAATCGGGTCGCTCACCGTTCGGGCCACCCGCCCATTCCACTCCCCCGACGTCATGCTCCGTGCCGCACGACGTCATGCGCCTCGTACGTCTCCGGTGCCCCTACTGCAAATCCGCACACAGTTTCGGCCCTCGCGGAGGGCCGCCCGAAGGATGCCCTGAGGAAAGTGCAGATCCGAGCCCTGCTCCACCTCGACTGACGGAGATACTGTGTGCATTTCTGCGGGTACAACGTCGAGCCGCATCCCCTCGACGCTCGAAGGTAATGCTTTCGACGGAGAAAGGTAATGCTCTCGGCGAGGGGGAAGCGGGGCGGAGAAGAGGCGGGGGCGGCGGCAAGGCCAAGAAGGGCTCAGGGGTGCCAATTCGGGTCGGACGCCGGCGCCCCGTAGCGGGCGAAGAGGTCCGAGGGACGCGCGGTCTCGTCGACGAACCCGAGCGCCGTCATGTCCGCGAGGACGATCGCGCTCGTCTCTCCGGAGTCCTGTGCAGGGTCGACTGCGGCCCCGTCCGGCGCGTCTCCATCGACCGCCCGCGCACCGGCGCGGCTCATCGAGCGCCCGGCGCTCCTCTCCTCCATCGAGTCGGACTCTGGCGCCCCGCCCTGGTCCATCGCGGAATCGCAGGAGGAGGACGGGTCCTCGGCGAGGACCCTGCCGCGGATCGCGAGGGGTGCGAGCTCCCTGTTGTCCCAGACCGCCCGCGTCGCGACGTCGAGAAGGTCGACGAGGGCGTCGGGGGCGACCTCGAGGCCGCGCGGGAGGACGATGTCGAAGCTCGCGAGCGCGGGCTTGCCGAATCCCTCGCCGACGTCGGCGGACACGTCGATCGGGGTCGAGGGGTCGAGCTCGGCGACGCGCGAGCGGATCGCATCGTCGGCCGTCGCGAGGACGAGCGTGCGGAAGCGCGAGGAGCGGCCCCGGCGCCGCGAGGGGCGCATCGCCCGCATCGCGATGCCCGCGCCGAGGGCGCCGACGCCGAGCGCGCCGATGAGGACGGGGTTGGCGAGCTGCGGGAGGCGCCGCCCGACCCCGTCGAGGGTCCCCTTGTTGACGGGCGTGGATTCTCGCATCCAGCGGGCGACTTCGCCCCAGGGCTGAGGGGTCGGCTCGGTCATGGCGTCGTCCTTCCGGTTGCGGGGCTCGCCCCGTCGGCGGGCGCGTCCTCGCGCCCCTTGGGTCCGACCCCGACGCCGGCGAATCGCTTCGCGGGCGGAGCGGGGCGATCGATGAGGGGTGCCGGCGACCACGCGGACGCGTACTCGACCGGCTGGAAGTCGTCGGCCCGATCGAGGGCGACGAAGGCGTCGAAGGTGTCGCGACGGGTCGGCTCGAGGACCTCCTGCCACACCTCGTAGAAGAGGACCCGCGTTTCCTCGTCGGCCTGCGGGAGGTAGTCCGTGAGGGCGGCGACCGCGGAGGCGAGCCTCCCCCAGGGCGCGACGCGGACCTTCCGCTCGAGGTGGCGGACGGTCTCCGTGTAGGTCGCCGAGGAGTGCGCGTAGTAGAGGGGCGACTTCTTCGGGCGCACGAGGCTGCGGCCGACGACGACCCGACGGTCGGGCGAGCGCGCGGGCGTCCCGTCCATCGAGGGGATGACGTCCTGGTCGTGGGCGACCGACACCATCTCGACGTCGGGGCGGATGCGGATCCGCCTGGCCGGCGCCCCTTCGGCGAGGATCGCCTGGACGTCGACCCCCGCCTTCTCAGGCGGCATCGAGGCGAGGGCGACGGCGACGATCCCGCCCTGCGAGTGCCCGCACATGAGGACGGGCTCCTTCGCGAAGTCCTCCTTCGCGACGCCGTCGCGGGCCATCGCGTCGTGGATCGCGGCGACGACGCCGACGCGCATCGCCGACTCGAGGCCGATCATCTCGCGGATGTTCGACTCCATGTCGGCGGGGTTCTCGTCGGTCTCGAAGTCCATGTGGGCCGTGCCCGGAAGGGAGACGAGCCACCGCCTGGCCGCGCCCTCGCCGACGCGGGTGATCTTGACGGTGGTGCCGGCGGTCATCGACCAGTACATGTCGTCGATGTCGGCGCACAGGTCGCCGAGGGTCCGCGGCGCCTTGACGCGCCGCAGCTGCGCCTTCGGACGGCCCTTGCGGGCGGGCTTCGCGGCCGGCTCGTCGGCGGAGTCGCGCAGGAGGTGGGCGTGGACGGCGCCGCCGCGCATCGCGCCGACGGCCGTCGACACCGTGAGCATCGACGTCATGAGGGCGTCGTAGGCCCGCGGCGGGATGAGTGGAAGCATCCGCGCGGCGCGCTCCCCCGCCTTCGTCCGCCCCTCGGGGTCGAGGGCGATCCGCGCCCGCAGGACGGCGGCGCCCGCCCGCGAGACGGCTCCGGCGGCCCCGGCAAGGCCGCGGACGAAGAGGGTGTCGAGGCCGGGCTGGTCGAAGAAGATCCTCTGCGAGCGCTCGGAGGCGTCGGCGCCCATCCGGGAGGCGCGCGCCTTGGCGGATTCGCGCCACGACTCGGGGAGGAAAGGGAGTTCGGCGGCGAGCCCGAGCGCGCCGATCGAGGCGAGCGCCGGGACGAGGGGCACGAGCTTCGCTCGGACGTAGGCGGGCGGGTAGGACTGGGGGACGCGGCGCTGGGCGTAGATCCGCGGGCGTCGGCGTCGTGTCGCCATTCGACTCCCCTTCCGCGGCGCCTCGGCCCGTCCGGGCCCTGACCTTCCAGCGTAATCCTCGCGCCGCGTTCGGCAACGGGAGGGCTGCGGGGCGGGCGCGCGACGGGCATCCCGTGCGGCGCGGCGGACGGCCGACGCGGATCGACGAGGTCGGGGCGGCGGGCCGGAGCGGCGGAGGCGAGTGACGCGGCATCCATTGACACTCATACCCCCTAGGGGTATGGTCAAGGACGTCGGAACGAGAAGGAGAGACGGAATGCCCCACGGGTACTCGACCTCCACGGACCGCTACCTCGCCAGGCTCCGCCGCATCGAGGGGCAGGTCCGCGGACTGCAGCGCATGGTCTCCGAAGGGGAGTACTGCATCGACATCCTCACCCAGATGTCCGCCGTCCAGTCCGCCCTCGACTCCGTCGCCATCGGCCTCCTCGAGGACCACATGAACCACTGCGTCGCAAACGCCGCGAAGCAGTCGGACGAGGCGGGCCGCGAGAAGATCGAAGAGGCGACGAAGGCGATCGCCAGGCTCATCAAGTCCTGACCGCCCGATCGACGCACCGACCCACAGCCCACCGCTTCCCAGGAGGAACCCATGACCATCGAAATCGATCGCACCGTCGAGCTCGCCGTCAACGGCATGACCTGCGGCCACTGCGTGATGTCCGTGACCGAGGAGCTGGAGGAGGTCCCCGGCGTCAAGCACGTCGACGTCATCCTCAACTCCGGCGCCACCTCGAAGGTCACCGTCCTCACCGACACGGGTGTGGACGACGACGCCCTCCGCGACGCGGTCTCCGAGGCCGGGTTCGAGCTCGTCGGCATCACCCGCGACTTCTGATCCCCTGAATCCCCGAACCGCGCGCTCCCGCCCGCGGCCCCGCCCTCGTCGCCCACCCCACGGCGAGGACGCCACTGGCCGGCCGAACGCCCCGCGCAGGCGGCGCCGCAGGACCGACCGAGCCCCCGCGCCCGGGCCCGCCCGACCGTTTCGAGCGGGCCCCGGAAAGCGGTAGCAGAAAGCCTCATCATGTCCGCAGCTCGCATCGACGAGCCGACGACCCCGCAGGTCGGGGAGGGCGCCCGCGCGCACGCCGAGCGCCTCGAACGCCGACTCGTCGTCTCCGCGCCCTTCGCCCTCGTCGCCCTCGTCCTCTCGATGGTCCCCGCCTGGCAGTTCACCGGCTGGCAGTGGGTCGTCGCCGCCTGCTCGATCCCCGTCACCACCTGGGGCGCCTGGCCCTTCCACAAGGCGGCCTTCGCCGCAGGCCGCCACGGCTCGACGACGATGGACACGCTCGTGTCGCTCGGCGTCATCGCCTCGGCCCTGTGGAGCTGGTGGGCCCTCCTCTTCGGGGGCGCCGGCGAACTCGGGATGCGGATGTCGATGACGCTCATCCCGCGCGCCTCGATGTCCGGCCACGCCGAGATCTACTTCGAGGGCGCGTGCACGATCGTCGTCTTCCTCCTCACGGGCCGGTGGATGGAGGCGCGCGCCCGCTACCGCGCCGGCGACGCGCTGCGCTCGCTCCTCGAGCTCGGCGCGAAGGAGGCGACCCGGCTCGAGACCGACGAGGCCGGGAAGCGCCGCGAGGTCCTCGTCCCCGTCTCCGCGCTCGAGGTGGGCGATCTGTTCCTCGTCCGCCCGGGCGAGAAGGTCGCGACCGACGGCGAGGTCGAAGAGGGCGACTCCGCGCTCGACACCTCCCTCCTCACGGGCGAGTCCGTCCCCGTCGACGTGAGCGTCGGCGACCCGGTGACCGGCGCGACCGTCAACACGTGGGGCTCCCTCGTCGTCCGCGCGACCCGCGTCGGCGCCGACACCGCGCTCGCGAGGATCGGCCGGATGGTCACCGAGGCCCAGGCGGGCAAGGCCCCGGTCCAGCGCCTCGCCGACCGGATCTCCGGCATCTTCGTCCCCCTCGTCATCGGGATCTCGCTGCTCACGCTCGTCGGGTGGCTGATCGCGGGCGCCTCGCTCCAGGCGGCTTTCACGGCCGCGGTCGCCGTCCTCGTCGTCGCCTGCCCCTGCGCGCTCGGCCTCGCGACCCCGACGGCGCTCCTCGTCGGCTCGGGCCGCGCCTCACAGCTCGGCGTCGTCATCAAGTCCGCCGAGATCCTCGAGCAGACCCGCACGATCGACACGATGGTCCTCGACAAGACGGGCACGGTGACGACCGGGCGCATGACCCTCGAGGCGGTCCTCCCCGCCTCCTCCGCCCCCTCTGATTCCGCGAAAGCATCACCTTCGGGCGCCGAAAGCATCACCTTGCCGCGGCGAGGGGATCTCATCGACGAGGACGCGACCCTCGCCCTCGCGGCCGGAGTCGAATCCGGCTCCGAGCACCCCGTCGCCCGCGCGATCGTCGCGGGCGCCCAGACCCGCGGGATCGCCCCCGCCGAGGTCTCGGCCTTCACGAACCACGCGGGCCTCGGCGTTTCCGGCCTCGTCTCCCCCCCGTCCGGGGAGCGCGGCCTCGCCCTCGTCGGCCGCGCCTCCTGGCTGGAATCCATGGGCGTCGAGCTCTCCGCCGATGCGCGCGAAGCGCTCGGGACCGCGGAGTCGACCGGCGCCTCCGCCGTCGTCGCCGCCTTCGTCGGTGGCTGGTCGGACGCCGCCCCCGCCGCCGACGCCCCGTCGACCGACGCCGCCCCCGCGATCGACCTGCCGGGCCCGGACGACCCGCTCCCCCTCGCGACGATCACGATGAACGTCCAGGGCATGACGTGCGCGTCCTGCGTCCGCCGCGTCGAGCGCAAGCTCGGCAAGCTCGAGGGCGTCTCCGCCGCCGTCAACCTCGCGACCGAATCGGCGACGATCACCCTCACCTCCCCGCACACCGACGCCGAGCTCGAGGCCGTCGTCGACGCCGCCGGCTACGAGGGCACCGTCCTCACCCGCACGGAGGCCGCGTCCGCGATCGACGAGGCCGGGGCCGCCGCCTCCACCGACGGGGAACCGGAGGCCGCCTCGGTCCGCCGAGTCCTCCCCTCCCGGCTCGAGGGCGGGGACGTTCTCGCCGTCCTCGTCGTCCGCGACGCCGTGAAGCCCTCCTCCCCCGAGGCGATCCGCGCGCTGCGCGACCTCGGGATCGAGCCGGTGCTCCTCACCGGCGACAACGAGGCTGCCGCGCGCTACGTCGCCGACGAGGTCGGGATCTCCCGCGTCATCGCCCAGGTGATGCCCGATGAGAAGCGCGACGTCGTCGCCTCCCTCCAGGACGAGGGGAAGGTCGTCGCGATGGTCGGGGACGGCGTCAACGACGCCGCGGCGCTCGCCCAGGCGGGCGCGAAGGGCCTCGGCATCGCGATGGGCTCGGGCACGGACGTCGCGATCGAGGTCGCCGACATCACCCTCGTCAACTCCGAGCTCACGAGCGCCGCGACGGCGATCCGGGTCTCGCGCCGCACCCTCGCGATCATCAAGGGGAACCTCTTCTGGGCGTTCGCCTACAACGTCGCGATGATCCCGCTCGCGATCGCGGGACTCCTCAACCCGATGCTCGCGTCGGCGGCGATGGCGTTCTCCTCGGTGTTCGTCGTCCTCAACTCGCTCCGGCTCCGCACGGCGGGCTGACGCGAGGATGGGCGGGCCGAGATTCCCGGCCGGACCGCTCGCTGAATGCACGGCCCCCGGGCGCCTGAGGCGCCCGGGGGCCGTTGCTCATCGGCGCGTCAGAGCGCGTCGATGATCGCGTTGAAGGTCGCGCTCGGGCGCATGACGGCATCGGTCGCCTCGTCGTCCGGGCGGTAGTAGCCGCCGATCTCGACGGAGCGCCCCTGGACGGCGACGAGCTCGGCCTGGATCGCCTCGTTCGCGGCCTCGAGTTTCTCAGCGACCGGCGCGAACGCCGCCGCGAGCTCCGGGTCGGCGCTCTGCGCGGCGAGCTCCTTCGCCCAGTAGAGGGCGAGCCACGCGTGCGAGCCGCGGTTGTCGATGCCGCCGAGGCGGCGAGCCGGAGAGCGGTCCTCCTCGAGGAGCGTCGTCGTCGCGGCGTCGAGCGCGTCGGCGAGCACGGTCGCCTTCTGGTTCCCGCTCGACTCGGCGACGTGGCGGAGGGCCTCGGCGAGCGCGAGGAACTCTCCGAGGGAGTCCCAGCGCAGGTAGTTCTCCTCGAGGAGCTGGCGGACGTGCTTGGGCGCGGAGCCGCCGGCGCCCGTCTCGTAGAGGCCGCCGCCGTTCATCAGCGGGACGACGGAGAGCATCTTCGCGCTCGTCCCGACCTCGAGGATCGGGAAGAGATCGGTGTTGTAGTCGCGCAGGACATTGCCGGTGACGGAGATCGTGTCCTCGCCGCGGCGGGCGCGCTCGAGCGACAGCCTCGTCGCGGCGACCGGGTCGAGGATCCGGATGTCGAGGCCCTCGGCGTCCTCATCGCCGAGGTACGTCTCGACGAGGCCCTTGAGCACCGTGTCGTGGGAGCGCTCCGGGTCGAGCCAGAAGACGGCGGGGGCGCCGGTCGCGCGGGCGCGGACGACGGCGAGGTGCACCCAGTCGCGCACGGGCGCGTCCTGCGTCTGGCAGGCGCGCCAGATGTCGCCGGGGGCGACCTCGTGGGAGAGGAGCACCGTCCCCGGCTCGGCGCCCGCGCCGGAGACGACCTCGACCTCGACGGTTCCAGCGCGGTCGATGAGGAAGGTCTTGTCGTGGCTGCCGTACTCCTCGGCCTTGCGGGCCATGAGGCCGACGTTGGGGACCGTGCCCATCGTCGTCGGATCGAGGGCGCCGTTCGCCTTGCAGTCCTCGATGACCGCCTCGTAGACGCCGGCGTAGGACGAGTCGGGGATGACGGCGAGGGTGTCGCGTTTCGCGCCCGTCGCGTCCCACAGCTTGCCGCCATTGCGGATCATCGCGGGCATCGAGGCGTCGATGATGACGTCGCTCGGCACGTGGAGGTTCGTGATCCCGCGGTCCGAGTCGACCATGGAGATCGCGGGCCCCTCGGCGAGGTCCGCGTCGATGGCGGCGCGGACCTCGGCGCCCAAGGGCAGGTCCTCCAGTCCTGTGAGGATCGCGCCGAGGCCGTCGTCGGCGCGCAGGCCCGCGGCCGCGAGGACGTCGCCGTAGGTCGCGAAGGTCGAAGGCAGGGCGGCGCGGACGGCGTGGCCGAAGATGATCGGGTCGGAGACCTTCATCATCGTCGCCTTGAGGTGGACGGACAGGAGGACGTCGTCCTCCTTCGCCGCGCGCACCTGCTCGGCGAGGAACGCGTCGAGCGCTGCGGCGGACATCGCGGTCGCGTCGACGACCTCTCCGGCGGTCACCGGCAGGGACTCGCGCAGGACGACGGGCTCGGACCCGTCGGCCGGGACGAGTCGGATCCGCAGGACGCCCGCCTCGGGGACGAGGACCGAGCGCTCGTTGTGCCGGAAGTCGCCGGCGCCCATCGTCGCGACGCGCGTCCTCGAGTCGGGCGACCACGCGCCCATCGAATGCGGGTGGGAGCGGGCGTAGGCCTTGACGGCGAGCGGCGCGCGCCGATCCGAATTGCCCTCGCGCAGGACCGGGTTGACGGCGCTCCCCTTGACGGCGTCGTACTTCGCGCGGGCCTCTCGCTCGGCGTCGGTCGAGGGCGCGTCCGGGTACTCGGGGACGTCGAAGCCCGCCGCCCGAAGCTCGGCGATGGCCGCCTTGAGCTGCGGCAGGGACGCGGAGATGTTCGGCAGTTTGATGATCGTCGCCGAGGGCGAGGCGGTGAGCGCGCCGAGCCGGGCGAGATCGTCCTCGGCGAATCCGAAGGCCGCGAGGATGCGCCCCGCGAGCGAGATGTCGGCGGTGCCGATCGAGACCCCGGCGGGCTTCGCGAAGGCCTCGACGATCGGGAGGAGGGAGTGGGTCGCCAGCATCGGCGCCTCGTCCGTCCACGTGTAGATGACATCGGTGGTGAGGCCGCTGGCGTCGCTCATGCGCGTCTCCTTCGACAGGTCCGGGGGTCGCGGTCAGCCTACCTGTGGCCCAGATCGCCCGCGCGGGCGGGAAGCCGCATGAGACGGGCCCTCCAAGAAGGGCCGGGCGGCCCGATCAGTCGGCGGAGGGCGACGATCCGTCCGGGTTCTCCGCCCCGCCCTCGTCCGCGAGGGCGGCGGCCTCGGCGATCCTCTCGCGGGCGGGCCGCGGGTAGGGGATCCCGATGCCCTGGTGGCCGGTCGCGTGGATGCGCTTCTCGGCGGGAATGCGGACGCGGTGGAAGGTCTTGCGCGCCGAGGCGATCGCCGCCTCCGTGAAGCGCGCCGAGCGGTTGAAGTCGCCGAGCGTCCGATCGGCGCCGGTGCGCTCGAAGTGGCAGGGGATCTCGACGATCGAGAGGCCCGCGACGAGGATGTCGATCGTCGAGGCGACCTCGAGCCCGTAGCCGTTCATGAAGGGCATCGCCGCCTGGACGGCCTCGCGGGTCGCGCAGCGAACGGGCGCGAGCGGCGAGGTCGGCTCCCAGCCGGTCGCCCTCCGGATGACGTGACGGGCGAGGGCCTTCGCCCGCGAATGCGCGATGCGCGCGTCGGACACGGCCGGGACGGCGCAGGCGACGTCGGCCTCGCCGGTCATCACCGCTTCGACGAGGGCGGTCGCCTCGACCGCGGACTCGCCGAGGTCGGCGTTGAGGATGAGGAGGAGGCGCGGCGGCCAGTCGGCCCGATCGCGCATCGCCGCGACCTTGACGCCCGTCTCGATCGCCGAAGCGCGGCCGCGCTCGACGGAGTGGCGGACGACGACGGCGCCTGCGGCGCGGGCCGAGGCGCCGGTGTTGTCGTCGGACCCGTCGTCGACGACGATCAACAGGTCGACCCCCGGGATCGCCCGGCACGCCCGCACGGTCGAGGCGACGTCGTGCCCGACGTTGTGGGCGGGGATGATGGCCGCCACGCGCTGCGGGGCGGATCGGTCGGCGCTGCCCGGAAGATTCACCCTTCAAGTTTACCGAGCGACCCGGCTCCGGCCCGTGAGGACGAGCCGGAGCCGGCGGCGTTCAGCGAATCGTCACCTGTCGCGAGACCATGCCCTGGCGGGCGCGGCGCTCCTCGGCAGACAAGGGCTCGGTCGACTCCAGCGCCGACTCGAGCGCGGCCGCGAAGGCGGCCGCGTCCTTCGCGACGTCGTCCGCGGTCTCGCCCTCGGCGAGCTCGAAGACGGGGATCGCGATGCCGCACGCGCGGAAGGCGCCGACGAAGCG
Organism: Actinomyces culturomici; assembly: GCF_900499005.1. Classification (GTDB taxonomy): domain Bacteria; phylum Actinomycetota; class Actinomycetes; order Actinomycetales; family Actinomycetaceae; genus Pauljensenia; species Pauljensenia culturomici. The sequence continues at coordinate 212,623 of NZ_LS991317.1, forward strand.
GGAGCCCTCCGTGAGGCGAGCCTTCCCGGCGACGGCGAGGCGGGCGAGGCCGTTGAACAGGGCCGATTCCTCGACGCCGAGGACGTAGCGGACGAAGTTCCGGTTCATCTCGCACCAGAACATCCCCTCCACGCCCGGGACGGCGACGGTCGGGATGATCTCCTCGCGGTTCTCCTCGAGGGCGTGGAGCGTGTGCTCGTCGAACTCCTCGCGCGGGTCGAGCCAGAAGCGGAAGTCCTCGACGATCTCGAGCTCGCCGAAGCCCTCGGGGTCGAGGACGTCCTGGAGGCGCTCGGAGGGCTCGCGCACGTCGATGTCGACGATGCCGTCCTCGCCGGCCTCCTTCTTCGCGATGGCGGCGAGCACCGCGGCGCCCGCGTCGTGCGAGAGGTCCGCGGAGTTGAAGCGCGTCTGCGCGGCGACGAGGATCCGGCCGTCGGCGCGGACCATCGCCGGGTGCCCGTCGGGCAGGAGCGTGACGAGGTCGAACTCGACGGCACCGTGCGCGGCGTCGGTGCGAGCGGTCATGACGGCGGCGGGGAGGATCTCGCGCATGGCGACGAGCTCGACCTCGCGGGCCAGCCCCTCGAAGGGGCGGGCGACGAACGGAATCGGTGCGCGGAAGGCCGGGATCGCGGCGGGATTCGCGACCTTCTTGCGGCGGCTTGCTTTACCCATGGGCGCCATCGTAGCGGCCCGGCGCGCCATCGGATTCCGGGCGACGAGGCCGACCCCGGCGCTCCGGGACCCGGCGAACGGGTCGGTCGGCGGGCGGGCGCGTAGAGTCCGGGGCATGGGCATTCGACTCAAGCGCGTCTACGAGGACCCCTCCCCGGAGGACGGGCGCCGCGTCCTCGTCGATCGTCTGTGGCCGAGGGGCGTGAAGAAGGACGCCCTCGTCCTCGACGAATGGGCGAAGGAGGTGGCGCCGAGCCCCCGGCTGCGCACGGCGTGGCACTCCGCCGGGATCGACGACGCGGCCTTCCGCGCCGAGTACGCGGCCGAACTCGACGGGAATCCCGAGGTCGCGCGCCTCGCCGACTTCGCCCGAGAGGGAACGCTCACCCTGCTCTTCGCCGCCCGCGACGTCCAGCGGACTCATGCGCGGATCCTCGCCGACGCGATCGAGGCGGAGCTGCGATAGGAGATGTTCACTCCGGGGTGTTTCGCGCGCCTGCGGGTCTGGGCCTGTCGGCGAGTGGCTCTCGGGTGAGCGGCGCCCTGCCGTTCCCGGACGGCCGGCGCGGGGTTATTCGCAATCGGGGCGGGGCGGGAGCACGTCGGCGGGGTCGGTGGGATCCAGGCGCATGTACGTGGTGGGGCTCGCGATCATCCGATCCGGGCTGGCGAAAGTCAAGGTCAGATTGACCGTGCGACCGGCCGGCAGGACCGCGTACACGATGTTCGATCTGGTCCAGTCCAACGACGCGAACACAGCGACAAGGCCTTTGGGCAGGGGGAAAAGACGAGTCTGGCCATTCCAGATCCGCCCGACCGGGACGTTGTTCACCGTGATGACCACGGACCGCAGAGCCGAGTTGCACCACAACCAGGGACGGTGAACACGCAGCACGTTCGGGCTCACCAGCTCGGGCGTGACCCTCACTCCCACACCCTCTGGACTGGGATGGGAGTCGACGTGAATCATGTCGACTCCTTCCACATCCGCCTGGACCCGGGCACGACCCTGCGCGCGCCTGGCCGCGTAATACTCCGGATACGCCCACGCCGGCAACTGCACATCGAAAATCCAGACGACCAACCCGGCAAATGTCGCCACCACGGCCGTCAAGCTCATCAACCCGAAGAACACCACACCGGGAATCGTCGCAAAATAGCCCGTCGGCTCGATGAGCATGCAAATGATCACGCAGGTGACGCCGAGGGCTCCAAGGGGGAAGAGCCCGGAAATCACTCCCCGACCGAAAGCACCGCCAATCGCGTTAGCGGCGCGCCCGATCTCAGTGTCGGTGAACATCGCCACCGCCCACAAGAACCACATGCCCGCATTGAAGGCGATCGCTTGAAGGAGTTCTGTACTCGTCACGAGCCCGCGTCCCCCTTACCGAGGAGCGGATGAATGATGAACGAGTCAGCAGCATCGGCCCCCGCTCCGCCGAGTCTCCTCAACACCTCACCACCCTGTTCCCCGCCCTCGACGAACCCCGCGCCGATGGCGGCCGGGCCGCCCCGAACACTCAGGATCGCCCCGCCCAGAGAACCAACCGTCTCGCCGACCGACTCGAGGCCGCCTTCGAGGAGCCCATGAGTAGCGGCCCGGGCCACCCGCTCCCCACCGGTCAAGGACGGGTCGATCGAATCATCACGCACCTGCTCATACCCGTTGTCCACCACAGACCACCCCGTGAGAATCCCCCCGACGACGCCTGCGCCCTTGAGAAGCCCCCGACCCGCCTGCAACGCCCGCCCTGCCAGAGAGGTCTCACCCGCAACGGCGACCCAGTTCGAATAATGCGTCTTCGCAACCGCATCCCGCAGCCGCGCCGACCACCGGCCCACCGTCGTCGACTCGCCAGCGACGCGCGCCGCATGAACGCCGTCCACGAAATCCATCAGCTTTTGCGGCGACTCCCCCGAAGAATCATCGCCTCAAGCTTCGCCTTACGCGCTGCCGAATCCGGAGACACGAATCCCACCCCGGGAAGCTCCGCCGTCGCCCACGCCGCCGACACCCCCGCACTCCTCGCCGCGACGACACCCTTCTGCCACTCCTCCGCCGCCTTCACAGCCTCTGTCGGCAACACGTGCGCATCCTTGCACGCCTCAACGAATTGCGCATGCGCCGCCGCCTCAACATCACGAAGACCGGCCACCACCCTCATCAACCGCGTAAACGCCAACCGCTTCACCGCATACTCCGGATCCGACCCGAGCGGAGGACGCACGCACCCATCGACAACAGACAACCCCCGCTGATCAGCATCCATCAACACCGCATACAGCCCCGACTCGACCACACCCAGATCCTCACCCAACACCTCCAAACCCACGATCAACACCGCCAACCGCGCACACTCCGACTCGACCGCCGACAGCTGCACGTCCACCGACTCGCGAATCGCCGTCATCGTCCGCCCGCATCCCACCTCCGCGAACGACGAACGCACCACGCTCAAACACTCCCGCGCATCCACGAGCTTGCCCAACTCCGACCCCAAGGACACGGCAGCGGCCACCGGCACCCCCGAGGCCACTCGCACGCGGCAATCCACGCCCCCGTTCACCGCACGCCCCTACGCATCGAACGCCGCCATCTCCGACACGAAACCTGAACGAATCTGCTCCTCAAGCTCTTCAAAAGAATTCGCCGCCTCGGCCATCGACGTCGACAACTGCTCAAGCGACCGCGCCGTCTCCCGCACCCCGGACGACGCCGAATCAACAACCGTTTGAGCAGGCGTCGTCGACGAGCCCAAGTCAGGCAGATCGTCAAACCACACGCGCGCCATGCTCATGTACGCCTCACCCACCACACCACTGCACTCCCGAAGAAGCTCAGTCCACACACGCACGACCCCCACACCCATCCCCACTCCTTCCAGCGACTCACCGATACTATGACCCGCGTGTAACACAGCCCACCCCACTACACGAGCTGTGGACTCGCCCTCCGCATCCCCGCAGCCAGAGCCCGACACCGACGCCGCCAGTCGGACAGTGCCGACACCCCCACTGGCGGGTCGAGAATCGATGGAGCACCGAATACATGAGAAGCGGCGCCGGACCCCGAAGGGTCCGGCGCCGCTAAGGGCTCGATCAGGAGTTGTCGGCCGCCGCCTGGACCGCCGGGAGCGCCGTGCGGTAGCGCTCGAGGAAGCGGTCGTAGGCCTCGTGGTCGGCCGGGTCGGAGTCGATGACGCTCGCCTCGGCGCCGGCGAAGACCTTCCCGTCGAGGTAGGCGGGGAGCGTTTCGCCCTCGTCCTTCGCGACCGCGTACTGCGCGAGGACCGCGATGCCCCAGGCGCCGCCCTCGCCGGCGGTGGCGCCGACGGAGACGGAGATGCCGAGCGCATCGGCGAGGATCTTCTGCGCGACGCCCGGCGTCTTGAAGAGGCCGCCGTGGGCGAAGAGCTTGTCGAGGGCGACGCCCTCGGCGCCGAGGATGTCGAGGCCGATGCGGACGGCAGCGAAGATGCTCATGAGTTGGACGCGCACGGCGTTCGCGAGCGTGAAGACCGCGTCGGGCGTGTGCGTGAAGAGCGGGCGCCCGCCGTCGAGGCCGATGATCGGCTCGCCGGACAGGGTGTTGTAGGCGAGGAGGCCGCCGCCGTCGGCGTCGCCCTCGAGCGCGTGGTAGTAGAGGAGGTCGTAGACCTCGGGCACGGAGATCTCGTGGCCCGCGAGCTTCGCGAACTCGACGAACATCGCGACCCACGCGTCGATCTCGGAGGCGCCGTTGTTCGAGTGGACCATCGCGACGGGCGAGCCGTCGGGGGTCGTCACCATGTCGACCTCGGTGTGGAGGCGCTCGAGCGCCTTCTCGAGGACGACCATGAGGAACACGGAGGTGCCGCAGGAGATGTTGCCGGTGCGCTGGGCGACGGAGTTCGTGGCGACCATGCCGGTTCCGGCGTCGCCCTCGGGCGGGCAGAAGGGGACGCCCGGCTTCAGGGTGCCGGTCGGGTCGAGGAGGAGCGCGCCGGCCTCGGTGAGGGCGCCGGCCTCGGCGCCCGCGGGGAGGACCTCGGGGAGGAGGTCGATGAGCGACCACGGGAGGCTGCGCTCGGCGACGAGGGCGTCGTAGGCGGCGATCTTCGCGGCGTCGTAGGTGCCGGTCGTCGAATCGATGGGGAACATGCCCGAGGCGTCGCCGACGCCGAGGACGCGGCGGCCGGTGAGCTGCTCGTGAACCCAGCCGGCGAGGGTGTTGATCGAGGCGATCGAGGGGACGTGGGTCTCCTCGTCGATGACGGCCTGGTGGAGGTGGGCGATCGACCAGCGGAGCGGGATGTTGAAGTCGAAGGCGCCGATGAGCTCCTCGGCGGCGCGGCCGGTGTTGGTGTTGCGCCAGGTGCGGAAGGGGGTGAGCTGCTCGCCGTTCGCGTCGAAGGCGAGGTGGCCGTGCATCATCGCGGAGACGCCGAGCGCGCCGTAGGTCGTCGGAACGACGCCGTACTGCTCCTTCACCTTCGCGACGAGGGAGGCGTAGGCGTCCTGGAGGCCCTCCCGGACGGAGGCGAGCGAGTACGACCACAGGCCGTCGACGAGCTGGTTCTCCCAGGAGTGGCCGCCGGAGGCGAGGACCTCGTGGTCGGGTCCGATGAGGACCGCCTTGATGCGGGTGGATCCGAACTCGATGCCGAGCGCCGTGCGCCCGCTCTCGATGAGTTCCTTGCCTGACGCGGACATGCGCCCTCCTTGTGTCGTCGTTGACCGTCGGGGGAATTCTGCCACTGTGAACGCTCACCCCGCTACCCCGTCAGCAATCGAGCGTGGGTTCTCGACGGGAGGAATCGAGGGCGCGAGGCCCTCCGCGGCTTCAGCGCCGCGGCACCCCGCAGTGATCGAGCAGCGCGCGGATGACGGCCGCCGCCCCGTCGTTCTCCACCGCTCCGGTGACGTGGTCGCCCTCGGCCTTGATGTCGGCGGAGGCGCCGCCCATGACGACCCCGAAGTTCGCCCAGCGGATCATCGGCAGATCGTTCGTCCCGTCGCCGATCGCGACCGTGCCCGCGCGCGGGACGCCGAGCTCCTCGGCGAGGGACTCGAGCCCCATCGCCTTCGTGACGCCGAGTGGGAGGACGTCCGCCCAGCTCGTCCACCCGACCGAGCACTCCCATCCCGCGGGCACGCCGATCCGCACGAGCTCGGCGTCGAAGTCGTCGCGGTCCATCTCGGGCGCGCGGATGACGAGCTTGATCGTGTCGACGCCGCGCAGGTCCTCGAGCGGCGCGACCCGGTGCTCCTCGATGAGCTCGCCCGCGGGGAAGTCCCCGGAGAGGAGGAAGCAGCCGGGCACCTCGAGTCCGACGAGCACGCCGGGGATCTCGGCGACGACGAGGTCGATGAGCTCGGTCGGGTCGAAGGTGATGATCTCCGAGGACGCGGCCTCCCCGTTCGATCCGCCGGCGAAGTGGACGCGGATCGCCCCGTTCGAGCAGACCGCCCACCCGTTCGGGTCGCCGAGCTGATCGAGGACGGGGGCGGTCGCCTCGAGCGAGCGCCCGGTCGCGATGACCGCGTGGAGTCCCGCGTCGGCGGCGTCGCGGATCGCCTCTCGGACGCGCACCGACGCCCCGGTCGGCAGGAGGACCGTCCCGTCGAGGTCGATCCCGACGAGGATCCGGCTCGGATCGGTCGGCATGTCCGCGGGCAGGGCGGCGCGCGCCGCGGCGACGAGAGTCTCGAACGGGATCGGCGCCTCCCCCGAGGGGGGAGGCGAGACGAGGTTGCGGATCGGGGCGTCGGGCTCGGTCACTTGACGGGTTCGAGGACCTCGAGGCCGCCGAGGTAGGGGCGCAGCGCCTCGGGCACGCGCACCGAGCCGTCGGCCATCTGGTGGTTCTCGAGGATCGCGACGATCCAGCGGGTCGTCGCGAGCGTTCCGTTGAGGGTCGCGACCGGGTACATCCCGTCCTCGCGGCGCTCGCGGATCCCGAGGCGGCGGGCCTGGAAGGTCGTGCAGTTCGAGGTCGAGGTGACCTCCATGAACCGGTTCTGGGTCGGCAGCCAGGCCTCGCAGTCGAACTTGCGAGCGGCGGAGGTGCCGAGGTCGCCGGCGGCCGTGTCGATGACGCGGTAGGGGAGCTCGACCTTGCGGATCATCTCCTCCTCCCAGGCGAGGAAGCGGGCGTGCTCGGCCTCGGCGTCCTCGGGGCGGCAGTAGGAGAACATCTCCGCCTTGTTGAACTGGTGGACGCGGATGATGCCGCGGGTGTCCTTGCCCGCCGAGCCCGCCTCTCGGCGGTAGCAGGTCGACCATCCGAGGTAGCGCTTCGGGCCGGCCCCGAGGTCGAGGATCTCGTCGGCGTGGTAGCCGGCGAGGGCGACCTCGGACGTGCCCGTGAGGTAGAGGTCGTCGGCGGGGAGGTAGTAGATCTCGTCGGAGTGCTCGTTGAGGAACCCGGTGCCGCCCATGACGGCCGGGGTGACGAGCGTCGGGGTCATCATCGGGGTGAAGCCCGCGGCGACGGCCTGGTCGAGCGCCATCGTCATGAGGGCGAGCTCGAGGCGAGCCCCGATGCCCTTGAGGTAGTAGAAGCGGGTTCCGGAGACCTTCGCGCCGCGCTTCATGTCGATCGCGTCGAGGCCCTCGCCGATGGCGAGGTGGTCGGCGGGCTCGAAGCCCTCGGCCGCGAAGTCGCGGACCGCGGGGCCCTCGTGGCGCAGGACCACGTAGTCCTCCTCGCCGCCGGTCGGGACGCCCTCGAGGACGAGGTTGGGAAGAAGGCGGGCGAGGCGGTCGGCCTCGGCGTCGGCCTCGTTCGCGCGCGCCTCGGCGGCCTTCACCTGCTCGGCGAGCTCCTTCGCCTTGGCGAGGATGGCCGGGCGGTCCTCCTTCGAGGCCTTGCCCACGGACTTCGAGACCTCCTTCTGGGAGGCGCGGAGCGCCTCGAACTCCTGGAGGGAGGTGCGGCGCTGGGCGTCGGCCTCGATGATGCGGTCGACGAGCTCGACGTCGCCGCCGCGAGCGCGCTGTGAGGCGCGGGCGGGCTCGGGATTGTCACGGAGTGCGCGGACATCAATCATGCGCTCATCCTAGGTCAGCGCGCGGCGCTCACGAGGACGGGGTCGGCGGGTGGTGCGAGAGGGGATCATCCACAGCTCGTCCGCGCCTCGCGTCCCGTCCACAGACGAGGGTGGACGCGCTGGGCGGACCTCGACGCCGGCCCTAGCGTCGACCGAGCCGGCGCGGAGTCGCTTCCCTTGCCACTCCCTTAAGGCAATAGGCATTGTTTCCAGGCACTAGGGGGGTAGACTTTCGTGAGGCGACGCGAACTCATCCGAATATTGAAGCGGATCGCGGGGGAAGTCCGCCTCGACCTCGTCCTCGCCGAAGGGGGCAGCCACACGAAGGCCCGTATCGGGCCGTGGATGACGACGATCCCGCGACATCGCGAAGTGGACGAGTCGCTCGCGCGGAGCATCATCAGGAACTGCCGGTCGACGCTGCAGGAGGAATCATGACGACGCGGATCAACGCCAAGGTCGAGCGCGGCCAGCGATGGTGGATCGCGTTCTTCGACGTCGATGGCCACCAATGCGGCACCCAGGCGAAGCGGATCGATCAACTCGAACCGATGATCCTCGACGCCGCGTCCCTCATGGCGGGACGGCCCGTATCGGACTTCACCGTCGACATCACGGTCGCGGACGCGAAGTACGTCGGCCTCGTGGACGAGTACAAGGCGCGCGCCCGTGCCGCCGCCGAGGCCGAGGAAGCCGTGGCCCGCGCATCGCGGGAGGCCGTCAGCACGATGCGACGTGACGGACTGCCGATGCGCGACATCGCGACCCTCATGGGGATCTCGCCGCAGCGGGTGTCTCAGCTGGCGCGAACGTGACGTCCGTAGGAGCGATGAACCCGGCGCCGGCATCCTCCCAGGCACCCGGCGACCGGGCGCGCCCGCCGATAGGCTGGAGCGCATGACGTTCTGGATGTGGGTGTGGCTCGCGGTCGTCGTCCTCGTCGCGATCGGAGTCCGCTGGTTCTCCCGGTACCTCCTCGCCCGCGACGCCCGCCTCGCGCTGAGGCGCGACGCGATGCTCGATCCCGCCCACGCCGACGACCCCGAGCGCGGGAGGCCGCGCCCGTGGGTGATCCTCAATCCCTCGAAGCTCTCCGACCCCTCCGCCTTCCGCACCGAGGTCGATCGCGCCGCCGCCCGGCTCGGCGTCTCCCACGTCCACTGGCTGCTCACCACCGTCGAGGACCCGGGAACCGGGCAGGCGATCGAGGCCCTCGCGAAGGGCGCCTCGATCGTGATCGCCGCGGGCGGCGACGGGACCGTGCGGGCCGTCGCCGCGGGCCTCGCCGGATCCGGCGTGCGCATGGGCGTCATCCCCGTGGGCACGGGCAACCTCCTCGCGCGCAACCTCGCCCTCCCGATCGACGACGTGCCGGCCGCCGTGCGCGTCGCCCTCGGACCGGATCACCGTCTCGTCGACTGCGGGTGGCTGCGCGTCGACGCCGTCGACGAGGCCTCGGGGCTCCCCGCCGAGGGGATGCTCGTCCGCCAGGCCCGCACCGCCGCGCGCGTCGCTCACGGCGCGGAGCCGCCGGTTCCGGCCTCGATCCCCGCGACCGACGAGTACGCCTTCGTCGTCATCGCCGGCCTCGGCTTCGACGGGGAGACGATGGCGCAGACGGACTCGGACCTCAAGAAGCGGATCGGGTGGGTCGCCTACGTCGTCGCCGCGCTCGGGGCGATCGCGAAGGAGGGGACGCGCCTGCGGCTGCTTCTGCGCAACCCGAAGCCCGCGGACGATCCGGTCGGCGATGCTCCGCGCTCCGATGAAGAGTCGCGGGTCGTCTCCGAGTCCGCGACGCTCGAGGGCCTCTCGCTCCCCCATGAGCCGGAGACGGAGGTGACGTGGGTGCCCTCGCGGACGATCATGTTCGCGAATTGCGGGGAGCTCCCGTACATCACGCTCGCACCGGGCGCGCGCCTCGACGACGGGCTCCTCGACGTCATCGCCGTCGACACGGGAGCGGGACTTCTCGGTTGGGCGGACCTCTCGTGGAAGATCCTCGCGCAGGGGGTCGGCGTGCGGACCTTCAACCTCCCCGCCTCGACGGGCACGATCCGCTTCCGCCAGGCCGAGGGCGCCTCGGTGTCGGCGCAGACCCCGCAGGTCGTCCAGGTGGACGGCGACGCGATCGGGACCGCGAGGATCGTTCACGCCCGCGTCGACCGCGGCGCGCTCGACATCGCCGTGCCGCCGGTCGACTAGGAACGAGGCCGAGGCGAGGCCCCTACTCGTACTCCCCCACCGCCGAGAGCATCACCTTCGAGCGCCGAAAGCATGGCGGTTTCAGGTGGTGAGTGCAACGCCTTGAGTGTGTGGGGTGGTTGCTGTGGGTTTTCGTTGTTCTGAGGCGGTTCGCCGCCAGGTGTTGGATCTGCTGATTGAGGGTGTGCCGGTTAGGCANCCGCGGGGAGGAGGGACGCCGCCCACAGCGCCCCCCAGCCGACGAGCGCGGCGCCGATCGCGGTGCCGACCGCCTGGAGGATCGCGCTGCGACGACGATCGCGATCGGGGCGACGAGGACGACGGTCCCCTCGACGAGCGTGATCGGCAGGAGGAGGACCTCATCGACCTCGTCGCCTCGCTCCTCGCGATCGGTGCGACCTGGGCGATCGGCGTGTTCGCGAACGCCACCACCCAGGGCGTCACCGAGGACGTGCTCCGCTTCCGCTTCATCCGCGAGGTCCTCCTCCTGCCGATCACGCTCGTCGAGGGGACCGTCGTCCTCGTCGCCCCGATCGCGATCGTCGTCGCCCTCGCGCTGCGACGCCGCCTCACCGCGATCCTCCAGGCGGTCGGCACCGCGATCGTCGCCGCGCTCGTCGGCTGGGGGGCGCTGTGGGCGGCGTCCCTCCTCCCCGAGGACGTCACCGCGCCGCTGCGCGTCGCGAAGGCCGTCGCCCTCCAGGGGAACACGACGTCGACCGCGATCGGCCTCAACATCGTCGTCATCACCCTGTGCGCGCTCTTCACCGCCGCCGGCGAGGCGCAGAACATGAAGACCGTCCGCTGGTCGTGGATCGGCCTGTGGACGATCGTGTTCCTCGGGGTCATGCGCTCCTCGATGACCCTGCCGGGCGCGTTCATCTCCGTGTTCATCGGGCGGCTCGTCGGCTCGGGCGCCCGGTGGATCTTCGGCTTCGAGGACCGGCGGGCGTCCGGCTCCGACATCGTCGAGGCGCTCCTCGACATCGGCGTCGTCCCCACGCGGATCGTCCGCACCGACCTCGACACCTCCTCGGACCCGCTCTCCTCCTGGTCGATCGCGGAGGATGCCAAGGGCCGCATCCGGCCCGTCGACCGCGACCTCGAACCGGTCGACTACACGGTGACGCGGCGCGCCGACCCCGACGGGAACCGCCACTACCAGGCCGCCGCCGAGGACGGACGCCTCCTCGAGGTCGTCGTCCTCGACCCCGGGCGGGAGATCGTCGGCACCCTCGTCGACGTGTGGAACAACGTCCGCCTGCGCGGCATCAGTCGGTGGATCTCCCTCTCCCTCAAGGCCGCCGCCGAGCGCGCGACCCTCGCCTCCCTGTCCGCCCGCGCAGCGGGCGTCCGCACGCCGGAGGTCGTCGGCATCGCCCAGGCCGGCGACTCCCTCATCGCCGTCTCCGAGGCCCTCCCGCCGACCACGCCCCTCCACGACCTGCCCGAGGAGGCGCTCGCCGACGACATGCTCGACGACGCCTGGGGCCAGCTCCTCGCCGCCCACGCCCACGGGATCAGCCACCGCGACCTCTCCTTCGACTCCGTCGTCGTCGACGAGGGCGGGGCCGTGTGGATCGTCGACTGGGAGCGGGGCGAGGTCGCCACCACCGAGCTCAACCGCCGCATCGACATCGCGCAGATGCTCGTCCACCAGGCGCTGTGCGCCGGACCCGAGCGCGCCCTCGCCTCCGCCCGGAGGATCGTCGACGAGCGCTCGCTCCGCTCGTGCGCCGCGGTCCTCCAGGGGGCGGTGCTCCCCGGCTCCCTTTCCCGGGCGACCCGCCGCACCGACCTCGTCGAGAATCTGCGCACCCGCGTCCTCGGCGTCGAGGAGGGCGAGGACGTCGAGCTCACCGACCTCCAGCGCTTCCAACCCCGCACGATCGCGATGGTCGCAGTGCTCTTCGTCGCCCTCGTCGTCGTTCTCGGCTCGCTGAACTTCGAGGAGATCACCGCCGCCGTCACGAGCGCCAACCCCTGGTGGATGGCGGCCGCCGTCGGCCTCGGGTGCCTCACCTGGGTCGGCGGCGCGATCCCGCTCCTCGCGCTCAGCCCCGTCCGCATCCGCTTCTGGGACGCCGTCCTCGCCCAGGTCGCCGCCTCCCTCGCGACGATCGTCGCGCCCGCCGGCGTCGGCCCCGCCGTCGTCAACCTCCGCCTGCTGAGGAAGAAGAAGGTGAGCACCGTCGTCGCCGCGACGACCGTCACGCTTCAGCAGCTCCTCCAGCTCGTCATCATGCTGTCCTTCCTGCTGCTCGTCATGGTGCTCTCGGGCAACTCCCTGTCCGTCCAGCTCCCCTACGGCACGATCCTCGGCGTCGCCGCCCTCGTCATCGCGGGCATCGGCATCGCGCTCTCGGTCCCGCGCTTCCGCAAGTGGGCGTGGTCGAAGATCGAGCCGACGTGGATGCAGGTCTACCCCCGACTCCTGTGGATCGCCGGCCAGCCGAGGCGCATGGCCGCGATCTTCGGCGGCAACGTCCTCATGAACATCGGGTTCGTCGGGGCGTTCTGGGCCGGACTCGTCGCGATGGGAGGGCGCCTCGACTTCCTCCCCCTCGCCCTCACCTATCTCGCGTCGAACTCCCTCGGCTCGGTGATCCCCTCGCCCGGCGGCATCGGCCCCGTCGAGGCCGCCCTCACCGCGGGCCTCCAGGTCGCGGGCGTCCCGCTCTCCATCGGCCTGCCGACCGCGGTCCTCTACCGGCTCGTCACCTTCTACGGGCGCATCCCCTTCGGCTGGCTCGCGATGAAGTGGATGGAGCGGAAGGACTTGCTCTAGGAAGCTCCACCCGCGAAGTCATGCGCTTTCGGGGGTGAGGACGTTGGGTGAGCCGGCCCGCGGCGCCCGCCGTCGGCGCGTGCCCCCCGCGAAGTCATGCACCCTGTTCGACTTCCTCCCACTGTGAAACAATCAGGGCCATGACAACGCAGTCGAACCCCCACGCGGCCCTCGCGCCGCTGCCCGAGCCCCTCGCCGAACTCGCGAAGGGCGTCGAACTCCTCGATCCGATGGAGGCGCCCGCGATCCGCTGGGGCATCCTCGGCGCAGGCTGGATCGGGAGCGTCTTCGCGCACGACGTCGCCGCCTACTCCTCCGGGACGATGGCGGGCGTCGCCGCCCGCGACCCCGAGCGGGCGAAGGCCTTCGCCGCCGATTTCGGCGTCGAGCGCGCCTACGCCTCCTACGAGGACCTCGTCGCCGCCGACGACATCGACGCGGTGTACGTCGCGGCGATCCACCCCGCCCACGCCGAGCTCGCGACCCTCGCGCTCGAGGCGGGCAAGCCCGTCCTCGTCGAGAAGTGCTTCACGATGGACGCCGCCTCCGCGAAGGCGGTCCTCGACCTCGCCGCCGAGAAGAACCTCTTCTGCATGGAGGCGATGTGGACCCGCCACCTCCCCCACCAGAAGGTCCTCTCGCAGGTCGTCGCGAACGGGGGCCTCGGAGCGGTGTCGACGGTCCACGCCGACCACGGCCAGAAGCTCGAGCACGTCCGCCGCATGTGGGATCCGGAGCTCGGCGGAGGCGCCCTCATGGACCTCGGCATCTACTCGATGTCCTTCGTCCAGCAGGTCCTCCCCGAGGCGGAGCTCGTCGGCGCGACCGCGAACCTCACCGACCTCGGCGTCGACGTCCAGTCGGCGGCGCTTCTCAGGACCCCGATCGCGGTCGCGACGGCGTCCTCGAACTTCAACGGCCGCTCCGCCACTTACGGCGAGGTCGTCTTCGAGCGCGGCGCCCTCGAAATGGCCGAGCAGTTCTACCGCCCGACGACCCTGCGCCTGCGGACCTTCGGCGAGGGGAAGCCGGAGAACGGTGAGACCGTCGAATGGGACGGCACGGTGCCCGGCGGCTTCCAGTACCAGGCCGCGGAGGTCGCCCGCCGCCTCGCCGCCGGCGACCTCCAGTCCGAGACGATGACCTGGGCGGATACGCTCCGCGTCATGGAGCTCCTCGACGGCGTCCGCGCCGCCACCGGCATCGTCTACCCCTGGGAGCGCTGAGCGCTTCTCCGGTGCAGTCGGCTCTTCATCGACGAGGGCGGGGCAGCGGGTCCATTCGGGCCGGTCGCCCCGCCCTCGTTCACGAAATCCGGCATCCCTCCCGCCCCTCTTCATCGAGAGCATCACCTTCGCGCGCCGAAAGCATCACCTTGCTCCATCGAGGGGATGCGGGCGCTCGGCCTCGCCGCCCAGGGCGCATGACCTCACGGGGAGGAGCTACGCGCCGAGGACGCGCGCCGTCCACACGAGCGTCGAATACGGGATCGCGATCGGCTCGCCGGGCGCGAATCCGAGATGCTCGTAGAGGTACCACCGCAGATTCGCCTGCATGCGCTCCCGCCCGGCCCCGTCCTGGCGCAGGTACGACGACCGCGTCGTCCCGAGCCGGAGGACCTCCTCCGGCGTCATCGCGTCCTCCCAGGTCACGAGGTCGAGGCGCGGCGCCTGGAAGAGGGGCCCGAAGGCCGGCGGATTCTCGGGGCGGTGGACGTCGCCCGAGCGCATGATCCGGGTGAGTCGATGAACCCACGGGAGCGAGACGTCCATCTGGTTCCACACGGCGGCCAGCACCCCGCCCGGCGCGAGGACGCGCGCGGCCTCGCCGGCCGCGCGCTCGGGGTCGACCCAGTGCCAGGACTGGGCGAAGACGACGAGGTCGAGGGAGGCGCTCTCGAGCCCGGTCGCCTCGGCGCTGCCGTCGTGGAGGCGGATCCGAGCGGCGGGGCTCGCCATCGGCGCCGGGGCGTCCCCCTCCCGATGCTCTCGAGGAGCGTCGCCCGAGTCGGCCGAGAGCTCTGAGTCCTCCCCTCTTCGATTCCCAGCCCCGGCCTCGTGCCCGAGACGAAGGGCGGCCCGCATCTGGGAGCGCATCGCCGCCGAGGGCTCGACGGCCTCGACCCGGCAGCCGCGCGCGGCGAGGAGGGCGCTCATCTTCCCGGTGCCCGAGCCGATGTCGGCGACGCGGGGCTCGGCCGGATGCGAGGGCAGAGCTGCGAGGAGCGCGTCGATCGCCTCCGCGGGGTAGGCGGGGCGGACCGCCGCGTACTCGGGCGCGGCGATGTCGAAGGGGTTCTCGGGGGCGCTCACCCGGCGATCCTACCGAGCGCGCGGCCCCGCCCCGGCGCGAGGATGGGCGCATAAAGATCGCCTCGCTCGACCACCTCGTCCTCACGGTCGCCGACCTCGACGCCTCGCTCGCCTTCTACGTCGACGTCCTCGGGATGCGCGAGGTCCGCTTCGGCGCGGATCCGAAGACAGGGGAGCCGCGCGTCGCCCTCGCCTTCGGCGATGAGAAGATCAACCTCCACGTCGAGGGCGCGGAGATCGCCCCGCACGCGGCGCGCCCAACGCCCGGGAGCGCCGACCTGTGCCTGCTCGTCGCGACGCCGATCGACGAGGTCGCGGCCGAGCTCGAGGTCGCGGGGATCCCGATCGAGCTCGGCCCGGTCGAGCGCACTGGCGCCCGCGGTCCGATCCTCTCGATCTACGTGCGCGACCCCGACGCCAACCTCGTCGAGCTCGCGAATCCGCTCCTCTGACGCCCCACCTCGCAAGAACGCACACAGTTTCGGCTCTTCCGGAGGGGTTCTCGCGCCGACTCCGAAAGAAAGACCAGGTCAGAGCCTTGCCCCGGAGAAGTTGGCGGAGAAACTGTGTGCGTTTCTGCGGGTGGACGGGCGAGCGGGGGTCGGAGCGGGGCGACTCAGCGACGATGGGGCCCGGACGGGCCGGGGTACTCAGCCCTGACCCGCTCACGTGAGGATCACCGCGTCGGCGAGGCCGCGCGGTCGATCGATCTCGAGCCTCGTGAGATCCTGAGCGGCCCAGCGCTCCCAGTGCGGGCGGTACGTGTCGCCGTCGCGGGAGAGCGCCCGTTCGCGCCGGGCCTCCTCTCCCCCGCGGGTCTCGACCCACAGGGCCGCGTCCGCGAGCGCACGTGCGGCCGGGAAGAGGACGCCGCAGCCCTCGAGGATCGTCGGGATCCCGGGCGCGACCTCGACCGGATCTCCGTACGTCGAGGTCTCCCAGTTCCAGGGCCGGTAGGTCCCCGGCCGTCCGGCGCGCAGGTCGGCGAGGAGCGCGAGCGTCACGGGCTGCGCTGCGGCGAGCCCGTCCCAGCCCGGGTACCAGAGGTCGGGCCCGAGGACGCGCCACGCGCCGCCGTTCTCGCGTGCATCGAGGACGGCGCCCCGACGAAGCGCAGCGGCGAGCGCCGCCGCCCGCGTCGACTTGCCCGAGCCGGAGAGCCCGTCGACGAGGACGATCGGCGTCGACCCGGCGGAATCGGCGAGGCGCTCCTCGAGGAGCACGAGGAGCGCGGCCGGAACCTCGCGCGGAGAGGCCCACTCGATCGTGGGAGCCGACTCGGACGAGGGGATCATCCGACGAGCTCGAAGCGCCCGGTCGCGATCGCCGACCCGAGCGCGATGACGGGCACGGCGAGGGCTGCAGCGAGCATGAGGAAGTCGGGCCATCCGACGCGCGACTCGCGCGCCCAAGTCCTCGGCCAGGGCGCCCCGAATCCGCGCGCCTCCATCGTGAGGGAGAGCTTCGCCGAACGGCGCAGCGCGAAGACGAGGAGGGCGAAGGACCCGCGAGCGGCGGAGACGACCTTGTGGGCGTCGCCGATGCCGCGGATCCGTCGGGCCTCTTCGAGCGCCTTCCAGTCCGCAGTCATGAGCCCGACCATCCGCGCGGCCGCCAAGGTCGCGAGGACGGGACGGGCGGGCAGGCGCAGCACCTGGGCGAGCCCATCGGCCATGTCGGTCGGGTCGATCCTCGAGAGGAGGACGATCGCCGGCATGCCGATCGCGAGGACCCGCAGGAGGATCGCGGCGGCGAGCACGCAGGAGCGCTCCGAGACGACGATCGGTCCGAAGGACCAGAAGATCGCGCCGCCCGGGTCGGCGTAGAGGAGCATCGAGAGCGCCGCGAGGGGCGCGGCGATGAAGAGGGGCGACATCCGCACGAGGAGGTCGCGCACGCGAATCCTCGAGGCGGCGACGAAGCCGAGCTCGAGGAGCAGGGCGATCGAGGGCGTCATCGCGTCGACGGAGGCGACGAGCGGAGTCGTCATGAGGATGAGGGCGAGGACGTGGGTCACGGGGTTGACCCGATCGAGGAGGGAGCGGATCGGGCGGGCGGCCGATGATGAGCCTTCGGACGCCGGTGAAGCGGAATTCGCCGGTGAAGCGCCGGGCGCCGACGGAGCCGCCGACGGCGAGGAATCCGTGTCACGAGCCTCTTCCGAAGCCGCGATCGCGTCCGCGCCGACGGGGGAGACGGAGGAGTCGGCGAGCTCCCCGGCAGAGCGCGGGTCCCCCGAATCGGAGGATTCGTCCGCCGCGGCGGACCCCAGCCTCCCGAGGTCGACGACGTTGTCCCCCATCGCCGCGACGTAGGCGGGGTCGTGGGAGATGGAGACGAGCGTCGTGCCGCGGGCGCGGGCGGCGCGCAGGAGCTCGACGAGGGCGAGCCACGTGCGCCGGTCCTGCCCGAAGGTCGGCTCGTCGAGGATGAGGAGCTCGGGCGCGCTGATGAGGGCGGTCGCGACGGAGAGGCGCCGCTTCTCGCCGCCGGAGAGCGACATAGGACTCGCCTCGGCGAGAGCCGTGAGGCCGAGCGCCTCGAGGTGGGAGTCGACGAGGGCCGCGAGCTCGGCGCCCTCGACGCCGGAGATGCGCGGGCCGATCTCGAGCTCCTCGCGGACGGTGCGCGCGACGAATTGGTACTCGGGCTCCTGGAAGACCATGGAGACGCGTCCGAGGAGGTCCTTCGACGACCAGTCGTGCGGGTCGGCGGACTCGCCGGGAAGGCCCGCGGCGGGCGCGGCCTCGATGCGGCCGGCCAGCTGCGGGAGGAGGCCCGCGAGCGTGAGCGCGAGGGTCGTCTTCCCGGTCCCGTTCGCGCCGATGAGGCAGGTGGACGCGCCGCGCGGCACGTCGAGGTCGATGCCCGTGCGGACCGGCCGCCCGGGCGCGTACCCGATCTCGAGGTCCCGGACGGAGAGGATCGACGAGGGCGGGGCGGCGGTCCCGGAGGGGGAGTCGGGAGACCCGGTCGCCGACCGCGCCGCCTCGGCCCCAGAATCGTCGAGTTCGGCGGCGACGTCGTCCCCGGGGAGCCAGATGCCGCGCTCGCGCAGGCGCGCGCCCTCGGACGCGAGGACCGCGTCGATGGGCCCGTCGGCGGCGATCCGGCCGTCGAGGACGATGATCACCCGGTCGACGAGGTCGGCCCACACGTCGACGCGGTGCTCGATGACGACGAGGGTCGCGCCGCTCGCCTCGAGGACGCGCTCGACGGCGTCGCGCACGCCCGCGACGCCGACGGGGTCGAGGTTCGCGGTCGGCTCGTCGAGGAGCAGGAGGCCCGGGCGCATCGCGAGGACGGAGGCGAGGGCGAGGCGCTGCTTCTGCCCGCCGGAGAGCCGGGAGGTCGACCTGGAGCGGGCGACCTCGAGTCCGACCGAGTCGAGGGAGGCGTCGACGCGCGGCCAGATCGCCTCGCGCGCCACCGCGAGGTTCTCGAGCCCGAAGGCGACGTCGTCGCCGACGCGGGCGAGGACGACCTGCGCCTCCGGATCCTGCATGACGAGGCCGATCCGGCCCCGTCGTTCCTCGGGCGCGGCGCCGTCGACGAGGAGGGAGCCCTGCGACTCGCCCTCGTCCTCGCCGCCGAGGAGGCCGGCGAGCCCGGACATGAGGGTCGACTTCCCCGAACCCGAGGGTCCGAGGACGAGGACGCGCTCGCCGGGCTCAATCCTCAGGTCGACACCGTCGAGCGCCCAGGCGAGCCGTCCGCCGTGCCGCCAGCCCCAGCCGCGGACGTCGACGGAGCAGGGGCCGATCGCCTCGCGCACGCGGGCGCCGGCCCCCTCGCCGAGGGTCTCAGACACGGGAGCGGACCTCGCGCCCCGCGGCGAAGCGGTCGAGCGCGCCGGTGCGCGCGAGGCCGCGCATGAGGACCCAGCCGAGGCCGCCGGCGAGGACGGCGCCGGAGATCACGCAGGTGACGAGGTAGACGGTGAGGAAGAGCGGGCCCTTCTCGATGTGGCCGTACATGTAGAGCTCGAGGACCCACTCGAAGGCGGCCGACAGGGCGCCGCCGAGGGCGATGATCATCGGCGAGAAACGACGGTAGAGGAGGATCGCGAGGACGATCTCGACGCCGAGGCCCTGGATGATCCCGGAGAAAAGGGCGGTGATGCCCCATTCGGAGCCGACCGCCGATTCGACGGAGGCGGCGATGACTTCGACGAGGATCGCGGCGCCGGGCTTGCGGATGACGAGCCCGCCAAGCGTGCCGCCGAGCAGCCAGCCGCCGAGGAGCAGACCGGAGAGGCCCGGGGTGAGGGCGTCGAGGACGCCGCCGGTGAGACCGTAGACCTGGTCCCACACGAGGAAGATGACGCCGACGGCGACGCCGAGGACGGCGGCGGTCACCATGTCGACGACGCGCCATCCGAGGCGCGGATTGGAAGCGGTGGTGCCCATGCTGGAGTTTCTCCTCTCGTTCGCAGCACGGTGCGCACGAGACGGCAGCCTCCCTACGCCGGTATGAGCCGGTTCAGGTTCGACGGTCGAGGGCCTGTGGCCCTCCTCTCAACCCGGTTCTCCGGGTTCCCGTGGCACTGGTGTCAGCCTAGCCGTAGGCGAACCGGCGGGCGAATCCTCCCGCGGATGCGCGAGGCGCCGTGCACGGATGCGCGCGGGGAGAAGGAATGCGGCGGCGCCGCGGTCCTGCGGTGACCGCGCTCAGCGCCCGCCGAGCTCCCCGCGCTCGGCCCGGCGGAGCATCCGCTGCCGGTTGACGAGGGCGGCGCCGACGATGAAGACGATCCACACGAGCGAGGTGAGGAGGCCGGCGCGCGTATCGGGGAAGAGCGCGAGGACGACGACCATGAGCGCCATGAAGACGATGACGACCCAGGCGGACAGGGCGCCGCCGGGGGCCTTGAAGGTCGAGGCCGCGTGGAGGGCGGGGCGCCTGCGGAGGAAGAGGAGGTAGGAGACGACGATGACGACCCACACGCCCATGAAGAGGGTCGCCGACATCGAGGTGACGAGCGTGAAGGCGCCGGAGATCGAGTCGCCGAAGGACATGAGGACGATCGCGGAGAGGAGGAACACGCAGGAGAGGAAGAGGGCGTTGCGCGGGACGTGCCGCTTCGAGAGCCGGTGGAAGACGGCGGGCGCGTCGCCGCGGCCCGCGAGTCCGAAGAGCATCCGCGAGGTCGAGTAGATGCCGGAGTTCGCCGAGGACGCCGCCGAGGTGAGGACGACGAGGTTGACGACGGTCGCGGCGGCGCCGAACCCGGTCATGGAGAACATCGTGACGAAGGGGGAGCGCTCGGGGCTCACCTGGTCCCAGGGCGTCACCATCATGATCGCCGCGAGGGCCGCGATGTAGAAGAGCATGATGCGCACGGGGATCGAGTTGATCGCCTTCGGGAGGGTCTTCTCGGGGTCGGCGGTCTCGGCGACGGTCGTGCCGACGAGCTCGATGCCGACGAAGGCGAAGAGGGCGATCTGGAAGCCTCCGAGGAAGCCCGTGAAGCCCGTCGGGAAGAGTCCGCCGTGGCTCCAGAGGTTGGAGACGGCGGCGGCGGTGCCGGCCTCGTCGACGGTGCGGAGGGCGACCATCGCGAAGCCGACGACGACGAGGGCGAGGATCGCGATGATCTTCACGAGGGCGAACCAGAACTCGGTCTCCCCGAAGGCCTTCACGGTCATCGCGTTGAGCGTGAAGAGGAGGATCGTCATCGCGGTGATGGGGATCCACGCGGGCGTGTTCGGCCACCAGAACCGCACGTATCCGGTGATCGCGACCATGTCGGCGACGCCGGTGACGACCCAGCACATCCAGTAGGTCCAGCCGGTGACGAAGCCGGCCCACGGTCCGATGAGGTCGCGCGCGATGTCGGCGAAGGTCGCGTAGCGCGCGTCCGAGAGGAGGAGCTCGCCCATCGCCCGCATGAAGAGGAAGAGGACGGAGCCGATGAGGAGGTAGACGAGGAGCACGGAGGGTCCGGCCGTCGCGATCGTCTTGCCCGATCCCATGAAGAGTCCGGTGCCGATGGCTCCGCCGATGGCGATGAGCTGGACGTGGCGGTTCTTGAGGTTGCGCTGGAGGCGGTCGGCCGCGGGTTGCGCGGCGGGGTCCTTCGCGGACATCGGGTTCCCTTCGGATGTCGGTGCGGCGCGGTGGCGCCCGCCCGTGGATCGGGCCCACGGTACTCCCCGCCGCTTCGGGGAGGGGACGGCGACCACGGGGAGGACGCGGTGGCGGATCCCTCATGCCGCATTCCGAGACCCCGTCTGGCAGGGTCGCCGAAGAAAGGTGAGGATGACCTTATGAACTCGACTCGACTCCGCTCGCTCGCCCGCGTCGCGACCGATCGTCCGGCCCGCTACGGCAAGCAGCTCTGCGCGCACATGGGCCGCAAGATCGACGCCGCCTGGGACGAGGGCTCCTCGACCGGGCGCCTCGTCTTCGCGAGGGACGGCGTCGAGTCCGGAGCATGCCGCCTCACCTGCGACGACGATGTGCTGGTCCCCTCGCTCGACACCGATCCGGCGGAGGCCGAAAGGCTCGAGACGGTGGTCGGCGTCCACCTCGCGCGCTTCGGCGCGAAGGACTCCCTCGTCGCGGTCTGGGACCGCGAGGGCGCGGCCGGGTCGACTCAGGGGCCCTTCACGCCCGAGGAGGTCGCCGAGCGCAACCGCCTCAAGCGCGAGGCGCGCGCCTGAGAGACGACTCGCGATAGACGCGCCGAACGACCGGAGTCAGCCTTCGAGGTGCTTCGCGAGCGAGGCGAGAGCCTCGTCCCACATGCCGGCCTCGTCGTCCCAGGCCTGACGGGCCTCGTCCTCGTCCTCGGAAACCGACGAGAGGCCGGACTCCTCGACGTGGACGACGACGGAGCCGGACTCCTCGGAGAGTGAGACCTCGACGCGGGTCGCGCGATCCTCAGGGAGTTCGTCGCTCGCGAGCGGGAACCAGCGGAAGGAGACGACGTCCATCGGGTCCTCGTCCGCCTTCTCGACGAGCCACTCCCCCGCGTCCGGATCGGTGACGCGGTAGACGCCGTCATCGCCGAGCGCGACCTCGTGATCGCCGAGGGGGCCGTCGTTCATCCACCAGCCGGGTTCCGAGACGACCGCCCACACGTCCTCGACGGACGCCGAGATCGCGCGTTCGGTCTCCACGCGGTCGAAATCCTCTTCCGGCTGTGCCGAGTGATCGTCGAAGAAGTCCATGCGTCAACGGTAGTCGTCTCATCACCCGGTCGGGAGGCGATCGGGCTGAACACCCCACGAACTGCAAGGACGCGAGAATTCGGGTCCCTAGTCCCGGACATTCGTTCAAATTTCCTCTTAGCGTGATGAAACGCCTTGCACGAACATGAGGCGGACCACCCCGACACCGAGGAGTTCCCATGCGCATCGGCGTCCCGTCCGAGGGCCCCGCTCAACCGCTCGTCGCGCTCGCCCCGCAGACGATCGGCCTCGTCGCGAAGCTCGGCCACGAGGTCCTCGTCGAGCGCGGCGCGGGCGCCTCCGCCTCCTTCCCCGACTCCGCCTACGAGGAGGCCGGAGCGCTCCTCGCCGACGCCGACGAGGTCTGGGCGTGCGACGCCGTCGTCGCCCTCGACGCCCCCGACGACGCGCTCATCGCGCAGATGCGCCCGGGCGCCCTCCTCATCGCGCGTCTCGCCCCGCAGCGCACCCCGGGCCTCGCCGAGCGCCTCGCGCCGACCGGCATCACGGCCCTCGCGATGGACGCGGTCCCGAGGATCTCGCGCGCCCAGGCGATGGACGTCCTCTCCTCCCAGGCGAACGTCGCCGGCTACCGCGCCGTCGTCGAAGCCGCGGCACGATTCGGCCGCGTCTTCACCGGACAGGTGACCGCCGCCGGGAAGATGCCGCCCGCGAAGGTCTACGTCATCGGCGCGGGCGTCGCCGGGCTCGCCGCGATCGGCACCGCGAACTCGATGGGCGCCCAGGTGAGCGCCACCGACGTCCGCCCCGAGGTCGGCGAGCAGGTCGAGTCGATGGGCGCCTCCTTCGTCCCTCTCCCCACCGCACAGGAGCGGTCCGCCGACGGCTACGCGAAGGCGATGGACGAGGACGCGGCGGCGGCCGCGAACAGGCTCTACGCCGCTCAGGCGGCGAAGTCCGACATCGTCATCACGACCGCGAACATCCCCGGGCGGGCCGCGCCGATCCTCCTCGACGCGGCGGCCGTCGACGCCATGGCCCCGGGCTCCGTCGTCGTCGACATGGCGGCCGCGAACGGCGGCAACTGCGCGCTCACCGTTCCCGGCGAGGTCGTCACCACCCCGGGCGGCGTGACGATCGTCGGCTACGAGGATTTCGCCGCCCGCCTGCCCGCCCAGTCCTCCCAGCTCTACGGGCGCAACGTCGCGAACCTCCTCGCGCTCCTCACCCCGAACAAGGACGGGGAGATCGTCCTCGACTTCGACGACGTCATCGTCCGAGGAATCGCGGTCGCCTCCCAGGGGGAGGCGATGTGGCCGCCGCCGCCCATCGCGGTGTCGGCCGCGCCCTCGTCTCCCGAGCCCTCCCCCGAGGAGGTCGCCGCGCAGGCCCGCGCGAAGGAGGAGGCCCGCGCGCGCTCGAAGCGGCGGATGCTCCTCGGCGGGGCCATCGCGGTCCTCGCGCTCGCCGCCCTCGTCCTCGCGACTCCGGCGGCAGCGACCGGGCACTACATCGTCCTGCTCCTCGCGGTGATCCTCGGGTTCTACGTGATCTCCAACGTCACCCCGGCGCTCCACACACCGCTGATGTCGGTGACGAACGCGATCTCCGGGATCATCCTCATCGGCGCGATCTCGCAGATCGGCGACCCGCATCCGGCGATCGCCGGCGCCGCCTTCGTCGCGATCGTCCTCGCGTCGATCAACATCTTCGGCGGCTTCGCCGTCACCCACCGCATGCTCGCGATGTTCCGGAAGTGAGGCCGACGATGCTCCCCCTCGAATCCGCCCCCCTCGACCTCTCGGCCCTCGCGCAACCGGTCACCCTCGCCTACATCGCCGCCTCGGTCCTCTTCATCCTCGCCTGCTCGGGCCTGTCGAAGCACGAGACCGCCGTCGCCGGCAACATCGCGGGCGCCGTCGGCATGGGCGTCGCCTGCGCCGCGGCGATCGCCCTCGTCCTCGCCTCGGAGCCCGCGCGCGGCGTCCTCGTCACCGCGCTCCTCATCGCGCTCGCGATCGGTCTCGGCGGCGTCATCGGGATCTGGCGGGCGACCCGCGTCGCGATGACCGGGATGCCGCAGCTCATCGCGATCTTCAACGGGCTCGTCGGGCTCGCGGCCGTCGTCGTCGGCTACGACTCCTACCTCGCGCCCGACGCATCCTCGCTCTCGCTCGGCGGCTTCCACTTCGGGGAGGTTGTGCTCTCCGTCTTCGTCGGCGCCGTCACCTTCACCGGCTCGATCGTCGCCGGCCTCAAGCTCGACGGGAAGCTCCCGGGGCGACCGATCCTCCTGCCCGCCCGCAACCTCCTCAACCTCGCCGCCCTCATCGGGTCCCTCGCGCTCGGCGTCCTCTTCGTCCTGCGCGCCGATCATTCGGCGCCCGCGTGGATCGCCCTCGTCGCCGTGACGTTCATCGCCCTCGCCCTCGGCGTCCACCTCGTCATCGCGATCGGCGGCGGCGACATGCCCGTCGTCGTCTCGATCATGAACTCCTACTCGGGCTGGGCGTCCGCGTTCACCGGGTTCCTCGTCGACAACGACCTCCTCATCATCACCGGCGCGATCGTCGGGTCGTCGGGCGCCTACCTCTCCTACCTCATGTGCACAGCGATGAACCGGTCCTTCCTCAACGTCCTCCTCGGAGGATTCGGGACCGACGCCTCGACCGCGAAGCGCGGAGCCGACGAGGTCGCCGGCGAGATCCACGAGATCGACGCCGAGGCCGTCGCCGAACTCCTCTGCGACGCGCGCCGCGTCGTCATCACGCCCGGCTACGGCATGGCCGTCGCGCAGGCCCAGTACCCGGTCGCCGCCCTCGTCGAGGACCTCGTCGACCGCGGAGTCGAGGTCGTCTTCGCGATCCACCCGGTCGCGGGCCGCCTCCCCGGGCACATGAACGTCCTCCTCGCCGAGGCGAAGGTCCCCTACGACATCGTCCTCGAGATGGACGAGGTGAACGACGATTTCGACGATGTCGACGTCGTCCTCGTCATCGGCGCGAACGACACCGTCAACCCCGCCGCCGAGGAGCCCGGCTCCCCGATCGCCGGCATGCCGGTCCTGCGCGTGTGGGAGGCGAAGCGCGTCATCGTCTTCAAGCGATCGATGGCGACCGGGTACGCGGGCGTCCAGAACCCGCTCTTCTTCAAGGAGAACGCGTCGATGCTCTTCGGCGATGCGAAGAACACGGTCGAGGCCATCGACCGCGCCGTCGAGATCGGCCGCCCGATCCCCAAGGCGTGAGGCCGCCGACGCCCGCCCGCGCCGATACTCGCACCGCCCTCGCCCCGGATGGGGGACGAGGGCGGAGGCGCAGGTTGGAAAGGACGGAGACGATTCAGGCGAGGCGCGTGATCCGGTAGCGCCAGTCGGCCGGGCCGGCCTCGAGCGTCTCGACGCGGTAGTGCGACTCCGACTCCTGGAGGTGCGCGAAGAGCGGATCGGGCTGGTGCGGGGCGACGATCACGATGTTCTCCCCGACCGGGAGCGCGTCCATCGCGGCGAAGAGGACGGGGTGGCGGACGACCTTGGGGATCGAGTGGACGACGAGCTCCTCGACGGCGCTCGCCGCGGCGGCGCGCCCGTGGCCGTGGCCGTGCCCATGTCCGCCGCAGCCGCAGCCGGACTTCGCCTCGGGCTCGGCCCCCTCAGCGCGCGCGTGCCCGTGGCCGCCGCACCCGCAGCCCGCCTTCTCCTCGGCCGGCGCCGCGGCGGCCTCCTGGGCGCGACCGTGTCCACCGCAGCCGCACCCGCCGCCGCCATGGCCGTGTCCGCCGCAGCCACAGCCGCCCTCGGACTTGAGATCCTCGACGCCGGTGTGCGCGTCGACGAGCGTGAAGGTCTGATGGTTCTTCGAGGGCGCGGCCTCGGGCAGGGTCTCAGCCATGTGGTCTCCTCCAGGAATGGGGCGATATACCCGGTGGGGGTACCCGCCCAGTGTACGGCGAATTCCCTCGGACGGCGCCGTGGAATACCTCTCCGAACGACGGCGCCCGTCGGCCCGCGGACGACCCGGGGCCGACGGGCGCTCAGCGGGAGTCTCAGTCCTCGACGAGAGCGAACTCGGCCTCGACCTCGACGGACACGTTGAGTGGGAGGGCCGCGACGCCGACGGCGCTGCGCGCGTGAGCCGAGCCGAAGATCTCGCCGAAGAGCTCCGAGGCCCCGTTGATCACGCCGGCCTGACCGTAGAAGTCGGGGCGCGAGGCGACGAAGCCGACGACCTTGACGATGCCGGCGAGGCGGTCGATCCCGCCCGCGACGGCGGCCGCCGCAGCGAGCGCGTTGAGCGCGCAGACTCGGGCGGCGTCACGGGCGTCCTCGGGGTCGGCGCCGTCGACGCCGACCGCGCCGATGCAGACGGGCTCGCCGTCGACGACGGGGATCTGGCCGGAGGTGCGGACGACGCCGCGGTCGAGGACGGCGGGGACGTAAGCGGCGACCGGGGTCGCGACGGGCGGGAGTTCGAGGCCGAGTGCGGCGAGCTTCTCGGAGGGCAGGGTCATGGCGGCTTCTCGCTTCCTACTCGAGGGGATTGACGATCTCCAGGCCTTCGACCACGTCGAAGTCCTTGACATTCCGCGTCGCAAGACTATCGCCGCGACTCATGCAGATGCCCGCGATCTGAGCGTCGGCCATGCTCATGGGCCGCCCTTTCCTCTCCGCCTCCGCTCGAATCCGCGCGACGACGCGGGCGGACTCGACGTCGAGGGGGAGCAGCTGCTCTCGAAAGCCCTCCATGACCGCGCTCCACGCCGCGATCAGCCCGTCGCGCCTGCGTCCCTCGGGGAGTCGGCCGAGCCCGTATTCGATCTCCTCGACGGTGATCACCGTCGTGGCGAGCTGGGAGGCGCCGATCGAGGAGTACCACCGCACGACGTTCGACGAGGGAGTGCGCGACATGATCTCGGAGATGATGTTGGTGTCGAGGACGATCACGAGAACTCCACCGGCCGGGGAAAGGGTTCGCGCGTCGGAAGATCGAGGTCCGCGTAGCAGGCATTGACCTCGATCCGCTCCCGCAAGGTCGCGAGAAGGTTCTCCTGCGGCGCGTCGACCGCCTCCGCGAGGATCTCCCGCACCTCCGCCTCGACGGAGCGCCCGTGACGCGCGGCGCGATCCCGCAGCCTGTCGTGGACCGATTGATCCAAACGGCGAATCGTCAACGTGCTCATCACCCTCACCTCCGATGCTAGCAATCTGATCGGAGGGTGGGAAGAGACCGGGTGGCGGACGCGACGTCCAACCCCACATCGACGTGCCGCCCCGCCCTCGTCGATCCTCACGAGGCCGGGGCGCAGGCACACGAGGGCGCCCGCCGGAGAACCGACGGGCGCCCGGGGAGGGAGTCAGCCGCGCGACGGGGGCTGCCCCATGCCGCCGCCGTTCATCTGGCCGCCGCCCATACCGCCGCCCATGGTGCCCGCGGCCGCCCGGCCCGCGGTCACCGTGGTCGAGGACCCGTCGACCGTGACGGTGTACGAGTCGCCGGTCGTGATGTCGGAGGAGGCGTAGACGACGGAGCCGAACTGCTTCGTCGCGGTGAAGGACAGGATCTCGTTGCCGGACGAGTCGCTGATCGTCACCGTCGACCCGGCAGAGCCGGAGACGGTCGCGGAGATCCAGCCCTCGCCGTCGGTGGAGGACGGGGACTCGGCCATGCCGGAGGCGCCGACCGCGAGAACCGTGCCCCCGGTGACGGTCAACGTGCCATTGGTATCGAGCGCGCCGTTGCCGGAGTTCGTCGGCCCCCACACCGTCGTCGTGCCGCCGGTGATGGTCAACGACCCGTTGGAGTCGAGGCCGTCGCCGCCCGCGTTGACGGTGAGGGCGCCACCGGAGATCGTGACGAGTTCGCCGGAGTCCTGCATGGATCCCCCGCCCATGCCCTGCGGCCCGCCCTGGGCGGACGAGGTCGAACTCGAGTCGGACGAGGCCGCGGCGAGCCCCTCCTCGACGGTCGTCGAGCCGGAGCCGTTGACGCCGTCGTCGGAGGCGGTGATGTCGATCGTGCCGTCGGCGATGGTGATGAGGCCGGCCTCGAGGCCCTCGTTCGACTGGGTGACGGTGACGTCGGCGCCGTCGAGGACCGCGGCGACCTCGGCGTGGACGCCGTCGTCGCCGGTGGCGAGGGTGAGCGTCCCGGAGGAGAGGCGCAGGGCGCCGCTCGAGTGGAGGGCGTCGTCGCCGGAATCGACGGTGACGGTCGCGCCGTCGACGATGAGGTAGACGCCCGACTTCACGCCCTTCGTCGAGGTGTCGGCGTTTGTGCCGGCGGACGCACCGCCGCCGGCGGTGACGTCGATCGTCCCGCCGGTGAGGACGACGTCGGTCGTGGCGGCGATACCGTCGCCGTCGGTGGTCACCGAGACGTCGCCACCGCTCACCGCGATGTAGCCCTTGGTGTCGTCGGAGTCCTGATCGGACTTGAGGCCGTCGCCGCCGGCGTCGACCGTGACGGTCCCGCCCGCGATGGTGAGCGAGTCCTTCCCACGGAGACCGTCGTCGCCAGCCGTCGCGGTGATCGTGCCGGAGAGGACGTAGAGGTCGTCGGTCGCGGTGATCGCGTCGTTCGCGGTGGAGGAGACCTCGAGGGACCCGTCGCCGGTGATGGTGAGGTCCATGTCGGCGTAGATCGCGGCGTTCGGATCGGCGGAGTCCGCGGCCGAGGTCGAGGAGTCGGTGACGGTCGAGGAGCCGGAGAGCGAGATGACGAGGTCGTCGGCGGTCTTCCCGTAGATCGCGGCGCCCGAGTCGTTCGTGATCGTCGCGCTGTCGAGGATGAGGACGACCTGCGCGTCGTCGGCGGCGTCGATTGCGATCTGGCCGTCGAAGGAGCCGGTGAGCCGGTAGACGCCGGCCGCTGTGATCGTCACGGTTCCGTCGGAGACGGAGACGGCGTCGGAGGAGGAGGTCGCCGAGGAGCCCGAGAGCTCGATGTCGACAGCGTCGGAGGCCGACCAGTCGTCGTCGGAGACGAAGGAGGCCGTGGCGTTCGACGCGAGCGCGTCGGCGGCGGTCGGCGGATTCGTCGTATCGCCGTTCGAGCCGGTGACGCTCGCGCTCTCCGAGGAGTCGGCGGACTGGGAGACCGTCATCGCCGAGGCGGTCGAGCCGCTCGACGTCACCGCGTCGGCGGCCGTGCACGCGCCGAGGGCGAGGGCGGCGATCGCCGCCATGGAGACGAAGGCGGCGCAGGGCCGCTTGGCGTTGCGGAGGAAGGAGCGCGGTCCCGAGTGGGAGGGGTCGTGGGGGGCGCGGGAGTCTGTCATGAGTGTCCTCGGTTCTTTCGGTCGGGTGGTGGTCTGCCCGCGTCAGGACGCGAGGCGGTGGAGTAGGCGGGCGCGCGGAGCGCGGTGGGAGGCGGCGCGGCGAGCGGCGATCCGTCCGACGCTCGGAGCGCCGGACGCGGAGAGGGCGCCCCCGTAGGCGCCGGGCTCGGGGCGCGCCGCGCCGAAGGACTGCGCGAGGGTTCGCGTCCAGCGGTTCGCGGGGAGGTCGGGGTCGAGCGCCGCGAGCGCGGTCGCGTATTTCGAGAGGCGCACGGGGCGGTGCCCGCGCGACCACAGGAGGTGGTCGAGGGGCGAGGGCGCGGACCCGGACTTCGTCTCGATGATCACGAGGTCGGGGGCCGCGAGCCAGCGAGGGGAGTCGGACGGGCCGCGCAGGTCCGCCCATTCGAGCCCCGCGTCGAGGGTCGCTCGGCCCGAGCCGTCGGCCATGAGGAGGGTCGTCCGCGCGTACGTTCCGGACAGGACCGGGACGAGCGAGTCGGCCTCGGGCACGGCGCAGTCGGCGGCGTCGAGCCGCCCGAGCGCCCAGGTCGCGCCCTCGGGCGTGAGTCGCCCCTCGAGGGCGGCCTCGAGGTCGTAGGGGATCCGGGTCTTCACGGTCCGACCGCGGGCCCCGCGGGTCTTCACCTCGAGGAAGGCGATGCCGGAGTCGAGGTAGGCGCGGGTGCGGATCTTGAACCTGCGCCGGCGCGGACGGGCCGCGTCGAGGAAGGAGTCGAGGTCGGGCGTGTCGAAGTAGGTCGACGCGTAGGACTGGGCGGTGATTCCGTCGATCGAGAGGACGCGCGTCCCCTCGTGAAGGCCCGCGGCCACGGCCTCGGCCTCCTCGAGAGTGACGGCGT
Organism: Actinomyces culturomici; assembly: GCF_900499005.1. GTDB lineage: Bacteria > Actinomycetota > Actinomycetes > Actinomycetales > Actinomycetaceae > Pauljensenia > Pauljensenia culturomici. The sequence continues at coordinate 242,912 of NZ_LS991317.1, forward strand.
ACTTCCGGTCGACGCGGGTGAGCATGGCGGCCGTCGCATTGAGCTCGGCGAGGCCGATCTCCTCGAGGTCGCCGGGGACGAGGGCGGGGCGGGGACGCCGGACGGATGCGGGGGCGGGCACGGGCGTCTCCTTTCAGGCGGCGACGTAGCGGACGTCGACGAGGGTGAGGTCGTTGACGAGGTCGACCTTGAGGACACGGGTCTTGAGGACCTTCGCGCCGAGGCGGGCCTCGAGCTCCGTCGCGAGGGCGTCTTCGTTCATGATCGCCCGGTCGAGCTGGACCTGCTGGTTCTGGTAGGCGCCGAAGAGGCGCTGCGAGTCGCCGATCGCGAGGGCCGCGACGATGAGTGCGACGAGTCCGAGGACGAGCGGGCTCGCCGACATCGTCATTCCGGTGAGTAGACCGATCGAGAGGGACGCGAAGTAGTAGGCGACCTCGTGCTGGGTAATCTCGTCGGAGCGGAGGCGGATGATCGAGAGGACGCCGAAGAGCCCGAGCCCGAGTCCGGCCGACACCTCGGAGTCCGCGAGGATCATCGAGACGGCGAGGACGCCGACGTTGACGCCGAGGAAGGCGGCGACGAGATCGGCGCGGCGGTGCCGGGGGAAGTAGAGGCCGAACACGAGCACGGCCATGGCGACGAGGTCGAGGGCGATCATCGTCAGTGCGGACATCAAGGGCTCCTCAGGGCTGGATTGCGATGTCCCTATTCGGCCAGGCGAAGCTGTGGACGGGCTGTGGCGGGCTTCGGACGCGCATGAGGTTTCTCGGACTGGATCGACGAGGGCGCGGCCGCGGCCCGAACGAGGGGATTAGGGAAGCCCGCGCATGCGAATATGTGCGCGCGGTCACGTGCGATCTCAGGTGCTGACCGGCCGACTTCGGCGCGAAACCGCGGATTCGCGCCGATCGGACCCGGGTCGGCGGGCGTCGGCCTAGCGTCGAGGGCATGGTCGAAGTGAGAATCCACGGTCGAGGGGGACAGGGAGTCGTCACGGCGTCCGACCTGCTCGCGATGGCGGCGTTCACGGACGGGCACCACGCGCAGGCCTTCCCCTCCTTCGGTTCGGAGCGCACCGGCGCTCCCGTCGTCTCGTTCTGCCGGATCACGGACTCCGAGATCCGCACGCGCGAGCCCGTCCTCGAGCCCGACGTCATCGTCGTTCAGGATCCGACGCTGCTGTCGGTGATGGACGTCTTCGCCGGCCTCAAGCCCGACGGCTACGCGCTCCTCAACTCGACGAAGGGCTTCGACGAGCTCGGGCTCGCCGACCTCGTCGCGCGTCTCCCGAAGGGCCACGCGATCGCGCTTCCTGCCTTCGACATCGCGCGCGAGCACGTCGGGCGCCCCGTCCCCAACGCCGTCATGCTCGGCGGAGTCGCGGCGCTCACCGGACTCATCCGCCTCGAGTCCGTCGTCGATGCGATTCGCCACCGCTTCCCCGGGCGCGTCGGCGAGGCGAACGTCAGCGCCGCGACCGCCGCCTACGACCTCGTCGCCGCAGAGCGCGGAGGCGCCGCCCCGGGCGGCGCCCCTTCCGAAGCGGGAGCGGAGGCCCCCGCCGATCCGAAGGAGAATCTCGATGCGTGAGCAGATCGAAGGCTCGCAGGCGATCGCGAAGGCCGTCGCCGCGTGCCGCCCGGAGGTCGTCGCGGCCTACCCGATCTCCCCTCAGACCCATATCGTCGAGGCGCTCTCCGCCCTCGTGAAGAAGGGCGACCTGCCCGGCTGCGAGTACCTCAACGTCGAGTCCGAGTTCGGGGCGATGTCCGCGTGCATCGGCGCCTCGGCGGTCGGCGCCCGCACGTACACGGCGACCGCCTCCCAGGGCCTCCTCTTCATGGTCGAGGCCGTGTACAACGCGGCCGGCCTCGGGCTTCCGATCGTCATGACGGTCGCCAACCGCGCGATCGGCGCGCCGATCAACATCTGGAACGACCACACCGACGCGATGAGCCAGCGCGACTCCGGGTGGCTCCAGCTCTACGCGGAGACGAACCAGGAGGCCGCCGACCTCCACGTCCAGGCGTTCCGCATCGCCGAGGAGCTCTCCGTCCCCGTCATGGTGTGCATGGACGGCTTCATCCTCACGCACGCGATGGAGATCGTCGACGTGCCCGAGGCGGACAGGGTCGCCGAGTTCCTCCCGCCCTACGAGCCGCGCCAGGTCCTCGACCCGGCGAACCCCGTCTCGATCGGCGCGATGGTCGGCCCCGAGGCGTACACCGAGGTCCGCTACCTCGCCCACCACCGCCAGATGCAGGCCCTCGAGCTCATCCCGCGGGTGGCCGCCGACTTCCAGAGGGTGTTCGGCCGCGACTCCGGCGGGCTCGTCCGCCCCTATCGGATCGAGGACGCCGAGACGATCGTCGTCTCGATGGGCTCGGTCCTCGGGACGATCAAGGACGTCATCGACGAGCGCCGCGAGGTCGGCGAGAAGATCGGCGTCCTCGGCATCACGAGCTTCCGCCCCTTCCCCACCGCGGCGGTGCGCGAGGCCCTCGCCGGCTGCAAGAGGTTCATCAACGTCGAGAAGGCCTTCTCCGTCGGCATCGGCGGCATCGTCTCCTCCCACTGCCGCTCCGCCGTGCGCGGCATGGGGATCGAGAACTACGAGGTGTTCGCCGGGCTCGGCGGGCGCCCGATCACGAAGGCGTCCCTCCACGCGCTCCTCGACGAGGCCGCGGCGGGGACCCTCGCGGATCAGACGTTCCTCGACCTCGACCGCGAACTCGTCGACGCCGAGCTCGCCCGCGAGGAGGCGTCGAGGCGATCGGGCCCGACGGCGGAGAACATCATGCGCGACTCGCACGCCCGCACCGACGCGGCGCTGAGGAACTGAGAGGAGAGGGCGATGAGCGTCCAATTGGGAATCCCCGGAATGCGCGAGACCTCGATCCCTGCACGCGAGAACGTGAAGTTCTACCAGGTCGGCTCCTTCGCGGTCGGCAACCGCCTCGCCGAGGAGGACTACCGGTCCGTCCAGTCCGACCCCAACAGGTGGAACACCCTCACCTCCGGCCACCGCGCCTGCCAGGGCTGCGGCGAGGCGCTCGGCGCCCGCTACGCCCTCGACTCGGCGGCGGCCGCCGCCGACGGCGACCTCGTCGCGGTGAACGCGACCGGATGCCTCGAGGTCTTCTCCACTCCCTACCCCGAGTCCGCGTGGACCGTTCCTTGGCTCCACTCCCTCTTCGGCAACGCGCCGGCGGTGGCCGCCGGCGCCGCTGCGGGCCTTCGGGCGAAGGGGCGGACGACCCGAGTCGTCGCCCAGGGCGGCGACGGCGGCACCGTCGACATCGGCATGGGGTGCCTGTCGGGCATGTTCGAGCGCAACGACGACGTCCTCTACATCTGCTACGACAATGAGGCGTACATGAACACGGGCGTCCAGCGCAGCGGTGCGACCCCGCCGAGCGCGCGCACCGCGACGACCCAGCCGGTCGGCCCGAACCCGGGCAATCGCTTCGGCCAGGGCAAGGACATGGCGCGCATCGCGATGGCCCATGAGATCCCCTACGTCGCGACCGCGACGGTCGCCGACCTTCGCGACCTCGAGTACAAGGTGACGAAGGCGATGGGCTACCACGGGGCGCGCTACATCCACGTCCTCGTCCCCTGCCCGCTGGGGTGGGGCGCCGCCTCGAACATCACCGTCAAGCTCGCGCGACTCGCCACGCAGACGGGCCTCTTCCCCGTCTTCGAGGCCGAGGGCGGCGAGATCACCTCGGTGACGAAGATCCGCAGGCCCGCCCCCGTCGAGGAGTACCTGCGCCCCCAGAGGCGCTTCGCGCACCTCTTCAAGGGCGAGGGGGATCGGGAGACCCTCGCGCGCCTCCAGGCGATCGCGGACCGGAACATCCGGCGCTACGGCCTCATCGACGAGGACCAGCTCGACGAGGACGTCCTCGAGCGCGTCCTCGCCGCGCCCGAGGACCCCGAGGGCCGCTACGACCAGATCCTCCACGCGGCCGCCCAGACGAAGCAGGGCCGGGCCGAGGCCGCCGCTCTCGCCCAGAGCGGCGAGCAGGCTCCCCCGATGGGGCTGCGCAGGCCGCAGGCAGAACCTCGGGCGTCGCTGCGCGCGGACGCCCCGGAGCAGGAGTAATGCGATGACGATGGAGAAGCAGCCCTTCGCGATCACCCTCAACGTCGGCTCGTCGTTGGCGAACGAGACCGGGTCGTGGCGCACCGAGCGCCCGATCTACGTCGACCTCCTCCCGCCGTGCAACAAGGCGTGCCCGGCCGGGGAGAACATCCAGCAGTGGCTCTACCACGCGGAGGAGGGCGACTACCGGGCGGCCTGGCGCGAGATCATGGTGAACAACCCCATGCCCGCGACGATGGGGCGCGTCTGCTACCACCCGTGCCAGACCGCGTGCAATCGCGCGCAGGTCGACGAGGCCGTCGGCATCAATGCGATCGAGCGCTTCCTCGGCGACAAGGCGATCGAGCAGGGCTGGACCGTGCACGTCGAGGCTCCCGACTCCGGGAAGTCCGTCCTCATCGTCGGCGCCGGCCCCTCCGGTCTGTCGGCCGCCTACCACCTGCGCCTCGCCGGCCACCGCGTCCACATCAAGGAGGCCGGCCCGATGGCCGGCGGCATGATGCGCTTCGGCATCCCCGCCTACCGCCTCCCCCGCGGCGTCCTCGACGCCGAGATCCGCCGGATCACCGACATGGGCGTCACCATCGAGTACGGCGCGAAGGTGGAGAACATCGAGGACGAGGTCGGCAAGTGGGACGCGATCTTCCTCGCCGTCGGCGCCCACATCGGCCGCCGCGCCTACATCCCGGCGGGCGAGTCGGCGAAGATCATGGACGCCGTCTCCGTCCTCGAGGGCGTCGAGACCGGCGAGAAGCCGATGCTCGGCCGCCGCGTCGTCGTCTACGGCGGCGGCAACACGGCGATCGACATGGCCCGCACCGCGAAGCGCCTCGGCGCGTCCGAGGCGATCATCGTCTACCGGCGCACACGCGACCGCATGCCCGCCCACGACTCCGAGGTCGCCGAGGCCGAGGAGGAGGGCATCATGATGCGGTGGCTGTCGACGATCAAGCACGTCGACGGCGGCACGATGACGATCGAGAAGATGGAGCTCGACGAGTCGGGCTTCCCGCAGCCGACCGGCGAGTTCGAGGAGCTCGGCGCCGACTCCCTCATCATGGCGCTCGGCCAGGAGGCCGACCTCTCGCTCATCGAGGACGCCGAGGGCATCGAGATCGACGACGGCGTCGTCCGCGTCAGCGACCAGATGATGACGGGCATCGAGGGCGTCTTCGCCGGCGGCGACATGGTCCCCTCCGAGCGGACCGTCACCGTCGCGATCGGCCACGGCAAGAAGGCATCGCGCTACATCGACGCCTACCTGCGCGGCACGACCTACCAGCCGGCGCCCAAGCACGGCGACGCGGAGTTCTCCCGCATGACGACGTGGTACTACGCCGACGCCCCGCACCAGGTCCGTGCGAAGCTCGAGGGAGCCCGCCGAGCCTCCACCTTCGACGAGGTCGTCCAGGGCCTCGACGAGGAATCCGCCCTCTTCGAGGCGCGCCGCTGCATGTCCTGCAGCAACTGCTTCGGGTGCGACAACTGCTTCGGCGTGTGTCCGGACAACGCGATCACGAAGATCAGGCCCGGCGAGTACGAGTTCAAGTACGACTACTGCAAGGGCTGCGGCGTGTGCGCCGAGGAGTGCCCCTGCGGTGCGATCTCGATGGTGCCCGAGCAGGTGTAGGAGTTCGCTTCGCGCGCTGGGGGGTCCTGATGCTCGATGACCATCAGGACCCCCGACTCGTCCATCACGGAAGTTCACCCGACCGATCGGAATGCGAAGAGAGTTTCGGTCGTGCGGTCCGCTCTCGGCCCTCCCATTGGCCGTTCTCGATTCTCTCGACGAGATCGTCGTCGGGGAACCACGTGACGGTCTTCCCGACTTTCGCGGACTTGAGATAACCGCGATCTTGAAGGAGCTGCAGGTCGGAACGGGCGGTCTGGTTCGAGACGCCGTGCGTGCGCTGATGCTCGGCGACCGTCGTCGTCGCGCCCGGATCACGGGCGAAGGCCTCGAGCAGCGCGATCTGACGGTGGTTGAGGCCGGACCCTCGCAGCTTCATCCCGATTCTGCGCACCTCGTCGGTCTTGCGCACGAGGTAGGCGTCGAGGTCTGTGATCGCTTGATCGACGACTCTGGCCTGCTCGAGAAGGAAGTACGTCAAGTCTCCCTCGTCCTGCTCGGTGAACAGGAAGCTGCGCGCATACCTCGACGGCGCTTGAAGAAGCAGTCGGGAGATCGAGAGGAACTCCGTGAGGAAGAAGCCCTGATTGAGCATCGACCAGTAGAAGATCGCCCTGGCGGTTCGCCCATTCCCGTCGGCGAAGTAGTGGTCGTACCCCATCATGAAGTGAAGCGTCATCGCTCGAACCAGGGCGGGGACGTACGGACCGTCATCAGCCGATCCCGCGTTGGCGAATTCGCACAGCGCCTCCATTCGCGCGGGGAGCTCCTCCGCACGCGGCGGCGCATGAAGGATTTGATCCTCCCCCAGGTCCCCCACGACGCGCACTCGGGCGTCTCCGGGCCGTTGCACCCGTCCGGCGTCATTCGGATCGTCGAGCGTTCCGTTCGTGACCCTCTTGTGAATCTCCCGAATCAGCTGAGGAGTCAGAGGTTCGCTTCTCAATTCGGTGATCGTCTTCATCGCGAGGAAATTATTGAGGATCATCCGTTCGGAACGATCCTTCGGAGGCCGGTTCTCCCTCAGCATCCGTTTCGCGTCGACCCTTGAGGTCGCCGCTCCCTCGAGTTGGGACGAGGTCATCGACTCTTCGATGAGGGAACGGACGAGGTAGCGATTGCGGGTCGTCGGGTTGGCGACCGGCTCGGGCAGCTCGATCTGTCCACGAGCGCGCGCGGAGATCTCGTCGATCAATCGGAGGAGCGGGTCGGGGAGGTTGAAGGTGAGGGGCTCGCCGTTCTTCAAGGTGAGCGGGAGCGAACGCGCCGTCGCGAGGCGCGCCGATCGAACGGCGACCCACCATTCCTTCGTGGTGAATCCGGCGGGCGGTTGATGTCGGAAGAACCATTCCCACGGGTGGTAGGCGGGATCATCCGCCAGCGTCTTCGAGGTGAGGACATCGACGAAATGGCGCCGATCATCGCATTCGTCGAGGATTTCGCGCTCCAGGTCGGCCAGCGATGCCGGCGGCGGTACGGGAATCTTCATCTCGCATCTCCTAACATCTCCTAATTTAGCGCAAATTAGGAGATGTTAGGAGATGTGGTCACCCAGGCCCGAGGCCCCTCGACTCCCCTTCATGGGGCACGCCGCCCCGCCCTCGTCGATCGGGCGGAAACCGCACGGGTTCCGGGGAAATCGACGCGAGCAGGCCCTTCGGGGCAGGATGAGGGCATGACGCACAGCGCAGTGGGCGCGCCGAGTGGCGCGCCGTCCGACGAAGAGCTCCAACGCCTCGTCGAGACCACCCCCGCCGCGGGCAAGAAGCGCAGCATCGCGCTCCTCGCGGCCGTCGCGACCTTCGGGTCCCTCCTCTTCGGGTACGACACCGGCGTGATCGCCGGGGCCCTCCCCTACATGTACATGCCGGGAACTGCCGGCGGCCTCGGCCTCAACGAGTTCGACGAGGGCCTCGTCGGCGCGTTCCTCGCCGTCGGCGCCGCGTTCGGCGCGATCCTCGGCGGGCGCCTCTCCGACCGCTACGGCCGGAGGCACAACATCCTCCTCCTCGCCGCGATCTTCCTCGTCGGGACGATCGGATGCACCCTCTCCCCGAACATCCCGATCCTCCTCGTCTTCCGCTTCGTCCTCGGCTGGGCGGTCGGCGGCGCTTCGGCGACCGTGCCGATCTACCTCTCCGAGTCCGCGCCCACGCGCGTGCGCGGCCAGCTCGTCGCCCTCGATCAGTTCATGATCGTGTTCGGCCAGCTCCTCGCCTACTCGATGAACGCAGCCCTCTCGCACGCGCACGGCGGCCCCCAGGTGACGACCGCGGACGGTCAGAGCCTCTCGTGGGACCAGGCGTCGACGATGGCGAACCTCGCGATCGCGAGCGGCAACGGCGCGGCCTGGCGCTGGATGCTCGTCCTCGCGACGATCCCGGCGATCTGCCTGTGGATCGGCATGCGGATGATGCCCGAATCCGGCCGCTGGTACGCCGCGAACCTCCATTACGCGGAGGCGATCGGCTCCCTCAAGCGGATTCGCGACCCGAAGCTCGACGACATCGCCGGCGAGGTCCGCGAGATGATCGACCTCCACGAGCGCCAGGAGAACGAGGGCAAGTGGTCCCTACGCCGCACGCTTTCGGTGAAGTGGACCCGCCGCCTCACGCTCATCGGCATCGGCCTCGCGTGCTTCGACCAGCTCACCGGCATCAACACGGCGATGTACTACCTGCCGAAGATCCTCCACGCCGCAGGCTTCTCGACGACCGACTCGATCTCCCTCAACGTCATCACGGGCGCGGTCGCCACCGTCGGCGCGGCCTTCGGCCTTTGGCTCGTCGGGCGCCTCCAGCGCCGTCACGTCGGCATTTACCAGGAATCGGGCGTCACCTTCTTCCTCTTCAGCCTCGCCCTCGTCTTCGCCTTCGGAATCGCGCCCTACACGCTCGCCGACGGGACGATCTCGGCGGACATCCCGGCGTTCCTCCCCTGGCTCGTCGTCGTCCTCGTGTCCCTCTTCGTCTTCGCGAAGCAGTCGGGCACGGTGAACTGGGTCCTCGTCTCGGAGATCTTCCCCTCGCGCATCCGCGGGGTCGCACAGGGCTTCGCGGTCGGGTGTGGCTGGCTGATGAACGCCGTCGTCTCCTATGTGTTCCCGGTGATGATCGCCCACCTCGGCGCGGCGTGGACCTACGCAGCCTTCGGCGCGATCAACGTCGTCTCCCTCTGCTTCTACCTCTTCATCGTCCCCGAGACGAAGGGGACGTCGCTCGAGCGCCTCGAGGAGTCCTTCGCCGCGAAGTACGGGGAGTGACCTCCTCCCGCTCCTCCTCGTTCACGAGGCCGGGGCAGGGCGTCCATTCGAGGGGAGCGGCCGGAGCCCATGGCGGGTTCCGGCCGCTTCGTCGTGCGCGGGACGTGTGCCGGGCGCGTCAGCGAGGGGCGAGGACCGTGCGGGCGATCAACGCCCACTCCTCGACCGGATCGAACCCGTCTCGGTTGCGGAGCCAGCGCAGCTGAAGACCGTCCATGAGGGAGAGGACGAAGCGGGCGCGCTGCTCGGGGGGAAGGTCGAGGTCCGAGCGTACGGCGGCGAAAGAGGCGAGCACGCGCCTCTCCCTCGCTTCGAAGTAGTCGTGCGCCGGATGATCGGGCTGAAGGGCCTCGGCGTCGAGGATCGCGTAAAGGGCGACGATCTCCGGCTGCGTGGAGTTGCGCGCGACGAGCGCCGCGCAGAAGTCGAGGAGAGGGATTTCGGGAAGGCGGTCGTAGAGCTCATCGACGGGCACTCCGAGCAGCTCGGCCAGCGCCTCTCGGTCGCGCTCGTCGCGCCGCTCGAGGACGGAGAGAAGGAGCCCTTCCTTCGTCCCGAAGTAGTGGAGGACGGCGGTGTCGCTGATACCGCACTCGCCGGCGATGTCCTGCAGGGACACGCCCCAGTAGCCGCGCTCGCCGATGAGGCGCGTCGCGACGTCGACGATCTGCGCGCGGCGCTGCTCGGCGGGAAGCCGCAGCCGTTTGGGTTTCTGCATCGTGGTCCTCACTGTGTCGAGCTCATTCACCCTACGTCACTGGCTCGGGCCGAGGCGCTCCGAATCGGAATCGGAGGACCGTTGACATCTCGCGCACGACGGGCTTACGATCCTCGTAACTTGGTAGTCACCAAGTACAAACTTACTCGATGACGAGGAGATGCGAGATGTCCGCACCGACGCGGTCTCGACAGCCACTGGAGTCGGAGCCCCGTGAAGGCAGCGCGTTCGCCGACGCGGTTCGCCGCGTGCGCGGGGGCGCAGACGCTTCCGAGGAGGCGGCGCGACTCGTCGAACAGCTCGACGAACCCGAGCGCCTCGACGTGCTCACCGGCGCCGTCCCGTTCTGGGAGGGGCGCGCGAGCATCATGCACGAGGGGTACAACCACTTCCCCTACCCCGCCGGTCGGAACGAGCACCTCGGCATCCCCGGTATCGCCTTCATCGACGGACCCCGCGGCGTCGTCGTCGGGAACGCCACCGCCTTCCCCGTCTCGATGGCCCGGGGCGCCACCTGGGACGACGCCCTCGAAGAGGAGATCGGCACCGCGATCGGCCGCGAGCTGCGCGCCTCCAAGGGCAACTTCTTCGGCGGCGTCTGCATCAACCTCCCCCGCCACCCCGCGTGGGGGCGCATTCAGGAGACCTACTCCGACCAGACCGTCCTCCTCGGCCGCATGGGAGCGGCACTCGTCCGCGGCGTCCAACCGAACGCGATGCCCTGCGTCAAGCACTTCGCCCTCAACTCGATGGAGAACGCCCGCTTCGACGTCGACGTCCTCTGCGACGAGGCGACGCTCCATGAGGACTTCCTCCCCCACTTCAAGACCGCGATCGACGCCGGCGCCGACTCCGTCATGTGCGCGTACAACTCGATCAACGGCCACTGGGCCTCCGAGAACCGCGAACTCCTCACCGACGTCCTCCGCGAGGACTGGGGCTTCGACGGCTTCGTCGTCTCCGATTTCATTTGGGCGATCCGCGATGCCGCCGCCTCCTTGGAGGCCGGCCTGGATCTCGAGACCCCCTTCGCCCAGCTCCGCGCTCAGAATCTCCCCGCCGCCCTCGCCGAGGGCACCGCGACTGCCGCGGCGGTCGCGCGCAGCGCCGAGCGGATCGTCCGGGCCCAGCTCGACTACTACGCGCGGCGCGACGCCGCAGAACCCGATACCTCCGTCATCGCCTCGCCCGCGCACCGCGCGCTCGCGCGCCGGGCAGCCCGAGAGTCGATGGTCCTCCTGAGGAACCGTCCCGAGGGCGCCGAAAAGGTACCGGTCCTCCCCCTCGATCGCGCCGACCTTTCGAGCCTCGCCGTCATCGGACGGATCGCCGACGTCGAGAACCTCGGCGATCACGGCTCCTCGAACGTCCATGCCTCCGAGTCCCTCACACCAGCGGCGGGTCTTCGCGAGGCCCTTCCCGACTCCGAGGTGCGCGTCGACGACGGCTCCGACATCGAGCGGGCCGCTCGCCTCGCCGCCGACTCCGACGCCGCCGTCGTCGTCGTCGGCTACACCTTCGCCGAGGAGGGCGAATGGGTGAACGGGCGCGTCTACGCGCGCGACGACCTCATGGGCCTCTACCCGACGCCGAAGACCGATGAGGAGCGCGCCGTCCTCACCGACATGCTCAATCGTCTCGAGGCCGCTAAGGGCAAGGCCGAGGCCGGGGGCGATCGCGCGAGTCTCGGCCTCCCCGAGTCCGACGTCGAGCTGATCCGCGCCGTCGCCGCGGCGAACCCGCGCACCGTCGTGGTCGTCGTCGCCGCCGGCGCCGTCCTCATGGCGGATTGGATCGACCTCCCGGCCGCCGTCGTCATGGGCTGGTACTCGGGAATGGAGGGCGGACGCGCCCTCGCCGATCTCCTCCTCGGGGACGCGGACTTCACCGGCCGCATGCCCTACGCGATCCCCGCGTCCGCCGACGACCTCCCCGCCTTCGATCGCGACGCCCACGAGGTCGTCTACGACCGCTGGTACGGACAGCGCGGCATCGTCGCGAAGGGCGCCACCGCCCTCGTCCCCCTCGGATTCGGCCTCTCCTACGCGACGACCGCGATCGCCTCCGCGCACGGCTTCCTCCGCGACGCGACGCGCGCGACGCTCGCCGTCGACGTCGAGAACGCTTCCGACCGGGCGACCCGCGCCGTCGTCCAGGTCTACGGCACGCGCCTCGACGGCGAGCGGGCCGGAGAGCGCGAGCTCCTCGGATACGCGAGCCTCTCCCTCGAGCCGCTCGAGACCCGCGGCGCGACCGTCGACCTCGATCTCTCGCCGCTCGCGCACTGGGACTCGCAGACCCGGGCCCTCGTCCTCGATCCCGGTCGCATCCGCCTCGAGGCGGCCCGCTACTGGGGCGACCCCGACGCGATCGTCCTCGACATCGACCTCTGATCCCCAGACCCCTTCCACCCACTCAGAATCAACGGAGAATCATGAGCACCACCACCGCACCCGAGTCCGACGCCCAGTGGCGCGGCACCACCTCCGACGAGGAGCAGCCGAAGTTCCCGGTCCGCCTCACGATCGGCCTCGCGATCGGAGCCTTCTGCTGGATCGTCGCCTACCTCGGAGCCGTCGGCGTCCTCCTCCCGGCCCGCATCGCCGAGCTCGCCCCCGACGACAAGGCCTCGGTCGTCGCCCTCAACTCGACGATCTCGATGATCGTCGCCGCCCTCGCGAACATCCTCATCGGCGCCGGTTCCGACCTCACGCGCTCCCGCTTCGGACGGCGCACCCCGTGGATCTGGGTCGGCGCGATCGGCTCGCTGCTCTCCCTCATCGCCCTCGGCCGCGTCTCGAGCATCCCTGCCCTCCTCACCGCCTGGGCGATCTACCAGATCTTCCTCAACTCGATCATCGCACCGCTCCTCGGCACCCTCTCCGACCGCATCGCCCCGCAGTTCCGCGGGTCGGCAGCCTCCGGCTACGCGCTCGGCATCGGCGTCGGCACCGGTCTCGGCCAGGTCATCGGCGCCCAGTTCCTCGGCAATGCGGCCACCGGCTTCGTCGTCCTCGGCATCCTCACCGTCCTCGTCGCCCCGGCCGCGAGAATCTTCTTCCGCGAGTCCTCCTCGCTCCCGATGCCGAAGAAGGCCTTCGACGCCGACATGGTCCTCGACCACTTCGTCTTCGCCCGCCACAACGCCCGCGACTACTACCTCGCACTCTTCGGCAAGTTCTTCGTCATGGTCGCGAAGTTCGCCGTTCAGGGATACGTCCTCTACATCCTCACCGACTACATGATGGTCGGCCAGGACGCGACGAAGGGCTACATCTCCGCGGTCTCCCTCATCATCATGTTCCTCGGCATCGGCATGGCGTTCCTCTCTGGCCCCATCGCCGACCGGCTCAAGATGGTGAAGCTCCCGGTCGTCATCTCCGCGCTCTTCATCGGGGCGGGCGTCTTCTCGCCCTTCCTCTCGACCTCGCCGAAGATGATCATCGTCTACGCGATCCTCGCGGGCATCGGCTTCGGCATGTTCAACGCCGTCGATCAGGCCCTCAACATCTCGGTCCTCCCGAACCCGGAGACCGCCGCGAAGGATCTCGGCATCCTCAACCTCGCGAATACGGGCGGCCAGATCGCCGGGCCGCTCGTCGCCGCGCTCGCGATCAAGGTCGTCGGCTACCACATGCTGTTCGTCGTCGCCGCCGTCGCCGCGCTCATCGCGGTCGTCCTGTTCCTCCTCATCCGCTCCGCGAAGTAATCGCCATGCTCGCCCTCGTCGTCGCTGCGGTCCTGTTCGGCGCGATCCTCCAGAGGGCGTCGGGCATCGGCTTCGCCGTCGTCGTCGCCCCGTTCGCGCTCATCGCGGGCGGGGCGACTCACGGTGTCATCCTCACCCAGCTCCTCGGAGCCACCTCGGCCGCGCTCACCCTCCTCAGCGTTCACCGCGATGTCGAATGGCGCGAATACGGTCGGCTGCTCCCGTCCTCGCTCCTCGGTCTCGTACTCGCAACGGCCCTCGCCGCCCGCCTGCCTGATGCGCCCGCACAGATCGTGTCCAGCGCGATCATGCTCGTCCTCCTGCTCCTGGCGCCTCGGATCGGTGCCGCCGCCTCGGTGTACCGCAACTGGAGTTCACTCTCCATCGCGGGCGCTGCCGCCGGCGCGATGACCGTACTCGCCGGAGTCGGCGCGGCGGCACTCACCGCCCTCCAGCAGGCGACGAACTGGGAGCAGTCGCGCTTCGTTGCGACGCTGCAGCCCTATCTCATCACCGTCTCGACCCTCACGGTCGGCGCGCGCCTCGCGGTCGCCCCGACCGGGTGGCCGGACTTCTCCCTCGGCGCCTGGGTCCTCATCGGGGTTGCCCTCATCCTCGGGATCCGCGCTGGCGATCTCGTCTCCCGCCGGCTCTTAGCGTCGACGGCGAAGCGGATCACCTTCATCGTCGCCCTGGTCGGCGCTGGGATCGCCCTCGTCGATGGGTTCGCGTCGCTGTGAGGAGGGGCTGCCGCTGAGGCGCCATCGCAGAATGTGCCGCGGTATCGCACCGGACGCCTGAGGAGCGGAGCTCCGACCGAACGGTCGCCCGGCCCCACCGACGTTTCAGCATCCTGGACGGTACAACCCAGCATCAAGTCGACTGCCCTTCGGGGAGTCGATCTCCGACTCGATGAGTCGGCGCACCCATTTCGAGACGCTCATGTTGTCCGCCGCCGCTCGCTCCTTCAGCGCCATCTGCGTGCGCGCGCTGAGAACCACCTGGATCTTCGGGGAGTGCACCCCTTCCCCGCTCAGCGACTTCCCTCCCGGGATGAGACCGGGAGGCGGCCCGGTTCGCTCGGCTTGTTTGGCGAGCCCATCGATCATGTCGCGCGTGACTCGCTCGCCGTTGCGGTACTCGACATCGGCGTCCGGGTCGAACCGCGTGAATTCGTCCGTCATCGCCGTCTCCATTCCATCGGCATCGCGTGGATGAGGATGATCGCCCCACCGTCCGTCGTTTCAGCTCCTGAGCACAAATCAACGCCCAAGTGTGCCGAGTCGAGCGGGCAGTTGTCGAGGGCACGACGAGACTCATCGTAAGTGCGCGTAAAGGAGGTCCCGGAGCTCGAGACATCTTGCGACTGCGGCGCACAGCATCGGGCGCCGCCTCACCGAAAGCATCACCTTCGCGCGTCGAGGGGATGCGTTCTCCCCTCCCGTCACACAGCACACCGCCCCAGCCTCGTCGATGAACACCACGGCGGGCCGGCAAGCGAGGATCAATCGACGACGCCAAGAAACTCCGCAACGAAACCCCCGACCGACTCCCTCTCGAGTCGAGCCAGGAGGTCCCTCATTATCCACTTCGGGCCTTTGCGGCCCGTCCTCGCGACAATGGAACTCATCGAGCCCACGACCAATTGGGGATTGAGATCCAACAGGTCACAGAGGAACTCATCCGGATGCTGGGCGAACAGTTCACCCGGCAGCGCCGATTCTGGAAAATCCTTCAGATTAAAGGTCACGATCACGTCCGCGCGGCCACACATCGCAGCGGCGACAACATGGCGGTCATTCGGATCCGGCCCCTGCGGACTCCGCTGCTCGAATCCCTCCCACCCGACAACTCGCGCGTCGGGCAGCGCCGCATTCATCTGTCTCATCAAGCGCTTGACGTACGCGGCAGTCTCTTCAGAATCGCCCCCACGGCGCCGGCGAACTCGGGTAATCGCCCTCGCCACCTCTGACTCAATGCGCTCACTCCACAGCGGTCGGTACGCAGAGGCAGCCCCCAGCTCCAAGAGCATGTCTCGGAGGGCACTTGGCACGAGCACGCACGCATCGAGGAGCGCGGAGAACGCCACGCCGATTCACCCCTCAGCTCGTACCTGCGCGAGAACGTCACGCATTTGAGAAGGATCGACATCGTAGGAGCCGACGGCCTGGGCGTCAGCGACCATGTCGGCCAGCGCATCATCCGCGCGACGGCGCTGCCGCTTCTGATACCCGAGAACATCCGACAGGAACAGCCGCCGGTGACGGCGGACCTTCTCATACGGGATCTCCCCATCATCAAGCATCCTGATGAGCGTCGATCGAGAGATTCCGAGGAAGTCAGCGGCCTGCTGCGTCGTCATCCGCGTGTTCTGCGGAATGACACTCACCGCAAGTCCCTGCCCCATCGCCTCCGCGACGGCCGACAGGATGTCCGCCATTTCCTTGGTCAGCTCAATCCGCTTGTCACCGAGCATGAGACAGCGGTCGTTCGAGTTGCCCCGATGCGCAGCGACGATCTCCCCAAAACGCCCCGCAACCTCTTCATCGGGCATGTATGTGCGCTCACGGATCGCCATCTCTCCCACTTCACTCTCTTCTCAAGACTCGCTCGTTCTGCTCGTTTTGCTCGTTTTGCGCGATTCAAGGATAGTGGCACACTGCGCGTCACACAAGACCTGACCACGCGCAGCGGGGCATCCAGGGTGCCATCAGAGACTGACGAGGACGGGCCCGGAGCCCGACCAACAGTTACTGCTGGGCGCGCGCCGCTTTCGAGGGCCGTGGTGCTGGTGGAGGGGTTGGCGACACGAGGAGGAGGTATAGGCCCTCCATGTGTCGCCAACCCCTCCACTCGCGCGGAACAGGACTGTGGACGGCCGCCCTACTCGACGACCGCAGCGTTACCGGTCAGCGCCTTCACGACGGCGCGTCGGAGGTTCTTCCGCCCATTGCGCAGGGCTTCGGCGAGCGGCTCGTCGGGGTCGCCGACCTTGACGATGCGCGACACCCCGTGCTCGAGGAGGACCTCGGCGCTCTCCTTGACTCGACCCGCGAAGATCATCACCGGTACTCCGGCCGCGGAGGCGATCGCGGTAACGCCGGCGGGGGTCTTCCCATTGATCGTCTGGGAGTCCACGGCCCCCTCCCCGGTGAACACCCAATCGGCGCCGGCGACCGCGTTCGCGAGCCCCGCCGCGTCGGCGACGAGGTCGACGCCAGGAACGAGTTCGGCCCCGCAGAACCCGCGCAGCGCGAATCCGAGTCCGCCCGCAGCCCCCGAGCCGGGCAGATCGGCGAGGGCGGCTCGGCCGCTCGCGACCGCGAATCCGGCGAGCGCCGCCTCGAGGACAGGGATCTCATCGGGCAGGACGCCCTTCTGCGGCCCGAAAACGGCAGACGCCCCGGTCGGCCCCGTGAGAGGGTTCGTCACATCGCAGGCGACTCGAACCTCGACGCCTTCGAGCAGCGCCTCGAGCGCGCTCGTGTCGATCCGGGCGACGCGCCGCAATTCCTCCGGGTACGGGTCGACGCCTGCCCCGTCCTCGTCGATGAGACGAGCCCCCAGCGCGACGAGCATTCCAGCTCCCGCGTCGTTCGTCGCCGACCCGCCGATCCCGATGAGGAGCTCCCGGGCGCCGCGCTCGAGGGCGTCGCGGATGAGAAGGCCCAGGCCGAAGGTGTTCGAGGCGGCGACGTTCCGATCCGCGGGCGCCACGAGCTCGATGCCCGCGCACGAGGCGACGTCGAGGACCGCCCGATCGCCCGCGAGCGCGTAGACGGAGCGGATCGGCCGCCCGAGGGCGTCGACCGTATCGACCGCGATGCGCTCGGCACCCCAGGCGGTGGCGATCGCGTCGATGAACCCCTCTCCCCCGTCAGACATCGGGACGAGGACGCAGTCCGCCTCGGGATGGACGTCGCGGACGCCGAGCTCCATCGCCTCGGCCGCCTCCAGCGCGGTCATCGACTCCTTGAAGGAATCGGGTGCGAGTACGAACTTCATCGATCCTCCTCTTCGGCTCCCACGCTAGTCCGACCGCCCTCGCATGGCGGGAGGTGCGACTAGCCTGATGAGGCGAAGAGCACGACGACGAAGGAGTCGCACATGGACGTGAAGATCGGCACCGGCAGGGTCCGGGCGACCATTCAACTGCAGGGCGCGATGACGACCGCGGTGTTCGAGGCCGGGACCGACGCGGAGTTCTCGCCCTCATACACCGCAAAATGGGAGGGGTTCCCCGAGGCGCCGATCCTCGACCGGCTGCGCGGCGACTTCGTCTGCCTCCCCTTCGGCGCAGCTCCCGAGGCCGCCGAGGACCTCCCCGCGGAGTGGCGCGACGGCTACGCCGGTCCCTCCGAGTGGATCCACGGCCCGTCCTCGAACCTCGAGTGGACGCCCGTCGAGGTCGGCGACGACAGCGCACTCCTCGCTCTCGGCTACCCCGAGGACTCTCCGATCTCCCGCATTGAACGTCGCGTCACCTGCGCCGAGGACGCCGTCGAGTTCATCGACTCGATCGAGGTGCGCGAGGACTGCCGACTGCCGCTCGGCCTCCACCCGATCCTCCGACTTCCCGAGGACGAGAGCGCGGCGCGCATCGAGGCCCCGGAGTGCGACGCCTACTGGGCGCTCCCCATCGACTCGGGCACCTCCGTCCTCGAGGTCGGCGCAGTCTTCGAGGATCTCGCCGCCGCTCCCCGCTCCGACGGATCGACCATCGACCTCACTCGGGTCCCGCTCGGCGTCGAGGTCGACGAGATCGTCCTCATCGCCGGGCCGAAGGAGCCTCGCGTCGCCCTTGTCAACGAGGCGGAGGGGTACCGCGTCGCCGTCGAATGGGATCCGACGTATCTCACGAATGCGATGCTGTGGATGTCCAACCGCGGGCGCAAGGGGCTGCCCTGGGGCGGGACGAACCTCTGCCTCGGGGTCGAGCCGATCACCTCGGCCTTCGACTTCGGGCAGGGCGTCTCTGCCGGCGACAATCCGCTGGCGAGGGCCGGATACTCGACCGCCGTCGACTTCGAGGCCGGGCGGACCTACGAGGTCCGGCACCGGATCGCGGCCGAGCGGATCGGCTGAGGCGAAGAGTTGAACAGTTGCCGGCCGGGAGCGCATTCTCCCGGCCGGCGCCTCTTTTCCCGCCCCTAGAAGGCGGTTCGATCGAGCGAACCCGCGAAGTCGCAGGTTCGTAGATACTCACCGCGAATGCGCATCCATGAACGACCGGCCGACCGCGGCTCCACAATCCTCTCGGCAGCCGGTTTGAACGACTGAGCCGCTTCTTCGACAGGCGAGCCATCGAGCAGCGCCTTGGCCTGCACGCATGCGCCGCGCGCTGTAGCCTCTGGCTCCCGGATCACTTCCACCGGGCGACCGAGCATATCGGCAAGAAATGTCGTGTAGGCCGAAGAACGTGCACCTCCACCGATCGCAATCACCCGACCTTCGAGTGGGACACCGCACGCCCGAATGTCCTCCATCCCGCGGATAAGACCTCCGAGCACACCTTCGAAAGTTGCTTTCGCGAAGGCAGCTCTCGAAGTACTACCAGTGATCCCCGCGATGACGCCCGCTGACATTGGAAAAGAAGGGGATCGCTCGCCATCGAGATATGTTGCAAATGCAGGAGTGGCCTCTTCTGCACCGGCCTCGAGCGCAAGTGCATCGAGCTGCTGAACAGAGATTTCCAAGATTTCAGCAAGCCAATCCGTAACTTTGGTCGAATTCAGGGTACAAACAAGAGGCAGCCAACCGCCAACGGCGTTCGCAACCCCATTCACCCTGCCAGTTGGATCCCGCACCGGAGTCGAACTCGAAGCGATCACCACTCCCGACGTTCCAAGGCTGAAGACCACGTCGCCCGAACCGAGCCCGAGCCCAAGTGCCGCAACATGCTGATCTCCACCCCCCACGGCAACAGGGATCCCCTCAGGAACTCCCAGCTCCCTCGACGCAGCGCCTTGTACGAAACCCAGGCAATCACTCGGAGACAGCACCTCAGGAAAGAGACTCTCCCACTCCATTGAATCACCGAAGCAGTGTCTAAGAAGCTCGTAGTCGTAATCGTTCTTCACTGAATCGAAGTAGCCCGTGCCCGAAGCCTCAGAACGATCCGTCGCGAACACTCCGGTCAGGCGGTAATTCACGTAGTCGTGTGGGAGAACAATCTTGCGGGTAATGGCCGCATTTTGTGGTTCGACGACCAAGTACCACGCCAGCTTTGAAATCGTGAATGCCGCAGTGGGGATCGAGCCGGTTCGGTGAACCCATTCTTTGCGGTCGATGCGAGTGAACAGCTCATCCAGGTAAGGCGCGGTCGATGTATCGTTCCATAGCTTCACCCGGCGGACGGGCCTGCCTGCTGCGTCAAGCGCGACCAGCCCGTGGCATTGTCCCGAGACTGAGATCGCCCCGACTAGTGAAAGATCGACCCTTGAAGACAGTTGATGGAAGCAATCAACAAGTGCAGCCCACCAGTCGAGTGCATTCTGCTCAGATACCGGCGGAGAGGTAGGGGGAAGCGGCGTCCGAGCTCGGCCGATGACCTCCAAGTCGTCGGACCGACGAATCTCGACAGTGCATGACTGCGTGGAAACATCAACGCCTGCAACGAGTAGATCAGCCATCGCTTCTCGCCTCGCCAGCATGCTTTCCTACCGCACCCGCAGGGTGGATTCGAAGGCTCTGCTCGACACGCCAACCATGCATGTGCATGAGAACTCGCGCCAGCGCATCCCCCCAGACAGCGGTCACCAATGTGGAGCCCATCGCAAGAGTGTTCTCCGGATCCGCCTGATCGATCGTATGCAAGTGGATGTAGAGACGAGAGAGGCCAGCAAGGGTCGATTCCGGGTTCTCTCCGATACCGATAATCACACATCCTTGCGCATCGAGTAGACGACAGAGCTGGTTGATCTCGTCGGACTCCCCGCCCTTCGAAAGGGCGATCACGACATCATCCGACTCGATCGCGCCCATCGTGCCGTGAAGCGCATCCATGGGATGCACATACAGCCCCGGCGTACCCGAAACGGATAGGAGGTGAGCGAGCCTTCGTCCAATGGTTCCTGAAGTTCCGGATCCTACGACGATGACCTTTCCAGCCGACGAGTCGATGAGCCGCGCCGCCTCGACCAGGCTCTCGTCGATCTGCTGCTCAACTTCCGCCACCGCATTCGCCTCGATCGACGCACCGCGCCTTGCGATCACAAGCAGTTCCCCACTCGCGAATTCCCTAGTCATTCTTTCCCCTCGATTTGCGTATCGCCGTCGCGATATTCGCCCCAGGCGAGCCTTCTCAGCTGCGAGATATCCAGCGACCCGGCGGGTACCGGTCCGGCGACAACTTGACCGTCCGAGAAGACGAGCACCTGATCGGCGACTTCCAGAATCTCCTCCTCTTCGGAGGAAACCATCACGATGGCCCTCCCATCGGCATGAGCGAGCCGCTTGAGGATCTGGTGGATCTCACTCTTGGCCCCAATATCAACGCCCTTGCTCGGCTCGTCGAGCAGGAGAACCTCAGGATCCTGAACAAGGGCTTTCGCCAGCAGAACCTTCTGCTGGTTACCACCTGAGAGAGAAGTGATTGGCTGCGTCGGATCGCCCTTGAGTCGTAGGGAGTCGAGAACATCCGACGCTTCCGTTTCCATCTTCTTTCGGCTCAGCGCCCCCGACTTCGAGAATCGACTCAAGACTGGCAGAGCAGTGTTCAGATAGCTGTTCATCTGCGGAACGATGCCATCACTCTTCCTCTCCTCAGTGAGAAAGGCGATGCCGTGCTCCATCGCGTCACGGGGAGTCCGAGGAAGAAATGCACTACTTCCGATCTCGACGGAACCCGTCGAGGCAGGATCTATGCCTGCGATCGCGCGCAATGCCTCGGACCTACCCGAACCTCCCAGACCGTAGATGCCGAGGATCTCAGCCGAACGAACATCGAAGCTCACGCCCTTCAATCGTCGGTTTCTAAGATCCCGAACTGACAGGACACGATCGTGCGGAAGACCGACAGACTCTTGGACGTCCGTCTGAAGGTTCTTCTCGTATCCTTCACCTGCGATCGCGGCAACAATACGGTGCCGATCCGCAGTCTCGACGGCCGCGTCGATGATGATCCGGCCATTCATCAGCGCCACGATCCGGTCGGCGACTCCATAGAGCTCATCGAGCTTGTGGTTGACGATGAGAACTCCGATGTTGCGCTCCCTCGCGAGTTGCCGAATATACGCGAGGAGCTCCGTCACTTGATCACCTTCGAGCGCCGTCGTCGGCTCGTCTAGAAGAAGGTACTTCGTCTCCCGACTCGATGCGATCGCTATTTCGAGGAGCTGACGCACTGCAACGGGGTAGGCGGATACCCGCTTCTCCGGATCGATATCCAGACCGAAGGAGTCGAGGAGGTCCTTGGCTTCGCGAAGCATCTCCTCTTGCTTTAGAAGTCGTGCCGCATTCTTCTTCTCTCTACCAAGCCAAACGTTCTGGGCGACCGTGAGATTCCCGAGCAAAGAGAGTTCCTGATAGACCGTCGATACTCCGTGGGCGATGGCCTCCGACGGCGAGGAGAATGCGACGGACTCACCGTCGATCGTGAGGGTCCCAGACGATTGTCGATGCGCCCCTGAAAGGACCTTGAGCAGCGTCGACTTCCCGGCACCATTGTGCCCTACGAGCCCAACGATCTCTCCGGGTGCAATTGCCAGGGAGACGCCCAGGAGCACTTGAACACCCGAGTAGTCCTTTCGGATATCGCGTGCAGCGAGCCCTACGGCGCCCCTGGGCATCTCCTCCGCAGTCATTCTGATCAGCCAACCTCTCCTGCACCCGGCGTCTGCCCGGAGACGAACATCTTCAGAGGCCGGAGAATTTCGGTCTCCACGGTCTCACCCTTGACATACATCGCGATCTGCTCAACGACTCTCTTGCCGTAGTCCGCGGGCTCCTGAGCGACGCAAGCGGGATACGTGTCGGTGAGCGGAACCTCGGGCGCGCAGAACCCATAGACCTTCACGTCACGACCGGAAGCCTTGACTGCTTCGAGCGCGCCTTGCGCCGCCGGACCTGTCGACGCGAAGATGACGTTGAGATCAGGATTTCCCTGA
Organism: Actinomyces culturomici; assembly: GCF_900499005.1. Classification (GTDB taxonomy): domain Bacteria; phylum Actinomycetota; class Actinomycetes; order Actinomycetales; family Actinomycetaceae; genus Pauljensenia; species Pauljensenia culturomici. The sequence goes on from NZ_LS991317.1 coordinate 265,449, forward strand.
AGCATGTCGGTCGTGACATTGAGAGAGTCAGTCGCCTTGACATTGCCGTCGACCTCGGCGACGACCTTGGCATTGGCATCCGCCGCGATTGCCTCCTTGAAGCCCTCATCTCGGATGACGACCGGCACTTCATCGGGCTCAGTGACGAAGCCGATCGTTAGCTTCGCATCCGCTCCCATGTCTTCGAGCACCTTCTTCGCGGTGTCGACGCCGCCGGCTTTGTTGTCAGCGCCGAGGTACTGGATAATCGTCGCATTCTGCGCCTTCAAGGCGTCCTCATTCACGATGACATTCACTGTGAATACCGGGACTCCAGCATCGTTCGCCTCTCGAACGATTGCGGCAGCGGGTTCCGACTTGACCGGATTGAGGGCGATCGCGCACGGCGACTTCTGAAGAGCCGCCTCCGCCTGAGCGAGTTGCTGAGCGTCATCATCGCCCGCGATTTGCACCTCGGCCTTGAAACCGTTGTCCGCAGCTGCGGTTTCGAAGCCTTCCTTCATCGCGACGTAGTAGGGGTTGGTCTGATTCGGCAGCAGCACGGCGATGAGCGGAGAATCGCCCTTGCATGAATCAGGAAGTGCGGCCATCGTTCCGGATTCGCTCGAACCGGACGCCGCAGTGTCGGACTTCGAGCCAGTGCCGGTATCGATCGCACCGCTGCATCCCGTAAGTGCCAGCGCGAAGACGGCTAGCGGAGTGACGAGCGCAACCTTCGTCATTGAAGTTCTCATCAGGTTCTCCTTTTCGTTGTGTGATGAGTTCCCGCGATTCGAAAGCCGCTCAAGCGGCCTTCGCTTCCGGATCCGATGGCCTCTGTTCTACGAGGCCCCCGGTCTTCCTCCAGAAGAGGAGCTTCTTGAGGCCGCCCTTGTTGGTGTCAAGGAGCACACCACCGAGGATGATCACCCCGATGACAAGGGGCTGCCAGTAGGAATCAACGCCGATCACGTTCATTCCGTTTGAGACTTCCGCGATGAGCAGCGATCCAATGAACGCGCCGAGAATCGTGCCAACACCACCGAAGAGGGAGACCCCGCCGACTACGGCGGAGGCGATCGAGTAGAACTGCTCCGTGCCCGAACCAGCAGTCGGATACCCGACCATGAGGCGGGATGTTGTGATGATTCCGCCGAATGCCGAACAGATTCCAGAGATCACATAGACGAGAATCGTGTTCTTCGCAATTGAGACGCCTGCTAGACGCGCTGTTTCTCGGTTGCCACCGATCGCGTAGATATGCACTCCTGTAGCGGTCTTCTTGAGGAGGAAGCCAACAAGGAGAGCCGCGATGACAACCATGATGATCGGCACCGGAATTCCGAAGATCGAACCGCGTCCGAAGAAGGCGAACAGCGGTTCGGTCACGGTGACCGACTTGGCCTGCGTAAGAATCTTCGGAATCGATGCCGAGATACCGAACGTCGCGAATGTGACGATGAAGGGCGGCATGTGCCCGTAATGGATGATGCACCCGTTGAAGACACCGACGAGTGCGCCGACAACAATCGCGACGAGGGCGCCCGCCCACCATGGGATTCCCGCCTTCATCGCCAACGCCGCGATCATCCCAGTCAGGGCGATGTTTGAACCGACTGAAAGGTCAATTCCCCCGGTGAGAAGGACGCATGCCTGCCCAACGGCGAGGAAGGTGACGACAGACCCATTGAGTAGCAGGACGGAGAGATTACTCGTCGTCCGAAACTCGGGCGATATCGACCCCATGACGAGGGCGACGATCACAACGACGATGAAGACTCCCAGCTCTTGTGGAACGCGGCGCCGTTTCAGCATCAGAACTCCTCCACTCTCGCAGCATCTTCGCTACGTGTGTTAAAAACACGGTATACGTTCACATATGAGACCGCAAGGTGTTTCATACCTCTCATTTGAGCGTTATAATTGTCGCGATGGGTCGGGGAGGACGACATGGCAGTTCGAAAGCCGAAGACGCTCGACGAGTCCGAGCTTGAGCTCATGGCCGAAGTCGCGCAGCGCTACTACCTCGACGATGAAACGAAGGTTGAGATCGCCTCCGCACTTGGCATTTCACGATTCCAAGTTGCGCGCCTATTGCAGACAGCGAAGAGGAGCGGGGTTGTACGCATCGCCATTGAGCACCCCCTGGTCGGCGACGTCGCACTCGCCCGACGTCTTCGAGCAGTCCTCGGGATCGATGAAGTGCTGCTCGTCAAAGCGTCGACCGACATCACAGTCGAGCGTCAGCGCCTGGGAGAGCGCGCTGCAGAGTTCCTTAGCACACATGCTCGCGAGGGGCAACGCGTCGGGTTCTCGTGGGGCCGAACGCTCATTCCAGTCGTCGAGGGGCTCGCGAAACTTCCGCGAATGGAGTTCGTCCAAGTAAGCGGAATGGTGGGAAACGATCCACTCCAATCACCCATCAGCATGCTCGCCACCCTCTCGTCCAAGTCACAACTCACGACGAAGGCACTTTTCGCGCCTCTTTTCAGTTCAACTCCTCAAGTAGCCGACGCTGCGCGGCGCGAGCCCGCCGTTGCGGAAGTCCTTTCGAGTTACAACTCACTCGATGCCGCCTACCTTTCGGTCGGATCTTGGAACCCTCCAATCAACCAGTTGGTTCAACACATGTCCGCAAGTGAAATCGACGAGCTCAACTCCTTGCACCCGGTCGCGGAGGTAGTCGGACTCTTCTTCAACGCTGACGGTGACTACCTCCATACATCGTTGAATGATCGAAGGATCTCGATCAGCGTCGATCAACTCCGCGATACGAACGAGGTGGTGGCGGTTGCCGGCGAAATCGGAAAAGCAAGAGCGATTGAAGCGATCGCCCGTTCAGGAGTGATCACCGCTCTCGTCACAACGGACGAGGTCGCATACGACATCCTCGAGCGGGACCGCGGGCAGCGATAACGCAACGCCCTCCATGCCACACCATGTGGTCACCCGGGGTGCCCTATTGCGTAGGCTCTTGACCCCTAAGCGCCCAAACTCCTCCGATTGATTGGAAGACACGCGTGTCTCATCCCTCCCTCTACGCGTTCGGCTCCCCGGAGCACCTCCCCTGGCTCAAGGCGCAGCGCGCGGTGCTCGTCTCCTTCTACACGCCCGCAGTGGTCGACGAGGGTGCCGGCTACTACTGGCTCGATGCGGACGGCCGACCCCTCGCATCGAAGGGCGCGCAGCTCTGGCTCAACGCCCGCATGCTCCACTGCTTCTCGATCGAGTCCGTGCTCGGGAATCCAAGAGCGCGCGCGATTGCCGAGCACGGGGTCAACTATCTGCTCGGCGCGGGCCTAGATGCCAGATTTGGCGGATGGTGCTCGATCGTGGGTGGCGCGGCCCCCGATGATCGCAAGGAACTCTACGGGCAGGCGCATGTCCTCCTCGCTTCTTCCTCGGCGCTGCGCGCTAACATCGCCCGAGCCGACGAGCTCTTGGAGTTGGCGCTTGCGAACATCGAGCGCTTCTGGGTGGAGGAGGACGGCCGCGGTATCGAGGCCTTCGATCGCTCGTATGCAGTTGCCGAGGACTACCGCGGGCAAAACGCCAACATGCACCTGACTGAGGCGCTCATCGCGACCTTCGATGCGACCGGGGAGGAGCGCTGGCTCTCCCGCGCCGAGCGCATCGCCCGGTCGATCGCCGGCGGAGCTGCCGAGGACCGCGACGGCGCGTGGCGGCTCAACGAGCACTTCAACTCCCGCTGGAGCCCGATTCCCGACCACAATGTCGACGATCCTCGGCATGCGTTCCGACCCTACGGGTCACAGCCCGGCCACTGGCTCGAATGGGCGAAGCTACTGTGCCAGCTGCGCGCCCGCGGGGTCGAGGGCGCGTGGACGCTGAGCGCAGCGAAGCGACTCTTCCACGGCGCCTTCACCGACGCCTGGGGGCCGAATGGCGGTTTCTGCTACACGGTCGACTGGGACGGCACGCCGGTCGTCCCGGAGAAGTACTGGTGGGCGGAAGCCGAGGCGATCGGCGCGGCTGCCTACCTCGCCGAGCTCACCGGTCAACGCGAGTACGCAGACACCTACTCGCTCCTGTGGGAGTGGACGGACACTCACCTCATCGACAGGGTGAAGGGTGGCTGGTTCCACGAGCTGTCCGTAGCGAATGCTCCGACCGCCTTCACCTGGGACGGGAAGCCCGACCTCTACCACGCCTACCAAGCGACCCTCTACGGCTTCACGACGGCCGCCTCCGGCTTCTTCACGCCGCACGTCGTCCCATCATCCGTCTGAGGCCGCAAAACGTTGGCGCCCCACGTCGCGACTGATACCCGCTGCACCCTTGAGAGAGCCTGAGTTCACGTCCGACATGTGTAGTTCGATGAAACCTAAGCGGATGAGAACCGTGTAAGGCTCGACGCCTACTCAAAGTGCACCGGGTGGTACCTAGTCCCTTTCCCCGGACCGCTCAGTGCTCGGCATCGCGGGAGGCGAGAAGGCGCTTCGCCCACTCGACCTGGTGGAGCCACTGGTAGGCGGCCCCGCCCTCGTGCGTGTTGAAGCGGTGGACGTCGATGTCGGCGGTCGGCGCCGCCCCTCCGGCCGCCCCCCACCAGTTGCGCGCCGCGAAGACGGACGAGGGCGGGGCGATGGTGTCGAGGAGGGCGGTGGAGAACAGCGCGGGCGCGATCGCCCTCCGTCCGACGATCACCGTGTCGAAGTAGGAGAGCGTGCGGAACACCATGTCCGCCCGGTCGCGGAACACTGAGAGGTAGCGGACGACCTCGTCGTAGGGGGTGCCCTCGGTGAGGCCGACAGAGCGGGGGAAATCGCTCATGAAGGGGACGTCGGGCATCGCCCCGACAACCCGGTGATTGAGGGAGGCGGCTGCGATCGCGAGCGCCCCGCCCTGGGATCCGCCCGTCACGAGGATGCGCGAGGCGTCGACCTGCGGGAGAGCCGCGGCGGCCTCGACCGCGTGATGGGCGTCGACGTAGAGGCGCCGGTAGTAGTGGTCGCGGGGATCCTCGATCCCGCGGGTCATGAAGCCCTGATCGCCGTAGCCCGACCCGCGCGGGTCCGGGGTCGCTCCCCCGTTCCCCCAGGTGCCGCCCTGGCCGCGCGAGTCCATGAAGAAGTGGGCGAATCCGGCGCTCGCCCAGTCGAGGTGGTCGACGGGAAGACCGCGACCTCCGCCGTACCCCTGGTACTGGACGATCGTCGGAAGCGGGCGGTTCGCGTCCGCCGGGACCACGAGCCACGCCCGGATCGGATCCGAAGCCTGGGAAGGAGACGTCGAAGACCTCGAGCGTGACGAGCGGACATTCGGCCCGCTCGATCGTGAGGAACGAGGGGTCGAAGGGGTTCTCCTCAAGGGTCGAGGCCCAGAAGTCGTCGAAATCCTGGGGCTCCGCCCGCTCGGGCCTGTAGCCCCGGAGCTCCTCGAGGTCCATGTCGTATCGGGTCGGCATCGTCCAACTCCGTTCCGTCGGATGCGGCGCGGCGGGCGGCCGATGCCGTCCGCCGCGCGTCGCATCAGATCCGCTCGACCCTGACGGGCGTCGTGAGCACACGACCCTCGCCGACGATCCGGCGGCCCGGCTCGAGGACGACCCGCGTCGGCTCGAGACGGTCCTCGGACGAGGAACCGGCCGACAGGAGGACGTCCCCGCCCTCGACGATGCGGCGCATATCGATCCCCGTGAAGGAGAAGCGGTCGGCGTGGACGGTGAAGACGACGCGGACCGACTCGCCGGGCGCGAGGCGCACCTTCGTGAAGCCGATGAGCTGCTTGAGCGGTCGGACGACTTCTCCGATCGGGTCGGAGGCGTAGAGCTGGACGACTTCGTCACCCTCGCGCTCGCCGCTGTTCCACACGACGACCGAGTACTCGACCGTCCCGTCGAGGGCGATCGACTCGGCGGAGACGCACGGGTCGGAGTACTCGAAGGAGGTGTAGGACAGGCCGTGCCCGAAGGGGAAGAGGGGGCGCGGATCGACGTTCGAGATCCCCTCGGACTCCCAGCCGAGCGGCGGCTGGAGGTAGGTGCCGGGCTGACCGCCGGGCGTGTTGGGAATCGCGATGGGAAGCCGCCCGGAGGGGTTGATCTCGCCGGTGAGGACGCGCGCGATGGCGCCCGCGCCCTCGACGCCGGGCATGAAGGACTGGACGATCGCCGCGCAGCGCTCGGCGTAGCGGCCCATCGCGTAGGGGCGGCCGGTGACGAGGAGGACGACGACGGGCGTACCCGTCTCGAGGACCGCGTCGAGAAGCTCCCCCTGGCGTCCGGGCAGATCGAGGCTCGCGACGTCGCAGCCCTCCCCCGAGGTGCCGCCGCCGAACATGCCGGCGATGTCGCCGAGCGCAAGGATCGCGACCTCGGCGCTCTTCGCGGCCTCGACGGACTCGGCGATCTCCTCGTCGGTCCCCTCCATGAATCCGGTGCCGCGGACGAAGACGGGGGAGTCGAAGACGGAGGAGAGGGCCTCGGGCAGGGTCTCGATGTCGAGGCCGATTCCCTTGTCCTCGTAGCGGGTGAGGACGTGGTTGGGGAAGGCGTAGCAGCCCATGAAGGACCGGACGTCACCGGGGACCGGGCCGATGACGGCGAGGCGCGTCGCAGGGGCGAGCGGGAGGATCCCGTCGTTCTTCGCGAGGACGATCGACTCCTCCGCCATGCGCTTGGCGACCGCGCGGTTCTCCGCGGAATCGAGGTCGCGCGACGGGTCGGCCGTCGGCTCCCAATCGGCGTCAAGGAGACCGAGACGGACCTTTTGGAGGAGGACGCGCCGGGCTGCGGTCTCGATCTGCTCCTCGGTGACGAGCCCGCGCTCGACCGCCTCGGCGAGGCCCGCGAAGCACGTCGTCTCGGGGAGCTCGACGTCGAGGCCCGCCCGCAGGGCGAGAGCCCCGGCCTCGACGTAGTCGCCTGCGATCCGGTGCATCCTCTCGAGGAAGCGGATCGACCAGTAATCGGAGACCACCGCGCCGTCGAACCCCCAGCGGTCGCGGAGGGTCTCGGTGAGAAGCCGGTGCGAGGCGGCGGCGGGAACGCCGTCGATATCGGAGTAGGAGTTCATCACGCAGGCGACGCCGCCCTCGCGGACCGCCATCTCGAACGAGGGGAGCATGATGTCCTCGACCTCGCGCGGTCCCATCGAAACAGGCGCGTGGTTGCGCCCGCCGCGCGATGCCGGGTAGCCGACGAAGTGCTTGAGCGTCGCCATGACGCCGGTGGACTGCAGGCCCTTGACGTAGGCGGTTCCGAGCGAGCCGACGAGGTAGGGATCCTCGCCGCAGGTCTCCTCGACGCGGCCCCATCGGTAGTCGCGGACGACATCGAGGAGGGGAGAGAGGCCCTGGTGGACGCCGACGGCGGCGAGATCGGAGCCGATGCGGGTCGCCATTTCGGCGATGAGCTCGGGGTTCCACGTCGCGCCCCAGGCGATCGCGGCGGGGTAGACAGTCGCCCGATAGGCGGTGAAGCCGGTGAGGCACTCCTCGTGGACGATCGCGGGAATGCCGAAGGCGTTGCGCGCGCGCACGTCCTCCTGCATCCGCTTGAGCTTCGCGACGCCCTCGGGAACTTCAAGAGGATCGCTGCCCCACACGCGTGTCAGATGGCCGAGACCACCATCCGTCGTCTCCTCCCACGTAAGAGAGTCGACCTGGAACGCGTTCTCCATCGGGGCGACCTCGTGGTCATCGCCGGTCGGCTCGGGAGCGGGTACTTCATCCTCGGGATCGCGGGCCCAGAAGGATCCGAGCTGGTGGATCTTCGCGTCGAGGTCCATCTCGGCGAGAAGAGCATCGACGCGCGGCTCGGGGCTCAGCGAGGTGTTGTGCCAGGTCCTCATTTCTCTCCTCCATGGCATTGCTCGTTCGTCCTATTGCTTGCCGTCGAATCAACCTGATGAAGAAGACGATCGACATCCGCCCGGGAGAATCCCATTCCGGGGAACGTGACGAGTCGCATCAGGGGGATCGCACCCATCATCCGACCCGACTTCGGATCCTCTACGAGCTCGGCCAACCCTGGGGCTTCTCGACGAAGCACCTCCTCACCAATCGGGTCATCGATCCACTCCGAGAGCGTCGACTCCCGGTCGAGCGGCCTGCGAGCCTCATCAGCGCGAACTCGGCATACGACGTTGTCCCCGCGATCTCGCGAGTGTCGAGCCACGACGAAGCGCCAATATCCCGGTTCCACAAGCCAATTCCCGATTCCGACGTCCCAGTGCGCAAACGACCGCGCCGATACCTCGAGATCCACGACGGTCGATTCATTCGGTTCCAATTCGACCTTGGCGAAATCCACGAGGGACCGAGGCGCTCGCACGATCTTCGAGTCCGAAACACGTTCGAGGTACAACTGCACCACCTCGCTTCCTCGGCGATCTCCAACGTTGCCGACGCGTACCCGAACACGTCCGAGCGCATCTCTTCCAGACGCATCGCCCACTTCGATCTCAGTCGGGGCATCGAGAAGCTCCACGGAGAATGACGTGTACGAAAGGCCGAACCCGAAGGGGAAGACAGGATCCAACGCCTGGGCGTCGAGTCCCCTGTAGCCAACGAAGATACCCTCCCCGTAGTTGACGATTCCGCCCTCTCCCGGGAAATTCAACTGAGCAGCGACATGCTCGAGACGCGCTGGCAGTGACTCTGCGAGTCTTCCGCCGGGCTCGGCCGTTCCAAGGAGGACGTCGACAATGGCCGCGCCTCCGGCCTCTCCGCCCAACCAGCACTCAAGGAGCGCATCGCACCTCTCGAGCATGTCTGCGACCTCGATGGACGCCCCGTTCGAGAGGACGATGACGCACTCTCGCGCGACTTTCGAGATCTCGCCGAGGAGACGAAGCTGGACCTCAGGGATGCGCATGTCGTCCCTGTCGTAGCCCTCTGCCTCGATCGACTCCGGAAGCCCGAGGAAGATCACGGCCCTTCGCCCAGAGGCGGCTTGGACTGCTCGTTCTCTTTGAGCGTCGGCATCGACTGAAGAATCGATTGGGAAGCCGTCTTCGAATACGAGCGCGCCCTCATCGAGTCGGCGACCGAACTCATCGAGTGCGGCGACAAGATGCCTCGGCGCGACTTGCGATGAACCCGCTCCCTGATATCGGGGCCTGCGTGCGAATTCCCCGATCACGACGACTGGATCCGCTGCGGTGATCGTCGCCTTGTTGAACGGTAGAACCGCGTGGTCGTTCACGACCGCATTCTTCAGAAGAACCGCACCAGCGGCCGCCGCTCGACGCGCGAGTTCATGGTGGGACGAGTAGTCGACCGACGGAGGGTTCTCAAGAGCGGGAGCTGCCGCAAGAACCAGGGCGACGACACGACGCGCTGCGGCATCGAGTGCCGCTTCGTCGATGGCTCCCGAACGGACCGCAGCGACGATCTGCGCGTCCGTGTCGCCTCCGGACGAGGGCATTTCAAGATCGAGCCCCGCAGCCAGCGCCCTGACGCGATCGTCCACCGCCCCCCAGTCCGAAACCACGAGGCCCTCGAAACCCCACTCATCACGAAGGATCTCAGTGAGCAACCACTTGCTTTGGGACGCGTACTCTCCGTTGATTCTGTTGTATGAACACATCACTGTCCGCGGGTGAGCATCTTTGACTGTCGCTTCGAAAGCGGGCAGGTAGATCTCACGGAGCGTCCGCTCATCGAGCCTCGCATCCACTCTCATGCGGTCGGTCTCTTGGTTGTTGACGGCGAAGTGCTTCAGAGAGGCGCCGACTCCGCGCGATTGAATCCCCTTCACGAGAGCGGTCGCCATTCGTCCTGCGAGAATCGGATCCTCCGAGAAGTATTCGAAGTTCCGACCGCAGAGCGGCGAACGCTTGATGTTCACGCCCGGGCCGAGAAGAACTCCGACTCCGTTATCGGCGCTCTCCGCGCCGAGTGCGCGTCCGACCTCTTGAAGGAGGGACGGATCCCAACTCGACCCCAGGGTTGCCGCAGTCGGAAAACAGGTTGCGGGAACCGACTCGTTAAGACCGAGATGATCAGCTGAGGCGGCTTGCTTGCGAAGCCCATGGGGACCATCCGTCATCATCATCGGCGCAAGAGACAAGCGCTCGCAGCCCTTCGTGTGCCAGAAGTCGAGCCCCGATGTCAGAGCCGCCTTCTCCTCGAGGCTCATCTCAGCTACGAGATGCGCCGCTTCCTCTGCGAGGTCCAGATGTCCGCCGCCGGCTCGGCTTCCTGAATCCACTACCACAATCATCCCGCCCCTCTACTTGCCAAATCGTGCTCGAACCGAAGTTCGGCGGCGGAGATCCCCTCCGCCGCCGAACTCGATCACAGGATTCGAATGCGTCCTTCTCCAGCAGGAAGCGCATTCAGCGGCCCGGCGCTGACTCGAGCGCCCGCTTCACTGGACTCGCCGATGAGATCGAGCGCGAAACACACCGGTGAGCCATCCGGATCCTCGTACTCGCAATCGGGGAAGTGGCACCTCTCGAGGGATGACCCCGCAGGACGGGAGATCTCGATGGCGGCGAGATCCTCCGGGAAAACCGTCTCGAGGAAGACTCCCTCATCCGAGGCGACCACCTTCGCGGCCGCAGGGAACTCCTCGACGATGGGGTCGACCTCCCCCGCGTAGGGGCGGGCACCACCGAAGTAGGCGTTCATCCTCGCGTATACCGGCAGCTTCCGACCGAAGTAGCGTTCATGGTCGGACTCGGACTCGCCGACTTGGCGCATGTACTCGTCGAAGCTCGCCGGATATTCCGCGTAACCCTCGGTGCCGGCATGGGCCTTCCCCCCAAACCATCCATCGACCGCATAGGCGGTATCGGGATCGATATTGAGGAAGACGTTCCCCACCCACCGGTCATCCCCACCGGGAATGAAGGCGAAGCCCGAAACCTGAGTCGAATGCGGGACGTGGTAGGGCGTTGATCGATCCATGACGGGCTCGAGCCGCACGGTGCCCGCGACGAGATTCCGGACGAACGCTCCGCCATCGGAAACGACTTCGATGGAGGCCTTCGACGCCAGAACGTTGTGGTCGACGACGTAGGGACCGTGGCTCACTTCGACGAAGAGATCACGGCAGTTCGAATCGAGGACGTTCCTCGTCACCCTCGTTCCCTGAGTCTCCCAGTCGAGCCAGATCCCCAACGAGCAATCATGGATGTGGTTCCTGGCGATCCGCACGTCGAGTGCGGCATGCAGCTTGATTCCGGCGATCTCATGGCCCCAGAACTCGCGTTTGAGGGCGATGTCGTGGATGTCGTTCTCCTCGATCGTCGAGAAGACGCAACCGAGATGACCGACGATGCCGGCCTGGCCGCAATGGTGAATGTGGTTCCTTCGAACGATGTGCGAGCCGATGTGCTCCTTGTCCCAGCCGATCTGACGAGCTGAGAAGACGGACTCGAGCTGGTACTGGTACCCGGGCTTGTCCGCACGCTTCGTCGAGTAGTTGTCGCCGCTCGAGCGTTCCTTGCCCAACGAGACGCCGACGCACTTGGAATCGTGGATGTCATTGTCCTCGATGATCCATCCCTTCGCCCAGTTCGGCCCGATAAGGCCTTCCTGGAATGCGGTCGGAGGCGCCCACTGGGTAGCCGCGTGGCAGAGCTCGAATCCGCGAACCGTGATCCAGTCGACATGATGCTCGGTCGGCCAGAACACCGCCGGCCGCACGCTGATCTCGATCAGATGCTCACGCGGATCGATGTCGCCGAAGCTCGCCCAGATGACGGTCTCTTCATCTCCGACTTCCGCGAACCACCGACGAGCCGTCCACTCCGGTTCCACAACGGATACCGTCGTGCCCGTCCAGTTGTCGAGAATCGTCGTTTCGACACGAGCTTCGCGAAGGGACTCGAGACTCGTGGCCTCGTACAGCGAGTGGCCGTCGAGGTAGACGTCTCCGAGGTGCCTCTTCTCATCGCCGAAGACATATGGAACGACGACCCAGTCGCCTTCGACCGGTGTGGCGAACGGGTTGAAGTCGCCGAAGACGGAGGCCGGAATGGTGGCCTTCCAGATCCCGAGTCCGTCTTGGGTCCACGCGTCGACGACTTCCGAACCCTTGATGACGACATGCTCGCCGGGCGCTGCGGCGAAAGTGATTCGGCGCAGGTTCGAGAGTCCGGATGTACGGGGCTTCACCCATTCGCGGTATTCACCGGAATGAACGATGACCTCATCTCCGGGCAGGGCCATCTCAGCGGCCCGGTTGATCGTGCGGACGGGAGCGTCAACGCTTCCGATGTTGGCGTCGTCGCCGGAAAGCGCGACGTGGATAACTGAGTTGTTCATTTCATTCCTTGATCTCTACACGAAAGGAGGTGGATTCGGTTCACTTTCCGAATCCGGCGGTCAAGCCGGCGACCATCTGCTTGCGTCCCACGATGTAGGCGGCGAGGACCGGCACTGCGGACAACGTAACGGCCGCGAGAATGGCGGGGATGTTGGACGTGTACTGGCCCTGATAGGTCCACAGCGAAAGCGTGAGGACACGGACGCTTCCCGACTGGGTGAGGATGAGCGGGAAGAGGAAGCCGTTCCACACTTGGAGCGCCTGGTAGACCCCCGCAGTCGTGATCGCCGGCATCGTCAGCGGAACGACGAGCGTCCGGAGAATCTTCATCTGACTCGCGCCATCGACCGCCATCGAGTCGAAGAGCTCCTCGGGAATATCCCTCATGAAGTTCACGATGATCATGACGGTGACCGGAATCGCGAAGGCGATCGAGGGCAGAACAATGCCGGCCAGGGTGTCGTAAAGGCCCATCTTCACCACGAGGTAGTACACGGGGACGATGACCGCCTGCAGGGGAATCCCGAGTCCGAGAAGGATCAGAGAGAACACCCGCTGCGATGCCTTGGAGCGCTTGCGAACGATGTAGTACGAGATGAGCACGCAAACGATGAGAATCACGGCGACCGCGACGACGGTGACGATCGCGGTGTTGAGGAAGTACATCAAGAAGTCGTTCTTGAAGACCTCGACGTAGGCCGCAAAAGTCGGATGCGCGGTCGGCAGAAGCGGGTTCTCGGAGTAGAACGACGACTGCGAGCGGAGCGACGTGACGACGATGTAGTAGATCGGCAGGAGCGCGATGATCAGCCACAGCCACCCGAGCGCACCCGAAACGAGCGCGCCGATCTTCCTGTTGCGGTTCATAGTCCGCTCACCTGGCTCTCCATCTTGGTCGCACCGGACAGTCGATTGAGTCCGAGCGATAGGGCGAGTCCGACGACCAGGAGAATCGTGCCGATGACGGAGGCCTTCCCCATGTCGAAGCTCTTGAATCCGGTGATGTACATATGCAGCGGCAGGATTCGAGTCGCATCGCCCGGCCCGCCGCCCGTGAGGACGTAGATCAGGTCGAAGTACGTGAGCGCGCCGACGAGCTGAAGAGTGGAGTCGGTGATGATCGTGTACTTGAGCTGCGGAATCGTGATGTGCCAGAACTGCTGCCACGGCGATGCCCCGTCGAGCGCTGCGGCTTCATACAGAACCTTCGGAATCTGCCGGACACCGCCCTGATAGATCAAGGAGTGGAAGGGGATGAAGGCCCATGCGATCACGCAGACCGTAACCGGAAGCGCGAGGCTCGTCGAACCGATCCAGTCCTGCTCGAGGAACTTGAGATGAAAGGCTCGGGAGAGACCGAAGTTGGGATCCAACAGCGACTTGAACGCGATGCCCAGGGCGGCCGACGAGAAGAGAAGGGGCAGGAAGTAGAGGACGGAGAGGAACTCGCGATAGCGCTGCTGCTTCCCCATGAAGACTCCGAGGAGGATCGACAGGGGCGTTTGCGCCAGCCACGAGAGCACCATGATCCAGATCGTCAAAGTCATTGCTTTGAGGGTCGCCGGATCCTTGATGGTTTCAGCCCATTTCGACAGGCCAGCCCAGGATGGGGTGCCGAGTCCATCCCAGTTCATGAAGCTCAGGGCGATCACACCGAGGAGCGGAATGATCGCGAAGAGGATGAAGAAGGCGAGTGCGGGGAGGGCGAAGAGCGCATTCGGACCGGAAGCGCGTGCGCCGGTCCGGGCGGCGGCCCCGGCCCGATGGGAACCGGGGCCGCCGTTGACCGAAGTGACTGCCATGATCAGAGGATCATCACTTGATCGTCGCGTTCATCGTATCGACGAACTGCTGGGGCGTGATCGAGAGGTTGAAGAGCTGCTGAATGTTGTCGAGGAGGACCTGGGAGGTGTCGGACGGAAGCTCCTGGTCCCACGAGAGCTGGAAGTTGGAGGAGTTGAGGACGAGGTTGTAACCGAAGGAGACGAAGTCGGCCTGGTCCGTGCCCTCGATGAACTTCTGGGCATCCTTCGTCACAGGAATGTCGCCGCCCTCGACCATGGCCTTCACGTAGTCGTCGGAGAACATGTTGTCGAGGTACTTCTTGGCACTGGTCTGCGCCGCCTCCGAAGCCGTCGCGGAGACGGACCAGAAGTTGGACTGGTTGCCGACGATCGCCGAGGGATCGCCCTTGCCGTCGGCGACGGTCGGGAACGCCGCGAACCCGAGGTTGCCCGCCTTCACGAAGTCGGGGGAGTCCGTGAGGAACGTGCCGTAGGCCCACGATCCCTGGAGGAGCATCGCGGCCTTCCCGGTGTGGACCAGAGCGACGTCGGCGTTGCTGTCGGCGACGACCGAACCGAAGGTGTCGCCGAACGCGCCCGCCTTCACGAGGTCCTGAATCTTCGTGAGGGCTTCGAGCACTGCGGGGTCGGACCAGGCGTCCTTCTCATTCGCCGCGATCTTCTTGAAGACATCGGAGCCGCCGACCCGGTCGAACATGTACTCGAGCCACATCATGTTCGTCCACTTGGAAGCGCCGGCGAGCGCGATCGGAATGACACCCTCCGACTTGAAGGTGTCGACCGCCGAGAGGAGCTCGTCCCAGGTCGTCGGAACGGAGATGCCGGCCTGGTCGAAGAGCTGCTTGTTGTAGTAGAGGACGACGGGCTGCGTGCCGATATTCGGAACGCCGTACACCTTGCCATCGACCTTGCCGCCTTCGGCGATCGACGGGATGACCTTGTCGAGAACGGTCTGCGTATCGGCGGTGATGTCGACGACCTTGTTGGCGGCGACGTAGTCCTTGAGGGTTGCGCCACCCCATCCGAAGATGAGCGTCGGAGCGTTGCCCGAGCCGATCGCGGTCCTGACCTTCTCCTTGTACGCGTCGTTGGCGAACCACTCGGTCTTGATGGTGTTGTCGGGATTCGCCGAGTTCCACGAGTCGAAGGAATCCTTCCAGATCGTCTCGTGGGTACCGCCGGTGAGCACCCAGGCGGAGGCGGAGCCGGACGAGTCCGAGGCTCCGCTCGGCTGGGCGCCGCCGGAGCATGCGGAGAGGAGCAGCGAGGCCGTAATGCCGAGGGCCCCCACCACTGAGAGTCGCTTCTTGAGGTTCATGGGATCTTCCTTCTTCGATCGTCGATGACCACTTTGGATGACACGTGCGCCGATACCTCCCGACGCACCCCCCGGCGGGCTTCGGTTCGATCGACCATGATCGAAACTATTTCGGACGCTCGCCTTCGTGTCTTTAGTTTAGTAGCGCACCTATATCTGTCAATCCCTGAATCATCACGAATCCATTACGGCTCGATGTACGATGCATGTCGAAACTATTTCGCACCTCCCGGAAGGACGACCCGACGGACATGACACGGACGCAAGGACTATCGGGGCGCCCCACGCTCTCCGACGTCGCCCGACTCGCCGGCGTCTCGACCGCGGCCGCATCCAAGGCCCTGAATCATCGCAAGGACGTCTCCCGCTCGACCCATGAACGCGTGATCGCAGCGGCGACCGACCTCGGTTATGTGGGAAGAAGCAACATCAGCGCGGTTCCTCAGATCGCATTCGTCGTGGACACCTTCAGTTCGCTCTATACCGCTCAAGTCCTTGCCGGAGCCTGCATCGAGGCGGCCGCACAGGGCATCTACCTCAACACGACCCATCTCGAAGTCGACGGCGATTCAGAGGATGTTCCGCTGACGCCGACGTGGCTGCGTTCGATCGCCAAGACACACATCGGCCTCATCGTCGTCACGACTCCGCTGTCCGGTGCGCTTCGTTCGACGTGCTCGCGCCTCGGTCTCCCATTGGTCGCCGTCGACCCCACGACGGCGCCTCGCGACGGCCTTGTGACGATCGGAGCGACGAATTGGAACGCCTCGATGGAGGCGACGGAGCTCCTCATTTCTCTTGGCCATCGGAGAATCGCGTTCGTCGGCGGACCGGAGACCTCGGTTCCCTCCTTCGAGAGGTACCAGGGATATCTCTCCGCTTTGAAGGCGCATGACGTCCCACACGCCTCGAACCTCGTACGGTGGTCGGACTTCTGCTTCCCCGGAGGAGTCTCCGCAGGTGACTCACTGCTGAGCCTTCGACCCGAGGAACGACCCACCGGGTTCATCTGCGCCTCCGATTGGATCGCCCTCGGCGTCATGGATGCGGCCCGCCGACGCGGCATGGAGATTCCCCGTGACATCTCCGTCATCGGTTTCGACGATACGGAGATCGCCTCGACATCGACCCCGCGGATGACCGTCGTCCGTCAACCGATGAGGGAGCTCGGTTCGACGGCCGTCCGAGCGATCCTCACACTCCAGAGCAAGCCAGATGCCATGAGTCCGATGCGTCTCGCCACCGAGCTCATTGTCAGAGAGACAACGGGACCCGTTCCGGCACGAGTTCTTCCCGATTCATCCGTCGACTCGACACGTATGACCCCCTCGCCGGACCTCCCCGTCGGTTGAGACGCCCCGCCCCGGCTCCTTCCACGAGTGCGGCTACCGCTCTGCGCCCTCGTCGCCCAGGCGAAGGTCCGGCGAGCGCCGCAACGCACCGCGTACCGACGGCATCGAGACGACCGCGAGCGCGAGTGCCGCGAGCGCGAACCCGACGACCGTGGCGAAGCCGCCGCGCGCGCCGAAGCGGTCGATCGCGGCGCCCGCGACGATGTTCGACAGGGACATCCCGATGACCCACATCGAGCCGAAGAGGGCCATGCCCTCGGTGAAGCGGGCGGCCGGGACGATCCGCATGAAGATCTGGTTGATGTTGACGATCGTCGGCGCCTGGAAGAGTCCCGCGATGAGCATGACGACCGCGGCGAAGGGCATCGAGTCGACGAGGACGAGGAGCGAGCAGGAGATGGCGAGCGCGGCGAGCCCGATGTAGAAGCGCGCCCACAGCGCGCCGGGCCAGGTCCGCATCCCGTAGACGAGCGCGCCGATCATCGAGCCGCCGGAGAAGCACGCGGTGACGGTGCCCGCCCACGCCTGGACGTCGAGTTCGCGCGCGAAGGCGACGATCGCGATGCCGGTCGTCGACTGGAAGGCGCCGTAGAAGACGAGGACGAGGAGGAGCACCGCGAAAGTCGGCGTCCACAGCCGTTCGTGGATCCTCGTGGACGAGGCCGGGGCGGGGCGCTCCTCGGGCGCGGACGCGTGCCCTGCCGGATCGTTCGCAGTGCCGTCGCGATCCGGATCGCCATCGGCCTCCGCGTCGGAGGGGAGGGAGCCGGGCAGCGGCGGGTAGTCGGCGTCGACGCCGGGAGCCGCGACGCCGGGAAGGACGGCGGTGTCCTCGATCGTCGGATCGCTCGGCTCGCGCCGGCGCCGCAGCGGGAGCGGAGCCCCGGGAACGAGCGGAGCCGGCTCGTGGGTCGAGTCGCCGAGAAGGAGATGGAGGCCGACGAGGATCGTCGCGACGCCGAAGACGAGCGCCGCGACCGGCGACACGAGGGTCGCGAGGGCCGTCGCGATTGGGGTCGAAAGGACCCACATGCACTCCTCGGCGACCGAGGTGAGGGAGAGGGCCGAGGGCATCGCGCCCGGATCGGAGCGCAGGGCGACCCGCCACCTCGCGCGGATGAGCGAGCCGCCGGGCACGCTGACGCCGAGCATCACGACGACCGCGACGAGCACCCAATACGGGGGCCGCAGGACGAGGACGAGGCCGAGGAGCGCGATCGAGGCGAGCCAGAAGGCGCCGACCATGGTCGCGACCCGCTTCTGCCCCCACTTGTCGATCGCGCGCCCGACGTTCGGGCCGAAGAGGGCGCCGGCGACCGACATCACCGCGGCGGCGACGCCCGCGCTCGAATAGGAGCCGTAGCCGTCGCGCGCGCCGATGAGGAGCGCCATGTTCACCATTCCGTAGGGGAATTGGACGATGACGCCTCCGAGGAGGAAACGGGCGACGCGGGGACGGCGGAGGAGGGCCGCGTAGACGCGCAGCCCTCCTCCGCTCCTCGTTCCGGTCACTCGCGCTCGGCGAGGACTCGGGCGGCCTGCTTCGCGGCGCCGAGGGCGACGTACTCGCCGGCCTCGGGCATCTCGATCGTCGCGTCGAGCTTCTCGGCCGCGAGCGCCTGGACGGCGGTCGACTTCGCGCCGCCGCCGACGATGAGGACGCGGTCGAGCGGCACGCCGAGGGCGCGCATCGCGTCGAGGGCGTACCGCATGAGGGCGAGGAGGCCCTCGACGGTCGCGCGGGCGACGTGGGCGCGGTCGGAGTTCGCGAGGGTCATCCCGCGCAGCTCGGCGGTCGCATCCGGAAGGTTCGGGGTGCGCTCGCCCTCGAAGTAGGGGATGAGTTCGAGGCCGCCGGCGTCCGGGACGGAGAGGGCGTACTCGTCGAACTCCTTGTAGTCGAGTCCGGTCACCTTCATCATCGCGTCGATGATGCGCGAGGCGTTGAGGGTGCAGGCGAGCGGGAGCCAGTTGCCGGAGGCGTCGGAGAATCCGGTGACGAGGCCCGAGGGGTCGGCGACGGAGGTCGCCGAGACCGCGGCGACGACGCCGGAGGTGCCGAGAGAGAGGAGCGCCGATCCCGGCTCGAGGCCGACGCCGAGGGCGGAGGCGGCGTTGTCGCCGGCGCCCGGGCCGAGGACGATCTCGCCCCAGCCGCGCTCGGGGTCGCCGTGGCCGATCGCGTCCCACGGGCCCGCGATCTTCGGCAGGACGATGCGCGCGGCCTCGTCCTCGGAGATCTTGAGCGCGGAGGCGAGGATGTCGCGCCGGTAGGTCGGGGTCTCGCGGGCCATGTACCCGGTGCCGGAGGCGTCGGAGCGGTCGGTGGCGAGCGCCTCGAGGGAGGGGCGGCCCATGATCCGCCACGTGAGGTAGTCGTGGGGGAGGCAGATCGCGGCGATGCGCGCGACGTTCTCCGGCTCGTTGTCGGCGACCCAGCGCAGCTTCGTCACGGTGAGGGAGGCGACCGGGACCGATCCGGTGGCGTCAGCCCACCAGGCGACGCCCTGCGAGCCCGCGTCGTCGCGCCCGTCCGCGCCGCGCTCTCTGATGAGGTCGCGGGCGGCTCCGGCCGAGCGGGTGTCGTTCCACAGGAGCGCGGGGCGGATGACCTCGCCCCCCTCGTCGAGGAGGACCATGCCGTGCTGCTGGCCGCCGACCGAGAGGGCGGCGACGTCGTCGAGGCCGCCGACGAGCTCGACCGCTTCGAGGAAGGCTTCCCACCACTTCTCGGGATCGACTTCGGTGCCGTCGGGGTGGGAGGCCTTGCCCTGGCGGACGATGACCTTGTGCTCGGGGTCGTAGACGACGACCTTGCAGGACTGGGTCGAGGTGTCGACGCCGGCGACGTAGGGGCGGGTGCTCATGGGTGTCTCCAGAACTTCCTTGTCGTGGACGAGCGCGGAGCCCGCGGGCGCGGGGAGTCCGCCATCGGGATGAGTGCGGAGCGGGCGGCCCTGGAAAGCGTATTCCAGGGCCGCCCGCTCCGGGGGCTTCTCAGGCGCGGCCAAGGGTGTCGACGATGTAGTTGTTGATCGTCGCCTTGACGGCCTCGAGGTGGTCGGACTTCACCGCGGCGACGAGGTCGGCCTGCGGAACGTCGAGGGCGTACTCCTCGAGGGAGGCGAGGGTGGCGGTGCCGTCCTCGACGGTCGCGCCGATGCCGGAGTCGAAGGACGAGTAGCGCTCGCCGACGAGATCCTCGATGAACTTGTCCTCGTGCATGCGGGCCGCGACGAGGAGGCCGGCCGCGTAGGAGTCCATGCCGACGATGTGGGCCTGGAAGAGGTCCTCGGCGGTGAAGGACGTGCGGCGCGGCTTCGCGTCGAAGTTGAGGCCGCCGTGCGGGCCGATCGAGCCCTCGGCGAGGACCTCGTGCATGACGGCGGTCGTCTCGTAGAGGTCCGACGGGAACTCGTCGATGTCCCAGCCGATGAGCTTGTCGCCCTGGTTGGCGTCGAGCGAGCCGAGCATGCCGGCGGCGCGGGCGACGCGGATCTCGTGCTGGTAGGTGTGGCCGGCGAGGTTCGCATGGTTGCCCTCGAGGTTGAGCTTGAACTTGTCGGCGAGGTCGTAGCTCTGGAGGAAGGCGATCGAGGTAGCGGCGTCGAAGTCGTACTGGTGAGCGGTCGGCTCCTTGGGCTTCGGCTCGAGCATGAACTGGGCGTCGAGGCCGATCTCGGCGGCGTAGTCGACGCACATGTGGAAGAAGCGGGCGATGTGGTCCTGCTCGCGCTTGAGGTCGGTGTTCCACAGGTTCTCGTAGCCCTCGCGGCCGCCCCAGAACACGTAGTTCTCGGCGCCGAGGCGCTTGGCGATCTCGAGGGAGTGCTTGAGCTGGCCGCCGGCGTAGGCGTAGATCTCGGCGAAGGGCGAGGTCGCGGCGCCGGAGAGGAAGCGGCGGTTGGTGAAGAGGGAGGAGGTGTTCCACAGGAGCTTGATGCCCGAGTCCTTCTTCAGCTCCTCGATGCGGTCGACGACCCTGTCGAGGTTGGCGTTCGTCTCGCGGAGGGTGTCGCCCTCGGGGGCGATGTCGCGGTCGTGGAAGCAGAAGTACTCGACGCCGAGGGCCTTGTAGAAGTCGAAGGCGTAGTCGACCTTCGCGAGCGCGAGATCGAGGGGCTTGGAGTACTTGCCATCGAAGGGGCGCTGCGCGGTGCCCTCGCCGAAGGGGTCGACGAGTCGCTGCTCGAAGGTGTGCCAGTAGGCGACGCCGAAGCGCAGCCACTCCTTCATCGTCTTGCCGGCGACGACGCGGTCGGCGTCGTAGTAGCGGAAGCCGAGGCCCTGGCGGAGCGACTCTGTTCCGACGTAGGGGATCTTCTCGATGTTCCAGAGATTGTCAGACATGGGTGCCTCTCTGAGGATCAGTGGGCGGGTTTTTGTTACATAACAAAACATAGTGGTCGAAATGCACTAGAGTCAAGGGCATGCCGCCCGCAGCTCGCCGTCACGCCGCAGTGACCCACCGATCTCCGCTCAACCCCGCCGAACGCGCGATGTCGGGCGTGAAGGCCGAGAGCCTTCGCGCCATGAACCTCTCCCTCGCGCTCCGCCAGATCCTCGCCGCGCCCGGCGAGATCTCGCGCTCCGGCATCGCGCAGGCGACCGGTATCACCCGGGCGACCGTCTCCCGACTCGTCGACGAACTCATCGGCGCCGGCCTCGTCCTCGAACTCGAACCGCCCTCGGGCGGGCGCGGCCGCCCCGCCAACCGCCTCACCCCGGCCCCCGGGCGAGCCGTCGCCCTCGGCCTCGAGGTCAACATCTCGAGCCTCGACGCCGTCCTCATGGACCTCGCCGGCGAGGAGATCGGCGCCGCCCACGTCGAGACCGACTCCGCGGGGTCCGAACCCGCGGAGGTCATGACCCGTCTCGCCGGCATCGCGAACGCCCTCGTCGAGGACTCCCTGCCCGAGGGCGCGATCTTCCTCGGCACCGGCCTCGCGCTTCCCGGCCTCGTCTCCCCCGCCTCACTCGCGCTCGCCCCGAACCTCGGCTGGTGCGACGTCCCGCTCGAGCAGCTCCTCGCCCCGCTCGCGAAGGTCTATCCCGCCATCGTCGCGAACGAGGCCGATCTGTCGGCGTTCGCCGTCGCCAACCCGCTGCCCGGCGTCCCCTCCGGACCCGCCTCCTTCGTCTACGTGTCCGGCGAGGTCGGGATCGGCGCCGGCATCATCGTCGACCACCGCCCGCTCGGCGGCGCGCGCGGATGGTCCGGCGAGATCGGACACATCTGCGCCGACCCCGCGGGTCCGCCGTGCTCCTGCGGCGCGACCGGCTGCCTCGAGGCCTACCTCGGCCTGCGCGCCCTCGCGAGAAGGGCGGGCCTCCCGAAGGGCGCGACGATCTCCGACATCCGCGCCTCCGCCCTCGCCGGCGACGCCGCGACCCTCGAGGCGCTTCACGAGGGCGGGGCCGCGCTCGGGCGCGCCCTCGCCGCGGTCATCAACTCGGTCGACATCCCCCTCGTCCTCATCGGCGGCATCGTCGCCGAAGTCGGCGAATGGGTCCTCGAACCCGCTCGCGAGGAGATCGCGAAGCGCGTCCTCCAGGCCTCCTGGTCGCAGCCCGCCGTCGAGATCCTCAAGGACTCGCAGGATCTCGGCGTCCGAGGCGCGGCGCTGCGCATCCTCCAGCGCCTCGTCGACGATCCGATGGCCTGGACGGCCTGACGTCTCCCTTACCGAGTAGTCACCGCCCGAGGTCGTCGCGGGCTTAGTCTGGAGCGTCGGGCGAAGTCGTCGCCGCCCGACACCCACTCCCCCACCCCAGGAGCCCTCATGCGCGCTGCCTTCTTCGTCGAGCCCGGCCGAATGGTCGTGAAGAACGCCTCGCTCCCCGTCATCGAGAAGCCGACCGACGCGATCATCCGCGTCGTCGACGCGTGCGTGTGCGGGTCCGACCTGTGGTGGTACCGCGGGATCTCCCCGCGCACCCCCGGCCTCACGGGCCACGAGGCCACCGGCGTCGTCGAGGAGGTCGGCGACGCCGTCACCCGCGTCAAGCCCGGCGATTTCGTCGTCGTGCCCTTCACCCACGGCTGCGGGTACTGCCCCGCGTGCCGGGCGGGCTTCGACGCGAACTGCGCGAATACCGAGGGCGGCGGCAACGCCGGCTACCAGGCCGAATTCATGCGCGCGACGAACGCCGACGGCTCGCTCGTCGTCGTCCCGGGCGACCCCGCCGCCTTCTCCGACGCCCTGCGCGCCTCCCTCCTCACGCTCTCCGACGTCATGGCGACCGGCTACCACGCCGCCTTCTCCGCCGAGGTCGGGCCCGGCGACACCGCGGTCGTCGTGGGCGACGGCGCGGTCGGCCTGTGCGGCGTCCTCGCGGCGGGGATGCGCGGCGCCGAGCGGATCATCGCGATGAGTCGGCACGAAGACCGTCAGGCCCTCGCCCGCGAGTTCGGCGCCACCGACGTCGTCGCCGCCAGGGGCGACGAGGGCGTGGCGGAGGTCCTCGATCTCACGGAGGGGGCGGGCGCCGACGCCGTTCTCGAGTGCGTCGGGTCGAACGAGGCGACGGCGACGGCCATCGGCGTCGCGAGGCCGGGCGCCGTCGTCGGACGAGTCGGAGTCCCCCACTTCGTCGAGATCGACCTCGCCCCGCTCTTCTGGAAGAACATCGGGCTGCGCGGCGGCCCGGCTTCCGTGACGACGCACGACCGCGGGGTCCTCCTCGACGCCGTCCTCGCCGGCGCCATCGATCCCGGACGGGTGTTCACGAAGACCTTCTCGCTCGACGAGGTCCAGGAGGCGTACGCCGCGATGGACGAGCGCCGGGCGATCAAGTCCCTTCTGCGCATCGGGGACATCTGATCCGTCCGATCCCGGCGGAACGCCCCGCGCCCCCACGTTTCCGACCATTACTCTGAGGACATGACGATCGACGAGAAGCACCGCCCTCGCCTCGTCGACGTCGCGCGCGCCGCCGGCGTCTCGGTATCGACCGCCTCGCGCGCCCTCGGGCGGGGCTCCGAACTCATCGGCGCGCAGACCCGGGACCACGTCCGTCAGGTGGCGCGGGAGCTCGGCTACAGGGTGAATCCGGTCGCCCGCTCCCTCCGCCTCGCGAAGACGAAGCAGATCGGGATGGTCGTCCCCTCGATCTCCAACCCCTTCTTCATGGAGCTCGTCGTCCAGGTCGAGCACCGCCTCGCGGAACGGGGCCTCTCGCTCCTCCTCTCCGATTCTCAGATGTCGGTGATCAAGGAGGACTTCCAGCTCCGCACCTTCGAGGGGGGCTCCGTCGACGGACTCATCCTCGTCCCCTGCCACGAGACCTTCTCCACTCCGGCCGTCGAGCGCACCTCCGCCCTCGTCCACACCGTGCAACTCGACCGTGCGGTGCAGCTCCCCGATCTTCCGATGGTCGGCGTCGACGATCGCCACGGGATCCGGTCCGTCCTCGAGCACCTTCGCGAGAAGGGGGCCCGAAGGATCGCGCTCCTGGCGAATACGGGATCCGACGTCTCGTCGGTGACGCGCGTCCGCGAGGCCAGGGCCGCCGCCGAGGAGTTCGACATGCGCCTGCGCGATTCGGACGTCGTCGAGTGCAACTTCTCCGTCGATTCCGCCCGTAATGCGATCCGCGCCCTGCTCGCCCGGGGGAATCGGTGGGACGCGGTCGTCTGCCTCAACGACCTCATCGCCATCGGCGCCGTCACCGAGCTCCGCCACCGCGGACTGCGCATCCCCGAGGACGTCATGGTGACGGGCTTCGACGACATTCAGTTCGCCCAGTTCATGCGGCCCTCCCTCACCACCCTCCGCCAGCCTCTCGCCGAGATCGCCCATCGCGGCGTCGACATCCTCCTCTCGGAGGAGGAGCCGACCGAGAAGCGGATCGCCGTCCGCGGAGAACTCATCGTCAGAGAATCCACCGGATACGCCTTCTGACCCTCTCCGCGGCTCCGCCGCCCACGACGCCGCGTCCGAGTCCCTCCCCTTCCTCAGGCGCCTCCGCCCCGGCCTCGTCGATCGGGGAGGCTGCCCCGAAAAAAGGAGCCCGCCCCCGGACCCGCCGCGGTCGCGGAGATCTCGGGGGCGGACCGTCTGAACACGAGACGCGTCAGTACGCGAGGCCCTTCGGCTGGTCGGCGAGGACCGCCGACTGCGGGTTCGGAACCTCGAAGCCGTTCGCCTTGTAGGCGTCGTAGTCGAAGTTCTCGCACTCGTCGTAGCCGATGCGGTGGTAGTCGTAGAAGCCGTCCCAATCCTCGTAGCCCGTGCCGAGCTCCGACTCGAGGAAGGCGTCCGCCATCGCCATCGCCGTGCGGGGCGCCACGTAGAAGGCGCCCATGGCGAGGAGGTTCGCGTTGTTCGCGGCCGCCGCACGCTTCGCGGAGGGCACCGTCTCGCAGACCGCGGCGTGGACGTGCGGGACCTTCGACGCCGCGATGTGGATGCCCATCCCCGTTCCGCAGAACGCGAGGGCCCGCTCGAACTCGCCCTCGGCGATCTTCGCGCCCAGGGCGAAGCCGACGCGGTGGTACATCGGCGTCGCCTCCAGATCGGGGGTGAGGTCGGTGACGGTCCACCCGCGCTCCTGGAGGTGGGCCTTGACCGCCTCCTTGAGGGGGAATCCCGCGAAGTCGGCGCCCACGACGATGTGCTTGCTTCTCACGGTCTTCATGAGTTCTTCCTTTCTCGGAGGAGTCCCTTGAACGGGTTCCTCCCATTGAGTTCATTCGCGCAGATGACGAAGAGGAGGACGCCGCCCCAGATGAGCGGACGGTAGAAGTTCGAGATGTTCGGGAACATGTTGAGGCCCGAGGAGAGGACCTGGAGCATGACGATCGCGAGGACGACGCCCGCGATGCGGCCCTTGCCTCCGTTGGGGTTGACTCCGCCCAGGACGACGATGAGGACCGTGAGCAGCGTGTAGCTCGCCCCGTAGTCGGCCTTCGCGGAGTTGTAGTTCGCGAGCATGACGAGTCCGGCCATCGCCGCCATGATCCCGGAGAGGATGTACGTCCTCATGAGGAGGCTCGTGATCTTCATTCCCGAGAAGTGCGCCGCCGTCTCGTTGGTGCCGAGCAGGAGGATCTTCGTGCCGAATCCGGTGAGCGACAGGATGAGGCCGACGATCACCGCGCAGAGGATGAAGATGATGAGCGCCATCGGGATGAGCCCGCCGATTCTCGCGGCGAACACCGCGCCGTAGGCCTTGGGAACGCCCGACACCGGCTTGCCGCCGGTGAGGATGATCGCGACGCCGCCGAAGAGTTCGAGGGTGCCGAGGGTGGCGAGGATCGGCGGGATCTTCAGCGTCGCGACGAGGAAGCCGTTGAAGGCCCCGCACACGACGCCGACCGCGAGCGCGATCGCGAGCGCGATGACGGCGGCGAGCCCCATGGATCCGGGAGTCGCGTCGCCCGTCAGCACCGCTCGAAGGACGAGCGCCGCGCAGATCGAGGTGACGTTCGCGATCGCGACGACCGAGAGGTCGATGCCCGCGGTGAACATCGTCAGCATGACGCCGAGGGCCATGAGGCCGAACTCGGGGAACTGGATCGCCATCGACACCCATGTTCGCGTCGCGAAGAACGGCCCGGGGCGGATGATCGCGAAGAAGACGAGGAGGAGGGCGAGGACGAGGATGAGCCTCGTCATGTACGAGTCCTTCTGGAGGAAGGAGGGCAGAGAGAGCCCCTTGCGCGCGGGCGCTGATGAGGTGGTCATATCGCGTTCTCCTTTCACAGGATCGAGGCCTTGGCCCGCTTCGACCTCGCCACCTGGACGGCGGAGACGCCGGTGCCGACGATGATGAGGAGGCCGAGGGCGAAGCCCTGCCAGAAGGTGGGGATGCCGGTGAGGATCATCGAGTTCTGGACGATGACGATGAGGAGGGTGCCGAGGACGACGCCCGTGAGCGATCCCGTCCCCCCGGTGATCGCGGTGCCGCCGAGGACAACCGCGGCGATCACCATCATCTCCATGCCGAGCAGGTTCGTCGGATGCATCTGCCCCATCGAGGTCGTGCGGACCATGCCGGCGAGCGCCGCGATCACGCCGACGATGACGTAGAGCCAGAACTTCGTGCGGCGAACCTTGAAGCCCGCCCGTTCGGCGGCCGATTCGTCCCCGCCGATCGCGAAGATCCCGCGTCCGAACATCGTGTAGCGGGTGACGAAGTAGGCGATCGCGAGAACGGCGACGAAGATGAGGAAGCTCGTCGGCATGACGGACTGGAGGCCCGACTCGGGGTTCTTCACCGTGAAGAGCGAGGACTCCCCGAAGGCCTTCATCGACGCGGGGATATCGGGGATCTGGACCGACTTCATCGCGCCCTGCATGACGCCCGAGAAGACGTTCGCCGTGCCCAGCGTAATGATGAGCGTCGGCACCGTGAGCCACGAGGTGAACAGGCCGTTGAACGCGCCGAGCAGTGCGCCGAGCAGCATCGCGAGCAGGAACGGCACGATGACCGGCCCGTTGTAGCCCTGATCGACGAGGAACCGCGTCGTCGCGTAGACGGCGAGCGAGGCGAGCGCCGGGAAGGAGACGTCGATACCGCCCGACACGAGGACGAGGTGCGCGGCGACGGCGAAGAGACCGGGGACGACCATCGCGTTCGCGAGATCGACGAGGTTGTTCGCGGAGAAGAACTGGCCGGATCGCGCCTGGATGACGAGGGCGAGGGCGACGATGACGAGGAAGACCCAGAATTCGTTCGCCCGAAGGATCTTCGTCTTGAGGGATGTCATTTCACTTCGCTCCTTCCGCTGCGACGTCGCGCGACATGAGTTCGCCGAGCTCCGCCTCGGCCGTCGTGGCGGGATCGATGGACTCGCGAATCCGTCCGCCGCGCATGATGAGGACCGACGAGCAGTTGGTGAGGACCTCCGCGATGTCGTCGGAGATGATGACGATCGCCATGCCTTCGCGGGCGAGGCGCTGGAGGATCGAGTGGATCGTGTACTTCGACCCGATGTCGACGCCGACCGTCGGCCCGTTGAGGATGAGGACGTCCGGCTTCGTCGCCAGCCACTTCGCGAGGACGACCTTCTGCTGGTTGCCGCCGGAAAGAGTGTTCACGGCGTTGTCCGGATCGGGGGTCGCGACCTCGAGGTCCTTCACCCAGCGGCGCTCCTCCTCGGCGATCCCCTTCTTGTCGAGGACACCGAGGGCTCCGGCGAATTCGGACAGCTCGGAGATGACGATGTTCTCCCCGATCGACCTCGAGAGGAAGAGGCCCTCCGTGAGTCGGTCCTCGGGGACGAGGGCGATTCCGGCGTCGATCGCGTCCTGGACGTTCCGCAGGTGCACCTCCTCGCCCTTCACACGGATCGATCCGGCGTTCGTCGCGAGCGATCCGAAGAGGGCGAGGGCGAGTTCGGTGCGTCCCGATCCGAGGAGGCCGGTGATGCCGAGGATCTCGCCGCCGCGCAGGGAGAAGCTCACGTCGGCGAAAGCCCCCTCGGACCCGAGGTTCTCCACCTCGAGGACGGGTTCGTCGGTGACGCGGTCGGCGACGAATCGGGTCTCGTCGAATTCCTTGCCCGTCATGTACTTGGCGAACTTGTGACGGTCGAGCTCGTCGCGCTCGCAGGTGATGACCTTCTCGCCGGAGCGGAGGATGGTGAAGCGCTCGGAGATCTCGAAGACCTCCTCGAGCTTGTGGGAGACGAAGAGGATCGCGATACCGCGCGACTTGAGGTCGGAGATGATGGTGAAGAGCGCCGTGACCTCGTGCTTCGTGAGGGCGGTGGTCGGCTCGTCCATGATGATGAGCTTCGCGTCCGACATGAGGGCGCGGCAGATGGCGACGAGCTGCTTGTCGGCGACTGAAAGATCGCCGACCTTGGCGTCGAGGTCGACGCGGAATCCGATCTTGGCCACCGCCTCCTCGGCGATGCTCCTGAAGCGCTTCCAGTTGACGATCTTCCGTCCGGCCGCGACCTCGGTGGTGAGCGCAAGGTTCTCCATGACCGTGAGATTCGGGAAGACCGAGAAGTCCTGGTAGATGACCTGCACGCCGGCGCCGATGGCCTCGAGCGGGGTCATCTTCGTCCACTGGCGGCCACCGATCTCGATGATGCCGGAGTCGGGCTCGTGGACGCCTGAGATGACTTTGATGAGGGTGGACTTGCCCGAGCCGTTCTCGCCGGCGAGGCAGTGGATCTCGCCGGGCGCGATGTCGAGGTTGATGTCCTTGAGGGCGTGGACGCCCGCGAACGTCTTGTTGACGTTCTTCACTGAGATGAGGGGGGATTCCATTGATCGATTCCTTCCAGGCCCGCGGCGCGCCCCCGATCGCTCGGGGGCGCGCCCTGATGCGCGGAATGCGGGGCGCCGAACAGGGGTTCGGCGCCCCGCGCAAACGTCAGAAGCCGAAGCTGTCGACGTTCTCCTTGGTGATCTGGATCCAGCCGTCGCCCTCGAGGACCTTGTCCGAGCCCTCGGCGAAGTGCATCTGGTAGCCCTTGGGGCCGAGGTCGATCCCGTCCTCGATCTTCTCGCCGTCGAGGATCTTCGTGGCGAGCGAGGCCATGGCGTAGCCGGCGTCCGCGGGATCCCAGAGGGTGAGGGCCGCGACGAGGCCCTTGTCGAGGATTTCCTTGTTGGCGGCGGGCATGCCGGTTCCGGCGGTGAAGACCTTGCCCTGCAGGCCGAGCTCGTCGATCGCGCGCGCGACGCCGGGGGCGTCGAAGGAGGACGTGCCGAGGATGCCGGTGACCTCCGGGTACTTCTTCAGCACCTCCTTTGCGACCTGGTACGCGGTTTCACCGTTGTCCTGGGACTCGACGCGGGGCTCCGCCTCGAGGAGCTGCATGTTCGGGTAGGCCTCCTTCTGACGCGCGACCGCGCCATCGGCCCACTCGTTGTGGGACGCGTTCGTCACGTGGCCGACCATCGTCGTGTAGGTGCCCTTCTCGCCCATCGCCTTGGCGAGGTTGTCCATGATGAAGGCGCCGTACTTGGCGTTGTTGAAGGCCTCGATGTCGTACATCGTGTTCTCCTGCGAGGCGCCCTCGTGCGTGACGACGACGATGCCGGCGTCCATGGCCTCCTTGAGCACGGGCTCAATGGCGCCCGGATCGACCGGGACAACGCCGATCGCGTCGACGCCCTGGGCGATGAGGTCCTGGATGACCTGGGCCTGCATGGTGGCGTCGGTCTCGGCCGGGCCCTTCTGGAAGACGTTGAGGCCGGTCTCCTCGGCGTACTTCTTGACGCCGACCTCCATGCGGACGAACCAGGGGTTCGTCGCGTCCTTCGGGACGATGGCGATCGTGTAGTCCTTGCCGGAGGCGGACGAGGAAGAGCCGCCCGAGGAGGCGGAATCGGACGAGGCGGTGCCCGTGCCGCCGGAGCAGGCGGCGAGGGCGAAAGCCGAAGTGAGAACGATTGCACTTGCGGCTGCGAAACGGGACTTCATGGTCACTCCTTGTGATTCACATCGACACTGATGGGGATCGTGGCGCGCCGGAACGCGCCGTCGTGGTCATTCCCCTGTCGGATCGGGCTCTCCTTCGGGCCCGCCGCGATGGGGATTCGTCGATCGGCAGAGGATTTCAGCCGACCCTTCGAACGAACACGAACGATGGTATGTTGCGCGTCACGCTCTGTCGAGCACATCGGCGCGATGTTGTGCAATCGTTATCAATGGCGCAATGCCGGGGATTCGGCGAGAGCGCTCACCCTCTCTTCGAGCCAGGAGCGGAACTCCGCGGCCGTCCGGTACGACTTCTGAGTCCCGCGCGTGGTCACCGACAACGCGGCGTACGCATTGGCGAGCTCGAGACCGTCGGCGATCGGGAGGCCCTCGGAGAGGCAGTGGGCGAAGCAGCCGATGAAGGCGTCCCCCGCGCCGGTCGTGTCGACGGGATCGGCGGGGAACTCCTCGAGGCGCATGTCATCGCCCTCGGCGGAGAACCATCTGACGCCCTTCGCTCCGAGCGTGACGATGACGTTGCGGCATCCCGCTTCGAGGAGGACGTTGGCCGCCGCGCGCACCTCGTCGTCCGTCTCCGTCGGCATCCCGGTGAGCAGGGCGAGTTCGGATTCGTTCGGCATCACGTAGGCGCACTTGGCGGCGACTCCGAGATCGAGCTCCTTCGTCGCCGGAGCCGGATTGAGGAGGACCGGAATGCCGAGTCTCTCTCCGAGTTCGATGGCGGCCACGACGGTCTCCATCCGGATCTCGAGCTGGCACACGATGAGGGACGTGCGCGCGACCGCTTCTGCGGCGGCCTCGACGTCCTCCGGGAGGAGTCCGTTGTTCGCGCCCTTGACGATGATGATGCGATTGTGGGATTCGGGATCGACGAAGATTGGCGCCACCCCGGAGGTCCCGTGCACCTGCTTGACGAGCGAGACGTCGATGCCGTTCGCGAGGTAGTTCTCGATCGTCGACGCGCCGAAGGAGTCGTCGCCCACGCAGGTCGCCATGACGACCTCGGTACCGAGGCGAGCGGCCGCGACGGCCTGATTCGATCCCTTCCCCCCGAAGCCGATCTCGAAGTCCGGAGCCTCGATCGTCTCGCCCTCGATGGGCAGGCGCGTGATGTAGGTGATGAGATCGGTGTTGTTCGATCCGATGACGGCGATGCTCACGACTCAGACCTCCTCGAACTGACGCGCCGACGGGTCGGCGGGATCGGTGACGAGCCCCTTGTAGAGGACGATGTTCGCCCACAGGCGCATCTCCCCCGTCGACACCACGGCGTAGGCGTTCTTCACGAGGTCGTAGTACGCCCACCGATCGATCATCTCGCATTCGCGCCCGCCGACCGCGGCCTGGATCTCGTCCTCGACCGCGGGCCGCGGATCGAGGTTCGACTCCATCATCTTCGGGGCGATTTCGACGTCGAGCGGGAGAACCGAGACGATCGCCTCGACGAGGGGGACGATGCCGACGCCCGGCAGATCGATCACCCGATCGTGGACTCGATGGGCGGGGAAGTTCGCGTCGACGATGGCGATCGTGTCCGAGTGCCCCATGTCGTCGAGGACCTTCAGCAGATCCCCGTTGAGGAGGGGATCGATTCCTTTGAGCATGCGCGTCTCCTTCAAGAAGCGGAGCGCTCGTCGCGCGAGCCGGGCGTCGTTGCTCGGCGTTCCATCGCGGGCGCTGTTCGACGATGCTAACGCAAACGTTTGCATCTGTCACGAGGTCTCTCGCACCACCGTGTCCCTGCGGGATGTCGTCGACGCATCCGCTCGTCATTCCATTCGCGCAGCGCCCCCTGCGTCCTCGTCGATGATCGACGTCGAGATCCGCGCGCTTGCGCGGGCCATGCGGCTCATCCACACCGATCGCCGACAGGAGGGAATCCCCATGCTCACCGTTCTCCTCGCCCTTGCTCGCCGACGCTGGCTCGGACAGGTCGCCCGCCTCGGCATGGAGGGCCCGGCCTATCTGCGCTTCGCCTACATGGGGGCCGGCCTCGAGTCGGGCTTCTTCGACATCATGCGCGACCGTCCCGGCACCGCCGAGGAACTCGGCAGGGCGCTCGGCATCGCCCCCGGAATGGAATCGGCCCTCGAGTCCTGGCTCGACGCGGGCGCGGCCTTCGGCGTCCTCAAGGAGTCCCGCGGCGTCTACTCGCTCGGCAAGCGGGCCGCCTCGCTCCTCGAAGAGGGCAACGACCCCTTCCGCGCCTTCTACCTCGAGGGAATCGGCCTCGACCACGACCTCCTCGTCGGGGCGCCCCGGCGGCTCCTCTCGGGCGAGCGCCTCGCAGCCTCGGACCTCGACGGCTCCGTCATCGCGCGCGCCTCGCGCCGGCGATGAAGTCGTCGACGAGGGCCTCCACCTCCCCGAGTTCGAGCGCGCGCGTCGTCGCCCCGGTCGTCCGGACGACCACTCCCGAGGGCGACACGGTCGTTCCGCCCGCGCACATCGCGGGGATCCCCTCCGAGCCGGGGTGATGGAGCTGAACGAAGAACTTCGCGCCCGTCGCGTGGATCTTCTCGATCGCCTCGCGAAGCGGCGCGACGTGCTCGTCGCGGGTGACGGAGAGCTGGTGGACGGTGCCCGCTCCGTGGACGTCGTTGATGCGGGTGATCTCCGCGATGAGGAGCCCGCACCCGCCCTCGGCGCGCTCCATCCAGTAGGCGAGGAGGCGGTCTCCAGGAGTGCCGTCCAGGTTCGCGAGGTCCGTGCCCATCGGGGTCATGACGGTCCGATTCCTCAGGGCGAGATTTCCGATGGTGAAGGGCGTGGCGAGGATCCGTTCAGTCCTCATCCCGCCGACGCGCGCGCCGGTCATGGGAGGTCCTTCTCTGTGCGGGCGTCGCCGTTGACGCCCGTACCACCCATGCTAGGAAGCCGAAGGCGCACGATCCTGCGACCTTCGTCTCGCGATGAGGAACGCACCGGCGACGGCTGGGGAGGGGCGAACGCCGCCTTCAGTTGCCCATGCGGCTTTGTACAGTTGTCACAATCAGACCGTCGAGACGATTCCACGCTGGTCACGAGGAGGTGAACCCCTTGTCCGCCATCGCTCATTCACTCCGGATGCAGCGCCAGCGAGAGGATTCACCCGTTCTCGCCCTCATGCGCCAGCCGACGATGCCGGTCGTCTTTGGGATCCTTCTCGAGCATCTTGGGGGCAACGAAGCCTCACTTCCTGCCGCGGAGCTCTATTCCCTCGTCGACGACGATCTCGATGAGCTCCGCCGCCACGGCTTCGAGCTTCCCGGCACTGCCCAGCACTACTGCATGGAATGGGTGAAAGCGGGCTATCTCATGCGTCGGCCGGCGCCGATCGGAAAAGGCGAGATCTTCGAGCTATCTGCGCCCGGGCACGAAGCGATCCGATTCCTCGAAAGGATCCTCGCTCCGAGAGCTGGCGTGTCGGAGTCGCGCCTCGCCTCCATCCTCAGCTCGTTAGAACGCCTCGCAACCGATACGGACGATTCGATCTCGGCACGTCTTCGCGCTCTGGAAGCAGAGCGAACTCGAATCGATCGTCAAATCGAAGCCACCCGACGCGGTGAATTCACGGCGATGAATGCGGATTCCGCGGCGGCCTTCCTTACGGAAGTCCTCGCGGATGCCCGAGACGTCCCTTCTGATTTCGCTCGCGTCCGAGATGCGATGGAACGCCTGGGCCGCGAACTGCGAATCCGCCTCATCGACGACGATCTCGTTCAGGGGGACGTCCTCGACTCGGTGTTCCGTGGCATGGATGAGATCCGCGAGAGCCCTGAATGGCGATCCTTCAACGCCTTCTATTCGCTGCTCATGGACGACGAATCGCATGCCCTCTTCGAGGATGCGGTGGCGAGGATTCTCACGCGCGACTTCATTTCCTCCGTCGATCTGGATGAAGTCGATTACCTGCGGGACTACTACGTGAAACTGCGGGCGGAGTCTTTCGTCGTCGCCCGCTCGATGAGCTCTTTCTCGAGGTCGCTCCGTCAATTCGCCCAGTCCCGCCAGTTCGAGGAGTTCCGCGAACTGTCCGAACGCATTCGCCGCGCCCAGCGCGCCGGCCTTGATGCCGCTCCAGTCCTGAGGCTCCACGACCACATGCAGGCGAGCATCGAACTGACCTCCCCCGAGATGCTCTCCGTCGGTCGCCTCAGCCTCCACGTCCCCTCCGAGGTTCAGGCGGAGGTTCCCATCGAATCCGCTCCCCCCTCAACGATCGACTGGGAGGCTCTTCGCGCCTCGGTCCGCGAGTACGAGATCGACTTCGATGAGCTCACTGATCACGTCCGCCGCACTCTCGACGAGGACACCCCCGCCTCGATCGGTGGAGTCCTTCAACGCTTCCCCGCAACACAGGGGCTCGCATCGGTGATCGGGCTCCACATCCTCGGGCAGCGCCATGGCACGCCGATCGAAGCCGGAGAGGACCTGGAGTGGACCTGGCAGGGTGTACGGGTCGAGGCCCGCATGACGCCGAGCTACTTCTTCGAGGAGGCCTTTGATGGCACCGCCTGACGCACATGACGCCGCCCGGTCCGAGGGGGACTCCGTTCCCGACGAAGAGGCGCCGCGCACCGAGAGACTGTGGCCCGGTGATACCGGAATGCTTCCGGCGCCGGTCCGCTCCACCCTTGTCCAGCTCATTCGCGGCCCCTATGTCTCGGCTCGTCGGACGCCGAACCTGTGGCCCGTTCTTCTTGCGCACGAGGCGATCATCCGCTCGCGCCTCGCCGATCTCTACCTCGACCTCGCACTCGACGAGGACCGTGAGGTCGCCTTCGCAAGAAACGCTTCTTCCGACGTCGACGATATCCCGCAGATGATGCGGAAGCAGTCGCTGAGCTTCGTGGATACGGCCTTACTGCTTCACCTTCGACATCTTCTCCTGCGAGCTGCTGCGCACAATGAGCGCGCCTTCGTCGGCCTCGATGAGCTCGTTGAGCACATCCAGCAGTACCGCGTCGACGGCAATCAGGACCGAGCCCTCGCCTCCAAGCGGGTGAAAGCCGCGGTCGACCGATTCGCGAGGTATGCCCTCCTCGACGCGACGGACACCGAGGGGCGATACGAGATCATGTCGATCCTCGGGCTCATCGTCACCGCCGACCTCGTTTCGGGCATCGAGGAGGAATACCGCAGGATCCGCGATGAGGAGGACTCATGACCGACCGGCCCAACCTCGGAGACGAGGCGAATCTCTTCGACGCGCTCGACGCTCAAGGACTCGACGAGGATGTGCCGGCTCCTGGCCAATTCCGTCTTTCCCGGCTGCAGGTGACGAACTGGGGAACCTTCTGCGGTCACCACTCGATCGACGTTCCCCGCGCCGGCCTGCTTCTCACGGGCGAATCCGGATCGGGGAAGTCCTCTCTTCTCGACGCGATGTCGGCGATCATGATCGCCCCTCAGGATGCCCACTTCAATTCGGCGGCGACGGATTCGCAAACCGGAGACGATCAGCGCACGCTCATGTCGTACGTCCGGGGCGCGCACCGCAACTACACGGACGACGACACCCAGGAGATCCGTACCTCCTACCTCCGCACGGGGCCGACATGCGCTGGGATCTCGATGACGTGGGAGAACGGCATCGGGGGCGTCGTCTCGGCGGTTCGTCTTTTCCATGTGAAAGGGGCTTCACGGGCGGCTCAGGACTTGCGGAGCATCTACGCCCTCACCTCGGATCCGGTCGAGCTCCCCGACTGGATCGGCGTCGTCCTTTCCGGGATCGACAAGAAGCGGCTCAAGGCGGCCTTCCCGGAAGGAGTCTTCTTCGACTCGTACACCGCTTTCGGCCCGCAACTCCGCAAGCGCACCGGCATTGGACGCGAGACCGCGCAGAAGCTCCTCCACAAGGCGCTTTCGGCGAAGTCGATGCGGAGCCTCGATCAGCTCCTTCGTTCCTTCATGCTCGATCAGCCGAGCACTTTTGAGGCGGCGGATCACGCGGTGAGTGAGTTCGACGATCTCAACCAAGCCCATGAGGCAGTCGTCGACGCGCGCGACCAGGTGGAGGTTCTCCGCCCCCTCCATGGATTCTGGGCGCGGCGCACCGATCTCATCGACGAGATTGCGAAGCGGGAGGCGGATCGTGAAGGGCTTCCCGCGTTTCGAGCTCGGATCATCCTGACCGATATCGGGGAACAGTTGGCGCGTGCGCGCACTGAATTGGCCGCGAGGGAAGCCGAGCAGCAGGAGGCCGAGGCCCGCGCCCGCGAAGATCTCGAGGCGCGGGACCGTGCGAGAGCCGACCTCATGCAGCGCGGAGGCGCGGATATCGATAGGGCGCTGCGCGAGCGCGATGAGGCGTTGGAGCAACTCGCACACACCGAGAGCCTGGCAAGCGGATTCCTCTCGCGGCTCTCGCGAATCGAGGAGGCGCCGGCCGTTCCCTCCTCGCGTGCGGAGTTCGCGCAGGTCATCGAGCAGGTGAAACACGTGCGCGAACGCCTCGCGACTGAACGCGGCTCGCAGGCCTTCGAGGAGGCGATCGCTCAGCGGGACCGGGCCCGTGCGGCCCTTGCCGAGTTGGAAAAGGACACGAGAGCCCGGCAGGAGGGCCGAAGCTGCATTGATCGGAGGCTCACCGAGCGGCGCGACCGAATCGCTCGGGCCCTTGAAGTGCCGTCGAGCATGCTCCCCTTCGCAGGCGAACTCATGGACGTGGCCGAGATCGAGTGGCAGGGTGCCATCGAGCGCCTCATGTCGGGATTCGCCCGAACACTTCTCATCGCGCCGGAGATATTCGAGGATGCGCGACGCTTCATCGACGCAACGCATCTCGGCATCCGGCTCGTCTTCCAGTGTCCGGAGGAGGGGAATCAGGAGGTTCCGTCAACGGACCCGCGATCTGCCGCGAGAAAGCTCCGCGTCGCTCCGGGGCGGTTCGAGCAGTGGATCCGGCGCGAAGTCGCTGTGCGCTTCCCCCACGTGTGCGTCCTCGATGCCGACGAGCTCAATCGATTCGACAGGGCCGTGACGATTCGCGGCACGGTGAAAGCCGGTCGACGTTTCACGAAGGATGACACGACACCGATCAATGATCGGACGAAGTGGAGTATCGGCACATCGAACGATGACCTCCTTGATGAGCTCCTCGGACGCGCCCGTGCAGCGCAGGAGTCGCTCCAGGCGGCTGAATCGGTTGTGAAACGTCTCTACGCGCAGGACAAGGAGCGGGTCGAGCGGATCTCGGAGCTCAAGGTCCTCGAGGAGACGTCCTGGGAGACCATCGATGTCGGGGGACGACGCAGGGCGCTCAAGCTCGCCGAGCAGCGCATCACCGACCTCGAGACCGCGAACTCCGAGGTGCCGATCCTGCGACAGCGTCTCGAGGAGCTCACGAAGCGCGCAGAGTCCTCGCAGGCGACCGAGAAGATCGCGACGACGAACGTCGGCCGCGCGCAATCCCGAGTCTCCGACTTGGAGGAACGCGAAGCCCGGGCGCGATCCGATCTCAACGAAGCGTCCGTCGATCCCGAAGTCGAGGGGCGCCTTCGTGAGCGCGCCACCCACCTCAAGCGCCACATCGACGCCGACTCGGTGACGACCGTGACCGATCAGATCGGCGCGATCCTCTCGCGCGAACTCGATGATGCGCACAAGGAGTTCGCAGGCCTCGATCGGAGGATCTCGAACGCCCAGCTCACCTATGCGTCTCGTTGGCCCGGCAAGGTGGCGAACCTCGTCCCCGACACACCAGCGTCGGCACCGGACTTCCTCGCCGTTCTCGAGCAATTGCAGACGGACCGCCTCCCGGAGTTCGAGGGCCGATTCCGTCGCCTCCTCGCCGAGCAGTCGCAGAACAACCTCGGGCGAATCCGCGAGGAGATCGCGTCGAGTCTCGCGCACGTCCGCAAGTCCATCGAGCCGGCGAACGCGTCCCTGGCACTCACGCCATTCGACAGGCGGCGGCATCGCTACTTGCGGATCGAGCCCTCTCCCCGGATCAGCAGCGAGGTCCGCGCATTCACGGATGACCTCAATCGGATCACGTCGGGTGCGTTCAACTCGGCGGCGGAGAGTTCCGCTCAGGCGGAGCAGCGGTTCCTCCTCATGAAGAAGGTTCTCGAACGGCTCGGGTCCGCTGATCCGGCGGACCGGAGGTGGCGGGATCGGGTGCTCGACACACGCGCGCACGTCTCGTTCCGAGCGATCGAACACGATTCCCAGGGCGTTCAGACCGATGTGTATGAAGGAAGCGGCGGGCGCTCGGGTGGACAATCGCAGAAGCTCGTCACCTTCTGCCTCGTCGCGGCCCTGCGCTACCAGCTCGCAGATGTGGGACGCGAGATCCCCCGCTACGGTACGGTCGCTCTCGACGAGGCGTTCGACAAGACGGATGCCGAGTTCACCGAGGCGGGTCTCGCGGTCTTCGACCAGTTCCGATTCCAGCTCCTCCTCGCCACGCCCCTCAAGATGCTTCAGACGATCGCGCGGCACGTCGGTGGTGCGGTCACCGTTTCGAACCCGACGGGCGACGCCTCGCGTCTGTCGTCCATCTCGTTCACCAGGGTGACGCCAATCGACGAGGACGGGGCCGATTCTCGAACGGAGGGGAGGCTATGAGAGGACTCCAGGAGGCTCGCTCTTGGGCGCAGAAGACCTACGATCGCCACGCCTTCGCTTTTCTCGCCTCCCACGTTGACGGTAGCGATGGCGCTCTCCACCTGAGGTTCCAGCTTCACCCGCCCACTGCGTCATTCGCCCTCAACGAGGGCGGCCGCGTTGCCGAGTGGATCACCGCATGGACGTCGGCGCACATGCCCATCGGCTGCGAAGTTCTTTGGGAGGAACGACGATGGCGTGGATTAGGACGACAGCGTGTGCCGAGCTCCCTCGACGTGCACTCGGCGAGTGCGCTCGCCGCGCTCGCCGGACGATCGGCGGACTGGTCTCTCCTCACATCGCGCCTCACCGGGCTTCGCGAGATGCTCGTCGAGAACGCTGAAGGTGCCCGTGGCATCGACGGCGCCGAAGTTCTGGCCCGGGCGATGCAGTCGTGCGCCCGCGATCTGCGGGTTGCCGCGGATCCCGATTTCGCTCGGGCGATCGCCGTCACTCGCTGGTTCCTCGACCACCCCGATTCGGGCCTCTACATGCGGCAGCTTCCTATTGCGGGCGTCGATTCGAAGTGGGTGGAGCGGCACCGTCGGCTGATCGCCGCGCTGCTCGGCGGTGCCCGCGAAGTCTTGCATCGCCCGGGTGGAACCGACTTCGGAGTCGCTTCGTTGCCTCGCCCGCGCGATGTCGTCTTCGCCGATCCGCTGCTGCGGCCCATGGGTATCCGACATGCGATGCTCGACACCGGGGAACTCGGCAAGCTGTGGGAGTCCTCCGGTGACGTCGACTCGCGTCCGCGGGTCCTCCTCGTACTCGAGAACAAGCAGACCCTCTTCGCTCTGCCTGATCTGGACGGTGTCGTCGCAGTTCATGGTGGAGGCTATGCGATCGATCATGTCGAGTCTCTGAATTGGGCCGTCGATATTCCTCTGCTCTACTGGGGCGACCTCGACGCGGACGGACTCACTATCCTCCATCGCCTCCGTCATCACCACCGCGATGTCCGCTCGCTCATGATGGATGCGGGAACGCTCGGTCGATATCGAGATTTGTCTGTTCCCGATCCCCAGACCTGGTCCGTTCCGCCCTCGCTACTTACCGCGGAGGAGAGGGTCGCCTGGGAGGCAGTCCACGAGGACGGCGGCGTGCGTCTCGAGCAGGAGCGCATCGAGTGGTCGTGGGCGCTCGAGCAATTGATGACTGCGATCGCGCAGCTGAGATGGTGAGTTTCAGGACGGCGAGAGTATCAGTGTGACAATGAGCCCGCGTCACGATGTCGACACGCTGATGACCAGACACCCGCTCTCAGAGACCGCCTGTTACTTCAGCTGCGAACTGGGCATTCGCATCGCATCAACACCCACTGCACGTGCGCACCGCGCACCTCATTTCTCGTCGACGCACTCCCAGACTCTTAGGGTCTATCTGTGATGGACTCGCACTCAGCAGGACTCGACGAGGATGCCGTCGCCAGAATCGTTGCGGCGCTGGGCAGGCGAGGCGACACTCGCCGGGCTCTACGCACGCGGCTCGCATCCTCAAGGACGCCGTCCCGCCCTTGGAATCACCGCGGCGGTTGAGATGCCGCGGGGCGCTTCGACGCGCGCGAGGGATCTCGTTCATCTCACTGGACCGATCCGCGATCTTCTCGACGATGCGATGAATTGGATCGCTCGCAATACGCCGACGGATATTGGCCGTGACCCGCTCGTCGAGCTCACCGGTCTTCACGTCAGTCAGGTGCGCTGGTCGCTGAACAAGCTCATCGACGCGGGCTTCGTGGAGATGCTCGGCAAGCAGGGCCAGAAGACCACGCGATACGGACGGACGACTCCCCCGTCCCCGGGGCCGAGGGCCCTCGACCGCGAGTGATCGCGTGAACGACGGCCGATTCGCCTTGTGACGAACACGCATGCCGGCGTCGCGCTACCAACGCGCGGCGAGGCGGGGCCTCCGACTCTCAGCGGGATGCGGACCGATGGGGCTCTTCCGCTTGTGGGGTGGCACACTAGGACCGAGTGTCGCCCGGATCACGGGGCGCGACTCGACGTCGGCGATCCGGCCGCTCCCCTT
Source organism: Actinomyces culturomici (assembly GCF_900499005.1). Lineage (GTDB taxonomy): Bacteria > Actinomycetota > Actinomycetes > Actinomycetales > Actinomycetaceae > Pauljensenia > Pauljensenia culturomici. The sequence goes on from NZ_LS991317.1 coordinate 306,171, forward strand.
CCAGGGGAACCCGCCCCGCCCTCGTCGATCGACGCGAACGTGACGAACGGCGGCGCGCGCCGCGACCGCCGAACGGCGGCCGCCAACGAGACGAGTAAGGAAGGTCCAGTGAGCACTTCAGCGCAACGGTCCGGAAATCAGCAGGGAAATCGACTCGACCCGTGGTTCGACGCCTACGCCGCGCGAGCTCATAACCTGCGAGCTTCCGAGATCCGAGCGCTCTTCTCCGTCGTCTCGCGCCCCGAAGTGGTGTCGCTGGCCGGCGGAATGCCGAACCTCAAGGACCTCCCCCTCGACCGACTCGCCGAGTCGGCGCGCCGCCTCGTCGCCAATCACGGCGCCCAGGCGATGCAGTACGGATCCGGTCAGGGCTGGGAGGTGCTCCGTGAGCGCATCACCGAGGTGATGAGCTACGACGGCATCATCGGCGCCGACCCCGACGACGTCGTCGTGACGACGGGCTCCCAGCAGGCCCTCGACCTCATGACGGAGCTCTTCATCGATCCGGGCGACGTCATCCTCGCCGAGGCGCCCTCGTACGTCGGCGCGCTCGGAGTCTTCCGCGCCCGCCAGGCCGACGTCGTCCACGTCCCCATGGACGACGAGGGCATCATCCCCGAGGCCCTCGAGCAGGTGATCCGGGACGTCCGCGCCTCCGGCCGGACGATCAAGATGCTCTACACGATCCCGAACTTCCACAACCCGATGGGCGTCACGCTCTCCCTCGAGCGCCGGCCGCTCGTCGCCGAGATCTGCATGCGCGAGCGGGTCCTCATCCTCGAGGACAACCCCTACGGGCTGCTCGGATTCCACTCCGACCCGATCCCGGCGCTGAAGTCCTTCTCCCCGGAGGGCGTCGTCTACCTCGGCTCCTTCTCGAAGATGTTCGCGCCCGGCTTCCGCATTGGCTGGGCGTACGCCCCGCATGCGATCCGCGACAAGCTCGTCCTCGCATCCGAGTCGGCGATCCTCTCCCCCTCGATGGTCGGGCAGATGGCGATCGCCGACTACCTCACCGACTACGACTGGTACTCGCAGGTCAAGGTCTTCCGCGCGATGTACGCCGAGCGGTGCCAGGCGATGATGGACGCCCTCGCCGAGTACATGCCCGACTGCCAGTGGACGCACCCCGACGGCGGCTTCTACACGTGGGTGACCCTCCCCGAGGGCCTCGACGCGAAGTCGATGCTCCCGCGCGCCGTCCGCGCCCAGGTCGCCTACGTGTCGGGCACGGCCTTCTACTACAACGGCGAGGGCGCCGACCACATGCGCCTCTCCTTCTGCTATCCGACGCCCGAGCGGATCCGCGAGGGCATCCGTCGCCTCTCGACGGTCGTCAACGCGGAGAAGGAGCTCGTCGACATGTTCGGCGCCGGCTTCCACAGGCAGGACGTCGACGAGGTCGGTCCCGGCGTCGCCCCCGCTCCGAATACTCTCTGATCAGCACCGATACAGTCCCCCGGTGGGCGCGGCCTCGGCGTCGCGCCCACTGGTCGAAGGAACAAGGAGATACCCCGTGAAGTCGAAGGTCCTCATCATCGCCGGCGGTCTCACCCACGAGCGCGACGTGTCGGTGCGCTCCGGCCGAAGGGTCGCGAACATCCTCACCCAGGCGGGCTACGAGGTCCGCCTGTCCGACGTCGACCAGTCCCTCACCTCGGTGATCGATGAGTTCGCCCCAGACGTCATCTGGCCGCTCGTCCACGGCTCGATCGGCGAGGACGGCTCGCTCCAGACCCTGCTCGAGGCGATCGGCATCCCCTTCGTCGGCTCCTCGTCGACGCAGGCGAAGTTCGCCTCCAACAAGCCGACCGCCAAGGCGCTCCTCGCCGCCGCCGGGCGGCCGACGCCCGGCTGGTTCGCCCTCCCCCAGGTGCTCTTCCGCCAGCTCGGCGCCACCCAGGTGCTCTCGGCCATCGAGTCGCGGATCGAATTCCCGCTCGTCATCAAGCCGACTGACGGCGGCTCCGCCCTCGGCCTCTCGACGGTCCACGATCCCGCGGAGCTCCGCTCGGCGATGGTCGACGCCTTCGCGTACGGCGAGCACATCATGATCGAGGAGTTCATCGCCGGTCGCGATATCGCCGTCTCGGTCATCGACCTCGAGGACGGCCCCGTCGCCCTTCCGCCGGTCGAGATCGCGACGGATCGCGGCGACTACGACTACGCCGCCCGCTACACGACCGACGAGACCGAGTACTTCGTGCCGGCCCGCCTCTCCGCCGAGCAACTCGACGCCCTGCGCGCGGCCGCGGTCGAGGCGCACACGGTCCTCGGCCTCCGCGATCTCTCGCGGATGGACTTCGTCGTCGACGAGGCCGGCGAATGCTGGTTCATCGATGCGAACGTCATGCCCGGCATGACCGACACCTCGCTCCTCCCCCAGGCGGCCGAGGCTGCGGGCTCCTTTGCCGAGCTCTGCTGCAGGATCGTCGATTTCGTCGCCGCGGGTCGTCCGCTCATCGACGAGGACGGGGCGGGGGATTCGGAGGCGGAGGCTCCCGAGGACTGAGGCCCTCTCCCCCACTCCACTCCTCTTATCGATTGACCGGCGGTCCGCTCACGCGGGCCGCCGGTCAGCTATTAGCGATGTTTCCCCAGGTCACAGGCGTGTGATCGGGATGGATCCTGCCGTACGGTCGTCAGGCGAGGTAGCCCCGGGCGACAAGTTCGGCCCGCGCGGCGGCCGCATCGGTCCACACGAGCCCGTGCATGCCGACGAGTTCGGCGGCGCGGATGTTCTTCTTCCGGTCGTCGAAGAAGAGGACGTCCTCCGGATCTCCGCCGAGACGCTCGAGAGCCTCCCTGTAGATCGCTCGATGCGGCTTGCACGAGCCGACCTCGCAGGAGAAGACGAAGAATTCGAAGGGCTTCGCCCATTCGGCGAGACGGATCTGCTCGGCGATCGGCTGCGGCGCGTTCGAGAGGATCCCGAGGCGGACGCCCGCCGCCGCGAGCTCATCGACGAGGGCGATCGCGTCGGTGTTCGCCTCATGCACGCGCATCGCGTCGTGCTCGACGAGTTTGGCGAGGACCTCATCGGAGACTTGGGGCTTGCCGCAATCTCCGGAGACGCGGTCCCAGAACTCTCGATCGGAGCAGCCCGCGTCGTAGGAGTCCCTGTTCGCCCACATCGACTGATCGACGAGGGAAACGAGGGCGGGCGCGCCGTCGCCGATGAGCGACGCGATGTACTCGGGATCTGGATGAGAATTCACGAGTACGCCGCCGACGTCGAAGAGGATCGGACGCGTTGCCGGGGCGGGCATGCGAGCACCTCCTTGCCGATGGGACCTTGATTCATTGTCGGCTGACGAGGGTGCGCGCAACCACTTTAGTGGGCAATCGCACGGGGACGAATGGCCTCACGATGTCGCGATTCCCGTGCGCGCCGATCGGAAACGATTCCGAAGAGTGCGCACCCGGAACCCGAGGGCAGTCCCTCCTCGCTCAGCGCTTCGCCGCGATGAGATCCGCGATTCGCCGAAGATCGTCGGGACCGGCGAACTCGATGACGATACGGCCCTTCTTCGCTCCCTCCGTGATCGTCACTCGCGTCTCATAGGCGTCCTGCAGCGCCGCCACGACCGACTCGCCGAGCGGGGACACGACCGCCGACCGCTTCGCCCGAGAACGCGGGACGGCCTTCGTCCGTCCAAGCCTCACGAGTTCCTCCGTCGTGCGGACGGACAATCCTTCCGCGACGATCCGCTCGGCGAGGAGCTCCATCTCCTGCGCCGTCTCGAGGGACAGAAGGGCCCTCGCGTGCCCGGCCGAGATTACCTGCGCGGCGACCTTTTTCTGCACGCTCGGAGGCAGCTTGAGCAGACGCAGCGTGTTCGCGATCTGCGGGCGCGAGCGCGCGATGCGCTTCGAGAGCTGCTCCTGAGTCGCCCCGAAATCAGCCATGAGCTGCTGATACGCAGAAGCCTCTTCGAGCGGATTGAGCTGCGCGCGGTGGAGGTTCTCGAGCAGCGCATCGCGGAGGAGGTCCTGATCCTCCGTCTGCCGGATGATCGCCGGCACCGTCTCCAAGCCGGCGAGCTCGGACGCGCGAAGGCGCCGCTCCCCCATGATGAGCTCGAAGCGCGCCTTCGGCTTCTCCGCGAGGTACTGCGCGAGCCGCTCGCCCGGTTCGATCGAGAAGTCGATCGGTCGGACGACGATCGGCTGGAGGACTCCGACCTCGCGAATCGAATCCCGCAACTCTGCGAGCTCATCCTCGTCGAAGACCTCGCGAGGCTGCTTGGTGTTCGGAACGATGTAGTCGAGCGGGATTTCCGCGAAGGTCGCTCCCGGAACGGGGAGGAGCTCCTCCGATGTTTCACGTGAAACATCGGCTCCGAGGACGTCCTCGAACAGCTCTCGTTTCGAACTCGAAGAACCGGTCGGCGCCGCAGGCGCGGCGCCCTCCGCGCCGTGCGCCGGAGTCCGAGCCTCGGCCACTCCCTTCTCCCCAGCAGACTGCGCGCCGTCCGTCGCCTGGGCGAAATCCTCCGCGGTTGCCGCAGCGGACGCCTCTGCGGAAGGAAGCGCCGAGCTCGCCGGATTCGCTTCGTTCACCGATGACGAGGCGTCCTTCGTGAGCCCCGCAGTCGCCTTCGAGGTCGACACGCTCGTGCGCTTCGCCTTCTTCGACGAGCCGCCCTTGGGCACCAGCAGATCCTTCGCCGAACCGCCTCGTGCCCGAGCCCCGGTGCTCGGTCGGGCGGGGAAGAGGATATCGAGCGGATTCTCGGCTACCGGATCATCGGTCGGCTCCGCCACCTGGGTCGGGATCAGGGCGCCGAGGCCCCGCCCGAGCGCCGAGTGCCGCCCCGCGCCACGTGCAGAATTCCGCTGAGTCTTCTCCGCTGCCATGCCTACCTCCATGAAGTCGGCCCCCATTGTTTCACGTGAAACACTCCGACGTCGCATCGCCATGACCTCGGAGGCCTATGGAGCTCATCCGCACACCGTCGTACCTCCGTACCGACGATGACGCCCTCAGCACCCATCAATATGACTCCAGTAGCCCATCGCCCAATGCATCGACGTCGATGTTTCACGTGAAACATCATCGACCACGTCGGCGAGGCTTGCCATCACGCCTCTGCACACGCGCGCGTTCACAGTCCTCTTCGGAGCGCGCCCCGGACGATCGACTGAGCGGTCTTCCTGCCCATCGACCACCCAGAGTTGACTATCAGTGCAGGTCAGAGGCTATTTCAATACCCGCAGCGTCGGAGGAATCGGCATCCTCGGCGGCGAGGCGAAGCGACAACTCCAGGGCGGCCTTGCGGTACGCGAGCGCGCCGACATTGCGAGGGTCGTAGGTGATGATCGACTGTCCGTAGCTCGGCGCCTCGGAGATCCTCACCGAGCGGGGGATCACCGTGCGCAGGGTGAGCGTCGGGAAGTGCGCGCGGACCTCCGCCTCGACCTCCTCCGACAGTCGCGTCCGCTTGTCCGCCATCGTCAGCAGCATCGTCGAGACGTGGAGCCGCGGATTGAGATCCCGTCGAATCCGATCGATCGTCGACCAGAGCTGGCTGAGGCCCTCCAGGGCGTAGTACTCCGTCTGGATGGGGATGAGGACCTCATCGGCGGCCACCATGACGTTGAGGGTGACGAGGCCGAGCGACGGCGGGCAGTCGATGAGGACGACGTCGACGTCCCGAGTGACGGAGAGGAACTCCTTGACGGCTTCGGCCAGGCGGAACTCCCGACGGGAGAGATCGACCAGTTCGATCTCGGCGCCCGACAGGTCGATCGTGGCCGGGCAGACGCGCACGCCCTCGACGTCCGGGCAGAACTGGAGGACGTCGGCAATCGCGGTGCCGCCGATGAGGACGTCGTAGGCAGACGGCGTCCCCGAGGGGTGCTCGACCCCGAGGGCGCTGGAGGCGTTGCCCTGCGCGTCGGCGTCGATGACGACCACCGACAGGCCGCCCGTCGCGAGACCGACCGCGAGGTTGACCGTCGAAGTCGTCTTGCCCACGCCGCCCTTCTGATTGGCGACCGCGATGACCCGGGTGCGCGCGGGTCGTCCGAAGGTCGCGGCCTCGAGCATCTTGCGATCGCGCATGTTCTGCTCGAGCTGGGAGAGCAGGGGAGTGCCTCCCCGGTTGGCGTCCGACACCTTCGCACCTTCCATTCGACTGCGCCCCACAGTCTACGGGCCTCCTCCGCCGACTGCGGGGAGGCCCGACTGACCGCCTACTTCGTCCGCTTGCAGACGACGACGTACGTCGACTCGTCCTCCATGATCGAGAGGACCTCGTGAATCGTCGCCTCGAGGTGGTGGCTCTTGAGCTCCTTGGCGGCGTCCTCGACCTCGATGGCGGCCCTGCGGCCCTTGAGGGCGACGAGGGATCCGCCCGGGGCGATGAGCTTCGTCGTCATGCGGATGAGCTTCGACATGTTCGCCACCGCCCTCGCGGTGATGACGTCGGCGCGGCCCTTGCCGCGCAGCTCCTCGGCGCGCGCCTGATGGATCGTCACGTTGTCGAGCCCGAGGTTGTCGACGACATCGGCGAGCCAGTCGCAGCGTCGCTGCATGGGCTCGGCGAGGTGCACGTCGAGGTCCGGCCGGCAGATCGCGATGATGATCCCGGGAAGGCCCGCGCCCGATCCGATGTCGAGCACCTGCCCCGTGCGGGGGAGGAAGGGAAGGACGGCGGCCGAGTTCACCGCGTGGCGCGACCAGAGGCGCGGCATCTCCCGGGGGCCGACGAGACCGCGGATCTCGCCCTCCTCCTCGAGCATGCGGACGAACTCCTCGACATCGGCGAAGGCAGGCCCGAAGAAGCGCTCGACCTCGGGCGTCGGGCGCTCCGGGACGAAGGGGTCGCCGACCTTCCGATTGAGAGGGTCGGGGACGCCCGCGGGCGCGGCCTGGGAGGTCGCGCCCGCGGAGTCGGATCCCGTCAGGGGGGTCGAGTCGGTCACGCCTCGTCCGACCCTTCGGCCTCGACCTCGTCGATGTCCTCGTCGACCTCGGACTCGGCGTCCTCGTCGGCGGGGAGGATGACGACGCAGCGGTGGGGCTCGGTGCCCTCGGACTCGGAGACGAGGCCGGCCTCGGCGACGACGTCGTGGCAGACCTTGCGCTCGAAGGGGTTCATCGGCTCGAGCTTCTGCGGCTCGCCTGTGGCGCGCAGGCGCGCGATCGCCTCCATGGTGAGGTCCTGCAGCTCGGCCTTCCGGTCGGCGCGGAAGCCGGCGATGTCGAGCATGAGGCGCGAGCGCTCCCCGGTCTCGGTCTGAACGGCGAGGCGGGTGAGCTCCTGGAGGGCGTCGAGGACCTCCCCGTCCTCGCCGACGAGGCGCTCGAGGGCGGCGGGGTTCTCGGAGATGATCTCGACGCTCGCGCGCCCGTTCTCGACGTCGATCTCGATGTCGCCGTCGAGGTCGGCGATGTCGAGGAGTTCCTCGAGGTAGTCGGCGGCGAGCTCGCCCTCCTCCTCGAGGCGGCTGAGCTTGTCCTTCTGGTTCTCGGTCATTGCGGGTCTCCCGATTCGTGTGGGCGAGGGCTGGTGGTGGGGGCGGCGTCGCCCCCGCGGGTCGTTCGGCGCGCGGCCGGTCAGCGACCCTTCTTCTTGTTCTGCTCGCGACGGGCCTTGCGGCGCGCCTGCCGACGGCGTTCGATCTCCTCCGGGCTGAGGCCCGACGGGCTCTCGGAAGCGGCCTCCTTGCGGGCCTCGCGGGCACGGGTCCGCTCGGCCTCGGCGAGACGCTCCTCGCGCGAGAGCTTCTTGTGCTGGTCGCGGCGCTCCTGCTGGGCCTTGCGCTCGTCGGCCTTGGCGGTGGCCTGACGGACGCCGTGCATCCACATCTCGTCGGGGAGGGTCGTCCACTCCTGGTTCGCGAGGTTGCGGAGGATCGACACCTTGTCGCCGGCGGTCATCGTCTCCGGGAAGTCGGTCGCGACCTTCTCGCCCTTGGCGCGCTGGGCGGCCTCGGCGTAGGTCTTCTCATTGAGGGCGACGACCGCGGGGTCGGCGGCGGACGAGGGGAGGGCGGCGCGCTCGGCGTCGTAGGACGCGAAGAAGGGCTTCGCCCACTCGATGTACTTCGCGTGGCGGCGGTCGACCAGCTCCTTGTAGGCGGGGGAGCCCGGGGTCGGCATGACGCGGATCGTCCAGTAGGTCTGGGCGATCGCCCAGATGGAGGCCGTCACCATGTAGATGAGGACGCCCATCTGGAAGAACGCGCCGGAGAAGAGGTACATGAGCGGCATCATGTAGAGCATCGACTTCTGCGACTGGACCATCGGGTTGTTCGGGTCCATCGCCGGCGGCATGTTCCGGACCATCGAGATCCGCATCGAGAAGAACTGGAGCACCATCATCACGGCGATGAAGATGACGAAGACGGCGACCGCGGCCGCGCCGTCGCCCGAGGTGATGGTGTGGGAGAGCGGGACGCCGAAGACGGTCGAGCCGTTGATCGACTTCGCGAGCTCCTGCGTGATCGGACCGAGGTGATCGGTCTCGATGTTCGCGTACTTGTAGGTGCCGGCGGCGAGGTCCTTCACCGCGTAGATCGCGCGGTACATCGCGAAGAGGATCGGCATCTGCACGAGGAGCGGCAGGCACGAGGCGAAGGGGCTCACCTTGTACTTCTTGTAGAGCTCCTGGGTCTCCTCGGCCTGCTTCTGGCGCGAGACCTGGTCCGTCTTGCCCTTGTACTTCGCCTGGATGCGCTGCATCTCCGGCTGGACGGCCTGCATGGCGCGCGAGCTCTTGATCTGCTTGAGGAAGAGCGGAACGATCGCGATGCGGACGATGAGGGTGAGTAGAACGATCGAGATCACCCACGCCGCGCCGGATCCCGAGGAGAATCCGAGGACGACGAGGAGGTCGTGGATCTTCACCCACACCCACGCCACCGCGACGGCGAAGGGGTGAAGGATCTTGTCGAACATGCGCGCTCCTTCAGGAAGTGCGGGCGCCCTCGGCGCCCTTCGGTCGTCCGGCCGCAGCCGGGGGGTTCTGGGGGACGAGGGCGGCTCCGGCCTCGTCCCCCAGAACCCCCCGGCTGCGGCCGGACGACCGAAGGGCGCCGAGGNCCCATCGGGGTGGGCCTCACGATGTCGGTCGCATTGCCGGCCCAGTCCTCGGGGGGGACCCAGGGATCGGGCTTCCATCGGCCTTTGGGCGGGACGTGGTCGACGCCGCCGAGGCTCCAGGGGTTGCAGCGGAGGATCCGCCATGTGCCGAGGAGGATCCCCTTGATCGGCCCGTGGACCTCGATCGCCTCGATCGCGTAGGTCGAGCAGGTCGGCGCGTATCGGCACCGCGGCGCGATCATCGGGGAGACGAACCGCCGGTAGAAGCGGATCGGCGCCGTGACGACGAGGTTGAGGAGCGCGCGCGGGCCGGGGATCGTCATTTCGACTCCCAGCGCTTCCACGCCCTCGCGAGGGCGGAGTCGAGGTGGCCAGCGAGCGCGTTCGAGTCGAGGTCGAAGGCGTTCCCGCTGGCGCGGACGACGACCCTGCCGCCCTCGGGGATCGCGTCGAGCCGCTCGCGCATGAGGTGGCGCAGCTTCCGCTTCACGCGGTTGCGCCCGGTCGCCCGTTTGATCTCCCTCTTGGGCACGACGAAACCGACGAGGCGGTCATCCCGCTCCTCGTCGGTTCGTGCGTGGACGATCAGGACCGGATCGCCGGCTCGCGCCCCCTTGCGGAAGGTGAGCCGGAAATCCTCGGGATCGACCATCCGGTGTGCGCGAGGCAGCACCAGCGCGGTCTCAGGCGGACAGCTTGGCGCGACCCTTGCGACGGCGGGCGGCCAGGATGGCGCGGCCGGCGCGGGTGCTCATGCGGAGGCGGAAGCCGTGCGTCTTCGAGCGACGACGGTTGTTGGGCTGGAAGGTCCGCTTGGTGGTCACTGCAGTTCTCCTCGGCGGGAGCGGGCGTTTCCCCGCTCATCGGTCGTGTTGTGGCGATTCCACCGCGAGGGCTTCGCGCAGGAATCCATGGGCGCGCCCGCCGAAACGGGCACAGACGAACAACCAGGTTAGGAGGCCGCCGAACGCGAGTCAACGCCGCTGCGGCCGCTGTGACGAAGTCCCCGAATTCACACCTGTGGAATTCTCTGTGGAGGTCGGCGTCCACAGTTGTGAATTCCACATATTCGTCCACAGGGCTGTGGAGAATCGTCTTTCCGCAGAACGGCCGCGCGCCGCCGATGTAACTACACGAATGTCATTCGAATTCCTCTTTCCACAGTTTCATCCCCAAGCTGTGAATCCCGCTGGGGACGGCTACAGTGGCAAGCCGTCGGGTGGTACGCGAAGCGGCCCCACCCGGTGATCGACATCACTCGCAGCTCGATGAGAAGGACCCTCCGTGGAGACGAAACCCCTGGCCGAAGCCTGGTCGCAGGCCCTCGACACCATCTCCACGCACGATCTCGGCCCCGCCGCCTCGAACTATCTGCGCAGCGCGAAGCCGCTCGGCGACATCGAGGGAACGATCCTCCTCGCCGTCCCCTCCGACTTCACGAAGGCCTGGATCGAGTCCAAGGCGAACGGAGAGGTGACGACCGCACTGTCGAAGACCCTCGGACGCGACATCCGCATCGCGATCACCGTCGACCCCTCCCTCGCAGCGTCGCTCGACGAGGACGAGGAGACCGAGGAGCCGGAGGAGAAGGGCGCGGCCCCCGCCGAGACCCCGGCGCCCGCGAAGAAGCGCCGCACCGAGGCGCCCGCTCCGACGAACGGCTTCGACTCGGCCCCGACCCGCCTCAACCCGAAGTACACCTTCGACACCTTCGTCATCGGCCCCTCGAACCGCTTCGCCCACGCCGCAGCCCTCGCCGCGTCCGAGTCACCGGGCACGACCTTCAACCCGCTCTTCATCTACGGAGACTCGGGCCTCGGGAAGACGCACCTCCTCCACGCGATCGGGCACTACGCCCTCTCGCTCTACCCGCGCCTCAAGGTGCGGTACGTGAACTCCGAGGAGTTCACGAACGAGTTCATCAACGCGATCCGCCTCAACAAGACGGACAACTCCCAGGTCGAGGCCTTCCACCGCCGTTACCGCGAGCTCGACATCCTCCTCATCGACGACATCCAGTTCATCGGCGATAAAGAGCAGACGATGGAGGGCTTCTTCCACACCTTCAACGCGCTCTACGAGGCCGACAAGCAGATCGTCCTCACCTCCGACGTCCACCCGAACTACCTCAACGGCTTCGAGGAGCGCCTCACCTCGCGCTTCACGTCCGGGCTCCTCGTCGACGTCCAGCCGCCGGACCTCGAGACGCGCATCGCGATCCTCCAGAAGAAGGCGGCGACCGACGCCCTCGAGATCCAGCCCGAGGTCTTCGAGTACATCGCCTCGCGCATCTCCTCGAACATCCGCGAGCTCGAGGGCGCCCTCGTCCGCGTCGTCGCCTACGCGAACCTCACGAAGGAGCGGGTCGACCTCTCCCTCGCGGAAATGATGCTCAAGGACTACGTCTCCGACCCGGACGACAACGAGATCACGGTCGCCCTCATCATGGGCCAGTGCGCGCACTACTTCGGGGTGACAATCGATCAGCTCTGCTCGACCGACCGCTCGCACCAGGTCGTCGAGGCCCGGCAGATCGCGATGTACCTCTGCCGCGAGCTCACCGACCTCTCCCTGCCGAAGATCGGCCAGGCCTTCGGCCGCGACCACACGACCGTCATCCACGCGAACAAGAAGATCCTCGCCCAGATGAAGGAGAAGCGGGAGACCTTCAACCACGTCGCCGAGCTGACGAATCGGATCAAGAAGAAGGCCCGCGGCGACTGAGGATCCGTCCTCTCCGTCGAGTCGATCGCGCCGCCCCGGCCTCGTGCGCAGCGAGGATCGTCGTCCGTCCCCCGTTCGCTTTCCGCGGGCGGGGGATCGTTCATCGACGAGGACGTCCACAGAGCATGTGATTCGCGGGGTGGATCGACGCCCCGATCCTGTGGACGCAGGAGCGGCCTCTGTGGATCGCGGAGAATGACAAGAATTCGCGTCCACAGGCGCTCGTGGCGGATCCCCATGCGCGTCCCCGGATCCGTCCACCGGTGAAATCGGCGCGGTCGCGCGGAGAAGTCCGTGTTTCCACAGAATCCACACCCCTGATGATGACAAGACTCTTGTCATTTCGAATGACACGAAAACTCGCCGCCATGAGCTCCGCCGATCCCCGACGCCCTGTTCGCGCCCCTCGTCCACGGTCGAGATCGGGGGCTGCACGCGATGCCCGCGCTCCGGGTAGAGTGGGACGGCATATCGTCATGTCTTCCCGGAGGCCGGAATGAAGTTCACCGTCGCCCGCGACGTCCTCGCCGAGGCAGTGTCCTGGACCGCCAGGGCCCTCCCCGTCCGTCCGGCCAGTCCGATCCTCGCCGGCGTCCGCATCCACGCGGAGGCCGAGGAGCTCACGCTCTCCTCCTTCGACTACGAGGTCTCGGCGAATTCGCGGATTCCCGCGACCGTCGAGGAGCCCGGCGACGTCCTCGTCTCCGGTCGCCTTCTCGCCGACATCTCGAAGTCGCTGCCCGCGAAGCCCGTCGCCGTCGAGCTCGACGGCCAGAAGGTGAACCTCACCTGCGGCTCCTCGCACTTCACGCTCGCGGTCATGCCGATCGACGAGTACCCGCTCCTCCCGGCCCAGCCCGCCTCCGCCGGCGCCGTCGATTCGCAGGTCCTCGCCCAGGCGGTCGCGCAGGTGTCGATCGCGGCCTCGCGCGACGACACGCTCCCGCTCCTCACGGGCGTGCGGATCGAGATCGACGGCGGGCACATGACCCTCCTCGCGACCGACCGCTATCGCCTCGCGATGCGCGAGCTCGACTGGGAGCCGATCGATCCGTCGATCGAGCAGGTCGCCCTCGTCAAGGCGCGCATCCTCCAGGACGTCGCGAAGTCGATGACTTCGGGCGCGAAGGTCGAGTTCGGCCTCTCCGCCGAGTCCCAGCCCGGTGCCTCCTCCCTCATCGGATTCTCCGCGTCCGGGCGTCGGACGACCTCGACGGTCATGGACGGCGACTACCCGCCGGTGCGCCGCCTCTTCCCCGACTCGACGCCCATCCAGGCCGTGTGCGATCGTCACGCGCTCCTCGAGGCCGTCAAGCGCATGTCCCTCGTCGCTGAGCGGAAGACCTCCGTCCGCCTCGCCTTCACCGAGGGGCGCCTCGTCCTCGAGGCCGGACAGGGCGACAACGCCCAGGCGTCCGAGGCGATCGAGGCGACGCTCTACGGCGACGACATCTCGACGGCGTTCAACCCGCAGTTCCTCCTCGACGGCCTGCAGGTGATGGACACCGACTTCGTCCGCTTCGGCTTCACCCATCCGAACAAACCGGCCGTCATGACCGGCCAGGCGAAGGCCGACGAGGGCGAGGTCACGGCGTTCCGCTACCTCCTCATGCCGATCCGCTTCGGAGTCTGATCCCCCGATGCGCGTCTCCCACGTCGCGCTCGACGACTTCCGGTCGTGGCGGCGCGTCGTCCTCGAGCTGCCCGCGGGGCCGACGGTGCTCTTCGGCGCGAACGGGCAGGGGAAGACGAACCTCGTCGAGGCGATCGCCTACCTCTCGACCTTCTCCTCCCACCGCGTGAGCGCAGAGGGCGCGCTCGTCCGCCTCCCGATCGACGAGGACGAGGCCGCTCCCGCGGGCGCCTTCGTGAGGGTGAAAACGGTGGGGGCCGAGGAGCGCGAGCGCGTCGTCGAACTCGAGATCGTGAGGGGCAAGGCGAATCGGGCGCGCATCAACCGGGCGAACGTCCGGCCCCGCGAGATCCTCGGACTCGTCCGCACGGTCGTCTTCGCGCCGGAGGATCTTCAGCTCGTCCGCGGCGACCCGTCCGTTCGGCGCGCTCTTCTCGACGATCTCGCGATCCAGCTGAAGCCCCTGCATGCGCAGGTGAAGTCCGATTTCGAGCGGGTCGCCCGCCAAAGGGCAGCGGTCCTCAAGGCCGCCCAGTCGGCGGTGCGGCGGGGGAGGACCCCGGATCTGTCGACCCTCGGAGTGTGGGACGAGCGCTTCGCCGAGCTCTCCGCGGCGATGACCGCCGCGCGCGCCGAGGTCGTCGCCCTCCTCGCCGATCCCGCGGCCGCCGCCTACGACGACGTCGCCGACTCCCCGCGCCGGCTCGAGCTCTCCTTCGACGCGTCGATCGACAGGTCGATCGGGACGAATCCGGACGATCCGGGTTCCGCCGACCTCGCGGACGTCGAGGCTCAGACGAGGCGGATCCTCGCGGCTCTCGAGAGGATGCGCGACCAGGAGACCGAGCGGGGCGTCAACCTCGTCGGCGCGCACCGCGACGACCTCGCCCTCGTCCTCGGGCGCATGCCCGTCAAGGGCTTCGCGAGCCACGGCGAGTCCTGGTCGGTGGCGCTCGCCCTGCGGCTCGGCTCCTTCGACCTCCTGCGGGCGGAGGGGGAGACGCCGATCCTCGTCCTCGACGACGTCTTCGCCGAGCTCGACGCGAAGCGGCGCTCGGGACTCGCGACCCGGATCGACGCCGCCGACCAGGTCCTCATCACCGCGGCCGTCGAGGAGGACGTGCCCGCTGAACTCGACACCCACGTCGTGCGCGTCTCGTGGTCTCCCGAGACCGGATCGGTCGCCTCGTGAGCAGCGTGAATACCGACGCGGGCGCGCGGGCCGGTGAGGCCGCCGAATCGCCCGCCGACGGGCTCAGCCCGGCGGAGTCGCCGGCCGACGGGATCGGAGCGGCGGAGTCGCGTGAATCCGCCGAGGAGTACCTCGCCCGCGCCCTCGAGCGCGCCCAGCGGATCGCCCGCGCGAAGGGCTACATTCGCACGGCCCTGCCCGCATGGGGCCTCGAGGGGACCCGTCCTGCGTCGGGCGATCTCACCGGGACCTCGGAATCCGCCGCCCTCGACCTCGGCGATGACGAAGGGGCGTCGGGGGACGGCAACGCGACCGGGGATGGTCCGCACCGGGCGCCCGCGCCGATCGAGGGGGATCTCGAAGGGGATCTCGTCGCCCTCGAACGCGCGAGGATCCGCGCCGCCGCGAAGTGGGCGAAGGCCCCGGGCATGGCGGCGATGCGCCTCGAGTACCGGCCCGCGGGGCGTCTCGACTCGGTGCTCGGCCGGATGATCAAGAAGAACCACTGGGACACCCCGACGAAGATGGGCTCGATCATGGCGAAGTGGCCGCAGATCGTCGGTCCCGCCGTCGCCGAGCACTCCGAGGTCGAGGCCTTCGAGGAGCGCACCCTCATCGTCCGATGCTCCTCGACCGCATGGGCGAAGCAGCTCCACCTCCTCCTCCAGACGATCGAGCGGCGCATCGACGAGGAAGTGGGCGCCGGCGTGGTCGAACGGGTGATCATCCGGGGGCCGGTCGCGCCCTCGTGGCGCAAGGGCCCGCTCTCCGTGAGGGGGAGGGGTCCGCGCGACACCTACGGGTGAGGCGACGCCTGTGGGTGGCGCTCCTCACACCCGGGAACGCGCAGGTCACGGGCTCTCTCAGGGTTCGCTCGGGGGCTCGCCGGAACCGTTTTCGAGGACCGTTCTTGATAGAATCTCCAAGGTGAATCGTCGGGTCCGCGGACCCGGCTCGAAGAGGGGAGCCGTGTGGCTGACAACGAGAAGACGACGAACGGGTCCGACGGCTACGGCGCCTCGGACATCACCGTTCTCGAGGGCCTGGAGGCCGTTCGCAAGCGCCCGGGCATGTACATCGGCTCGACCGGCGAGCGCGGACTCCACCACCTCGTCTACGAGGTCGTCGACAACTCCGTCGACGAGGCGCTCGCGGGATACGCCGACCACATCGAGGTGACGATCCTCGCCGACGGCGGCGTGCGCGTCGAGGACAACGGGCGCGGCATCCCCGTCGACATCCACCCCACCGAGGGCAGGCCCACCGTCGAGGTCGTCATGACGATCCTCCACGCCGGCGGCAAGTTCGGCGGCGGCGGATACGCGGTCTCCGGCGGCCTCCACGGCGTCGGCATCTCCGTCGTCAACGCCCTCTCCACCCGCGTCGACACGATCATCAAGCGCCAGGGCTACGCATGGCGCATGTCGTTCGCGAACGGCGGCACGCCGATCACCGAACTCGTCCGCGGCGAGGAGACCGACGAGACCGGCACGACGCAGACCTTCTACCCCGACCCCGAGATCTTCGAGACGACGGAATTCTCCTTCGAGACCCTGCGCCAGCGCTTCCAGCAGATGGCATTCCTCAACAAGGGCCTGCGGATCACCCTCACCGACGAGCGCCCCAGCGCCGTCGACGACGGCGACGAGATCACCGGCGACGAGCTCGGCACCGCCGACGACCCGGTCCCCGGGTTCCGCCAGGTCACGTACATGTACGAGCACGGCCTGCGCGACTACGTCGAGTACCTCGACTCCGCGAAGAAGATCGACACGATCAACGCCGACATCATCGACTTCGAGTCCGAGAACGACGAGGGCACGATGAGCGTCGAGATCGCGATGCAATGGACGACCGCCTACTCGTCCTCCGTCCACACCTTCGCGAACACGATCAACACGACCGAGGGCGGCATGCATGAGGAGGGCTTCCGCACGGCCCTCACCACCCTCGTCAACCGCTACGGCCGGGACAAGGGGATCATCAAGGAGAAGGACGACAACCTCTCGGGCGACGACGTCCGCGAGGGCCTCACGGCCGTCATCTCCATCAAGCTCACCGAGCCGCAGTTCGAGGGCCAGACGAAGACGAAGCTCGGCAACACCGAGGCCCGCACCTTCGTCGCCCAGCAGGTGTACTCGCAGCTCACCGACTGGTTCGACGCCCACCCCGCCGACGCGAAGGCGATCATCGTCAAGGGCCAGCAGGCCCAGGCCGCCCGCGTCGCCGCCCGCAAGGCCCGCGAGGCCACGCGCCGCAAGGGCGTCCTCGAGTCCGCCTCCATGCCCGGCAAGCTCCGCGACTGCTCCTCCCGCAAGGCCGAGGAGTGCGAGATCTTCATCGTCGAGGGCGACTCCGCCGGCGGCTCCGCCGTCGGCGGGCGCGATCCCGAGCACCAGGCGATCATGCCGATCCGCGGCAAGATCCTCAACGTCGAGAAGGCCCGCCTCGACCGCGCTCTCTCCTCCGACACGATCCGCAACCTCATCACCGCCTTCGGCACGGGGATCGGCGAGGACTTCGACATCGAGAAGCTCCGCTACGGGAAGATCGTCATCATGGCCGACGCCGACGTCGACGGCCAGCACATCGCGACCCTCCTCCTCACCCTCCTCTTCCGCTACATGCGCCCCCTCATCGAGGGCGGGCACACCTACATCGCGATGCCGCCGCTCTACCGCATCAAGTGGACGAACGCCGACCACGAGTTCGCCTACTCCGACAAGGAGCGCGACAAGCTCCTCGCCGCGGGCCAGGCCGCCAATCGCCGCCTCCCCAAGGAGGGCGGCATCCAGCGCTACAAGGGCCTCGGCGAGATGAACGACCACGAGCTCTGGGAGACGACCATGGACCCGGCCCACCGGATCCTCAAGCAGGTCACCCTCGACGAGGCCGCCGACGCCGACGAGATCTTCACGATCCTCATGGGCGACGACGTCGACCGTCGACGCTCCTTCATCCAGCGCAACGCGGCCGACGTCCGCTTCCTCGACATCTGATTCCCACCCGATCGACCGGGGACGCCCTCGTCCTCGATGATCACCCGAACGAAGGACCAACGTGAGCGACGAGCGAACCACCAGGACCGAAGAGGCGGTCGAGTACGACCGCGTCCAGCAGGTCGACCTCCAGGTCGAGATGCAGAGGTCCTACCTCGACTACGCGATGAGCGTCATCGTCGGGCGCGCCCTGCCCGACGTCCGCGACGGCCTCAAGCCCGTCCACCGGCGCGTCCTCTACGCGATGTACGACGGCGGCTACCGCCCGACCTCGTCCTTCTCGAAGTCCTCCCGCGTCGTCGGCGACGTCATGGGCAACTACCACCCGCACGGCGACGCCGCGATCTACGACGCGCTCGCCCGCCTCGTCCAGTGGTGGTCGCTCCGCTACCCGCTCGTCGCCGGCCAGGGCAACTTCGGCACCCCCGGCAACCTCGGACCCGCCGCGCCCCGGTACACGGAGTGCAAGATGGCGCCGCTCGCCATGGAGATGGTCCGCGACATCGACGAGGAGTCCGTCGACTTCCAGGACAACTACGACGGGAAGAACCAGGAGCCGACGATCCTGCCGGCCCGCTTCCCCAACCTCCTCGTCAATGGCTCCGAGGGCATCGCCGTCGGCATGGCGACCCGCATCCCGCCGCACAACCTCCGCGAGGTCGCGGCCGGCGTCCAGTGGTCGCTCGAGCACCCCGAGGCCTCCCGCGAGGAGCTCCTCGAGGCGCTCATCCGCCTCATCCCCGGCCCCGACTTCCCGACCGGCGCGACGATCCTCGGCCGCAAGGGCATCGAGGAGGCCTACCGGACCGGCCGCGGCTCGATCACGCAGCGCGCCGTCGTCAACGTCGAAGAGATCCACGGGCGCCAGTGCCTCGTCGTCACCGAGCTGCCCTACCAGGTGAACCCCGACAATCTCGCCGACAAGATCGCCCAGCTCGTCCGCGACGGGCAGATCCAGGGGATCGCCGATATCCGCGACGAGACCTCCGGCCGTACGGGCCAGCGCCTCGTCCTCGTCCTCAAGCGCGACGCCGTCGCGAAGGTCGTCCTCAACAACCTCTACAAGCGGACCTCCCTCCAGGAGAACTTCTCGGCGAATATGCTCGCCCTCGTCGACGGGGTGCCGCGCACGCTCAGCCTCGACGGGTTCGTCCGCCACTGGATCTCCCACCAGATCTCCGTCATCGTCCGCAGGACGAACTTCCGCCTCCGCAAGGCGCTCGAGCGCCTCCACATCCTCGAGGGGTACCTCAAGGCTCTCGACGCGGTCGACGAGGTCATCGCCCTCATCCGCCGCTCGCCCACGGTCGAGCAGGCGCGCGTCGGCCTCATGGAGCTCCTCGCGGTCGACGAGGTCCAGGCCGACGCGATCCTCGCCCTCCAGCTCCGGCGCCTCGCCGCCCTCGAGCGGCAGAAGATCATGGACGAGCACGCCGAGCTCACCGCCCGCGTCACCGACCTGCGCGACATCCTCGACAAGCCCGAGCGCCAGAGGGCGATCATCTCCGAGGAGCTCGGCGAGATCGTCGCGAAGTACGGCGACGAGCGCCGCACCCGCATCGTCCCCTTCGACGGGGAGATGTCGATGGAGGACCTCATCCCCGAGGAGGACGTCGTCGTGACGATCACGCGCGACGGCTTCGCCAAGCGGACGCGGACCGACAACTACCGCTCGCAGAAGCGCGGCGGCAAGGGCGTGCGCGGCACCCAGCTGCGCGGCGACGACGTCGTCGAGCACTTCTTCGTCACGACGACCCACCACTGGCTCCTCTTCTTCACCAACCTCGGGCGCGTCTACCGGGCGAAGGCCTACGAGATCCCCGAGGGCGGCCGCGACGCCAAGGGCCAGCACGTCGCGAACCTCCTCGCGTTCCAGCCGGACGAGCGCATCGCCCAGGTCCTCGCGATCCGCGACTACGACGTCGCCGACTACCTCGTCCTCGCGACGAAGTCCGGCCTCGTGAAGAAGACGCCCCTCAAGCTCTACGAGTCCGCGCGCACGGGCGGCATCATCGCGATCAACCTGCGCGAGGACGAGGCCGGGCGACCCGACGAGCTCGTGTCCGCCCAGGTCATCACCGCCGACCAGGACCTCATCCTCGTGTCCCGCGACGGCCAGGCCGTCCGCTTCTCCGCGACCGACGAGCAGCTGCGCCCGATGGGCCGCTCGACGTCGGGCGTGCGCGGCATGAAGTTCCGCGGCGACGACGAGCTCCTCTCGATGGAGGTCCCGCGCGAGGGCGCCGACCTCCTCATCGTCACCGAGTCCGGCTACGCGAAGCGCACCCCCGTCGAGGAGTACCCGACGAAGGGCCGCGGCACGCTCGGCGTCCGCGTCGGCAAGCTCGTCGACGAGCGCGGCGGCCTCGTCGGCGCCCTCGTCGTCTCCCCGGACGAGGATGTCATGGTGATCACCGAGTCCGGCAAGCTCGTCCAGGTCAACGCCTCCGACGTGCGCCCGACCGCCCGCAACACGATGGGCGTGATCTTCGCGCGGCCCGACGAGGATGACCGCATCATCGCGATCACCCCGAACCCCGAGCGGGAGATCGAGGACGATGACGCGGCCGATGAGGACGGCTCGGCGGGATCGGATTCGCCCGTCGACGGCGAGAACAACGGCGAAACGGCCGAAGAGGCTGTAGCGTCGGAGCAGGATTCCACTGAGGAAGGCAGCGACGAATGAGCGACGAGACCCACGTGTACACCGCTGAGGACGCCCCCCGCAGGGTCGACCTCGCGATCGCTCGCGTCGACGCCTGGACGGTGATGAAGGTGAGCTTCCTCCTCTCCGTCGCCTTCGGCATCGCGACGGTCATCTGCACCGCCGTCCTCTGGCTCATGGTCGACGGCATGCACGTGTTCTCCGCGATCGAGGACTTCCTCGGGACGATCGGCGCGCAGAAGTTCACGGCGCTCCTCGACTACGTCCGCCTCCCGAAGGTCCTCTCCTACGCGACCATCGCGGCCGTCGCGAACGTTGTCCTCATGACTGCGACGGCCACCCTGGGCGCGATGCTCTACAACGTCATCGCGTCCCTCGTCGGCGGCATCAAGGTCTCGCTCATGGATGAATGACCTGGTGCGCCACGTCACGCGGACGGATTTGGCTCCGAGTCGCGCGACTGTGTACCATGATCCGGTGCCCGACGGGGTACGGATGGGCCTATAGCTCAGTAGGTTAGAGCGCAGTCCTGATAAGACTGAGGTCGGTGGTTCGAGCCCACCTAGGCCCACCATCCGCACCGCACGACGAAAGGCGGAGATCCCCATGAAGAAGTGGATCGCAGCATTGTCGGCGGTCGCAGCGGCAGTCGCGGTCGGCATCGTCATCCGGCAGATCCTTGAGGATCTCTCCGACAACGTCGAGCTGTGGAAGTCCGTCACCGATCAGCCGCTCGAGGGCTGATACCCTCCCCTTGAGGGGCCATGGCGCAATTGGTAGCGCACCTGCTTTGCAAGCAGGGGGTTGCGGGTTCGAGTCCCGCTGGCTCCACCACTGAAGAGGCCCCGCACCTGGGAGAACAGGTGCGGGGCTTTCTCGTTGTGGCGCGGCGTATAGCCATTTCTGTAGCCATTGACGCGCCTCACTCGTGCTACCGTGACGCCATGATCGCGTGAAGCCGTCGGCCCAGCCGACACGTTCCCCCTTTTCCGCATCGATGCGTTCAGGAGCGCCCGTGCCCGCGATCCCCCTCCCCGCCCTCCCCTTCTCCTACACCGCCGAGCCGTTGCTCGAGTCCGTGTCCTTCACCGTCGTCAACGGCGAGCGCGCGTGCCTTATCGGGCCGAACGGCTGCGGTAAGACGACCCTCCTTCGCCTCGTCACCGGCGACCTCGTCCCCCGGTCGGGCGACGCCGCGATCACCGGCGTCGACGACGAGGCGGATCTGCGCGCCGCCCCCGACGTCCTCGCGATGCGCGGGACCGTCGGCAACTACCTCGATGCGGCGACCGCGTCGATCCGCGCGCTCCAGCAGCGCTTCGAAGAGGTGAACGCGGCCCTCGCCGATTCTCCGAACGCCGCCGAGGAGCGCCGCCTCGTCCGCGAGTTCGACGCCCTCCTCGCGCGCATGGAGACGGTCGATGTGTGGGGCCTCGACGCGAGGATCGAGGAGATGCTCGCCGGCCTCGGCCTGTCCGTCCTCTCCGGCGAGGAGGGGAGAAGCCGCGACCTCGCGACCCTCTCTCCCGGCCAGCGCGGGCGCCTCGAACTCGCCGCGACCCTCCTCGCCTCCCCGACCGTCCTCGTCCTCGACGAGCCGACGAACCACCTCGACGCCGAGGCGGCCCGGTACCTCTCCGCCCTGCTCGCGGACTTCGACGGGCCGATCCTCTTCGCCAGCCACGACCGCGCCTTCATCGACGAGACCGCGACGGTCCTCCTCGACCTCGACACCGCCCCCTGGCAGGCGCTCCTCACTGCGACGGGCGCGGGCGTCCTCCCGGGAGTCCAGCGCTGCGCCGGCGGATACGCCGACTACCTCGAGCAGAAGACCGTCGCTCGCGCCGGGCACGCCGAACTCCACGCCGCCCAGCAGCTCGAGAAGAAGTCGATCCGCGAGCACCGGCGCTCCGCCGAGGACATCAAGGAGGGCGGCGTCCGCCTCAAGGAGGCGACCCGCAAGGAGAAGAAGTTCTTCGCCGACCGCGCCTCGAAGACGATGACCCGGAGGACCCGCAACGACGACCGGCGCATGGACGCCCTCGCCTCGCGCGAGGTCCGCAAGCCGCGCGAGTACCTCCTGCGCATGGATCTGCCGAGCGTTGGCGAAGGCACCGGCTCCGTCGCGGTCGCGATGCGCGGGGCCGCCGTGCCCGGACGGCTCGCTCCCATCACGCTCGACGTGCGCGCCGGCGAGCACCTCCTCCTCACCGGCCCGAACGGCGTGGGCAAGTCGACGCTGCTCACGTGGATCGCGAGCGGCGACGCCCCGACCGCCGACTCGACCGGATCGATCGACCTGGGCGGGCGCCTCGCCCTCGTCCCCCAGCGGCTGCCCGAGCCGGGCGATCCCGGGCTCGACCCGGAGACCTGGGAGGCGGGGATCGGGGAGATCGGCACGGGCGTCCTCCACCCCTCGATGTGGCACCGGTGCGTCGGCGACCTGTCGGCGGGCAATCAGCGCCGCGTGCAACTCGCGCTCGCCGTGGCCGCGGCGCCTGAGATCCTCGTCGTCGACGAGCCGACGAATTACCTCGACCTCGATTCGATCGAGGCGCTCGAGCGGGCGCTCGCCGAATGGGACGGGACGCTCCTCGTCGCGAGCCACGACCGGTGGCTCCTCGATCACTGGACGGGGGAGCGGCTGGAGCTCGAGCCGGCGGTGCGCTGACCCTCGGTGCTCCCAGTGCTTGCTTCACGGGGGTTTTCAGGACGTCGGCGGCCGAAAAGGGCGGTGAAGCAAGCAGTGGGAGCACGCCGGCGGCGGAGACGGGCCCGCGGCGCCGGCGCCTGGCCTATTAGTGTCAGCGATATCGCCCTCGTGGCGTCAGGGCTGGCCCATTGACGTCAGCGACAGCGACCCCGCGGCCTCAGCGCCCGCGCTCCAGCCCGAGGCCGATGCGCGCGAGGAGCGCGAAGGAGTCGCGGACGAAGGCGCGCGTCTGCGGGTCCATCGCCGCGGCGCGCGAACGAATGCGCGGCAGGCTCGTCTGCCAGGAGTCGAGCAGGTCGGACACGGTCTCGACGCCCGGCACGGTGACGAGGTCGTAGACCGCATCGATGAAGGCCTCCCGCTCCTCCTCCGTGTGCGCCTCGAACCACGCGGTGAGCGTCTCGTCGAGGCGCCGCGCCTCGGGGGCGATCCGATCGACGAGGGCGAAGCCGTCGCCTTCGACGACCCAGGAGAACGGGTCGTGCTGCCAGAGGCCCACTCGCGTCGACTTCACGACGTCGTAGGCGCCCTGCTGATCGAGGAGCATTCCGACGACCGAGGAGTGCGGGACGGTCTTCGCGACCTTCGGGCGGACGAGGGCGAATTCGGGGCGCTCGAGGATCTCCGGGAGGAAGCCCGGGCCGTCGTGGGAGTAGACGCGGACGAGACGGTCCCCGAGGCGCTTGGCGTTGGCCGCGGCGGCCCAGATCGCGAAGTTCCCGCCCTTCGAATGTCCCCCGACGAGGAGCTTCGCGCAGGTCTCCTCGGCGATGCGGGCGAGGTAGTCGGCGGCGGCGCGCTGCGCGGGCACGGGGCACCGCACCGTCATGTTGAAGTCCTCCTTCCACCCGACGAGCGTCCGGTCGGTCCCGCGGAAGGCGACGTAGACGAGGTCGTCGGTCAGCCGATACGACGCGGCGGCGAACTGCATCTGGGCGGCGGGGTCGACCTCGTCGACCGAGTCGAACTGGACGACGTCGCGGTAGCGGGGGCTCGCCCCCATTGCGAGGAGGAGCGCCTTCGAGTGCGGCGGATCCCACTGCGTGGAGAAGAAGGTGGGGAAGAACTCGGCGAGGAGGAGGTCGCGGATCCGCGCGCCCGAGGGAGTCGCCGCGGCCGGGACGTCGGGGACGACGCGGAAGTAGGAGGCCCAGGAGAGGACGAGGCTGTCGACCGGAGTGAAGGGGGAGGAGTCGAAGGACGCAAGGGTGCGCTCGACGTAGTCGGTGATCGTCTCCGGTCGTCTCATCGCGCACCCCCTTCGTCCTCGTCGATGACACGTGGGCGCGGTCCGCGGCGTCGCGCGGCGAGTCGCCCGTGGGCCTATTGTGGGCGATCATCCGCCCTCACGAGGAGCATTCATGACCCGTGCCCTCGTCGAGGCGGGGAACATCCTCGCAACCTACGGCCCCTACGAGGGCTGAACCGCTTCGTTCTGCGGATTCGCCCGATCCGTGACAGGGTGGAGGAGTCCCGGAGTCGACGAATAGGAGAAACTCATGGGCATCCTCGGATACATCATCCTCGGCCTCATCGTGGGCGCGATCGCCAAGGCGATCATGCCCGGACGGGCCGGCGGTGGTTGGGGCGCCAACCTCCTCATCGGCGTCGTCGGCGCGATCGTCGGCGGCTGGCTCGGCAACCTCGTCTTCCACATCGGCCTCGGGTCCTTCTGGAATCTCAGGACCTGGATCCTCTCGATCCTCGGCGCGGTCGTCGTCCTCGCGATCTGGGGCGCCGTCACCGGCAAGAAGAACTGATCCCCCCAATCGACGCGAGCGCCCCGGCCGGATGGCCGGGGCGTTTCGCCTTTCCCGTAGGGGCGTGTGTACGACCATGCGGGTGCGGGGCCAAAGGACGCCACGTGTTGGTCTGACTGGGAACTTTCGGCATGCGGGGCGAGTGGGCCGCGGGCGCGGACCTCAGGCCTCGTCGGCCTCAAGCGGGTCCTCGTCGCCGAAGACGAGCCCCGCGCAGACGAGCGGGACGCCGGTGCCGACCATCGCGCCGCCGATGACGTCGCTCAGCCAGTGGGCGCCGAGGTAGAGGCGCGAGACTCCGACGAGGAGCGTGACGAGCGCGGCGATCGCCCAGACGGCGGCTGTGCGCCGATTCCTCCGCCATGTGAGCGCCCCCGCGTCGAGGGCGACGGTCCGCCAGCCGGTGGCCGCGAGGACGACGACGGCGGCCGCCATCGCGAGCGAGGCCGCGGCGGTCGTGTGCCCGGAGGGGTAGGAGGCCGTGAGCTCGACGACGAGCCGTTCGGGCATCGCGGGTCGGATCCGCTCGATCCCGAGCTTGACGACGACGGTCGCGAGGGACGAGAGCGCCATCGTCCCCGGGATGTAGACGCCGAGGCGCCACGACCGCGTCGCCGCGCCGATGACGACTCCGATGACGAGGGTCTCGAGGATCGCGGTGCGCGGTGCGAACACCGAGGTCACCGCCTGCATGAACGCGGTGAGCGCCGGGGTGCGCACGGAGATGAACCACGCGAGGACCGACTGATCGAGCGCCGTGAGCGCCCGCGTGCGGACGAAGAGACCGAGGACGACGGCGCCGACGAGAAGGAGGACTCCCGACACGATCCGCCACGCGCCCAGGTTGTCGGCGAGGTTGGCGATGCGCGCGGACTCCCCGGGGAGCGGCCGGGGCGCGTCGGCGTGAGGGCCGCTCATCGGACCTCCCCGTCGACGTAGACCCACCGGCCCGCGCGCCGCTCGAATCGGGACAGCTCGCGCATGACGCCGCGGGCGCCGGAGGCGCCCCTCCAGTGCGCGGCGAACTCGACGATCCCCTCCGCATCGCCGACGGCCCCGGCCTCGTGCCCGAGGATCTCGAGGCGCTCCCACGTGATCGCGGGATCGACGTAGGGCGGGGCGGGCCGCGTGCGCGGATGCCAGGAGCGGAGGAGGTGGTCCTCGTCTCCGAGCGCGAAGGCCGTGAAGCGCGAGCGCATGAGGGCGAGGGCGGTCGTGGCCTGCTCGCCCTCGAGGATCGGGAGGCAGCACGCGCCGAAGGCGGAGCCCGACCCGCAGGGGCAGGCGGCGGCTCCCGGAGCGCGATGGGGTGCGGTCATGTCGGCAGACTACCCGCGGACGAGGCCGGGGCCGCGCGTCGGCGGAGGAGCGCGCTCATGAGGAGCGCGCCGAGTAGGGCGCCGAGCGCGTTCGCGGCGACGTCGTCGACGTCGACGATTCGATAGGCGCAGGCGTAGAGGCCGAACAGTCCGGTGCCCTGCGCGGTCTCGATCCCGATCGAGAGAAGGGCGCCCGCGAGGAGCGCGGAGCCGGCGCCGCGCCCCGTCCTTCCGCGCACGAGCATCCCCAGCGGGACGAAGAGGAGGATGTTGAAGACGACCTGGAGGAGGGCGTGCGACCAGAGGACGGCGAGGGGAGTGGAGGCGGACGCGGCGGCGTCCCAGATGTCGAGGAGCGCCCGGCCGGGGATGAACTGGCGCCGCTTGACGTGCGCGGCGCACCAGGCGGCGGCGCCCGCGGCCGCGGTCGGGAGGGGGAGGAGCGTGTAGCCGAGGACGATCGAGCCGTAGACGGAGGCGAGGAGCGCGCCAGTCCGGTTGCGCCTGTCGACGAGGAGCGAGGGGAGGCCGAAGACGAGGAGCGCGACACCGAGGAGGATCGGGGCGAGTCGCATCGACGTCATCCAGGGCGGCATGGCGGCCAGTATAGGAAGGGGGAGGTGATCGATGATCTCGTCGGTCATCGCCCAGCGCGGACGGGGGATGCGCCGAGGACGGGACCGGGGCGCCCTGCGCGGATCGCGCGGGGGTGGGATCATGCGCCCATGAGCGCACTCGAGACTCCCCGCGCCGCAGGCGCTTCCCCCGTCCTCGGCATCACCGGCTCGACCGGGCGGATCGGCGGACGCGTCGCCCGCCTCCTCGCCGATGCCGGTGCCACTCAGGTCCTCCTCGCGCGGACTCCGTCGCGCGCGCCCGCGCTCCCGGGCGCGACGGTCCGCGCCTGCTCCTACGAGGACACTCCGGCGTCGCGCGAGGCCCTGTCCGGCCTCGACGCCCTGTTCATGGTGTCCGCCTCGGAGTCGGCGGAGCGGCTCGCCCAGCACCTCGCCTTCGTCGAGGCGGCGCGCGCGGTCGGCGTCCCGCGGATCGTCTACCTCTCCTTCCAGGGCGCTTCGCCCGATGCGACCTTCACGCTCGCCCGCACGCACGCGGCGACCGAGGAGGCGATCCGCGCATCGGGCATGACGTGGACCTTCCTCCGCGACAGCTTCTACCTCGACTTCTTCGCCGACCTCGTCGGGGAGGACGGCGTGATCCGGGGTCCCGCCGGGAACGGCCGCTGCGGCGCGGTCGCGATCGACGACGTCGCGCGGGTCGCCGCCGCGGTGCTCCTCGACCTCGACGCCTACGAGGGCCGGACCCTCGACCTCACCGGGCCCGAGGCCCTCACGATGGACGAGGTCGCGGCGGTGATCTCGCGCGTCGAGGGCCGGGAGGTCTCCTTCCACGACGAGACCGTCGAGGAGGCCTATGAATTCCGGAAGCGCTGGCCGGCCCCGCAGTGGCAGTACGACGCCTGGGTCTCGACCTACACCGCGATCAGGAACGGCGAACTCGCCCTCGTCACTCGGGACGTGGAGGAGGCGACGGGGCGAGCGCCGCTCGGCCTCGAGGACGTTCTGCGCAACCGGCGCGCATAGGGAACCGCCCCTTCGCAGCGCTCCCGGAGTGGGGAGGGCCGAAGGGGCGGTGCCGGAAGACCGGAGCGGGCGCCGAAGCGTCCGGTCCGGGAGTCAGTCGATCGGGTAGCCGGTCGTCGGGCCCTCGGTCGCCGGGATCCACCCGAGGGCGGGGGCGACGTGCTGGGCGAAGTTCTCGAGGATCGACACGTTGACGTCGACGCCGAGCGTGTTGGGGATCGTCAGCATGAGCGTATCAGCGGCCTCGATCGCCGGGTCGGACTTGAGCATCTCGATGAGCGCGTCGGGCTCGGCGGCGTAGGAGCGGCCGAAGGTCGTCCGGGTCGCGCCCTCGATCGAGCCGATCTGGTCGCGGCTGTTGCCCTCGGCGCCGAAGAGCGCGCGATCCTGGGCGGTGATGAGCGGGAAGATCGAGCGGGAGACCGAGACGCGCGGCGTCCAGTCGTGGCCCGCCTCCTTCCACGCGGCGCGGTAGCGGGCGATCTGCTCGGCCTGGATCTCGCCGAGGGAGGAGCCGTCGGCCTCGGAGACGAGGGTCGAGCTCATGAGGTTGAGGCCGTCGCGGGCGGTCTGCTCGGCGGACTTGTGGGTGCCCGAGCCGTACCAGATCCGGTGGTCGAGGTCCTCGACCCGCGGGAAGACGGGGAGGGGCGTGCCCGGGCGGTACATCGTCGGGTACTGCTCCTCGAGTGGGGCGGCGACGGCCATCGCGTGCCCGCGGATCGCGGCGAGGAAGGTCTCGAGGTGCTCGCGCGCGAGGTCCGCGCCGTAGGGCGCGTTCGCCGTGTAGCCGAAGGACTCCCATCCGCGCTGGGCGGGCTCGGGGGAGCCGCGCGAGACGCCGAGGGCGATGCGGTGGCTCAAGAGGATGTCGAGGGCGGCGGCCTCCTCGGCGAAGTGGAGGGGGTTCTCGTAGCGCATGTCGATGACGCCGGTGCCGACCTCGATGTGCGTCGTCGACGCGGCGATGGCGGCGAGCATCGGCATGGGGGAGGCGCCCTGCGGCGCGAAGTGGTGGACGCGGAAGTAGGCGCCGTTGACGCCGAGCTCGTCGGCGGCGCGGGCGATCTCGAGCTGGTCGTGGAGGGCTTCGTCGACGAGCGGGCCGCGGCCGGGGGTGAGGGAGTAGTGGCCGAAGGAGAGGAATCCGAAAGACTTCATAGTTGAATATTGAACTACGTGAGGCGTGGGCGCAAGGGGGCGCGCCTGTGATCGCCCTCCCTCCCCGGTCCCCCCCTCCCAACACGCGTTTGGCGTGTTTGTGAGTGTTTGGCGGGTCAAAACGCCCCGAAATGCGCCACCAAACGTCAGGAAAGCCGCCGAACGTCGGGAAAGCCGCCGAACGCGTGTTGGCTAGTGGGCGAGGGAGATGCCGATGAAGCCGGTCGTCGCGACGACGAGGGTCGAGGCCGCGGCGAGGAGGAAGGGCTTCGGTCCGACCTTGACGAAGTCCCTCAGGCGCACGCCCGCGCCGAGCGCGAACATGGCCGCAGCCAGGAGCGCAGTCTGGACGACCTTGAGGACCGCGAGGGCGCTCGCGGGCACGAGGCCCGTCCAGCGGACGAGGACCATCGCGATGAAGCCGGCGACGAAGAGCGGCATGATCGGGGGCAGTGCCCCGCCCTCGTCCCCCATGCCGGGGAGCGGGCGACCCGCGCGCATCGCCGACCGTCGCCACAGCGAGATCCCCGCCATGACTGGGGCGAGCATGAGGACCCGGGCGAGCTTGACGACGACGGCGCCGGCGAGCGCCGTTTCCGAGATCGCGCCGCCGATCGCGACGACCTGCGCGACCTCGTGGGTGGAGGAGCCCGCCCACAGGCCGGTCGTCAGTGGGTCGAGGCCGAGGAGGGCGCCGAGCGCCGGGACGATCGGGATCATCAGCGTCCCGAAGATCACGACGAGGCCGACCGCGGTGACGACCTCCTCCCGGTCCTCCGTCTCGATGACGCCGTCGACGGCCGCGACCGCGGCCGCGCCGCAGATGGAGAAGCCGCCGGCGATGAGGAGCGTCTGAGTGAGCGAGATGCGCAGTGCGCGGCCGATGAGGAGGGTCGCGAGGATTCCGAGGGCGACGACCGCGACGACGACTCCGATCATGCCGGCGCCGAGGGCGAGGACGTCGGCGATGACGAGCTGGAGGCCGAGGAGCACGACGCCCGTGCGGAGTAGGCGCTTCGCCGCGAAGGCGAGGCCCGGGTCGAGCGAGGCGGGTAGCGGCGCGGCGTTGCGCGCGATGACTCCGAGGATGATCGCGACGAGCATCGCGGAGAGCGCGGGGACGAGGTGATTGACGACGAGGGCGATCCCGACCGCCGCGAAGGAGACGAGCAGGCCGGGGATCAGGCGGGTCCATCCGGGTCGGGCGGACGTCGGAGTCGATGCGGGAGAGGGGGTCGCGCCGGGAGTCGTCATGACCTCCACGGTACGGGGCGGGCGCTCCGCGCTCTGGGACCTGAGCCCAAGTCGCCGTGTGAGAAGGGCCCTCCACCGAGAGCATCACCTTCGCGCGCCGAAAGCATGGCGGTTTCAGGTGGTGAGTGCAACGCCTTGAGTGTGTGGGGTGGTTGCTGTGGGTTTTCGTTGTTCTGAGGCGGTTCGCCGCCAGGTGTTGGATCTGCTGATTGAGGGTGTGCCGGTTAGGCAGGTGCATTTGCGGGTGGGTGTCGCGGTGTGCACGATCCGCAAGTGGGCCAAAGATTGGGGCATGACGTTTCGTGTGGGTTCGCGAGGCGGGTGGGTGGGCAGTGCGCCCGCCGACCCTGTGGAGGGGCTGGTCAGCGGGGTCGGGCATGGGGCCCGGTTGACGATCGGGGGCCGCCAGCTCATCGAGTACTTGCACGGTCAGGGGATGAGCATGCGGGGGATCGCCCGCGAGCTTGGGGTGGCGGCCTCGACGGTGAAGCGGGAGTTGGATCGTGGGGGCGGCCAGTATCGGGCGGTACGCGCTCATGAGGAGGCTGCCGGGAGGCGGGCTCGTCCCAAGCCGTTCAAGCTGGAGGATCCTCGGCTGCGCGCCTTCGTGGTCGCCAAGCTTAACGAGCACTGGTCGCCTGAGCAGATCTCGCGGGCCTGGGCGTGTGGGGACAATAGGGGGGTGACGATCAGCCCGGAGACGATCTATCAGGCCCTGTATGTGCATGGGCGCGGCGCGTTGCGTCAAGAGCTCAAGGTGGAAAAGGCGTTGCGGTCGGGGCGCACGCGTCGCCTGGCGCGTTCGCCGCTGGCTCTGGCGCGCTCGAAGGGGAAGTCGTGGGTGGAGGGCGCCAGGATCGTGGACCGGCCCCAAGAGGTGGAAGGACGCCAGGTTCCGGGCCATTGGGAGGGGGATCTGATCGTGGGGGCGAACAACAAGAGCGCCGCGATCACCCTGGTGGAACGCACCACGGGCTACCTGCTCGTCCGGCCCCTGCCAGCGTGCCACGACACGGCAAGTGTGATCGACGTGCTCGCCGACATGATCAGCCCTTTCCCGCTCACGCTTCGCGAGACGATCACGTGGGACCAGGGAGGGGAGATGGCGAACGCGAAAGACCTGACCAGCCGGACCAAAACGAAGGTGTATTTCGCCGACCCGCATTCGCCCTGGCAGCGCGGGTCCAACGAGAACACCAACGGCCTGTTGCGCGACTCCTTCCCTAAAGGCCCCGCCCTGAACGACTACCCCCCAGAAGCATCCGCCGAGGCCGAACGCCAACTCAACCCCCGCCCCCGCAAACGCCACGGCTGGAAACCCCCCGCCGAACTCATGCAAAAATTACTCGACGACAACGCCGTTGCACTCACCGCCTGAAACCGCCCATCACGTTCCCGCGTCGAGGGGATCTCGGAGCTTCTACGCCGTGCGGAGGCGCGGATGGAGGGCTCCGCACTCTCTGTGAGACGAAGCGCCCCGATGCCGAAGCATCGGGGCGCCCGCCAGTCTCGTGCGGAGGATCAGTCGTCGAGCGAGGCCAGCCAGCGCTCGGCGTCGAGGGCGGCGCGGCAGCCCGAGCCGGCGGCGGTGATTGCCTGACGGTAGGAGTGGTCGACGGCATCGCCGCAGGCGAAGACGCCCTCGACGCTCGTGCGGGTCGACGGCTCGTCGACGACGATGTAGCCGGCCTCGTCGAGGTCGATGTCCTCGGCGAGGAATCCCGTGCGCGGGAGGTGCCCGATGGCGACGAAGACGCCGTCGACCGGGAGGACCGACTCGGAGCCGTCGACGGTCGACGTGAGGCGCAGGCCCGTCACCGCGTCGTCGCCGAGCACCTCGGCGACGGTCGAGTTCCACGCGAACTCGATCTTCGGATTGTTCTTCGCGCGGTCGGCCATGACCTTCGAGGCGCGCAGCTCGTCGCGCCGGTGGACGACGGTGACCTTGGAGGCGAAGTTCGTGAGGAAGGTGGCCTCCTCCATCGCGGAGTCGCCGCCGCCGATGACCGCGAGCTCTTTGTCCTTGAAGAAGAAGCCGTCGCAGGTCGCGCAGTAGGAGACGCCGCGGCCGGAGAGGAGGTCCTCGCCGGGGACGTTCATGTGGCGGTACTCCGAGCCGGTCGCGAGGATGACGGCGCGCGCGTAGAGGAGCTCGTCGTCGACGGCGACGACCTTCACCCCGCCGGAGAGGTTGACGGCGGTGACGTCGTCGTAGCGGATCTCGGCGCCGAACTTCTCGGCCTGTTCGCGCATCTTCTCCATGAGGTCGGGGCCCTGGACGCCCTCGGGGAATCCGGGGAAGTTCTCGACCTCGGTTGTGTTCATGAGGGCGCCGCCCGCGGTGATGGCTCCGGCGAGGACGACCGGCTTCAGGCCGGCGCGCGCCGTGTAGATCGCGGCGGTGTAGCCGGCGGGGCCGGAGCCGACGACGAGGACGCCGTGAATCGTCGCGCCCTCGGGCACGTCGGCCGAGGGCCGGACGACGGCCTCGGAGTCGGCGAGGCGCTCGACGTTCGGCTCGGGCGTCACGGGCGCGCCCGTGACGACGAGGAGGTCGGGGAGGGGGTTGAAGGACATGGCGATCCAATCCGTCGGCGCCGGGGCGCCGATCGTCGAAGGGCTACTTGACGGAGAGCTCGGAGATCCAGGCCCACGCGTTGCCGTCGACCGAGGTCGGCATCTGCCGGAAGCTCAGGGCGATGGAGCTCGTCGTCACGGGCTGGGGCAGGGCGATCTCAGTCGTAGGCGACAACGCCGTCGTCATGAGTTCTGTTCCGCCGCGCGGGTTCGCGGGATCGGTGACGTTGCGCACGACGAGCTGACCGCCGGAGGTGCTCGGGTCCATCTGGAGGGTGATCGCTGAGACGGTCGCCTCCTTCTCGAGCTTGATGACGATCGTGACGTTCGAGTCGTCCTGGAACTGGTTGTAGTCGTACCAGCGCGAGTGCCAGGAGGTGTCGGGGTTGCCGTCGATCATGTTGACCGCGGTGTCGGGGTGGTCGCCGTCGTCGTTCGACCAGGAGAGGACGGAGACGGCGGAGATCTTCGGGGCGACGACGTCCTGCGCGGGGGCCTCGGCGCCGGAGTCGCCGGACTGCGCGGCCGACTGCTCGGACTGCTTGGCGTTCGCGATCGACTGGGCGAGGTCGAAGTCCGTCACGGGGGCGAGCGCGGTGCTTACGGCCCAGACGGCGCCGACGACGGTGACGATACTGGCAAAGATCAGGGTCGGCTTCGTCGGGTCGATGAGGCGACGGCCGTCGCGCCCGTAGACGGGCTGCTGCTTCTTCGGGCGTTCGCGCTTCGCGGCGGGGGCCGCGGGTTCGGAGAGCGCGGCGTCGAAGCCGGTGGAGGCCGCTGTGGCCGCGGCGACGCCGGCGCCCGCGGCTGCTCCCGCGGCCGCCTCGACGGGAGCGGGGATTCCGGTGCGCGAGTGGTCTTCGGGGGCCGGCGGGAGGTCGGCGGGGAGATCCTCCGGGGCGGGTGCCGCGTCCTCAGGCAGCGGCGGAAGATCGGCGGGCTCGGCGTCGTCGTCCTCGGGCGGGGGCGGGAAGTCGGTCGCGGCGGCCGCTCCGCCGTAGACGGGAACCTCCCCGGTCGTCGGAAGGGCGAGGTCGGGGTCGGCGGCGTCGGAGGGATCGGGGGAGGCGGTCGGTGCGTCGAGGGAGGCGCCCGCCGGGGAGTCGCCCGGCCTGCGCGCGTTCTCGATCGCGCCGTTGACGCCCTTGCGGATGCGCGCGGCCCAGCCGGACAGCGCGGCGCCGGCGGCGGCCCAGGCGGAGGCGCCGGCGGCGGCCTCGTCGGAGTGGGAGGGCCCGGTCGTCTCCTCGGGCTCGGGTTCACCGATCTCGTCCTCTTCCCCCTGGGAAAGGATGTCGTCGAAGGAGGGCCGGGGGCGCTCGGCGTCCGGCTCCTCGGAGCCTCTCGCGCGGAAGACGGAGCCGAGCTCGCGGCCCTCGTCGGCGCCGCTCCCGTCCGTCTCGTGACGCCCGCCGATCTCGTCCTCGTCCATTGGTTCCCCCGTCGTGTCGTGGTCTTCAGTCATTATCGCCCGGGCCGTCTCCGTTCGCCGGGAGCGGCGCGGCGAGGAGCGCGCGCAGTGGGGCGGGGACGCGGAGGCGGACGAGGAGCGGGGCGATCGTCCGGGCCGAGTCCGCGGGACCGAGCAGCCGCAGCGCGAGCATGTAGACGAGGGACGCGACGACGGAGACGAGGACCATCTTCGCGGTCGCGAGCCCGAAGCGGACGAGCGAGGTCGCGGCGATCGTCTCGACGCCGACGAGGCGCAGCGCCCCGAAGGCGACCGCGCCCGCGATGACGGCGCTCGCGAGGAAGATCGCGTAGGAGCGCAGAAGGCCCGCGCGGTCGACGAAGCGGTTGCGGCGCGACACCCACACGACGGCGATGACGCCCTGCACGAGGCGGCACGCGGTCTCCCCGAGGGCGGCCGCGGCGACCCACCAGGCCGCGCCCGTGAGGACGTACATCGTCCAGCCGACGATCACCTGGACGATCGTCGGGCCGATCCCCATGAGGAAGACCGGTTTGACGTCCTCGTAGGCGAAGAACACGCGCTGGCTCATGAGGACGAGGCCGGTCGAGGCGACGCCCGGCATGAGGGCAACGAGGATCCACGCGTACGCCATGACGATGCTCTGGTTCGTCTTCGAGTAGAGGACCATCTGCATCATCGGGGCGGCGCCCGCCATGAGGATCGCGGCGGCGAGAAGCGTGAGCGAGGTGATCGTGCGGATGCCGAGCGTGTAGTTCGCCGCGACTCCCCGGTCGTCGCCGTCGGCGACGGCCTCCGCCATCCGCGTGAAGATCGCCGTGGTCAGGGACACGGTGATGAGCGACTGGGGGACCATGAAGATCATGAACGCCGTCGCGTACGCGTTGATGCCGGCGATGATGACGCCGTCGTGCGCCTTCGCGTAGGCGTCGGCGAGGGCGGCGAGATTGTTCGTCGAGAGGACGCCGATCTGGCTGACGCCGAGCGTCGCGAAGGTCCAGCCCGCGACCTTCGAGGTCGACCCGAAGTGCGTGCCGCGGAAGTGGAAGTCGGGCGTGAACTTCACGCCGGCGCGGCGCATGGGGATGAAGAGGATGAGGGCCTGCGCGATGACGCCGAGCGTCGCCGATCCGCCGAGCACCCAGAACTGGGCGGCCGTGAAGTCGCCGACGTCGATGCGGTCCTCGGTGCCGCCCCAGAGGAAGAGGAATGCGGCGAGGCCGGCGATGCCGACGATGTTGTTGACGACCGGCGCCCACATGTACGGGCCGAAGACGCCGCGGGCGTTGAGGAGCTCGCCGAGGAGGTTGTAGAGCCCGTAGAAGAAGAGCTGCGGGAGGCACAGGAGCGCGAAGAGGATGGCGAGCGTGCGGATCTGCGAGTCGTAGCCGGCGGCCGTGATGACGACGAGGAGCGGGGCGGCGACCATGGAGACGATCGTCACGACGAAGAGCAGCGTCCCGGCGAGCGTGAGGAGCCTGTTGACGTAGGTCTCGCCGTCGTGCTTGCGCTTGAGGGCGCCGACGATCTGGGGGACGAGGACGGCGTCGAAGATCCCGGACGCGAGGAGGTTGAACACCGTGTTCGGAAGCGTGTTCGCGGTCTGGAAGGCCGCCGATACGCCGCCTCCCGCGGCGCCGATCGCCGCGAGGAGCATCGCGGAGCGGACGAACCCGAGGATGCGGGAGACCATCGTCCCCGAGGCCATGATCGCGCTCGCCCTCAGGAGCGAGGCTCGCGCCTGGGGGGCGGGCTCTGCGGGGCGGGGCTCTGCGCCGTCGGCGCCCATCGGAGGCGTGCTCATCTACTCTCCATCTGCCATGCGCCCGCGGCGCAGCCTGGAACGGATCGTGCGGACGAGGCCGCCGACGAAGAGGAGCCCGAACACGGCGGCCGCGCCGATCGTGATCGCGTCCTCCCAGCCCGCGCGCATGCGGACGAGGACGGCCCTCGATTCGGCGAGGACGGAGCCGTCGGGCGTCGAGACCTTGTAGACGACCTCGATGTCGCCCGAGCCGATCGCGGAGACCGGCACCTTGACGGAGGTGACGGCCCCCGCCTTGAGGGTGACGGTCGCCGGCTTCGTCACCTCGAGGCGGGGATCGGAGGGGACGAGGGTGACGACGGCGTCGACGTCCCAGGGCAGGTCGTTGCGGACGCGGACCGGGAAGTCCGCCGACTTGTTGATGAGGTTGACCGCATCCGAGGGCTCGGCGCTCACCTTCGCGCGCAGGGCCGAGACGCGGGCGGAGAACTGGGAGGCGCGGGTGCGCTGCTCGTTCGGTGCGACGGCCGCGGACACGGACGGGAGGAGCGCGTCGGCGACGCTCGCCTCGACCTCGTCGGGCGCGGAGGAGGCGGTCGCGAGGGGGACGAGGGCGCCCAGGGCATCGGTGAGGGTGGACACGGCCTCGTCGGTGTCCCCGGCGAGCTGCCCGGCGCCGACCTGCGCGCGCTCGACGTCGGTCGGCTCGGAGGAGGCGAGGGCGGAGAAGGAGGTCGGTTCGATCCAGCGGGAGGTGAGGAGGGTCTCGAGGCGGGAGGCGAGTCCGGGCGTCGGCGATGCGGTCCGCGAGGTCGCGGCGAAGACGGTGCGCGAGGCGTTCGGGCGCTCGCGGGTGATGATCGCGCTGATCGCCGCGAGCCCCTGCTCGGCGTCGAGCTCGTCGGCCGAGGTGGAGGTCGGCCAGTCGAGGAGCTGGGCGATCTGCTCGTTCTGCACGAGGGCGGTCGCGGTGGAGTCGGTCGCGCCGGAGGAGGACGTCTCACCGGTCGAAGTGTCGACCTCCGCGACGGCGAGGGAGGTGAATCCGAGTTCGGCGTCGGGCTGGAGGGCGCTCGCGGGCGCGATCGTCACGCGGTCGGAGAAGGCGGCGAGCTCCTTCGTCCCGAAGGTCGCCTCGGAGGGCCAGGCGATGTCGGTGAGCACGGAAGTCGTCGCGGCGGGGGCCGCGCCCGACTGAGCGGACTCGGCATCCGACGCGGCGGCCGACTGCGCGCCGGATCCGGTGGACGCGGACTGGCCAGCCGAGTCGGCCTCGTCGAGGGCGCCGTCCGGGCCCCATCCGGCGGCCGCCGGGGAGGAGGGGAAGGCGGTGATCGACGACTCGGCGCGGCTGAGGAGCGAGCGGGAGCCGGACAGGGCGAGGGCTCCGAGATCGGCGTCCCCGGTCGGCAGGGCGACGACCTCGCCGGTGCGGGTGAGGAGGTTCGCGACGAAGGCGGCGCTCGCGGCGTTCTCCTCGTCGGCGGCCGATTGGGCGGCCTCGGCGTCGGCGGCCGTCGCATCCGCCTCGACGGGCGTCGGGAGGACCGCCGCGTCCATTGCGAGGGTCGCGCCCTTCATCGTCGCGATCGCGGAGACGGCGAGACGCTCGGCGTCGTCGCCGGTGGAGTTCTGCGAGGTCCAGGGGACGAGAGCGGACACGCGGGTCGGCGCGACCGCGGCGCCCGAGTCCCACAGGACGATCGAGCGGTCGTGCCCGCTCGCCCCGTCCGAGAACGCGCCGACCGCGACCGTTCTCGGACCCCAGTTCGTCGACGAGCCGAGGGGGAGCTGGTCGACGGGGACGCGGAACTCGAACTTCGCGGTCGCGCCCGCGTCGAGGTCCTCCCCGAGATTCGTCGCGCTCACGGTCGTCCCGGGGGAGTTCTCGCCGTCGAGGGCCGCGGCGAGTTCGGCGACGGAGATGGGAGTCGTCTGGCCCATCGCGAGGAGGATCGCCGGGGTCGTCAGCGTCCGTTCGGTCGTGTTCGTCACCGTTCCGGAGACGACGAGCTCGCCCTCGTCGGTGAGGATCCGAGGGGTGAGGGCGTCGATCGACACGGAGAGGCCGTCGGCGCTCGTCGAGGAGGCGAAGAGCGCGGGGCGCGAGTCGCTCGACGAGGACGCGTCTGCCCCCGACTGGGGGGAGTCGGCGCGGGCGGGGGCGCCGAGCGGGGCGAGGAGGCCGAGGGCGAGGAGCGCGGCGCCGAGGGCGCGGTGGGTACGGGGGGCCCGGCGCGCCATCACGCGTCCCTGTAGAGGAGGTCGAGGGCGATCGCGACGATCCTCCGCTCGTTCGGGTAGGCGAGGCGGTGAGAGAGGTCCTTCAGGGGCATCCACGCCGCCTCCTCGGCCTCGTGGTCGGGGTCGTGCTCGACGGTGATCGAACCGGACTCGTAGCCCATGAGGTAGTGGTGAACGACCTTGTGGACGCGCCTGTCGGTGCCGGAGAACCAGTAGTCGATGCTCGCGAGATGCCGGATGATCCGCCCGTGGATCCCGGTCTCCTCCGCGACCTCGCGCAGCGCCGCCTGCTCGGCGGTCTCCCCGGCCTCGAGGTGGCCCTTCGGGAGGCACCACTCGATCCGTCCCGCGCGGTTGCGCCGGGCGATGAGCGCCGCGTAGGGGACGCCGTCGACGACGTCGACGACGATGCCGCCCGCGGAGGTCTCCGAGGAGATCGGCATATGGGCCGAATGGACGTGGATCGGGCGCGACGAGGCATGACGGCGAGGGGGTCGGGGGACCCCCTGTCGGAATTCCGTCGGTCGCGCGGGCATGCGTCCACTCTAGTCGGCGGTCGCCGACCGATGGTCGCGCGCCGCCGGGCGGCAGTGGGTCGACTCACCCTCCCGGCGCCTCCCGGGCGTCGCCCGCGCGCCCTGCGCCGTGGCATCCTGAAGGCGATGAGCCCGAACACCCCCTCCGCCGAGTCGGCGGCCGCGCCCTCGCGACCCCGCGCCTACGCGCCCCTCGCCGCGCGCGACGTCCCCTCCCTCCTCGCGAACGCGCAGCGCGCCTTCGCGAACCTCCCCGCCGAGATCCTCGACCTCGGCCGCGTCTTCGAGGAGGCGGGCGAGGAGATCGCCCTCGTCGGCGGCCCGGTCCGCGACGCGTTCCTCGGCGTCGAACCCCACGACTTCGACCTCACGACCTCGGCCCGGCCCGAGCGGACCGAGGAGCTCCTCGCCGCCTGGGGGAGCGCGGTCTGGGACATCGGCAAGGAGTTCGGAACGATCGGAGGGCGCCGCGGCGACCTCGTGGTCGAGGTGACGACCTACCGCACCGATTCCTACGAGGTCGGGTCCCGCAAGCCCGAGGTCGCCTTCGGCGACACCCTCGAGGGGGACCTCACCCGCCGCGACTTCACCGTTAACGCGATGGCGATGCGCCTGCCCGCGATGGCGCTCGTCGACCCGCACCACGGGCTCGAGGACCTCGCGGCCTCGCGTCTGCGCACGCCCGTCACCGCCGAGCAGTCCTTCGACGACGACCCGCTGCGCATCATGCGGGCCGCGCGCTTCGCCGCCCAGCTCGGCATCGACGTCGACCTCGACGTCATGGAGGCGATGGAGACGATGGCCCACCGCCTCGAGATCGTCTCCGCCGAGCGCATCCGCGCCGAGCTCGAGCGCCTCATCGTCTCCCCGTACCCGCGCCGCGGACTCGAGCTCCTCGTCCACACCGGCGTCGCGAGCATCGTCCTCCCCGAGGTCGCCGAACTCGTCTCCACCGTCGACGAGCATCGGCGACACAAGGACGTCTACGAGCACACGCTCACCGTCCTCGAGCAGGCGATGGACCTCGAGACCGGCCCGGAGGGCGCCGTGCCCGCCCCCGACTTCGTCCTGCGCTTCGCCGCGCTCATGCACGACGTCGGAAAGCCCGCGACCCGCCGCTTCGAGTCCAACGGCACCGTCTCCTTCCACCACCACGAGATCGTCGGCGCGAAGCTCACGCGCAAGCGGATGAAGGCGCTGAAGTTCGACAAGGCGACGACCGAGGCGGTCGCGACGCTCGTCGGACTCCACCTCCGCTTCCACGGCTACGGGGAGACCGCGTGGACGGACTCCGCGGTGCGCCGCTACGTCGCGGATGCGGGGGATCTCCTCGAGCGCCTCCACCGCCTCACCCGCGCCGATTGCACGACGCGGAACCGCCGCAAGGCGCACATGCTCTCCGCCGCCTACGACGATCTCGAGGCGAGGATCGCCGCTCTGCGCGAGCGCGAGGAACTCGACGCGATCCGCCCCGACCTCGACGGCGACGAGATCATGGAGATCCTCGGCCTGCGCCCCTCGCGCGCGGTGAAGATGGCGCGCGACCACCTCCTCGAGCTCCGCATGGAGAACGGGCCGATGGGGCGCGAGGCGGCGAAGGCGGAGCTCCTCGCCTGGTGGGCCTCCGACGAGGTCCGCGACGTCGCCCGCGAGTACGAGGCGCAGCAGGCCCACTGGGAGGAGATGGCCGCCGCGAAGCGCGCGAAGAAGGCCGCCGCGAAGGCGAAGCGCGCCGCGAACGCCCCCGCGGACTGACCCGCGCGCCGCCGGCGCCCGCATGACGAGGGAGACACTGCGCCCTTTCCGGCCCGGACCTAGGCTGGAGGCGATTCATCGATCGCGAGGAGGACTTCGCATGACTGACTTCGCCCCGCAGGCCGCTTCGGCCGACATCGGCGTGTACGGACTGGGCGTGATGGGCGCGAACCTCGCGCGCAACCTCGCCCGCAACGGCTACCGGACCGCGGTCTTCAACAGGACGCCCGCGCGCACCGAGCGCCTCATCGCCGCCCACGGCGACGAGGGAGCGTTCGTCCCCGCGAGCGAACTCGACGACTTCGTCGCCTCGCTCGCGACCCCGCGCGTCGCCATCATCATGGTGAAGGCCGGCCCGGACACCGACGCCGTCATGGAGCAGCTCGCCGCGCGCATGGAGCCCGGCGACATCATCGTCGACTGCGGCAACTCCCTCTTCACCGACACGATCCGCCGCGAGAAGCGCGCCCGCGAGCTCGGCCTCCACTTCGTCGGCGCCGGCGTCTCCGGCGGCGAGGAGGGCGCCCTGTGGGGTCCATCGATCATGCCGGGCGGCACGGTCGAGTCCTACGACCGCCT
Organism: Actinomyces culturomici; assembly: GCF_900499005.1. Lineage (GTDB taxonomy): Bacteria > Actinomycetota > Actinomycetes > Actinomycetales > Actinomycetaceae > Pauljensenia > Pauljensenia culturomici. Next base: position 347,138 of record NZ_LS991317.1, read on the forward strand.
CGGCCCGATGTTCGAGACGATCTCCGCCCACTACGAGGGCGAGCCGTGCTGCGTCCACGTCGGAGCCGACGGCGCCGGCCACTTCGTCAAGATGGTCCACAACGGCATCGAGTGCGCCGACATGCAGGTCATCGCCGAGGCCTACGACCTCCTCCGCAAGGGACTCGGCCTCGCCCCCGCCGAGATCGCCGACGTCTTCACGGAGTGGAACGCGGGAGAACTCAACTCCTACCTCATCGAGATCACCGCCGAGGTCCTCCGCCAGGTGGACGCCGGAACCGGGACCCCGCTGGTCGACCTCATCGTCGATCGGGCCTCCCAGAAGGGCACCGGCAAGTGGACGGTCCAGACCGCCCTCGACCTCGCCGTGCCCGTCACCGGCATCGGCGAGGCGACCTTCGCCCGCGGCGCCTCCTGCTCGACCCCGCAGCGCGAGGCCGCCCGCGCCCTCGACGGCTCGGCCGCGCCCCTCGAGATCGCCGATCGCGACGCGTTCATCGAGGACGTCCGCCAGGCCCTCTTCGCGTCGAAGATCGTCGCCTACTCCCAGGGCTTCGACGAGATCACCGCCGGCGCCGAGGCGAACGGCTGGACGATCGACAAGGGCGCGATCGCGAAGATCTGGCGCGCCGGATGCATCATCCGCGCCGGATTCCTCGACGACATCGCCTCCGCCTACGCGAACGACCCGAACCTGCCGCTCCTCCTCGGAGCGAAGCCCTTCGCCGCGCGCTTCGAGGAGTGCGTCCCCTCGCTGCGCCGCATCGTCGCGCTCGCCGCCTCCGCCGGTGTGCCGATCCCGGTGTTCGCCTCATCCCTCTCCTACTTCGACCAGATCCGCGCCGAACGACTCCCCGCCGCCCTCATTCAGGGCCAGCGCGACTTCTTCGGCTCCCACACCTACCAGCGGATCGATCGTCCGGGCACCTTCCACACCCTGTGGGCGGCCGAGGGTCGACCCGAGGAGCAGTGGGACTGAACCCCTGATCGAGTGACGACTCCTCCGGGGGACGGGGCCGAGCCCCGCCCCCCGGAAACGTCGGACCGGTCACGAATCGGTGGGTTTCCCAGGTTTCTTGCCTACGCTGGTGGGATCGACCCCTGCTGAAAGGCTGAGAACGTGGCGAATTCCGACGGGAAGAAGGACTGGAGCGAGATCATGGGATCGAGCTCTTCGACCTCACACCTGCCCAAGCGCGCCGACGCCGCCCGCAAGCGCACCGCCGGAGCGGCCACCGCCTCCGGATCGCGGGCCTCGTCCTCGTCGATGAGAAGAGCAGCCGACGCCTCGCGGCGCCGCGCCGACAAGAAGGGCGGACGGCGCAAGGGCGGCATCGGCCGGAGGATCGGCCTCGGCATCGTCTTCACGATCCTCGCGGTCTTCATCGCGGGACTCGCGACCTTCCTCTTCATGTACGCGAGCCTCGCCGTCCCCAAGGCCCAGGACGTCGCGCTCGCCCAGAAGACGACCGTCTACTACGCGGACGGGACGACGGAGATGGGGTCGCTCGGCGACGTCAACCGGACGATCATCGACCCGACGACCCTGCCCGACTACGTCGGCAAGGCCGTCGTCGCCTCCGAAGACCGGACCTTCTACACGAACTCCGGCGTCGATTTCAAAGGCATCCTCCGCGCCCTCGTCACGAACATCACGACGGGTTCGCGACAGGGCGGCTCGACCCTCACCCAGCAGTACGTCGAGCGCTACTACGTCGGCGAGACGACCTCCTACACCGGGAAGGCGAAGGAGGCGGTGCTCGCGATCAAGATCAACCGCGAGCAGTCGAAGGACGAGATCCTCGGCAACTACCTCAACACGATCTACTTCGGGCGCGGCGCCTACGGCATCGAGGCCGCCTCGCAGGCCTACTTCGGCCACGCCGCGAAGGACCTCACGCTCTCCGAGTCCGCGATGCTCGCCGGCATCATCCCCGCGCCCTCCGCGTGGGACCCGGCCGTCGACTCGGAGAAGGCGAAGCAGCGGTGGGAGCGCGTCCTCTCCCTCATGGTCGAGGACGGCTGGATCTCCCAGTCCGACGCGGACGCCGCGCAGTTCCCCGAGACGATCGACCCGTCGACGACCCAGAACGCCTCCCTGTCCGGGCCGACCGGATACCTCATCGAGCAGGCGAAGTCCGAACTCGTCTCCACCGGCGCGGTGACCGAGGACCAGCTCGCGAACGGCGGTCTCAAGATCGTCTCGACGATCGACAAGACGCGCCAGGACGCGGCGATCGCCGCCGCTCAGACGATGGACGCGGTCGACGGCTGGGACTCCTCGACGATGCACGTCGCACTGTCGTCGATGGATCCGACGACCGGCGAGATCCTCGCCGAATACGCGGGCGCCGACTACCTCAAGCGGCAGCAGAACGCCGTCACCCAGGACATCGCGATGGCCGGCTCGAGCTTCAAGCCCTTCGCGCTCCTTGCGAACGCGAAGGCGGGCGGCTCGGTCTACGACCGCTACAACGGCAACTCGCCGCAGAGCTTCGACGGCCTGACCTCCACGGTGTCGAACGACGGCGGCTACTCCTGGGGGACGATCAACCTCGTGAAGGCGACCGCCTACTCGGTCAACACCGCGTTCGTCGCCCTCAACAAGGACATCGGCCCGGCCTCGACGATGCAGGCGGCGATCGACGCGGGAATCCCGGAGTCGACGTACGGCCTCGACTCGACGCTCCTCAACGTCCTCGGCTTCGCCTCCCCGCACAACATCGACCTCGCGACGGCGTACTCGACAATCGCGAACGGCGGCGAGAAGGTGACGGCCCACATCGTGAAATCGGTGTCGGACTCGCACGGGAATACCGTCTACGAGGCGAAGACGACCGCCGAACGGGTCTTCGACGTCGCGGACGTCTCCTCGATCATGCCGGCGCTCGAAGCCGTCACCGCCTACGGCGGCACGGCCGAGAAGGTCGCCTCGGCCCTGCCCGACTTCACGACCGCGGGCAAGACGGGAACGTCTCAGGAGCAGCTCTCCGCGCAGTTCATCGGCTTCGTCCCGAACCTCGTCACCGCCGTGTCGATGTACCAGTCGGACGAGAACGGCAACTCAGTTCCGCTGACGAACATCGGCGGGCTCTCCGAGTTCCACGGCGGCGACTGGCCGGTCGACGTGTGGGACGCGTACATGACGACCGCCGTCCAGGGCCTCACGGAGACCGACTTCAACTGGATCGTCGAGACGAACCGGAAGTCGACGACCCAGACGCAGACGACGACTCCGCAGGAGACCGCGCAGTCCTCAGGGACGCAGACGCAGTCGCCCTCGACGCAGACCCCGTCGACGAACGGGCAGAACGAGCAGGGCTCGACCTCGAACGGCACGACCACCGGGACGACCGGCAACGGGACGACGAACGGCAACGGCTCGACCGGCGGAACCGACACGGGCGGGACGACCGGAGGAACCACCGGCGGAACCGACACGGGCGGGACGACCGGAGGAACCACCGGCGGAACCGACACGGGCGGGACGACCGGAGGAACCACCGGCGGAACCGACACCGGGGGAACGACGGGCGGGACCACCGGCGGAACCGGCGGAACCGGCGGGACGAACGGCAACGGGACGACCGGCTCGGCCGGCTGAGCGACCGCCGGGAGCTCCGCGGCCCGGCCGCGCGGGCGGCCCGGTCGCAGCCGACCATCGGATGGTACTCGGGGGGAGGGCGCATGGCGCCCTCCCCCCGAGTCGTTCTTCTCAGGGCTCGAGAAGCGGCTCTTCGCAGTTGGGGGTGTGGTCGGCTGCCGATGGCCCTCATGACTTAGATCGCCGTCTCGGCGTGCTTCGGTGGGCGGGAGGGGCGTCGAGTGTGCGATCTGGGTGGCTCTGCGCCCGGAATCGGTGGCCCGCATGACTTGGATCGCCGTCTCGGCGTGCTTCGGTGGGCGGGAGGGGCGTCGAGTGTGCGATCCAGGTCGCCCCGCGTCCGGAATCGGCGACCCGCATGACCTGCATCGCCGTCTCGGCGTGCTTTGCGGGCATCTATCGGCGTACTCGGTGTTTCGAGGCGTTCGTCGGCGAAATCCCGGTGCCTTCTCGCCGCCGAACATGCGGAAAGCCGCCACAAGCCTGTTGAAGGGATGCGGCACCGGGAGGCTCGAAGCCGTCAGGTCGCCCGACCACATCCCGAACTATGAAGAGCCCCACTACCTTTCCCGCCGAGAGCATCACGTTCAGGCGTCGAGGGGATGCGCGCGCAGGAGGAGGGGGACGATGAGCCCCGCTACGAATGCGGGAGGGCCCCCGATCCCAGCGGATCGGGGGCCCTCCCGGAGAATCGGTGTCGGCGGGAGCCGACGCGAATCACTCGGCGACGACGCGGACCTTGAGGTTCGCGGAGACCTCCGGGTGGAGGTTGACGGCGACGGTGTAGTCGCCGACGGCCTTGATCGGGGTCGCGATGATGACGCGACGACGATCGATCGTCTGACCGAGCTGCTCCTTGACCGCATCGGCGATCTGAGCGCCCGAGACGGCGCCGAAGAGGCGGCCGGCGGCGCCGACCTTGCCGGAGACGGTGACGGGAGCGGCGGCCTGGAGGGCGTCGCGGAGCTCGCGCGCCTCATCGACCGTGGCGATCTCGTGGCGGCGACGGGCGGCGGCGATCTGGTCGATCTGCTTCTGGGCGCCCTTGGTCCACTTGGTCGCGAAACCGCGGGGGACGAGGTAGTTGCGGGCGTAGCCCGACTTGACCTCGACGACCTCGCCGGCGTTGCCGAGGTTGGCGACGTCGTGGGTGAGGATGAGCTTGGTGGTAGCCATGTCTGTGTCCTTCCCCGATCAGCGGCCGGTCGACGAGTAGGGCAGGAGCGCCATCTCGCGCGCGTTCTTCACGGCGCGGGCGATGCGGCGCTGCTCCTGGACGGAGACGCCGGTGACGCGACGCGCGCGGATCTTGCCGCGGTCGGAGATGAACTTGCGCAGGAGCGCGGTGTCCTTGTAGTCGATCGACTCGATCTTGGCCGACTTCAGCGGGTTGGCCTTCTTCTTGATGGGCTTGTTGCGAAGTTGGGGCTTCGCCATGGTGGTCTCCTTGGATCCGGGCGGGTTCCCCGCCCCATTCAGATGATGTCTTCGCGTTCCGATGGCCGGCTGTGCCGGCGCCGATCAGAACGGCGGTTCGCCGAAGGCGGCGTCGGACTGCGACGCGGTGCGCCACGGGTCGTCGACGGTGCCGCCGGCGGGAGCGCCGTAACCGGCCTGCTGAGAACCGCCCTGGTAGCCGCTCTGGCCGCCGCGGGACTGGCCCTGGAAGCCGTCCTGCGAGGAGCCGCGGTTCGAACCCTGGTACCCGCCCTGGGAGTAGCCGCCCTGGGACTGGACGCGCTCGACCCGGGCCTTCGCACGGCGGAGGCTGGGGCCGACCTCGTCGACCTGCATCTCGACCACGGTGCGGTTCTGCCCGTTGCGGTCCTCGTAGGACCGCTGGGTGAGCCGACCTTGGACGATCACGCGCATGCCCTTGCGGAGGGACTCGGCGACGTTGTCGGCGAGCTCCCGCCACGCGGAGCAGCGCATGAACAGGGTGTCCCCGTCGCGCCATTCGCCGGAGTTCCGGTCGTAGGTGCGAGGGGTCGAGGCGACCGTGAAGTCGACGACCGACGCGCCGGACGGCGTGAAGCGCAGTTCCGGATCCGCGGTGAGGTTGCCGATGATCGTGATGACGGTTTCTCCGGCCATGTCGACTCCTTCGGTCGGGTGGGGGTCTGGGTGGTTCTCGGCCCGGTCAGTGGGCGTCGGGGCGCTGGAGCTTGGTGCGCAGGATGGTCTCGTCGAGACCCATGCGGCGGTTGAGCTCGAGCGCGACATCGGGAGTCGTCGTCATGTCGATGACGACGTAGATCCCCTCGGAGCGCTTGAGGATGTCGTAGGCGAGGCGACGCTTGCCCCAGATGTCGATCTTCTCGACCGAGCCGCCGTTGGCGGCGACCGGCGCGAGGTACTTCTCCATCGTGGGGGCGACGGTGCGCTCGTCGATCGAAGGATCGAGGATCACCATCAGTTCGTAATTACGCACGTTGAGTACCCACCTCCTATGGTCTTCGCGGTCACGGACGGTCCGTGACAGGAGGGTCATGCGCGCGCGGACGCCGTGGGGCGCTCGCGCAGGATCGCCCTCGCCCGGAGGCGACGGCAGTCCGAGAATCCAGCTTAGTCGGGCGCGCGTGCGATTCGCCACCCCGCCCGGGGAGTGCTCCGCCACGTCCTCGTCGATCGACGAGGACGCGACCGGGCGTCGGCGGAGGGGAGGACGGCGTCCGGGCGCCGGGAGGCGAGCGTGGGCGGACTCAGCCGCGCGCCGGGATGGGCCCGGTCGCCGACCGCCAGGTCCGCCAGGCGTTCGACGCGAGGCGCGCCCCCATGTAGGCGAGGCCGTAGGCGATCCACGCCCCCGCGACGACGGCGGCCGAGGAGGCGCCCGCGCGCCGGGCCGCGTCGACGAGGACGAGGCCGGGGGCGAGGACGAGGAGCTGGAGGGGTCCCGCGATCGCGAAGAAGACGTTGTCGCCCGCGCCGAGGAGGACCCCGTCGAGCATGAAGACGATCCCCGCGATCGGCAGGCCGAGGCACGAGGCGAGCAGGCCCGCGGTCGCGATCGGGCGGATCGCGGGGTCGGAGCCGAAGAGGGCGGGGAGCCAGGGGGAGGCGGCGGCGATGGCGATGCCGAGGACGACGCCGGCGCCCGCGCCCCACACGGTGAGGACCCTCAGGAGGTCGCGCAGTTCGTCGCGCTTCCCGCGCCCGAGGGCGAGGCCGACGAGGGACTGGGCGGCGATCGCGAGGGCGTCGAGGACGAAGGCGGTGAGGGTCCAGACCGCGAGGACGACCTGGTAGGAGGCGAGGGCGGCCTCGTCGATCCGCGATACGGGGAGGATCGTCGCGAGTCCGGCGGCGCGCAGCGCGAGTCCGCGGACGACGAGCGGGGCGCCGTCGCGGGCCGAACGGCCGATGCCCGAGGCGCTCGGACGGAGCGGCACGCCCTCGAGGCGCGCCTGCGAGCGGAGGATCGCGAGGTAGACGCCCGCCATGAAGAGCTGCACGATCGAGGTGCCGAGTCCCGACCCTGCGACGCCCATCCTCAGGCCGTACATGAGCAGGGCGTTGAGGCCGACGTTGACGACCGCTCCGAGCGTCGTGACGACGAGGGGCGTGCGCGTGTCCTGGAGTCCGCGCAGCGTCCCGACGGTCGAGAATCCGATGAGCATGCCGATGAGGCCGGGCGCGCTCGCCCGCAGGTAGAGGACCGCCTGATGGGCGACCGCGGCGTCGGCGGTGAGCGGATCGACGAGGGCGGGGGCGGTGAGCGCGAGGAGGGAGGCGGCCGCGACGCCGAGGCCCGCCGCGAGCCACGAGGCGGAGACGCCCTCGCGGACGGCGCCGGCCCGGTCGCCGGCTCCGAGCGCCCGGGCGGTGAGCGAGGTCGTCGAGTAGGCGAGGAACACGAAGAGGACGACGGCGGTCTGGAGGATCTGGGAGGCGAGGGAGAGGCCCGCGAGCTGGGCGGTTCCGAGGTGGCCGACCATCGCGGAGTCGATGAGCGTGAAGAGTGGTTCGGCGACGAGGGCGCCGAGCGCGGGGATTGCGAGGGCGAGGATCTCGCGGGCGATCGCGGGCCTCCGGGCTGTCGGGCCGGTGCCTCTGCGCGAACCCTCGACCTCGCCTTGAAGGTTGGGGGTGGTCGAGTCGGGCGCGTCCACGGATCGGCTCTCCATTTCTCATCCACATTCTGTGTACACAACTGTGGACAAGTCTGTGATCGGAAGCGCGGGGAACTCGCGGCAAATCGACCGCCGATGTTCACGGGGCGTTCACCGCCCGATCGGCGCGTCCACAGGGGGTGTGGACGACTCGCCGAGTTATCCACACGCCGTCCCCAGGTTATCCCCATTCGAGTGCACATCGAGAGTGGGCATTCCCTCGTCCAGGCGCTACCCTCGCGTGTGCGCGACCCCCTCCCGTTCACCCCGGGGACGGCCCCGGGACGCCCTCGGAAACCCCTCCGGAGGCGCTGCCGACGAGGGCGGGGAGCGGCGCGCGAAGGAGGACGGGAGGAGCGTGGCGGAGGACTTCGATCGCACGCCGCCGCAGGACGTCGACGCCGAAATGTCGGTCCTGGGGTCGATGATGCTGACGACCGACGCGATCGTCACCGTGACGGAGGAGATCCGCGGCGCGGACTTCTACATGCCGAACCACGAGATCATCTTCGACGCGATCGTCGACCTCTTCGGCCAGAACGAGCCCGCCGACGCGATCACGGTCGCCGGGCGCCTCCAGCGCGACGGCACCCTCCAGCGGGTCGGCGGCGCCGCCTACCTCCACACGCTCATCGCCTCGGTCCCCACGGCGGCGAACGCCGGCTACTACGCGCGCATCGTCCGCGAGCGGGCGATCATGCGCCGACTCGTCACCGCGGGCACGCGCATCGTCCAGCTCGGCTACGCCGACGCCGGCGGCGAGGTCGAGGAGATCGTCGAGCAGGCCCAGTCCGAGATCTACGCCGTGTCCTCCGAGCGGTCGTCGAAGGACTACGTCTCGATGGAGACGATGGCCCACGACCTGCTCGAACGGCTCGAGGACATCCAGGACTCCCAGGGGAAGCTCCAGGGCGTCCCCACCGGGTTCAAGGACCTCGACGACCTCACGCAGGGCCTCCACGGCGGCCAGATGATCATCGTCGCGGCCCGCCCCGCGATGGGGAAGTCGACCCTCGCCCTCGACTTCTGCCGCTCGGCGTCGATCCGCCACGGGATCACCTCGCTGATCTTCTCCCTCGAGATGAGCCAGCAGGAGATCGCGATGCGCATGCTCTCCGCCGAGTCCGGGGTGTTCCTCTCGAAGATGCAGTCCGGGTCGATGACCGACCAGGACTGGCGGCGCGTGTCGACGACGATGGCGAAGATCGCGGACGCCCCGCTCTACGTCGACGACTCGGCGAACATGACGATCACGGAGATCCGCGCGAAGTGCCGCCAGCTCAAGCAGCAGCACAACCTCGGCCTCGTCGTCATCGACTACCTTCAGCTCATGACGAGCGGCCGCCAGGTCGAATCGCGTCAGCAGGAGGTCTCGGCGATGTCCCGAAACCTCAAGCTCCTCGCGAAGGACATCGACGTCCCTGTCGTCGCGGTCGCTCAGCTCAACCGAAACTCCGAGTCGCGCAACGACCGCAAGCCGATGATGTCCGACCTGCGCGAATCCGGCTCGCTCGAGCAGGACGCCGACATCATCATGCTGCTCCATCGGCCCGAGTACTACGACAAGGAGGATCGTCCCGGCGAGGCGGACATCATCGTCGCCAAGCACCGCAACGGCTCGACGGACACGATCCGCGCGCTCTTCCAGGGGCACATGGCCCGCTTCGTCAACTACACCGGCCGCGAAGAGCCCCAGGACTGACCCGCCTCCTCCGCCGAGAGCATCACCTTGCTCCGTCGAGGGGATGCGGCGCATGTTTCCGCGGGACAGTGCGACGAGGACGGGCGTCGCGGGTCGGGCGGGGTAGGCCCCGGGCGTCTGCAGGACCGCGGAACGCGGTCCGAAGCGGGCGGGTCCGGCCCGCGGCGGGCGGACCACTCATCCGGTCAGCTCACAGTCGAGGGCGCATGACTTCGCGGGGGATCAGGCGCCCTCGACGAGGTCGGCGAGGGCCTCCGGATCGCGGACGGCGATCCACCGGCGCCCCGCCTCGACGATCCCGGACTTCCGCCACGCCGACATCGTCCGCGAGACCGACTCGGTCGAAGTCGATGCGAGCTTCGCGAGATCGGCTCGCCCGAGGGGGACTTGGAGGAGGAGCGAGCCGTCCTCCTGCTCCTCTCCGATCCGCTCGGCGAGCCCGAGGAGGAGCGAGGCGAGCCGCTGGGGGACCGAGCGCCTCGCGTGGAGGGCTCCGCGTCCGCGCGCTTCGATGAGCTGGGAGCCCACGTCCTCGAGGAGCGAGAGGCCGACGCCCGGATGAGCGGAGACGAGGCGGCGCAGCAGCGCGTCGTCGATGGCGATCGCGCAGGTCGTCGTCAGCGCCCGCGCCCCCTGCTCGTGGGCGGCCGCGGGATCGGCCGAGAGCGCGCCGAGCATGTCGCCGGGGCTGCGCAGATCGGTCATCGACTCCTCGCCGTCGGCCCCGAGCGTCGTGAGGGCGACGACCCCCGCGGCGATCACCCACACCGAGGAGGCGGGATCGCCCTGGTGGTAGAGGTTCTCGCCCGCGTTCCACGAGTGCTCGACGACGCATTCGACGAGGTCGTCGAGGACGTGGTCGTCGAGGCCTTTGAACCAGCGCGAGCGCGCGAGGACCGCGCGCTTCGTCGCCGTCGAGCAGCCGTGCGAGTGCTCGCACCCGGAGTCGACGGGGGAGTGACGGCGGTGCTCGTGGGCGCTCATGGCCCCAGCATGCACCGCATTCGGCCGCCCCGCGAGGCGTCGAGTCATTAATTGACGTCCGTCATGGAGAGCGTCCCCGGGGTGGAGGAGTCTACGGGTCATCGGGGCGACCGCCCCGGCCGATTGCCCGAACAGGAGCCCGATGAAAAGGAGTTCCCCATGTCCCTCAGCTTCTTCCCCGCCACCGCCCCCGCCAAGGCGGAGATCGCCCCCGAGCGCCTCACCCGCACGGTCCTGCGCGCCAAGGGCTTCTCCTGCCCGTCCTGCGTCCGCTCGATCGAGGGCCGCGTCGGCGCCCTCGACGGCGTCGCCAAGGTGGAGGTCCAGTTCGCGAACTCGAAGATCGTCATCGACCACGACCCGGAGGTCGTGAGTGTCGACGAGCTCGTCCGTGCCGTCGCCGATGCGGGCTACGAGTCCGCCCCCTCCGCCTTCTGATCCCCCGGCACCGGTCGACGAACTGGAAGGAGACACCGATGACCACGACCCTCGCCGCGCCGGCCGGCGCCGACGCCACTCCCGCAACCGCTCCCACGACGCCCGCCCAGAACAACCGTCCGGAGGCCCCCGCCTCGGCCTCCACCTCCCCGATCGTCGACGAGGACGCGGCCGCCCCCGGAACCCCGGGTCGCCTCCGCCGCCTCGGCCGGGCGCTCGCGGCGCCCCGGTGGCGCCGGCCCCTGTGGGCGGGCGGACTCATTCTCCTCGGCAAGGTCCTCGTCCCCGCGGTTCTCGCCCCGATCGGCGGGCGCGGCGCGGCCGGGATCGCCGGGGACTGGATCGCCGAAGGCGCCCTCGTCCTCGCCGCCCTCATCGCCCTCGTCCCGATCGCGCAAAAGGCGTGGCGGGCGGCGCGCGCGAAGCAGATGTCGATCGACGTCCTCGTCACCATCGCGACCGTCGGCGCCCTCGTGATCGGCGAGGTGTGGGAGGCGGCCGCCGTCACCTTCCTCTTCCTCGTCGGGCACGCCCTCGAGGAGACGACGCTCGCCTCGACGCGCTCGGCGCTCGACGAGCTCATCGCGTCGGTGCCCGCGACCGCCCTCGTCGTCCGCGACGGCCGCAGGGTCGAGGTCCCCGCCTGGGCCGTCGAGCGCGGGGAGCGGGTCGTCATCGCGGACGGGGCGCGCATCCCCGTCGACGGGGTCCTCCTCGAGGGCGCGGGCAGCGTCGACGAGGCCGGGATCACCGGCGAGCCCCTCCCGCGCGAGGTCGGGGTCGGGGATTCCGTCCACGCGGGGACGACCGCCCGCGGCGCGTTCCTCCTCGAGGCGACCCGCGTCGGAGCGGACACGACGGTCGCGAAGATCGTCGCCCGCGTCGAGGACGCGCAGAACGCGAAGGCGCGCGTCCAGACCTTCATGGAGTCCTTCTCCGCCTGGTACACGCCCGCGATCGTCGTCGCCTCGATCGTCCTCGGGATCCTCACTCGCGACGTCCGGCTCGCTCTCACGCTCCTCGTCATCTCGTGCCCGGGCGCCCTCGTCATCTCGATCCCCGTCGCCACGGTCGCCGGCATCGGGGCGGGCGCGAAGCGCGGCATTCTGATCCGCGGCGGCGACAAGCTCGAGGCCGCGGCGAAGGTCGACGTCGTCGCCCTCGACAAGACGGGGACCCTGACGAAGGGCCGCCCCGCGGTCGTCGCGGTCCTCCCCGCTCCCGCCGTCGGCCCGTCCGCCTCCTCCCCGTCCTCCTTCGCGATCGACGAGGACGCCCTTCTCGAATCGGCCGCCGCCCTGGAAGCGTCGTCGGCGCACCCGCTCGCCGAGGCGGTCCTCGAGGCCGCTCACGCGAAGGGGATCGATCCGGCGACCCGGAATGCCACCGAGGTCGAGTCGGTGACGGGCCGGGGCCTGAAGGGCCTCGTGGGGGGCCGCCGCGTCCTCGTCGGCACCGCCCGATTCCTCGCGGAGGAGGGCATCGACCTCACCGGCTTCGATCCGGCCGCGATCGGCTCGGCCACCCCGGTCCTCGTCGGGGTCGAGGGCGTCTACCGGGGCGCGATCCTCATCGCCGATGAAGTCCGTCCCGATGCCGCCGGCCTGGTCGCCGGCCTGCGGAGGCTCGGCGTCAAGCGGATCGTCATGCTCACCGGTGACCGGAGGGACGCCGCCGAGGAGATCGCCCGGGCGACCGGCGTCGACGAGATGCGCGCCGAGCTCCTCCCGGAGGACAAGGTCGCGGCCCTCGAGGATCTGCGGGCCCACGGGGCCAGGATCGCGATGATCGGGGACGGCGTCAACGACGCCCCGGCGCTCGCGACCGCCGACATCGGGATCGCGATGGGCGCGTCCGGGTCGAATCTCGCGATCGAGGCGGCGGATATCGCGGTCCTGCGCGACGAGATCGGCGCGGTCGCCGAGGGCCTCGGCCTGGCGAGGCGCACGGCCGCGGTGATGCGCGCGAATGTCGTCATCGCCATCGCGGTCGTCGCGCTCCTCATCGCCGGAGTCGTCGCCGGTGGCGTGACGATGGCGATCGGGATGCTCGTCCATGAGGCCTCGGTGCTCGTCGTCATCCTCAACGCGATCCGGCTGCTGCGCGTCAAGGGGTGAGTCGACTGGTAGGCCCGTCCGGATGGGGGCCCAACAGGCCCGGTGAGATCGTCCGATCGCACCCGCCCGGAAGGCGCGGACGGTCCGGATGGCCCGTCGAGTCCGAACCCGTGATGAGTGGAGGGGTTGACGACAAGTGGTGGGGATACACCCCCTCCGCATGTCGCCAACCCCTCCACTGACGTGCGGGGCGGGCCCGAACGGGCATGCGCAGCGGCCCGCAACGGGCGCGAGTGGGGCCTGTGCGCGGGTCCGCGCAGAGGTGCCACGGGCTCTCAGTCCTCCGCGTCCTCGGCATCGGCCCCGTTCTCGGGGCCGGCCCCGACCTCGTCGATCGGAAGCGAGCGGAGGAGGCGGCGCTGACGGCGCGCCGCGACGAGGAGGTCGGCGGTGAGGGCTCCGAGTGCGAGCCACACGACGGCGGTGGCGATCCAGCGGATCGGCTCCATCGGCTCGTGGAAGACCGCGACGCCGATGAGCATCTGCGTGCCCGGGGAGACGTACTGGATGAACCCGAGGGTGCCGAGCGTCAGGCCCTTCGCGGCGGTCGCGAACATGATGAGCGGGATGACCGTGATGAGGCCCGCGCCGATGAGGAGCGCGAGGTGGGCGGCCGGGGAGATCGGGGCCGAGGACCCCTGGGCGGCAAGGCGCTGGAGCGAGGTGCGCCCGTTGAGAGCGAGGTAGCCGAAGTAGACGAGGAGGAACGGGGCGACGGTCGCGGTCTCGATCGCCATGCCGGCGAGAGGGTCGACCTTCGCCGCGACGTCCTTCTTCACGAGGGAGTAGAGGCCGAAGCTCAGCGCGAGGGCGAGCGAGATGACGGGCACGCGGCCCTCGCCGATGACGAGGATGACGACGGCGACGGCGCCGAGCGCGAGGGCGAGCGTCTGGAGGGGCGTGATCCGCTCCCGCAGGACGACGAGGCCGAGGGCCACCGTGACGAGCGGGTTGATGAAGTAGCCGATCGCCGCGTCGACCGTGTGTCCCGTGAGGATCGCGAAGACGTAGGTCGACCAGTTGACGACGATGAGGACGCCGGCGATCGAGAGGCGCGACAGTGCCCTCCGGTCGGCGATCGCCGCCTTGAGGGCGGGGAGTCGGTGGAGGAGCCCGATCGCGAGCGCGCACCACGCGAGCCCCCAGAAGGCGCGGTGGACGATGACCTCGACGGCGCCGGCGGGCGCGAGGAGGTGGAAGTAGAGGGGGAAGAAGCCCCAGATGATGTAGACGCCGAGGCCGAGGGCGAGCGCCTTCGGGTCGTTGCCCGAGGTCGGGCGGGAGGCGGTGGCGGGGTCGGCGGTCATCTTCACCTTCGGGCGGTCGGGGCGTTACGGGTTCACATCATCGTCGCGCCGGGTCGCTGTCTCCTCTACACATCTGACGCTGCCGGCGAATAGGGAGGGGTAGATCCCGGTGGGCGCCGTGTCCCGTACAAACAAACAAGCCCAACATCTGGCGCCAGGGGCACATAGAGATGCACAAGCGCGCACGTAAGCCAGANGGCGACGACGGGGCTGGGCGGGACTGGGGGCGTCTAACGAGGAAGGGCGCGGAGAAAGGAAAGAGCGCGACGCCTCGTGCGTCGCGCTCGTCATGCTGGGGCGCGCATCGGCGCGCGCCCCGAATCTTCGGTTCAGTTCTTCTCGGTGTGCGAGATCGCGTAGGCGGCGGGCGCGAAGAGAAGAGCGGTGAGGCCGACGAGGGCGGCGATGACGACCGAGACGGTCGAGGAGGCGTTGACGGCGGCGAAGATGCCGAGGATCGAGAGGACGACGACGGCGACGACGACGCCGGCGACGTCGGCGGACCTCTGCCAGGTGGCGGTGGCGAGCTCGGGCTTGACGATGTGCTCCATGAGATTCTTCTTTCGGTCAGTGCTCGCGAGGCACTGACCGCGCCTCGCACAGCAGCGTGTCAGGGTGCCGGAAACGTTTCCAGCACGCTCTAAGTTAGCAGGGGAGCAGCCCTCGGGACCAGTGATGATAGGGATTTCACACGGATTCACGAGGCCGGGGCGGTGCGCCCGCTCGACGGCGGGCGGGAGGCGCCGGATCGGGGCCCACGGGCTGACCGCGTCGACTCCCAGTCGGACCATCACGCAGTGTCCTTCAGCTCTCGACTCCGGCCGATGTGGCGCGCCTCGAAAGCGGTGCGCCGGACGCGCGGGGGCGCCCACGGCCATCGGCCGTGGGCGCCCCCGTTCTTCCCGTTCGGGATGAGGGTCAGCCGAGGCGGTGAATGTTCTCCGCCTGGAGGCCCTTCGGACCCTGCGTGACCTCGAACTCGACCTTCTCGCCCTCGAAGAGGGTGCGGCGGCCGGAGTCCTGGACGATGTTCGAGTAGTGCGCGAAGACGTCGGCGGAGCCGTCATCGGGGGTGACGAAGCCGTAGCCCTTCTCGTCGTTGAACCATTTCACGACACCAGTGGTCATGGGGTGTTTCCAATCTGCTTGCCCCAGGGGGCGATGAGCCGGATCCGAGCGGATCGCGGCATAGTGACCGAAGCTCCTGCAACCTTCTCTGGCGAGCACTGCAATGAAACCGCGTTACTACGGCGTCCACGCTACAGCACGAGCGGCCTCGAGGTCGCGCGCTCACAGGGCGGCGAGCCGCGACATCGATGCGGCGGGGTGAAATGAACGGGACCGACGATCGCCGTCGGCGATCACCGGTCCCGTGTGAGCACGCCGGGCGCGAACCCGGCCTTCCGCGGATTCCCGCGGGAAGTCTGGTGCGCGAGAGGGGAGTTGAAAACTCGAGACGCGCATTCGGTTTTCTCACCAGATCGTGCGCATCCGTTGGAATTCCGCCGAAAAGTCGCGGTCTTGGTGTGCGGATAGCGTAGCTCTTTGACGTCGATTTCGGAAACTGATCGTAGCGCGGACTACAGGACCATTGGGATCTTGGACTGCTCACTCACACAAGAAACCGCCCCCACCCATCCACCTTCTCGGCGGAAGTGAGTGGGGGCGGCTGGTCTTAGAGGTCCTGCGCGATTACGTCCGGCGCTGGAGGAGTCGCCGGGAGCGAGACTCCGATCGGCACGAGCTTGCGAATGTCGTCGATCGTCGCGAGCAACTGACGCGCGTACGCGGTCGCCGTCCGATAGAGGCGACGCATCGCCTCCAGCGCCTCCTCTGTCCGTGCGACCTTGTCCTCCAAGTCCTTGACGCGGCTGGTGAGGCGGTTGAGCTCCTCCTGCATTGTGTCGGTCGTGAGGGTGAGTTGGGCGAGGCGGTTGTCCTCGGCCTTCTCGGCCCGCTTATCTCGGCGGTCCATCGCCGCGTTGTGCGCGCCGACGGCCTGCGTGATGATCGTCCCGAGGAGGGCGACGATCGCGACGATGACCGTCACGTCGTCGAGCCAGTGCGGTATAGGCATCACTCACCCCCACCCGTCGCGATCGCCGTGTCCGTGCGCTCCGGATCCGCGATCGACGTGAGGACGGAGACGAGCATCGCGGTGAGCGCGATCCCGACCGCCTGGACCCAGTCCAGGCCCCAGATGACCGTGCCCGTCGTGAGGACGGCGAGCAACGCCTGGGCGCACGTCTTGATGGCCCGCTCGGCCAGTCCGAGCCAGAACGTCTTCGATGTGTACGCACTCATCAGAACCTCCCCTCGTTGAGCGCCTGCTGCATCGCGCGGACGGTGTTGGACGGTCCGTCGAGGCGCGCGTCCGGTGTGAACCCGTAGTGGGCTTCGAGCGCGTTGATGAAGCCGGGCCCGGCGATCCCATCCGCCGCGATCCCGAGCGCCTTCTGCATCGCGGCGATAAGCTGCGACCCCTGCGGGCTTGAGGTCCACTCCCACCCGGAGGTGCACGCGGCGAGGCTCGGCCTCCAGTACTGCTCCTGCGAGGAGACGACACCGTCGACGGGCGTCCCGAAGCGGGCTTGGAGGGCGCGGGTCGTCGCAGGACCCCACCAGCCGTCCTCGTCGAGCTTTCCCGACGCGGCAGGAGCAGGAGTGGGAGTCGGAGTGGTCGCCGCGGGCGCGTCGATTCCGGCTGCCATCGCGTCGTACCACTCGCCCGCTCGCTGCATGTACCGGTCACGCAGGGCACCGGCGAGCTGTCCGGGGCACGCGGTCTGCTGGAAGTGCTGGTGCGGGAAGACGTTCACCCCCCAGGTGGGTCGCCCGAGCCCGTAGTAGCGGCAGAGCGCGGCGACCAGGTGCGCGCCCGCTTCGACGGTCGCGTCCGAGATCGGCCACCCCTGCGCGGCCCCGCCCGAGTTCGAGTGCTCGACGCCGATGGAGCGGAGGTTCGTCTCCCAGTCGCCCGCGTGCCACGCCGTGTCAGCGTCGTGGACGAGCTGGCCGATCCGCCCGTCTGTGGTGACCTGGTAGTGGGCGGACGCTGGCCTCGTCTGCCAGACGTTGTAGCAGTCGGCGACCGAGAGGACCCCAGCGTTGTGGTGGATGAGAATCTTGTCGATCGTCCGGCCTTCGCGGCCCTGTGTGTAGTTGACGTTGAGCCACCGGTTCTCGTCGGCGTGCAGTCCATTCCAGTCCATCAATATCCCCTTTCCGGGCATGAAGAAGCCCCCATGGACCGGGTGTCCACGAGGGCAAGGAGAAGAAGCGCGAGACGACGCTCAGACGGCGGGCGTCGCGAAACCTTGTAGCGCGTGAAGAATCTGCGTGTCCGTCACCGCCGCAGGATTCACGCCCGGCTCCGGTGGGAGCGCCGCCACAGCTTGGTCGTACGTGAGCTTCGCGTACTCGAACACGGTCGCGATCGACGAGGTGCCCGTGTTGTCGACGTCGGCGACGACGACCCTGTCCCACACGGCATCGACCTCGACGGCCGTCATGCCGAGGGTCGCGCCCAGCGCCCTGGCCCTGTCCTTGAGGTCACTGTTGTCGCGTGCGGCGATGATCGCCGCTGAAGTTCCTGCTGCCATGTTGGTTTCCCCTCCTAGTACTTGATGATGAAGTTGACGACGAGGGACGGCTGCACGTTGTTGTGGGCTCCGCCGCCGCCCGTCGCCTTTGTGTCACCCCAGCCGTCAGCACCCTGGAATGTGTAGAGCTCGTTGCCCTGGGATGCTGCGGCGACCGCTGTCGTGTTCGCGATGCGGACGGTCCCTGAGGCGCCCCAGCTGAAGGTGTGCCCGGTGAGGTCATGGTCGTGTGAGGGGATTTCCGCGACAGTGAGGCCGTGCTTGTACTCACCGACCGACTTGCCGAGACTCCACCCGCCGGACAGTTGTATCGATCCCCATGAGTTGTCCGAGTTCGCCGCAGGAGCACCCGCCCCCATCGGGATACGCCCACGAAGATCCGGGACCGTGAACGTCGTCCCCGCGCCCGTCGCGCCGAGTACTGCCGCCAACGCCGGATATGCTGTTTTCGCGTATGCCGCCCCGTCGCACAACAGCCACCCCGGAGGAGCCGCCGCCCCGCCGAACGCGCTGATCGCACCCGTCGGGATTCCCATCCCTCCGGATCTTCCGATCACGTAGACGCGGCGGCGCGAGGCCGTGACGAGGACGCGCTGGCCGAGGGCGAGCGGGCCCGCGACGTTCTCGGGTGTGCCGCGCATCGGCTCGGTGTCGCCGTCGAGGAGGATACGCAGCGGGTCGCCCTGGACGACAGTCGCCCACCGGTAGGACGGGACCTGCTCGACGAGGGCCTTGAGGCGCGCGACCGTCCCCATGAGGTAGTCGAGCGTGGTCACAGGTCGATCACCTCCAGGAGTTTCGTCTTGGCGAGCGCGGTCGGGTCGAGCTGGTATTCGACCGATTTGACGACGACCCGCGCGTCCACCCCCTGCGACCGGAAGACCCCGGCGTCGTTGGGGACGATCGGTATTGGCATGTGCGAGATTTGTAGGGTCGCCTGTGGGGTCGAGGCGTCGATGAGGCGCCTGTGGGCGAGCGCGTCGATCGTTGCCTGGTCGGCGGCCTCGACTCCCGTCTCCGACAGGCTGATCCACCGGCCGCGCCGCTGCACCGAATACGGGGACTCGGGATCCTCGTTGGTGGCGACGCCGACGAGGGCGGGCGTGTCCCCGCTCCCCTGTCCGACGAGGACGACCCGGTTCGGCACGGATGCGAGATCCTGGTCCCTCGTCCACTCGGCCGAGTGGATCGACTCCTCGCCCTCGACGAACGCGAACGCCTGGGCTCGCGAGGCGGGGCGCGTGT
This sequence comes from Actinomyces culturomici, assembly GCF_900499005.1. Lineage (GTDB taxonomy): Bacteria > Actinomycetota > Actinomycetes > Actinomycetales > Actinomycetaceae > Pauljensenia > Pauljensenia culturomici. The sequence continues at coordinate 366,249 of NZ_LS991317.1, forward strand.
AGGGCTGTAGCTGGAGGACCCCGTAGCCGTCAACGAACGCCGCCCAATAGCCTGCCGCCGAGAGCAGGTCGTTGATGATCGTGAGGAGTGACGTGCCCGCCTCCCACACGATCTGCGACGCGGCCACCGTCTGCGACGGCGTGACCGCGATCCGATCCCACCCCGCCTCGACCGCGAACTGCTTCGCCGCGCCCACGAGATTCTCCCCCGCCTCGACGCTCGTCGTCGCCTCGACGGCCGTCCCGTCGAGGATCGCGAGCTTCCCGAGCAGCTCCACATCCCACGCGCGCCCAGAATCCGAGTACGCGTCCTGCGGAGTCGACAAGAGGAACACACCCAAAGGCCACCCCTCCACGCCGACCGGCTCGTAGTCGATGCGGACCCTCTGCGAGAGCCAATCGATCGGTTCTCCCGTCTCCCGGATCGACAGGCTCCCCGACGCACGCAGGCGCGTCGACGCCGACAGGGAGACCGACCCGCCCGTCACGCCATCGAGAACTCGGATCTCCCGGTCGTCCTCATCGAGGAGGCGGACCACGTACTCCGCCTGCCGATGCGCGCTCACCGATCCACCTCCTCCAGAGAGGCCGACACCGCCCATTTGCCGCCGACCGCGCGATCCGTCTGGACACCGTCCAGGCTCCCGTAGATCCGCCGGCCCAGCGGATCCCGGTAGAGGAACGGCGCAGGCTGGTAGGCGAGCTCCTCGAGCCGCCCGACGAGATCGAACCGCTCATCAAGCAGCGTCGCATTCACGTTCACCTTGCGCTGACGCTGCGTGCCCGCCATCTCCACCCCAAGGCGACGCCCAGCAAAGTGATGAACCTGCCTGTTCACCAAGCCCACCGACGTCGAATGCTTCGGATCCCACTCGAGCGGGACCGCGAGCGCGAAGCCGTTGCCTCCCGAGAGCCAGATCGCGTCAGAGGCGGTCTCCAGCTCGACGACGACGGACGCCGTCGACGGCAGGTCGGACACGGCTGTGAGGCGGTAGAGGGTTGTCCCTTTGGAGAGGCATTCTGGGTCGACGATCGAGCCCGATACGGCGACGCCGTCGGCGACGAGCTCCCACGAGTCCCCGCCATCCACTGATCGTTCGATCGTGTTGGACACAGCGGCCGGTGGGACGGGAGTGAGCGACTGGTCCGGTTCCGGGTTGGAGATGGAAATCGTCGCCACGCCGAGTGTCTCATCCCACGATGCGACGCCAGTCGGCTGTGGCGGCACAGGAAACGCCACCGTAAAGCTGGTGTACGCCCATTGGGACCAGAGGCCGTGCCCGGACTTGACGCGGGCGAGAATCATGTAGGAGCCGCCGTCTTTGAGCGGCGTGGGCATGGCCCATGATGTCGCGGTGCCGACGACGGTCGTTTGCTCGATTGGCTCCTCGTTGCGCCCCGATACGCGTAGGACCTGTATTTGCGTTTCGGCTTGGGGAGCGTTTTGGGCCTGGTAGTACGTCCAGGAGACCGTCAGCCTGGACGTGTTGACCTTCAGCCCTAGTTCTGGCGTCACAATGGACATGCCGGGGGCGTCCGCCACCGTGAACGTCCCGACCGCGCTCCACGGTGAATAGTCGGCGTGCAGGCCCTTCGTCTGCACCTGCCACTCGTAGGAGGCGGCCGCAAGGCTCACCGTGTACGACTGGCTGGTCGTGACGGCCACGGTCGTCCACGAGGACGCGCCCGCCACCCGGTAGCGGAGGTTCGCGGCCGTCTGCACAGACGAATCCACCGGATTGTGCTGCCACGCGAAAGTGATCGAACCGGTGAGCTTGTTCCCCGTCGGCCCCGTCAGCTTCGGAGCGTTCGGAGCGGCCAAGAGCTGCACCGTATTCGACGCAGACGAAGCGGGCGAGGACACGCCGTTGTCGGTCTGGACGACCGTATACGAGTGCGTTGTCTGCGCGTCGGGCGTCGCGTGCGTGAACGAGAACCCAGAGGAGCCCGTCGATGCTGCGACCGTCCCGACCTGCCTGCCGTTGTCGTAGACCGTGAACTTCCCCGCACCCGGGTAGGCCCTGGTCCACGAGACGACAATGTTCCCCGACGAGTCCTTGACAGCCGTCACTCCGGTCGGCGCGCTGACAGTCGACGTCACCCACTGGGAGGACTGTGTCTTCCCCCCAGCCTTCCCGGAATCACCCCACACCCGATACGTGAAAACATCGTTCGCGGGCAGGGACGTATCGGTCCACGAACGGACCGACCCGCCCACGGTCGCGACCCGCTCCCACACGCCCTTCGCCTGGTCGTACCGCTCAATACCCTGAGCAAGCACAGGCGCGTCCGACGTCGACGCGATCGCCCACGACACCGTCGCCTGCGACGCAGACACCCGCGACACCGACACCGACGACGGGGCCGCAGGCGCGTTGTACGGGCGCGCCGGAAGCGTCAAGTACGCGACGACCGACGGATTCCCGCCGTTCCAGATCGGCCCCAGAGACGCGCCCACACCCACCGTCGTCCCAGACCCATAGTTGAGCCCCTGAGACCACGACCACTGGCGCAGCACCTTCGTCGCCCACCCGCCGTACGGCGAGGAGAACGAAAACCCGGCCGAACCATCACCGCCCTGCCCCCACCACCTGAACGTCGACGAATAGTTATGACCGTAGCCGTCCGCCCTGGCGGTAATCGACGCCGTCACCGTCACAACACCGGACGCCGGATTCCCCGAATACGACAGGTCCACGCCGATAGACATGTACCCCGAAGACGCAGACCACATGGTTATCGACAGCCCCTCTCCTCGTCAGATTCCCATGAGCTCACGCGCCCGCGAGCGCGATGCCGGAGCGGCGGCTTCGGCGAAGACGTGCTCGGCTTCGACCTGCATGCGGCCGATGAGGGTGCCGTCGGCGTCTTTGACGATGAGGACGCCAGGGATCGATTGGTTGTTGAGCAGGCGGTTCCACTGGTCGCCGGTGAAGACGGGCTCGGGCTTGCCCGTTCGGTTTTCGACGACGGTGATTCCGGGCTGGAGGAGTCCGCCGTTGTCGTAGAGGAAGCGGCCGGCGTGGGCTCCGCCGTAGACGCCGGTCTCGCGGACGCTCATCCCGAAGGTCGGGGCCTCGACCATCATGCCGTTTCCTGATGCGATGGCGACGTGGTGTGCGCCGCCGGCGCCGGGGGCGCCGCCCCAGAAGTACAGGTCGCCGGGCAGGATTGCCCCGTTGGGGACGGCTGTGGAGGCGGCCTGGAAGCTGGAGGCGGTGTGGCGTGGGACGTCGATGCCGAGCTCGCGCAGTGCCCAGACGACGAGGCCGGAGCAGTCGACGCCCCCGGGGACGTTGACGCCGCCCCACACGTAGGGCGTGCCGATCGCGAGCCTGGCCTGCTCTACCAGGCTCGACGCGGACATGTTCTTCGTGGACTCCTGGAGCCAAGAGGCAAAGGAATCTATCCACGAGTAGGGCAGGCTTCGGCCCGCTTCGGCGAACATGCCCCGGCCGGGGAGCATGCTCATGATCGCGTCGATGGGCTTGCGGACGAGATTCGCGACCGCGCCGAGCGGGTCGGTGATGATCGACGATAGGGCCCGCGCCGAGGACTGGAGCCAGCCGAGGGCACCGGAGATCCCGCCTTCCACGGCGTTCCAGATGCCACCAGAGGCGAACGCCTGGCCCCGGTCCCCACCCGGGAGAGAGCGTCCGCTCGAGGCCGCAGCGTTCATCGCTGCGACCGCACTGGGTCCGCCGACGGCGCGCACCCACTCGGGCCTCATGATCGCCTCACCGCCCGACAGGGCGAGCATGCCGCCGCCATCAGGGGAGACGAAATGGTAGACGTCGCGGCCGGGCGTGTAGCCGGGCAGGACACCACCAGAGGCATAGCCGGAGATCCTGGACGCCCACGGCAGGCGCACATCCGACCCGATCTTCTCCGCGAGCGAGTTCGCCATCGCCCGGATCCCGTTGTTGTAGACGGTGTCAATGACGAAATTGATCGGGACCGCGGTGATGGCCTTGATCCCGGCCCAGACGGCGCCGATCGCGTCGCGCATGGTCTCGAAGGCGGACTTCACGCCGCTGGTGAAGCCGTCGATGCTGCCCCGGACGGTGCCGGTGATCCAGTCGACCACTGGTGAGATGACGGCCTTGATCCCATTCCAGACGACAGTGATGCCGTCCCAGAGGATCTGCGCGCCCGTCTTGATGCCGTCCCATACGGCGGTGATGATGGGCTGGACCCAGGTCTGGAACCAGCCGACGACGAGGTCTGCGCCGGCCTTGATCCCATTCCAGGCGGCGGTGACCAGGTCGCCCATGAGCTTGGCGCCCGCCTGGATACCCTCCCAGACGCCCTGCAGGATGGGCAGGACGTGCGCGGTGAACCAGTCGACGACCAGGCCGGCGGCGTACTTGATGAGGTCCCAGCCGAGCTGCACGAGGTCGGAGAAGACCTCGAACCCGAACTCCAAGCCTTCCCAGACGCCCTGCAGGGTCGGGAGCATATATGCGGTGAACCAGTCGACGACGACCATCGCGCCGCCCTTGATGCCCTCCCAGGCGGCCGTCACGCCAGCCCGGAAGGTTTCCGAGTTATTCCACGCGTACACGAGGCCCGCGGCGAGTGCCGTCAGGCCCGCGACGACCAAACCGATCGGGTTCGCGTTCATCGCGGCGTTGAGGAGCCACTGGCCCGCCGCGGCGGCCTTCGTCGCAGCGGTTGCAGCGAGCTGGGCGCCCTTCGACACGACGATCGCCGCGGTGTTCTTCCCCCAGGCCAGCGCCGACGCGGCCAGGTTCTTCACCATGTCGACGCCGTACATGCCCTTGAGGATCAGCGTCTCAGCATTGTCGGCGACGAGCGCGCCCGTGTGGACCGCCAGGCCCTTCGCGGCCCCGTACAGTCCCGAGATGAACTGGGCGAAGGCGATGCCCGCCATCGCCGCCTTCCAGGCCGTGAAGGTCCCCACGACCGCGAGGATCGTCCCCTTCTTCGCGAGGAACTCCCCGATGGCGGAGACGAAGTCGCGCAGCCCCTGATTCTGCTGGAGCGAGGAGAAGAAATCCTGGACCGCTGGAATGAGATGCCCGGTCAGGATGTCCCACGCCTGCTGCCCGAGCTCGTGAACGTTGAAGAGGAACTCGACGAAGACGCTGTCCTCCTCGAGGCCGAAGATCGGCCCCGAGTAGTCACCGTTCGCCAGGACGTCCCACACGCCCTTCAAGCCGGGGAAGAGGTCCTCCTGAATCCACGTGAACGCCGCCCCCGCGGCGTCGGACATCTCCGACAGGGCGTTGGTGAGCATGGGCTTGGCGCCGTCGACGATCTCCTTGACCCCCGAGACCATGGCCGCCTCGAAGTTTCCCCAGGCACCCTCCATCGTCGCCGTCGAGGTCGCCGCCTGCTCGGCAACGTCCGTCATGCCCAGGTCGAGGATCGCCTGGTTGAACTCGTCGGCGGTGATCTCGCCCTTGGCCATAGCGTCACGGAAGTTGCCCGTGTAGGCGCCGGCCTTGAGGAGGGCGTCCTGGAGCTGGCCCGAGGCGCCCGGGATCGCGTTCGCGAGCTGGTTCCAGTTCTCCGTCGTCAGCTTCCCGGCGCCCGCCGTCTGGGTGAGGACCATGCCGACGGATTTGAACGTGTCCTTGTTCCCGCCGGCGACGGCGTTGAGGTTGCCCGCGGCCTGCGAGAGCTTGTCGAAGTCCTTGACGTTGTTCGCCGCGAGCTGGGCCGTGACGTTCTGGATGTCGCCGAGGTCATAGACCGTCTGGTCCGCGTACTTCTTCGCTGAGGCCGTCAGCGCGTCGATCTGGGTGCCGTCGATGCCGGCGAAATTCAAGGTCGCCTTGAATTTGTCCGTCGCGTCCGACGCCTCGAAGGCCTGCTTCGTGACGTTGGTGAGGAACCCTCCGACGCCGATTGCCGTCAGGCCTCCCAGGGCGACGGCGCCGATCTTCGCCGCCGATTTGAAGGCCCCACCGAGCCCGGAGGTGATCTTGTTCTCCGCCGCCGAGGTATCGACGCCGCCGAGCTCCTTGTTGATGTCCTTCGCGATCCCCTTACCGGAGACCGCGACCTGCAGCCATGCGGTCCCGAGCTCGTAATTCCCCGCCATCGGATCACCCCCGCCTCGTCACGCTGTTCAGTTCTCAATCTCCGGATGCCGCGCGAGCCACGCCCGTGCCTTCGCCTCCGCCTTACGCTGCTTCTCCGCGACCTTCTCCTGCCACCCCGGCTCGGGCGGCTCCGGCCTGGGCGGCAGCTGCGACTGCTTCGCCCCCGCAGCGCCGAGGACCGCGCACTCCAGGCGCCAGCCGACGTCGCGGATCAGAGCCGCCTCATTCGACAGGGCCGCCGCCCCGCCCTCGGCGTACCCCGTCGCCGACCCCGGAGGCAAGCCCTTGATGAGCACCCCGAGCCGGCGCAAGGTCAGGCGCCCCCGGAACAAGTTGAGGAGGTCCACCCCGTAGAAGCGCAGCAGGTCAGCCTCGATGGCCTCCCAACGCCTTCTCAGGAGCGTCAGGAGGCCCGGGATTCCGGGTTCATCGCTTGGAAGAATTCACCGATGATCTCCCCGGCGGCCGACACCGGCGCTGCCCCCTCGTGCGCACGCCTGTAGGCGGCCACGACCTCATCGAATCTGTCGCCACACATATGCATCGCGACCGAGATCCCCGCCTTCGTCCGCTCCCCATCTGACAGTGACGAGTCGTCCATACGGACGAGATTCACCGTGTAGGTCAGGTCGTTGAGGTGCTCGGGCGCGATCTCAACCTCCACGCCCCACAGGTCTACCGTGATCGGCTGCGCCTCACCCTTATCGGTGGCGGACTGGGCCTCGCGGCGCGCCAGCTCCGCCGCAGACGGAGAGTTCTTCTTCTCGGTCGTCGTGGTCATTGTCGGTCCCCTTTCGTGGGATGTCAGTCGGCCCTAGAGAGGTGATGGAGATGGACCGTTCCCCTGGCCGGGACCGACTTCCAGCCAGGGGAACGGAGACAGACAGTGCCCAGGATCAGCCCTCGGGGATGAGCGCCGGCGCATTCGTCAGGATCTGGAATCCGCCAAGGATCTCGAAGCTGAACTTGTAGGCGGTGAGCTCCCCGATCTTCAACTGGACGCCCTCGCGAGCCCCCAGCTGGAGGCTCGGCAGGAGGACGCGCCACTGGATCGAGGAGTCCGAGGTGTCGAACGCATCGATGACGGCCGTCATCGTCCGCGCTTTGCGGGCCGCGGGAATCTCGATCCTCGCGATGGCCCCGACCTTCTTCGCTGTCGCGTCAAAGAATGCGAGGAACTGCTTGAGCTTCGACTCCAGGACGACGACCTCGATCCCCGTCGACGAGTCCGACATGTAGGTCTTGACGACCCCGTGATTCTGATGGCCTCGGAGCTTGTCGACCGAATCGTTGAGGTTGATCGACATGCCGTCCTCGCCGATCCAGCCAACGTCCTCGAGACCCGAAGGCACAGGAGTCGAGAGATCCACGATCGATTCGAGGGCGATCTTGCCGTCGCCCAGGTAGAACGAATCGTTTTCCGACCCGAACATCAGCGCGTTCGCTGCATTGAGTTTTGCCATGGGAGTATCCCCTTTCAGATGAGACGAATCGTGAACGTGTAGGTGGCCGAGTACCTCGGCCGATCGGTCCTATCCGGGTCGGGAAACTCCCCGGGCTCCCCCGACTCGACGACGTTCACCGGAACCGCCGAAGACGGAAGAGCATGAATCGCTTCGTCCACACGGCCTGCGAGCGCCGCCGCTTTCCCGGTCGAGACCGAGTAGGAGTCGACGATGAGGGAGGCTCGCGTGAGGATCCGCGATGTGCGGCCCGGCCCGCCGGCGGCGATGACGCGGACGAACTCCTCTGGCGGGTCCGTGTCGGGTCGCTTGGAGACGACTGGGATGCCGTCGAGTCGTTCCTTGAGGTAGTCGATGATGAGCTTCTTGACGTCGGGCGTGCGCGGCATCGTTCACCCCTCTCTGATCGCTGCGAATTCGAGCGCGTGGCGTGCCGCCGCGGCTCGAGCTTCTTTCGTGGTCGGCTTGACGTAGGCGCGCGTGCGCGAGAGCGTCCTCGGCTCGACGTCGAAGCCGTCGCCGGCGCGTGCTGCGACCTTGGCGGCGGCCTCGTTGACGAGCTTCTGCGCCTCCGGTGAGCGGAGCATCGCCTTGAAGCCCTTGCTGCTCCTCGTGAACTTGATGTGGCCGCTCATCGTTCGTTCTCCACGAGTCGAAGCTGGACGACGAGGCCGAGCGGCCAGCGCCCCGGCTTGCCGTCGACCTCGTAGGTGCGGCCGTCGATCACGAGGCGGTCGGCCGGATCGACGTCCGGGAATTCGCCTCGCCAATAGACGGTCGGCTGTGAGACGACCGGGTCGGTTCCCGCGGCGACCGGCTCCGAGGTTCCCCCAGGTGCGAAAAGCCCCGGAGGAAGATCCTCAGAAACCGGTGCGCCGGGGACCGGCTCTCCGTACTGATCCACGGTCGCCTCGGAGTCGCGGACCCGGGTGATCGGAACCTTCCACGAGTCCATCACGGCGCCACCTCCCCAGAGGCGAGGAGGTCGACCTCGTAGGCGCGTCCCCTGCGGCCCGCGAGCGCGCGACGCTCCGCCTTCGTGAGGTAGAGGTCGCCGCCGGGGTTGGTGAAGGTGAGTGCCTGCGAGAACGGGCCCGTCGTCATGGACGCGTTGGAGACGCCGATGGCGTCCTCGTCGCCGAGAGGGGCGAGCATCGCTCGGTGGACCATCTGGCAGACGATGCGGCGCAGTGACTCGAGCTGGGCGCTCGGCCACTTCGGGCATTCGTCCTTGATGAGGCTCATCGCGTCGTCGATCAGCGCGGTCGCCCGCTGCTTCTCGTCGTCGGTGAGGAGCCTCCACCGGGCCTCGAGGTCCTCAGGCGTCGCCCACGGCACGGTTGAGGACGGATCGACTGCTGTCATGAGTTCGACCTCGCTTCCGCGTCAGGACGCCGCGCCCTTCTCTGGCTCCTCGTCCTCGGCGTCCGGCTCCTCGGCGTCCTGGGGCGCGTCGCCCTCGAGCTCCTCGACCGGATCTTCGTTCGTCGTGTGGGCGGTGCGCTTGTCGATCCCGAGCGAGCGCTTGATCTTCACAGGCAGCTTCTCGACGGAGCCCTTGAACGTGGCCCACTGCCCGCCGAGAGTGGCCGCCATCGCCTCATCGACGTTGACGACCACCCCGGAGTTGACGTTGATCAGGCGCGACATCAGGACTTGTCCTCGATGATCGCGAAGCGCTCGGCGAACGCGTGCCAGGCGTACACGAGCTCCAGGCGCAGAGCGATCTGGTTCTTGCGCCGCAGGTCGCCCTGGCCGTCCGGATCGCCGTAGGTGATGAGCTCGAGCGGGAGCTCGCGCTGGATACCCCAGCGCAGGCCGTCCTGGAAGTCGCCGACGATCGCGCGGACCTTCGTGTCGGTGGCCTCCGGCACGCCGGAGACGGTCGACCCGACGGCGACCGGGATGCCCATGAAGTCGGTCATCGCCGTGCCGAAACCGAGCGTCGGGTAGCGGAGCTGGGAGGTGGTGCCCGCCCCGTCCTTCGTCTTGAGGTTCGACAGGCCCCAGGAGAACTTCGGGTCGAAGGCGGCGCCCGTCACCTGGGCGGGGTTCGCCGCATCGTTGATGACGAGGCCGACCGCAGCGCGGAAGTCGTCATCGATCTCGGAAGTTCCCGCGCCGATCTCGACGCGCTTCGTCGTCGCACCGACGTAGTTCGACCACGTGGAGATCTCCGTGCCCGTGAGCGGGTTGATCCTGTGGAAGACGCCGAGATCGAGGGCGCGCGAGAGCGCGTCGGCACCCGCCGAAGCGAGCTCATTGAGGACGCCGAGCTGGTAGTCCTCGTCAGCCCACTTGACCTCCTGGTTGAAGCGCATCGTCACCTGCGCCTTGTGCGGGACGACGGTGACCGAGCTGAACCCGCCCGTCGTCGACCCCTTGTCGCCGCCCTCTTCCACGAACTCCGCCTTCGGGAGGTCGTTGAAGACGATGATGTCCGTCTTTCCGAAGCGCATCGGCTCGGACGCCGACAGCTTCGCGATCGTGGACGTCGACATGGTCTTCTTGACCATGCCGTCCGCGATCTCACGGGGAAGCAGGACCTTCGCCTGCTCCGTGCCGAAAATGGCCATTGGTGTTCTCCCTTCCGGAGAGATTCAGTGAATGAGAATCAGTTCCCGAACAGGCGCCGAATCAGGTCCTGCTCGGAGGAGAGCGACACGCTCGGCGTCGACGCGATCCCGTCAACGACGGGCGCCCGGCCCTTCGCGAACTCCTTGAGCTGCTCCGCGTGCTCCGTGAGCTCCTCCAGCGAGTCACCGCGCAGAAGCTCCGCCGGCACGCCGGCCTCCTTCGACGCCTTCGCCCGCCACGCCCGCACCTCGTCCGCGTGCTCGAAGGCCTTCACCTTCGCCTGCGCGTCCGCGAGCGCCTTCGCCGTATCCTCGGCTCCCTCGGCGCGCGCCTTCAGGTCGTCGTAGTCGGCGAACTTGCGCCGCTCACGCGCCAGACGCTTCTCGATGATCGCGTCCAGGTCCTCCTGTGTCGTGATCGCCTCGAACTGCGCCGCCGGCGCCTCCCCAGCACCCTGGGTCTGCTCCCCGCCCTCAGCGGTGATGGTCGAATCGGACATGACGATGCCCCTCCTGTGTTCCGTGAGAATCCGGCCCGTCGGCCGCATGTACCCCGCTGAACCCCAGCGGTCAGGGAAACCAAACGCCCGCGCGCCGCGGGCATGAGAAAACCCCGGAGCCGTCATGGCTTCGGGGTTCGTCGTAGGTAGGCCGAGCGCTAGACCGACTGTTCGGCCAAGTAGCCTTTCAGCTCTGCGAGCTCTTCATGAAGGTCATCGAAGATGTCATTGATCGTCGTCAGCCGATCAGCCCATTGCTGCGTGACGAGGCCGTGCTTGCCTAGAGACGATACGCACCCGTCCAAGTCAGGACCGTCGAAACGAAGCATCGAATCGAGATACTCCGATGCTTCGGTATCCCCGACTTCGTTCATCGCTGCAATCGTATCGAGCACGAACTGGCGCGAGAGCCGTTGCCCCTCGCGATCACGCTCCAATTCAGCGAATTCATCCTTCACGGGAGCTATCCTACATGCTTCTTGTGTATGGGTGAATGGACTTTACTATTCGCCCCTTGGAGTCGTTCCTATAGGCGACTCTAACGCTGATTCCGCGGACGTTCCCCACGACCGTTCCTAGATTCGTTTCAGGCAGCTGCCTACTGCTGAGTACTTCAATGCCAGCTCGCGCGATATCCTCCGGCGTCCAATCTTCAGGAAATTCGTCGGAGCCGAATCGCCAGCCATAGCCGTAGAGGTGTCCCCCAGACTTTCTGTCGCCATACAGCGTGTGGTACCACGCATTCGCTCTAAGACGCGGAAGGCCGGCTGGCCACTCTACCGGCAGCTCTACTATCTCCTCCGGTGCGAGACGATGAGTCTTGTCCTCGACCAACCCACGCGCGTCCAAATCAAGACGCGCTTTCCGCGCAATATCACCAACGGCGCTCAACTGAAGCGTCCCATCGTGGGAAGCGTTCCTCGGCTTCTTCGGCTTGACCCCATCGCTGTAGCGATCGGGAAAGAGCTTCCGCATCGCCTTCAGGATCTGTTCCTTGTCGGACGGGTCCCCGCCATCGGCATCGACGGCGTCACGCGCCTGCGAATACTCGTCGTACAGCCGCTCAGGGTCGTATCCCTCGATCTTCGGATGCGTCTTGCCGAACGATGGGACAATCTGGCAGTCGCAGTTCCGATGGCTCGCAGCTTCTGCCTCAGGCTCCCCGGTGTACGCGAAGCCCCTGGAGGCGAGCATCGAACACCACGCGCACGTCGACGCTCCCTTCGGAACCCTCGCCCATCCCGGCTTCGCCGGATCCCGCTTGATGTTCTTCGCGATCGTGTCCTTCGCCGACTGCTTCACCCAACGCGAGATCTCACCGCCGACGGCGTTGAGAACCTGGTTCGGCTTGTCCTCCCAGAGCCCGCCGGCCTGACGTCGAATCGTCGTCTGGATGTGCTCCTCAGGGATCGGATCCGCGAGGAGCGTCGTGAACGGCGGAAGCCCCGGCACCTCCGCGCGCACCTTCTCGTACCAGTCCGCCGCTGCAGCGGCTGCGACGTCGCCGTACCTGTTGACGAGCGCCGGCACGAGCTCGAGCAGTGCGTCGCGCACCTGCGCCGGATTCGAAACGTCGAGGCGCGACCATAGCTTCTTGAGGTCCCGAACGGCCAAGCGCGCCGCCTCGTTCTGCGCGTTGAGCAGCCGATTGACGTCCTTACGCTCCACCACCAGACGTCACCTCCGACAGGGCAGCTCCCTCCGGCTCCGCGCCCTCCGTTGCGAGCCTGTCGAGGACGCCCGACGCCGATGAGCGCCGGATTTCCGCATTCATCTGATCGATCTCGCCCTGCGTGAAGCCCGCTCGACGCAGAGCGACGGTCGTCTCGGCGACCTTCGGGATCGCCTGGACCGTCTTCACGATGAAGTCCGACGACGCCTGCGGAGAGACGTAACGCGCCGGCGTCCAATTGACGTTCAGGCGCCACGACTCCGCCGGCGGCTCAGAGAGTCCATCGCGGACCATGACGACGTCCTCAGCGATCCGACGGAGCGCCGGAGTGAAAACCCTCCACTGGTACTCCGCCTCGTCCGAGAGCGCGTACTCGGCCGCCTGCATCGCCTCAGCCGACGCCGGATTGTCCGCGAAAATCCCCACGGCCGACGTCGGCAGGTTCGTCGCCGAGCAGAGGTTCTGCGCGAGCTGCCTGTACATCGCGAGATGCGGCTCCATCGTCATCTGAGGGAACTGCTCGACCTTGGGCATCTGCCCTTCCTCATTGAGGCCGATCGAGAGGAGACGCCCCATGATCGCCGACCAGCGATCGACCGAATCGAAGGCGTCCTCATCCGCTCCGATCACCGCGCGCTGAGGGCTCGAGAAGAACTCCGCACTCGTCTCCGTGCGCACCATCGTCCGAATCGCAGCATCCGTCAGATACCGGACCTCGCGGCTGATCCGCGAGCGCCCGAACGGGCGCGAGAGCTGCGGATCGTAGATGATCGGCTCGACCATGACCCGGTTCCACTCGTTTGGAATCCGAACGACCGACCACGCGGCGCCCTCACGCTTCATCACGATCGTGGACTTCGGCAGGAGCATCGTCATTGCCGTCGGGACGACCATTGTCCGCGCGATCAGCCGGTCCATCTCATCCGAATACGACTCCCGCGTCGATTCGGTGACGATGAGCGCCGCGTAGATTCGCCGGCCCTGGTGATCCCACAGCGCCGTCGTCCAGCGCGCGTCTCGCGCCCGAATGACAACGGGAGGCTCCCCGTCCGCCTCGTTTCCCTTCAGGACCGTCAGGAACGCGCAGGAGTGCGTGTACGCGCTCGTGATCGCCTGCGCGAGCTCGGACCCGAAGTCATTGACCGTGAGCACCTCGGAGAGACCGAACGGATCAAGGTCGCCATCGAGGGCGATCCCCTCGAACACGTGCTTGCGCGCGAGCGCGCCAACGACCTTCTGCGGCCACCCGAGAGCAGCGCGCGTCCCGGCCATCTGAGGAGGAATCGAGATCCCCAGATCCTGGAATGCGCGATGCCCGTCGTAGTACTGCGCGAGGAGGTTGTTCTTCGCCGCCTTGGACTGGAGCTGCCACCACAGGCTGTTGAGAGCGGACTGCTCGTCGGAGGTGAGCTCCTTGAACTGCGGAGCCGTGATCATAGGACCCTCACCGCCTTCCTCTGCGTCCCCTTCGGGCGCCTCTTCGTCGTCCTCACCGCCCAATGCGCGAGCGTCGCCGCGTCCAAGAGCGCCACCGTCTGCCCATCCGGCGCCAGCCAACCGAAGCCGCCCTGCGCGCCGATCTTCCGGAGCGTCGCCCACCCCACCTCACGGTCAAGCTCCGGCGACTCCCAATGGGCCACACGACCCGTCTTCACGCCCTCGAGGAACATCGAGTGCGCCGTGATCACCTGGTCCGTCGACGGCGTCCAAATCAGACGCTGAGGCACACCCGCCGCGCGCAACTGATCGATCAGATAGCCCGTGCCGCCCTTCCCGTCGACGACGATCTGCGCCGTCCTCGCGAGCCGATCAGCCTCCGTCAAGAACGAGATCGCCCACTCGACTCCGGCGGCCGCCGCCTCGACACGCACACCATCGACCAGAATCCGCCGACGATCGACCCTGGACGCGGCCGCGAGCGCGACGTGCGACCCGTCGACGGAGAAGCGGACGGCGAAGCACTGGGACGGGTAGGTGTCGACGTCGACGTCGACGAGGCACTCGAGCCACTTGTCGGCCGGAATCGCCGCGGCCTGCTTCGCTTCCTTGTCCCAGATGCCCAGGGCCTCGCGCCGGAAGGCGTCATCGGAGGCGAGGAGCTTACGCATGCGCAGGATCGCTGTGCGACTCGTCCTGTGCGGATACGAGGGGTTCGCCTTCGAGACCTGCTTCCAGTCGACGTGCGACTTCTTCCACGTCGCCGGGTTCACTCCCTCGTCCGAGGAGAACTCGACATAGAGCGTGTCCTCGTCGCCCGCGAGCGCCTCGGCGCGCCGGTGCGCGAAGACCTCCCCCGGGTCCTTCGGGCGCGGTGGCGTGCCCATCATGATGACGAGGCCGTTCGCCGCGGCGTTCGTGGCCGGCTCCATGTCGGACATGGCGTTCTCCGTGAGGATCTGCGCCTCGTCGAGAACGAGGATGTCAACCTCGGCAAAGCCGCGGCCGAAGCCCGCCTCGCGCGCGCCGAACAGGATCCTGGACCCGTTCTTGAAGTTGATCGCCTGCTCACCGTTCGTCGCCCTGACGCCTTGGATGTGGCCGGCGACCTTCGGGCGCCTCGACATCGTGCGCATCTTCTCGAAGGTCTCGTTGGACGTGCGCGTCCTGTGCGCGGTCCAGATGACCGTGAGGCTCGGGACGATCGTGCAGAGCGCGAAGACGATCCATCCGATCAGGTAGGTCTTGCCGACCTGCCGGGGGATGGAGAGGACGACTCCGCCGATGCCTGCGGCGTACATGCCGTCGGACCGCTTCGCGAGCGCGAGGGCGCCGAGGCCCTCCTGCCAGGCGTCGAAGCCGATTCCGAACGTCGCACAGCGGTTCTTGACCGGCGTCCAGCCTGTCGAGACGATGCCCGAAGGGATCTTGACGTGGCGGGCGATCTCAGACAGACGCGGGGTCGAACTCCTCGTCTTCGGCTCCGCCGCCATCGTCCTCGTCCCCCTCGTCCTCCTCCTTGCGCGCCTTGATCTGCTGGGTGATGTCGACGATCCGCTTCGTCAGAGCCGCCAGGTCGCGCGCCGGCGTCATCGGATCGTCAATCGCCTTGGCGACGCGATCGCGCGTCGCAATGAGGAGCTGAAGATCATCACCCGACCGGGCCGCAACGAAAACAGAATTCGGAGAATCCTCCGAATTATCCGAAGAATTCAATTCGACGGCCTTTCTTGCCGCCATTCCATCGATCACCTTCAAAGCGCTCACCATTTCCGCACCTCCCGCGCCAGAATTCCCGAATTCACACCCATGCATAATATGCACCCGCCCGAATATTGGCCCCGTTGGGGAAAACCCGGGGAGATATTTCGCTATGACCTCGTTTGGGGTGCGGGCGGGGAGGGGAGGGGAGGGGCATCCCCCCAGCCCCTCCGACCCTCGACGCATATTTATACATCGAATTCTCGCGGGCGAATTCTTCACCAGCGACCCGAATTGTCGATTCGGCGAAATCTGATCGGCTTTCGAATTCGCGTGTACGTCTTCGGAGCGCCGAGCCTTCCACCGCTCGATTGGTTGCACCTGCGGCAAATCACCCGACCGTTGTCGAGCTCGTAGCCGCCACCAAGAGCGACCGGCGTGATGTGATCCGCCTCGGCAGAATTCGGGAGCTTGCCCCGCGTGTAGTCGAGCTCGACCTTGCACTCCGGACACCGAGTCACGCCCAAGGACCTGTCCCTCGCGATGACCGCGTCGCGCCACTGGATGTGCGCCGTCGTCCCAGTCCTGGAGGTCGCCATCACGCACCCCCAGAAATGCGAAGCGGCCGCCGGTCTTCGTACCAGTGGCCACTGCTAGCACAGTACACCGTGACAGCCCCGACCGCCCGCACCTCACACCCCACAGCGCGCCGTCGCCAACGCCGCGATATCCGCAGGCCGATACAACCTCCGACCCGACGAGAACGCCACAGGCTGCAGTCGCCCCCGAGAACACCACTGGCGGACGGTCGCATCAGGGATCACCCGCAACGCGATCAACTCCGCGACCTCCCGCGCCCTCGGCCTCGGCAACGCCCGACGCCCCGCCTCCTCGAGCAGCCGACCACGCGCCTCAGCAACATCGACCACTACGCCGCACGCACACGACACCTCCGACGCATCCGGCGACGCCAACACCTCGAGCCCACACGACGGGCACCTGCCCGCGAACATCAAGCGCCTCGCATCCGGCGACGCCAACCGCTCCAGCCGACGCACCGCAAACAGCACCGCCTCGACCAACTCAGGCGCCTCCGCCCACCCGCCGATCCGATCCCGATACTCGGTGAACACCCGCCGAACCCCCCGCCAATCACCGCGAGGCACCGAGTACCTCGGGCCCATCACGAAGACGAGCAATGCCTGCGCCCACTCCCACAAGACCTCGCTCAAGTCCCACACCTCGACAACCAGCCCCAAGTTCACCGGCTCCTTCGACGACGGCACTCCACCCGCCGACGACTCACCCCGACGAAGACCCGCCGCCGCATACTCCAGATCACCGAGCAACTCCGGCAGATCCGACACCGCCGTCACCACCCGATTCACCGCCGACCGCGACACGAACTCCCCGGAACCGAGCACCTCACCCGACACCGGACACGCCCGAGACTCCACCCCATGCACCTCACTCATCGCTCACTCCTCCTCCGCTTCTTCCGCCGACCCCGGCGCCCCAACACGCGGGACACCGGCCCGTCCCGCGTGNGCCCCGACCCCTCACCCGAGCCCGACCCGATAGCCGACCCGACCCGCCCCTTCCCGTCCCTACCCGGGGACTGGCCAGTCCGGAGGGCAGCACTGGCCCAGTCGCCCCCCAGTCGATCCCCAGTCGGATGGGCCGCAGGAGCAGCGGGAGCGGTATCCAGCGGATCTCCAATCCGACGGCGATCGACCGTCGGGGGATCAACGCGGGTCGCTCGACCGCGATCCTCACCGGCAGATGCGGGAGCGGTATCCGACGGATCTCCAATCCGACGGTGATCAGCCGTCGGGGGATCGACGCGGGTCGCTCGGCCGTTCATCTGCCCCGCCCCTGCTTCGTCCGGCTCGGTTCCGTCAAGACCCGGGAGTACGCCCACCGAGGGCGCCTCTGAGGTCGAGGCACTCGAAGCCGCGGCGTCGCCGTCGCGGGAGGACTCCTCGGAGCGCAGCAATCCGCGCTCGGCGAGGTACTTCTGCGACCACCTGCCGTAGACGGGGTGATCGGGTACCGGCAGAAGCCGGTGGTATTGGTCCCAGGAGCCCGTGTCGTCGTCCTGCCGCGCTGAATTGCACGACATGCAGGCGACGACCAGCGTGTCTACGGTTCCCGCCTCTCCCGGATTGAGATGGTCCAGGGTCGCCTTTCGATTGGACGCTTTCCCCGGCCAGATCACCACCTTGCCGCACCAGCGGCAGTTGTCCCCATCCCTCAAGAGGACCGGCCCCTTGAGGTTCGGGTCGATCGTGTCCTTCGCCCTCTGGCGACTCCACTCCACATCCGCCTTCGAGCGAATGTGGATGTACTCTGGATCCTCGATGATGCGCAGACGCTGCACTCCGTCCACCTCGATGCGCTCCATCAGCCCTGCGCCGACGCACAGATCGATCAGCGTCTTCGCGTGGGCTCCCCCGTAGAGGAAAGCCGCGCCGAGATCGACGACGTAGTCCGTCATGTGCTTCGCCGAGTAGGCGGCGCACCTCGAGACGAATCCGTGGACCTCGTTCACGCTCCGCTCATCGGCGCCCGAGAGGCCGGAGACCATCATCAGCTTCGGATGAGTGTCCGACTCATCCCCGTGCCTCACCCACGCCACAGACGATCACCTCCTTGAACGCATCGAACAGGTCGAGCTGAACTCCCGGAAGGTCCGCGCCGAAGTGCCCTGCCCGCCAGCACGCGCAACGCTCGTCATGCGCGATTCGTGCATCGAAGAAGGGCGCAGACCCGAATGCGGTTCCCCGAACCGACCCGATCCAACCGATCGGTGAGTCCGCCATCTTCGTCTTCCAGTCTTCAGGAACGTCTCTCCGCTCGTACGGGCACAAGTCGTGCCGGCCGCCAGCGCAGTAGCCGCACCGCCCGTACTCGCACGGGCAATGCAACCGCCCTTCGTGAAGCAGGTAGACGAGCTCCTTGCGCATCGCTGGCGTCCACACGCTCTCCCGTATCGCCTCCGCTGTCACCTCATCCACGAGCGGCGCCACGACCACTTCTCGAAGGGGCCCCGCTCGTCGAGGCGCCCGCGCAGACGTGCAATCCCAGCGGCATTCCGAGTCTCCGCATCACGCCTCCACCAGCTCCCGCTTCTCCACGAACCCGACGAGCTCCTCGTTCAACCGCAGCCCGCGGTGATGCAACCACCTCGCGAGCCGCACCTCCGGCTCCCCTGGCCGCACCCTCGGCCGCTCCCGGCGCACGCCCTCCGAATCGATCGACGCGCGCAAGTAGATGAACTCCTTGCCCTTCGCGGTCGGATACATGTGCTGGGGCCCGTTCTTCACGTGCCCGCGCGCATCGCGCCCCCGCGTGCCCCGCTGATCGATGAGCAGCCCCGTCGCGTAGAGGAACTCGAAGAACGCCTTCGCCCCGACCTCCGAGAAGTAGTGCTTGTGGAACTCCGTCAACGTCGGCCCGTCGGCCGCCTCGATCGCCCTCACCGTCTGCGCCGCGGCCGCCGCCCGCTCCTCCGCCTCCGTGACCTGCCCGCGCGCCTCCTCGAGGACGCGGTTCGCCTCCACGAGGGCCGCGGCCATCAACTGCTCCCCGCTCATCGACGAGGACGAGGCCGGCGCCCTGCCAAACGAGTACGACCCCGTCCTGCGGATCGACGGGAGAACCTCGTGCGTCACCCACCGCTTGAAGTCAGATGTCTTCCTTCCACGGCTCCCGAAGATCGCTTGATACAGCCCCGCCTCGGAGATGATGGACATCTTCTGGATTCCTCCAGGGGTACGCACTTCTGCGTACCCCTTCTCGTCCTCATCGAGGCTACGAGTCATCTCCGGTGCTGCCCTGTACCCGAGGATCTTGGCGACGTCGGACGCGACGAACCACGGCTCGCCCTCGTCGTCGATGTGAACGCGGACCGGGGAGTCCCCGTAGAACTTCGTGAGGTCATGCATGGAGGGCTCCTCCTTCGACTGATGGTGCTGTGCTGAGAAGGCGGCGCGAATGCGCTCGTTGCGCTCGAGGCGGGCCTGCCTCAAGAAGTCGGCCCTGGCGAGCTCGGCGACGATCTCGACGTCGAGGGCGAGCAGGATGCGATCCTTCTCCGCCTGAGAGGCGAACTCCTTCATCACCAGACCACCTCCGAAGAGTCGAAGGCGAGGCCGGCGGCCTCGATGAGCCCGTTGGCGAGCTGAAGGGCCTCCAAAGGCGTGAGGACGAACGGCCCCTCGGGGACCTCGACGAGGACGCGGTCGCCCTCCGCGTAGATCGCCTCGGTGACCGGCGCGGGCTGGGGTCCCCACTCTTCGGGGAGGACTCCTGGGATGCACGCGAGGAATGTGCGAGTACAGGTATGCGAATCGGCCATGATGAGCCGCTCCTTCGGTCTACTGAACCAATAGGTGCGACCTCTGCACCGTTTTCAGCGGCGCGCGGGTCGGGAGCTGAAAAGCCGTCAGTAGCCGGCCCCGGGTATTCCCCCGCTGGGCGGGGTCTTGTATTCCCACGGACTCCCGACGCATGAAGCGCCGACAAGGAAGCCGCACTCTCGTGGCGGCATCCGCTACTGATGGACTTTTCAGATCCATCACCTACGGTAGCAGCCGCGAGGGCGACTGTGGAAGATTCACGGTCACGTTGCGACGAGAAGGCAGCCAGCACGATACTCACCGCTCTCCCCGCGCGTCTTCGCCGACGATGACCCCGGTAGCGGCGTCGATCGCCCCGTCCTCTGTGAGGATCGTCTGGGCGCCGACGACGCGGAACCCGATCGTCGTCTGCCGGCCGAGGTCGCGGAGGTTCCCCTCGTCGTCGACGAGGAACTCGTGCGGATCCCGCTTGAACTCCGGCAGCCTCACGCTGATCCGATCGACGATCTCGACCGTGTCGTCGGAGGCGAGCTGGACCTTCAACGCGAGCGTGAGCTGGCCCTGCCGGCCCGTCTGCTGGACGCGCTGGACGATCGCCCGCAGCTCCTCCGACAGCTCGTCCTTCGTTCTCCCGTCGCCGAGGAGCTCGAGCACCTCGACGAACGTCATCTCGCCGGCGCTCATAGCTTCCCCTGGGTCTTCGCGCACTCGACGATCCTGGAAGCCACCTTGAGTGCGATCCCGACGTTGTCGTGCAGCGCCCGCTCGAGGTCGGCGATGAGCGGAAGCGGGAGCCTGATCGCCGGATCGCAGGAGAAGAGCTTCCAGCCAGTTCCCCTGACCAGTACTCCCAAACCGTGCGGGGCGTCTTCCGGTAGAGAGATCATCCCGTCGGAGTAGACGTGTCCAGGCCCGTCGACGACGAACGCTTGCTTGACCGCAACGACGTAGTAGTCGCCGGGCGCCGACGGCCAGTCAACCTCAGGCGGCTCCCACTCGCCCTCCGGCTCGGCCGGCGCTTCTACCACCGCCTCGGCCTCGTACGCGTCCTCGTCCTCGTGGCCCTCATCGTCGGCGACGGCTCGGGCAGCCTCGTCGGCGATCGCCGCCGCCACCTCTTCGAGCTCGAGCTTGAGGATCCTGTGCTCCGCCTTCACCTGCATCTCGACGACCGCGTCGAGGCGGTCCTCGAGCTCGCCGAGCCGCTCGTCGACGCCCAGGAGCGTCTTGACGAGGCTCCGGCCGACGTCGGAGAGCGCGTGATCGTAGTTCGGGACGTCCGGTCGCTTGCTCATGAGAGGTCTCCTCCGATTTCCGTCAGTGTGAGAACGATCCGGTGAAAGCCCACCGGCAGGCTGCGCAGCATCTCCCCCTGGAGGTGCTCCGGACCGACGACGTGCATGTAGTCGTCATCGATGAGAACGCCGGCGTCGCGCAGGCCGTCGACGAGAGGCTTCGTCGAGTCGGCCGCGTTGGCCGGATCCGACCGCCTCGTCACCCGTGGATGAATGACCGCGACGATCCGGACGAGACCCGTCATCGGCTTCATTCCCTGCGAACGCGCGAGATAGGCCGCACGAAGACGCAGCGCCGCGACACGAGACGCCCTCGCAAGCGGCATGAACCGGTCGTTCGCCGTCAACCACTCGTTGCCCGGGATATCGACCTCAAGCACCTGCTCCATCACCGCTCCTCCCTCGAGAGGATCGCGGCCTTGTCCTCGAGGAAGCTGGCGAGCTCGCCGATCGCGGACTCCCGCTCCTCGACCGCCGCCGTCTCCTTCTTGTCGCGAATCTGGGTCGCCACGGACGCCGCGGCGACGATCCACGAGACGAGAACGTCCACCGCCTCGATGAGGTACGCCAGATCATCCGGACACGTCCGGTAGAACTCCGACCACGCGCGCTCACGCTCCTCATGCGACGCACCCACCTGAGCCCGGTCCACGAACGCGATCGCCGCCAACCGCTCGGCCACCTGGCGCCGCACGACGTGCAAATCCTCCGCGCCGCTCACGCCGACCTCCTCCCCCGAGACACCCCGAGATGCGCCTTGATCCGATCAGGCCGGAACCCGCTCCACTGATCGAGCACCCCCTCGTGCGAAGGCCGGTACACCTTCACCACCGGCGCCTCCGAGAACCCCTCGGCCCGCAGCATCTCCATGTACTCCGGCGCATCCACGATCCCCACGACCGCGTCCAGAGAATCGAGGAGACGCACCGTCGCCTCGCACTGCCCACACCGCGGCTTCGTGAACACCTCGAACACCACCGGCGGCACCATTTCGACGCTCATGCGCCCGCTCCCTTCTCCTCAACCCACGCCAGCCCCGTCGACTGGTCGAAATGCCTGCGCTCCCACGCCTCACCGCGGATCACGTGATAGTTCGGCTTGTCGCAGAACACCGTCCTCGGCGCCTTCGCCGACGCCCTCCTGGCCCCGTCCTTCCACGGGACCACCAGGACCGTCTTGGCCGCCCCGCACCGCGAGGACCCCACCGGATACGCCGACAACGCCATCACGGCTCCATCACCGGCGCGAACTGAGGGCAATACGTCTCCCACGCCTCACGTCGCGACGAGAACCGCTGACCGGAGTCGTCCCTGACGATCACGAACTCCCACTCCTCGCGCGGACGACGAACGAACCCGCCGTTCCCGTCCGGCATGAAATGGCTCAGGCAGTGGACTTCCTGTGTCGAGTGATTGACCCCGTGTACCTCGCACCAGTACTCGTCTGCGCTCACGCCGCCGTCACCCCCGAACCGGTGAGAGCCTTCGCCCTCGACCCGGCCGAACGACGCTCGGTGCGGCGAGCCCGCCTATAGCAGGCGCCGCACATCCCGCGCGCTGCCTCCGCCGCGAAGACGGCCCGATCCTCGACCGACGTCGACCGCGGCACCAGGAGCCGCCCGCACCCGCCCGAGCACACCGGAAGATCCGGATACTCCGCAGCCAGCTCGACCGGCACCTTCTCCTTCGCTTCGGCGCTCGCCTGCACCTCGCGGCGCTGGCCCCGCGTCAGCCCACCGCACACGCCCCAGATCTCCGTCACGCCCCTACGAGCATCCACCGACAGAATCCACTGCATGCACTCGGCGACCACAGGACAGCTCCGGCACGTCGCCAACGCGGCGGCCACGTCTGCCGGCCGCTCCGAGTAGAACCACTCCGGATCCACACCCGCAAGACGGCACCGAGCCTCATCCACCCACTCGACGCTCATCGCCGGCTCCCGTCCCACACGACGACCGCCACACCGACCACGCACGGCACAACGACCGCGACCAGAAGCTGCACGAACACGCTCCACGGCCCCACGCCGATCACCGCCCATCCCACGGATCACGGATCTCGACGACGAGCATCCGCGCCGCCACCGCCGCGAGAACGAGGGCCGGCACGCACACCCACTCCGACCACCCCAACGGGTTATCCGGAGCCCGCATCGCCAAAGCGAGGAACATCGCCGCCCCCAGCAGAACGGACGCCGTCTTCACACGCGCGTTCACTTCGACCCCCTCCGCTTACCCGCAGAAGCCGCCCGCGCCTTCGCGCGAATCCGCCCCGCGTCGAGCCGCTTCACGACCCGCTCCTTCTGCCCACCCGGCGGATCGAACGGCATCGACAACCGCCACGCGAGCGTCTTGCTAAGCTCTTTCATGAGTTCGGACTCCCTTTCCTGACTCGCTCGCCTCTCGGTACGTGCAAGGTGCCGAGGGGCATTTCCCTTTCCACCCGCCCGCGGCCCCGGGGTGCCTCCCATACAGGGGCCGCACGCGAACACAGATCACGCGCCGAGCCGGCGGCGCTTCCTCGACCTCGGCGACAAGGGAGCAACAGCCCCCGTGAACACCCCGAAGTCCTCCAGCCTCAACCGCGACGCCTCAGACCGCGCCAACTCCTCCTCGGCCCGCGCCATCAACCGCCGGCGCCTCTCAACCACCGCCGACTCCGGAATCCGCCACTGCCCTCGAGCCCCAACCCGATACGCGCCCTCGAACTCGCCGGCCGCGCACGCCGCCGTCACCGCATGCGTCGAAATCCGTTCAAGCTCCGCGACCTCCTTCGAGGTCAACACCCTCTCGATCACGCCGTTCATCGGAGAACAACCCCCTCGGTAGGCTCGGACGTGGAGAACAACGGCGCGCTGGAAGCACCGCCGACACCCACCGAGGGGGAAGACATGGCCGTCATCAACTGGTTCGAATCAATGACCGCAGGAGAACAGGGCCTATTCGTCCTCGCAGCGCTGACCCTCATCGGGTCCTCCTTCTGGGCGGTCTTCACATGGCTGCGGCCCAACCCGAGAAGCGCGCCAGAGACCACGAAGCCGCCAACAGAGACCCCGAATACGAGCCAGTCCGAGACGACTTTCAACGTCGCCCCCGCGCACAAGCCCCACGAACAGACGAACCACAACTCGGCAAGCGTCCGACCCCGCGTCGAAATCACCTGGGCCTCGAAGAACGCCTTCACAATCCGGAACATCCAAACGACCCCGCTCGCCATCGAATACGTCCGCAACCGCCGTGACTTCGTGCGGCTCGACCTCGACGACCGATTCACCCTCGACCCGGGACGATCCATCCGCGCGTACGCGTTCGGCGCCTGGGGCAAGCCCATCCCCGACGAGCTCGTCCTCGACGTCGTCGGAGAAGACACGCCGCTCGTCGTCCCACTCCCGCCACACCCTGAGTTCTGAGCCGCCTCCTCCATCAGAGACCAACTCCCTCGGAAGAGCCGGCCTCTTCCAGGTCGATCAGCGCACGGTGAGCCTCGTTCTCCTCGCTCATGCACGCCTCGTACTCGCCGAGAGCTCGATCCGCCTGCGCATCACACAGACGAGCCGTCTCCTCCAGGCGCTCGATCACCTCGCGCGGCACGTCATGCTCGAGCGCCCAGTTCACCGTCTCGTACGCCCGGCCCCGCCGTTCCTCACGCTCGTCAAGCTCCCGCTCCGCACGGATTCGCGCATCCTCCGCACAGCTGATCCGCTCCCACAAGGACGCTTCAACATCGTCCGCAAACGGGCTATCCACAGGCTCGCCCGCGTAGGTATCCCCCTCGGTAGAGTGGCCGTCACCACAACACCCCCGCTCTACCGAGGAGGAAGACTCATGGACCTCTACGAAGTCCTCGACGGCGTTGAGATCGATATCGACGGCGTCCGCATGAAGGCCAGCGTCCAAGCCCTCAGGATCCTCCCCGCCATTCCCCGCATGATCGCCGACGGCTTCGGATGCTGGTACGACGACGGAAACAACCGCGAATGGATCGAGCACGACTCGACCGTCACGATCGCCATCTACGGCGACACCCCCTACCCGAAGATCCCCCGCCTGTCCGGATCGCTCTACGACGAGATCCACGAGTTCCTCACCGACTGCCGGAAGCATGAGATCCTGCCCATCGTTCGCATGATCGACGGTGTCATCACCCTTGAGGAAGAGACAGAAACCCTCTGACAGAGCCGCGTCCAACTGGAACGTCAACGTCCTCAGAGAACGTGTCACCTCCACGACAGCCTCAAGCTCACGCTTAACATCAGCGGCCGAGGCGTCCAGGCCGTCCACGGACAGCCAGAACGAGCGCACACGCCGAACAATCTCCGCCTGCCAGACGCCAATCTCCTTGGACAACGCCAACGCCTTGGCAGCCTCAGCACCAGCGCGTAACTGCACAACCTTTCGGGACTTCATCACGCCACCGCCTTTGCCCGAGCGAGAAGATCCGCGAGGTTCTTCTCAATCCCGGCCACGTCAGCCGCGAGCGCCTTCGCCGTCTCCTGGAGCTTTTCGATGCGTCGTTCGAGCTTGCGGGATTCGGCGAGTGCTTCGGCTTCGTCGCGGTTGAAGTAGCCGTCGCGGACGATGGCGATCTGGGGGACCGCGAGCGCGTCGGCGATCTTGGCGACGAGGATGGGCGTGATCTGCTTAGCGCCCGACTCGATCATGGAGATGTACGGGCGTGAGATGAAGATGGCGTGCGCGAGCTGTTCCTGAGAGAGTCCGCGCGCTTCGCGAAGCGTGCGAATGGTCTCGCCGATTCGCTTTCGTTCCTGTTCGGTGACGCTCATGGCGGTAACGATAGTGACTGACCGTAACCGAGTCAAGCGCTATCACATAACCAATCGTTCCGTGGTGCGACTGCGCAGGTGCCGCTGTAACCACATGCGTGTACTTACATCTCGGTTTCTCCGTGAAATCGCGCGTTCGCTCCCTGTTGTTCTTGCTTGACGTTACCGACGAGTAACGTCCACTCTTTCCATATGAGTAACGCCGAAGTGCTTGCGCAGCGTGTTCGTGCTCGTCGCCTCGAGCTCGGCATGACGACGGTCAAGGAGCTCGCGATCGCCGGCGGCTTCACGACGAAGACGGCGAGCATCATCGAGAACGGGCATAAGGATTCGTTCCGTCCGGCGACGCTAGCCGCTCTCGATAGTGCCCTCGAGTGGGAGCAAGGTTCGTCGCAGGCGATCCTCGACGGCGGGGAACCGACCCCTCTTGCCCCCTCTGGTGCGGCGCCCGGCTCCGTCCTCGTCGACGAAGGGTCCGCCGGCGTGCTCGCCGAGCTGCTCATCGGAGAGTCGGCCGACGTGCTTGACGAGGACGAGATCTCCGAGATCGAGTCCGTGGCTCGCGCCGCGGCGCTCAAGAGGAAGCGGGAGATCCTCGCCGCCCGGCCCGCTCGCCCGCTCGAGCTTGTCGACGGCGCCAGCGACGACGCCCCCGACTTCGAACGGCTCGCCGCACGCACCGTGCCTCGGCGACCCGGCTGGGACGCCTCACGCGCCGGCGACGATGCCGGCGAAGAACCGCAGGACTGAACCCAGACCCCAGACACACCCCGTCGAGATAGGACACCGACATGTCAACGCCGACAACAGACGAAAGCTCGCCCCGTCCACCGTCGGAACTCGCTCCTCTCGCCAAAGCGCCCAAGGGCTCGCGCTACAAGGGCACCTACCGAACCGGCCTCGGCTGGTTCCTCGCCGTCCTGTGGCCATTCGGCCTCATCCAGTCCATCGTCAAGCACGACTCCATCGGATCGACGATCGTCACGCTGATCGTCTGGGCAGCAGTCGCCTTCTGGCTCATCAAGTGGGGCCGATCGTTGAAGGCGCAGAAGATCGTCGTCATCCCAAAGGCCCTCCGATCGACAGCACCCGGACGCGGCGCCCCGGAGCTCCAGCGCCTCATCGCCCAGTACGGCGAACGCGGCCGCATCTCCCTCTACGTCATGGACCGACATCTCCCCGCCATCGAGAAGCTCGCCGCGACTGCGACGAACTTCAAGCCCGGGCCCCTCGGCGGATCCGGAGCGCTCGTCGCCTGGGCCGACATCATCCCCGAGCCGAAGAACACCTACGACTCGAAGGCCATCCAGGCCCACGTCATGGGCCGGCCGGTCGCCTACTTCTCCCTCGAGTGGAAGGACCGCGCGCACGCCCAACTCCGCGCCAGCCACCACCGCGGCGCCCAAGTCCCCGTCGTCGTCAGGTGGTGGAACGGCAAAGCCTTCGTCTGGGCCTTCTCGACCTTCGAAGACGCCGAGTCCTTCGCGAACTGGGTAGTTGCCCGTGACCAAAATTGACGCCCTCAGGAGTGACCGATGAGCAGCACTACTCGTACGGTGAAGGTTTCGTCCTTGCGTCTAGACTCCCAGAACCCTCGCCTCGGAGGAGAGATTGCGTCACAGGAGAGAATCTTCGCTGAGCTTCTCTCCACCGACGCGAGAATCCGAGAAATTGTCGAATTGGCTTCTTCCATAGTTAAACTCGGGGGTCTAGACCCGTCTCAGCTTCCTGTTGTTGTAGAAGAAGGCAGTGAGCTCGTCGTTATCGAAGGCAACCGTAGAATTGCGGCTCTCAAACTTCTCCTGCAGCCCAATCTTGCTCCTAACGAGAGGATCAAGCGTAGGTTCTCGAAAATAGCGATGGAGGGCTCGATCTCCCAGTCGGTGAGGGTCGTGCGCTTCGATTCGCGATCCGAATATGACTCATATCTGGTCCTGCGCCACACCGGCGAGAACAAAGGCGCCGGATTGAAGCCCTGGCGAAGTGCTGACATCGCGAGATTCCAAGAGCGGCAAGGAAAATCTCGGGCAATTCACACTGAGCTCATCGCCTGGTGTCGAGCCGAATTCGCTGACGATGAAGAGATGCTCAAGCTTGTCGAGACGATCGAACAAGGCTACTTGACGACACTCAAACGCTTTCTCATGAAAGTAATCCGAGACCGTCTTGGGCTTCGATGGGCCGAGGGGAAACTGAGGGTCGAGTACAGCGCCGCACAACTGCGCCCCTTCCTTAAGAGACTCTTTGTCGATCTGACCGGCAAGATGCCCAACGATCAACCGTGGTCACGAGCCCGCCAGGAGAACGTGCTCACCTACGTATACGAAACCCACCCGGATCTCCTACCATCCGAAGAAGAGAAAGCCCAGCCAGAGCCTGAGCCTGTGGCTGCCCATCCCGACGAGAAGACCTCTTCTGCCCCCGCAGCCAAGGAAGAGGTTGATCCTCGCTCCGCTTCACCGTCCATATCTTCCGATGAAAAAACTCAAAACCAAGCAAATGCGGGTAGCGCCCCCCAAACGCCGACTGCGATTCTCGAAGGCTTAGACCTGTCCGTCTTCGGTCAACGAATTAACAATATTCACATCCAAGCTCAGCGACTTCGGGTAGCGGCCTCACCGGACCTCTGCGGCATTGCACTACGAGTAA
The DNA here is from genome assembly GCF_900499005.1 of Actinomyces culturomici. Lineage (GTDB taxonomy): Bacteria > Actinomycetota > Actinomycetes > Actinomycetales > Actinomycetaceae > Pauljensenia > Pauljensenia culturomici. Next base: position 394,758 of record NZ_LS991317.1, read on the forward strand.
TCCTTGAACTGTGCGTCGATGAATTCTGCAAACAAACCTCGATCGGCCGTCCGCGGGTCTTCGCAGATGCTGTCATCAAGGTTATTCAAACGATCGATCCGGAGGCTGTAAAGGGAGGGAATGCTCGAGGTAACCCTCTTGTCCCCATCTACCGGGATTACAGGCGCAATGGTGCAGACCGTGGGTATGCCGCTGATAGGCTCCACGACTTCGTTCACTCCAGCACGCGCGTCGTCACAGCGGGTGAAGTTCTTCGCGAATCACAACAGCTCTCAGCACTGCTGGTGGCCATGAGCGAATATCTGCGCAATACTCAGACCCTATGAGGAACCTATCGCCGCTTCGCTACCCCGGGGGCAAAGTGCGCCTCGCGCCCTTCTTCGCGCGGCTCCTTTCCATCCAGGAGCCCGTCCCTACTCGGTACGCGGAGCCTTTCGCCGGGGGTGCTGGCGCGGCCCTACGCCTCCTCGATGAAGGGCGCGTCTCCCACATCCACATCAACGACATTCACCCCGGCATCGCAGCCTTCTGGCGAAGCGTCACTACACAGCCCGAAGAATTCATCGACCGTATCAGATCGACCGCCGTCACGATCGAGGAGTGGCACGCGCAGCGTGAGATCTTCGAGAGTGGGCCCAGCGACGACGACTTTTCGTTCGGCTTCGCCACCTTCTTCCTCAACCGCACCAATCGCTCCGGAATCCTGACCGCCCGCCCCATCGGAGGCCTCGCCCAGACCGGGAAATGGCTCATCGACGCGCGATACAACAAGGACGGCCTCATCTCACGAGTCCGCCGAATCGCAGAGCTCGCCGACCGAATCACCGTCACCGAACTCGACGCCCTCGACTTTCTCAAGACTATCGAGCACTTCGAAGACGATGTCCTCGTCTACGCCGACCCACCGTACGTCGTCCAGGGCAACAAGCTCTACCTCCACGCATTCAGCGCTGACGACCACCGAGCCCTCGCAGACAAACTCCTGAACGCCCTCTATCCCTGGATCCTGACCTACGACGACGAACGCGTCATCTGGGAAGACCTCTACGGTGCTGAGCGCTGCGCCCGATTCAGCATCGCCCACACCGCCCAGAACAATCATGTCGGATCCGAAACCATCATCTACGGCCCCACTATCACTGTGCCCGGAACTCAAGAAATCACGCCCGGGCGCCGCGCCGACTGGGTTTAGCTCGAAAGAATCCGACCGATCAGCGTGATGAAGTGATCATGGCGTCGCGAATGCTCTGGGTCATGTGTGCCCCGTGATGGATAGCGGAAGCGCGTTCTGACGTGCTCCATTTGCGCGTGTGCTTGATCGCCTTGGCGCTGACAGGCCTTTCCTGCGAGGGGAGCCAGATCCTCGACTCATCAAGCGTTCGCTCGTTAAACACCGCCCCGAAGACGCTGGGGGCCCATGAGAATTCGTCAGAATCAGAGAAGTGGAAGTGAGTGGCGCGCGAAGCGATCGCGCACATCCAATCCGCGAACTGCACTGCCCCGTACCTGTGGCTCTCCAATTCCATCGGCACCTCGACGATTCGCTTCATCGACGGGTCGGGGGAGGCGTAGATGAATTGCGCGAGACTCGTGATCGCCTCCTCGCGGGGCATGGGTCCTCCTTTGTCGAGGAAGATCGTGAGATTCTCTCCGCGAAGATCCGCATATCGGCACAAGCGGCGAACCGACTCAGTCAGGATCGCTCGCGTTCGATCAGCCGCACTCTGCCCTGTCTCCTTCTCCGTGCCGACTGGTTTCTCTTCGCCGTAGAAGAAAATCTTCCCGCCGAGCCTTGTCATGTAGTCCGCGAGATCGGAGATGAAATCGACCCTCTCCGGATACTTGCTGTAGGCGCCGGTCGTGAACATCTCAGCGCCCTTCTTCTCCCAGCGTCGAGGATGCTTCCCGGTCTTGACGATCTCCGACCTGAACTGTCGAGCCTTAACCTGCTCGAACTTCGCACCGAAAGGGCGAATCGCGGCCTCTGGCAACACGATCCCCGCATACCCGAACAGGGGGTGATCCTTGAATTTCTTGTGCGCCGTGCTGATGTACGGGCCTACGTGCCCGAACTCATCCAGATACGCGACAATCACGTGACCTCCCCCAGATATGCGCGGAGGGCAGCCCAAGGCTGCCCTCCGGAGTTGGCGCGTGGTCCGCAAAGGAACTGCTACCCGCAACGCATGCTATTGACCGACAAGCGAGTGCGTCAAGCTGTCCTGGCAGCTCCTGCGCACTCGCAGTTCCCCCACATGCCCATGCCCCCGCGTATCCTCGCGCGCATGTGGCACCCCTGGAAGGCCCTCCGCGAGCGCCTCGACCTCGCCCTCATCTGGACCGAGAACCTCCCGCGCAACGTCCTGGGCGCCACTGATGGAACCCGCATATGGATGACCCCACGTCAGCTCCAAGCGGAACGGCGATGCACGCTCACCCACGAGCTCATCCACGTGGAACGCGGACACGCCGGCTGCCAGCCTCCGGCCGTCGAACTCGAGGTCCGCGTCGAAGCAGCCCGCCGGCTCATCCCCTTCGACGACCTCGTCCGCGCGTGCCTCTGGGCCCGCGGCCCCCAAGAGCTCGCCGACGAACTCTGGGTCGATGAGGCCACCCTCGACGACAGGCTCACGCACCTCACCGAGGACGAGCGCACGGAGATCAACGCGGCGCTCGCCAGAAGGGACGCGCGCGACGCTTAGCCTGCCGCCGGCAGCAACTGGGGGAGCGCGGTCGCCATCGCCATCTCCGTCGCGTCGGCCGCGATTCTGCCGGCGTCGGGGACGAGGTGCCCGTACACGTTGACGGTCGTCTCTATCGACTCGTGGCCCATCCTGTACTGGACGATGTGAATCGGGACCCCGGCACCCAGGAGCATCGACGCGTGCGTGTGCCGTAGATCGTGAATCCTCGGGCGCGGATCGAGCTTCGCCTTCGCGATCGCCTTCGCCCACACGTTCTCGGAGAACCACTCCGGCCGCAGCCTGCCCCCGTTCGGCCCCTGGAAGACGAGCCCCTTGCCCGCCGAGGCCGCGAGCGCCTCGAGCTCGTCGACGAGTGAGCGGGGGAGTGAGACCGTGCGCTTCGACTTCTTCGACTTCGGTGGTCCGATGTGATGGCCGGTCTTGCCGCGCTTCCAGGCGCGCTCGACGCGGACTGTGGGCGGTGTCGAGTCGAAGTCGAAGTCGGAGGCGTACAGGGCCGTCGCTTCGCCCCAGCGCAGGCCCGTGGCGAGGAGGAAGGCGACGAGTGTTTGCCACCGGGCTGGTGTCGCGCTGAGGAGGTCGAGGCGCTGCCTCGTCGTGAGGAAGACGGGGCTGCGCTTCTGGTGAGCGGCCGGCAGGCGGACGCCCTTGGCCGGATTGCGCGCGAGGGCGCCGGAGTCGACCTGGAGGGAGAGGACCGAGGAGAAGAGCCCCTGGATGTTCGCGATCGTCTTCGTCGACAGGTAGTCCGGCTCGACGGTCTTGTCGCGCTTTCGGCGCCGGATGGAGGGGAGGGTCTCCTTCTTGCGCAGTGACGCGATCCACTTCTCGACCTGCGGCCGTCCGACCTGCCCGATCGGCCAGTCGTCGAAGGTCGGGCCGATGTGCAGGGCCCAGGTCGTCTCGTACTTGGCGACCGTGCCCTCCTCGGCGTAGGAGGAGACGTGGTCGACGAACTGGGTGAAGGCGTCGCGGCAGGTGAGGACTCCCTCGTCGCCCGCGAGCGTCGTTGCCTCGCGGATCTGGCGCGCCGCGAGTGGGCCGACGCGGTCGATGAGGGCGCAGAAGGCGAGCGCCTCCCTGTAGGTGTCGAAACGGTCCGAGGTCGGCGTGCCACCGGGGGTGAGCCTGTACTGGACCCGGAAGAGAACGGCGCCGCCCTTCGTGCGTACGGGTGACGGAGTGGGCATGGTGAACCGCCTCGCAAAGGCCATCCAAGACCGTCAACAATCCGTCAAGACGACCCCTTGCACTGGCCATCTGTAGTCTTGCTGTAGTCTTGGCGCTTTTGGCACCCCGACTTTTCCGCAGAATTCTGCGGGAAAACCTGGTGCGCGAGAGGGGAGTTGAACCCCTACCCCATCACTGGGACACGGACCTGAACCGTGCGCGTCTGCCTATTCCGCCACTCGCGCGTGCGTGGAAAGGCTACGGGGACCGGCGGGCCGCGTCAAATGAGGGCCGATCGGCGATCCGCGCGATTCAGCGGAATCCCGGGGAAGAAGCCGACGGGCGTGCGATCTCACAGGCCGGAGGCGCGCGGGCGCCCGGCGGCGTCACCGCGATCGAGGAGTGCCGAGCCCCGCCCGGCGGTCCTAGAGGAGGACGTGCGCCGCGACGATCGCGCCTGCGGCGAGGATCCCGACGAGGGCGGCGACGAGGTCCCGGCCGGCGAGGCGCGGCCGTGAGTCCTCGAGGGGCTCGAGGCCGCCGCGCATCGACATCGCCCGACCCGTGTCGCGGGCGGCCCGCGAGGCGGCGGAGAGGCATGCGGTGGTGACGTCGACGGCGAGGCGGAGCAGGGTGCCGGGCGTCGCCCTCGTCCATTCGTCGCCCATCCGGAGCTTCGCGGTGTCGACGACGGCCTGCGCCTGGTCGCCGAGGACGGGGAGGGCGCGCAGGGCGAGCCCCATGATCCGCGCCCACTCGTCGACGGGCAGCCCGACGCGGCGCAGGGGGCGCAGGAGGGAGCGCAGGGCGCCCGCGAGGCGCGCGGTCGACGAGGTCCACAGGAGGAGCGCCGTTCCCCAGAGGACGACGGTCGTGAGGGCCATGAGCCGGACGAAGTACCAGAATCCTCCGCCGAGCGAGGCGCCGATGAGTCCGCCGACGACGCCTCCCCAGAACCACGGCGCCGGGATGGGGATCGCGCTCGGGGGGACCTTCGCGAGGAGGGACGCTCCGGCGAGGACGAGGCCGAGGACGCCGAGCGTCCACCACGACGGCCACACGAGGAGCAGCGTCGTGAGGACCGTCCACACGACGATGAGGACCTCGGGCGCGACGCGCGAGAGCACTGACGACCAGGGGAGGGGCCGCGGGAGGGAGAATCCGATCGAGCGGCGCGATCGGGATCCGCGCGCGCTCATGAGAGGACCCCGTCGGCGAGGGCGAGCCGCTCGTCGCACAGCGGCCCGAGGTCGGCGACGTCGTGGGAGATGACGACGAGGCCGATGCCGGCGCGCTTCCGCGCGGCGAGGACGTCGACGAGGATGGCCCGCGACTCGGCGTCGAGTCCGGCCATCGGCTCGTCGAGGACGAGGGCGACCGGATCGGACGCGAGGAGGCCGGCGAGGGCGACGCGCCGCATCTGGCCGCCGGAGAGTTCGTCGACGCCCCGGCGAGAGAGGGAGGCGTCGAGCCCGACCTCGGCGAGCGCTCGCTCGATGAGGGCCTGCGCGGCTCCGGGTTCGAGGCCGCGGCCCTTGCGGCCGCGGCCGGTGCCCACCGAGGGCCCGTACCCGGCCGCCGAGAGGATGTCGAGGCCGACGGTGGGCCGCTGGAGCTGAAGTCTCGCGAATTGGCGGGAGAGGGCGACGTCGCCGACGCGGAAGCGCATGTCGCGCCCTCCGAGCGTGCAGCGGCCGCGACTGGGGGTCATGAGCCCGGTGAGGATGCGGGCGAGCGTCGACTTGCCCGACCCGTTCGCCCCCGTAATGAGGAGCGCCGACCCGGGCGAGACGATGAGCGAGGCATCGGAGAGGACCTCGTGCTCCCAGGGCGTGCCCGCGTCGTAGGCGTGTCCGACGCGATCGGCCCACAGGTGCTCGACGGGCCCGTTCCACGCGGGCGCGCTCGCGGTGGGCGTCCAGGGCGCGGGGCGTGCGACCGGATCGGAGGAGGCGGGGCGATGGACTGCGGGGTCGACGCGCTCCTCGGCCTGCCCGTGCATCGCGCCGTCACGAGGTCGGGGCCGCGCGTCCGACGAGGGGGAGTGGGGGAGCGCCGAGCGCACGGGATCGCCCGCCCGGGAGGAATCCGTCGAGTCGGGGGAGGCGCCCGCGGAAGCGCCGACGCCGCGCGGTCGGGACGCGCCGCGCTCGTCCGGCCCCCCGGTGACGGCGGGCGTCCGCGCCGTGGCGTCGTCCGGCGAGCCGTCGAATACGACGCGCCCGGCGTCGACTCGGACGAGCCGGTCGGCGCCCTCCGCCTCGGAGGCGTCGTGGGTGATGTGGACGACCGCGGTGCCGCGCGAGGGGAGGGAGGCGAGGACTTCGAGGAGCTCCCGGCGCCCCTCGGGGTCGATCATCGCCGTCGACTCGTCGGAGATGAGGAGCACGGGGAGGAGCGCGAGGAGCGCCCACGAGAGCCCCGCCCCGAGGAGTCCGACGCCGACGCCGGCGGCGAGGACCCCGGGGAGGCGGGCCCCGCGGCGGCGCAGCGCTCCGACGACGAGGCCGACGAGGACGGTCTGCGCGACGGTCCACGCGGTCGGCAGCCCGCCAATCGCCGCGGACATAAGGATCGTGACGGCCGCGGCGCCGAGGCCGGCGCGCGCCCGGAAGCGGGAGGCGACCATCGCGATGGGGACGGCGGCGCCGACCTGGAAGACGATGTTGAGAACGGGCATGACGGAGGCGAGCAGCCCGAGCGCGACGGCGAGGCCGGCAAGGATGCCGGCCGTCGCGATCTCGACGGGCGCGAGCGGTCTCCGTCGGCGCGTCATGGTCCCCAGTGTGCCCCCCGCCTGGGACCTTCGGCACTTCGAAAGGTCCCGGCCCCCGAGCTCCGCGCCTCCGGGAGCGGCCCCGGCCTCGTCATTCCCGCCCGGTCCGTGTGATGCGCGGCATAGGCTGGCAGCACCGTCGGCTGGAAGACAACGAGGTCTCGATCAATGGTCCGCTCCCATCACTCGCCGCTGCAGGTGAACCCGCGCTCCGCGCAGAATATGACGACCCGCCAGAAGAAGGAGCGCAGGGGCCCGAGCCCCGTCAAGCTCTTCGGACAGATCGGCGCGGTCGTCGCCATCGTCGCATTCCTCTTCATCCGGCTCCCCGGACTCGAGGTCGAGGGGTCGAGGATGTTCGGCATCTTCCTCGCCGCGATCCTCCTGTGGGTGACGGAGGCGATCCCCCTGTCGGCGACGGCGGCGCTCGTCATCTTCCTCGAGGTCCTCTTCATCTCCGACCACGCGGTGATCCCGGTCGCCGAGGAGGCGCCGAAGTACACGGTGTTCTTCGGGGCGCTCGCGAATCCGGTGATCATCCTCTTCCTCGGCGGATTCATGCTCGCCGACGGCGCCGCGAAGTACAAGGTCGACCGGGCGCTCTCCGCCGTCCTTCTCAAGCCCTTCCTCGGCAAGCCGCGCCTCACGGTCATGGGCGTCATGCTCATCACCGCCCTCATGAGCATGTTCATGTCGAACACGGCGACGACGGCGACGATGTTCGCGGTGATGATGCCGGTGATCATGGCCCTGCCCGAGGGGCGGGCCCGCACCGGCATCGCCCTGTCGATCCCCGTCGCCGCGAACGTCGGCGGCATGGGCACGCCCGTCGGCACCCCGCCGAACGCCATCGCGCTCGGCGCCCTCCAGACCGCCGGGATCTCCGTGACCTTCCTCGACTGGATGCTCGCCGCCGTCCCGCTCATGCTCATCGTCCTCGCGGTCTCCTGGATCTTCATCTCTTGGCGCTACGTCCCCAAGGACGCGAAGTTCGACATCGACACCTCCGCGACGTTCGACACCTCGCGCAACGCGAAGATCTTCTACGTCGTCTCCGTCCTCACGATCCTCCTGTGGATGACGGAGTCCCTCCACGGCATCTCCTCGAACGTCGTCGGCTTCCTTCCCGTCGTCGCCCTCATGGTGACGAAGGTGATGGGCGGCGACGACCTGCGCGCCCTCGACTGGCCGGTCCTCTGGCTCGTCGCCGGCGGCATCGCCCTCGGCTCGGGCGTCGGCGAGACCGGGCTCGACGCCTGGCTCCTCGGGTCGATCCAGTGGGGCGCGATCCCGACGCTCCTCCTCATCCTCGTTCTCGCCCTCGTCGGATGGGTGACCTCGAACGTCATCTCCCACTCGGCGTCCGCGAACCTCCTCATCCCCATGGGCATGGGCCTCGCGATGACGATCTCGACGCCCGCCGCGGAGATCGCGATCGTCCTCGCGCTCGGCTGCTCGCTCGGCATGTGCCTCCCGATTTCGACGCCGCCGAACGCGATCGCCTACTCGACGGGGACGACTCCGACGAAGGAGATGGCGATCGTCGGCGCGGTCGTCGGCGTCACCGGCGTCCTCCTCCTCGCCTTCGTCGCGCCGCTCACCTGGGGCCCGCTCGGGGTGTTCTGAGATGGAGGGCCCCCGTAGCGTCGCGCCCCCCGGCTTCGAGCCCGCGAGGGGCGCCTGGGAGCGGACGAATGTGCGCGACGGCGGGCACCGCGTCGGCGCGCACGTCCACGTCCTCGTCATCGGAGACGACTCGCGGGGTTTCGCGCGCTCCCTCACCGAGGACATGGCGGGCGCCTTCCCCAATCTCTGCCTCGATCGGATCGACGGGGCCGACGACATCGCCCTCTACGACTCGAGTCTGGGGCCGGCCGACCACGTCGTCCTCGGGATCATCACCTCGGAGGTCCCCGACATCGACGCCGCCCTCGCGCTCACCGAGGACCGGCCGATCCTCGAGCCGACCCGTTGGCTCGTCATCACCGACGAGTCGACGCACTCCGACCTCGCCCGCGCGACCTCGTCGGGTCGCCTCTCCTCGGTCCTCACCGTCCCGTGGTCGGTGCCGCTCCTCGCGGGACAGGCGTACTCGACGATGGTCCGCCACCTCGAGGAGGACGGTCGCAGCGATGCTGAGATCCGCGGGCTCATCGGGGAGGCCCCCGCGATCGCGGTGCGCGGACCGCTCCTCGAGGGACTCGACCTCTCCGAGAACGAGGTCGTCCGCCGTCTGCTCGAGGGGGTCGAACGGGTCCTCGGGCGCAGGCCGCGAATCGTCATCCCCGCGGGCACGGACCTCGCCGTGCAGGGCAGGCCCGTCGGCGCGGTTCACCTCGTCCTCGCCGGCGACGTGTCGCTCCACCGCGACTCCGCGCGCGGCGAGGTCCTCGCGCACCACGCGACCTCTGGGCCGCTCATCGGCCTCGTCTCCCTCGCGCGTGGGGAGAACGCGTTCTTCACCGCGGTGACGACCTCGACCGCGAGGGTCGTCCGCCTCACCCACGAGCAGCTCGAGATCGCCCTCCTCGAGGAGAGGGGGCTCGCTGCCCCGCTCGCGGCCCTCGCGATCCAGTCGCTCACCCGCAGGCTCATGCGCGCCGAAGACCTCCACCTCGAGAACGCGATGCTCGCCGCCGACCTTGAGGTCCAGCGCGAGGCGCTCGAGGTCGCGCTCGAGGACCTGCGGAGGACCCGCGCGGAGCTCGTCGAGAAGGCGCGCTTCGCGATGCTCGGCGAACTCTCCGCCGGGATCGCCCACGAGCTCAACAACCCCGTCACAGCCCTCGCCCGCGCGGCCGAGCACCTCGGCGAGGACGTCGACCGGGTGCTCGCCCAGTCGGACCGTCTTGCCGCCGCCCGCGCCGCGATGCACGACGCCCTCGAGGCGCCGCCCCGGTCGACCGCGCAGGAGCGCGAGCTCGCGAAGGAGCTCCTCCCCGCCGTCGGCGGCGACCGCAGGTTCGCCCGTCGGCTCGTCCTCGCGGGAGTGACGGATCCGGCGAGGGCGGCGGGCCTGCGCGATGCCGACGAGTCCGAAGTCGAGGGCATCGAGTCGGGCGCGCGGATCGGGTCGTCGCTCCGCTCCGTCCTCGCGGCCGCCGAGCGCGTCGTCGACCTCACGCGCTCGCTCAAGGGCTACGCGCGCCCTGACGCCGCCGAACTCCAGGCCGTCGACGTGCGCGCCGGCATCGACGACGTCCTGCGCCTCACCGGCTACCGGATGCGCGGGATCGAGATCGTCCGCGACGAGTCCGAAGTCCCGACCGTCCGCGGGCACGCCGCCAAGCTCCAACAGGTGTGGACGAACCTTCTGGTCAACGCCGCCGAGGCGATCGAGGACGAGCGCGAGGACGTCGAGGAACGGCGCCGCAACGGGCAGGAGTGCGAGCCCGCTCGCGGGGACGCGCCCGCCCGGATCGTTCTCGAGGTCCGCGCCGAGGGCGACGAGGTCGTGGTCGCGATCCGCGACAACGGCCCGGGGATCCCCGCCGACCTCGTCGAGAGGATCTTCGAACCGCACTTCACGACGAAGGCGGGGCGCGTGCGCTTCGGCCTCGGGATGGGCATGTCGATCGTCCGGTCGATCGTCGCCGATCACGGGGGCGAGATGCGCGTCGACTCCGCGCCCGGCGCGACGACGATGACCGTCCGCCTCCCCGCGCTCACCGATGCAGCACCCGAACCGAAGGAGAAACGATGACGCTGACGATCCTGTCCCTCGAGGACGAGGCCGACGTCCGCGAGGCCCTTGAGCGGGACCTCGACGACTTCTGCTCGAAGATCCGCCTCGAGGTCGCCGACGACGCCGACGACGCGTGGAGCGCGGTCGAGGAGATCGCGGCCGACGGCGACGAGCTCGCCCTCGTCCTCTCCGACCACCGGCTCCCCGGCCGCTCGGGCGTCGACTTCCTCGTCGAGCTCGTCAAGGATCCGCGCTTCTCGTCGACGAGGACGGTCCTCGTCACGGGTCAGGCGGGTCAGGACGACACGATCCGCGCGCTCAACGAGGCGGGCCTCGACCACTACATCGCGAAGCCCTGGGATCCGGACGACCTGCGCAGGGTCGTCCGCGACCAGCTCACTGACTACGTCCTCGAGATCGGTGTCGATCCGCTCCCGTACCTGCCGGTTCTCGACGGCGTGCGGGTGATGGAGGCGATCCGCTAGTCGCGGGCGCGGCCGCCCCCACGATCTCGGGGCGCCTCGCGGGCCCGGCGGCTACTGCGCGCTCGTGTCGAAGCAGAACGCGGGGCCCTCGAATCCGGAGGCGCCGAGGATCGTGAAGATCGCGTCCATGAGCTCGGCGGGCCCGGGCAGTGCGCCGCCGACGTCCTCGTGGCGGATCTCGATCGCGGCCATTCCGTCGAGGTCGTTGACGGGCTCGGTCGTGAAGCGCGAGCCGAGGAGGATGTCCGCCTCGGCGAGGTCGTCGGGCGACCCGAAGATCCACGTCGTCGCGACGCGCGCGCCGGCGACGACGCCGACGTGCATGTGGGTGAGGACGATGCGCCGCCCCGCCCTCGGGAATGCGGAGCCGACGCGGGAGAAGAGGGCGATCGACCCGGAGTCGGGGCCGAGGGAGTCCTCGAGAAGGGCGTACGCGTAGGCGCCGATCCCCCGGAGGGTGAGCGCGTCGGCGAGGCGCCCGAGGACCTCGTCGCCGAAGGGCTCGTCCTCGAAGTAGATCCCCTCGCCGACCGGCGGCTCGCCCTTCCCGAGGACGGCGATCTCGAAGCCGGCGTCCGCGAGGGCGTCGCGGACCGCCCCGATCTCGTGCTCGGGGAAGGGGTGGAGGACGGCCGCGTTGGCACTGTGCCGTTCGATGAAGACGTAGACGGGGAAGCCGAGGGCCTGGGGCATGCCCCCATCGTAGGGGGACGAGGCCGGGCCGCCCTCAGGAGAGCGCCAGCCCCTGTTCGTGGAGGACCTCGAGGATCGGGGAGACGTGGGCGCCCCCGATGCCGATCTTCGTGCGGACGAGGTTCGTGAAGGACTCGATGCGCCTCGAGGCGTCGCGCAGGTCGTAGTACTCGGTGACGATCCGGTCGTAGTCGGCGAGGAGTTCGGCGTAGGAGTCGACGCGCGGGTAGGCGTTCTCTGCGACGGTGGCGGCGAGCGGAAGACGCGGCTTGTACTGGGGCGACTGCGCGGGATGTCCGATGAGGAGCCCGACGATCGGGAAGGTGAGTTCGGGGAGGGCGAGGGCGTCGATGACGCGGCGCGGATCGGCGAGGATCGAGCCGAGGTAGCAGGTCCCCAGGCCCATCGACTCCGCCGCTACGACGACGTTCTGCGCGGCGAGGAGCGCGTCGTGGACCGCGGTGACGAAGAGGTTCGCCGTGCGGAGCGGGGCGTCGTCGACTCCCGCCTCGGCGCGGATGCGGGAATTGCGGTACTGGTCGGCGACGAAGACGAGGAGTTCGCCGCGGTCCCCGCCGACGTAGGGCTGTCCGGAGGCGAGGTGGAGCTGCTCGCGCACCTCCGGGTCGGTGACGCGGATGATCGTCGTCTGCTGGAGGAACGAGGAGGACGCGGTGTGCCGGGCGACCTCGAAGAGGGTCGTCAGCTCGTCGGCGTTCAGCGGCTCCTCGGTGAAGGCCCGGATCGTCCGGTGGCCCATCTGGGCGGCGATCGTCGGGTTCTCGATGGGGGCGGTCTCGCGCTCGTCGAGCGTCGTCATGTCCGGTCCTTTCCTCGGGGTCCTCCCATTGTGCGCCCCTCCGCGAGCGCCGCGGGCGGCTCTTGGGCGATGGGATCGCTCACGGGCGTGCCGCTCACGAGGCCGGGGCGGGGCGTCCGCTCGATGGAGAGGGCTCGGCGCCTCGCGGTGGGGCCGGCGAGAGCCTGCAGAATCCGTGCCTACAATGCTCTCCGTGATTAAGCGATCCTTCACCTCCGTCCTCGCCGCCGGCGCCATTGCCGCGGCCCTCCTCTCCGGCTGCTCCTCGAACGCCGCGTCCTCCGCGTCCTCCGCGTCCACCGCGGACTCGGCGGCGAGCGCCGCCTCGACCGCGCAGTCGGCCGCGCCCCTGACGATCACGAAGAAGCCCGAGAACATCGACGGCGCCCAGGTGACGCTCCCGGTCAAGCGAGTCCTCATCTTCGACGTGGATTCCGCGGACGTCGACAAGTGGAGCGCGACCATCGCCGACGGTTCGATCGCCGAGTTCGTCGCGGGCTCCGACTCCGCTCAGCCGATGATCCGTCCGCTCGCCGAGGGCGAGACGACGGTCGAGCTCACCGCTCCCGACGGCGCGACGACGACCTTCTCCCTCATCGTGACGCCCGGGATCCGTTGAGCCCCGGCGCTTCCGCAACCTCTTGAGGGGGCCGCGCCCATCCGGCGCGGCCCCCTCACTGTTCATTCCGGCCCGCACAAACGCACACAGTTTCTCCATCGGCGCGAGCGGAACAGCCTTCTGACCGGGCCTTTCTCTCGGTGACCTTTCGAGAGTCCACGGGAGATCCGGGAAACTGTGTGCGAAATTGCGGGTGAACCCCGAAGGGGTGCCCGCGTGGACGCCGGAGAAGCGAACGCGCGGACCCCGGTGATGCCCGGAAACGGAAACCCGGGACGGGGAAGGGCGTTCCCTCATGGCGGGCGACCTCGGCGAGAACCGAGGATCGGAGCATGAACTCCACGATCCCCCCGACCAACGCCCCCTCCCGCGGCGCGATCTCCGTCCGCGGCCTCGTCAAGACCTACGTGCGCGAGGGAGTCTCCGTCCCCGCGCTCGCCGGCGTCGACCTCGACATTCGCGGCGGCGAGCAGGTCGCCGTCATGGGACCCTCGGGCTGCGGCAAGTCGACCCTCCTCCACTGCCTCGCGGGCGTCCTCAGGCCGACCTCCGGATCCATCGCGATCTCCGGCGTCGAGGTCACCGCCCTCTCCGATCGGGAGAGCTCGAAGCGGCGCCTCTCCTCCTACAGCTTCGTCTTCCAGGACGGCCAGCTTCTCCCCGAACTCCCCTGCGAGGAGAACGTCGCCCTCCCGCTCATGCTCATGGGCGCGTCCCGCGCCGAGTCCGTCTCCCGCGCCCGCGGCCTCCTCGCCCACCTCGGGTGCGATGGGCTCGGCGCGTTCCGGCCCGGGCAGCTCTCGGGCGGACAGGCCCAGCGCGTCGCGATCGCCCGCGCCCTCGTGGCGGCCCCGGAGGTCGTCTTCGCCGACGAACCGACCGGCGCCCTCGACCAGCGCACCGGAGCCGAGGTGATGAGCGTTCTCTCGGGCGCCTGCGCCTCGACCGGCTCCACCCTCGTCCTCGTGACCCACGACCCGGCGATCGCCGCGCGCCTCGGCCGCACGGTCGCCATGCGCGACGGGCGGATCGAGCGCGACTCCGCGGCGCCCGCCCGGACTCCGATGGGCGCCGCCGCATCCTTCGGTGCCGCCCCGCTCGACGGGTCGGCCCGATGAGCGGCGCGCTCGTCGCGTCCCGCGCCCTCCTGCGCTCGCGGGACGTCGCGACCTCCGGCCTCGCGATCCTCTCCTTCGCCGTGCCCCAGGCGATGCTCCTCAGCGTCACCGCCGGCGCCCTCGCCTTCCAAGGGCGGGCGGACGAGGGCGGGCCCGTGGGCCCCGAGATCGGAGGCGTCTACGTCGGCCTCGCGATCTTCGCCGCGATCCTCCTCGTCGTTCCGATCCTCACGATGGGTGCGGCCGCCTCGCGCCTCGGCATGTCGCGGCGCGCCGAACGGCTCGCCGTCCTCCGCCTCATCGGGCTGAGCGCGGGCGGAGCCCGCCTCGCCTGCGTCCTCGACACCGTCGCCCACGCGGCGGTCGGAGCTCTCGCCGGCGTCGTCCTCTACGTCTGCGCCCTGCCGATCTGGACGCTCTTCACCTTCCAGGGCCTTCCGCTCAGCGTCTCCGAGATGGTGCTCGGCCCAGCTTGGATCGCGGCGGAGTCCCTCCTCCTCGTCCTCCTCGGGGCGGCGAGCGCCTGGATCGCCGTGCGCCGCGCGTCGATCTCCCCGCTCGGCGTCGCCCGCCGCCAGGAGGCGAACAGGGCGTCCGCGAAGGCCGCGGCCGCGATCGGAGCGATCTTCGCGTTCTGGCTCCTCGGCGGGACGCTGCTCCGCATGGCTCCCGAGGCCGTCGGCACCGCGATGGTCTTCCTCATCCTCTTCGTCGTCTTCTCCGGGATCAATGCCGTCGGCGCCTGGTCGGTCGGACTCCTCGGACGGATCATGGCGCGACGGGCCCGTCGTCCCGGCGCGCTCCTCGCAGGGCGCCGCCTCGCCGACGACCCGAAGTCCGTGTGGCGCTCGTTCGCGGCGGTCGCACTCGTCGGATTCATCGCCGGATGCGTCTACCCGATCACCGGCGCCCTCGCCACAGGCGCGACGACTCCCGAGGACGCCCTCCTCATGACCGACCTGCGCACGGGCATCGGACTCACCCTCGGGATGTCGGTCGCGCTCGCGGCCGTCTCGACGGCGGTCGCTCAGGCGTCCCGACTCGTCGACACGATCGGCGAGGTCCGCTCCCTCGTCAAGGCGGGAGCCCCGATGCGCGTCCTCGATGAGGCCAGGCGCCGCGAGATCCTCCTCCCGGCCCTCCTCCTCGTCGGAGGCTCCACCTGCGTCGGGCTCGTGTTCCTCGCGCCCGTCGGGCTCGCCGTCACCGGGCCGGTGGCGCTCGCCAAGGCGCTGCTCGCCCTCGGGATCTTCCTCGTGGCGTCGCTCGCCGTTATCGTCGCCGCCTCCGAGGCGACGCGGCCGATGCGCGCGCGGCTCCTCGCGGAGGAGTCGGCTCCGCGGGAGTAGCCCGAAGGGCGCGAAAACGCACGCAGTTTCCCACGGCGCTCACGTGCGACGAGGTCGTGACCTGCGCATTCGTCGACGGCTGATGGGGGCCGGACGCCGAAATCCCGGAAACTGCGTGCGTTCTTGCGGGCGGGGTCGTGGTCAGTGAAGGATCCGCGAGAGGAAGTCCCTCGTCGAGGGCTCCTGGGGATCGTCGATGACCTGGGAGGGCGCGCCCTGCTCGACGATGCGGCCGTGCTCGAGGAAGACGACGCGGTCGGCGGCGTTGCGGGCGAATCCGATCTCGTGGGTCGCCATGAGGATCGTCGAGCCCTGGTCCTTGATCTCGCGGACGAGGTCGAGGACTTCGCCGACGAGGACCGGATCGAGGGCCGAGGTGATCTCGTCGAGGAGGAGCAGCTCCGGGTTCGTCGCGAGGGCGCGGACGATCGCGACGCGCTGCTGCTGGCCGCCGGACAGGCGATCCGGGTACTCCTTCGCCTTCGCGTCGAGGCCGATGCGCGCGAGGAGCTCCATGCCGCGCGCCTCGGCGCGCTCGGGCTCCCAGCCGTGGACGATCCTGGCGGCGAGCGTGACGTTCGCGAGGACCGACATGTGGGGGAAGAGGTTGTAGTGCTGGAAGACGACGCCGATGCGGGCGCGGACCTTGTCCGCGTTGACCGCCGGGTCGGTGATGTCCTCGCCGGACAGGAGGATCTGCCCGTCGTCGACCTGCTCGAGGAGGTTCGCGCAGCGCAGGAGGGTCGACTTGCCGGAGCCGGAGGCGCCGAGGAGGACGACGACCTCGTGCGGGTCGACCTCGAGGTCGAGGCCGCGCAGGACGACGTTGTCGCCGAAGCGCTTGACGACCCTGCGCGCCTCGAGGACGGGGACGGCCGAACCGGATCCGGGGGCCGGAGCCGCGGTGGGGGTCTGGGGATCGCTCATCAGACGGCGCCTCCCATCTGCTCGCGCTTGCGGAGCCTGGCCGTGTACCAGTCGGACAGGCGGATGAAGGGGAAGGACATGAGGATGAAGAGGACGCCCGCGACGACGTACGACGTGAAGTTGTAGGTCGTCGCCTGGTAGATCTGCGCCGAGCGGATCGCGTCGACCGCGCCGAGGACGGAGATGAGGCCGACGTCCTTCTGCATCGAGATGAAATCGTTCATGAGGGCGGGCGTCACCTTGCGGATCGCCTGCGGGACGATGATCCGGCGGAGCGTCTGCCCGTGGGTGAGTCCGAGCGAGCGCGCGGCGTAGCGCTGGGAGGGGTGGACGGACTCGAGGCCGGCGCGCAGGACCTCGGCGACGTAGGACGTGTACGTGAGGACGAGGGCGATCGTGCCGAGGACGGCGACCGGGATGCGGGTCGTCGGATTGAGCGCCGGGATGCCGAAGCCGATGAGGTAGAGGACGACGAGGAAGGGCATGCCCCGGAAGACGTCCGTGTAGGCGGCCGCGAGGAAGCGGACCGGGAAGAAGATCGGCCCGCCGAGCGTGCGGGCCGCGGCGAGGAGCGTCGCGAAGACCGCGACCCCGAGGACCGCGATGACGAGGATCCGGATATTGAGCCACAGGCCCTCGGCGACCTTCGGGAGGGCCGCGACGAAGTGCTTTCCGGAGAAGAAGGTCTCGCGCGTCGTGTCCCACCCGGGCGAGTGCGTGACGACGAGCCACATGACGACGGCGAAGACGAGCGTCGACGCGATCGAGACGAGGATCGAGCGCTGGGCGCGGCGGCGCCGATACGCGCGACGGCCGAGTTCCACGTCGGAGACGGGGAGCTCGGCCAGGGGATCGGTGGTGGTGCGCATGCGGGTCGGGGGCCTCCTTCGAATCGCGCGGGCCCGGCGGATGCCGGGCCCGCGCGCCGGGTCACTTGAGGATCGTCAGCTCCTTGCCGTCCGAGGCGGTGAGCCACTGCGTCTGGAGCTTGGCGAGCGTCCCGTCCGCGGTGAGCTCGTCGACGGCCTTCGAGACGGACACGGTGAGCGAGGATCCCTTAGGGAGGACGATGCCGTAGGAGTCGCCGCCCTCGGTGTCGGCGAACTGACCGACGATCACGCCGTTGTCGATCTGCGCGGAGACCATGTAGAAGGCGGTGGGGACGTCGACGACGATCGCGTCGACCTTGCCGGTCTGGAGCGCGAGGACGGTGTCGTCGGAGGAGTTGAAGATCTGCGGGGCCTGCGAGAGCTTCGAGGCGAGCGTGTCGGTGACGAACTGCTGGGAGGTCGTGCCCGCCTGGACGCCGACGAGGACGTCCTTGAGGTCCGCGATCGAGGTCGCGCCGACGGCCGGGGAGTTCGCGGACGCGATGATCGCCTGCGAGGTCGTGTAGTACGGGCTCGAGAAGTCGACGGCCTGCTTGCGCTCGTCCGTGATGGAGAACTGCTGGAGGTTGATGTCCCAGTCCTTCGCGCCCGGCGCGATCGAGGAGTCGAAGGTCGCGCGGGTCCACACGACGTCGTCCTTCGAGTAGCCGAGCTTCTCGGCGACGGCGTAGGCGACGGCGGACTCGTAGCCCTTGCCGGAGGTCGGGTCGTTGTCGAGGATCCACGGCGAGTACGCGGGGTCCGAGGTCGCGACGGTGAGCTTGCCCTCGGTGACGGTCTGAAGGGCGCCGGACTGCGAGGCGGACTCGGAGTCGGCGGACGAGCCGGTCGAGCTCGAGCAGGCGCCGAGGGCGAGGGCGGCGGCCGCCGCGGTCGCGAGGGCGGAAAGGGTGCGAAGTGAACGGCGCATCAGGGGCCTCCGTGTCGATTCGGGGTGGATCGCGGGTCGCGCGAACGATTCGCAGCGTAGGCGCGGGATTCCCGGACCGCGAACGAGCGTCCGCACCCCGGACCTTCGTCACGGATTCAGGCGTCGTCTTCCGCGAGTTTCCAGTCCTCGTAGGAGAACTCGGGTGAGACAACGCACGTCGCGAGCGCCGGGCCGCCGCGGGCGACGGTCCGCTGCCAGACGCCCGCGGGGACGAGGAGCTGCACGGGATTCGAGGCGTCCGTCGCCCCCGTTCCTCGAGCGCCCGCCGCGCCCTCGTCGATCGGAGACGCGGGGACGGGGGAGGCGAGGACGACGCGCCGCGGCTCGGCGGGCGCGTCCCCGGTGCCGCCGAGGTCGATCTCGAGGCGGCCGGGCCCGTGCCAGAGCCACAGTTCGTCGGAGCGGACGACGTGCCAGGCGGCCTCCATGTCCTCGTCGAGGAGGAAGAGGATCGCCGAGGCCGTCGCCCTCTCGCCGTTGGCCGTGTCGACGCGGGCGGGCGCGGTCCACGTGCGGCGGAACCAGCCGCCCTCGGGATGCGGTTCGAGGTCGAGGGCGGCGACCAGGTCGAGGGCCCGGGGGCTCGCGGGAGTCGAGGGGGTGCTCATGCGAGGCCTCCTTCGGCGGTCCACCGGACGGCGCCGGCCACGACGGTCTCGACCTGGCGGCCGGCGCCGTGGCGGGCGACGTCCTCGATCGTGCCGACGACGTCGGAGACGGGGACGTCGATGACGGTCATGTCGGCGACCGCGCCCGCCTGGAGCTGGCCGATCCGGTTCGGGCCGGTCGCGAGGCCCATCGCGTGCGCGCCGCCGAGGGTCGCGGCGTCGAGGAGCCGGCGCGCGAGGTCGGAGGAGCGGTAGCCCTGGGCGCGCGCGAGGTCGAAGAGGACGGCGACGTCCTCGAGGACGTCGAGCGAGGGGGAGGAGGAGAGGGAGTCCGTGCCGACGGCGATGAGGTTGCCCTCGGACAGGTAGGCGGCGACGGGCGGTGCGTCGAGCCCGATCACCCGGTTCGACCTCGGGCACAGCGCCACCGCGGTCGAGCGCGCGCGCAGGCGTCGGCGGTCGTCGGCGGTCATGTAGACGCCGTGGGCGACGTGGCAGTCGGGGCCGAGGACGCCGAGCTGGTCGACGAACTGGGTGGCGGAGAATCCGCCGCCGCGCGCCCGCATCGCGGTGAACGAGGACGAGTCGCCGCTCCTCCACAGGTCGGAGAGCTCGCTCGTGCGGCCCTCCGACCATTCGGCCTCCGAGTGGGATTCGCCGAGGTGGATGTGGAGGCGCATCCCGCGCCTGCGCGCGAGGTCGGGGAGGTCGAGGAGCGGGTCGGCCTCGAGCGAGTACGGGGCGTGGGGGGAGACGCCGACGCCCGGCGGGGTCGGCATCGCGTCGAGGGCGGCGTCGACGGTGGCCGGTCCGCGCTCGCGCCAGTCGGCGTTCGACCAGCCCATGACCTCCCAGTAGGCGACGCCGTGAAGTCCCGCGTCGTGGAGGGCGCTCGCGGCCTCCGGGTCGGTGACGACGTCGGCGGCCGAGGTCGTCCCCGCCTCGAGGAGCATCCGGGCGCCGGCGGCGGCGTGGGCGCGGAAGTCGAGTCCGCCGCGGTCGTAGACCTCGTCGAAGGAGCGCATCCAGTCGGGGAAGCCCGCGTAGTTCCGGGCCCCGACCTCGGCCATTCCCGTGTACTGGAGGTGGGTGTGCGCGTTGACGAGGCCGGGCATGAGGACCCCCTTGAAGCGGCGCTCCTCGAAGTCGAGTCCGCGCTCGGCGAGGGTCTCGAGGACCCAGTCGCGGGCGCCGACGTGCTCGATCCGCCCGTCGCGCACGGCGACCGCCCCGTCCATCACCGAGGGGGCGGTGATGGGGATGACGAGGCCCGCGGACCACACCTGGACGTCGGACATGGGGCTCCTCCTCGTTTCGCTTCGACGCTCAGTCATCCTGGTCGCCCAGTGCCCGTCGCGCAACGCGGTCGTCGGCGTCCTTCGGCAGGGGGACGAGGCCGGGGCGCAGATCCTGCGAGCGCTCGAGGAGGAGGCGCAGGGCCTCGACCTGGACCCCGAAGCTCATGTCCATGATCTCGATGGGGTTGCCCTCCCCGGCGGTGCAGTTGATGCAGGCGCCCCGGTCGAGGATGCGGAGGGTCCGCCCGGCGGGCGAGGTGAGGAGCCCGACGGCGCGGGACGGCGCCTCCTCCCAGGTCCAGCCCCTCTCGAGGGCTTCGACGATGCCGACTTCGCCGGCGACGCCGCCCGCGACGGCGACGGCGGCCCCGTTCGGAAGGGCGGAGAGCGCCTCGACCGGGAGGGTCGCGGGCTCGCCGGTCGCCGACATCACGAGATCCGCGTTCGCGCAGGCCTCGAGGAGGTTCGCGGTCTCGTATCCGTCGAGGCGGGCGCGGAGTTCGCGCACGGGGTCGATCTCGACGACGGTGACGAGCGCGCCGCACGCGGCGGCGAAGCGCGCGCATCCCGTTCCGACGTCCCCGTAGCCGATGATCGTCACCCGCTTCTCGAGGATCGGCGAGCCGACGCGGGCGGGGTCGAGGAGGTCGAGGACCGTGAGGAGGCACGACTGCCCGGTCGCGTAGGCGTTGTCGAAGAGGGTCTTCGAGCGCGCGTCGTTCGAGGCGACGACGGGGACGCGCAGGGGGAAGCCGCGCAGGGGCCGGATGCCCGAGGTCGTCTCCTCCGCCGCCCCGAGGAGCGCGTCGAGGGCGCCGGGGGCCCGCTCGGGGTCGTGGGCCATGCGGATGAGGTGCGAGCCGTCGTCGAGGAGGAACTCCGGGGAGGTCGCGAGGAACGCGCGCGCGAGCTCCTCCTCGCGCGCGGCGTCGGCGTCCGCCTCGGCGAACACCTCGAGCCTGCGGGCCCGCAGCGCCGCGGCCACGTCCTCGCGCGTCTCCTCGGCGTGCCCGAAGACGGCGACCCGCGCGCCCGCCTCGGCGAGGAGGAGGGCGAGGACCGCGGTCTTCGGCTCGAGGACGAGGGCGAGGCCGATGCGCCTGCCGGTGAGGAGGCCCGAGTCGGCGAGGTCGCCGACGCCCCTCGCCGTCACCGGCATGAATCGGCGCGCCCATTCGAGGCGGCGCTCCGCCCAATCGGGGGCGTTGTCCGGATCGTAGGGGTCGGTGAGCGGCGTTCCGTCGGGGCCGAGGACGCGGATGGGGCCGACCGGGTCGGCGAGGACCGCGATCCGTCCCGGCATCGGTGCGGTCGAGGCGTCGAGGAGGACGAGGACGGCGTCCTCGTCGATCGCCTCGGGCCGGGAGTCGAGGATCTCGGCGCGGGCGCCGAAGCCCGTGAGGAGGCGTCCGAGGGCCTCCGCGAGTCGGCGCGCCGCCCCGTCCTCGTCGATCCCCCGGGCGGCGGAGGGGCGGACGAGGACGAAGAGGCGCCTGGGGACGAGGAGGTTCGTCGCGGCCGCGAAGGCGCGGAGGACCACCTGGGCGCGCATGGCGCTGAGGATTATATCCATCTGACGCTGCCGACGAATAGAGAGGGGGGGAACTCGGGGGGGGCCGGGCAATTAAAAAAAAAAAGGAAGGCGTAAGACGGGAGAGGCGGGCACCAAGAAGAACAGATAGACGATGAACGCGCTGAGTGCAGGATAGAAACGCAAACACGAGAGCGATAAAAGNATGCACCTGCCTAACCGGCACCCCCTCAATCAGCAGATCCAACACCTGGCGGCGAACCGCCTCAGAACAACGAAAACCCACAGCAACCACCCCACACACTCAAGGCGTTGCACTCACCACCTGAAACCGCCCATCACGTTGCTCCATCGAGGGGATCTCCCTGGGCCCCGGGGCGCGGCTCCCATCGCATCGGCGCGCCGGATCGGGGACAATCGGGGCATGACCCTCGCGCAGCCCACAGATCTCTCCCCCTACGCCGGAACGACCGACCTCGGCCTCGTCGCGGTCGATATGGACGGCACGCTCCTCGACGACGCGAAGCGCTTCCCGCCGGGCATCGACGCGCTCCTCGACGCCCTCGACGAGCGCGGCGTCGTCTTCGCGCCCGCCTCCGGGCGACAGGTCTGGACGCTCCTCGACATGTTCCCCGGCAGGCCCGGCATGACCGTCATCGGAGAGAACGGCGCGATCGTCATGAAGGACGGGAAGGAGATCTCGTCCAGTCCTCTCGATCACGCGACCATCGATGCGGCGATCGACTACGTCCGCGCCGCCGTCGCCGACGGGATCGATGGAGGACTCGTCCTCTGCGGCAAGCGGTCGGCCTACGTCGAGCGCCACGACGACCCCTTCGTCTCCGGGGTGCTCCCCTACTACCACCGCACTGCGAAGGTCGACGATCAGCACGAGGTCCTTCGGCGCATGGAGTCCGGGGAACTCGACGACGACATCGTGAAGATGGCCGTCATGTGCCTCGACCCGGTCGGGCCCCTCGCGGAGCGCACCCTCGCGCGCTTCGCCGAGACGCACGCCTACGCGCCCTCGGGCGCTCACTGGGCCGACCTGCAGATCCGCGGGATCGACAAGGGGCTGGCCGTCCGCGCCCTCCAGAAGAGCCTCGGCGTCAGCCGCGAGCGCACGGCGGCCTTCGGCGACTTCCACAACGACATCGCGATGCTCGAGGAGGCCGACTGGTCCTTCGCGATGGCGAACGCCCACGACGACGTCGTCGCCGCCGCCGCGTACGTCGCCCCCTCGAACAACGAGGACGGGGTCGGGACCGTCCTGAGGACGCTCCTCGGCATCGAGTGAGAGGCCGACGAATCCAGGGGAGCGGGCCGACCGCGCACCTGTGAAGAACGCGGGGGAGCCCCGGACGATCGCTCGTCCGGGGCTCCCCCGCTCGTTCGGCGCCGCGCCGCTCGGCGCGGGACGCGATCAGTCCTCGAGGTCCTCGACCTTCTCCTCGACCGCGTCCTTGACGTCCTCGATCTTCTCCTCGACGGCGTCCTTCACATCCTCGGCCTTCTCCTGGACCGCGTCGGCGACCTTCTCCGCCTCGGCCTCGGGGACGAAGGAGTCGGTCTCGAGATCGGCCCAGTACTCCTCGGCCCACGGATCCTCGATCGGCTGGCTCCGCTTCCACAGGACGTAGCCCGCCCCGGCGATCGTGCCGGCGAGCGCGGTCCATCCGATCGCGCGGAGGAAGCGGCGCTTCGGCTTCACCTTCGCGGTCGGGGTGACGAGGGCGGCCTGGGCGACCTCGGACGCGCGGCGCGCGCGGTCGGTGAGGGCCCCCTCGCCGGAGAGGGCCGCGCTGCCCTCCTGAACGGCGCGGTTGATGCGCGGGAGATAGTCGTCGACGAGGTCGGTGCGGGCCTGCTCGATGACCGGGCGGGCGCGATCGACGGCGGCCTGGGCGCGGTCGGCGGCGTCCTCGACCACGGGGGTCGCGCGCTCGATCGCGGTGGCGAGGGCGGCCTGGGCGCGCGGCGCGGCCCAGTCGACGCCCTGCTCGGCGAGGTCGGCGGCGCGCACGGCCATCCGGCCGGCCTGCACGGCGACGGCATCGCGCAGCTGGAGCGCCTCGGTGCGCAGCTTGTCCGTGTCGAAGTTCGGCGTGTTGACCATGATGTCTCCGAATCGTCTGGTGGGGCGCGGCGCGGGAATGCGCCGCTTCCTCCTATTGTGCAACGAAGCGATGTGATCTGCAGCCCACAGAGGGAGGAGTGGAGCGCGCATCCGGTGCCGGAAGGCACCGAATCTGGGAGCATGGGGGCATGGAAGCGACACTGCACACCTCGAAGGGCGACATCGTCCTCGAACTGTTCCCCCACCACGCCCCCCACACCGTCGAGAACTTCGTCGCCCTCGCCCGCGGCGAGCGCGAGTGGACCGATCCGTCGACCGGCCAGAAGACGACACGCCCCCTCTACGACGGCACGATCTTCCACCGCGTGATCTCCGGCTTCATGATCCAGGGCGGCGATCCGCTCGGCACGGGCACCGGTGGTCCGGGCTACGTCTTCAACGACGAGATCCACCCCGAGCTCAACTTCAACGAGCCCTACCTCCTCGCCATGGCGAACGCCGGCAAGCGCATGGGCAAGGGCACGAACGGCTCGCAGTTCTTCATCACCGTCGCGCCGACGCCGTGGCTCCTCGGCAACCACACGATCTTCGGCAAGGTCGTCGACCAGGCCTCGAAGGACGTCGTCGACGCCATCGCGACTGCCGCGACCGGCCGTAACGACCGCCCCGTCGAGGACGTCGTCATCGAGTCCGTCGAGATCTCCGACTGAGTCGGATCCGACTCGGTACCGCGGGGCGGGGCGCAGGCCCAGCCCCGCGGCCGCATTCCATCGGCCTTTCCCAGGAGGACACCATGTCGATGCCGACCTACGGTCAGCGCTCGAATGCGAATGCGGCGCCTGAATGCCCGCGCCATCCGGGCGTCCGATCGGTCGACTACTGCAAGCGCTGCAACCGGCCGATGTGCCCCGAGTGCGCGATCCGCACCGAAGTCCGCTCGATCTGCGTCGACTGCGCCGGGAGGACGCGCGCGCGGACCCTGGCGCGCGGGCCGATCGTCACCCACGCCCTCGTCGCCGTGTGCGTCGCGGTTTTCGCGGCTGGCTACGTCGTCCCCTCGCTCGAGCGCCTCATGCTCTTCACCCCGGGGACGGGCTACGTCCAGCCGTGGCGCTTCCTCACGACGGCGTTCCTCCACGGCGGACTCCTCCACCTCGCGTTCAACATGCTCGCCCTCTACTGGGTGGGCAGGTCGCTCGAGCCGGTCCTCGGACACTGGCGCTTCGCGTCGCTCTACGCGCTCTCCGCGATCGCCGGGTCGGCTGCGGTGCTCGCCTGGGGCATCGTTCAGCCTTCGACCCTGGGAACGGCGACGGTGGGCGCCTCGGGCGCGGTGTTCGGCCTTTTCGGCGCGATCTTCGTCCTCCAGCGCGAGGCCGGGCTGGACACGCGCTCGGTCATCGCCCTTCTCGCGGTCAACCTTCTCTACGGATTCATCTCGCCGGGCGTCTCGTGGCAGGCGCACGTGGGGGGTCTACTCATGGGCCTCCTCGTCACGTGGATCTACCTGCGAGTCGCCCGTCCGCGCGCCGGGGTCACCGCTCGTGCACAGGAGCGTCGCGCCTTGTGGATAACCTGTGGATTGTTCGTCGCAGAGGCCGCGGCCATCGCGCTCACCTATCGGGTGATCTTCGAGGTTCTCGGCTGAAAAGCGCTGAATAGGTGGGGTCGGGCCGATGATTCGGCCCGACCCCACCTATGGGAATCACATCGGTGTCATTCATCCCCAGGTGTGCATTCGCCTGTGGATAAGTCCGGCGTCCGCGGTCGCTGGGTCCGAGCGGACGCCCGGCTTCGTCCTCGCCCGGCGTGGTCGACGAGGGCGGGGCCGTGAATGCGAAGGGCCGCGAACTGCCGGGCCCGAACCCCGGGAACGCGGAAGCGCCCGCCCGCGTCGAACGCGGACGGGCGCAGCCGTCGAAACGAACGGGGAGTCGGCTCCCCGTGGAAGAACGCCGCGGGCTCAGCGCCAGCGCAGCGTCATGAGGAATCCGACCATCATGATCCCCAGGCCGATCACCATGTTCCACCACGTGATCTTCGGGATCGGGTAGGCGCCCGAGGAGATGTAGTAGACCATCAGCCACACGAGGCCCAGGAGCAGCAGTGTGACGAAGGCGGGGGCCCACCAGCGGGGGCTGAGCGGGATGCCCTCGGTCCAGGCGTGGAGCTCGGTGTCGTCCGAGGCCTCCTTGCCGTCCTTCTTGCGCTTCTTCGACTCGGCCACGTCACTCCTCAATCACGACAGGGCGGGCGTGCCGCGGGATGGGCACTGCTCGTAGCGTAGTCTTCGAGTATCGGCACGCGAAACCACGACACGGGGGTGGACATGACGGATGATCCGCAGCGCGCGCGCAGCGGGCCGGGCGTCGATCCCTCAACGCCCCCGCCGAGTTCCGCGCCGCGCTCGCGCGCCGGGCGCGCCCGCGCCGACGAGGCCGCCGCCCGAGAGGCGAAGCGGAGTCGGCGCGCTGCGGCGAAGGGGCGCCCCGATGATCGGACGACCCCCTCCCACCGGATCCCCGCCGGACTCGGCGCGGGGAGTCGGAGGGGATGGTCGCGCTTCCTCCCCTCCTCCCCCCGGGCCGCCGCCTCCGTCCTCGTCGTCACCCTCGCGTCGGGGATGCTCTTCACGATCTCCGCGGAGACGAACCGGACGAGCGCCGGGGCGCCGACGGACACGGGGATCCTCTCGCTCGTCCGCTCCGCGCAGAAGGACGTGTCGGCGCTCGACTCCCAGGTGTCGGGGCTGCGTCGCGAAGTCGACTCCTACGGGACCTCCGCCTCGACCGAGGCAACCGCGTCGGTGCCCGCGCTCGCGACGCAGCCGGTGACGGGCCCCGGCGTGACGATCACCCTCACCGACGCGAACCTCGAGACGATCCCGGATGGGGCGACCGCGAACGACCTCGTCATCCACCAGCAGGACATCGAGGACGTGATGAACGCGCTGTGGAACGGTGGCGCGGAGGCGATGACCGTTCAGGGCGTGCGCGTCACGGGGCGGACGGTCATCCGGTGCATCGGGAACGTCATCCTCGTTGACGGGGAGTCCTTCTCTCCTCCCTACGTCATCGAGGCGATCGGCGATCCGGCGCAGTTGCGCGCGAAGGTTGACGCGAATCCTCGTATTGTCAACTACAAGGCCTACGTCGCCCTCTACGGTCTCGGGTGGGACATGCGGACGAACGATAAGCTTGAGATTCCCGCGGCGACCGCGAAGACGACGAACTCCTACGCACAGGTGGTGGACTGACATGACCGTTCCGATGACCAGGGCGGCCCATGCCCGCAGGCGCGCGAAGCCGTCGGTCGGCGCCGTGATCCTCGGCGTTGTCGGCGAGCTTCTTATTACGGCGGCCCTTGTGCTCGCGGGCTTTGCCTTCTGGCAGCTCTACTGGACGTCTTTCAAGGTCGAGGGGCCGCGCGCGCAGGCGGTCGCGACCTATGCGCAGGCGCACGAACCGGTGACGAAGTCGGCGGGGGAGACCCGTACCGACGATCCTCCGGCGTTCGCGCAGGGTCCGGGGGCGAACGAGATCTACGGGCTCATCCACGTGCCCTCGTGGAACTGGATGCGCATCCCCTTGGCGGAGACGACATCGACCTTCGTCCTCGACAACGGATACGCGGGCCACTACGAGGAGAGTGCGCAGGTCGGTGAGATCGGGAACTTTTCGGTCGCCGGGCACCGCCGCACCTACGGCAACAACTTCCGCTGGATCGACCGCCTGAAGGAGGGCGATCCGGTCGTCGTCGAGGTCGACGACTACTACGTCGTCTACAAGGTTGCCTCCTACGAGATCGTTGACGCGGATGATCCGACGAACATCCGGGTCGTTGCACCTGTCATCGGCGACCTCACGTGGTCGCAGACGCCGACAGAGCGCTGGATGACGATGACGACCTGCCACCCGGAGTACGGCAACTCGCAGCGCTACATCGTCCATTTGAAGTTCGCGTCGTGGACGCCGAAGAGCAGCGGTGTTCCCGCCGAACTCGTCGACGAACCGACAGCCTGACTCCGACGCACCCCGAGAACGAGAAGGAGGTCATCCCGTGTACGCATGGATCTTCCGCCACCTGCCCGGACCGATCTGGTTGAAAGTGATCGAGGCGCTCGTCCTCGTGGCGGCCGCAGTATGGGCGCTGTTCACCTGGGGCTACCCGTGGGTGCAGGATTATCTCAACCTCGGTTCAGCCTCGGTCTGAGGCGGGCCGGATACGAGAAGGGATACGAAGGGGGCCCGCGTGGCGCGCATCCTCTGCATCGACAACTACGACTCGTTCGTGTGGACGATCGTCGGCTACCTCCGTCATCTGGGCGCGCAGGTCGAGGTCGTGCGGAACGACGCGGTGGACCCCCGATGGCCCGAGCGCGGTTTCGACGGCGTCCTGGTCTCCCCGGGGCCGGGCGATCCGAGGGGCGCGGGCGCGTCGCTGGAGACGATCGGCGAGTGCGCCGCCAGGGGCATCCCGATGCTCGGCGTATGCCTCGGGCATCAGGCGCTCGGCGAGTACTTCGGGGCGACGGTGTCCCATGCGCCCGAGCTCATGCACGGGAAGACCTCGGTCATCGAGCACGATGGGCGCGGCGTCTTCGCGGGGGTGAAGAACCCGTTGACGGTAACCCGCTATCACTCGCTCGCGATCGAGCCGGAGACGATCCCCGACTGCCTCGAGGTGAGCGCGGCGACGGCGAGCGGCATCGTCATGGGGGTGCGCCACCGCTCCGCCCCGCTCGAGGGCGTCCAGTTCCACCCGGAGTCGGTGATGACCGAGCAGGGGCATCGGATGCTCGCGAACTGGCTCGCGGCGTGCGGCGATGAGGGCGCCCCCGCGCGGGCGTCCTCCCTCGCGCCCGTCGTCGCCCCGCGCGCCGCGCTCTGACCACTCGGGTTCCCGGGGTCCTCGGTCGGCGGATCCGCTCGTGAGCGATTCGGGATCGACGAGGTCGGAGCCGCGCGTTCGCTGAAACGGAGGGGGCGGGCCGGTGATCCGGCCCGCCCCCCTCGTGCGTTCGCTCAGTTCCCGTTCGACGAGTTCCCGTTCCCGTTGTTCGAGGTGGTGGAGGAGTTCGAGTTCGCCGAGTTCGAGGTCGGCTGCTTGCCCTTGGAGACCGTGACGGTGACCGAGGAGTTCTGCGCGACGACGGAGCCCTCGCCCGGTTTGACGGAGATCACCGCGGTGGCGTCGACCGTGTCGGAGTACTGCTCGACGACGGTGACGTTGAGGGTGAGCGCCTGGAGGGCGGCGACGACGGAGGACTGCTCGTAGCCGACAAGGGTGTCGGGGATGACGACCTTGCCGGAGGCGACGGTGAGGGCGATGGAGTCGCCCTTGTTCGCGGTCTCCCCGGATGCGGGGGTCGTGAAGAGGACGAGCCCCTCCTTCTGGGAGGCGTCGTCGGAGGTCGAGACGTTGCCCATCTTGAGGCCGGCGGCCGAGAGGGCCTCGCGCGCCTGGTCCTGCGTCATGCCGGTGAGGTTGGGGACCGTCGTGGTCTTCGCGCCGGAGGAGGCGTAGCCGGTGACGGTGGAGCCCTTCTTCACCTGCTTGCCGCCATGGGGGCTCACCTGCGCGATCTTCCCGGCCTCCACGGTGTCGCTCGAGACGGTGTCGCTCGAGAGGGACCAGACGAGGCCGAGCGCTTCGACGGCCTGCTGGGCGGCGTCGGGGCTCATGCCGACGAGGTTGTCGGGGATCGTCACCGAGTCGGAGCCGGAGGAGAGCGTCGCGGTGACGGTCGAGCCGACCTCGACGGAGGCGCCGGACGAGGGGTCGACCTCGGCGACCTTGCCCTCCTCGATCGTGTCGGAGGCGACGGTCTGGTCGGAGACCGCGAAGACGAGGCCGGCGGCCTCGACGGCGGACTTCGCCTCGGCCTGGCTCATGCCGACGAGGTTGTCGGGGACGTTCACCATCTCGGGGGACTTCGTCATCTGCGTGAGGCCCCACCAGGCGGCGCCGACGAGGAGGAGGGCGACGAGGACGAGGCTGACGATGAGGCCGGTCCGCTTCTTCTTCGGCTCCTCCTGAGGGGCGACCGGCGCGATCGTCGAGGTCGCGGTCGAGACGGGCGCGTAGCCGGGCGCGGCGGGGAGCGTCTGCGTGGGCGCGCCCGCGGCGGCCATGGGGACGGTGTCGGCCCAGACGGCGGCCGAGGGTGCGTTGACGCGCCCGCCGCGGGTCGCGCGCATGAGGTCGGCGAGCATGGAGCCGGCCGAGGAGTAGCGGTCCTCGCGGTCCTTCGCGAGCGCCTTCATGACGACGCGGTCGAGCGCCTCGGGGACGTCCGGGGTGATCGACGAGGGCGTGGGGGCGAGCTGCTGAACGTGCTGGTAGGCGACGGCCACGGCCGAGTCGCCGGTGAAGGGCGGGCGGCCGGTGAGGAGTTCGAAGAGGACGACGCCTGTCGAGTAGAGGTCGGAGCGGGCGTCGACCTGCTCGCCGCGCGCCTGCTCGGGGGAGAGGTACTGGGCGGTGCCGACGACGGCGTTCGTCTGCGTCATCGTCGCCTGCGAGTCGGTGAGGGCGCGGGCGATGCCGAAGTCCATCACCTTCACCTTGCCGTCGCCGGTGAGCATGATGTTGCCCGGCTTGATGTCGCGGTGGACGAGCTGCTGGGAGTGCGAGTACTCGAGGGCGGAGAGGACGCCGGAGACGATCGAGACCGCCTCGTTGATCGGGACGGGCGTCCCGTCGGCGAGGAGCTCCTTCACCGTGTGGCCTTCGACGTACTCCATGACGATGTAGGGGACGGAGACGCCGCGCCCGTCGGGGCCGGCGACCATCTCCTCGCCGGTGTCGTAGACGGCGACGATGTTCGGGTGGTTGAGGGAGGCCGCGGATTGCGCCTCGCGGCGGAACCGCGCCTGGAACACGGAGTCGCGCGCGAGGTCGGATCGCAGCATCTTGATCGCGACGATCCGGGAGAGGCGGGTGTCGAAGCCCAGGTGGACTTCGGCCATCCCTCCGCGCCCGATGAGCGAGCGCACTTCGTACCTGCCGGCTAGACGGCGGCCCATGGACTCGGCCATGTGAGAACCTCCTCGAGGACGGGGCGTCCCTCGCCGACGATCGACGTGAGGGACCCGAGCATGTGGTGGATCGCGAAGGCGATGATCGCGACGATCGCGAGAACGACGAGGGCGATGAGGACGGCGCGCGCGATGCGGCGGCCGAGGGGGACCGGCGGCGCGACGCTCGACCGGTTGTAGGCGGTGGGCGCGGCGGGCCCGGACTCGTCGGCGCGCAGGTTGCGCGCGTCGAGGGAGTGCCATCGGGTGACGAGGGCGGGGCCGCGGCGCTCCCGGAGGGGGAATCCGGACGGTTCGGCGGAGCGGGAGCCGGTCCCGCGGGCGCGCGACGGCGCGGTGCGACGGGGTCGGTCGTCCGCTCCGCGATCGCGCGCGGAGTCGACGGCGGCCTCCTTCGGGGCGGGCGTCTTCGCGGATCGGGCGGCGGCGCGGGTCCGCTCATCCTCCGCGCGCCGGGCGCGTTCGGCGGCCTCCCGCGCTTCGTTCTCCTTCTCAGCGGCGCGCGCGGCGTCGGCGAATCGGCGGGCTTCGGCGCGCTCCTTGAGGCGGGCGGCGAGGGCGGCGCGCCGGTCGGCGACCGGGTCCCCGGTGGTCTGCGGCGCGCTCGAATCGGGGGCCGCCGACGAGGTCGCCGCGGCGGGGAGGTCGAGGCGCGGGTCGGCGGAGTCCGCGGATTCCGGGCCGACGGGGGCGTCGGCGCGGGCGGCCTCCGGGGCGCCGCTCGAGTCGCCCGGGCTCGTTGAACCGGGATCGGCCTCGTCGGCGGAGAGCGCGGCGGGGGCGACGAGGAGGTCGGCGGGCAGCGTCCGCTTGGGGACGTGGTGGACGGGCGCGACGGGGCGGAAGGGGGCGCGCGGCGTGGGCGGCACGGCTTCGGCGGCCGACTCCTCGTCGGCGGGTTCGGGCAGCGGGTGCGGGCGGACGGGAACGCCCATCGCCTTCGCCGCGGCGGAGAGCTCGCGGACGAGGGCGAGGCCCGATTCCGGCCGCTTCGCGGGGTTCTTCTCGAGGAGATGGAGGATCACATCGGCGAACGGGCCGGGCACGTCCGCCGGGAGCGGCGGCACGGGGTCGTTGACGTGGGAGAACGCGATATCGACCTGGGTGTCGCCGGTGAAGGGGCGACGGCCCGCGACCGCCTCGTAGGCGATGACGCCGAGCGCGTAGAGGTCGCCGATCGAGGTCGCCTTCTCGCCCATCGCCTGCTCGGGCGGGAGGTACTGGGCGGTGCCCATCACCATGCCGGCGGCGGTGAGGTCGACCTGGTCGGTCGCCCGCGAGATCCCGAAGTCGGTGAGCTTCACCATCCCGTCGGGCCTCACGAGGATGTTCGCCGGCTTGATGTCGCGGTGGACGACGCCGGCGCTCGCGGCCGCGCCGAGGGCCATCGCGACCTGCATGAGGACGGGGAGGAGATCCTCGGCGCCGATCCGGGCGCCGCCGCGCAGGAAGTGGGTGAGGGGGAGGCCGTCGACGAGCTCCATGACGATCCAGCCGCGTCCGTCCTCCTCGCCGGAGTCCTGGACGTTCGCGATGTTCGGGTGCTGGACGCTCATCGCGTTGCGGGCTTCGAGGCGCAGGCGCGAGAGGGAGAGCTCCTCTCCGGAGAGCTCGGCGCGCAGGATCTTCGCGGCGACGAGGCGCCCGGTGACCCGGTCGCGGGCCTTCCAGACTTCGCCCATGCCGCCCTGGGCGATGGGGGCGAGGAGCGTGTAGCGCCCGCCGAGGACGCGTCCGGCGCTGTTCTTCGTCATCGCAGCCCCGCTTCCAGGAGGGCCCGTGCGATGGGGCCGGCGACCGTGCCGCCGTGCGGCGCGGGGTCGGAGTCGTCGCCTTCGACGAGAACGGCGAACGCGATCTGCGGGTCGTCGGCGGGCGCGAATCCGACGGCCCAGGCGTTCGCCCGTCCGTCGACGCCGGTCTCGGCGGTGCCGGTCTTCGCGGCGACGGACACGCCGTCGATCGCCATGGACGTGCCGGTCCCGTAGGACTGGGAGACGACGCCCTTCATCATCTCGGTGATCTGGTTCGCGACCTCGGGCGTCACGGGGTTCGAGCGGACCGAGGGGGTCGTCTCCGACTGGACCGCGAGGTCCACGTCGACGACCTGGGCGATGAGGTACGGGTTCATCATCGTTCCGTCGTTCGCGATCGCCTGGGCGATCATCGCCATCTCCATCGGCGTCGCCTGCACGGAGAACTGGCCGATCGCGGACATCGCGAGTTGGGCGGCGTCCGTCTCGGCCGGGAAGGACGAGGACGTGACCGCGAGCGGGATCGAGAGGTCGTCGCCGAAGCCGAAGCGGGCGGCGACGCCGGCGAGCTGATCGTGCGTGAGCTTCTCGGAGGCGAGGAGGAAGGTCGTGTTGCACGAGCGCGCGAATGCCTCGGCGAGCGTGGGGTTCCCGTCGCCGCAGGTCGAGGACTCGATGTTCGACACGGTCGTCTGCGTGCCCGGGAGGACCGTCGAGACGGGGGACTCGAGCGTCGTCTCGGGGGTCGCGATGCCGTTCTCGATGAGGGCGATCGAGGTGAGGATCTTGAAAGTCGAGCCCGGTGCGTAGCGGTCCCCGGCGATCGCGCGGTTGACGAGCGGCTTCGAGGGGTCGTCGAGGAGCTTCGTGTGCGCCCCGTCGACGGCGGCCGAGTCGAAGGCGGCGAGCGCGTTGGGGTCGTAGGAGGGAGAGGAGTAGAGGGCGAGGATCGCGCCCGTCTTCGCGTCGAGGGCGACGACCGCGCCCTTGCGGTTCCCGAGCTGCTCGGCGGCGATCTGCTGGAGCGCGGGGTCGAGGGTGAGGACGACGCCGCCGCCCTGCCGGTTCGCGCCGGTGAAGAGGTTGTGGAGCCGCTGGCCGAGGAGGGCCTGCGATTGGCCGTCGAGGGTCGACTCGGCGGCCGCTTCGAGGCCGGTGGCCTGCGAGAACGCGGCGGAGAAGAAGCCCGTCACCGAGGCGTAGAGGGGGCCCTGCGAGTAGGTTCGCTGGAATCGCTTGGAGCCCTCGACCCGCTGGGAGGAGGCGATCGCGGTGCCGTCGACGATGATCGGGCCGCGGTCGGTCTCCGCGGCGTGGAGGATCGTCCGCTCGTTGCGCGAGTCGGCGTTGAGCGAGGGTGCTTGGAAGAACTGGTTGTTCGTCGCGGCCATGCCGAGGAGGGCGAACATCGCGAGGACGAGGATGAAGAGGCGTCGGATCTGGTGATTCATGCGCGCGCCTCCCCTTCGGCGAGGGAGGGGTGAATTCCGGAGTTCCACGGGGCCGGCGAGGCGGCCGGGCGTCGGGCCGCGTCGGAGACGCGGATGAGGAGGGCCACCGTCAGCCACGAGGACACCATCGAGGAGCCGCCGGCCGCGAGGAAGGGCGCTGTGAGCCCGGTGAGCGGGATGAGCCTGGTGATGCCGCCGAGGACGACGAAGAGCTGAATCGCAAGGGAGAAGGAAAGGCCCGTCGCGAGGAGCTTCCCGAAGCCGTCGCGCACGGAGATCGCCGCGCGCATCCCCCGCTCGATGAGGACGAGGTAGAGGACGAGGATCGCCATGAGGCCGGTGAGACCGAGCTCCTCGGCGAGCGAGGAGAGGATGAAGTCGGAGTTCGCGAGCGGGACGAGCTGCGGGTAGCCGCGCCCCCAGCCGGTGCCCATGAGCCCGCCGGACGCCTGTCCGAAGAGCGACTGGACGAGCTGGTAGGAGCCGCCGGCCTGCGAGTAGACGTCCGTGTCGAGGGCGTGGAGCCACACGGAGAAGCGGTTCGCGACGTGCGGGAACGCTGTGATCGCGAGGAAGACCGCGGGAACGAACATGAGGAAGCCGATGACGAGCCAGGACACCCTGTTCGTCGCGACGTAGAGGGTCGCGACGAAGAGACCGAAGAAGAGGAGCGAGGTCCCGAGGTCGCGCTGGAGGACGAGGATCGCGACGCCGATGAGCCAGACGACGAGGATCGGCCCGAGGTCGCGGGCGCGCGGCAGGCGCATCCCGAGGAACTTGGTCCCGCCGATCGCGAGGTTGTCGCGATTCGTCACGAGGTACCCGGCGAAGAAGATCGCGAGCGTGATCTTCACGAGCTCGCCCGGCTGGAAGGACATCCCCGCGATGCGGATCCACACGCGCGCCCCGTAGGTCTCGTAGCCGAGGCCCGGGACCATCGGGAGGAGCAGGAGGAGAAGCGAGAGGACGCCGAAGGTGTAGGTGTAGCGCCGCAGCGTCCGATGATCCTTGAGGGCGACGAGGACGAGGGCGGCCAGGCCGATCGCGACGCCGACGAAGAGGAGCTGACGGAGCCCCACGGTCGCCATGTCGAGCGCGGTGTACGACAGGTCGAGCCGGTAGATCATCGCGAGCCCGAGGCCCGTGAGGGCGACGGCGATCGGGAGGATCACGGGGTCCGCGTAGGGGGCGAGCCAGTGGACGCCGACCTCGGCGACGATCGCGAGGGCGAGGAGGATCCCCAGGTGCATGAGGAGGTTCGCGGGCAGCTGCCCGGTCCGGTTGATGCTCGTGAGGGCGTAGCCGCCGACGCCGACCGCGAGGGCGAGGAGCATGAGGAGGATCTCGAGGGCGCGCCTCGGGCGCGCGGGCGCGATGGTGACGGTCGCCATCAGCTCACCCCCGTCGCGCCGGACTGCGCGCCCGATTGAGCGGCGCCGGACTGGGCGCCCGATTGGGCGTCGGCCCCGGCCTCGTTCGCCTGCTTCGAGCGCGCGACGGACTGACGGAGCTGCTCGATGTAGGCGTCGATCGCCTCGCGCGAGGAGCGCAGGACTGGTGTCTCGAGGCGCTGCCGGTCGACGCTCGACAGATCGGCGAGGGCGATGTCGGTGACCTCGACCGCGTGGGAGAGGTCCCAGGCCCCGATCGACTGGGGGATGCCCTGGTGGATGACGACGTAGCCCTCCTGACCGATGACGTAGTACTGCGTCTGCGTCCACGCCCACCCGAGCCATCCGGCGCCGATGACGAGCGCGGAGGCGAGGAGCGCGAGGAGCGGGGCGAGCCAGCGGCGGCGCGGGGCCTCGTCGAGATCGTCGTCCTCGTCGAGGTCGACGGCTCGATTGCGGCGCAGAGCCGCGGCTCGGGCGGCCGCTCCGCTTCCGCCGCGAGAGGCGGCGTGGCGGTCGATGGCGGCGGCGCCGACGATCTGCGGGGTCGCGGGCGGGAAGGAGCCGGGGGCGACGATATCGGCGACGACGCAGGTGATGTTGTCGGGTCCGCCGGCGCGCAGGGCGAGTCGGATGAGCTCCTCGGCGCATTCGCCCGGATCCTCGATCGTCGCGAGAATCGAGCCGATCGTCTCGGGGGAGACGACGCCGGAGAGGCCGTCGGAGCAGAGGAGCCAGCGGTCGCCGAGGATCGCCTCGCGCATCGTCTCGTCGGGGGTGACGTCGGCCTGCGCGTCGCCGAGGATGCGCAGGACGACGTTGCGGTTCGGGTGGTGCTCGGCCTCCTCCGGCGTGATCTGGCCGGTTTCGACGAGGTACTGGACGAAGGAGTGGTCGGTCGTCACCTGCGTGAGGGCCTCGCCGCGGAGCATGTAGGCGCGCGAGTCGCCGATGTGGACCATCGCGAGCTTGTTGCCCGAGCGCATGACGGCGATGCACGTCGTCCCCAGGCCCTCGAGATCCTTGTCGCGCTTCGACCGGTCGGAGAGCTCGTCGTGCGCGTCCATGAGGGCCTCGCGCAGGAGCGGGAGCATCGATTCGGCCGGGTGGGAGTCGGTGTCGAGGGGCACGAGGTGCGCGAGGGCGACCGAGGAGGCGATATCGCCGCCGGCCGGTCCGCCCATTCCGTCCGCGAGTACGAGGAGGTTCGCCCCGGCGTATCCGGAGTCCTGGTTGTTGCTCCTCACGAGCCCGACGTCGGATCGGGCGGCGAAGTGGAATTCGACGGGCTGGGAGGCCATATCACCTCACCAGTTCGAGGGTCGTCTGGCCGATGCGGACGACGTCGCCGGCGCGGAGGAGGCGGGGCTCGGTGAGCCGCTCGTCGTCGACGTAGGTGCCGTTGCGCGAGCCGAGATCCTCGATCCACCAGCCCTCTGCGGACGGCTGGAGGCGGGCGTGGCGGCTCGACGCGTACTCGTCCTCGAGGACGAGGGTCGACGCGGGGGAGCGGCCGATGACGATGGCGGTCGATCCGAGGGGGAGCACGGTGCCGACGAGCGGGCCGCCGGTGAGGAGCACGTTGCGCGGTGCCTCGGAGGCGCCGCCCGCGGCCTCGGCCTTGCGCCCCCGGCGGGATTCGCGTCGGCGCTGGTCGGCCTCCCTGCGGCCCTTGCCGCGCGGGGTGACGACCGTGCCGAAGACGTCGCGGCGCAGCGTGTTGACCGCGCCGAGGACGAGGAGCCAGAGGAGGACGAGGAACCCGAGGCGGAAGACGGTGAAGGCGAGGTCCGTCGTCATCGATCGCCGTCCGTTTCGGGGTGGGTCCAGAAGTAGATGCGGGTGCGGCCGATGACGATCTGGTTGCCGTCGAGGAGGGTCGCGGCGTCGATGCGGTGGCCCTCGACGAAGGTGCCGTTCGTCGAGCCGAGGTCGGTGGCGATGACGCCGGTCGGCGTGATCCGCAGTTCGAGGTGGCGGCGCGAGACACCGGTGTCGTTGACGACGATGTCGGCCTCGGTGCCGCGGCCGATGACGGTGACGGGCTCGGTGAGCAGCCACTTCTCCCCGTCGACGTCGATGATCGGGTGCTCGGGCGAGGGCGAGGACGCGGTCGCGGGGGCCGCGGCGCCCCGACGGTTCGAGGACTCGACGCGCAGCTGGCCGGTCTGCTCGGCCGAATCGACGACGAACTCGACGTCGACGGGTCCGAGGAGCGCGAAGCCGGAGGCGGAGGCGTGCTCGGTCGCCTGCTGGGAGAACTCGTCGGCGAGGACCTCGAGGTCGGCCTCGAGGGAGTCGAAGTCCGCCTGCGAGGCATGGACGGTGAAGTGGTTGGCGGCGATCGTCCGCTCGGAGGAGAGCGCCTGCGCGGAGTCGTCCATCGCGCGGCGGATCGCGGAGTTGACGTCGACGGCCTTGATCCCCGACCGGAACACGCGCGAGAAGGCGCCGTTGACGCCTCGCTCGACGGCGTTCTCGAAGCGGTCGAAGATGCTCATGTCTGTTCTCCTCAGCCCGATGGGCATAGTCGGTGGTCGGGTACGCGGAGCACTCGACCGGGCCAGTCTAACGGTCGAGTCGAGCTCGAGGGATTCTAGATTCGCCCTTTTCTCCTCTTTCGAGGATTTCCCCGGGCCCCACCGCGCCTCCCCCGGCCTCTCCCTCCGCCGAAAGCATCACCTTTGCCCGCCGAGAGCATCACCTTGCTCCATCGAGGGGATCTTCCCGCCCGTCGCTTCGGGCGTTCGCGCCCCGCCTGCGCCCCGCTTCGGCCTCGTTCGGAGCCGGCCGCGCCCTGCCCGCCCTGCCCGCGCAGGACGCCCCGGACGCCGTGAGGGGCCGACCCTTGCGGGCCGGCCCCTCACGACATCCCATCAACACAGTGCGAGTTCGTCCGAATGGTCTCCTTGTAGCGCTCGTGGCTCTTTCAACGGGATCCGCGGCGGATCCGGAGCCGTATTCCCTTGTGATGACATCAAGGTAGGGGCCGCGCCTGGAAGAACCGTGGGACGGGTCTATGAATCGCCTGTCAAGAGGCGGACTTCTTCCGTGAACGCAGGGGGGGAACCCGAAGCTCGGGGAATGCGCGTCGCATGTACTCGTCGAAGTGAGGGACGGTGAATGCCGCGCTACCGTGCTCGGGAGTGTAGAGGAGGCCCATGTTGATGAGCTCGGCACGAGTCGGGGCGATCTGCGGAGAGGTTCTGCCGAGGAGATGGGCGACGTCCTGGGAACGTTGCGGTCCCGGACCGAGCTCGGCCATCGCCCGCAGATATGCGGATTGGAGCTCCGTCGTCCGATCGAGGCGGACCCGGAAGAAGGACTGATCGAGCTTCTCCTGATAGCCGGGGAGTGCGTCGTCGATGTCGCTCAATCCGATAATCGGTCCCTCGGCCAAGGGCCACACCGCGTATCCGAGCTCCTGAAGGAAATAGGGGTATCCGCCGGTGATGTCGACCGCGCGATCCAGTGCTTCATTCGTGAAACCGGCGTCCTCTGCTTCTGCGGGAAGCCGCAGGGCATCCCGAGCATCACCTTCGGAGAGGTTGCCGATACTGGGGAAGGTGAAAAGACGCTCGGCGTAGGACTTGGCGTCACCGGCAAGTTCAGCGAGCTGCGGCAATCCAGCACCGACGAGGGTGACGGGCAGCTCGCGTTGAACGATCTTGTGAAGGGCCGTGATGAGAGCCTCGAGTTGCCCACGGTCGAGGAACTGCACTTCGTCGAACAGCAGGACGACCCCACGTTCGCGATCTGCGGCGGCCTCGCCGAGCGCGGTGAGGAGGTCGGTGAGGTCCATCGCAATGTCGCCGTGGTCTCCGTATCCTTCAGCTGCATCAATGTCGAGCCCGGCGGTGAGATTCCCCTCCGGATCCATCGTGAGATGGAAGCTCTTGAGCACGGCAGCGGCATGTCGCAAGCGGTCATTCCACTTCGCCCGAGGTGACAGCTCGAGAAGCGCCGTGCGTACTCTCGCTGCGATCTCGCGACGGAACGCGGTGTCGTCGTGTTTGGAAACTTCGAGCTCGATGACAACCCACTGAGAGGAGAGGGCCTTCTTCCGAAATTGTCCGAGCAGGACGGTCTTCCCGACGCCGCGCAGGCCGGTGATGAGCATCGATTGTTCGCTTCTGCCCCTCTTCAGCCGAGCGAGGAGAAGGTCGAATGCTGCGAGCTGGTCCGTGCGCCCGACGACAACCTCGGGAGCGGCTCCGGCATTCGGCGTATACGGATTGCGCAAGGGGTCCATGGAGCGAGTTTACAAGCTTTAGGAGAGTTTATCGACGATAGAAAAACTCTCCTAAAGCTTGTAATCGTCCGGGGAAGAAGACCCGGGGGGAGCTCACCGATCGGTGAGCTCCCCCCAAGCGAGTGAGCGGCGCGCCCGAGCCTCAGAGGACGACCGCCGTGCCCGTCGCCATCGCCGCGAGCATGCCGTTGTCGGCGCCCGCCGTGAAGTAGTCGATCGAGCAGCCGACGATCGCGTTCGCGCCGAGGGACTCGGCGCGCTGGCACATCTCGGCGACCGCGGTCTGCGCGGCCTGCTGGATCTCCTGCTCGTACGACGTCGAGCGCCCGCCGACGAGGTTGCGCAGGCCCGCCCCGAAGTCCTTGAAGAGGTTGACGCCGGTGATCGTCTCCCCGGAGACCATGCCGATGTACTGCTGGATCGGTCGGCCCTCGAGGGTGGGGGTGGTGACGACGAGCATCAGAAGTCCCAGTCCTCGTCCTCGGTGTCGACGATCTCGCCGATGACGTAGGAGGAGCCCGAACCGGAGAAGAAGTCGTGGTTCTCGTCGGCGTTCGGAGAAAGGGCCGCGAGGATCGCGGGGTTGACGTTCGTCTCGTCGTGCGGGAAGAGCGCCTCGTACCCGAGGTTCATGAGGGCCTTGTTCGCGTTGTAGCGGAGGAACTTCTTGACGTCCTCGGTGAGGCCGAGCGGGTCGTAGAGGTCCTCGGTGTACTGCTCCTCGTTCTCGTAGAGCTCGTAGAGGAGGGAGTACGTGTAGTCCTTGAGCTCGTCGCGGCGCTCCTGGGAGGCCTCGGCGCAGGCGACCTGGTACTTGTAGCCGATGTAGTAGCCGTGGACGGCCTCGTCGCGGATGATGAGGCGGATGAGGTCGGCGGTGTTCGTGAGCTTGGCGTGCGCCGACCAGTACATGGGGGCGTAGAAGCCGGAGTAGAAGAGGAAGGACTCGAGCATCGTCGAGGCGACCTTCCGCTTCTCCGGGTCGTCGCCCTCGTAGTACGACTTCACGATGCGGGCCTTGTTCTGGAGCGCCTCGTTCTCCTCCGACCAGCGGAAGGACTCGTTGATCTCCTCGGTCGACAGGAGGGTCGAGAAGATCGAGGAGTACGACTTCGCGTGGACCGATTCCATGAACGCGATGTTCGTGAGGACGGCTTCCTCGTGCGGGGTGCGCGCGTCGGGGATGAGGGAGACCGCGCCGATCGTGCCCTGGAGCGTGTCGAGGAGCGTGAGGCCCGTGAACACGCGGTTCGTCATGAGCTGCTCGTCCGGGTGGAGGGTCTTCCACGACTGGATGTCGTTGGAGAGCGGGATCTTCTCGGGCAGCCAGAAATTGCCGGTGAGGCGGTCCCAGACCTCGAGGTCCTTCTCGTCCTCGATGCGGTTCCAGTTGATGGCCTCGAAGATCGGTTCGGTGCTCAACGCGTCCTCCTGACAGTGGGCCGCCCCTCCGGCGGCGTACCCGCTCAGCGTACCGGCGCTCCCGCCCGGCGACGAGGGGGAGCCGCGTGAGGCGCGCGACCGTCCGCGCGGGGCGCCCCCGGTGGCGATCGATCGACGAGGTCGGGGCCGGGCGCCGGTCGGGCCGCGGCGGCGCCGCGGCCCGGGGAGGCGAATCGGGCGCAGCGCCCGACGGATCTCCCCGTGCGGGACGCGCCGCCCCGCCCTCGTCGATCGGGAGCGGGGCGAGGGAGAGGCGCGCGCGAGGCGGTCAGTCGCGGACGAGGGCGAGGAGGTGGGAGAAGACCTTGCCGGCGGAGGCGCGGACGCCGTCGTGCTGGTACTCGTTCGTCACCCAGGTGCGGGTGCCGCGCACGGCCTCGGCGGTGGCGAGCGAGAGCTCGCGGGGGACGAACATGTCGTCGTAGTAGACGGCGGCCGCGACGGGCACGGTGTTCTCCGCGAGGCGCTCGGGGTCGTAGACGGCGCTCCAGTCGGTGCGCGCGGCGAGTAGGTCGGTCGTGGCGGCGAGCGGGGCGAGGCCCGGGTCCTCGTCGAAGATGCGGCGCATCATGTGCTCGCCGGTGAGGTAGTAGGGCTCGGAGAGGTCGAGCGGGTCGGCGTCCTTCGCGAAGCCGGGGATCTCCTCGGCGAGCCGGTCGGCGGACCAGGCGGTCGCGGTGCCGGCGAGGGCCGGGGTCGCGCACGCGTAGATCGCCTCCTGGAGGACGCCGTACATCGGGGCCATGGCGACCTCGGCGGCGACGCTCTCGAGGAATTCGGCGTTCAGGCGCCGCTCGCCGCGCACGGTCGTCCACGGTCCCTCGAGGAGGTAGTGGAGGAGATCGGTGCGCGTCTGCATCCCGAGGCCCATGCCGATCATGCGGAAGCGCTCGGTCGAGAGCCGCTCCCCGGTCGGGAGGTATTCCTCGGAGCCGCGCAGGTGGGCGGCGATCTCGCGGACGGTGCGCTCGTCGTCGGGGTGGCGCTCGAAGTAGAAGCGGTTGCGGGCGGCCGTCTTCGCGTAGGTCAGGCGGTAGATGTCGTCGACGTGGACGAGGCCGGGAAGACCGCCCGTGATGAGGGAGGCTTCGATGGACTCCGGCGCCGTCGACAGGTAGGCGAGCGTGAGGAAGCCGCCGTAGGACTGGCCGAGGGTCGTCCACTTCGTGACCCCGAGCTCGGCGCGCAGCGCCTCGGCGTCGGCGACGATCTGGTCCTGGCGGAAGAGCATGAGCCGATCGGCGCGGACCTCGTCGGAGGGGAGGTCGGCGAGCGCCTGGGCGTCCATGCGGGTGGACTGGCCGGTGCCGCGCTGGTCGAGGAGGATCACGCGGAAGTCTTCGAGGGCCTTCCCGATCCAGCCGTCGCGGAAGTCGCCCTGGCGCGGGCCCTTCCCGCCCGGGCCGCCCTGGAGGAAGACGAGGCGCGGGAGATCCTCACCGCCGCGCCGGACGATCTCGCGGGCGAACACCTCGATCGTCGGGTTGTCCGGGCCGGGCGCGCGGAAGTGGTCGAGGGGGACGTCGATCCGGTACTCGTGGACGGTGCAGGAGTGCT
Organism: Actinomyces culturomici; assembly: GCF_900499005.1. Lineage (GTDB taxonomy): Bacteria > Actinomycetota > Actinomycetes > Actinomycetales > Actinomycetaceae > Pauljensenia > Pauljensenia culturomici. The sequence continues at coordinate 437,328 of NZ_LS991317.1, forward strand.
GGACGTAGGCCGAGGTGCGCATGGGGGAAGCCTATCGCCGCCCCGCCCAACACGCGTTTGGCGTGTTTCCTGACGTTTGGCGGGTCAAAATGCCCCGATTTGCGCCGCCAAACACCGACAAAGCCGCCAAACACCGACAAAGCCGCCAAACGCGTGTTGCGGGGCGGGGCTCGGACGGGGCGGTGGCGCTCAGACGAGGGCGAGGAGCGCGACGTAGGAGAGCGTGCCCGCCGCGATCGAGAGCATCATCCGGCGCCCTCCGAGGAGGTGGGCGCCGACCGTGATCGCGCTCGCGACGGCGGCGGCCCAGCCCTTGCCCGGAATCTCGACGTAGTGGGAGTGGAGGGTGACGGCGGCGAGGACGAAGAGGATCCCCGCGGGCATCCACTCGCCCATCGTGCGGACGAAGAGGGACTCGCGCAGGGGCTGGAGGATGAGGAAGGGCACGCCGCGCAGCGCGAGGTCGATGAGGAACACGATCGCGAGGACGGCGAGGAGGTAGAGGAGCGGCGGGATCATGCATCGACCCCCTTCGCGGGATCGTCGGGGGATTCCTCGACTCCCGTTCGATCTCCGGGTGAGCGGGCGCCGGCCCCGTCCTCGCGCGCGTCCGAGGGCAGCCGCCCTGTCGACTTCGCCCACACGTATCGAGCGACGAGGAGGGCGACGAAGAGGAGGAGCGAGACGATGAGCCACTGCCCGGGCGCCGCGAACCATGCGAGGAGCATGGCGAGGCCCGCGAGGAAGAGGGAGGGGACCTCGGCGCGGGTGCGCGCCGCGTCGAGCGCGAGGGTGAGGAACATGGCACAGAGCGCGAAGTCGAGCCCGGGGATCGTCCCGGGTAGGAGCGACCCGAGCCCGACCCCGACGAGGCCGGAGGCGACCCACGTCGACTGGAAGAGGACCTGCATCGCGAGGATCCGCGGCTTCGTCCACCCCTGCGGGCGCGCGACCGTGAGGGCGTAGGCCTCGTCGACGAGCGCGTACACGGAGTAGAACTTCGCGAACCGTCCCTCGACGACGGACAGGGGGAAGGAGAACGCGTAGAAGAGGTGGCGCGAATTGACGAGGAACGTCGTGATCGCGAGCGTCGCGAGCGGCGCTCCCGCCGAGGCGAGCGACACCATGAGGAGCTCGGCCGACCCGGAGTACGCGGAGACCGAGAGCGCCGGGGCCATCCACCACGGGAGGTTCGACTGCGCGACGAGCAGCCCGTAGGCGAGCCCGAGCGGCACGTATCCGAGGGCCGCGGGCGCCGTGATCCGCAGGCCCTCGAGGACTTCCGCCCGCGTCGAGCGCGCGGGCATCTCCCGGGCTTCGGGGGGCGGGGGCAGGGCGGTCATCGCGACATCCTCGCAGGCCCGGCCTACCGCTCGCGGCCCCGGCCGCAGTGCGGACCCGCGTGACGAGGGCGAGTCGGCGCGCTCGCGCAGTCCGTGCGCCGCGCCCTCCGGCTCAGAGGATCGGGGTCGACTGGTGATGGACGAGGACGGGGCCGCGCGTCGGATCGGGGGACCAGACGGAGAGCTCGGCGCTCGCCCCGCCCTCCCAGCGCAGGCCGTAGCGGACGAGGGTGGCAGTTCCGGCCTCGGTCGCTTCGAGTCGGCTCACCGCGAGGCCCGGCGGGACGGGCCCGCCGAGCCCCCGGTCCGAGTGACCGTCGGGCCAGACGCGGACGGCATCGGGGGCGCCGAGCTCCGCGAGGGTCTCCGTGTCCCCGCCCGCCCACGCGCGGATGAAGCGCTTCTCGAGGTCGAGGATCGACGGATCGGCGGCCTCGGATCCGGCGGCGGATCGCCCGTCGGCGCCGGTTCGCCCGGCCGAGGCTCGCGGATCAATGCTGCTCGCGGGCGCGCCCGCTCCGCTCCGGCCGTCCCGGACGTCGTGGTCGGCGAGTCCCGCTGCGCGACTCCCCGTCTCCCCTCCGTCGGGCGCGTGCGCCCCGGCCTCGTCGATCGAGGAGGAGACGGAGGAGGACGCCCCGAAGGCGGGACCGGGGGCGGGGGTGCGGCCCGCCTGATAGGCCTCGGCGCAGCCGCGCGCGAGGTCGTCGGCGCGCTCGTTCATCGCGTGGCCGGCGTGGCCCTTCACCCACTCGAATTCGACGTCGCGGCCCTCGATGACGCGGTCGATCTCCTGGATGAGCTCGAGGTTCTTGATCGGCTTCTTGTCGGTCTTCGCCCAGCCGCGCTTCTTCCAGCCGTGGCGCCACTTCGCGACGACGTTGATCGCGTACTGGGAGTCGGCGAGGATCCTCAGCTTCTCGGCGCCGAGGCCCGCGGCCTCGGTGGCTTTGAGGAGTTCGAGGACGGCCGTGAGCTCGCCGAGGTTGTTCGTCCCCTCGGGCCAGCCGCCCGCGTCCCAGTGGTCGTCGTCGACGACCCAGGCCCACCCGGCGGGGCCCGGATTGCCGAGGGAGGAGCCGTCGACGGCCGCGGTGATCGTCATGCCGGACATGGTACCCAGCCGCCGAGTGCTCCCAGGGCTTGCTTCATCGGCCTTCTCGACGTCGACGAGTGCGAAAACCGCCGCGAAGCAAGCAGCGGGAGCACTGCTCCCCCCGCCCCACGCCCCCCCGCCGAGAGCATTACCCAGCCACCGCCGAAAGCATCACCTTCGCGCGTCGAGGGGATCTCCCCTCCCGTCAGACCAGGCGGAAGAGGCGGTCGGCGTTGAGGTGGCCGACCTTCTCGGCCTCCTCCTCGGTGAGTCCCAGGCGCCAGATGAACTCCTTCGCATCGCCGGGATGCCGGTACGGGTAGTCGGTCGCCCACATGACGTGGTCGGCGCCGAACTCCTCGACGCAGAAGCGCGCGGTCCGCTCGTCGTACATCGCCGAGGGCGTGTACCAGAAGCGCTCGTGGAGGTAGTCGGCGAGGTCCATGATCTCGCCCTGGGAGATGAACTGGGTGATGAAGGCGGCCTTGCCTCGCTCGGCCGGCGTGTGGTCGGCGGCCTCGAAGATCTCGTCGTAGCGGGCGTTGACCTCGGGGTCGATGAAGTGCTCCTCGACGGCGACGACGCGTGTCGGGCGGGAGCCGGTGAGATCGATATCCGTCACGGTCGTCTCCTTCAGGCGTCGCGCCACGGGGTGTCGTAGGGGAACCAGCGGTTGGCCGAATGGTCGGCGAGGACGTCCTCGCGCTTCGAAGAGAGGCGGCGGTAGTTCTCCTGGAGCTCCGCGCGGGTCGCGCGGACTCCATCGGGCGTGAGCATGAGACGAGTGTGCGCTTCTTCCGGTGAGCGCGATATCCGGATCGCGCAGGGCGGAACGCGCCGAGGACGGGGAGAATGGCGACATGGAGCGAAAAGACGCGGGGCCGGCGAGGGGGAGCGGACGGACGAGGACGATCCGTGCCCTCGTTCGCGGGTACGTGCAGGGCGTGGGCTTTCGATGGTCGTGCCTGCGCCTGGCCGAGAGCCTCGGCCTGGTCGGGGAGGTCCGCAACACGCGCGACGGCGCGGTCGAAGTCCTCGCGCAGGGCCCGGCCGACGACGTCGCCCGACTCATCGTGTGGCTCTACCAGGGGCCGCGCTGGTCCGAGGTCGAGGACGTCCAAGTCGAGAACCTCGCGCCCGGGGCGCTGCGCCTCAAGGATTTCCGCGTCGTCGGCTGACGGGCTCGCGCGGCCCCACGCGAGGCGCCCGACCGCCGACGCGCGGCCCGCGCGGCCCGCTGACGTGAGCCCCCGCCGAAGGCGCCCGGAGCCGCCTCAGCCCCGCAGCGCCTCGTAGGCCGCGATCTCGGGCTTCTTCATCGAGGCCATGAGCGCGTAGGCGCCCGGCAGCTCGATGTACTCGCCCATGTTCGTCGGCCCGACCTGCCAGGACACGCCGAAGCGGTCCTGGAGCCACCCGCAGATCTCCGCCTCGGGCACGGCCGACAAGCCCTCCCACACGGCGTCGATCTGCTCCTGAGTGTCGCACTGGACGGAGAAGGAGAGCCCGCAGGAGAACCCGAAGTCCTGCGGTCCGCCGTTGTCCATCGCGAAGACGGGCGTCCCCGCGAGGATCGCCGTGCCGTGGAGGAGGGCGTCCGCCTCCTCGCGCCCCTCGCGCCGGTAGAGGACGAGCGGCCCGAGCTGCGAGGGCTCAGAAGCGAAGGCGCGATCGAAGACCTCGACCCAGGCGGCGAGAGCCCTCGCGGCGGGCGCCTCCTCTCCGGCGAAGAGGAGGCTCGGCGCGATCCGGATCGGGGCGGGCGGGAGCGCCGCGCCGGAGGCGACCTCATCGGCCTCCGCGATCTCGCTCGCCGTCGCGACCTCGTCCCCCGAGGAGACCGAGAGCTGCCAGGTCATCCCGTACGTGTCGGCGACCCACGCGTAGAGCGGGGAGAACGGGTAGGCGCCGAGCGGCATGAGCTCGGAGCCGCCGTCGGAGAGGAGGGCGGCGTGGAGGGCGCGCAGGCGGTCCTCGGCGTCGGGGACGAGGGCGGGGTCGAGGACCACCGAGAGGGAGATCGACGGGTCCATCGAGAAGGTCGAGTCGGAGTTGATCCCGGAGAGCTCGAAGCCGCAGACGCGGTAGCGGACCTCGAGGACCTCGCCGGCGAAGTCCTTCTGGAAGTCGGGCAGTCCCTCGGTCGGGTAGTGGGAGACGAGGACGACGCCGGTCGCGGCCTCGTCCCCGGCGAGGTCGCCGAGGGCGGAGGCGAAGGCGTCGACGTGGAAGCGCGCGCCCTCGAGCGCGCAGTGGTCGAACCAGAGGGCGGGGACGATGCGCTGAGTCATGGCGCGAGCGTAGTCCCGGATGGTGATGCCCGCGTCACGTCCGGGAGCACTCGTGCATGCCCGAAAAGTGCAATGTTGCTCAACAACTTTTCACACAAGAGGCGATTGTGTGAAAAGTTGGCATTGCACATGTTCGGCATAGCAACGATGATGAGCATCATGGAGCTCGAGATGTTCGTGAATTCGTCGATGGGCGAACTGGTGGAGGTCTCCGGATCCGATCCCCTCCTCGGGGCTTGGTCGCACTGTGCCTTCATCGCCGCCCCGCTCGGAGATGACGAACCGCGGCTCTCGGGGGCTTCCTACCGCGCGGTGGCGGCAGCGGGAAGGGAACTCGCCGCCCTCGACGCAACGGCCGCCCAGCTCCCCAATCCATACCTTCTTCGCACCCCTTCCTTGAGGCGCGAGGCGCAGTCGACCTCCGCCCTCGAGGGCACCTACGCGCCGCTCGCCGAGGTGCTCACGGCATTCGAGGATCACCCGTCAACGATTGAGATGCGGGAGATCCTCAACTACGTCGCAATGGCGAACTATGGATTCACGTGGGTCGGCGAGGGCAGACCCGTCACGCTCGGGCTGCTTGAGGAACTTCAGGGGATTCTCATGAAGGGGACTGCTCTGGAAGGAGAATCGGGGCGTCTTCGCGCGGGTCAGGTCATCATCGGGCGCCGCGGTGATCCGGAGCCCGGCACCCCTGCGATCGTCGCCGCGCGGTTCGTCCCCTGCCCGCCGGGGGACCGGCTGCGTTCAGGGGTGGAGTCGCTTCTCGGATGGATCCGACAGGGGCACGCGGGCAGGATCGATCCGGTCATTGAAGCGGGAATGGCCCACTATCAGTTCGAAACCCTTCATCCATTCCGGGATGGAAACGGGCGGCTCGGCAGGTACCTCATCGTGCTCTCGCTGCTCTCATCGGGAGTGCTTTCAGAGCCGACGCTTACAGTCTCGCCGTGGTTCGAAGAGCGAAGAAGCGAGTACTACGACGCTCTGCTCGCCGTCTCAACCGCTGGCGATTGGGATGGGTTCCTGTCTTTCTTCGCACGTGGCCTCGAAGCGTCGGCGCGGTCTACGCGCGAGCAGATGCTCGCGCTCGCGAAGGTGCAGAACGAGCTCAAGGAGAGAGTCCGTGATTCCAGACTGCGATCGGCCAAGGCGCTCGCGCTCGTCGATATCGCGGTCGCGAATCCCTCGTTCACCGTGCGACGCGTCGAGGCGGAGACGGGTCTGTCGTACGGACGGGCGAATGGCCTCGTCGGGCAATTCGTCGAACTCGGGATTCTCGAGGTTCTCGATCCCGATCATCAACCCCGAGTCTTCTTCGCCCCGGATGTCTTGAAGGTCCTCCTCTCCTAGGCCGGGATCGGACCCGGCCCGGGCATCCGCTCGTCCCAGCGCGATCTGCGCCTTCTACTCCGCGATCCCCACCTGCCCGAGCGCGAAGGCGAATTCCTCGGCGCGCGCGGCCCACCGCCCCTCGCGGCCCGAGGGGCCGGCGTGACCCGCGACCATCTGGGTGCGCAGGACGATCGGGCGGGCGCGCGCGAGGTCGGCGTCGGTCGAGGCGCCGGAGGCCTCGCGGAGGCGCTGGACCCACTTCGTCGGCTCGACGAACTCGACGCGCGTGTCGTTGACCGATGTGGTCGCCATGACGGCCGGGAGTTCGACCCCCTCGGGCACGTTCTCGTAGGGGGTGTAGGCGCGCATCGCCGCGTAGACCGCGGGGTCCTCGATGGGGTTGCCCCACTCCTCCCATTCGCCGACGGTGAGGGGGAGGGACGGGTCGAGGATCGTCGTCAGCGCGTCGACGAAGGGGACGCCGGCGACGACGACGCGGAATCGGGAGGGCGCCATGTTGAGGACGGCGCCCATGAGGAGCCCGCCCGCGCTGCGCCCCTCGGCGATGAGTCGATCGGGCGCGACCCATCCGGAGTCGACGAGCCAGTCGGCGACGTCGACGAAGTCCTCGAAGGTGCGCAGCTTGACGAGCATCTTCCCATCCTCGTACCAGGCGCGCCCGAGTTCGCCGCCGCCGCGGACGTGCGCGATCGCGAGGACGACGCCGCGCTCGAGGAGGGGGAGGCGGAGGATCTCGAACTCGGGGTCGTAGGAGATCTCGTAGGAGCCGTAGCCGATCTGCCAGCCGGCGTTCGTCCCGTCGGGGACGAGGCCGCGGCGGTGGACGAGCGTGACGGGGATCCGGGTCTTCCCGTCGCGCGAGTCGACCCACACGCGCTCCTCGACGAAGTCGGCGGGATCCCAGCCGGGCGCGTCCTCGATCTTGAGGAGGGTCGTCGCGCCGCTTGCGGGGTCGACTTGGAGGACGGAGGCGGGGGTGATCTGCGATTGGACGGAGACGCGGAAGAATCCGTCCTCGAAGCGGGGTCCGGGCGCGGTCGCGAGGGTCCGCACGGGCGAGTCGGACTCGACGAAGCGGCCGGGCCCCCACAGTCCGCGGAGTTCCTCGGCTTCGAGGGGACGAGGTCGGGGCCGCGCGCTGTCGAGTGGGAGGGACCGGGTCCGGTACTCGACCTGGGTGAGGGCGCCCGAACGCATCGTGAGGACGCAGAATCCGGCGTTCGCCTCGACGTCGAGGATGCGCTCGCCTTCGCCCGGCTCGCGGACGGGGATCCATGTCTGAGGCGGGGCGATCTCCGCCTCCTCGGGCACCCCTTCGAGGGCCGATCCCGCGGCCCTTCGCCCGAGGTTCGCGCGGGAGAACTCGGCTCCGACCTCGTGGAATCGGGTGTCGAGGTCGGCGGGGAGCGGGGCGGCGGCGAGCGCGCCCTCGCGGGTGGTGGCGGTGTGGACGAGGAGGAGGTGGTCGGCGGCCGACTCGACGGAGACCTGGACGTCGGGGCGCGCGGCGACGAGGGGGACGGGGCGCGCGGCCGGGGCCGAGGGGAGCCACGCCCAGGCGCGCCCGGAGGTCGTCGACGCGGAGGCGATGACGACGAGGCCGGGGTCGGCGCCCTCGGTGATCCACAGGGAGAAGCGCTCGTCGGGCTCGACGAGGAGCAGGCGGTCCTCGTCCCTCGACTCTCCGAGGCGGTGGTGCCAGATCTCGCAGGAGCGCCAGGCCTCGTCCATGCCGACGTAGAGGAAGGAGGCCGAGTCGGCGGCCCACGCGAAGCCGTATCCGGCGTCGACGACGGCCTCGTCGACGGTGGCGCCGGTCGCGGCGTCGCGGACGATCCACTGGTAGCGCTCGTCGCCGGAGACGTCGCGCGCCCACGCGATGAGGCGCCCGTCGGGGCTGGGGACGAGGTCGACAGCGCGGAAGAACTCGCGGCCTGCGGCTTCGGCGTTCTCGTCGAGGGTGAGTTGCTCGCCGGGCAGGGCCTCGTCGATGCGCGGGGTCGGCGGGAGGTCCGCGGGGCCGAGGAGCCCGGGATTCGCGGGGACGCGGTGGTGGGTCGCGTAGTCGGATCCGGCCCGCCATCGGCGGAAGTACCAGAAGTCGCCGTCGCGCGTCGGGACGGTGACGTCGTCGAGTGCGGCGTGCCCCTTGACCTCGGCGGCGATTCTCTCGGCGAGCGGGCGGGTGGGCGCGCAGACGGCGTCGGCCCAGGCGTTCTCGGCGTCGAGGTGGGCGATGACCTCGGGGTTCTCCTCGTCGCGCAGCCAGTCCCATCCGTCGTCGACGTGCTCGCCGTGGATGTCGCGGACGCGGTAGCCGAAGCGCTTGGGGGCGACGGGCGGGAGGGCCCCGGCGCTCGCGGCCGCGCTCGCCGGGGCAGCGCCATCCGCGGTCTCGCGCGCCGGCGCGGCCTCTCCCGTGGCTTCGAGTGCCGGCGCGGCGCCTCCGGGGACGGCCTTCCCCGCGGAATCGGCCGGGACGTTCGACGGATCGGAGATGACTTCGCTCATGCGGCGACCTTACAGGGAGGTGACGCGCCCGCCGCCGAAGGGTGACCCGGCGAGCGCTCACGCTCCGAGCGGCCTACCCTCGGAATCGTGCCCGTCACCAGCCCTTCGACCAGCTCTCCGGCCGACCTCGTCTCCACCGTCACCGATACCGCCCTCGTGTTCGAGGGCGGCGGAATGCGCAACGCCTACACGGCCGCCGTCGTCGACGAGCTCCTCGCCGAGGGCCTCTTCTTCGACCACGTCTCGGGGATCTCGGCGGGCTCCTCGCACACGTGCAACTACGTGTCGCGCGACCCCGCCCGCTCGTACGGCACCTTCGTCGACCTCGTCGACGACCCGGAGTTCGGGGGCCTCGGGCACTTCCGCCGCGGCGAGGGCCTCTTCAACGCCGAGTACATCTACGAGCGGATCTGCTACCCCGACGGCGCGATGCCCTTCGACCTCGACACCTTCCTCGCGAATCCGGCGACGACACGGATCGGCGCGTTCAACGCGACGCGGGGCCGGATGCGCTGGTTTTCGAAGAAGGACATGTCGACGATGGCGGAGCTCGGCGCCGCGGTGCGCGCCTCCTCGACGCTCCCGATCCTCATGCCGCCGGTCGTCATCGACGGCGAGACCTACGTCGACGGGGCGCTCGGCCCCTCGGGCGGCATCCCGCTCGACGCGCCGATGCGCGACGGCTACCGCCGTTTCCTCGTCATCGCGACCCGCCCGCGCCACTACGTCAAGGGGCCGCTCCGCCCGGCGATCGGCGCGGCCCTGCGCGCCCGCTTCCGCGATCTGCCCTCCGTGTACGAGGGCGTGGCCAGGCGCCCGGCCAGGTACAACGCGACGCGCGACAAGCTCTTCGAGCTCGAGGCGGCCGGACGCGCCTACCTCTTCTTCCCGGAGGCGATGGCGATCTCCAACACGGAGATGCGCAAGCCCCGGCTCGAGGCCGCCTACCGGGCGGGCCAGTCCCAGATCCGCCGGGAGATGCCGGCGATCAAGGAGTTCCTCGGCCTCTGAGCCCGGCCCTCTCCCGCTGAGTGGAGGGGTTGACGACGAGTGGAGGGCTTGTAGCCCCTACCTCGTGTCGTCAACCCCTCCACTTGGCGTCACTCGGTCGCGAGCGCCTCGACAGGGCTCGTGCGCGCCGCCCGGCGGCCCGGCCACCACGACGCGACGAGGGCCGCTCCGACGGACCCGGCGACGACGAGGCCGAGCACGCCCCACGGGATCTCGATGACCGTGCGCGCGAGCTCGAGCGGCAGCGCGTAGGCTCCGACGATTCCGAACGCGATTCCGAGAACAAGCCCGAGGCTCGCCCCCGCGAGGGCGATGATCGCCGCCTCGATCGCGAGCATCGAACGGATCGACCGCTTCGTCATGCCGAGCGCGCGCAGCAGGCCGTTCTCCCGCGTCCGCTCGGCGACCGAGAGTCCGAGCGTGTTCGTCACGCCGACGAGGGCGACGAGAACCGAGACGGCGAGCATCGCGATGACGACGGAGAGGACCGTGTCGATCATCTTCGAATAGGTTGCCCGTTCGATCGCGGGCCCGGAGACCGAGTACGCGGAATCCAGGGAGAGGAGCCGCGTCTGGACGGCGGTTGCCCCCGCGTCCTCGTCGATCTTCACGGGGACGAGGACGATCGGCGCCTTCGGCGAGATCCTCTCGAGGGCGGCGGCCGAGACCTCCGCCCGACCCGGATCGATGTCCTCGTCCACCCGGGCGGTGAGCGTCGCGCACGAGCCGTCGGCGGCGCACACTTCGACCGGGGCGCCGTCCTTCGCCGCGCCCTTCCCGACGCGAACGGTCGAGTCGTCGACGGCGTCGACGGGGGAGTGGACGACGGAGGAGAGATCGGGGACTCCCTGGAGCATGATGGCGCCGGCATCAGAGGAGCCCGCGCCCGCAGCGGGCCCTGAGGTCGATCCCGCGGAGCCCGCGCCGGTCTCATCGGCGTCGCCGACAGTGGCGGAAACGGTCCCGGGGGCGCCTCGAACCGGGACGGCGGCCTCGACCCCTTCCACGGAGCGGATGCGCGCGAGACCGTCCTTGTCGATGGCGCCGGAGGAGGAGACGGCGAGGTCGAAGGGATAACGGGAGTAGACCTCGGTCTCGAGGGTCGCCTTCACGGAGCCCGCGCCGACGCTCATCATCGCGATGAGAGCGACGCCGATGGCGATCGCGACGCCGGTCGAAGCGGTGCGGCCCGGATTGCGCAAGGCGTTCTCGCGGGCGAGGCGCGCGAGGGAGCCGCGGCCGAGTCGCCCCCAGGCGCCGGCGAGCGCGGGGACGATCCCGAGGCCGGCGATCATCATCGCGATGAGGCAGACCGCGCCCGAGAGGAAGGCGACGAGGAAACCGGTGGTCGTGCCCCGCTGGACGAGGCCGACGCCCATCCCCGCGCACGCGAGGAGCGCGACGACGAGCGAGACCGCGACGAGTTGGCGGTGCGAGCGGCCGGGCGCGGTCTCGGCGTCGGCGTTCGAGAGGGCCTCGATCGCGGAGAGGCGTCCCATCGCGAGGGCGGGGCGGATCCCCGACACGAGGGTCATGACGAGGCCGACGAGGAACGCCGAGCCGATGAGAAGCGGCGAGGCCGCGGCGGCGAGGGCCTCGAACGGCGGGAGGACCTTGAGGACGGCGAGCAGCAGCGCGCCGAGCAGCGCGCCGAGAACCGCCCCGAGCGCGGAGGAGGCCGCCCCGACGAGGAGCGCCTCGCGCAGGACGAGCGAGCGGATCTGCGACCCCGTCGCCCCGACCGCGCGCAGGAGCGCGAGCTCGCGGCGGCGCTGCGTCATCAGCACGCGGAAGGTCGAGGAGACGACGATCATCGCGACGATCACCGAGATCACCGGGAAGATGAGGAGGACGGCGGTGATCGTCGAGGATCCGGCGCCCATCTCCTTCTGCGCGGCCTCGCGGGCGGCGTCGGCGGTCGTGATATCCACCCCGGCGTTCGCCCCGAGAGCGGCGGCGAGCTTCGCGACGAGCGCCTTCTGCTCGGCGGACGAGGGCGCGTCGGAGGCCCCGGCGACGAGGAGCGAGGTCGTGAAGGTCGACCCGGTCCCCGCACGGGCGAGTCCGTCGCCCGTCATGACGGCGGTCCCCCGGCCGAGCGAGCCGGTGTCGACGATCCCGGAGATCGAGAGCGCGACGGGCGCGCCGGATTCGCTGAACGCGGGCGCCGCCTCGACCTCGTCGCCGACGTCGACGCCGAGCTCCTTCGCGGCGGAAGCGTCGAGGAGGATCTCGTCGTTCGCCCTCGGGAGGACCCCGCGCGAGGGGATCGGCGTGGAGAAGGGGACGGGGCGCAGTCGGGAGACCATGCGCATCGCCCGGGCGCCGTCATGGGTGAGGGAGAGGAAGGCGGTCGTCGTCGGGGCGACGGCGGCGACGCCGTCGATCTCCTCGACGGCCGGCGCGAGGGCCCCGAGGTCGACGGGCTCGGACTCGGACGCGGCGCCGGAGTCCGCGGAGGAAACGGAGGAGCCGACGGGGGTGAGAACGGCCGCCGCGCCCGCGAATTCGGCGCGGGTCTGCCCGGTGAGGGCCGCGTTCATCCCGTTTCCGAGGGCGAGGAACGCCATGACGAAGGCGGTCGAGATCATGACCGCCAGGCCGGTCGCCAGGTAGCGGCGCGCGTGGGCGCGCAAGTTCGCGGTGAGGAGCCGGTTCATCGCGCGACCTCCGCGAGGGCGGCGGCTGTGGGGCTCGCGAGGTCGGCGTGGATCCGGCCGTCGCGGACGACGAGGACGCGGTCGGCGATGAGCGCGGCGTCGGCGTCGTGGGTGACCATGACGACGCTCTGGCCGAGCCGGTCGACGGCCTCGCGGAGGAGTTCGAGGACCTCGGCGGAGGCGGCGGAGTCGAGGTTGCCGGTCGGCTCGTCGGCGACGATGACGGCGGGCTTGGAGGCGAGTGCGCGGGCGATGGCGACGCGCTGCTGCTGGCCGCCGGAGAGTTCGCGCGGGAGGTGCGTGAGTCGCGAGCCGAGGCCGAGCGCGTCGACGATCGTGGAGAGCCAGCGACGATCCGGTTCTCGCCCGGCGAGGCGCAGGGGGAGCTCGATGTTCGCCCGCGCGTCGAGGGTGGGGACGAGGTTGAAGGCCTGGAAGACGAAGCCGATGCGGTCGCGGCGCAGGCGCGTGAGGGAGTCGTCGTCGAGGGTCGACAGGCGCGTCCCCTCGATGCGGACCTCGCCGTCGGTCGGGGTGTCGAGGCCGGCGAGGACGTGGAGCATCGTCGACTTGCCGGACCCGGACGGGCCCATGATCGCGGTGAAGGCTCCTGCGGTGAAGTCGCAGCTCACGGAGTCGAGGGCGGCGACGCGGGTCTCCCCCTCGCCGTAGATCTTCGAGACGCTCTCGAGGCGGACGACGGGATCGGACGGGACTGCGGCGGGTGCGGGAATGCTCATGCGACCAGGCTGCCGGGGCGCTCGCCGCGGCGGTATTGGGGAACGGCCTGGTCGAGCCCCCATCCGACCCCGGCCGAGCTCGTGGTTCCACCCCGGCGACTTCCCGGAGAGGGCCGGGGGAGATCCCCTCGATGGAGGAACGTGATGCTCTCGACGCGCGAAGGTGATGCTCTCGGCGGGGGTCGGGTCATGCTCTCGCGAGATCAAGGGCCTCGGGCCGGGACTCAGCCGAGCCGCAGCCCCCGATATCGGTTGATCGCCGCGCCCACATCGACCCGACGGGGCCGCGCGAGGAACGCCGGGTACTCCCGGGCGCCGAACTTCACCGCGGCGTCGAGGCCCTCCGAGTTGAGCTGGCGCTCGAGCCGGTCGAGGAGCTCGGGCAGGGACGCCGAGCCGTTGGCGAACTGCTCGAGGATCGCGCGCATCGCCCAGGCGATCGCCTCGGTCTGACCGGGGTCGACGATCTGCTCGACGTCGGAAAGGGAAATGGTCTGCCGGTCGAGGAGGATCTCGTCGAGCCCGGAGGACTTCGTCTTCGTGCGCGAGTCGGAGGGCCGCGCCCGAAGGAGAACGCGGGGCGCGGGAATCGAGAAGGCGTCGACGTCGCTGCGCTCGCGGGGCTTCGCCGCCACGACCTCGTGAGCCCTGTCGGTGACGTCGAGGCAGCGGTAGGCGTCGAGCATGAGGACCCGATCGGCGACGTCGAGGTAGTCGCCCGAGCCGCCCATCACCATGATCGTCGAGACGTCGGCGGCGGCGAGCGCGCCGATCCGGTCGACGAGCGGGGTGATCGGCTCCTTCTCGGCGGCGACGAGGGCGCGCATGCGCTCGTCGCGGATGAGGAGGTTCGTCGCGGAGGTGTCCTCGTCGACGAGGACGAGGCGCGATCCCAGTTCGACGGCCTCCATGAGGGCGGCGGCCTGAGAGGTCGACCCCGAGGCGTTCTCGGTGGAGAAGACTGTCGTGTCGGCGCCCGTCGGCAGGTGCGCGATGAAGGGGGAGAGGTCGACGCCGGTGACGGCCCGCCCGTCGGCCGCGCGGATCTTCATCGCGTCGGGCAGGGCGGCGACGAGTTCGCGCCCATCGCCGGGCACGTGCGCGTAGACGCCGCGCTGGAGGGCGGACAGGAGCGTCGACTTGCCGTGGTAGCCGCCGCCGACGATGAGGGTGACGCCCGGCCCGATCGCCATGCCGGAGACGGTTCCCGCGTGGGGGAGGTCGACGGAGGCGCGCAGGGTCTCGGGTGAGGAGAAGGGGACGGCGCCCTCCATCGGGAACTGCGAGATCCCGGACCGGCGGGCGAGGATCGCGCCGTCGGCGACGAAGGCGACCCAGCCGTTCTCCTCGAGCGCGTCGACGAGGGCGCAGTGGTCCTCGTACGCGGCGATATGGGCGAGGAGGGCGGCCCGCTTGCTCGAGGTCTCGGCGTCGTCGGAGACGTAGTCGAAGGCGTCCATGACGACATTCGGGACGTCGACGTCGAAGATTCGAGCGGCCTCGCGCCCGAGGATCGTCCGCCCGCGCGCGGGCATCTGCACCTGGAGGCGGACCTCGACCCGGTCGGGCAGGACGGTCGCCGAGGAGCGCTGGAGGATCTCCTGGCCCGGGTGGGCGATGCGGACGACGCCGCCGCGGACGCGGTTCTTGATCGCGGCCTCGAGCGAGCGGGCGAGGAAGTCGGCGGCGGCGAGCCGCGCGCGTCCGTCGGCGAGCGCCTCGGCGGGCAGGCCCATCGCCTTCGGGGTGGCGATCGCGCGGATCGCCGAGGGCGGGGCGTACGGGTCGGATTGGACCCGGTCGATCGCGAGCGAGAAGTCCCCGTAGTCCCAGTCGCCGATGACGGACTTGTAGGACCCGTAGTTGCGGCCGTCGAGCCGCTGAAGATCGGAGAGGAGATCGGCGTCGGATCCGGTGCGGCGGCGCGGTGCGTCGGAGGAGTCGTGGCGGGGCGTCATGGATTCCACCCTAGCGGGCGCGGCGGCGCATCCCGCCGGGCGGGGGTGAGGGATCGGTCGCGCCGGACGCGGCTCGGGGGCCGGCCCTCCGGCCGGCCCCCGAGGGCTGCGGTGCGTTCGGTCAGCCCATTCCGCCGGCGGTCATGGCGAGGACGATGACGAAGCCGAGGAAGAGGACGAGGAGGATCGCGCCGATCCCCCAGATCGCGGTTCCGATGATGCCGAGGAGCTTGCCGAGCTTCGCGTTCGCGACGAGGTCCTCGGGGAGGCCGTTGGCGCGCGCCTCGTTGAGGAGCGAATTGCCCCAGATCCACGCGGGGATCGAGGTGACGAGCGGGAAGACGATGAGCCCGAGGATGCCGAGGACGAGGCAGATCGTCGAGTTCGAGCGGAGCCTGTCGGCGAGCGCGTTCGGCTGCGAGTAGCCGTAGCCGTAGGACGCGGGGGCCGCCCCGTAGGGCTGCGAGTACGGGGCCTGTCCGTAGGGGCTCTGACCGTAGGGCTGCTCGGAGGCGCCCTGGGCGGGGGAGGCGTAGGGGCTCTGCTGGGCGCCCGGGGTCGGGGCCGTGTACGCCTGCCCGTACGGGGACTGGCCCGTCTGGGGGGCGTCGGAGGGGGCCTCCTCGGTCGGGCGCTGCGCGTAGCTCGGCTGCGGGGGAGTCTGATCGGCCGGGGCGCTCGCGTAGGGGGCGCTGCCGTATCCGGATTGCCCGTAGGGCGCCGAGGAGGCGGGCTCCTCGGAGGTCGGGAGCGGCGTCGTCGGGGCCTCCTGGACCGGGGAGGCGGTGGTTTGCGCGTGCGCCTCGGCGGAGTCGGCGGCCGCCGGGTAGGCGGTGGTCTCCTCGATCGGCGACTCGGGCGCGGGCGGCACGGAGTCGTTCGCGGGGAGGGGGGTCGTCTCGTCGGTGCTCATGATGCGGCCTTTCGCTCGAGCGGATCGGAGAAGTCGGACGATTCGATCGTATGCGGGCACCGCTTGGGCCGACAGTGGGGAGTCCCCTGATCGGACCCGGAACCGTGAGTGCTCCCACTGCTTGCCTCACGGGCACTTTCGAAGCCGAGAGCGTCGAAAACCCCCGTGAAGCAAGCGCTCGGAGCACTGCCTCAACCGAGACGCCCGTTCCCGCCCGCCCGGAAAGCGCCCGGCCCCGCCCTCGTGCGCATCGACGAGGACGGGGCCGGGCCCGCGGAACGGGAGGGACGGGTCAGAGCATGCAGGAGACGCAGCCGGCGACCTCGGTGCCCTCGAGGGCCATCTGGCGCAGGCGCATGTAGTAGAGCGTCTTGATGCCCTTGCGCCACGCGTAGATGTACGACTTGTTGATGTCGCGCGTCGTCACGGTGTCGGGGTAGAAGAGCGTGAGCGACAGGCCCTGGTCGACGTGCTGGGTCGCGACCGCGTAGGTGTCGATGATCTTCTCGGGGCCGACCTCGTAGGCGTCGACGTAGTACTCGAGGTTCTCGTTCGTCATGAAGGGGGCCGGGTAGTAGACGCGCCCGATCTTCCCCTCCTTGCGGATCTCGATCTTGGAGACGATCGGGTGGATCGACGAGGTCGAGTTGTTGATGTACGAGATCGAACCGGTCGGCGGGATCGCCTGGAGGTTCTGGTTGTACATGCCGTAGGTCGCGACGTCGGCGGCGAGCGCCTTCCAATCCTCGGGGGTGGGGACGCGGATCGAGGACTTCGCGAGGAGTTCGCGGCACTTCTCGGTCTTCGGGGTCCAGTCGCCCTCGATGTACTTCGTGAAGTACTCGCCGCTCGCGTACTTCGAGTCCTCGAAGCCCTCGAAGCGGACGCCGCGCTCCTTCGCGATGAGGCAGGACGCCTTGATCGCCTCGTAGGCGACGGTGAGGAAGTAGATGTTCGTGAAGTCGAGGGCCTCCTCGGACCCGTACATCACGTGCTCGCGGGCGAGGTAGCCGTGGAGGTTCATCTGGCCGAGGCCGATCGCGTGGCTCATCGCGTTGCCGCGGGCGATCGACGGGACGGCCTGGATGTCGGAGAGGTCGGAGACGGCGGTGAGGCCGCGGATCGCGGTCTCGATCGTCTTCGAGAAGTCCTCGGAGTCCATCGTCTTCGCGATGTTGAGCGACCCGAGGTTGCAGGAGATGTCCTTGCCGACGTGGTCGTAGGAGAGATCGTCGTTGTAGGTCGACGCCTCGGACACCTGGAGGATCTCGGAGCAGAGGTTCGACATCGTGATGCGGCCCTTGATGGGGTTCGCGCGGTTGACGGTGTCCTCGAAGACGATGTACGGGTAGCCGGACTCGAACTGGATCTCGGCGAGCGTCTGGAAGAAGCGGCGGGCGTTGATCTTCTTCTTGTGGATGCGCCCGTCGTCGACCATCTCGCGGTACTTCTCGGTCACGGAGATCTCCGAGAAGGGCACCCCGTAGACGCGCTGCACGTCGTAGGGGCTGAAGAGGTACATGTCCTCGTTGTTGCGGGCGAGCTCGAAGGTGATGTCGGGGACGACGACGCCGAGGGAGAGGGTCTTGATGCGGATCTTCTCGTCGGCGTTCTCGCGCTTCGTGTCGAGGAAGCTGAGGATGTCGGGGTGGTGGGCGTTGAGGTAGACGGCGCCCGCGCCCTGGCGCGCGCCGAGCTGGTTCGCGTAGGAGAAGGAGTCCTCGAGGAGCTTCATCACGGGGACGACGCCGCTCGACTGGTTCTGGATCTTCTTGATGGGGGCGCCGGCCTCGCGGAGGTTCGTCAGCGAGAGGGCGACGCCGCCGCCGCGCTTGGAGAGCTGGAGGGCGGAGTTGATGCCGCGGGCGATCGACTCCATGTTGTCCTCGATGCGCAGGAGGAAGCAGGAGACGAGTTCGCCCCGCGCCTGCTTGCCGGCGTTGAGGAAGGTGGGGGTGGCCGGCTGGAAGCGGCCGGTCATCATCTCGTCGACGAGGTTGCTCGCGAGCTGCACGTCGCCGCGCGCGAGGTAGAGGGCGACCATGGTGACGCGGTCCTCGAAGCGCTCGAGGTAGCGCTTCCCGTCGAAGGTCTTCAGCGTGTACGAGGTGTAGTACTTGAACGCGCCGAGGAAGGTGGGGAAGCGGAACTTGTGGGCGTAGGCCTGCTTGAAGAGGGCTTTGACGTCGGCGAAGTCGTACTGCTCGAGGACGTTCTTCTCGTAGTACCCCTCGGTGACGAGGTATTCGAGCTTCTCCTCGAGGTCGTGGAAGAAGACCGTGTTCTGGTTGACGTGCTGGAGGAAGTACTGGCGCGCGGCCTTGCGGTCGGCGTCGAACTGGATGCGGCCCTCGGCGTCGTAGAGGTTGAGCTGGGCGTTGAGCGAGTGGTAGTCGAGCTCGGGGTCGCTGATGTCCTCTACGCCCGTGTCGGTGAGATTCTCTGCCAAAACTCTTCCAGTCCTTTACGAACTCGGGAGACGTCCTCGGGCGTGCCGAGGAGCTCGAACTTGTACATGTGGGGGACGCCCAGCTTCGCTGAAACGATATCGCCTGCAAGGCAGTATGCCGTGCCGAAGTTCGTGTTGCCCGACGAGATGACGCCCACGCAGTGGCGCCGGTTCTCCGGGTCGTTGAGGAAGGCGATCACCTGCTTGGGGACCGCTCCCTTGAGGTTGCCGCCGCCGTAGGTCGGGGTGATGAGGACGTACGGCTCGTCGACGTGGAGGGCGGGGCCGGACTTGCGCAGGGGGATCCGCTCGGCGGGCAGGCCGAGCTTGTCGACGAAGCGCGTCGTGTTGTTCGTCGCCGATGAGAAGTAGACGACCTTCGGCATGGGTGTCCCCTTCGTTTGTCTGTCGATCGACGAGGCCGGGAGGTCTCGGACGTGAGTCGTCCCGGTCGCCTGGCGGCGGCCGGGACGGGGAGGGGATCAGGCCTGGCCGACGGCGAGGGGCGCCGCGGCAGCGGCGGCGGCCGCGGCCTTGATGCGGTCGGGGCGGAAGCCGGACCAGTGGTCGGCGCCGGCCATGACGACGGGGGCCTGCTGGTATCCGAGGCCCTTGATGAAGTCGAGGGCCTCGGCGTCCTCGGTGACGTCGATCTTCCGGTAGTCGAGGCCCTGCTTGTCGAGGGCGCGGTAGGTCGCGTCGCACTGGGGGCAGCGGGGCTTGGAGTAGACGGTGATCGTCATCGGGCTCTCCTGTGTGAGGGTGCGGGGGATCCGGCTTTTCGAGTCGGGATCCCGTCGGGAAGTCGCGTTTCGGAGCTCTCCTCCGAAGATGAATCAACACTACACCTCGTGGCGATCGGGGGCCACGGACACAAGATGTTGTGTTTCTCGTCCCGTGGTGACGGGGCTGTGGATAGGGGTCGGCGGGCGGTGGGGACGGGGTGTGGAACGGGTGTGGACGGACGCCTTCAGGGTCTCTCGGACCGTGGGCATGTGGGTCCGCGGGGTCGTCGTGCGCGGCCAGATTCCGCGGAAAACTACACGCGTGTGATTCTCCCCGGTTCCGTCCACAGGTGTGCACAGTGAATACTCACAACGGTGCACAACCCTGTGGATAACTGTGGATAAGGGGTGTGGACGACGCTCCGAAATCGCCGACGAACTCGGCGTGTCGCACCCGCCTGCCCCCCATATTCAGTGCCCCGTCCCCTACATCCGGAGTCCCCCTCGCCGAGAGCATTACCTTCGCGCGTCGAAAGCATCACCTTGCTCCGCCGAGGGGATCTCCTCCCCTCGTCCGACGCGCCGCCCCGGCCTCGTGAGCGCCCCGAGCAGCGCTGCGGCTAGCCGGCGAGGACGATCGCCCGGGCGAGCACCTCGTCGAGCATCGCGGGCGTGAGCTTGCCCGTGTACGTGTTCTGCGGGCTCGGGTGGTAGAGGCCGAGGATCCGCAGGACGCGGCCGTCCTCGTCGATGATCTCGACCTCGGCGCCGTGGGCGAACTTCGGGCGCGGGGTCGGGATCGCGAACCCCTGCTCGGCGAGGGCCGCCAGGGTCGCGTTCCACGCGAAGCCCCCGAGCATGATGAGGACCCGCGCCTGCTCCAGCAGGGCGAGTTCGCGCGCGAAGAACGGGGCGCAGGCGCGCTTCTCCTCGCCGCTCGGCTTGTTCGCCGGCGGGACGCAGCGCACCGGGCACGTGAGTCGGGCGCCGAGGAGCTCGAGCCCGTCGCCGTACCCCGTCGACGCCGCCTGATTGGCGAGGCCCGCGCGATGCAGGCCGGCGTGGAGGAAGTCCCCCGAAGGATCGCCGGTGAACATCCGGCCCGTCCGGTTCGACCCGTTCGCGCCGGGCGCGAGACCAACGAGGACGATGCGCGCGTCCGCCGGGCCGTTCGGCGGGACGGGGCGCCGCCAGAAGTCTTCGGGCGCGAGGTCCCCGTGGAGTCGGACCGCCCCGCCCTCGCGCCAGTCGACGAGCCGCGGGCACGCCCGGCACGACACCATGAGTGCGTCGAGCTCCTCGAGGTCGCGCGCCTGGGCGGCTCTCGAGGGCGCGGTCCGGGCGGCCCGATCCTCGGGGGATCCGGGCGCGGGGACGACGAACGGCGGGAAAGGAGCGGCCATGCCCGCAGTCTAGGAGCGGGGGCGGTCGGGCAGGCCCCGACGACGCCCGAGGCTCGGGACGGTCGCTCCGCCTCCGCGCCCCCTCAGCACTCGACGACGTTGACGGCGAGCCCGCCCGCCGAGGTCTCCTTGTACTTCGAGAGCATGTCGTTGCCGGTCTGGCGCATGGTCTCGATGACCGCGTCGAAGGACACCTGGTGGCGCCCGTCCGACCAGAGGGCCATGCGCGCCGCGTTGATCGCCTTCACGGCGGCGATCGCGTTGCGCTCGATGCAGGGGATCTGGACGAGCCCGGCGACCGGGTCGCAGGTGAGCCCGAGGGAGTGCTCCATCGCGATCTCGGCCGCGTTCTCCACCTGCTCCGGGGTTCCGCCGAGCGCCTCGGCGAGTCCCGCCGCCGCCATCGCGGAGGCCGATCCGACCTCGCCCTGGCAGCCGACCTCGGCGCCGGCGATCGACGCGTTCGTCTTGATGAGCGCCCCGATGGCGGTCGCCGCGAGGAGGAAGTCGTGGACGGCGCGGCGGCGGCGCTCGCGGGCCTCACCGTGGGCGGCCCGATCCCCCGCGCCGATCGACGAGGGCGGGGCGGCGAGTCGGATCCGGGCGAGCGGGGCCTCCGCCCTGCTCGCCTCGCAGGGCCCGGAGGCCGCGCCGATGGAGGCGCCGGCCTCCGGGCAGTAGGAGACGAGGTAGCCGAGGACCGCGGGGACGACGCCCGCCGCCCCGTTGGTCGGGGCGGTGACGATGCGGTGGCCGGCGGCGTTCTCCTCGTTGACGGCGAGGGCGAAGAGGTTCACCCAGTCCATCGCCCGCATCGGGTCCTCAGGCGTGGAGGCCCAGGCGGACCCGGGCGCAGGCGTGCCGCCGGAGGCGGCGCGCTCGGCGAGCTTGAGGGCGAGGGCGCGGGCACGCCTCGGCACATCGAGGCCCCCGGGGAGGATCCCGGTCGCGGACGTGCCGGCGTCGATGCAGTCGAACATCGTGTCGGCGATGGCGTCGAGGTAGGCGTCGACCTCGGCGGGCGCGCGGACGGACTCCTCGTTGCGGCGGACGAGCGCGGAGACGCCGAGTCCGCTGCGCCGGCACTCCTCGAGGAGCTGCGCGCCCGACGCGAAGGGGTGCGGCGCGGGCACGTCGTGCGCGTCGCCGGACCTCCCGGTCGCAAGCGAGGCGACCTCCGGGTGATCGGGGTCGTCGTTCGTCTGGACCATGACGAACCCGCCGCCGACCGAGTAGTAGGTGCGCGTGAGGATCACGGGCCCGGCCGCCTCCGACCCGGCGGATCCGGGCGCCCCGGCCTCGTCGATCGGACCGCGGGCGGTGAGCGTGAGCGCGTTGACGTGGTAGGGGAGGACCGTGCGCGGGAGGAAGCGGATGTCGCGCGCGACGTCGAGGGGGACCGAGCGGCCGCCGGGCAGCGGGAGGGCGCCGGTGCCGGCGATCGTCGGGAGGAGGCCCTCGACCTCGGCGATGGTGACGGTTTCGGGCGCGTAGCCGGCGAGCCCGAGGAGGACCGCCCGGTCGGTGTCGTGCCCGCGGCCGGTCGCGCCGAGCGAGCCGAAGAGGTCGATCTCGAGGCGCGCGGGCGCGGGCAGGGTCGCGAGTTCACCCGTGAAGTCGAGGCCGGCGCGCATCGGGCCGACCGTGTGCGAGGACGATGGGCCGATCCCGATGCGGAACATGTCGAAGACGGAGAGCGGGTGCGGCGCGGCCGAGGCGGGCACCTCGCCCGACACGAGCGCCGCGGGGGTGGGCGCGCCCGGGTCGTAGCGGTCGGGGGTCGCCCGATCGAGGGCCGAGAGGTCGGAAGTCATGGGGACCATTGTGCCCGGTCGCGGGCTCTCGTTCGACGAGGTCGGGGCGGTGCGCTCGCGGGCCGCGCGGCGGCCCGGGGAGGGGACGGGTCCGAGCNCCTTAGTCTCGTGGGCTCGTAGCTGTGTATACGACACGGCCCCCCCCCCACCCGGTCGGCCCCCGCGCCCGCCCATCCGGCGCTCGGACCCGTCCCCTCCCCGGGCCGCGCGGCGGCCCGGGGAGGGGACGGGTCCGAGCGCCGGATGGGCGGGCGCGGGAGCCGACCGGGTGGGTGCGGGCGGGCGCCTGCGAAGTGGTCGCACCCGGCGCGTCGGGGATGCCCCCGTAGACTGCCGCTATGACCGCGACTCTTCAGCTTCCCGTCCGTCCCCGCGTCGACGCCGTCATCCAGTGCGCGATGGCCGAGGAGGCGGCGCCCGTCCTCGCTCTCCTCTCCTCGCCGTCCTCCGCGGAGGTCCGCATCGGTGACGCCTGGGAGCAGTCCTTCGTCCTCGGGTCGATCGACGGGCGCGACGTCCTCGTCGTCACCTCCGGGATCGGACTCGCGAACTCCGCGTCCGCGACGGCGCGGGCGCTCGCCCTCGTCGATGCGCCCCTCGTCATCGCCGCGGGGACGACCGGCGGGCTCGCGCGCGACATCGAGGTCGGGGAGATCGGCGCGGGCATCGCGACGATCTACGGCGCGGCCGACGCGACGGCCTTCGGGTACGCGATGGGGCAGGTGCCGCGCATGCCCGTCGACTACCGGTCCTCGGATGCGGTCATCGCGAAGCTCGCGGCGCTCGCGGACGGGATCGAGTATCCGGTGAAGGCAGGGCGGGTCGTGTCCTCGGACTCCTTCATCACCGCGCCGCTCGCCGAACCGATGCGCGAACGCTTCCCCGACGCGATCGCCGCGGACATGGAGACCTGCGCGATGGCGCAGGTCGCGTGGTCCTCCGGCGTCGACTGGGTGAGCCTGCGGGCCGTCTCGGACCTCTGCGGGCCGGCCGCCGATCAGGACTTCCACATGGACTCCGACGAGGCCGCCGCCCACTCGGCCCTCGCCGTCCGCGCGTTCCTCGCGCTCTGAGAGGGGCGGGCGTGACGCGAGTCCTCATGGTGTGCACCGGCAACATCTGCCGGTCGACGATGGCCCATCAACTCCTCGACGAGGCCGTCCGCGAGGCGGGCCTCGCCGACGAGATCGAGGTCGACTCGGCGGGGGTCTCCGACGAGGAGGAGGGCAACCCCATCGACGTCCGCGCCGCGCGCGTCCTGCGCGACGCCGGGCACGGCGTCCCCGATCATCGGGCGCGCCAGGTCCGAGCGTCCGAATTGGCGGACTGGGACCTCGTCCTCGCGATGACGGCCCGGCATCTCGCGGCGCTGCGGCGCCTGCGCGACCGGGCGGGGCTGAGCGAGGGCGAGGGGCCGGAGATCCGGCTCTTCCGCGACTTCGACCCCCAGGCCGGGCCCGGGGACACGGATCTTCCCGACCCCTGGTACGGGGGCCATCAGGACTTCCTCGACGCGCTCGAGGTCATCGAGCGGTCGACGCCGTCCGTCCTCGCCCGCGCCCGGGAGCTCTGACCCGAGAGTCCGGACCGCTCCTGCAGAAACGCACACAGTTTCGCACCCGCCCCTCGAGGCGAATCCTCCTGACCAGGTCATTCGTCGGCATGGTCGTCGGTACGGGCTCCGAGAGAGTCGAAACTGTGTGCGTTCTTGCGGGTTTTCGAAGCTTCCGTACGCATCCGATGGGTCGGGACGCTCAGACGAGCGCCGTCGCCCTCGTCTCCCGCAGCAGGAGGCCGGAGGCCGCCGCGATGAGGAAGGACCCGGCGAACACCCAGAAGACGACGCCGGTCGAGACGTGCGCGAGGAGGGCCGGCACCGCGAGCGGCGCCGCGATCGAGGCGAGGCGCCCGAATCCGGCGGCCCAGCCCGAGCCGGTCGCGCGGATCGCGGTCGGGTAGACCTCCGGGGTGACGGCGTAGACCGCGCCCCAGGCGCCGAGCGCGAAGAAGGAGAGGACGCATCCGGCGGCGATGATGCCGGCCGGGCTCGAGACCTCGGAGAACCAGAAGGCGCCGAGGGCCGCGCCCGCGAGGAAGACGACGAGCGTCCGACGGCGTCCCCAGACCTCGATGAGCCAGGCGGCGACGAGGTACCCGGGGATCTGCGCGAGCGTGATGATGAGCGTGTACCCGAAGGACTTCGGCAGGTCGATGCCGTCCTTGACGAGGAGTCCGGGCAGCCAGATGAACGCCCCGTAGTAGGCGAAGTTGAGGAAGAACCACACGCCCCACAGGCCGATCGTCCGCGCAAGGAAGACCGGGTGGAAGAGGGCGGCGACGCCCGTATCGGCGACCGCGAGCTCGGCCTCGGCGCGCCCGGCGTCGGGGAGTGGCCCGGCGTCGGGGAGTGGCCCGTCGGACGCGGTGGCGGCTCGTCCGAGCGGGCGGCCCGCCTCGAAGACGGCGACGGCGGCCTCGGCCTCGGCCTCGCGCCCCTTCTCCTCGAGGAAGCGGACGGACTCGGGGATCGAGCGGCGGACGTAGAGGGCGTAGAGCGCGGGGAGGGCGCCGAGCGCGAGGGCCCAGCGCCAGCCGCCCGCTGAGGGGACGACGAAGTAGCCGATGAGGGCGGCGAGGAGCCAGCCGAGGGCCCAGAACGCCTCAAGGAGGACGATGATCCGCCCGCGGATCGCGGCGGGCGCGAACTCGGAGACGAGGGTCGAGGCGACGGGCAGCTCGGACCCGAGGCCGAGCCCGACGATGAAGCGGAAGAGGAGGAGGATCCCCAGCGAGGTCGACAGGGCGGACGCCCCCGTCGCGACGCCGAAGAAGAGGAGCGAGAGGGCGAAGACCTGCTTGCGGCCGAGACGGTCGGCGATGAGTCCGCCGAAGGTCGCGCCGAGGGCCATGCCCGCCATGCCGGTCGAGGCGATGAGCCCGGACTGGCCGGGGGTCAGCTCCCACTCCTTGGCGAGGGCGGCGATGACGAAGGAGATGAGGCCGACGTCCATCGCGTCGAGGGCCCATCCGATGCCGGACCCGATGACGAGTCGGCGGTGCGCGGTGTTGAAGGGAAGGGTGTCGAGGCGCCGATTGCGCGCTGCGGTGACCATATGGGCACCTTATGGCATCGGCTCGGGCTCGCTCGATGCGGACTCGTATGGAGAGACGGCGCGCATCGCGAGGACTTCCCGGCCGGGCTCGGCGAGGAACGAGGCGACGGTGAACGCGAAGGCCGCGAGCCCGGTGACGATGAAGATCGCCTCGAAGGGCACTCGGTCGGCGAGCGGCCCGAGGACGACCATGCCGGCGGGCATCCCGAGGACGGCGACGATGTTCGTCACGGAGAAGACACGGCCCATGAATTCGGGCTCGACGCTCGTCTGGAGGAGCGTCATGACGGGCGCGGAGAAGAAGGGGATCGCGACGGCGACGCCGAAGGAGAGGGCGAAGGTCGCCCACAGCCCTCCGGTCCGGCCGAGCAGCGGCGTGAGGCCGAAGGCCGCGGAGACGAGACCGAAGCTCAGGCACGACCACAGGAGCATCCGCGACTGGTTCCCCTTCACGGCGACGGTCGCGATGAGTGCGCCGCCGACGAGCATGCCCGCGGAGAAGGCGGCCTCGGAGATCGAGAGCGGCCAGACGGCGTCGGAGAAGGTGCGGGCGATGAAGAGGGGGATGAGGAAGCTCGGGGCGACGACGAGCGTGAAGATCACCGTGTAGAGGACCATGAGCCACGCGATGGTCCGGTGCCCGAGGACGTAGCGGAGCCCGTCGACGAGGTCGCGGGTGAGGGAGGTGCCGGTCGCGTCGCCGCTGCGCACGGTCGCGACGGGGATCGTGAGGACGATGCCGACGCCGATGAGGGCGGTGACGACGTCGATGCCGAAGGTGGGGACGAGCCCGCCCCACGCGTAGACGGCGCCCGCGACGACGGGGGAGAGGAGCGCCATCGCCGAGTTGATCGTCTGGTTGATCCCGTTGACGCGCATGAGGGCGTCGGCGGGCGCGAGCTGGGGGAGGAGCGCCGCGACGGCCGGCTGCTGGAAGCCCTGCCCGATCGAGCGGGCGGCGACGGCGACGAGGATGAGCCAGAGCGACGCGTCCCCGAAGGTCATTGCGAGCGCGAGCCCCAGAGTGACGAGGGCGATCGCCGTGTCGGAGACGACGATGACGGTCCGCCGGTTCATCCGGTCGGCGAGCGCCCCGCCGAACAGGGAGACGAGCGCCTGCGGGACGAAGGCGACGAGCGAGTAGAGCATGATCACCCACCCCGCCTTGAGGACGAGGGTGAGGTGCCACATTATCGCGAACTGGACGATGCTCGAGCCGAAGAGGGAGATCGCCTGCGCCCCGAGGAACAGGCCGACGCGCCGCTTCCAATCGGGGTCGGGCGCCCCGGGGTCCGGGGTCGCCGGGTCCGGGGCCGCCGGTCCGTCCGGCGTCCGCGGGCCGTTCGGCGGTTCGTCGATCGACGAGGGCGGGGCGGGGTGCTCGCTCATGGGGTCACGGTAGCAACGCCGCCCGGGATGGGGCGCGACGCGACGTCGTTCTTAGCGCCGTGGGAAGAACCACGAGGAGATGCGGGTCCACACGGCGAGGGAGGAGATCGGCGCCAGGCGCGTGATCGCCTCGCCCCGCGTGTCGTCGTAGGCGAGTTCGTAGAGGCACTCGGGGACGGACAGGGTCGCGACGATGTCGCTCATCTCCCAGTCCTCATCCGCACGATCAATGCACTGGAGGACCGATACCACCCACGTGCGTTGCGCGAAGGAGAGCGTGAGGGGAGAGGGCCCGTCGGGCGCGCCGGGTGCGCCGCCGCGATCGGTGTCTGCGGCGATGCGGGCGAGGACGCTCTCGAGGCGATCGACATCGCCTCGGTCGATGAGTTCGACGACCTCTCCCGGCAGTATGAGATGGCCGAAGTCGATGGACTCGCGGGGTCGAAGATCGAGCAGTGGCAGCGTCAACGAGGGCGTGTCGCAGGGGTCGACCTCGTGGAGGCGGAAGGCATCGCCCTCGATGAGGACGCCGGTGACGCGTTCCTCCCCGATCCACGACTCCGTCTGCCGCCCGCCACCGGCGTGCATGACGGCGCCCGCGAAACGGCGTCGTGCGGTCGAGAGGCCTTCGAGGATGGGCGCGCACTCGGGGGTTGGGCCGTCCTCGTCGAGCATTCCCGCCTTCCGCAAGGGGCGCGCGCGCCGATGCGCGGCGGGAAGCGCGCCCTGGCAGACGGCGGTGAGGATCGTGTATTCGGCCTCGTCGAGGACGAGGACCGGGGCGCTGCCCTTCCTGTCGATCGATGCCATCAGATCGCCTCCGCGGTGTTGAGAATGTCGATGAAGCCCTCGTAGCGGTCGTCGAAATCGCGCGTCGGGCAGGTGAAGGTCGCGGAAAGGCCGAGTCGGGCGCCGGGGCGATCGGGGTGGGGGATGGTCCAGGTCCATTGGAGGGTCGTGAGCGAGCGCTCGTCGATGACACACAGGCCGGTGCGCACGAGCGTCGCATCCGACAGGCCGTTCCAGCGGCCGATGTCGATGATCTGGAAGCCGGGTATCGCTTCGAGCGTTCGTGTTGTGAGCGCCGACTGCCATTCCTCGTCGAGAGTGCTCTCCGGGAGTTCTTCGACGGTGATGACGAGGGTGTCGGTCCAGCCGGGGTCCGCGTCGGCTCGCGGCAGGGCGAGGGCGAGGTCGATGGACGAGCCGAAGGGCGGTGACGGGAGTGGGAGGGGCTGAGAAGCTCGCGTCTCCTGCTCGTCGGTCGTCGTGCCGGCGGCCGATTGGATGAGGAGGGCGTCGTTCGGTGCGTCGAGCTCCAGAATGGCGCCCCGGAATCGGCGGGTGCGTGTGGCGGTCATCGAGTGATCCTCCTTGAGATCGCGTGCGTCCGATGAGGAGTGCGCGCCTTTCGCCTTCCTTGCCGTTGGGCCCGTGGTGTCGCGAGCGCGCCCAGCGCATGAGGCGGGCGCCAAGGCTCCTTCGGGTGTTGGAATATCGGCCGCCATCTGTGTGCGTCGGGCTGCGCGTCGGCGTTCGTGCCAGTAGGGGTCCGTCCAATTCGGCAGGCGGATCGGGAGCCAGTACACGACGAGGGCCACCAGGATGACGAGCAGTGAAACAGCGGTCAGAGTGTCAGTAAGAATCTCGGGTCCGCTGTTCTCTTCGACAATCGTGGTGACACCGACGAGGACGAGAAGGAGTGCCCAGGTTGGATGGAATGCGACGAGATCGGGCCGTCGCTTAGTAATCGACGGCCCCTCTCGGAAGGCGCGCCCGAGTCGAGTGTCGGTGAACATGGCAAGCGCCCAGAGGATCCACGTCAATAGGGACCACACGAGGAAGACATAGGCCCAGAAAAGTCTCATCAGTCATCCCCTAATGGAACAGCTTCGATATGAGCTTGCTCGCGCCATCGGCAAGGAGTCTGCCTCCCTCGCTTGCGGCCATTCCGCCGACGATTCCGCCGATGATACCGCCGACGGCGATGCCGACCGGCCCGCCCAGCGTGCCGATCGTCGCTCCAATCTGGGCGCCCGCCCAGGCACCCCCGTATCCAGCCGCGCCCTCGAGAAGCCCATGCGTCGCCGCTCGGGCCGCCTTCTCCCCGGTTCCCATGGAGGGGTTCGCCGAGTCCTTCTTCCACTGCTCGTACGCGGCGAGCCCTCCTTGGAGCACCGCCGCTCCCCGCCCGACTTTCTCCAGAACGCCGCCGGCTTAGGACAGGCCCTTGCTGAGAGTGCGCGTCAAGGCCGTGGCGCGACCGGGGGCGGCCGTCCAGTTCTCCGCCTTCGTCATGAGAACGAGCTTCTCCAGGCGCCCGAGGCTCGAAAGGCTCCGGAAGCGCCCACCGACATTGACTCCGTCGACCAGTGCGCCTGCCGGGAAGCGCGGCGCGAATCGCGACTTGGTCAGCCGCTTTAGCGTCCACGTTCCCGCGATCGCGAGCCGCTCGGCCCAGTCGGATGCGGTCGGGACATCGCGAGGCTCGCCGTGGAACCCGAGACTGTCGTCGAGCTTTCCGGCGATTCCGCGAATCGCGGTGCACGCGTCTTCGAAGTCCTCATGCGCATCGGCCTCGTCCATGCGGATGCGGTAGACGGATTCGTCAATGCTGTTGAACACCTCAACCCGGAAGGGATAAGCGTCGCTGTCCGGGTCGCTCGGAGGATGGATGTCATTGACCGTCGCGGTCAGCCCGGCGAGAGAAGCGCGAGTTCTCTCCGCCTCGAGGCGGAGCTTCACGGAGTAGAGGCGTCCTCCGAGGGCCTTGAGCGCACTGATCAGAGCATCGACGTCGTTTCTCAGATCTTCAGCCGTCCGCATGAGCCTTCCGGCGTTGCGGACAATCGCCTCGGACGTCTCCCCGTCGGAGTCTTCGTCGATTTCCCGCCGTGTCCGCTCGACGTCCGTGCGCGCCTCATCGAAAGCGTTCCTGTACGCCTCGAGCTGAGAGGCCAGCCCCTCGGGGACCGAGGGCTCGGTGAGGATCGCGACGTTGATCGATGTCATGGGCACGGTCTTTCAGAGGATCGGCGCCGAGCGGAGGTGCCCGACGATCCCCTCTTCGTGCGACTCGAAGTCCTCCGCGGTCAACGTCAGGTTCGTCGAGAAGGCGCGGAGCGCCCTCGCCAGAGTCTTCGCCCGGTGGTCGAGTTCGACGAGGACTTGAGACAGAGGACCCGTGGAGCGTTCCACGTCCACCGGCCGGGGTGCCGGGGAGCCCTCCACGGCATCGCCGGTCGCGGCCTCCCGAGGAGGGCTCAGATCTCGGCGGCGACGATCGCGTCGGCCCGGTCGCGGCACGCGGCGACGAGCTCGATGTTCGGCGCGTCGACCGTGCGGACCCAGTGGGCGGCGTCGGCGCGGTTGCGCCCGAAGGCCTCGTGGCGGGCGATGAGGCGCCGGTAGACGTCCTCGACGGGGGTGTCGACGTGGACGAGCAGGTCGATGAACACGCGCGCATCGCGCCAGCCGGGAGCGTCGAGACCGAGGTAGTTCCCCTCCGTGATGACGATCCCCGTCTCCGGCAGAAGGATCGACGCGGCGACGGGCTCGTGCAGGTCGCGTCGGTAATCGGGGGCGAGGACGGGGCGATCGGCCCTCTGGACCCGCTCGAGGAGGGCGGCGAAGCCCCAGACGTCGAAGGTGTCGGGCGCGCCCTTGCGGTCGTGCCGGTCGAGGTCGTCGAGCACCGCGTTCGACAGGTGGAAGCCGTCCATCGGGGCGAGGCCCGCGACCTCGACGTCGGCCGCGCCCTCGAGGATCTCGGCGATGAGGGCGGCGACGGTCGTCTTCCCGGTCCCGGGCGGGCCTGTGATCCCGAGGACCCGGATCTCCTCGCCGCGGGCGAGCCGGTGGAGGACGAGGTCGGCGACCTGCTGGGCGACCGAGAGCGAGGCGGAGGCGCGTTCGCCCGAGTGGGCGCGCGGCGCCTCGACCTCCGTCTCGTCGAATGCGGGGACGCCCTCGTCCTCGTCGATGCTCATGGGAGGGAGCGGCTCAGGCGGTGATGACGGGGAGCGTCGACCAGGGGAAGTTGATCCACTTGTCGGTGCGGCGCCACACGTAGTCGGGTTCGATGATCGACACGGGCTTCTTGTAGATGACCGCGCAGCGGGCGTCGACCTTCACCTGGGTCTCGCCGTCGAGGGAGAGGCCGTGCTCGTCGATGAGGTCCATCACCATCTTCAGCGTCTTACCGGAATCGGCGACGTCGTCGACGACGAGGACGCGCTTGCCGTCCATCGCGGAGACGTCCATGAGCGGCGGGAGAAGGACCGGCTCCTCGAGGGTCTCGCCGACGCCCGTGTAGAACTCGACGTTCATCGTGCCGCAGGCCTTGACCTCCATCGCGTAGGAGATCGCGCCGGCGGGGATGAGGCCTCCGCGGGCGATCGCGACGATGAGGTCGGGGATCCAGCCGGACTCGACGATCTGGGTCGTCAGCTCGCGCGAGGCGGTGCCGAAGAGCTCCCAGGTGAGGACCTCGCGCTCGGGGGCGTCCGATGCGTCCTTGCTCGTCGCCAGTCGGGTCGCGGACTGCTCGCTCATGTCACTCCTGTCGTCGTCGCCTGCGGGTGCTCCTCGGACCGGCGCTCCGATCCTCAGGTCTCCAGATTAGCCTCCGGGAGCGGGGATGCCGTCGCATTCCCGGGGCCCTCGGCCTGTCGCGCTCAAGATCCCGCTGAATCTCATTCGTCTTGTGATTTCGCGAATTTCACGCAGGTCCAGGAGATCGGCGGGAGATCGAGCGTGAGATCGCAGCCCTGCCGCCTCCACGCGGAGTTCCGACGCGGTCGGACGCGATCAGGGTCGTTCATTGTGTTCGTCGCATCAGGATCGGGATCCGAGAGTGTGAGCACTTCGAGGAGTTCGAGCTTTGCGAATGAAGAGGTGTCGATTCGTGCCTCGATGTTCTCGTCGGGAGATCGGTTCACGAGGAAGAGCGCGGCTGTTCCCGAATCCGAGTCGTGGGTGGCGACGGCATCGAGGAGGGGAACTGAACCGTGAAGGGCGGTTGTCATCTTCGGGGAGTCGATGGTAACGGGGAGCGCTTCTCCTCGGGCGAGAGCCGAGGCGAGGGCGAAGGGATGGAAGGTGGTTTGACGCCATGCGGGGCCGCCCGGCTCAGTCATGATCGGCGCGATGACGTTCACGAGTTGCGCGAGTGAGGCGCTTCGGACGCGATCGGCATGCTTGAGGAGGGAGATGATGAGGGACCCGAAGACGACGGCATCGGTCACCGTGTAAACGTCTTCCAGGAGGCGAGGGGCGATCGGCCAATTGCTGATCCCCTCGATCTTGTCGACTTGTTCGAAGCGGGTGTTGTACCAGATGTTCCATTCATCGAAGGAGATATCAATGCGCTTCGAGGACTTCTTCGCCGCGCCGACGTGGTCGGCGGTTGCGATGACGGTTTCGATGAAGTGATCCATATTCACCGAAGAGGCGAGGAAGCTCGCTCGATCACCGTCGATCTCCTCGTAGTAGGCGTGGCACGAGATGAAATCGACGAAGTCGTAGGTGTGTTCGAGGACCGTTCGCTCCCACGTCCCGAAGGTCGGCATTGATGCGCTGGAGGAGCCGCATACGACGAGGCGGATATCGGGATCGATGAGTTTCATCGCGTGGGCGGTCCGCGCTGCTAGACGACCGTATTCCTCGGCGCTTCGATGACCGATCTGCCAGGGGCCGTCCATTTCATTGCCCAGGCACCACATCCGGACGCCGAAGGGCTCGCTGCGGCCGTTGCGGATCCGGGCATCGGACCATTCGGTGCCGCTCCGAATATTCGCGTATTCGAGGAGGTCGAGGGCTTCGGCTGTCCCCCGGGTGCCGAGGTTGACCGCGAGCATGAGATCCGAGTCGACTCTTTCGAGCCACTGTGAGAACTCATGCAGACCGATCCGGTTCGGCTCTTTCGAATGCCAGGCGAGGTCGAGCCGCGTTGGGCGCTTCTCGATCGGGCCGACCGAGTCTTCCCAGCGGAATCCGGAGACGAAGTTGCCTCCGGGGTACCTGATCGTGGAAACGCCGAGCTCCTTCACGAGTTCGATGACATCCGTGCGGAATCCATCCTCATCTGCGAGGGGATGGGTTGGTTCGAAGATGCCGGTGTAGATGTGGCGGCCGAGATGCTCGACGAATCCTCCGAAGAGATCACGGCTGATGCCGCCGATCGGAGTGCTGGAGTTGAGTGCGAGGCGTGCCGTGAGCATGACTCTCCTTCGAGTTGAGGGGCCTACTTGAGGCCTGTGGTGGCGACCGAGGCGATGAACTGGCGTTGCACCAGCATGAAGACCAGGGTCAGGGGAATGAGGGCGACGAAGGATCCGGCCATCATGACTCCATAGGGGATGATCCCGCCGGGGCCGGTGAGCATGGTCAAGCCCGAAGTGACGGTGGCCATGTCTTCTCGGGTCGTGAGGACGAGGGGCCAGAGGAGGTCGTTCCAGTTATTGACGAAGTTGTAAACGCCGAGCGTCAGGAGGGGGGCCACGGCGTTCGGAATGGCGATCGACGTGAAGATCTTCCATTCGTTGGCTCCGTCGATCCGTGCTGCGTCTTCGAGCTCTTTGGGGAAGGCGAGGAAGAACTGACGGAGGAAGAAGATGCCGAAGGCGTCGGCCGCCCTGGGTGCGATGAGCCCGAGATAGGAGTTGATCCAGCCGAGCTCAGAAATGATCTGGTAGACGGGGATGAGGAGGGCCTGGAAGGGGATCATCAACGAGGCGATGATGAGGATGAGAAGAGGCTTGCGGCCCCTGAAATCGAAGCGTGCGAGGGCGTAAGCCGCAAGCGAGTCGAACACCAATGAGAAGACCGTGACTCCGCCTGCGAATGCGAAGGAGTTGGCGACGAGCCTGGCGAAAGGAAGGTCGGTGAAGATCCTCTTGAAGTTGTCGAGGGTCCACCCGTCCGGGATGAGGGTCGGCGGGAAGACGTTGATCTCGCCGTTCGCTTTGAAGGCCGTAAAAACGATGATGGCGATGGGGAGGAATACGACGAGGGTGATTGCCGTTGCCGTGGCGAGGAGGAGCGTTTTCTCAAGACGGCGGGCAACGGTGGTGCTCAGGCCCCGTGAGGTGCCGGGATTCGGCGTCATGACGCTTGCCTCGCTTTCCGGGAGGAGAAGAAGAATTGTGCGACTCCGAGGAGAAGCGTCATGAGGAGGAGAAGATAGGAAAGCGCTGAAGCGGATCCGAGTTCGAGGTCGCGGAATCCGGATTCGTAGATCTGCATGACGATCGTCTGCGTCGATCGGTACGGTCCTCCTCCGGTGAGGACGTAGATCTGATCAAAAGCTTGGAGGGCTGCGATGGTTGAGACCACGAGCACGAATCCGGTGGTGTTCCCGAGGAGGGGGAGGGTGATGTGTCGGAAGCGCTTGATCGCGTTCGCGCCGTCGACTCTCGCCGCCTCGTAGAGCGAAGTGGGGATGTCCTGGAGGCCTGCGAGGAATACCGTCATGTAGAAGGGGACGTTCTTCCAAACGGCGATCAAGGCGACTGCCGGCATGGCGAGGCTCTCGTCTTGGAAGACGTTGCCGAATTCGATGCCGAAGCGGGAAAGCCAGTAGCTCAGAAGGCCGAGTTGAGGATCGAGCAGGTACTGCCAGGCGAAGGCGGTGACCGAGAGGGAGACGATGAAGGGGAGGAATAGCCAGGTTCGGAAGAGTCCCCTCAAAGGGAGGAGGGGATGATTGAGGAGGAGGGCGAGGGCGAGGGAGAGGATGACGGAAACGGGTGTGAAGATCGCGCAGTAGAGGGCGGTATTGATGAGTGAATCCAAGATCTCCGGGTCTTGGAGGAGCTCGGCGTAGTTCGCGATCCCGACGAACTCAGGACGGCCGAATGCGGTGTTTGAGTGCAGTGAGGTGAGGAGGGCTTTCGTCATCGGCCAGAAGACGAAAACTCCGAGGATGCCCGCCGCAGGCAGCAGGAATGGAAGAGCGACTCCGAATTGTGATCGACCGCGCGTCGTTCGTTCTCGATGATGTGCGCGTCCGCTCATGTTCCCCCCTCTCGGGATCGACTGTGATCACTACGAATGGTGTACAACGTTGTATCTAACACCGCGCCTCCTGTCAAGCCCCGCGACAACTGGTTATGCGACTTCTTGACATTGTGTGCGTGAGAAGCTGATACTGGTTTCGACGCAGTTACATCGTTGTACTTGCGTGTTCATCGGTTGTTCGTTGGTGATGTCATCAGAAGTGGAGAAAACGCGATGAAGATGTTTGTGAAAGTTGCGGGAGTGGGGGCTGCGTTCTCCTTCGTGCTTGCGGGATGCGCTCAAGGCGGCACCGCTCAGGAGAGCGGTGCTCAGGAGAGCGGGTCATCCGCAGGGGTCGTCTCCCTTGAGTTCTGGCACGGTTACACGGAAGCGGACGGAAAGGTGCTGGATTCGCTCGTTGAGGAGTTCAATGCGTCCCATCCGGGCGTCACCATCACGCCGGTGACGAAACCGTGGGGCACTCTCCTCGATACCGCACTCCCGGCACTCACCGCAGGCGAAGGCCCCCACATCATGGCGCTTCCGCCGGAGAACATTCCGACCTACGCGTCCAAGGGTGCTCTCGTCCCCCTCGATGAGTGGTACTCCTCGACCGAAGGAGGGGTTTCGCGACTGAATGAGCAGGCGATCGCCACGGGCGACGCCGATGGGAAGCGCTACGGCGCGCCCCTGAGCTTCACTCCGCTCACGATGTTCTACAACAAGGCGATGTTCGATGCCGCCGGAGTCGCAGTGCCGACGACGTGGGATGAATGGGTGGATGCGGCGAAGCGCCTCACCGTCGATGAGGATGGTGATGGGAAGCCTGAAATCTACGGACTGGCTTTGCAGGACAATGCCACGGTGGGCAACGGAGTGTGGATGTCCCTTCTCAAGAGCGGAGGAGGAGACGTTGTCGATCCTCAGGGAAAGGTCGTGGTGGATTCCCCGGAGAATCTTGCGACTCTCGAGTACTGGTCCAGGGCTGTCGTGGAAGACAAGATCTCCCCGACCGGCCTCACGGGTGTCAATGGTGATGAGCTCTTCAAGTCCGGCAAGGTCGCGATGACTCTGGGTGGTCCTTGGCTTGCGACAGTCGCTCAAGAAGCCGGAATCGATTACGGGATTGCGACGCTTCCGGCGGGCCCTGCGGGTATCAAGGCTTCCGCGCTC
Source organism: Actinomyces culturomici (assembly GCF_900499005.1). Classification (GTDB taxonomy): domain Bacteria; phylum Actinomycetota; class Actinomycetes; order Actinomycetales; family Actinomycetaceae; genus Pauljensenia; species Pauljensenia culturomici. The sequence continues at coordinate 473,271 of NZ_LS991317.1, forward strand.
GCGGTCGACATGAGCATCACGGCTCGAGCGGAGGAGAAGGAACGGGCCGCGGCCCTGGAGTTCTTCAGCTGGTTCTACGAGCGGGGCAACATGATCAAGTGGTCGCTTGCCTCCGGCTGGCCCCCTCTCACGTCCGAAGTCACTCCCGAGGATGTGGCTGAGAATCAAGTGGTTGCGGCGCTGGCGGCTCAGTCGCAGTACGGCGTAGCCCTGCTGCCCGGAGTCATCCCTCAAGCGGATGTCCTCAAGGAGCTCGACATCGTCACCCAGAAGACGCTCGCTGGAGGAGCCCCGGCTGATCTGCTCAAGGATGCGCAGAAAGCGATGAGCGACAAGCTGTCCGAATGACCAATTCGGGCCGGTGGATCAAGCATCGTGATCCACCGGCCCGTCATCGTGAAGGGAGGCCGCCCCATGCGGTGGTTCGAAGACGGTCGACTGCGACTTGCGATCGGCATTGAGGACACATTCGTCCCGCAGAGTTCGCCGCGTGAACGTGCGCTCGACGAATACGAGCTCATGGATCACTACGAGAATCTGGAAGAGGATCTTCGGCTCCTCGGAGAAGCTCGTGCTGACATGGTGCGTTGGGGGATTCCCTGGCATCGGATCAATCCTGAGCCGGGCGTGTGGCACTGGGACTTCGTCGACCGCGCGATTGATCGGCTTGAAGCCCAGGGGATCGATCTCATCGCGGATCTCGTGCATTACGGAACCCCTCTGTGGTGTGAAGGGGAGTTCTCCAACCCCGACTACCCGAAGTACGTCGCGGAATACGCGTTCGAGGTGGCGCAGCGCTACAGAGGCAGGATCGCGCACTACACGCCGACGAATGAGCCTCTGCTGACGGCCATGTACTGCGGGGAGTTCGCTCATTGGCCGCCTCATCTCGAAGGTGATCCCGGATTCGTTGCCATGGTCAAGGCCGTGTCGCGGGGGATCGTCGGAATCCAGGAGGCGGTCGCCCAGGCCGACTCGGCCGCCGATTTCGTCCATGTCGAAGCTTCATTCAGGTTCACAGGAGATCTTGCTGCGCATTCTGGGACCGTGGAATTCCTCAAACATCGACGATTCCTCATCGAAGACCTCGTGACCGGTCGAGTGGATGACGCCCATCCGCTCCTCGAATTCCTCGAGGAGAACGGCTTTTCCGACGCCGACCTGCAATGGGCCGGGGAGCACCTGGCTCTGCCCGATGTCATGGGTGTCAACTACTATCCGCAGCACTCCACCGAGGTCTTCGAAGCGAATCGGGTTCTCGGTGGCGGCCCGGGTGAATTGCGGCCGCGGCGCAACGAATGGGAGAAGGGGCTGCGGGACGTGCTCACGCTGTTCGCTCAGCGCTATGGCAGACCCGTGTTCCTCAGTGAAACCGGCTTCACGGGAACAGTTGACGAACGCGTGGCGTGGCTCGAGCGTTCCTTCGATGAAATCGTGAGATTGCGTCGAGAGGGAATGGACATCGTCGGCTATACCTGGTGGTCGCTGACCGACATGTTCGAGTGGAGCTATCGCTACGGCGATGCTCCGAGGATGGACTACCTCCTCGAGATGGGTCTGTGGAGCCTCGAAGAGGACCGGGACAAGCGGCTGCGCCGAGTGCGCAATCGTGCGGCGGATACCTTCGCGGGCATCAGGGGCCGCGTCGGCTGAAAGGCGACGAGCTCTCATCTGAAGTCCCGCGCGAATCCGCCTAAGCGGATTCGCGCGGGACGAGCTTGAAATCGACGAGGTGCTCGCGCGGGTTTTGAGGAGCGGACTGCCCATTCTCGATCCGCTCGAGGAGGAAGGAGAGGGTGACCTCGGCGATCTCCGCCCGGCCCGGGTCAACGCTTGACAATGAGGGCATTGAGAACTCGCCCTCGGTCACGTTGTCGAAACCGATGACGGCCACTTCGTCAGGGATCCGGCGCCGGACCTCGTTAAGGGCGCGAATGACGCCGATGCCCAGAGCGTCGTTCATCGCGAATACGGCGTCGAAGTCGATGCCCGATGAGACGAGCTCGCGCATCGCATGGGCGCCATTGCGCGAATGCCACAGGTCGGTGTAGCCGACGAGGCGCGGATCGTAGGGGATCCCCGCTTCGTTCAGGGCCGACTTGTATCCCTTGAAACGCAGGGCGGCTGAACCGAGTTTCTCATTCGCGTGCGCGCCGATCACGGCGATGCGCCGCCGTCCCGCTGCGATGAGGTGGTGCGTCGCGGCGGCGGCGGCGTCGACGTTCCGCATCGTCACGTGGTCGACTGGGCCGTTGAATATCCGTTCGCCGAGCAGGACCATCGGGTATTCGACGCGGAGGAGCTCCTCATCATCTTGGCTCATCCCCAGGGGGGAGAAGATCAGGCCGTCTGCGAGCATCCGTTGAGGGCTGGACAGCATGGCGATCTCCTTGGAGCGATCGCCACCGGTCTGCTCGAGTTGAACGCTATAGCCCGCCTTCGCTGCGGACTCGGTGATGTGTTCGGCGAGCTGGGCGAAATAGTTGAGTCCGATCTCCGGTACGACAAGGCTGATGACATGACTCTTGCCGGATCTCAGGCTCCTCGCCGATAAGTTGGGCCGGTATCCGAGGGTCCGAATGGCCCTCTCGACTTTCTCCCTCGTCTCGGGGCGCACGTTGGCGCTGCTATTTACAACGTTAGAGACCGTCTTGATGGACACCTGCGCGAGTGCTGCGACCTCTCGGAGGGTGACTGACATGCTTCTCCTTCGTGTGTGCGATGTCTGCAAGATTAGCCCATTCGAACTCTCGAATAAACGGCTTGGGGAGCTGAGTGCGGAGCGGTAATATTGATTCGCTACAACGTTGTAGTTCTGATGGATCCTCAGGAGGACCTATGCGATCACGTACTCGACGGGCTCTCAGCGGGGTATTCGTCGGGAGCCTCGTCCTGGCCCCGATGCTTTGCCTCGGGGGAACGGGTGCTGCCGCTGCCTCAGCAGAGGCGAACGGAGTCCTCGTCTACTCCCCGCCTGCCGGTTCGTCCTTCAATGATGAAGGCGGTGAGGCGACCGGCACGGCCTACGCCAAAGTGCTCTCCCTCAAAGCCTCTGAGCAAGCGAAGGGCAGACTCGTCTCGACCTTTGACGATGCGCGTCTGATCCGTGACAGTGGCGATACGGGCGACCCTGTCCTCGAGACGCGCGCATGTCTCGGGGACTCGACTCTCGCATGCCATCAAGAATGGTCGATCTTCATATCCGATGACCAGGGCGGCACATGGAGGAAGGTCTCGCATATCAATCCGGCCGAGGCTTTCCCGGGGGCCTCTCTCGGCGACCCGAATCGACTGAGCCGCACAGCGCAACCCTTCCTCTTCGAGTTGGATCGGCCCGTTGCGGATCTGCCCAAGGGAACACTGCTTCTCAGCGGTCAGATCCGGTCAGAGTCGCGAAACGATCCCGCGGCAGTGTCGAAACTCGTCATCTACAAGAGCTTCGACCAAGGCCTGACATGGTCCTATCATGCGACGATAGACACGGGCGGCCCCGCGGTCTACGACCCTTCGTCATCGTCGTCGACGACGACCGTTTGGGAGCCCTCCCTCGCGATCGATCGCTACGGGGAGCTCGTCGCCTACTTCTCAGACGAGCGGCAGAAGGCCAACGGAGTCCTTCAGGCGGTGTCCCTGAGGCGCTCGACCGATGGTGGTCGAACCTGGGGGCCGGTTCAGAACGTTGCCGCTCCTTCCGATCGGCATCATCGTCCGGGCATGATCACCGTCGATCGAATGGGGGACGGGCGCTTCATCGCGACCTACGAGGTTGTCAACGCGAAAGGGTACGCCCATTCGAATGCCTCCCCCGTATATTTCAAGATCTCTGAGGACGGTCTGAATTGGGGGGACCCGGAGGATCTGGGCACACCGGTAGAACTGGCCGACGGGCGCGGAATCGGCTCGTCGCCATTCGTCAAATGGGTGCCCAGTGGCGGTCCGGATGGAATGGTCGTCGTTGCTTCGAAGTGGGGCCTCGATTCGCGAGGGAATCTCGATCAAGGGCAGAACTTCTTCGTTAACTACAACCTGGGCGAGGGGCCGTGGGAGCGCCTCCCCTTCGCCGTCACTTTCGACGGGGCGACATCGATCACGGGTTTCGCCCAGGGCTTGGACTACTCGCCCGACGGGAAGACCCTCTTCCAAGCGACGAACGTCGAGAATTACAAGCAATTCTCCGGAGTGACCGAGCCCTATAACGACATCCGAGTGGGCTCCATTCATCTCGACGCCGTAGCGCACGAAGCGGAGAACGCCGCGTTCCACAATGTTCGTCTCGTTACTCACGGTGACGCTTCGAACGGAGCCAAGATCGGCGATATCAACTACGCGGACAGCTATGTGGAATTCAAGATCCGCGCCCCGCAAGCGGGCGAGCACGAGTTCGGCATCAGGTACGACAACGGCAGCGGGCGTGTATCGAAGCACCGCGTGACGACGGACTCAGGCGTTTCGACATCCGTCGCGTACTCGCCGACCGTGGATTGGGGGCGCTTCGCATGGGCGAAGATCACGATTCCTCTCCGTGCGGGTGACAACACCGTTCGATTCGCTTATGAGTCGGGCTACGCGGAGATCGACCAGATTCTCGTCCGGCCGACAACGGGAGCATCCGATCCGGAGTTCCGCATCATCAATCGCTCGAGCGGCAAACTCCTTGAAGTGAAATCGGCTTCCACCGCGAACGGAGCGGCGATCGCTCAATGGGGTCCGACTGGTCATGCGGCGCAAATCTGGCGCGTGGTCTCCAACGGGGCGGCGATGACCTTCACCAACAAGAACTCGGGGAAGCTCCTGGAGATTCCGAACGCTCTCATGACGGATGGAGCCAAAGCCGTGCAGTGGGATCCGACCGGGCATCCGACTCAAGAGTGGCGAAGCGAAATCACGCAGGAAGGGTACCGGAAGCTCTACAACGCCAATTCCGGGAAGCTCTTGGAGATCGGGTCCTGTTCATCGGCCGATGGTGCTGATGCGCAGCAGTGGGGGCCGACCGGAGCCCCATGTCAAGAGTGGCGCTTCCTCAAAGAAGGGATCCAGTAGGTTCTGATGGGGCGGCGGAGGCGAGTCCCCGCCGCCCCAGCGGCCTCCCGCCCGAAGGGAGAGGTGCAGCATTCGAGAAGGCTCGGGATCGGGCGATGCCGTCGCGGGTCCGGCGCTGGAGCCGATCATCAAGACCTTTGACGCATCCTCGCCAGCTCCCTCGCGTAGGGCCCGCCGGGCTCGACCGGCTCGCCGTCTCGCGCCCACCAAAGGATCCGCTCGGGGTCGAAAACCCTCGCGCAGACCCCGCAGGAGGTGACGCGACGGGGCGCGCGGAAGAGGCGCCTCTGAGCCCCGCACTTCGGGCAGGTCCCCACCCAGGGCTCTTCGGGACGGGGGAGCGAAGCGGGAAGCCGTGCGGAATCCGGCGCCCCGAGTGCGCGCGCCTGCTTCTTCCACACGGCATCGTGACGATGGCTCGCGCCGACCAGGGCGTGCGCGATCTCGTGAAGGATCACCCCGCGCACGGTGTCGGCGTCATAAAGCTCGGTCAAAGGGCCTGACAGGGTGATCGTCCTCGTCGAATGGATGCACGATCCCGCTCGGCGCCGCGCCGTGTCGAAACGGAAGCGCCAGTCGCCCAGGCCCGAGGCCTCCATGAGCGCGCGGGCCTGGGCGCGCGCGAGTTCGCGTTTCATCCGCGATTCGACCCCGCGGGGCTTCGGCTCCTCGCAGCGCCGAGGCCGGTTGCGGATTCCCGGATGACGATCTCTCCGGGCACGTCGACCTTCCGGGCGGGCAGGGCCCTGCTGGCGCGCTCGGCGTCGATCCTTTCGAGGAGGAGCTCGACGGCCGCGCGTCCGGCGCGGGAGAAATCCTGGCGGTACGTGGTCAGGCCGGGGTTCCAGATGTCGGCGATGGGGTGATCGTCGAAGCCGACGACACTGATGGCGTCGGGCACGGCGCGCCCCTCTTCCTCGAGACCGCGGATCAGGCCCATGGCGAGTTCGTCGTTGCCCGCGAAGATCGCGGTGATGCCGGGATGCCCGGCGAGTTCGCGGCCCAGTCGCCTGGCGGAACCCGCTTCCCAACCGCACTGCAAGGGGTCGGGTGCGACGACTCCGTGGTTCCTCAAGGAGGCCGCCCAACCGTCGGAGCGGCTCGTCCCGTCCGTGCACGTGGGGACCTGAATGTGGTGGACCGTGCCGTGCCCGAGGCTGAGGAGGTAATCGGTGAGGGCCCGGCCGCCGTCCTTCTCGCAGAGGGAGACCTGGTCGTACTCCTCGCCGGGCCGACCGCCGATCACGACGACGGGCATGGAACGGGGGAGGGAGGCGAGCGCCTTTTCGGCGATCTCGTCGTATCGCAGAACGACGATGCCGCTCGGATTGAAGTCGAGGACGGCGTCGAGCGTCTCGGGGAGCGTGGTCGAATCCGCGTCGTCGAGCTTGGAGATCATCACCGAGTGACCTCGGGTGCGCGCCTCGTCCTCGATGCCTTGAATGGTCGTCGCGGAGCCGAACAGGGTGGTGTTCGTCGAAAGGACGGCGATGAGCTTCATCGTCGAGCCCTTGAGCCCCCGGGCGATCGAGCTCGGCCGATAGCCGAGGATCTCGATGGCGCGGGCGATCCTCTTCGACGAATCCTCGGACAGGTGCGAGGAGTTGTTGAGGTAGCGGGACACCGTTGAGACCGAAACGCCCGCGCAGGCGGCGACGTCCGAGATGACCGGTGTGCGCCGTTCTCTCTCTTGGGGCTCATGGCTCGTTTCCTTCTGGCGCGCGTTCGTCGATCGGGTCGGCGATGCTCATTTCACCGCGCCGCCGGTGATCCCCGAGATGATCTTCCGCTGCCCGACGATGAACAGGATGAGGAGGGGGAGGGTCATGAGGAGGATGTACGAGAAGATCAGGTGCCAGTTGTTCAGGTACAGGTCCTCACTGGCGACAGTGTACAAGTTCAACGGAAGGGTGTTCATCTTGCCCGAGAGGATGAAGGGGGCGCAGAAGACGTCATTCCAGATGTACAAGACGATGAGGATCGTCGCCGAGGCGAGGGTCGGCTTCAGGAGCGGCAGGATGATCGTGAAGAAGATCCTCGCGGGGCCCGCGCCGTCGATCCGGGCGGATTCCTCAAGGGAAACGGGGATGGTCCTGATGAACCCGGTGATGAAGAAGATGACGATCGACAAATAGATGCCGACGTAGACGCAGATCATTCCGATCGCGCTCTCCGCGAGGCCGGTCATCCTCAGGAGCATCATGATCGTGATGATCGAGGGCGGGAGGATGACGCCGGAGATGAAAACCGCGTAGACGAGGGCCATTGATCTGGAGGTCCGGCGCGCGAGGATCCAGGAGGCCATCGCCCCGAAGAGGAGGGCGAGGAACGCCGAGGGAGCGGTGACGATGAGGCTGCCGATGAGGGCCGGCCCCATCCGCCCCTGGGTGATGACGGTCTGGAAGTTCTCGAGGAGATGCCACTGGGTGGGCAGGGACATCCCCGGGATGACCGCTTCGGATTGGTTCTTCCCCACGGTGACGACCGCGACCCACAGGGGGACGCCGAGGAAGCCGATGATGACGGCGAGGACGAGAAGCGCGTGGAGGGCTCCGCCGAGGGGGGTGCCCCCTATGTGGTGTGTCAAGCGGCTGTTGGCAGGTGTGTTGTCGGGTTGGGGGTGTAGAGGGCTCCGTCTCGGATCATGGCGTGGAGTGTGAGGATGCGTCGGTGGGCGAGGGCGATGAGGGCTTGGTTGTGGCGTTTGCCTTGGGTGATCTTGCGGTCGTAGTAGGCCCTTGAGGTGGGGTCTGAGCGTAGGGATGCGAAGGCGGACAGGAACATTGCTCGTTTGAGTCGTTTGTTGCCTGCGTGGGAAACGTATTCGCCTCGGATGGAGGATCCTGATCTGCGGGTGACTGGTGTGAGGCCTGCGTAGGAGGCCAGGTGGGCTCCGGTTTCGAGAGCTTGTCAATTGTTTTGTGTAAGCGGTGGTTAGAGATAGGGGGTGATGCGTTCGGGGTAGGCGGCGGCGAGTTGGGCGAGGGCTTGTTTCCAGTTGGTGGTGAGGCGGCCTTCGACGAGCCGGTTGGTCGCGCGCCGGGAGGGTTTGCTGGTGGGGGTTGTGGCGCGTTCGGCGGCTCTGCGGTCTTCGATGTTGCAGATCGCCAGCCACAGCAGCTTCACGGCCGCCGCGTCGGAGGGGAAGTGGCCCCGGTTCTTGGTGACTTTGCGCAGCTGGTAGTTCAAGGATTCGATGGCGTTGGTCGTGTACAAGACGCGCCGGAGCATGGGCGGGAAGGCGAGGAAGGGCGTGAACCGTTCCCAGGCGCGCTGCCAGGTGCTCAGGGCGTCAGGGTACTTGTCCGCCCATCCGGCGGCGAACTCGGCGAGGGCGTCCAAGGCGGCGTCCTCGTTGACCGCGGTGTAGACGGGTTTGAGGGCGGCGGCGACCTTCCTTGCGATCCTGGTAGGCGACGAACCTCATCGAGGAGCGGATCAGGTGGACGACGCAGGTCTGGACCATCGAGTCGGGCCAGGTCGCCTCCACCGCCTCAGGAAGGCCTGCCAGCCCGTCGCAGCACACGAACAGGACGTCCCTGACTCCCCGGTTGGCGAGCTCGGCGCACACGTGCGCCCAGAAGGAAGCTCCCTCTTCGGACTGGATCCAGATCCCCAGCACGTGCTTGACGCCGTCCATGTCGACCCCGACCGCCAAGTGGGCCGCCCGGTTCGACACCCTCCCCTGGTCGCGGATCTTCACGCGGATCGCATCCAGGTAGATGATCGGATAGAACTCGTCCAGGGGGCGCTGCTGCCACTCCAGGACGGCATCGCACACGGCGTCGGTAATCGTGCTGATCGTCCCGGCCGACAGCTCCACCCCCAGCGTGGACTCCAAGTGGTGGCGGATCTCGCGCACCGTCATCCCACCGGCGTACAAGCTGATAATCATGCCGTCCAGGCCGTCCATGCGCCGCTGGCCCTTACGCACCAGGCGAGGCGTGAACGTGCCGGCACGGTCGCGGGGGACCTCGATCTCGAAGCTGCCGACCTGCGAGTCGATCACCTTGGTCGAGGTGCCGTTTCGGGCGTTGCCGCGCGCTACCGGCGCAGGCTCGCCCTTCTCGTAGCCCAAGTGGTCGGTCAGCTCGGCGCGCAACCCCCGCTCAAGAGCTTCTTTCAACAATGCGGGAAGCAGGCCATCAGAACCCGTCAGCTCGATCTCGCCCGAATCAACCTTGGCGAACACCTCGTCCAAAGCCCCCGACGACACCAACTCACTCGCGACCACACGGCCCGACAAACCAGAATCAACACTCAATGCAACAGACCTTCCAAAGGAGGGCTTACACAAACCATTGAACAGGCTCGGTTTCGAAGGTGCGCCCGAGGGTCTCGGCGATGAAGACGGCGGCGGTCCTGACCCCGATGCCGGGCATGGAGGTCAGGACCTCGTAAAGAGGGTGGGCCTCCACCAGGGCCTCAACCTTCGCGGCGACGTCCGCCCTCTGGGCGTGCAGGGCTGCGAGCTGGCGCGCCAGGTGCGGGAGCACCACGCCAGCGGCGGCGGTGCCGACGACCACCACGCTCTGGGAGTCCAGGGCGTCGATGATGGCGTTCGCCCAGGTGGTGTGGCGTCTGGCGCCGTGGGCCTCGAGCTTGGCGTCCACGCTGCCTCGTCCGGCCTTGCGCAGGGCGGCGGGGGTGGGCCAGGAGGCGATGACCTCCAGGACGGCGTCGTGCTCGAGCCAGGGCCCCAGGACCTTCTCCAGGGCGGGGTGGATCTGGGTGTACAGGCCCCGGATCCGGTTAGAGATCTGGTTGACCTGACGGGCCAGGTCCAGGTCGAAGCCCGTGAGCATACCCAAGGCCGCGGCGTCCTCGTCCGAGGAGCTGATCGCTCGCAAGGTATGGGGCATGGTGCGGGCCGCCTCGGCGATGACCGCGGCGTCCCTCGCGTCGGTCTTGGCATTGCCCGGAGTCAGGTCGGCGATCCTGCGCATGGACAGGCCCGGCAGGTAGCCCACCGCCAAGCCCTCGTCCTGGGCGACAGCGACGGCCAGGGCGCCGATGGTGGCGGGCTGGTCCACCACCACCAGCACCCGCCCATGGGAGCCGAGACGGTCGTAAAGATCACGCAGGCGGGCCTCGTCGTTAGGGAGAGCCCGATCAAAGAGCTTCTTCCCGTCTCGGGTCAAGGCGGTCGCCCAGTGGTCGGACTTGCCCACGTCGATGCCGATGAACACGTCGATGTCGTCGGTGACCATGTCGTCATCCCGTCCGTCGTAGGGGTGGACGGCCAGCGTCCCTTGAGCTGGTCGCCCCGCACCCACGTTACGAAAGACCTCGACAGTCACGTCTTCGGGGCGTTCCCCTGATCAGCGGTCACCACCAGCCGCGCGGATGGTCGGTGACAACACCCCCGGATCATTGAGTAGACAGGGGCAAGACATCATGCCGACCACCGCTGGCCCAGCCGCCAACACTTCCCCGCCAGCGACCACCAACAAGGTAACGGGCGGACCTCGGCGACGCGCAGGAGACGGGAGGCGAAGGGGGCGACCCGGGCCGGGACATCCTGGCCGCGGTCGGCGCTCAGATCATGTCCGCCGGCGTTGACGCCTCCGAATCGCCGAGCATCCTCCCCACGCAGTCGGAGGGATGAGCGGGGACTCCGATGCTCTCCCTGCGGCGCCGGGGCATCGAAATCTTCCCGAAATTCCTGCTCCGGAAGACCCTCGCCGAAGGGTCCTCGTGCCTCATCGAGGCCGAGGACTCCGAGGCGGGGCTCTCCCTCGCCTTCCGGATCGGAGTCGAAGCCTCGGGCCTGGTCTGCCTGCGGGCGACGATCACGAGCCGCTGCGATGTCGAGCTGGAGGTGGAACGGCTGTGGCTCGGCGTGCTCGTGCCCGCAGACCACGATGAGATCCTCTCTCAAACAGGTCATCACCTGCGGGAACGCTCGATGCAAACGCATGCTTTCGTCGACGGCCTCTTCGCGAAGGAGACCTGGGTCGGCCGACCGGACTTCGACTCGACGAGCGCGCTGATCGCCGCGCGAAGCGGAGCGGGCTGGGAGACGGGCGCCCAACGCGCCGTCCACCTCGCCTGGAGCGGCAACGGGGTGCACTTCGCAGTGCGCACCCCCGCGACGCGGGGATTCATCGGCGCAGGAGAACTCCTCCTGGGAGGCGAAGTCCGCCTGGGCCCCGAGCAGAGCTACGAGACGCCGGAGCTCTTCGCCTCCTGGGGCGAGGGGACGAACGCGCTCGCCTCCCGTTTCCACGCGCGCCTGCGTGAGCTCCACCCCGGGTTCTCCCAGCGCCCGCGGCCCGTCACCCTCAACACCTGGGAGGCCCTCTACTACGACCACGACATCGACAAGATGATGCGCCTGGCCCGCCTCGGCGCCCAGATCGGCGTCGAACGCTTCGTCGTGGACGACGGCTGGTTCACCGGCCGACGCGACGACACGAGCGCCCTGGGCGACTGGAGCGTCGACACCGGAGTGTGGCCCGAGGGCCTGCGCCCCCTCTCCGACCTCGTCCACGCCCTCGGCATGGAGTTCGGGCTGTGGGTGGAGCCCGAGATGATCAGCCCGCGCTCCCTGCTCGCCGAGGCGCACCCCGATTGGATCCTGCGCCCGAACGCCGCCCGCCTCCCCCTCGAAGGCCGCCACCAGCAGGTGCTCGATCTGACGAACCCGGAGACATTCGACCACCTCGTCGAAACCCTGTCCGCCCTCGTCGCCGACGAGGGGATCGACTACCTGAAATGGGACCACAACCGCTTCGTCCTCGAAGCGATCTCCCCTGCGAGTGGACGGCCCGCCGTCCACTCGCAAACCGCGGCCCTCTACCGGCTCCTCGACGAGCTGAAAGAACGCCGCCCCGGGCTGGAAATCGAATCCTGCGCCTCAGACGGGGGACGCATCGACCTGGGGATCCTCGCGCGCACCGACCGGGTGTGGGCCTCGGACTGCACCGATCCTCTGGAGAGGATCGACATCCAGCGCGGCACTTCGCTCTTCGTCCCGCCCGAGATGATCGGCGCGCACATCGCCCAATCGCCCTCGCACATGACGGGGCGCACCACCGCGCTCGCGACGCGGGCCGCAGCGGCCCTGACCGGGCACCTGGGAGTCGAGTGGAACCTCCTCGACGCCGACCCCGCCGACCTCGAACAGCTTCGCGCATGGGTGAGCCTGTACAAGGACGCGCGCCCGAACGGATGCGAACTCGTCCACGTCGATTGCGCGGATCCGGCGGTGCGCGTCACGGGACTCCTCCTCCCGGGCGGCAGGCGCTCCCTCTGGTGCTTCGCGGCCCTGACGACCTCGCAGCACTACCCCTACGAGCTCATCCGCCTCCCCGGCCTCGACCCGCGCGGGCTGTACCGCGTCCGCCCCCACGGCCGGCCCGAAATGTACGCCCGGCTCATGAACCCGTCCGCGCTCGGGCCCCTCGAATGGTGGAACGAGGAGGGCATCCGCCTCCCCGGCGGCGTTCTCGCCCAGTGGGGGATCCGGCCCCCGCACCTCCTCCCCGGTTCGGCGGTGCTCATCGAGGTTGAAAAGCTCGGCGACGAGCAGCCGTAGGGGCGCGGGCGGCGGGGGAGTTCGGCTACGACGCCTGCTCGATGAGTGAGGCGACCCGCTTGAAGGACACCTTGTTCGGCGTGCCGAGCGTCTGGGCGAAGCAGGAGACCCGGAGCTCCTCGACGAGCCAGCGCGCTCGGGTGAGCTCCGCGTCGGCGCGCGCATCGTAGGGGCGGCGATCGAACTCGGCGCGCGCGGCGGCGATCCGCTCGAGGAGCCCGTGAATGCGGTCCATGTCGGCGAGGTCGCGATCGAGCGCGCCCGGCGAAGCGGAGGCCCGGTCGATGCGGATCGCGCCCGCGCGCAGGTAGCGAGCCAGATGCGGCAGCGCGTAGGCGGGAGTGCCCGACATGAAACCGGGTGCGAGCAGGGCGTCGACGGTGCGGCGGACATCGCCGACGACCTCGCGCATCGATTTCTCCGCATGAGAGGCGAGCCGGTCGGCGACCTCGGACTGGGCCTCCAATGCGCGCACCACGTGCCCGAGGAGGGCGTGGACCCTGTCCTCGTGGAGATCGCGGGCGCGCGCGACGAGCACCTCGAAGGATTCGGCGTCGCGGATCGACCCGGGTCCGCGCTCTGCGCAGAGCTCATCGACGAGGGCGAGGGCGGAGGCGAGCTGGGCGTCATCGACGAGGGCGGGCGTGTCCGGATAGGGCGAGGCGGCGAGCATGAGGGCCTGACGGCCGGTCCACCGGGTCGTGACCCTCGCCCGCGGGAGCCTCACGCGCAGGAGGAGGAGCCGGGCGAGGCCCTCGCGATGATGACGATCGGCCTCCTGGGCGTTCGCCATGACGCGCACGCCCGCCGCAGGCTCAGCCGCCGACCCCTGGGCGACGAGCGCGGGGAAGGCGCGCAGGGTCATCGACTCGCCCGGCGAATCGACCGAGCGGGGGAGCGGCGCGGCGGGGAAGACGGCGAGGGCGTCGAGGTGAAGGCCCTCGGGGGCGCTCCGCTTCTGGTCGCGCCGAGCCTTCTCGGGGCGCTCGCCGCCCCTCTTCCCGGCCGGATCGCAAGTGCGGCCCCGCCCTCGGCCCCCGGCCGTCGCGGCGTCGATCATCGCTTCGGCGACCGCCCCGCGAACGGCCTTGCGCACGGCCGCGTCGGCGGACTTGGCGAGCCTGTGCTGGAGGTGGACGAGGTCGGTGCCCGCTCCGAGCTCCTTCCCGGCGGAGTCGACGACGCTGAAGGTCATGAGGAGGTGGGCGGGCAGTCGGGCGTGCGCGTGCGCGAGGTCTGCCTCGCTGAGCTCGACGCCGCGCAGGATCCGCATCGCATCGGCGAAGGCCCTGGAGAAGGGCGGCCTCTTGGTCGACCAGTCGATCGCGGCGGCGGGTGCTCCGGCGGTCGACGAGGGCGGGGCCGGAGAAGGCCCGGAGGGTACTGAGGGGGGCGTGGAGGCCGAGCCGGGGGCCTTGCGCGTCGCGACGCCGGTCGAGGCCCCCCAGCGGGCGAGGCGGTCCATCGCCGCCGAGAGGCTCGTCGGGTCGGGCGCCTCGTCCTCAGTGGGGCGGGGGGCGGCGGAAGCGGACTCGGAGGGGTCGAGCGCGCCGGCGATCGCCCTGTCCATCCACTCGTTCGCCCGGTGAGCGACCTCGGGCGCGGGAGCGAGGAGTCGGCGCTTCGCCTTCGGCAGGGCGCGGATCGTCTCGGTGATGAGCTCTTCGCGCATGCCGGGCACCAGCCAATCGGCCCCCTCATCGCTCACGCGGGCGAGGACTTCGATCGGGATCGTGAGGGTGACGCCGTCGCGCTCCGATCCGGGGGTGAAGGCGTAGGAGAGGCCGAGTTCGAGGTCGCCGGAGCGCCAGGTGTCGGGGAACCCGGCGGCGTCCTCGCCGATTCCGCGCGGCAGGAGGAGGCGTTCGGTGTAGGTGAGGAGCTCCGGGCGCTGCTCGCGTTCGCGTTTCCACCAGCGGTTGAAATGGGCGGCGGAGACGATGCCCTCGGGGAGGACGTCGTCGAAGAAGCGCAAGCGCGCCTCCTCGTCGGCGACGAGCCCGTGCGTGCGCGAACGGCGCTCGACCTCCCGGGCCTGCTCGAGGAGCTCGGCGTTGCGGGCCTGGAAGCGGTGCCGTTCGCGCCATTCGCCGTTGACGAGGGCGTGGCGGATGAACATGTCGCGGGCGAGTTCTCGGGCGGTGAGCCGGGTGGACATCTCGTCGGCGAGGCGCTCGGCGATCGACGGCTCCGGCATCGGTTCAGTCGTCCGACCCGCAGAAACGCACACAGTTTCCGCTTCGTCGGCGCCGCTGGCGGAAGTGTCGAAGACGTTTTCCCTGGTGGGAGCCGGTGCGTCGTCCGTGGCCGCAGGGGCGCCGCCCGAAACTGTGTGCGTTTGTGCGGAAGGAACAGGTGAAGCGGGGGAATCGGCGGTGGCCGCTCCGGTGCCGGAGGGAGAGCCCGTGGAGCCGTCGGAAGCGAGGCCCGCGGCCAGGGCCATCGCGAGGAAGTCCCTGCCGACCGAGCCGATCTGGCGTCCGCGCCGCTCGTCGTCGCCGGAGGCGCCGGACCCGACGAGGCCCTGGGCGATCCCGGCGAGGGTCCCGGCCGTCACGACGCCCGCGGAGCGCGCGGCATCGCCCTCGTCGATGACGAGATCCCCGAGGCGGCCGAGGAGGACCGGCCGGTCGGCGACGAGCGTGAGGCCGTAGAGGAGGACCTTCTCCTTCACCATGGCGGCGCCCTTGGCCGAGGACCAGAACGGCTCGGAGTAGACGCGCTTGAGGAGCGGGCCGGCGACCGGCTCGATCCACGCGGGGTCGATGCGGGCGACCGTGCGGGCGAAGAGACGCGAGGTCTCGACGAGCTCGGCGGTCATCACCCACGCCGGGTGCGAGCGGGCGAGGCCCGAGCCCGGCCAGATCGTGAAGCGGGTGCCGCGGGCGCCCTGGTACTCGCGCTTCGCCTCGTCCCAGGAGCCGAGGTTCGAGAGGAGGCCGACGAGCATCGAGCGGTGGATCTCGTCGGCGTCGACCGTCTTCGACCCGGCCGTGTAGGCGACGACCGCGCGGGCCGCCGCGTCTTGGACGCCCCCGTACTGGGCGGCTTCGACGACGTCGCCCGCGCTCGGCAGGTCGAGGGGCCGCACGTCGAGGTCGAGAGGGCGGGCCATCTGGCGGAGCTGGACGACGACGTCCCTCCATTCGCGATAGCGCAGGTAGTGGAGGAATTCGGCCCGGCACATCCGGCGGAAGGCCGAGCCGGAGAGGTCGCGGCTCTGAACCTCGAGGTAGCGCCAGAGGTTGAGGTAGGTGACGAAGTCCGAGTGCGGGTCGGCGAAGCGCGCGTGCGCGACGTCGGCGGCCTGCTGGTGATCGAGGGGGCGCTCGCGGACGTCCTGGATCGAGAGGGCCGCGACGATGACGAGGATCTCGGAGGCGCAGCCATTCGCGTCGCCCTCGAGGAGGATCCGGCCGAGTCGCGGGTCGATCGGCAGGCGCGCGAGGTCGTGACCGATGGGAGTCAGCCGGTGGCTCGTCGCGCGGCCGCGGGCGGCGGGCGCCCCGGAGCCGTCCTGCGCGGCGGGCGCCGTGGGCGCCTCCTCCGCGAGCGCGCCGATCTCGACGAGGGCGGCGACGCCGTCGCGGACGGCCCGCCGCTCC
This sequence comes from Actinomyces culturomici, assembly GCF_900499005.1. GTDB lineage: Bacteria > Actinomycetota > Actinomycetes > Actinomycetales > Actinomycetaceae > Pauljensenia > Pauljensenia culturomici. Next base: position 489,456 of record NZ_LS991317.1, read on the forward strand.
GGCGGGTCGAGGAAGGGGAAGTCGGCGACGGACCCGAGCCCGAGGGCGGCCATCTGGAGGATCACCGAGGCGAGCGAGGTCCGCAGGATCTCCGGCTCGGTGAACCGCGGCCGGGTCTCGTAGTCGCGCTGGGAGTAGAGGCGGATCGCGATGCCGTCGGCGACGCGGCCGCATCGGCCGGCCCTCTGGTTGGCGCTCGCCTGCGAGACCGGTTCGATGGGGAGGCGCTGCACCTTCGTCCGGTTCGAATAGCGCGAGATGCGCGCGAGCCCGGGGTCGACGACGTAGCGGATGCCGGGGACGGTGAGTGAGGTCTCGGCGACGTTCGTCGCGAGGACGACGCGGCGCAGCCGGTGCGGTTCGAAGACGCGGTGCTGCTCGGCGGCCGATAGGCGCGCGAAGAGGGGGAGGATCTCGATCGCGCCGGGCAGCGCGTCCTTCGTCTCGCCGGCGCTAACGCCGCGGGGGCCGAGGTGGTCGAGGAGCGCCTGCTCGACGTCGCGGATGTCGCGCTCGCCGGGCAGGAAGACGAGGATGTCCCCCTCTCCCTCGGCGCACAGCTCGTCGACGGCGGCGCAGATCGCGGTCTCGATGTCGATCTCCTCGCCGAGCCCGTAGCCGAGGCTCGGGAGGTCCTCGTCGGGGTCCTCGAGGACGAGCTGCTCGGCTCCGAGACGATCGACGAGGGCGGGGCCCGCGTCGGACGGGTCGGAGGCTGACGCGCTCGCGTTGGACGGATCTGCGCCTCGCGGGCTTCCGCCCCGCCCGATTGGATCGTCGGCCGCGGGGGCTCCCGGCAGGGCCTGGCCGGGCTTCGAGCCTCGATCCGAAGGATCCGAGGCGAGCGGGCGGGCCGGGAGCCCCGCGGCCGAGGCGGAGTCGACGCCGGAACCGACGCCTCCCGGCGTCGACGTCGAGTAGGACGAGACGACGTCGGGCGCGAGCGGCCGGTAGCGGATCTCGACGGGGTAGGTGCGCCCCGAGACCTCGATGACGGGTGCAGGCTCGATGAGGGTGCCGCGTCCCGGCGCCCCGTCCCACCGGCCGAAGTGCGCGGCGAAGCGCGCCGAGTCGATCGTCGCCGAGGTGATGATGAGCTTGAGGTCGGGCCGCGCCGGCAGGAGGCGCGCGAGATAGCCGAGGATGAAGTCGATGTTGAGGCTGCGCTCGTGGGCCTCGTCGATGATCAGCGTGTCGTAGCGGCGCAGGAGCGGGTCGGACTGGATCTCGGCGAGGAGGATGCCGTCGGTCATGAGCTTGACGAGGGTCGTGGGCCCGACCTCGTCGGTGAAGCGCACCTGGTAGCCGACGACCTGGCCCTCCTCGCGGCCGACCCGCTGGCCGAGCTCCTCGGCGATGCGGTCGGCGACCGAGCGTGCGGCGATGCGGCGGGGCTGGGTGTGCCCGATCATGCCGGTGACGCCGCGCCCGAGCTGCATGCAGATCTTCGGGAGCTGCGTCGTCTTGCCCGAGCCGGTCTCGCCCGAGACGATGACGACCTGGTGGTCGCGGATGGCCGCGGCGACTCGCGCCCGAAGGGGCAGGGGGTCAGCCTTCGCCGGTGAGGAAGGCGAGATCGGCCGAGTGTACCCCCTCGACGAGGTCGATCGTGAGGTCGAGGGTCAGCAGGGTCCTGAGGACGAGGCCGAGCCGGGCGTTGGGCGAGCCCGCTTCGACGGCGTTGATCCACTGGCGCGACACCCCGACCCGATCCGCGAGCTCCTGTTGTGTCCAGCCTCTATCGAGACGGGCCTGGGCGATCGCGGCGCCGATCTCCTTAATCTTCGTCGCGAACACCCATCCCCCTGTCGTCGATCGGTGACATGTTGCTTGATGTCAATGATCGACGACATGGAAGGGAGTGTCAACGATCGATGACGTCGATCTCGCTGGGGTCGCCGCTCACTCCGATTTGCCAGATCGGATGTTGTTTTTCACCCAAGCTGAAATTGCGGAGCTCTACGGAACCTCGATTCCCAACGTCGCTCAGATCATCCGACGTGTTCTTGAAGACGGAGAAGTGACCGAGGCAACTATTAACTCAGAGTTAATGGTTCATCGAGAAGGCGATCGGGACGTCCGTCGGCAGCTCAAGGTCTACAACCTCGACATGATTCTCGCCGTCGGCTACCGCGTCACGAGTTCGCGAGCCACGCGGTTCCGTCAATGGGCGACGAGCGTGCTGCGCGAGTATCTCGTCAAGGGCTTCGCCATGGACGATGCGAAGCTCAAAGGCGCCGATGGTTGGGACTACTTCGACGAGTGGTTGGAGCGGATCCGGGACATCCGCGCCTCGGAGAAGCGCTTCTACCAGAAAGTCCGCGATCTCTATGCGACGGCGATCGACTACGACCCGTCGAGCGATGCCGCGAAAGCCTTCTTCGCAAAGGTCCAGAACAAGATGCTCTGGGCCGTGACCGGGCACATCGCCGCGGAGATCATCTCCCTGCGCTCCGACCCCGCGGTCACGAACATGGGCCTCACCTCGTGGAGCGGAACCGTCGTGCGCAAGCACGACGTTACGACCGCCAAGAACTACCTCCAGACGGCTGAGATCTCAGAGCTCGACCGCATCGTCACCATGTACCTGGACTATGCAGAGGACCAGGCGAAGCGCCGACAGACGATGACGATGCACGATTGGGAGGAGCGCCTCGACGCCTTCCTCAGCTTCAACGAGCGCGAACTCCTCACTCACTCCGGCAAGGTGCGCGCGAAGGTCGCCAAGGCGCTCGCTGAAGAACGGTACGACGCATTCGATGCCGAACGACGACACCGGCAGGCGATCGCCGCCGACGAAGACGACAGCCGAATCCTCCGCGAGCTCGAACAGAAGATGGAGAACCGCGAATGAGCGACCAGATCACGCGGCACCTGCGCCAGCGCTTCGAAACGCAGCGAATCCTCTTCTGGCACGACGCCGCGGGCGACTACGCCGACAGCGCGGAGGATCTCGTTCCCGAGGACGTCGTGCTCCTGCGCGTGCATGGTGACGAGTTCGGCATCAAGCACCGCCTGCTGACCGACCAGGAGAGCAAGTATCTCGTCTATCGCAGCGGCGAGATCCCCACGGGGACCGGAGACTGGCTGCTCGATCAGGAGCTCGCCCACGGCGTCTTCGTCGCCGACAGGACCGCGATCATCCAGCAGGAGCTCGGTATCGAGAACCCGCTTCTCCTCCCCGTCATTGAGGCCCACCCGAAGTTCTTCGCGGCGGCCTCCCGCAAGCAGGCCCTCGAGAAGCTCCTCGTCGACGGCGACGATCCCGCGCTCTTGCGGGCGAAGATGTGCCAGGTCCTCCTCAAGTCCCCGAGCCATCGGCTCTCCGACGTCACGCGGGAGATCCTCCTCGAGGCCGCAGACGGCGGCCAGGCGAAGATCGACGAGCTCACCGCCTACGGCCTCGACGAGTTCTTCTGGACGGGCCTGCGCGACATCTACGGTTACCAGAGCGATGCGCCGACCGTCGACGACTTCGTCCTGTGGATCTTCGCCCGAGCGATGGACGACTTCTCCTCGGACACCCCCGACGCCTACCGGAACATCCGTAACGACTACCGGAGCCTCATCTACGACGTGCGTACGCGCGAGGCTATGAAGACGCTCGCGACGCGAGCTGCCCAAGACCTCGGCGTCGCCTCCAAGATCGAGAATCGGAGCCTTGACGACCTCAAGGACCAGACGACTTTCGAGGAGATCGAGCAGAAGATCGTTGCCGACGTTGCGGCGGCGGTCGCCGAACGAACGATGGGTCCGCGCGACGTCGCCGCCCTCGTCCGGCATCGGCGCGACGGCCTCTGGTACGAGAAGTACGAGTCGCTCTACACCGCGCTTCAGAGCGCCTCCGAGTTGCTCGCCGCGATCGCCGCACTCCCCGACACCATCGACTCGGTCGCCGACGGACTGACGAAGTACCAGTCCAAATGGTTCCGGATCGACCAGCACTACCGCCACTTCATCGTCGCAGGGAAATCCGCCGAGTACCAGAAGCCGCTCATCGCCCTCAAGGCCGAGATCGACAAGCAGTACGCGAATCGGTATCTCTACGCCCTTGGAAGCGCCTGGCAGACAGCCCTCGACGCCCTCGACGAGTGGAAGACGCCTGCCCTGTCGCCTCAGCGCCGCTTCTACGACGAGCACGTCGCGCCGATCCTCAGCGGCGGTCGTTCGAAGGCCGTCGTCATCATCTCCGACGCCCTTCGCTATGAGATCGCCGAAGAGCTCGCCTCGAGGATCCGTTCCGAAGATCGCTACGACGCGGAACTCACCGCTGTCCTCGGGTCCCTCCCCAGCTACACGCAGCTCGGGATGGCCGCCCTCCTCCCGCATTCGAGCCTCGAGATCGATTCGAGCAGCATGCCCGTCTACGCGGACGGGCGCCGCACCGACGGAACGGCGAACCGGGCGAAGATCCTTCAGGCCGTCAAGGGAACCGCGATCGGCGCCCAGGACGTGATCAACATGCCGATCGAGGAGCTGCGCGAGCTCTACAAGGCCCACCAGGTCGTCTACGTCTACCACAACGCCATCGACGCGACCGGCGACGACGGGACGACCGAACAGGGGGTCTTCGAGGCCGCCGGCAAGGCGATGAATGAGATCATCCAACTCCTCAAGCGGTGGACCAACGCCAACGCGACGAACATCCTCATCACCGCCGACCATGGATTCCTCTACCAGGACATCCCGCTCGAGCAGTCCTACTTCCTCTCCGAGAAGCCCCAGGGCGACGAAGTGAGCCACTCGACCCGTCGCTTCGTCCTCGGCAAGAAGCTGCGCCCGTCCTCGTCCTTCATGACCTTCACCGCCGCGCAGGCGGGGCTCGCCGGGGACCTCGACATTCAGATCCCCAAGTCCATCCACCGGATTCCGCAGCCCGGGAAGGGGACGCGCTACGTCCACGGCGGTGCCTCCCTCCAGGAGATCGTCGTGCCCGTCATCGCGGTGAACAAGAAGCGAAAGAGCGACGTCCGCACCGTCGCCGTCGACCTCATGCCGGAGACCGACAAGATCACGACGGGGCAGCTCACCGTCAAACTCGTCCAACGCGAGGCGGTGACCGATAAGATCCAGCCGCTGCGAGTGCGCCTCGGCCTCTACGTCGGCGACGTCCTCATCTCCGACCGGCCGATCCTCACCTTCGACTCGACCTCCGAGAACCAGCACGACCGGTACCAGAACGCCGTCCTCTACCTCACCCAGGACGCTGACGAGTACAACCGCCGCGCCGTCGAACTCCGGCTTGAGGAGCCGATCCCCAACACCACGCAATGGCGGACCTTCTCGACCGCGAATTACACGCTGCGGCGATCGTTCACGACCGACTTCGACTTCTAGGAGACGCGATGAGCACCCTCGACGACGCACTCGACACGATGAACGCCCCCGACCCGACACCGCAATCGGCCGAGACGCCCGTGAAGTCCGCCCTCGATGAGAAGATCAACGCGCAGTTCGCCGGCTCGGTCGTCCGAAAGGACCTCGTCAAGGCCGTCCGAGGCAACGCCGTTGTCCCCTCCTACGTCCTCGAATACCTCCTCGGTCAGTACGCCACCTCCGACGACGAATCGACGATTCGCGCGGGCATCGACTCCGTCCGGAAGATCCTCGCGACCCACTACGTCAACCGGAACGAGCACATGCTCGCCAAGTCGGAGATCCGCCGGAAGGGCCGCCACCGCGTTATCGACAAGGTCACCGTCACCCTCAACGAGAAGAACGACGTTCACGAGGCCGAGTTCGAGAACCTCCAGATCAAAGGCGTCATCATCGACGACGCCACCGTCAAGAGGAACCCGAAGCTCCTCGTCGGCGGAGTCTGGTGCATCTGCGACATCGAGTACTTCCACTCAGAGGACGCGAAGGCCGTGCCGTGGATCCTCGCCTCCCTCAAGCCGATCCAGGTCGCCGGCGTCGACATCGACCAGTTCTACGAGGCGCGTTCGGCCTTCACCACCCCCGAATGGATCGACCTGCTCATGCAGTCGATCGGCCTCAACCCCGAGCAATTCACCGACCGCGGTAAGCTCATCGCCCTCACGCGACTCATCCCCTTCGTCGAGCGGAACTACAACCTCGTCGAACTCGGGCCGAAGGGCACCGGAAAGTCCCACACCTTCAGCGAATTCTCCCCGAACGGCATCCTCATCTCCGGCGGTGAGGTCACCGTCGCGAAGCTCTTCGTCAACAACGCGAGCGGCCGCATCGGCCTCGTCGGCTACTGGGACTGCGTCGCCTTCGACGAGTTCGCCGCCAACAAGCGGACCGACCAGAACCTCGTCAACGTCATGAAGAACTACCTCGCCAACAAGTCCTTCTCCCGCGGCACGAGCATCTACGGCGCCGAGGCCTCCATGGCGTTCATCGGCAACACGACGCACACCGTTCCGTACATGCTGAAGAACTCCGACCTCTTCGACGAGCTCCCCAACTCCTACCGCGACCCCGCGTGGCTCGACCGCATCCACCACTACATCCCCGGCTGGGAGGTCGCGCCGATTCGCGCGGAGGTGTTCTCCTCCGGCTACGGATTCGTCGTCGACTACCTCGCCGAGATCCTCCGCGCCAAGCGCGGCGACGACTACTCCGAGAAGTACGCCGACTACTTCACGCTCGACCCCTCGATCTCGACGCGCGACCAGGACGGGATCCGCAAGACCTTCTCCGGGCTCATGAAGCTCATCCACCCGACTGGGGTCGCCTCCGAGGAGGAGATCCGCCCCCTCCTCGAATACGCCATCGAAGGGCGCAAGCGCGTCAAGGACTCGATCCTCAGGATCGACGCGACGATGCGCGATACCCCCGTCCGATTCCGCTACGCCGACCGGGCGGGCGCGTGGCACGAGGTCTCCTGTCTGGAGGAAACTCAGTACCCGCATCTGTACGGGCGCGACTGGTCCGTCGTCGAGGTGGACGGATACGATACCGCATCTGAAGTCGCCGCTCTCCAGGGCGGAGCTGCGCCCTCGGAAATCGGAACCGGGACGGCGGGGGAGGAGGCCGCGAGCGAAGCGCAGTCGAACGCGACGGCTGGGCCCGCGGCCGTCGAGGAAGCGGCTCTCGTCGAAGGGCATCGCGACTTCACCGCCGGGCAGAGGGGAGTCACGTACGAGGATCTCCTCCTGCCGTACCTACGCGGGGCGACGCGGATCAGGATCATCGACCCGTACATCCGACTCAGGCACCAGGGGCGCAACCTCGCCGACTTGCTCAGTCTGCTCGCCGAGGCGAAGGACGACGCCGACGAGATCGACGTCGAGCTCATCACCGTGCAGGAACCGAAGGACGAGTACAAGCGCACGCAGATCCAGATGCTGCGCGACATTCACGAGGCCGCGAGCGCCGTCGGCGTGCGCCTTGCAGTGCGCTTTGCGGATGCGATCCACGACCGGCGCATCGAGACGGATCGCGGTTGGCGCATCGATCTGGGCAAGGGACTCGACATCTGGCAGAAGCCGAGCGACAACCCCTACGACTTCGCGCACCAGCATCAGAGGTTCCGGCTCGTCGGCTCGTCGTTCAGCGTGCACTACGTGCGAATCGCGAAGGGCTGAGATCCCCTCGACGGAGCAAGGTGATGCTCTCGACGCCGAAAGGTAATGCTTTCGGCGGAGCAACGTCGCCTGCTTGTGCGCGATCCTGAATGCGCATCGCCCAGCCCGCGCGCGGCCCTCCCGGGTCGCGCCGCGCCGCGCATTCCGGCCGCCCGCTCGAGCCCCTCCTGCGCGTCGGTCGCCGCGCGGGCGACAATGACCCCATGCACGCGCTCCTCGCCGGACTCACGACCCTCGACGTCCTCCACGCCCTCGACCACGAGCCGGACACGACGACGAAGACGACCTCGATCGACCACGCGATGACCGCCGGGGGTCCAGCGACGAACGCGGCCGTCACGATCGCGGCGCTCGAATCCCTCCGGCCCACCCGGCCCGGAGCCCCGGCCTCGTCGATCGACCTGCTCACCGCGATCGGCGAGGGGACGATCGCGAGCGTCGTCGCCGCCGACCTTGAGGAGTGCGGGGTGAGCGCGCTCGACGCGACCGCGGCCGACTCGCCCGTGCGCGAGCCCGCGATCTCCTCGATCGTCGAGCATCCGAAGGGCCGCATGGTCGCCTCGACGAACGCGCGGATCGAGGTGGACGCCTCGCTGGGGGAGGCGCTCCTGGGCGCCGCCCTCGAGCGCAACGGTTCGCCCGACGTCGTCCTCGTCGACGGGCACAACCCCGCCCTCGCCTCGCTCGCCCTCTCCCTCGGACTGCCCGACGCCGGCCCCGACGACGACCCCTTCGCCCGGCTCGAGGCGCGGCCCTCGTACGCGCGCGTCCTCGACGGCGGGTCGTGGAAGCCGTGGTTCGCGCCGCTCCTCCCGTTCGTCGACGTCGCCGTCGTCTCCGCGGACTTCCGCCCTCCGCTCCTCGAGCGCGCCGAGGGCGAGGGCATCGCCGACTTCCTCCGCGGCTTCGGCATCACCCGCACACTGCGCACCCGCGGCCCCGAGCCCGTCCAGTGGTGGTGGGGCGGCGCGGCGGGGGAAACCCCCGTCGACGAGGTCGAGGCCGCCTCGACCCTGGGGGCCGGAGACGTCTTCCACGGGGCGTTCGCGTGGGCGCTCGGCGTCCTGCACGAAGTGGGGCGGCCGCTTCCCGCTTCGCCCGAGTCCCTCATCCGCTTCGCCTCGCGCATCGCGGGAGTCTCGACGACGCTCTTCGGGACGCGCTCGTGGCGGGCGGATCCGCGGATCGCGGACGCCGTGGCGGAGTTTCTCGCCGATGATCAGGCGGGATTCGGCGCGTCCGACGCGGCGGAGAGGCGCCAGCGCTCGACGCATGACTGATCGTCCCAGAATTCCCGGTACGTTCCGCCCGCGGCGTAGAGATCATCGTGGGTGCCCAGCGCCTCGATGTGGCCATCGCGCAGCACGGCGATCCGGTCGGCACGCCGGATCGTCGACAGACGATGCGCGATGACGAGGACGGTGCGGCCTCTGGACAGGGCCTCCAAGGCGGATGTCACCGAAGCCTCGTTGATGCCGTCCAAAGCGCTCGTGACCTCGTCGAGCAGCAGCACAGGGGAATCCTTGAGGAACGCTCGGGCGAGTGCGACCCGTTGACGCTCGCCTCCCGACAAAGCCGACCCCCCTTCGCCGACAAGCGCGTTCCAGCCCTGCGGCAGGCGGTCGACGACTTCGGTGAGTCCCGCCCGATCCGCCGCGAGCGCGACCTCGGCATCGGTGGCGTCCGGGCGTCCGATCCTCACGTTCTCTTCGATCGACGAATCGAAGAGGTAGACGTCCTGGAAGACCATCGAAATGCTTCCCATGAGGTCGTGGATACGCGTGTCCCGCACGTCTGTTCCCCCGAGGCTGATCGTGCCCTCGTCAACATCCCAGAATCGCGCGATCAGCCGAAGGAGTGTCGACTTCCCAGATCCGGACGGTCCGACGAGGGCCGTTACACATCCCTCGGTGATGTCGAGACGCATGTCGCGGATCACGGGATGCCCCTCCGAATAGGAGAAGTCGACATCCGCGAAGCGCGCGCTGAACGGCGCCCGCGGGACTCCCGCGTGCGGCGCCTCGGGCTCAGGAAGGGTCTTCGTGAAGATGATCGACGAGATGAGGTCGAGGGCGGTCCTTGCTTCATGGAGGGGGTCGACGTAGAGGGCGAGCATTCCGACGGGTTCCGCGAAACGAACCGACATGAGCGCCAGCGCGATGAACGTCGTCGGAGACAGGTCGCCTCCGAGCAGATCGAATGCGCCGATCCCGAGAGCGAGGACGAGGGCGATCTCGACGCCTGCGTGGAATACGGCTCCCGCGGGGCCCTTCGACAGCCCGGCCGAATCGGTCGTCTCGTGCTCGCGGTCGAGGGCGGCCTCGAGGGGCGCCCAACCGCCCGCAACGGAATCGGTGGCGCGCAGTACCGGCTGCAGGTGGACGAACTCGATGATCCTCGAGGAGAGAACCTCCATGGCCTTCTCCTCGGCGCGGTGCTTCTCCACCGTCGTGCGCCCGAGGAGACGGAGCGCGTATGCGGCGACTGGAAGTGCGAGCAGCAGACTCGCCCCCATTTTCCAGTCGTAGATCAGCGTCGCGATGAGGAGCGAGGCCGCAGTGCCCGACATCGATGCGAGTTGCGGCAGGACGATCGAAGGCAGATGGGAGAGGAGGGAGATGCTCGTCGAGGTCGCTGTCGTGATCCGCCCGGTGGACTCCGCCTGGAACCACCCGAGCGGAAGCTCCTGCAGCCTGGCGCCGACCTTGCGGATCAGAGTCCCGCACAAGTCGAAGGCCGAGACCTTGAACGCGATGAGTGAGCCGGTGATCGAAGCGCCGACGGCAATGCCGATGGCGACGACGAGGGCCGAGAAGCAGCGCGGATCGGGTGATCCCGTGAGGAAGCCCTCGAGGAACGGGATGAGGAGGATCAGGGCGACGCCCTGGAACACCCCACCGATGAAGTGGGCGACGAGCAGGGCCTTGAGGGGCCGCGTTGTGTCGAGGAGGGTGAAGAGTTGGCGGATCATCGTTGGGCCTCCCACATGTTGGCGTATACGCCCCGATTCGCGAGGAGCTCGGCGTGCGTTCCGGTTTCGACGATGCGCCCGCCGTCGAGGACGAGGATCTGGTCGGCGTCGACGATCGTCGCGAGACGGTGGGCGATCACGATGGTCGTGCGCCCCTGCGCGAGAGTTCCGAGGGCCTCCTGGATGCGACGTTCGGAGTGCGGATCTGCCTGCGCGGTCGCCTCGTCGAGGAGCAGCACCTGGGACTTCGCGAGAAACGCTCGTGCGAGGGCGATCCTCTGGGCCTCGCCTCCGGAGAAGTGGACGCCCTCGGTGCCGACGACGGACTCGTAGCCCTGCGGCAGCTCGAGGATGCGGTCGTGGATGCGGGCGTTGCGGGCGGCCGCCATGATCTCCTGGTCCGTCGCCGAGGGCCGGCCGAGGCGGATGTTCGCCTTGACCGTGTCCGTCAGCAGGCCACCATCCTGGAGGACGATCGCCAGCCGGGAGAGCAGATCCGAAGAGGCGAGGCCCGTGATCGGCGTGCCGGCCAGCAGGATGCGTCCTTCGTCGACATCCCAGAAGCGGGCGATGAGTTTGACGAGAGTCGACTTCCCCGAGCCGGACGGGCCGACGACCGCCGTCACCTTACCCGCGGGGAAGCGCGCGCAGATTTCGCGCAACGCCCAGGGGGCGCTGGGCGCGTACCTGAAGGAGACGTTCTCGAAGACGACATCGGGTTCTGCCCCGGCCGGGATCTCCAGTGGAGTCTCCGCTTCGGCCAGGGGGGCCTCCTCGAGAAGAGCACCGATCCGTTCGGCGGCGTCCTTTCCCTTCTGGAGAAGATGGAATAACGGGATGACATTATTCAAGCCCGATGGAAGCGTGACTCCGACGAGGAGGAAGGGGACGATGAGAATCGGTTCGATGAGCCCCGCATCGGTGAGCAGCCAAGCGCCGCCGATGATCGGGATAAGCATGCCCGCGGGCGAGATGAGGGCGTGCATGACGGCCATGGGTCTGCCCGGTCCTCTCATCCACTCGTACGAGGCGTTCGTGTACCGGTCGAGGGCGTCGGAGAAGCGGTGGAACAAGGTCCCCGAGAGACCGAATGCCTTGACGGTGGCGATGCCGTCGGCGAGTTCGATCGTCGACGAGGCGAGGTCCTTCTCCGCCTCATTGAAAACTTCTATCGATGAGCGAGGGCTGGCGAGCATCGAAAGGGCGAAGAGAGTGAGGAGGAGGACGAGCCAACCGACGAGGACGAGGGCGTAGGGCCACGACAGGACGAACAGAAGGGCGGATCCGAGGAGGAACGTCCCCGTCGCGTGCCCGAGATCGGTTCCCGAGTGGGCGATGATCGTATGGATCTTCGTGACGTCTTCGGAGATCAAGGTGCGCACGCGACCGGACGACTCGACGGTTCGCCACCCCAAGGGCAGGCGCCCCAGGTGGTGGGCGATGCGCGCGCGGAGGTCGTGCCGGAATCTCGACTCGGCGATGTGGGCGTACCCGGTGGCCCCGTGGACGAGGATGTGGGAAACGGCGAATCCCAGGGCGATCGCGCCGAGCCAGAGCATTGCGGTACGCGCGGTGAGCCTCCCGTCGAGGGCCTGCCGGGAGAGTTCGGTGACCGCGATGGGCGGCAGGAGGGTGAATCCCGATGCGATGAGGCCGACGATGAATACCATCGCCATCATGCGGGAGACGGGTCGGAGAACTTCGGACAGCGTCATTGGAATGCGAGCTCTTTCATGCGAGGTCGTGCTGGATGGAGAATCCCGCGTACCAGAAAGCGTGGACGAGGAGGGCTGTTGCGGCGAGGGAGACGAGAAGGACGGCCGTATCGCGTTTTCGCCATGAGAATTCGGTGCGTTCGGTGCGGGTCGCGTGAGCGCCGAAGGCGCGGGCGTCCATCGACATGGAGATCCTCTCTGCATGGCGTACCGCCGCCGCGACGAGGGCGGGGGTGGAGCGGAGCCAGCGAGTGATCCGGCCGAGAACGGGGAGGTCGAGGGATGCCCCCCGTAGCAGGTGCGCTTCGATGATGTGGCGTTGCTCCCGACGGAGGGCGCGGGGGAAGCCGAGGGCGGCGATGCCCGCCTGCCCGATCCGATTCGGCATTTTGAGATGGACGACGAGGGCCCGAACCGTGTCCTCGGGATCTGAGAGGAGTCCCGCGCTGAGGAGGAGGGCGAGGATCCCGCCGACTCGTGCGGTGAAGTTCAGCGCCCCGTCCCACTGGGTGACGCTGAAGTAGGGGAGGTGATGAAGGAGGGCGGTCCGGTCATGGCCGATGTCGGTGGTTGACGCGAAGCCGAGGGTGAGGGCCGTCGTGAAGATGAGGAGTCCGAGGGCCGATGCGCTCCCGCGTCGGGGCTGAATGACGATGAGGAGCGGAATCGTCGCGAACATGACGAGTGCCCCCACCTCCCATGTGTGGGAGGTGGCGATCGCCGCGAGTGGCGCAATGACGGCCGCCATCGGCGCGAGCGGGTCGAGGCGCAGCACTCCTGCGAGTCCGTCGCGCTGAGGAGGGGGCGGGGGGATGAAGGGGCCGCTCATGACGCCGCCCTGTGGAGTTCGGCATCTTCCGGGAGGAGCCACGGCGGGACATTCGCGCCTCGGGCGCGCGCCCGTTCGGCGAGGATCGCCATGGGCGTGGGTCGTAGGCCCGCTGAGGTGAGGAGCTCGTTGTCGGCGAGGATCGTCCGGGCGGGTCCGTCCGCGAGGATCCGCCCGTCGGCGATCAGAACGACCCGGCGGGCGTAGGCCGCTGCGAGCGCGAGGTCGTGGGTGGCGAAGACTACTGAGCCGCTCGAATCGGCGAATGCGCGCATGTGATTCATGAGGACGTGCACATGTCGTTCGTCCTGGCCGAAGGTCGGTTCGTCGAGGAGGACGAGCTCCCGGGGGACCGTGAGTGCAGCGGCTACGGAGAGTCTGCGCTTCTGCCCGCCGGAGAGCGTGAAGGGATTGCGGTCGGCCAGAGCGGCGAGCGCGTAGTCGTCGAGCATTCGGGCGACTCGCGCGTCGATCTCCTCCTGCGGGCGTCCGGCGAGCCGAAGGGAGTGGCTGAGTTCGTCGCGCACAGAGCCGGTGACGAACTGGTGCTCGGGGTTCTGAGTCACGAGCGTGCGGGATTCCGCGAAGCGTCCTCGTCCTCGTCCTCGTTCGGCGTGGGAGATGACGCGCCCCGATGAGGGACGCTGAAGACCGACGAGAGTGCGAAGGAGCGTGCTCTTTCCCGATCCGTTGCTTCCGATCAGCGCGATCATCTCATTGGAACGGATGTCGAGATCGATGTCGCTGAGCAGGGGGATTCCGCGATGGCTGACGCCGAGTGCGCGCGCTTCGAGGACTGCGGGAGTGCCGTTCGACGGATCCGTGCCCGACCTGTGCGCGGCGTCCGGCTCGTCGGGCGGCGGAGCCGCGGGTTCGATCGGCGACGTCGGACCGAAGAGGTCGAGGAGAGCGCGCGTGGTCGCCTCGGGGCCGATCGGAGGAGGGGTGAGTCCGAGGCGCAGGCCGAGGTCGACTGAGGTGGGAACCCGGATTCCCGCGCCGATGAGACGGGGGGCCCCGTCGCCGAAGACGGTGCGGGGATCGCCGTCGGCGAGGAGCCGTCCGTCCCCGTCGAGGGCGATGACTCGGTCCGCGAGGTGCGCGAGGTCGTCGAGGTTGTGCTCGACGACGAGCAGGGACGTGCCCTCGTTCTTCAACGCCGCGATCGCGACGTGGAGGTCGTGGGCCGCCACGGGGTCGAGGTTCGCGGTCGGCTCGTCGAGGACGAGGATTCTCGGGCGCTGTGCGATGGCGCAGGCGAGGACGACGCGTTGGCGCTGGCCCCCCGAAAGCGTCCACGGGTCGCGGGGTGCGAGGTCGACGATCTTGAGGAGTCGTAGGGCGGCCTCGGCTCGCGCATCGATCTCGCTCCGAGCCAGGCAGAGATTCTCGAGGGCGTAGCAGACCTCGTCCCAGACGGTGCGGCGCACGATCTGCGAATCGGGGTCCTGCATGACGAGTCCGACGAATTGGGCGAGGGGGGCGATGTCGCTATCGGCGACTTCCGTACCGTTGACGAGGATCGAGCCCTTGTAGACAGAGGGGATGGAATGGGGAATGAGTCCGTCGATGGTGAGGCCGATTGTTGATTTTCCGCATCCGGAAGGGCCGATGAGGAGCGTCATGCCGCCTGTGCGCAGGTCCAGGGTGAGTGGGGCTTCCGGCACCCACTCGCCGCTTCCGTGATAGCGGATCTGAACGCTCGTCAGGCTGGCGAGGGGCGAGATGCTCACCGTTGAACACCGACGCCCGCGCGTTGGAGGGTCCGGCGCAGGAGGAGGCTCAGGAAGAGGACGATGAAGCAGGAGACGACTGCGAGCAGGATTCCCGCGACGTACTGGACGGGGGTTTGAACGATCCCGTAGGCGCCGCCGTACATGGCGGCGTTGAGGCCTCCGAAGACTGTTGCGCCGATGGCGTGGGCCCACCAGGTCCACTTCTTGTAGAGGAGAAGGGCCATCGGGATCTCGAGGAAGAGCGCGCCGATGACGTTCCCGATGATGGCGGTGGGGCCGAGCGGGGTGGTGAAGGTGCAGATGATCCCCATGATCAGACCGGCGATCAGGAATGCGCCCGGTTTGGGAACGAGCAGCCCGGGGAGGAGGTAGGCGATGTACCAGGCGCCCATGGTGGCGCACATGATGAGAATGGCTTTCGGGGTCGTGGCGAAGGCCGGGGTGAGGATCGACAGTGGAACGACGATGAGTGAGCCGACGACTGCGAGGGCCGCGATGGTCATGAGATTGCGGGTGCCGAGGGCGGAGTCTCGCAGTCCGCTGCGCTTCGAGGTGTGGATTTCGGTGATCGCTTCTGGCATGACGACTCCGGCAGGTTCGTAGAGAAAATTAGGTAGCCCTAACTAAAATGAGGGTGGCACGATGCTAATGAAGGCTGTGCGGTAAAGTCCAGCCTCGTGTGAGGGGAGACGCGAATCCGGTCGACGGAATGCCGGGGCGGAGCCGAACCCCCTCGGCCCGGTTACCGCGGGATCTGACGTCGTTCGTGCGGAACTCACGACGACGGGTGAGGAATGCCCCGCGCCTCAGCGCTGCGGGCGCACGACCGGGACCCAGCGGTGGGCCCACTCGAGGGAGGGCGCGTCGAGCGCCTCGACCCTCTCGCCCGCGCCGAAGCGGGCATTCGACACGATCTCGACGCGCGAGCCGTCCGGCAGGAGGTGGAAGGCCTCCTGAGTAGCGGCGACGAGGCCGAGCTCCTCGTCGACCGAGTCGTGGATGATGAGCGTCGGCTGCTCGAGCCCGTCGAGGAGCTTGTGCGCGTCGCCGAGCGACAAATCGACGAGCGTCTGCTTCGAGATCGTGAACTGGCGGCGCATCGAGCCCGAGTCGTCGGGGATCGAGGTCGCGCCGATCTGCTCGAGGTCCCCGAGCTGGTCGTCGGAGAAGATCTGGGTCCAGTCGATCGACATCGGGCCGATCGTCGGTGAGGAGAGGACGTAGGCGAGGACCGCCGTCGGACGGGCCGTGAGGGCGACCGTCGCGCCGAAGGAGTGCGCGTGGACGAGCTGGCGCCCGAATCCCTGATCGGCGAGCCAGCCGGAGGCCGCGCGCAGATCCTCGACCTCGGCGTCGAGCGTGATGATCTCGTCGCCGGACGCCCCGTGACCCGAGTAGTCGAACTCGAGGGTCGCGTAGCCCGCCGCCCGGTAGAGGCGCCCGAGTCGGTCGAAGTGCTCCGCCGAGTGACGGTCGGCGAGGAAGGAATGGGAGAAGAGGACCGCCGCGTCGCCCGAGTCCACGGGGTTGACGAATGTCCCCGCCAGCGTCACGCCGCGGGGGGTCGGGATCCTCGTTTCCACCACGCGTTCACGGTATCCGCCCCGCCCTCGTCGTGCGAGTGCTTTCTCACTGGGTGCACGTGTGTGAACTTCCCGGTCCGGCTCGGGCGGTCGCATCCGCGACCGGTAGGCTGGACCCCTGAACGGGCGGTGCGCCGCCCCCGATGAAGGAGGGCCCATGGGGACCAGGATCGGCATTCTGCTCGGCCTCGGAGCCGGATACGTCCTCGGCACTCGCGCCGGCCGCGAGCAGTACGAGAAGATCCGCGAGACCGCCACGAAGGTCCGTCGACTCCCCGTCGTCGCCAAGCCCCTCGACCGCGCCGGCGAGCGCGTTTCCGACATGGTCCGCGCTCAGGGCGAGCGCGTCACCGACAAGGTCGCCGACGCCGTCAAGGAACGCCTCTTCGGAGCCCCCGCCACCCCGAAGGTCGTCGACGCCGAGTCCGATACGCCTTCCTCCTCTGCCCGCTGACCGGAAGATGTCGACCTTCACCCCGATCGACGTCCCGAAGGATCGGCCCGAGCCGACCCGCGCTCAGATCCGCCGCTGGCGCCGCCACCTCGCCGAGGAGCGCATGGAGGCGCGCACATACCGTTCCCTCGCGGAGCGCCGCACCGGCTGGGAGCGCGAGGTCCTCCTCCAGCTCGCCGACGCCGAGCGCCGCCACGAGGAGTACTGGCTCGCCCTCCTCGGCGACCGCGCCCTGCCCGCCCCGCAGCCGCGCCTGCGCGTCCGCATCAGCGCCTGGCTCGCCCAGATGTTCGGGACGATCTTCATCCTCGCGATGGCCCAGCGCGCCGAGCAGCGCACGACCTACGACGCCGACGAGGACGCCCCCGCTCAGATGGCCGCCGACGAGCACATCCACGGCGAGGTCATTCGCGGCCTCACCGCGCGCTCGCGCGAGGCGCTCGCCGGCACGTTCCGCGCCGCGGTCTTCGGCGCGAACGACGGACTCGTCTCGAACCTCGCCCTCGTCCTCGGCGTCGCCGCAACCGGCATGAGGCCCAGCCTCGTCCTCGCGACCGGCGTCTCCGGACTGCTTGCAGGCGCCCTCTCGATGGCGGCCGGCGAGTGGGTGTCGGTCCGCTCCCAGCGCGAGCTCCTCGACGCGTCGATCCCCGACCCGGAGGCCCATCAGGCCGTTCCCGCGCTCGACGTCGACGCGAACGAGCTCGCCCTCGTCTTCCGTGCCCGCGGCGAGTCGCCCGAGGCGGCCGACGAGCACGCGGCCCGCGTCTTCTCGCAGATCGCCCGCCCGGCGGGCACCGAGTCCGGCGTCATCGCGGTGCGCGCGGCCCTCGAGGGCGGGATGCCCCCGGTCAACGGCGCGACCGAGCAGGTCGGGACGCCGTGGCACGCCGCGGCCTCCTCCTTCTGCTTCTTCGCGATCGGCGCGTTCTTCCCTCTCGTCCCGTACCTGCTCGGCCTCACGGGCGTCACCGCGATCGCGGTCGCGGCGGGCGTCGTCGGCGTCGCGCTCCTGTGCACGGGCGGCGTCGTCGGGATCCTGTCGGGCCAGTCGCCGGCGCCGCGCGCGCTGCGCCAGCTCCTCATCGGCTACGGGGCGGCGGGCCTCACCTACGGCCTCGGCCTCCTCTTCGGCACCTCGACCGCCGGCTGACCCCGCCCTCTGCCCCACTCACCGAGAGCATTACTTCTGCGCGTCGAAAGCATCACCTTCGCGCGTCGAGGGGATGCGGGAGGACCGTTCTTCTCCTGAAGGACGCGGCTCAAGGCGCATGATTCCGTGCCGGACGACGCGCCGCCTCGCGGCCGAGGGCGCACGACCTCGTGAAGAAGGCCAACGCCCAAGGCCTACAACCGGACGGGGTATGGCCTCGCCGAGGCCCCTCCTGCCCCCGTCCCGAAACGCCCGGCGAGCGCTGACCCGCACGTCGGGCACGCCCCCGACGAGGTGAGCCGGTAGTCGCTCACCTCGAACCAGTCGCGACGGATCAGCGCAGTGCCGCACGCGGTGCACCGCGTCGTCGACCCCGCGGGGTCGCGGACGTTGCCGGTGTAGACGTGGTGGAGTCCGACCTCGAGGGCGATCTCGCGCGCCCGTGTGAGCGTCGCCGCCGGGGTCGGCGGCGCGTCGAGCAGCCGGTGCGCGGGATGGAAGGCCGTGAGGTGGAGGGGGACGTCGGGGCCGAGCTCGCCGAGGATCCACTCGGCCTCCCCGCGCAGCATCTCCTCCGAATCGTTGTGCCCCGGGATGAGGAGGGTCGTGAGTTCCATCCACGTTCGCCCGCGCGCGCCGATCCGGCGGATCGTCTCGAGGACGTCGGCGAGCTCCGCGCCCGTCACCCGCCGATAGAAATCGGGTGCTCCTGACTCTTCCGTGGGTCATGGTCGGCCGGGGAGGGTGGGGCGGTGGCCGCCGAGGGTGAGCATGGCCAGGGCTATGAGGGCTTGTGGGGACCGGAACCCGAACGCGACGCGGGTGATGAGTCGGATCTTGGTGTTGACGGACTTGATACGTCCGTTGGAGAGGCCGTGCTCGATCGCGGCGAGGATCCGGTCGTGGTGTTTCACGATCGAGCGTTGGAGTTTCACGAAGGCGGGGATACGACATCGCCTGGCCCAGGAGATCCACCGGTCCAGTGCGTCGATGGCTTGCTCGTAGGGCAGCTTGAACACGACGTAGTCCTTCTTTGAGGAGGTAGGCGCGGTGCAACCGAGGGTCGGTCTGCGCGATCCAGGCGAGCTTCGCGGTCTGTCTCTCGGTGAGATCCTCGGGGTTCTTCCACAGCGCGTAGCGTGAGTTCTTCAACCTGCGGGCCGCGCCGGGGGGCGCCGGGCGGTCATGGGCGGTCTCCGCCGGCTGGGGAGGAGGCGCCGGGGACGAGGGCGGCGGCGTCCGGTCCGAGCGAGCGCTCGAGCAGCGCCTGGTAGATGGGTGGGACGCGCAGGGCGTCGGCGGTGAAGATCGCGAGGAGGACCACGGTGGCGACGGGCAGCAGATGGCCGAGCGATCCCGTCATCTCCGCGGTGAGCAGGATCGAGGTGAGCGGGGTGCGCACGCTGGCGGCGAGGACGCCTGCCATCCCGCAGACGGCCAGCGCGACCCGGAGGTCCGCCGACAACCCGAGATCGTGGGCGACCAACGCATAGCCGACGCCGGTCAGTGTGCCGATCGCGAGGATCGGCATGAAGATGCCGCCGGGAATCCCCGACCCGAAGCTCACGCCGGTCAGGACGAACTTGAGAAGGAGCAGCGCGAGGACGGATCCCAGCCCGACGGAGCCGATCTGGGCCCAGTGGATGAGCTCCTCGCCCCCACCGAGAACCCGGGGGGCGAGAAGCCCGCAGGCCAGCGCGGCGAGCATGGCGATCAGGACGGGCAGCGGGCCGGGAAGCCGGGTCATCGACTGGCAGGCCAGGAGCGATCGGTTGACCAGCGCTCCGACCAACCCGGTGAGGACCCCCAGCGGGAGAACGACCCAGAGCAGAGAGAGAGGGGGATCTCACTGGATCCGTCCCCGGGGGCGCTGAACTGGAGGAGCGGGCGCGACCCGAAGACGAGGGTGGACGCGACGTCCGCAGCCAGGGCGCCGGTGGCCGCCGAGGCGATGATCAGGGGCGAGAAGGAGCGGTGGAGGCCCTCCATGGCGAACAGCATGCCGGAGACGGGAGCGTTGAAGGCCGCGGACAGGCCGGCGGCGGCACCGCTGGTGATGAGGTGATCGGTCTCCTCCTCGCTGGCGCCCAGCGGCCGGGCGAGCAGCTGTCCGACGGCCGCGCCCAGATGGATCGAAGGGCCTTCGCGCCCCAGCGAGAGACCGAAGAGGGATGCTCCGGTCCCGCCGACGAATCGGGCGGCCAGGACGCGGACGGGCCGCAACGGAACGCGGCCCGTCAGCCTGCCGGCGACCTGGGGGATGCCGGAACCGGACGCCGTGGGCTCCCATGCGACCAGGCGCCAGGCGACGGTGGCGACGGCGAGGGCGGCGACGAGCCAGACGAGCAGCCAGAGGGGGTGGTGGGCGATCGTCTCATCGGCCGCATGCGCGAGTCCCGTGCCGCGGGCGATCGCCGCGCGGTACGCGACGCTCACAGATCCGGCCGCCAGACCGGCCACCAGGCCGTTGCGGGCGATGCGCCATCGTCGCGAGGAGAAGAGAGAGCGGACTCGTTCCACCAGAGAGCGCCATCCGCTTGCCATGCCTCCATTGTGCACGGGGTCGGGGCCTCGTCCGGATCTCCTGGACGGTGATGACGGGAGAGGCTCAGCACTCGTCGTAGAGGCGGAGGAGGCGAGCGACCTCGGCGCGGACCGCGTCCGTGCCCGGGCCGATGTACCGGCGGGGATCGACCAGCCCGGGCTCCGTCGCCAGCGTCTGCCGGACGGAGCGCGTGAAGACGACGTTGAGATGGGTGGAGACATTGATCTTCGTCATTCCCGCCCGGATCGCCGCCCTCATGCCGTCGTCGGGGACGCCCGAGGAGCCGTGGAGGACCAGGGGGACGGGGACGGCCGAGCGGATCCGCGCGATGAGGTCCGTGTCGAGCACGGCGTCGCGGGTGGCCATCGCGTGGGAGGACCCCACCGCCACCGCCAGCAGGTCGACGCCGGTGTCGGCGACGAACCGCGCGGCGTCCTCGGGCGAGGTGCGCGCCGACGGGTCGTGGACGCCGTTCTTGCCTCCGACCTCGCCCAGCTCGGCCTCCACGGAGACGCCCGCCTCATGGGCGAGGCGCGTGATCGCCGCGGTCGTCGCGCGGTTGCGCTCGTCGGGGAGCTTCGACCCGTCGTACATGATCGACGTGAACCCCAGGTCGATGGCCTCGCGGCACAGGTCGGCGTCCTCGGCGTGGTCCAGGTGGACGCCGACGGGCACGGAGCAGGCGTCGGCCAACTCGAGCAGCGCGCGGCCCAGCGGGCGCAGGCGCCCGCCGTGGTAGGCCACCGCGTTCTGCGACAGCTGGAGGACGACGGGCAGGCCCACGTCCTGGGCGGCGTCGGCGAATGCCTCTCCGTGGTCGAGGAGGACCACGTTGAAGGCGCCCAGTCCGCGCCCCCTCCGGGCGCATTCGCGGGCCAGTCGGGCCGTGTCAGCGAGCATGGGACATCCTTTCGATGACGATCTGGGGGAGGAGGGCCGCGCGGACGGCCGGGTCGATCTCTCCGGCGACGGGGCGGACGACGGCGGCTGCGGAGGTGGCGACCGCGTCGCGCAGCGCGTCCTCCCAGTCGAGGGCGTCCCACGCCCTGTGGGCGTCGGCCCTGACGAGGGCGTCCCCCGTCTCGGGAGCGCCGGACTCCCCGTCGGCGGACGTGGATGCGCCGGCCAGGTGCCGGGCGAGCGCGGCGACCGCCGCGTCGCCCGCGCCCGTCGGGTTGCCCTCGAGCGCTCGGGGCAGCCGGGCGCGCAGCACGCCGCCCAGCGTGTGCCTCTCCATGCCGCGCGCTCCGAGGGACACGACGACGCAGCGGGTCCCGCGCGCCAGGAGCGCGCGGGCGCCCTCGTCGATGGTCCGGGCCCCCATCGGGGCGGTCGCGGAGAGGAGCTCCTCCTCGTTGGGTTTGACCACGTCGGCGTGGGCGGCGGCGACGAGCAGGAGCGGCCCGGAGGTGTCCGCCAGGGTGCGGGCGCCGGCCTCGCGCGCGGCGGCCAGGAGGACGCTCAGGCTCTCGGCGTCCGTGCCCGGAGGCAGGGAGCCGCTGAGCGCCACGACATCGCCGGGGCGCGCGCAGTCGGCCACCAGCCGGGTGAGGTCCGCCCAGGCGCTCGCGGGAACGGGGGCGCCCGCCTCGTTGAAGACGGTAGCGTCGCCGTCGATGATCGCCACGGACCGGCGGGTCTCCCCGGGCGCCTCGATCCAAGTCGAGCGGATCCGGGGGGAGGCCTGGGCGAGCAGATCCCGGACACGCGCTCCCGTCCCCCCGCCCAGGAAGCCCGCAGCGGAGACGGGCACGCCCATCTGGTCGAGGACCCGCGCCACGTTGAGCCCCTTGCCGCCGGGGCGTTCGGCGACGTCGGCCACCCGGTGGGAACGGCCCCGCTGCCAGGCGGGCACGCGCCAGGTGAGGTCGAGTGCCGGATTCGGGGTGATGGTCCAGATCATGGGGGCTCCTGGAACGAGGGCGGCAGGGCGCGCCCGACTGGAGGCCCGCGGTGGCGGACCTCCGGATCGGCGGGGTGGGGGAGTGCGGGACGGCGACTCAGCCGAGGATCACGGACCGGGTGAGATGCCGAGGGGCGTCGGGATCCAGGCCGCGAGCCTCGGCCCGCGCGACGGCCATGCGTTGAGCCAGGACGAGGTGGGCGAGGGGATCGCCCAGGGTCGGGACCAGCTCGGCGCCGAACGCCGCGACCTTCTCCGCGACGCCGTCGGGGGCCTCGCCGAAGATCCAGACCAGGCGCCCCGGCTGGGCGATCGCCATCGGGCCGTGCCGCCATTCCATGGCCGGATAGGCCTCGGTCCAGGACTGCGAGGCCTCGCGCAGTTTGAGGGCGGCCTCGTTGGCCAGGCCGATGGTCCATCCCGTGCCGAGGAACGTGATCTGGTCCGCCTCGATCCATGACGCGGGGATCTCGCGGGTCAGCGCGGCCTCCGCCTCGCGGGCGGCGGCCTCGACGTCGTGCCCGAGCGAGGACAGCATCCACGCCAGGGCGGTGGTGGCGAACCGGGTCTGGACGACCGACGCCTCATCGGCGAAGTCGAGGACGACCTCGGCGTCGACGAACGGCGTGGCGGGGCCGTCGCCGACGGCGGTGATCAGCAGGGCGGGCGTTCCGGCGCTGCGGAGCGCCCGCGCGAGGTCCACGATCTCGGTCGTCGTGCCCGAGCGGGACAGGAGGACGACCCTGTCGTAACGGCGGTCCGCCGGGAACTCGGTGGCCGTGAAGGCGTCGGTGGTCCCCAGCCCGGCGCGCTCGCGCGCGGCGGCGTAGGACTGGGCCATGAACCACGAGGTTCCGCATCCGACGACCGCCGCCGGCTCGCCGACAGCGGGCAGCCCCGTGGTCGGCAGGGCGGCGGCTCGACGCCAGGTCGCCGGCTGGCTGAAGATCTCGTCGAGGGTGGCAGACATGGCAGAGGTCCTTCTGTTGGGTGGATCGGTGGATGGGGGCGGCGGCGGTCAGCGGGGATCCGCCAGACCGAGGACGCGGCGGGCGTTGCCCGCGTAGAGTCCGGGAAGAAGCGCGGGATCGAGGTCGGCGCCGGAGATCGCCCACCGGCCCTGCGGAGGGATCTCGTCGTCGGGCGAGTACTCGAAGGACTCGTCCGCCGTCTCGAGGAAGCGGAAGTAGGTCTCCAGCGAGCGGTGGTCCACGGGATAGGCGTCGGTGCCGAACAGGACGCGGTCGGGATGGTCGCGGACGAGCCGGCTGAATCGTCGGGGCTGCCGTCCCAGTTCGGCCAGCCGGCCGGCGATGTCGACGACGAGGTTCGGGGCGGCGGCCAGGAGCCGGTCGACGCGGTCGAGGTCCTCGGCGGCGCAGCCGACGTGCGCGCCGATGACCCGCGTGCCGGGAATGGCGGCGAGCAGGGCCTCGAAGGCGTCCAGCAGGCGGTCGAAGGACGGATAGCGGGTCCGGTCGGCCCGCGACCACTCGGGCACCGAGGCGAGTTCGTCGAAGCGCTCGTTGCGCGCGTCGATCGGGTCGAAGAAGGCCTTGGGATCGGCGATGTGGACGAGGACGGGGAGGCCGAGCTCTCCGGCGAGCGTGAGGATCTCGACCACCGCCGGATCGTCGGGCATCACGAGCGTCCCGGCGCCGTCCACAACCTCGAGGCCGAGGTTCTTCCAGACCTTGAGGCCCCGGGCGCCGCGGTCGGCGGACTCGTGCAGTTGCGAGGAGAGGGTCCGCAGGCCGTCCGGCTCGGACAGCAGGTCCCAGTCGGCCTGGCAGAAGGTGAGGAAACGCCCCGGGTGCGCCAGATCGTATCGCTCCAGGTTCGCCGTGAGCTCCGCGCCCCACAGGCCGTCCAGATTGACCATGGTCTGGACGTTCGTCTGGTCCATGAGGTCGAGGAGCGCCCCGACGTCCGGCGCGCACCAATCCGGCGTGAGCCAGCGTCCGAGGTGGTTGTGGACGTCGATCGCGGGAACGCTCGCCTGCGCCACCGGAGAGCGGGAGGCCACCAGCTGGGATCGGGGGGTCCATTCGACGAGCCTGAGATCCGGCGTCTCCGGGGCGGCGGCGGGCATGGAGCGCCCCTCATGGCCGGGAGGCGTGGAAGCGACGGACATCGAGACTCCTGACAGGACAGCGTGGGTGTGAGGCGGCCGGCGAGGCTCGTCCGGGAGCTGCTCGCACCGCCAAGCATGACAAGCTCTGACCCGTCCGTTCATCAAATAGATCAAATCGCTCAACAAAACGAGCGATATGACCAGATTGGATGACGGCGACGTTGAGCGCCGTCACACTATGAGGGGAAGCGGGCCTCCTCGCCCCACATCACGGCCTGGTTGCGCCGGGCAGAGACGGGCTGCGGCCGGCCGGGACAGGCGAAGAATTGATGGTCCAATCAAAGGGGAGATCGTCATGAACCACAGCACACGACCAGGACGCCGGTGGGCCTCCTCCATGGTCACTGCCGCCGCCCTGCTCGCGGGGACCGTGGGGCTGTCGGCCTGCTCCTCGCAGGACCAGGGCTCCGCCGCGCTGGATCCCGACGCCGACGTCACGTTGACGTGGTGGACCGGGCAGAACGACCAGGCGGAGACGATCCTCGAGGGACTCGCCGAGGAGTTCCACCAGGACCACCCCAACGTCACCATCAAGGTCTCCTCGGGCGCGTCCTCGACCGAGGACCTGCTCCAGAAGCTCTCCTCCTCGTTCGTCGGGGGAACCTACCCGGACATCTCCTATGCGTTCGGATCCTGGGCCAGCGAGCTGGCGGGGTCCGGGCGGACGCTGGACATCTCCGACAAGGTCTCCAACCCGGCCGTCGGATGGGACCAGTTCTCCCAGGCCGCCACCGCCACCGCCCAGCCCACCGGCGAGGCGGTCATCGGGTTCCCCTCGGTCGTCGACAACATCTCCTTGATCTACAACAAGACGGTCTTCGATCGGGCCGGTGTCGCCTACCCCACCGACGACTGGACCTGGGACGACTTCAGGACGGCGGCGCAGGAGCTCACGGACCCCTCCACGACGACCTACGGCTACGCCTACTCGGTCTCGGGCTCCGAGGAGACGACGTGGCAGTTCTGGCCGCACCTGTGGCAGAACGGCGGGCAGATCCTGGACGAGGCCGGCACGACGGCCACGTTCGACTCCCCGGTCGGCGTCCAGGCTCTGACCTTCCTGCGGGACATGGCCGTCGAGGACCAGTCCGTGTACCTGGACCAGACCGACACGAAGTTCGGCCAGATCTTCGCCAGCGATCAGATCGGCATGATGACGTCCGGGCCGTGGATGCTCTACGACCTGCAGAAGGCGGGAACGAGTTACGGCGTCACCCAGCTGCCCGGAACGGACGGCCGCCACACCACCATCTCCGGCGCCGACCTGTGGGTCCTCTTCGACCACCAGGACGCCAATCGCTCCCACTGGGCCTACGAGTTCACGAAGTGGCTGACCGACCCGGCCCAGGACGTCCGATGGAACGTCGCCTATGGCAACCTCCCGCTGCGCGAATCGGAGATCGACTCGCCCGAGTTCCAGGAGCAGGTCGCCGCCATGCCGGGCCTGGACGTCATGGCGAAGAACAGCCAGAACGCGACGATCCCGCGTCCGACGGTCCCCGGGTACGTCAGGCTCTCGGAGGCGGTCGGAACGGCGATCTCGGAGGTCCTTCAGGGCCAGGGCGATCCCACGGAGAAGCTCCATGAGGCCGCGACGGAATCGACGGAGGCGTTGTCCCAGTGACCATCGCACAGCCGAAAGCGCCGAGCGATCGCGCGCTGAGCCGGCGCCATCTCGGCGAGACGCTGGCGGGCTGGGGGTTCACGGCCCCGGCCACGCTCATCGTCCTGGGGCTGTCCATCTTCCCCGCGATCTGGGCCCTCGTGCTCTCGTTCCAGAAGTGGAACGGGTTCTCCCAGGCCGAGGGCGTGGGGGTCGCGAACTACCAGGGGATGCTCACCGATGCGGAACTGAGGTCCGCCGTCGGCCACACCCTGGTGTACACGGCCCTCTTCGTCCCGGCGTCGGTCCTGCTGGGCCTGGTCCTCGCGGTGGCGCTCAACCGGAAGATCCGCTTCATCGGGATCTACCGGACGCTGATCTTCGTGCCCTTCGTCGTGTCGGCCTCGGCGACGGGCATCCTGACGACCTATCTGTTCAATCCGCAGTACGGGCTGGTCAACAACGTCCTGAGAGCGGTCGGCCTGCCGCCGCAGGGCTGGCTGGAGAACCCGCATCAGGCGATGCTCGTCATCGCGATTATGTCGCTGTGGGGCCAGGCCGCCTTCACGACGGTCATCTACCTGGCCGCGCTCCAGGACATCCCGGCCGAGCTCACCGAGGCGGCGCGCGTGGACGGCGCCACGAAGTGGCAGGCCTTCTGGCACGTCACGTTCCCGCAGTTGGCGCCCATCACGGTGTTCGTCGCCATCTGGCAGACGATCGGGGCGATCCAGTTGTTCGACGTCGTCTACACGACGACGCGCGGCGGGCCCCTGAAGTCCACCCAGACCGTCGTCTACTACCTGTGGAAGAAGGCGTTCACCGAACTCGACTTCGGCTACGCCTCGGCGGTCGCCTACGGGCTGTTCTTCGTGACGCTGGCGCTGACCGTCGCGGTCGCGGTGTATTCCCGGAAGAAGGATGTGGGCGGGCTGTGACGATCACCAGGGAGGCTCCCTCAATGGATGCCGGCAATCAGACGGCCCCCGCCGTGGACGTGCTCCGCGCCACCGGGGCGGACGGCCCGCGAGACGCCCGCCCCGGTGGCGCGGCCCCGCGGAGGAGGCGCCGCAGCACGGAGTGGCGCTGGCACCTGGTGCTGGCCCCCACGGCGCTGGTCTTCTCGATCCCGTTCGTCGACATGTTCCTGACGTCGCTGACACCGGAGTCGGAGCTCAACCGCTTCCCCCGCAGCTTCATCCCCTCGTCCTTCACGTTCGCCGGATACGAGAAGCTCTTCGGGACCACCGACATCCTGCACTGGCTGGGCAACTCGTTGATCGTGTCCACGACCTCGGTGATCTCGCAGGTCGTGCTGTGCTCCCTGGCCGGCTACGGGTTCGCGCGCCTGAAGTTCCCGGGCCGCACGCTGGGGTTCCTGGGGATCATGGGAACGATCATGATCCCCACCCAGCTGCTGATGGTCCCGATGTACGTGATGTACGCGCGGGTGGGCCTGGTCGACACGCTCGGCGCGGCGATCGTGCCCTGGCTGGCGTCGTCGTTCGGGATCTTCCTCATGAGGCAGTTCTTCCTCTCGATCCCCCAGGAGATGGAGGAGGCCGCCCGGCTCGACGGCTGTTCGCGCCTGCGGACCTTCTGGCACGTGATCCTTCCTCTGGCGCGGCCCGCGCTGGCGACGCTGGCGATCTTCGCGCTGCTCGATTCGTGGAACGATCTGGTGTGGCCGCTCATCGCGATCAACGACGACTCCTGGTACACGATCCAGTTGGGGATCGCCAACTTCCAGGGAGGGCGCCGGACGGATTGGGCGCTCCTGATGTGCGCGAACGTGGTCGCCACGTTGCCGCTCATGCTGTTCTTCACCGTGGCGCAGAAACAGTTCCTGGCCACCATGACGTCCTCGGGAGTGAAGGGATGAGGAGGGAGGTGCCGGGGATGGGGAGCGCCGAGGCGCGCCCGGTCGTCGTCGTCGGCGATGCGAATCCGGACCTCGTGGTCCGCGGGGACGTCGTCCCGCGCTTCGGCCAGGCGGAGGTGCTCGCCGACTCGGCGGATCTCGCGGTGGGAGGGTCGGCCGCGATCGTGGCGATGGGCCTGGCGCGGCTGGGCGTGCCGACCTCGTTGATCTCACGGGTCGGCGCGGATGTCTTCGGCGGCCTGGTGAGCGACGGGCTCCGGGAGCGCGGCGTCGATCTCAGGCACCTCGGCGTGGATCCCGACGTGCCGACGGGCCTGTCCGTCGTCTTGTCGAGGCTGGAGGACCGCGCCATCCTGACGGTGCCCGGGACGATCCCCCTGCTCGACCCGGCGGACGTGGAGCGCGCGCTGGAGGCGCTTCCCGAGCCGGGGCACCTGCACGTCGCCTCCTTCTTCCTGCAGCCGGCGCTGGCGAGGGGTCTTCCGCAGATTCTCGCCCGCGCGCGCGAAAAGGGGTGGACGACCAGCCTGGACACGAACTGGGACCCGTCGGAGCAGTGGGAGGGCGTCGACGCCGTGCTGGGAGGTGTCGATGTCCTGTTGCCCAACCGGAACGAGCTGCGGGCGATCGGCGGCGCGCTCGGGGGCCCCTCCCCGCGGGACGACGCCGGCATGGCGGCGTGGATCGCGGCGTTCGGCCCGACGGTGGTGGTCAAGGACGGCGCCGAGGGCGCCTGGTCCGTCGGCCCGGACGGCGTGACGGTCCGCGTGGCCGCGTTCGATGTCGAAGTGGTCGACACGACGGGGGCCGGGGACAGCTTCGACGCGGGCTATCTGGCGGCCTGCGCCCATGGGGTCCTCGATGAGCGCACGCGGCTGCGGTGGGCGGTGGGAGCCGGATCGCTGTCCACGCGCGGGACGGGCGGCAGCGATCGCCAGGCGACGCAGGAGGAACTCCTCCGGCTCCTGGCGGGCTGACCCGACCGGTGAGGCCGGTGCCGGTTCCGGCCCGTCTCTCACCAGGCACCCGATCGGGCTTCGTGCCGACCAGGGTCGGCGGCCCTCACCCGTGCCGACGGAGCCGTTCCGCAGTCGGGATCGACGAGGGCGACGCCCCTGCGCGGACCCCTCGTCCCGTGAGCGGGATCGCCCTCGTCAATGGGCTGCGGTCGCGGGACCTGGCGGCACGGCGCCGGATCACGCCCGGGCGAACTGGACGTCGACGCCGGCCGCCTGGATCGCGGCGATCTCGGCCGGATCGGCGGACTCGTCCGTCACCAGCACGTCGACCTCGTCTAGATCGGCCACCTTCGCCAGCGTGGCGCGCCCGACCTTCGATCCGTCGGCCACGACGACGACGCGTTCCGCGCGGGCCACCATGGCGTGGTTCGTTCGGGCCTCGGTCTCGTCGTAGGTGGTGGCCCCGCCGCGCACGCTGATCCCGTCGGTGCCCAGGAAGGCCGTTCCGAAGTTGATGTTGTTGAAGGTCGCCTCCGAGATCGCTCCGACGGCCTCCAGGGAGCTGGACCGGACGGCTCCGCCCGTCATGATGACCGTGACGGTGCCATGGGTGGCCAGCTCGGTGGCCGTGGTCAGCGAGTTGGTGACGATGGCCAGCCCCGGCCGTTGGGCGAGCGCCCGGGCGACGGCGGCGGCGGTGGTGCCTCCGCCGATGGCCACCGAGTAGCGTCCGTCGGGGATGAGCCGTGCGGCGTGCTGGGCGATGCGCATCTTCTCGTCATGGAACTGGGCGTCGCGCAGAAGGACGGAGACCTCGTTCATGTAGTCCAGGGCGCAGGCCCCTCCGTGCGTGCGCACGATGAGGCCGCGGTCCTCGAGGGCCGTGAGGTCGCGTCGCACGGTGGCGGGGGAGACTCCCAGATCGCGGACCAGTGCGGCGAGGTGCACCTCGCCGCGGGTGTTGACGGCGTCGAGCAACCGGGACATCCGGTCGGTGCGTTTGGCGGAACCGGTGCGGGTCTGATCGACTGCTGTCTGCGACGATGTCATCGAGGTCCTCCGGAAGGCCGCCACCCCGACGGCCCGGCGCCGGGGAGCGCATTGGTCGCTCACCAAAGGTGAGCGATTCGTGAAGAATACGAGCATAGTCTTGCACACATCGATCATCGTGTCCATGATGAGGGCATGGTCACCATTGCATTCATCGGCGCGGGAAGCGTCGTCTTCACCCGCGAGCTCGCCACCGACATCCTGCGCTACCCGGAGCTGTCCGATGTGCGCTTCGCCCTGTACGACATCGATCCCGAGCGGCTGTCGGTCGCGGCTCGGACCGTCGAGCAGGTGAGCAGGCAGCTCGGCGCCGCGGCCCAGGTGGTGGCCACGCTGGACCGCCGCGAGGCGCTCGCGGGAGCGGACTTCGTCGTCGACATGATCCAGGTCGGAGGCATCGACGCCACCCTGAAGGACCTGGAGATCCCGGCCCGATTCGGTCTGCGCCAGACGATCGGCGACACGACCGGCGTGGGCGGGGTCTTCCGCGCCCTGCGCACGTTCCCGGTGCTGACCGACATCGCGCGCGACATGATGGAGATCTGCCCGGACGCCTGGTTCCTCAACTACACGAATCCCATGGCGATGAACGTGTGGTGGACGTCCGTGGTCGCCCCGGAGCTCAAGACCGTCGGCCTGTGCCACAGCGTGTACTGGACCGCCCACGATCTGGGCGAGCTGATCGGCGTCCCCGTCGAGGAGACCACCTATCGCGCGGCCGGCGTCAACCATCAGGCCTGGCTTCTGGAATGGAAGCGGAACGGCGAGAGCCTCTACCCGCTGCTGCGGGACAGGATCCGCGAGGACCCCGGGATGGAGCGCCGCGTGCGCGTCGAGATCTTCCGCCGCATCGGCTACTACCCGACGGAGACCAGCGAGCACTCCTCGGAGTACCTGCCGTGGTTCCTCCGCTCCGATGAGCAGATCGAGCGCTATCGCCTGACCCCGCTGGAGTACGCGCAGATCAGCCGCGACAATGTGGCGGAGTTCGAGCAGACCGAGCGGATCCTTGACGCGGGCGGCGACCTGGAGCTCGACGACAGCGCCAGCGAGTACGCCCCCCAGATCATCCACTCCCTGGTCACGGGGGCCGAGCGCGAGATCCACGTCAACGTCCCCAACAGGGGCCTCATCGACAACCTGCCCCAGGGCGCCGTCGTCGAGGTCCCCGCCCGCGTCGACGCGCATGGGGTCCATCCGATCGCGATGGGGTGCCTGCCGGTGCAGTGCGCCGCCCTCAACCAGCCGTATCTGTCGGTCAACCGGCTCACAGTGGAGGCGGCGCGCACCGGGAACCCGCAGTTGATCAGGCAGGCCGTCCTGATGGACGCCAACGCGAATTCGACGCTGACGCCCCGCCAGATCTGGCAGCTGTGCAACGAGATGGTCGCCGCCCACGGCGATCTGCTCCCCGCGCCCCTGCGGGCCCAGATCTCGCCGGACAGGCTCTGACGGACACCCCGAGGAGGAGCGGCATGGTGAGCGCACCGACATCGCGGTTCGCGGGTCTGTCCGCGGCCGCGCTCCTCCTCGGGGTCCTCGCGGCCGCATCCCTGTCCGCCTGCGGGCAGCAGCGGAGCGCCGTACCGCCGACGTCCGGGGCGACGCCCGACCTGCCGCCGGTCTCCGGCGTCTTCGACTACCAGCTGGGAGGCGCGTCCGATGCCGTCGACGTCGACGGAGAGCCGGTGCGCCCCGACGTCGTGGTCCGCGATTCGACGGCGCCTCCCCTGGAGGGCGCGTACAGCATCTGCTACCTGAACGGCTTCCAGACGCAGCCGGACGCGGCGGAGCACTGGCGGACCGAGCATCCTGACTTGCTCCTGCGGGATGAGGGCGCCACACCGGCCGCCGACCCGGACTGGCCCGACGAATTCGTCTTGGATCCCACGACCCCCCGGCAGCGCGAGGGCATCTTGGCCGTCGTCGGCCCGTGGATCGACGCCTGCGCGTCCGCGGGATTCCAGGCCGTCGAGTTCGACAATCTGGACAGCTGGACCAGATTCGACGGGGTGGACCGCGCGGGGGCCCTCGAGCTGGCGCAGGCGTATGTGGACCGGGCGCACCGGGTGGGCCTGGCCGCGGCCCAGAAGAACACGGCGGAACTGGGCACCGACGGGCGCGACCTCATCGGGTTCGATTTCGCGATCGCGGAGTCCTGCGCGGTCTGGGGCGAGTGCGGCGGCTACGGCGACGTGTACGGCGATCACGTCCTCGACATCGAGTATCCGGAGGAGCTCGCCGATGCGGGAATGACGTTCGCAGACGTCTGCGCGTCGAGCGACCGGGCTCCGCTGACCCTCCTGCGCGACCGGGATCTGGTTCCGCCGGGCGCGGAGGGCCACGTCTTCGACTGGTGCTGATCGCCGGTCCGGCGCCTTCGCAAAGCCCCGGACGGCGGTCTTCGGGGTCCCGCGGACCTTCCCGGGGCCGCGTCTCCGACGGCTCCCGGCCGTCGGTTTCGTGCCCGTCGCGGAGTCCCCCTCGACGAGGGCGGCCCCGCGCACGGGACGGCAGGTCCGCGCGGGGCGCCGCCCTCGTCAACCAGAGTGGGAACCGAACTCGCGACGGAAGAGAACCGAAGTCGGCTCCAGAAGGGGCGCGGCGCCACTGGCGGTCCGAGTCGTGTGCGCCCCTCTTGCCGCCTCCCGCCCAGCGGACGCGGGCGGCGCGCCCGACGGCGAGGGTGGCACGATCGGATCGTGGACCGCCGTCACGAGATCGCCCGGGGACTGCGTCTCTCCCTCCCTGCGGGGCTGGGCCTGTTCCCATTGGGCGTGGCGTTCGGGATGCTGGTCATCCAGGACGGCCTGGAGTGGTGGGTGGCGCCCGCGCTGTCGATCTCGGTGTACGCCGGATCGGTGGAGCTGCTGCTGGCGAGCTTGATCGCCACCGCGACGCCGCTGGCCACGGTCGCCCTGACCGTCCTGCTGGTGAACTTCCGGCACGTGTTCTACGCCTTCTCCTTCCCCCGCCAGGTGATCACCGGGCGATGGGCCCGCCTGTACTCGACCTATGCGCTCACCGACGAGTCCTTCGCCACCGCCGCCGCCCATCCCGACGGCTGGACGGCGCCGCGCCTGCTCACGGTCCAGATCGCGTTCCAGTGCTATTGGGCTGAGTCCGGCTCGTTGGTCGTCCGCGGTGTCTGCGACCTGCACCTGGAACTGGTGGGTGCCGACGGTGACGGTCGCCGTCGAGGTGGCCGGCGTGCTCGGTGCGCATCCGGCCAGCAGGCCCAGCAGGGCCACTGTGGCGATGGTGCGCCCCTTCATGGGTGTTGTCTTACTCGCCGGCGGCGGCCGCGCCGCCCTGGGGCAGCTCTCGGGCTCCCACGGCGGGGAAGGGCTCGCCGTGGTTGTACTTGGCTTCCAGCTCCTCGACTTTGGCCATGACGGCATCGTTGACGAACTGGCTCAGGTTCCGGTTGCCCTCGGTCGTCATCGTGTAGAGGATCGCCCCGCGCACCCGGTCTGTGTCGGCCGGGTCCTGGTAGAACGACACCTTGTGCCGCCACTTCTTCTTGCCGCTCGTCGACGGCTCCTCGGTCTTGCGCGTGACGGGCGCGGCCGCGGGCTTGGCGGCCGCCGCCGGCGTAGCGGCCGGTGTCGGCTTCGTCTCGATTGTCGGCGCTCCTGACTCTTCCGTGGGTCATGGTCGGCCGGGGAGGGTGGGGCGGTGGCCGCCGAGGTTGAGCATGGCCAGGGCTATGAGGGCTTGTGGGGACCGGAACCCGAACGCGACGCGGGTGATGAGTGGGATCTTGGTGTTGACGGACTCGATACGTCCGTTGGAGAGGCCGTGCTCGATCGCGGCGAGGATCCGGTCGTGGTGTTTCACGATCGAGCGTTGGAGTTTCACGAAGGCGGGGATACGACATCGCCTGGCCCAGGAGATCCACCGGTCCAGTGCGTCGATGGCTTGCTCGTAGGGCAGCTTGAACACGACCCGTAGTGTCAAGCCCTGGGTTTTGTGGAGGCTCGTTTATCTGGTTGTGGTGGTCTCGGTAAGGGGCCGGTCAGCGGTATCGAGGTCTTCGATCTCGGCCCCGGTTCGGGCGTGGTAGGCGAGCTCATGTTCGACGGGGGTGAGCATCCCGATCGCGGAGTGAGGTCGCACGGTGTTGTACCAGTGGACCCACTCGGCAGTGGCGACCTCGACGTCGTCGATGGACGTCCAGGGGCCCTTGTTGCGGATGAGCTCGGCCTTGTACAACGAGTTCAGCGCCTCGGCGAGAGCGTTGTCGTAGGAGTCGCCCTTGGACCCCACCGAGGCCACCGCCTGGCAGTCCTCAAGGGCCTGCCCGTAGCGGACGGAGCGGTACTGCACCCCACGATCCGAGTGGTGGACGAGGCCGGCCAGGTCGGCACCGTCCCTGCGGCGCTGCCACACGCCCATGTTCAGGGCGCCCAGCGCCAGGTCGGTGTAAAGGCTGGTGGAGGTCTGCCAGCCCACGATCCGACGCGAGTTTACGTCGGTGACGAATGCGACACACCCACCCCGAGAACGTTCGGACGTAGGTGATGTCGGCGACCCACAGCTCATTGGGGCGCAAGGCCGAGAAGTGGCGGTCCACGAGGTCCGCGGGGCACTGCTCACGCGGCGCAGAGCGCGTCGTGTGGGGCGTCCTTGGCCCGCCGGATACCCCGCAGCCCCAGGCAGCGCATGAGGCGCTCGATCGTGCAGCGGGCCACGTGCCCCTGCCCGTGGCGCTCAGCGACCACGGGCCGGTTCAGCATGACGTGCATCTTGCGGGCCCCGAACGCCGAGTAGTTCTCAGCATGCACGGCACGGATCTCGTCCTTGAGGACCTCGTCGCGCCTGGCGCGTGGTGAGGGCGGGCGGGTCCTGGCCGCGTAGACGGTGGATGGGGCGATCGTGATGCCGGCGCTAGTCAGCGTCTTGCAGATCGGCACGGGCCCCGAACTCGTCCTTCTTGGACTCCACGTAGCGGCAGATCATCGGGATGGGCGGCCTGGCTCCGCCGCGAAAGAAGCTGAGGCGCTCTTCAGGATCGCGTTGGCCCGCCGAAGCTCGCGGACCTCCTTCTCCAGCTCCTTGATCCTCTCGGCCTCCGCCGTGGTGGTGCCGGGGCGGGTGCCCTGGTCCACCTCGGCCTGCCGCACCCACGTACGCAAAGCCTCCGGATGGACCCCCAGCTCGTCGGCGATCCTCTTGACCGCCCCCCTTAGCCCTGGAGCGCCTCCAGCGTCATCCTCGTCGCCCGCTCACGAAGCTCCAGCGGGTACCTCCTCTGTCCCATGCGCAGTGATCCTTCCTGTCATCACTGCCTCCATCAAACCCGGGACGCAACATAGTCCTTCTTTGAGGAGGTAGGCGCGGTGCAACCGAGGGTCGGTCTGCGCGATCCAGGCGAGCTTCGCGGTCTGTCTCTCGGTGAGATCCTCGGGGTTCTTCCACAGCGCGTAGCGTGAGTTCTTCAACCTGCGGGCCGTGTCACTGGCGGGTCTGGTGGGTGCGTCTTTGCGAGGTCTGCCGACGTTGCGGCGCGGTTCGCTCCTGGCGGCTCTGCGGGCATCGTTCCATGCCTGCCGGCGCACCTCGTCGAGGGCGTCGGTGGCCCATTTGACAACGTGAAACGGATCGGCGCAGCGCACTGCGTCCGGGCACTTCTCGGCGACGACGTCGCCGATCCAGTCTGCCCCGTCCGCACTGACATGCGTGATCCGAGCGCACCTGCCCGCCCCGGACGCCTCCAGCTCGTCAAAGAAGGCTCGCAGCGTCCTCTTGTCCCGCCCGGGCTTGGCCCACACGAGTCGGCCGGTGTCGTGACAGACGACGACGGTGAGGTACTTGTGGCCCTTCTTGTAACTGATCTCATCGATCCCGATGCGGGTGAGCCCGGCGAACAGGTCGGTCTCGGCGGCGGTGTCGTCCCACACGCGGGCAACGATCGCTCCGACCGTGCGCCACGCGATGCGCATCAACTCCCTCACGGCGGACTTGGAGGTGACCGTCGCCAACCACGCGACCTGCTGATCGAAGAATTTGGTGTGCCCGGCACCATGACGCGCCCACGGCACCTGCGCGACGATCACCCCATGCTCAGTACACTTCACACGCGGCGCCTCCGCTTCCAGCCACACCGGGACAGGGCCCAGGTCCAGCGCACTCCACCGCCGCAGCCCCTCACCGAGGTCGTAACGGGCAGCACGTCTGCCGCACCTCCCGCACCGAGGCCTCAGCTTCCCCGACGCACGCACCGACGCGACCACGATGCCCTCGTCCGCGTCATACTCGACCTGCTCGACGACCGTGGTCTTCTCGACTCCCAGCAGCTGTCGCCATAGGGTGGTTTCCTGCACGCCGTTCTCCCTGTTTCGTTACTGACTCTCGACAAGCCAGGAACATAGACGAGAGAACGGCGTGCACCCGTCCAGACCCGCCCAACCACCCACAGATCAGTCACAAGAGCCAAAGTTTGGANGGGTGGTTTCCTGCACGCCGTTCTCCCTGTTTCGTTACTGACTCTCGACAAGCCAGGAACATAGACGAGAGAACGGCGTGCACCCGTCCAGACCCGCCCAACCACCCACAGATCAGTCACAAGAGCCGCAAATCAGGGCGTTTTGACCCGCCAAACACCCAGAAAGCCGCCAAACGCGTGTTGGGGCGAGGTGCGCTGGGCGCCCGGCGTGCCCGACAATAGGTGCGTGCTCGACGCCCTCAACCACGCGCTCCCGGACCTGTTCCGGGCGATCGACCTCATCGGCGTGCTCCTCAACGGGATCATCGGAGGTCGACTCGCCCGCACCAAGCGCTTCGACGCGGTCGGCTTCGCCGTCCTCGCGATCATGTCGGCGCTGGCCGGGGGAATGTTGAGAGACGTCCTCCTCCAATCGGGCCCGCCGGCCGCCCTCACCGACCCGTACTACCTGGGGACCGCCCTCGTCGGGGCGGGGATCGCGATGCTGTGGAAGCTCGAGTCGCGGCCCTGGCGGATCGCCCTGGTCGTCGCCGACGGCACCGTCCTCGGCTGTTGGGCGGCAACCGGGGCGCTCAAGACGCTCGCCGCCGGGTTCGGGGTCCTGCCCGCGATCATGCTCGGCATCATCACGGCGGTCGGCGGCGGCGCGATCCGCGACATCTCGGCGGGCAACGTCCCGCAGGTCTTCGGCGGGAACAATCTCTACGCGACGCCGGCGCTCGTGTCGGCGGCGATCATGGTGGCCTTCCACGCGTTCGACCTCTCGACGATCGGAATGCTCGTCGCGACGATCGTCGGCTCGGGCTTCACCGTCGTCTCCCACTGGCGCCGCTGGCAGCTCCCGCAGGCGGGCGACTGGACGCTCACCGTCACGTCCTCGCAGCTCCGCCGTCTCTTCGCCGATTGGTCGGCCGGGGCCGCGAAACCCGACCGAACGGAAACGGAGTAGCCGATGTGCGGACGATTCTCCCTCTTCGCGGGAGACGACGAGCTCGTCTCGGCCTTCGACCTCGACCTCCTCGAGGGGGAGAACTCGGGGCCGCGCTACAACCTCGCCCCGAGTCAGGACGCGCGCGTCGTCCTCGAGCGGGTAGTCGAGCAGCCGGACGCGGATGGCGTGCTGCGGAGCCGGGTCGTCCGCAAGGGCCGCTACCTGAAGTGGGGCCTCGTCCCGAGTTGGGCGAAGGACGCGAAGCGGCCGATGATCAACGCGCGCGCCGAGACCGTGACGGCCAAGCCGATGTTCCGCGCCGCGGCGCTGCGGCGCCGGTGCCTCGTGCCCGCGAACGGCTACTACGAGTGGCAGACCTCCGAGACCGGCCGCAAGACCCCGTGGTTCCTCTCCGCGGGCGAGGGCGACCCCCTCATGTCCTTCGCCGGCGTCTACGAGGCGTGGCGCGATCCCGCAGTTCCCGAGGACGATCCGGCCGGTGCGTGGCTTCTCACCTTCGCGATCCTCACGCGCTCCGCGCCCGACGCGCTCGGCGTCATCCACGACCGGACCCCTGTCGTCGTGCCGCCCGACCTGCGCGGCGACTGGCTCGACCCCGCCCTCATCGACAAGGCGGAGGTGCGCGCCCTCGTCGACGCGATCCCCGCGCCGGACCTGCGCCCTAGAATCGTGTCCCCCCGAGTGGGTAATGTGCGCACTGATGATCCGACGCTCATCGAGGAGATCCCCTCGTAGGCGTCCCTCCCGACGACCGGGCCGAGCGCCTTCTCTCGGGCGCTCGGCAGCGCGATCGGCGCGGGCTTCTTCCTCGGGACGGGCGTCGCGATCCACGAGGCCGGGCCCGCCGTCCTCGTCTCCTACGCGCTCGCGGCCCTCATCGCGGTGTCGGTGATGTTCGCCCTCTCCGAGCTCGCCTCGGCCCTCCCGTCGACCGGGTCCTTCTCCACCTACGCCGAGGTCGGCATCGGCCGCTGGGCGGGCTTCACCTCCGGGTGGCTCTACTGGGCGATGCTCATCATGGTCCTCGGCATGGAGATCACGGGCGCCGCCGGCATCTTCGTCCTCTGGTTCCCCTCGGTTCCGCAGTGGGTCGTCGCCCTCGTCATCGTCGTCGTTCTCGGCGGCGTCAACCTCCTCGCGGCCCGCGACTTCGGCGAGGTCGAGGCGTGGCTCGCCGGCATCAAGGTGACGGCGATCGTCGCGTTCCTCCTCATCGGGATCGGCCTCGTGACGGGCCTCGTCCCCGGGCGGACCGAGTCGGTGGCCTCCACGGTCCTCGGGCACGGCGGTTTCGCGCCGAACGGCTTCTCCGGCATCGCGGTCGGCCTCCTCGCGATCATCACCTCCTTCGGCGGCATCGAGATCGTGACGATCGCGGCGGCCGAGGCCGAGGACGCCCAGTCGGCCATGGCGGCGGCGATACGCTCCGTCATCGGGCGGATCCTCGTCTTCTACGTCGGGTCGGTGGTCCTCCTCATCTGCCTCCTCCAGTGGGACTCGAAGGAGATGGCGACGAACCCCTTCGCCGCGGTCCTCGAGATGGCGGGGATCCCCGCGGTCGCCAGGATCATGGAGGCGGTCGTCTTCATCGCGCTCGTCTCGGCCTTCTCGGCGAACATCTACGCGTCGAGCCGCATGGCCTACTCGCTGTCCGCGCGCGGCATGGGGCTGCGCTGGCTCCTCGGGCGCGACGCGGGCTCCCTCGGCGACGTCGTCGAGGCGGGGGCCGTCGCGCCGGGCGCGCACGGGGTCGCTACGGGTGAATCCGGGTCGGCCGGGTCAGCCGGGTCGGTGGCCGGGCTCGGCGGAGCTGTCGGCGGGGGCGAGGATCTGCTCGACCTCGTCGCGGGCGAGGGCGCGGGCGGCGACATCGCGCTCGGCCGCACGCCGAAGCGCGCCGTGTGGGTGTCGATCGGCTTCGCCCTCGTCTCGGTCGCGCTCAACTGGCTGCTCCCCGAGACCCTCCTCGGCATCCTCATCAACGCGATCGGGATGGTGCTCCTCATCATCTGGGTGTTCATCCTCGTCGCCCAGGTGCGCCTCCACCCCGTCCTCGAAGCGGAGGGCGCGATCGCCCTTCGCGCGCCCGGCTGGCCGTGGCTCCCGTGGGTCGTCCTCGCCTCCCTCGTCGGCGTCGCCGGTCTCATGGCGTGGAATCCGGTCGCGCGCGGTCAGCTCATCGCGATGACGGTCCTCACCCTCATCATCATCGGCCTCTTCTTCCTCAAGGAGTCCCTCCGCCCCCGCCGCTAGCCCCTCCGCCCCCTTCACCGAGAGCATTACCTTCGCGCGCCGAAAGCATCACCTTCGTCCGTCGAGGGGATGCAGCGCATGACGTCGCGAAGGGTCGTGGCCGCCGCCCGGCCCGGGGGCAGTCCGGGGTCCGTCCGGCGATCGCCGTCCCTCCGTCCACAGATCGACGAGGGCGGGACGAAGACGCCGGTGGGAGGGCGGACAATGACCGTGCGCCCGATCGGGCGCACGGAGGTGAAGGAGGACCGGTGAGTCGGCGCAGGCGCAAGAGGATCACGATCGGCGATTGGATCGTCGCGCTCCTCGTCGCCGCGGTCCTCGCCTGGGCGTTCATCCCCTCCGCGCGGGCATGGGCCGACGCCGCGTGGAAGCGGGCCTCCGCCCAGTGGGCGCCGGGCGCGTCCTCGTCGATCGACTCGCTGCCGGAGACGCAGGCGGCCGCCGAACTCAAGGCCCTGCCCGTGCGCGACAGCGTGAACGGCGGCGCCCCCGAGTATTCGCGCGCCGCCTTCGGGCAGGCGTGGGCGGACGAGGACCACAACGGCTGCGACACCCGCAACGATGTGCTCGCCCGCGACCTCGCGCGACCGACCTTCAAGGCGGGCACCCGCGACTGCGTCGTCCTCACAGGGACGCTCGCCGAGCCCTACACCGGGTCCGTCATCGAGTTCCAGCGCGGCCAGGACACCTCGGCGCTCGTCCAGATCGACCACGTCGTCGCCCTCGCCGACGCATGGCGGTCGGGCGCGTGGCAGTGGGACGCGGCGGCCCGGCAGAAGTTCGCGAACGACCAGTCGAACCTCCTCGCCGTCGACGGGCGGGCGAATGAGGACAAGTCCTCGGCTTCGGCGGACGAGTGGCTGCCCCCGAATGAGGACTTCCGCTGCGACTACGTGAAGACGCAGATCAGCGTGAAGACGACGTGGGGCCTCTCCGTGACGGCCGCCGAGCGCGACGCGATGGCAGAGGTGCTCAGGGCCTGCCCCGATTAGGGTCTCTTTCAACAGGGAATGTGCTGGGACGTCATGTTGTGGCGGTCTTTCTCGTTTGATCGACTTCTGTGCGTTCACACAACCGGTACTTGATGCGCGGACTGGTGCCCGGGGCAGAGGCGACAACCCGTCCACTGTCGAGAAGGTCCCGAAGTGCATTGCGGATGGTCTGAGAAGTCACGTGCTCCATAGCTGCGAGCTCGGACGTTCCGGGAGCCCGGACCCGGCGCAACGAAACATGTTCCGAACGGGCACGCATCGGCACACCCTGAACTGCCGATCCGACTGCCGCCGGGCCCTGCGCGGTCGCGTTCGCCACGGGCCCGTCGGAGCTCGGCCCTGGTCGGCGCCTCAACTGCGAGTGGTGGGCAGCGGCAGACGATCAGATCACCGGTGGCAAGCCGAGCGCGGCGCGAGAGA
The DNA here is from genome assembly GCF_900499005.1 of Actinomyces culturomici. Lineage (GTDB taxonomy): Bacteria > Actinomycetota > Actinomycetes > Actinomycetales > Actinomycetaceae > Pauljensenia > Pauljensenia culturomici. The sequence continues at coordinate 530,591 of NZ_LS991317.1, forward strand.
CGAGGGGATTGGTGACGAACTCGTCGGATAGGAGGCTGCGAACCTTGTGAGGCCATGTCGTTCCTGGTGAGGCAACACGCAGAATCTGAGCCATGACCAACAGTGCGCCGTGTATTCGTTCGCTTTGCACGTCGGGAAGCGGGCTGAGCGCGGGCAGTGTCTTGAGCGCCGCGGTAGGCGCCGGGGCGAAGGACTTGTTCCACAGCCGACCGTGGTGGGCGCAGGTGTTACGGATAATCGTCAACTGCTCCAACCAACTCGCCAGTGGCGACTGCGTCTTGACCTTCTCCTGCTGGCGCTTGGAGAGCGCGTCCAAGTCGATGATGAAACCGAGGTCTTCAGCGATGGTGCGTTGCTTCTTCGTGCCGAGGCCCTGGAATAGTCGGGAGACGTCGGAGAAGTCGAGGACTTCAGCGAGGACCCAGAACGGGTACTGCCCGTCGTAGTCGTCTCGGTAGTGCTGGATCGCCTCATTGTTCTTTCCAGCACGGTCGATCCGCTTCCGAGCCCTTGTCAGCCATGCGGAGTGGTTGAACGACTACCGAAACACCGAGGAGTCCGTGTATGCGAGTGGGTCTGGATGACACAGCGTTTCGCCGATGCGCGTGCGGAGCGTGATCTCGACGCGCTCCATGCCGTCGTGGACGAGCGTCCGCAGTTTTCGATCTGCCTCATACAACGCGATGACGTCGGCAAAGGAAGTACCGGGAATGAAGTCGTCGATGCGCTCATGGTTCGCATCGAACGCCCGTGCCGGATACCAGTAGGCCGAGAGCCGGTAGTACGACACGTTCGCCAACCACTGGCGTGCGAGATCGTCGTCAATCTGCATGCCGCGAGAGCGCAGGATAAGGATCTGTTGGTCGATGGTCGTCGCCGACTTGAGCGGTCTGGGCATGCGTCGGCTCCTTGGCCCGGAAAGAGATCCAGCCCACTCTCGACCGAGGTCGAGGCGGGCTGAACGATTACGCTCAGCGTAACAGGGATATGCGCCGGATTCCAGAGGTTTCGGCACGACCCGTCGGCGCTCGGGGTCAGTCGGTCAGGCGAACTGCACGGGAAAAAAATCAGCTTCCAAGCATGGCTGCAAAGTTTGGGCTCTCCTGACTGTTCCGTGGGTCATGGTCGGCCGGGGAGGGTGGGGCGGTGGCCGCCGAGGTTGAGCATGGCCAGGGCGATGAGCGCTTGGGGTGAGCGGAAGCCGAACGCGATGCGGGTGATGAGTCGGATCTTGGTGTTGACGGACTCGATGCGCCCGTTGGAGAGGCCGTGCTCGATCGCGGCGAGGATCGCGGGCAGGTGCGCCCGGATGCTCCTTGCGAGCTTCACGAACGCGGAGATCCGGCAGCGGCGCGCCCAGGACAGCCACTTCTCCAGCGCCTCGGTTGCTTCCTGGAGCGGCAGTTTGAACACGGCGCGCAGGCCTTCTTTGAGGAGGTAGGCGCGGTAGAGGCGCGGGCTCGTCTTCGCGATCCATCTCAGTTGCACGGTCTGCTTCTCGGTGAGATCTTCGGGGTTCTTCCACAGCGCCCAGCGGGCGTTCTTCACCTGCTTGGCTTCTCCGGTCGATCTGCCGGCACGGTGCTGGGTGACGGCGCCGCGAACCGTGTTCCACACGTCACGGCGAACCTCGTCGAGCGCGTCGGTGGCCCACTTCACGACGTGGAACGGGTCGGCGCACCGCACCGCGTTCGGGCAGCGTCTCGTAACGACCGCAGCGATCCATTCGGCGCCGTCGGCGCTGACATGGGTGATCATCCCGCACCGATCCTCGCCGGCGTGTTCACCGGATGCTGCCAGCGCGTCGAAGAAGCCGTTCAGGGTGGCCTTGTCGCGACCGGGCGCGGCGCACACCAGGCGCCCGGTGTCGTGGTCGACGACGACGGTGAGGTACTTGTGGCCCTTCTTGTAGGAGATCTCGTCGATGCCGATCTTCCGCAGCCCGGCGAACTGATCGACCGCGGCGGCGGTGTCGGCCCAGTAGCGGGTGATGATCGCTCCGACGGTGCGCCACGCGATCCGCATCAGCTCACACGCCGCGGTCTTCGAGGTCTGCGTCGCCAGCCACGCAACCTGCTGATCGAACGCGAACGTATGCCCGGCCCGGTGGCGCGCCCACGGCACCCGGGCGACGACGATGCCGTGATCCCGGCAGCGGACCCGAGGGGCGTCGGATTCGAGGAACACCTGAACCTCACCGAAGTCCAGGCCCCGCCACCTTCGGCGTCCCTCGCCCCGGTCATAGAGTCCTGACCGGCGGCCACACACACCGCATCGAGACCTTGCCCGGGAGGTCGGGCGCACGTGAGCGACCAGTCGCACCACATCGCCGAGCTCGTCGACTCCGACATCCTCGACCACCGTCTTCTCGACTCCGAGGAGCCCCCGCCATAGAGTCCTTGATTGCACGCCGTCTCCTGCTCTCAGTTCCGATCCTTCGCAAGACCAGAACCTAGACAGGAAGCGGCGTGTCTTCACGCTACGGCGTGCTTCACCATCCACAGAAACGTCAGGAGAGCCTGAAAACTGCCGTGGAGGCGGCGGAACTGGTCGAGGAGACGGCGCAGGTCGCCACACTCAGCTGCCTGCTGCGGACGCGGGGAGGCGGTTCGCTGTAGGCCTTGCAGATGGACCAGACACTCCTGTCAAGGGTTGTGGGGGTGCACGGCCTCGCGGCCGTGCACCCCCACGGTGCCTCCCCTTCAGATCTGTCCGCCGTCCCAGGACCAACCAGGTGCGCAACTGCGGGTCAGTCGCACTTAAGCCCCCGGGACACGGGGGACCGACGGGTGTCGGTCAAGCCGAACCAGTGTCTGAAGTGCGAAAACGTGTGATCCCGCTGGTGCTCCCCAGTCTCTCGGACAACGTCGTCGCGACACTTAACGGATCGAACTCGCGACCCTTGCATGCCTACGATGCGTGACAAGTCGGTCCCGGAACAATCCGGCCCCGGGGCCACCTTCACCGGTCTGGACAAGCAACCGCAGGCACGTCGTGGTGCCGCGGTCTCCTGGGAGGGAAACACATGCGCGTCATCATCGCCCCGGACTCGTTCAAGGAGAACATGGATGCGTCCGTGGCCTCCGCAGCTGCCGCCGCCGGCATCCACCGCGTCGACCCGGACATCGAGTGTGTGACGATCCCGGTCTCCGACGGTGGCGAAGGGCTGGTCGACGTGCTCTCGCGTCCGCTCGGGGCGTCGCAGGTCAGCCTGTCCGTGACCGGGCCCCTGGGGACACAGGTGACTGCGAGCTACGGATGGAGCCAGGACTCCCGGGTCGCCATCGTCGAAGTGGCTGAGGCCTGCGGTGTGCACCTGGTCCCCCGCGACGAGCGGGACATCATGCACGCCACTTCGCGGGGTGTCGGCGAGATCCTGGAGGACGCCCGTCTGAGGGGCGCCCGCACGATCATCGTCGGGCTCGGGGGGTCGGTGACCAATGACGGAGGAACAGGCCTCGTCCAAGCCCTCGGTGGACGGCTCCTCGATGAAGACGGAGCGACGGTCCCCGACGGACCTGTGCACGTCATGGAGGCGTCCGCACTTGACCTGGCAGGTGTGGCGGACTGGTCGGACGTCGACGTCATCCTCGCGCGGGACGTGACGAATCCCCTGCTGGGCCCGACCGGCGCCTCAGAGGTGTTCGCTCCTCAGAAGGGAGCCTCCAGGGAACAGGTCACCCAGCTGGACGCCATCCTGACGCACTGGGCCGACCTGCTCGAGCACGCGTCGAACACGCCCGTGCGTGATCTGCCCGGTGCCGGCGCTGCCGGTGGAATGGGAGCGGCCCTGATCGCGGTGGTCGGGGCGGAGAGCCGGTCAGGAATCGATGTGGTCCTCGACTGCACGGGTTTCCACGATGCCGTCGTGTCTGCTGACCTGGTCTTGACCGGTGAAGGTCGGATGGACTCCCAGACAGCCTCCGGGAAGGCACCGTGGGGAGTGCGCCTCGCTGCGGCTGCAGCCGGCGTGCGCACGATTGCGCTGTGTGGGTACCGGGGAAGGGGTGCGGAGAAGCTCGTGGGGCCGGACGGGTTCGACCGCGTCATTGAGATCTGCGATCCTGCGGTCCCGCTCGAGCGAGCACTCAAGGAGGGACCCCAGAACATGGCGGCCACCACGGAACGCCTCTTCCGCAGCCTCCTGGAGCCCAACGCCTGAGGTCCCCTCGGGGGAGGTCCCGTCAGACAGACCTGTCGGAACCTCCCCGCGCTGACAACCTCTCAGCTGTGGGCAGCCGGAGTACCCACCGCTCCCTCCCGGAGAAGCTCGCTGATCGCACGCTTGTCGACCTTCAGGTTCGACGTCAGAGGGAGATGATCGCTCCAGCACACCCGGGTGGGGATCTGGTAGCGCGGAAGCCGTTCCGCGAGCGCGGAGCGGACGTCGACGTCAGACGGGTGCTCGCTGGAATCGGGCACGAGCAACGCGGCGGGAACCTCTCCGTAGAGGTCGTCACAGACTCCGACCACGGCCGCGTCCGCGACTCCGGGGAGGCGACGCAGTTCCTCCTCCACGTCGATGCACCAGACCTTCTCCCCTCCCCTGTTGATCATGTCCTTCACTCGGTCGGCGACGTAGAGGTACCCGTCCTCGTCGAGCCGACCCAGATCGCCCGTCTCGAACCAACCGTCCCGGATCAGCCCGGGCAACTCGTCGTAACGGTCGAGGATGTTCGCGCCACGCAGCATGATCCGCCCGACCTCTCCGAGGGGGACTTCGTGGTCGAGTTCGTCGAGGATGCGGACCTCCATCCCCGGGATGGCGAGGCCGGAGTATCCCGTGATCACGTGGTCACCGGGATCGGCGGGCGTGACGAACGCAGGTGAGCTGGACTCCGTCAGGCCGTAGATCGGACGGAACGAGAGTTCCGGCAACCAGTGCCTGAGCTCCTCGATCCGGGCGACGGGCATGTGCGCCGAGCCGCACGCGGCAAGCCTCCACGCCGGCAGCAACGGGAACTGCTCCCGTTCGCGCAGGAGCAGGGTGAAGACCGTCGGCGAGGCGTGGAGGAAGGTGATCGCCCCGTCCCGGATGGTCTCCAGGACCCGGTGGGCGTCGAAGCGCCGATGAAGAACCAGGGTCCCTCCCACGTGGACCATCAACCCCATCACCGCGATCAGTCCCGTCACGTGGTAGATGGGCACGGGCAGGAGGCACCTGTCGGATGCGACGATCCCGAGGACCCGACGGTAGGTCTCCACTGCGTGCCCGACGTTGAGGTTGGTGAGGAGGACGCCCTTGCTCTGTGAGGTCGTCCCCGACGTGTATATGAGCACCGAGTCCCGACCGAGGTCCCGCACAGGTGTATGCGGGTGCCCAGAACCCCAGGGCGCGAATCGCTCGAGCCTGTAGGAGGACTTGTCATCGACGCACACGACCTGGCGTATCCCACTGTGTCGCGCGATGTCCTCGAACCGTGCCTCGACGATTGCCGTCGTGGCGTGCGAGCGCCTCAGCAGGGAGGTGATCTCCTGGTCGTGGAACTTCGTCGGGACGGGGACGACGACGGCACCGAGCGCATTGGCCGCGTAGACGGCTGTGCAGAACTCGACACTGCTCTCGAGCAGGAGGGCGATCCTGTCGCCCACGACCACTCCGGCACTGGCGACCAGGGCGTCAGCCAGGTCGTCCACACGGTCCAGCACCTCGCGGTAGGACCAGGTGCGACCCGAGTCGTCCACGATGCACACCGCGCCCGGGTTCCGCGCCGCCGATGCCACCAACGACTCATGGAGGCTTCGCGGGGTGCTGGCGTAGGTCTCGACAATGCCGGAAGGGGTCCCCTGATGGACCATTTCTCCGGTGGTCTCACGGGACCAGAGGCTGGTGCCGTTGAGCATGGCGATCTCCCTCCATTGGGGTGTCCCCGATCGACAGGGCCACAGCGACTCTCACCGGTGGTCGGTCCCGGTCCGTGGATGCCCGGAAGTGAGGGCGAACCGGATCGCCCCGAGCGCCTCCTGGCCTTCCCGGGTCTCATCGACATCGAGCAGCTGCCATCCCTGTTCCGTGAACTGCAACAGGTAGTGCTCACTGGCGACATAGACCTCCTGGCCCTTGTCGAAGGCCTGCTGGGAGGAGAAGCTCACCTGGTCGACGGTGTCGACGAACTTGGGGAACTTCCCCGCTGTCGAGATCAGGAAGCAAATCTTGCGGGCCCCGTCGACGATGTCCATGAAGCCGCCACAGCCGATGGCCTTTCCTCCCAGCAACGACACATTGACGTCGCCCACCGGGTCGCACTGCCCCGCCCCCATGAAGGTGATGTCGACCCCGCCTCCGTTGTAGAAGTCCATCTGCTGGGGGTGTCCGATGATCGCCTGGGGATGGATGCAGCATCCGAAGTCGACGATCCCCAGGGGGATGCCGCCATAGGTGCCGGACTCCACGGTCAGGTGAACCTTTTCCAGGAGACCGGCACGCGTGAGCGCGCGTCCGATCGTGTCGGCGGGGATGCCGGTCCCGACATTGATGACGTCGCCGGGCGACACCAACTGCACCCCGCGCTGTCCGATCACCACCCGCTGCTCGGCCATGGCCTGGGCCTCGAAGGCGCGGCCGACCGACTCGGGCGCGACGTAGCCGGAGACCAGGTCGTCATCGTAGGTCGGGAAGGAATGGGACTGCCGGTGATAGGTCTCCGGGTCCGAGCAGACGACGACGTCGTCGATGAGGACAGCAGGGACGGTCACGTCGCGCGCGCGGATCTGACCCGGCTCCACGATCTCCTTGACCTGGGCGATGACGCGCCCACCGCAGTTGTGCACGGCTTGGGCAATGGCGAGCGCGTCGAGACCGGAGACCTCCTCCCGATGTGTCAGGTTCCCCAGGGTGTCGACGGCGGCACCGCGGATGATGCCGACGTCGAAGTGGATCGGTTTGTACCTGAGGTACTCTCGTCCGGCGATCGTCATGACCTCCACGTACTCGTCGGGAGGGATCGCCGCGCGCGCGGAGGCGTTCATCCGACCGCCGTCCTGGCGTGGGTCGACGAACGTACCGAGCCCCACGGTCGAGAGTTGGCCCGGACGCCCTGCGGCCACAGTCCGGTACAGGGTGGAGATCTGTCCCTGCGGGAGGCACACACACTGGGCGAGGTCGTCACCCAGGAGTCGCGCCATGGGAGGGTTGAGCCCCCAGTGGGAACCGATGACACGCCTCACGAGGCCCTGGTGGGCCATGCGCGCCAGGCCCGCGACCCGGTCGGACTGGCCCGCCGCGTGCACCCAGGTCAGGTCCCGGGGCCGGCCGGCCGCAAGGAAGGAGGACTCAATGGCGCTGAAGACCTCGTCGGCCACGCCCATCATCGTCATCCCGTCGGAGACGACTGTGGCCCCATCCGGCACCAGGCCGGGAATGTCCGCAATCTCGACGACCCTCACAGCTGGTAGCCCCCGCCGATCGCGATGACCTGACCGGTGACGTACGACGCGTCGTCACTCGCGAGGAACGCGATGACCTTGGCGACGTCATCCGGTTGCCCGACACGTTGCATCGGGATCTTGGCGAGTTGCGCATCGAAGAGATTCTCGGGCATGCCTCGCGTCATGTCGGTCTCGATGAACCCCGGGCACACGGCATTGGCGTTGATCTGGTAGCGGGCCAGTTCCTTCGCGATCGACCGTGTCAAGCCCACGACGCCGGCCTTGGCGGCCGCGTAGTTGGTCTGGCCGATGTTGCCCTCCCACGAGGCCGAGGAGACGTTGACGATGTGGCCGGTGCGCGCCTGCCGCATCCGGATCGCGACGGCGCGGCACGTGTAGAACACGGCGCTCAGGTCCACTGCGATGACGGCGTCCCATTGGTCGTCGGCCATCTTGTGCAGCATGGCGTCCCGGTTGATGCCGGCGTTGTTCACGAGGATGTCGATGCCTCCGAACTCGGTGGCGACCTGCTCCACCGCGGCGTCGACCGCCTCTCTGTCGGAGACATCCAACTGGATGCCGATGCTGTCGTTGCCGGCCTCCTCGGCAACCCCGCGCGCCTGGTCGCCGTTGACGTCCGCGACTGCGACGCGGGCGCCGCGTGCCGCCAGCTCGAGCGCGATGGCCCGGCCGATGCCTCGCCCCGCTCCGGTGACGATCGCCGTCCTGCCGGTCAGACCTCGGGTGTCATTCATTGGTTCTTCCTTTCTGGTGACGTCCACAACTTGTCCCGACGTGGAGCTGGTGTGTGCAGGTGATCGCCTGGGGCGCACCGCCACCACCCCCTTGTCGAAGTGAGAGGAGACGCAGTGCATTGACCGCCATCTCCTGGCGGGGCTGGACGATCGTGGTGAGGTCCAGCATCGGGCTGCGTGCGGCACTGAGGCCGTCAAAACCGGTGACTGCGACGTCCTCGGGCACACGCACACCGCGGGAGGCGAGTGTCGAGATCACTCCGAAGGCAATCGCATCGGTGCCGCACACGATGGCATCGGGCAGGTCACCGAGGTCCAGGAGGTACTCCGTGGCACGCGCACCGTTGTCCTCGTTGAGCCCGCCGGAGATGATCCACTCGTGTCGGGGTTGGACACCACCGGACCGCATCTGTGCGAGGAACCCTGCGAGGCGCTGACGGGAAGCCGTGGAGGACCTCCGCCCGGCAATGATGGCTATGCGGTCGTGTCCGTCCGCCAGGACGTGGGCCATGATGTCCCTCCCGGCGGCATAGTCGTTGATGCCGACGAAGTCTGCCTCCATGTTCGCGAGCCTCCGGGACACGAGCACGAACGGGATCCCCGCTGCCCGGAGGGGGCGGCAGACTGCAGCATTGTCCGCATCGAGCGAGGTGATGATGACCCCGTCGACATTGTGGTGGATGAGCGCCTTCACCGCGCCCTCGGCGGACTCAGGATGGTCCCGCACGCTGGTGAGGAAGACCTCGATGCCCCTCGCCCGACCGACATCCGTGACCGACGTGGCGAGCTCCGCGTAGAACGGGTTCGAGATGTCGGCCAGGATCAGGCCGAACACGAGAGTCCCCTGTCTCTCCTGCGCGTCCACCGCGACGGGGACGCCCGCAGCCCGTGCCTCGTCGAGGATCCTGCGACGCAGGTTCTCCGACACCCCGGGCCGTCCGTTGAGTGCATATGACACCGCAGCCGAGCTCACGCCCAGCCTGCGCGCCAGGGAGGCAGCAGAGACCGGGGCTCTCTCCTCCGGTCGGGACAACACGATCTGGTCCATCAGCACGCTCCACTCGTCGTCGAGTCACGAATCCATCGCTGACTGGAAGGATTCTGGACTGCTGGGTGTGTACTTAAGCAACGTTAAGTGCGACGGGCACAGGGCGGAACCACTCTGCTCACGGATCTCGAGACGCCAGCCTCGGGTCGGCGCTCCCCCACGGCAAGCACCGCCGCGTGCTCGCGGAATGGTCCCCCGGGTCGCGCCGAGGAGCTTCGAACTTAGCGTTGCTTAAGGACTGGCCGGTGGACTGACAATCGGACGGTTCCGGAGAGGCTCACGACTCAAGGACGAGCGACCAGTGCCTCTGCCTCTCGGCAGGGTCATCGACACGCAGGGCTGAGCGGGACTGGAACCAGACTGAAGACGACCACTCGACAACAAGGACCGTTGGTGTGAGGCCGTCGACCACCTAGTTCATCATGGGAGGAAACATCAATGTCCACCGTCACGAACGACCTGAGATCGAGCCCTGAGGCGGACCAGGTGCTCGACAGGGTCAACAGCCGGAACTTCCGGAAGCTCATGCCGCTCCTGGTTGGGGTCTACGTCATCGCCTTCATCGACCGGACCAACATCGGAATGGCGAAGGAAGCACTCGAAGCCGACATTGGTCTGTCCGCAGCGGCCTATGGCCTGGGTGCGGGCCTGTTCTTCGCCTTCTACGCCATCCTCGAGATTCCGTCCAACCTGTTGATGCACCGCTTCGGGGCACGCTTCTGGATCGCCCGGATCATGATCACCTGGGGTGTCATCTCCATGGCCATGGCACTCGTCCAAAACGAGTGGAGCTTCTACCTCATCCGAGTACTCCTGGGCGCATCGGAAGCCGGTCTGTACCCGGGGATCATCTACTTCATCTCGTTCTGGTTCCCCAGGAAGACGCGGGCGAAGGCCATCGGCATCTTCCTCCTGGGGGTGTCGCTGGCGAACATCATCGGGGCCCCACTCGGAGGCCTCCTTCTGCAAATGCACGGTTTGCTCGGTCTGACCGGCTGGCAGTGGATGTTCCTCCTCGAGGGCGCCCCCGCCGTTCTCCTCGCATTCGTGGTGTGGAACTACCTCCCTGACCGCCCCGAAGAAGCGAAATGGCTCTCGGCGGACGAGAAGCAGGCACTGCGTACGCAGCTCGAACTCGAGGACGACGGAACCGACTCGGAGAAGTCCAGCCTCCATGCGCTGATGCTCGTGGTCAAGGATCCGGTCCTGTGGCTCATCATCGCGGTCTACTTCACGCACCAGATCGCCGTGTACTCGTTGAGCTACTTCCTGCCGTCGATGATCCGTTCCTTCAGCCCTGGAATGGGATCCATCCAGGTGGGCCTCATCACCGCCATCCCCTGGATCGCTGCCGCCATCGGATCCGTCCTGCTCCCCCGGCATGCGACGACACTGTTCAAGCAGAGGGCAATGGTCAGCGGGGGCCTCGTCGCAGTGGCCGCCGGACTCACGATCGCTGCGATCTCATCATCACTGACCAGCGCCCTGATCGGCTTCGCGCTCGCGGCCTTCTGGTTCTTCATCATCCAGTCGGTCCTGTTCACCTTCCCTGCAGCTCGGTTCACGGGTGCGGCAGCCGCAGCCGCGATCGCGCTGACGAACACTGTCGGCCTCCTGGGCGGGTTCACCGGCCCCACGGTGATGGGACGTCTGGAGACATCGACAGGGAACTCCCTGGCCGGTCTCTGGTTCATCGTCGCACTTGCCGTCGTCGGTGGACTCCTGGCCTGGGGCGTCAAGGGACGTACTCAACCGGAGGTGGTCGAGGACACCACTCGGTGACACTCAGAGCATGCCCTGTCGGGCGAGACGTGGACCGGGTGCCCTGCGTGGGCACCCCTGGAGAGCAGCTTCTTCTCTCCCGCCGTGTGGCCTGTGCCGTCACCCGGTCCACTGTGAGCCGCACAGGGCACTGTGTCGGGAATGCACTGGTAACGGAATCAACGGATGTGAGGACAGCATGGATGAAGTCGTGATCGTCAGCGGGGTGCGCCTTCCGGTCGCCTCGTTCGGCGGCTCGTTGAAGGGTCTCTCGGCCATCGACATGGGTGCGATGGTGGTGCGCGAGGCGGTGGCACGGGCCGGGATCCCGGGTGAGGATGTCGACGAACTGATCGTCGGTCAGGTCGGCCAGATTGCCCAGGACGGATTCATCGCACGGGCGATTGGCATCTCGGCGGGACTGCCACTCGGCACCACCGCATACTCGGTGAACCGCCAGTGCGGATCCGGCCTCCAGGCCATTGCCGACGCGATGCTGGAGATCTGGACCGGCACCGCCGATGTGGTGGTCGCAGCGGGGGTGGAGAGTCTCTCCGGGCTCCCCTACTACGTCAAGGACGCACGTTGGGGGACCAAGATGGGCCACCGGGTTCTCGAGGACGGGGTCATCGACATCCTGACATGGCCACTCACCAATGAGCACAACGGAGTAAGCGCAGAGAATGTCGCCTCTCGCTACGGCGTCTCCCGCGAGGAACAGGACCAGTTCGCACTCGAGAGCCACCTCAGGGCATCGGCCGCGATCGCGGAAGGGAAGTTCGTCGATGAGATCCTCCCTGTCGAGCTGAAGGACCGAAAAGGCAATGTGACCGTCTTCGACACGGACGAGGGACCCCGTCCGGGACAAACGCTGGAAGCCCTTGCGCGTCTGCGACCTGCCTTCGTCCAGGGAGGGACTGTCACGGCCGGCAACTCCTCCAGCCTCAACGATGGCGCCGCTGCCGTCGTCGTGATGTCCCGCGCGAAGGCCGAGGAACTGGGGGTGATCCCGAAGCTGCGGGTGGAAGGTTTCTCGGTGGAAGGGTTCGAACCGGAGTACATGGGATACGCCCCGAAGCTCTCCTCAGAGGCCTTGGCCAAGAAACTGGGCGTCAACCTCACGGACATCGACATGTTCGAGATCAATGAGGCATTCGCCAGTCAGGCTGTCGCTGTCCGACGAGACCTCGGCCTTGACCCCAAGCGGGTGAACATCTACGGGGGCGGTATCTCCATCGGTCACCCCATCGGAGCAACAGGTGTCGTTCTCACCGTCAAGGTGCTGTACGAGCTGGCGAGGTCCGGAAAGCGTGATTCGATGGTCAGCATGTGCATCGGGGGTGGGCAGGGCATTTCCATGTACTTCACGAACCCTGCGGTCGGCTGACCCAACGGACCGTAGCGGGCCTGCAATGGATGGTCCGGCCTGATCAGGGTCGGCGAAGCCAGTGGGGGTGTCCAGCCGCCAGGCTGGGCACCCCCACAACTCCTCCTGCCACCACAAGGGGCTGCGCCCTCAGTTCACCGCTTCGCTCCCCAAGGTCTGCACCTCCGGGTGCTCCTCCAGGAACGCAGCGACGTCGTCCTCCCGCCAGGCCTTCATCAGCCCGTCCAGCAGGTCGTCGTTGAGCAGCACGATGGACTGCCCGTCGTCACTGGTGCCGGTCCCGTTGACGGGCGCAGTCATGAAGTTCACCCTGTTGCGCCCCGGGTTTGATGGAGGCAGTGATGACAGGAAGGATCACTGCGCATGGGACAGAGGAAGTACCCGCTGGAGCTTCGTGAGCGGGCGACGAGGATGACGCTGGAGGCGCTGGCCGACCCGGCCAGGGCTAAGGGGGGCGGTCAAGAGGATCGCCGACGAGCTGGGGGTCCATCCGGAGGCTTTGCGTACGTGGGTGCGGCAGGCCGAGGTGGACCAGGGCACCCGCCCCGGCACCACCACGGGGGAGGCCGAGAGGATCAAGGAGCTGGAGAAGGAGGTCCGCGAGCTTCGGCGGGCCAACGCGATCCTGAAGAGCGCCTCAGCTCTTTTCGCGGCGGAGCTCGACCGCCCATCCCGATGATCTGCCGCTACGTGGAGTCCAAGAAGGACGAGTTCGGGGTCGAGCCGATCTGCAAGACGCTGACTAGCGCCGGCATCACGATCGCCCCATCCACCGTCTACGCGGCCAGGACCCGCCCGCCCTCACCACGCGCCAGGCGCGACGAGGTCCTCAAGGACGAGATCCGTGCCGTGCATGTTGAGAACTACTCGGCGTTCGGGGCCCGCAAGATGCACGTCATGCTGAACCGGCCCGTGGTCGCTGAGCGCCACGGGCAGGGGCACGTGGCCCGCTGCACGATCGAGCGCCTCATGCGCTGCCTGGGGCTGCGGGGTATCCGGCGGGCCAAGGACGCCCCACACGACGCGCTCTGCGCCGCGTGAGCAGTGCCCCGCGGACCTCGTGGACCGCCACTTCTCGGCCTTGCGCCCCAATGAGCTGTGGGTCGCCGACATCACCTACGTCCGAACGTTCTCGGGGTGGGTGTGTCGCATTCGTCACCGACGTAAACTCGCGTCGGGTCGTGGGCTGGCAGACCTCCACCAGCCTTTACACCGACCTGTCGCTGGACGCCCTGAACATGGGCGTGTGGCAGCGCCGCAGGGACGGTGCCGACCTGGCCGGCCTCGTCCACCACTCGGATCGTGGGGTGCAGTACCGCTCCGTCCGCTACGGGCAGGCCCTTGAGGACTGCCAGGCGGTGGCCTCGGTGGGGTCCAAGGGCGACTCCTACGACAACGCTCTCGCCGAGGCGCTGAACTCGTTGTACAAGGCCGAGCTCATCCGCAACAAGGGCCCCTGGACGTCCATCGACGACGTCGAGGTCGCCACTGCCGAGTGGGTCCACTGGTACAACACCGTGCGACCTCACTCCGCGATCGGGATGCTCACCCCCGTCGAACATGAGCTCGCCTACCACGCCCGAACCGGGGCCGAGATCGAAGACCTCGATACCGCTGACCGGCCCCTTACCGAGACCACCACAACCAGATAAACGAGCCTCCACAAAACCCAGGGCTTGACAGGGTTCTTCCACAGCGCGTAGCGTGAGTTCTTCAACCTGCGGGCCGTGTCACTGGCGGGTCTGGTGGGTGCGTCTTTGCGAGGTCTGCCGACGTTGCGGCGCGGTTCGCTCCTGGCGGCTCTGCGGGCATCGTTCCATGCCTGCCGGCGCACCTCGTCGAGGGCGTCGGTGGCCCATTTGACAACGTGAAACGGATCGGCGCAGCGCACTGCGTCCGGGCACTTCTCGGCGACGACGTCGCCGATCCAGTCTGCCCCGTCCGCACTGACATGCGTGATCCGAGCGCACCTGCCCGCCCCGGACGCCTCCAGCTCGGCAAAGAAGGCTCGCAGCGTCCTCTTGTCCCGCCCGGGCTTGGCCCACACGAGTCGGCCGGTGTCGTGACAGACGACGACGGTGAGGTACTTGTGGCCCTTCTTGTAACTGATCTCATCGATCCCGATGCGGGTGAGCCCGGCGAACAGGTCGGTCTCGGCGGCGGTGTCGTCCCACACGCGGGCAACGATCGCTCCGACCGTGCGCCACGCGATGCGCATCAACTCCCTCACGGCGGACTTGGAGGTGACCGTCGCCAACCACGCGACCTGCTGATCGAAGAATTTGGTGTGCCCGGCACCATGACGCGCCCACGGCACCTGCGCGACGATCACCCCATGCTCAGTACACTTCACACGCGGCGCCTCCGCTTCCAGCCACACCGGGACAGGGCCCAGGTCCAGCGCACTCCACCGCCGCAGCCCCTCACCGAGGTCGTAACGGGCAGCACGTCTGCCGCACCTCCCGCACCGAGGCCTCAGCTTCCCCGACGCACGCACCGACGCGACCACGATGCCCTCGTCCGCGTCATACTCGACCTGCTCGACGACCGTGGTCTTCTCGACTCCCAGCAGCTGTCGCCATAGGGTGGTTTCCTGCACGCCGTTCTCCCTGTTTCGTTACTGACTCTCGACAAGCCAGGAACATAGACGAGAGAACGGCGTGCACCCGTCCAGACCCGCCCAACCACCCACAGATCAGTCACAAGAGCCANGTCGCCATAGGGTGGTTTCCTGCACGCCGTTCTCCCTGTTTCGTTACTGACTCTCGACAAGCCAGGAACATAGACGAGAGAACGGCGTGCACCCGTCCAGACCCGCCCAACCACCCACAGATCAGTCACAAGAGCCAAAGTTTGGAGTTGTGGAGGTGGATTTCCCGGCTGTACTTTCGATGTTTCCGGATCGTCGCTCGGACGAGTGACGCGATCGTCGCACTCCGCGGTCCAAGGAACCGCGCTCGTCTACAACCACCCGTTCTCGGTCGCGACGCGCACGGCCTCGGCCCGGGTGCGCGCGGAGGTCTTGAGCATCGCCGAGGACACGTGATTGCGCACCGTCCCCTGCGAGAGGTCGAGCGCGGCCGCGATGTCCGCGATCGTCCCGCCGTCGGCGACGGCGCGCAGGACGTCGACCTCCCGGTCGGTGAGCGGCGACGTCCCGCGCTCGAGCGTTTCGACCGCGAGCGTCGGATCGATGACCCGCAGACCCCGGGCGATCCGCCGGACCGCGTCGGCGAGCTGTTCGGAGGGCGCGTCCTTGACGAGGAACCCGGACGCGCCCGCGTCGAGCGAGCGCTGGACGTAACCGGGCCGCCCGAAGGTCGTGAGCATGAGAACGCGAACGCCCGGATGGCGGGAGTGGATCGCCGCGCAGGTCGTGAGCCCGTCCATGCGGGGCATCTCGACGTCGAGGAGGACGACGTCGACGGTGCGTGCGGCGGGCGCCGGTGCGCCGACCCGGGCGGCGGAGGATGCCCGAGTCGACTCGGCGTCCCCCGCGTTCCCCCCGTTGGGGCGCCCCGCCCCGGCCTCGTCGATCGGAGAAGGAGTGCCGCCCGCCAGCGCGTCGAGTGCCGCGAGGGCCTCCGCGCCGTCGCCCGCCTGGCCGACGACCTCGATGTCGGGCTCGAGCGAGAGGAGGGTCGCGAGGGCGCCGCGGACCATCGTCTGGTCGTCGACGACGAGGACGCGGATCGGGCTCATCGCGCGCCTCCGTTCCGACCGACCTGGTCGAGGCGCAGGTCGAGTGTCCACACGTCGCCCTCGAGGCACCAGGAGAGACGCCCGCGATCCCCGACCCGTTCGCGCAGGCCCTCCAGACCGTTGCCCCCGCCGGGGGCTCCAGCCGGGCCGTAGTGGCGCAGGCGCGAGAGCGGACGCGGCTTCGCGCCGTCGTTGACGACGGAGACGCCGTCGCCGCGCAGCGTCACCGTGACGACGGAGGGGGAGGCGTGTCGGTACGCGTTCGTGCAGCCCTCGCGGATCGCGTGCGCGACGAGGGTCGAGGGGGTCCCTGGCGCGGGCTCTCCCTCGCGAACGACGTCGAGGCGGATGCCCGCGGCCGTGAGGATCGCGCGGGCGGCGTCGATCTCGGTGGCGGGGAGGAGCGTGCGGTTCGCGCTCACCACCCCGCGCACATCGGCGAGGGCGGAGCGGGACATCTCCTGGAGGTCGTCGATCTGGGCGCGGGCGTCCTCGAGGCGCCCGGCGTCGAGGAGTCGCCCGGCGAGGTCGGCCTTCACTGTGATGCCGGTGAGCGTCTGGCCGAGGATGTCGTGGAGGTCGGCGCTGATCCGGGTGCGCTCGCGCTCGGCGGAGAGGGCGAGGTTCTGCTCGGCCTCGATGTCCTTGCGCCGGCCGTGGTCCATCGAGAGTCGCGCGAGGACGCAGACCGTCGTCGTGACGCCGATGATGAGGAGAGGGAAGAGACCCTCGGCGGGATGGAGGAGGGTCTCGACGGCGGCGAGCGTGAAGACGAGGCCGAGCCCGGGGAGCATCCAGCGCGGAGGACTGAGGATCGCGATGGGCGAGACGACGTAGCAGAGCATGAAGACCATGCCCGTGGAACCGGTCGGCATGACGGTCGCGGCCATTGCGATCTGGAGGGCCGCGAGGAGCCCGATCATGATGAGGAAACGCCGTCCCCTCGTCGCGTCAGTGGGCGCGGGATCGAGGATCAGCCACGTCGCGATGTAGACGGCGCCGAGGGCGAGCGATTCGGCGAGCGAGAGGGCGGCGACCGGGTCGGAGATGCCGGCCTTCACCACGGCGAGGATCGGGTAGGCGAGGAAGATGAGGAAGGGGAGCGCCCATAGGAGCGAGATCAGTCGGTCGCGAGGCGCGAGCGCGCGCCCTCCGACGCGCGCCGGGGCGCCGTCGCCCATCCCTTCGCCGACGCGCATTCGCCCTCCTCCGTCCGAATGAGACCCTACCCGAGAGGCCGCTCAGCGGCCGGTGTCCCGACGCTGCGCGCGCACGGCGACCGCGCCGAAGAGAAGCGTCCAGGCGAGGAGCCCGACGACCCACGACGCCGAGAAGCCCTCCCAGCCGTAGAGCGGAGCGAGGACGATCCGCGATGATCCGTAGAACGGCGTCCACGGGGCGATCCGCGCCCAGAAGTCCCCCATCTGCTCGAGCGGGATGAACATACCCGCGGCGAAGGAGCCGAGGACCGTGATCGCGCTCGTGAGTGCGAAGGCGCCGTCGCTGCGGACGGCGAAGGCGCACGCGAGCCCGAGGGCGATGGGGAGGATCGAGACGACGACCATGAGGAGGTAGGACTCGATCCAGGCGGAGGCCTCCATGCGGGCGCCCGTCAAGGCGCCCGCCGCGTAGACGATCCCGGTGACGACGATCGTGATGAGGAGGGAGGCGGCGATTCGCGCGAGGATGCCCGCGAGCGGGGACATCGGAGTGAGCGCGTGGAGGCGGGAGATCCCGCTCGTCCGCTCGAGCGCGACGACGGACCCCATCGACGAGGCGGACATGATCGTCCCGTAGACGGCCATGTTGACGAGGACGACGGCGGCGACGTTCGAATGGCCCGCCCATTCCTTCCCGTACTCCTGGCCCGCGCCGAAGATCAGGTACATGAAGATCGGCAGGCCGAGGGCGAATCCGAGGGAGTAGGGGTTCGTGAGGAGCTTGATGAACGCGTACCAGGCGCGCAGCCCGAAGCCCTTCCAGCCGCTGGAGGGGCGCCGCTCGTCGAGCGCGTCGGCGCGGGGAGCGGAGGTCGTGATGGTCATCGTCGTGTCCTTTCGGGGAAGTCGGGGCCCGTCGAGGGGAGGGGTTCGGGAAGGCGCAGGGTCACGCGGTGAGGCGCGCGAAGGTCTCCTCGAGGGAGGCCGAGGCGATCTCGAGGCCGTGCGCGCCCCGCAGGGCGAGGAGCGCGCGGGCGGCGGCGTCCGTGTCGGAGCCGACGAGCTCGAGGGCGGCGACGCCGGGGTCCGCGTCGACGGGGCTCCAGGAGATGCGGAAGTCCTCGGCGCCGGGGAGGGCGGCGAGGGCGCGGCGCGCGAGGTCGCGCGACGAGTCGGGCAGGAGGATCCGGAGTGTGCGCGTCGTGCTGGTCCGGCGCAACTCGTCGGTCGGCGCGTCGGCGACGACGCGACCGTCCTTGACGATGACCGTGCGCTCCGCGAACTCCTCGGCCTCGGCGAGGTAGTGGGTCGCGAAGAGGATCGTGCGGCCCGCCTCCGCCTGGACGCGCATGAGATCCCAGAATTCGCGTCGGGCGGTCGCGTCCATGCCGGCGGTCGGCTCGTCGAGGATGAGGAGGTGCGGATCGGGCAGGAGGGCGAGGGCGAGGCGTACGCGCTGCTGCTCGCCGCCGGAGAGCTTGGAGATCCTCCGCTTCGCGAGGCCCTCGAGATGCGTCTCGCTCATGATTCGATCGAGGGGGAGCGGGCGGTCATGGGAGGCCGCGAAGAGACGGAGCGCTTGAACGACCGTGTGATCTCCGGGAAGGGCCCCGGTCTGGAGGACGGCACCGACGAGGCTCCGGCGGATCGCGTCGCGCGGCGAGAATCCGAAGAGGCGGGCTTCGCCGCGATCGGGCCGTTGAAGGCCGAGGAGCATGTCGATGAGGGTCGTCTTACCGGCCCCGTTCTTCCCGAGGAGGGCGATGATCGTGCCGCGGGGGATCTCGAGGGAGATGCCGTCGACGGCGGCGACGCGTCCGAAGGTCTTGACGAGGTCGCGGGCGAGGACGGCGGGCGCGGGCGTCCCGGGAGCGGCAGATGCGGTCGTGGACGCACCGGGCGTGCCGGGAACGGCGGGAGTCGCGAAGGGTTCGCTCGCGGTGCGCAGCGGCGTTGTCGTGCTCATGGCCCCATCGTTCCGCCGGCGCCTCCGATCGAGGAGTGTCGGTCGGAGGGGTCCGCGCCATGACATTCGTCATGGCGGGGAGCGGCCCATTCGGCACCTCGCCAGGTGTAGTCCCGCAGAAACGCACACAGTTTCTCTGCGAGGGTGGAGGCCTATAGGCCCTGACCTGGGAGAACAGTTCGCGCTTCTGGCGCGACAGCGCCGATACGGCTGAAACTGTGTGCGCTATTGCGGGTTGAGCATGCGATCGCCCGTTCGCCGTCGGGTGCGTTCAGAGCGGGAAGCGGGGTTCGTCGCCGTCGAGCACGGTGTCGAAGTCGCACGCGGACTCGATGAATCGTCCGCATTGCGCCGCGAGCTCCTCGTCGAGTCCGAAGGCGCGGGGCGCCCGCTCCCAGGCGCCCCGCGCGATCTGAGCGACCGTTCCGGCGATCTGCGCGACCCTGTCCTTCTTCAGACCCCAGTCGAGGTCGAGAAGGTGCTCGAGAGATCGGTCGGGGTCTCCCGATTCGAGGGGTGTTCCCCGTTCCTCGTAGGGGAAGGGGACGACGTCGAAGAGCGGAGCCACGGTCCAGCCGTCCTTTCCCCCGAGGAATCCCATGTTGCGCGGATGATCGTCGACGCTGTGGACGCAGATCGACAGCGCCGCCGCGCCGACCACCGCCTCGACGCCGCGATCCCCGCTGAGGTAGCGCGCGGTCATCGCGGCGATGTCGTACGAGTACGGATCCATACCGGTGAGTTCTGACGCGGTGCGCATCGACTGGTAGCCGAGTCGTCCAGAGGCCGTGCGATCGAAACGGCGCACGAGAAGGATGGCACGATCCGGCGTGAGCCTGCGCAGCTCCCGATCTGGAACGAGGAGGCCCGCATCCGCGGCGACTGCGAGTGCGACCGCCTCGCAGGACTCGACGTCGTAGAGGTCGCGCTCCGAGGGGAACTTCGCCAGCACGAGGGCGCCGTCGTCCTCCACGAGGGTCGCCTTGGGGCGGGCACCGCCCTGGCTGCTCGAGCCTGCGTAGATCTGCCGGGCGGCGCGATCGGTCCTGCGACGAGGGGGAGTCCCTCCCCGATACTGAAACCGCGCTCGAACCACGCCGAGTCGTAGGTGAACTCCTGCGTATGCGCCGACCCCCGCGTTCGCAGCTCGCCGACGTATCGGGTGCTTCCGTCGGGGAAGGTCCAATGGATGCTCAACGAGTCCGTCATGTCAGGCCCGCTTTCCCCTGTTCATGCGGTCGAGGATGAGCGCCCTCCCTCTGGCTGATTCCATCGGGTCGATCGCTTCGGCGACGGCGCCATCGAGACCGAGGACCGTGAGGACGGCCATGACGTTCCCGAATGATGCGCGCTGCGGCTCGGTTTCGATGATGCGGAGCGTCGGCCGGGAGATTCCCGCTCTGTCCGCGACCTGCGTCGCCGATAGTCCCAGAGCGACCCTCCAGGATCGGATCGACGGGCCGATCGAGGTCATGAGTCGCGCCGAGCGCGGATGAATGCTCTTCGGCACGGTTCCTCCTCTAGGTGGAAAGTATTATTGCCAACTACGCACCTGATGACAAGAGTAATTTCCAGCAATCAGTCCCGGGGGTGATGAAGCGCCCCGCTTCCGCGAATGCGTCGGCGCCGCACGGAGGACTCCGTGCGGCGCCGACATCGACCGGGGGCTGCGCCCTCGTCGATGAGCGGGGGACTCAGCGGGTCACCACATCACCTTCCCGCCGAGGGGCGTGGTCTCCTTGACGGCGCGGTAGCGGCGGACGCGGCGGACGACCCGGTAGATCCCGAGCGCGGCGAGCGCGAGGAGGAGGGCCGTGACGCCGATGACCGTCCACTCCCACCAGGCGCGGTGGTAGTCGAGCGAGTCCTTCGGGCCGATGCCGTCCATCGCGTTGGAATTGACGACCGTGTAGAGGATGTTGTGGGCGGCCTCGCGCATGTTCGTCAAGGCGGCGGCCGAGGACGGGTCCTGCATGCGCTTCATCATCGTCCAGGCGAGCTGGAGGTCGGTGCCTCCGGCGACGCCCCAGTCGGGCACCATGTACTGCTCGACGGACGCCATGTCGGTGACGACCATGCCGCGGAAGCCCCACTGATCGCGCAGGAGGTCCTTGAGGAGCGCCGAGTCGCCGCCGGCCCACGTGAGCCCGATGCGGTTGAAGGAGCTCATGATCGCGGTCGCGCCGACATCGGTCGTCTTCGTCTCGCCGTCCGCGGTGAGGTAGCGGACGGGCGCGGTGGCCTCCTTGACGACGATCTCGAAGGACTTGAGGTAGACCTCGCGAATCGTCTGCTCGTCGGCCCAGGTCGCGACGCCGTTCGCGTCGCGGTTGGTCTCCTGGTCGTTGAGCGCGAAGTGCTTCGTGTACGAGTAGACGCCCTTGGAGGCCGCGCCGGAGACGACGCTCGCCGCCATCTTCCCGGCGAGCGCGCCGTCCTCGGAGAAGTACTCGAAGTTGCGGCCCGCGAAGGGGGAGCGGTGCGTGTTCACGGCGGGCGCGTACCAGCCGGAGATGCCGAGCTGGAGGGCCTCCTCGCCGATGGCGACGCCCATTTCGCGCGCGAGTTCGCGGTTCCACGTCTGGCCGATGATGTAGTTCGTCGGGAACGCGGAGCCGTGGACGGGCGAGATGAAGGAGGAGAACCCTGCGGGCCCGTCCATGTCGACGGTCCCGGGCTTGCCGAGGGAGGTGAGGCCGACGGTCTCGTAGGCGCCCTCGTTCGTCAGCTTGACGAGGTCGGAGGCGGTGAGCTGATCGAGGTAGGTCTCCCAGGCCGGGTCGTCCCACGCGAGTCCGCGCAGCGCGATGAGCTGGAGGCCGTTGTCGGCGCCGGTCGTGGGCATCGTCGCGTCGGACTTCTCGTTGACGGCCTTCGCGTCGTAGAGGGCGAGGGCCTTGAGCGCGGCGTCGGTCGCGGTGAAGTCGTCCCCGGCGGGAGCCGTGGGGAAGGTTCCGGCGAAGTCGGCGCGCGACATGAGGGACTTCGTCGGGCCGGCGGCCTCGGCGGCCTCGGGGTTGAGGGACTCGTTGCCCGCGAAGGCGGCCGACACGTCGTCGAAGGCGTTCGTCGCGACGCCCGCGTCAGTCGAGCGCGGGGTCGAGTCGTAGGTCGTCGTCTCGGCGACCTCGTAGTCGATCGGCTCGGTGCCCGCCTTGACGGTGTGCGAGTCGGTGCGCAGGGTGATCGCGTAGGAGCCCTTCTCGAGGATGTAGGTCTTCGCGTCCCGGTAGTCGTAGGAGGCCATCTGATCGACGGGGATCGAGAGCTCGACCTCCTCGGAGGCGCCCGGCTGGAGGAGCCCGGTCTTCGCGAAATCGGCGAGGACGACTGACGGCTTCTCGATGCCGCCCTTCGTGTACGGAGCGGAGTAGTACATCTCGACGACGTCCTTGCCGGCGACGGACCCGGTGTTCGTCACCTCGACGGTGAGGGAGATCGTGTCGCCGATCGGCCCGAGGGTCTGCTTCTTCACCGTCCAGTCGAAGGAGGTGTAGGAGAGGCCGTAGCCGAAGGGGTAGACGACCGCCTGGTCGTAGTCGATGAAGCCCTCCTCGGCGGCGGTCTCGTAGTACCGGTAGCCGGAGTAGAGGCCCTCCTCGTAGTCGACGAAGAAGCCCTCATCGGCGTTGGAGTACTGGAAGTTCCCGAAGTTGACGAAGGTCGGGTCTTTCGTGAAATCGGCGGCGAAGGTGTCGACGGTGCGGCCCGAGGGGTTGAGCTCGCCGTCGAGGAGCTTGCCGAGGGCGGCGAAGCCGGTGACGCCGGGGTTGCCGACCATCATGATCGCGTCGATGCCGGGGTCGTTCTCGAGGTCGCCGAGTTCGAGGGTCGTCGAGGCGTTGACGAGGACGACGACCTTGTCGGAGTGCTCCTTCGCGAGGGCGACCTGGTCGCGCTCGTCCTTGTTGAGCTCGAGGAGGTGCTGGCCGTCGACGTAGTTCGCGTCCCAGCCCTTCATGTCCTGCGTGAGGTCGCCGCCCTCGCCGCCGGTGCGGCCGATGACGACGATCGCGGCGTCGGAGTAGTCGTCCATCGAGGCGAGCGCCTTCTCGGAGTAGTCGGCGACGGGCATCTCGCCGACGTTGTAGACGGTGCCGGGGCCGCTCGGGAGGAAGGAGATGTTCGTGCGGCCGCCGTTCTCGGCGGGATTCGCCTTCGCGAAGGCGTCGAGTTCGGAGTAGACGGCGTCGTTCACCTCGTAGCCGGCGGATTCGAGCCCGTCGCGGATGGTGACGGCGTCGGTGGCGACGGCGTGGCCCGAGCCGGTGCCGCCGTAGAGCGGGTCGGCGGCGCCGCGGCCGTAGAGGGTGACCTTCCCGGTGGCGAGCGGCAGGGCCCCGTTGTTCTTGAGGAGGACCATGCCCTCTTCGGCGATGCGGCTCGTGACGTCGCCGGAGGCGGCCATCGCCTCGTCGATCGAGCCGTAGTCGGCGATGTTGTAGTCGCGGTCCCAGCTCTCGGTGCCCTCGGCCTGGTCTGCGGTCCAGGCGCCGGCTCCGACGGCGTTGATGATGAGGCCGCGCGCCATGCCGGCGGCGATGTTGAGGACGCCGGCCAGGGCGACGGCGAGGACGATGAACGGAACGGTGAGGGCGAGGTAGAGGCCGTTGCGCATGCGCTTCTTCGGCCGCTTCGCCTTCTTCTGTCGTGACACGGTGGACTCCTTCGTCAATGCGGGACGCCAAAACACTACAGAGTGCGGGATTCGCGGTGGAGTCCGCGCGCATGATCTGTCGCCGGAGCCGCATGATTTGTCGGTACACGACGGCGCCGCACGGAGGATTCCGTGCGGCGCCGACATCGACCGGGGGCTGCGCCCTCGTCGATGAGAGGGACTCAGAGGTTGAGCTGGATCTTGCGGCCGGGAACCGCCTCGATGAGTTCGCGCGTGTAGTCCTGGACCGGGTTCGCGAAGAGCGCGTCGGTCGTGTTCTGCTCGACGAGCTTGCCCTTCTCCATGACGACGACGTCGTCGGCGATCTGACGGACCACCGCGAGGTCGTGCGTGATGAAGAGGTAGGAGAGCCCGAGCTGGGCCTGCAGGTCGTTGAGCAGGTAGAGGATCTGATTCTGCACGAGGACGTCGAGGGCGGAGACCGCCTCGTCGAGGACGATGACCTCCGGGTTGAGCGCGAGGGCGCGCGCGACCGCGACGCGCTGGCGCTGACCGCCGGAGAGCTCGTTCGGGTAGCGGCGCATCGCAGAACGGGGGAGCGCCACCATGTCGAGGAGCTCGGAGACGCGCTTGACGCGCAGCGACTTCGGGTTGAACTCCTTGCGCTCGGCCGCCGACAGGGAGCGGCCCGCCTGCTTCGCCTCGACGAGGGCGGCGATCCACTCCTCGGGCTCGCGGCCCGTGGACTTCGCGCGCGCGTACTCCTGCTCCGCGTACTCCTGCGTGCCGTAGCCGTGGACGCGCAGCGGCTCCTCGATGACGCGGAAGATCGAGAACATCGGATCGAGCGACCCGTAGGGGTTCTGGAAGACCGCCTGGAGGCGACGACGCAGGGCGAAGAGCTCCTTGTCGCTCATCTCGGACGTGTCCTGGCCGTCGAAGAAGACCTTGCCGGACGTCGGGGAGAGGAGGTGGAGGACCATGTTCGCCGCGGTCGACTTGCCCGAACCGGACTCGCCGACGACCGCGAGGGTCGTGCCGCGGCGCAGCGCGAAGGACACGTCGTCGACGGCGAGGAGCTTCTTCGCCTCGCCCTTCGAACCGCGGATGTCGAACTCGCGGGTGAGGTGTTCGACTCGGATGATCTCCTCGGTCGCGGTCGAGCCCTTGCCGGCGCCCGTCAGCTCCTCGTCGGTGACCGCGATGCCGTGCGCGTGCGCGGACTCGATGCGCGCCGACGCGAGGGATGGGGCGGCCGAGACGAGGCGCTTCGTGTACGGGTGCTGCGGGTGCTGGAGGATCTCGAGGGCCGGGCCGGACTCGACGATGCGCCCGCGGTGCATGACGACGAGCTGCTCGGCGCGCTCGGCGGCGAGGCCGAGGTCGTGCGTGATGAAGAGGACGGCGGTCCCGAGGTCGCGCGTCAGCGTCCCGAGGTGATCGAGGATGCGGCGCTGGACCGTCACGTCGAGGGCCGAGGTCGGCTCGTCGGCGATGAGGAGCTTCGGGCGGGCCGCCATGCCGATCGCGATGAGGACGCGCTGGCGCATGCCGCCGGAGAACTCGTGGGGGAACTGCTTGGCGCGGCGCTCCGCGTCGGGCAGTCCGGCCTCCTCGAGGAGCTGGGCGACGCGGGTGCCGACCTCGGAGTTCGGGACGACGTTGTTGGCCTGGAGGGCCTCCTTCACCTGCGTGCCGATGCGGAGCACCGGGTTGAGGTTCGTCATCGGATCCTGCGGGACGAGGCCGATGCCGGAGCCGCGCAGACGCACCCACTCCTTCGTCGACAGGTGGGTGATGTCCTCGCCGTCGAACTCGATGGAGCCGCCGGTGACCTTGCCGGTGCCCGGGAGGAGCCCGATGACGGCGGCGGCGGTCGTCGACTTGCCGGAGCCGGACTCGCCGACGATCGCGACGGTCTGGCCGGGGTAGATCGTGAGGTTCGCGCCGCGCACGGCGGGCACGATGCCCGTCGAGGTCGTGAAGGTGACCTCGAGGTCGGTGATCTTCAGCAGCGGCTTGAGATCGTCGGGGTGGACGTCCTCGTCCGCGTTCTCGATCGACGAGGGCGCGGCGGCGTGCTTGGGAAGGGAGGCGTCCTCACCGAGGACGGTGCGGGTGACGGCCTCTTCGAGGGCGTCCTCGGACATGGGGGTCGGGTTCTGCTCAGTCACTTGCGGGCCTTCGGGTCGAGGGCGTCGCGCACCGCGTCGCCCATCATGATGAAGCTGAGGACGGTGAGGGCGAGCGCGAGCGCCGGGTAGAAGAGGACCATCGGGTTGGTGCGGAGGGACGCCTGCGCGGCGGAGATGTCCGCGCCCCACGAGACGACGGTCGGGGGGAGGCCGATGCCCATGAAGGACAGGGAGGCCTCGGAGACGATGAAGGTGCCGAGGGCGACGGTCGCGTAGACGATGATCGGCGCCATGGCGTTCGGGAGAATGTGGCTGAGAAGGATCCGGGCCTTGGAAGCGCCGGTCGCGCGGGCGGCGGTCACGAACTCCTCGTTCTTCGCGGTCATGACCGCGCCTCGCGTGATGCGGGCGATCTGGGTCCAGCCGAAGATCGAGAGGACGGTGATGACCATCCAGATGTTGCGGTGCTCCTTGAACATCTGCATGAAGACGATCGCGGCGAGGAGCAGCGGGATCGCGAAGAAGATATCGGTGATGCGCGAGAGGAGCGCGTCGAACCAGCCGCCGAAGTAGCCGGCGATCATGCCGATGAGGCCGCCGATGATGACGACGAGGATCGTCGTGAAGACGCCGACCGCGACGGAGGCGCGGGCGCCGAAGATCACGCGGGCGTAGATGTCGCAGCCCTGGCGGTTGAAGCCGAAGGGGTGGCCGTCGGTCGGTCCCTTGAGGGAGTTCTGGAGCTCGCAGAAGCGCGGGTCCTGGTGGGCGAAGAGGCCGGGGAAGAGGGCGATCGCGAGGGCGACGACGATGATCGCGGCGGCGATCCAGAAGATCGGGCGCTTGCGGAGGTTCTTCCAGGCCTCGCCCCACAGGGACGAGGGGGCGGAGTCGTCGGCGACGGCGTCGACGGCGCCGAGGCCGGTCTCGTCGATGTCGGAGACGTAGTGGCGCTGGCCGGCGCGGGTGCGCTCGATGTTGGCGGAGGGGATGAAATCACTCATAGCGGATCCTCGGGTCGAGCACGGCGTACAGGAGGTCGACGATGAGGTTCGCGACGATGTACACGAGCACCAGGACGGTGGTGACGGAGACGACGGTGGCGGGCTCGCCCTTGATGATGGCCTGCCAGAGGGTGCCGCCGACGCCGGAGATGTTGAAGATGCCCTCCGTGATGATCGCGCCGCCCATGAGGGCGCCGAGGTCGCCGCCGAGGAAGGTGGCGACGGGGATGAGGGAGTTGCGCAGGATGTGGCGGGTCATCACGCGGCCGTTGCTCAGGCCCTTGGCGCGGGCGGTGCGCACGTAGTCGGCGGAGACGTTCTCGGACACCGACTGGCGGGTGAGGCGGATGACGTAGGCCAATGAGACGCCGCCGAGGACGATGGCGGGCATCGTCAACGACTGGAGGTTGACGTGCGCGCCGACGGTCGTCGGGAAGATGCCCCACTTGACGCCGAGGAGGAACTGGAGGACGAAGCCGAGGACGAAGGTCGGCACCGAGATGAGGAGGAGGGAGAGGACGAGGATCGTCGAGTCGAAGATCCCGCCGCGGCGGACGCCGGCGATGACGCCGGCGATGATGCCGAGGATCGCCTCGATCGCGAGCGCGTAGAGCGCGAGGCGGATCGTGATGGGGAACGCGTGCGCCATCACCGCGGTGACCGGCTGCCCGGAGAAGGTCTTGCCGAAGTCGAGGGTGAAGACGCCCTTGAGGTAGAGCAGGTACTGCATCCAGAAGGGCTTGTCGAGGTTGTACCTCGCGGCGATTTCGGCGTAGGCGGCGTCGGAGAGGCCGCGGTCGCCTCCGAGGGCTGCGACGGGGTCACCCGGCATGAGGTACACCATCGCGAAGATCAGGAACGTCGCTCCGAAGAAGACCGGGATGGTCTGGAGGAGTCTCCGTCCGATGTAGCGAAGCATGGACAGTCCTTCGAGAAGTGGAACGGGGAGGGGATGCTTCCCGCTGTGTGAGGATACCGCCGGAGCCCGTGGACGCCGCCGGACTACTGGTTGCGCCAGTACACACTCTGGGCATCATAGGGTAAACACTCTGCAAACGGGAGATTTGCCTTGTGATCTGCGGATCGCCGGCGGCGTGAAGCGGGAATACGCGCCGGCGGCGGGTGGGGAGCCCCCACCCGCCGCCGGGTTGATGTCGGTCCGGGATCCGGTCGCCGGACCCCTTTCGGATCAGGCGTTCTTCGTGATGTCGGTGTAGAGCGCCACCGAGTTCCAGCCGAAGACGACGTTGTCGACGTTCTCGGACCAGCCGCCGACGACGTTCGAGTACCACAGCGGGATGACCGGGAGGTCGGTGAAGAGGATCTCCTGGACCTGGTCGAGGATCTTGTTCGACTCCTCGGTCGAGGTCGCCGAGGACGCCTTCTTGAGGAGGTCGTCGACCTTGGCGGACGAGTAGTCGGTGTCGTTCGAACCGGCGCCCGTGCCGTAGAGCGGCGCGAGGAAGTTGAACTTACCGGGGTAGTCGGCCTGCCAGCCGGTGCGGAACGCGCCCTTGATGCTGCGGTTCGTCACCTCGGTGCGGAGCGACTTGAAGTCCGGGTAGGGCGCGCCCTGCGCGTCGATGCCGAGCGTGTTCTTGATCGAGTTGGAGACCGCGTCGACCCACGCCTGGTGGCCGCCATCGGAGTTGTAGCCGATGGTGAAGGTGCCGGACCACGGCGAGATGGCGTCGGCCTGGGCCCACAGCTCCTTCGCCTTCTCCGGATCGTAGGAGAGGACCTCGGAGCCCTTGATCGAGTCGTTGTAGCCGTCGACGACCGGGGACGTGAAGTCCTTGGCCGGGGTGCGGGTGCCCGAGAAGATCGTGGAGGTGATGGTGTCGCGGTCGATCGCGTAGGAGATCGCCTCGCGGCGGAGCTTGCCCTCGTCGCCGGAGAAGTGCTCGAGGTTCTGCGGGATCGCGAAGGACTGGAAGATCGCGGCGGCCTGGTTGGCCGAGCGGTCGCCGAGGTCGGACTCGAAGGTCGCGAAGGCGGAGTCCGGGATCGCGTCGAGGACGTCGAGGTTGCCCGAGAGGAGGTCCTGGTAGGCCGCGTCCTGCGAGGCGTAGAAGATGATGTCGACGCCGCCGTTCTTCGGGACGTTGTCGCCCTTGTACTCCGGGTTCGGGATGAGGTGGATCTGGGCGTTGTGCTCCCAGCCGTTCTCCGCGACCATGTACGGGCCGTTGCCGATCGGCTTCTCGCCGCCGGTGGCCGGATCCGCGAGGGTCGAGTCGGGGAGCGGGAAGAACGCCGCGTAGCCGAGACGCTGCGAGAAGTCCGCGGTCGGCTCCTTCATCTTCACGGTGAAGGTGTAGTCGTCGACGGTGGTGAGGCCGGTGAGATCGCCCGCGCCCTCGTCGTCGGCGCCCTCGATCGGAGCGAAGAAGTACGAGGAGAGCATGGCCTCCTTGGCGCCCATCTTCCAGGCCTCGACGAAGTTCTTCGCCTTGACCTCGGTGCCGTCGGAGAACTTCTGGCCCTGCTTGAGCTTGATGGTCCAGAGGGTGGCGTCCTCGTTGGGCTCGATCGACTCGGCCATGTCCATGTGCGTGGCGCCCTTGGCGTCGTAGTACACGAGGCCCGCGAAGATGAGGTCGAGGATCTTGCCGCCGCCGGTCTCATTCGTGTTGGCCGGGATGAGTGGGTTCTGCGGCTCGGAGCCGTTGGTGGAGACGATGCCGGTCGACGACGCGTCGGACGAGCCGGATGCGGCGGAATCCGACGACGCGGAGCCGCCGGACGAGCAGGCGGCGAGGCCGAGCGCCATGACGGCGGGGACGGCCAGCCAGGTCCTCTTGAGGTTCATGAAGACTCCTCTGTATAGATGGGTCGGTCCCGCGGGTGACGCGGGATACAGGGGGGAGCCTAACCGGGTCGGCGCAGGACTTCCCTCCCAGACCACGACTCGAACGTTGCGTTTTGGTCACAAAGAGTAAAGAGCGCGCAAAAGACAGTTGGTCGGAGCCCCTGAGATCCGGTCGGAATAGCCCTTCCGTCCTCGTCGGGAACTACAGTGGGCGGGAGCGTCCGCACCGTCCGAAGGGGGTCCCATGAGCGCCGATGCGCACGAATTCGACGCGCGTCCCAGGGTCTGCGTCGCAGGTCCCCTCGTCCTCGCCCTCGTCATGGGGCCGCTCGAGCACGCGCCCGTCCCCGGCGAGGAGCAGATCGCCCCGACCGCGAGCCTCAACCCCGGCGGTTCCGCCAATCGGGCGGTCGCGCTCGCGCGGCTCGGCCTCGACGCCGAGCTCCTCTGCTCGATCGGCGTCGACGAGGCCGGGGCCATCGTCCGTCGGATGCTCACCGCCAACGGCGTCGACCTCGACCACGCCGCCCGCGTCCCCCACCAGGCGATCACCGCCGCCCTCGGATACGAGGGAGACCGGGCCCTCACGACCTTCGGCGATCTCTCGGTCCCGGCCCTGGCCGGGATGCGCGAAGCGCCCCACGCCCTCGTCGCGGAACTCGGCGTGCTCGGGGAGAACCTCGAGACCCTCGAGGCGTGGAGGCGCCGCGGCTCGGTCGCGCCGCTGCCCGGCGCCGCCGAGGACTCGGATCGGACCTGGGTCCTCGCCGAGTGCCGTTGGGACACGACGGGCCGGTGGGCGGACTCCGACCTCGATCCGCTCGAGCGCGTCGACGTCTTCACCCTCAACGAGACCGAGGCCCTGCGCTACACGCGCAAGGCGGACGCCCGCGCGGCCGCCCGCCAGCTCATCTGGCGGGCCCCCGGCGTCGTCGTCACCCGCGGCGCGGCCGGCGTCCTCGCCATCGTCGGCGATGAGGAGATCTCCCTGCCCGCGGCCCCGGCCAAGACGATCGATACGACCTCGGCGGGCCACGCCTTCTCCGCGGCCCTCGTCTGCGCGCGGATGCGCGGCCTCGAGGCGCGCGCGGCCGTCTCCATGGCGATGCTCGCCGCGGCGCGGTCGACCGAGAAGATGGGGTCCTTCGCCGACGCGCCGACCCTCACCGAACTCCAGGCGTGGACGCGGACCTGCGAGGTGCCCGAAGGGTACGACCTCGCCTTCCTCGACCTCGAGGACCCGACCGCCGTCGAGCCCGCGGAGCGCGAGGACCCGGGCTCGCCCGACGACGACCCGCGCGACGACTCGGGGTTCGAGGTCGCTTCCGACATCGCCGACGAGCTCGCGACCGAGCGCCGCGCCTGATCGGGAGTGGCTCATCGGGAACGCCTGATCGGGCGCCGCGCACTACGCGCGCCTTTCCCGCGTCCCTCACTCACGCCCGAGGTCTCCCACTCGGTCAGCGCCCCGCGCCGTCCCCGTGCGTGCCCGTCTTCACCTTTGTGGAGGGTTTGACGACACGAGGAGGGGGTACGCCTCCTCCATTTGTCGGTATCCCCTCCATTGATCGGTGTTCGTATGGGCCCGCTGCGTCGTATTGCGGCCCCGGGCTCGTTCAATGCCTCGCGCTCGTGGACACGCTCAGCGTCCCCTCGTGCGCGCCCCTCCGCGGCCCCTCTCATCATGCGAGTGGAGGGGTTGACGACACGAGGAGGGGGTACGCCTCCTCCACTTGTCGGCATCCCCTCCATTGGACGGAGCATCGTTCTTCCTCGGCGCGTGCTCCTTCTCTCCTATTCCCACTGTTTTTCACCCGAGTGGAGGGTGTGGCGACACGAGGAGGGGTTACGCCTCCTCCACCTGTCGGCATCCCCTCCATTTGTCGGCGACGCCTCCGCTCGGCCTGGCCTGAACCCCTCCAGGTGTCGCCGACTCCTCCACTCGGTCCGTCGTGAATCCCTCCAAGTGTCGTCAAGCCCTCCGCATTGAGGTGGACCTTTCACGCTCGTGAAGGGTGTCCGGGCCTTCAGAACGGCCCGTGTGAGCCATTCCGTGACGAGGCCGGGCGATCCGCGCGCTCGCGCGGATCGCCCTCCCGCATTCCGCCCCCGTCTCGCGCCTCCGCGGTTGCGGGACCCGTCGGGCCCTGAAAGGTTGGCGAGGAAGCGCCCCGCCCTTCCGGACCCTCGGCGCAGTGTCCCGTCCCCGACCGAAAACACCGGATGAGCTCCCCGTCGACGCAGTCCCCGACCGCACCGCCCGCCGCCCCGCCCTCGTCGATCGAAGGGGGAACGGCGGGCGACGCGCACCACGACCCGCGCCTGCCCGCCCGCGCCTCCAGTGCCGAGGGGCCTCGCCTCAATCGGACGGTCTTCGGGCTCTCCGCGCTCGTCATCGTCGGCGTCTCCCTCGCCGCGATCCTCGATCCGACCGGCGTCCAGGCCGTCTTCGACGCCGCCGTCGGCTGGACCGGCCGCTGGTTCGGATGGTTCTACATCCTCATGACGACCGCGGCGCTCGTCTTCATCGGCGTCCTCGCCGTCACCCGCTTCGGGAACGTGCGCCTCGGGCCGGACAACTCGACGCCCGACTTCTCCACCTTCTCCTGGGCGGCGATGCTCTTCGCCGCCGGCATCGGCACCGGCATCATGTTCTACGCGATCGCCGAGCCCGTCGCCCAGTACATCGCGCCCCCGAACGGGTCGGGCGAGACCATCGAGGCCGCCCGCGCCGCCGTCACCTGGACGCTCTTCCACTACGGCATCTCCGGATGGGGCCTCTACTGGCTCGTCGGCATCGCCCTCGGCTACTTCGCCTACCGCAGGCGCGACCGTCTCGCCGTCCGCTCGACCCTCCGACCGATCCTCGGATCGCGCGTCGACGGGCTCCTCGGCGACATCGTCGACGTGTTCGCCCTGGTCGGCGGCATCTTCGGCATCGCCGCCTCCCTCGGCATCGGCGTCGTCCAGCTCAACGTCGGCCTCACGCTCCTCTTCGGGATCCCGCAAGGGCTCGCCGCCCAGATCGGGCTCGTCTCCCTCTCCGTCGTCATGGCGACCGTGTCCGCGGTGAGCGGCGTCGACAAGGGCGTCCGCATTCTCTCGAACATCAACGTCCTCCTCGCGATGGGCCTCGCCCTCTGGGTCCTCATCACAGGGAACACCGCGTTCCTCCTCGACGCGCTCGTCGCGAACATCGGCGACTTCGTCACGCGGTTCCCCGCTCTCACGCTCGAGACCTTCCCCTACGACCGGCCCGATGCCTGGCTCAACGGATGGACCCTCTTCTTCTGGGCGTGGTGGATCACCTGGGCGGCGTTCGTCGGCATGTTCCTCGCCCGAATCTCGCGCGGGCGCACGATCCGCCAGTTCGTCATCGGGGCGCTCGTCCTCCCTTTCACCTACGTCCTCATGTGGGTGTCGATCTTCGGAAACACCGCCCTCGACCTCATCCGCTCGGGCAATGCCTCCTTCAAGGAGATCGCCTACGCGACGCCCGAGGGCGGGCTCTACGCCCTCCTCGACTCCCTCCCTCTCGGAGGAGTCCTCATCGGCATCGCCCTGTTCGTCGGCATCCTCTTCTACGTGACGAGCTCCGACTCCGGCTCGCTCGTCATGGCGAACCTCTCGACGCGCGACCTGCCCGACCGCGAGGACGGCGCCCCGTGGCTCCGGATCTTCTGGGCGACCGCGACCGGCGCCCTCACGATCGCGATGCTCCTCGCCGGCGGCATCTCGATCCTCCAGCAGGCGACGATCGTCATGGCGCTGCCCTTCTCCTTCGTCCTCATCCTCGTCGCGGCGTCCCTGTGGAAGGCCCTGCGCTCCGAAGCGACGAGGGCGGCCGCGCGGACTCGCGCGGTGACTTCGGGTCTCATCGGCATGTCGGGCACGGCGGCGGGCCGAGTGCGCCTCTCGTGGCAGGACAGGCTCTCGCGCACGCTCGACGCGGTGAGCCCGGCGCGCGCGAAGCGCGCCCTCGACCGACGGGTCGTTCCCGCGCTCGACGCGGTCGCCGAGCGTCTGCGCGCCGGGGGCCTCGTCGCCGAGGTCGTCGTCGAGGGCTCCTCCGCGCAGGATCCGGACGACGATCGCGAGTTTCTCGGACGGGCGTCGCTCGCCGCCTCTGCGAGCCCGGAGGTCATGGAACAGCTCGTCGCGCGCCTCCTCGGCGTCCCGCTCGGCGGCGCGCCCGTCGAGGCAGAAGCCTTCCGCTATTCCGTCCGCATGGTCGTCGCGCCCGTCCCGACCTTCGGCGTCTCGATGGCCGACGTCGACGACACGACGGTCCGGCTCGAGGTTCGACCCCGTGGCGGCGGTCAGGGCTACGACGTCATGGACTGGACGACCGACCAGGTCGCCCACGACGTCCTCGACCACTTCGAGCGCTGGGTCGAGTATCTCGGCGTGGCCCAGGCGGCCGAGTAGGGCGTTCGCCTTCCGCGCGGGTCGGGTCCGCGCGCGAATGGAGGGGTTGCGGCGTGGGACGGCGCGGATCTTTGCGCCGCGTCGCGTCCGCGCGCGAATGGAGGGCTCGGCGACAATCGGAGGGGTTACACCTCCTCCACGTGTCGTCAACCCCTCCACGTGTCGTGCGGCGGAGCGCTGTCGAGCCCCGACGATGTCGCTGGGTCGAATGGAACGCCTCGCCCCGCCCTCGTCCATACTCTTCTCGCGCGAATGGAGGGGTTGGCGACATTCGGAGGGGCTACACCTCCTCCACGTGTCGTCAACCCCTCTACGTGTCGTGCGGAGAGGTGGCCAATCGGCTGCGCGGACCCGCCTATCGGGTCCGTCCCATGTCCCGCAGCCAGAACGACCAGATCCGTTGCCCGGTGGGGGAGATCCGACCGTTCCATCGGCCGCTCGCGCGGAGCGCGTCGAGAAGCCGGTTGCGAAGCCGCACCGGGTCGAGCAGGTCGTCCCATCCGACTCTGATGACGTGCCATCCGGCCTGTTCGAGGTCGCGCTGCCGTGCCATGAGTTCGCCCTGCGCCCGACGGAATTCCTCCGGCGTTCTCCCCATCTTGACGACGCCGTCGAACTCGAACGCGATCTTCAACAGCGGAAGCGCGAAGTCGAGGAAATAACGTCGTCCCGTCGCGATGACCTCGTGCTGCGTCCGAAGGTCCTCGGGGAAGATCGTCGAGAGGAGCGCGAGGAGCGCGGCCTCGCCGACCGACTCGCACGCACCGCTCGCATGGGCGACGACGAGTTCGGCGCGCCTGGCGCCGCGTGGAGATTCGGAGTCATTCAACTCGGTGAGAAGCGCGCGACGGGCCTCGGCCTCGCGCTGTCGTGAGAGTGGCTCGTCGAAGCGATCGAAAGCGGAGAGCCGTCGGAGGACGCCCGAGACTGCGACGAACCCGTCGATGATCGGGCGATTCGCCGCGAGGAGGAGCGCGCTGTGCGGGAGGTCGTCATGCGCGATGCCTTCGGGCGAGCGCTCGATTCGCGCTGCGCTCGACCTGCGGCACTGACGCGCCGATGCCGCGGGGATGCGATGCGGACCGATCATGACCTCGGGCAGGGCGCTCGTCGCGTACCTGGTCGGAACGCGCAGGTGCACGTCGGGATTCCTTCGCCATTGCGGAATGTCCTCGAGGACGAGGACCGACTCCATCGCGAAGACGGGGTCGACGGCGAGGGCATCGTGGAGGGCGTGGATCCTCGCTCGATCCACGAGGTTCTGCGCCTCCCATGTCTGCAGGCTCTCGGCGCCGTCGGGCACGGCGAGCGCGAATCCGCGGCGGAGCCTCGCGAATCGCGGATCCCGATCCTCGTGGGAACCCGTCAGACGGATGATGTCGCAGTGGGGGATGCTCATGTCGGCAGTCTCGGCCGGTCGCGCGCTACCCGCTCGTCGCGGTGCAACGGCCTGTGGATGGTGAAGGCGACGGGGCGGACTTGTGGATTCGCTGGGCCGATCGCGCGGGCTGCTATCCGAACCGGCTGCCGTCCAAGCCGACTGCCGGGGCCAGTGGTTCGAGTGGGGCACCCCGCTCGGCCCCGCCCCGCCCTCGTCCGCGCTCCGCACGAACGAATGGAGGGGTTGACGACGATCGGAGGGGTTACACCTCCTCCACGTGTCGTCGACCCCTCCACTTGTGGTGCGGAGGCGCCGTCCAGTCTGTCGGGCCCCGATAGGTCATCGGGGCGAATGGGGCACCCCGCCCCGTGCTTGACCGTGCTCTCGACGCGCGAATGGAGGGGTTGACGACGATCGGAGGGGTTACACCTCCTCCACGTGTCGTCGACCCCTCCACTTGTGGTGCGGAGGCGCCGTCCAGTCTGTCGGGCCCCGATAGGTCATCGGGGCGAATGGGGCACCCCGCCCCGTGCTTGACCGTGCTCTCGACGCGCGAATGGAGGGGTTGACGACGATCGGAGGGGTTACACCTCCTCCACGTGTCGTCGACCCCTCCACTTGTGGTGCGGAGGCGCCGTCCAGTCTGTCGGGCCCCGATAGGTCATCGGGGCGAATGGGGCGCGGCGCCCGTCCTCGTCCGCGCTTCGTACGAACGAATGGAGGGGTTGACGACAATAGGAGGGGTCGCACCCCCTCCACATGTCGCCAACCCCTCCACCGACGAAGAAGAGGAGCGCCCTTACTTCACGATTCCCTCCGCGGAGAGCCACTTCTTCGCGATCGCCGAGGCCGAGGCGGCGTCCTGCGTCGACTGCCGATTCATCTCGACGAGGTCGGCGGGGTCGAGGGCGGCGGAGACCGTGTTGATCACCGCGGCCGCATCGGCGTCGACGCGCGAGGAGACGACCGGGACGACCTGCGAGGCGAGGAACATCCCCTCCGGGTCGGCGAGGGTGACGAGGTCGGAGGAGGCGAACGCCGGATCGGCCGAGTACACGTCGACGAGCTGCACGGATCCGTCGCGCAGCGCCTTGAGGGTGAGCGCGCCGCCCGAGTCCTCGATGGGTGTGAAGGAGACGTTCACCCCGTAGACGGTGGCGAGGCCCTTCGGACCGTAGTGGCGGGTCTCGAGCTCGGAATTGCCGCCGAGCACCAACCCCTCGACTCCCTTGAGGTCGGCGATGGACGAGGCCGAGTGCGCGTCGGCGAATTCCTTCGTCACGACGTAGGTGTCCTGGTCGGTCGCTGGGGCGGCGTCGAGAACGCGCAGGCCGGAGGGCATCGCCTTGGTGAGCGCGGCGTAGACGTCCTCGGCCTTCGTCGCCGTGGCGGTCGAGTCGAGGTACTGGAGGAGGTTCCCCGTGTATTCGGGGAACACGTCGATCGAGCCGGACTGGATCTCGGGCATGTAGACCTCGCGCTGTCCGATGCGGAACTGCCGGTCGACGGTGTAGCCGGCCGCTTCGAGGGCCTGGGCGTAGGTCTCGGCGATGATCTCGTTCGAGTAGTAGTCCTGCGAGCCGACGGCGAGCGTCCGCGCGGAGGCCGTGGACGAGGAGGCGCCGGAGTCGGCGACCCCCTCGAGGGAGGAGGAGGTCGCGCAGGCGGCGAGGGCGCTCGCGGATGCGAGAGCGACGAGGGCGATCGCGGTGCGCCGCGCGGGTCGGCGGCCGTTCGGAGTCCGGGTCATGTCGGGTCCTTTCAATCGGTGCGGTCGGTGGAATGGTCCGGGCCTCACGCGGGCGCCCCGCGTCGGCGCGCGGCGCGCCCGGCGAGCGCCCACAGCGCGTCGAGGACGAGTGCGAGGGCGACGACGAGGATCGCGCCCCCGATCATCTGGGCATAGTCGCGGGTCTTGAGGCCGATGTAGAGGAAGCGGCCGAGTCCGGCGTCGGCGGTGTAGGCGGCGAGGGTCGCGGTGGCGACAACTTGGAGGGTCGTCGATCGCAGGCCCCCGAGGACGAGGGGGAGGGCGGCGGGCAGTTCGACGTCGCGGACGACCTGGAGCTCGGTGAGCCCGAGGGCGCGCGCCGCGTCGACGGTGCGCGCGTCGGCGGATTCGACGCCCGCGTAGGTCGCGGAGAGCATGGGCGGGACGGCGAGGACGAGGAGCGCGAGGAACGGCGCCTTGAGCCCGATCCCGAGCCACAGTCCCGCGAGCGTGAGGACGCCGAGCGTCGGGATCGCGCGCGCCGCCCCGGAGGTCGCGGTGATGAGGAATCGGAATCGTCCGGTGTGGCCGATGGCGACGCCGAGGGGGAGGGCGATGAGGACCGCGGCGGCGACGACCGCGGCGGTGAGTCCGAGGTGCTCGGCGAGTCGCGCGGGCACGCCCGACGCCCCGGCCCAGTGGGCGGGGGCGGCGAGCCAGGAGAGGGCTTCGAGCAGGAGGTTCATGCGGCGACCTCCGCCTCGAGGCGCGCGCGGGCGCGGGAGACGCGGGATCCGGCGCGCCGCTCCGCCCTCGTCCACGGGGTCGCGGCCGCGCCGAGGAGGACGACGAGCGCGTCGAGGACGAGCGCGAGCGCGACGGTGGCGCCGAGTCCGGTGAGGACCTCGGAGACGAGCCCGCGCTGGAACCCGTCGGTGAAGAGCGTGCCGAGCGAACGGACGCCGATGAACGCCCCGACGGTGACGAGGGAGACGGTCGAGACGACGACGACGCGGATTCCGGCGATGATCGCGGGCAGGGCGAGCGGCAGTTCGACGGAGGCGAATCGGCGCGGGGCGGAGAATCCGGCGGCGTCGGCGGCCTCGAGGACCGCGGGCGGCAGCGAGGCGAAGGCGTCGGCGACCTGTCGGACGAGGACCGCGATCCCGTAGAGCGCGAGGACGATCACCATGTTGAGCCCGGAGCGCAGCGCGATCCCGACGACGACGGGCACGACGATGAGCATGGGGAGCGAGGGGATCGCGTAGAGGAGCGACAGTGCGGTGAGCAGCGGCCCGCCCCACTTCGGCGACCGATTCGCCGCCCAGCCGATGGGGATCGAGGCGGCGACGGCGACGAGGATCGCCGGGGCCGCGATTGCGAGGTGCGCGGCGGTGAGCTCGGCGAGGAGGTCGAGATTCCCGAGGAGCCAGGTCATCGCGCCGTGTCCTCGTCGATGGGGGAGGAATCGACGAGGCCGGGGCCGCGACCCGAAGAGGCGGAGGCCGCCGGGCCACTGCCCTTGGTGAGCGCCCCGGAGAAGGGGAGGACCCCGAGGGGGCGCCCGTCCTCGTCCGTGATGAGCCGGCCGCCCGGGGTCGTGGTCTCGCGCAGGGGGCGCGCGGCGGACGTCCCGACGAAGGAGCGGACGAAGTCGTCGGCCGGATGCGCGACGAGTTCGGGCCCGGTGCCGACCTGGGCGAGGCGCCCGCCGGCGGCGAGGACGGCGATGCGGTCGCCGAGCATGAAGGCCTCGTCGAGGTCGTGCGTGACGAAGAGGATCGTCGTCCCGACGCGATCGCGCAGGTCGCGCAGTTCGCGCTGGAGGTCGGCGCGGACGATCGGGTCGAGGGCTCCGAAGGGCTCGTCCATGAGGAGGATGTCGGCCTCGTTGGCGAGCGCCCGGGCGACGCCGACCCTTTGGCGCTGTCCGCCGGAGAGCTCGGCCGGGTAGCGCTTCGCGAGCGAGCGGTCGAGTCCGACGAGGTCCATGAGCTCGAGCGCGCGGGCGGCCGACGCGCGTCGGGTCGCCCCTTCGAGGCGCGGGACGGTCGCGATGTTGTCGACGACGGTGCGGTGCCCGAAGAGCCCGGCGTCCTGGAGGACGTACCCGATGGAGCGGCGCAGGGCGACGGGGTCGGCCTCGGCGACGTCGCGCCCGCGGACGAGGACGCGCCCCGAGGTCGGGCTCAGCATCCGGTTGACCATCCGCATGAGCGTCGTCTTGCCGGACCCGGACGTCCCGAGGAGGACGGTGGTCGTGTGGGCGGCGACCTCGAGGGACACGTGCTCGAGGGCGACGGTCCCGTTGGGGAAGACGTGGGAGACGTCGTCGAAGACGATCATGCGCGCGCTCCTTCCGCCGCGGCGTCCGCCGTCTGCGGGTGCGCTCCGGGTTCGGCGGCGTCCGCGGGTCGCGCCGTCTCTCGATCGACGAGGTCGGAGACGATGGACCCATTCGAGGGGGAGTGGACGACGCGGACGACCCTCTTGCCGACGCCCCGGCCCTCCTCCATGTCCCGGTGGGCGTCGGCCGCGGCCTCGAGCCCCGTGTAGACGGTCGTGCGTGGCGGGGCCCAGGCGCCCGAGGCGAGGTCGTCGAGGAGGCCTTGGAGGACGTCGGCCGGAAGGTCCGCGGCCTCGCCGGAATAGGCGGTGAGGCGCACGCCGTTGGGGAGCCAGTCCATGGGGTAGAAGTCGGGGAGGATCCACTCGTCGGAGAGCATGCCCGTGAAGCACACGGTCCCGCCCGACCTGGTCGCCCGCAGGGTGTCGCGCAGCGTCGGCGCTCCGACGAGCTCGACCGCGCCCTCGACGCCGCCGCCGGTGAGGTCGCGCACCTCCTCGGCGATGCTCCCGTCATCGACGAGGGCGTGGGCGGCGCCCGCTTCGTGCAGGAGGTCGAGTCGGTCGACTGATCGGGTCGTCGCGATCGTCTCGAGTCCCATGCGCCGCCCGAGCGCGAGGAGCGCGAGCCCGATCGACGAGGTCCCGCCGCGCACGAGGAGCCGGTCGCCCGGCTTCGGGCGGACCCCGACGGCGAGCGAGCCGTAGGCGGTCTGGATCATCTCGGGCAGGGCGCCGAGGACCTCCCACGGGAGGTCGGAGCCGAAGGGGACGACGATGCCCGCGGGGACGCGGACGTACTCGGCGTAGCCGCCGTCGAACTCGCGGCCCATGCCGCCCATGAGGGCCGCGGCCCTCTGTCCGACATCGAGGTCGACGCCGTCGCCGCGGGCGGCGATGGTGCCGGTCGCCTCGATGCCGGGGACGCGCGGGAAGGAGCCGGAGGCTGCGAGTCCCGTGCGGAAGTACCGCTCGGAGCGGTTGATGCCAAAGGCCTCGACGCGCAGGAGGGCCTCGCCGGCTCGGGGGAGGGGGAGTGGGAGCTCGCTGACCCGGAGGGCCTCGGGCGCGCCCGGGCCGTCGAGGACGACCGCGCGCATCGACTCGGGCAACGCGCTCATCGGGTGGGAGGCGCCGGCCGCGGGCAGGGCGTTCGCCTCGCGAGGAGCGCTCGCCCCTCGCGTAGCGCTCTCCGCTCGCGGGGTGGTCGACGAGTGCAGTACGTTCATCGGGCGCCTCCCGTCGATCCAGCCGATGCCGTGGAGGGCCCGCGCGCCGCCGACCCCGCCTGGGCGGGGTCGGCTGGCGTCCCATCGGACGTCGGGTCGGTCGCCGATCCTTCGACTGCGCTCGCGGCATCCGTCGAGCCTTCTGCCCGATCCGCTTCCGCCCGTGTCATGCGGCGGCCCCGGCCTCGTCCATTGGCGGAGGGACGGGGGGAGCGGGCGGCGTCTGCGGCCTCGGCGGAGGCGATGAGGCGGCGCAGGAGCGGGACGAGCGCGTCGATTTCGGCGGCGGAGAAGCCGGAGAGGAGGCGCGAGAGCTCGTCGGAGACGCCGCCCGCGGCGGTCGTCATGCGCGCCGATCCCGCATCGGTGAGGACGAGGCACGAGGCGCGGCGGTCCTGCGGGCACGTGAGCCGATCGACGAGGCCGTCGGCGACGAGCCGATCGACGAGCCTCGAGGCGGCGCCGACGGTGATGCGCTGGGTGGAGGCGATTTCGTGGACGTGGGCGCCGTGCGGGCCCGCGGCGTCGATCGCGCGGAGCGTGAGGAGGCGTCCGAGGGTCGCGGAGTCGGGGATCTCCCACAGGGCGTGCTCGAGGCGGTTCCACACGGCGATCTCGGCGCCGACGAGGGAGTCGAGGACTTCGCCGTGGCGGATCGGGAGGACGGGCGCTGATGTCATGTCAATAGATTACATATCAACATATGATGTGTGAAGGGGTGGTGACCGTGCCGAGCGCCCTGTGCGCCCCCGGGCCCTCGCAGTGCCTCGCGCCCGCGTCCGTGCGCCCCCGCACGCAATTGGAGGGGTTGACGACAATCGGAGGAGGTGTAACCCCTCCATGTGTCGCCAACCCCTCCACCGAGGTGCTGGGCGGGCCAATGCGCGGGCACTGAGGCCATGCGGGTCTGAATGCCCCGCTTCACACCCTCGTACGCCCACTCACATGCGAGTGGAGGGGTTGACGACAACGGGAGGGGGTGTAACCCCTCCATGTGTCGCCAACCCCTCCACTGAGGTGCTGGGCTCAGGCGCTGGGCGGGCCCCACCGAGGGGCCGAGTTCACGCTCAGGCCTGCGGCGGCGTCGCCTTGTGGCGCGTGGCGTAGGCCTCGGACTCGAGTTCGGTGCCCGCGGGCGCCGAGGCCGGCGAGGCCTGCTCGAGGTTCGTGCCGCGCATCTTCGAGATCCACTTCATCGAGTGGTAGATCGCGAGGGCGGCGGCCGTGCCGAGGGCAATGCCCTCGAAGGTCATCCCGCCGGGCGACCAGGTGAAGTTCGCGATCGCGACGACGAGCGAGACCGCCGCGGTGTTGAGGTTGACCGGGTTGGAGAAGTCGACGCGGTTCTGGACCCAGATGCGGACGCCGAGCATGCCGATCATGCCGTAGAGGACCGTGCCCGCGCCGCCGAGGACGCCGGCGGGAATCGTCGCGATGATCGCGCCGAACTTCGGGAGGAGCGAGAGCGCGAAGGCGACGCCGGCGGCGACGACGTAGGCGGCGGTCGAATAGACGCGGGTCGCTGCCATGACGCCGATGTTCTCCGCGTAGGTCGTCGTACCGGAGCCGCCGCCCGAGCCGGCGAGGATCGTCGAGAGGCCGTCGGCGAGGAGGGCGCGGCCGGTGACGTCGTCGAGGTTCTCGCCGGTCATGGCGGACACGGACTTCACGTGGCCGACGTTCTCGGCGACGAGGACGAAGACGACCGGGACGAAGAGTCCGAGGGTCGAGGGGTCGAAAGCGGGCGCCTGGAAGTGGGGGAGGCCGAACCAGGCGGCCTTCTCGATGGCGGAGAAGTCGACCTGGTGCTGGACGACCGCGGCGGCGTAGCCGATGAGCACGCCGAAGAGGATCGAGAGGCGGCCGATGATGCCCTTGAAGAGGACGGTGATGAGGCAGATCGAGACGATCGTGATGACGGCCGTGAGCGGCGCGGTCTTCACGTTGTTCCACGCGGCCGGCGCGAGGTTGAGGCCGATGAGGGCGACGATCGCGCCGGTGACGACCGGGGGCATGAGGGCGTCGATCCAGCGGACGCCTGCGAAGTGGACGATGAGGCCGACGACGGCGAGGGTCGCGCCGGTGGCGATGATGCCGCCCTGCGCGTACTGCATGCCGAGCTTGTCGGAGACGGCGACGATCGGCGCGATGAGCGCGAACGAAGAGCCGAGGTAGGAGGGGAGGCGCCCG
This sequence comes from Actinomyces culturomici, assembly GCF_900499005.1. GTDB lineage: Bacteria > Actinomycetota > Actinomycetes > Actinomycetales > Actinomycetaceae > Pauljensenia > Pauljensenia culturomici. The sequence goes on from NZ_LS991317.1 coordinate 573,592, forward strand.
GCGGTGATGAGGAAGAAGAGGAGCGTGCCGACGGCGCTGAAGAAGAGCGTCGTCGCCGGTGGGAAGCCGGTGAGGAGGGGGACGAGGAATGTCGCGCCGAACATTGCGACGACGTGCTGCGCGCCGATTCCGACGGTGCGCGGCCAGGACAGACGCTCGCCGGCGGCGACGACCTCGCCGGGGGTGATCGTCGTTCCGTCGCCGTGAAGGGTCCAGCGGAAGAAGCCGCGAGGGGTGTCGCTCATGAGTGAGCTCTCCGATCAGTCGATGGGCAGTGCCTGATGGGCTTGGCCGTTTCACCGGTCGGAACCTCAGGATACCGGGAGCGCCGCACGGCGTAGGAGGCCCTTCGGTCTTCTGAGACGAGCACCGCATCCCGCCCGCCCCCAGCGCTACGGGCGCACGGCGGAGCGGGAGGGGCGAGCGGAAGGGGCTACTTCGCGAGGATCCGGTCGCTCATCCTGACTCTCGGAGAGATCCACGGCTCGAAATCGACGAGGCGCGAATCGATGGAGAAGCGGTAGCGCGAGAGGCGTTCGACCCGCGCGCCCCGGCGCGCCGAGGCGCAGAGTTCGGCGACTCGTTCCCTTTCGGGCTCGGTGAGCCAGGCGTCCGGGTCGGAGCAGCCGACGACGCCGGTCGCCAGGGCGATATCGCGGGTGATCTGGCAGGCCTCCTCGCTGAGCAGGGAACCGTGGGTCCGGCAGATCGCCACGTCCGGATCGATGTCGGTGAGGGCGGAGAGCCAGAAGCGGGCGAGTGAGTTGCGCAGGGCGTTGCGCACGCCCGGGCCGCTCGGGTCCTTCTTGCGCTCCGTATTGTCCCAGTAGGGAGCGGTGTCGGGACCGACCCGCATCCCGTCGACGATCCCGATGGAGGGGGCGATGACCGCTCCCGACGCCATGATGTAGCACTCGGGGACCGACTCCCGCAGGGCGTGCAGGCCGATCCTGTAGGCCTCCTCCCGCCCGAGGCGGTGATGCCGTGAACCGGGGATCGCGGCGGCGTTGAGGAAGTCGAGCTTGAGGTAGCCGTACCCCCACGAGACGATGCGGGACACCGTCTCGCGCACCCAATCGAGGGCCTCGGGACGGGTGCAGTCGAGCGCGTAGTAGGGAGCCCCCCAGTTGTATCCGGCGATCGCGGGCGCTCCCGCCTCGTCGGAGACGAAGTACTCGGGGTGGTCGAGCGCGATGCGCGATTCGGCTGAGGCGATGAAGGGGGCGATCCACAGGCCCGGGGTCATGCCCGCGTCGCGGATCCGCGCGGCGATCGCCCCCATCCCCTCGGGGAAGTCGTCGTTCGCCTCCCAATCGCCGATGCCCCGCTCCCATCCGTCGTCGATCTGGAGGACGGCGTATCCGGAGCGCTGCGCGGGCCCGATCTCCGCGTCGATCGCCGAGGCGCTCACCTCCTCGAACCAGGAGTACCAGGAGGACCACACGGGACCCGGCTCCTCTCGGCGGGGCAGCAGGCGTCCCGCCTCGCAGAGCGAGCCTTCGAGGGCGCGCGTCCACGAGGCGAAGACCTCATCCTCGGGGCCGAGCCCGATCCACCAGCGCCCGGGGCCGGGATCCTCGGAGTCCAGGGGGCGCGCCTCGATCCTGCCGGGGAGGAGGTCGATGCGGCCGCTCGCCCCGCCCAGGGCGCCGACGAGGAGATAGAGGGGCTCCTCGCTGGCGGCGCCCGGCACGGCGATCGCGCCGAGGAGGTAGGAGCGGTGCCGCTCGGCGGTGTCGGTCGCGGCGTCCTCGGCGGTCGCCGTGCGCTCGGGATTGCCCCAGACGCGCCAGGGCTCCCGGTCGAGGCGCCACCACGCGGTCGGAGACCAGGAGGTCCAGCCGTGGCGGTAGATCTGGGCGTCGGGGGCCGCCGTGTGGGTGATGTTCAGGCGCGGGGCCTCGACGACGACCCCGGCTCCTCCGAGGGCTCGGGTGCCCGAGGGGGCGCCGATGAGTCGCCAAGCGGAATCCTCGCGGGTGACGAGGAGCTCGAGAGGAGTCGGAGTCATCATCTCGGATCACTCGCTCAGCAGGGCGTTGACCTTGGCGGACAACTCGGCGAGGGCGCTCGTCGGGTCGGCCTCGCCTCGCTCGATCTTCTCGATGACGAGGTCGGCCTCGGTGTTGATCTCGTCCGCCTTGAAGGTGATCGGGTAGTAGGAGAGGGCCGTCGGGTCCTTCGCGATGTCGAGGAAGGCGGAGACGTCGACTCCGGACGTCTTGTGGGCCGCCGCCGCGGCCTCGGACTGTGCGGTGATCGAGGGGAAGACGACGGCTTCTGCGGCGATCACGGTCTGGCACTTCTCGGAGGTGAGGTACTTGACCCACTGCCAGGCCGCGTCCTGATGCTTCGAGGTCGCGGTGATCGAGGGGGCGAGCCCGTTGATGATCGTCTTGCGGCCTTCGGGGCCCCTGGGCAGCGGAGCGAAGGCGAACTGCTGAGCCTTGGACTGGGACCAGGTGTTGATCCTCCAGGAGCCGTCGGGCACGAGGGCGGCCTTGTTCTGCTCCATCATCGGCTGAAGGCCGAGGTTGCCGGCCTTCTCGACGGGGGTGACGTATCCGGCGTTGATCTGCTTCTGCCACCAGGTGAGTGCCTCGGCGAGCTTCGGGTCGTCGAGGTTGTAGTGGGTGCCGAAGGGGTTCTTGTCGAGGTAGGTGAATCCGTTGGACAGGGCGAGCCACGACCAGGGGCCCTGGCCGACGACTCCGCCGCCGGTCTCGAGGCCCCATCCGTAGGTGGCGACCTTCGTCTTGTCGAATCCGGGCTCGTCGCCCCTCACTCCGTTCTCGTCGATCGTCAGGCGGGCGACGAGTTTTCCGAAGGAACCGCCGTCCTGCGGGTTCCAGTCGAGGTCGGCGAGGTCGGCGGCGCTCAGACCCGCGTCGGTGACGTCCTTGACGTTGTAGACGAGGGCGATGGTGTCCCAGTCCTGGGGGATGCCGAAGGTCTTGCCGTCGTAGTCCCACAGGGAGGCGAGGTCGCCGGTGTACTGGGACAGGTCGATTCCGTCCTTCTCGATCATCGGCTTGAGGTCGGTGAGGACGCCCTTGGAGGCGAGCTCGGGGTAGTGGGCGACGTGGTTGGTGATGACGTCGGGGGCGGTTCCGGAGTTGATGCCGACGGTGAGGTTCTTCCAGTAGTCGTCCCAGCCCTTCTGGTCGATGGTGACGCGGATGCCGCTCTCCTTCTCGAAGGCGTCGGCGCACTTCTGGTAGGCGGTCTGCTGGTTCGGGTCCCAGAGGGAGTAGGTGATCCCGGTGGAGTCGGCTGAGGACTCGGAGCCGTTCTCGGTGAGCTCGGCGGGGGTGCAGGCGGCGAGGGCTCCTGCCATGAGCCCCGCTGCTGCGAGGAATGCGAGGTGGCGTCTCATTGTGTTCTCTCCTTCGAGAAGTGCGCGGGGTGCGCGGGGATGGATTACTTGGCTGCGGTGAGGCTGATGGAGGACACGAGCTTGCGTCCGAGGACGATGAGGATGAGGAACATCGGGATCGTCTGGAGGGTGGCTGCGGCCATGAGGCCGGTCCAGTCGGGGCGGGTGGAGGGGGAGCTCTGCTGAAAGGCGGCCAGGGCGACGTTGAGGAGGCGGACCGTGTGGTGCTGGCCGACGAGTTGGGGCCAGAGGTATTCGTTCCAGGCGAAGACGGCCTGGATGATCGCGACGGTCGTGATGGGTGCCGAGGTCATGGGCACGATGACTTTTCTGAAGGTCGTCCATGAGCCTGCGCCGTCGAGCATGGCCGCTTCTTCGACTTCTTTGGGGAGCCCGAGCATGAACTGCCGGAGGAAGAAGATCGCGAAGGGGCTGACGAGGACGTAGGGGGCGAGGAGGCCGGCGAAGCTGTTGAGGAGCCCGAGGTCCTTGATGAGGACGAAGTTCGGCAGGACGATGAAGATCGGCGGGATCATCATGCCGGTGAGAAGGATTCCGAAAATGAGGTCGCGTCCGGGGAAGCGCAGGCGAGCGAAGGCGTAGGCGGCCATCGTCGATGTGACGACCTGCCCGAGGACGAGGATCCCGGTGAAGATGAAGGAGTTCCTCAGGTAGAGCCAGAAGTACATCTTCGCGCCGGTTCCTCCGGCGGCGATGTCCTCTTCGAGGGAGACGAGGCCGAGGACCCTGCGGAAGTTGACGTCGGTGAGGCGCTGGGGGATCGGTGAGTAGTCGCCGTTGAAGACGTCGGCATTGGGGATGAGGGCCGTGCGGATCGCCCAGGCGAAGGGGATGAGTGTGATGGCGAGGAGGAGGGCCATGAGGGCCCATCCGATGATGCGTTCGATTCGACCGGTGGAATTCATGGCGTCACCCGAGATCCGATTGCTCCGCGCGGGAGAAGCGCAGTTGGACAAGTGTCATGATGAGGATGATGAGGAGGAGGATGACGGACATGGCGGCGGCGTAGCCCATCTGCCCCTGTTCGAAGGCCTTTTGGTAGATGTAGAAGTAGATGACTCTGGTGGAGCCGATCGGCCCGCCCTTGGTGGCGACTGCGACGGTGTCGAAGATTTGGAAGGATCCGATCATCGAGACGATGACGACCATGACGAGGATCGGCCGGGTCAGGGGCAGTGTGATCCGGAAGAAGGTGCGGGCGGCCGAGGCCCCGTCGAGGGCTGCGGCTTCGTAGACCATCTGGGGGATGGTCTGCATTCCGGCGAAGATCAGCAGGGCGGTGTAGCCCATGTTCCGCCAGGAGTTGACGAGGGCGACGGTGAGGATCGCGATGTTGGGGTCGCCGTAGAAGGCGATGGGCTCCGTCCCGAGGAGTTCGAGTCCGTGATTGAGGAGACCGACGTTGGGGTCGAGGATGAAGAGCGTGATGACGGCGATGGTGACGTTCGGGACCAGCCAGGGGACGAGGAGGAGGGAGCGGATCAGGGTGGAGTGGCTGATCCGCTGCATGAGGACGGCGATGGCGAGTCCGGCGGCCGTCTGGGTGGTGATGTTGACGATCACGTAGACGGCGGTGATCGCTAGACTGTGGCCGAAGTTCTCGTCGGCGAGGAGTTTCGTGTAGTTGTCGAGCCCGACGAATTCGGGTGCCGTGATGAGGTCCCAGTCGGTGAGTGAGATCTGCAGTCCCTTGACCATCGGCACGAGGTAGAAGACGAGGAAGCCGACGAGGGCGGGTGCCAGGAAGAAAAAGGCGGTGAGTGTCGTGCGGCACGCGCGAGAGGAGGCCCCGGGTGTCCGGAGTGTGGAAGTCGACGGTGCTGTCGAGTGGTTCATCGTTGAATCCTCATTCGCTGTGAAATCCTCTCAAATATAACGTAAGTTTCTTAATTAAGGCAAGTCCAGGAGGAGGCGACTATGAGAGCACCGCGACGGATCCAGCGCAGGGCCAACATGTCCGCGGCCCTGAAGACCTGCATCGACGGTCCCCGCACGCTCGCCGACATCGCCGGCGCCACCGGCGTCACGCGCGTCGCCGCCGAGGCCATCGTCTTCGACCTCGTCGAACTCGGATGGCTCGAGGAAGTCGCCGTCACCCCGGCCGCCCCGAGACTCGGAAGGCCTGCCGCGCACATCGGCCTCCACTCCGCCCTCGGCCAGGTCCTCTCCATCGACATCGGCGCCCACCACGCCACCTCCATGACCGCCGATCTCTCTGGCGCGATCCTCGCCTCCGAGAGGATCGAACTCGCCGAAGACCTGATCGCGAGGGACCGCCTCGACGCTTCCATCGACCTCGGCCGCAGGGTCCTCGCGAAGAACCGGGACCTGCCCGTGTGGACGTGCACCCTCGCCTCCCCCGGTGTCGTCCACGAGGGCGTCGTCGCCTACTTCGGCGGAGAGGGGATGCCCGGCTGGAAGGGCGTCCGCCTCGACGAAGAATTCAGCGACGCCCTCGGCACCCGCGTGCGCAGCGCCGGGGACTGCGCCCTCGGTGCGCGCGGAGAATCCTGGAGGGGGGCCGCCGCGGCCTTCGACGACGTCGTCTACATCCTCGCGGGCAAACGCACCGGCGCGGCCTCGGTCATCAACCACCGTGTCCACGAGGGCCTCTTCGGAGCGGCCGGCCTCATCGGCGAGCTCCCCCAGCTCCGCTGGCGCGAACTCGAGGAGGAGATCTTCGCCGACGCCCTCTACGACGGGGCGAGTCTGACGAGGGAGGACCTCATCCTCGCCGCACGCCGATCGGATTCGCGCGCCCTGAGCGCCCTCGACGAATACGCCGAGGTCCTCGCCCTGGGGGCCGCCGCGATGATCCTCGCCCTCGCCCCCCAGTGCCTCGTCGTCGGCGGACAGTACTCGGCCGACGCCGACCTCTTCCTCCCGCGCTTGAGTGAAGCGATCGATCGCCTCTGCCCTTTCGCCCCCGAAGTCGTCGTGTCGACCCTCGGAGCGGATGCCGTTGTCCAGGGAGGGATCCGCCTCGCCCTCGACGACATCCTCGACAGGCTCGACTCGATCGTCCAGGGCGCCGACTTCTTCCCGGCTGCGATTCCTGAGAGCCTCTGGGCGGAGGATCGGCGCTGAATCGGCCGGGGCCGGGGGCAGAGCCCCCGGCCCCGGCCGATGAACTCCGCCGACGCGCAACGCCCACCTCCGAAGGCCGGAGCATGCCGTCCGACTTTCGGAGAGCGGCTCAGCGAATTCGGAAGCCCGCCTCCTCCGCCGTCGTCCCCATTCGTGCGGCGATCCGGTCCTGGTCCTCCGGGCTCGCGAGATCGCGCACCCATGACGTGTACGTCGGCTCGTCGACGTGCACCTCCTGCGTGAGGGGATTGCGCCGCTTGAGGACGATCGCCCGAACATGGCGGCCGAACACCCAGGCGTTCGCGGCGAGGGCCGCTATCGAGATGAGGAGCATCGCGACCGGATTGTGCGCGCTCCGATGCGCGAACATCGAGTCCTGCATGAAATGCGGGAATGTGAGGACCGCCGCCGACCAGAACGTCAGCGTGTACGCCCTGTACTGGATCCACGCTCCGCGCCCGAACTTGAGGAACGCCGGAATCGTGCACGACGCGAGAAGCGCGACGCCCGAGTACCAAGCGCGATCGGCCAAGCAGTTGTACACGTAGGCGAAGTTCCACAAGTCGTAGGCGACGATCCATCCGATAGTGAGATCTCCCCAGACCAGGGCGCGCTCCTTGCCCTTCGACACGAAGATGCCGATCCACCCGGAGATCGCGAGAAGGTTGAGAATTCCCGCCATGCCGTTGAGAAGATTCCACGGGCCTCCCCACGTCACCATGCCCTGCGCGGGATCGATCCCGTGGATGCCGAAGCACTGGAAGTCGCGGATGACGGCTTCGGCGATGTTCGTGGCGAGGATGACCGGCGGAATGAGGAGGTACCACCGGTTGTACCGCAGTCGGGGGAACACTTGGAGGGCGACGAGGCACAGGGAACCGGCGAGCGCTGAGTATTGCTTGACGATCGGGAACCATCCAGCCGAATTCGTTCCCGCGGTCGACGTCGGCCACCAGAAGATCGACAGGGAGACGGGGATGAGGATGAAGACGGCGAGGACGACCCACATGTTCCGCTGGGCGAGCCACGCGACCGCCGCGAGGGCGGCGATGACGAGGACAAGCATCGCGTAGTCCCACCACTCTCCTCTCTCGAAGAGGAAAAGGGTCGGATAGTCGGGGGGGACGATGGAGTTCACTTCCGCTCCTTCCCCCAATCGGGAAGGTAGGTCCGTTCCTTCTTCTGGCGGATCTGCTCATCCCAGGAGAACTTCGGTTCGCTCCATCCGTCGAAGTAGGAGGCGTCGACCTCGTCCTCCCAAGGCGTTCCGGGGCCGATCGGGGGCCATGATGGATCGTCGGTGACGGGCGGGCGGATCTCCGCGACCGCGGGGGCCGAGCGACCGTAGCGGAACCACTGGGTGTACGTGTCCTCGAAGAGGGGCGTTCCGTCGTAGCGGCCGGCGGGCGTGCCCGTGGGGAAGAATCGGCCGCCCAGCATGCCCCGCATGAACCGGCCAGTCAGGTGTTGCTTCTTCTCGAACTCGAGTACCCGCTTGACGTAGAGGTTCTGCAGGTGCGTCATGCATCCGCCGATGAATTCGATGTTCACCCAGTTGAGCGCGGTCATGGCGGCCGATGCGGGTTCGTATCCGATGCGCCAGTGATTGATGAGGCGCGTGCGTCCGCCCTCGAGCGGAACGACGTAGAAGCACCATGCGGCGGCGAAGTGGGTCATTCCTGGGAAGCGGAATGCATAGGACCCCGGGGCCTTCGGCGGATTCTTCGTGTCGACCCACTGGACCATGTACTTTCCGGGAACGATGTCGGCCCATTCCATCGACATTCCGTGGAAGTCGAAGGCGGCGATGTCACCGGGCATCATCGAGTCGGGCTGCTGGAACTCCTCCTGGATCTCGTAGGAGTTGAAGAAGGGCAGGCGCGCGAAGGTGCGCTCGAGGAACTCCGAGGAGAACGACCCGGACTTCTCGGCGCCGATCTGCTTGAACAGACGCCAGACGGCGAAGGCGGGGGCGTTGATGGTGATCGCGTAGGTCGACGAGTAGCCATTGTCGTAGTTCGCGTCGATGAGATCGTCGCCGGGGTATCGCCAGGCCTGCTCCTCCTTCGTCGCCTTGCCGCTCAGTTGGCTGAAGGCGTACATGCCGCCCAGGAGTGCCGTTGTGCCGGCGAGTCCGATCGTGCGCAGGGGGTGGGCGCGCGAAGCAGTCCGTGCCATGAGTCCTCCTCCTTGAGGCTTGGGCGAGGGGCGTCGGTCCCGGGTGGGGACGCTGTCGACGATGTTGGGGTGCACCGCGCGGGTGAGCGCGATCAGCGACTGTGACGAATCTCGCACCTAATGGGTTGCGGAGAATTAGGGTAGTACTCCGAATCCAGCTCAGTGGCGGTTTGAAAGGTTGCATCGTGCATTCGCTTTTCCTCTGGGAGGTCGGAACTCCGAAGGTCTACCTTCTCTGGTTCGCGGTGCTCATCGCGCAAATGCTCGTAGCGGAGATCAACCGCCGGTGGAACTGGACGATCTTCGCGGTGTGGACCGTCGGGGGCATCGCCCTCATGCCGTACGCGTGGATTCACGGTACCCCGATGGTCGGATGGTTCCCCTTCGGCAAGTACGCGATCATGATCCTCACTGCGACGATGACGGGCGTCGTCCTCGTCTATGCGAAGCGCAATCCCGTCAAGGCGCACAAGTATGCGATCTGGCTGGGCGTCGCCCTGTGGATCGGTCTCGCGGTCAACATCATGGAGGCGAACATCCGCGATCTTGCGATCTACGCGAACGCCGATGCCTACTACGCCTGCGGGGCCGACTGGCAGTGTCTGAAGTCGGTGAACGCGACCCACTCGATCGACATGATCGCCGGGCTGCCCGAGGCTCGCGGGGTCACTGCTGAACTTCATTCGCAGGCGTGGTACGAGGCGGTGGCGGCGAATCTCGCCGCGCGGCATGTGGGAATCGATCCGGCGACGGGTTTTCGGACGATCGGCGGAGTCTGGAACCTCATGTCGGCCGCCGCCGGCCTGCTCAACATCATCACGATCACGGGGCTCGGCAAGATCATCGCGACGTCGCCCGGAAAGCAGAAGGTTCGTGGCCTCATCTGGGTGGACATGGTGTGGCCGTGGGTCATCGCCTACGACCTCTGGAATCACGCCTTCCTCTACAACTCGCTCGCCGATTACACGTGGTACTGCACTCTCGCCCTCCTGCTCGCCTGCACGATCCCGGCCTTCACCTGGGCGAAGGGGCAGTGGATCTGGTTCCGGTGCTTCACGCTCGTCTTCTGGATCTCCATGAACACTCTGTTGCCGGAACTGCTCGTTCCGCCGTCGGATCTCTTCAACTTCGCGACGATGGATCCGCGCGCGAACATCGCCTGCTCGGCGGCGGCCCTCGTCGCGAATGTCGCGCTGTTCGGCTATTGGCTGTACAAGATCCTCGTCTTCAAGAGGAATCCGATCACCGGGGTGCTCTACTGCGAGCTTGGCGAGTTCCGCGAGATCGTTCGGGAGCACTGCGACGACGCCGACAAGTACTTCCTCGTCGACGGCATTCCTCAGACGCCCGAGGAGCTCGGCTTCGAGCCGGACTCTCCGACTTCTCCCACGAACGGGTACGCCTCGTGGATGCCGTGGTGGAGAGGGGAGGATCGTCGGCATCCGACGAAGCGAGTGCCCCGAGCCTGAAGGCCGTCCCGCCGATCCGGGCCCTTCGGCCCTTGCCCTTCCCTCGCGCCGCGGACGATCGACGAGGGCGGGGCCGCGCGTCCCGAGGAGCGGGATTCACAGGGTGGAACTGGGTCGACCCTTTGCGATTCTTTACCTAGGGTTGGTGTATGACATCGTTCCTCTTGGTCTCCACGCGTCCCGAGGACGAGGCGATCGCGGCCGAGCATCGCTCCTTCCTCAAGGCGACCGGCCTCGCCGAGCATGAACTCGAACAGGTCCGGCTCGACATGCTCGGTCTGCCGGACATCGACGTGCGGGCCTACGACGGGATCATCGTCGCGGGCTCCCCGTACGGCACGACCACGCCGGACGCGTTCAAGACGCCGACTCAGAAGCGCGCGGAGGGAGAGCTGCGGCGGATCCTCGGGGAGATCGTCGAAGCCGGAACCCCGTGCCTGACGACCGGCTACGGCACCGAGGTTGCGACGCTCCTCATGGGCGGCCGGGTGACGACGAAGTGGGCGGAGGAGCCGCAGTTGACGGAGATCCTCCTCACCCAGGAGGGGGCCGAGGACCCGCTCCTCGAGGGCTTCCCCCGCTCCTTCCTCACCTACGTCAACCACCACGAGGCGACGGAGGACGTGCCCGAGGGGGCGGTCGTCCTCGGCAAGTCGATCACCTGCCCGGTGCAGATCATGCGCCTGGCCCCGGACTTCTACGCGACGCAGTTCAATCCGGAACTCGACTCCGACGCGATCCGCCAGGCGCTCGAGCGCTGGGAGGACGCCGGATATCCGGGGACGGACGACATCGACTACCTCGTGATCATCGGCCGTGAGGGCGAGGCCCATCATCAGGCCGGCCGCGTCGCCGCGAACTTCGTCGCCCGCTATCGCAAGTGACGAGGTCGGGGCTCCCGCCTCGATGAGCGGGAGCGACTCGGCGGTCGACTCGTGAGCAACGCCATGATGTCGAGAACGAGTCGCGGTTGGCGTTCCGAGCGGCCGAGCGCTTAGGATGATCGGGCGCGCTCGAAGCGCGTCCTGGAGGATTCGCCTAGTGGCCTATGGCGCACGCTTGGAAAGCGTGTTGGGTGCAAGCCCTCGGGGGTTCGAATCCCCCATCCTCCGCGGAAAAGCCCCCGGCTCGTCGAGCCGGGGGCTTCGCATTCACCGCCCCTCGTCGAAAGCATCACCTTCGCGCGTCGAGGGGATCTCCTTCAGCACATCTGGCGCGAAGTGGTGCATATGGGCGGTGCGCTCGGTGTTTGGCGGGTTTCCTGACGTTTGGCGGCGGAAAATCCGCCGATTATCGCCGCCAAACGCTGACAAAGCCGCCAAACGCGTGTTTGGGGGTGGGACCCGGAAGCCGGGTCCCACCCCCGGGCCTCAGGCCTCCTCGGCGCCGGTCCAGACGACCCCGTCGAAGCAGGCGCGCAGGATCGAGCGGATGTCGGCGATCTTCGCGGTCTGCGGGTTGCCACCGCGCGAGGCGTGATCGAAGGCGTACTCGGCAGCCGCGTCGAGGCCCTTGTCGAACGCCTTCCTCGAGATCCCGAGCTTCGCCAGGGTCGCCGCGACGCCCGAACGGGTCCGCAGCTCCTCGAGCGCCGACGCGTAGGACTCCACCGCCCCGGCCTCGTCCTTCCCCTTCACCGCGATCCCGAGCTGGCGGGCGAGCGCCGCGCACTGGGCGGGGACCTTGAGGAAGTCGTAGTTCGGCGAGGTGACGAAGCGGCGCGGCGCCCGCGCGTTGAAACGGACGACGTTCGGCATGACGATCGGCCGGACCGAGCGGCGGTTGACGCCGTAGGTGACGTGGACGGCCTCCGCGAGGGATTCGCCCAGGCCCAGCGAGGTGTTCCCCAGGGCCGTCGAGACCAGGCAGGAGGCCGAGACGATCGCGGCGGACGCTGACTCGTATTCGGGGGCGCCCTCGTCCTCGGAGATCACCGCGGGCATCGCCCGGTACGCGATCTCGAGTCCGTGGACGGCGAGCGCGTCCGTGAAGTCGGAGGCGTCGACGGAGAAGTAGGCCTCGGTCGCCTGCGTGATCGTCTGGAAGCCGCGCAGGACCGCCGCCTGCTTGTCCCACACCGGCAGGTCCGGGTCGATGATGACGGCGGACGGGAGGAACGAGGGCGAGGTGATGACGCGGGTCATGTTGATCCGCGGATCGAAGAACCCGGCCTTCGGGGCGACCGCCGCCTGGCCGCCGTTCACCGTCGAGATGCAGACGAGCTGGGGGCGCTCGACGACCTCGGGGAGGGCGACGTTCTCGGCGACGACGTCGGCCATGTCGATGTCCGGGCGGGCGACGCCGAGGCGCACGAACTTCGCCGCGTTGATCACCGGGCGGCGGCCCACCGCGATGATGTTCTGCGGGCGGAAGGCGGCGACCTCGGTGATCTTGTCGCGCAGGTAGTCGACGCTCAACCGCGCGGGCACGTCGTCGACGATCTGGACCGACACCGCGCGATTGCGCGTGTACACGAGCTTGAGGACCTGGTCGAGGATCCCCCTCCCGATCGTGTCGGCGTCGGTGAGGACGGTGACGTTCGTGAACTCCATGGCGCCGAGCCGGCGGATCGATCCGGAGCCGGAGAAGATCTGGGCGGGGACTCGGAACGGGCGGATCACGGGATTCCTCCTCGCCACGTGCTTGATGTTGATGAGGTTGACGGCGGACACGTTGTTCGATACGGAGTTGTGCCCGTAGGAGCCGCAGCCCAGCGTGAGCGAGGGGATGAGCGAGTTGTAGATGCCGCCGATCGCGCCCTGCGAGGTCGGGGCGTTCTCGACGACGCGGATCGCCTTGACGGCATGGGCGAAACGGCCGATGACCTCGCGGTCGCGGGCGTGGATGCCGGCGGTGTGGCCGAGGCCGTCCTGTTCGACCATCGCCGCGGCGAGCGCGATGCCCTCCTCGTCCGAGGAGGCGGAGAGCACTGCGAGCACCGGGCTGAGCTTCTCGCGGGTGAGCGGCTCGTCGTAGGAGACTTCCGAGCATTCGGCGAGGAGGATCGCTGTGCCCGCGGGGACGTCGACGCCGGCCTGTGCGGCGATGTCGACCGCGGAGTGGCCGACGATGCGCGGGTTGAGCTTCGCGGAGCGGGCCTCCTCGGTGAAGGCGTTCGCGCCGAAGAGGAGCTGCTCGATCTTCTTCTTCTCCTCGGCGCTCAGGAGGTACCCGCCGAGAGCGGCGAACTCGGCGAGCGCCTGCTCGCGGATCTCGTCGTCGAGGATGACGGCCTGCTCGGACGCGCAGATCACGCCGTTGTCGAAGGACTTCGACGCGACGACCGAGTAGACGGCGCCCTTGACGTCGGCGGAACGGTGGATGTACGCGGGGACGTTGCCGGCGCCGACGCCGAGGGCGGGGCGCCCGCACGAGTAGGCCGCCCGGACCATCGCGTTGCCGCCGGTCGCGAGGATCACCGAGGTCGAGGGGTGGTTCATGAGCGCCGTCGTGTTCTCCATCGACGGCTCCTCGATCCACTGGATGCAGTTCTTCGGGGCGCCCGCCTCGAGCGCGGCCTCGTAGACGATCTTCGCGGCGAGCGCGGAGCAGGACTGGGCGGAGGGGTGGAAGGCGAATACGACGGGGTTGCGGGTCTTCAGGCAGATGAGGGACTTGAAGATCACCGTCGAGGTGGGGTTCGTGACGGGGGTGACGGCGGCGACGACGCCGACGGGCTCGGCGATCTCGACCATTCCGGCGAAGTCGTCCTCGCTGATGACGCCGACGGTCTTCATGCCCTTCATGTGGTCGGCGACGTACTGGGAGGCAAAGACGTTCTTCACCGTCTTGTCCTCGAAGTTGCCGCGCCCGGTCTCGTCGACCGCCGCCCTGGCGAGGACGGCGTGCGCGTCGCGCGCGCGCCTGGCGGCGGCTTCGACGATGGCGTCGACGCGCTCCTGGTCGAAGGTCGAGAATTCGCGGAGGGCCTCCACCGCGCCGGTCATGAGTCCGTCGACGACCGCGTTGTCCGTGCCACCCATGTCTGCACCTTTCCTGTGGGTGGTCTCACACTATGGCGGCGCTCGCGGGCGCTTCGAGGTCCGGAAGTCCCTGCGAGCGCGCACTTCCGTGGGGATTTCGCCCCCGCGCGCAAAGGTGCACGAGGCCGGGGCCGGGCGCCGGCGAGGGGAAGAGGAGAAGGTCCCGCCCCGCGGACGCGGCTCGCTTCCCGCCCTCTCGCCGAGAGCATCATCCCTCCCCCTCCGACGGCATTACCCATCCCCCGCCGACGGCATTACCCGTCCTTCACCGAGAGCATCACCTTGCCGCGTCGAGGGGATCTCCTCAGAGCGGTGAAGAGGCCGCTTGGGGTCTTCACGACGTCACGCGTGCCCGCCAGGCGGCCTCGTCGCGCCCCTGCCGCGCAGCGCCGATAGCGTGCGACCATGACGACCCCGCAGATCCCCGGAATTGGAAGCCTTCACCCGACGCGCGCGCCCGATCGAGTCGACCTCCTCGCCGAGCCCGTCGCCTCCGCCCTCGTCGCTCTTGTCGAAGCGCGGCCGGAGCTCGCAGAATCCGCTTTCGTCGTGGAGATCGACCCCGACCTCGCCGATACCGAGGCGATGACCGAGGCCTTCGGCATGGACCTCGCGCTGTCGTCGAACTGCATCCTCGTCGCGGGCAAGCGCGCCGGGGAGGAGCGGATCGCCGCCTGCGTCATCCGCGCGACGACGAACGTCGACGTCAATCACGCGGTGAAGAAACTGCTCGACGTTCGCAAGGCGTCCTTCTGGGCGCAGGATCGGGCGGTCGAGGCCTCCGGCATGGAGTACGGCGGGATCACGCCGGTCGGCGTGCCGGATTCGTGGCGGCTCCTCGTCGACGCGCGCTGCGCGCAGGGCTGGTCGTGCATCGGCTCGGGCCTGCGTCGCTCGAAGCTCTTTGTCACGGGCGAGCTGCTCGCGGCCCTCCCCGGCGCCGAGATCGTCGAAGGGCTCGCACTCTAGGCCCGTCGGTGCGCGAGGGAGATCCCCTCGGCGCCCCGGCGGTTTCTGGCGGTGAGCTGATCTCGGTCATCGTGCCGGGCATGGTCTCGGCGTTCGGGGTGTTCTGGATGACGCAGTACATCCGCGAGGCGCTGCCCTACGAGCTCATCATGGTGGGCGTCGTCGACGCGACGCTCCCGCTGCTCGTTCTGTTCGCCGTCGCCGGCCGCGAGGGCGGGAAGGGAGACTCCATCTGGGACGTCTTCGCCCGCGAGCCCGGCGCGATCGTCGACGGCTCGAACATCGACGTGGCGTGCGATTCGTACCACCGGATCGACGAGGACGTCGCCCTCAGGAAGGAGCTGTCGGTCGGGACCTTCCGGTTCTCGGTCTCCTGGGCGCGCGTCATGCCCGACGGGAGGACACTCAACGAGGAGGGCCTCGCGTATTACGAGCGCCTTGGCGACCGGGTCGACGTGTGGACGACTCTCAATGAGCCGTGGTGCTCCTCGCTCCTCTCCTACGCGGGCGGTGAGCGCGCCCTGAGCCACACCGACCCGGACGAGGCCGTCGCCGCCGCCCGGCGCATCGACGGCACGGCGAGCCGCCTGTTCCTCGACCCGATCTTCCGGGGCGCCTACCCGGAGGACGTCGTCGCCGACGTGTCGGCGCCCGATCCGGCTGATCGTTCGCCGCTCGTCTCGTTCAACGCCCAGGGGCGTCCTCGTCGATCCCCGAACGTCGGGAGCGAGCGCGTCCGCTGGGTGTCGCGCGGGCTGCCCCGCACGTCCATGGACTGGGAGGTCGGGCCCGACGACCTGCGGATCCTCCTCACCCGGCTCGACCGCGAGTTCACGGGACCGGCGGGCATTCCGCTCGTCGTCACGGAGAACGGCGCCGCCTACGACGACGTCCCGGATGAGACGGGGTACGTCGACGACTCGGGCGACCGTCTGCTCTACGTCCGCGACCACCTCGCGGCGGTCCACGCGGCCATCGCCGAGGGCGCGAACGTGGCCGGATACCTCGAGTGGTCGCTCCTCGACAACTTCGAGTGGGCCCACGGGTACACGAAGCGATTCGGCATCGTCCGCGTCGATTACGATTCTCAGCAGCGAACGCCGAAGGCTTCGGCGCTCTGGTACCGGGACGTCATGAAGAACAACGCACTGGACGTGGACTAGCGGGGAGGCGACGGCGGTGAGCCGCAAGACCGGGAACATCACGCTCGAGGACGTCGCGGCCGCCGCCGGCGTCTCGCGAGCCACCGCTTCGCGCGTCGTGAGGGGCGATCCGGGCGTCGGCGACGTGAAGATCGAGGCCGTGAAGCGCGCGGTGAAGGAGCTCGGGTACGTCCCGAACTCCGCGGCCCGGATGCTCGTCACGCACCGGACGGACACGATCGCGCTGATGATCCCCGAGCCGGACCTCCTCGTCTTCAACGACCCGTTCTTCGCGCGCATCGCGATCTCGATCTCGCGGGCGCTCGAGAAGGAGGACATCCAGCTCGTCACCGCCTTCGCCGACAGCGCGAACGGCTCGAAGCGGGCGGCGAGGTTCCTGCGCGACGGCCGCGTCGACGGCGCGATCATCGTGTCCCACCACAAGATCCCCGAGCAGATCGACGCCTACCTGTCGGCGCCGATCCCGGTCGTCTTCATCGGCCGCCCCTTCATCGACGATCCGCCCGCCTGCTGGGTCGACGTGGACAACGTCGAGGGCGGGCGGATCGCGGCGAGGCGGATGCTCGAGGCCGGGATCCGTCATCCGGCGATCATCACCGGCCCTCTCGACATGGTCGCTGCCGTCGATCGACTCGTCGGCTTCCGGGAGGTCCTCGCGACCGAGGGGATCGTTCCCGTCGAGGTCGAGGGCCGGTTCACCCCGGCGTCCGGCGAGACCTCCGCCGAGGAGCTCACCCCGCAGATCGAGGCGGGCGCCGTCGACGGCGTCTTCGCCTCCTCCGACCCGATGGCGCTCGCCGCGATGCGCGTGTGGAAGACGCGCGGAATCCGCGTCCCGAAGGATGTCAAGATCATCGGCTTCGACGCGATCCGCGCGGCCGGCGAGTTCGTCCCGGGGCTGACGACGATCGAGAACTCCGCCGAGCTGCTCGGCGCCGCCGCTGCGCGCATGGTCCAGGAGATCGACGCCGGGACCTGGGACGGGAAGCCGGTCCTCCTGCCCGCGCGCCTCGTCCCGCGAGAGTCCTGCTGACCCGCCCCGCTTCCTTCTGCCCCGCGACGCCCGCCCTTCGGCTGTGGAACCCGGTCGTCCAGTGCTTCCTGCGCGACAGGTCGCGACCTCGGAATTGATCAGCTGGTGATGCGCTTAAGGATATCGAGGCCTTCGGGGGTGCCGAGGTCGGCGGTGTCCGCCGGGTGTTCGCGGAAGTAGTCGAGGAGGTTTTGGAGGTAGGCGTGTGTGACGGGAACGCCGTTCATCGAGGTGCGTTGGTAGGGATGGTTCCTGTCGGTGAGTGCGATTCGGTTGCCTCTAAGACTCTCGTTGGCAGAGGGCTGATCCTCCCAGCGTGCCATCCAGGGATGGCCGTCCGTGCTGACGACCCGGATGCATTCGGGGTCGACCTCGATACGCGGATGGACGCCATGCCAGACGGCAAGTTTGACGAGATCGATGGAGGCGAACACGAGGAGGGCCATGCCGGCCGCCATCAGAGGCCATCGGAATCCTCCGATTCTGAGAAGACTTATCCCGAAGAGGAGAAGAGTTATAGCTGCGAGCAACAAGGACACGGCGACGAGGCAGTCCCCGAAGAAGCGCAGTGGTCCTCCCTTTAAGACGGAGCAGGTGGTCGTTGAGGACCATCTCCTCGATGCTCGTCGTTCCTGGAATCTCACAATGGCCTCTCGAAGCATGTGAGTCACGGACAACGCAAGCATCGCCAGAAGCCAATGCGTGAACGGGTGCGTGAGTGGTGGCCGAATGCTGAGCCACAGCGCGAGGATCACGAGCCCAATGAAGAGTGCTGCGGAGAAGTCGACGAGCCTCAGTCGACCGGCTTCCGAGCAGGGCCAAGCGCGGCGCATCATGAAGAGTACTCCCAATGCCCAAGTCGGGGCGGTTCAGTAGTCGTGAATGATCCCGTCGACCGTGTCATCGATTGTGTCCCGTACACGTTCAATGACATCATCGAACTCCTCTTGGGTTTCCAATGGAGTAATGCCCCTGTACAGGTACTCTCCGCCAATCGCGGATGCGACACCCACTCCAATGGCAAGTCCCGGGCCACTCCCGAGAAAGGCGGTTGCAGCAGTCGCTAGAGACCCGCAACCCGCCTCGACGACCTCTGCTGAAGAGTTGTCCGATGTCCAGATGTTCTTCGCAGTCACGATGACATCCCCGAGCGAGCTCAGCCCACCAAGGCCCTTGCCCAAGACGTGTGAGAGCTGGGAGGATGCGAGGTGCGCTCCAGCGGCTCGCGAAAGGCTCTGCGCCTTGCGCGAAGGGAAACCGATGTCCTTCAGGGGGCTGAGCTCCGCTGCGCTGTCTGCCCGATTAGCCAGGCTTGCAGCCTCGCTGCTCAGCGATTCTGCGTTCGCGATCAGAGTGCCGCCGGAGACCTCCACAGCGGCGATGCCGAGATTCTGTGCCAGATCGCTGAGCAGACCGTTGAGATCGATCGCCATGATCTTGTTCTCAAAGGGTATGACGTACTCCGCCACCCAAGTCTCCAGCTCATTGGCCGCGTTCTCAGCCTCGGATTCCAGGTGCTCATAGAGAATCGCCCGGCGTTCGGCGAGTTCGACCTTTCCGGCGAAGGATGGATCGGCATACTGGGCCGGGTCGACAGTGAGGAATGGATGCTGGATGAAAGGGCCGTTGGTCACGAGGCCTCCGACCTTGGCCTCATCGAGAATCTCCGCCATGTCTCTTTGAGCTCGACACAGCTGGTCGCCGTACGTCTGCAGGATATCGGAGCCTTCCCTCAGTCGCGCTTGGATCATCAAGGATGAGCGTGGACAAGCCGCCGGAGACCGCGTAGTAGGCATCGGAGGCCGCGCCCTGCCACGCAGCTTCGCGAATGTTTGCTGCATGAACAAGGCAATCCTGCACTTCATCCAAAGAGTTGAAGCAGTCCGCGAACCAGGCGCTCGCCTCATAGAGATCCGCCGGAATGCCGGGAATCGTTGTGTCGAATGCATCAGACACTGCTGTCACCTCCGTTCGCGAATCTCGTGAATTCGGCGGCGAGAACATCTTCCATGGTCTGCATGTTCGTCAGAGTTTGGTCAACGCGGTCGCCGATCGTCTCCACGTAGGCAGATAAACTCGCGATCGAGGACGCGAGTTCCTTGACGATGTTGGCGACGCATTCGGAATGCGCACCGGCATCGACTCGTGAGGGCATGATCGGCCCGAGCCTCCGCAGGGACAAAGTCGAGTCGTGGTGGTCCTGTGAGATTCTGCGAACTGCAGCCCACTGATACTCGGTAACTTCGGCCATACGCTCGATCCTACGTCGCCGTCGCATCGTCTCCGGGCCCATCGAGGTCGCCTGTGGACGAGGGCAGGCGGATGACCTTCCGGGAGGGGCGGGGCAGAGTCGGCGTCATGCAAGCGGTTCGGCGGGGCGCGTCGGCACCGTGTAGACTGGAGCCCGATCCTCCACGTGACGGTATCATCCGAACCTCCCCAGGGCCGGAAGGCAGCAAGGATAAGGGTGCGCTGCCGGGTGCGTGGAGGATCCTCAGTTTCACCGCCATTCCGGTCCCCCTGGTCCGGCGCGCCGCCCCGCCCTCGTCGATGAGAAGTGGGCCGAGCGCGGGGGACGGGCGCCGGGAGCAGTCCGATGGAGGACCCATGACGAGCAACCGCGCCGACCTCGGCGAGCCGATCGCCCCGCAGCAGTTCGACGCCCGCTGGAGCGCCGACCCCGGCCGGTACGAGGCCCCCGGCGCCCGCTACCGGCGGTGCGGGAGGTCCGGGCTCGACCTGCCGATGATCAGCCTCGGCCTGTGGCACAACTTCGGGGATGACCACTCGATGGCGTCGCAGCGCGAGATCCTGCGGACGGCCTTCGACCTCGGGATCACGCAGTTCGACCTCGCGAACAACTACGGCGTCCCCTACGGGAGCGCCGAGGCGAACTTCGGGCGCCACCTCGCCCACGACTTCAGGACGTACCGCGATGAGATGGTGATCGTCTCGAAGGCCGGGTACGACATGTGGGCCGGCCCCTACGGTGCGGGCGGCGGCGGGAGGAAGTACATCCTCTCCTCGCTCGACCAGTCGCTGTCGCGCATGGGCCTTGACTACGTCGACATCTTCTACTCGCACCGATTCGATCCGACGACCCCGCTCGAAGAGACGATCGGCGCCCTCGATCAGGCGGTCCGCTCCGGCAAGGCCCTCTACGTCGGCATCTCCTCCTACGACCCGGAGCAGACGCGCCGGGCCGTCGAGCTCGCCCGCGAGATCCGCCTCCCCCTCGTCATCCACCAGCCGCGCTACTCGATGCTCGACCGGCACGTGGAGAACGGGCTGCTCGACGTCTGCGGCGAGCTCGGGCTCGGCATGGCGGTCTTCAGCCCGCTCGCCCAGGGGCTCCTCACCTCGAAGTACCTCGGCGAGGACCGCTTCCCGGCGGGTTCGCGCGTCACCGAGCAGCGCTACCTCTCCCCGGACGTCCTCACCGACGAGCGCATCGGGCACCTGCGCGCCCTCGACGCGCTCGCGAAGGACCGGGGACAGACCCTCGCGCAGATGGCGCTCGCCTGGCCCCTGCGCGACGAGCGGGTGACGACGGTTCTCGTCGGCGCGTCCTCGGCCAGGCAGCTGCGCGATTCGGTCGGCGCGCTCGATCGGCTCGACTTCAGCGCCGACGAGCTCGCCCTCATCGACGAGCACTCGATCCCCGCGGCGATGTACTGACGCCTCCGCCGTCCGCGCGCTCGCGCGGCGCCTCTCAATTCGTACGAGGTCGGGGCCCGGGCAGGTCCTTCGACCTCGTGTGATGGAAGCCCCATGCGTCGGTTTGTGTTCGCGGCGGGGGACCGCGTACAGTTGGCGTCAGCCAAACGGCGATGCGCCCGTAGCTCAATGGATAGAGCATCTGACTACGGATCAGAAGGTTGGGGGTTCGAGTCCCTTCGGGCGCGCAGCGGCCCCGCTCGGTGCGATCCACCGGTCGGGGTTCTGCGTTTTTCTGGGGGGTTCTCGCCGTCCCTCGGATTCGGACGGGCACTCCCGGGGTTAAAGGACACCTCGTGTTGGTCTGACTGGGACTTTTCGTTGTGCTGGTGCGGGAAAGTCTGGGTTTTAGTTGGTGGCGGCCAACTATGAGGGTGGACAGAATCTGTTGGTCTGATCGGGGTTTTTCGGCTCTGTGGTGCGGGAAAGTCCGGGTTTTAGTTGGGTGTGTTTGCCTCTCGGGGTGAATACTGCTTCGTGCCCTGTGTGTGGTGGTCGGATGACGCGTCATGGGAAGACGTCAGCTGGACGGCAGCGGTGGAGGTGTACGGCCTGCAATGTCACCGGTCTGAATGAGATTGACGCGTCGGCCAAGCACCTGGGCGAGTTCCTTTCCTGGTTGCTCAGCGGGGCCCGTCAGGCGGATATGCCTGGGGGCGGGAGGTCGTTTCGGCGGCGGTGCCAGCACCTGTGGGAGGTCTGGCCTTTCGCTCCCGTGGTCGATGAGGTGCACGAGGTCGTGTTCGTCGACGGGATTCATCTGGGCCGCAAGGCGGTCGTGGTGATCGCCCAGACGCGTGAGCATGTGGTGGGCAGGTCATGTGGCCAGGACGGAGAACTCGCGCGCCTGGGAGGCCCTCATGAGCAGGATCGCCCCTCCGGAGCTGGTGGTCACCGATGGGGGGAGCGGGTTCGAGAAGGCGCGTAAGAAGATCTGGCCGGATTCGCGGGTGCAGCGGTGCACGTTTCACGCGTTTTCGAAGGTGAAGGAAGCGACAACGACCCGTCCGAAGCTGCCTGCGTCCAAAGAGCTGTACGCCCTGGGCAAGCAGCTCATTCGCGTCACCGACATTTCGCAGGCCGAGGCGTGGGTGGAGGACTACAGGGGGTGGTGTGAGCGGTGGGAGGTGTTCCTCGCCGAGAAGACGCCCAGAGACGATGGCGGGTGGGAGTACACGCATGAGCGGCTCGTGCGCGCCCGTAACAGCCTGAACCGGCTACTGGCGAGGGGCGTGTTGTTCACGTTCTGCGACCCCACCTGGGGGCAGGCGATGCCGGCGATGAACAACCAGATCGAAGGAGCCACGAACGCGCCCCTGCGCCAAATGCTGCGCGACCACCGGGGGATGCGGCTCACGCGCAGGATCAAGGCGATCTTCTGGTGGTGCTACATGCACACGGAACGCCCCTTGCCGGCCGCTCAGATCCTGAAAGTCATGCCCACCGACACCCAGATCGAACAGGCCTGGCAACAGGCCTCACGCGACCACCCCGCCGCCGGCATCATCCCCCAATGGGGAGACGCCATCGCCTGGCACGAACTCCACCACCACAGCCCCTACCGCACCGACTGGGACTAGACCCGACCAACACATTTTATCCTATAANAACAGGCCTCACGCGACCACCCCGCCGCCGGCATCATCCCCCAATGGGGAGACGCCATCGCCTGGCACGAACTCCACCACCACAGCCCCTACCGCACCGACTGGGACTAGACCCGACCAACACATTTTATCCTATAATCCCACTCCCGCGATCGACGCCGACCGCGCCGTCAGATATTGACGCTCACCCTCCAACGCCCACCGTCGTCACGTGTCGCCAGAGCCTTCACCGCCGTCGTGCGCACGCCGTTGTCCGCGCGCATCCGTTCGATGGTCTCCGCCCCGGTCTCGTGATCGATGATCGCGATCCGCGAGCCGAGGCTGTCGACCTCGAGCGATCCGGAGGAGAACGCGCCGACGAGCTGGACGAGGCAGTGGAACTTGTGCGCCTCTCCCGCGGGCTCGGCCCACTTCTCCTTCTTCGCGCGCTTCGCGATCGCCCGGTCGAGCTCATCGGAGGCGGGCAGCTCCGTCCACGAGTCCGACTCCGCGACGATGAGGGTCGGCTCCTTGTACCCGAAGAGCTTCTGGAAGACGTCCATGCGCCCAGTCTGCCAGAGCCCGGCCCTCTCCCGGATTCCCGCGTCGAAAGCATCACCTTCGTCCGTCGAGGGGATCTCCTTTCCCCGCTCTCGGGGCACCGGCCGCGCCCTCGTCGATCGGAGAGGAAGGGGCGCTGCGCGTTCCGGGTCAGCGGGTGCGCGACGGGCGGTCGGTCGGCGGCTCGACGATCCACGGATCGAGGGGGAGGGCGCGCAGGGCCGGCAGGTCGAGCGCGTCGAGGAGGTCGGCGCCCGTCGAGGCGCTCTCGACGCCGAGGGAGCGGCCGATCCACTCGACGACGTCCGCGGTCTCCCAGCCGAGCGCCCGCAGATCGGCGAGCGTCACCGCGCCGTCGCGCTTGGCGAGCCGGGCGCCGGTCGGCGCGAGCGCGAGCGGCACGTGGACGTAGGTCGGGACCGGGATGCCGAGGAGGGTCGCGAGCGCCGCCTGTGCGGGCGCCTGCCCGAGGAGGTCGTCGCCGCGCACGACCTGGTCGATGCCCTGGAAGCCATCGTCGACGACCGCCGCGAGGTTGTAGGCGGGCGCCCCGTCGGCTCGCCGCACGACGAAGTGGTCGACCGGGCCGGTGAACTCGCCGTGGAGCTCGTCGTGAACGGTCCAGGTCGCGGCGGGCGCGCGCAGTCGGACGGCGGGGGAGCGGTGCTCGCGCGCGACGGCGGTGCGGCGCAGCTCCCGCTCCGCGTCGGTGAGGTCGAGGCAGGTGCCCGGGTAGTGGCCCGGCGGGACGTGGGGGGCCGACCCCGCCTCGCGGATGTCGCGGCGCGAGCAGTAGCACTCGAAGACGAGGCCCCTCTCATCGAGGTTCCGCAGGGCGTCGGCGTGGGCGCCGTAGCGCGTCGACTGGACGAGCGGGGCGCCGTCCCATTCGACGCCGATCGCCTCGAGGTCGGCGAGCTGGCGGTCGGCGCTGCCCGAGCGGACGCGGTCGATGTCCTCGAGGCGCAGGACGAAGGCGCGCCCCGTGCGGCGCGCCCAGATCCACGCAAGGAGGGCGGTCCGCAGGTTCCCGACGTGGAAGTCCCCGGTCGGCGAGGGCGCGAAGCGGCCGACGCCCGCCGCTTCGGGCGTCGTGGCGGCGACATCGGCGCGGACGGCCGCGGGCGCCGCGGAGGACGAGGTCGGCACGGGCGCTTGCGGAGTCGCGGGCGCCACGTCGGGGGAGTCGGTCACCGGCCCAGTGTACGAACCGGCTCCCGATTCGCTCGTGATCCGGCGCTCACTCGCCGCCAACCCGCAAGAACGCACACAGTTTCCCGTGCGCCACACAACGCGTAGGCCTTTGACCTGCGGGTTCTTCGGCGGTATTCCCGGGCTGAACCGTGAAAACGTCGAAACTGTGTGCGTTTCTGCGGGCGGAGACGGGCTCGCGGCCGACTTTCCAATCTCAACGCTCCCGATTTTCCGTGCTCAACGCTCCCATTTCTCTGGTGCGAGCGCTCCCTTCCTTCCTCACTTCTCGCTTCTCCTTACACTGACCGCGTGTCCGCCACCGCAGCATCCAAGAGCCGCTTCCCGCTCAGCCCGCCACCTGCGAGGATGCGCCGACGCCTCGCGCACGACATTCCCGACTGGATCTTCGTCGCTCTCGGCGGAGCGCTCGGCACCCTCGCGCGCGGAGGACTCGACGCGCTCGCTCAAGCGGCGCCCTGGTCGGGCCCCGTCGCCTCCTTCCTCCTCGTCGCGTGGTCGACCGTCCTCGTCGATCTCGGCGGCGCCTTCTTCCTCGGCGCGCTGTCGGCGATCCTCGCGCGCAGGGCGGCGCCCTCGCCCGGCCTCGTCCGCCTGCGCCTCTTCGCGGCCACGGGATTCGCCGGGGCCTTCACGACCTACGGAACGCTCATCGGCGCGACCGGGACGGCGATGCTCGACCGTGCGGGCCGGGCGGACGTCCTCGGGATCTTCGGCGCTGCCGCCGGCTCTTTGCTCCTCCTCGTCATCGGGGTCGCCGCCGCCGGCGCGGGTTGGCTCCTCGTCCGCAGCCGCGGCGCCGCTGAGCGCCGCAGCGAGGAGAATGCGGAAGCTGCGAAGGACCGGTCCGGCCGGCCCCACGGGAAGGAGACCGACCGATGATCGGCGTCCTCGCCTGGCTCGGCCTCGCCCTCGGCGGATCGCTCGGGGCGCTTTCGCGGTGGCGCCTCGACCTTGCGGTGCGCGAGCGCATCGTCGCGTTCGTCGCCACGCGCTCGAAGTCGGGGAGCGCTCACAGGGCCCCCGCCGTCCCGCCGCTCCTCGGCATCGCGACCGTCAACGTGCTCGGCTGCTTCCTCGTCGGCCTCCTCGGCGGAGCCCTTGCCGCGGCGCCCGGCTGGAGGCTCGTCGTGTCCACCGGATTCCTCGGCGGCTTCACGACCTTCTCCACCGCGGTCATGGACTGCTGGAACCTCTGGCACGCCGGCAGGCGGGGCGCCGCGATCCTCCTCCTCATCGGGGTGTGGGGCTGCGCCCTCGTCGCCCTGTTCGCCGGGCTCGGGGTCGCCGCGCTCCTCCCCTGAGCGCGCCGGCGACCGGGCCGAGACCAATTCGCAACCTCATGAAATCGCAGGTCGCAGGAAGTTCCGTCCCGCATCGTGGAGCTGTGTGACACCGGATTTGGGGCGCTTTGGGGCTCCACCTATGCTGAAACCAGCATCAGGCACAGGGAAGCGATCATCCGGAGGACCACATGATCGACCTTCGCGGAGTCCGCAAGGTCTACACCGTCAAGGGCGGCAATGAAGTCGTCGCCCTCGACGACGTGACCCTCCACGTCGAGCGCGGCTCCATCCACGGCATCGTCGGCCAGTCCGGCGCCGGGAAGTCGACCCTCATCCGCTGCCTCACCGCCCTCGAGCACCCGACCGACGGGGAGATCGTCGTCGACGGCCTCGACCTCGCCCGCCTGCGCGGCAAGGAGCTGCGCGAGGCCCGCCGCGCCATCGGCATGGTGTTCCAGTCCGCGAACCTCCTCGATTCGCGGACCGCCGCCCAGAACATCGGCTATCCGCTCAAGCTCGCAGGCGTCCCGAAGGAGAAGGTCAAGGCGCGCGTCGAGGAGCTGCTCGCCCTCGTCGGCCTCGCCGGCCGCGGCGACTCCTACCCCTCGCAGCTGTCCGGCGGCCAGCGCCAGCGCGTCGGCATCGCCCGCGCGCTCGCCGACAACCCGGGCGTCCTCCTCTGCGACGAGCCGACCTCCGCGCTCGACACCGAGTCGACCCGCCAGATCCTCGAGCTCATCCGCTCGATCCGCGAGTCCGAGGGCGTCACCGTCCTCGTCATCACCCACGAGATGGCGGTCGTCCGCGAGATCTGCGACTCCGTCACACTCCTCGGCCGCGGCCGCGTCGTCCAGACGGGCACGGTCGCCGAGGTCGTCGCCGACGCGACGAGTCCCCTCGCCCGCGAACTCGTCCCCGCCCCCGCGGTCGACGACGCGGACCTGCGCGAGGACGCGACGCTTCTCGACGTCATCTTCACCTCGCACCCGGGCGTCCCCACGGGCGCGACCGTCCTCAATCTCGCGGCGTCGATGGGCGCCGACGTCACGGCCGGCACCTTCGAGTCGATCGGGACGACGCAGGTCGGCAGGCTCGCCCTCTCGGTGCCGAGCTACCACGCCCAGCAGATCATCGGCCGTCTGCGCGACGACGGCATCTACGCGGAGGTGAGGTCGCTGTGACCGCCGTTCTCCCCGCCCTGTCCGCCGCGGCCCTGCGCGCGGCCGCCCTCGTCCCCGCGGGCGTCAACGACCCGAAGTGGCTCGACAACCCGGCGCTGACGAAGCAGTTCCTCCCCGCGATCGGCGAGACGCTCCTCATGATGAGCTTCTCCACCCTGCTCACGGTCCTCCTCGGCGTGCCGCTCGGCCTCCTCCTCGTGCAGACCGCGAAGAACGGGCTCACGCCGAATCGGCCCGTCTACGAGACGACGTCGACGATCGTCAACGTCATCCGCTCTTTCCCTTTCATCATCGGCATCGTCGTCCTCATCCCGGTGACGCGCCTCATCGTCGGCACGTCCCTCGGCTGGCAGGCGACGGTCGTCCCCCTCGTCCTCCTGTCCGTCCCCTACTTCGCGCGCCTCGTCGAGTCGAACATTCTCGCGGTCGACGGCGGCAAGATCGAGGCGGCGCAGATGATGGGCGCCTCCAACCGCCAGATCCGCTGGGGCGTCCAGGTCCGCGAGGCGGCCCCGATGCTCATCCAATCGATCACGACGCTCGCGATCACCCTCATCGGCTACTCGGCGATGGCGGGCGCGGTCGGCGGCGGCGGCCTCGGCCAGATGGCCATCAACTACGGGTACAACCGGTTCGAGGACGACGTCATGATCTCCACCGTCGTCGCGATCATCCTCATCGTCCAGGCCGTTCAGATGATCGGCGACATGTGCAGCCGGCTGGTGGACCACCGCTGAGGCGACCACCGGCCGGGTGATGACAGAGCCCAGCACACCCTCCCGAATTCCATCCCCCTTCGCGCGGATTCGCTCCGCCGGCAGATTTCCCCCGATCGACGAGGTCGCGGCCGCTCCGCGGTGGCCCTCCTGATCGGAGGTCGACACAGAAAAGAGATCCTCATGCGCTCCATCCGCACGCTCGTGGCCGCATCCGCGGCCGCCGTCCTCGCCCTCGGCCTTTCCGCCTGCTCCGGCTCGAGCTCGTCGAGCTCCTCCGATTCGGCCGCTTCGGGCTCCTCCGCCGAGACCGTCACCCTGACGGTCGGCGCCTCGCCCTCGCCGCACGCGAAGATCCTCCAGTACATCGAGGACAACCTCGCGGCCGATGCGGGCCTCGACCTCAAGATCGTCGAGTACACGGACTACGTGCAGCCGAACTCGGCCCTCAACGACGGCTCGCTCGACGCGAACTACTTCCAGACCGTCCCCTACCTCGAGCAGCAGGAGCAGGAGAACGGTTACGACTTCACCGCCGGCGAGGGCGTCCACCTCGAGCCGCTCGCCGTCTACTCGAACAAGATCAAGTCGCTCGACGAGCTCCCGGCGGGCGCGACGATCGGCATCATCGACGACGTCACGAACCAGTCGCGCGCGCTCAAGCTTCTCGCCGATCAGGGCCTCGTCGAGCTTCCGACGGACGGCTCGGACGCGAACGTCAACAACGTGAAGATCCTCAAGGACTTCACCTTCAAGGAGGTCCAGGGCCCGCAGCTCGTCCGCTCGCTCGACGACGTCGACGCCGCGGTCATCAACGGCAACTTCGCCCAGGAGGGCGGCCTTTCGCAGGCCAAGGACGCGCTCGTCGTCGAGTCGCCGAAGGACAACCCCGCGGTCAACGTCCTCGTGTGGAAGACCGGCACGGACAAGGCCGATGCGATCGCGAAGCTCGAGAAGCTCCTCCACTCCGACCAGGTGAAGAAGTACATCGAGGACACCTGGACCGACGGCTCGGTCATCCCGGCGTTCTGATCGTCGGTCGATCGGGCGTTGGTCGCCGAGTCGGAGCCGAGCGCTCCACTCGACAGGCGGTCCGATCGCCTTCGACACGGCTCGGTCGAGGTCGCTCCTGAGCGCCGATTTCTCGGCCGCCGAGTCTGAGGGAACTCCCGGTGGGGCCCGCGCGCCGCGCGGGCCCCACCGCTATTCGTGTCGCGCCTGAGCGCTTCGCTCTTCCTCCCCTATTCGCCGAAAGCATTACCCGACCCGCGCCGACGGCATTACCCGCCCTTCGCCGAGAGCATCACCTTCGTGCGTCGAGGGGATCTCCTCCTTCCTCACTCGGGTCCGCGCTGGGCGGCGCTCGCCCGTTCGGCCGAGCGCCGCCCGGGTAGTGTGGGCCCATGAGCTCCAGGATCTCCCCGCTCGTCGACGTCGATGAGCTCGCCGCCCTCCTCGCGGGCGATCCCGCGAACCGCCCCGTCCTCCTCGACGTCCGGTATCCGGGCCCCGGCTCCAGCGTCGACGGGCACGCCGAGTACCTCGCCGGGCACATCCCCGGCGCCGCCTACGTCGCGATGGACCGCGCGCTCGCCGCGCCCCACCTCCCGGGTGCGACCGGCCGCCACCCGCTTCCCGACCCCGAGGTCTTCGCGGCCGCGATGCGCGCCGCGGGAGTCTCCAAGGGCCGACCCGTCGTCGTTTACGACGACTGGCGCTCGATCGCCGCGTCGCGCGCCTGGTGGCTCCTCCGCTGGGCCGGGCACGAGGACGTCCGCGTCCTCGACGGCGGCTGGTCGGTCTGGCGCGATGCCGGAAATCCGATCGACGAGGGCGAGGCCGCACTGGAAGAAGGTGACTTCACAGCGGATGTCGGACATCGCCGACTCATCGACGCCGAGGGCGCGGCGGCCCTCGCGGCGGACGGAGTTCTGCTCGACGCGCGGCCCGCGAACCGATTCCGCGGCGAGGACGAGACGATCGACCCCGTCGCCGGCCACATCCCCGGTGCTCGCTCGTTGCCCGCGCTCGACCTCGTCGATGAGGGCGGGCGGTTCCTCCCGGCGGAGATCCTCGCCGAGCGATTCGCGGCCGTCGGCGCGACCGACGCGAGGAAGGTCGGCATCTACTGCGGCTCCGGCATCCAGGCGTGCCATGCGATCCTCGCCGCCGAGGCAAGCGGCGCGCTCGAGGACCCGGCCCTCTACGCGGGCTCGTGGAGCGACTGGATCACCGATCCGTCCCGCCCCGCCGAGGTCGGCTGAGCGGCCGGGTCGGCTGAGCGGACGAGGGTGGCGCAAGCGCGGAGGAGAAGGACCGCCCCCGGATCGGACCCGCCGACCGAGTCGCCTCCCCTTACAAGCCGCGGGCCCGCCCTCGTGAACGAGGACGGGCCCGGGGAAACCTTGGTCAGGCGGCGCGGGACTCGAGGGCGAACTCGGGGTCGGGCTGCTTGGTGAGGCGGTTGCGCATGTCGCGTCGGAAGACTTCGATCACCCACATCCAGATGATGTGGCCGAAGATCTCG
Source organism: Actinomyces culturomici (assembly GCF_900499005.1). Lineage (GTDB taxonomy): Bacteria > Actinomycetota > Actinomycetes > Actinomycetales > Actinomycetaceae > Pauljensenia > Pauljensenia culturomici. The sequence continues at coordinate 603,657 of NZ_LS991317.1, forward strand.
GAGAAGTGCTCCTGCCACGGCTGATCCCACGGGGCGGGGACGATGCCGATGAGCGGCATGAAGATCACGTGGAAGCCTATCCAGACGGCGATGCCGAAGAGTGCGCCCTGCCAGAGCTTCACCTGGGGGAAGCGCTCGGCGATGATGCAGTAGACGACCGCGACGCCGATCGAGAAGCCGAAGTGGATGAGGAAGGACATCCACGGGAGGCCGGTGTTCCCGTTGAAGGTGTAGGTCGCGTGGGTGAGATCGGGGTTGACGCCGAAGAGCTCGAGGAGGGCCTGCGGCGGGTTCGTCGCGTTGCGCTCGGGGGTGCGCGGCGGGAGCGGGACCTCCCAGCCGAACTTCACGATGGCGGAGACGAAGCCGCCGATGATGCCGACGAGAGCGGCGATGCGGTAGTTCCTGCGTGCGGGATCGGTCTGAATGAGCTTCATGTTTTGAAGCATATGTGAATCGTTGAACAGAGTTGAGATCCAGGCTCCCACCTGCGGCAAGACTCACACGACGACGGTGCCGCGAGCGGCCCCGCGCACGCTCGCTCGCGTGCGCGGCGCGACGCAGGAGAGTGATGATGAACTCCCCGGGAATGAGCCGCGGGCCCGCCCTCGTGAACGAGGACGGGCCCGAAGCGAGAACGACGGAGTCAGTCGACGATGCCGTAGAGGCGGTCGCCCGCGTCGCCGAGGCCGGGGACGATGTACGACTTCTCGTTGAGGTGGTCGTCGACGGCGGCCACGACCACCGACACGTCGGCGCGATCGCCGACGAACTTCTCGAGTTCGGCGAGGCCCTCGGGGGCGGCGAGGAGGCACACGCAGGTGACGTCCTTGGCGCCGCGCTCGAAGAGGTAGTTCGCCGCGGCGACCATCGTGTGACCGGTCGCGAGCATCGGGTCGAGGATGAAGCACTGGCGGCCGGAGAGGTCGTCGGGGAGGCGGTTCGCGTAGGTCTCGATCTCGAGGGTGTCCTCGTCGCGGCGCATGCCGAGGAAGCCGACCTCTGCGGTCGGGAGGAGGCGGGTCATGCCCTCGAGCATGCCGAGGCCCGCGCGGAGCACGGGGACGACGATCGGGCGCGGCTCGGAGAGCTTGCGGCCGATGGTCGGGGCGACGGGCGTGTTGATCGCGCGCTCGGTGACCGAGACGTGGCGGGTCGCCTCGTAGGCGAGGAGGGTGACGAGCTCGTCGACGAGCTGGCGGAAGGTCGCGGACGGGGTCTCGCGATCGCGGAGGACGGTGAGCTTGTGGCTGATCAGCGGATGGTCCGCAACATGGAGGCGCATGGTCCAAGGCTACCGCGCCGGGGCGGGCCCACGGGACCCCCGCAGCGCCCTCCTGGCGGGCCTTCCGTCCGCCCCTGGGAAGTCCCTGATCGTGCCCGGCGGCCCTCCTGCGGGCGCGGCCGGGCCGGTAGTCTTGACCCCGTGACTCCCATGGATCGGTACCGCGAGGCGATGAGCCGCGCGCTGTTCTACGCCAACCGCGCGCGCGAGTCGGGCGACGTTCCCGTCGGCGCCGTCGTCATCGATTCCCTCGGGAGGATCGTCGGCAAGGGCTGGAATACTCGCGAGGCGGACCACGACCCCTGCGGTCACGCCGAGATCGTCGCCCTGCGCGAGGCAGGCCGGACCCTTCATCGGTGGAACCTCGTCGGCTGCACGCTCGTCGTCACGCTCGAGCCGTGCACGATGTGCGCGGGGGCGGCGATCGCCGCTCGTGTCGACCGCGTCGTCTTCGGCGCATGGGATCCGAAGGCGGGCGCCGCGGGCTCGCTGCGCGACGTTCTCCACGATTCGCGCCTCAATCACCGCGTCGAGGTGATCGGCGGCGTTCTCGGCACCGAGGCGACCGTCCAGCTCCGCGCCTTCTTCGAATCGCGCCGCGAGACCACCGCCGAACCGACGGGCCGGGCCGCGCTCGCCGCCGAGCCGGTCGTCGCACCGACCTTCGAGCGTGTGTCCTCCTGGATCGACGAGGCCGGGGCGGCGAACCCCGCCGAGTCGGAGTCTGAGACTCCCTCCTCCGATGGGCGCACCGCGGGCGCCGGCGCGCCGGCACCCGCCCGCACCGCTCGCGCGCAGGCGCCGGTCGCCCTCGCGACCGCCGCCGTCCCCCCGCCGCCCGCGCCGAAGAACGCGGTCGTGTCTTCCGGACTCGACGCCGAATCGGGCGCAAGGGCCGACGCTCCGGCGGCGCCCGCCTCTGAAACGGCGGCGCCCGCCGCGCTCCTCGCCGAGAAACCGACCTCCGTCGACGCGCCGCCCGTCGGAGAGTCTGAGGCCGTCGTCGAGCCCGCTGCTCCGTCTTCGTCCCCTGAGAAGGCGCCGGCCGCGACCTCGTCGATCCCGAAGCGGAGGAGCCGCAGGGCCGCGCACGCCGCGGAGCCGGGCGAGGGCGTCGACTATCGAGTGAGCGCCGCCGGGATCCCCGTGCGCAGGCGCGGGGCCGCGAGGCACTGATGCTCGCGCAGCCGAACGCCGCGGCGCCGACGGAGCGTATTCCCGGCGTCGTTCTCACCGTGTCGGATCGCTGCTCGCGCGGTGAGGCCGAGGACCTGTCGGGCCCGCTCGCCGTGGCGCTGCTCGCGGATTTCGGCGTCGACGCCGAGCTCGAGTGCGTGCCCGACGAGGTCCAGGAGATCCGCCTCGCGATCGGCCGCTCGGTGGCGTCGGGCGCCAAGCTGATCGTCACGACCGGCGGCACGGGACTCGCGCCGCGCGACGTCACTCCGGAGGCGACCGAGCCGCTCCTCGTCACCCGCATCGCCGGGCTCGAGGACGCGATGCGCCGGGCGGGGGAGCCGCATGCGCCGGCCGCGGCGCTGAGCCGCGGACTCGTCGGCGTCACGCGGAGGGACGCGAAGGGCGCGCTCGTCGTCAACGCGCCGGGGTCGCGCGGGGGCGTGAAGGAAGCGGTGGCGGTCGTCGGACCGCTCGTGGCGCACATCCTCGACCAGCTCGCCGGCGGCGACCACGCCCGCTGAGGGCCCGTTGCGTGCCCGCTGATGAGCCGCCGAGCGCCCGTCGTCTCCCCGTTGAGGGCGCTGAACACCCGCTGACGGTCAGTCCTCCGGGCGGGTCCACGTGCCCGAGCGGCCGCCGGACTTCGCGACGATCTTCGCCTCGGTGATCTTCGCGGACCGGTCGACGCCCTTCACCATGTCGACGATCGCGAGCGCCGCGACGGTCACGGAGGTGAGGGCCTCCATCTCGACGCCCGTCCGGTCGGCCGTGCGGACCGTCGAGCGGATCGCGACGTGGTCCGCCTCGAGCGCGAGGTCGACCTCGCACCCGTGGACGCCGATCGTGTGGGCGAGGGGGAGCAGGTCGGGCACCCGTTTCGCCGCCTGGATGCCGGCGACGCGCGCGACGGCGAGGACGTCGCCCTTCGGGACGGTCCCTTCGCGCAGGGCGGTCATGACGCGCGGCGAGCAGTCGACGCGGCAGACGGCGGTCGCCTCGCGGACGGTCGGGGTCTTCGCGGTGACGTCGACCATGTAGGCGGCGCCGTCGGCGCGCAGGTGGGTGAAGGAGAGGTCGGTCATCGCGGCTCCGTTCGTCGTGCCGGCCGCGTCGGCCGGGTGCGGGTCGGTCATGGGCGCGGATTCCGGCCGAGAACGGGGATGAGGTCGAGTCGCAGGCCCGGGACGACCTCGCGGACCTCCTCGGGGACGACCGCGAGGTAGTCGGCGTCGGCGAGCGAGCTCACGAGATGAGATCCCGACCCGAGGGCGTGGACGGGGACAACGGGGACGCTCGCTCCGGCGGAGTCGAGGGCGCCGGCGGGCGCAGCGTCGATCTCCTGCGGCCGGGCTTCGCGCACGGGGATGAACTGCGTCTTCGCCTTCGGGGAGGTCCATCGCGCGGCCGCGATCCCATCGACGAGGGCGGGGGCGGTCGACCCCGTCGAGTCGGAGCTCGAGGCGCCCGAGTCGTCGGAGGGAGGCGCGGCGTCGGCGGGGGCCGCGCCCCTGCCCGCCATCCGGGCGAGCGCGCCCGCGACGTAGACGTGGAAGGAGACGAACACGGAGACCGGATTTCCGGGCAGGCAGATCACCGGGACCTCGCGCGCGGAGGGACCGAGAGGGAGGACGCCGACCCCCTGCGGGCCGCCGGGCTGCTGGGCGACGTGGTGGAAGAGGCCGCACTCGCCGATCGCGAGGCGGACGACCTCGAAGGCGCCCTCGGAGATGCCGCCGGCCGTGACGACGAGGTCGGCCTCGGGGGAGCGGGCGAGCAGGCGGAGGAACTCGGCGGGCTCGTCGCGCACGACGAGGACGCCCGCGACCTCGGCCCCGGCCTCCTCGACGAGGGCGGCGAGCATGAGGCCGTTCGAGTCGGGGATGCGCCCGTGGGAGAGGGGCTCTCCCGGTGCGGCGAGCTCCGACCCGGTCGCGACGACGAGGACGCGGGGGCGCCGGTGGACGAGGAGCGAACCGCGCCCGACGGACGCGGCGGCGGCGAGCGCACCGGCCTCGAGGACGGTGCCCGCCGGGAGGACGAGGGCGCCGGGGGCGACGGCCTCGCCGCGCATCCGGACGTTCGCGCCCGGGGCGGGGAGCTCGTGGATGCGGACGCGCGCGGGCGCCTCGGAGATCCCGGCGGCGTGGTCGGTCATCTCGACCTTGACGACCGTGTCGGCCCCCTCGGGCACCGGCGCACCGGTCATGATCCGCCAGGCTGTTCCGGGTTCGAGCGCGTTGCGCCGGGTGTCGCCGGCGGGGACGTCGCCCGCGACGGGCAGATCGACGACGCCGTCCGGGTCCGGGACGAGGTCCTGCGCGCGCACGGCGAACCCGTCCATCGCCGAGTTCGTGAAGGGCGGGACGGGGAGGAGGGCCTCGACGGGCGCGGCGGCGACGAGGCCGCGGCACCTCTCGAGCGGGAGCTCGACGGGATCGAGGACGGGCAGCGCCCCCTCGACGAGGGCGCGGTGCTCCGTGATGGATACGGCGCGGCTCATGATTCCTCCCAGGGCGCGAAGACGAGGACGTCGGTGCGCTGCGCGAGGGCGTCGCCGACGAGGACGCGTCCGAGGAGCGGCTCGCCGAAACCGACGATGAGCTTGAGGGCCTCGGTCGCCATGGCGGTGCCGGTCTGACCGACGACGGGGCCGAGGACTCCGACCGCGGTCGACGCGGGCGTCGTCCCGGGGGCGGGCTGCACGGGGTGGAGCATCCGCAGCGTCGTCCGGGGCGCGGGGGCGGGCGCTGCGGACCAGAAGACGGAGACCTGGTAGGACATCGCGACGACCGTCCCCCAGACGAGGGGGACTCCCGCGTCCGCGCACCAATCGGCGACGAGGTACTTCGCGTCGAAGGTGTCCGTGCACTCGACGACGAGGTCCCATTCGCGCCCGTGCGCGTCGAGCCACTCGCGCGTGACGTGCCCGAAGCGCTCGACGCGGATCCCCGAATTCAACGCGTGGAGGTGCGCGGCCGCCGAGTCGGGCTTCGGGCGGCCGACGTCGCCCTCGGCGTGGAGGAGCTGGCGCTGAAGGTTCGAGATCTCGACGGCGTCGGAGTCGGCGACGCCGATCGTGCCGACGCCGGCGGCGGCGAGGTAGAGGAGGACTGGGGAGCCGAGCCCGCCGGCCCCGACGACGAGGACACGGGCGGCGCGGATGCGCGCCTGGCCGGCCTCGCCGATCCCGGCGACGAGCCAGTTGCGGCGGTACCGCTCCCAGTCGGGTTCGCCGGGCTCGAGGGGAACGGGCGCGGCGCGCAGGGGGATGCGGATGGAGCGGTCCGTCACGGCAGTCCGGACCACTCGTGCGAGCCGTCGGTCCGGTACTGCTTCTTCCAGATCGGGAGGCGTGCCTTGACCTCCTCGACGAGGGCCTCGCACGCGCCGAATGCCTGGGCGCGGTGCTCGGCGGCGACGACGACGACCATCGCGTCGTCCCCGATGTCGAGGCGCCCGACGCGGTGCCACGCCTCGATCCGGTGGACGCCGGGCCGGTCGATGAGCGACTCGGCGATCTGGCGGAGGGTCTCCTCGGCGAGCGGGTGCGCGGAGTAGTCGATGCCGGTGACGGAGGATCCGCCGTCGTGGTTGCGGACGGCGCCGATGAAGGTCGCGACGGCGCCGCACAGCTCGTCGCGGGCGCCCGCGACGATCGCGGGCGCGTCGAGGGGCTCCTCGGTGATCACCGCGCGAACGGAGCGGGTCATGGGGTCCTCCTGGGGTCGAAGCGGTCGGCGAAGTGCGGGGCGCGCGCCCGCGGATACTGGCGCCGGGCGCGTCGCGGAGGGCTGCTCAGCCCCCGGCGAAGGGCGGGAGGACGTCGATGCGGGCGCCCGCCGAGAGGGGGCGCTCGCGGTCGGCGGGCCGCTGATCGACGAGGAAGCTCGACACGGCGAGGATCGGCGCGAGGGCGGGGCGCGACGCGGACAGCGCGTCGAGGAGGACGCCGAGCGTCGAGGGCGTCTCCGCCGCGTCGATGTCGAGGGAATCGGAACCGGCGGCCTCGGCGGCGCCGCCGTAGAAGCGGACGGTCGTCATGAGGGGGGTCCCTTCGGTCGGGGCGAGGGTCTCGAGGATCACCTCGGAGCGCAGTGGGTCGGAGGCGTCGGGGACGTAGGTCCACGAGGCGAGTCCGGAGGCCGTGCGCTCGAGGGCGCGCTCGACGAGGCCGCGCCGCAGCTCGAGGGCGAGCGGGTCGGGCGCCGCGGGGTCGGTGAAGGGGCAGGCCGTGAGCACGAGGGCGGTCGGGTGCGTCTTCGAGGGGTGCGCGGCGAATCCGAGCGCCGAGAGGAACATCCGGATCTTCCCCATGTGGTTGGCGAGGACGAAGCCCTCGGGGGCGCGCCGTCCGTGCGAGTGGTCGGGCACGCGCATCGCGGTGAGCGCTTGATCCGCCCAGTTCCGACCGATCTCGCGGGCCGCGGGGGTCGGCTCGGGCGCGCCGAGGCGCAGCCAGTCGAGGACCGCTCCGGCCATCTGCGTGAGCATGAGCGCGGGGAAGGTCGGGTCGGCGGGGGTCGTCGTCGAATAGCCGAGGGCGGGGCGGCCCCGTCCCTGGGAGGGGAGCTGCTCGCGGGTGACGAGCCCCATCTCGCAGAGGGCCTCGAGGGTCTCACGGACCGAGGAGACGTGGAGGTCGGCCTCGGCGGCGAGGCCGGCGACGGTCGCGGGCGCGTCGTGCTCGGCGATGCGCTCGAGCAGGGCGTGCTGCGCGGAGGTGAGCGTCGCCATCGTCGCGAGCGTGTCGGCGAGCGGGCGCGGTCGCGAGGCGGCGCGTGAGGTCATGAGGTCATCTCCGAAGCGAAACGGTGTAGCCGGTCCAGTTTGCCAGTCCTTCGCCGGGTCACCAACCCCGCGGGGAGGCGACCGGCTTCTTCGCGTCGCGCGAACGGTAGACGATCGAGGGGCGCGTGAGGTAGCCGACCGGGGCGGAGACGACGTGGACGAGGCGCGTGAAGGGCCACACGCAGAAGAGGAGCATGCCGGCGACGATGTGGAGCCGGAACGCGAGGGGCGTGTCGATCATGAGCTCGGGGTGCGGCTGGAGCAGGAGGATCGAGCGGAACCACACGGAGATCGTCTCGCGGTAGTCGTAGCCGTGGGCGCCGCCGAGGACCTGCGTCGAGATCGTCGCGAAGGCGCCGAGCAGGATCGGGATGACGAGGAGGACGTAGGTGACGATGTCGTTCCTCGTCGTCGCGAGGCGGACGGACTTCACGACGAAGCGGCGGTAGAGGAGGCCCGCGAGACCGATGATCGTCACGACGCCCGCGATCGTGCCGGGGATCGTCGCGAGGAGGTGGTAGGCCTCCTGGCTGATCCCGACCGCCTGCGTCACCGTCTTCGGGACGATGAGACCCATGAGGTGCCCGACGGCGACGAAGAGGATGCCGAAGTGGAACATCGGCGAGGACCAGCGCAGGATCGCCGACTCGTTCCAGTTCGAGGAGCGCGAGGTCCACCCGTACTGGTCCGTTCGGTAGCGCCAGACGAGGCCGACGACGAGGAGGACGATCGCGAGGTAGGGGAGGACGACCCACGCGAGGGTGTCCGCGAAGGAGAGATCCCGGCTCGGCTCGGCGGCGAGGAGGGCGGTGCTCGTGAGCGGCATGGTGATCACCTTTCCGGGACGGAGAGCGGGGAGGGAACGGCGTCGAGGTCGCCGACGCCGACGAGTTCGGTGGGCGGGCCCTGGGAGACGAGCCGCTCGTACGCGGCGACGACCTCCGGGCTCGGTTCGGGAAGGGTGAGGACGAGCGCCTCGAGGACGTCGGCCCACGGCGAGTCGGCCGCGCGCAGCGCGGAGCGGACGACCTCGATGCCGTGGCGGTTCGCCTCGAGGAGGTGCTCGGCGGCGCCAGTGTCGTCCATCGCCGCGAATTCGAGGAGCAGCGGGAGATGGTCGGGCAGCTCGTCGCGCTCGATCTCGAAGCCGGCGCGGCGCAGGACCTCGCGGAAGCCGAGGAGCGCCTGCCCGCGCGAGCGCGTGTCCCCGTGCGAGTAGTACGTGAGGCCGAGGGCGCAGCGCCGCTTCTGATCGAAGGTGTCGACGTAGGCGATCTCGAGGGCGCGCAGACCCATCTCCTCGGCCGCATCGCAGAACGCGCCGAGGCGCGCCGCGACCTCGGGCTCGAGGGCGTCGAGCTGGGCGCGCACGGCGGCGATCTCCTCGGCCGTCCCCTCGTCGGGGTAGTCGAGGAGGAGCGAGCACGCCATGCGGGCGATGCGCCGCTGCTCGTCGCTCGTCTCACGGGCCGGGGGCGCCGGCATGCGGGGCGCTCCGAGGAACGCGCTCATCGGCGCACCTCGAGCGGGAGCATCCGCCGACCCTCGGGCTGGGCGGTCATCGACGAGGGCGAGGCGGCGCTCATGCCGTGGAAGGCCTCGACGTCGTAGGAGACCGGGCAGTCGTCGAGATCCCTTGATGCCGCGCGGCGTCTCGGGCGACGCGGTGGGGACGACGTAGCGGTCGTCGTACTTCGCGATCCCCATGAGCCGGTACATGGCCTCGACCTCGTCGCCCGTCATCCCGACGGCGGCGGCGATCTCCTCGTTGCCGGGGTTCCCGTTGCGGAGGTCGCGCATGTACGAGCGCATCGCGCCGAGGCGCCGCAGGGCGAGCTCGACCGGCTTCGTGTTCCCCGCGGTGAAGAGCCCCGCGAGGTACTCGAGCGGGATCCGCATCTGCGCGATCGCCGAGAGGAGGACCCTGTGGTCCTCGCCGTCGGCGCCGCTCGCCGTCACGCGGTCGACGACCGGGCTCAGCGGCGGGACGTACCACACCATCGGGAGGGTGCGGAACTCGGGGTGGAGGGGGAGCGCGACCCGGTAGTCGGCGATGAGCCGGTAGACGGGCGACTGCTGGGCGGCGACGATCCACGAGTGCGGGATCCCGTTCGCCTGCGCGGCGGCGACGACCTCGGCGTCGAAGGGGTCGAGGAGGATCTCGCGCTGCGCGTCGTAGAGGTCGCCCTCGTTCTCGGTCGCGGCGGCCTCGGTCATCCGGTCGGCGTCGTAGAGGAGGACGCCGAGGTAGCGGAGGCGCCCGACGCAGGTCTCCGAGCAGAAGGTCGGCAGGCCGGCCTCGAGGCGCGGGTAGCAGAGCGTGCACTTCTCGGCCTTGCCGGTCGTGTGATTGAAGTACACCTTCTTGTAGGGGCACGCCGACACGCACATGCGCCAGCCGCGGCACTTGTCCTGGTCGACGAGGACGATGCCGTCCTCGGTCCGCTTGTACATCGCGCCCGACGGGCAGGCGGAGACGCACGCGGGGTTGAGGCAGTGCTCGCAGATCCTCGGGAGGTAGAACATGTAGGCGTCCTCGATGGTCTTCGAGACCTCGAGGCTCATCGCCTTGAGGACCGGGTCCTCGTCGAGGGTCTCCATCGAGCCGCCGAGGTCGTCGTCCCAGTTCGGGCCCCACTGGATCGTCCCCATCGGGTCGCCTGTGATCGCCGAGACGGGCTTCGCCGAGGGGGCCGAGTTCTGGTTCGCGGGCGTCTGGAGGAGCTTGTCGTACTCGTAGGTCCAGGGCTCGTAGTAGTCGTCCTGGGTCGGCATCGTCGGGTTGTGGAAGATCTTCGCGAGGGTCGCGAGCCGGCCGCCCTGGGCGAGGGCGAAGCCGCCCGACTTCGTCCGGCGCCAGCCGCCCTTCCACTTGTCCTGATCCGACCAGCCGCGCGGGTAGCCGACGCCGGGGCGGGTCTCGACGTTGTTGAACCACATGTACTCGGCGCCCTCGCGGTTCGTCCACGCCTGCTTGCAGGTGACCGAGCAGGTGTGGCAGCCGATGCACTTGTCGAGGTTCATCACCATCGCGATCTGAGCCATGACCTTCATCAGAACTGCACCTCCTGGTTGCGGCGGCGGATCACGGTGACCTCGTCGCGCTGGTTGCCGGTCGGTCCGTAGTAGTTGAACGCGAAGGAGATCTGGCCGTAGCCGCCGGCGACGTGCGTCGGCTTGATCGCGATGCGCGTGAGCGAGTTGTGGATGCCGCCGCGCTTGCCGGTCCGCTCGGTGAGGGGCGTGCCGACCATGCGCTCCTGGGCGTGGTGCATGAACACCGTGCCCTCGGGCATGCGGTGGGAGACGACCGCGCGGGCGGTGACGAGGCCGTTGCGGTTGTACGCCTCGACCCACTCGTTGTCCCGCACCCCGATCTTCTCGGCGTCCTGCGGGCTCATCCAGATCGTCTGGCCGCCCCGCCCGAGCGTGAGCATGTAGGGGTTGTCGAAGTACTGGGAGTGGATCGCCCACTTGTTGTGGACGGTGAGGTAGCGGACCGCGACCTCGGCCGTCCCCTCGGGCGAGGTGCCGACGTGGCCGACGGGCTTCTCGCCGTACATGTGGGCGAGGTCGAGCGGCGGGCGGGAGACGGGGGGGGACTCCCCGAGGTCCTGGATCCAGTCGTGGGCGAGGGAGAACTGCGGGCGGCCGGGGAGCGTGTGCCAGGGGCGGAGCTGCTCGACGTTCTGGCAGAACGCGGAGTAGCGGCGTCCGCCCGTCTCCGAGCCGGACCATTCGGGCGAGGTGATGACCGAGCGCGGCTGGATCGTCGTGTCGGCGAAGGTGATCCGCTTCTCCTCGTCGCCCTCGGCGAGGTGGGCGAGCTTCGTGCCCGTCCGCTTCTCGAGGTTCTTGAAGCCCGTGTAGGCGAGGCGCCCATTCGTCGTGCCGGAGAGCGCGAGGACCATGTCGCAGGCCTTGACGTCCGTGTCGAGGAGCGCGCTGCCCTCGCCGGGCCGCCCGTCCATGGGGGCGCGCCCGTTGCGGTCGGCGAGCTTCTCGGTCTCCGCGGCGGCGTCGAACATGAAGCCCTTCTGGGCGAGTCCGGCCTTCGCGGCGAGCGGGCCGAGGCGCTCGAACTTCGTCCCGATCATCGTGTAGTCGCGCTCGACGGGGATGATCTTCGGCATGTCGACGCCCGGGTGCCAGCCGTCGCGCTCGGGGACGACGCCGTTGGCGAGCGTGTACTCGTCGGGGGAGTCGTGGAAGAGCGGGATCGACATGACGTCGAGCTGCGTCCCGAGGTGGTCCTTCGCGAATTCGGAGAACACCTTCGCGAGGGTCCGGTAGATCTCGAAGTCCGCGCGGGCCTCCCACGGCGGGTTGACCGCGGCGTTGAAAGAGTGGACGAAGGGGTGCATGTCGGTCGACGAGAGGTCGTGCTTCTCGTACCAGGTCGCGGCCGGCAGGACGATGTCGGAGTGGAGGGTCGTCGAGGTGTTGCGGAAGTCCGCGACCCACATGAGGTCGAGCTTGCCCTCGGCGGCCTCGTCCTTCCACTCGATGGAGGACGGCCGGTGCCCCTCGGGGAGCTCCTCGGCGTTGACGTGGTTGACGGTGCCGAGCATGTGCTTCATGAAGAACTCGGTGCCCTTCGCGGACGAGCCGAGGAGGTTCGTCCGCCAGTTCGCGAGGATGCGCGGGAAATTCTCCGGCGAATCGGGGTTCGTCACCGCGAACTTCAGGCGGCCCTCGGTGAGCTCCTGGGCGACGTAGTCGGCGGGCGCCATGCCCGCCTCCTTCGCCTGGCGCCCGAGCTCGAGGGGCGAGCGGTCGTAGGCGGGGAAGGACGGCATCCAGCCGCGCTGGGCGGATTCGACTAGGGTATCGGCGATCATCTTGCCCTCGAGGTTCCCGGCGCCCAGCGGGTTCGCCATCGCCTCGGCGCGTGCGCCGTCGTAGCGCCACTGGCTCGTCGTCATGTAGTACCAGCCGGTCGCGATCATCTGGCGCGGGGGCCGCTGCCAGTCGAGGGCGAGGGCGTACTGCTGCCAGCCGGTGATCGGGCGGACCTTCTCCTGGCCGACGTAGTGGGCCCAACCGCCGCCGTTCTTGCCCTCGCACGCGCAGATCGTCGTGAGGGTGAGGAAGCCGCGGTACATGAGGTCGGAGTGGAAGTAGTGGTTCGTGCCGGCGCCCATGAGGATCATCGAGCGGCCGTCCGATTCGATCGAGTTGAGGGCGAACTCGCGGCCGATCTTCTCGCACGCCTTCGCGCTCACGCCGGTGATCGTCTCCTGCCAGCCGGGCGTGCCGGGGCAGTCCGCGTCGTCGTAGCCGGTCGGCCAGACGCCGGGCAGGCCCTCGCGCTCGACGGCGTGCTGGGCGAGCATGAGGTCGAAGACCGTGGTGACGAGGTGCCCGTTGATCCGCCGGGCCGGGACGCCGCGGCGGAGGACGCCCGCGCCGACCGAGGTCGTCCCCTGGGAGGCCGGCAGGTCGAAGCGGTTGAGGAGGACCTCGACGGGCTCCCACTCGTCGGTGTCCATCATGGAGAGGACCGGCTCGACGCCCTCGAGCGAGAGGTTCCACTTGCCCTCGCCCTCGGCGCCGTAGTGGTCGGCGAGCGTGCCGCCCGGGTCCTTCACCGTCCCGTCCGCCTCGATGACGAGGGGCCGGTGGGCGTTGTGCTCGGTCCGCTCGGTCGTCCCCTCCGGCATCATCGAGGCAGTGAGGAACTTGCCGGGCTTGAGGGCGCCGGTCGCGCCCTCGGCTCCGACGACCCCGTCGAGCGAGGACGGGTCGACCTCGTCGAGCCGCACGAGGAACGGGCAGTCGGAGTACCGCGTGACGTAGTCGGCGAACATCGGCTCGCGGCGGTCGACGTAGAACTCCTTGAAGACGACGTGCGCCATGCCCTCGGCGAGCGCGGCGTCGGTGCCGGGGTGGACGCGGAGCCACTCGTCGGAGAACTTCGTGTTCTCCGCGTAGTCGGGCGAGACGACGACGACCTTCTGGCCGTGGTAGCGGGCCTCGGTCATGAAGTGGGCGTCGGGCGTGCGCGTGAGCGGGAGGTTCGTCCCCCACATGACGAGGTACTGGGCGTTGTACCAGTCGCCCGCCTCGGAGACGTCGGTCTGGTCGCCGAACACCTGCGGGGAGGCCGGCGGGAGGTCCGCGTACCAGTCGTAGAAGGAGAGCATCGTCCCGCCGATGAGCTGGTGGAAGCGGGCGCCCGCCCCGTAGGAGACCATCGACATCGCGGGGATGACCGTGAAGCCGGCGCATCGGTCGGGTCCCCAGGTCTTCACCGTCCACACGTAGGCGGCGGCGAGCATCTCCATGGCCTCCTCCCAGGAGACGCGGACCATGCCGCCGCGTCCGCGCGCGGACTTGTAGGCCTTCGCCTTCACCGGGTCGGAGACGACGTCGCCCCACGCGAGGACCGGGTCGCCGAGCCGCGACTTCGCCTCGCGGTACATGTCGACGAGGACGCCGCGCGCGTAGGGGTGCTTGATGCGGGTCGGCGAGTACTCGTACCAGGAGAACGCCGCGCCCCTCGGGCAGCCGCGCGGCTCGTAGTCCGGCATGTCGGGTCCGGTCGACGGGTAGTCGGTCGCCTGGGACTCCCAGGTGATGAGCCCGTCCTTGACGTAGACCTTCCACGAGCACGAGCCCGTGCAGTTGACGCCGTGGGTCGAGCGGACGACCTTGTCGTAGTGGTGGCGCTGCCGGTAGAACTCGTCGGCCTCGCGTCCGCCCTCGAGGAAGATCTGGCGGGCGTCGGCGCTCGCGGTCCCGCGACGGAGCCACGAGCCCATGGCGAACCTGTCTCTCATACACCTCTGACGCTGCCGACGAATAGAGCGGGGTAGATGTGNGCGCTTCGCGGTGGCGGGGGTGGTGGTCGTGGGCATCGGTGACTCCTTCGTCGTCGAGTCGGTTGCCGTGGGCGGGGTCCGCGGGTCGGCGCGGTTCCGGGGATTCGGTTGTCGGTCCGCGGGTCGTCGGGTTGTCGGGCTGTTGGGGGGACGAGGGTGGGGCGGCGGGGCCGGAGCCCCGCCGCAGCGGGATCAGCCGGGGAACGGTGCGCCCGGGCGGGCGTAGCGCATCCAGCAGATGAGCGCGCAGAGCGCGGAATATACGGCGCAGATCCAGAACCAGAGCTGCGCGTCCATGGCGGAGAGGGCGACGCCGACGAAGAACGGGCCGAAGCAGGCGATCGCGGCGGTGAAGCCGATCGCGCCGCCGGCCTGGAGCTTCGGCATGATCATCGGCATCTGCTTGAAGGTGCCGGCGTTGCCGATTCCCGCGAAGAAGAACATCGCGAGCATGGCCCAGAGAAAGGGCGTGAACTGCTTCGGGTCGGTCGGGTGGAGGAAGAGGGCGGCGATGCCGAGGGTGATCGCCATGCCGGCCGCGGAGACGAAGGTCCAGAAGCCGCCGGAGAGACGGTCGCAGAGCGGACCCCAGGCGACGCGGACGAGCGAGCCGATGAGCGGGCCGAGGAAGGCGTAGGTCGCGCCGAGCGGGAGGTTGGAGAACCCGGCCTCGGCGAGCGGCGAGGAGGCTCCGAAGGTGTTGTTGATGAGGAGGCCGAACTGGGCGGAGAAGCCGGAGAAGAGGCCGAAGGTGAGGACGTAGAGGAGCGTCATGAACCACGTGTTGGGGTTCGAGAAGATGTCGATCTGCTGGCGGAAGTTCGCCTTGACCGGGACGTCCTTGAGCATTGTGAAGGCGAGGATCGCGGCGACGATCGTCCACGGGACGAAGAAGATCGCGGCGTTGTGGACGAAGATCGCGGTGTCGTCGGCCTGGCGCTGCGGGGCGATGAAGGTGATGCCGAGGAGTCCGAAGCCCATGAGCCACGGGCCGAGGAGCTGGATGATCGACATGCCGAGGTTGCCGATGCCCGCCTGGAGGTTGAGGGCCGTGCCGGCGAGGCGCTTCGGGAAGAAGTAGCCGGTCGAGGGCATGTAGCCGGAGAACGTGCCGCCGCCGATGCCGCAGAGGAAGGCGAGGAGCAGGAGGACCCCGTAGGGGGTCGAGGTGTCCTGAACGGCGAAGAACCAGCCGAGCATCGGGATGAGGTAGAGGAGCGAGGACCATCCGATGAGCTTGCGGGTGCCGAGGATCGGCGGGAGGAACATGTAGAGGAGGCGGACGAGGCCCCCGGAGAGGCCCGGCATCGCGGCGAGCCAGTAGAGCTGGCCGGCGGTGAGGTCGAAGCCGATGAGCTTGAGCTTCGGCGCGATCGCGGAGACGAGGAAGAAGACGCAGAACGCGATGACCATCGAGAAGGTCGAGATCGCGAGGGTCGTCCACGCGATCTTCGAGTTCCACTTCTGCGGGTCCTCGGGGTTCCAATCGGTGAGGACGTGCCCCTTCATCTCGGGGCTCGGGGAGGTCGCGGTGCTCATGTCTCTCCTGGTCGACTCTGACGTCGCGAGGGGGATGAGGAGCCCCTCGCCGAATATAGAGGATCGTAGCAGTGAAAAAAGGAGCCGAAGGACGTTTCGGCGTCAACCGCCGATCCGGCTCATCGTCCGCGAGGGGACGGCGAAGTCGTCGGCATCGAGACCGTGCGCGGCGGGCTTCATCGCCATCGCGCCCCTCCATGCTTCCACGATCTCCTCATCCCCGGAGCCGTTCCGAAGGAGGCTCCTGAGGTCGGTTTCCCGCGTGGAGAAGAGGCACGAGCGGATCTGTCCGTCCGAGGTGAGGCGGGTGCGGTCGCAGGCCGCGCAGAAGGGCTTGGAGACCGAGGCGATGACGCCGACGCGCGCCGTCGAGCCGTCGACGATCCAGGAGTCCGCGGGCGCGTGCGGGTCGTCGCGGTCGACGGCGACGAGGTCGTGGCGGGTGCGCAGGAGGCCGAGGATCTCCTCGGCCGTGACGATCCTGGTCCGCGACCAGGCGTCGCTCGGCCCGATCGGCATCTGCTCGATGATCCGCAGCTCGAGGCCCGTTTGAAGGCAGTAGTCGAAGAGGTCGGGCAGGTCCGCGTCGTTGAGTCCGCGCAGCACGACCGCGTTGATCTTCACGGGGTGCAGGCCCGCGTCGAGCGCGGCGCGGATCCCCGCGAGGACGTCGGCGAGCCGGTCGCGCCGAGTGATCGCCGCGTAGTGCGCGGCGTCGAGCGTGTCGAGGGAGATGTTCACCCGGTCGAGGCCCGCAGCGGCGAGCCCTGCCGCCCGCTTCTCGAGGCCGAGGGCGTTCGTCGTGAGGGCGAGGCCGGGGCGCTCGCCCTCGTCGGTCCGCAGACCCGCGCACTCGGCGATGATCCCCTCGAGGCCCTTGCGCAGAAGGGGTTCGCCGCCGGTGAAGCGGATCCGTCGGATACCGAGGCGCTCGACGCCGATGCGGGCGAGGCGGACGACCTCGTCGTCGGTGAGCGTCTCCTCGGCGGGGAGCCAGTCGAGCCCTTCGGGCGGCATGCAGTAGGAGCAGCGGAGGTTGCACCGGTCGGTCAGCGAGATCCGCAGGTCGCGGGCGATTCTGCCGAAGCGATCCTCGAGGAGCGCGACCTCTCGTCGCCCGGTCGGGGCCGCGGTTTCCGGCCGCTTCTCCGATCCGTCGAGGTCGTGGGAGCGGTGGGCCTGGGCATCCAGCCGTTGCTCCGGTCCATCGAGGCCATGGGCGCGCGGAGTCGCGGACTCGGGCGCGGCGCCGGTGAACTCGAGGGACATGGGGACACCCTATCGCGAACTAGAAGGGGATCTCCCCTGTTAAAGCCCCCGATCCTCCTCTCCCCGCCCCTCCCCTCACCGAGAGCATCACCTTCGCGCGTCGAGAGCATCACCTTCGCGCGTCGAGGGGATCTTCCCGTCGGCGACGTCACCGGCAGTCGCGATGCCGGCGCTGCGATGTCACGACTCGACGATCGAGCTCGCACAGAGCGCAGGCGCATGACGCCAATCGGGGTCATGTGCGTGGACGGACGAGGAAACGCTTCTGGACGAGCAGGGTCATGTGCTCCCCGCCGTCCTGCCGGGCACAATGAGCCACATGCGCGATTCTGGAACGTCCTCGCCCGCCGATTCGGGGCAGCCGGTGGCCTCCTTGGACGTTGGCGCGACCGGCGCCGAAAAGCTCGACGCGATCGTCCTAGCGGGCGGGCGGGGCCTTCGGCTCGGCGGCGCCTCGAAGGCGGACCTCGACGTCGGAGGGCGCCTTCTCGACCGCGTCCTCGACGCAGTTCGTCGCGCGGGCGCCCGACAGATCGTCGTCGTCGCACCGGACTCGGTGGACGTACCCGCGAGCGTCGAGCGGACGATGGAAGATCCGCCCGGCGGCGGGCCGCTCGCCGGAATCGGCGCCGGGCTCGACGCCCTCGACCGGTCCGCTCACGGGCGGGCGGGGGGTTTCATCCTCGTGACGAGCGTCGATTCGCCGGGAATCGGACTCCTCGCGCCGCGGCTCATCGAGGCTGCGCGCGCAGCGCACGAGGCGGGCCGCGACGGGGCGATTGCCCGCGGCGGCGAGCCCGAGCCCTTCGATCAATTCCTCCAGGGCGTCTACTCCGCGCAGTCCCTCAGGCGGGCGCTCGACGTTTCGAGAACGGCGAACGCCGGATCGCTTCATGATCTCGGCGTCCGCCGTGTTCTGCGCGTTCTCGACCTCGTCAGAGTCGAGGTCGGCGACGAGTGCCGCGACCTCGACTCTCCGGACGATCTCGACTGGTGGCGAGGGAGGGGCGCCTCGTCGGGCGTCTATCGATGACGCGCGGTCGGGTCTTCAATCCCTCGACAGCCCGCAGCTGGTGCTCCCGCCTGGCTGAGTCCGCACCTACCCGCAGAAACGCACACAGTTTCTCCGGGGTCGCGCAAAGGGAAGTGCTCTGACCAGGGACTTCTTCCGGCGCCCGATTGGTTCAGCTGTCGGAAGACCGGAAACTGTGTGCGTCATTGCGGGTCGAGAGCTCGGATCGCCTCCGCTCAGGCCTCGTGACCGGAGCGCCCGGGGCGCCCGGTCCGCCCCGCCGGCTCCGTACGCCCAGCTCGTGTGTCGAGGATCTTCCACGCGCCGGTGAGGATCGCCGAGGCGAGGAGCCACTTGACGACGCCGCCCGGCAGGAAGGGGATGACGCCCGCCTGAAGGGTCGCGGCGAGCCCCAGGGTCTTCCCGAAGAGGAAGTGGAGGACGGCCCACATCCACGGGACGCCGACGAGGAAGGGGATCGCGGACGCGAGGCCGAAGGCGCCGAGCGACGCGAGCGGCGAGCGATCCCAGCGCTTCTCGGACAGACGCCCGACGACCCACGCCGCGACGATGAAGCCGAGGATGAACCCGAAGGACGGCTGGAGGACGTAGGCGGGCCCGCCGCCGAACTCGGCGAACCACGGGACGCCCGCGACGCCGAGCGCCGCGTAGGTCGCCATCGCGGCCGCGCCGCTCCGGGCGCCGAGGATCGCGCCGACGACCATGACGCCGAGCGTCTGGCCGGTGATCGGCACGGGGTACATGGGGATCGTCACCTGCGCGAGGAGTCCGACGAACGCGGCGGAGCCGAGGACGAGCGCCGCGTCGGTCGCGAGGGACCGGCGGGCGATGACGCGGTCCGCGAGGACGCGGACGGGCGCGGCGGTGGTCATGGGTACCTCTCTTCGATGTCAGCGCGATTCGATGCGCGGGTCTGTGGGATGCGGGGCGGCGGAGCCGCCTCCGGTAGGGGATTGAGGCCGATCGGCCGGGCACTGCGAGCCTCCGGCCCCGCCCTCGTCGATCGGCGCGAGCGCGAGGACGTGGCAGACGGCGATCGCGAACCCGCCGTCGTGGCTGAGGGACAGGGCCCAGTCGAGCCGCGCCCCCAGGCGCCCTTCCAGATCGACGAGGGCGGAGGCGGTGCGCCGGTGGAAGCGGAGGAAGGGGCGGCCGAAGCGGTCCGGGACGACCTCGATGTCCGACCAGTCGAGGGTCGCGGGGTCGAGGACCGGGGGCTCGGGCGCGATGAGGGCCGACCACGCCTTGATCGCCGCCTCCTTCGCGGCCCAGCGGGCGGCGAGCGATTCGGCGGCGCGCGGGCCGAGGGAGGGGGCGCTGACGGCGTCGGGGCCTCCGGCCCTCGACGGGGCGCCCACAGCGCCCGAGCCGCCCGGCGCGCCCGAAGCGCGCGCCGGGGCGTCGAGCCCCAGGCAGTGCGCCCACTCCCGGTCGGTGAAGACCGTCGGGAACGCGGAGCCGGGCTCGGCGAGCTGGGCGGCGAAGGGGGCGACGCCGACGAGGTCGACGCCGCACCCCTGCGCGTGGACAGCGCCGGTCACCAGCGCTCCCCGTAGACGCCGTCGGCGCCGAGTCGGGCCGCCGGGTCGAGGAGCATCGCGGCCTCGACTTCGTGGGCGCCGGACTTCGGGAGGCGGCGGCCGTCGACGGGCTCGTAGAGGGCCGCGCGGCCCATCATCGCCCGCTCGAGACGGGCCCGTCCGGCGGCGAGCCGCGCCCCGGCCCGGTCACGCCAGAGCGCCGCCGCGTCCTCGCCGCGCTCGGCGGCGAGCCGCGCCTCGAAGGCGCTGGGGTGCGCGAGGGCGACGAGGGCGGAGACGTGCCCGAATCCGAGGGAGGTGAGGACGCCCGCGCGGACGGGGGTCGCCGACAGGTCGAGGGGGCGGCGCACCCAGAGGAGCGGCGCGAACTCGGCCATCGCCGGATCGAGGCAGTCGAGCGAGGCGTTGCCGGGGACCCGCTGGTCGCGGAAGACCTCGGTGAGGCCGGCGGTCTGGAAGAGCGCGGCTCCGCCCTTCGCGTGGCCCGTCACGGTCTTCTGGCTGATGACGTGGAGCGGGTTGCCCGCCGAGCGGCCGAGGGCGCGGCTCAGGGTCGCGTGGAGGTCGGCCTCGTTGGGATCGTTCGCCTTCGTCGAGGTGTCGTGCTTGGAGACGACGGCGACGTCGTCGACCGTGAGGCCGAGCGCGCCGAGCGCCCTCGCGTACCCGGAGTCCGCGCCCCCGCGGGCGGCGGCCATCGCGCCGATGCCGGGGGCCGGGATCGAGGTGTGGGCGCCGTCGGCGAAGGAGCGCGCGTAGGCGACGACGCCGAGGACGGGGAGCCCGAGGTCGGCGGCGATGGAGCCGCGCGTGAGGAGGACGGTGCCGCCGCCGGCGGCCTCGAGGAAGCCCGCGCGGCGACGGTCGCCGGCCCGGGAGAACCGGCGCGGGGAGATCCCGCGCGCGGCGAGGGCCGCGGACTCGGCGGTCGCGTTCATGTCGCCGAAGCCGGTGAGGGACTCGACGCCGATGTCGTCGATGCCGCCGGCGACGACGAAGTCGGACTTGCCGAGGAGGATCTTGTCGCAGCCCTCCTCGATGGAGACCGCGGCGGTCGCGCAGGCGCCGACCGGGTGGATCATCTGCCCGTATCCGCCGATGTAGGACTGCATCGTGTGGGCGGCGACGACGTTGGGGAGGGCCTCCTGGAGGATGTCCTGCGGTCGGTCCTCGCCGAGGAACCGGTCGAGGAAGACCTTGCGGAGGGACTCCATGCCGCCGATGCCGGTGCCCTGCGTCGAGGACACGTCGGCCGGGTGGACGGCCCGCAGGAGCTCGATGGGGGTGCCCCCTATGTGGTGTGTCAAGCGGCTGTTGGCAGGTGTGTTGTCGGGTTGGGGTTGTAGAGGGCTCCGTCTCGGATCATGGCGTGGAGTGTGAGGATGCGTCGGTGGGCGAGGGCGATGAGGGCTTGG
>NZ_LS991318.1:0-138908 GCF_900499005.1 Actinomyces culturomici
AACACCTCGTCCAAAGCCCCCGACGACACCAACTCACTCGCGACCACACGGCCCGACAAACCAGAATCAACACTCAATGCAACAGTCCTTCCAAAGGAGGGCTTACACAAACCATTGAACAGGCTCCCCGCGTCGCCGCCGCCCTCAAAGTCTCGTGGAACACCGCCAACGACGCCGTCCTGGCCGAGGGCAGGCGGCTCCTGATCGACGACCCCGCCCGCTTCGAGGGCGTCACGGCGATCGGAGTGGACGAACACGTGTGGCGCCACACCCCCATAGGCGACAAGTACGTCACCGTCATCATCGACCTGACCCCCGTCCGCGACCGCACCGGCCCAGCCCGCCTCCTCGACATGGTCCCAGGCCGCACCAAAGACGTGTTCGAAACCTGGCTGGCCTCACGGCCCCACCAGTGGAAAACCCGCGTCGACGTCGTCGCAATGGACGGGTTCTCCGGGTTCCGCAGCGCCGCCGCAAGCGAGCTACCCGACGCGACACCCGTCATGGACCCCTTCCACGTCGTCAAACAAGCCGCCGACGCCCTCGACACGTGCCGCAGACGCGTCCAACACGCCGTCCACCACCACCGAGGCCGCAAAACCGACCCCCTCTACCGGGCCCGCAAAACCCTCCTCACCGGCATCGACATCCTCACCCGCCGACAAACCGACCGGCTCGACCAACTCTTCACAGACCCCCGCTACCACGACGTCTACGACATGTGGGTCACCTACCAGGAGATCCTGTCCTCCTACCGGGCCCGAACCCCCACCCAAGGCCACCAGCGCATGAGCCGCCTCATCACCGACCTCAACACCGCCCACCCGCTCCCCAAAGAAGCTCTCCCCTTACGCAAAACCCTAAAGCAACGCAAAGCCGACATCCTCGCCTACTTCACCATCCCCCACACATCCAACGGCCCCACCGAAGCCATCAACGGACGCCTCGAACACCTCAGAGGAACCGCCCTCGGCTTCCGCAACCTCACCCACTACACCACCCGCAGCCTCCTCGAAACAGGAGGCTTCACACCCCACCTACACCCCCGATTGTGAAGAGCCGCATTACCTTTCTTCGTCGAAAGCATCACCTTTCCTCGTCGAGGGGATGTGCGCCGGCGCGCGTGCCGTCAATCGGCGCGCTCGGACCAGGCCATCCGGTCGGTGAAGCGGTCGATCCGCTCCTGGAGGATCGGCTCGAGAAGGTCGATGAACCGCTCCCGCGGCATCGAGGCGATGGGCTCGAGCTTGACGATGTAGCGCATCGAGATGATCCCGTACATCGTCCCGAGCGTGAGGGCGATCTGCTCGCCGAACTCCTCGCCGGCGCCGATGTACTCGCCGACCCGGTCGAGCACATCGGTCCGAATGTACGTGCGGAACCGCCGCGAGGTCGCCGCGTCCGTCATGAGCGCGCGCATGAGCGCGAACAGCGTGTCGGCGGTGAGGGACTCCTCGTAGACGGAGACCCCGTATTCGACGAGTCGGCGCGCCGCCCCCTCGGGCCCCGCGGCGAGGAGCCGGATCGCTTCGGCGGCCGGATCGAGGGGGAGGTCCATGCATGCGCGGAAGAGCTTCTGCTTCGACTCGAAGTAGTAGGAGACGAGCCCCGAATCGCACCCCGCCCGCCGCGCGATCGCCCGCACGGTCGCGCCGTCGTACCCCTTCTCGATGAATTCCTCGCGCGCCTCGGTCTTGATGCGCTCGCGGATCTCGCCGCGCGCCGCTGAGGGGCCGCGGTGCCCGCGCCCGCCCTTCCGCTGGGGTTCGTCCGCGGCCGCCTTCCTCATCGACGAGGTCGGGGCGGTGCGCCGGTCGGCCCGGGCGGCGACGTCGTCGCCGCCCTCGGGAGTCTCGTCGGTGAATTTCGTCATGTCCTCATCCCTCTAAATGGGCGCCGTGATTTCCACGGGCGCCGGGAGGGCGCCCGTGCGTCCTCGTCGATCGGGACCGGGAATCCCGCGGAATTCCGCGCGGCTCGACCGGTCCGCGGCACTGTGCCCATTCTAATTTCCTCACCTTTGAAATTCGGGTGTTTCGGGCCTAATTTCCGAATCGAGGAAATGACACGAGGAGACGCCATGGAGCAGATCCGCACCGCGGCCGCGCGCACGCCCGACCATCCCTGCTATCTCGGGATCGACGTCGGCTCGACGACGGTGAAGGCGGTGGTCCTCGACGGAGGCGCGATCCTCTTCGCCGACTACCGGCGCCACAACGCCGACGTCCGCGCCGAGCTCGGGCGCCTCCTCGCCGACATCGACGCCGAGTACCCCGGCCTCGAGGTTCGAGCCGCGATCACCGGATCGGGCGGCCTCGCGACCGCCCGCGCGATGGGCATCCCCTTCGTCCAGGAGGTCATCGCCGGCACCGAGTCGACCCGCCGCCTCCACCCCGAGGTCGACGTCGTCATCGAGCTCGGCGGCGAGGACGCGAAGCTCACCTACCTCCATCCGACCCCCGAGCAGCGCATGAACGGCACCTGCGCGGGCGGCACCGGCGCCTTCATCGACCAGATGGCGACCCTCCTCCACACCGACGCCTCCGGCCTCAACGACCTCGCCGCGAAGCACACGCAGCTCTACCCGATCGCCTCGCGCTGCGGCGTCTTCGCGAAGTCCGACATCCAGCCGCTCATCAACCAGGGCGCGGCGCACGAGGACCTCGCGGCCTCGATCTTCACGGCCGTCGCGACCCAGACGATCGCGGGCCTCGCCTGCGGACGCCCGATCCGCGGGACCGTGATGTTCCTCGGCGGGCCGCTCCACTTCCTCCCCGAACTCCGCAGCGCCTACCGGGCCCTCCTCCCCAAGGCCGACGCCTTCGTCACGCCCGAGAACGCGCAGCTCTACGTCGCCATCGGCGCGGCCCTCCTCGCCGAGCGGGATCACCGCCGCGCCCTCGTCGCCCACGTCGCCGAGGGCGCCGACCCCGAGACCCATGACGAGGCGCGCTCCGTCGCCGACCTCGTCGACTCCCTCGCCACCGCCGAGATCACCGCCGAATCGCCCCGCATGCGCCCCCTCTTCGCGAACGAGGACGAGCGCGCCGCCTTCGTCGCCCGCCACGGCGCCGAAGTCATCGAGAAGGCCGACATCTCCCAGGCCCGAGGCCGCTGCTGGCTCGGCGTCGACGCCGGGTCGACGACGATCAAGGCGGTCCTCATCGACGAGGACGACCGCATCGTCTTCACCCACTACGCGTCGAACGAGGGCGACCCCGTCGCCGCCGCCGTCGAGATCGTGCGCCGCGTGCGCGCCGAACTGCCCGAGGGCGCCGTCATCGGCCGCTCCTGCGCGACCGGCTACGGCGAAGGCCTCGTCACCGCCGCCCTCACGATGGACGAGGGCGAGATCGAGACGATGGCGCACTTCCGCGCCGCCGAGCACATCTCGCCCGGCGTCACCTCCGTCATCGACATCGGCGGCCAGGACATGAAGTACCTGCGGATCCGCGACCGTGCCGTCGACTCGATCAGCGTCAACGAGGCGTGCTCGTCGGGCTGCGGCTCCTTCCTCCAGACCTTCGCCGAGACGATGGGCACCGACGTCCGCTCCTTCGCGAAGGCGGCGATGGCGTCGACCTCGCCCGTCGACCTCGGCACGCGCTGCACGGTCTTCATGAACTCCTCGGTCAAGCAGGCGCAGAAGGAGGGCGCCGCGGTCGAGGACATCTCCGCGGGCCTGTCCTACTCGGTCGTCCGCAATGCCCTCTACAAGGTCATCAAGCTCAAGGACCCCTCGGACCTCGGCGAGCGCGTCGTCGTCCAGGGCGGCACCTTCCTCAACGACTCGGTCCTTCGCGCCTTCGAGCTCCTCACCGGCCGCGAGGTCGTCCGCCCCGACATCGCCGGGCTCATGGGCGCGTACGGCGCTGCCCTCACCGCGCGCATGCACGACACGGGCGTGGGGGAGTCGACCCTCGCGCACGTCGAGGATCTCGACGCCTTCAGCGTCGAGACGACCCGCAAGACCTGCCGCCTCTGCCAGAACCACTGCCAGATGACGATCTCCACCTTCTCCAACGGCGAGCGCCACGTCTCCGGCAACCGCTGCGAGCGCGGCGCCTCCCTCGAGAAGGTCCCGAAGAAGTCCGACCTTCCGAACATGTACGACTGGAAATACAAGCGGATCTTCGGCTACCGCCGCCTCACCGAGGCGAAGGCCTTCCGCGGCGACATCGGCGTCCCCCGCGTCCTCGGCATGTACGAGAACTACCCGTTCTGGTTCACGATGCTCACGCAGCTCGGATTCCGCGTCATGGTGTCGGGCCGCTCGAACCACGACCTCTTCGAGACCGGCATGGAGTCGATCCCCTCGGAGAACGTCTGCTACCCGGCGAAGCTCGTCCACGGGCACATCGAATCCCTTCTCGACAAGGGGATCACGACGATCTTCTACCCCTGCGTCAACTACGAGCAGGAGGCGAAGGGCTCGGACAACCACTTCAACTGCCCGGTCGTCGCCACCTACCCCGAGGTCGTCCGCAACAACATGGAGCGCCTGAACGACCCCGAGGTGAAGTTCATCAGCCCCTTCATCAACTTCGGGAACCGCGAGTACCTGCCCGCGCACCTCGTCAAGACCTTCGGGGAGTTCGGCTATGACATCCCCCTCGAGGAGATGACGGCCGCGCTCGACGCCGCGTGGGACGAGGACGCGGCGGTGAAGCGGGAGATCAAGGAGAAGGGCGCCGAGTCGATCGCGTGGATGCGCGAGCACGGGGTCCGCGGCATCGTCCTCGCCGGCCGCCCCTACCACCTCGACCCGGAGATCAACCACGGCATCCCCGAGGTGATCGTCGGCCTCGGCATGGGCGTCCTCACGGAGGACTCCGTCGTCGACGAGCGCCTCGAGCGCCCGCTGCGCGTCCGCGACCAGTGGTCCTACCACTCGCGCCTCTACGAGGCGGCCGCCCGCGTCGGCGACGAGCCCGACCTCGAACTCGTCCAGCTCAACTCCTTCGGCTGCGGCGTCGACGCGATCACCGCCGACCAGGTCCAGGAGATCCTCGAGGGCCGCGGCGACGTCCACACGGTCCTCAAGATCGACGAGGTCTCGAACCTCGGCGCCGCGAAGATCCGCCTGCGCTCCCTCGACGCCGCGGTCGCCGAGCGCGCCACGTCCTCGCAGACCGTCGACACGACGCTCGTCGACCCCTCGGAGGCCGCGGCCGCCGAGGAGCGGGCCGGAGTCGCCGCCGGGCACATCCACCCGCGCGCCGTCTTCACGAAGGAGATGCGCGAACAGGGCTACGAGATCCTCGCCCCGCAGATGGCGCCGATCCAGTTCCGGCTCGTCATGCCGGTGCTGAAGAAGGCGGGCTTCAACGTGCGCCTTCTCGAGCACACGAGCCGCGACACGATGGAGACGGGCCTGAAGTTCGTCAACAACGACTCCTGCTACCCGGCGATCGTCGTCATCGGGCAGCTCATCGACGAGTTCGTCTCCGGACGCGCGAACCCCGACAAGACGGCGGTCGCGATCACCCAGACGGGCGGCATGTGCCGCGCGACGAACTACGCGTCGCTCCTGCGCAAGGGCCTGCGCGACGCCGGATTCGCGCAGGTGCCCGTCATCGCCGTGTCGGTCCAGGGCCTCGAGGACAACCCCGGCTTCGAGATGACCCTCCCGATGCTCCACAAGACGATCCAGGCGATCGTCCTCGGCGACGCCATCCAGTCGATGCTCCTGCGCGTCCGCCCCTACGAGGCCGTCCCCGGTTCGGCGATGGAGCTCTACGGGCGCTGGGACGCGATCTGCCGCGAGTGGCTCGAGTCCGGGCGGTCCGCGACCTACGGGAAGCGCCTCTCCTACTCCGGACTCATCGCCGCCTGCGTGAAGGAGTTCGACGCCCTGCCCCTCAAGGATGTCGCCCGCAAGCCGAGGGTCGGCCTCGTCGGCGAGATCCTCGTGAAGTTCCACCCGGACGCCAACAACCATGCCGTCGACGTCATCGAGGCGGAGGGCTGCGAGGCGGAGCTCCCCGGCCTCATGCAGTTCTTCCACAACTCGATGGCGACCGCCGCGTGGAACAAGGAGAACCTCGGCATCGACGGGAAGGTTCGCTACCTCAAGCCCGCGGCCCTCTGGGCGATGAAGAAGTACGAGGCCCCCGTCCGCAGGGCCTTCGAGACGACGAACGGGAAGTTCGAGGTCCACCGCGACATCGAGGAGATGATGTCGCGTTCGCAGGACATCGCGCGGCCCGGCAACCAGGCGGGCGAGGGCTGGTACCTCACCGCCGAGATGGTCGACATGATCGAGCACGGGTGCCCGAACATCATCTGCGCCCAGCCCTTCGCGTGCCTGCCGAATCACATCGTCGGCAAGGGCATGTTCCGGGCGCTGCGCACCCGCTACCCCGAGGCGAACATCGTCGCCGTCGACTACGATCCGGGCGCCTCCGAGGTCAACCAGCTCAACCGCATCAAGCTCATGCTCTCGACCGCGATCGAGCGCCGCAATGAGACCGGCGACGAGGGCGAGACTCTCGAGCTCCGCGGCATCGACTTCGACGCCGAGGACTCGCTCGGGGGCGACGCCTGCGGCTGCGGGACCGGCGAGCTCGCCGCGTGCGGGTGCGGCGGCGGCGAGGAGACCGGGCACCGGATCGTCGGCCTCGGGATGCCGGGCCTGCCGGCCCGCCGAGGAGCGGCCTTCCGCTGATCCTCGTCCCCCGCGCCCCCGCCCCCGCCCCTCCCGTGAGGTCGTGCGCCGCATCCCCTCGGTGGACCAAGGTGATGCTCTCGGCGGGGTCCTGGGAGGGGCTGCTCCCACTGCTTGCTTCACGGCGCCTTCTCGTTCCTCCGGCGCCGAAAAGGGCGGTGAAGCAAGCACTCGGAGCACTCGACGACTCGGTACTGTGTGCGGCACGCAGTCCTTGCGGCCATGACCTTTCGAACGGTGTGGGCGGCGCACCGGGTTCCCGGTGCGCCGCCCACGTCGATTCAAGGCTTGGTCGGCCTCGTCACTCCTGCGGGGCGGAGGCGACGGTGAAGCGCTCGCGGACGTGCGCGCCCTTCTCGGCCTCGTCGACGAGGGCGAGGGCGATGTCGGCGGCCGACAGGGTCTGGCCCGCCGGGGTGTCGAGAGACTCGACGTAGGCGCCGGTCGATTCGGGCACCGGGTAGAACGGGGCGGGGAAGATGAAGCCCCAGCGGATCGACTCGTCGGTCGCGCGCAGATCCTCGAGGACGTCCGCGTAGGCGAGGGCCTCCGGCTTCCACGCGTCGGGGAAGGGCGGGGAGTCGACGAGGCGGTCGCCGTTCTCGTCGCGGAGCGAGCCCGCGCCGCCGACGATGATGAAGTAGCCGGTCGGCTTCGCGGCGACGAGGTCGCGGTAGATCTGCGTCGCCGTCTCGCCGAGGCCGCCGATCGCGAGGATCGTCGCGTCGGAGTCGTCGATGAGGCGTGCGATCTCCTCGGCGTTCGTGACATCGGCGGAGAGGTTGGTCGCGGCGCCCTCGGCGGGCGTGCCGGAGCGGGTGACGGAGGTGACGACGTGGCCGCGGCGGGCGGCTTCGGCGACGACGGCGGAGCCGGTCTGGCCGGTGCCTCCGATGACGGTGATCCTCATGAGAACTCCTTGAATAGTGAAGTAGGTGATGGGTCCACACTACGACCGCGGCCCCTCGACGTCCTCCCTAGGAGGGCGTTTCCCGGTTCGCCCTCAGGGGAATCGGGGTCGGCCTCGTGAATCGGAAGGGGAGCGCGGCCCGACGGCGGCCGGGGATCAGCGCCGCGACGGGGCGACGAGGACGAGAAGGGGCCCGGCTCCACGATGTGGAGCCGGGCCGACGGAGGGAGCGTCAGGCCGCTGCCGCGGCGGCCTTCTTGCGCTCCGCCTCCTTGTAGAAGCAGCCGATGCCGGTGATGGCGAGCAGAGGCGCGACGATGAAGTTCGTGATCTGCAGGAACATGAACGGGATGTAATCGGCGTAGGCGACCCCGAGGGTCGCGACCATGTAGACGCCGGTCGTCGTCCACGGGAGCATCGGTTCGATGAAGGTGCCGTAGTCCTCGATCGACCGGGAGAGGACCTTCCGCGGGATCTCCTTCTCGTCGTACTTCGGACCGAATGCCGTGCCGACGATGAACGCCGTCGCGTACTGGTTCGACGAGAATCCGTTGATGAAAGCGGAAGAGACGAGCGAGGCGAGGATCGTTCCCCGGCGCGTCTTGATGTGGGTGAAGACCTTGTTCATCACGGTCTCCATCGCGTTGATGACGTCCATGGCGCCGATGAACATGAAGACCATGAGCGTGATGCACACGGCGGAGGCCATCGAGTAGAGACCGCCGCGGCTGACGACGGCGGTCGCCTGCTCGTTGAGAGCCGCGCCGCCATCGGCGAGCATCTCCGGGGTGAAGCCGTTCATCAGCGTCGACACGAGGTTCGTGAAGGAGATCCCCTGGTCGATGAGGGCGACGAGCGCCGCCGAGGCGATCGAGAAGAAGAGGGTCGGAAGAGGAGGCTTGCGCCAGATCGCGCCGATGATGATGACGAGGATCGGGATGAGGACGAAGAGGTCGAAGTGGAATTCGCTCGACAAAGCGTTGGCGGTCGGTTCCGTGAATGCTGAAATGTCGGTCGTCGTCGAAGCGGGGACGATGAAGCCGGCGATGGTGTAAAGGGTCGCCGCGATGATGTAGGAGGGCCCTGTCGTGTTGAGCATCGATCGGACGTGGTCGTAAACGGGGATCTGGGCGCCCATCGCCGCCATCATCGTCGTATCGGAGAGCGGGGACATCTTGTCGCCGAAGTAGGCGCCGCCGATGATCGCCGCGGCGAGCAGGCCCATATGGGCTCCGGTCGCGGTGCCGACCGCGATGAGGACGACGCCGATCGTTCCCGCGGATCCCCAGGATGTGCCGGTCGCGAGGGAGAAGACCGAGGTGATGAGGAAGGCGACGAGGTAGATCCACGCGGGATTGACGATCTTCATGCCCCAGTAGACGAGCATCGGGATCGTCCCCGAAGCGGTCCAGGCTCCGATGAGGAGCCCGATCGACATCAGCATCCAGATCGCCGTCAGCGCCGTGAGGGTCCGCTTGCCCATCTTCTCGGTGATCTGCTCGAAGGAGAAGCCGAGGTAGAAGAGCAGGCACCACGCGCACAGCGCTCCGAGCCCGAAGGTGAACTCGAGGGGCCACGATTTGAGCTTGAAGGCGAGGGGGCCGATCACCATGCCCCAGAGGATGAGGACGACGAGGAGGAGGATCGGGAGGAGTGCGTGCCAGAACTTGAGAGGGCGGCGCGGGCCGGGACCGGTTGTGGTGCTCGCGCCCGCCGCGGTGGACGGAGTGCTCATCGGGACTCTTTTCGATTGAGGGGCGGGACTTCAGGAGAGGGAGAGGCGAACGACGGCGGGGCAGTCGTCATGGCGTTTCGCCGGGGGCGAGAGGCGGATCGCCCGCCCGTCGTCGTCGCGATCGACGAGGGCGGGGGCGCCCGTGGCGAGCTCGACTGCTCCGTCGACCGCGATGCCCTCGGGGAGCGAGACTCGCGGGGAGGTACAGGTCGGATCGACGAATGCGTACGCGCACCGGTCGCCGAGCGTGAGGTGGACGCCCTCGGAGGCTGTCCAGCCCGTGGCCGGGACGGTGTCGTAGACGGCGTCGCCGTAGTCGTCCATCCACGCGCCGATCTGGAGCAGCCGCTCCTGCTGGAGGACGTCGATGCGCCCGTCGGCGGTCGGGCCGACGTTGAGGAGGAAGTTGCCGCCGCCGGCGACCGTGCGGACGAGAAGGGCGATGAGCTCGGGCGCGGTCGCGTAGTCCTCAATGTTCTCGGCGCGATTGAATCCGTACGATCCGCCGATGCCACGCGATTCCTCCCACGGATGCGCGGTGCCGAAGCCCTCGACATCCTGGTACTCGGTCGAGTAGTAGTCGCCGTGGGCGCCGGGCATGCCGACGTGCATGCGATCGTTGACGACGACCTCGTCGCGGTTCGGGGCCTCGGAGTAGAGCCATCCGAGAAGATCACGCGTCCGCGAGTACTCCTCGGAGCAGTCCCATTCGCCGCCGTCGGTGTAGATGACCGAGGGTGCGTAGCGGGTGTTGAGGTCTTTCCACTGCTCCTCGAGGATTTCGGTCGGGTAGGCCGCGGGGTCGATTCCGAAGCGGGCCGCGTCGAGTTCGGGAATGAAGTAGCCGCCGTCGCAGCGATGGGATCGATGCGTCTCCCATTCGATCATCGAGTAGTACAGGCCCATTCGCAGGCCGCGTGCGCGCACGGACTTCGCGAGATCGCCGACCAGGTCGCGGTGCGGCCCGACCTCTCCCGCGTTCCATCCCTTCTTGTGGGGGTTCGACGTCGGCCACAGGCAGAATCCGTCGTGATGCTTGGTCGTCAGCACGACGTAGCGCGCGCCGGCCCGGGCGAAGAGGTCCGCCCAGCGGTCCGGATCGAACAGCTCGGCGGTGAAGGAGGGCGCGAAGTCGCGGTAGGTGGCGTCGCCGTAGTGGCGCTTGTGGAAGTCGCCGTCGGCGTTCCGGTAGGGGCCGTAAACGGAGGCGTAGTACCACTCGGCGTACGATCCGAACTGCTCGTTCGAGAGGCTCCGCCACGCCGGAACGGAGAAAACTCCCCAGTGGACGAAGATTCCGAACTTCGCCTTCTGGAACCACGGCGGGCAGGGGCGCGAATCGAGTTCCTCCCAGGACGGCGTCGTCATCCGGATCCTCCCTTTCGTCCGTCATTTGGTTTCAGTATCGAACAAAATGTGGCAGAGATCTCCGTCGATCGAGATTTGGAATCTTCTTTAGAGACGGTTGACAGTATGGCTCTTCCATGCCCTGCACCGGCCCTGCATGGAAGTCGTCGGTTTCGCTGGACTTCCGAGCCATTGGGTGTTGCTCGGCATCGTGAGGAAATGGGTTTCCACTCGCCCTCGTCGCGGGGCGCGGCTCGAGGGTTCGCGAACGGGGTTGCCGCCGGCGGGCTGAATGGATGCCGGGAGACGAGCGGCGCGGCCCGACGGCGGCCGGGATCAGCGCCGCGACGGGGCGACGAGGATGAGGAGCGACGCCGCGATGACGGCGAGCCCCGCCCATCCGAGAGGGCTCAGGCGCTCGCCGACGACGAGGACCGCGAGGAGCGCGGCCACCGCCGGTTCGATGAGCGTGAGCAGCGTGACGGTCGAGGTGCGCAGGCGCGTGAGGCCGTACCCGAAGAGGATGTAGCCGAGCAGCATGGGGACGAGCGCCATGTAGGCGCCGACCGCGAAGTTCCGAGGGGAGGCGAGGAGCGGCCCGCCGAACGCGAGGAGCACCGGCATGAGGAGGAGACCGCCTCCGCCGAAGACGGCGCCCATCGCTGCGGCCCGTGGGACTCGGGCCTCCATGAGGCGTCGAGCGCTCCACGTGTAGGCGGCGTAGGTGAGTCCGGCGAGGAGGGCGAGGAGGATGCCGAGCCCGAGGGAGCCTCCCGCGGCGCCCTCGCCTCCCGATGCCGCTGCGGCTCGCGCGCCGCCCGTCCCTCGTTCGAAGGCGAGGAGCGCGGACCCGAGCGCGCCGAGCAGCGCGGCGACGACCCAGCGGCGGGTCGGAGCGCGGCGCTCCGTGACCGACTCGATGACGCCCGCGAAGAGCGGGGCGGTCGCGAGTGAGAGGACCGTGCCGATGGCGACGCCCGCCTCGCGCATCGAGGTGTAGAAGGCGAGCGGGTAGACGAAGACCGAGGCGATGCCGATCGCGAGGATCCCCGGCTTGAGGGCGATGCGCGCGCGGGAGGCGCGCAGCTGCGGGAGCGCGATGAAGGCCTGGAGGATCCCCCCGATTCCCAGGGAGGCGGCGGCGATCGCGAAGGAGGGGACGTCGGGCGCGAAGGAGGCGGCGGTGCCGGTCGTGCCCCAGAGGATCGAGGTGACGACGATCGCGGCGATGGCCATGGTCGAAGGTGAACCCGCCGCATCGACGGTGGGGCTATTCGACCCGGAGCCCGACCCGCCGCTGGAGCCGGACGGACGCCCGGCGTCTGGGGAGCGGCTCTCGATCGTCACCCGGCCATTGTGCTCGGGCGGGGCCCGGCGCCCAGAATGTGCCCGCATCCCGGTTCGAGCCCGCGACCCGGCTCGACCTCCGAGCAGCACCCATCTCCCTGCTCGTTCCGCTCCCTCCCCGCGACGAAGTCGACGGGCGCGCGCACAATGGGCGCCAGTCGGCGACGAATCGCCGAAGACGACGAAAGGATGGGCCATGCGACTGAGCGCCCTCGAACAGGTCCCGCACTTCGCGGGGCGCACCGCGAAGGAGACTCTCGAGGATCAGGTGGTGCTCGCGCGCGGCCTCGAGGACCTCGGGTTCGAGCGGCTGTGGTTCGCCGAGCACCACTCGACGCCGGCGTTCCTCTCCTCCGTCCCGCAGCTGCTCATGGCGCACGTCCTCGCGCACACCGAGCGGATCCGCATCGGCTCGGGCGGCGTGATGATCATGCATCGCGGCTCGCTGCAGGTCGCTGAGGTCTTCCACACCCTCGAGACGCTCCACCCCGGCCGCGTCGACATGGGCCTGGGCCGCGCCCCCGGTGGCGACATGGTCGCCTCGCACGCGCTCAATCAGGGGCGCGTCATCGATCCGAGCGCGATCGACGCCCTCATCGATGAGACGGTCGCGATCATGCGTCACACGGTTCCCGCGGATCATCCCTACTCGGGGTTGCGCGCCCAGCCGGAGCCCGCCGGGTCTCCGCAGATCTGGCTCCTCGGCTCGTCCGGGCAGTCGGCCGCGTGGGCCGGCGTCCGGGGCCTCAATTACGCGTACGCGCAGTTCTTCACCGGCCGTCAGCAGCCCGAGATCATGGACCACTACCGCGCCCACCTTCCCTCCGAGCCGCTCCCCGTCGGATCGGGCGCCCCCGTTCCCGCCGAGTCCGGCCTCACCCTGTCGGCGCTCTGCGTCTCGGCCGCCGAGACCCGGGAGGAGGCGATCGAGCAGGCGCTGCCCGCCGCGTCGTTCCGTCTGCGCCTGCGCACCGGCCGCCCGGCCTCGTTCGCGCCGGCCGCCGAGATGAGCGCCGAGGATCGCGATGAGGCCCGCCGTTGGCTCGAGCGCGACACCGCGATCATCACCGGCGCCTACGACGAGGTCGCAGACCGCATCCGCGCCTTCGCCGCCGCCCACCGCGTCGACGAGGCGATGCTCATCAGCTACATCCCCGATGTCGCCGTCAAGCTCGAGCAGTACCGGCAGCTCGCCGCCCGGCTCGCCGACTGACGATCTCCGTGCCCGATCGACGAGGGCGGGGCGCCGCACCCTCCCGGGGGGCGACCAGGACTCCCGTGTGGAACGCATCGCAGTGCTCGCCTCTGATTTGGCGGGGGCGCCGCGCATCGGGCTATACTCGTGCGCACTGGTAGCGTGTCCGAGCGGCCGAAGGTGCAGCACTCGAAATGCTGTGTGGTGTCACAGCCACCCTGGGTTCAAATCCCAGCGCTACCGCCACGGTTTGCCCCGTGATTCCAACGAAAAGTAGGAGTCGCGGGGCGAACTTTTTGGTGCTGCACTATTCCTGCACTATTCCCACTTTTCGGCTCTCCCGTTCGGCGCTGTGGGGACGCCGCCCGGATAGGGCTCAGACTAGCGTCCGGCGCTCGCGGCCACACCCGGCGGCGACCGTAGGCGTAGACGTGCCCGAATCTGATGTAGCTACAGTGCAAACGCGGGCGAACAGGTGTGCCCGCGTGTCCTTGCCTAGGCCCGTAGTTCTGTCGCGTCCTGGGATTGTTTCTGCGCATGGTGTTGGTGGCGACGGTGGAAGGTGTTCCTATCGGAGTGGGACGCGCCGAAGAAGCGGCCCTAGTACCCGAGCGCCCTCACCGTGTGAACGTTGCTCCTAGCTCCTAGCACACACGCTTCCCGGGGGTGTGAGTGGGGGACGGTGGGCTAGTGACCCCCCGGCCGCGTATTCGCCCCGCCCGGCCGTTGATAGCACGGGAAACGTTTGGCACTTCACCAAGCCCGACAACCCGGGATGAAGGTCCTATGCCTGGGGGGTGGGGGTGCCCATTATGGCGCCGGATTGTTTCGGCGTTAGGGGTGTGGGTACCTCGAAAATATCCGGCACACCTGGGGGAAGTCCGCAACCTGCTACGCCCGCGAGCGCCCCAGGGCATGGCGAAGCCCCGGCGCTGTAGCGGGTGACAGATACCGGGGCCGCGTGTTGGAGGGGCTAGGAGTGCTTACTGTTCGCTGATTGCCTAGGCTTCCTGTTCTGGCTTGGGTAGTCCTCTTCCTTCGGCGCGCTTGCGTCGTTCGTAGTAGTCGGACGGGAGTCGCCCCTCTTTGTATTCGCGTTCCCGCCACGCCTTGCTGAGCTTCCAATCGCCTGTTGGTGGTTCCAAGGCCATGAGCAAGTGCTCTTCAGCGCCGCCACTCTCTTCGATGTATTCGAGCATTGCCTCGGGTCGGACCGTAACGCCGAGGGTGAGCGCGTCCGTCGGGCGTCCGTTGTCGTCAAGGAACGGGTTTCTGATCCAATCCGTGTCGATGCCTTCGCGTCGCGGAACGGCGGTGAAGGTGTTGGCACCGGCGTCATAGGTAATCACCGTGTTGCTGATCATGAGATCGACGCGGATTGTCTCCAATACGTTGTTGATCGCGCTTCGCAGTTCGTCGTCAAGGGGAATCCTTGGGACTCCCTCAACGTCTCGGGACTTGTCGATCCGGTCCAACACTTCAAGGGCGGCGAGGTACTGCGCACCCCCATAGTTCGCCTTCACTTCCCAGGGGCAGTACTTCGTAGAAATGCTGTAGGGGTCGAGCTGTCGTGTCGTGCCGGTAAGGCGCTTGTACGTTCGCGACCACATCGACTTAGACGTTTCGATCCCGTAGTGGTCCCGGTAGTAGGTGACCATTTCATCCAACGTCAACCCTTGGTCAATGAGGAGGTGCCGGGCCTCTTCCATGTCTTGAATCTTCGTCTTTGGCATTCGAGTCCCTCCTGTGAACTTGCGTCTCAACTGTAGGCGATATGGGCACAAACCGCCCTTTGCTGTGACGGACAACATAACACGCTATGCATTGCAACGGGTTGCAATAGGTCGCGCAATGTGGCTATCGTGTTGCACGCGGGGCCACCAAACACCAAGAAGACAACGGCCCCGAAGACAACGGAAGGACAGGGAACACACCATGACCAAGAAGAACGCCGCGAGCGCCGAAGACGCTGCGCCGCTGCCCCAGTTCGTCGGAGTGGGCACCGCTTCACGCATCCTCGGATGCTGCCCCAACACGGTGCGGAACATGATCGCTACCGGCGACTTGGATGCCTACTACGTGAAGGGTCGCCGCATGATCCGCATTGAACTCGCGTCCGTCCTCGCCCTGCTCACCCCCTCGGACGCGCTGCGCCTGAAGGGTGTCAAGTCGTTCAGCACGAAGGTGGCGTGATCATGTACGCGCTCAGCATGTCCACCATTGACCCGG
Organism: Actinomyces culturomici; assembly: GCF_900499005.1. GTDB lineage: Bacteria > Actinomycetota > Actinomycetes > Actinomycetales > Actinomycetaceae > Pauljensenia > Pauljensenia culturomici. Next base: position 15,431 of record NZ_LS991318.1, read on the forward strand.
AAGCGGCGAACATCCTCGCCGCGCACATCGCTTCCAACGCCGCCCGGCTCGCAGATGATCGGGTCACGTTGGACGCCGACACGTTGAACGCGGAAGGCGTCCGCACCCGTAGGCGCTTCGGCGCGATTGAACCCGTGGGGGAGAGCGTCGCGAACCTGTTCTACAGCTACGCGGATGCTTGCGCGTCGCAGCCGAACGCTAACCCGTCCGAACCGTACCGGGTCCGGTTCATCGCTCCCACGGTGAAGGCCGCCGTTGCGCTCGCGGCCGGGCTCCCGGATGAGATTGCCCGCCTCGGCTCCCGTGTGATGGTGAAGGCGGAAGACTGGGGGTTGAAGGCGTGAACGCTTGGGCGTGCCCGACGTGCCGTGCGCGCGTGCCCGGCGGTGAAGCCCCGTGCCACTGCTCGGCCTGTCACCAAACGTTCCACGGGCTCGCAGCGTTCGACCGGCATAGGCGTGGGCTTGCGTGCTGTGAACCGGCGCGCGTTGAGCCGTCGCGGAATGGGAGCCGCTTCCACTTGGACGGGCGGGGCGTGTGGCGTTGGGGAAGGGTGAGGACTCCCGACGATTACGAAGCGGCGCGGGCTCGCCGTGCTGAGCGCATGGTGTGGACGGTGAGGGCGTGACCATGGAACGGGTGAAGAAGGTGGGAGGGGGTGAAGCGTCCACTAGCCCCACGCCGTTCCTCGCGTCCACGGGGGCGACCGTGTGTTGCGACGTGCAGACGTGGCGGAACGTGTTCAGCGAGTGCGCTAACGGGTGGCATAAGACGGTTGCCCGCGCGGGTGAGGAGTGCCGCGAGCGCGCCATGTGCCCGCGCCTGTCCTGTCCTGAGGGGCTTCCGCCCGTGTGGGGCAAGGAGTCGGAGTCAACTAGGCGTGTTGCGTATACGGGGGCGCGTGTTCGTAACGCGATGCTTGTTGGCTACTTGCTCGCGGACTATGCGAACACGGCTACGGGCGCGGATATTCGCCCGGCTATTGAAACCCTTGGGGCACGGTCTGGCATGTCCCGTGGTTTGGTGATTAACGCCCTCTTTGTTCTCGAATCCTTCGGGTGGATTACGTTCGTTGAGAAGCATGGGACGGGCGTGAACGTGTGGCGGCTTTCTGTTCCTGTCGCGCTCGCGGAATACCTTGGTGTCAATCCGGGTGGGGGGCTTTCTCGGAAGGCGGTGAATAGTCTGCTTTCGGTTGTGTCATGTTGTTCGGGTGAGGGGTGAGGGTATTCGGTTGGTGTGTGTCGTGTAGGCGGCGCGTGGTTGTGGCGGCGTTGCTCCCGTGTTGGGGGTGGCGTCGCCTCTTCCATTTGGGGGATTGGTGTCGAACTTGTTTACTAGTTCTAGGACGCGATGAAACGGGCGGGGGTAGGCAAGGATACTTAGGCGGCGTGAAATCGCGTCCTAGTTCGATCTGAACACCCTTAACGGCGGTGTTAGCGGGTGGGGGTGCGGGTGTGGTTGGGGCGTGTGTGGCCGCGAGCGCCCTAGGGTGTTCAGTTTGTCGGCTCGCCTTGGATGCGAGGAGGAGACGAAGGAGGAATGAGGGACGAAGAAGAAAGCTTGAGCTTGTCAATTGTTTTGTGTAAGTGGGGGTTAGAGGTAGGGGGTGATGCGGTCGGGGTAGGCGGCGGCGAGTTGGGCGAGGGCTTGTTTCCAGTTGGTGGTGAGGCGGCCTTCGACGAGCCGGTTGGTCGCGCGCCGGGAGGGTTTGCTGGTGGGGGTTGTGGCGCGTTCGGCGGCTCTGCGGTCTTNGTCGGGGTAGGCGGCGGCGAGTTGGGCGAGGGCTTGTTTCCAGTGGGTGGTGAGGCGGCCTTCGACGGGCCGGTTGGTCGCGCGCCGGGAGGGTTTGCTGGTGGGGGTTGTGGCGCGTTCGGCGGCTCTGCGGTCTTCGATGTTGCAGATCGCCAGCCACAGCAGCTTCACGGCCGCCGCGTCGGAGGGGAAGTGGCCCCGGTTCTTGGTGACTTTGCGCAGCTGGTAGTTCAAGGATTCGATGGCGTTGGTCGTGTACAAGACGCGCCGGAGCATGGGCGGGAAGGCGAGGAAGGGCGTGAACCGTTCCCAGGCGCGCTGCCAGGTGCTCAGGGCGTCAGGGTACTTGTCCGCCCATCCGGCGGCGAACTCGGCGAGGGCGTCCAAGGCGGCGTCCTCGTTGACCGCGGTGTAGACGGGTTTGAGGGCGGCGGCGACCTTCCTTGCGATCCTGGTAGGCGACGAACCTCATCGAGGAGCGGATCAGGTGGACGACGCAGGTCTGGACCATCGAGTCGGGCCAGGTCGCCTCCACCGCCTCAGGAAGGCCTGCCAGCCCGTCGCAGCACACGAACAGGACGTCCCTGACTCCCCGGTTGGCGAGCTCGGCGCACACGTGCGCCCAGAAGGAAGCTCCCTCTTCGGACTGGATCCAGATCCCCAGCACGTGCTTGACGCCGTCCATGTCGACCCCGACCGCCAAGTGGGCCGCCCGGTTCGACACCCTCCCCTGGTCGCGGATCTTCACGCGGATCGCATCCAGGTAGATGATCGGATAGAACTCGTCCAGGGGGCGCTGCTGCCACTCCAGGACGGCATCGCACACGGCGTCGGTAATCGTGCTGATCGTCCCGGCCGACAGCTCCACCCCCAGCGTGGACTCCAAGTGGTGGCGGATCTCGCGCACCGTCATCCCACCGGCGTACAAGCTGATAATCATGCCGTCCAGGCCGTCCATGCGCCGCTGGCCCTTACGCACCAGGCGAGGCGTGAACGTGCCGGCACGGTCGCGGGGGACCTCGATCTCGAAGCTGCCGACCTGCGAGTCGATCACCTTGGTCGAGGTGCCGTTTCGGGCGTTGCCGCGCGCTACCGGCGCAGGCTCGCCCTTCTCGTAGCCCAAGTGGTCGGTCAGCTCGGCGCGCAACCCCCGCTCAAGAGCTTCTTTCAACAATGCGGGAAGCAGGCCATCAGAACCCGTCAGCTCGATCTCGCCCGAATCAACCTTGGCGAACACCTCGTCCAAAGCCCCCGACGACACCAACTCACTCGCGACCACACGGCCCGACAAACCAGAATCAACACTCAATGCAACAGTCCTTCCAAAGGAGGGCTTACACAAACCATTGAACAGGCTCGAAAGCTTTAACCTGTCCCTAAAGCAACAAGCAACGAGCAGTAAGCACTAAGCACTAAGCAACGAGCAGTAAGCAACGAGCACTAAGCACTAAGCACTAAGCACTAAGCAACAAGCAACAAGCACTAAGCAACGAGGGGTAAGCAACAAGCAGTAAGCACATAGGGATTAAAGAACTGATTAGTTTGTGTTCAGTTTGTCGGCTTCCTGTTCGGGTGGATGCGAAGACGCGCCCGCACCTTCACCCCAAGGGCCTGTTGCCTGTTCGGGGGTTGGGTGCGAGCGCGCCTAAGCGTGTCGCCGTTGTCGGCTACTGTTCGGTTCCCGTCGGACGAAGGGTGATCACTTCGCCTTCCTCCTCCTTCGGGCGTTCCGTCTTCGCAAGGGCTTCGGCCACATGGTCGGTGATGAGGCGCCGCCGTTCGTCGTTCGCGTGGATGTAGCGGCGCGTAATGCTGCTGTTCTCATGGCCCATTGCCGTAGAAACGTCCTGCGCTGAAACGCCGGATACGGTTGCCGCGAGTGAGGCGAAGGTGTGCCGGAAGTCGTGAGGGGAGAGGCCTTCAATCTGCGCCCTCTTCACGGCGTTCCCGATGTTGCCCCGGAAGGTGCTAGGCGGGAACGGCTTGTTCGGGTTGCTCGGAGCGGGGAAGACGTAGGCATCCTTACCGCGCGTTGTCTTCGCAAGGTAGGCGGTGAGTTCGTCGAAGAGGTCGGACGGGATAGTGAGGGTGCGGTTACCGGCTTCCGTCTTCGGCGTTGTCTCCGTGGCGTACTTCCCTTCCCCGGTCACTGCGCCGTTGATCATCACCTTCCTAGTCTTCAAGTTGATAGCGCCGCGCTTCAGTCCCCGCAGTTCGCCGAGACGAAGGCCCGTGCCCGCTGCGAAGCGAACCACCAAGGGCCACATGTCGCCGGGCATCTCACCCGCGAGCGCCGCGACCTCCCACGGTTCCAGGGCCCTAGGCGCGTGGCGCTGTGACTTGCCGGACCTTGCGCCCTTCATTGACCCGAGCATCTTCGGGCGGATCGGCAACGTCTCGATGACCTCATCCTGATACGCGGTCCGCATGATTGTTGCGAACAGGTTGAACATGTTCCTGCGGGTGCGGGCGACTTCGGGAACTTCGCCGTCGGTCGCGAGCCATGTCCGAATGTCCTTGGTGGTGATGTTCGTGATGGGAACCTTCCCCCACTTCGGTTCAATCCATTTGTTGTAGGTGAACTGATAGCTGTTGCGGGTGGATGCTGCAAGGCTCCGGTTCGCAAACCACGTCTTGCCGTACTCGCCGAAGGTGTAGGTGTCGCGGGTGCGCTGCCTTTCTACCTCTTCGGCTTCGGCGTCTTCCTCTTCCTTGCTCTTCCAAACCCCCATCTCAATGCGCGCCGATTCCTTCCTAAGCCAATCGTCGGCCGCTTCGATGGTGTGGAATCCGCCGGTGCGGGGCGTGCAACGGATGATGTTGCCGTGTTCGTCCCTGAGCTTGTACGGGTGCTGATAGCTCGCGTAATAGAGCCCGTGCCCCCGGTACTGACGGACTGACCCGAACTTCCTCTGGCGCTTGTACTCCTTGCGCTCGCCGTTCTCGGTGGTTGCGACCTGCTTTGTCATGGTGTTCTTTCTCCTCCTTGCACCATTCCTGCACCATTCGTGGGTGCCCTTCCTTGGTACACAATGGTATACATGCGTTGCGCAATGTCAAGCACAACACGCGGTAAGGAGTTGCTTGACCTGGTAAAACACCATGTCAAAGCGATCTTCTATCGATGTGGTGGAAGGGTGGGCCTAACGTTTCAAATCCCAGCGCTACCGCCACGGTTTGCCCCGTGATTCCAACGAAAAGTCGGAGTCGCGGGGCGAACTTTTTGCCCGCGTGGGGGACGCGGGTGCGCGCTGGGCGCCGGGCTACCTGGATCGCACACTCGACGCGCCTCCCGCCCACCAGAGCATGCCGAGACGGCGATCCAAGTCACGCATGCCATCGATCCCGAGCGCGGGGCTACCTGGATCGCACACTCGACGCGCCTCCCGCCCACCAGAGCATGCCGAGACGGCGATCCAAGTCACGCATGCCATCGATCCCGAGCGCGGGGCGACCTGGATCGCACACTCGACGTCCTTCCCCGCCCGCCAAGCGCGCCGAGACGGCGATGCGGGTCATGCGGGGCATCGGCAACCGACTGCACCTCAAACTGTGAAGAGCCGCGCCGCCTTCCTCCATCGAGGGGATCTTCCGTTCCACCTTCGTCTCCGCTTTTGGGGCACCAAGGACCTGTCAATCGAGTGACAGGCTTGCTAGGCTCGAGGCATGACCGAGGACTTCCTGGCGCTCGCCCTCGAGGCGGAGCGGAATTCACGGGCCCACGACGACGCGGACCGGCCGACCTTCCACATCGCCCCGCCGGTCGGGCGCCTCAATGATCCGAACGGCCTCATCGTCGACGGTGAGGACTACCACGCCTTCTTCCAGTACACGCCCGAGCATCCGAAGAAGTTCGTCTACTGGGGCCACGCCGTCTCGCGCGATCTCGTCCACTGGGACTACCTCGAGCCCGCGATCCTCCCGGACTGCCACCAGGACGCGAACGGCGCCTACTCGGGCACCGCGATCGGCGTCGACGGCGGCGTCGAGCTCTGGTACACGGGGAACTACAAGGATCCGGAGACCGGGGAGCGCGAGGCCACCCAGTGCCTCGTCGAGACGCCCGACCTCCGCGCGTTCACGAAGACCCGCACCCCGATCATCGCGACGCATCCGGCGGGCTACACCGCCCACTTCCGCGACCCGCAGGTGTGGAAGGATCCGGACGACCCGGCCGGCTCGTATCGGATGATGGTCGGCGTTCAGCGCGAGAACCTCACCGGCGCGATCCTCCTCTACCGCTCGGTCGACCGGCGCGACTGGGTCCTCGAGGGCGAATTGACCTTCCCCGATGCGGCCGGCGCCTTCGACTCATTCGGCTACATGTGGGAGTGCCCGAACCTCGTGCGCCTGCGCGACGAGGCGACCGGCGAGGTCCGCGACGTGCTCGTCTTCTGCCCGCAGGGCATCGACCCGGACCGCGAGGGCTTCGAGAACATCTTCCCCTGCGTCTACGTCGTCGGTTCCCTCGTCGGCACCGAGCTGCGCGGCGCGACCGGCGAATTCTTCGAGGTCGACCGCGGTTTCGAGTTCTACGCCCCCCAGGTGTACGCCCGCCGCGACCAGGGCTGGGGCGACCTGACGACCGGTGCGCCGTCCCTCCTCATCGGGTGGGCGGGCAACGCCTCCGAGGACGATCAGCCCTCGATCGACTCCGGCGGCTGGGTCCACGCGCTCACGAGCCCGCGCGCCCTCGCCCTCGTCGATGGACGCCTCGTCGCCCGTCCCTTCCTCCCCGGCTTGCCGCTGGCCCCCGCCGCCCTTCCTCCGATCGACGAGGTCGGGGCGGTCGACCTGCCCGAGCTCGAGGGATCGCGCGCGTGGCGGGCGAGGCTCTTCGCGGACTACGGGGACTCCGGCGCGCTCGTACTCGAGCCGGGCTCGGACGGGCTGAAGATCCGCGTCGAGCCGGGCCGCCTCGTCGTCGACCGCTCGGGCACGCGCTATCCCCACGGCGATCGGCGGGTCGTCACCCTCGATCCGGGGGTCGCCGAGCTCGTCGAGGTCGTCCACGACCGCTCGCTCACGGAGATCTACCTCGGCGACGGCAGGCTCGTCTTCACCCTGCGCTCCTTCCTCGAGGGCGAGGGTGCGGGGCTGCGCGTGACGGGGGAGGGGCCGGTGCGTCTGCTCGGCCTGGAGACCGCCAGCTTCGAGCAGGACGATCGTCCCGAGGTCCGCTGAGCGGACGGAGAATCGGGAGAGCCGCGGCGCCCTCGGCGGAATCCCGCCGAGGGCGCCGCCTTTTCCTGAACCCCCAGGTCGCGGGCTAAAAGCTTCTTCTGCCCCGCGAAGTCGGCGCGCGGCCCCGGCCTCGTGAACCTTCGAAAAGCCTGAAAATCGTCTGTCGAAACCCTTGCGCGTTCTTCGTGTGCACCCCTACTATGTCAATCGATTGCTATACCGCCCGAGACGAACTGGTGACGCCGTCGTCCAGTCCCGGGTCCACAGAGGAAGGAACGCGGATGGCAATGGATCACGCCAAGGTGGCGTCGGAAGTCGTCAAGGCCGTGGGAGGCGCGCAGAACATCAACGCCGCCGCCCACTGCGCGACCCGACTCCGACTCGTCATCGCCGACCCGAAGAAGATCGACCAGGCCGCGCTCGACGCGAACGAGGACCTCAAGGGCACCTTCTCGGCCGGCGGCATGTACCAGATCATCGTCGGCCCCGGCGATGTCGACGTCGTCTACCGCCACATGGTCGACGACCACGCGGTCCGCGAGGTCTCGAAGGACGAGGCGAAGGAGGAGGCCGCCCAGGGCGGCAACGTCTTCTCCCGCTTCATCAAGATGATCGCCGACATCTTCGTCCCGATCCTCCCGGCCCTCGTCGCCGGCGGCCTCATGATGGCGATCAACAACGTCCTCACCGCGCAGGGCCTCTTCGGCCCCAAGTCGGTGACCGAGATGTTCCCCGCCGTCGCCGACTACGCGAGCCTCATCAACATGGTCTCCGCGGCGGCCTTCGCCGCCCTCCCGGTCCTCGTCGGCTTCTCCGCCGCCAAGAGATTCGGCGGAAACGTCTACCTCGGCGCCGCGCTCGGCGCCGCGATGATCTCCTCCGACCTCCTCAACGCGTGGAACACCGGCGCCGCGCTCGCCGGCCAGGCGGACGTCCAGTACTGGCACCTCTTCGGCATGCAGGTCGCGAAGATCGGCTACCAGGCGCAGGTCATCCCGACCCTCGCCGTCACCTGGGTCATGTGCGTCATCGAGAAGTGGCTCCACAAGCGCCTCTCCGGCACGGTCGACTTCCTCGTCACCCCGCTCGTCACCCTCCTCGTCACCGGCTTCCTCGCGTTCGTCGCGATCGGCCCCGTCACCCGAATCCTCGCGCAGGGCCTCACCGACGGCATCAACTGGGCGTACACGGTCCTCGGCCCGATCGGCGGCCTCCTCTTCGGCCTCGTCTACTCCCCGATCGTCGTCACCGGCCTCCACCAGTCCTTCCCGGCCGTCGAGATCCCGCTCCTCCCCGTCAACGGCGGCATCGGCGACTTCATCTTCCCGATCGCCTCCATGGCGAACATCGCCCAGGGCGCCGCGGCGCTCGCGATCTTCACGAAGACCCGCGACGCCAAGCTCAAGGGCCTCGCCGGCGCCGGCGGCGCGTCCGCAGTCTTCGGCATCACCGAGCCCGCGATCTTCGGCGTCAACCTGCGCCTCCGCTGGCCCTTCTTCATCGGCATGATCGCGGCGGCCATCGGCTCGTGCGGCGTCGCCCTCTTCGACGTCCGCGGCCAGGCGCTCGGCGCCGCCGGCTTCGTCGGCTTCGTCTCGATCATCCCGCAGGACATCCCGATGTACCTCCTGCTCGAGGTCATCGTCTTCGTCCTCTCCTTCGCCGGCGTCTTCTTCTACGCCTCCACCCGCGGCAAGGGCGACATGGGCCCGATGGTCCCGGCCGCCGCCGTCGCCGCCGAGGGCGCCGCCCTTGAGGGCGCCGACGTCGACTCCGCCGCCTCGACCGAGGCCTCCGCAGCCGCCGCGCCGGTCGTCGAACTCCCCGCCGAGGCCGCGACGGACTTCACCGTCACCGCCCCGCTCGCAGGTTCGATCGTCCCGCTCGAGCAGGTGAAGGACGAGTCCTTCGCCCGCGGGATGCTCGGCCCCGGCATCGCGATCTCGCCCGCCGGCGGCAAGGTCGTCGCCCCCGTCGACGGCACGGTCACCGTCGCCTTCGGCACCGGCCACGCCTACGGCCTCAAGGCCGCGTCCGGCCTGCAGATCCTCATCCACATCGGCATGGACACCGTCCAGCTCGACGGTAAGGGCTTCACCCCGCGCGTCGCCAAGGGCGACGTCGTCCGCCGTGGCGACGTCCTCGCCGAGGTCGATTGGGACGTCATCCGCGAGGCCGGCTACGACACGATCACCCCGATCGTCGTGACGAACAAGAAGAAGTACGACTCCGTCGCACCGGTCGCCTCCGGCGAGGTCGCCATCGGCGACCGCATCCTCGAGGCCACCCCGAAGGAGGTCACCGCCTGATCCTCTGATCGGACGGACCCGCGGGGGGAGGGGAGCGCGCCTGGCGCTCCACTCCCCCCGCGTTTTCGCGATGTCGCGCGCATCCCCTCGACGACGCAACGTGATGCTCTCGGCGCGCGAAGGTAATGCTCTCGGTGGAGGAGGGCGTGAGTTCGTCGGCGGCTCGGAGGCGCGGGCGCCCCGCGCCGGCCGGGCGGGTTCAGGCGGTCCAGCCCTCGAGGAGGGTCACGGGGAATTCGATGGTCCTCGCCCCCGCGTCGTCGGTGCCGGCCCCGTCCTCGTCGATCAGCGAGCGGGGGGCGGCGATGCGCTCGAGCAGCACGTCGACGGCGGCGCGCGCCATCTTGTCGAGCGGCTGGCGGATGGTCGTGAGTCCGGGGAGGGCGCGGCGCAGGGCGGTCGTCCCGTCGAAGCCGATGACGCGCAGGTCGCGCGGAACCTCGATATCGCGCTGGCGCGCCCACTCGAGAACCTCGGCGGCGGCGAGGTCGTCGGTCGCGAACACGGCGTCGATCATGTCGGCGGCGCCGTCGAGGCGCTCGGCGACGAGGGCGGGGCGCTCGGCGATCGGCGTGTGGAAGGGGACCTCGAGGACGATCGGTTCGATTCCGGCCTCGGCGAGAACTCGGCGGTATCCGCGCTCGCGGAGGTTCTGCGGGTGCGAGCGCGATGTGAGGAGCGCCGGGCGGCGGGCGTCGCGCTCGAGGAGGCGCCGGGTCGCCATGCGCCCGCCCTCCTCGTTGTTGCAGCGGATGTTCGTGATGCGCGGGGAGAGCGCCCGGTCGATCGTCACGATCGGCATGCGGATCGAGTCGTACTCGTCGAGATCCTCGTTGTGCGCGCCCGCGATGATCCCGTCGACGCGGTTGCCGACGAGGAGGTCGAGGTACTCCCGTTCGCGGTCGGAGCGGCCGAGCGAGTTGCAGATGAGGATCCGGTAGCCGTGGTCGGCGAGGGCGTTCTCGATCTCGACGGTGAGCTCGCCGAAGAAGGGGAGCGAGACGGTCGGCACGATGAGGCCGATCGTCTGCGTCGACTTCCCGTGGAGCGCTCGGGCGACCTGATTGGGGCGGTAGCCGAGGACGCGGATCGCCTCGGCGACCTTGTCCTTCGTCGCCTGCGAGAGGTAGCCGCGGTCGTTGAGGACCCTCGAGACGGTCGTGAGCGAGACGCCGGCCTCCTGGGCGACATCGGCGAGGGTGGGCTCCGAACGGCGATTCACCTGCAGTCCTCCGTCGGTCGGCGGCGCATCCTTGACGATCGGTCCATCGTGCGCCATATCCGTCGTACCCGGACAGTGTAGTGGGCGAACGTGCACGCGAATGGACGATTCGCACGAGGGCGGAGCGCATGCGCGCGATGGGCGTCGAGTTTTCGCCCCCGGGTCCCGCGAATCGCCTCGAGCCCATACGATGAGGGGTAATGGTCGTTCTGTCCAACGTTGGACAGAAGAGAACGGAAGGAACCGCCATGATCTCCCGTACCGTCGCCGTCGCATCCTCCGTCGGTCTCCACGCCCGTCCCGCAGCGCTCCTCGCAGAGGCGGTCGACGACTCCGGCATCGACATCACGCTCTTCTTCGACGGCGAGGAGGCGGACGCGGCCTCTCTCCTCGAGATCATGACCCTCGGCGTCAAGCACGGCGACGAGGTCACGCTCTCGACCGACGACGACTCCGCCGGCGAGGTCCTCGACTCGCTCGTCGCCCTCCTCTCCCGCGATCTCGACAAGGAGTGACGATGTCCTCCGAACACCGAGTCCTCCACGGCATCGGCGTCTCCGCGGGCACGGCCGCAGCGAAGGCCGCGATCGTCCGTCCCGCACCCGGCGTCGACCCCGACGAGCCCGCGAGCGTCGATCCCGCGGCCGACGGCACGCGCGTCCGCGGCGCCCTCGCCGTCGTCTCCGCCTCCCTCAAGGAGCGCGCCGAGAAGGCGCCCGAGGAGTCCGCGCCGATCCTCAAGGCGACCGCGCAGCTCGCCGGGGATCGTGGTCTCGCGAAGGCGATCGACAAGAAGCTGAAGAAGGGCCTCGGCGTCACCGCGGCCGTCCATGCGGCGGTCGAGGAGTACGCGGAGATGCTCAAGGGCCTCGGCGGCTACATGGCCGAGCGCGCGACCGACCTTTACGACGTCCGCGACCGGGCGATCTGCGAGCTGCGCGGCCTTCCCGCCCCGGGCGTCCCCGAGTTCGACGAGCCCGTCATCCTCGTCGCCCACGACCTCGCGCCCGCCGAGACCGCGACGCTCGACCCGTCGACGGTCAAGGGCATCCTCACCGAGGTCGGCGGCCCGACCTCCCACACGGCGATCCTCGCCGCCCAGCTCGGCATCCCGGCGATCGTCAAGGTGACCGGCATCCTCGAGGTCGTCGAGGGCGATCTCCTCGCCCTCGACGGAGGCGTCGGCGAGGTCGTCGTCTCGCCGACGGATGAGGAGGTCGAACTCCTCGCAGAGCGCTCGCGCAGGCGCGCTTCGGCGCTCGCCGGCTCGTCCGGCGAGGGTGCGACCTACGACGGCTACCGGGTGAAGCTCCTCGCGAACATCGGCACCGTCGACGACGCGCAGCGCGCCTCGACGGTCGACCTCGAGGGAGCGGGCCTGTTCCGCACGGAGTTCCTCTTCCTCGACCGCAACGACGCCCCCTCGCTCGAAGAGCAGATCGACACGTACACGAAGGTCCTCGACGCCTTCGGCGAGCGCCGCGTCGTCGTTCGCACGCTCGACGCGGGCGCCGATAAGCCCCTGAGCTTCGCCGATCTCGGCGAGGAGGCCAATCCGGCCCTCGGCCGTCGCGGCCTGCGCCTGTGCATGGTTCGCGAGGACCTCATCGACACTCAGCTCGCCGCCCTCGCCGCCGCGCACGCGAAGACGAAAGCCGATCTGTGGGTGATGGCGCCGATGGTGTCGACGCTCGAGGAGGCCGAGTGGTTCGCCGACAAGGCGCGCGCCGCCGGGCTCCCGAAGGTCGGCATCATGATCGAGGTCCCCGCGGCCGCGATCCGCGCCGACCAGATGCTCGGGGTCGTCGACTTCGCCTCCATCGGCACGAACGACCTCACGCAGTACACGATGGCCGCCGACCGCATGGACGGCGAGCTCGCCCCGCTCCTCAACGCGTGGCAGCCCGCGGTGCTCCAGATGATCAAGTTCGCCTGCGAGGGCGGGCGCGCGACCGGCAAGCCGATCGGCGTGTGCGGCGAGGCGGGCGGCGACCCGCTGCTCGCCCTGGTCCTCACGGGCCTCGGCGTCGCGTCGCTCTCGATGGCCCCGTCGAAGGTCAACGCGGTGCGCGCGGCCCTGCGCCTCCACGACCTCGCGACGTGCCAGCAGATGGCGGCCTACGCGGTCGACGCTCCGACGGCGGAGGAGGGGCGCAAGAACGTCCTCAAGCTCGTCTCTCCGACGATGCTGTCGCTCATCTGATCGCGGTCATCCGATCGATAGTCCGGCCGGGACCCCTCAGCGGGGTCCCGGCCGGACTCTCTTCGGGGCAGGGAAGCTGCTGATTGCCGTATGACGCTGTTGATTGCTGCGAATGGAGGGGTTGACGACAGAAGGAGGGGGTGCGCCCCCTCCACCAGTCGCCAAGTCCGCCATTGGGCGCCAAGTCCTCCACGTGTCGCCACGTCCTCTGCGGGTCGTGAAGTCTTCCACCTGTCGCCGGCGCCTCCGGTCATGGTCGGGGCCGAGGGTTTTGTCGGGCCCCGTCACTGCAAATGGAGGGCTTGACGACAGAAGGAGGGGGTACGCCCCCTCCACCAGTCGCCAAGTCCTCCACGTGTCGCGAACCCCTCCACTCGCGCTCTGCCTCCGAGGGAATCCGGGCGCAGTACGTCGTCATCAGAGTCCGAGCGCGCGATTCGCCGCGCCTCGAGGGGGACGAAGCCGTGCGTACGGGGACGTGGGCATGCGAAAGGGGACCGCACCATTCGGTGCGGTCCCCTCAGGCGCCGGACTCACCCGGCCGAAGCGAGAGCCGAAACCCGTTGCACTCGACCGGGTCGAGAGCCGAAGCCCGTTTCACCCGGCAGAGTCGAGACCCGAATGCCTCAGTGTGTCAGGCGACGACGAGACCCGTGTACTGGGTGCGGGCGCGCTCGAAGCGGGCGGCGACATCGGCCCAGTTGACGACGTTCCACCAGGCCTTGACGTAGTCGGCCTTGACGTTCTGGTAGTCGAGGTAGAAGGCGTGCTCCCACATGTCGAGCATGAGGAGCGGAACGGTCGCGACCGGGATGTTGCCCTGCTGGTCGGTGAGCTGGAAGGTGACGAGGCGGTTGCCGAGCGCGTCCCACGCGAGGACGCCCCAGCCGGAGCCCTGGAGGCCGAGGGCGGCGGCGCCGAACTGGGCCTGGAACTTCTCGAAGGAGCCGAAGAACTCGTCGATCGCGCTCGCGAGTTCGCCCTCGGGGCGGCCCTGGCCGTCCGGGGTCATGTTCTGCCAGAAGATCGAGTGGTTGGTGTGACCGCCGAGGTTGAAGGCGAGGTTCTTCTCGAAGAGGTTGATCGCGGCGAAGTCGCCGGACTCGCGGGCGGCCTCGAGCTTCTCGAGGGCGGTGTTGGCGCCGCCGACGTAGTTCGCGTGGTGCTTGTCGTGGTGGAGCTCCATGATCTTGCCGGAGATGTGGGGCTCGAGAGCGGCGTAGTCGTAGGGAAGGTCGGGAAGCGTGTACACGGTCATGGTCGCTCCTCAGTGATGCGGTTGTCCGTTGGCCCTCGCGGGCCCGTCACACAATGAGGTTACAGGGCCTTAGTCCTATTCGCGCGGGGATGTGATGGAGGAGTCGAGGGGGATTGAGGCGCTCCCGTCGGACTGGCGGTCGGCCAGCCGAGACTCCCGACGAACGCCGGAGGTGAAGTCGTCGATCCAGCCGAGCTCGGCGTGCCGGGGGCCGGTGCGTGCCGCGGGAGGGAATTCGGCACCGGGAGCGCTTCATGACGCGGATACGGCCCCTGCCGCCTTTCGCTTCGACGATCTCAGTGCAGCCAGCGCATGATCGCGTGGGTCTCCTCGGTCGTGAGAGCCGTGCCCGGCAGATCGCCGCCGGCGCGCAGGCCCTTGAGCGCGATCTCGAGGTAGCGGGGGTAGAGGTCGCCGACGAGGTCGGCGATCGCGAGGATTCCCACCTGGAGGAAGATGAGGTCGGTTCCGGCGACGCCGACGCGGTCGCCGATCCGGTTGACGAGGGGGGTGATCCGGTCCTTGCTCATGTCGAGGGCGGATTTCGACACGAAGCGGCCCGCGTACATCTGCGCGAGGGACTTGTCCGCGTACTGAAGGGCGAGGGAGCGTTCGAGGTACTCGCGCGCGCAGTCCCAGGGGTCGGATTCGGCGAGCGCCATGTTCGCGATGGCCTCGAGTTCGTCGACCTGGGCGGCGAAGATCGCCTCGACGAGCTCCTCCTTGTTCGCGAAGTTCCGGTAGGCGGTGCCGACTCCGACTCCGGCGGCCTTCGCGACGTCGTTGAGCGTCGCGTCGAGTCCGTGCTTGGCGAAGACCCGTCTGCCGGCTCGAAGGAGCTTTTTCCTATTCGCCTCCGCGTCGCGTCTCATACCTCTCACCCTACAAAAACGGATTGACAATATCCACTTCCGTCGTAGGCTTTGAAGCGGACAGTGAATATCCGCTTCTAAGGAGTGACTGATGATCGCACTGAACAACGGCGTCGAGATCCCCGAGATCGGCTTCGGCGTCTTCCAGTCGGCCCCGGCCGAGACCGAGGCGGCCGTCCGCACCGCCCTCGAAGTCGGCTACCGCCACATCGACACCGCGGCCGCCTACGGCAACGAGCGCGAGGTCGGCGCCGCCGTCCGCGCCTCCGGCCTCGCCCGTGAGGACCTCGTCGTCGAGACGAAGATCTGGATGTCCGACTACGGCTACCAGGAGACCCTTCACGGCTACGAGAAGGCCATCGCCAAGCTCGGCCTCGACTACATCGACGTCCTCATCCTCCACCAGCCCGCGTCGGCGACCCCCGAGTCCTTCGCGAAGACGATCGACGCCTACAAGGCCCTTGAGACCCTCCTCGCCGACGGGAAGGTCCGCGCGATCGGCGTCTCGAACTTCCAGGACGACGACCTCGACCTCCTCCTCGAGAGGACTGAGATCGTCCCGGCCCTCAACCAGGTCGAGTACCACCCCTACTTCCACGGGGCGCGCGAGCGCGACGGCATCCTCGTTCAGGCGTGGTCGCCGATCGGCGGCATCACCTTCTACCCCGGCTGGGGCGAGAACCGGACGAGCACCCTCGAGAACCCGGTCCTCAAGGAGATCGCGGCGGCGCACGGAAAGACCGTCGCCCAGGTGATGCTCCGCTGGCACGTCGACGAGCATCGCTCGGCCATCCCGAAGTCGGTGAAGCCCCACCGCATCGCCGAGAACTTCGACGTCTTCGACTTCTCCCTCACCGCCGACGAGCTCGCCGCCATCGACGCCCTCGACACGGGCGTGCGCTCCGGCCCCGAGCCGAGCCTCTTCTCCGTCGACGAACCCCGCATCCAGATCCCGGAGGCCTGACTCATGGAAAGCTTCACCCTCAACACCGGTGCCGAGATGCCCGCCATCGGACTCGGCGTCTTCCGCATGAACGAGGACGAGGTCGCGCGCGCCGTCCCCGAGGCGATCGACCTCGGCTACCGGCTTATCGACACCGCCTCGCGCTATTACAACGAGGAGGCCGTCGGGAAGGCGATCAAGGCCTCCGGCGTCGACCGCTCCGACCTCTTCATCACGACGAAGCTCTGGTTCAAGGACCACGGCTACGAGGAGACGAAGAAGGCCTTCGAGGAGTCGATGCGCAAGCTCGACCTCGACTACCTCGACCTCTACCTCGTCCACCAGCCCTTCGGCGACTATTACGGGTCATGGCGCGCGATGGAGGAGCTCTACGAGGCCGGGCGCATTCGCGCGATCGGCGTCTCGAACTTCTACACCGACCGGTACCTCGACCTCGTCCATCACGCCGACGTCGTCCCGGCGGTCAACCAGCGCGAGGTCCACCCCTTCAATCAGCAGAAGGAGATTCTCGAATACTCGGAGAAGAACGGCACGCTCCTGCAGGCCTGGGGCCCGCTCGGCCAGGGCAATCGCGAGATCCTCGAGTCCGTGCCGCTCCTCGAGGCGGCCGCGGCGCACGGCACATCCGTCCAGCAGATCATGCTCCGGTGGCTCTACCAGCGCGGCATCGCCTCGGTCGCGAAGTCGACGCACCCCGAGCGGCTCGCCGCGAACATCGACGTCTTCGACTTCGCCCTGAGCGAGGAGGAGATGACCGCGATCGCCGCTCTCGACCGTCAACAGACGAACGCGGGCTTCGACCACCGCGACCCGCGCATGTTCGAGCTGCTCCTCACCTTCGACTGAGCAACCGGCCCGGTCACTCCGCCCCGTCGGACGCCTCGGCCTCGACCTCGTCGATCTCGGAGCGATGGGGGAGCAGGCGGGAGATCCCCAGCCACGCGTAGGCGAGGACGGACCCCCAAAGGAGGCCGAAGACGCCGGAGAGGAGCGTCTCCATCGTCCACGAGGCCGCGCCGCCGAAGCGCTCGACCAGGGAGACGCCCTGCTCCACGACGTGGTGGAGGGCGTCGACGCCGAGGTTCGCGAGGGAGGTGATGACGATGTGCCCGCCGACCCACAGCATCGCGATCGTGCCGACGACGCCGATGACGGTGAACACCTTCGGCATGACGGCGACGAGCCCGCGGCCGAACGCGGCGATCGGGCCGCGCCGCCTCGAGAAGTGGAGCCCGAGGTCGTCCATCTTCACGAGCACCGCGACGAGCCCGTAGACGAAGAAGGTCATGAAGAACGCGACGCCGACCATGATGCCGACGCGCACGAGATTCGAGTCGGCCGTGACGTTCGCGAGCGAGATCAGCATGATCTCGGCGGAGAGGATGAGGTCGGTGCGGATCGCGGAGGAGACGATGCCCTTCTCGAGCTCTTCGGCGCTCGTCGCGCGCGGGGCGTCCTCGTGCTCGGCGTGCTCGGGGAGGAGGTGGAACTTCGCGAGAACCTTCTCCGCGCCCTCGAAGGAGAGGAAGGACCCGCCGAGGATGAGGAGGACCGGGAGGAGCCAGGGGGCGAGCCACGTGAGGAGCAGGGCGACCGGGAGGATGATCGCGAGCTTGTTGATGAGGGAGCCGCGCGCGATCTTCTTGATGATCGGCAGCTCGCGCGAGGGGTCGAGGCCCGCGACGTACTGCGGGGTCACCGCGGTGTCGTCGATGACGACGCCGACCGCCTTCGACG
The DNA here is from genome assembly GCF_900499005.1 of Actinomyces culturomici. GTDB lineage: Bacteria > Actinomycetota > Actinomycetes > Actinomycetales > Actinomycetaceae > Pauljensenia > Pauljensenia culturomici. The sequence goes on from NZ_LS991318.1 coordinate 32,935, forward strand.
AGGCCTTCGCGGCGCCCGCGGCGATGTCGTCGAGCGAGGTGGCGGTCGCCTTCGCGAGCGTGGCGATGTCGTCGAGGAGGGCGATGAGTCCGCCGGCCATGGGAGTCCTAATCGTCGAGGGGCGGGCGCGAATGCGCCTCGTCCATCATGCCAGCGGGCGCGCTCGCCCCGCGCGCGAAGGGGGTTCGGCGTGAGCGGTTCCTCGCCTCCGCGGCGCCGCGTGGGTCGGCCTCCGATCGACGAGGGCGCAGCCGGGCGCCGGTGGGAGGGAACCGATGACGCCCGGTCCGATGATCCCGTCTGCCGGTGCAGCAGGGCGCTGATGGAGGGGACGGAGATCCCCTCGACGCGCGAAGGTGATGCTCTCGACGCATGAAGGTAATGCTTTCGACGAGGAAAGGTAATGCTCTCGGTGAGGACGGCCGGGCGGCGGCTACTCTGACGCCATGACTCCGGCCGACTCCGCCCCCGTCCAGTTCGACCAGCCCGCCCAGTCCGACCAGCCGGGCACCGACGACGTCCAGTCCGACCACACCGCCCAGTCCGACGCCCGCTCAGACGTCCCGGTCCTCGACGAGGGGCTCATCGGGCGCCTCGCCGCCGACCTCGAGGCGGCGAAGTGGACCGTCGACGCACTCTCCGAGCTGCTGTCCGATCGGGCGCTCGCGGCACTCGCCCGCGACCAGCGGGTGCCGGCGCTCCTCGAACTCGAGGGGCGAACCGATGCCGCGTCGGCCCTCACGCGCCTCTTCGTCCTCGGCGCCGAGGAGGACGCCGCGCTCGTCGCCGACGCCCTCCCGACCCTCGGGCTCGAGGGCGCTCGGGCGCTCGGCCTGGTCGCCGAACGAACGGACGCTGATGGCGGGGACGTGGTCGCCCTCGTCGATCTGCGCCCCTACGCGGCGGTCGTGCCCGCCGAGCATGGCGCGACCCGTGAACTCGACTGGTGGATCGCCTCCGACCGGACCTCGATGCAGACCGGCCGGGCGCTGCGCGCCGATCACGTGCTCGGGGTCGGGGGAGCGTCGACGAGCCTCCTCGAGCTGACGATCCGCGACCGCGTCGGCGCGGCCCTCGACATGGGGTGCGGATGCGGGATCCAGGCGATGCACCTCGCCGCCCACGCCGACCGGGTCGTCGCGACCGATCTGTCCGCGCGGGCCTGCGCCTTCACCCGCTTCAACGCCGCGCTCAACGGGCTCGAGATCGACGTGCGCGAGGGGTCCCTCTTCGAGCCGGTCGCGGGCGACCTCTTCGACCTCATCGTCACGAACCCGCCCTTCGTCATCACGCCCGACGCCCTGCGCGCCGACGGGCTCCTCGAGTACCGCGACGGCGGTCTCAGGCGCGACGAGCTCGTCCGCGCGGTCGCCCGCTCCGGCCCGGATCGCCTCGTGCCCGGCGGCGTCCTCCAGATGATCGGCAATTGGGAGATCCCCGCCGATCTCAACCCCGACGCCGAATGGTCGGCGCGCCTCGAGGAGTGGTTCGAGGGCCTGCCCGTCGACGCGTGGGTCGTCCAGCGCGACGTCCTCGATCCGGCGCGCTACGTCGAGATGTGGCTCGAGGACGCCGATCCGACCGACGAGGGCGGGGCGCGCGCGTCCCGCGAACGGTCCTACCGGGCCTGGCTCGCCGACTTCGACGCCGCGGGCGTCGGCGGGGTCGGCATGGGCTTCATCGCGATGCGGCGCCTGAGGGGCGACGAGGGCGAGGGGGTCGTCCGATTCGACCTGGGGCTCGCCGGCGCGCGGCCGCGGGGCGCGGACGCGCGCCGGGCCCTCGATGCGCTGCGCCTCCCCGCGGATCTGTCGGGCCTACGCCTCGAGCGCGCCGAGGACGTCACCGAGGAGCGCCACTACGTTCCGGGCTCCCCGGATCCGACGGTGATGATCCTCCATCAGGGGTCCGGGCTCGGCCGGTCGATCCGGGTGGGGACCGCGACCTCGGCGGTCGTCGGCGCATCCGACGGGGAGCTCTCGGTCGGGCAGATCGCGGCGGCCGTCGCGATGCTCACCGAGCGGGAGGCGGACGAGGTGCTGGCCGAGATCGACGGGCCGCTGCGCGACCTCCTGAGCGCGGGGATGCTGAGCACCGCGACCAGTGACGCGTGACCGTCTACGCCGTTCGGCGCTGCGGATCGGCCGTCTGCTGTAACACTTTTACAGTAGATTTCAGTAGGGTCGGAATCTGGCGAGCCTGTGTCGTTTACCGCATGATTGCAACGGTTTCAGTGGGCATTAGCCTCGCTAGCATCGCCATCGGGTCGGCCTACTGCAACACCTACTGTAAAAGGTACTGCCAATTCTGTTGCAGTAGTGGTGAGCGGGCTGTGCGGCTCGACGGCCGCCGTCTCACAGGGAATTCCCTCGCGCCCTCGTCGATCGCGAAACGCCCTTGACGGTGGACGGAACGGGAAACGCGGGCGGGGGGATGTACAGTCGGGCAACGGCGGGAGGACACCGCCGACCGACTCGCGAGCGCCGAAAGGGTGGAACATGGGAGCGTCGAAGCTGGTCATCGTGGAGTCTCCCGCGAAGGCCGCGACCATCGAGGGCTACCTCGGTCCCGACTACCACGTCACCGCCTCCATCGGGCACATCCGCGACCTCCCCCAGCCCAAGGAACTGCCCGCCGACATGAAGAAGGGCCCCTACGGGCGCTTCGCCGTCGACGTCGACCACGGATTCACCCCCTACTACACGGTGAACCCGGACAAGAAGAAGAAGGTGACGGAGCTCAAGCGGGCCCTCAAGGAGGCCGACGAACTCTTCCTCGCCACCGATGAGGACCGGGAGGGCGAGGCGATCGCCTGGCACCTCCTCGAGGTCCTCAAGCCGAAGGTTCCCGTCAAGCGGATGGTCTTCCACGAGATCACGAAGGAGGCGATCACCCGCGCGCTCGAGACGACGCGCGAGCTCGACACCTCCCTCGTCGACGCGCAGGAGACCCGCCGCATCCTCGACCGCCTCTACGGGTACGAGGTCTCGCCGCTCCTGTGGCGCAAGATCCGCCCGTCCCTGTCGGCCGGCCGCGTCCAGTCGGTCGCGACGCGCCTCGTCGTCGATCGCGAGCGCGACCGCATGGCGCACGTCGCCGCCTCCTACTGGTCGATCCAGACGCGCATCGAGGCGGGCTCGGAAGCCTTCGACGCGAAGGTCGTCCAGGTCGACGGGCACTCCGTCGCCACGGGCTCGGACTTCTCCGAGAAGGGCGTCCTCACCGCGAAGGCGGAAAAGGCCGGGGTGATCCACCTCGACGAGGCACTCGCCCGCTCCCTCGCCGACGCGCTCGCCGCCTCGTCCTCGTCGATCATCGACGAGGTCGCGACGAAGCCCTACCGGCGCCGCCCCGCGGCCCCCTTCACGACCTCGACGCTCCAGCAGGAGGCGTCGCGCAAGCTCCACTGGAACGCCGCCTCGACGATGCGGACCGCCCAGTCGCTCTACGAGTCCGGCTACATCACGTACATGCGCACCGACTCGACGGCGCTGTCCGGGCAGGCGATCTCCGCGGCCCGCGCCCAGGCGGTCGAGCTCTACGGGTCGGGATCGATCCCCGACAAGCCGCGCTTCTACGGGAACGTCGCCAAGGGCGCGCAGGAGGCCCACGAGGCGATCCGCCCCGCCGGCGATCACTTCCGCACGCCCGCGCAGGTCGCGTCGAACCTCAACCGTCAGCAGCTCGCCCTCTACGACCTCATCTGGAAGCGGACCGTCGCCTCGCAGATGATCGACGCGACCGGCTTCACCGCGACGATCCGCGTCCTCACGGGCGTCGAGGTCGACGGGAGCCGCCGCGACGTCGTGTCGGCCGCGTCCGGCACCGTCATCACCGAGCCCGGCTTCCGCCGCGCCTACGAGGAGGGCCGCGACAAGGGCCGCTACGACGCGGAGAAGGACTCGGACGCGGAGAAGGTCCTCCCCAACGTCTCCGAGGGCGACGCCGCCGACGTCGCGTCGGCGAGCCCCGAGGGCCACGAGACCCAGCCGCCCGGCCGCTACACGGAGGCGACGCTCGTCAAGACGATGGAGGAGCGCGGCATCGGCCGCCCCTCGACCTACGCGGCGACGATCCAGACGATCGGGGACCGTGGGTACGTCACCCATCGCGGCCAGTACCTCGTTCCGACGTGGCTCGCGTTCTCCGTGACGCGGCTCCTCGAGGAGAACCTCGGGAACCTCGTCGACTACGACTTCACCGCCACGATGGAGTCCGACCTCGACCGGATCGCCGCGGGCGAGGAGTCGGGCCAGGACTTCCTCTCCCTCTTCTACCTCGGCGCCGACGGCGCGGGCGACGCGGACGGCCTGAAGTTCCAGGTGGAGTCGCTCGGCGACGACATCGACGCGCGTGCCGTCAACTCGCAGGACGTCGGCGACGGCGTCGTCGTGCGCGTCGGCCGCTACGGCCCCTACCTCGAGAAGGCGGACGGGTCGCGCGCGAACCTCCCCGAGGACGTCGCCCCCGACGAGGTCGACGCGGCGAAGATCGCCGAACTCTTCGCCCTCGCCGCCGACGACGGGCGCGAGCTCGGCGTCGACCCGGTGACCGGGCACGTGCTCGTCGCGAAGAACGGCCGCTTCGGCCCCTACATCACAGAGATCCTCCCCGACGAGGACGGTGCCGGCGCCGGCAAGGGGAAGAAGGCGGCGGCGAAGCCGCGCACCGCCTCCCTCTTCAAGTCGATGGACCTGTCGAGCGTGACGCTCGAGCAGGCGCTCCAGCTCCTCTCGCTCCCGCGGGAGGTCGGCGTCGACCCGGCGACGGGCGAGGCGATCACCGCGCAGAACGGCCGCTACGGGCCCTACCTCAAGAAGGGGACCGACTCGCGGACCCTCGCGAGCGAGGATCAGCTGCTGACGATCACCCTCGACGAGGCGCTCGCGATCTACGCGCAGCCGAAGACGCGCGGCCGGGGGGCCGCGAAGCCGCCGCTGCGTGAGTTCGGCGCTGACCCCGTCTCCGGCAAGAAGGTGACGGTGAAGGACGGGCGCTTCGGCCCCTACATCACCGACGGCGAGACGAACGTGACGGTGCCGCGCGCCGAAACGGTTGAAGACCTCACCGAGGAGCGCGCCTTCGAGCTCCTCGCCGACAAGCGCGCGAAGGGACCGGCCCCCAAGCGCGGGAGGGCGGCGAAGAAGCCCGCCGCGAAGAAGACGACGACGCGGAAGACCGCGGCGAAGAAGACGACGAAGTGAGGGGCCGGGCCGCGGGGGACCGCGGCCCGGGGCCCGAGCGGACCGAGACGCCCACGAGCCGTGGGAGGATGGGCGCATGGAAGGCGGGAGCGTGGATCAGGCGGTGAGCCCCGAGGGCCTCTTCATCACCTTCGAGGGCGGCGACGGGTCGGGCAAGTCGACCCAGATCGAGTGTGTGCGCGAGTGGTTCGTCGCACGCGGCCGGACCGTCCTCGTCACCCGCGAGCCCGGCGGGACTCCGCTCGGCTCCGACATCCGCCGCATGGTCCAGAACGGCCCGGAGGACGTCGACCCGCGCACGGAGGCCCTCCTCTACGCCGCCGACCGCGCCTACCACGTCGCGACCGTCATCCGCCCGGCGCTCGAGCGCGGGGAGGTCGTCCTCGGCGACCGCTACATCGACTCGTCCCTCGCCTACCAGGGCGCCGCCCGCTCGCTCGGCGTCGACGAGATCCGTTCCCTTTCCGCGTGGGCGACCGAGTCCCTCGACCCGTCCCTCACCTTCCTCCTCGACCTCCCGCCCGAGGTCGGCGCGCGCCGCCGCACGGACGCCCCCGATCGGCTCGAGCGCGAGTCGATGGACTTCCACGAGCGCGTCCGCCACGAGTACCTGCGCCTCGCCGACGCGGAGCCGGAGCGGATGATCGTCATCGACGCCGTCGGCACCCCGGATGAGGTCTTCTCCGAGATCCGCGGGGTCCTCGAGGAGCGCTTCGAGGGGGCCGCGGTTTCCGAGGGGATCGACGAGGACGCGGCCGCGGCTGGAATCTCCGCTGATGAAGGCGCCGATTCGGACTCTGAGGCGTCGTCCGCCGTTTCGCCCTCGGGTGACGGCGTTGCGCAGAACGCCGGCGCTCCCGCCGAGGACTCCGGTCCGAAGAAGACGCCCGTCCTCGCGAGCCTGCTCGGCAAGCAGGCGACGCTGTGGCCCTCCGGGGACGAGGACGCCCTCCTGTGAGCGACGCCCGCCCGGTCTGGGACGAGCTCGTCGGGCAGGACGCCGCCGTCGCGGTCCTCGCCGACGCCGCCAAGGGCGCCCGGGCGATCCTCTCCGGCGATGCGGACGATCCGAGCGTCGTCGAGGAGCAGCGCGCGATGACCCATGCGTGGCTCCTCACCGGGCCGCCCGGCTCGGGACGTTCGGTCGCCGCTCGCGCCTTCGCGGCCGCCCTTCAGTGCACCGGGCCCGTTCCCGGATGCGGGGAGTGCCCCGGCTGTCGGACGACGATGAGCCGATCGAACGGCGACGTCCGATTCGTCGCGACCGAGACGAGCATCATCTCGATCGACGTCGCGCGGAGCCTCGTCCTCGAGGCGCAGACCGCGCCCTCGCAGGGCCGCTGGCGCGTCCTCATCGTCGAAGACGCCGATCGGATCCAGGAGCGCACCGCGAACGTTCTCCTCAAGGCGATCGAGGAGCCCCCGGAGCGGACCGTGTGGCTCCTGTGCGCGCCGAGCCCGGAGGACATGATCCAGACGATCCGCTCGCGCTGCCGTCACCTCGGACTGCGGATCCCGCCCGCGCAGGCGGTCGCCGACCTCCTCGTCTCCGAGGGCGTCGCCGATGAGGCGACGGCTTTCGAGGCGGCCCGTGCCGCCCAATCGCACATCGGGCTCGCCCGCGCGCTCGCCCGCGACCCTGAGCAGCGCAGGCGCCGCCGCGAGATCATCACCGCGCCCGTCCGCGTCCGCTCCGTCGGCGAGGCCGTGTTCGCCGCCGAGGCGCTCCTCAAGACCGCGAAGGAGCAGGCCGACGCCCGGACCCTGGAGCGCAACGAGAGGGAGAAGAGGGAGCTCCTCGCGCGGCTCGGACTCGACGAGTCGGAGTCGGCGAACCGCCAGGCCCGGACGTTGATCCATCAGCTCGAGGAGGAGCAGAAGCGCCGTGCGAAGCGCGCGCTCACCGACGAACTCGACCGGGCGCTCATCGACCTCCTCGCGATCTACCGCGACGTCCTCATGCTCCAGCTCGGCACCGGTCAGGAGCCGATCAACGCGGACCTCGTCGACCTCGTCGAGGAGATCGCCGCGAACTCGACGCCGCGCCAGACGATGACGCGCGTCGGTGCGATCGAGGACGCCCGCAGGCGCCTCGTCGCCAACGGTCAGGCCCTCCTCGTCCTCGAGGCGATGACCGTCTCCCTGCGCCCGCAGGTCTGAGACCGAGTCGGAGCGTCGTCCCGACGCCGCGCGGCCGGGCGGGGAGCCCCCGCCCGGCCGCGCGCCTCACAACCTCCGACTCATCGAATCGGGGCCCTCGTCCTCGTCAGTCCGCCCAGGGATCGACGAGGATGCGGATCGGATTGCCGATCTTCTTCTCCAGGTGCTCGATGCCGACGGCGATGTCCCGCAGCGGGACGACCTCCGAGACCGACTCGGAGAGGTCGAGGCGCCCGTAGCGGAGCATCTCGGCGAGCATCGCGATGTCCTGGGTCTTGTAGCCGATGTGCCCGAGAACCTGCTTCGAGCGGAGGTTGAATTCGAGGAAGGTCCCGAGATTCATCTCCTGCGGGCTCATGCCGACCGACACGACCTTCCCGCCCGTGTCGAGGCTCGCGACCGCCTGGCGCAGCGTCGAGGGGATGCCGACCGCGTCGAAGGCGACGTCGATCATGCGTCCGCCCGTCGCCTCGAAGATGTGCTTCAGCAGGTCGGGGTCGTCCGCGCGGAAGACGTGGTCGGCGCCGAGGCGCTCGGCGCGCGCGAGGCACTCGTCGTTGACATCGATGCCGATGATCGGGACGCCGCCCGCGAGCTTCGCGAGCTGGGCGATGTGCGTGCCGACGCCGCCGAGGCCCCACACGGCCACGGCGTTGCCCGGGTGGACCTTGCCGGTGCGGACGACCGCGCCGAACGGCGTCGATACGGCGTCGGCGAGGATCGCGGCCTCCTTGAGGTCGACCTCGCTCGGCACGCGGGTCATGCCCATCGCGTTCGCGATCATGTACTGCGCCCACCCGCCGTCGTAGGCGAAGGCCATGAGCTGGAGGTCGAGGCACGCGGTGAAGTCGCCGCGCCGGCACCTCCGGCACTTGAGGCACGGACGGCCGGCCGAGGGGATCACCCGGTCGCCGACCTCCCATTCGGTCACGCCCGGGCCGAGCTTGTCGATCGTCCCGGCGGCTTCGTGCCCCTGCGTGATGACCGGGAGCCGGTCGGGGAAGGCGCCGTGGATGAGCGAGAGGTCCGAGTGGCAGATTCCGCAGTACGCGACCTTGATCCTCACCTGCCCGGGACCGGGTTCGGGGATCGGGATCTCTTCGACGGCGACCCTCCGGCCGTCGGCGTAGAAGCGCTCCGCGAGCATTGTGCCTGTCATGCGATTACTCCTTCGTGAGCACGACGATCGGCGGACGTCGATCGAGGTGCACTCAGAATAGGACCGAGGTCCCGTATTCGCGGGCGTTCCGCTGGGTCCTTTACGCCGTTTTCACTTCGGGTCCCATATCATGGGGCCATGAGAGCCCCCAGATCCGCCGTCGTCGTCTCCGCCATCGCCGTCGTCCTCGCGCTCGTCGTCGTCGGGTCGCTCGTCCGCGCCGGATTCCTCACCGCGCTCGACGCCGCCGGAGCCGGTGACGAGAACGTGACCCCGTCGACCCTCGACGCGGCCGAGAGCGGGACCGTCGACGCCTACTACGGCCAGACGATCCGCTGGGGCGAGTGCTCGAAGGATCAGGTCGCGCTCAACCGCGACTACCGGCCCTCCGACATGAGCGCCTATCAGTGCGCGAAGCTCTACGCGCCCCTCGACTGGGACGACCCCTCGGGAGAGAAGATCACCCTCTCCCTTGCCGTCCACCGGTCCGGCGAGGACGGCGCCCCGGTCCTCTTCTACAACCTCGGCGGCCCCGGGGGAGCGGCCATCAAGTCCCTCAGCTACCTGATCGAGGACAACCTCGGCTCCGCCCTCGTGAAGAAGTACGACGTCGTCGCCGTCGATCCCCGGGGAGTCGGCACCTCCACCCCCGTGAAGTGCCTGACCGACGCCCAACTCGACGCCTACAGCTCAACCGGCTCCGTCACAGGCGCCTCCGAGCAGGACCGCGCCGCCGCGACCCCGGAGCAGATCGTCGCCGACGCGACCGCCGAGGTGGAGGCGATCTCGAAGGGCTGCGAGAAGATGAGCGGCGACCTCTTCCGACACATCGACACGGTATCCGCGGCGAAGGACTTCGACATGATCCGCGCCGTTCTCGGGCAGAAGACACTCGACTACCTCGGGTACTCCTACGGGACCTTCCTCGGCGCCACCTACGCCGGGCTCTTCCCCGACAAGGTCGGGCGGATGGTCCTCGACGGAGCGATCGACCCGGCGATGAACGTCGACGAGGTCTCCGCCCTCCAGATGCGCGGATTCGAGGCGTCCATCGAGCACTGGATCGACACCTGCCTCACGACGAAGACCTGCCCGCTCAAGGGGACGAAGGCGCAGGCGATCGCCCAGCTCACGGAATTCCTCGACGGGCTCGAGAAGAACCCGATCCCGACCTCGGACTCGAAGCGCCCCCTGACGAAGAACCTCGCCGTCAGCGCGATCATCGGGATGCTCTACTCGGAGAAGACCTACTCGATGCTCGTCCAGGCGCTCACCCCGGCGATGGAGGACCAGGACGGGTCGCAACTCCTCTTCCTCGCCGACTACGTGTCCGACCGCAACGCCGACGGCACCTACTCCTCCAACGGGACCGAGGCGCTCATCGCCGTCAACAACCTCGACTACGGCCCGGTCGGCACGATCGAGGACTGGGCGAAGGAGGCGGGGCTCCTCAAGTCCGAACTCCCCGTCTTCGGATCGATCAGCGGTTACGCCTCCGCCGGCCTCGACGCCTGGCCGACCTCTCACGCCGCGCGCGAAGCGATCACGGCTCCCGGCGCCGCGCCGATCCTCCTCGTCGGCACGACTCACGATCCGGCGACTCCGTACGTCATGGCGGAGAATCTCGCGAAGGAGCTGTCCTCCGGCGTTCTCGTCTCAAACGAGGGCTGGGACCACACCGCCTACTCGAAGGACGCGAACTCGTGCCTCGTCGGCGCGGTCGAGGGCTACCTCGTCTCCGGAACCGTGCCCGAGGCGGGCCTCACCTGCGGGAAGTGAAGCCTGCGGGAAGTCAAGCCTGCGAGACGTGAAGGCGGGGGCGGGCGGCCGTTCTGCGGGGCGAGGGGCCTCTCGGGCCGAGGGCCCTCATGGGCCGAGATCGCTCGCGGATCGAAAGCTTGCCCGCTGCCTGAGTTCGCCCATGACGGCGCGGGGCCTCGCGGTCCTGCGCACGTGGCGGCTCGGCTCGCCGGACCGTCCCGAGGCGATTCGGGTGTGAGGCTTTCCATGGTGGGGCGCGCTCCGACCGGTTTGCCCCCGGACCATCGGGCCCATTAGACTCGCACCGTTGTCCGAACGCCCCTCGCGGGAAACGGCGGACGCGCCACCTTAGCTCAGTCGGCAGAGCGATTCACTCGTAATGAATAGGTCGTGGGTTCGATTCCCACAGGTGGCTCAGACGGGAAGCGGCCCGGCACCTGCGCGAACAGGTGCCGGGCCGCTTCGTTTTTCCGTCGTCGCTCGGCAGATCGGGCACTTGGGGCGCTTGTCAACACTCACCCGCTCATATAGGCCCCACCCCTATGGGGAACGCGACTTTACGTGGTCAGATCAACGAAAAGTCCGGGTCGATGCCACACTCTCTTGCCGGTATCCCCGAAAGATCCGCCCGCAAGAACGCACACAGTTTCCCGGATGACATGGGCCGAGGACGTCGCTGACCTGCAAGTTCTCCGACGGCTCCTCCGGTTCGATCGTCGACGGCGCGGAAACTGTGTGCGAATTCGCGGGTTCGGGAGACGAGCCCATGGCGGGAGGGACGGAGCCTGGTGGAGGGCCGGCTGTGCCCGGGAGGAGCCGCTTCGCCAGCGGCTCCCGCGGAAGAAGAAGGCGGACGTATGAGCGAGGGCAGGATCGGATGAGAAGGCAGACGGGCGCGCGGACGAAGTAGTGCATGACGAAGCGGCGGCCCGGACCTTCCCGGTCCGGGCCGCCGCTCGGCGTTCGCGTTTCTCGAAGTGACGGGCTCTCCGTGTGATTCGGGAGGCGCGTCAGCGACCTCTACTCGGCTCCCGACGCGCGCCTGCGCATGAGGAGCGCCCAGGCGCCCGCTCCGACGAGTCCGCTGCCGCCGATCCCCACGAGGACCCACTGCCACCAGTCCGCGCCGCTCCCGTACGATGCGGAGCCGCGCTCAGGGTTGAGCAGGGCGCTCACGGGCGCGGCGGGCTTGGCGAGCGCCCGAGTCGTGGACGCCCCGGACTGCGAGGAGTCCGCGAAGTTCAGACCCGCGACGCCGCTCGACTGGGAGCCGTCGGCGCTGGAGGCGCCCGACGCGCCGGAACCGGTCGTGGTGCCGGAAGCGGAGGTCGTCGACCCCGCGCCAGCCGCCGAGTTCGACGACAGCAGCGAGCCGGACACGGTCGACCCTCCGGTCACCGGGGTCCCGGTCTGCCCGGCGCCCTCGGCGAGGCGCGCGGCGGCCGCCGTGGGATTCCCGATCGACGAGGACGGGGCGCCCGCACCCGCAGAGGGGGAGGGGGTCGAACCGGCGCTGGGGGAGCCCGTGGAGGGCGACCCGGTCGAGGGGGAGGCGCCCGGAGCGGGCGCGGACTCGCCGGGCTTCCGAGTACCGGGGTTCGGCTTCGTCCAGTTCTTGTGGGACTCGGCGTTGAGCTTCGCGACGAGTTCGTCGATGGGGAGCGCTTCGCCGGGGTTCGGGTTCGGCGCGGGCTCCGGCGACGGGTCCGGTGACGGCTCCGGCTCGGCGCCCTTCTCGATGGCGTCGTCGCCGACGAGGAAGATCGCGTGGAGCGTCTTCTCGATGGTGGAGCCGTCGGCGAGGTGCGCGGTGTAGACGAAGTCGGTCGCGTAGCGCCCGGGCTTCGTGAAGTAGAAGGCCTGATGGTCGTGCGATCCGAAGAGGTAGCGGAGGACCATGTCGGGCTTCGCCGAGTCGAGTCGGGGCGTGAATCCCTCGAAGAGGGAGGAATTGCCGGTGACGAGACGACCGGGGCCGGTGAAGTTCTTCATCGCGACCTCGACGCCCTTGTCCGAGAGCTGCGAGTAGTCGACCCGCTGGGTCGAGAACCCGACCCAGGGGATGCGTTCGAGCTGGGTCTCGGGCAGGGTCCACACGCCCTCGGGCGCTGCGGCGGCGAGTTCGTCGTAGCCCTTCGCGCCGGCGGGGATCTTCGCGTGCGTCGAGTCGGGGACGGCGTAGGCGAAGGTGCCGGAGGCGCGATGGACCGGGTGGCGCGGGTCGGCGGTGTCGTCGACGAAGACCTCCGCCTTCCCGTCTTTCAGGGACATCGCCTGGTCCATGTGGCCCTCGGTGATGATGTGGATCGCCGAGTCGCCGGGATGGGAGGGATCGGACGGGGTGGCGGGGTCGGGGGTCGACGGATCGGAGGGCTCGGCCGGCGTCGAGGGGTCGCCCGGGTCCGCGGGGTCCGGGGAGGGCCCGGGCGCGGGCGCCTCGCCGTTGTTCTCCGCGGTGATCGCGCGCAGGGCCGCGATCGCGGCGTCGCCGACGACGAAGTGGGCGGAGCGGAACTTGTAGGAGAAGTTCCCGTCCTTGTCGCGCGTTTCGATGTTGAAACCGACGGTGTAGACGCCGGGCTTCGTGAAGACGTGGGCGAGGGGCACGGCGGCGGCCTCGGCGGTGAAGCCGCGGTTGGGGTCGCGCGTCGTGTCGAGGGCGACGGTCATCGCCCCGTCGGCGACGGTCCCGGCGATGTAGCGGCCGCCCTTGGGGCCGTCGAAGGTGTCGACGGAGTAGACGGCCGGCTCGGAGCGCAGCTCGGAGGGCATTCCGGTGAAGTCGAATCCGAGCGATCCGTGCTCGCCGGAGGCGGGCAGGACCCAGCGGTCGCCCTCGGCGGTCGTCTGCTTGAGCGAGTCGGGGATCTCGAGGATCGGCGACCCGGGGATCGCCGTGCCGTCCGCGCTCACCTCAAGGGTCACCCGCTTGATCGGCTTGCCGTCGCGCACGTCGTCGTTGAAGGTCCCCTTGTAGACGTAGTGGGAGGGTGACGAGGGCGAGGCCGGCGCCTTCGCGGCGGAGCCGAAGAGCGCCTCGATCTGCTTGCGGGCCTCGGCCTGCGTGAAGGGGGCCTCGGGCTCGGCGGGCTTCTCCTCGGTGGAGAGCTCGCCGGAGGCGATCATCTTCTCCTTCACCTGCTCGGCGGTCGTCCCGATAGGCGTGAGGGAGGTGGTGGTGCCTGCGGGCAGGCCGACCTCGTCGTCGGAGCCGACGAGCCACGTGATGGTCGAGGGCCAGGAGTTGACGGTCCTCTGGGACCACGTGGACGTGTAGGAGGCGACCATGTCGAGCCTGTAGACGCCGGCCTTCGAGAAGGTCCAGTTCCAGTGGCCGTGGGAGCCTGCCTGGAGGGAGAGCGGGGCGAGCGAGGAGTCGGAGGAGAGGCCCCGGCTCAGGGAGTTCGCGCCGACGGTGCGCCATACCTCGACGGCTCCGGGTCCGGAGGAGTTGGCGATCGAGAGCTTCACCTCGTCGAGGAGGATCCCCTCGGGCTGGGCGACCTCGTGCGCCGTGTCGAAGGCGCCGATGCCGGCCCAGACGGGACGCCAGTTGTCGATCTGCTCCTGGGGGGCGCGCCAGACGATGTCGCCGGGCTTGCCGATGAAGTCGAAGAGGCCGCCCGAGGGGACGACCATGCGCGAGACCTCCTGGGAGTCGGAGGCGCGCGCATCGGGGGCGAGGCGGACGCAGACGGAGTTCGGGTCTTTGACGACCTTGCGGCCGTCGACGACGGTGACGGTGAAGGTCTCGTCGACGCGGGTCACGTAGGCGGCGTCGACGTGGGCGTGGTGGAGGAGCTTGCGTCCGGCGCACACGTGGGGGACGCGGCCGTCGGGCCCGGGGGTCGCCTCAGGGTCGGCGCCGGGCGAGCCCGCGGGGACCGTGAGGTCCGCGGGCACGACGTCCCCGTAGCCGGCCTCGCCGGGCAGGTGCTCGGGGTCGTCGGGGGCTCCGGGGGACGAGGGCGAGGCCCCCGAGTCGGCGGAGGCGGAGTCCGCGGGAGGGGGCGTCTCCGACGGGGCGGCGTGCGCCGCGGGCACGACGAGTATCGGCGCGGCGAGCAGGGCGGCCGCGGCGAGGAGGCCGGTGAACGGCAGGGTCCTCATGCGAGTGTCCTTTCTGTGGTCTGCGCCGCCGGTCGGGCGCGAAGGAGGAGTCCGCGCCCGGGCGAGAGGAGCTGGGCGAGGACGAAGAGGAGGGTCGCGACGAGGACGATCGCCGCGCCCGAGGGGATGTCGAGCGACCAGGAGGCCCAGATGCCGAGGAAGGCGGAGACGGCGCCGATGGCCGGGCCGATGAGCATCATGGGGACGACGCGGTCGGTGAGGAGTCGCGCGGTCGCCGCGGGGGCGACGAGGAGCGCGAGGACGAGGACGTTCCCGATCGTCTGGATGGAGACGACGACGGCGGTCGCGATGGCGAGGTGGAGGAGCAGGTCGATGCGCCCGGCGCGCAGGCCCGTCGAGATCGCGAAGTCGCGGTCGACGCTCACGAGGACGATCCGGTCGTGGAAGACCGTGAGGGCGATGCCGATCGCGGCGCACGCCGCGAGGGAGATGAGGACGTCGGTGTTCGTCACGCCGGTGAGAGACCCGAAGAGGAGCGATTCGAGGGATCCCGTGTAGCCGGGCGTTCGCGCGACGACGACGAGGCCGAGGGCGAAGGCGGCGGCGAAGAAGACGCCGATGACGGAGTCCTCGCCGACCCGGCGGTTCTGGGAGAAGACGGAGATGAGGATCGCGACGAGGATCCCGGCCGCCGCTCCTCCCAGGAGGATCGACCCCTGGAGCGCGAAGGCGATCGCGATTCCGGGGAAGACGGCGTGCGAGAGCGCGTCGCCGACGAAGGAGAGTCCGCGCAGGACGACGTGCGCGCCGACGAGGCCGCAGACGAGCGAGGAGAGGACGGCGATGAGGAGCGCCCTCGGGAGGAAGGCGAGCGAGGGGTTCGCGAGGTCGGAGAGGAAATCGAGGAGGCTCATCGGCGCACCATCCCGAGGGAGCGGAGGAGCGCGGAGTCCTCGGAGACGCGGAAGGTCTCCATCCACGGCTCCGGCGAGCAGAGGTCGGCGGGCTCGCCCTCGGCCCTTACGGTCCCGTTGAGCATGACGAGCCGGTGGCAGATGTCGACGGCCTGTCCGAGGTCGTGCGTCGACATGAGGATCCCGACGCCGGAGTGGGCGAGGTCGACGAAGAGGCGAGACAGCGCGTCCTGGTTCGGGTGGTCGAGCCCGGTGAAGGGCTCGTCGAGGAGGAGCAGCCGCGGCGAGGCGACGAGCGCCCGGGCGACGAGGATCCTCTGCTTCTGGCCGCCCGAGGTCTCGTTGATCGTCCGGTTGCGGTACGCGTACATGCCGACCGCGTCGAGCGCCCGGTAGACGGCTTCGAGGCGCGCCGCGGCCCGCGGTGCGCGGCGTCGGCCGGTGAAGGCGGTCGCGACGAGTTGGGCGGCGCTCATCGGATAGTTCCAGTCGAGGTCCTGGCGCTGCGGGACGTAGCCGATGACCGAGCCGCTCGCCTCGATGCTCCCGCGGTGGGGGACGAGTCCCATGATCGCGCGCATGAGCGTCGTCTTGCCGGCCCCGTTCGGTCCGATGAGGCCGACGAGCTCGCCCTCGTCGACCCGAAGGGAGACGTTCTCGAGGATCGCCCGCCCGCCGAGGTCGACGCGCAGGCCGGACACCTCCAGCGCGCGGCTCATCGGTCCGACTCCCGGTCGTCGGCCTCATCGGACGCTTCCGGCTTCGGCTCGACGGGGCCTCGCGCCCCGCCCTCGACGATCCTCTCGGCGGCCCGCTCGCGCTCCCGGCCGCGGCGATGGGCGACGAGGACGAGGGCGATGAGGACGAGGGCCGCGGCGCCGAGCCCCGCGGCGATCCAGAGCGGGAGCGCGGTCGATCGGTCGACGGCCGACGGCGCGTCGACGGGAGCGGGCGACTCGGGGGCGTTCGAGATGGTCCACTGGGCCTCGAGTGCCTTCTGCGCGTCGGCGGCGTCCCCGACTGCGAAGCGGAGGATGCGGGTGTCCTCGACTGTGGAGCCGTCGGTGAGCTGGGCCTGGAGGCTGAGGCGGATGAGGTGGATCCCCGGCTGCGTGAAGACCCAGTTCGCGTGGGTGTGCGTGTTCGCGTCGACGTGGATCGGCTGCGCGTTCGGCTTCGTCGAGTTCCACAGCTCCTGGGGGCCGGAGAAGTTGCCCGCCTGGACGAAGGCGTGGAAGTCGCCCTCGCCCTCGTGCCCCTCGAAGACGAGGGTCGCGCCCTGGGCGAGTCGGCCGACGACCTCGGGGTCCTGGGTGTTCCAGCCGAGCCACACGACGTTCGCGATCTCGGACTGGGGGACGGCCCACACGGGGCCGTTCGCCGAGATGAAGGAGTACTGGTCGTCGGCGGGGAGCTCGAGCTTCGCGGCGTCGGACACGCGCAGGACGACGTCGTCGAGGTGGCGCCACGTCGGCGCCTGGCCGGAGTCGTCGCGGGCGAGGAAGGTCCACGCGCCGTCGAGGAACTTCGGTCCGAGGTCGACGTGCCCGGCGGAGATCTCGACCGGCGTGCCTGCGGGGGCGACGGTCTCGTTCGAGTCGACGACCTGGGTGAGCGAGGGGTCCTGAGTCGTCGTGTCCGCTGCGAGCGAGGCGGGGGCGAGGGCGATGAGGGCCGCGGCGGCGAGCGCGAGCGCGTGCGTGAGTTTCACTGGTCTCCTCGGGTGGGATTCGGGATGGGCGCCTCCGACTCGAAGGGCCAGGCGGGCAGCGAGGCGGGGTCGAGGCAGGACTTGATCGAGCGCGTGTTGAACACCATGAGGTCGAGGTAGGTGGGGACCTCGTCGGTGAGCGTGTCGGAGTGGAGCGAGCAGACGGACTTGCCGGTCGCTCGCGCGAGAGCGACGAGCTCGCCGAGGTGGGAGCGGGAGGTCGGTTCGAGGAAGACGCCGGCGGCCGGCGTCTGCTCGAGGACGCGCGTGAGGTTGGCGAGCTGGAGGGCGGACGGCTCGAGGGACGGGTTCGGCGCGACGAAGCCGCCGATGCGCAGCCCGTAGGCCTTCGCGTAGTAGCCGAAGGAGTCGTGCGCGGTGACGAGGGCGCGGCTCTTCGCGGGGATGGTGGCGACGACTTCGCGGATCCACCGGTCGAGCGCCTCGAGTTCGGCGTCGCGCGCGGCGGCGTTCGCCCGGTACTCGGCCGCGCGCGAGGGATCGAGGGCGGCGAGGCGCTCGGCGACGAGGTCGGTGTAGGCGATGGCGTTCTTCGCGTCGTGCCACATGTGCGGGTCGATCTCGCCGTGAACGTGGGTCCCGATGACGGCCTGGGCGAGGATCCTGGCGGAGGCGCCGGGTTCGGCGAGGAATCGCCACCGGTTGTCGGGGATCGTGGTCGTCGTCGTGTCGGGGACGGCGATAACGACCCGGTCGGGGTCGAGGTCGCCCGCGGGGGCGTCCGCCCGCAGCGTCATCGAGCCCTCGAGCTTCGCGGTGAGATCGGCGTGCCCGGAGTCGAGGACGGTCCGCCCGGTGGAGTGCGGGTCGACGCCGACGGCGAAGACGAGGGTCTTCTCGCCGAGCGGAGCGTCGCCCGTCGGCGAGTGGAGCGTCGCGCGCAGGGAGAGCGAGTAGACGCCGGGATCCGTGAAGCCCCACGACATGTGGGTGTGGGCGTTGGTCGGGAGCTCGACACGGTCGTTCGAGTCGATCCCGTCCTTCGAGGCGATCCACGGGCGCGGTTCGCCGAAGGTCCCGGTCGTGAAGGCGGCGAGGTCGCCGGGGCCCGTCGCCGCGACCGCCTCGAAGGAGACGGTCGAGTCGGTCGAGGCGCGCCCGTCGACGCGCAGTCCGAGCCAGATCGTCGCGAGGGAGAGGTCCTCGACGAGGGGGATCGGGCGCGCGCCGAAGGGGACGGAGTCCTCGCCGAGGGCGACGTGCTGGGCGCCCTTCGGAAGGTTCGCGTCGATGGAGGCGGTGAGCGCGCTCTGCTCGAGGAGCAGCCCGTTGGAGAAGGCGATGTCGGCGTGCGCGATGTCGCGCAGGGCCGCCATCGAGGGCTCGAAGGAGTGCGGATCGACGCCCGCGGGGACGAGCGTGGCGATGCGCGCTCGCGGGGCGACCGCGCGCACGAGGTCGGCGATGATCGGCGTCGTCGCGACGATCCGCGGTTGCGTCCCGTCGTCCGTCGCGTCGGTGCTCCGCGGCGCGGCGGACTGCGACCGCGCGCCGGGGGCCTCCTCGGCGGGCGCTCCGCCGTTCGCGAGGGCGGGGGCGCACGCGCCGAGGAGGAGCGAGGGGGCGCCGATGAGGAGGGAGAGTGCGAGGGCGCTCCCGGCGCGACGCGCTCGGGCGCGCCTCACCGGGTCGCCCGGCGTCGCGCGGCGAACCCGGCGAGGGCGAGGAGCGAGGCGAGGGCGATCGGGGCCGCCGCCTGAGCGCCGGTCGATGCGAGGCCGCCGGGAAGGGCCGAGCCGTCGACGGTCTTGCCCTCGGCGCGCAGGCGGTCGATCGTCGCCTGGTCGAGCTCGCAGGCGCGTCCGTCCGCGGTGCGGCCGACGTAGACGGTCGTCGAGCCCGAGCCGATGCCGCCGAACCAGCGGGCGCCGACGAGCGAGCCGAAGTTGCCGGACTCGAAGACGGCGAGCGAGCCGGGTCCGGAGACGCCGTTGAGCGTCCAGGTGACGTCGCCGCTCGTGTGGGCGAGGAGGTCGGGGTGCATCGTGTTCGCGCCGACCCACGGGACGGAGGGGACCTGGCTCGAGGAGATCATCCAGATCTTCTGGCCCTGCTTCGCAATGAATTCGATGCCGGCGGGGGCGGTCGTCTCGGCCGCGGCGCCGAGCCCGAAGGAGAGGGAGGAGGGGGCGACCCAGCGCGCGGGCTGGGACCGATCGTCCTTGACGAGCATGGAGATCGACGAGGGGCCGGCGCTCGTCCCGATGTCGAAGTGGCCAGCGTCGGCGTTGCCGGCTCCGCCGACGTTGAAGGAGAGGACGTCCGAGGCCGAGACGCGGGCGCCGGACTTCAGAGTCGTGGTCTGGGTGATCGACACCTTGTAGGCGCCGGGGGCGGTGAAGACCCAGTTCGGGTGGACGTGCGTGTTCGCGCGGATCGTGTGGGATCCGCCGACCGCCGTGCCGCTCCCATTCGAGGTGACGGGGGTGGGGAGGCACTGCTCGGCGGCGGGCTGCGCGGACGGCTGAGGGGCGGTGGGCGTCCCTTATACACATCTGACGCTGCCGGCGAATAAAGAGGGGTACGACTCGGGGGTGGAGGGCTGTATCAAACAAAAAAAAAGAGAATTACTCGTATAGCCCTCTGACGCTGCCGACGACTAGAGAGAGGANCCGCCGGGGAATCGGGGGTCGGGGTCGATCCGGTGCCGGGCGTCGACGGCTCGGCGGGGGTCGATGCTCCGGGTGTCGCCTGCTCGATCGCGGCGGCGCCGACGGCGAAGGTGTAGACGGCCGGGTCGGAGACGAGGCGGCCCTTGGGAGTCTCGACCTCGCCGTGGAGGGCGAGGGAGTAGGTGCCCGCGGCTGTGAAGAGCCAGTTCGCGTGCTCGTGGGCGGGCGCGCTCTGGAGGATCGAGCGCCCGGGGGCGGCCTCGAGGGAGCCCTGCTCGAAGATCGGGGACGTGGCGCCGAATGCGGCCGAGCGCCAGAGGAGCACGCGGCCGGGTCCGGAGACCTCGTCGACGACGAGGCGGATCGCGGTCGGGCGCAGTGGCGCGAGGGCGTTCGAGTCCCAGCCGGGCCACAGGAGCGCGGGGTCCTCGGACTGGGGGAGCGCGTAGCCGGCGGTTCCGACTCCCTCGATCTTCTCGGTCGCGCTCGTCTTCGCGGCGTCGGCGACGCCGAGGACGAGCTTCGCGGGGTTGTGGTAGGTCGGTGCACCCGGAGTTGTCACGTCCTCCTTGGCGACGAGGGAGATCGTCGGCCCGTTGGGGACGAGGGCGAAGACATCGGCGTGCCCGCGTGTGAGGAGCGCCTTCGCCGTCGACTCCCCGCTCTGGGGGCCGGGCGCGGCGATCGTCGGCGCCGCGGAGAGCCCGAACGCGAGGGCGAGGGCGAGGAGCGCGGTGAACAGGGCGAGGAGCGGATGAATCCCGCGGCGGGCGGCGCGCATGACGAACCTTCTAGTGATAATGAGAGTGGCTCGCATTACCATACAGGGTTGCCCGCGCACCGCGCGACCCTGCGCGTGAGGTTCGGATCACGCCCGCCGCGTGCGAGGATGCGCGAAGAGACGCCGATGTCGTCGAAGGGGAGGAGTGTCGTGCCGTACTCGTGGGAGGCCCTCAAAGCGCGCGTGCGGGCGCGGATGTCGAAAACCCTGCTCGTCTACTTCGCGACACTCGCGGCCTTCGCATTGTGGACGCGCAACTCGGCGTACGTCGTGTGGCCGCTCCTTCTCGGCCTCTACTGGGAGGTTGTCGACACCGTCCTCAACGGGGACCCGTACCGACGCGAGCGCCCCGACCGGGAGCCCGACCTCTAGACGCTCCTCTTCGCTGCGACGTCATGCGTCGTGGATAGTGGCGACATGCCTCTGGGGCGCCGCGGCATGAGCCACATGCGGCGTGCCGTGCGTCTGGGGCTCTGACGTTATGCGTCCTGAGCGGCGCGGTCATGCGCGCCCGTCCCCTCGGTGGGCGAAGGTGATGCTTTCGACTCTCCGTCGATTTCCTGGTCCGGGAGGAAGTTCTGGACTTGAGGTGCTCGACGAGCACCTCGTGAGACTCATGAGCGCCTCTGTCAACGCATCATCGACGACGCCGGCACCACCGCTATTCTTGCGGTGCCGATGGAGCCGTTGCGGTGCCGGGGGAGTGGGTGTTCCGTGTAGCAACGGCACCACCTTTTTCTTTGCGGTGCCGATGGAGCCGTTGCGGTGCCGGCGGAGTGTGGTGGCGATGGGGCCGCTGGAGTGCGGGAAGAAGAGCCGTGACTGATGGTCGCTCGATCGACACCCGCCTCGGTCTGATCCCCTCAGTGGAGTCGCCGCTCCGGACTCCCTCTAACGAAGGAGCGCCTTGCGCCCTCGTGCCCGACGGGCGAGGGCGGGGACCGTGCCGCCCGGCTCGGCTTCTCGGGTCCCGCTCCTCATTCACGAGGCCGACCCTGGTCTGTCGCGTGGAGCGTCGATGGCGTCAATCGGGGACGGTCCCCGAAGCGGAACGAGACGCGGGGTCCGATGGGAGAATCGTTCCATGGCAACGGTCTATGTCGTCACCGGGGCCGCCGGGCACCTCGGATCGACGATCGTGCGCGCGCTCGCGGCGCGCGGGAGCGCGGTGCGAGCCCTCGTGCGGCCGGGCGAGGCCGTGCCCGCCCCCGTCGCTTCGGCCGCCGAAGTCGTCGAGGGGGACATCACCACCGGGCCTCCCTCGAGCCCCTTTTTCGCGGGCCTCGAGAAGCGCGACGTCGTCGTCCTCCACACCGCGGGCAGCGTGTCGATCGGATCGGCGACGCGCGCCGAACTCCTCCGCGTCAACGTCGGAGGCGCGGCGAACGTCGCGCGCGCGTGCCTCGCGCACGGGGTCCGCCGACTCGTCTACGTGAGCTCCGTCCACGCGATCCCCGCGTCCGCCGGGCACGGAGCCGACGACCCGATCGTCGAGACGAAGGACTTCGACCCCGCCCTCGTGTCCGGCGACTACGCGAAGTCGAAGGCGATCGCGACTCGGCACGTCCTCGGGCTCGCCGGGCGCGGCCTCGAGATCGTCGTCGTCCATCCCTCCGGGTTCCTCGGGCCCTTCGATCGAGGGGCGAATCACCTCGTCCAACTCATCGGTCTGCACGGGTCCGGGCGGCTGCCCGCCACGGTGCGCGGCGGCTTCGACTTCGCGGACGTCCGCGATGTCGCCGATGGATGCATTCGCGCCGCGACCTCGGAAGATCGGGCGAGACCTACATCCTCTCCGGGCACTTAGCGACGATCACCGAACTCCTCGCGACTCTCGGCGGCAAGGTGCCGGTCGCCCTCCCGCGGGCCCTCGCGGCCCTCGCGGCGCCTTTCGTCGAGGCCTGGGGCCGTGTGCGCGGAACGCGACCCGTCTTCACCCGCTACGCCATTGAGACGCTCGGCGCGCCGGCGCGCTTCTCCCACGAGAAGGCGGCGCGCGAGCTCGGATACCGGGTCCGAGGACTCGCCGAGACGGTGCGGGACATGCTCGGCTACCTCGCGGAAGTCGCGAGGTCGGCGGGGTCGGCGGGGTCGGACACCGCCCCGCTCACACCGCGGGGCGGGAGAACCTGTGCTCGCCGGGTCCGACCTCGAGCGCGCCGTCGTGGAGTCACTCCAGGGTGAAGGAGTCGAGGTCGAGGCGGCCGCGTCCGCGATAGGTGAGGAGCAGTGCGACCTCGTCGGCCTCATCGATTCCCGACAAGTCGAGGACGACGGAGGCGGTGCGCCTCCAGCGGCGCGAGGGCGCGATCGGGACTGAGGCGAGTCGGCGGCCGTCTTCGGTCGACACCTCGAGGCGCCCTCGTCCGCTCGCCCGCGCGACGACGGAGATCGTGGGCGCGAGGCCGCGGAAGGAGCGATAGCCGGCGGTGCAGCCGTCGCGCAGGTTTGCGACGTACTGGTGGAGGCGCTCGCCCGCGCCCGCCTGGCGGATCGAGGGGAGGAAACCCGTGCCCTTCACCGAGTAGAAGGATCCGTTCCAACGGTGGGTGAGCCGGCACGCCCAGTGGGCGCGGAAGGTTCCCCGGCCGTCGAAGGGACGGCCGCGCAGGCCCGTGCTCGAGAGGCGGGCCCGCGCGAAGGAGCCGTCGGGCAGGAGCTCGAGCGGCTCCGCGCACGTTTGGCGCGAGGCCATGATCCCGCCGGTGTGACGGTGGTAGAAGAGGAACCAACGGCCGCCGAGCTCGACGAGGCCGCCGTGATCGTTGCCGATCGGCATCGCCGCCTGGAGCGGTCCCTTTCGCCTGTCGACGCCGATGTCGCCGTTCGAGACGAGGACGCCGCGGTAGTGGAACGGCCCGAGCGGTGACGTTGCCGTCGCGTGGGCGAGGGCGTGCCAGTGGATGTCCGAGTAGACGAGGTAGTAGAGGTCGCCGATCCGGCGGGGCGAGGACGCCTCGAAGAACTCGTGCCCTTCGAAGCCCGTGCCGCCGCTCTCGGAAACGTCGGGGAGGAGCGGGTGCGGGCCGTCGATGATCGTCGTGAGATCCGCGCCGAGTTCGAAGACGTGCGAGTGGTGCCGGACAGTGTCAAAGCGTCGGTGCGCGGCGTTGACCGGTCCGTTCCCGGAGTACACGTAGACGCGCCCATCGTCAACGAGGACCCCGGGATCGAAGGGGAGGACGTCCCCCTCGCCCTCCCCGAGCGGAGTCCCGTCGGAATGGCGGATGTAACCGAGGAAGTCGAAGGGCCCCTCGGGTCGTTCCGCGGTCGCCACCCCCATGAGGGGGTAGTCGTCCATGCAGTAGAAGAGCGCGTAGCGCCCGTCGGGGACGCGGACGACGTCGGGGGCGTAGAGGCGCCGGAGCGCCTGGCCGGGCTGGACGTCGTTATTCACGGGATCCTGGTCGCGGCGGTAGGAGACGCCGTGGTTCGTCCACACGGAGAGATCGTCGAGCGGCGCGGACCAGACCTCGTAGTTCTCCATGCAGAAGTCGGGGCCGCCGTAGCGGTCGTGGCTTCCGTAGAGGTAGAGGCGGTCGCCGAAGACGCGCGGTTCCACATCGGGGATGTAGACGCCCTCGGGGAGGACGGGGTTGGCGAGCGGGGGAGTCGTCATGGCGGTTCTCAGGCGGTGACGGCCTGAGCGCGCTCCTCGAGGTCCTTCGTGATGTCGGAGAACTTCGACTCGAGGTCGTACCAG
This sequence comes from Actinomyces culturomici, assembly GCF_900499005.1. Taxonomy (GTDB): domain Bacteria; phylum Actinomycetota; class Actinomycetes; order Actinomycetales; family Actinomycetaceae; genus Pauljensenia; species Pauljensenia culturomici. The sequence goes on from NZ_LS991318.1 coordinate 57,032, forward strand.
TGGAGGCCGAGCCAGCAGAGCACGAGGAAGACGCCGGGGATCCAGATCGAGGTCGCGAGGATCGCGTTGACTGCGGCCGGGGTCTGGGAGGCGGCGGCGCCGTCGTAGCCGCCGAGGGCGAGGACCCAGCCGATGAGGGCCGCGCCGAGGCCGTTGCCGATCTTGCCGCCGAAGCTCGTCGCGGCGTTCGCCATGCCCACCTGGCGGCGTCCGAACTTCCACTCGCCGTAGGTGACGGTGTTCTGGACGAGCGGTCCGGAGACGGCCATGAGCGGGATCGTCGCGAGGGTGACGAAGGGACCGACGACGAGGAGCGCCCACAGGTCCATGGGGAAGAGGCAGCGGATGAGGGTCGCGACGATGCCGATGACGAGGGCGATGCGGGCGGTCTTCGCCATGCCGAAGCGCTTGGAGAGTGGGCCGACGGCGGCGAATCCGACGAGGACCGGAAGGAGACCGATGCCGCCGAGGAGGGCCATGAGGTTCTCGTCCCCGATGATCCACTTGACGTAGTAGATGCCGGCGGCGCTCGTGAGGGCGAAGACGACGGCGGAGAGCGTCTGGACCGCGAGCATCATCACCCAGTACTTGTTCCGGAAGAGGAGAGAGAGGGACTGGACGAGAGGGAGGTGCTCCTCGGCCTCGGACTCTGCGGGCTCGCTGTTGCGCTCGGGGTTGGCGGAGAAGGCGATGAGGAGCGCGACGGTCGTCGCGAGGGCGCAGCCGAGTCCGAACTTGATCCATCCGGCCTGGTCGCCGCCGAGGGCGTTGGTGATCGGGATGTAGGCGATGGCGATGACCATGCCGCCCAGGTAGCCGAAGATCGCGCGCGTGATGCCCATGCGGCCGCGCTCCTCGGAGGACTGGGTCGCGTAGAACATGAGCGACCCGAAGGGGATGACGACCGCCGTGAACATCACGGCCGAGAGGAAGATGTTCGTCGCGAGGGCGTAGCCGAACTTCACGGAGTCGCTCGCGCCCGCGGGGACGAGGAAGAGGGCGGCGACCGCGAGGCCGGCGGGGACGGCGCCCCAGAGGAGCCATGGGCGGGCCTTGCCCCAGCGGCTCTTCGTCCGGTCGAGGAGGTAGCCCATGCCGATGTCGGTGAAGGCGTCGACGACCTTGGAGATCAGCATGACGGTGCCGGCGGCGGCCGCCGCGATCCCGACCTTGTCCGTGTAGAAGTAGACGAGGACGCCGAGCAGGCCGGTCATGATGTTGAGACCGACCTGGCCGACTCCGTCGCCGAGGTAGTTCGTCGCGCGCATCGTCTTCTGGATGCCCTGGCCGTCGAGGCCGAGCGGCTTCTTCGCCATCGTGTTTCGCCTTCCGTGAGCCGATTCGTCGGCGAATCGGCGGTGGTGGTTGAGGAGTGGAGCGGTGTCGACGTTCGGAGCCGATTCCCGGGGGGCTCGGCGCCTGGCGCGTGAGCGGGATGTCGCCGCCGCTACTTGCGCGCGCTAGTTGTGGAGTGAGTGCAGCATATGCGCGGCCGCGCCGCTTTGGCAAGGGGTTGATGAAAGGATTCAGAGGGTTCCGGCGAACGCCGAGGTCAGGCGGTCTCCCGATCGACGAGCCGGATGACCGACTCGGGCTCTCGGATCTCTCCGACGTCCTCGCCGGCCTCGCGCAGGGCGAGCTGGGCGAGGAAGCGTCCGAGGCCCTGATTGTCAACGTGGATCGTTGTGATCCCGGGGACGAAGAGCGACGCGAGCGGGGCGTCGTCGTGACCGATGATCGCGAGCTCCTCCGGAATCCGGATCCCGGCGCGCAGGGCGGCGCCCGCGACGAGCGCGGCCGAGGTGTCGTTGTAGGCGACGACCCCGTCGACTCCGTCGACGACCCAGGCGCGGATGATCTCTTCGTGGGACGTCCGGTCGTCCTTGGGTGAGAAGGCGTCCGAATGGACGAGCTCCGCGTGCGGCGCCTCCTCGATCGTGCGGCGCGCGAGGGCCTCGCGGGCGGCGACGAGTTCGGCGAGGCGGGGTTCGTCGAGGGAGGCGAAGGCGACTCGTCGACGACCCCTCGCGAGGAGCGTCTCGACCTGGAGGCGCGGCCCTTCGGCAAAGTGGAGCTGGAGCTCCTCGGCGCCTTCGTCGGTCGGGGCGAGGGTCGGCGCGCCGGGGATCACCGCGCGGATGCGCGCCCTCTCGAGCGAGGCGATCTCTTCATCGGAGAAGGCGGTCATTGTGACGACGACGTCCGGCTCGAGCGTCTCCCAGAGCGGTCGGGCGGCGCGTCCGGGCCGCCGGGTCGTCGTGACGAGGGAGTATCCGGCCTCCTCGAGGACGCGGGAGGCCTCATCGACGTGCGATTGCAGCGCGTGCTCCATCGGCCAGTCGGGCAGGACGAGGAGGATGATCCGGGTCCGTCCGCTCGCGAGGGCGGCGGCGGCGCGGTGGGGGCGGTAGCCGAGTCTCGCGGCCTCGTCGAGGACGCGGCGCCGCGTCGGCTCGGAGATCGTCTGGCCCGGCGTGTTGTTGAGGACGAAGCCGACGGTCGCCCGCGAGATTCCGAGCGAACGCGCGACGTCGGCGGCGGTCACCCGCTTGCGTGCCGGCATGAGTCCCTCCCTGGGGTGAGATGGGGCGCCGGTGGTCTCGCGTCGAGGGCGTTGCGCGGCGTCGGGGACGATGCTAGCATCGGTTTCACTAGCGCGGGCTAGTTGTGGAGACTTCAGGGGGCATCGCAGCCCCACCCGCTAGTGGAATCGGGATCCTCATGCTCATCACGCCCACCGCCCCCCGCTTCGAGCACCACCTCGAGGCGCTCGGCATCCCTGAGGCCGCACCGCGCCTCAGCTGGATCGTCCCCGATGCCCCCGAAGGATGGGAGCAGATCGGCTACGAGGTCGAGGCCAGGCGCCCCGGGAGCGCAGCGATCGAGACCGCCCGGGTCGACTCCGGCGCTTCCGTCCTCGTCCCCTGGCCCTTCGCCCCCCTGCGCTCGCGCGACTCCCTCGAGGTCCGCGTCCGCCCGCTCGGAAGCGACGCGACCCCCGTCGAGTGGTCTCAGTGGAGCCGCGTCGAAGCCGGACTCCTCGGCGCCGACGAGTACCCGACGTCGATGATCGCCCCCGCGGACGACGCCTGGCGCGCCCCGCTCCTGCGCCGCGCATTCACGATCCCCGAGGATCGCGCGATCCTCTCCGCCTGTCTCCGCTCGACCGCGCGCGGTCTCGTGCGCGCCGAGATCAACGGCATGCGCGCAAGCGACGAGGAGCTCGCCCCCGGCTGGACCGCCTACGAGTCGCGCCTCATCGTGCGGACCGACGACGTCACCGCGCTCGTCCGCCCCGGCGCGAACGCGCTCGGCCTCGCACTCGGCGATGGGTGGTGGCGCGGGCGACTCGGATGGAGCGGCGAGTCCGCGCTCTACGGGGAGACGCTCTCCGCCCTCGTCGTCCTCGAGGTGACCTTGGACGACGGCTCGCGGATCGACGTTCTCCCCGACGAGTCCTGGCGCAGTGCGCCCGGTCCGCGACGCTCCGCCGACCTCTACGACGGCGAGGAGTTCGACGCGAGGCTCGCCGACCCCGCCTGGTCGACGCCCGCCTTCGACGACTCCGACTGGGAGCCCGCCCGACTCGTCGACGTCGACCCCGCGATCCTCGTCGGGCCGCTCGCCCCGCCGGTCCGCGTCGTCGAGATGCGCTCCCCCGTCGAGGTCTTCGACTCACCGAACGGCGGGATCCTCCTCGACTTCGGGCAGAACCTCGTGGGCCGCGCCCGCATCCGCCTGCGCACCGGAGAGGGGAGCGGCGTCGACGCCGGGCATGAGGTCGTCCTGCGTCACGCCGAGGTCCTCGAGAACGGCGCCCTCGCCCTCGAGCCCCTGCGCACCGCGAAGGCGACCGACCGGTACATCTGCGCCGGAAGCGGCGAGGAGGAGTGGGCGCCGGCCTTCACCTTCCACGGCTTCCGTTACCTCGAGGTGACCGGGTGGCCCGCCGACCAGCGCGACGCCCTCGTCGGGGACGACCCGGCGATCCGCGCCGAGGTCCTCTCGACCGTCATGGAGCGCACCGGCCGCTTCGACTGCTCCGACCCGCTGCTCGCCCGATTCCATGAGAACGTCGTCCAGGGCATGCGCTCGAACTTCCTCTCCCTGCCGACCGACTGCCCTCAGCGCGACGAGCGCCTCGGGTGGACCGGCGACCTCGAAGTCTTCGCGCCCGTCGCGACCTTCCTCTACGACGCGTCCGGGATCCTTACGAACTGGCTCGCCGACCTCGCCGCCGAGCAGGCGCGCTACGGCGGAACGCCGAACGTCGTCCCCGCGATCGTCACCGGCTATCAGGGGCCGATGGCCGCCTGGGGCGACGCGGCCACCGTCGTCCCGTGGACCCTCTACGAGGCGAGCGGCGATGTCGAGCTCCTGCGCGCGCAGCTCCCCTCGATGCGCGTCTGGGTCGACGAGGTCGCGGCCGCCGCCGGCGACTCCCTCATCTGGAGCGCGGGCTACCAGTTCGGCGACTGGCTCGACCCCGACGCGCCCGCCGAGAACCCCTCGAAGGGCAAGTGCGCCCCGGAGATCGTCGCGACCGCCTACTTCGCCCGCTCCGCCAGGATTCTCGCCGACGCGGCGTCCATCGTCGGCGACGTCGAGGTCGCGACGACCTACTCCGACCTCGCCGAGCGGGTGCGCGAGGCGTTCATCGCCGAGTTCGTCACCCCCTCGGGCCGCCTGATGTCCGACGCGCAGACCGCGTATGCGCTCGCGCTCGCCTTCGACCTCCTCCCCGAGTCTGCGCGCGAGGGCGCGGCCGCGCGTCTCGCCGATCTCGTGAAGTCCGCCGGATACCGGATCTCGACGGGATTCGTCGGCACGCCGCTCGTCACTGGCGCGCTCGCCGCGAACGGGCACGCCGACGTCGCCTATCGCCTCCTCCTTCAGACCGAGGCGCCCTCGTGGCTCTACCCCGTGACGAAGGGCGCGACGACGGTGTGGGAGCGCTGGGATTCGCTCCTGCCCGACGGGACCGTCAACCCCTCGGGGATGACCTCCTTCAACCACTACGCACTCGGCGCCGTCGCCGACTGGATGCACCGGACGGTCGCGGGCCTCGCCCCCGCCGAGCCCGGGTGGAGGCGCCTCGAGATCGCCCCGATCCCGCCGAAGCGCGGGCTCGATTCCGCCTCCGCGTCCCTCCTCACGCCCTACGGGGAGGCCGCGTCCTCGTGGCGCCTCGAAGACGGCGAACTCCACCTCGACGTGCGCGTCCCCGTCGGCGCGACCGCGCGCGTCGTCCTCCCCTCAGGGGCGATCCACGAGGTCGGGCACGGCGTCCACTCCTTCCGCGAGTCCTTCGAGGTCGACGCCGCCGAGCGCCCGCACCTCGACCTCGATACGCCCCTCGGCGTCCTCGCGGAGGTGGACGGAGCCCTCGACCTCCTCGCCGGCGCCGTCGAGATCGCCATCCCCGGCTCGGCCGAGCACACGGGCGCGGGCATCGCCGGTCAGGAGGGCGTGACCGCCCGCCAGATCTCCGGAATGCTTCCGCACTCCGAGCGCTTCCTCGCCGGCATGGAACGGGGATTCGCCGCCCTCAACGCCGGAGAGCCCGTCCCCGTCGACCTCACGGTCGCGGGGGTCCGCGCGGCCCGCGCCGCCGAGGAGGCGGAGCGCACGGCGAACGCCACCGCGGCGGACACCGCGGACGCTTCGGAGTCGAGGAACCCGGTATCCGGGGAGGCAGGACGCCTCGGCCTCACCCTTGAGGAGAAAGCCTCGCTCCTGTCCGGCGAGGACTTCTGGTCGACGAAGGCCATCGAGTCGCGCGGCATCCCGAAGCTCGTCCTCACCGACGGCCCGCACGGAGTGCGTCTCCAGGACGGTGAGTCCGACCACCTCGGCCTCAACGCCGCTCGACCGGCCACGTGCTTCCCGCCGGCCGTCGCGGTCGGCTCGAGCTGGAATCCGGCGCTCGCCGCCGAGATCGGCCGTGCGGTCGGCGAGGAGGGTCGCTCCCTCGGTGTCGACGTCGTCCTCGGGCCGGGAGTCAACATCAAGCGCTCCCCGCTCGGCGGCCGCAACTTCGAGTACTACTCGGAGGACCCGACCCTGTCCGGCGCGCTCGGCGCCGCCCACGTCGCCGGCATGCAGGAGGTCGGGGTCGGCGCCTCGCTCAAGCACTTCGTCGCGAACGACCAGGAGACCGACCGCATGCGCGTGAGCGCCGAGGTCGACGAGCGCACGCTTCGCGAGATCTACCTCGCGTCCTTCGAGAGAGTCGTCAAGGAGGCGAGGCCCGCGACCGTCATGTGCGCGTACAACCGCCTCAACGGCGTCTTCTGCTCGCACAACCCCTGGCTCCTCACGACCGTTCTGCGCGAGGAATGGGGCTTTGAGGGCCTCGTCGTCTCCGACTGGGGCGCGGTCTCCGACCGCGTCGCCGGGGTCGCGGCGGGAATGGACCTCGAGATGCCGGGCAGCGGCGGCGCGAACGATGCGAAGATCGTCGAGGCCGTGCGCAACGGTTCCCTGTCCGAGGACGCCGTCGACGCTTCGGTCGCCCGCGTTCTCGCGCTCGCCGCCGCGAAGAAGGAGCCGAACGGCCCCTTCGACGCCGACGCGCATCACGCCCTCGCGCGCAGGGCCGCCGCCGAGTGCGCGGTCCTCCTGAAGAACGAGGACGCCCTGCCGCTCAGCGCGGGTCAGCGCATCGCGGTCATCGGCGCGATGGCGGAAACCCCGCGCTACCAGGGCGGCGGCTCCTCCCACATCAATGCGACCCGCGTCGACTCGCCGCTCGACGAGATCCGCGCCCTCGCCGATGCCCGCGGCTCGTCCGTCGCGCGCGCCCTCGGCTATGCGATCGACGAGGGCGCCGACGCGCGGGCCCTCCTCGAGGAGGCCGTCGAGGCGGCGGCCGGATCCGATGTCGCCGTCGTCTTCGCCGGGCTGCCGGAGAAGGAGGAATCCGAAGGCTTCGATCGGACGACCCTCGACATCCCAGAGTCTCAGGTCGCCCTCATCCGCGCGGTCGCCGCGGCCGCTCCGAAGACGGTCGTCGTTCTCATGAACGGCGGCGTCGTGTCCCTCGAGGGATTCCACGACGAGGTCGACGCGATCCTCGAGGGCTTCCTCCTCGGCCAGGGGGCGGGCGGTGCGATCGCCGACCTCCTCTTCGGCGAGGCGAACCCGTCCGGGCACCTCGCCGAGTCGATCCCGCTGCGCCTTGAGGACACCCCGAGCTGGGCGAACTTCCCCGGCGAGCAGGGTCGCGTCCGCTACGGCGAGGGCGTCTTCGTCGGTTACCGGTACTACGCGAGCGCCGGCGCGCCGGTCCGCTACCCCTTCGGCCACGGCCTCTCGTACACGACCTTCAAAACCGACGGGCTCGAGGCCGAGAAGACCGGCGAGGACTCGGCGGTCGTCCGGGTCCGCGTGACGAACACGGGCGGGCGCGCGGGCGCGCACGTCGTCCAGGTGTACGTGGCCGCCCCCTCCGGGCCGGTGCGCCGCCCCGTCCGGGAGCTCCGCGGCTTCGAGAAGGTCGCCCTCGAGCCGGGCGAGTCGACGACCGTCGAGATCGTGCTGGATCGCCGTTCCTTCGCCTATTGGGACGTTGAGCGCGAGGACTGGGTCGTCCCCGAGGGAACCGCGGTCGTCGAGGTCTGCGCGAACGCGCACGAGGTGCTCGCCTCGGCGCCGATCGACCTCGCCGGCGACTCGTTCCTCCAGCCGCTGACGATGGATTCGACCGTCGGCGAGTGGTTCGGCCACCCGGTCGTCGGGCCGCTCCTCATGGAGGGGATGGCGGCCGGGATGACCGAGGAGCAGCGCGCCCAGGCTGACGAGAGCGCCGACATGCTCCGCATGGTCGAGTCGATGCCGATGCGCCAGTTCGTCGGATTCCTCGGCGGCGCGATGCCGCCCGAGGCCCTCGAGGGGCTCATGGCCCTCAGCCGAGGGGAGGGTCCGACGGCCTGAGGCGGAGTCGGCGCGCGGCCGCGGCCTCGTCGATGCGCTGCGGTGGCGCGCGATAGCGGAGGGGAGTTCCGTCCACAGGCGGGGCTCCCCTTCGCCGTCGTCCACAGGCGGACGGGCGCCCCTTCCCGACGAGGACGGGGCCGCGGCACGATGAGGGGGACGACACGGCGCCGTCGTCGATGAGACCCCGCACGCGCGGGGCGCGGAGTCCGGTGCGCCCGGATCCGCCGATTCCACCCTCGCGAAAGGCACCGCCATGTCCGCAGCCCCTCCGTTCCCCCTCGTTCCGGCTCTGCGCCGCGTCCTCGTCCTCCTCCTCGGGGCGCTCCTTCTCCTCGGCCTTCTGGCCCTGTCCGCAGGGCCCGCGTCCGCGCGCGGCGTCGGGGAGGGGCGCCACGTCCGCGGCGTGGGGGCGGAGACCTCGCGCGGCATGTGGCTCGGCGCGATCGAGGCGCCCGCGAACGGGGAGAAGCGCTATCCCACCTTCTGCACGCACATGTGGCGCGACGATCCCGAGCCCTACCAGACGGCGAGCCTGTCGACCCTCGTCGAGGCCGCGCAGTGGGGACCGGACGAGCTCGACGCGACGACGCCGCAGATGGCGTGGATTCTCCTCGCCCACCAGGCCGACGCGTCGGCGACGAACCGGGCGGCGCTCGCCTACCTCGTCCACGCGAACTTCGAGGCCCCCGACGCCGGACGCGACCCCGCCGAGTCCGTGTCGCGCCTCGTCGCGGCCGTGCGCGCCCAGATCCCCGAGGTCGACGCGCTCGCGCGGACGTACGTCGCCGAGGCCCGCGCCTCCGCCGCCGTCGCCTACGGGAACGGCGAGGCGAGCGGCGACGGCGAGCGCCGCGGTCGCCTCTTCTCGATCGGCGTGCGCTCGACGAACGGCTGGGTCGCCGGCCGGCCCGTGGCGGCGAGGCTCGACGGTCCGGCCGTCTTCACGGCGACCGGCGCGACGACCTGGTCCGGGACGACCGGCACCGAGCCGATCTCCCTCGACTGGCGGGCGACCGGCAACGGCGAGGTGCGAGCGACCCTCGTCTACACCGACCCCGCGCGCCAAACCCTCACCCGCTACACCACCGGGCCGAACCTTCAGGACGCCGTGACGATCGGGGACCGGCCGAGCGGCGACGCCGAGGAGCACGAGGTCGCGGGCCCGACCTGGCGCGTCGCCTACGATTTCCGGCCGATCGCGACCTCGAACGTCGGCAAGGCGAAGATCCTCGACGCCGGACCGCTCACCGACGTCCTCACCGTCTCCGCCGACCCGTCCTACGGGTCCGGCGACTGGCTCGAGATCGAGGGGAGGGCCGTGCCCGTCGTCTTCCGCGGCACCGCTTCCCGGACGGGGGAGGCCCTGCCCGCCACGGCGCCCGGTTCCTCCGGCCCGTCCGAAGCGGGAGCGTCGACCTCGTCGATCGGAGGCGAACCGGCGATCCCCGAGGGCGCCGAGCCGCTCGGCACAACGACCCTGACGGCCACGGGACCGGGGGAGTACGCGGCGTCCCTCGCGCTGCCCGAGGGCGCCGAGCCCGGCTTCGTCACCTGGGTGTGGCGGACGGTCGAGGAGGATCAGGCCGGGACGATCGACGAGGCGGGCGCGGCCGTCCCGCTCGCCGATCTCATCCGCGCGGACTGGGCCGACGCCTTCGGCCTGCCCGACGAGACGACCTCGCTGCGCTTCCCGATCGACGTCGACTCGTCCCTGTCGACCCGGACGACGAAGTCGGGGACGTACCTCGTCGACGACCTCTTCGTCACCGGATTCCCCTCCGACCACCCCGCCTTCACGGGCGGCATGGGCTTCGAGGCGGACGCGCCGACCTTCACGCAGAGCCTCCTCTTCTTCCCCGAGGGGCTCGAGGTCGTGGACGCGAACCGCGAGAAGGCGGAGACCATCGGGTCGCTCGAGATCCCCGCGCGCAACGGCTTCCACCCGTCGATCGGGGCGACCGACTTCCGCATCGGCGAGCGCCCCGGCACCTACGTCTTCGTCTCCTCCTTCGCCGGCGACTCGAGGGTCCGCCCCTTCGCGTCGAGCGTCGAGGACGCGACCGAGCAGTACCGGGTCGCCCCGCCCGAGGCGCCAGCGCCGACCCTCGAGACGACCGCGACCGACGCGGACGACGGCGACAAGGAACTGCCCGGATTCGGGACGGCCCGCATCGCCGACCGCGTCTGCTACTCGGGCCTCGAGGCCGGGGCCGAGTACCTGCTCACCGGGACGCTCATGGACCGCGAGTCCGGAGAGCCCGTGCGCGGCGGGACGGGTGCGCCCGTGACCGTCGAGCAGCCCCTCGTTCCCGAAGGGCCGGAGGGGTGCGCCCAGGTCCTCTTCGAGGTCGAGGCCGCGCGACTTTCGGGCCGGACGACCGTCGTCTTCGAGAGGCTCGCTCGAGACGGCGCGCTCGTCGTCGCCCACGCCGACCTCTCCGACGAGAGACAGACGGTGACGAGCGCCCCCGCCGCCTCCTTGACGACGACCGCGAGCGACGGGGCCGACGGCGACAAGACCCTCGTCGCCGGGGTCGACGCCCGGATCGTCGACCGCGTCTGCTACACGGGCCTCGAGGCGGGGAGGGAGTATTCGCTGACGGGAACGCTCATGGACCGCCTCCTCAACGCGCCGGTCCTCGCGGACGGGGCGCCCCTGGCGGTCGCGACGACGCTCCGCCCCGAAGCGTCGGACGGGTGCGCCGAGGTGACCTTCGCGCTCGACGCGAGCGCTCTCGCGGGCCGCTCGCTCGTCGTCTTCGAGGAGCTCCGACTCGGCGACGCCCTCGTCGCCGTCCACGCCGACATCGAGGACGAGGGGCAGACCGTCTCCTTCGAGGCGCCTCCGGCTCCGGAGTCGCCGCAGTCGGCGCCGCCCTCGTCGGGTCCGGGCGTCGAGCTCGCGAAGACGGGCGCGACCGGCGCTCCACTGCTCGGCGGCGCGCTCATGCTCGCGCTCATCGGCGCTGCGGCGCTCCTCGGAGTACGGGTGCGCGATCGGGGGTAAGAGGTCGTGGCCCCGCCGAGGGCTCGCGGCGCGGCCGTGAGCCCTCGGCGAGCGGAGCGCCATTTCGGGTCGCTCAGACGATCCCGTTGTGGGCAGGCGCCGTCCAAGGCGGGCCGGCGGCCCCTACCGGGCCGGCGCGGGCGGGCCGCCGAGTCCCCTCTCGCGGCGAGGGCCCTCCGTTACCCTGGCCCGGTGGCCTCCCCCGATGAACCCGCGCTCGTCCTCGTCAATCTCGGGACGCCCGCCGCACCGACGACGCCGGAGGTACGGCGCTACCTCCGCGAGTTCCTCACGGACCCCCGCGTCATCGAGATGCCGAAGGCCCTGTGGCGGCCGATCCTCGAGGGGATCGTCCTGCGCGTCCGACCGGCGAACTCCGCCGCGAAGTACCGGACCGTCTGGCTGAAGGAGGGCTCGCCGCTCCTCCACTACACGAGTCGGCAGGCCGAACTCGTCGAGGCGGAGACCGGCGTGAGAACCGTCCCCGCGATGCGGTACGGCGCCCCCGCCCTCGGCGATGTCCTCGACGGGCTCACGGCCGAGGGACGGCGGCGCATCGCGATCCTCCCCGCCTACCCGCAGTACTCGGCGACGACCGTCGCCTCCGTCGACGACGCCCTCGCCGCGTGGATCGGGCGTCGGCGCGACCGGCCGGAGCTCCGCCTTGCCCGCTCCTTCCCGACCGCGCCCGCCTACATCGACGCGCTCGAGGCCGCGATCCGCACGGCCTGGGAGACGACCGGGCGGCCGGACTTCGCGGGCGGCGACCGCCTGCTCCTCTCCTTCCACTCGATACCGGTCGCCATGCACGAGGCCGGGGACCCCTACCGCTCCGAGTGCCTCGCGACGGCGGCGGCCCTGCGCGAGCGCCTCGGCCTGTCCGAGACCGAGTGCCCGGCGACCTTCCAATCGGTCTTCGGGCCCGCGAAGTGGCTCGGTCCCGCGACGATCGACACCGTCGGGTCCCTCGGCGTCGGCGGCGCCCGGCGCGTCGACGTCGTCTGCCCGGGATTCGTCGCGGACTGCCTCGAGACCCTCGAGGAGATCGACCAGCTCAATCGCCGGACCTTCCTCGAGGCGGGCGGCGGCGAATTCCACTACATCCCCTGGGGGAACGACTCGGCGGGCGCCGCCTCCGCCCTCGTCGATCGGGCGCGCGACGTGCTGGGGAACTGGATCGGCTGAGGCCCGGCGGTCCTCAGCGCGCCGTGGGAGCTCCGCCGTCGACGAGGGCGACTTCCCCGCGACGGGAGGCAAGGGCGCGCCTAGCCTGGAATCGACACCAGTCGTTCCGTGAAAGGGGAACATCATGGTCCGCCTCTCCACCTCCGATCTCGACGTCGCGCCCCTCGCCCTCGGCGGGAACACCTTCGGCTGGACCTCCGACGTCTCCGAGTCCTTCGCCGTCCTCGACGCCTTCGTCGGCGCGGGCGGCTCGCTCGTCGACACCGCCGACGTCTACTCCGCGTGGGCGCCGGGCAACCGCGGCGGCGAGTCCGAGGACATCATCGGCCGCTGGTTCGAGCGCCACGGGCACCGCGACGACGTCGTTATCGCGACGAAGGTCGCGAAGCACCCCGAGCGCCGCGGGCTCTCGCCGCAGAACATCGCGGCCTGCGCGGACGCGTCCCTCACCCTGCTTCGCACCGACCGGATCGACCTCTACTACGCGCACGAGGAGGACCCGGCGACACCGATCGGGGCGTCGGTCGCGGCCTTCGCGGAGCTCCAGGCCGCCGGCAAGATCCGCCACGTCGGCCTGTCGAACTTCTCGGGCGAGTCGATCCGCGCGTGGATCGCCGCGGCCGACGCGCAGGGCGTCGCCCGGCCGATCGCCCTGCAGCCGCACTACAACCTCGTCCACCGCGTCGAGTTCGAGGCCTCCGATCGCGCCGTCGCCTCCGAGTTCGATCTCGCGGTGATCCCGTATTTCGCGCTCGCCGCGGGCTTCCTCACCGGCAAGTACGCGCGCGGCGAGGAGCCCTCGGGCGCCCGCGCCGGCATGGCCTCCGAGTACGCGTCCGATCAGGCGTTCTCCGTCGTCGACCTCGTGCGCGCGATCGCCGCGGCGCACGACGTTCAGCCCGCATCGGTCGCGCTCGCGTGGCTCGCCGCGCAGGAGACGGTCGCCGCCCCCATCGCGTCGGCCCGCGCGATCGGTCAGCTCCCGGCGCTTCTCGCGTCGATCGATCTCGAGCTCGCGCCCGAGGAGATCGACGCGCTGACGAAGGCCTCGGTCGGACTCTGAGGATCGATCGGCTCACGTTCTGAGGGACAGCGGGGGCCCGGCGGCGTCGGCCGCCGGGCCCCCGCGCTCCCAGTGCTTGCTTCGCGAGGGTTTCTCACGTGGGAATGCCCGACAGCGACGATGAAGCAAGCGGTGGGAGCACGCGTCTCAGGCGGAGGCGGTCCTCGAACGCTCGGCCCAGGCGGTCGCGGCGACGGCGCCGCCGATCGCGAGGACCGCGGGAACGAGGATCTCCGTCCCCTGATGCGTGAACTCGAGGACGAGCACGAGGCCCGTGAAGGGGGCCTTCATCGAGGCGCCGAGAAAGACGGCCGCCCCGATGAACACGAAGGCCGCGATCGACGTCCCCGGCCACATCCACGACCAGAGCAACCCCGACACCGCGCCGAGGCCTGCGCCGAGCGCGACGCCGGGCGTCAGCGTTCCGCCCCAGCCGCCCGCGCGGATCGTCAGGAGCGTCGTGAAGGCCTTGGCGACGAGGACGAGCACCGCGGTTCCGAGCCCGATCCCGGCGAGCCACGAGGCGTCGAACTGGGTCTGCGCGCTCGCCTGGCCATTGCCGAGGACCGAGGGGATCCACACGGACACGAGTCCGACGGCCCCGAATGCGAGCGGAAGCGTCCACCACAAGCGCATGTCGCGCGGCTTGGCGGCCTCGAAGGCGTGGACGCGGCGCCGGAACGCAACGCCGAGCCAGCCGAGGATCGGGCCCATGACGAGCGCCCAGCACGTGAGGGAGGCCGAGGCCTCGAGCCGGGGCACCGTATAGAAGGGCTCGGGTCGGGTCCAGCCGGTGGAGACGAGGACCGCGATCGCCGACACGGCGAAGGCGGGGGCGACCGTTCGCGCGCGCATCGCGACGAGGAGGATCTCGAGCGTGTAGACGGCGCCGGACAAGGGGATCGAGTAGACGGCGGCGAGGCCCGCGCCCGCGCCGCACGCGACGATCGTGCGACGGTCCTCCTCGGAGAGGCCGAGCCTGTCCGAGATCCAGCGGGAGAGTGCGGCGCTCACCTCGCGCGGGGCGACCTCGCGCCCGATCGAGGCGCCCAGTGCGACGAGGACGATCTGCGTCGCCGCGTGCCAGACGGCCCGCCCGATCGGCATCGGCGTTCCGGAAACGGCGGCCGACACGGAGACGAGCGCCTTCGAGCGTCGGAACATCAGCGTCCACGAGGCGGCGCCGAGGACGCCCGCGATGACGAGGACGAGGATGCGGCGCCAGGGCGCGGTCGCCTCGACCGCGTCGAGGAGCGTCCCGGAATGGAGGTTCCACGCGAGGTACTCGACGCCGTGGAGGAGCAGCGTGCACAGCCTTCCGACGATGCCCGCGACGATCCCCGTGAGGACGATCGCCGCTGCGAAGCGGCGGTTCGGGGAGGCGGTCGCGGGTTGGGAACTCACGGGTTCCACTGTAGAGGCCGGGGTCCGGGCTGGCCGCGCTGGTTCGCTCCCCCGCGTCGTGCAGAAACGCACACAGTTTCGGCGCTCTTGGGCTGTCGCCTGACGCGGTGATGGAAGAAGGGCGCGGTCAGAGGCCTGTCTCCGTGAAGGCGATGCGGAAACTGTGTGCGTTTGTGCGGGTGAGGGCGCAGTCGCGCATCCCCTCGACGGGGCAAGGTGATGCTTTCGACGCGCGAAGGTAATGCTCTCGGTGGGGGGCGGCGGGGCAGNATCGCCTCCCGCCTCTGTTGTCGTCGGCAGGGTCAGATGTGTATGAGGGACAGTCCCAGGCCGCGTCGATGCGCTGCGCGATCCGGGTGAAGACCCGGTCGAGGACCTCGATCTCGTCCTCGGCGAGGTCGTTGAGCGCGAGCGAGCGAATGATGTCGCGGTGGACGACGGCCGTGTCCTTGAAGAACTTCGCGCCCTGCTCGGTGAGGTGGATGAGCCCGCCGCGGCCGTCGCCGGCGCAGGCGGTGCGCTCGAGGAATCCGCGCGCGACGAGGCGGTTCACCGTGTGCGTGAGGCGCGAGGGGCTGAAGACGACTTCGTGCGCGAGGATCGAGGGACGGATGCCGCCCTCGCCGGCGCGCGACACCTGGAGGAGCACGTTGTACTCGGGCAGGGTGAGCTTCCGCTTCTTCTTCAGCTCGGTCTCGATGCGGTTGGAGAGGCGGGTCGTCGTCGTGAAGTACGCCTCCCACGCGCGTCCGCGTGCGTCTCTTCTCATCGTCCGCCTCCCAACAGAGTCTCGAAATCGGTGAAGCCCGGCCACTGGTCGGCCTGCGTCGCAGGCTCGCCGGGGTGCCCCAGTGTAGCGGGAACCGTTCCCGATTCGGCATCCCCCTGCTCAGAGTGGAATGCGCCCCATCGATCGAGCAGTTCGCGCGCCCCGCGGCGGATCCGGCGGAGGAGTCCGGAGCCGCCCTCGGAGCCCGAGTCGGCGGCGTGCGCGCCCCAGTCCTCGGTCGCCGCGTAGATCGCGGTCGGGACCGGGTCGGCGTGGTTGTACGTGAAGAGCGGGCGCATCGCGGTCTCGGTGACGAGGCTGTGGCGCGGCGTCCCGCCCGTCGCCCCGAGCAGGACGGGCGTCCCGTGGAGGGCGTCCTTGTCGAGGACGTCGAAGAAGGCTTTGAACAGGCCGGAGTAGGAGCCCTGGTAGGTGGGCGTGAGGGCGACGAGGGCGGAGGCGGCGCCGACCGCGCACTGGGCCTCATCGAGCTCCGGGCCGGGGAAGCCGGTGAGCACGTGGTCGACGATGGCGTGGGCGAGCGGGCGGACGCCGATCGTGCGGATCTCGACCTCGAGCCCCCGGGCGCGCGCCTCGGTGTCGAGGGCGGAGGAGATCTCGGCGGCGAGCCTCGCGGTCGAGGACTCCTCGCTCATTCCGGCGTGGACGATGACGATCGATCGCATGGGGGTCCTCACTTCGCGTCCGCGCCGGTCCCGGCGAGGAGGGCGTCGGCGTGGGCGACGGCGGCCTCGTCGGTGTCCTGCTGGGGGTAGAAGGATGCGCCGGTGACCGAGTCCTCGCGCGAGGCGACGCGGGCGCCGAAGGCGTCGGAGTTCCCGAAGGCCTCGTCCTCGGCGGCGTCCGAGAACGCGTCGGCCCCGCCCTCGTCGATCGGGGAGGAGGAAGCGGTGGAGGGCGCGGCGTCGGACGAGGAGGCGCCGGCGGTCCGCGCGAGGCGGACGGACTCGCGGATGGCGTCGGCCTTCTCGAGCTCGCGGGTGATCGCGTCGACGGCGGCCGAGCCCTCGCGGGCGGCGAGGAGCGAGGCGTGGGTCGGCGGGTCGGAGGGGACCTCGGGGTCGCGCATGGCGTCGAACTCGCGGCGCATGACGGGGACGATCTCGCCGAGCATGTCGAGCTGTTCGAGGACGGTCTTGAGCGGCAGGCCCGCGTGGTCCATGAGGAAGAGCTGTCGCTGGTAGTCGCCGACGACCTCGCGGAATCCGAGGGTTCGGTCGATGACCTGCTGCGGGGAGCCGACGGTGAGGGGCGTGCGCGTCGAGAAGTCCTCGAGGGTCGGGCCGTGTCCGTAGACGGGGGCGTTATCGAAATAGGGGCGGAATTCGCGCATCGCGTCCTGGGAATTCGCGCGCATGAACACCTGGCCGCCGAGTCCGACGATCGCCTTCTTCGCGGGGCCGTGCCCGTAGTGCTCGAAGCGCTCGCGGTAGAGGGCGACCATTCTGGCGGTGTGCTCGGGCGGCCAGAAGATGTTGTTGTGGAAGAATCCGTCGCCGTAATAGGCGGCCTGTTCGGCGATTTCGGGGGAGCGGATGGAGCCGTGCCAGACGAAGGGGGAGATCCCGTCGAGGGGGCGCGGGGTGGAGGTGAATCCGCGCAGGGGGGTTCGGAATCTCCCGGACCAGGTGACGTTCTCCTCGGACCAGAGGCGGCGCAGGAGGGCGTAATTCTCGATCGCGAGCGCGATGCCGTTGCGGATGTCCTGCCCGAACCAGGGGTAGACCGGACCGGTGTTTCCGCGGCCCATCATGAGGTCGATGCGTCCGCCTGACATGTATTGGAGCATCGCGTAGTCCTCGGCGATCTTCACCGGGTCGTTCGTCGTGATGAGCGTCGTCGAGGTGGAGAGCTGGATCGTCGAGGTCTCGGTCGCGATCTTCGCGAGCGTCGTCGTGGGGGAGGAGGAGAAGAAGGGAGGGTTGTGGTGCTCGCCGAGGGCGACGACGTCGAGCCCGACCTCCTCCGCGTGCTTCGCGATCGTGAGGAACGCGGCGATGCGCTCGGCCTCGGTCGGGGTGCGGCCGGTCGTAGGATCGGTGGTGAGGTCCGAGACGCTCATGATGCCGAACTGCATGTCGGGCTCCTTCTTTCGTGACTGCCTCCAATATAGTACAAGATTCAACTACTTGGAGTGTGAGGAGGGCGACGGTCCGCCCGTGCGCCTTCGCGATCGACGAGGCCGGGGCGGCGCGTCCGTTTCAGGGAGTGGTCGGGCCCGGAATTTCTTCAGCGTCCGGAACAATGCGTGGGGCGAGAGCGCTTTCCGGCGGGGATATTCGACCGCGAGGAATGCGCGCGCCTGTGAATCTTGTATGAATCGGGGAGGTGGACGCGCGCCCCGGAGAATCGGAATTGTGGAGACTTTCCCAGGGGGCCGATTTCCGATTATCATTTCGGTGAATGCCGGATCCGTACGGTGGATCCGGTCGAAGGGGAAAAGGAAAATCCATATGAAGAAGACCCAGGTCGTTCTCGTCGACGACATCGACGGCGCCGAGGCGGATGAGACCGTGAGCTTCTCCTTCCGGGGAGTCGCTTACGAGATCGACCTCACCGAGGAGCACGCGAAGGAGCTCGAGGCCGATTTCTCGAAGTGGATCGAGGCCGCCCGCCGCGTCGGCGGTCGCACGACCCGCGCCGCTCGCGCCACCAAGTCGAAGGGCTCCTCGAAGGCCGGCGAGATCCGCGCGTGGGCGCAGAGCCAGGGCATCGCCGTCAACGAGCGCGGCCGCATCTCCGCCGACATCGTCGCCGCCTACGAGGCCGCGCAGGCCTGATCCCGGGCGCGAGGTCCCATGACAGGACCTCGCGAGGAATGGAAGAATAACGCCATGACCTACACATTGGTGCTGCTCCGCCACGGCGAGAGCGAATGGAATGCGAAGAACCTCTTCACCGGTTGGGTGGACGTCCCGCTCTCCGAGAAGGGCCGCGCGGAGGCGACGCACGGCGGCGAGCTCCTCAAGGAGTCCGGCGTGCTCCCCGACCTCCTCTTCACCTCGATGCTGCGCCGCGCGATCATGACCGCGAACCTCGCGCTCGACGCCGCCGATCGCCACTGGATCCCGGTCGAGCGCAACTGGCGCCTCAACGAGCGCCACTACGGCGCCCTCCAGGGGAAGAACAAGAAGGAGATCCGCGACGAGTACGGCGAGGATCAGTTCATGCAGTGGCGTCGCTCCTACGACGTTCCGCCGCCCGCCATCGAGGCCGGCTCGGAGTTCTCGCAGGACTCGGACCCGCGCTACGCCGGTGAGCCGATTCCCGCGACCGAGTGCCTGAAGGACGTCCTCGAGCGCCTGCTCCCGTACTGGGACGGCACGATCGTCCCGGCGATCAAGACGGGCAAGACCGTCATGATCGCGGCGCACGGCAACTCGCTGCGCGCGATCGTCAAGCACCTCGACGAGATCTCGGACGACGAGATCGCCGGCGTCAACATCCCGACCGGCATCCCGCTCGTCTACGAGCTCGACGAGGAGACCCTCAAGCCCGTGAAGAAGGGCGGCACGTACCTCGATCCCGAGGCCGAGGCGAAGATCGCCGCCGTCGCCAACCAGGGCAAGTGAGCGCAACGGGCTGATTCGAGGACCCGGCGCCGAATTCGACGGCACGAGGGCTCTCGACTGACCCGGACCCGCGGGCCCCGACCGTCCGGTCGGGGCCCGCGGTGCGTTCACAAGGTGCTCGGCCCCTTCCGTTACCCTTGTGTCGTGAGTACGATGTGCGCACGAAAGGGGGATGCATGTCTCACGGAGTGATGAGCGCGCCTCGGAGTCGGCGCATCAACCTGCGCGCCAGCGAGCGCCAGGAGGTCCTGCTGAAAGAGGCCGCGCGCGCGAAGGATGCGACGCTCACGGAATTCGTCCTCGGGTCGGCGATCGAGGAGGCAGAGCGCGTCCTCGCCGACCGACGTTGGTTCACCGCGAGCGAGGAGCAGCACGAGGCCCTCCTCGCCCTCCTCGACGAACCCGTCGACGACGTCCGGCTCCGCGCGATGCTCGCCCGCCCGACGCCCTTCGGCAGGGCCTTCGCCCTCGACG
This sequence comes from Actinomyces culturomici, assembly GCF_900499005.1. GTDB lineage: Bacteria > Actinomycetota > Actinomycetes > Actinomycetales > Actinomycetaceae > Pauljensenia > Pauljensenia culturomici. Next base: position 76,465 of record NZ_LS991318.1, read on the forward strand.
AGGAATGACCGTCCTCGAGCCGCCGCGTCGACTCTCTCGGACCGATGAGCGGGGCGACTTCGACTCCGGGGCGCCCGAGCTCGACGACTGGCTCAGGCGGTTCGCGCTCCAGAACCAGCGGGCGGGCAACGCGATCACCTACGCGACCGTCCTCGACGGTCGGGTCGTCGGCTACTACGCGATCTGCGCCGCCGGGATCGGGCGCGACCAGGCCCCACCGGAGTTCGGGCACCATCGGCCGGCAGACATCCCCTGCGTCCTCCTCGCCCGACTCGCCGTCGATCGGCGCGCGCAGGGACGGGGCATCGGTCGCGCACTCGTCAAGGACGCGATTCTGCGATCCTGCCGGGTCGCGCAGAGTGTCGGCGCGGTCTTCCTCGTCATCCACTGCCGCGACGAGGAGGCGAAGCGCTTCTACTCGGGTCTCGCGGAGTTTCGCGAGTCTCCCCTCGACGACCTGCAGCTGCTCCTCCCGCTCGCGCCCGTGGTGCGGCTCCTCAGCGGGCTCGATGAGACGAGACCGGGACGCCGGGCGGAGTGAACCCGCGGCGCGCTCGGCGGAGCCGGAGGGCCGGGCGGACTCGGACAGCCGCCGCATACGAACGGCAGCGGGCCCCGGGGATCCTCCCCCGGGGCCCGCGCTCGTCCGATCGGGCGAACGGTCAGAGGTGCGCGTCGATCCCGCCCTCGGTCGTCGCGGCGTGGGCGCCCTCGACGACGTAGGCGACACGGCGGGCGACCGAGCAGGCGTGGTCGCCGAAGCGCTCGAGGAAGCGGGCGCCGAGCGTGAGGTCGACGATCTCCTGACGGGTGAGCTCGACCGACTCGTCGGCGATGAGGCGGTGGACCTCGACCTGGAGGTCGTCGAGCGTGTCGTCGAAGCGCTGCATCTCATCGGCGATCGCGATGTCCTGCGTCGTGATGAGCTTCTCCTCGAGCGCGCCCATCTTCGTCGCGGCCTCGCCCATCTTCGTGATGACCTCGACCGCGGGGGCCGCGATCGAGCGGGTCGGGTAGGTCGTGCGCGCGATCGCCGCGATGTGGCGGGCGAGGTCGCCCTGGCGCTCCATCGTCTGCGAGAGGTGGAGCGCGGAGAGGATGAGCCGCAGATCCGAGGCGACCGGCCCCTGGAGCGCGAGGAGGTGGATGCACATCTCGTCGATCTGACGGGCGTTCTCGTCGAGGCGCTCGTCGGCGTCGATCGTCTGCTCGGCGACGGCGAGGTCGCCGTCGCGCAGGGCCATCGTCGCCCGGTCGATCGCGCGGGCGACGCCGCGGCCCATCCGCTCGAGCTCGGAGCCCAGCTGGGCAAGTTCCTGGCGATACAGTTCTCGCACGTTCGCACCCTTCTCATGTTGCGGGCCCTTCGGGCCCATCTGCGCACCGTGATCCCACCATCCTCGTGTAACGCGAATCCGGAGGAGGGGTGAACGGACGGTGAACGGTGCGCGACGATTGCGTATCGCCTGACCGGGGAATCCCGTTCGGCCCTGGAATCGCGCGGTTTCGCCGATAGGGCGGGGGCGTGCCGGAGATCCTCACGCTCATCGTCGTCGCCGTCCTCGGCGTCCTCGTCGGCGCCTTCGGCGTCGGCGGCTACCTCCTTTCCCAGCGTCAGATCGCCGATGAGGACACGGTCGAGCCCGAGGACACGGGCCTCAGCCCCGACGCCCTCGCGATCCTCACGTCCCTCCCGACGATCTCGATCGTCGTCGACCGGCTCGGCGTCATCCTCCGCGCGGACGCCGCCGCCTACTCGAACGGCCTCGTGAGGGGCAACGCCCTCGCTCACCCGAAGCTCGTCGCCCTCGTCGAGCGGGTCGCCGCGACCGGGCACCCCGAGCGAGAGGAGATGGAACTGCCGCGCTCCTCGGTCGGCTCCAACGCCGTCCTCGACTTCAACGTCCGTGTGGCCCCGCTCCCGCGCGGCTACTCGCTGATCCTCGTCGAGGACACGACCCTCGAACGCCGCAACGCCGCGGCGCGCAGGGACTTCTCCGCGAACATCTCCCACGAGCTCAAGACCCCGGTCGGCGCTGTGCGGCTCCTCGCCGAGACGATTGCGGAGAACCCCGAGGACGCCGAGGCCGTCGCCCACTTCGCGCCGAAACTCGTCCGCGAGTCCGAGCGGCTCTCGAACCTCGTCAAGGACATCATCGACCTCTCCCGCCTCGAGGCCCCCGACCCGCTGTCGACGACGACCTCGTCTCCGTCTCCGTCGTCGACTCCGGCATCGGCATCTCCGAGGAGGAGCAGAAGCGCGTCTTCGAGCGCTTCTACCGCGTCGACCCGGCGCGCTCGCGCAACACCGGCGGCACGGGCCTCGGACTCTCGATCGTCAAGCACGTCGCCTCCGACCACGGCGGCACCGTCACCGTCTGGTCGAAGCCGGGCCGCGGCTCCACCTTCACGCTCGTCCTGCCCGAGGCCGAGACCGGCGAGGACGACGAGGTCGACTCCGACCCGATCGACGAGGGCGCCCTCGTCGATGAACACCGGGCCGGCGGCGCGGGCGTGGACGACGGGCGGGCCGCGGCGGGCGCCGACGCCGCGACGACGAACGGCAAGGGAAAGGACCTGTGAGATGACGTCGATCCTCATCGTCGAAGACGAGGAGACCTACCGCGAGTCGCTCGCCTTCAACCTCAAGCGCGAGGGGTACGACGTCGGCGAGGCCGGGGACGGCGAGACCGGCCTCGAGATGGCGCGCACCGGCGTCTACGACCTCGTGCTCCTCGATCTCATGCTCCCCGGCATCCCGGGGACCGAGGTCTGCCGCAAGCTCCGCAAGTCGAGCGACGTCCCCGTCATCATGGTGACCGCGAAGGACGAGGTCGTCGACCGGATCGTCGGGCTCGAGATCGGCGCCGGCGACTACGTGTCGAAGCCCTACTCCTTCCGCGAGCTCCTCGCCCGCATCCGCGCGGTCCTCCGCCGGCGCGGGGCCGCGATCGCGAACGAGGACGTGGAGGAGGACCTCTACGAGGTCGGGGGCATCCAGCTGTGGGTCGACCGCCACGAGGTTGCGGTCGACGGAGAGCAGGTGTCGATGCCGCTGCGCGAGTTCGAGCTCCTCGAGTTCCTCGCGCGCAATCCCGATCGGGTGCTCGCGCGCAATCCCGATCGGGTGCTCACGCGCAGCCAGCTCATGGACCGCGTGTGGGGCGCCGGGTACGTCGGCGATTCGAAGACGCTCGACGTTCACGTCAAGCGGCTCCGCTCGAAGATCGAGCCCGACCCGTCCAACCCGGTCCGCCTCGTCACCGTGCGCGGCCTCGGGTACAAGCTCGTCTCGAAGCCGAAGGACTGACCCGGCGGCGCGTCCGGCCCTCACCGAGAGCAGCACTTCTCTTCACCGAAAGCATCACCTTGCTTCGCCGAGAGCATCACCTTCGGAGCGCCGACGACCCGCACGGGCGGAACCGGCGGCGCGTCCAGCCCCAGGGAAACCGCTCGACCGGGGCGAAAGGCGCGCGAATGATAGAATGGCCCCTGGTGTTCGCATAATCCAGGGAGATTTCTCATGTCCTTCGCCATCGGTCAGACGGTCGTGTACCCGCACCACGGTGCCGCAACGATCGAGGAGATCTCCACGCGAACCATCCGCGGCGAGGAGCGCACCTACCTCACCCTCCGCGTCAACCAGGGCGACCTCACGATCCAGGTCCCGGCCGATAACGTCGACCTCGTCGGCGTGCGCGACGTCGTCGACGAGGACGGCCTCGAAGAGGTCCTCTCCGTCCTGCGCGCCCCCTACATCGAGGAGCCGACGAACTGGTCGCGCCGCTACAAGGCGAACCAGGAGAAGATCGCGACCGGCGACATCGTCAAGGTCTCCGAGGTCGTCCGCGACCTCACTCGCCGCGACGACCAGAAGAAGCTCTCCACCGGCGAGAAGCGCATGTTGACGAAGGCCCGTCAGATCCTCACCTCCGAGCTCGCCCTCGCCCGCGACATCGACAAGACCGCCGCCGCCGAGCGCCTCGACGAGGTCCTCGCGGAGGGGCGCATCGACGAGGACGAGGCCGCCGCCGAGTGAGCGCGGCGCTCGCCGTCCTCACGGCGGCAGGTTCCGGAACGCGCCTCGGCTGCGAGGGGCCGAAGGCCCTCGTCGAGGTCGGCGGCGAGACCATGCTCGTCCGCGCCGCCCGCGGGCTCGCCGACGCCGGCATCGCCGGGATCGTCGTCACCGCTCCGGCTGAGGACGTCGCCCGATTCGCCGCCCTCTTCCCCTCCGGGCGCATCGCGCCTACCGAACCGTCGGGGCGGGCCGTGCCCGTCGAGGTCGTCGCCGGTTCCTCCCTGTCCCGTCAGGCCTCGGTCGCTCTCGGCCTCGACGCGCTGGCGGGCACGGCGCGTCGGGCGGGCATCGCGCTCGACGAGTTCACCCCTGTCCTCGTCCACGACGCCGCCCGCTGCCTCACGCCCGTCGACGCGATCCGCCGGGTCGTCGACGCCGTCGAGTCCGGACACGAGGCCGTCATCCCCGCCGTTCCGGTCACCGACACGTTGAAAGAGGTCGGCGCGCCGATCGAGTGGTCGGGCGCGCGGCCCGTGCGCGCGACCCCCGATCGTTCGCGGCTCGTCGCCGTTCAGACTCCCCAGGGCTTCGCGTGGGAGACGCTGCGACTCGCCCACGGCGCCGCCGCAGAGCGCGCCTCGTCCGAGGCGACGGCCGCGACCGACGACGCGGGCCTCGTCGAAGCACTCGGAGGGCGGGTCGTCGTCGTCGACGGATCGGCCCTCTCCCTCAAGATCACGACCGCCGTCGACCTCGCCCTCGCCGAGCTCCTCCTCGCCCGCGCCTGACGATCGCCCGCGCCCTGCGTCCGCGGCGCGCCTTGTGATGGCGGTCGGGCGGGTGACGTGGTCGAGGCCCGCCTCCTGCGTCCGCCGCGCGCTTCCTCGCACCGCTCTCACCAGCGGACCGCCCCGCCCTCGTCGATCGCGATCCCCCGCCACCCGAGAGCATCACCGACCCCCGCCGAGAGCATCACCTTTCCCCGTCGAGGGGATCTCCGCGCCTCCGCCGATAAACGAATGGCGACGCCCGGATGAACCGCGGCGTCGCGTTCGCGTGCTACGTTCCAGGTGAACCGCGTCCGCGGCGATCCCAGCGAGGAGCAGCGCATGTCCACCACCCCGGACTACACCCCGGACTCCACACCGGCTTCGGCCTCCCCGAAGAAGCAGAAGATCCTCACCCGCAGGGTCGTCGAATGGGCGGCGTGGGACTGGGGCTCATCGGCGTTCAACGCGGTCGCGACGACCTTCGTCTTCACCGTGTACCTCACGGGCAAGGACCGCTTCGCCCCCGGCGGCGAGGCGTCCGTCCACCTCACGACCGGCATGACGATCGCCGGCATCGTCATCGCGCTCCTCGCCCCGATCACCGGGCAGCGCGCTGATCGTCGCGGCAAGGGCGGCGTGTGGCTCGGCTGGTTCTCAGCCCTCGTCTTCCTCTGCCTCCTCGCGATGTTCTTCGTCGCCCCCGAGTCGCCGCTCGGCAAGTCGGGCGCGATGTGGCTCGGCATCGGGCTCCTCGGAGTCGGCAACATCTTCTTCGAGTTCGCGTCGGTCAACTACAACGCGATGCTCAACCACCTGACGACGAAGGAGAACATGGGCCGGGTCTCCGGCTTCGGCTGGGGCGCCGGGTACGTCGGCGGCATCGTGCTCCTCCTCATCCTCTACGTCGGGCTCATCGGCCCGAACCTCCTCGGCGTTCCGACGGACAACGGCATGGCCGTCCGCCTCTCGATGCTCATCGCGGCCGTGTGGTTCGGGGCCTTCTCCCTGCCGGTCGTCCTCCACCCGCCGAAGCCCGCCGTCATCCACGAGGACGACGGTCACGAGTCCCTCCTCGACTCCTACCGGCTCCTCTGGGGGACGGTGAAGGGCCTGTTCCGCGAGGCGCCCCACACCCTCGCCTTCCTCATCGCCTCGGCGGTGTTCCGCGACGGCCTCGCCGGCGTCTTCACCTTCGGCGCGGTCCTCGCGGGCACGGCCTTCGGCTTCTCCGCGGGCGAGGTGATGATCTTCGCGATCGCCGCGAACATCGTCGCCGGCCTCGCGACGATCGCGTTCGGCGCCCTCGACGACCGCTTCGGGCCGAAGCGCGTCATCATGTTCTCCCTCATCTGCATGGTCGCCTCGGGCTTCGGCGTCTTCGCTCTCCACGCGCACGGGAAGGTCGTCTTCTGGTCGCTCGGGCTCGTCCTCTGCGTGTTCGTCGGCCCGACCCAGTCGGCGTCGCGCTCCTTCCTCGGGCGCATCATCCCGGCCGGCCGCGAGGGCGAGATCTTCGGCCTCTACGCGACGACCGGCCGCGCGGTGTCGTTCCTCGCTCCGTTCATGTACGGCGTCTTCCTCAAGATCGGCCAGGCGGTCACCCCGTCCGGCGACTACACGTACTGGGGCATCCTCGGCATCATCCTCGTGCTCGCCGCGGGCCTGCTCCTCACGATCCCCGTGAAGGCGGACGCCGCCCACCTCGATCATCTCGAGCGCTGAGTTCCGCCGTTCCGCCCCGTCCTCGTGATCGACGAGGGCGGGGCGGTGCGTTGCAGGAGGGAAGAACGCATCCCCTCGACGGACGAAGGTGATGCTTTCGGTGCTGGTTCGGTAATGCGGCGCTTCGCAGTTGGGGGTGTAGTCGGCGGCTCCCGGCCGGCCGCCGGTCGCGGAGTCGTGGGTCGGAGGCGTCTCCGACGCCCCCACTGCAAATCCGCACACAGTTTCGGCCCGTTGGGAGGGTCCACCTCAGGGTCCTCGGAGGAAAGCGCAGATCAGAGCCCTGCAGCATCGGAGCCGACGGAGAAACTGTGTGCGTTTTTGCGTGTGAGGCGTCAATGCGCATCCCCTCGACGAGAGCATCACCCGTCCTTCCCAGTTGGGGGCGTCGCTGGGTGAGGTGGCGGCAGCGAGGCTCTCGGCGCCCTGTCCCTTCCATACGCGTGGCGACCCGGATCGCACGCTCGACGGCCCTTCCCGCCCGCCAACTCCGCCGAGACGGCGATGCAGGTCGTGCGGGCCGCTGATTCCGTGCGCAGAGCGACTTGGATCGCACGCTCGACGGCCCTTCCCGCCCGCCAACTCCGCCGAGACGGCGATGCAGGTCGTGCGGGCTATCGTCAACCGACTACACCCCCGACTGCGAAGAGCCGGTGATGCTCTCGGCGATCTTCACCGAGAGCATCACGTTGGCGCGTCGAGAGCATTACTTCTGGGACGCCGACGGCATTACCCGCGCAACGCCGAGAGCATTACTCCTGGGGCGCCGGGGCCTCGGGGGCGCGCAGGACGAGGACGGCGTCGGCGCGCCGACCCGCCGGATGCGACTCGGTCGCGGGCGCGTCCTTCCACCGCTCCTCGGCGCACTCGATCGTCCACTTGTCGTCGAGGAAGTCGAGACCCGCGAGGAGCTCCTCGACTGAATACGTGCGCGAGCGCGCGCCGTGCCACGGCGGGTTGACCGCGTGGACGGCGACGACGATCCGCCCGCCCGGGGCGAGACTGGCCCGCTGATCGGAGATCAACTTCCACAGGTCGACGCCCTCGCCGTCGGGGCCGCCGTGGACGAAGAAGATCGTCACGAGGTCGAAGAGTCCGGCGACCTCGAGGTTCTCGATGTCGCCGACGATTCCGCTCGCCCGGTCGACGAGGTCCTGCTCGGCCGCGGAGTCGAGGAAGCGCCGGATCGCGGTGGAGGAGAAGTCGACGCCGACGACGACCCAGCCGTGCTGTGCGAGCCACAGGAGGTCGCCGCCCTCCCCGCACCCGAGGTCGAGGGCGCGCCCGGGCGCGAGGCGCTCCGCGATGCCGGGGAGCCACTCGTTCACCCTGCCGGACCACAGCTGCTCGGCCGAGGCGTAGCGGTCCTCCCAGTGCGCGGCCCGTTCGGCCCGATCCGCGGTCTTCGCCGGATCCGTCATGCTCGCTCCTTCGTCAGGGGTTCTCAGTCCGCCCGCACGACGAGCGCCACCGCGCTCGCGGCGAGCCCGTCGCCCCGACCCGTGAAGCCGAGGCCGTCGGTCGTCGTCGCGCTCACCGACACCGGGGCGTCGAGAATCGCGCTCATCCGGGCGCAGGCCTCGGGAAGGCGGGCCGCCATGCGCGGGCGCTTCCCGATCACCTGGACGGTCGCGTTGCCGATCCGCCAGCCCGCCTCCTCGGCCATGCGGCGCACTTCGACGAGGAACTGCTCGCCCGACGCCCCGCGCCACTGCGGCCGATCCGTTCCGAACACCGTTCCCATTTCGCCGAGCCCGGTCGCGGCGAGGATCGCGTCGCACACCGCGTGCGCCGCGACGTCGCCGTCCGAGTGGCCGGAGAGGGGGGTCTCGCCGGGCCACTCGAGGCAGGCGAGCATGAGCGGCGCCGGTGCCGCGCCCTCGTCGATGTCGGAGGCGAAGGCGTGAACGTCGATCGCCTGGCCGACGCGGAACGGGACGGGGGAGGAGGCGGAGGTCATGGCGACCAGCCTAGCGGTGGACGCCGGGACCGCGGGGCGGCGGCGTCGATAGGATCGGGGCGTGCGCTACATCTCGACCCGCGGATCGGCCGCGACCCCCGCCCGCTCGTTCAGCGACATCCTCCTCGAGGGACTCGCCCCGGACGGCGGCCTCTACCTGCCCGAGTCCTACCCCGAGCTCACGACCGCCGACCTCGACGACTTGCGCGTGCTCCTCGAGACGCGCGGGTACGCGGCCCTCGCCGCGAAAGTCCTCGGCCTCTTCATCGACGACATCCCGCAGGCCGACCTCGAGGCGATCACCGCCCGCGCCTACCGGACACCTGCGTTCTCCGACGAGCGGATCGTCCCCGTCGACCAGCTGCCCGGAGGCCTCTGGATCTCCCACCTGTCGAACGGGCCGACCGCCGCGTTCAAGGACATGGCGATGCAGCTGCTCGGCGAGCTCTTCGAGCACGAGCTCGCCCGCCGCGGCGACTGGCTCACCATCGTCGGCGCGACCTCGGGCGATACCGGCTCGGCAGCCGAGTACGCGCTGCGCGGGCGGCGCGGCCTCTCCGTCGTCATGCTCACCCCGGCCGGTCGGATGACGGCGTTCCAGCGGGCGCAGATGTTCTCCCTCCTCGACGAGAACATCGTCAACGTCGCGGTCGACGGCGTCTTCGACGACTGCCAGGACCTCGTCAAGGCCGTCAACATGGACGCCTCGTTCAAGGCGGCGTGGCACATCGGCGCGGTGAACACGATCAACTGGGCGCGCCTCGTCGCCCAGGTCGTCTACTACATCGCGACCTGGCTGCGCGCCTCGACGTCGGCGGACGACCACGTCAACGTCGTCGTCCCCTCCGGCAACTTCGGCAACATCTGCGCCGCGCACATCGCCCGGTCGATGGGGGTGCCGCTCGACGCCCTCGTCGCCGCGACGAACGAGAACGACGTCCTCGACGAGTTCTTCCGCACCGGCGTCTACCGCCCCCGCTCCGCCGAGCAGACGCTCGCGACCTCGTCGCCGTCGATGGACATCTCGAAGGCGTCGAACTTCGAGCGCTTCGTCTTCGACCTGCTCGGGCGCGACGGTGAGCGCACTGCGGAGCTCTTCGGCAAGGCCCTCGAGCGCGACGGCTCCTTCGACCTGTCGGGCACCCCGGAGTTCGCGCGGCTGCGCGAGGACTTCGGCTTCGTCTCCGGGACCTCCTCGCACGCCGACCGGCTCGCGGAGATCCGCCGCACCGAGGCCGAGGACGGGTACCTCCTCGACCCGCACACCGCCGACGGCGTCCACGTCGCGCGCGAGTGGGCCCCGCGCCTCGACGGCCCGGTCGTCGTCATGGAGACCGCGCTGCCCGTGAAGTTCGCCGATACGATCCTCGAGGCCACCGGCCACCTCCCTCCCGTCCCCGAGCGCTTCGCCGGCATCGAGGGCGGGGCCCAGCGCGTCGTGCCGCTGGCGAACGAGGTCGATGCGCTGCGCGCCCTCATCGAGGAGAAGGTGACGCCCGGCGCCTGATCCGGCGCCCGCCCCCGCCGAAAGCATCACCTTTCCTCGTCGAGGGGATCTCCTCTGACCTTTTCGGTGCCCGGCCCCGGCCTCGTCCGCCCGTCGTCACCGGATCCCACCACGGGGCGGCCCGAGCGTGACCGCCGGGCGCCGCCGGTAGGATCGGGGGCATGACGCTGCACCTGCACGACTCGAAGACGGCCCGCCTCCAGCCCCTCGACCCGGTGAACCCCGGGCGCGTCGGGATCTACCTGTGCGGCGCCACGGTGCAGGGCTCCCCCCACGTCGGGCACCTGCGCGCCGCGGTCGCCTTCGACACGCTCGTCCGCTGGCTCGGCCGCTCCGGGCTCGACGTCACCTACGTCCGCAACGTCACCGACATCGACGACAAGATCCTCACGAAGTCGGCCGAGGCCGGGGCGCCCTGGTGGGCGTGGGCCTACCGCTTCGAGCGCGAGTTCACCGAGGCGTACGAGACCCTCGGCGTCCTCCCGCCGACCTACGAGCCGCGCGCGACCGGGCACATCCCCGACCAGATCGACCTCGTGCGCAGGCTCGTCGAGCGCGGGCACGCCTACGACGACGGGCGCGGCAACGTCTACTTCGACGTCCACAGCCAGCCCGACTATGGGTCGATCACGCGCCAGCGGCTCGTCGACATGCGGACGACCGAGGACGAGACGCAGATCGACGCGTCCGTCGAGGCCGGAAAGCGCGACCCGCGCGACTTCGCCCTGTGGAAGGCGACGAAGCCGAGTGAACCGGAGACCGCGTCCTGGGAGTCCCCGTGGGGCCGTGGGCGCCCCGGTTGGCACCTCGAGTGCTCGGCGATGTCGCGGCGCTACCTCGGCGACGAGTTCGACATCCACGGCGGCGGCATCGACCTGCGCTTCCCGCACCACGAGAACGAGCAGGCCCAGTCGCACGGCGCCGGTTGGGGCTTCGCGCGCCTGTGGGTCCACAACGCGTGGGTGACGACCAAGGGCGAGAAGATGTCGAAGTCGCTCGGCAACGTCCTCTCCATCGAGGCGCTCACCAGGGACTTCCCGGCCGTCGCGGTCCGCTGGGCCCTGTCGACCGTCCACCACCGCTCGGCGATCGAGTGGGCGCCCGAGACGCTGCCCGCCGCGGCAGCCGCGTGGGCGAAGTTCTCCGGATTCGTCGAGCGCGCGATCGACTCGGTCGGCGAGGCGACCGCCGACGAGATCGCTCTGCCCGCCTCGGCGCTCCCCGAGGGATTCGTCTCCGCCATGGACGACGACCTCAACGTCGCGGGCGCGCTCGCCGTCGTCCACGAGCACCTCAAGCTCGGCAATTCCGCGATCGACGAGGGCGATGCCGCGGCCGTCAAGAAGGAGCAGATCCTCGTCCGCTCCATGCTCGACGTCTTCGGGCTCGATCCGGCCTCCACCCAGTGGAGGTCGGGGCTGGGCGCCGGGCTCGCCGGTTCGGGCGCGGGGACCGCGGAGCACGAGGCGCTCGATGCGCTCGTTCAGGCGCTCATCGCGGAGCGCGCCCAGGCGCGCGCCGACAAGGACTGGGCGCGGGCCGACGCGCTGCGCGACCGGCTCGCCGCCGCCGGCATCGCCGTCGCCGATGGGCGGGACGGGGCGAGCTGGCGGTTGGCGTAGGGGCTGGGGATCTTCGGAGGGGCCACTCTGTGGAGGCTTGTCGGCGTTGGATGGCCTCCGGTATTCTGGAGGGACGATGCACCCTATGTCGGGGCATCGTCAGCACGACCGCCCCGCTCGCGGGGCGGTTGTTTTTTGGCTAAGGACGCCAGATTTCTCCTCGGAAGATCTTGGAATCGAGCTTCCTCAGGAGCTTCTCCCGCGTAGCTTTCGCTTTCGGATGTTCGGCCTCAAGAGGCCAAGCGCTTCGCTGCCAGACATAGAGTGCGAGGTCGACGATCTGGAGTTCGTCGGTGTCCTTGGATGAGCTCCAATTCAGTGGGTCGCTAATCCGCTCAAGGAGACTGCGCCTGTAGCCGAATGTGCCGAGCGACCGGTCGTGCTCGAATCGTCTTGTCAGTTCCCTTTCGTAGCTCGATTCGTCGCTGACAACGATGACGGACGCTTCGCCTCTCGCTCGCGCGAAATCGTCGAGCGATTCGAGTGTGAACGTCATGCAGGCTGAGTGGGAGGGCCAGGGATCCTTGTACTTTGCGCGTTGCCGCTCAATGTCGAGGCCACGGAACACGAAACTGATGTCGAGGTCGTCAATTGTCGACAGAGCTTTCAGATAGGCCGTGGCCTTCTCTCGATGCTTCCCCTTCAAAGGCCGCCAGTCGCCGCTCGATTGCATGAGGGGATGGCCATGAAACTCAATGCCCGATGGAAGCTGGAACTCATCGACGAGCTCACTCCGAAGAGCGGCGAGCCTATCGGTGGCTACTTCCCAGACGGCCTGCTCCGCGACAGCGGCGCCAATGATGTAGCAGCCGTCGCGCTGGCTCTCGTCGAGATAGGCGATCAACATGCGACTCATCGTATGGATACGCAGCGCTTGTCGCGGATTCCATGCGTACAACGTGTGGACAACCGGCGACGGCGTGAATCCGGCCGCAAACCCGGGGCCGCGCTGCCGGTGCGGGGCCGCTCCCCGTTAGGCTGGTGCGGATCAGAGGCGCCGGGAGGCGCCCTCGCGTAGGAGTAAGGACGGTTCTCATGGCTGGAAACGACGGTCGCCGCGGAGCGGTGCGCAAGCCCGGCTCGAAGAAGGGCGCGAAGGTTGGCACGGGCGGGCACTCCCGCCGCCGCCTCGAGGGCAAGGGCCCGACGCCCAAGGCCGAGGATCGCACCTACCATCCCGCGTATAAGCGCAAGGTGGCGCGCGAGGCGAAGGAGGCCCAGGAGGCCGCGATCGCCCGCGCCCGCGCGAAGTCGTCGATCAAGGTCGCCCCCGGTCATGAGCTCATCGCGGGCCGCAATCCGGTCGCCGAGGCCGTCCGCGCCGGCGTGCCCGTCGAACGCGTCTTCGTCCTCGACAACGTGAAGGACGACCGGGTCGAGGAGGTCATCCGCCTCGCCGCGGGGATGGGCGCTCCCGTTTTCGAGGTGACCCGTCGCGACCTCGACGTTGCGACCGACGGCGCCGTCCACCAGGGCGTCGCCATCGAGGTGCGCGGCTACGAGTACGCGGACGTCGAGGACCTCATCGCCGGTTCGCTCCAGCAGCTCGGCACTCCGCTGCTCGTCGCCCTCGATCAGGTGACGGATCCGCACAACCTCGGCGCGGTGCTGCGCTCGTCCGGCGCGTTCGGCGTCGACGGCGTCATCATCCCCGAGCGCCGCTCGGCCGGCGTCAACACGACCGCGTGGAAGGTCTCGGCGGGCGCGGCGGCGCGCGTGCCCGTGGCGCGTGCGACGAACCTCGTGCGCGCGCTCGAGGAGTGCAAGCGCGCGGGCTTCTTCGTCATCGGCCTCGACGGCGGCGGCGACGCGCGCCTGCGCGACCTCGAGCTCGCGACCTCGCCGCTCGTCGTCGTGACCGGCGCCGAGGGCTCGGGCCTGTCGCGCCTCGTGCGCGAGGCCTGCGATCAGATCGTCTCGATCCCGATCTCGTCCGCCGTCGAGTCGCTCAACGCCGCGGTCGCGACGGGCATCGCCCTGTACGAGGTCGCGTCCGTGCGCGCGGAGGGGGGAGTAGGCGCTTTATTCGCCACCGAAGCGCTTTGTGACTGTTCGTGAGCCGAGTCTGCGGATGCAGGATGATTCCATGTGCAGTTGCGGAAATGTATGCATCACTCCCTCTCCGTCATCCTTCCTTTTCAAAGTTCACGTTCATTTGAGACGTTGGCTCAGTCTGTGGATTCGAGGAGAGTCAACTATCGTCCCAGCTGCTGGTATTTGATTCCATTTGCATTCATCTAGATCTTGCTGGGGCCGACAATTGCATCTCCTCGAATTGTCTCTGCAATCTCAAAATCGTCGATGCAAAGCCTGAAATCGAACAGTGTGTCTCCATGGTATAATGGTAAAGATTGCACATTGATCAACATCGGCTGGGAATGCATTGATCAACATCAGCTGGGAATCAGTCACCGTTCCCCTTTGATAACATCTGTCAGGCAACAAGTCGGCCAACAAGTCGCTGGGAATCAGTCACCGTTCCCCTTTGATAACATCACCACGGTGAGGACGGCGTGCCCGGGACGCTGGGAATCAGTCACCGTTCCCCTTTGATAACATCGACAGGTCCTCAAGGACCTCGCCCGCAAGCTGGGAATCAGTCACCGTTTCCCTTTGATAACATCGGATTCCGCGCCGACCTCCACCTCCTCGGCTGGGAATCAGTCACCGTTCCCCTTTGATAACATCGGCGGCGGGTGTCATTCTCTCGTCTCCGGCTGGGAATCAGTCACCGTTCCCCTTTGATAACATCCTGCGGCGAGCGCTGACGAGCAGTTGAGGCTGGGAATCAGTCACCGTTCCCCTTTGATAACATCCAAGGAAGCGGAAGGGATGGCCGAGCTCGCTGGGAATCAGTCACCGTTCCCCTTTGATAACATCCCACGGGTCGTGGATCATCAGCTCCGCGGCTGGGAATCAGTCACCGTTCCCCTTTGATAACATCGACCCGTAAGCCGGGAGCCCACCCCGTGGCTGGGAATCAGTCACCGTTCCCCTTTGATAACATCCCCCTCTGCCGCGCAAGTCACCAACATCGCTGGGAATCAGTCGCCGTTCCCCTTTGATAACATCTCGGGGCGACACGTACACAGTACCGCGAGCTGGGAATCAGTCACCGTTCCCCTTTGATAACATCAAAGCGATCGAAGCCCACGGCTTCCAGAGCTGGGAATCAGTCACCGTTCCCCTTTGATAACATCAACCCGCGGCGGTACAAGCCGATGAAGCGCTGGGAATCAGTCACCGTTCCCCTTTGATAACATCGCGACCGTTCGGTGGGCGTGCCCGGGACGCTGGGAATCAGTCACCGTTCCCCTTTGATAACATCCGACGCCGCCGTCAACGCCGCCCACGAGGCTGGGAATCAGTCACCGTTCCCCTTTGATAACATCGTGTGCGCAGGCAGGCGCGTCGACACAGGCTGGGAATCAGTCACCGTTCCCCTTTGATAACATCGGGGCTCGCGTCACCATTACATCGGGACGCTGGGAATCAGTCACCGTTCCCCTTTGATAACATCGTCGCCGCGCGCTCCCCTCCCTGCACTGGCTGGGAATCAGTCACCGTTCCCCTTTGATAACATCTCAGACCGATGAGCGAGTCGACATTGCTGCTGGGAATCAGTCACCGTTCCCCTTTGATAACATCGTCGCCGCGCGCTCCCCTCCCTGCACTGGCTGGGAATCAGTCACCGTTCCCCTTTGATAACATCGGCGCAGCCCTCGCAGGCCGCTACCACCGCTGGGAATCAGTCACCGTTCCCCTTTGATAACATCGCGGTTGCGCCGTCCTCCCGCCGTGCTAGCTGGGAATCAGTCACCGTTCCCCTTTGATAACATCGGGGTACATGTCTTGCCCGTTGGCCCCGGCTGGGAATCAGTCACCGTTCCCCTTTGATAACATCGGCCGTAGGGGCGGCCCGTGCTGTAGTTGCTGGGAATCAGTCACCGTTCCCCTTTGATAACATCCCCTCGAAGATCCCCCCGCGCCACCATTGCTGGGAATCAGTCACCGTTCCCCTTTGATAACATCAACTCATCCGCTCGCAAGGGCATCAGCTGCTGGGAATCAGTCACCGTTCCCCTTTGATAACATCGAGATTGCGCTGCTTTCCGCATATTTCGCTGGGAATCAGTCACCGTTCCCCTTTGATAACATCCGTTCCGTCATTCATGACGCCACTCCGAGCTGGGAATCAGTCACCGTTCCCCTTTGATAACATCTTCTGGAGGTTCGACCGGACGTGGGATTGCTGGGAATCAGTCACCGTTCCCCTTTGATAACATCCAGGTCGTCACCCATTCGGCGACCCGAAGCTGGGAATCAGTCACCGTTCCCCTTTGATAACATCTAGGCGGTCGTCACGGTCTCGCCTATGTGCTGGGAATCAGTCACCGTTCCCCTTTGATAACATCCAGGTCGTCACCCATTCGGCGACCCGAAGCTGGGAATCAGTCACCGTTCCCCTTTGATAACATCATTTGGTCCATCTGGCCCGGCATCGCCAGCTGGGAATCAGTCACCGTTCCCCTTTGATAACATCTGGTACTCAATGACCGTCGGATCCGACTGCTGGGAATCAGTCACCGTTCCCCTTTGATAACATCGGGGGGCGCGGCACCCTCTAATCGGCGCGCTGGGAATCAGTCACCGTTCCCCTTTGATAACATCCTCGTGCAGGACGTAGTAGGTCGGTTTTGCTGGGAATCAGTCACCGTTCCCCTTTGATAACATCTGAGAAAAACGGACCCTATGCCAGAGTTGCTGGGAATCAGTCACCGTTCCCCTTTGATAACATCCTCATCTGGTGGGGCCGCGCCTGGTGGGGCTGGGAATCAGTCACCGTTCCCCTTTGATAACATCCCTCGGCCGAGCCTACCCTCGCCTCCCGGCTGGGAATCAGTCACCGTTCCCCTTTGATAACATCGACTGGGCCTCCGACAGGCACGCCTCCAGCTGGGAATCAGTCACCGTTCCCCTTTGATAACATCTTATCGCTCCCCTCGGGGCGATGAGATGGCTGGGAATCAGTCACCGTTCCCCTTTGATAACATCGACCGGGCGGGCGTGTGGCAGGTGTTCGGCTGGGAATCAGTCACCGTTCCCCTTTGATAACATCGAGGCGTAATCACGGACGTCGCGGATGCGCTGGGAATCAGTCACCGTTCCCCTTTGATAACATCCGGTCCTTCATCTCGTCGGCTTGCGCCTGCTGGGAATCAGTCACCGTTCCCCTTTGATAACATCGTCTCCCACTGCCACCCCTTCACCTTCGGCTGGGAATCGGTCACCGTTCCCCTTTGATAACATCCGCCCCGGTTACCTTGTCGAGCGTCTGCGCTGGGAATCAGTCACCGTTCCCCTTTGATAACATCGGCGTCTATGGGTCGTACACGTACCAGTGCTGGGAATCAGTCACCGTTCCCCTTTGATAACATCGGCGTCTATGGGTCGTACACGTACCAGTGCTGGGAATCAGTCACCGTTCCCCTTTGATAACATCTGGATCGTGGTCGAAGTCGAAGTCCGACGGCTGGGAATCAGTCACCGTTCCCCTTTGATAACATCGACATGACCGGGTGGAAAGCGATGATCCGCTGGGAATCAGTCACCGTTCCCCTTTGATAACATCGTTACCGTTCGTGAGTCGGGTCCGTCACGCTGGGAATCAGTCACCGTTCCCCTTTGATAACATCAGCAAGGTCGTCGGAGTGCGCCCCGCTGGCTGGGAATCAGTCACCGTTCCCCTTTGATAACATCCGTCGGGTCTGATAGGCGTTGGGCCGTCGCTGGGAATCAGTCACCGTTCCCCTTTGATAACATCTGCTTGGACGAGGCGATTCGCACTTCAGGCTGGGAATCAGTCACCGTTCCCCTTTGATAACATCGACTGGGCCTCCGACAGGCACGCTTCGAGCTGGGAATCAGTCACCGTTCCCCTTTGATAACATCGCGGCCGCGAGCGCGTCGGACACCTGCTGCTGGGAATCAGTCACCGTTCCCCTTTGATAACATCAGGGCGCCGATGAGGAGGCCAACTGGGCGCTGGGAATCAGTCACCGTTCCCCTTTGATAACATCCACTTCGACAGGGCTAGCCGCTTCCTCGGCTGGGAATCAGTCACCGTTCCCCTTTGATAACATGAGGGGGCGGTTTTCCTTGGAATTGCAACGATTGCAGGCGATCGGACGTCAGAAGATCGTGAGCTGCTCAGGTCTCGGATCCGTCTTCTGAGGGCTTGCGTTGTCGAATCTGAGACCGGTCGCCCATTGACGATCGGAAACAGCGATGACGCGGACTTGCCCGCCGGGCGGAAGGTGCTGCTTGATAGCGCCGATGGTGGCTGCATCCTGGCCGCCGGTCGGCCAGTACTTGACATAGACCGAGAACTGGACCATCGAGAAGCCCCAGTCCAGCAGATTGTGGCGAAAACGATTCGCCTCACGTCGCTGCGCTTTCGTCTCCACTGGGAGGTCGAACATCACGAGACACCACATCGGATCGTTGGGCATGAAAGTCACTCAGAGCGAATGGGGCCGGACCACACCGGGGGAACGAGACGTTGAAGATCTCCTTCGACATAGCGACCGAACTGCTGGGCGAATGCCTCGAGTGCTGCCGGGATTCGGACTCCGCTCTCATCGAACGGTTGCGTTGCCGCAGCGACGAGCCTCCTCTTCACCTCGGAATCGGATGGTGAGGCATCTGGGGAGAGCTCCAAGACCGCATCGTCGATGCATGGCCGAAATGGTTCTATGAGGTCATCGGCGAGTGCGAACATGTTGCTCCTGCCGTGGTGGAACAAGCCAAGCGGCCCGGACAAGCCAGCTCCGAGGAGTCCCCTGATGACGAATCCGCGCAGGACCGTATAACCATAGTCAAGGCAAGGATTCTGGCCGAGTAACTCACCAGAGGACGGAGATCGGCCGCTTCTCCCATTGAAGTACCGGCTCCAATACAGTCGAGCCGCTTGAGCCTCGACGTTGGTGGGATCTCCGGAACGGACCTGATCGGCAAGCGCGTGGAGCTCGCCTGCCCCAGGGATACCGTGAGACTTGAGGACAGCGGATTGGCCGAGGACCTTAGCTCGGACGATTCGCCCCCAAGCGTTCTTCCTTCTGGGTGCGCTGAGTTCGGCCTGAGCGCGGTGCCGTGCTCCAACGCGACCGTGGTCCGACCAAGAGTAAGCCGCCCCTTCTGGTACGCCCCTCCAATCGCAGAAGAGCACTGCGATGTCAGCGCTGCATAATCGGTGGAGAACGGCGGTACTCAGTGATACATGAGTGCCGATGAGGACAACCGCGATGTCGGCGGTCGGAACATCAGTCGGGCAGCCCTCTTGCGGCGTCACAGTGATCCCCCCTCGAATGGAAGACAGGGATCCTTCAAACGAGGAGAAGTCTAAAATCCGCCACTGCGACGCCATCGTGTGCCTATTTCAGATCGATGGAAATCGGAAGTCCGCTTGTTGGTTCAGTTCTTGGGACGCCTAGGGCATTCCGTCGGATGACCCTCGTTGACCCCGCCTTTCCGAGCTTGTTGATCGCAGGCCACCAACCGCGTCCCGAGATCACGACCTGCTGGTCTGATGTTAGTGATTCTGGTGCTCCCTCCGCTGCCAGTAGTAATGGTTTCAGCCGGAGTGTCTTAGGCTGGGGGAATCCTGAGACCCTCCAGCTTGTTACGGTAGGAAAGCCCTGAGCTATTGATTCAGCCTGTCCACTTGCTACCTTTCCCATTTCAATTTCGAGCTCATCACCTTCAACCAGCCAGCCGATTTGAGTCGCTGTTCCATTTCGGAGTGCCTGGCGGATCTTTTTCTCCGCGGTCCGCAGCGAGATCGAGGACTGAGGTATTTCGCAGGAGAAGAGGTCTTCATTCCTGTGGCGAACGAGATCCACCTGATAGACGCGGACCATCGCGTAGACCGGACTCTTGCCGTCGATCCTGTAGATGCGAGCATGATGAATCGATGCTCCGAGCTCTGCATATCCGCCACGAACAGCGATGCAGGCAGAGCCCGTATTGAAGAAGGAAATCAGCTCTTCTCCGCGAATGTGATGCCCATTGACAACGATCGACCGATGGGGATCAGATGGCAAGCCGTCCTTCTCGTCGTAACCGGGGCATCGGGTCAGGGCTGTCCAAAGAGCCGGGGTGGATGCGCGGTCGATCAGCTCCACAGACAGGGCGCTGCTGAGCGGCACCTTGATGAGTTTCTGGATCTTCGCCTCGTGCATGGCGCCGCTGCCTTGACGAAGACGGGTGTTCTCAACGATCGGAATCGCATTGTTTGTGAGCGCCAGGTTGAACAGGTCCGATGCGGTACGCATGGCGTCGTTCCAACGCTCCCACTGCTTGCGAGCTTCATCGGTCACGCCGGTGAAGGTCTTCCATGTTTCCGTTTCTCCCGTGATTTGCTGGGAATTTCGGAGGTTCTGGCGAACAGCTAGTGTCATCGCAACCGAACGATTCATCATTGCGATGGTCAGAGCATCCATGGCGTGATGACGACGATCGAATCGGGTTTTGCCTCCGCCTCCGATGAGGTTGAGCCGTCCTTCGAACCCGCTCGCCTTACGCGCTTCTGCTGTCAGGGCGCCGCGGTAGACATTGACGTCGACAGTCCGACCCCCACGGTTGAAATGCTGGTCGATGCGCATGCGGAGTTCGCTCGCCATCCAGGCGACCGATTCCATCGAGCGTCCGTCGAACTCCTCATCGAGGGACTTCGATTTGAGGCGACTGATGACGTCCTTTTGGAATCGTTTGAAGTCTTTGGGGGAGACTCCCTCGTCACGGAGGAAGTGCCGGACTCGACGGGATGCATCTGCAAGAGTCGCACCCCTCGATGTGTTCGACTCAGCCCACACGGCGAA
Organism: Actinomyces culturomici; assembly: GCF_900499005.1. Classification (GTDB taxonomy): domain Bacteria; phylum Actinomycetota; class Actinomycetes; order Actinomycetales; family Actinomycetaceae; genus Pauljensenia; species Pauljensenia culturomici. Next base: position 96,946 of record NZ_LS991318.1, read on the forward strand.
TGGCAAATTCCCTTTGGCATGATTGCACGGTCTACAGACTGCAGCGAGATTATTGCGCGTATTCGTCGAACCTGCCGCCCCCGATCGCGGCACGATATGGTCCATCTCGGCAGTCGTGAAATCGATCGGGGTGCCGCAGTACAGACATTCGCCGTTCTGGCGCTGGAGCGCCTGGTACCGAATGAGATCGCTACGCCGCGGGCGGCCCGAGAGTCCCAGACGATCATGCATCTCGGAAAACATCTTCTGATTGCGCTTGAATCGCGCCTCGTTATCACGCATCGCTTCGCGAACTGCGCGCTCGCTCCCAAGCGCATCCCGAATGTGCTCGATATTGATCGACTCAGGCGTACCCCATCGGCGCTCGGCGGCTCCCAACCAGCGTGCAAGTTGCTTTGTCACGCGGTCCACTGCGGGATTACCGACAGGCATTCCGATTGGATCGGCGGGCGGCTGCCAGGAGTCATCGACGCCGAAGACCGCCTTGCGCGCTTCGTGGAGATCCATCCCGGTTGTGAGCATGCATTCGGTGAGACGCTGGAGGGAATCGAGAGAATAAGCTGCACGGCCCGAGGGAAGCGCAAGCTTGTCGAGCAATTCCTGATCGCCCTCTGATGCCTGTTCCAGGACCTCGGCGATTTCGTCATCGACGTCGGGGATGTCCTCGGATCCGCCGCTGTTGGACAGGGCGTCGATCATCTTTCCCCGTTCCTCTGCCGAGGCCGAGATCCACCAGTCGATGAGCCAGGGGATCGCTGATCCGATGATCGCTCGATGAGTTGCATCAAGAGGAGGCGCGGACAACGCGGGTGTGCTATCAGGGCCCGGCTTCGCCGTACCGCGCAGCTCAGAGCGTTCGATTCCGAGATTGTCGGCGAGCTCCGCCCATGACGGAGCATCGCCCTCTCCTGCAATGAGGAGGAAATCGACCAAGCCTTGGAGCTCATCAGTCGAGAGGCGGCGCTCGGCCTTCCCCTCTCGGATGCGAAGGTTAGTGAGAACCGCAACGATGCGGAAGAGCTGGAAAGCGGGATGTGCCTTCTCTGCACGAACATGCTGCGTTTGACCCGGAAGCGCGTCCTTCCCCCGAAGGCCTTGTGCGCTCCCGCGTGGCGACTTCGCCTGGAAGACGCAGCGAATCAGGTGATCGCGCTCATCGTCTTCGATTCGCTGGGTTGAAGCGATAAGGCGGATTTCCTGTGCGTTGTCGGACTGGAAGAGCTTGCCTTGAAGAATGCCCTCGGGGCCTCGGATCTTCGCCGTCGGGAAACTGGTGAAGAGGACGGACAGGACCTCGCCGGGCGTTGCTTCGGGATCTACAAGAATGTCGAGCTTGTCGCTGACCCTTTCGCCGAGACCTCGAAGGAATTGAGATGGCTCGGCGGGGATGAGGAGCGACTCGACCTTGGAGTAGGGATTCCGCCATCCGCGGTGCCGAGCGATATGTCGCAGCGCAATTGAAACCGAACGCCGACGCTCATCCTCGTCGAGGATGAACTCATTCGTGAGCCGGGCCCGGATGTGCCAGGGGGCGCGCGGATCGTCGAGGGTCTCCAGATCAACGATCGGGTAGCCGAGGCGCTTGAGCTCTTCGTCGAGCTGTGCGAGGCGGGTTCGACGCGATCTGTACAAGCGCCGTGTTCTCCGCGCGACACCGGATGTCGCTCTCCGCGTCTTGGCATATTTCGCCTGATCCGGGTCGATGCCGGAGTCGTGCATGAAGACCATGGAATTGAGCAAAGCGACAGGGGCGTCATGCTCGTTGACTTGAACCGCGCAGAAGCCCGTCGAGTGAGTGCCGACGTCGATGCCGATTCGATAGCGAAGCGAAGTTGCCGTATCTGCGTTGATCTGCATGGAGTAATCATGACTCGCCGCGGGGGCGTTTGGTGCAAAAACCGGGCCGCTCTTGCGAGCGACCCGGCGGAGCATTCAGTTCCGCTAACTGGTCGGAACTTACTGAGAATCAGTCGTCGGCAATGATAGCGCATGCTGATGGCGGCTGTGAAGTCCTTCTGCAATGATTCCCGGGGTCTTGTACCCGGAGGCGCGTGAGATGGCAGACGCTTGTCCATGAGCTCTGCTTCAATCCGTGCTTCCCTTAACCCATGCCCGAACGTCGTCCGCTGAGCGATCTCAGACTCCTCCCGCTGCGCCTCGTCCAGTTCGTGTGGCTCGAAGTGCAGTGCTGCCTGTTCCCGGCGGCCGTCTTCCTCGGCCTCGCCGCCACCTCCTTCGTGTGGGCCCGCTTCGACATGCCGATCGCCCGCTACGACGCGCTCCTCATCTACGTCGTGATCGTGCAGATCGCCTTCGTCGCCTTCAAACTCGAGACCTGGAGGGAACTCGGCGTCATCTGCGTCTTCCACGTCCTCGGCCTCGCCCTCGAGATCTTCAAGGTGAGCCAGGGCTCCTGGGCCTACCTTGACGCCGGGGTCGTGCGCCTCGGGGGAGTGCCGGTCTTCTCGGGCTTCATGTACGCCTCGGTCGGCTCCTACATCTGCCAGGCCTTCCGGCGCTTCGACCTGCACGTCGACCGTTTCCGCTGGTGGCCGGTGAGCGCCCTCGCCCTCGCGGTCTACGCGAACTTCTTCACCCACCACTACATCGTCGATCTGCGCTGGCCGATCGCGGTGGCGCTCCTCATCGCCCTGCACGGCTCGAAGGTCCGATTCACGGTCGGGGGAGACCGCTACCGGATGCCGACGGCGCTCGCCTTCATCCTCATCGGCTTCTTCCTGTGGGTGGCCGAGAATGCGGCGACATTCCTCAACGCCTGGCGCTACCCGGATCAGGAGGCCGGCTGGCAGATGGTCCACGTCGGCAAGTTCGGCTCGTGGGCACTCCTCGTCACCTTGAGTTTCGTCCTCGTCGCAGCGGTCAAGGCGAAGGAGGGCGTGCTCTACGGGGACGGTCCGGCGCGGGTGACGAGGGCGTGACCCGGCGCTCGTGATGAGGGGCATCGGGACCCTCATCCCTGCCCGTCTCGCACTCCCGACGGGCTCTTCCCGTCCGCGCCCAAAAGAGGGCGGTGAACGGAAGCGGATCCCGGGGCGCGACTCGGACACGGTCGCACCCCGGGATCCGCCTCGATGGGGCCGAGGGCCTCAGTGCTTGTGCATGTGACCCGACTGGCCGTCATCCATCTTGTCGTGGTCGGTCATCTTGTCCTTGTCGGACATGGCGCCCTGGTCGCTCATCTTGTCCTTGTCGGTCATAGCGCCCTGGTCGGACATGGCGTTCTCATCGCCCATCTTGTCCGTCATGGACGTGCCGCCACTGCCCATCTTGTCGGGGGTCGCGGTGGAGCTGCAGGCGGCGATGCCCACGGCGGCAGTGGCGACGAGGGCGGAGGCGGCGAGGATCTTGCGGAGGTTCATGCATGTCCCAATCTGTTTCCGGGGCGCCCCTGTGGCACCCGCTCATTGGGTGGTTCGGAGTGGCAAGACTTCCGGATTGGTGACATGGATCACTGCTCGAATCCTGGAGGGAATCGATCCGAAGCGCCCTCGGCTGCGAACGAGAGATGACAGTCCAAGGAGGAAATACATGGTCAACCTCGTTCTCATCGGCCTCATCGGAGGCTTCGTCACGGGCATCTCCCCGTGCATCCTGCCCGTGCTCCCCGTGATCTTCCTGTCGGGCGGCGCCCAGGGCGCGCGCTCCCGGGAGTCCGAATCCTCGATCGCGCGGATCCCCGGCGTGATGACGGCCGGCTCCCTCGGCTCGCTGGGGAGCGCCCCGGCGCAATCGACGACGAGCCTGTCACTCGCCCGCTCGAGCAAATGGCGCCCCTACCTCGTCGTGGGAGGCCTCGTCCTCAGCTTCACCTTCTTCACCCTGCTGGGCTCCACGATCCTCACTCTCCTCGGGCTCCCTCAGGACTTCATCCGCATCGCCGGAATCGTCGCCCTCGTCCTCATCGGCATCGCGATGATGATCCCCCGCCTCATGGAGATCCTCGAGAAGCCCTTCACCCGCTTCGGACGCTCTCAGGGCAAGCGCCCCGACAACGGATTCCTGCTCGGCATCGTCCTCGGCGCCGCGTACGTTCCCTGCGCCGGGCCGGTCCTCGCGGCCGTCTCCGTCGCGGGGACCACGGGCCGCATCGGCCCCGAGACCGTCGCCCTGGCCCTCTCCTTCGCGATCGGTACGGGCATCCCCCTTCTCGCCTTCGCCCTCGCGGGCAGGGGCCTCACCGAGAGGATCGCGGCCTTCCGCAGCCGCCAGAAACTGATCCGCATCATCGCGGGTGCCGCGATGATCCTCCTCGCCATCGGTCTCGCCACCGACCTGCCCGCGAAGATTCAGCGCGCCTTGCCTGATTGGACCTCATCCCTGCAGGCTGGCACCGACAAGTACCTGCGCGATTCCACCCCCAAGGGCTCCTCGTCCACTACCTGCCTCGACGGGGCGGACGAACTCGCGAACTGCGGTCCGCTGCCGAAGATCGAGGGCGCCGTCGCATGGTTCAACGCCCCCGGCGACCAGCCCCTCACCGAGACCGAGCGGAAGGGCAAGGTCACCCTCGTCGACTTCTGGGCCTACTCGTGCATCAACTGTCAACGCTCCATCCCCGGAGTCGAAAAGCTCTACGAAACCTACAAGGACGCCGGCCTGCAGGTCATCGGCGTGCACTCTCCCGAGTACGCCTTCGAGAAGGAGGTCGACAATGTGAAGAAGGGAGCCGAATCCCTGGGGATCACCTACCCCGTCGCCGTCGAATCGGACCTCGTCACCTGGACGAACTTCGACAACCACTACTGGCCCGCCCACTACCTCGCCGACGCGAAGGGCGAGCTGCGCGCCCTCAAGTAAGGCGAGGGCGGCGAGGCGACGACCGAGAAACTGGTGCGCAGACTCCTCACTGAAGCGAACCCCGACCTCGTCCTTCCCGCACCGGTCTTCGCATCCGACGAGCCGACTGCGACCGGGGAACGGAGCCCCGAGACCTACCTCGGCGCCGCGCGCGCCAGCCGTTTCGTCGCCGGTGGGCTGATCCGAGCCGGGCATCGAGATCCTCATCACCGAGGAGCCCGATGCCCGGCTCGGATCAGCCCACCGGCGGTCCGCTCGTCGTGCTGCGCATCGGCGAGGGCGCGAAGGCCGTCTGAGGGCGGGGCGGGATGCCGGCGGCTCGACGCTGTCGCCTTCGTGGCCGCGCTCATGATCGTCACCGCCTCGGGACGACGACTCCTCGACGAGGCTGAAGAGGCGGATCGCGGATATCGAGAGCTCATCAGTCGGGGGCTTCCTCCGGTCGATGGCGACGAAGTCGCGATGCTGTGGAGCGGCGGGGCCGATGGCGCCTGCGCCCGTTATCGGCGGCGCAGCGGGGCGAGTGGGGACGATGCGCGCACCATGATCCGTTTGGCGGCGAAGATGGCGGCTGCTGAAGGGCGACTCCCTCAGTGATTTCGGGCGCTCTCGCGTGATGCGATTGATTGCGCCGAGAGTCGGGTGCCGGGGGCGAGGCCGATGAGAGGGGCCTTGTGCCGCCATAAAAAATAGATATCATATTGATATGGCTTCGCCCTCGAAGCCGCGTGAAGGCGCGGCGGGCGGAGATGGCAGAGGAGAAAGCGATGACTGCGCCCACAACCCCCACTTCCCGCTCCGAGTTCGCAGACGATCCGACGCGAAGCGCCGCCCGCGTTGAAATCGCGGAGAGGCCCGCGAGTTCCCTCGGGGCCGCCGCCGCGTTCCCGGCCTTCCTCATCCTTGTGGCCGGGTTCGTCTTCTTCATCTACTTCTTCATCACGGGCGCGATCATGGCCGACGCCAATGAGGACGGCGGGATCCTCCGGATCGTCGTGGCCTCGATCCTGTTCCTCCTCGTCCTCATCCTGTTCACCTCGCTCACGGTCGTCTCGCCGGGCCAGACCTCGGTCCGCCAGTTCTTCGGCCAGTACATCGGAACAGTGCGACGCACCGGCCTCGTCCTCGTCCCCCCGCTGACGAACGGGAAGAAGGTCTCCGTCAAGGTCCACAACTTCGAGACGAACGAACTCAAAGTCAACGACTCCGACGGCAACCCCGTGAACATCGCCGCGATCGTCGTCTGGCAGGTCGCCGACACCGCGCGCGCCGTCTTCGCCGTCGAGGAGTACGAGGAGTTCATCAAGGCCCAGGCCGAATCCGCCCTCCGCCACGTCGCGACGACCCACCCGTACGACGAGCCCGGCCCCGGCGAGACCTCCCTGCGCGGCGGCACCGACCTCGTCTCGGCCGAACTCGCCGCCGAGGTCGCGAACCGCGTCGCCCTCGCCGGCCTCGAGATCGTCGAGGTCCGCATCTCCTCCCTCGCCTACGCCCCCGAGATCGCCCAGGCGATGCTCCAGCGCCAGCAGGCCGGCGCGGTCATCGCCGCGCGCGAGCAGATCGTCGAGGGCGCCGTCACCATGGTCGACCAGGCCCTCCAGCGCCTCGAGCAGAACGACATCGTCGCCCTCGACGACGAGCGCAAGGCCCAGATGGTGTCGAACCTCCTCGTCGTCCTCTGCTCCGACACGCGCACGCAGCCGATCGTTAACGCCGGTTCGCTCTACTGATCCGATCCGACCGTGGCTGAGAAGCGCGAGCGCAAGCAGCTCCTGCTCAGGCTCGACCCGGCCGTCCACGAGGCCCTCGCCAAGTGGGCGGCCGACGACCTGCGCTCCGTCAACGCGCAGATCGAGGTCGTCCTGCGGCGCGCCCTCAAGGACGCCGGCCGGGATCCCAAGGCCGCTCCGATGCGCGGGCTCGGCCGTCCTCGCAAGTCGATCGACGAGGGCGGGGCTCCCGAGTCCGACGAGTGACGCCGATTCGGCCTTCTGCGCTCTCATTCCGCGCGTGCCTGCCCTCAGTGGAGGGGATAGCGACACGTGGAGGGGGTGTAGGTCCTCCACTTGTCGCCAACCCCTCCAACACGTCGATCGGCGTCGAACTCGACGGGGGGGTGTAGGTCCTCCACTTGTCGTGAACCCCTCCATCCGACCAGGGGACTGACAGGACGCCTCGATTAATGTATGGAAAATTCCATATATCAGGTATGGAAAATTCCGTAGTTGTCGGTAGGCTTCACTCATGAAGCCGTACATTCCACGCCTCGTCGATGCGGAACTCGAGCGAGGGCTGCGCACGTCGGGCGCAGTTGAAGTATGCGGACCTCGGGCCTGCGGGAAGACGGAGACCGCGCGGCAGGCGGTGAATGCGGCGGGCGGTTCGCAAATCAGGCTGGATGTCGCCGGCGCGAGGATGGACTTGCTGCGTTCTGCGCCCGAGCAGATTCTCGTCGGGGACGTTCCGCGGCTCATTGATGAGTGGCAGTCGATTCCGGAAGTCTGGAACTTGGTGCGTCATGAGATCGACGACCGGGGTGAGAAGGGGCAGTTCATCCTCACCGGATCATCGACTCCGGAGGAGGAGTCTCAACGTCACTCGGGGGCGGGCCGGATCAGGCGACTCACGATGAGGACGATGTCCCTCCTTGAGCGAGGGCTCGTTCAGGCGAATGTCTCCCTCGAAGCCCTCTTCGATGGGACGGCGGTCGCCGAAGGCGGGGTCGAAGCGAGTGTCTCCGACTACATCGAATGGATGGCGTCAGGTGGATGGCCGGGATTCGTAGGTCTCGACGCTGCGGATGCAGCAGACGAGGTTTCCGCGTACCTCGAGCAAATCGAGGAGCACGACTTCCCCATCGTCGGAGGGATGCGGCGCGATCCCAGAAGATTCCGGGCCTTCCTCGCGGCATACGCGGGTCTGGTCGCCCAACCCGCATCTCTCGCCGCGGTCCGCCGGAGGATCGGTGAGATCTCGTCTTCAGAGCCCTCTGAGCAACTCATTCCGCTTCTCCATGACTTCGCCTGCCGTTTGTTCCTCGTTGAAGATCAGCCCGCATGGTCCCCTCGACTGCGTTCGAAGGCGAGCCTCGTTCAAACGCCGAAGCGTCACCTCGCCGATGTCTCGCTGGCGATGAGCCTCCTCGGCGGTGCTCCGGAGCGGTTCGAATCGGACCCGGAGACTCTCGGCATCTTGTTCGAGTCGCTCGTTGTTCACGAGCTCCGGATCTACGCGCAGGCAATTCGTGCGCGCGGCGTATTTCATTTGAGAGACGGAAAGGGCCGCATGGAGATCGACGCGATCGTCGAGGCTCGTTCCGGAGACTGGATCGGTATTGAGGCGAAGCTCTCGCACCTTTCTGTCGATGAAGCCGCCGCGAATCTCCTTCGGGTGAGTTCCCAAGTCGAGCGTTCTCCCAGTGCGCTCGTCGTCGTTATTCCCTCCGGGCCCGTCGTCCACCGGTCCGACGGCGTCTGGGTCGTCCCGCTCGCGGGATTGCGCCCCTGACCGACGTGAAGTGGAGGGGTTAGCGACACGTGGAGGGGGTGTGGGTCCTCCACTTGTCGTGAACCCCTCCACTTGTGGGAGAGCGTACAGGTGGAGAGCTCGGGGAGTGGTGGGGCGGATGAAGGGGCCATGAGGCCCCCGCTCGACCCCGACGTGCGGTTGATGGAGGGGTTAGCGACACGTGGAGGGGGTGTAGGTCCTCCACTTGTCGTGAACCCCTCCACTCGGCCAGGGGCCCCGCCCGGCACGACGCCCGCGGCCCATCAATGCCCTCCAAGAAGGCCCGGACGCCCCGCCCTCGTCGATCGGAATCCCGGTACGATCGGTGAAGGTGCGGCCAAAGTCGCACGGAATCGAGATCCGGGGAGACTCTCATGCCAGCCGTCATCGTGCTCGGCGCCCAGTGGGGCGACGAGGGTAAGGGCAAGGCGACCGACCAGCTCGGTCAGAACACCGACGTCGTCGTGAAGTTCAACGGCGGCAACAACGCCGGCCACACCGTCGTCATCGACGGCGAGAAGTACGCGCTCCACCTGCTCCCCGCCGGCATCCTGTCCGAGGGCGTCACCCCGATCATCGGGAACGGCGTCGTCGTCGACATCGAGGTCCTCTTCTCCGAGATCGCGGAGATGGAGTCGCGCGGCGTCGACTGCTCGCACCTCAGGATCTCGTCGAACGCGCACATCATCCCGCCGTACAACCGCCTCATGGACCAGGCGAACGAGCGCGCCCGCGGGAAGAACCAAATCGGCACGACCGGGCGCGGCATCGGCCCGACCTACGCCGACAAGATGAACCGCATCGGCATCCGCATCCAGGACCTCTTCGATCCGGAGGGGCTCGCCGCGAAGGTCGACGCGGCCCTCGCCCCGAAGAACGAGATCTTCGCGGCCGTCGGCATGGAGACCCTCGACCCGGCGGTCGTCACCGAAGAACTCCTCTCCTACGCCGATCGGATCCGCCCGATGGTCTGCGACGCGTCCCTCGAGGTGAACGACGCGCTCGATCGCGGCGACACGGTCCTCTTCGAGGGCGGCCAGGCGACGATGCTCGACATCGACCACGGCACCTACCCGTTCGTCACCTCGTCGAACCCGACCGCGGGCGGCGCGCTCACCGGCACGGGCGTCGGCCCGACCCGCATCGACCGCGTCGTCGGCGTCGCGAAGGCGTACACGACCCGCGTCGGCGAGGGTCCGTTCCCGACCGAGCTCGACGACGAGGTCGGCGAGGCCCTCCGCCAGAAGGGCGGCGAATTCGGCGTCACCACGGGTCGCCCGCGCCGCACCGGCTGGTTCGACGCGGTCGTCGTCCGCTACGCGACCCGCATCAACGGGCTCACGGACATCTGCCTGACGAAGCTCGACGTCCTCACCGGCTACGAGACGATCCCCGTCTGCGTCGCCTACGAGGTCGACGGCGTCCGCACCGAGGAGATGCCCCTCGATCAGGCGGGCTTCGCGAAGGCCGTCCCGGTCTACGAGGAGCTCCCCGGCTGGACCGAGGACATCACCGGATGCCGCTCCTTCGACGAACTCCCCGCGAACGCGCAGGCGTACATCGCCCGCCTCGAAGAGGTCTCGCGCTGCCGCATCCAGTCGATCGGCGTCGGCGCCGGCCGCGAGGCGACGATCGTCCGCTACCCGCTGATCTGAGTCCTGTCCGCATCAGTCACTCTTCCCGAACGGAGCCCGCGTGACCCCGCCCGAGCAGAGCGCCGAGGAGGCGCACCAGCCCCCGCCGCGCCGCGAGGACGGGGTCTCATCGTCGATCGACGAGGCCGGGGCCGCGCGCCCCGTCGAGGGGAACGGGGGAGGGGATGGTCCCGCGGAGGAGCCTCCTGCGACTCCGGTGTCGACGGCGCTGCGATTCGTCCGACTCTTCTCCGACCTCGTCAGCCCGGCGAACGTCGTCATGGCGCTCGCGGCTGTCGTCGTCCTCGTGACGGGACTGTTCGGCGGGTGGGCGGCGGCCGGCGACGACCCGGACCTCGTCGCCGAACTCGGCGCCTCCGACGAGGTCTCCGTCGCGCCCTTCGCCCTCACGGTCGACAGGGCGGGCTGGCTGTCGAACGTTGAACCGCTCGCCACCGCGTTCGAGCCGACGACGTACCTCGTCGTCAAGGCGCGCATCGAGGACGAGGCCGACCGGTGGGTGCCGAGGGCGATCCTCGTCGATGCGATGCGGATCCGCGAACTCGGCGAGGACGCGCCCGACCCGGTCGTCTACCGGGCGATCGACGGGACCCCGCTCAAGACCTTCCAGCCGGGCTTGGCCGGCGACTACCTTCTCGTGTGGACGCTCCCGGCCGACGCGCCGCGACCGTCTTCGCTCACCGTCGAGTACTTCTCGCACACGTGGCGCGCCTCGACCCTCGACGGCGGCATGTTCTGGACGGATCCGACGCTCGTCGCGACGCAGGTGCTCGCCGTGCGCGACAAGACGTCGTCCGGCGCCGATGGCGGCCAGTCCGCCGACTCGGGGGAGGGGGCCTGAATGGACGCGCGGATCTCCACCGGCGCCCTCACTGCGGTCGTCGTCATCGCGGGCCTCGCGATCGGCTCCGCCATCAACAAGGCGCTGCCCTCGACCTCGGACGTTCTCACCGAACCCTTCGTCCACGAGGCCGGAGTCGGCGACCTTGTCGACCTGCGCACCGGCGAGGTCGCCGCGACGCGGGTGCGCACCGCCCGCTCGATCGTCGCGGACGGCGGGACGCTCGCGACCGAGGGGACCTGGGTCGTCGTCGACCTCGACTTCACCGCGAGGGCGAAGCCCTGGGCGCCCGGCAACGCGGCGCTCCTGTCGGCGTCGGGGCGCGAGTACTCCGACCCCTACGAGCTGCACAGTTCCTGCGCCACCGGCCAGTCCGGCGTCGCGCAGCGCTGTCAGATCGCCGTCGAAGTCGTGACCGACGACCTGCCCGGACTCCGATTGCGGATCCCGGCCGCCCCGTCGGGCCGCATGGCGGGCGACGACGTCGCCCTCATCGACCTCGAGATCGCCGAGGGCTCCGACCTCGTGAATTCCCCCGAGGAGCTCGTCGAGGTCGCGCGCCTCGCGTACGGGGAGGGGGATCTCGGATGAGCCGCTGGTGGTCGCGGAACACGTGGGCGCTCCTCGCCCTCGTGCCGCTGGTCGTGACGGCGATCGGGGCGTCCTCGTTCCTCCTCGTGTCCGCCTACCTGCCGTGGGAGGACCCGCGCCAGATCCGCTCCGAGGGGACCGCCTCGATCCCGTCCGACGGGCAGGGCATCGTCTACCCGAAAGGCGAAACCCTCACCGCGTCCTTCACTCCCGGCCCCGCGCGCGAGGTCGCGTCGATGACGACGGGCACAGGGCTCGGCGAGACAACGACCGAGCCGGCGCCCGGCGCGCGCCTGTGGCGCATCCCCGTCGACGCGAGGGTCGACGCCGACTACGTCCTGAGCGCCTGCCAGTTCTCGATCCTCGACGCGGACGGCGTCGAGTACGGGGTGGGCCAGGCGAAGATCGTCGACGGGCGAGCAGACTCTGCCTACTTGGCGGGAACGTGCTTCCCCACCGGACTGATGGGGCCGACGACGGACATCGCGACCGATGAGTGGGTGCCCGCCTTCGAGGGATCCGAACGGCCCGAGGAGTACTCGCTCGACCTCGTCGTCGCGCTGCCCGAAGGAGTGACCCCCGCCCGGCTGCGGATCGACATGGGGATCCGCGGGCGCTACTGGACGGTCGGGCTGCCCGGCTGAGGAGCGACCGCGGGCTGCGGCGCTCCGATCGGCGCCTGCTTGGCCGCCGCCTCCGGGGACTCCGTCGCTTGCTGCGTGGCCGCAGCCTCGGGCTCTCGGCGCGAAAGGATGATCCGGTTGACGGTCGCCGCGATGATCGCGACCGCGACGACGATGTAGACGCACTGGGCGACGACGTCGATGAGCGGGGCGACCGACTCCCAGAAGATCGCCGGATGCGGGCCGAGCGCCGTCCGGAAGAGACTCGCGACGCCGACGCGCAGCTGCGAGGCGAAGGCGAGGAGCAGGCAGAGGAACACCATCGGGAGAACGCCCGCGAAGGCGACCCTCCGGATCGCATTGAGCGTGTTCTGCACGGGCGACACGACGGGCTCGGCCACCTGGGCGGCGACGCGGCGCACCGGATTGGGGATCCGCTGGATCCGCTTCGTCATCTGCTCGGAGGTGACGAGGGGCGTCGCCTTCGGGATCGACGACCCGTAGATGGAGGCGCCGACCGCGAGCCAGGCGACCGGGACGATGACGAGGGCGCCCATCGATCCGACGAAGGAGGCGAACTGGTCGACCGCGCTCTGGATCGCGTGCTCGATCGGGCCGAGCACCGCGACGGCGTCGTCGAAGGCGCGCTCGATCCCGACGATCACCGCCCGGCCCATCACCCACGAGCGGATCCGCTCGATCGAGGAGGAGAACCAGGAGGCGAGGGCGACGAGCCACAGCGCCTCGAGGTACCCGGCGAAGCCCGCGACCGACAGGCGGTCCTTCCCGAGGTCGAAGCCGGCGATGGTCTTGCGGGCGACGAGCGCCGCGACGATGAGGACGGTCGCCTGCGCGTCCGTCGCGAAGTAGACGCGACCGAAGTCGGCGGCGAAGCCCTTGTTGTAGAACTCGTCGACCGTCGCGTTGAAGAGGAACGCCTTGAGATCGGCCTTCACCATGCCCTCGGAGGCGTAGACCGCGAGGAAGGGGATGAGCACCTGGACGGTGAGGGCGACGTCGGCGCGCACTCGGGCGCTCCTGTCACCCGCGGGCACCGAATCCGCGAGGCCCGGCAGGTCCGGCGCGAGGATTCGGAGCATGACGATCATCGCGACGAGGCTCGCCAGGGGCGCGAGCGGGAGGAGGAGCATCGCGAGGAAGGCCGAGAGGTTCGACGCGGCGACGGCGAGCCAGAGGAGCGCCCCGTGAAGAGTGGCGCCGAGGAGGAACACCGCGGCGAGCACCGGCCAACGGGCGACGAGGAGTCGAAGCGCATCGGCGACGATGCCGAGCACCGAGCGCGCCGCTTCGGCAAGGGTCCGCATGCTGATCCTCACGTGTGACGAGTTCGAGGCGCCGAGCCGAAAGCGCCTGTCGGCGCGAAGGCCGCTCGTAGCGGCGAAGTGTGGAGCCCGGGGCTTAACGGCTCGGCGCGCGCACCAGCATAGCCGGGCGCGGGCACGGCGCGCCCGGCGGGAGGCGTGGGGATCGACACTCGTCGATGCGCCTCCCGCTCCCCGAGCGGGAAGGACCCCGTGCGGTTCTGGGGCCTCGAATCGCCTCCGACCGGCCGGACACGGGTCCCGATGATGGGCGCCCCGGCCCCATAGTGGGCCGTGGGGCGGCGCGCGGCGACCTCGCCCGCACTCGGATCGTGAGACGATGAACGGCATGAACGACGCCCCCGAGCACCCCGAGCCGCCCCGTCGGCGCTCCCGCGCGCACAGCGCGGAGCCGCCGCTCGTCGGTTCTCGGCGCTCGCGCGCGCACTCGGGCGCCCGTCGCTCGGACTCCGGGCGTTCCGACGACCGGCCCGCCGGGATCCTCGGGCTCGCGACGGACTTCGCGACCGCGACCCTGTCGATCGGGTCGGGCATGCGCGTCTCGGCCTACGCGGTCCTCGTCTTCTCCGCGGCCTCGATCGTCCTGTGGCTCCTCCCCGGCTCCGCCTGGACCTACGGGCCCGTCGTCGGCTTCGCCGGGATCTGCCTCGCCCTCGGATGGAGCGCCCTTACCGGCATCGAGCTGCCCCTCCCGACGATCGTCCTCCTCGCGCTCGCCGGCGCGCTGATCCCCGCCGTCGTCGCCTACACCGGGGACCTCGCCGACGCCGTCCCCCTCATCGGCCTCGCCGTCATCGGCGTCGCCGCCACGACCCTCGCGACTGCGCCCTCCCCGCACGACCGCTCGATCACCCCGCCCGAAGAGGACCCCGCNCGAGCGCCTCGATCGACTCGACGGCGAGGGGCATCGACTCGAGGGCGATGATCTCCTTGCCGCGATAGCGGTGCATGCCGGCGCGGCCGGCGTGGTCGACGACGACCTCGATGCGGGTGCGGCGGGGGAGAAGGGGGCCGGGCTCCTCGCCCGGCGCCGGGGCGGGGCGGGGGAAGGGAGTGGAGCGGTCAGAGCGAGGTGGCGTCCTCGGCGAGTACCTCATCCATCGTCACCAGGCCGGACCGCAGGGCGATGAGCACCAACTGGACGCGATCCCGGGCCGCTGTCTTGGCCAGCAGATGCGACACATGCGTCTTGACGGTGGTCATGGACAACCACAGGCGGTCGCACAATTCCGGATTCGTCAGCCCCAGCGCGATGAGCCGCAGGATCTGGGACTCTCGCTCTGTCAGCTCTGCGATGGGCCGCGCATCGACGAGGCCCGACTGCGCGCCGCCAGCGCCCGGAAGCCCAGCGCCTGAAACTCCACCGCCCGGCACCCCACCGCCTGAAAATTCAGCGCCCGAAACACCATTGCCCGGAATACCAACGGCCATAGTGACACCGGCCGGAATCCCAGCGCCGCCGCCCGCCGCCCCGCCGAAAGCCTGCGTCGGTGCAGATACAGGGCCGGATGCAGTCGCAGGCGCCGAGGCAGAGGCCGCCCCCGTGCGCACCGCTTGCAGCAGCCGTCTGGTGGGGCCGGGAGAGATCACGCAATCGCCCGAATGCACCGACCGGATGGCGCCCAGCAGCTCCTCCGGCGGCATGTTCTTGAGCAGGAACCCCGAAGCGCCAGCCTCGATCGCGCCCATGACGTAGCCGTCCGTGTCGAAAGTCGTCAAGATGACGATCCTGGCCGGAACCCCTGACGAAACCAGGCGGCGCGTCGTCTCGATGCCGTCCATCCCCGGCATCTGCACGTCCAAGAGCAGCACGTCCACCGGATCGGAGGCCATCAGCTCAACGGCCTGCGCGCCGCGCTGCGCCTGCCACGCCACCTCCATGTCCGCTTGGGCGCCGAGCAGCATCGCCAGGCCCGCGGTCATCAGCGGCTCGTCGTCGGTCAGGCCGATGCGGATGATGTCGCTCATCGCCCCTCCCAGACAAAATCGCAGGTGAGGACCACGGACCAGCCGCCTTGGTCGCTGGGGCCAGCGGCCAGTTCTGCGCCGACGGCTTGCGCTCGTTCGCGCATGGCGACGAGGCCGACGCCCCGCCTTCCCGCGTCACCGGTGCTCGTCGCGGGGCGGGGAGCCGCAGCCGCGTCGACCGTTGGGGATGAGGATCCCCGGGTGGGACGGCTCCAGGGCGGTGCATTGTCGATGCGCACGCTCAGCCCCCTCTCCCCGGAGTCCACGCGCACGTCGATCCGGGTGCCGGGGGCGTGGCGGATCGCGTTCGTCAGGGCCTCTTGCACCGTCCAGTACGCGCAGTCGCCCAGCGCCTCGGGAACCCGCGCCGACGCGGTGAAGAACAGATGAAGGTCAGCGCCCGATGCGCGCACGCGCGAGGCCAGTGCGGGGATCGCGTCGAGGCCCGTCGCGACTGACGAGGCGGGGGCGGCGCTGCGGGCATCCGCATCGTCCGGCTCCGGCGGGGTCGCGGCCCCGTGCTCAGACCCGGCCCGCGAGCCGGCAGTATCCGGTGAGCCAGCCCCGTCCCGAGACCCGGCCCCGGCCTCGGCGTCCTCCCCGTCGGCGCGCAGAACATCGACCAGACGGCGGACCTCGTCGATCGCACCGCGGCTGGTCTGCGCGATCACCGACAACGCGGAATCCGCCGCCTTCGGGTCCGCCGCCAGCACGGCACGCGCCCCCTCGGCCTGCATCCCGATGACCGACAAGGAATGCCCGAGCAGATCGTGGACATCGCGGGCGATCCGCGTGCGCTCGCGGGCCACGGCCAGGCGACGCTCCGCCTCCTGCTGGGCGTTCATGATCCGCAGCCGTTCGACCACCTGCTCCCGGCGCTCGCGGCCCCTGCGGCGCACCAGGCCCGTCAACGCCGCGGCGGCGACGAAGGCGGAGGTGACGGACACCAGGGCTGCGGCGCGCACCGGCTCCATCGTCCCGCCCGACGCCTCGCGGCTGATGAGCAGGATGGAGACGGCCGCCCCGACACCGCCGACGCTGACCACCGCCCACGACCACGGGCGGCGCAGACGACTGGTCGCCGTCTCCATCGCCACCAGGCCCGCGCCCACCACCAGCAGGGAGAGAGAATCGAAGGCGAGCACGTGCACGAGGCACGCGACCCCGATGACCGACACCGACGCCAGGGGGAGAGTGCGGCGCGCGAGGGTCGCGAACGCGCACGCGACGATGAGCCCGTCGAACAGGCCGCTCGCCCCCGAGGGGGTGCCGTGGCCGAAGAGGGCATCGGCCCGCCCGCTCGAATCGGGGGCGTTCCACACGCTGACGTACGCGAGCAGCAGGGCGGCCGCGGCGTCCGCCCACGTGGGGCGCACGAGGCCCGAGCAGGCCGCGCGCACACGGGCGAGGGAACGTGCGGCCGCGCCTTCGCGCACCGGCGACGATTCCGACGACGAATCGGACGACACCAACGACGAGGCGCGGGTCGGTGACGACGAGGCGGGGGCCTCGGGACCGGGGGAGGGGGACGTCATGCGTCCACCCTAGCCAGCGGCCCCTCGGCGGTCCTCATCCCACGGCATGACGCGGGCCCGCGAATCCCCGCCGGGAATCGAACCAGGGGCTGATGACCCCGGGCCCCGCACCGGACAGGCTTGAGGGCATGAACAACGTGACTCATGACCTCGCGGTGACCACCCGCGCACTCACCAAGACCTTCGGGCGCGGCGCCCAGGCCCGCACCGTCGTCGATTCCGTCGACCTGGCCGTCCCCCGCGGCACCGTCTACGGATTCCTCGGCCCCAACGGGTCCGGGAAATCCACGACGATGAAGATGCTCCTCGGACTGCTCACCCCCACCAGCGGCGACTTCGAACTGCTCGGCGGCCCCGTCACCCGCGCGACCCGCGCCTCGATCATGGCCCGCACCGGCTCGATGATCGAACAGCCCCCCGGCTACGGGCACCTGACGGGGGCGGAGAACATGCGGATCGTCGGCAAGATGCTCCACCTGACCGCCCAGCAGACCGACCGCGCCCTCGACCTCGTGCGACTGACCGAGCACAAGGACAAGCTGGTGCGCGCCTACTCCCTGGGCATGAAGCAGCGCCTCGGGATCGCCATGGCGCTGGCCCGCCAGCCCGAACTGCTGATCCTTGACGAACCTACCAACGGCCTGGACCCCGCGGGCATCGAGGAGATCCGCACCCTGCTCATCGATCTGGCGAGCCAGGGCGTCACCGTCATGGTGTCGAGCCACCTGCTCGACGAGATCGATAAGATGGCGCAGGTCCTGGGCATCCTGTCCGCCGGCCGCCTGGTCTTCCAGGGCACGCGCGCCCAACTCATGGCCAAGTCCCTGCCCGACCTGCGCGTCGTCACCCCGCGGCCCGGCGACATCACCCCGTCTCTGCTCGCGGGCCTGGTGCCCGGGGACGGCGAGGTCCTGCCCGTCTTCGGCGACGAGGCCGCCGTCCGTATCCCGGGTCTGACCGCCGACGCGGCCGCCGAACTCGTGCGCCGCATGGTCGGCGCCGGCATCCCCGTCCACGAGGCGCGACGCGAGGCCCAGAGCCTCGAAGACGTCTTCATGGACCTGACCGGAGGAGCAGGAGCGCTGTGAACACCCCGAACACACGGAACACCCGGCGCGCCGGACTCGCCGCCGAGCGCAGCACCCGCCGCGCCGCCGCGGACGTGCGCATCCCCACCGCCACCGCCATCAGGCTGGAGATGAGCAAGACCCGGCGCCTGTGGATCTGGCCCATCGCCCTGGTGGTCGTGGGCATCGCACTGGTCCTGTCCGTCCCCTCGACCAAGCGGATCGCCGAGATGGGCCCGGACATGTGGCCGATGCTTCTGCTAACCGTCTCGATGATGGCGGCGCTGATCTCGCCGATCCTCGTGTCCGTCATCGCCAGCCGCCTGACCGACATCGAGCACCTGGGCGGCGGATGGACCATGTCCGCCACGATGGGCATCGCGCCCGGGCGTCTGTGCCGCATCAAGCTGGCCGTGCTCACCGCGGTGCTGGTCCCGGCGGTGGCCCTCGAAGTCGGCCTGCCCGTCCTGGTCGTCTCCCTGGCCAGCGGCAGAGCCGTGGACGACCCGGCCACCTGGGCCCTGTACACCGCGGGCCTGCTGGCCGTGGACGTGGCCGCATGCGGCCTCTACCTGCTGCTGGCCGCCGTCGTGGACAATCAGATCATCTGCGTGGGCCTGGGATTCCTCGGCTCTTTCATCGCGATCTTCAGCCTGCTCATGCCCCCGGCGCTGGCCCGCCTGATCCCCTGGGGCTACTGGGCGTGCATCACCTCCGTCCGCCAGATCGGCGACGTCAAGGCCGGCACCTCCTCGGTGATCTACACCGCCCCCGAATGGCCGTGGGTCATCGGCTTCCTCATCGTGGCGGGCGCGGTCTTCACCTGCGCCACCCGCCGCCTCGACCGAATCGAAAGGTGACACCATGACCACCGCGCCCTTCACCGCCCTCATGACGGCCGAGGCCATCAAACTGCGCCGTTCCCTCGTCTGGCTCTTCGCTCTGCTCCTGCCGTTGCTCGCGGTCATCACCGGATCCGTCAACTACCACGGCAACATCGACGTGCTGCGGGAGGGGTGGGCCTCGTACACCAGCCAGGTGACGGTCTTCTACGCTCTGTTCTTCTTCTCCGTCGGCGTCGCCCTGGTGTGCGCCGCCGCGTGGAGGCCCGAGCACTGCGGCACCTCGTGGAACGCGATGGCCACGACCAGCGCCCCCGTCCATCGGATCATCTGGGCCAAGACCCTGGTCATGGCCGGCCCCGTCGCCGCCATGCAGGCCCTGCTGGTGGTCTTCGCGTGGGCCAGCGGCTCCCTGGTGCTCGGCCTGGACGGGCCGATCCCCGCGGGATTCGCCGCGGCCAGCGCCGTGGCAGTCGTCGCCGCCATGCCCCTGATCGCCCTGCAGTCGCTGCTGGCCATGATCTTCAAGTCCTTCGGCGCGCCCGTGGCCCTGGGACTGGCCGGCACGATCATCGGCATCGGGATCAGCGCCAAGGCCGCCGAACTGGCGCCCTACTGGCCTCACGCCCTGGTGACCCGGGCTCTCAGCCTGGGGTCCACCGCGCTCGCGGGTTCGGGCGGGTTGGATTGGGCGGGGATCGGCCCGGTGCTGGGGGCGGCCGCCGTGTCCTTCGTGCTGTGGTCGGCGCTGCTGACGGCGGCAGCGCGCGCGACAGCCGCGCGGGGTCTCGCCTAGGCTTGGCGCCATGATGGTCATTCCCGCGGACCTGCCCGCCTCGCTCGCCCCCGTCGCCTGGATGCTCGGAACCTGGAAGGGCTGGGGCATGCGCGCCGTCCCCGGAGACGACCCCGACACCGCGATCATCGAGGAGATCGTCGGCGATATCCGCGGCGACCAGATGCGGCTCGTCACCTCGATCTACGAGGGCCTGCCCGCCCGCGACGCCGAGATCGCCCCCACCTGGAACGCCGAGGAGGGGCTGAAGCGGATCGCGCGCGGCGACCTGCTCCTCGAGGAGACCCTCTACCTCTCGGTCCTCCCCGGCTCCGGCGTCCTCCCGCCGCCCGGCCAGTACGAGCCGCGCGAATTCACCGCGACCTCCGCGCTCACCAACTCCCTCGGCGTCCTGTGGGCCGGCGTCGGCGTCGGCCCGCGCGTCCAGATGGTGTCCGACGCGATCGCCCGCGGCTCCGGCGCCGACGAAATCGAGCACCTCGGCCGCATGTACGGCCTGGTCGCCGACGAACTCATGTGGACGCAGGAGCGCACGCTCGCGGGCGTCGCCGCCGAGGCCGAGGTCGAGATGTCCGGCCGCCTCATGCGCACCGCCCAGGCGCGCACCGCCTCCGGCGAGGAGATCGATGGCATCGACGCCGAGGCCGAAGGGGGCTTCCTTGTCTGACCCCGCGTCCTCGCCCTCCCCTCAGTCGTGGGTCTCGCCGCTCGCGACCTTCCCCGGCGCGGTGCTCTCCTCCGAGGAATCGGGGGACGAGGCCGGGGCGGCGTCCTCCGATCAGAGGGCGTTCTCGAGCGGCGCGTCCGTCGAGTCCGTCGCGGGCGCCTCTTCCGGTCCGGGCTCCGCCTCTTCCGGTCCGGGCTCCGCTCCGGCCGCCGGCCCGGCCGTTCGCCCCGCGCCTACGATCCCCGTCGCCCTTCACTACGCCGACCCCTCCGGGGAGCAGTGGGCGCTCGAGGCGGGACGCGGCCTCGTCGACCGCGCGGATCTCGGCGTCGTCGCCGTGTCCGGCGTCGACCGCCAGACCTGGCTCACCTCCATCACGACGCAGATCGTCACGGGCATGGGACCGGGCGATTCGCGCGAGCTCCTCGTCCTCGACCCGCAGGGCCGCATCGAGCACGCCGCCGCCGTGAGCGACGACGGGACGACGACCTGGCTGATCTGCGAGGGCCACGACGCCGCGCCCCTTGCCGACTTCCTCGACTCCATGCGCTTCGCGCTGCGCGTCGAGGTCGAGATCCGCTCCGATCTCACCGTCTTCGCGACGGCCGGTTCGCTCCTCGATACCGCCGAGGGCCTCCCCGGATGGGTCCTCACCTGGTCGGATCCCTGGCCCGGCGTCGCCGAGGGCGGGGCCGAGTACTTCCAGGGCCGCCACCCCGGCGCGACCGCGTCGATGCGCCTCCACCTCGTCTCGCGCGAATCCGCCCCCGCGTTCGTCTCCGCATGGCTCGCCGCCGATGCGAAGCGGCGTCCCGCGGGCCTCCTCGCGTGGGAGGCCGTGCGGATCGCCGCCTGGCGGCCGCGCCTCGGATGGGAGACCGACGCCCGGTCGATTCCCGCCGAGCTCGACTGGCTGCGCACCGCCGTCCACACCCACAAGGGCTGCTACCGCGGACAGGAGTCGATCGCGCGCGTCCTCAACCTCGGGCGCCCGCCGCGCCGCCTCGTGTTCCTTCAACTCGACGGGTCGCGCGGCGACCTGCCGGAGCCCGGCACCCGGATCTCGCTCAAGGGGCGCGTCGTCGGCGTCGTCACCTCCGTCGCCCGTCACGCCGAACTCGGGCCGATCGCCCTCGCCCTTCTCGGGCGGAGCGCGCCCGCGGACACGACCTTCGACCTCGACGGGATCGCCGCCGCCCAGGAGCTCATCGTCCCGGTCGACGGGAAGTCGTCGATCTCCCCGAAGGAGAGGCCCGGCGCCGACCTCGTCAATCCCGAACTGCGCCGCCACGACGTCTCGCCGCTCGGCGGGCTCGGGGCGCTCGGAGCCCGCTGATGCGCGCCGTCATCCAGCGCGCGAGCAGCGCCTCCGTATCCGTTGACGGCGAGGTCGTCGGCGCCCTCGATGCGCCCGGGCTCGTCGTCCTCCTCGGCGTCGCGCGCGGGGACGGGCCCGAGCAGGTCGCGACCGTCGCCCGCAAGATCGCGGAGCTGCGGATCCTCGCCGATGAGACCTCCGCGATCGAGGTCGGGGCGCCCATCCTCGTGGTCTCGCAATTTACGTTATACGGCGATACCCGGAAGGGGCGGCGGCCCTCGTGGTCGCATGCCGCGCCCGGGCCGGAGGCCGAGCCCCTCATCGACGCGGTCGTCGCCGACCTGCGCGGAAGGGGACTGCGCGTCGAGACCGGCGTCTTCGGCGCGATGATGGAGGTGTCGCTCGTCAACGACGGGCCCTTCACCGTGCTCGTGGAGGCGTGACCGTTCCCTTCTCCCGGCGCTCCGCCCCGGCCTCGTCGATCGGCGACGGGGTTCCCGAGATCCCCTCGACGCGCCAACGTGATGCTTTCGGCGCGGCAAGGTAATGCGGCGCTTCGCAATTGAGGGTGTAGTCGGCGGATCCCGGCCGGCCGCCGATTGCGGAGTCGTGGGCCGGGGGCGTCTCCGACGTCCCCACCGCGAATCCGCACACAGTTTCGGCCCGTTGGGAGGATCCATCTCAGGGTCCTCGTAGGAAAGCGCAGATCAGAGCCCTGCAGCATCGGAGTCGACGGAGAAACTGTGTGCGTTTCTGCGGGTGAGGTGGCGGCCTCCAGGCTCCCGGCACTCCGTTCCTTCCACGTGCGAGTCACCTGGATCGCACACTCGACGACCGCCCCGCCCGCGAAGCCCGCCGAGACGGCGATGTAGGTCATGCGAGAGGCTGATTCCGGGTGTCAGGCCACCTGGATCGCACACTCGACGACCTTTCCCACCCGCGAAGCCCGCCGAGGCGGCGATCCAGGTCACGCGGGCCCCTGATTCCGGGCACGGAACAACCTTGATCGCACACTCGACGACCCGTCCCGCCCGCGAAGCCCGCCGAGACGGCGATGTAGGTCATGCGGGGCATCGGCAACCGACTACACCCTCAACTGTGAAGAGCCGGTAATGCTCTCGCGGAGTCCTGCGAGTGGGGGTCGGGAGGTCGGGCGCGGGCCGGGCGAGGACGTTGAAGGCTCCCGACGACCGCCGGAGGTCCCCGTGGAGGCGGCCGTTCACGCCCTGGGCGAACTAACGCGCACCGGCGGCGGGCGCCCCCTACTGTGGACACCAGTCGAGGACTCGGCCGCGCCGCGGTCGGTCCAGCGGCGGCCCCCGAGAGGGCCCGCCGAATCACTCCGCCGCCCCCGGGCGGTCGGACCGTCGAAGGGAACACGCGATGTTCGAACGGTTCACGGACCGAGCGCGCCGCGTCGTCGTCCTCGCCCAGGACGAGGCGCGCGGCCTCAAGCACAACTACATCGGCACCGAGCACCTGCTCCTCGGCCTCATCACCGAGGGCGAGGGCGTCGCCGCAAAGGCCCTCGAGATGATGGACATCAAGGGCGACGCCGTCCGCGAGTCCGTCATCGAGATCATCGGCGAGGGCGAGAAGCCCGTCGAGGGGCACATCCCCTTCACGCCGCGCGCCAAGCGCGTCTTCGAGCTCTCGCTGCGCGAGGCGCTCCAGCTCGGCCACAACTACATCGGCACCGAGCACCTGCTCCTCGGCCTCCTCAAGGAGGGCGAGGGCGTCGCCGCCCAGGTGCTCACCAAGCTCGGCGCCGACCTCACGCAGGTCCGCCAGACCGTCATCCAGCTCCTCTCCGGCTACCAGCGCCAGGGAGACGGCGAGGGGCGCGAGGCCGTGGGCGCGGGCGTCGGCGGATCGGGAGGCCCCGATCGCCAGAACTCGGCGATCCTCGAGCAGTTCGGGCGCAACCTCACCCAGGCGGCCCGCGAGAACAAGCTCGACCCCGTCATCGGGCGGCGCACCGAGATGGAGCGCGTCATGCAGGTCCTCTCGCGCCGCACGAAGAACAACCCCGTCCTCATCGGCGAGCCCGGCGTCGGCAAAACCGCCGTCGTCGAGGGCCTCGCGCAGGCGATCGTCCACGGCGACGTGCCCGAGACGATCAAGGACAAGCAGATCTACAGCCTCGACATGGGCTCGCTCGTCGCCGGCTCGCGCTACCGCGGCGACTTCGAGGAGCGCCTGAAGAAGGTCCTCAAGGAGATCCGCACGCGCGGCGACATCATCCTCTTCATCGACGAGATCCACACCCTCGTCGGTGCGGGCGCCGCCGAGGGCTCGATCGACGCCGCCCAGATGCTCAAGCCGATGCTCGCCCGCGGCGAGCTCCAGACGATCGGCGCGACGACGAACGACGAGTACCGCAAGTACATCGAGAAGGACGCGGCCCTCGAGCGCCGCTTCCAGCCGGTGAAGGTCGACGAGCCGAGCGTCGAGGAGACCGTCGAGATCCTCAAGGGCCTGCGCGACCGCTACGAGGCCCACCACCGCGTCATCATCACCGACGCCGCGATCGAGGCCGCCGCCGAGCTCGCCGACCGCTACATCTCCGACCGCTTCCTCCCGGACAAGGCGATCGACCTCGTCGACGAGGCGGGCGCGCGCCTGCGCATCCGCCGGATGACCGCGCCGCCGGAGCTGCGCGAGCTCGACGAGAAGATCGCCGAGGTCCGCCGCAACAAGGAGAGCGCGATCGACGACCAGGACTTCGAGAAGGCCGCGTCGCTGCGCGACGAGGAGTCCAAGCTCGGGGAGGAGCGCAAGCTCCGCGAGGCCGCCTGGAAGGGCGGCGAGTCCGACGAGATCGCCGAGGTCACCGAGGAGGAGATCGCCGAGGTCCTCGCCATGTCGACGGGCATCCCGGTCTTCAAGCTCACGCAGACCGAGACGACGAAGCTCCTCAACATGGAGGCCGAGCTCCACAAGCGCGTCATCGGCCAGGACGAGGCCGTCCGCGCCCTCTCCCAGTCGATCCGCCGCACCCGCTCCGGCCTCAAGGACCCGAACCGTCCGGGCGGCTCGTTCATCTTCGCCGGCCCGACCGGCGTCGGTAAGACCGAGCTCGCGAAGGCGCTCGCCGAGTTCCTCTTCGGGGACGAGGACGCGCTCATCCAGCTCGACATGTCGGAGTTCTCCGAGAAGCACACCGCCTCGCGCCTCTTCGGCGCCCCTCCGGGGTACGTCGGCTACGACGAGGGCGGCCAGCTCACCGAGAAGGTGCGTCGCAAGCCCTTCTCCGTCGTCCTCTTCGACGAGGTCGAGAAGGCGCACCCGGACATCTTCAACTCGCTCCTCCAGATCCTCGAGGAGGGCCGCCTCACCGACTCGCAGGGCCGGAAGGTCGACTTCAAGAACACCGTCATCATCATGACGACGAACCTCGGCACGCGGGACATCAACAAGGGCGTCCTCACGGGCTTCCAGTCCTCCGACAACCTCACCCACGACTACTCGCGGATGAAGGCGAAGGTGAACGAGGAGCTCAAGCAGCACTTCCGCCCGGAGTTCCTCAACCGCGTCGACGACACGATCGTCTTCCCGCCGCTCGACAAGGAGCAGATCAAGCAGATCGTCGATCTCATGATCGCGAAGCTCGCCAAGCGGATGGAGGCGCAGGACATGCACCTGCAGCTCACCGACGAGGCGCGCGAACTCCTCGCCGACGTGGGCTTCGACCCGGTGCTCGGCGCGCGCCCGCTGCGCCGCGCGATCCAGCGCGAGATCGAGGACGCGCTCTCGGAGAGGATCCTCTTCGGCGAGATCGTCCCCGGTCAGGTCGTCACGGTCGGCGTCGAGGGCGAGGGCCCGGAGCGGACATTCACCTTCAACGGCCAGTGAGCCCGTCGTCCTCCTTCCTCGTCGATCGACGAGGGCGAGGAGGCGTCTGATGAGCGGCCCCGCGGAGCCATCCGCGGGGCCGCTCCGCGTGAGGTGAACGCCCTGTTGTCGAGAACGGTCATCATTTCATGGGAACAAATGGAAGATGAACGCTTGACGAGAAGTCAGTGAATTCTCCTCGCATCGAGTACCCGCAGGAGACCACCGCGCCTAGCGTGCGTGTGGAACACAGTGCACTGAGATTCGATGAGGAGTCCCATGAGATTCACCGCGCCTCTTTCCGCGCTCGCCGCGAGCGGCCTCCTGCTCGCCGGCGCGGGCCCCGTCCTCGCGGCGGACGATCCCCAATCCGGAGCCCTCGACGCCGCGCAGTCCGCGGCCGCCGCACCGCTCGCCTGCGAGGTCGAGAAGGCCCGCACCGCGAACCCCAACACCCTCTTCGTCTCCAACGGCGACAACGTCGGCGGCTCCGCGTACACATCGTCGATCCTCAAGGACCAGCCGACGATCGACGCCCTCAACGCGATGAAGCTCGACGTCACCTCGGCCGGCAACCACGAGTTCGACCAGGGCATCGGCGACCTCGCCGGCCGCCTCATCCCCGCGTTCGACGCGCCGATCCTCTCGGCCAACGTCACCGGCAACGCGGCGCTCACGGCCGAGGGCGACGGCGACGGCACCTTCGTCAAGGACGTCGCGGGCGTCAAGGTCGGCTTCGTCGGCGTCGTCACCGAGGAGCTCCCGTCCCTCGTCTCGGCCTCCGCGATCGAAGGCCTCACCGTCGCGAAGGCCGTCGACACGGCGAACGCGCGCGCGACCGAGCTCAAGAGCTCCGGCAGGGCCGATGTGGTCGTCATCCTCGCCCACGCCGACGCCGAACTCAACGGCGGCCAGTTCAACGGCGACGTCGACGCCGTCTTCGGCGGTCACACGCACCTCCCCTTCGCCCAGGTCCTCAAGTCGACCGCGGGCACCGACATCGCCGTCGTCCAGGCCGACCACTACGGCCTGCTCCTCGGCAAGGTCGGCCTCACCCTCTCCCAGACCGACGGCAAGTGGTCGGTGACGGCGCGGACCGCCTCGAACACCGACCTCACGAAGTCCGACTGCGCCGATGCCGACGGCGTCGCCGCGATCGTGGCGAAGGCGAAGACGGACGCCGAGGCGGCCGGCGCGACGGTCGTCGCGACCCTCGGCTCCGACTTCCGCCGCGGGACCAATGACGGCGCGGACTACGGCGCCAACCGCTCGACCGAGTCGACCGCGTCCGACCTCATCGCCGACTCCTTCCAGAACTGGATCGCGACCGGCATCAAGCCGGCCGCCGACCACTACGTCGGCCTCATGAACCCGGGCGGAGTCCGCGCCGACTACGAGGCCGGCGAGCTCACCGAGGGCGAGGCCTACCAGGTTCAGCCCTTCGGCAACGAGATGGCGTACGCGACCTACACGGGCGCCCAGTTCCGCCAGATCCTCGCCCAGCAGTTCCAGCCGACGACCTCGCGTCCGGCGCTGATGCTCGGCCTCTCGAAGAACGTCCAGGTCTGCCTCGACCAGTCTGCGGTCTCGGAGCTTGAGGGCTACTACGAGCAGATCCAGGGCGCGGCCATCGACGCGAGGGACGCGCTCATCGCCTCGCTCGCCTCGGCGATCGACGACGCGGGCGCTCGCGTCATCTCCTGCGTGATGATCGACGGCGCGCCGCTCGGCGACGGCGACGCGATCGCCGTCGCGTCGAACTCGTTCCTCCTCGCCGGAGGCGACAACTTCACGAAGCTCGGCGACTCCGCGATGACGAACACCGGCATCCTCGACCGCACCGTCACCGGCGAGTACCTCGCCGGCCTCGGCAATGGGACGGCGGATCTCGCCAAGCGCCAGAGCGGCGTCTCCGCGACGATCGCCGAGTCGAAGGCGAGCATCGAGCTCGCCGGCCTCCTCTACACGGCGACTTCCGAGCAGGGCACGGGCGCGGCGGCGAAGACCGTCGCGGCGACCGTGACGCTCGCCGACGGCACGGTGAAGGAGGTCGCGACCTCGTCGATCGACCCGGAGATCACCGCGGGTCTGCCCGACACCGGCACCGCATCGCTCACGGTCGAGGTTCCGGCGGGCGTCGCCACCGCGGCCTGCACGGACTCCCAGTGGGCCGGCAAGCAGTGCGCGACCGTCTCGCTGACGATCACCGCGGTCGACGGCTCGACGAGGACCCTGCCGTGCACCTACGAGGTGCCCGTCCCCGTCGAGGCGGAGGCCCCGGCGCCGACCGAAGAGCCCGCCGCTCCCGCTGCTCAGCCCGCGGCCCCGGCCGCGAAGGCCCCGCAGCTCGCGAAGACCGGCGCCGACTCGGTCGGCCTGCTCGCCGGCGCGCTCGCGCTCGCGATGGCCGGCGCGCTCGCGGTCGCCCGCAAGCGCTGACGCGTTCGGGCGCCGGTGGAAACCGGAGCCTGCGAGCGGGCCCCGGTGCGCGAACGACCCTCGCGGGAGCGGAGATCCCCTCGACGGCCGAAGGTGATGCTTTCGACGGCGAAACGTGATGCTCTCGGCGTGGTGGGGCGAGAGCATCACGTTGGCGCGTCGAGGGGATGCGGGCGGGGCGGGGGAAGAAGGGGACGGGCGGCGACGCTCGCGCGCGGGAACCCGGAGCCCGGCCCGCTCCCGGAACCTCGGTTAGAAGAAAACTCCCGAGCGTGTCAGACTGACCCCGCACGACCAGTCCGGCATCCCCGACGCAGAGGTGGCCATGGCCTCCCCCCACTCCCGACGACGCCGAGGCGCCCTCACGCGCCTGCCGGCGATCGGCGTCGTTCTCTTCGCCATGGTCGTCTCCCTCCTCGCGATCCTCCACCGCGGCGTCGAGACCGCCGAGGTCGAGGTCGACGACGGCGGGATCTGGGTGACGAACGAGTCCAAGCAGCTCGTCGGCCATCTCAACTACGACGCCCGCGTCCTCGACGGCGCCCTGCGCACCGAGACCGCCGACTTCGACATCGGTCAGGCCGGGGAGACCGTCACCCTCTCCGACTTCACCTCCCGCTCCGTCGCCCCCGTCGACGTCGCCGCCGTCTCCCTCGGCGCCGCGACCTCGCTCCCCGAGGACGCCGTCGCCGTTCAAGGCGGTCCCACCCTCGGCGTCCTCGACCCGTTGGAGGGCGCCCTGTGGGCGGCCCCGGCCTCGTCCCCCGCGCAGACCCCCTTCACCGCGGAGGCCGCGCTCGCGAAGGGACTCGACGACGGCGCGATCACCGCGTCGACGAACGGCCGCGTCTTCGCCCTCTCGCCGAGGGCCGGCCTCCTCGTCGAGGTCCGAGCCGAGGACGCGGTCCGCGAGACCCGCGAAGAGCGCGTCGACGGGCTCGCCGCGAGCGCGCGCGTCGCCCTCACCGCGGTCGGCGACCGGCCCGTCGGCCTCGACGCCGAGACGAACTCGCTGATCCTCCCCGATGGGACCCTGCGCCCCCTCTCCGACGAGGGGATCGCCCCCGGCGGTGTCCTCCAGCTCCCCGGGCCCGACGCGGACGCCGTCCTCCTCGCCACTCCCACAGCCCTCGTCTCCATCCCCCTCGACGGGAGCGAGGCGATCCTCGTGCCCGTCGAGGGCGTCGGGAATCCCGCCGCGCCCGTGCGCCACCGCGGATGCGCATACGCGGCCTGGAGCGGGACCGGCGCCTACCTGCGCGTCTGCGAGGACGAGACGCGCAGCGAATCGCGGACCGTCGACGCCCTCGCGGGCGCCGGCGACATCGTCTTCCGGACGAACCGGACACGCATCGTCCTCAACGACGTCGGCGCCGGGTCGGTATGGCTGCCCGACGAGAACATGGTCCTCATGGACGACTGGGACGAGATCGAGAAGCAGCTCACCGAGAAGGAGAACCTCGAGGACTCCCCGGAGATCACCGACGAGATCGCCGATCCCGAGCGCAACGAGAAGAACACCCCGCCCGACGCCGTCGACGACGAGTTCGGCGTGCGCCCCGGCCGCTCGACGACCCTCCCCGTCCTCCAGAACGACTCCGACGCCGACGGCGACGTCCTCACCGCCCGCCCCCTCACCGAGCCCGCCTTCGGGACGATCGCCCGCACGCGCGGCGGGCGCGCCCTCCAGATCACGGGGCTCGCCGACGACGCGAGCGGATCGACCTCCTTCGACTACGAGGCCTCCGACGGGCGCGCCCTCGACACGGCGACCGTCCGAGTCTCCGTCCACCCGTGGAGCGTCAACGGCGCCCCGAAGCAGCTGCGCGACCCGTCCCTCAAGATCGGCGCGGGCGCCGAGATCGAGTACAACGCCCTCGTCGATTGGATCGATCCCGACGGCGACCAGATCTTCCTCGCCGGCGCCGAGGCCCCCGACGGGCTGGCCGTCCGCTTCTCCGAGGACGGGACCCTCGCGATCACCGAGCTCGGCTCCGGGCCCGGGCCGAAGTCGATCCGCCTGCGCGTCTCCGACGGGGACGAGGTCGGCGAGGGGGTCCTCACCGTCAACGTCCAGGACGCCGGCAACATCGCCCCCGTCGCCAATGCCGACTTCTACGTCGCCCGAGTCGGCGAACCGCTCGTCCTCGACCCGTTGACGAACGACACCGACGCGAACGGCGACGCCCTCTCCCTCGTCGCCGTCTCCGTCGCGCCCCCCGGCGCCTCGATCGCGCCCGACCTCGGCCTCGGGACGATCTCCTTCATCGGGAGCGCGCCCGGCTCCTACCAATTCACCTACACGACGACCGACGGCCCCTCGACGGCTCTCGGCGTCGTCCGCGTCGACGTCGTCCCGCTCGAGGAGAAGGCGGCGCCCGTCGCCGAGGACGATCTCGCCGTCCTGCCGGCGTGCGGCTCCGTCCTCGTCGCGCCCCTCGGCAACGACTCCGACCCGGCCGGCGGCGTCCTCGTCGTCCAGACGATCGACGTGCCCTCCGACTCCGGGCTCGAGGTCACCCTCATCGACCGTCACCTCCTGAGGATCACCGCGCCCGCCGGGCTCGACCACTCCGTCGCCTTCTCCTACACCGTCTCGAACGGCCAGGCGACCGCGACCGCCGAGGTCACGGTCGTCCCCGCGCCCGCGGCGAACGACCAGCTCCCGCCCGAGCCGACCGCGGACTCGACGAAGGTCCGCGTCGGCGACGTGGGGTCCATCAACGTCCTCGCGAACGACCGTTCGCCCTCCGGCCTCGCCCTCTCCGTCCTCCCCGGCCTCGAGTACACGCCGAACGACGAGGTCGGGCGTCCCTTCGTCACGGGCAACCTCGTCCGCCTCGAGGCCGGGACCACCCCGGGCGTCCTCCGCGTCGCCTACACGGTCCGCGACTCCGCCGGGAACATGGCGAGCGCCGTCGCGACCTTCGAGGTCGTCGCCGAATCGGGAGCGAACGCCGCCCCCAAGCCGAAGCCCCTCACCGCCTGGGCGGTCACCGGGCAGACCGCCCGCATCCCCGTCCCGCTCAACGGCATCGACCCCGACGGCGACTCCGTCGCGCTCGTCGGCATCGAGCAGTCCCCGGCGAAGGGGACCGTCGACATCGGCACCGAGTGGCTCGAGTACACGCCCGCCGACGGGGCGAGCGGCACCGATGTCTTCACCTACATCGTGGAGGATCGCAAGGGGAAGCAGGCGTCGGGCCGCGTCCGCGTCGGCATCGCGCCGCCCGCGACCTACAACCAGAATCCGACGGCCCTGCCCGACACGGTGCTCGTCCGCCCCGACCGTCGACTCGCCGTCTCCGTCCTCGCGAACGACGTCGACGCGGACGGCGACACGCTCTCCCTCGTCCCCGACTCCCTCCAGAGCATCGACGACGCCCTCGCCGCGCGCGTCGACAAGGGCGCGATCGCCCTCACGACCCCCTCGGCGGAGGGCTCCTACGCCGTCTCCTACGCGATCTCCGACGGCCGCGGCGGGCAGGGGAGGGGCGTCCTCACCGTCAACGTCTCCGCCGACGCGCCCCTCCAGGCGCCGATCGCCCGCGACGACGTCGTCGCCCTCTCCGCGCTCTCGACCGAGGACGGGACCGTCCGCGTCCCCGTCCTCGACAACGACGAGGATCCCGACGGCCCCTGGTCCTCGCTCGTCGTCTCCACGAACGCGCCCGGCGTCCGCGTCGAAGGGCGCGAACTCGTCGTGACGCCGACCGAGACCCGCGCCCTCGTCGTCTACACGATCACCGACGACGACGGACTCTCCTCGTCGGCGGTCGTCTCCGTCCCCGGCGCCGAGCGCACCTACCCCGCGCTCGACGACTCGCGGATCCCCGTGAAGATCCGCGCCGGCCAGGACGTCGTCCTCGACATCGCCGACTACGTCCTCGTGCGCACCGGCCGGACCCCGCGGATCCTCGACGAGACGAGCATCCGCGCCTCCGAGGGCGTCGATCCGGGCGCGAGACTCGCGGACGGGACGAGGATCTCCTTCCACGCGAGCGACGACTACTCGGGGAAGTCCTCCCTCTCCTTCACCGTCTCCGACGGACTCGCAGACGACGACTCGGCCCTCTCGTCGACGCTCACGATCCCCCTCGAGATCGCCTCGACGACGAACCACCCGCCGATCCTCTCGCCGACCCCCGTCCGCGTCGCCGCCGGCGAGGAGGCCGTCACCCAGAACCTCGCGCTCATGGTGTCCGACCCGGACGGCCAGGACCCCGAGGGCTTCGCCTACTCCCTCGTCGACACGCCGAACGGCGTCGCGGTCTCCCTCGACGGGCGCACGCTCTCGGTGCGGGCCGCGACCGATCAGCCCAAGGGCGCGCTCGCGCCGATCGTCGTCTCCGTCGACGACGGCTCGGGCCCCGTCCGGGCTGAGATCCCCGTCAAAGTCGTCGCCTCGACCCGCCCCCGCATCCAGGTGTCCGACGCGGTCATCGGCGCCGCCAACGCCGGCGGCGTGGAGACGATCGACCTCGCCGGGTACACGATCAACCCCTTCCCCGAGACGCCGATCCGCATCGTCTCCGCCTCCATCCAACTCGGGCGGGGGACCGTCGACCCGCACGGCACCGTCCTCACGATCACGCCCGCCGCCGACTATCACGGCGACATGACGGTCACCTACCGCCTGATGGACGCCACCGGCGACCCCGATCGGATGGTCGAGGGCCGCATCGTCCTCGTCGTCCGCGACAGGCCCGACGCCCCCTCCGACGTCCGCGTCGAGCCGAGCGGCGCGGGGCGCGCCTTCGTCTCCTTCACCCCCGGATCCGACAACGGGGCGCCGATCATCGGATACGTCCTCACCGACCAGTCCTCGGGCCGGACCTACGACTGCGCAGCGACGTCATGCCCGCTCACGGGCCTCGAGAACGGCGTCCAGCACTCCTTCACCGTCGTCGCCCGCAACGACGTCGGGGAGTCCGCCCCCTCCGCGCCCTCGGCCGCCGTCCTCGTCGACGCGAGCCCCCAGCAGCCCGCGGCCCCGACGATCGAGGCGGGGTCGGGGACGCTGCTCATCACCTGGACCGCGCCCGCGAACGAGGGATCGGCGATCACCGGATACACCCTCTACGTCTCGAGCGGCGCAGGCACGGACGCCCTCGAAGTCCCCGGCTCCCAGCTCTCCTACGAGCTGGGCGGCCTGACGAATGGGACGACCTACTCGGTCGCAGTCGCCGCCCACAACCGCGCTGAGCAGCCCTCCCCGACCTCGTCGACCGCGCAGGGCACTCCCCACGGGCGCCCCGCCCCGCCGAGCGGACTCGCGATCGGAGCCGTCACCGCCGAGGGAGACGGATCGACCGCGTCCGTTCAAGTCGTCTGGACCGTCGGCTCCTCGGAGGGAACCGGCTGGGGGACCGCGACCATCGATGTCGGCGGCGCCAGGGCGACCGCCCCCTCCGACGCCGGCTCCGTCACGGTCCCCGGCGTCGTCCCCGACGAGCGCATCCCCGTGTCCCTGACGATCACCAACGCCGAGGGCGACGCCGAATCCGCCTCGACGACCACGACCGTCACGACGATCCCCCTGCCCCTCGCCGCCCCGCCGAGGCTCACCCCGACCGGCGTCGAGGGCGAGCTCCTCGTCTCCGGACTCTCCGAGCGCGTCGGGCGCGGCTTCAACTCCCGCGACCTCGTACTCCGCTGGGCGCTCGCGGGCGGCGACTGCGCGAACGGAGAGGAGATCCGCGACGGACGCGCCCTCGACGTCGGCTCGAACGCCCCCGTCGAGCTCGCCTTCTGCCAGACCGCCTACGCCAACGGCGGCGCCGTCGCTTCGCCGGTCGTCACGGCGTCCGGACGCGCCGAGTCCGCGCCGCCCCCGCCCGTCATCACCGCCTCCGTCGAAGGGACCTCGATCGTCGTCACCTGGGCGCCGATCGACGCGAGTCCCGCCGCGGATTCCGCGGTCCTCGCCATCGGGCGCGAGCGCATCGACGTCGATCCGGCCGCGGGCCGCCACGTCTACGAGGGCGCGATCCCCGGGCGCACCTACCCGCGGATCGTCCTCACAGCGTCCAACGCGCGCGGCAGCGCCGACTCGAACGTCGAGACCGCCTCGATCCCGCTGCCCGTCGTCGCCGAACTCGTCGACGGCGAGTGCGCGGCCGACGTGCCCGTCCTCGATCCGAAGCAGACGCCGTGCCGGACCTACGCGCTGCGCGCGCCCGACTGGGTCGACGGCTCTCCGACTCTGCGATGCGTCGTCGGCACCGACATCGACGGCACGACCCGCCAGCTGCGGATCTCCTCGGCCGACCCCGTTCCCGCCCTCCTCCAGGTGAAGGATCGGACGCCCGACGAATTCGCGGCGATCGCCCCCGGGCTCTTCTCCTGCCGGATCCCATGAGCCCCGACCGACCCGCACCCCGACCGATGAGATGACAAGGAAGCGCGCATGACGATCAGCATCGAAGACGCCACCCGGTTCGCCCAGACCTTCGCGGGCCTCGTCGACGGCATCTCCGTCGCCGTTCTCGACAAGGCGGGGACCGTCCGGCTCGCCCTCACGACGATGTTCGCCGGCGGGCACCTCCTCCTCGAGGACGCGCCCGGCACCGGGAAGACCGCGCTCGCCCGCGCGATGTCCGCCGTCATCGAGGGGTCGAACTCGCGCATCCAGTTCACGCCGGACCTCCTCCCCTCCGACATCACCGGCGTCAACATGTACGACCAGAAGACCGGGGACTGGAACTTCCACAGGGGCCCGATCTTCGCCGAGATCGTCCTCGCCGACGAGATCAACCGCGCTTCGCCGAAGACCCAGTCGGCGCTCCTCGAGGTCATGGAGGAGGCCCAGGTGACGGTCGACGGCGTCCGACACAGGGCGCCGGCCCCCTTCATGGTGATCGCGACCCAGAACCCCGTCGAGCAGGCGGGCACCTACCCGCTCCCCGAGGCGCAGCTCGACCGCTTCCTCATGAAGACCTCGATCGGCTACCCGTCGCGCCAGGCGATGATCGACGTCCTCGCCGGAGCGTCGGCGCCCGACCGCTCGAAGCTCGTCCGCCCGCTCCTCAGCGCCGACCAGGTGCTGCGCCTCGCCGAACTCGCCGCCGACAACCACACCGACCGGGCGGTCCTCGACTACATCGCCGCCCTCGCCGAGGCGACCCGCGCCGACGAGTCCTCCCTTCTCGGCGTTTCGACCCGCGGTGCGATCGGCATGACCCGCTGCGCCCGCGTGTGGGCGGCCGCGCAGGGCCGCAACTTCGTCCTCCCCGACGACGTCAAGGCGCTCGCGGGCCCCGTGTGGGCGCACCGCGTCGTCGTCGACCCGGACGCGGCCTTCTCGGGCGCGACCGCCGAGGGCGTCATCAACCGCGCGCTCACCACCGTCCCCGCGCCGGCCGTCGGAGTGCGATGAGCGGATCGACGAGGACGAGGACTCCCGAACCGGGGAGCCCCGCGCCGGAGGCGCCGAGAAGGGCCTCCGCGGCGGCGCCGCGACGCTGCGACGGACGGGGCGGAAGGGGCGCGGAGCGCGCGCGTCGCGGAGTCGCGCTTCCCGCTGCGCTGCGCGCGATCACCCCGACGGGGCGGGCCGTCGCGCTCTCGGGCCTCGTCGCCGCCCTCCTCGCCGCCGTCCTCGGCTGGGTCGAGGCCTACGCGATCGCCGCGTGCTGCGCGGTCCTCCTCCTCGTCGCGCTCGCCCTCGTCCTCTGGCCGAGCCCCCACGGGGTCGAGGTCCGGCTCCCGCAGGACCGCGTCGTCGCCGGGCAGACGGCGGTCGGCGACCTCACCGTCCGCAACGTCCGCTCCCGGCCCGCCGGCCCCGGCGTCATCGAGCTCCCGATCGGGGCGGGCGCCGGCGAGTTCCTCGTCCCGCCGCTCGCCCCCGGGGGCGAGTGGAACGAGATCTTCTCCGTCGTCACCCGTCGGCGCGGGGTCATCGCCGTCGGCCCCGCCCGCTCCGTGCGCTCCGACGGGCTCGGCCTCGTGCGGCGGATCCGCTCCTGGGACCGACCCGAGATCCTCCGCGTTCACCCGCGCACCGTCCGCGCGCCCTTCGATGCGACGGGCTTCCTCATGGACGTCGAGGGCGCGGTCACCGCGAAGCTTTCGAGCTCCGACATCGCGTTCCACGCGCTGCGCGACTACGAGCCGGGAGACGACCGGCGCAACGTCCACTGGGCGTCGACCGCGCGCCTCGGTCGACTCATCGTCCGCCAATTCGAGGAGACCCGCCGTTCCCACCACATGATCGTCCTCGACACCGCGGAGGACGCCTGGGACGACGCCGACGCCTTCGAGACCGGGGTTTCGGTCGCCGCCTCCCTCGCCCTCGTCGGCCTCGAATCCTCGCGCAGGGTCTCGGTGGCAACGGGGAGCGCATGGATGGCGACGTCCTCGGCGACGCGCCTCCTCGACGAACTCGCGGAGATCGAGCGGGATGCGCAGACATCGGTCGCCGAGCGCGTGAGGCGCTGCTTCGACGAGCGCCCGGACGCCTCCGCCCTCACCGTCGTCGTCCCCGCGGGCGTGTCGGACGAGGACGCCGCGCGCCTGCTCGCCCCCGCGGGCCCCGACGTCCTCGCCGGAGTCGTGAGGATCCGCCCCGGCGCCGCCAGGCGGCGCCGCAGACTCGGACGCGGGGTCCTCGTCGACTGCCCGTCCCTCGACGATCTTCCGCGTCTCGTGTTCGGAGGACTCGCATGAGCGCCCGCGCGCGCGAGGACGCGCGCCGCAGGGGTTCGGGCGCGGGATCGGCGAGAGCCGCCGTCGCTCGCGACCGCCGCGCCGCGGGCCCCGGCGCCGCGTCGCGCAGCGCCACTGTTCGGGGACGTCTGCGCGGTCGCCTCCCGCGCTGGTCGATCCTCGTCCTCGCCGTTCTGCTCCTCGGTCCGATCGCCGCGCACGAGCCGATCTTCGGCGACGGGAGCGGCGCGATCGCGGCGGGCGCGGGCGTCGCCGCTGGCCTCGGCATCGCGGCGGCCGCCTCGAAGTGGCGCTGGGATCCGCTCTCCGTCCTCGCGGCCGTTCTCGCCGCCCACTTCGCCCTCGGCGGCGCCGCGGCGCTGCGCCCGACGACCCTCTACGGCCTGCCGACCGCGCGGACCCTCCAGATGCTCGTCCTCGGAGCCGTCGAGTCCTGGAAGGACCTCCTCACCCTCGCGCCCCCCGCATCGGCGTACCTCGGGCCGGCCCTCGTCCCCTGGATGACCGGACTCGTCTGCGCGACCCTCGCGGGGATCGCGACGCTGCGCTGGGGGAGAGCCCTCCTCGGGACCGCGCCGATCCTCCTCATGGGGGTCCTCGGCGTCGCCTTCGGCCCGGCGGGCACCCGCCCCGCCCTCGCCCCGGTGCTCGCGTGGTGGGCGGCGGTCCTCGCATGGTGGGGATTCGCCGCCTTGCGCCGCCGCATCGACGCGGGCGAGGACGTCGTCGTCGGGCGCGCGGGCGCCTCGACCTCATCGACGAGCGGGACCTCGGGCGCCTCCCGCGCCGCCGTGCGCCTCGGACGCCGCCTCGTCTCCGCGACCCTCATGATCGCCCTCGGCATCGGGGTCGCCGCGCCGCTCGCCCAGTCGTACGGCCCGTGGAACTCGAGGATCGTCGGGCGCGACCTCGTCGATCCGCCGCTCGACACGCGCGAGTACCCCTCGCCGCTCGCCGCGTACCGCCACTACTCGACCGACCTCAAGGAGGAGACGCTTCTCTCCGTTCGGGGGCTGCCCGAGGGCGCGCGCATCCGCATCGCCGCGATGGACGTCTACGACGGGACGACCTTCGCGATGAGCCGAGCCGGCGCCCACGACGACAACGGCTACCTCTCCGTCGGCGCCGACCTGCCCGAGCGCGCGCCCGTCGACGGGGCGAAGGATGCGGCGCTCGAGATCTCCACCGCGCGGCTCCTCGGCCCGTGGGTGCCCGTCGCCGGGTCCCCTCGGGCGATCCGATTCGAGGGCGAGGGCGCCGACGCGCTCCAGGACGGCCTCCACGCCGACCTGTGGGCGGACGCGGCGCTGACGACCGGCCCGCAGGGGCCGATGACCTACGCGGTCGAGACCTCGATCGCTCCCCGGTGGTCGGATGGTCAGCTCGAGGGCGTCGAGGCCGTCCGCTTCTCGGGTCGCGACGAATCCGTCCCCGCGGGCGTCGCCGACCTCGCCGCCTCGGTCTCCGCGAAGGCGGGCACGCCCCTCGGGCGGGCGCGCGCGATCGAGCGCTACCTCTCCGAGGAGGGCTTCTACTCGAACGAGGACTCCGCCTCCTCCCGACCCGGCCACCGCGCCGACCGCCTCGCCCGAATGATCGCTGCCGACCAGCTCATCGGCGACGACGAGCAGTACGCGGCGCTCATGGCCCTCATGCTCCACTCCCTCGGGATGAACGCGCGCGTCGTCATGGGCCTCTACTCCGACGCCGCGACGAGCGAGCTGCGCGGCTCCGACGTCCACGCCTGGGTCGAGGTCGAATTCGCTCGCGTCGGATGGGCGGTGTTCGACCCGACGCCCCCGCGCGACCAGACGCCGCAGACCGAGGTGACGAAGCCGCGCTCGGTGCCGCGCCCGCAGGTCCTCCAGCCGCCCGAGCCGCCCGAGGAGCCGGTCGAGCTCTCGCCGTCGAATTCTGATCGGGCGGCCGATTCGAAGGACGAACCGGGCGAGCCCCTTCCGTGGGGCGTCATCGTCGGCGCTTCCTCCGCCGTGCTCCTCCTCGTCGGACCGGTCGTCCTCGTCCTCGCGCTCAAGGCGCGCAGGCGCCGCCGGCGGCGGCGAGCCGAACCGCGGCGCCGCCTCGTCGGATCCTGGGACGAGCTCGTCGACATGGCGACCGACGCGGGCATGCCGGTCGCGGCGAATAGGACGCGCCAGGAGGCCGCGTGGGAGCTCGCGGAGGCGTGGCCGGGCGCCGCCTCGCCGCGCGAGGACGGTCCCGCGATTCCCGGCTGGACGCTCTTCGCTGAGAAGGTCCCGACGACGGTCGCCGTCGCCCGGCGCGCCGATGTCGCCGACTTTTCCGCCGAGGGCGGCGACCCCGTCGAGGCCGATGCGGCGTGGGCCGACGTCGACGCGCTCGCGGCGCGGCTGCGCGCAGGCGCCGGCCCCTTCGGGAGGATCCGGCGCGCCCTCTCGCTGAAGTCGCTGCGCCGCGGGCGCGCGGGGCGCCGAGCCGGCATCATGAGGAGAGCGCTCGACGCGATGAGGAGGAGACGATGACGCCCCAGGGGATCGGTGCGCCGGGCCCGCGGATTCCCGGCTTCGACTGGGTCCGCCGACTCGGGTCCGGCGGATTCGCCGACGTTCACCTCTACCGCCAGGAGCTGCCCGCGCGAGAGGTCGCTATCAAGGTCGTCCGCTCGAGCGCGGATGCGGCCGCCATCGCCGAACTGCGCCGCGAGGCCGACTTCATGACGGCGGTGTCCGGCCATCCGGCGATCCTGCGACTCCACGGGGCGGGGACGACCGAGGACGGACGCCCCTACCTCGTCATGGAGTACTGCCCGGTCGCCGACATCGCCGACCAGGTCCGCCGCCGTCCCCTCGCGATCGACCGCGCGCTCGACCTCATGATCAGGATCAGCGCCGGCGTCGAGATGCTCCACCGGGCCGGCATCGTCCACCGCGACATCAAGCCCGCGAACCTCATGCTCGACGCCTACGGGAGCCCCGTCCTCGCCGACTTCGGGGTCGCCTCGCGGGTCGGCGCGCTCGAAGAGGGGATGCTCGACGGCTTCTCGGTCCTGTGGGCGCCGCCCGAGCAGCAGGACTCCCGCGCCCGCGCGCACCCCTCCCAGGACGTCTGGGCGCTCGCGACGACGACCTGGACGCTCCTCGCGGGCCGCAGCCCATTCGAGGACCCCCTCGGCGACAACTCTCCTCTCGCGGTCGCCTCGCGCGTCCGCTCGGGGAGGGTTCGCGCCCTCGGCCGGGCCGACGCACCGCCCGAACTCGAGGCCGTCCTCCGCGAGGCGATGAGTGTCGATCCGGTCGAGAGGACCCGGTCCGCCGCCGAGTTCGGCCGCGCCCTCCAGGGGATCCAGCGCCTCATGGGGCGTCCGGTGACGCGCCTCGAGGTGAAGGACCCCGACGCCTCGGGGCCGGCCCCGACGACGGGCCCCGCTCCGACGATGGGCGGGGCCGCGGCCACGGCGTCGGCCGACGAGGGGACTCGGTTGCGCGCCGCGCCCTCGATCGACGCCGATCGGACGCGCCTGCGCGCGCCGAGCTACGACTTCCAGGACGTCGCGGCGCCCGCGCCCGATTCGTGGGCCGAGCCCCGCTCCGCGACGGCGGGGAGGCGCGAGGAGAACGCGCCCGAGGAACCGGAGCGCCGCGGGATGCGGCCCTGGGCGATCGTCCTGCTCGTCCTCTTCGCAGCGGTCGTCACCGCGGCCCTCGTCGTCGCGATGCAGCAGGGTTCGGGGAGGATCACGAGGATCGGCGCGCCGACGGGCTCGACCGGAGGGGAGGCGTCCGACCCGATCGGCGCGCCGCCCGACCCGGTCGCCTCCCTGTCCGGCGTCCTCCGCGACGGGGCGGTCCAGTGGACGTGGCTCGACGCCGAGGACGCCCAGTCCGGAGCCCAATCGGGGGCCCCGAGCGGAACGGGCGCGCCGTCGGCGACCCACTACGTCTACACGGCGACGCGACCGGGCGCCGACGACGTCGTCAACTCGGTGACGCGCAACGCGGTGGCGATCAGCGCGATCCCGGGGGAGAACTGCCTCGAGGTGTCGGCGGTCGGCGACGACGGGCGTCAGTCCGCTCCCGTGCGCGCCTGCGTCGAGGTTCCCGCCCCGTAGCCGACGCCGCGGCCTCGTGAGCCGTCGGCCGCGGGCCCGGGCGCCGCTACCGACGGCGGGCGCGCCCGCGACGGACGGAGCGGAGCCGATGGACGAGGGCGATCGCGGCGACGAGCGCCGCTCCGGTCCCACAGATCGCGGCGACGCCCGCGCGCCTGGCGGGCCCGTCGTCCACCACTGGGTCTGGCCGGGGCATGACCCGCGGGGCCTCCGCGGAGGCGGCGGGGAAGAGAGGATTCTGGGGGCCGACCGCGCCGCCGTCGTTCGTGAAGTTGAGGGCGTCGTGCGGGGCGACGATCCCCCAGCCGAGCGTCGTCGTCCTCTCCGAGGGGGTCGGTCGCAGGGCCGTGGCGGTGAGCCGGTACTCCCATTCGGCGGGCGATTCGGCGGGGGGGGCGGCGGCGACGAGGGCGGCGATCGCGGCGACGTACCCGGTCGCGTACGAGGTCGTCGGGGTCGAGGGGGCGAAGACGCAGTCGCCGTTCCCGAAGAAGGTCGTGAGGACCTTCGAGCCGGGGGCGGCGATCTCGACGTGGGTGCCGTGGGCGACCGCGTCGGAGGGGAGGCCCCGCTCGTCCACGGCGGTGACGGACAGGGCGGCCGGGTAGCCGGCGGGGAAGTGGACGGCCGTCGAGGAGGCCTCGTCGTCGGCGTTGCCCGCGGAGGCGACGACGAGCGCGCCCCTCGACGTCGCGTAGTCGACGGAGGCGCGCAGCGCCGGATCGTCGGAGGTCGAGGAGGAGGGGACCGCGATGATGACGGCGCCGTGGTCGGCGGCCCAGCGGATCCCCTCCGCGGTCCGCCCGGTCCCCGGGCCGCGTCCGTCGCGGACGGCCTCGGCGCTCGTGTCGGCGTAGACGCGGACCGGGAGGATCCGGGACTCGGGGGCGAGGCCGATCAGTCCGGACCCGTCGACGGGCCGGGCCGCGATCTGCCCGGCGACGGCGGTCCCGTGGCCCGAGGAGTCCGTGCGCCCGTCCCCTCCGTCGACGAGGTCCGCCCCCGCGTCGACCGCGTCCGCGAGATGCGCGTTCGACGCGTCGACACCGGAGTCGACGACGGCGACGAGGACGGCGCCGCGCGACGCCTCCCAGGCGTCGCGCAGCCCGAGCAGGGAGACGACCGGCGGGGTCTGAGCGATGAGGCGCTCGATCCCGACCTCGCACGTCGAGTCCCCGCTCGCATCGGCCGCCGGCACGAGGGCGGGGCCGGCGGCCGATGCGGACGGGGACCTGTCTCTTATACCAATCTCCGAGCCCACGAGACTAAGGCGAATGTCCTATTCCGGCTTCTGTCTGTAAAAAAAAACACCGACACCAAGAGACCGAACTACATATCGTATGCCGTCTTCAGATT
>NZ_LS991318.1:138919-151255 GCF_900499005.1 Actinomyces culturomici
TGCAAGTTATGATTATCTCTCTTTTGGTCAGGACAGCGACATGTGGAGAATACACAACCTCTTCTTTGGTCGGCAGCGCCAGTGGTGTATAAGGGACAGGAAGGGGTGAGCGCGATCCCCTCGGGGACGAGCGCCGTCCACGCGGCCGGGACGGCGACGACGTCCTCCGGTCGCCACCCGAGGCGGGCGAGGGAGTCGGTCGGATCGACGCCGAGCCCGTGCCGCAGCCCGTCGTCGGACACGAAGAGCACCGCGCCGAGATCCCCGCCCGCGGTTGCCTTGACGAGGGCGCCCGACCCGCCCGCGACCTCCACGGGACCGACCCCGTCCTCGTCGATCCCGCCGGGCATCGCCATGAGGCGCGAGCCCGCGCCCTCCTCGCCGAGGACGAGGGAGGCGCAGGGCGCGTCGTCGGGCCCGATGACCGCTCCGACCTCGTCGGGCCAGTCCGAGGCGCCGACGCCCTGGGGATCGATCTCGAGGGAGGCGAGATCGGCGACCTTCGCCTTCAGCGGGTTGCCGGCGAGCGCCCCGGAATCGGAGATCCGGTAGAGGCGCGAGGCCGTCGAGGTGAGCGGCGAGATCCGCCCGTCCCCGGTGACGATGTACTCGCGCCTCGCGGCGCCGTCCTCGGACTCGACTTCGACGATCGTGCCGACGACCGCGGTGGAGAGGGCCGCGGGCATGCCCGAAACGGGCGCCCCCGCCTCCGGGAGCTCGACCGCGACGAGGTCGGAGCCGCGCTCAAAGAGGTCGAGCCAGGCGGCGTCGACCTCGACCGGCGTCGCCGAATCGAGGCCGAGGGCGAGGAGGACGCCGGAGTTCGTCGTGTCGTCGATCCGATGGCGCGTTCCGCCGACGACGAGGTCGAGGACGCCCGCGTTGACGACGAGCGCCGCGGGCGCGTCGACGAGCCCTTCCGGGGTCCGCGCGACCCAGGTGCGCGTCCCGGACTCCGCGGCGCACGCCGTCCACTCGCCCGAGGCGAGGGCGGAGGCCGTGGGGACGTCGTCGGGCGCCTCCTCGAGGCCGATCCGCGAGCCGCGCGGAATGCCGGAGATCGTCGAGGCCGATACTCGGCTCGTCCGGTACGAGCCGGATTCGGAGAGGAGCTTCGCGGAGGTGATGTT
Organism: Actinomyces culturomici; assembly: GCF_900499005.1. Classification (GTDB taxonomy): domain Bacteria; phylum Actinomycetota; class Actinomycetes; order Actinomycetales; family Actinomycetaceae; genus Pauljensenia; species Pauljensenia culturomici. The sequence continues at coordinate 140,050 of NZ_LS991318.1, forward strand.
CGCGACCGGGCGGAGCGCGCCGTCGATCGTGTAGTAGCGGGCCCCGGTCGACGCGACGACGACGGTCGTCGAGTTCTCCCAGCCCTCCGGCAGCGTCGGCGAGAAACGGCCCATGACGAGGGCCGCCCCGACCATGCCGAGCGCGACGACGCCGCCGACGAGCAGGGGGGCGAGTCCCGAGGAGGACTCGATCTCGCGGCCGCCCGGCGTCCCCGAGGAGAACGCGGTGACGAGCCGCCGGCGGTTGAAGCGCTGCGCCTCGAGGACGTCCTTGTTCGACGCCATCAGAGGACGCCCCAGACGAGCGCGGCGAGCGGGGCGATCGCGAGGAGGACGAGGACGCCGAGCGCGTCGGCCAGGCGCGTGAGCCACGGGCGCATCCTCGCGTCGACGACATTCGCGACGAGGAGGACGACGGCGACGGCGACGACCGCGATAGCGATCCCCGGCGCGAGGACGGGCGCCCCGACCGCCGCCGCGAGTGCCGCGCCGACCGTGAGGACCATTCCGGCGACGACGCCGATGAGGACCTCCGAGCGGGAGCGGATCGAGCGCGTCGAGAGCATGAGCGCGACGCCGGTGCAGGCGACGAGGGCGATCCCGGAGGCCGAGGAGGCGAGCTGCGGGGCGAGGATGAGCGCCGCGAGCGCGGCGCCCGCCTTGAAGGCGACGACGAAGACCTCGGACAGGCGCATCCGCGAGCGGACCGCGTCCGGGTCGACGCGGTCGAGGACGTTCGGACCCGTGACGCGCACCGGCACTTGCGCGAGGGCGAGCCAGGGCGCGGCGAGGACGGCGACGAGGAGGAGCGCGAGGACGAGGGCCGCCGCCCGGTCGTCGGCGACGCCCGCGAACGCGGAGAGCACGCCCGCCAGGCCGAGCGCGCCGCCCGCGACGAGCGGCGCCGCGATCGAGGGCCGCAGCCCGGCGGGGAGGACGAGGTGGGCGAGGGCGCCGAGCAGGGCCCCCGTGCCCGCGGCGACGCGGGCGGTCGGCCCCCATCCGCCTCCGACGAGCGCGATCGCCGCGACCGCCGTGAGAAGGGGGGCCGTGGCCGCGAGCGACAGGGCTCCGATGGGGGAGGCGGACCGGGAGACGAGGGCGGCGGCGCCCGCGACGAGGAGGGCCGCCGCCCCGGCGATGCCCGCGGTGACGAAGGACGCCGGGGCGGAGACGACGAGGAGGACCGCTGCGACGAGGACGAGGGCGGCCGACGCGTGCGCGGAGAGGCGGAGCGAATCCTCGCGCGTCCAGGGGGCGACGTCCTCCTCGACGCCGACGCCGACCGCTTCGACGAGATCGTCGTAGCGGCGGTCCCCGGCGCCCTCGCCGATCGGGACGAGGGAGATGAGCGCGCCGGACTTCACGCCCTGGTCGGCGAGCGCGGCCGACTGATCGAGGCGCCTTCCGGACGCCGTGCGCGCCGTGTAGCCGGCCGACGCCGTTCGCGGGTCGAGACGGCCGAAGGAGTCGACGACGCCGGGGAGGATCTCCGCGAGGGGAACGCGGGGCGGGACCGAGAAATCGAGCGACTCGCCCGAGCATGAGACGGTGATCGCGATGAGCGACGACGTCGTCGATGAACTCGTGGCCATGCGTCCTCCGTGCGATGGGCGTCGTGGTGTCTCCCCGATGCTAACGGGTGAGGTCGGGCCGCGTCGCGGTCGACAGTGATCCGGTAACGGATATGGACGGACGTCCTCCCGGTCCCGTATGGTGAAAACGACCCACGCGGCGCACGATGGGCGTGAGCCGCGCAGATCACCACATACGGAGGCCGACAATGCCAGACAAGATCTCAGCAGCCGAGGGAGCGATCCGCAGGGGCGCTCAGACGGTTGCCGATACCAAAGTCGACTTGGACACCCGCATCAAGACGGTCGAGGGCGACATGCTCGCGATCGGCTCCGGCTGGCAGGGCCCTGCCGCCCAGGCATTCCAGGCCCTCATGGCCCGGTGGAACGCCGAAGCACGCAAGGTGACGAGCGCCCTCGACACCTTCGAGGAGAACCTCCTGTCCGCTCAGCGCGACTACGAGTCGACGGACCAGGACCAGGAATCGACCTTCAACAATCTCGCCGCCCGACTCGGCTGACACCGGAAGAAGAGGACGACAGACATGGATCTCACCGTCAACTACGGATCGCTCTCCACGGCGTCCGGCCAGCTCACCACCGGCGTCAACGGCATTCAGACCGCGCTCGACACGATGGACGGGGAGCTGCGCCAGCTCCAGACGAACTGGGAGGGCGAGGCGCAGCAGGCCTACCAGCACGCGAAGGCCCAGTGGACCGAGGGCATGTTCGGCATGCGCGACGTGCTCTCCCAGATCAGCCGCCTCGTCGATGCGGCGAACGACTCCTACGGCCAGACCGACAGGGTGAACGCCAGCCGCTTCCAGCAGTGAGGCGAGTGCAGAGGCCCGGCGCTTCGGCCCCGTCCCCTTCCGGGGGCGGGGCCTCGTTGTATCCGGGACGCGGTCCTCTCGCGGCGAGAGGACCCGCGGCGCCGGGCGCTTCCTCGGCCGAGTCCTACCCCGCGTCGGGGCTCTGCGCGGCGAGGACGAGCGTGCGCTCGCCCATGAGGAGCGTCGTCCCCGGCGGGACCGATCGGCGCTCGCCGCGCGGGAGCTCGAGGACCCGCCCGTCGGGAAGGCGGGCGCTCGTCCCGTTCGCCGAGAAGGCGTCCTCGACCCAGACTCCGCTCCGGGTCGGCCCGATGCGCAGGTGCGTGCGCGAGAGGGAGCGCGTCGAGTCGGCGATCGCGACGAGTCGCTGGCCCGGGTCGGCGGCGCTCGGCGCGCGCCCGATGACGATCGTCGCGTCGATCGGCTCGCGTTCGCCGGAGTCCATCACCGCGAAGACGCGCGCTCGGGTCGCGGCGGGGGCGCCGAGCGCCGCGGGGCGCGCGAACGGATCGACTGCCGAGGGCGAGGAAGGCGCGGGCGAGGGCGCCGCCACGCCCTCCGGCTTCGTGGAGACGGGCGCCGTCGCCTCGACGGGCCCTGCGGGAGCGGCGGGCGCTGCGGCCGCGACGGGCGCGGACGGCGGAACAGGCTCGGGCGCGGACGGCGGAACAGGCTCGGGGGGGGGCGGTCGGGCCCCGTCTCTTTTACACAACTCCCCGCCCCCCAGAATAAAGGGGAAACCCTTTGTCCGCCTCTGCTTGGAAAAAAAAAAACACCACATCTTGTTACAGCTCCCTCTCCCATGTCTTCCTTTTTNCGGCGTCGGGGCGGTGGGAGTAGGGGCTCGCGGGGACGGCGATCTCGGTTGGGGCCTCCTCCTTCGCGAGGTCGACGACGCGCGTGCCCGCGGCGCGGTCGATCCACGTCCGCCCGTCCGTGACGAGGAGGGCGGCGAGCGCAGGGACGACGACGCCGAGGTGCGCGACGAGGGCGACCAGGCAGTGGACGAGCCCGCGGCGCAGCCCCGGGGCGAGGCTCGATTCGGAGGCGGTCATCGCCGTGCGCGTCGCGAGGAGACCGGGCGTACGGCCGGTCGCCGCGAGGGAGACCGAAAGGACGAGGACGACCTCGGCGACGACGATGCTCGCGAGGACCGGGGAGGGTCGCAGGGCCCAGGAGGCGCCGGCGCAGGCCGCGACGACGAGGAGGTCGACCGCGTAGGCGGCGATTCGCTTGGCGGGGCCGGCGGCGGGGCGGACGGATGCGGTGCTGGTCATGAGGCCGCCTGTCTCGCGAGATCGAAGAGGCCCGACGCGAGGACCGCGGCCGGGACGAGGAGGACGAGGCCGAGCGTTCGCGACACGTCGGCGATCCGACCGAGGAGGGCCGAGCCGTGGGAGGAGGCGGAGGCGACGCCCGCGAGCGCGACGCCGAGCCCGGCGACGAGGAGGAGGGCCGCGACGACGAGCGGACCGAGGGCGCGGAGCGACGGCGCGGAGAGGAGCGCGAGGACGACGAGGACGGCCGCGAGGACCCGTGGGAGGGCGCGTCCGAGGCGCTCGCGGCGGGCGCGCGCGTCGACGAGGAGGACGAGCGGCGCGCAGATCGCGAGGACGAGGGCGGCACGCCCCTCCCAGTCGGACAGGCCGATCCGCGCGTAGACGACGGGGGCGGCGGCGAGGAGCAGCCCCGCGCACGCGAGGACGAGGACGTCGGCGCGCGAGCGGGCTTCTGACAGCGTGCGGGCGATTCTCGGCATTGTGATCTCCGAGGGCGCCGCGGGTTCGGGGGTCCGCAGTCCGGCGGCCGAGGTCGCGACCGCGGGCAGGTCGAGGAGCTGATTCTCGGGGATCCGCATCGCGATCGAGGGGGAGGCGGTGATGAGGCCGACGGCCGCGGCGAGGACGAGCGGGGCGAGGAGCGCGGCGCGCGCGCCGGTGAAGACCGCGAGGGAGGCGCCGAGCGCGACGACCGTCCAGGCGGCGGCGATCGCCCGGCAGCGGGGGCTCTCGAGGAGGAGCCCCGCGGCGAGCGACCCGACGAGCGCCGTCCACGCGACGGCGACGGCGGCGAGGGGGAGCGCCGACGGCGCCTCGAGGGGGACGAGGGCGAGGCCCGCCAACCCGAAGAGGAGGGAGAGGACGACGAGCAGCGGGGTCGAGCGGCGGGCCCTCCGATCGACGAGGACGAGGCCGCAGCCGAGCGCGGCGATGGGCCCGGCGAGCCGCGCCCACGTCGGCGCGGCGACGAGTCCGAGGAGCGGGGCGAGGAGGGCGCCGGCCTCGAGGATCGCGATCGCGGAGAGAGCGAGGAGTCCGAGGAGCGCGGGGGAGAGGGGCTCGCGGGTCCGCGATCCGGGCAACGGGCGGCCGGCGGTGTCGGTCCGAGGAGCGTCCGAGAGGGCGAGGACGACGCCGGACGGGAGATCGGCGCCGATCGCGGCGCCCGGATCGAGGGGGCGCCCGTCCGGGCCCGTGAGGCGGAGTGCGCCCTCCGGATCGAGGCGGAGCATCGCCATGAGTCCGGCGACCGTCGTGCCTCGTGGAACGGCGACGTCGCGGCGCCCGTCGGCGTCGACGATCGTCGCGCACGGGAGTGACGGCGTCATGCCTTCTCCGTTCTCTCTTCGCGCCGATCGCGGCGCCCTGGGGGGACGGCGGCGGAGCCCGGTTGTCCGCTCACTGTCCGACGATAGTATGAGGCGGGCCTCACGGCCGCACCGATCCCCCCGAGGAGGGCACATGGCAGGAATCGGCGACGACCTCGACCGCACCGGCGCGCCGGAACTCCCCAGCGGGCGCATCCCCGTCCAGGCTCCGCCGGACCAGGCGGAGCCCGCGGGCGCCGGATCGATCCTCGCGACCGTCATCCCGATGATGGGCTCGATGGGCGTCATGGTCTTCATGGCGATGTCGAACGGTCAGAACACGCGCATGCTCCTCATGGCGGGGGCGATGGTCGTCGCGATGCTCTCCATGGTCGGCTTCAACATCCACCGGCAGATCTCGACGCATCGCGCGAAGGTCGTCGGCCTGCGCCGCGAGTACCTCGCCTACCTCTCCGAAACGCGCGACACGGTCCGCGCGGTCGCCCGCAAGCAGCGTGCGTACACGAACTGGCACCTGCCCGACCCGGACGCCCTCGTCCTCCTCGCCGAGGACTCCTCGCGGCTGTGGGAGCGGGAGATCGGCGCGGACGACCTCCTCAACGTCCGTCTCGGCGCGTCCACTCAGGACCTCGCGATGGAGCTCGTCGAGCCGGAGCTGCCGCCGCTCGCGAACCCCGACGTCGTCTGCCACTCGGCGGTCTCCCGCTTCCTCGCGGCCCATTCGAGGGTCGACGACATGCCCTTCGGCGTCGTCCTCTCCGAGTTCTCCCGCATCGACGTCTGCGGGGACGAGGGCGCGACCGCGTCCGAGATCCGGGCGATGATCGGGCACCTCGCCGTCTTCGCCCCGCCGACCGCGCTGCGCGTCGCCGTCCTCGCCTCCTCCGAGCGCCTCGCCGACTGGGAGTGGGTGAAGTGGCTGCCCCACGCCCGGTCGACTGAGGAGTCCGACGCCCTCGGACCCGCGCGCATGCTGACGAGCGACCCCGCGGAACTCGTCGACCTGCTCGGCGAGGAGATCACGACCCGGCCCGCCTTCCGGGAGCGCGACGAGGCGACGCCGTGGCCGCATCTGCTCCTCGTGTGCGACGGCGTCGAGCCGCCCGCGAACTCGCGCCTCGGAAGCCTCGAGGGGACGCTCGGGGTGACGGTGGTCCGTCCGCTCGCCTCTTGGGGGCCGATGGTCTCGCGCTCGGCGCTGCGCCTCGTCCTCCACCCGTCCGCCCGGCGGGGGGAGGCGGGCGCGATGGAGGTCCTTCTCATGGATCGTCCGCCGCTCGTCGCTCGGGCGGACCGGATGGGGATCGCCCAGGCGGAGGCGGTGGCGCGCCGGATGACGCGATTCGGCGACGAGGAGCGGCCCGATTCCGACTCCCCGATCGGGCGCTCGGATCCGAAGCGCAGCGCGGACCTCCTCGAGCTCCTCGACGCGGGCGACGTCCGCGACTTCGACCCGGACGCGCGGTGGAGGCGCCGCGAGGGTCGCGAGCGCCTCCGCGTCCCCTTCGGCGTCACGCCCGAGGGGATCCCCGTCGTCCTCGACATCAAGGAGGCCGCGCAGCAGGGCATGGGTCCGCACGGCCTCCTCATCGGAGCCACGGGCTCCGGCAAGTCGGAGGTCCTGCGCACACTCGTCCTCGCGATGGCCCTCACCCACTCGCCCGAGCAGCTGAACTTCGTCCTCGTCGACTTCAAGGGCGGCGCGACCTTCGCGGGGATGTCGGCGCTTCCGCACGTGTCCGCGATGATCTCGAACCTCGAGTCCGAGCTCTCCCTCGTCGACCGCATGCAGGACGCGCTGCGCGGCGAGATGGTCCGGCGCCAGGAGCTTCTGCGCCGCGCGGGCAACTACGCGAACGTCACCGATTACGAGGCCGACCGGATCGCCGGCAAGCACGACGGCGAGCCGCTGCCCGCGCTCTTCATCATCCTCGACGAGTTCTCCGAGCTCCTCAGCGCGAAGCCGGAGTTCATCGACCTCTTCGTCGCGATCGGGCGTCTCGGCCGTTCGCTCGCCATCCACCTCCTCCTCGCCTCGCAGAGACTCGAGTCCGGTCGCCTCAAGGGGCTCGACTCCCATCTCTCGTACAGGATCGGCCTGCGGACCTTCTCGGCCTCGGAGTCGCGCGACGTCCTCGGCGTCGCGGACGCCTACGAACTCCCCTCCTTCCCGGGCGTCGGCTACCTCAAGACCGGCACCGACCAGCTCGTCCGATTCCGCGCGTCCTACGTGGCGGCGCCCCCGCCTCCGCGGCGCGCGAGCGCGCTCCAGGGGGCGTCGGCGGGCGCGCCGACCGCTGCGATCGAGGTTCTCCCCTTCACGGCCGCGCCCGTCCTCGCCCGCGAGAACGCGCCTGTCGAGGCGATGCGCGAGGCCCCGCTGCGACCGGGCGACGAGCGCTGGGCGGACATGTCGGAGATGGACATCGCGGTCGCGCGCATGGCGGGCAGGGGGGTGCCCGCCCACCAGGTGTGGCTGCCGCCCCTCGACGTTCCCGATACGCTCGACTCGCTCATGCCCGACCTCGTCGCCGACCCGCGTTTCGGGTACGTCTCCCCGTCGTGGCGGGCGAAGGAGGGCCTACGGATCCCGCTCGGCATCGTCGACCTCCCCCTCGAGCAGCGGCGGGAGATCCTCGAGTTCGACTTCGGCGGAGCGGGCGGCCACATGGCCGTCGTCGGCGGCCCCCTCACCGGCAAGTCGACGGCGCTGAGGACGGTCGTCCAGTCGCTCTCCCTCACGAGGACGCCGCAGGAAGTCCAGTTCTACGTCATGGACTTCGGCGGAGGGGCCTTCGCCGCCCTCGAGGACGCGCCGCACATCGCGGGAGTCGCGACCCGCGACCGCGAGGAGTCGGTCAACCGGATGGTCGCCGAGATCGAGGGGATCATCGCCGACCGGGAGAAGTACTTCCGGGCGAATCGGATCGACTCCATCGCCACCTACCGGCGGGGGCGGGCCCAGGGCCGATTCGACGACGGCTACGGGGACGTGTTCCTCGTCGTCGACGGCTGGGGCGCGCTTCGGGCCGACTTCGAAGGGCTCGACGCCCGCGTCCAGCAGCTCCTCGCCCGCGCCCTCACCTTCGGCGTCCATCTCATCGCGAGCGCCCAGCGGTGGATGGACTTCCGCCAGCAGGTCCGCGATCTCATCGGCTCGAAGCTCGAGCTCCGCCTCGGCGACGCCTCCGATTCGCAGATCGACCGCCGCGTCCAGCAGGGCATTCCCGAGGGGCGGCCCGGTCGCGGCATCGACGTCGACGGGCACCACGTCCTCGTCGCACTGCCGCGCGCCGACGGCGACCACGATCCGAAGACCCTCGCGGCCGGCGTCGAGTCGACGATCGCGGCGATCCGGCGGGCGATGCCCGCCGGGCCAGGCCCGAAGCTCCGCCTCCTCCCGACGCGCATCGGGCTCGACGCCCTCGGCGCGATGCCGGGAACGGAGGCGGTCGACGGAGTCGCCCCGCTCGTCCTCGGCATCGAGGAGACCCGGCTCGGGCCGCTCCTCCTCCATCCGCGCAAGGAGTCGCACCTCTACCTCTACGGCGACGCGCAGTCCGGGAAGACGACCTTCCTCCGCTCGCTCGCCCGCGAGATCATGCGGACGAACACGCCGAAGTCCGCGCAGATCTTCGCCGTCGACGTCCGTCGCTCGCTCCTCGGCGAGATCCCCGAGGAGTACCTCGCCGGCTACATGACGACGCGCGAGGAGGCCGAGTCGCAGCTCGGCGACCTCGCCGCCTACCTGCGCGGCCGCCTGCCCGGTGACCAGGTGACGACCGATCAGCTGAGGAACCGCTCGTGGTGGACGGGCGCCGAGGCGTGGGTCCTCGTCGACGACTACGACCTCGTCGCGACGCGCTCGGGGAACCCGGTGGCGGTCCTCCAGCCGCTCATGGCGCAGGCCCAGGACATCGGCCTCCACATCGTCGTCGCCCGGCGGATGGGCGGCGCGTCGCGCGCCGCGTTCGAGCCGGTCCTCCAGTCGATGGGGGAGTTCGGCGCGACGGGCATCCTCCTGTCGGGCAATCCGGACGAGGGCGCGGTCATCGGGCGCGTCAAACCGGTGCGCGCCGTTCCCGGCCGCGCGCAGGTGATCTCGCGCGACGCCGGCCGGGTCCTCGCCCAGCTCGCCTGGTCGGAGCCGATCGCATGAGACGCCGCCCGGCCGGGGGCGCCGCTCCGCCGGCGGTGAGGCGCGGGCCGCGAGTGCGCGCGCGAAACGCGGGCCCGCCCCCCGAGCGGGCGCGGGAGCGCCCGTGAGATGATCGCGACGGGGACTCCCCCGTTGCGCTACAGCTTTTCGACCGACGCGAGGAAGGAGTGCCAGTGGATCTGTCGAGACTCGGCTCGGTCCTCGTCACCCGATGGGGAGCCGCCACCGATGTCGGCCCGGCTCGCCCGGAGAACGAGGACTCGTGGCTCGCCGCGCCCCCGCTCTTCGCGGTCGCCGACGGAATGGGCGGTCACGCGGGCGGCGCCGCGGCGTCGGCCGGTGCGGTTCGCGCCCTCGGCGCGCGCCTGAGTGCGGACGTGCTCGGCCCCAGGCGCCCCGACATCTCCGATCTCGACGCCGCGATCGAAGAGGCGGCGCTCGCGGTCGCGGCCCTCGCCGATCCGACCGATCCGCAGGCGGCGCCCGGGTCGACGCTCACGGGCGTTCTCGCCCTCGACGGCGAGGACGGCCCGGCTTGGCTCTCCTTCAACATCGGCGACTCGCGGACGTACGTCGTCGGCGCTGGCGGGATACGCCGACTGACGAAGGATCATTCGGCGCTCCAGGAGGCCCGCGATCTCGCCGCCGCGACGGGCGAGGAGGTCGTGCGCCCGCCCGCGAACATCGTCACCCGCGCTCTCGGCGCCGGGATCGCGGGTCTCCCCGAACCGGATTTCGCGCTCGTCGCGCTCTCCGAGGGAGACCTCGCCCTCATCTGCTCGGACGGGGTGCACGGCGTCCTCGACGACGCCGAGCTCCTCCGCCTCGCCGGGATCGGCGGAGAGCCGCAGGAGATCGCGAACCGCCTGGTCGACGCCGCGCTCGCGGCCGGGACCCAGGACAACGCGACGGCTGTCGTCGTCCGCGCGGAGACCGCGTCCGGGGCCGACGCGCCCGCCCCCGCCTCCGAGAGGGAGGTTCGCGCGGTGCGCCCCGCGCCGACCCTCACGGCCCGCCGCGCGAACGAGGAGGCCTGATGCTTCAGATCGGCAGGATCTCGACCAGGGGAGCGGGCGCTGTCGTCGTCTCGGGCCCCTTCGGAACGGCGCTCGTGGGCGCCGATCTCGCTGCGGCGGCGCACGACGTTCTCGCGGGGCGCGGCGACGTCGTGGCATTCCTCGCGCGGGCGTCGCAGTCGGGCGCCACCCTCGCGCTGCTCGACTGCGGCGGCCCGCGCGCCTACCTCACGGTCCTCGGCGCCGCTCGGGTGCGGGGACGCGCCCTCGGAGAATCCGTCGACCGCGAATTCTCGACGCCCCTGTGGGGGTGGCCGGTCGATCCCGGGCAGTGGCAGGTCCTTGAGCTCCTCATCGACGAGGTCGGGGCCGGCGCCTGGGCGCCGGTCGTCGACGACCGGGCGGAGGCGGGCGCCCTGCGGATCGGCCGCGCCCTCGACGAGGCGGAACCGCCGACGATCTCGGACATCGACGAGACTGCGGTCGCGGTCCCCGCGCCCGCCGCGACTCCGTCGACGCCGAACGAGCCCGAGCCCGTCGTCGAGCCCGTCGCGCTCCCGCCGACCCCGCCCATTGCGGCCGCGCCCATGACGGCCGCGCCTGAGCGAACCGCGCCGGTGCCGGCGCCGACCGCGCCGAGTCCCTGCGCGGTCCCCGCGCCCGCATCGGACGCCGATTCGGAGTTCTCCCTCGTCGTCGGAGCCTCGTCCGATCGGGCGGAGGACGCGGATATCGCGCGCGGCGTCCGCGTGGAGCATTCCGCCCGCGCCGACTTCCCCGATCGGGCGCCGGAGCCGTCGCTCGCGCCGGTCACGACGAGTGCGGCGCCGTTGACGACGCCGACTTCCCCGGCGCCGGCGCCCGCGGCGCTCGAGCCGGAGGATCCGCCTTTCAGGGAGCCCGGCGACTCGTCCTTCGAGCGCTTCGCGCACGCCCTGTCTCTTATACACTCTGACGCTGCCGACGAATAGAGAGGTGTAGATCTCGGGGGGCGCCGGCTCACTGAAAAGTAAACA
>NZ_LS991318.1:151266-215528 GCF_900499005.1 Actinomyces culturomici
TGGTTGTCTATCGTAGGCCGTCCAAAGTTTCTCACCCCTCTCTATTGGCCTGCTCGGCCAGGGTGGTAGAAGGGCCCGCCCCGGACCCGCTCCGCCCCCCGCCCGGCCCGCCCCTCCTCGGAGCGGAGGGCGACGCGCCCGCGCCGACGCCAGATCGGGACGCGCCGCGGCCGCCCGAGACCGCCGCTTCCGCGCCGTCGACCCCTCTCGGCGGACCCGCGGCCCTGCCCATCAACCCCGAGGCCCTCGAGGAGACGATGACGCCGGAGATGCTCGAGCGCCTCCGCAGCGCCGCGGGGGCCGAGGAGACGGTGATGCGCCGCGTCCCCGTCGGCGCAGCGCGACAGCCCGTCGGCTACCTCGTCCACGGGGGGAGCGCCCCCGTCGAGGCGAGCCGCGACGTCGTTATCGGCCGCGACCCCGACGCCCGAGCGCTCACCGGTCGTCCGGCGGCGACGACGCTGCGCCTCCTGAGCCCCGCCCATGAGATCTCCCGCTCCCACTGCGCAGTCATCGCGACCGCTCCGGGCGCCTGGTCGCTCATGGACCTCGGATCGGCGAACGGGACGCTCCTGCGCCACGCGGACGGCTCGGTCGACGAGGCCGCGCCCATGCTCGTGCTGCCCCTCGCCGACGGGGACCTCATCGACGTCGGCGAATCGACGACCATCGAATTCAGGATCCGCTGATGCGACCCCTCGCGCACCCGACCGACGCACGACCGACGACCCCTCGAGACGAAGGACTCGCCATGCCCCTCCTCGCTTCCCGCGCGACGCGCGCCCTCGCCCTCGTCCTCCTCGCCGCGGGCGCCCTCACGGCCTGCTCGGACGAAGGGGGCGGAGCCTCGGCCGGCGGTCCGAACGAGAAGGCGATCGACGCGCTCGCCTACATCGGCGACGGCCTCAAGGAGGATTACAAGAAGCAGGTCGCGGCCGCCGATTCCGAGGACGCGAAGACGGCGATCGTCGAGGAGGCGACCCGCGTGAGCGGCGTCGTCGGCCAGAAGCTCACCTACTTCGACGTCGACCCGGGGACTCCGCGCACGCTCGAGCTCGCGAAGGACGGGACCGTCGCCGCCTCGGAGAAGGAGCTCTCCGGAATGATGTCGTACGCGACGCACTGGCGCGTCGGCGACCGGACGATCGACCTCTGCGAGGACGAGAAGTGCGCCTACTACTCCTCGTGGAGGATCAGCGTCGACGACGAGGCGGCCTCGACCCTTCTCTACACCTTCACCCTCGACACGGGCGACGTGACGAGCGATCAGGAGACTCTCCGCCGATTCCTCGCCGAGTAGCCGGTCGCGCGCGGGAGACGGCGGGCCGCCTCGAACGGGCGGCCGGCCCGCGCATCCCCCGCCCGCAGGCGCGCGGTCCCGCCCTCGTCGATCCTCACGAGGCCGGAGCCGCGCCGCCGTCGGGCGGAGCTGTCAGCGGTGGTAGCGCGGAGAGGTGCCGAGGCGCGTGATCTCCGGGAAGTTCGCGAGGATCGCGTCGTTGTCCCCCCGGTAGACGTAGTCGGCGTCGTTCGCGTCGATGACGGTCGGATCGACGAGCCCGTCGGAGTAGTCCGCCAGTTGATCCTTCGTCGGGAGCCATTCGGCGACGCCCTTGTCGAGGAGCGGATGGGCGTCCTCGAACTTCGTCGGATCGGTCGTGATGAGTCCCTGCGGGGAGAGGAGCCCGTATCCGTAGACGTCGTCGCGCTCCTCGTCGTCGCCGCGCGTCGCGGTCTCGAGGAGGAGACGGATGATCTGATCGCCGGTCGCGTCCGGCCACTTCTGCATGGCGACGGCGAGGAATCCGGAGACGAGCGCCGTCGACACGGACGTTCCCCGCATATCGCGGATCGCGTTGTCCGGGAGATTCCGGACGGTCGCGAAGCCGGGTGCGGAGATCGTCACGGACTCGCCCGTGTTGGAGAAGTCGGCGTGGACTCCGTCGCCGTCCGTCGAGCCGACGCCGATCGTCGTGTTCATCGAACCGAGGGAGTCCTTCGCGTTGCGGACGGACTCGTTGCCGGACGCGACGACGACGGGGATCCCCTTCATCTCGGCCCTCGCGAGCGCGTACTCGACGTCGTCGCGGAACCCGGCGAAGGAGATCGAGATGATGTCCGCGCCGTCGTCGATCGCCTGATTGATCGCGTAGCCCAGGCCGCGATGACCGGCGCACTCGTCGGTCGGCCGCTCGGTCGCCAGGCCGATGCGCGTGTAGAAGTGGATCTTGGCCCCCGGCGCGACCCCGTAGTCCTTCGAGGCGATGAGGGCGGTCATCGCGGACCCGTGGGTGATCGACTCGTCCTCGTAGTTCTCGACGGGGCACACGTCGTGCACCGTGATGTCGGAGCCCGCGAGTTCGGGGATGCTCGTGTCGATCCGTCCGTCGATGATCCCGATCGTCACGCCCTCGCCCGTGAGTCCGTGCTCGTGGAGGTAGGGGATGCCGAGGACCTCGGAGAAGGGCTGGGTCCTGATCGTGTCGTCGGCCCGCGCGGCGGGGACGACGAGGGCGCCGAGCAGGGCGAGGGCGCCGAGGGCTCCGACGGCTCGGATCCGTGCGCTCACCACTGGTCGGACTCCTCCCGATCGAGGGGCGCGAGGTCGGAGGCGGTGCCCGAGGCGAGCGGGCTCGGGTCGATCGGGGCGGCGGCCTCGTCCTCGTTGAGCCTGAGGACCTCGTAGCCGATGCGCGATCGGCCGCGCCGCTTGCGATCCTCGGATCGGGAGGCTCCGGCCGGACCGTACGCGCCGGCGCCGCGGGCCGTCGCCCGTCCCGACGCGGCCTGCGAGGCGGCGCCCGCCTGCGCGCCCGAGAGCATCGGGCCGCGCGCGCCCGAGCCCGCGGCAGTGCCCGCCGCGGAGGCCGGGACGTTCGAACCGAGGGCCGCGCCCGCGGCGCCGCGCGCGGAGAGCGCCGAGCCGGACAGGGCGGAGGCGGAGGCGGAGCCGGGCGCGGTGGCCGCGCGGGCGGACAGGAGACCCGTCGAGGCGACGGACGGGGCGAGCGCGGATCCCGAGGCGGTGCCCGTGATGAAGGTCGAGGCGCCGCCGAGGCCGCGCGCCGCGAGGGCGGACCCGCCGAGTCCGAGCATCCCGCCGACGAGGCCGGCCGCCGAGGCGTGCTGGGCGCCCGAGGCGGTCGTCGGCGCGTAGCCGGTGTAGGCGCGCCAGCGCGGATCGTCGATATTCGTCGTCGAGGGCGGGAGGTGACCGCCGACCGGGCCGTCCGCCGTCATCCGCTGATTGACGGGCGTGCGAAGGAGGTCGATGCGCGCGAGGCGCGCGGGATCGGTGATCGGGTTCGACGCCGAACCGACGGCTCCGGGAGCGGGCCGCGTCCAGTTCACCGGGACGCCGGGCGTGAGGCTCTGGGTGCTCTTCGTCGAGAGGACCGCACCGCCGACTCCCGCGCCGGCGAGGCGCGCGGTGTTGACGGCGGCGGAGGAGACGACGGCTCCCGCCGATGCGGTCGATGCGAACCCCGCCGACCGGCTGCCCGTGTATCCGGCGCCCGCCCCCGAATCGGGGGTCGTGTCCTCCCTCCATTCCCCGCCCCAGGTGACGGACTGGGCGCAGGAGGAGACGTCCGAGTTCATCGTCGTGAGGATCGTGCCGGCCGCGCGGTCGCGTTCGGCGTACCTGCGGCGCTTGAGCTCGTCGGCGTAGACGCGGGCGCTCACCGTCTGTCCGCCGACCTCGACGTCGGGGCCGTTGGCGATGGACTGGGCCTCCGACTCGATCATCGCGTCGGTCGCGAGGCGGGAGAACCCGGAGCGGGCCGTCGCCATCGCCGAGCGTGCGGAGCGCTCCTGGGCGGTGTTCGCCTCGAATTCGGACTTCATCGTCGCGAGCCGCTGCGAGAACTCGCCGATCCACTGGCGGATCGCGGCGTCGAGGTCGCCGGACATGCCGGCGGAGTCGGCGAAGGCGGAGATCGCCTCCTTGCACTCGGTGATCGCGGTGCGGATGCCGTCCGAGAGGCTCTCCGCGCCGTAGGCGTCGGTGCTGAGGCCGTCGACCGCAGCCAGGCGCTTGTATTCGCCGCTCATGCGTGATTCTCCGATTTCTTCGTCGCGATCGTGCGATGGGTGGTGCGCGGATCACTCCGCGACGGGGAATCCGCCAGCGCGGGCGTACCCGGGCCCGGCGGGGACGGCGGGTCGGGCCGCCTCCGCCTTCTCGGCAGCGTCCTCGAACGCGGTCGCCTCGGCGCCCTCGTTCTCCTTGTAGCTCGCCTCCGTTCGGGTGTCGGTCTCGACGTCGCGGGTGTTCGAGGAGATCTCGGTGAGGTTCTCCTCCATCTTCCGCGCGGCGCCGGCCGTGTCCTCCTCGTTCTCCTTGAAGGCCTCGGCGGTGGATCGCGTCGCCCGGACGAATCCGTCGAGCTGGTCGCGCATGACGCCGAGCTCGTGCTCGAGGTAGAGGAGGTAGTCCGTGTAGCGCCCCTGGAACGAGGCGGGGCCGTCCTCGGCCCCCCATTTCGAGGAGCACTGGTACCCGTTGATCGTCGCCGCATCGGTGACGGATCGGCTCGCCTGCTCGGAAGTCGAATCCTCGAGGGTCTTCGACGCCTGCGCGAGCTTTTCGGTGTTGAGCTCTGTCGTAGTCATTGGGTGTCCTTCGTCGACGGAGTCGGCTGCTCACGACTATAGGGGAACCGTTGGTCCGGCGATAGGGCGGAGCCCGCGGGCGCGGGCGCGCCGAACCTTTCAGAACAAATGTCAAAAGTGAGATGAGCAGCCTGTGTGGTGACTTAGGTCCCTTCCTTGATATCCTTCCGCTTGCGGTCCGAAGGCGGACCACCATTCGCGACAACGGAAGTTGAGGACCTCGATGGTCAAGTACGTGTACGACTTCTCCGAGGGCGACAAGTCCATGAAGGACCTGCTCGGAGGCAAGGGCGCGAACCTCGCCGAGATGACCAAGCTCGGCCTGCCGGTTCCCCCGGGATTCACCATCACGACCGAGGCGTGCCGCGCCTACCTCAAGGACTCGGTCGTCCCCGAATCCCTCGCCACCGAGGTGACGACGGCCCTTCGCCGCGTCGAGGACTCGATGGGCCGTCACCTCGGCGATGCCGCCGATCCTCTCCTCGTCTCCGTCCGCTCCGGCGCGAAGTTCTCGATGCCCGGCATGATGGAGACCGTCCTCAACATCGGCCTCAACGACGAGTCGGTCCTCGGCCTCGCCGAGAAGTCCGGCAACGAGCGCTTCGCGTGGGACTCCTACCGCCGCCTCATCCAGATGTTCGGCAAGACCGTTCTCGACATCGACGGCGACCTCTTCTCCGATGCCCTCGACTCCCTCAAGGCCGAGCGCGGCGTGGAGGGCGACACCGAGCTCACCGCCGACGACCTCAAGGGCCTCGTCGTCACCTACAAGCGCATCGTGTCCGAGCAGAAGGGCATGGACTTCCCGCAGGATCCGCGCGTCCAGATGGACATGGCCATCGAGGCCGTCTTCCGTTCGTGGAACACCGAGCGCGCGCGCATCTACCGCCGTCGCGAGCGCATCCCCCACGACCTCGGCACCGCCGTCAACATCTGCACGATGGTCTTCGGCAACATGGGCGACGGCTCCGGCACGGGCGTCTGCTTCACCCGCGACCCCTCTTCGGGCCACTCCGGCGTCTACGGCGACTACCTCGAGAACGCTCAGGGCGAGGACGTCGTCGCCGGCATCCGCAACACCCTCTCCCTCGCCGATCTCGAGAAGATCGACAAGGCGTCCTACGACCAGCTCCGCGGCATCATGCGCAAGCTCGAGACGCACTACCGCGACATGTGCGACATCGAGTTCACCATCGAGCGCGGCAAGCTCTGGATGCTCCAGACCCGCGTCGGCAAGCGCACCGCGGCCGCGGCCTTCCGCATCGCGACCCAGCTCGTCGAGGAGAAGCTCATCACGCGCGACGAGGCCCTCACTCGCGTCACCGGCGATCAGCTCACCCAGCTGATGTTCCCGCAGTTCGACGCGAAGGCCTCGAAGGAACTCGTCGCCCGCGGCATGGCGGCCTCCCCGGGCGCCGCCGTCGGCAAGATCGCCTTCGACAACGCGCAGGCCGAGGACCTCGCCGCCAAGGGCGTCAAGTGCGTCCTCGTCCGCCGCGAGACCAACCCCGACGACCTGCCCGGCATGGTCGTCGCCGAGGGCGTCCTCACCGCCCGCGGCGGCAAGACCTCGCACGCCGCCGTCGTGGCCCGCGGCATGGGCAAGACCTGCGTCTGCGGCGCCGAGGCACTCGAGATCGACGCCGAGGCCGGCACCGTCACCATCGGCGGCCGCGTCCTCACCGCCGACGACACGATCGCCATCGACGGCCAGACCGGCGAGATCTTCATCGGCGACGTCCCCGTCACCGACTCGCCCGTCACGACCTACCTCTCCCACGGCCTCGAGGCCGGCCTCATCGCGGCCGGCGACGACGAGGGCACGCAGGAGCTCGTCAAGGCCGTCGACAAGATCCTCACGCACGCCGATTCAGTCCGTCGCCTCCACGTTCGCGCGAACGCCGACACCCCGACCGACTCGCGCCGCTCCATCGAGTTCGGCGCGGAGGGCATCGGCCTGTGCCGCACCGAGCACATGTTCCTCGGCGCCCGCCGCCCGCTCGTCGAGCGCGCGATCCTCTCGGCCCCCGAGTCGGAGGAGCGCCTCGCGGCCTTCGCCGAGCTCGAGAAGCTCCAGAAGCAGGACTTCCTCGAGATGCTCGAGGTCATGGACGGCAAGTCGATGACCGTTCGCCTCATCGACCCGCCGCTCCACGAGTTCATGCCGGCTCTCGGCGAGCTCGAGATCAAGGTCGCGGTTGCCAAGGCGACCGGCACCGTCGATCCGGCCGATGAGCGCATGCTCGTCGAGGTTCGTCGCTTCCACGAGCAGAACCCGATGCTCGGCCTGCGCGGCGTTCGCCTCGGCATCTACCTGCCCGGCCTCTTCGCCCTCCAGATGCGCGCGCTCTGCGAGGCGGCGGCCGAGCTCGTCGCCAAGGGCTTGGATCCGAAGCCGGAGATCATGGTTCCGCTCGTCGGCTCCGTCCGCGAGCTCCAGCTCATCCGCGAGGAGGGCGAGGGCATCATCGCCGAGGTCGCGGCCGAGCACGGCGTCGACCTCTCCGGCGTCACCATCGGCGCCATGATCGAGCTCCCCCGCGCCGCCATGACGGCCGAGGATCTCGCCGAGGAGGCGGACTTCTTCTCGTTCGGCACGAACGACCTCACGCAGACCGTGTGGGGCTTCTCGCGCGACGACGTCGAGGGCGTCTTCTTCCCGCAGTACATCGAGGCGGGCATCTTCGGCGTCTCGCCGTTCGAGTCGATCGACGTCCACGGCGTCGGCATGGTCGTGCGCGAGGGCGTCACTCGGGCGCGCTCGACGAAGCCGGACATCAAGCTCGGCGTCTGCGGCGAACACGGCGGCGACCCCGCGTCGATCCACTTCTTCCACGAGGTCGGGCTCGACTACGTGTCCTGCTCGCCGTTCCGCGTCCCGGTCGCCCGCCTTGAGGCCGGCCGCGCCGCGGTGCTGGCCGAATCTCAGGAGGCCTGATCACGATGTGATCGGGCGACTCTGACGCCGCATAGAGAGCGGGTGCGCCCCGGGCCAAGGCCCGGGGCGCACCCGCTCGGCGTCGAGGGCTTCGCTTGAGCGCGAATGCCTCCTCAACCTGAGGGCGTTCCCGCGATCGGCGCAGAAGAGGGGCGCGCTGCGCACGCCCGCCGGGTGATCCCCTCGGCGGGGGCGGTGTGATTCAGCCTGCGATGATGAAGCCGAGCACTCCGACGGAGGCGAGCGTCGTGATGATCGACAGGAGGAGCAGCAGACCGATCGAATAGGGGGCCGCGCGACGCAGAAGCTCGGGTTCCAGGCCCTCTCGTTTCACCGCGGTCGCCGCGATGGCGAGGTTCTGCGGGCTCACGATCTTCCCGATGCCGCCGCCGATCTCGTTGACCGAGAGGAGGAGCTGGGGGCTGAGGCCCGTCTGCGCGGCGACCGCGGAATGGAGCGAGGCGAAACGGGCTCCCGCGGAGGTCGCTGAACCCGTGACCGCGGTGCCGATCCATCCGAGTACGGGGGCGAAGAAGGCGAAGGTGGTGCCGGTCGCGGCCAGTGCGGTGCCGATGGCCACGGTCTGCCCGGAGAAGTTCATCGTGTAGGCGAGCGCCATGACGGCGCTGATCGTGAGGATCGCCATGCGCAGCCCGATCACCGTGCGTCCAAGGGTCGCGATGCCCTTGGACATGCTGAAGGGGAAGCGTCCGCCGGAGGGATTCACCGAGTAGACGATCGTGACGACGAGGGAGGCGAGGATGAGCATGGTCCCGGGCGAGGCGAGGGTTGAGATCGACAGGACCGTGTCGCCCGAGACTTCGCCGGCAGGGGTGAGG
Organism: Actinomyces culturomici; assembly: GCF_900499005.1. GTDB lineage: Bacteria > Actinomycetota > Actinomycetes > Actinomycetales > Actinomycetaceae > Pauljensenia > Pauljensenia culturomici. The sequence goes on from NZ_LS991318.1 coordinate 159,658, forward strand.
AGTCGGCCGTCGAGTCCGGGCCAGGGGATCTTGAGGTCGGTCGCCTTGAGGGCTGCGGGGAGGTTATAGAGCCAGACCGCCGCCACGACGATGTAGCAGATGACGAGTAAGCCGAAGGTGAGGCCCTGAGTCGGGGCGAGGGCCGCGAGGCCGAGAGGCATCTTGAATCCGAAGGCCGCGATGAGGAGGGCGACGGCGAGGGAGCCGAGTGCGCGCCAGTGCGTCGCGATCTTGAAGACTCCGAGCATGACGAAGAAGAGGGCGAGCGGGAGGAGGTCGAAGAGGGCCGAGAGGGGGAGCGAACCTGCGACTGCGGTGGTCGATGGTGTGAAGGCGGCTGCGAGGACTGAGAACTCCTCGGGGGCGGCATCGGCGTGCGGGATCGGGCGGGGGCGTGCGGGATCGGGCGGCGTCGCCCTCCTGTCTGTTTCCGCTCGATTATCGCGCATGGCGGGCGCTCTGGGATGCTTCCGGCTTCCGGAGTCTCACGATCGGAGATCCGTGGTCCGGACGTGCGCGCGGATTGACAATTTAGATAAGGGTGTCCTTAACTATATCTGTCCAACCTCATCAGATATGTGCGCCCGCCAAAGAACAGAGGAGCGAACCCGTGTCGAAGAAGAATCTGGCGCTCGCCGTCGCCCCAGCAGCCTTGAGCCTCCTCCTCGCTCTTGGGGTCACGACGGTCTTCACCGCCTGTCACCGCCGCGAGGACGGCACCTGGATGCACTGTCACCAGTGTCAGAACACGGTCGCTGCGGGAGGGGTCGGCCTCGTCGCCCTCTTCGGTTCTGCCGCTTTCGTGAAGAACAAGGGCATGAGAATTGGTCTTCAGTTCCTCGCCGTCATCGCGAGCGTTGTCCTCTTCTTCGTCCCCGGCGGAATCTGCCCTATGTGCATGATGAAGAATATGCGCTGCTACACCGTCTTCCAGCCCTTCACCAGGGTGATGACGGTTCTTATCGCCCTGTCCGGCGCCGGGGCGCTCACCATCTCGGCGAAGCGCGGCAAGCAGGTCGTCGCCTGAGGTGAGGGCGCGTGCCATCGCGCTTCCCGCCTCTCTCACGAGGGGGAAACGGTGTGTGATCGTCGTCGGTGCCGCGCTGCTCGCCCTCGTGCTCGCCCTCTTCTGGATCCACTCCCTTCGGATGGGGGCCGCCTATCGGGAGGCCCTCCGCCTTGAGAAGGCCGGTGAGCACGAGGGCGCCTACGACGCCTATTCGCACCTCGGCGGATATGCCGACTCGGCCGAGCGCCTTCGCGCGATGATCGAAGCCGACCCCGCTCTTCCCTATCGTTCGGTGAAGAAGGGGGAGCTCATCGAGTTCGGCGCCTTTGAACAGGACGGCGATGCCGCGAACGGGCCGGAGCCGATCCACTGGATCGTCCTCGACAGGATCGATGAGAGACTACTGCTGCTCAGCCGCGACTCCCTCGACGCCGCCCCCTACCATCGCGTCCCCTTCGAGCCCGTCACCTGGGAGCACTCCGACCTCAGGAGATGGATGAACTCGGACTTCCTCGCAACGGCCTTCAGCGAGAAGGAACTCTGCCTCGTTCCGACGGTCGAGATCCCCAACACCCCGCAGTCCGCGACCGGCACCGCCGCGGGTCCCACGACGAGGGACCGGGTCTTCGCACTGAGTGAGACCGAGGCCTCGATCTACATCTCCGACGCCGTTGAGCGCGCCAGCCTCGGTTCGGCCGCCCTGTCTGCGGCGGTCGTGGCCGACGATTTGCCCGCTAACGAAGAGGGGTACGCTGACTGGTGGTTGCGCTCCCCGGGCACCTACGACTTCACGGCGCAGTACATCGACCGTGAGGGCGTCCGTCATGGGTCTGGCGCCGCCGCCGATGCGACCTACGGGGTTCGCCCGGCTCTGTGGCTCGATACGAGGGCGGGAGGCGCCGACCGATGAGGCGCGGCCGTCTTTCGCTGAGCGCCCTCCCGCTGAAGAGCGCGAGGGCGCACCCGCTGCGGACGATGATCCTCGTGGTACTCGTGTTCGCGCAGGCCGCCTGCGCTCTGACGGGTCTGCTCCTCGTGCAGTCGACGAGGGCGGAGCTCTCCCTCGCTCGAGACAGATTGGGCGCGGACGTCGTCGTCTACCCCTCGGCGGGTTTCCTGCAGCTCGACAAGTCCTGCGTCCAGATGGTCGGCAGCCCCGTCCTTTTCCACAAGGAGCGCTCGAGTCTGTCGCGTCTGAGTTCCAACGAGGACATCGATCGCATCGCCTATCAGCTCTACCTGTCGGACACGAGCGGTGGGGGAGAACCCGTCTGGATCATCGGTTTTGATCCGCTCTCCGACTTCGTCGTCGCGCCTTGGCTGCGCGAGGGGGCCGATCACACGGTGCCGGAGGGGACCGTCGCGGTGGGCGCCGATGCTGCGGTGTCGGAGGCGGGAGCTGTGACCCTCTTCGGCGAGGAGTGGCCGGTCGACTCTCATCTCGAGAGGACCGGCACCGAGTTGGACAAGGCGGTGTTCGTGCCGATTGACTCCCTCGAGCGGGTGATCTCGGCCGCGGTCGCGGCGGGTGACGAGTCCTTCGCCTCTGTCGACCCGCATGCGGACTACTCGGTCGCGCTTCTGCGACTCAAGGAGCGCTCGGACGCGGAGTCGGTGACGAACTGGATCAACCTCTACGTCCGACGCGTGACGGCCGTCCATTCGGAGGAGGCGCTCGCCGGAACCGCCTCGTCGATGTCCGCGCATTCGTCGATTCTCGCCGGGGCCGCGGCACTGACGTGGCTGATCCTGCTCGGGGCGCTCGTCGTCGCCCAGTCGGCCCTGTTCAACGAGAGGCGCCGCGAGGCGAACGTATGGAGGATCCTCGGGGCCTCGAGGGTCCTCGTCGAGCGCGTCCTGTTGTGGGAGACGCTCCTGGTCCACGCCTCGGGGGCTCTGCTCGGGGCGCTCGTGGCGGCAGGGATGGCGGCCCTCATCGGCGTCGCGCCCATGAAGGGCGAACTCGTCGCTCCGGGCAACCTTGCCGCGCTCGCCGCAGCGGCGATCGCGATGAGCCTTCTCGTCGCCTGGCTCGGAGCGAAGGTCGCTCTTCCGAGGCTGTTGCGCGCCGCGGACGACTCGATGCTGCTGACGACATAGGAAAGAGACGGGACCATGCTTTCGATGAGGGCGCTGCCCCTTCGCAATCTGCGCGCGTGTCCGATGCGCACCTTCGCGCTGTTCGTCTTCGCGGCGCTCATGGCCTCGGCCGTCTTCGGGGGAACCGTCCTCGTGCAGGGGATCCGCGGAGGCCTGGCGACGGTGGAGGCGCGTCTCGGAGCCGATGTGCTCGTCACGCCGAGCGATGCCGGTGGGGACTTCGACGCCCGGACCTTCCTCCTCGAGGCCGAGCCGGGATATTTCTACATGGATGCGGGGGTCGTTGCGCGGGTCCGGGAGGTCGCCGGCGTGGAGAAGGCGTCCCCCCAGATCTTTCTCGCATCCGCGAGGGCGAGCTGCTGCTCGGGGAGGTATCAGGTCATCGCCTTCGATCCGGACACGGACTTCGCCATTCAACCGTGGATCGCCGACACGACGGGCAGCGTGGAGATCGGCGAGATGGACGTTCTCGTGGGAGCGAACGTCGCCGTACCGGTTGACGGATCCTTCAAGATCTACGGTCGGACTCTCAGAGTCGTCGGTCAGTTCGATCCGACGGGCTCGACCCTCGACAATGCCGTGTACGCGAACTTCGACACGGGGAGGAGCCTCATGGCGGCCTCGTTGGAGAAGGGGCTGAACAAGTATCGGGACGCCGATCCGGGGAGCGTCGTGTCGTCGGTCCTCGTCCGCGTCGCCGACGGCGAGAATGCGGAGGCGGTCGCCCAGCGGATCCGTGAGAGCGTGGACGGGGTCTCCGTTTCGACGGCGAAGAGCATGGTCTCAGGGATCTCGGAGACGCTCGTGCGGACGTCGCGCGCGGTCGCGCTGCTCGTGGGGGTCGTATGGGCGGTCGGATCGGGGATGAGCGTCCTCGTGTTCACGATGATGATTCATGAACGGGCTCGTGAGTTCGCCCTCCTCAGGGCGATGGGAATGAGTCGTTCACGGCTCAGGCTCCTCGTCCTCGCAGAGTCCGCGTCTGTCGATCTGACCGGTGCGCTCGCGGGCGTCGTCGTGTCGGGGGTTCTGCTCTCGGCCTTCCGGGTGCTGGTCGGTCAACTGCTCGGCATCGGGTTCCTCATGCCAGGGCCGTTGGAGTCGGCGCTCGTCGCCCTCGCCGCGCTCCTCGTCGCCCTGGCCGCAGCGGGGGTCGCGGGGTGGATCTCGATTCGTCGTATCGGCGCGATGGACGCGGGTCTCGTCCTCAGGGAAGGGGAATGACATGACTCTTGAAACGAAGGGCGTGAGGAAGGACTTCCCGCGTGCGCGGGGAGGAGCGATGTTTACGGCGGTCGAGCCCGTGGATCTTCGCCTGGTCCCCGGCGAGCTGCTGGTGATTCGCGGGCGTTCGGGAAGTGGTAAGAGCACGCTGTTGTCGATGTTGGCGGGGATCCTCGCGCCGACGGAGGGAGTCGTCCTGATCGACGGCGAGGATCTTTACGCCCTTCCGGATGCCGAGGCCGCATCGCTGCGCAACGAGAGGATCGGCGTGATCCCTCAGGGGCATACCGCGCTGCGCAGCCTATCGGTGGTGGAGAACGTTCTCCTCCCGTCAATCATCCGGTCACGAGTCGAGGGAGAGGGAATCCGTGAGCGGGCGGAGGCGCTGCTGGAGGGCGTTGATCTGGTGGCTCTGGCCGATGCTCGTCCCAATGAGCTTTCGGGAGGGGAACTGCGTCGGATGGCGGTGGCGCGAGCGCTAGTGATGCGACCGGAGACGGTTCTCGCCGACGAACCGACTGCGGGGCTGGATGCGGGGAACGCCCAGGTGGTGCTGAGGATGCTCCGGCGGGCGGCGGACGAGGGCGCGGCGGTGCTCGTGGTGACGCACGAGGACGAGGCGGTCCGTTTCGCCGATCGTGTGATGACGATGGACAGTGGGGTCCTCTGCGTCGGGGCTCCCCGAGCCGAGGCGCTCCCGCCTGCGAAGATCTCAATTTGATAACTCTTTCATAGGCTATTCTGAATTTATTGAGGTTAGACTAAGCTAACGTCGGCGCTTTCGGGTGAGTCAACTTCCCGTTCGCCCTTATCAACACAACACCGACGAGCGGAACTTTGGAGGAACGCGGGTGAGCGCATCGATATCCTCGACGACAGCACTGACGAGGCGCCCCTGGATCCTCCTCGCCCCCTTCATCCTCGCCCTTCTCATCGGGGTCCTCGCGCCGGCCGCTGCACGAGCCGAGGGCGCTGACTCCGGCTGGGGCGCGGTCGCGAAGGAGATGGGTGAGATCCTCGATGAGGCCGAGAAGGCCTATCTGGGCGGAGACATCGAGGCGGGCAAGGACGGGGTGAACACCGCCTACTACCGGCGCTATGAGACCCTTGGTTTCGAGAAGCAGGTCATGGCCCGCATCTCGGGGAATCGGGTTTCCACCGTCGAGATGGAGTTCTCCCTCGTCAAGAAGGCGATGAGTGATCGCGATGACGCCGCCGTCGCCCAGCACATCGCCGATCTCAAGAACTACCTGCGCGAGGACGCCAACACCCTCGACGGTGTTCGAGCGGCCGCCGCTTCGAGCGATTACAGCCCAGGAGCCTGGGGGCGCGTCGCGAAGGAGATGGGTGAGATCCTCGATGAGGCCGAGAAGGCCTATCTGGGCGGAGACATCGAGGTGGGCAAGGACGGGGTGAACACCGCCTACTACCGGCGCTATGAGACCCTTGGTTTCGAGAAGCAGGTCATGGCCCGCATCTCGGGGAATCGGGTTTCCACTGTCGAGATGGAGTTCTCCCTCGTCAAGAAGGCGATGAGTGATCGCGATGACGCCGCCGTCGCCCAGCACATCGCCGATCTCAAGAACTACCTGCGCGAGGACGCCAACACCCTCGACGGCTACGTCGGCGAAGCGACTGCCCCCACGAGCCCCTGGCTGTCGGGCTTCCTCCCCTCGCTCCTCGTCATCCTCCGGGAGGGCATGGAGGCGATCCTCGTCGTCGCCGCGATCCTCGCCTATCTCGCCAAGGCCGGGCACAAGGACAAGTCGAAGGTCGTATGGATTGGAGTCGCCCTCGCCCTCGTCGCCTCCGCGGTCCTCGCCGTCCTCTTCTCTGCGTTCGCGAATCTCGCGGGCGCCAATCAGGAACTCCTCGAAGGGGTCGCCGCCCTCTTCGCGGTCGCCATGCTCATCTGGGTCTCGAACTGGATGGTCTCCAAGTCCTCCAACGAAGCCTGGGACCGCTACATCAAGGATCAGACGGACGCCTCTCTCAACCACGGCTCCCTCCTCGGCCTGGCCGCCATCGCATTCCTCGCGGTCCTTCGTGAGGGGGCAGAGACGATCCTTTTCTACGTGCCGGTCATCTCCCATGCGGGCGCGGCTGTCGGATACGTGTGGATCGGCATGGGCGTCGGCCTCGCCATCCTCGCCGTGGTCTACTTCCTCATCCAATTCGCCGCCCTGAGGATTCCACTGCGCCCCTTCTTCGCGGTCACATCGCTCCTGTTGGCGGTCATGGCCGTCACCTTCACCGGATCGGGCATCAAGGAGCTCCAGGAGGCAGACGTCCTGCCCCTGACGCCCCTCAGCGGCCTCCCGACCATCGACCTCTTGGGGATCTACCCCCGAGTGGAGAACCTCTCCGCACAGGCAGTGGTTCTCATCATCATCGTCGGCCTGTACCTCTGGGGGAGGCGCCGCATGCGCCGCGCGCTCCCCGAGAAGTGACGAACCGTCGAACCATCCCACACCGACATGGAGTTTGATTCATGAAGCGCTCACTCAGCACCATCGGCGCGGCCGTCGCGGCCGTCGCCCTGATGACCGGCCTCTCGGCATGCTCCTCCCAGAGCGGACAGACCGCGAAGCCCGCAGAAATGGCCGCTCAGTCCAGCGAAGCCGCCGCGCCCGGCGAGGGCGCCGGTTTCGACGAATTCCCCCTCGGCGACGACGTCTTCTCCGGCCCCCTGAAGATCTCCGGAGTCTACTTCCAGCCGGTCGACATGGAGCCCCAGGTCCAGACCCCCGCCAAGGACTCCTCGATGCACATCGAGGCCGACATCTCCGCCGTCGAAGGCAACGAGCTCGGCTACGGCGTCGGCGACTTCATCCCGGGCCTCAAGGTCGACTACAAGATTCTCGGCGCCGACGGTAACGCCGTACTCGAGGGGACCTTCATGCCGATGAACGCCTCCGACGGCCCGCACTACGGCCTCAACCTCCCGAAGCTCGACGCCGGCACCTACACGGTTCAGTTCATCGTCCATTCCCCTGAGGAGAACGGCTGGCTCCTCCACACCGACGAGACCACGGGCGTCAAGGGGCGGTTCTGGACCGAGCCGATCGTCGCGGAGTTCAAGGATTGGAAGTGGGATCCCTCCGCTGTCGAATGGTGACCCTGTGACGACGGGCCGGAGGCGCACTCCGGCCCGTCGTCGTGCCCTCGTGATGACGCCGGCGCCTCCGCGCCGCGATGACGAGAATGAGGATGAACGATGATCGAACAGATGAGCCAGGCGAGCCTCGCGCTGCTCCTCGCCGCCCTCGCCGCGGGAGCGGCCATTGGCGCGTTGCCGGCGTGCGAACGCGGCAGATCCGGCAGAGCCGCTCGGAGATGGGCGATCGGCATCGGCATCGGCGCCGGGCTCTTCTCCGCCTTCGTCCTCACCCTCGTCAACACCCTCGCGCCGCGCGCGGTCAATCGTCAAACGGTCGCCTTGTGGACGCTTCCCATCGCCGTCCTTCTCGCGATCGCTTTCGTCTCGCTCTTGGCCGTTCGGGCGAGACGCCCGCCGACCGCGCGCCTCGATTCCGCCATTCTCCTCGCGATGAGCGCCTATCTGGCGCTCATCGTCTTCCGCGCCGCGCCCACGGCGATGGCTCAGGTGGTCATGATGTTCCCCCGGGGAATCGAGGTCTTCGCGACGAGTACGATGCTCGCTCTCGTCGGCTACGTTCTCGGTTGGCTCCTCCCCTTCGTCCTCGGCGCCCTCTCTTGGAAGATCGTCTCCCTCGGTCGACGCAGGATCTGGCCGACCGCCCTCGTTGTGACCGTCCTCGCCCTTACTCACATCATGCTCGTCGTGCGCATCCTTCAGGCGCAAAGGGTTATTTCGATGTCGAACGAGGCTTTCACCGTGCTCTCCTGGCTCATCAACCACGAGTCCGTCTTCCCGATCGGCGCGATGTGCGTTCTCCTCCTCGTCGCCGCCCTCGTCGTCCGCGAAGGACGATCCTTGCCCCGAGAGGGCTCCAACCCCGCCGAGGGGCGCCTCTACCGCGCCCGCGCACGCGTCTGGAAGACGATGGCCGGGGCGGCGGCGGGCGGCTACCTGTGCGGCGCGCTGCTGATCACCCTCGGCGTCGTCGTCGGCTCCGCCGAGGTCGAACTCTCCGAACCGGAGTCCTACTCCGTCGTCGAGGAGCGCGCGGTCATCAACATCGCGGACATCTCCGACGGCCATCTCCACCGCTACGCGTACACGACGTCTTCGGGGGTCGAAGTCCGCTTCATCGTCATTCAGAAGGCAGGCGCCTCGTTCGGCGTCGGCCTCGATGCCTGTGAGATCTGTGGGCCGACCGGCTACTACGAGAAGGACGGGAAGATCATCTGCAAGCTCTGCGAAGTCGCAATGAACATCGCAACGATCGGATTCAAGGGCGGCTGCAATCCCATCCCGATCGAGTACGAGGTTTCCAACGGGACGCTGACGGTCCCGCTGTCGGTCCTCGAGGCGAATGCGAGCGTCTTCGCATGAGCCTTCTCATCTCCGACCCCACGAGGGAGAGGATCTGATCGCATGTTCCTGAGAATGCTGGCGGGGGCTCTGGCGCGCAGGGGCGACCGACACCTCCTCATCGCTGTGACGGTCGCCCTCGGCGCCGCCGTGGCCACGTCGATGCTCTCGGTGATGTTCGACGTCGGGGACAAGGTCAATCAGGAATTGAAGTCCTACGGCGCGAACATCGTCGTGAGGCCCCGAGGCGCGGCGGTCCTCCAGGATCTCTACGGCGCTCAGCCCCCCTCGCAGTCCTTCCTCCGCGAGGACGAGCTCGGCCGGATCAAGACGATCTTCTGGACGTACAACATCCTCGACTTCGCCCCGCTGCTCTCCGTCGACGCCGTCGGCCCCTCGGGGGAGCCCGTCGAGGTCACCGGAACCTGGTTCGATCACCACCTCGACCTGGAGACCGAAGAGACGCTCAATACCGGCCTCGACAAGTTGCGGGCCTGGTGGACGGTCACCGGGCAGTGGATCGGAGACGAGGACCCGGAGGGCGCGATGGTCGGTGAAGGCTACGCCGAGGCTCACGGACTTGCGATCGGCGATCCTGTGACCCTGAGCAGAGACGGGCGCTCCGTCGAGGTGACGATCCGCGGGATCTTCGAATCGGGCGACGAGGCCGATTCCGGGGTCTACACGAACCTGGCCATCGCCCAGGAGCTTCTCGGAGAGCCCGGAGCCGTCGGCTCGGTCGAGGTGTCCGCCCTGACGACCCCGGATAACGACCTGGCGCGGAAGGCGGCGAAGAACCCGGAGTCCCTGTCCGTGTCCGAGCGCGAGACCTGGTACTGCACCGCCTACGTCTCCTCCATCGCCTACCAGATCGAAGAGGTCATGACCGACTCCGTGGCCAGGCCCGTGCGGCAGGTCGCCGAGTCGGAAGGGACCATTTTGGAGAAGACTCAGCTCCTCATGCTCCTTGTCACCGTCCTCGCCCTCGTCGCCTCCGCGCTGGCCATCGCGAATCTCGTCACCGCGAACGTCATGGAGCGCTCCGGGGAGATCGGTCTGATGAAGGCGATCGGAGCGAAGAACCATTCGATCATCGCTCTGCACCTCAGCGAGATCGCTCTGGTCGGCCTCGTCGGAGGGGCCCTCGGCTACGGGGGCGGGATCGGACTCGCGCAGGTCATCGGGCAGATCGTGTTCGGCGCCTCGATCTCCTTCACTCCGGTCGTCCTGGTGCTCGTGTCGCTCCTCGTCCTGCTCGTCGTCCTCAGTGCCTCGATCCCGGCCATCCGCTACCTTCTGCGGCTCAATGCCGCAGAAGTCCTTCACGGAAGGTGAGAGAGATGAAGCGCCGCACGATGTTCTGGCGGATGGTCTCCTCGTCAATCCTGAGGAGGCGCTCTCGCGTCCTCATCGCCGTTCTGGCCGTCGCCATCGGTGCCACGACCCTGTCGGGCCTGGCGACCATTGCTCTGGAAGTCCCCGCTCAGCTCGCCCGAGAGGTCCGCTCCTACGGAGCGAACCTCGTGGTCTCCCCGGTTTCGGGGAACGATTCCATGAGCGGTGAGTCCCTCAAGAAGATCCCGGGGTTCGTGCCGAAGGGCGCCCTCGTCGGTTCGGCGGCCTTCGACTACGAGGCGGTCACCGTCAACGATCGGCCCTATGTCGCCGCGGGAGCCGATCTGGAGTCGGTGCGCGCGATGAACCCGTACTGGTACGTCGAGGGGGAGTGGCCGCAAGGACCCGACGAAGTGCTGATCGGCGAGGAGATCGCGGACACGATCGGCGCTTCGGCCGGGAAGAGGATCTCCGTCGTCCGCCTCGAGGAGGCGGACGAGCACGCCCAGTCCGGCGGGGTCGAGGCGAAGACGAGCGTCGACTTCACCGTATCCGGGGTCCTCAAGACCGGGGGTACGCAGGACTCCTACATGTACATGACCTCGCAGGCGATCTCCGCCCTGACCGGCGTCGAGGCGCGCGCGACGGTCGCGGAGTACTCGATCGCTGTCGAGGGCCCGGTCCTGGAGAGCGTCGTCGCGGCCATCAACGACTCCGTGCCCGGAGTGTCGGCGCAGGCCGTCAAGCGCCTCGCGCAATCCGACTCCGGCGTCATCTCGATGCTGCGCTCCCTGCTCGTCATCATCGCCGGCATCGTCCTCGTCCTCACCCTGATCGGGGTGTCCACGACGATGGTCGCCATCGTCGCCGAGAGGCGCAACGAGATCGGCCTGCGCAAGGCCCTGGGCGCGACTTCGCGCTCCATCGCCCTCGAATTCATCGGCGAAGGCGTGCTCCTCGGTCTGATCGGTGGTCTGATCGGCGTCGTCCTCGGGTACGGTCTCGCCTCGGGGATCAGCTACAACGTGTTCCACCGGAGCATCGCCCTTCCTCCGTTGATCGCTCTCATTACGGTCCTCGCATCCGTGGCCGTCGCCGTCCTCGCCTGCCTGCCCCCGGTGCGCCGAGCCGCCGCCGTCGACCCCGCCCTCGTCCTACGCGGAGAATGAAGGAAGAACCATGACCGACACGATGCCGACGCCCCTCCTCGATCTGGAGGGGGTCTCGAAGATCTACGGCGACCTCCACGCGCTCGACGACGTTTCCTTGACCATCGGGCGCGGGGAATGGGTCTCCATCGTCGGGCCCTCCGGATCGGGCAAGACGACCCTGATGAACATCGTCGGGTGCATGGACACCGCGTCCAAGGGGCGGGTCCGTCTCGACGGCCAGGACATCTCGGATCTCACGGGGGACGAGCTCACGGAGATCCGCCGCTCCACGATCGGGCTCGTCTTCCAGCAGTTCCACCTCATCGGGCATCTCACTGCGCTGGAGAACATCATGGTCGCCCAGTACTACCACTCGATGCCCGATGAGAAGGAGGCGATGGAGGCCCTCGACAGGGTGGGCCTCGCCGATCGCGCCACCCATTTGCCCCGTCAGCTCTCCGGCGGCGAGCAGCAGAGGGTGTGTGTGGCGCGCGCGCTCATCAACTACCCGAAGCTCATCCTCGCCGATGAGCCGACCGGCAACCTCGATGAGACGAACGAGAGGATCGTCCTCGACCTGTTCGGGCGACTCCACGAGGAGGGGACGACCCTCATGGTCGTCACGCACGACGCCCTGGTCGCCGGCCGGGGCCAGCGCGAGATCGCCCTCGATCACGGGCGCATCTTCAAGGAGACGTGGCACGATTTCGATGCGCACGACGAGGGGCCCGAGTCGGGAACGGGGAAGAGCAAGGTGGATCTGCGATGAACGCGAAGCGCGGGGCCCTGAGGGCCGGGATCGTGGGACTCGGCGCGATGATGCTCGCCGCATGCGCCTCCTCGCCGGGCGTTGACATGAGCGTGCCGATGAAGGACGGGGAGTGGAAGGGCCGTTCGAACGCGGACGATCAGGGGGCGATCGGGGTCATCACGATCACGGTCGAGGGCGGCGACATCACGAGCACGAGCTACGAGACCCTCCAGGCGAACGGAGCGGACAAGGACGCCGACTACGGGAAGAGCTCCTCCGGGGAGGTCTTCAACGAGGACTACTACGAGAAGGCGCAGAGGGCCGTCGAATCCTTTGCGCGCTACTCGCAGGAGCTCACCGAGAAGGACGATCCCGCGAAGGTCGATGTCGTGTCGGGCGCGACCGTCGCGCACCGCCAGTTCATCCAGGCCGCGATCCGGGCGATCTCCGCGGCCCAGGGGGTCGACGACTCGGCGGCGAACGGCGTGGAGATCCCGGGGCTGGAGGAGTCGACCCACCTCGGGGACACGGATCTCGACAAGGACCTCGGCGGGACGGACCGCTAGCGGTGGGGGAGCGTCCGCTCGTCGAATTCGAGGTCGGCGAGGGCGGGGGCGCGCGTTCCTGGCGAGTGTCCTTTCCCGCGATGGGCACGCGTGTTGACCTCATCGGAGTAGGCGGGGATCTCTCGCGCATCACGCGCAGAGCGTGCCGACTGGTCGCCGAATGCGAAGCGCTGTGGTCCGTCTTCCGCTCGGACTCGGACGTCTCACGGATCAACTCCGGCGAGGGGTGGTGCGAAGTCGATCCGCGTACGGATTCGTTGCTCCTCGATTCCGTTGTGCTGTCGGAGGCGACCAGCGGGGCCTTCACCCCGCTGGCGGGGGCGCCTGTGCGACTGTGGGACGTCAAGGGCGCTCGAAGGTCCTTCCTCGCGAACGGGCGCGTGCCCGCGGCCCCCTCCCAGGAGGAGATCGACGGGGCGGTTCGCTCGTGCGATCCGGCGCTCCTGGAACGCGACGAGGCCGCTCGCTGGCGTCTTGTGCGGGCCGCGAACGAGGGAATTGTACCGTCGAGGGGGCCGGCGCTCGACCTCGGCGCCATCGCGAAGGGGGCGACTGCCGACGCGGTGCGCGACGCGGTCGTGGAGGTGGGGGCTGAAGGGGTTCTCGTCTCTCTCGGCACATCGTCCATCGCCGCTTTCGGGCGTCGTTGGGACGGGAGACCGTGGACGGTCGGCCTGCGGGAGCCGGGCGCGGCGGAGAACGAGTGGGCGGGCAGCGTCGAGCTCGCCTCCTCATCGTCTCTGTCGACGTCGGGTGACTACGCGCCCGTATCGTTCGACGCTGGTCGGTCGCTCCCGGAGGCGCTCGCTCATGAGACTTTCGATCCGAGGACGGGGCGGCCGAGCGAATCGGGCGTTCTTCAGGCGAGTGTGATCTGCGCGTCGGGAGTCATGGCGGAGGTCCTTTCGACGGCCCTTCTTGTCGCCGGTGAGGGCTGCGTCGACGCTGTTCGCTTGGACGCCTGGGGGAGAACGAGGGGGATCTCGACCCGGTGGGAGCACGTCGTCGTGCGCGGGGACGGGATCGCGTTCTCCAATGGGGCGGGGTGGGCGGCGAAAGAGGTGTGACGAGCGGCCGGATTCGTGCGCGGATCCTGCGATTCGTCCGAAGGGCTTTCTCGTTCCCATTAGGGTAGGCTCCCCTGCGTGCTGCTTTCGAAGTGCCCGAGGAACAGTCGGGGAAGACTCACCCGAATCGACGTCGAGCCCGCATTCCGGCTCCGCCTCCAGGAACTTGGCCTGAGGCCGGGCACGGAGTTCTACGTCGCCAACCGCGCCGCCTTCGGAGGGGTCGTCCTCAACATCGCGGGCACGCGCGTCGCCGTCGACGCGAAGTCGGCCAAGCGCATCGACGTGGAGGTGGCCGCATGAGCTGCCCGAAGTGCGCCCCCTCCGTCCCCTCCTCCTCCGGCCCGTTCCGCTCCGGCGCCACCGCCCTCGCCGATCCGCGCCCGATCGAGCACTCCGCCCGCCTCGCCGTCGCCCCGACGATCGTCCTCGTCGGCAACCCCAACGTCGGGAAGTCGACGCTCTTCAACCTTGTCACCGGCGCCCGCCAGGCCGTCGTCAACGCGCCGGGCACCACCGTCGAGGTGATGAGCGGCGCCTGGGCGTCGATCGGCGCGCGCGTCCTCGACCTTCCGGGCACCTACTCGCTCATCGCGAACTCCCTCGACGAGCAGGTCGTCGTCGACACCCTCGCCGGAGCCCCCGGGTCCTTCACGGATCCGACCCGCGGTCGGAGCATCGACCTCGCCCTCGTCGTCCTCGACGCGACGGCGCTCACTCGCTCCCTCTACCTCCTCGGCCAGGTCGCCCGCACGGGCCGTCCGGTCGCCGCGGTCGTGACGCTCTCCGACGTCACCGCCCACGAGGGCGAGGCCCTCGACGTCGCGGCCCTGGCGAAGACGCTCGGCATCCCGGTGATGGCGATCGATCCGCGCTCGCACAAGGGCGTCGAGGGGCTCGACGACATGGTGCGCGCCGCCCTGCGGACCCGCCCGCGCGTCCAGGGGATCGAGCCCGACCCCTCGGCCCCCGGCTACAACCCGACCGCCGCCCTAGGCGCCGCCGAGCGCGCCGCTGACCCGCGGACGAACGCCGACCTGCTCGATCCGGCCGGCGACTGCGGGTGCGGTCGTGGATACGACTGCCAGATGCGCGAGCCCGCACCCGACTCCTCCGCGGCCGCCGTCGCCGCGTCGGTCAAGCGCAGGGACGCCCTCGCCGAGGCCGACGACCTCTTCACCTGGGTCGAGGGCGTCGAGTCCGGCGCCTTCGGCGCCCGCGCCGATCAGGCGAGGATGTCGCGCTCGGACAAGATCGACCGCCTCCTCCTCCATCCGGTCGTCGGGATCCCCGTCTTCTTCGGCCTCATGTGGCTCCTCTTCAAGGTTGCCGGCGAATGGGTCGGTCCGGTCCAGGACTTCTTCGATTCGCTCTTCACCTCGGAGGACGCGGGCGCCGTCTCGCTCGCGAACCTCGTCAACGCGGGCCTGGGCGCCCTCGGGTGGGAGCACACGTGGCTCCACGGGATCCTCGTCGGCGGCATCTGCACGGGGCTCGGCGTCGTCGCCTCGTTCCTCCCGCTGATGTTCGTCATCTTCCTCATGATCTCGATCCTCGAGGACTCCGGCTACATGGCGAGGGCCGCGTTCCTCGGCGACCGCGTCATGCGGGCGATCGGCCTCGACGGGCGCGTCATCATGCCGCTCATCATGGGCTTCGGCTGCAACCTCCCGTCGCTCGCCGCGATCCGGACGCTCCCGAACGCGCGCCAGCGACTCATCACCGCGCTCATCACGCCCTACACCTCGTGCGCCGCGCGCCTCACGATCTACCTCATGATCGCGAGGATCTTCTTCCCCGACAATGCGGGCACGGTGATCTTCGCGATGTACGTGTTCTCCCTCGTCCTCGTCGTCGTCGCGGCCCTCGTCCTCAAGCCCTTCCTCAACAAGGACGCCGCCGACGCTCCGCTCATGCTCGTCCTCCCGGCCTATCAGATGCCGCGGATCCTCGTCACGGTGAAGAACACGTGGATGCGCGCCTGGGCGTTCGTCAAGGGCGCGGGCAAGATCATCGTCCTCATGACGCTCGTCGTCTGGTTCATGTCGGCGATCCCGGTCGCCGGCGGCTACTCCTTCGCCGACGAGAACCTCCCGATGGAGGACTCGCTCTACGGCGCGACCGCCCAGGCGATCGTCCCCGCCTTCGAGCCCGCCGGCTTCGGCGACTGGCACATGACGGGCGCGCTCATGACGGGCTTCGTCGCGAAGGAGACCGTGATCTCCTCGATCGTCACCTCGTACAACCTCGATCCGAAGACCGCGGGCGGCGACGCGGAGGACGGCGGCTCCGACCTCGGCGACCTCCCGGCGCTCATCACCTCGACGTTCGCGAAGACCGCCGGGGACGCCGCGCCGCTCGCCGCCTTCGCGTTCATGGTCTTCGTCCTCGCGTACACGCCGTGCCTCGCGACGGTCGCCGAGCAGGCGCGCCAGATCGGCGGACGGATGACCGCGGCGGCCGTCGGCGTCCAGCTCGTCGCCGCCTGGATCCTGGCGGTCGCGATCTTCCAGATCGGCAGGCTCTTCCTGTGACCTTCCTCCGGCTGCCCGCCCCGTCCTCGTCGATCGACGAGGGCGCGGCCGCGCGTCGGGGCGGGGAGGGCACGAGCCGCGGCGTCCCGGGGGCGCGCCAGCGCCTCTACGTCGCGCTGCGTCGGGGGGCGACGGTGAACGCCGCGGCGACCGAGGCGGGGGTGAATCCGGCGCTCGCGGAGGTCATGGTCGACGAATTCCAGCGGCAGGGCCTCCTCGATCGGGCCGAGACGCTGTGCGCCTCGGGGCTCGGCGCCTGCGGGGGAGGGGACTCGGACGAAGTGCGGATCCACTGCGCCGGCTGCCCGATCATCCCGCTCAAACGGCCCGTGGCCTCGTGAAATCGTCGCTCGCGCGGTGTGAGCGCTCCACCTGCGCGTGCCTTTCCCGCGATCGATAACGATTCGACATCGCCACCCCGGAGGGCTGGACATGGGACTGAAGTCCCGCATATGGTGTGCGGACCGTCTCATCCTGTCCGAAGGAGTACAGCTTTGAGCGTTCCCATCACGCACGAATCCACGTCCGTCCCGCGCGCCTCGAAGGAGAAGGCGCCCGAACCCTCCGCGTGGCGCCGCCAGGCGATCGGTATCGTCGCCGGCCTCGCCCTCGCCATCCTCGCCTTCTTCCTCTTCCCGTCCAGCGGCGTCGACCAGGTGAACGAGGTCGCGAGCGCCGCGGCCGCCGCCAAGGGGGAGGAGTTCGTCCCCTTCACCGATCTCGGCCTGCGCGTCGTCTTCTTCGCCGCCGTCCTCCTCGGGACCTGGTGGATGACCGAGGCGATCCCGCTCGCCGCGACCGCCCTGCTCCCGCTCGTCATCTTCCCCGCGTTCCAGGTCGCCTCCTTCAAGGAGGTCGCCGCGCCCTACGCGTCCGACACGATCTTCCTCTTCATGGGCGGCTTCATGCTCGCCCTCGCCATGCAGAAGTGGAACCTCCACCGGCGCATCGCCCTCGGCGTCGTCCTCCTCGTCGGCGTCCAGCCGCGCCGCCTCATCCTCGGGTTCATGATCGCGACCGGCTTCGTCTCGATGTGGGTGTCGAACACCGCCACCGCCGTCGTCATGCTCCCGATCGGCCTCTCCGTCCTCAACCTCGTCGCCGGACTCGTCGGCGGCATCGACAAGGTGAAGAAGTTCTCCTCCGGGCTCATGCTCTCCATCGCCTACGCGGCCTCGATCGGCTCGGTCGCGACGATCATCGGCACCCCGCCGAACGCGCTCCTCGTCGCGACCCTCTCCGAGAACTACGGGATCAACATCGGCTTCGGCCAGTGGATGCTCGTCGGCGCGCCGCTCGCGGTCGTCTTCATGGGCTTCGCCTGGTGGCTCATCGCCTTCGTCCTCTTCAAGCCGGAGATCGGCGAGATCCCCGGCGGTCGCGAGCTCATCGGCGAGCAGTGGAAGGAGCTCGGTCGCATGTCGCGAGGCGAGATCCTCGTCGCGATCGTCTTCGTCGCCGCCGCCCTCGCGTGGGTGTTCGTCCCGATCGTCCTCGACGTCACCGGCTCCGAGCTCAACATCTCCGACTCGCTCATCGCGATGGTCGCCGCGGCGATCCTGTTCCTCGTGCCCGCGGACCTCACGTCGGGCAGGCGCCTCCTCGACTGGAAGACCGCGAACGAGCTCCCCTGGGACGTCCTCCTCCTCTTCGGCGGCGGCCTTTCCCTCTCGGCGATGTTCTCCAAGCTCGGGCTCTCCCTGTGGATCGGCGAGCAGGCGAAGGGCCTCGGCGCCCTCCCGATCGTCGTCATCGTCGCGGCGGTCTCGACGCTCGTCATCTTCCTCACCGAGCTCACCTCGAACACGGCGACCGCCGCGGCGTTCCTCCCGATCATGGGCGGCGTCGCGACCGGCATCGGCATCACCTCGGACAACCCGATGAACGTCATGCTCCTCGTCGTCCCCGTCGCCCTCGCCGCGACCTTCGCCTTCATGCTCCCCGTCGCGACGCCGCCGAACGCGGTCGCCTACGGCTCGGGGTACATCAGGATCGGCGACATGGCGAAGACGGGCCTGTGGCTCAACCTCGCCGGCATCGTCCTCATCACCGCCGCGGTCCTCCTCATCGGGGTGCCGGTCTTCGGCCTCACGCTCTAAGGCCCGTCCCGCGCTTCGATGCCCCGCCCGTCGGGGGTCCCCCTCCGCCCTCGTCGATCCGTTGACGAGGGCGGAGCCGCGCGCGGGGGAGGGGAGGCCGTGAAGCTCGTCCCGTGAACGGCCCGAATGCCCTCTGATCGGTGCGTACACTGCAACCATCGATCGGCGCGCGGGCGAAGGGGCTCGCGCGCCGCTGACTCGGAGGGACCCTCATGAGCGAAGGATCGACGCGCGCGACAACCGGATCGGGAGGCTGCGGCGAACAGTGGAATTCGGCGGTGGGAGCGCCGGCGGAGACTCGGCCGGGAGGCGACGGCGTCGAGCCCGGCGGACGCGAACCGGTCGGGCGGAACTGGCTTATCCCCTACGGACTCCTCTACACCGGGCAGAACCTCGCGTGGGCCGGGCCCGTCCAGGTCCTCATCGCGCTCCAGGTCCTCGCCTTCCGCCCGGGCGACAAGGAGACCGCCTTCGCGCTCCTCATGACCGTCGGCGGGATCTTCCAGGTCGTCGGGTCCCTGCTCGGCGGGTACCTCTCCGACCGGACGCGCTCGCGCTGGGGCAAGCGCCTCCCATGGATCCTCATCGGCAACGGGGTCGCGGCGGCGTGCCTCGTCGTCCAGGCGTTCGCGCCCTCGTACGCGCTCCTCTTCGCGACCTGGGCGGTCTTCCAGGTCTTCCTCGCGATCGCAGGATCCTCCACTCTCTCCCTGCCGCCCGACGCCGTCCCGCAGCGCCAGTTCGGCCTTGTCTCCGGCGTTCAGGGTGCCACGTACACGCTCGGTGTCGTCGGCGGCACGCTCATCGCGGCGCTCGCGGGCGTGAGACTCGGGTACCTCGTCTCCGCGGGAGCCGTCGTCCTTTTCGTCGGGATCTTCGCCGCGTCGGGCGCGTGGAGGCGCGGGCTCGTCGGCGGCGGATCGAGCACCGACATGCTCCTCGCCGGGGACAACGAGTCCACGGCCGAGGGCTACTCCGACTTCGCGTGGGTGTTCGTCGCGCGCTTCTCCATCAACCTCGGGAACTACGTCGCCCTCTTCTACCTGCTCTACTTCCTCCGCGACCGCATCAAGGTCGCCGACCCGGAGACGGGCGTCCTCATCCTCACCGGCGTCTACGCGCTCTTCGTCATCGTTTCGACGATCGTCGGCGGCACCTGGTCCGACCATGTCGGACGACGCAAGTCCTTCTACCTCGCCGCCGCGATCGGCATCGGCGTCGCGTGCGTCCTCATGGCCATCGCGACGACCTTCCCGATGGCCGTCGTCGGCGCGATCGTTCTCGGACTCGTGTGGGGGCTCTTCACCGCGGTCGACCAGGCGCTCGTCAACTCGGTCCTCCCGGTGGCCGGCAAGCGCGCCCGCGACGTCGGCATCATGACCGTCGCCGTCGCGCTCGCGAACATCGCCTCGCCGCTGTTCGCCGCCTTCGCCCTCGCCCACCTCGGCGGATACCCGGGGCTCTACCTCGCCTCCGGCGCGCTCGTCCTCGTCGGCTCGCTCGCGATCCTGCCCGTGCGCTCGGTGCGATAGGCGGGGTTCGAGCGCTCCCGCTGCTTGTATGAGGGCCCTTCTCCGCTTGCGGTCAGCGGAATCCCCGCGGAGACGCACGCAGTGGGTGCGACCGGGTTCGGCGTCGGCGCGGTATCGTTCGGTCGGCCCGATAGCAGCCCGATGCGCAATACCGGCCCGACGCCCGAAATTAGCCCGACGCCCGAAATCAGCCCGCCGCCCAACACCGGCCCGACGAAGGAGTTCCCATGACCGCCCCGCGTCCCCTCTACTTCGACTGCGACCTCGGCGTCGACGACGCGATGGCGCTCCTCTATCTCCTCGCCTCGCCGGAGGTCGACCTCGTCGGCATCGGGACGATCTGCGGGAACACCGACGCGGCGCAGGTGACGGAGAACGTTTTGCGCTTCCTCGACCTCGCCGGCCGCCCCGATATCCCCGTCGCCGCGGGCGAGGACCGCTATCTCGCCGCTGAGTACGGTCGGCGCCCGACCTGGGTCCACGGCGAGAACGGGATCGGGAACGTCGAATTGCCCGCGACCGCTCTCGCCGCGACGGGCGAGAGCCCGGCCGACATGATCCTCCGCCTCTCCCACGAGTACGAGGGCGACCTCGAGATCCTCGCCGTCGGCCCCTTCACGAACCTCGCGCTCGCGCTCGCGGCCGATCCCTCGCTGCCCTCGCGCGTCAAGGCGGTGACCGTCATGGGCGGCGCCGCCCTCGTCCCCGGCAACGTCACCGCGGTCGCCGAGGCGAACATCATCCACGATCCCGAGGCCGCGGCCCGCGTCCTCGAGGCCACCTGGCCGGTCACCCTCGTCGGTCTCGACGTCACGATGGAGAACCTTCTCGAGGAGGCCGACCTCGCGCGCCTCGCCGCCTCCGACTCCCCGACCGTTCGCGCGGTCGCGCGGATGCACGAGGTCTACTTCGACTACCACGTCGAGGAGTTCGGGCGGCGCTGCTGCGCGCTTCACGATCCGCTCGCCGCAGCGATCGCCGTCGGGATGATTGCTCCCGTCGACTCGCCGTGGGTCGACGTCGTCGTTGACGACACGCGCGGCCCGGGACGCGGTCAGACGATCGCGGACTTGCGGGGCTACCGCCTCGGGGCGCGCGACGTCGAGGACGCGACGAACCGAATGGTGCTGAAGACCGACCGGCCCTTCGCCGAGCACCTGCTCGAGCGCGTGCTTGGGAGGGAGTGAGACCCGCGGCGGGGGGTGCCCGCGCGGGCTTACGTGCTCCGTGGTCCCGAGTTCCGGCGGGCCAGTGCTCCCACTGCTTGCTTCGAGCGCCTCTTCTGAACGGAGCGTGCCGAAAACCCCAGTGAAGCAAGCAGTGGGAGCACGCCTCGCGCAGTGACCTCTCAGGCCCCGCGCGTCAGCAGGGTCGCGAGGTGCATTCCGCCTCGGTCGGCGAGCTGCGCGGCCTGCGTCCGGCAGGAGAACCCGTCGGCGAGGTAGACGGCGTCCGAATGTTCGCGCAGCGCGGGCAGGAGCGCCTGCTCGGCGACCGCGACCGACACCTCGTAGTGGCCCTTCTCCATGCCGAAGTTCCCCGCGAGCCCGCAGCACCCCGACAGTCGCGTCACCTTGGCGCCGAGTCGTTCGAGGAGCGCCTGATCCGCGTCCCAGCCCATCACCGAGTAGTGGTGGCAGTGCGGCTGAGCGACGACCTCGACGCCGGAGAGGTCGGGGAGCGCGAGCTCCTCGTCCGGAACGGTCGCGAGCAGCTCGGCGAGGGTGACGGTGTCGCGCGAGACCGCGGCCGAGCGCGGGTCCTCGGGCAGGAGGTCGAGGAGGTCGTCGCGCAGGACCGCCGTGCACGAGGGCTCGACGCCGACGATCGGGATCCCGTTGACGGCGAAGGGCGCGAGCGCGTCGAGCAGCCCGGTGAGCTTCTTCTTCGCCCCTGAAAGCTGCCCGGTCGTGATCCACGTGAGCCCGCAGCACACGTTGGGCGCGACCATGACGGCGAAGCCGTTCGCCTCGAGGAGTTCGACGACGGCGCGCGCGCCCGTGTCGTCGAGGGTCTGCGAGAACGAGTCCGCCCACACGACGACGTAGCGCCGCCCGCTCGGGTCCGTCGGGGTCGTCGTTCCCTGGGCGATCGACGAGGTCGGGGCCGGTGCGTCGGATCCGGGGGAGGGGACGGGCGCCGTCGCCGCGCGGGCGGAGGGCAGAGCTGCCGCCAGGCCCTTCCTCCGCGCCCACGCGGAGAAGGTCCCCGACTGGAGCGGCGGCATCGGGCGCCGGGCGTCGAGACCGATGATCGAGAAGGCGAGTCGGCGCAGCGCGTCGACGCCGAGGACGGCGTTGCCGAGCTTCGCGAGTCCGGGCACGGACGCCGTGAGTCGCGTCCAGCGCGGCAGCCAGCCGAGCGTGTAGTGGGAGAGGGGGCGCGCCTTTCCGCGGTAGCGGCGGAAGAGGGTCTCCGAGCGGTACTTCGCCATGTCGACGCCGGCCGGGCAGTCGGAGGAGCACGCCTTGCACGCGAGGCACAGGTCGAGCGCCTCGAGGACCTCGGGCGAGTCGATGCGGGCGATGAGCTGCCCGTTCGCCGCGTCCTGCAGGGTGCGGGCGCGTCCGCGGGTGACGTCCTTCTCGTCCTTCGTCGCCTTCCAGCTCGGGCACATGAAGGTCCCCGAGATCCCTGCGCGGCACTTGCCGACGCCCGTGCACCGGTGGATCGCCGTCGCGAAGTCCCCGTGGTCCTCGCGGAAGGAGAAGCCGCCGTCGGCGGGCAGGCGCCGGGAGGCGGGCCTCCGGAGGAAGTGATCGACGAGGTCGACGCCGGGCTGCGGGTCGACGACGTCGACCTCGGACCCGCGGGCGGGCGCGCCCGCCCGCGCGACCGCATCGGCGCGCAGCGCCGCCTCGGCCTCGTCCATCGGGGAGGTGAGGACGCCGGGGTTGAGGAGGTTCGCCGGATCGAAGAGGGCCTTGACGCGCGCGAAGAGGTCGAGCATCGCGGGCGAATACATATAGCGGAGGAGCTCGGTGCGGGCGCGGCCGTCGCCGTGCTCGCCGGAGACCGACCCGCCGTGGGACGCGCAGCAGGCGGCCGCGCGCTCGAGGAAGCGGCGCGAATGGGCGACGCCCTCGTCGGTGTCGAGCGGCATGTCGAGGCGCACGTGGACGCAGCCGTCGCCGAAGTGGCCGTAGAGGAGGCCGTCGATCCCGAACTCGTCCATGAGGGCGGTGAAGTCCCGGAGGTAGGCGCCGAGGTTGGCCGGCGGGACGGCCGCGTCCTCGAAGCCGGGCCAGCCCTGCTCGTTGCCCTTCCCGGTCGCCGGGTCGTAGGGGGTGCGTCCGCCGAGGCCCGCGCCGTCGGCGCGGATCCGCCAGAGGCGCTGCGCGTCGGCGTCCGGCGGGTAGACGGCGACCGCGTCGGTGTGGGCGGACGCGGCGAGCGCTCGGGCCTTCGCGAGGGAGTCCTCGAGGTCGTCGCCCCCGACCTCGACCATCATCCATCCCTCGCCAGCGGGCAGCTCGGGGACGGCTCCGGGGCCGTTGTGACGGCGGACGACCTCGACGAGGCGCGAGTCGAGCCCCTCGACGGCGAGCGGTCGGTGCTCGAGGAGGGTCGGGACGTCGTCGGCGGCGCGAATCATGTCGGGGTAGCCGAGGGCGACGAGGACCGGCGAGGCCGGGATCGGGACGAGTCGAACGGTGACGGAGAGGATCGTGACGAGCGTGCCCTCGGTGCCGACGAGCATGGCTGCGAGGTTGCGGTGCTTCTCGGGGGCGAGGTGCTCGAGCGAGTAGCCGGAGACCTGTCGGCCGAAGGTGCCGAGCTCGGTGCGGATGATCCCGAGGTGCGCGTCGATGAGGGCGGCGAGCCCCGGGACCTCGGGGATGTCGGCGGCGTGCTCGCGCGTCGCGGTGAAGCGGCGGCCCGTCCCGTCGACGCAGTCGAGGGCGACGATGTTGTCGGCGGTGCGCCCCCAGGCGGTCGCGTGCGGACCGCACGCGTTGTTCCCCACCATGCCGGCGATCGTCGCGCGGTTCTGGCTCGAGGGGTCGGGGCCGAAGCGCAGCCCGAAGGGGGCGGCCGCGGCCTGGAGGGTCGCCTCGATGCAGCCGGGCTCGACGACGGCGGTGCGCGCCTCGGGATCGAGGTCGAGGACGCGGTTCATGTGGCGCGTGAATTCGAGGACGAGGCCCGGGCCGATCGCGTTGCCCGAGCAGGAGGTGCCGCCGCCGCGGTTCGTCACGGGGACGTCGTGCTCGCGCGCGAGGCTCAGGATCGCGAGGACGTCGGCGGTCGTCTTCGGGAAGACGATGGCGAGCGGCGGGATCCGGTAGAGGCCCGCATCCGTCGAATAGCGGGCGCGCGTCCCGGTCGTCGCGTCGAGGTCGCCGTCGATCGCTTCGGCGATCGCGTCGAGGAGGGCGCGGTGGCGCGGGTCGGTGAAGGGGTCCGCCGGGGCGCCGGCCTGGAGCGTCGTCGTCCCGTTGACGGGGGACGGATCGACGGGAACGCGGCTGCGCGACGCGGGGGGAACGCGGTCGAATTCAACGCTCATGGCCCGATTCTGGCACGCGAGCCGCGGGCGCGGACGGGACGTTCAGGTCCCGGCTCACATGTGCGCGAAACCCCGCAGCAGCGCCGAAAGGAGCATCGCGCAGGTATCGACCGGAGGGGCCGGCAGACGCGGGACGCGCGGGTCGAGCCTGCGGGCCTCGGCGAGCGCGGGGGCGGGGTGGGCCATGACGTGGATGTGGATGAGGATCGAATGGATCCCGATGATCGCGGCGCCGAGCTCCTCGGCGGACGGATCCCCGAGGAGGCGCGCGAGAGCCGCGCGCAGGTCGGCCGAGGCGTCCTCGATCGCGAGCTTGAACGCGAGGACGTCCTCGACGGGGACGTTGTGCTCGAGGACGGAGGCGACGTCGGCGAGGAGCTCGCTCATGATGGGCCGAGAGAGCGTGGACGTCGCGAGGGCGCGGGCGGCCAGGTCGAGGGCCTCGGGGTCCTTCGCGGGAAGATCCTCGAGGGCGCGGGCGGCATCGCGGTTCCAGTCGGAGAAGTCGTCGAGGAGGATCGCGAGGAGGATCGCCTCTCGCGAGCCGTAGTAGCGGAGGAGCGCGGACTTCGCGAGGCCGGTCTCGGCGGCGATCATCGAGAGGCTGATGTCCTTGGAGCGGTGCGAGGCGAGGAGCGCTCGGGCGGCGGCGAGGATCGACGCGCGGCGCTCCTCGCGCTGGGCGTCGGTGCGCGCGCGCTGGAAGTCGTGGCCCATGGGCGTCCCCTTTCTTCACCGGATCCGTCCCGTTGTGTAGCGGAACGTTGTTCTGTTAGTGTAGCGCCAACTCAAGAGAACGGCGTTCTCTTATGGGCTTCGTCGAGAGCGCCGGAGAACGTCGTGGAAGAAGGGAGACCCCAGTGGTCGCACTCAGCAGGATCCTCGTCATCGGCGCGTCCGGCACGATCGGCCGCGCGGTCCTTCGGGAGGCCGACGCGCTCGGCATCGAGGCGGTCGGCGCCTATCGCACCGCCCGATCCGCCTCCGCCCATAGGGGTTCCGGCCCCGCCCTCGTCCTCGATCCCGCGGACGCCGACGCGCTCGCGGACGCTCTTCGCGACGTCGACGCGGTCGTCCTCACCCACGGCGGCGACCACGACCCCGAGGCCGCCTACGCGACCGTCGCCGCGGTCATCGACGCCGCACTGCCCGGCGCGACCCCGATCGCCCTCATGACCTCGATGGGGACGAGCGACCCGAACGGCGCCTTCGCGTCCGTCCTCGAATGGAAGAAGAAGGGCGAGATCCTCCTGCGCCGCTCGCGTCTGCGCCACGTCATCGTTCGTCCCGGCTGGTTCGGCTACCAGGGCGCCGCCGACGTCCGCGCCGACCTGCGCCAGGGCGACCTCGTCACCGGGCAGCGCGGAGTCGACGTCCGCCACATCGCGCAGGTGCTCCTCCACGGGCTGCTCGACGCCGACGAGTCGCTCACCCTCGAGATCTTCTCGACCCGCGGCGAGCCCATCGAGACCGGCGCGCAGTGGGCCGAGGCGCTCGCCGCCCTCGAACCCGACCGCGACGGCGTCGACGAGGGGCCGCTCGACCGCGCCTGAACTCCGGTCGGCCCCGGCCGGGCGAACGCCCCGCATCCGCCCTCGTGAGAAGGCGCCGACCGCCGAGGTCTGTGGGACAATAGGGGCGTTTGCGGCGCATGAAGGGAAGGATGGCCGGTGGCCCTTTTCGAGTTCGAGGACGGACGGCTGATCCCCGCGCAGTTCGGGCGGCCCGTCTCCGGCGGTCTCACGCCCGAACTCGTCGACGCGATCTGCGGCCAGGTCCTCGAAATCGTCTCCCGCCCGCTCTTCCCCATCACCTGGCGCGACGTCTCGCGCGGGCCGAAGGACGCCGCCGACTCCCCCCGCCTCACGAGCCTCGACGCGACCGGCCAGATCGTCTCCGTCGAGGTCGTCGCCCGTCTCGACTCCGACACGCTGATCTCCTCGCTCTCGCGCCTCGCCGACACGGCCTCCCTCTCGTGGACCGACCTCGCGCGCGAGTACGAGGGCGGGATCGACGCCTTCAAGGCCGGTTGGCTCGTCTTCCGCGACTCGATGCCGCCCTCGCCCGGCGCCGGCCCGCGCCTCGTCATGGTCGTCGGCTCGATCGACCCGCAGGTGCGGCCCGCGCTCGACGTCCTCGCGACCTCCGGCGTCGAGGTCCACGAGGTGAGCATGCGCCGCATGTCGAACGGCCGGACCTTCCTCGAGGTCCTCGCCGTCGGCCCTCGCCTCTACGGCCACGCCCCCCAGGTCCTCCTCGGCCAGTCCGGGCAGGTGCCCGAGCTCTCCGCCCGACCGCGTTCGATCGACGAGGGCGGGGCCGGCGCCCGACCGGCCGGGGATGTCGAGGCCCCCTCTTCCGTTGAGCCCGCTGATGAACCGGCCCGTTCAGGTGGCGACGGTTCGACCGGTGGCGCATCCGCCGATGAGGACGCTCTTGTCGACGCGCCGTCCGCCTCGGCGGCGACCATCGAGCCCGCCGAGTCCGCCGATGGCGCACTCTCGGCTGCTCCGGGAGTCGAACCGCCCGTCGAAGGCCCCGCTGTCGCGGAGACGTCCCCCGAGGAGCCGTCCGCCGCGCAACCCGACGCGCAGGAGGACGAACGGCCTTCGCTCGCGTCCGATCGGCCCTGGGAGTCCGAGGAGGTCGCCGCCGCGCGCGCCGCGGGCGTTCCCGTCCTCGGCCGCGACGAGCAGTCGCTCGTCACGCTTGCGATGATCATCGGCGACGAGGTCCCCCTCGTCTCCCACCCCGATTGCGACGCGCCCCTCGGCCTCGTCCTCGGGAAGGACGGCGCGATCCGCGCCGACTCCGGAACCTGGACCACGCCGACCGCGCTCGAGGAAGTCGCGCCCGCGCTCGCCGACGCGTGGGAGCATCTGCGGATCGCGGACCTCGCCGGGCCGAGCCTCGCCGAATCGATCGACGAGGTCAACCGCGAGATGATCCGCGAGTACTCGGCCGCTCCGCAGCGCCGCTCCGCCGGCCGCCACGGCCGCGCCTGACGGCGTCTAACGGACGAAGGCCGCGATCCACCGGCGCATCGTGTCGCGCACGTCCGCCCGCACGTCCGGATCCGAGAGGAACAGGTCGTGCTTGCCCGGGAAACGGGCGATCGTCACAAGGTCGGACAGAGTCTGCGATCGCTCGGCGATCACCTCGACGTCGAGGACGACGTCCGAGGTGAAGACCCGTTCCGACCACTCCGACTCGAAGTAGGACGAGGTCGACATCATCGAGAGCACCGGGCAGGAGAGGCGCACGTCCTTCTCGATGACCTCGTGGCCCGCCAACACCGCGTCGAGCCAGGCCGCCGGCACCGGGTAGGACTCGGGGCGCTTCCATTCGAGGGCGTAATCCCATCCCCTGATCGCAGGGTCCGCCGCCGCGGCCTCGTCCTCGAGGCGGGAGGGGAGCGGAAGGCCGGAGCCCGCGCGGCCGCCGACGAGCGAGCGGCCGTAGAAGTCCGGGCCGGTGCCCGTCGGGATCTCCCAGCGGGGGTTGCGCGAGGCGATGCGCGAGAGGACGGGGGCGACCGCGGAACGCAGATTCGCGAGCGTCTGCATCTCGAGCCACGCGGAGTTGAGGATGAGTGCGGCCGCGGCGCCCGGATGGCGGTGTGCCCAGAGCGCCGCGATGAGTCCGCCCGTCGAATGGCCGAGGAGGACGAGCGGAAGTGAGCCGTGCTCGGCGCGGATGAGGTCAAGGGCCTCGCCGATCTCCTCGTCGTAGACCGAGAGGTCGTCCGTGTAGCCGATCGACTGCCAGGGACGCAGGGAGCGGCCGAATTTGCGCAGGTCGAGTGCGTAGAACGCGGCGCCCGATTCGGCCATCGTCCGGGCGAGCTCGGTCTGGAAGAAGTAGTCGTTGCGACCGTGCAGGTAGAGGGCGACCGAGCGGGG
The DNA here is from genome assembly GCF_900499005.1 of Actinomyces culturomici. Classification (GTDB taxonomy): domain Bacteria; phylum Actinomycetota; class Actinomycetes; order Actinomycetales; family Actinomycetaceae; genus Pauljensenia; species Pauljensenia culturomici. The sequence continues at coordinate 187,897 of NZ_LS991318.1, forward strand.
GAACGCCTTCGCCTCGGGCGAGGCGTCCGGGTCGCGGTGGGGGAGATGGCGGACGAGGACGGCGACGGCCTCGCCCTCGTCGTCGGGCAGGAGCGGGATCGTGCGGGACTCGTAGCCGGGGCCGAGGAGGTCCTCGCGCCACGCGTCGGCGGGAGGCGGGCCGGCCTGCCCCCAGGGGGCCATGACGTCGTAGTCGGGGCGCGCCTCGGTCTGCGCGGCGTCCCCGGGGCCGGAGGGGGTCGCGGGGCGGGCGCTCGCGGACGTGGCGGAGTCCCCGACGGACTCGCCGATGGACGACGGCGGGGGCACGAGCTCGGAGTTCTCCTCGTTCATGCCCCCACCCTAGTGAGCGTGCTGCTCCTCGGCGCCCGGACCGGTGCTGCTCCGCGAAGTCGTGCGCTCCGCCGGCCCGTGCCGCTGGGACGCCCGTCGTCCGATCAGCCGACCATGCGGATCGGGCCGCGTCCCTCGAGGACCCACGCGAGCGGGAGAGCGAGAAGGGCGACGATCAGAGCGCCGAGCGCGAAGGGCGTCACCCAGGCGCCCGCCGGAACCACGACCGAGAGGCGCCCGGCGAGGGCCGCGCCGCCGATGATGAGCGCGACGACGACGGCGATCGAGGAGAGCCCGGGAATGGTCGATCCGACGCGGAATGCGTGCCCGATGACTCGTCCGATCCCGGCGACCCCTACGAGGAAGAGCGCGAAGTAGACGGCGCCGAGAGCGTAGGCCGCCGGGCCGGAGCCGACGAGGGGGCGAACGATCGCGAGCAGCGGATCATCGGTCGTCGCCATAACCATCGAGTAGGCGAGCCAGATGAGCGCCGCCGCTCCGATGCGGGCGAGGTCGCCGATCCAGCCGGCCGCGCGTTGGAGGCGGAGCCCCGCCCCCGCGAGGGCGGGCGGCATCGTGTAATTCGTCCCGGCGAGGATGCTCGAAATGAGGATGAGGAGGAACCATGTGAGCTCCCAGTTCGCGGGGACGCTCTGCGCGACGTCGCGCCACGACACCGGTTCGGAGAGGAACAGGACGATGATCGAGGACAGGACGACGTTCGCGAGCGGCACGCCGAAGGCGACGAACCAGAAGTAGCGCGAGTCCGCGAGCTCCGCGCGGACGAGGGCGGACGTGCTCGGGCGAAGGGCGGAGGACGTGGGGCGCGTCGATGCGGTGGTCATGTCAGTGCTCCTTGGCGATGAGGGACGCGAAGGCGTCCTGGAAGGTCAGTCCGGCGATCTCGACGCCGGCCCGGTCGAGGGCGTCGAGGGAGGCGGGGGAGGGGGTGGCGACGCGGATCTCGGCGAGGCGCCCGAGGGGGCGCTCCGAGAGGATCCGGGCCGCGGGATCGGCGTCGAGGATCCGTCGGATCGACGCTGGATCGCCGACGAGGGCGCGAACGGAGCACCGCATCTCGTCGACGGACGACTCGGTGAGAAGACGCCCGGAGTCGAGGACGGCGACGCGCTCGATGAGCGTCTCGAGTTCGGAGACGAGGTGGCTGGAGACGAGGATCGTCCGGGCGCCCTCGGATTCGGTGCTCACACGGATGATCTCCTCGGCGAGGGCGAGGCGCGTGGGGACGTCGAGGTTGCCGAAGGGCTCGTCGAGGAGGGTGAGCGGCGCGCCCGAGGCGAGCGCGAGGCCGGTCGCGAAGAGGGACCGCTCTCCCTGGGAGCGGCGCCCGAGCGATCCCTTGAGGGGGAAGGAGAAGCGCTCGGCGAGCCGTGCGAAGGTCGTCTCCTGCCAGGTGGGCCGGAGCCTCGAGTAGAGGAGCGCGCTGCGAACCGAGACGCCCTGGAGGTCCTTCTCGTCGCCCGAGTAGGCGGCGTGGGCGGCGAGCTCCTCCGCGTCGAGCGCCGTCCCGCCGATCTCGACGGTTCCCGAGGTCGGGGCCAGGCGTCCGGAGAGGGTCTTGAAGAGGGTCGTCTTGCCCGAGCCGTTCGGTCCGATGACGCCGGTGATGGAGCCCGGAACGATGTCGAGGGAGACTCCGTCGAGCGCCTTCGCCTTCGTGCGGGGGTAGACGTGGGTGAGCGAGTCGATGCGGATCATCGCTGGTCCTTCCGATTCTCGTGGCCCTCGGCGGCGAGGGCGCGGATGCGGTCGATGAGGGCCTCGGGGGCGAGGCCGAGGGCGAGGGCGTCGCGGACGGCGGGATCGAAGGACGCGTCGAGGAATCCTTCGGAGGATGCTGCGATCAGTCGGGCTCGGGCGCCTTCGGCGACGAACATCCCGACGCCGCGGCGCTTGACGATGAGCCCGTCGTCGACGAGCTGGGCGAAGGCCTTGGCGGCGGTTGCGGGGTTGATCCGGTACGTCGTCGCGTACTGGGTCGTCGACATCACCTGATCGCCCTCGTCGAGGGCGCGGATGAGGATCTGGTGGCGGATGTCGTCGGCGATCTGGATGTAGATCGGGGTGACGGAGTCGAACTCCACGGGAACCTCCTCTCTGGTTCATTACATGACTAGTAAACCATCGAACCGTAGAGCCGTCAACCCCCCGCCCCTCGCCGAGAGCATTACCGGCCCACCGCCGATGGCATTACCCGCCCTCCATCGAGAGCATTACCTTGCGTCGTCGAGGGGATGCGCGCAGACGACTGACCCGCAGAAACGCACACAGTTTCTCCTTCGGCTCCGATCGCGCTGGGCTCTGATCTGCACTTTCTTCCGAGGGCCTTGAGGGTGACCCTCGACGTGGGACGAAACTGTGTGCGGATTTGCAGTGGGGGGTGCGGCCCCGCGCTCGTCGATGTCGAACGCTCCTCGGCGGTGAGGAGGGCCCGCCCGCCTTCAGCGCGCGGGCGCCTCTGCGATCGGCCGCACTCGGCGCGCGGGCCGCCCTCAGCACCCGGGCGGCCGTCCTCCTCCTCGGCCGCCCGCCCTCAGCGCGCGAAGACCGAGGCGCGCGAGGGGATGCGCTGGTTGAGGAACTCGTCGAGGAGGGCGGTGAGCTGGTCGCCCTCGATGAGGAAGCCGTCGTGCCCGTGGTCGGAGTGGATCTCGCGGTAGTAGGCGCCGCGGATGCCGTCGGCCATCTGCCAGACCTGCTCGGGGTAGAAGAGACGGTCGGAGTCGACGGCGACGACGAGGGTCTGGGCCCTCACTCTCTTGAGGGCCTCCTTCTGGCCGCCGCGGTCGCGCCCGACGTCGTGGGAGAGCATCGAGCGCGTGAGGGCGACGTAGGAGCCGGCGTCGAATCGGCGGACGATCTTCTCCCCGTGGTAGTCGAGGTAGGACTCGACGGCGAGCCGCCCCCCGTGGAGCGGGTCCTCCTCGCGCTGGGGGAGGCGCCCGAAGCGTGTATCGAGCTCGGAGGGGGAGCGGTAGGTCGTGTGCGCGATCTGGCGGGCGAGGGCGAGGCCGCGGACCGGACCCTCGTCGAAGGCGTGATAGTCGCCGCCGCGCCATGCGGGGTCGAGCTCGATCGCGCGGATCTGCGTGTGCGCCCAGGCGGCCTGCTCGGCGGTGGTCTGCGCGCCGGAGGCGACGACGATGAGGCGGGCGACCCGGTCGGGGTAGGTCGCGGCCCATTCGATGGCGCGGTGCCCGCCGAGGGAGGCGCCGATGACGAGGTTCCACACGTCGATCCCGAGGAGGTCGGCGAGTCGCGCCTCCGCGAGGACCTGGTCGCGGGTGGAGACGACGGGGAAGCGCGAGCCCCAGGGGCGCCCGTCCGGCGCGGGCGAGCAGGGGCCGGTCGAGCCCTGGCATCCGCCGAGGACGTTCGCGGCGACGACGTAGTACCGGTCGGTGTCGATGATCCGGCCGGGTCCGACGATCTGCGGCCACCAACCGGGCGTCGGCTGACCGGGGCCGGGCTCGCCGACGACGTGGGCATCGCCGGTGAGCGCGTGAAGGATGAGGACGGCGTTCGACTTGGCGTCGTCGAGTTCGCCCCAGGTCTCGTAGGCGAGGCGCACCGAGGGGAGGATCTCCCCGTTCTCGAGCCGCAGCGCCCCGAGATCGGCGAAGCGGCGGTCGGCGACGGGGTCGCCCTCGTGCCATCCGCCGGAGACGGGGGCGGGGAAGGTGGTGTCGATGCGTGCCATGGTCCTCGCCTTCCGGGGGTGAGCGGTCGGAGTGGGGCGGTCGTCGATTGCGTACGAGGTCGGGGCGGCGCGCCTGTTCGGGGTGGCGGGTCGGGCGCCGGGGCCTTGGGGGGCGGCGCCCGACCCGCGGAGTCAGTTCGCGGAGGCGGCGGCCGCCGCGGCGAACCCGATCTCGAGGTCGGCGAGGATGTCGTCGATGTGCTCGATGCCGATCGAGAGGCGGACGGTGCCGCCTTCGATGCCGGCGGCGACGAGCTCTTCGGGCGTGAGCTGCGAGTGCGTCGTCGAGGCGGGGTGGATGACGAGGGACTTCGCGTCGCCGATATTCGCGACCGTCGGGAGGAGCTCGAGGGAGTCGGCGAAGGCCTTGCCCGCGGCGACGCCGCCCGAGATGACGAAGGAGAGGAGGCCGCCGGCGCCTCGCGGCGCGTACTTGAGCTGGAGCGCGTGGTAGGGCGAGGACTCGAGGCTGGCGTAGGAGACGGACTCGACCTGTGGGTGGGCTTCGAGGTAGCGGGCGACGGCGAGGGCGTTGTCGACGTGCCGTTCGATGCGCAGTGAGAGTGTCTGGAGGCCCTGCTCGATGAGGAAAGCGTTGAACGGGGAGGTGACGGCGCCGAGGTCGCGGTTGACGAGGGTCTGGATGCGCAGGAGGAACGCGAGGTTCGCGCCGAGCGCCCCGTCCTTGCCGAAGTCCCGGCCGAAGACGAGGCCGTGGTAGGAGTCGTCGGGGGTGTTGTAGAGGGGGAAGCGCTCGGGCTGGGCGGTGAAGTCGAAGTTGCCGGAGTCGACGACGACGCCGGCGATGGCGGCGCCGTGCCCGCCGAGGTACTTCGTCGCCGAGTGGACGACGATGTCGGCGCCCCACTCGATCGGGCGGACGAGGTAGGGGGTGGCGACGGTGTTGTCGATGACGAGGGGGACCCCGACCTCGTGGGCGACGTGGGCGATGGGCTCGATGTCGAAGATGTCGCCCTGCGGGTTGGGAATCGTCTCGCCGTAGAAGGCGACGGTCCTCTCGTCGGTGAGGGCGCGCCACTGCTCGGGGTCGCGCGGGTCGGCGACGAAGCGGGCCTCGATGCCGAGGCGCCCGAGTGTGGTCTTGAGGAGGGTGACGGATCCGCCGTAGAGGGACGGGGAGGCGACGACGTTCGATCCGGCGGTGCCGAGCGCGAGGATCGCGAGGGCGGAGGCCGACTGGCCGGAGGAGACGAGGAGACCGCCGACCCCGCCCTCGAGGGCGGCGATGCGGGCGGCGACGGCGTCGGTCGTCGGGTTGGTGAGGCGGGTGTAAATGGGGCCGAGCTCGTTGAGGGCGAAGCGGGCGGCGGCCTGGTCGGCGTTCGCGAAGGCGTAGGAGGAGGTCGCGTAGATCGGGAGGGAGGTCGCGCCGGTCGCGGGGTCGCGATCCCAGGCGGCGTGGATCTGCTTCGTCTCGAACTTCCAGTCGGCGGCGTGGGTCTGGGTCATGGGGGTGCTCCTTGAGAGTGGGAAGGAGCGGGGAGGGCCCTGCCTGGTAGGCTTCTTCGGCGGTGCGCCGGCGGCGTCTCCCCGCATGGGTCGGGGATCGCGACTGCACGGCGGCCGTGCGCGCCGGGTGGCGCTGCGCGGGGCTGACGCGCAGTCAGCTCTGCATTCGGAAGCTCATGGCGCCAACGCTACGACCGGCCCTCCGCGGCGGCGAGGGGAGGGCCGGAGGGCGGACGCGTGTAACACGCGTGTCCGCCGTTCGGTCGTCGACGCGGATCGACGAGGTCGGGGCGGTGCGCCGGAGAAGGGGAATGGGGGTCCGGCCTCGCCGCTTGACGAGTCTGTGACGAATGTGAATACCTGTGAATCCTGGTGATTGGAGTGAAACCTGTTGCAATGGTGGAGTCGGGTGATCTACTCTCGCCGAGAAGGCGTGTCGCCGAGGCGCGCGTCCCCCGCGTCCCCGACGACAGGTGAAGCAGTGTCCACATCGATGAGCCGCCAGCGGAGGCTCCGCGTCCGCACCGGCCTCGTCGCGCTCGTTGCGAGCGCGGCCCTCCTCGCCCCGCAGATCGCGCAGGCCTCCCCCTCCGAGGCGGATATCGCCCGCGCTCAGGCGGAGGAGCAGGCCGCGAAGATGTCGGTCGCTCAGATCGAGGTGCGTCTCGCCTCCGTGTCGGCGCAGGCCGACGCCGCCATGCAGGCCGCTCAGGCCGCCGCCGAGGAGCTCAACGCCGCGAACATGAAGCTCGACGAGGCGAAGTCGACGGCCACCCAGGCCCAGAAGGACGCCGACAAGGCGAAGGCCGACTTCGAGGAGGGCAAGAAGGAGATCGCCTCCGTCGCCCAGACCGCGTACCGCGAGGGCGCCGCCTCCCTCGACTCGCTCGCCCCCTACCTCGGCTCCGACGGTCTGCGAACCGTCGAGACGAAGCAGGCGTCGATCTCCACCTTCTCGAATTCCGCGGACGCCAAGATGCAGCGCGTCGCCGCCCTCGAGCAGGTCGCGACCGTCATGCAGAAGGCCGCGGACGAGGCCGTCGCTGCGCAGACCACCGCAGCTCAGGAGGTGGAGACCCGAACCGACGCCGCGAAGGCGTCCGCCCAGTCGGCACTCGCCCTTCAGCAGACGACGGCGGCCCAGAAGGAGGCCTACGTCGCCGAGCTCGCGAAGAAGCAGAACACGACGGTCGAGCTCATCCAGCAGCGTGAGGCCGCGATCGAGGCGGCCCGACAGGCCGCCGCCGAAGCCGCGGCCAAGGCCGCGGCGGAGGCCGCCGCCCGGGAGGCGCAGCGTCGGGCGGCCGAGGAGGCTGCGGCGGAGGCGGCCGAGGCCGCCGCGGCCGAGCAGGCCTCGCGTTCCGAAACGCGCGAGGAGGCGACCCCGGCGCCCGCTCCGGCTCCGGCGCCGAGCGCCCCCGAGTCCTCGGGCGGGGCCTCGACGGCGATCAGCGCGGCGAAGAGCTTCCTCGGCGTCCCCTACGTCTGGGCGGGCGAGTCCTACGGCGGCGTCGACTGCTCGGGCCTCGTCATGCTCGCTTGGGCGCAAGCGGGCGTATCCCTCAGCCATTCCTCTCGGGCGCAATATTGGGAGGGGACGCAGGTGCCTCTCGGCGCGGTCGAACCTGGTGATCTCGTCTTTTGGAGCAGCAACGGAACTCCGGGTGGTATCTACCACGTCGCGATGTATCTCGGGGGCGACACGATGATTGAGGCGCCCGTGCCCGGATTGACGGTGAGAATTACCGGCATGCGCTATTACGGTGGGATCATGCCCTACGCCGTCCGCCTCTGATTCGCCGACCCCGCCCCCGTCCCCCGCACCCTCGCCTCCCCGCTCCCCTCACCGAGAGCATTACCTTCGCGCGCCGAGGGGATGCGGTTCATGACTTCGCGGGGCGGGCTTCCGGATCGGCGTGAACTGAAACGGCGGGGGGGGGGGACCCCGGGGGGGGCGGCCCCCCCCCCCCCCCCCCCCCGGCCCCGCCCGTTCGCCGCCCCCGCCCTCCGGTTTCGCGCGCGCGTCGTCCGTGGGCGGCGCGCCCTCGCTTCTTCATCTCCCTCGCCCCCCGCGGCCAGGGAGGGGGGGAGCGCGCGAGGAGCGCGGGGTTCTGGAGAGNCGTTCGGTTAGCCCGTTCGATTCGTCGGACCGGTCTGCTTGTTTGGTCGGGTCGGACTTCGGCGGGCCGCTCGGGCCGTCGCGCCGACTCAGTGCTGGCCCTCGGCCTCCTTGAGGCGCTCGTAGGAGCGGCGGATCTCCGCCTCGGCCTCCTCGCGGCCGACCCAGTGGGCGCCCTCGACGGATTTGCCGGGCTCGAGGTCCTTGTAGACCTCGAAGAAGTGCTGGATCTCGAGGCGGTGGAACTCCGAGACGTCCTCGATCTCCGTGCGCCACGAGGCGCGCTGGTCGGAGGCGGGCACGCACAGCACCTTGTCGTCGCCGCCCTTCTCGTCGGCCATGCGGAACATGCCGAGCGCGCGGCAGCGGATCACGCAGCCGGGGAAGGTCGGCTCCTCGAGGAGGACGAGGGCGTCGAGCGGATCGCCGTCCTCGCCGAGGGTGTCGTCGATGAAGCCGTAGTCGTCCGGGTAGCGCGTCGACGTGAAGAGCATGCGGTCGAGGCGGATCCGGCCGGTCTCGTGGTCGATCTCGTACTTGTTCCTGTTCCCCTTGGGGATCTCGATCGTGACGTCGAATTCCACCGTGTACTCCTTCATTCGCCCGCGGCCCGCGGGTGTCGGGTCCACTGCTCGTCTCCCGTGCCGCTACTGTGGGTGGAGCTCGAGAACCTCGGAGGGAGATCCATGCGGCGCGGGACTGCTATTGGGATTGTATGCGCTTGCGCCGCGACTCTGGGGCTCGCCGGATACGCCGCCGCCGATATCGCCGACGTGGTCCCGGGCTTCCTCACGGCCTCGCAGAAGGCCGTCGCCGCCGACCCACCCTCGTTCCCCGCCGAGTCCGCCCAGTCGCTCGCCTCCGGGACGAAGCCGGCCGGCGACGCCGTCTCCGCTTCGGACGTCCAGGCTTTGTGGTCCTCCGTCGCGAAGGCCGCATCGGATGGCAAGTGGACGACCTGGGGCTCGGTCGTCGACGCGCAGACCGGGGAAGTGCTCCTCGACGCCTCGGCCTCGACCGTTCACACGCCCGCCTCGACGACGAAGGTCCTCACCGCCTTCACCGCCCTGTCGGTCCTCGACGCTTCGACGACTCTGAAGACCTCGATCAGTGCGTCGGGCTCGGATCTCTACCTCGGCTCCGACGGTGACCTCCTTCTGGGCGCGGGAGCGTCGAATCCGGACGCGGTCGATGGGCGCGCCGGCCTCGCCGATCTCGCGGCGAAGGCCGCGGAGTCCCTCAAGGCGGCGGGCACGACCTCCGCGACCCTTCACTGGGCGAAGAACCCCTTCGACGGGGAGGCCCGCCTCCAGGCGTGGACCGATCAGAGCGTCGCGAATTACGAGGGCGCGGTGTCCGCGATGGCGATCGACGCCGGCCGGGTCTCCGAGGACGCCTACGCCTTCGTCGACGACCCGGCGAGGAATGTCGCGCAGGTCGTCGCGAACGCCCTGACGAACGCGGGGGTGGCGACGACGCTCGCGGGGGAGTCCGATCCGATCGACGGCGCCGAGACGATCGCCTCCGTCAAGTCGGCGACGATGGGGGAGCAGATCCGGTGGATGCTGCATCACTCCGACAACACGGTCGCCGACCAGTACTGCCGCCTCGCCGCGAAGGCGAAGGGCGTGCAGTCCTCCTTCGGCGGCTCGGTCTCGGTCATCCGCTCGACTCTGGAGGAGGCGGGCGTCGCGACGACCGACATGTCGCTCGGCGACTGCTCGGGGCTGTCCTCGAACGACCGGATCGCCCCCGCGACCCTCACGGGCGCGCTGCGCGCGGCGATCGCTTCGAAGGGCGACGTCGCCGACCTCGTCCGCTCGCTTCCGTGGGCGGGCCTCGACGGGACGATGACGAACCGCATGACCGACGGCTCCGCCCTCGCGAACGCTCAGGCGAAGACCGGGTCGCTCGCGAGCGTCTCCTCGCTCGTGGGCGTCGTCCAGACGACGTCGGGTCGCCTCCTCGTCTACGCGATCGGCAACGATGCCGTTCCCGATGACGCCGCGGCCCTCACGCGCCCCTACCTCGACGATTTCGTCACGGGCCTCGCGGACCTCTGAGCGGTCCGCCCGCCCGCGCCCGGACAGACGCCCACGTAGACTGACCCCATGTCGCGCCCGATCGGAGCGGCCGGGATCGCCCGGGCGCTCAACGCCCTCAGCTACGCCGGCCCTCAGACCTCGCCCTCGTCCGCCGCGGGCGTCGTCGCGCGCCTGGGCCGGGCCGCCGCATGGTCGGGGCCGCGGCTCGCCGCGCTCACCGGCCTGCCCGAGGCCGAGGCCGTCGCCGCCTCCCCGGTTCTCGTCGTCGACCGTCACGGGCTCTCGCGGATCGTCGCGCGCGCGATGGACGAGGCCGCGCCCCTCGACTCGCTGAGCGGAGCCCGCGCGCGCCTCGCGGTCCTGCGGGTGCTCGGCGCGACGACGACCGGCGCGTGGGATCCGTCGACCCGGTCGCGCGTCCTCGTCGCTCCGAACGTCCTCGCGGACGCTCACCGCTTCTCCCTCGACCAGGGGGATTGGTGCAAGTGGGTGGCGCTGCGCGCGGGGCTCCAGGGGGTTCTGCTCGAGCGGGCGCCCTTCCTCGCCGGCGCCTCGGCGGGCCCGGAGGCCCTGCTCGGCCGTTTGCTCCTCGTCGAGGGGCTCGTCGACGCGCTCATGCGCTCGCTCACGCCCGCCGATCTCTCGTCCGTCGAGTGGCTCCGCCACCACGGTCCGGACTCCTCTCTCATCCGCGTTGTCGCCCGTCTCTCGCCGTTCCTCGACCCGTCGGCCGCCGCGCTCCTCGAGGATCATCGCCTCATCGGCCCTTTCGCCTCCGCCGTCGTCCGCGACGGGCGGCTCGAGGCGCTTCTCTCCGACGCGTCCGCCCTCCCGACCCGCGAGGAGCTCGCCGACCCGCTCGCCTGGGCGAGGCGTGCCGGCTGAGCCGAGCGGGGCGACCCGCCTCGTCGGGCCGAATCCCCGCGGCGCGCTCTCCCGCGTCTCCCTCGCGGTCCGCCGCGCTCTCGCCGGACTCCCGGCGGGCGCGCCGGTCGTCGTCGGCCTGTCGGGCGGCGCCGATTCCCTCGCTCTCGCGCTCGCGGCCGTCGATCTGGGGACGAGGTCGGGGCGGCGCGTCGTCACGGCGACGATCGATCACGGCGTGCGCCCGGAGAGCGCCCTCGAGGCCCGCTCGGTCGCGGCGCTCGCGCGGAGTCTGGGGGCCGAGGCCCTCGTCGAACGGGTCGAGGTCGGTGGGGACGGGGGGCCGGAGGGCGCGGCGCGCGACGCGCGCCGCGAGGCCCTCGTGAGGATCGCCCGCGAGGTCGGCGGACCGGTCCTTCTCGGGCACACCCGCGACGATCAGGCCGAGACCGTGCTCCTGCGACTCGCGCGCGGGTCGGGCGCGGCGTCCCTGCGGGCGATGAGCCCCGATTCGGTCGACGAGGGCGGCGTCCGCTGGATCCGGCCCCTCCTCGACTTGGCGCGCGCCGACACGGAGGAGGCCTGCCGGCAGGCGGGACTCGACCCGGTCCGCGACCCCTCGAATCTGCCGGACGGGCCGTGGCGGGCGTCCGACGGGGCGGCACTGCGCCGCGCCGCGGTCCGCGCCGCGGCGCTCCCCGCCCTCGCGCGGGCGCTCGGCGCCGATCCCGTGCCCGCGCTCGCGCGCACCGCGGAGCTCGCGGCCCGCGACGACGACGCCCTCGGCGAGTGGGCGGAGGCGGTGTGGTCGAGCGCTCGCGTCTCCGCGGAATTCCCGGATCCGGACGGACCTCCGGATCCGGCGGAACTCCCGGATCCGGCCGGGCTCCCGGACGTCGTGAAGCCCTCGGACCCGGCGCGCAGCTCGGCCACTGCGGAGCATGCGACGCGCTCGGGGGCCGAGCGCCCCGATGAGACTCCCCGACCCGATCCTCCCGTTCCCGCGCTCGCCGTCGACGCCCTCGTCGATCTGCCGATCGCCGTGCGCGCGCGCGTCCTGCGCCGCTTCGCCCTCGAAGCCGGCGCGCGCCCCGGGGACCTGTCGAGCGCCCACCTCGACGCCCTCGACGCCCTCCTCGTCGCCTGGCGCGGACAGGGGCCGATCCCCCTTCCCGGCGCGGCGATCCGGCGCCTCCGCGATCGCGCCGGGCGCCCCGTCCTCGTCGCCGACGACCGCCCCTCGGAACGGGATTTCCGCTCTCAGTGAGTTCGGCCGCCCCGCGTCGCCGCCCCGGGCGCGGATGTGGCACGCTTGACCGCATGGGCGCCCCCCGGACGGGGCGCACCGACGGAAAGAGGATCGCGTGGACACCACCGACATGGGCGAGGATCTCAAGGACGTCCTGGTCACCGCCGAACAGCTCGATCAGCGCCTCACCGAGATGGCCGAGGAGATCGACAGGGACTACCTCGGCAAGGAGATCCTCCTCGTCGGCGTCCTGCGCGGCGCGGTCATGGTGATGGCCGACCTCTCGCGGAAGATCCACACGCCGGTCCAGATGGACTGGATGGCCGTCTCCTCCTACGGGTCCGGCACGAAGTCCTCCGGCGTCGTCCGCATCCTCAAGGACCTCGACCAGGACGTCACCGGGCGCGACGTCCTCATCGTCGAGGACATCATCGACTCGGGCCTCACGCTCTCGTGGCTCCAGACGAACCTCCTCTCCCGCGGTGCGAACTCGGTCCGCATCGCCACCGCCCTGCGCAAGCCGACGGCCGCGAAGGTCGACGTCGACGTCGCCTACGTCGGGTTCGAGATCCCCGACGAGTTCGTCGTCGGCTACGGCCTCGACTACGCGGAGAAGTACCGGAACCTCCCCTTCGTCGGGACCCTCGCGCCCCACGTCTACGCCCACTGATCGAAGGACATTCATGGCGGACAGCTCGAAGAAGAAGCGGATCAACTGGGCCTGGATCATCGCCCCCCTCCTCGTTCTCATGATCGGCGGATGGTTCGTCTGGCAGACGTTCCAGCCCCGCGCGGTCGACACCTCCGAGGGGCTCGAGATCCTCAAGGGCACCGGGATCGAGAGGGTCGTCGTCAACGAGTCGACCCAGCAGGTCAACGTCGTCCTCGCGAAGGACTACACGCACGAGTCGACCGGGCTCGGCGATCGGACGGCGAACCTCGGCAAGAGCGTCTACTTCACCTACGCCTACGAGCAGACCGCCGACATCCTCGCGTCGGTCGAGAAGGCCGACCCGACCCGCGGGTGGAACGCCCTGCGCCCGCAGGCCTCGGCGCTGTCCTCGATCCTCCAGATGGTGATCCCGCTGATCCTCCTGTTCGGCGCCTTCTGGTTCCTCATATCGAGGATGTCCGGCTCGCGGATGATGGGCGGCTTCGCCCAGTCGCGCGCCAAGGAGTTCAACCAGGAGCGCCCCGACATCACCTTCGCCGACGTCGCGGGCGAGGATGAGGCCGTCGAGGAGCTCGAGGAGATCCGCGAGTTCCTCGCGTCCCCCGACAAGTTCCACCGCGTCGGCGCGCGCATCCCGCGCGGCGTCCTCCTCTACGGCCCTCCGGGAACCGGTAAGACGCTCCTCGCGAAGGCGGTCGCCGGCGAGGCCCATGCGCCCTTCTTCTCGATCTCCGGCTCGGAGTTCATGGAGCTCTACGTCGGCGTCGGCGCCTCCCGCGTCCGCGACCTCTTCGACCGCGCGAAGAAGGCGGCGCCCGCGATCATCTTCGTCGACGAGATCGACGCGGTCGGCCGCCACCGCGGCTCCGGAATCGGCGGCGGCAACGACGAGCGCGAGCAGACCCTCAATCAGCTCCTCGTCGAGATGGACGGCTTCGACGAGCGCGCGAACATCATCCTCATCGCCGCGACGAACCGCCCCGACATCCTCGACCCGGCGCTCCTGCGCCCGGGCCGCTTCGACCGGCAGATCGCCGTCGAGGCGCCCGACCTCAAGGGCCGCGAGGCGATCCTCAAGGTTCACGCGTCGGGCAAGCCGATGACGACGGACGTCGACCTCCGCCAGATCGCGAAGCGGACGCCGGGCTTCACCGGCGCCGACCTCGCGAACGTCCTCAACGAGGCCGCCCTCCTCACCGCGCGTTCGAACGCCGACCTCATCGACAATCGCGCGATCGACGAGGCGATCGACCGCGTCATCGCGGGCCCGCAGAAGCGCACGCGCGTGATGAACGACCACGACAAGGCCGTCACCGCCTATCACGAGGGCGGGCACGCCCTCTGCGCCGCGGCCCTGCGCTACACCGACCCGGTGACGAAGGTGACGATCCTCCCGCGCGGTCGCGCGCTCGGCTACACGATGGTGATGCCGACCGAGGACCGCTACAACAAGACCCGCAACCAGCTGCTCGACGACCTCGTCTACTCGATGGGCGGGCGCGTCGCCGAGGAGATCGTGTTCCGCGACCCGTCGACGGGCCCGGCGAACGACATCCAGCAGGCGACGAAGACGGCGCGGGCGATGGTGACCGACTACGGCATGTCCGACCGCGTGGGCCTCGTCAAGCTCGGGACGACCGACACCGAGGCCTTCGGGCACGGCTCGGGCGCCGAGCAGCGCGGATTCTCCGACGAGATGGCGTCGATCATCGACGACGAGGTGCGCCTGCTCCTCGACGCCGCGATGCGCGAGGCGTGGGAGATCCTCACGAAGAACCGCGCGATCCTCGACCGGCTCGCCGAGCGGCTCCTCGAGGAGGAGACCCTCGACGAGGCCCAGCTCGCCGAGATCTTCTCCGACGTCGTCAAGCAGGACGAGCGCCCGGTGTGGAACTACGGGGCCGACGCCGCGATCCCCGGGGCGCGCCTCGGCGATCCCGTCGGGATTCCCGCGGACGAGGACGGGGCCGCCTCCTCGACGACGGAGGGCGATGAGCCGGAGTCGGCGTTCGCGCCCGCGGCGCCGACCGAGTCCGGCGCGACTGAGACCGAGGAGGGCCGATGAACTACGACGAGGCCGGAGTGGAGAAGGCGTCGCGCGACCTCCTCGTCGCGATCGGCGAGGACCCCGACCGCGAGGGTCTGCGCGACACGCCCGATCGGATGGCGCGCGCGTGGCGCGAGATGCTGCGGGGTCTCGACGAGGACCCCCGCGAGTACCTGCGCACGCAGTTCCAGGCCGGGACGGACGAGCTCGTCCTCGTCCGCGACATCGTCTTCCACTCGGTGTGCGAGCACCACCTCCTCCCGTTCTACGGCCGCGCGCACGTCGGCTACATCCCGCGCGGCGGGCGCGTCACCGGATTGTCGAAGCTCGCGCGCGTCGTCGAGGGCTACGCCTGCCGCCCGCAGGTCCAGGAGCGCCTCACCGCGCAGATCGCCGACGCGATCGACGAGGTCCTCGACCCGCAGGGCGTCATCGTCGTCCTCGAGGCCGAGCACATGTGCATGTCGATGCGCGGCGTCTCCAAGCCGGGGTCCTCTACCGTCACGTCCGCGCTGCGCGGCATCATGAACGACGGCGCGACCCGCGCCGAGATGATGGCCCTCGTCCTCGGGGGGCGCAGATAGGGATGAGCCTCGCCCGACCGGTCCTGCCGGGCGGAGCGCGTCTCCCGGAGGACCGCACGCTCGTCATGGGGATCCTCAACGTCACGCCCGACTCCTTCTCCGACGGGGGGAGGTGGGACGGGATCGACGCCGCGCTCGCCCGCGCCCGCGAGATGGTCGCGCAGGGCGCCGACCTCGTCGACATCGGCGGGGAGTCGACGCGCCCGGGTTCGACCCGGATCGGCGCCGATGAGGAGTGGGCCCGCATCGGCGAGGTCGTCCGCGAGCTGTCGGCGGAGGGGATCGTCTGCTCGGTCGACACGCTCCACGCGGCGACGGCCCGACGCGCCGCGCGCGCCGGGGCGGCGATCATCAACGACGTGTCCGGCGGGCGCTGGGACCCCGACATGAATCGCGCGGTCGCCGACTCCGGCTGCGCGTACGTCGTTCAGCACTACCGGGCGCTGCCGGGGATGCCGGGGGAGTCCTTCGACTACGGGGACGACCTGCTCGGCGCGCTCACCGCCCGACTCGAGGCGCAGGTCGGCGAGGCGCTCGCGGCCGGCGTCGCCCCCGAGGCGATCATCGTCGACCCGGGCCTCGGCTTCTCCTTGACGAACGAGCAGTGCGAGGAGATCCTCCGGAATCTTCGGGCGCTCGCCGCCCTCGGGTACCCTGTCCTCATCGGCGCGTCCCGGAAGCGCTTCGTCGCCGCCCGCGGCGGCGATCGCGACGAACGGACCGCCGAGATCACCGCGCTGTGCGCGGCCGAGGGCATGTGGGCCGTGAGGGTCCACGAGATCGCGAGGAACGCGCGCGCCGCGCGCGGAGGAAGTGGGGACCGGGCATGAGCCGTCGACTCGACGTCATCGCGCTGCGGGGTCTCGCCGCGAACGGGGTTCACGGAGTCCTCCCCGAGGAGCATCGCGCCCGCCAGCCCTTCGTCGTCGACCTGGCACTGTGGGTCGACGCCTCTGAGGCCGCCCGCACGGACGACATCGCCGACACGGTCTCCTACGCGGTCATCGCCGACGAGGTCGCGGCGATCCTCAACGGCCCCTCCGTCCGCCTCATCGAGACCCTCGGCCATCGCATCGCCGACGCGGTCCTCGCCCACGAGCTCGTTCGCGGCGTCGAGGTGACGGTCCACAAGCCGAAGGCCCCGATCGCCCAGACCTTCTCCGACGTCTCCGTCACGGTCCGCCGCGGCGAATGCGGCCCGCTGCCCGTCCTCATCGAGGAGGGCTCCGCCGCTGCGACGTCGGCCGATTCCCCCGAAGCGTCGTCGATCGACGAGGGCGCGAGCGCCGGAAAGGACGAGGCCCTCGAGCCGCTCGAGCCCGTGCGCGTCCTCCTCGCGCTCGGCGGGAACATCGGCGATTCGCCCTCGATCCTCGCCGCGGCCGTCGAGGCGCTCGTCGACGACGCGCGCGTCGACGTCCTCGACGTCTCCCCGATCCTGCGCACCGCCCCCGTCCTCGCCGATGGGCAGTCCCCACAGTCCGACTACTGGAACGCCGTCGTCCTCGCGTCGACGCGCCTCGATCCGCACGGGGTCCTCGACCTCGCCCACGAGCTCGAATCGGCGGCCGGCCGCGTCCGCGTCGAGCACTGGGGCCCGCGCACCCTCGACGTCGATGTCGTCGACTACGACGGGATCGCGCTCGACGAGCCCGACCTCGTTCTTCCGCATCCGCGCGCCCGTGAGCGCGCCTTCGTCCTCGCGCCCTGGCTGATGGTCGATCCTGCGGCGACGCTGAGCGGCGAGCCCGTGGCGCGACTCCTCGAGGAAGCGCCCGACGCCGCGGGGATCCGCGACGCCGTCGACGACTGGCTTCTCGATCCGGACTCCGTCATCGCCGAGTCCGACGCCGTCCTCGCCGCGGGCGACGAGCCCGAAGCGGCGCCTGAGCCCTCGGAGGCGCTCGCGGAGACCGGGACCGGCGACGAGACCGAGACTCCGGCGGGCTTCGAAGCCCCCGTCTCCGACGAGGACGTGTTCGCGGTCGGCCCGGCCGAGGACGACACCGCCGCCCCCGTCGTCTACGGGCCCTCGCGCCTCGATCTCGTTCCCGAGGCGTCGCGCCTCGGCCTCGCGCCGAAGGACGATGAGGACGATGTCGTGTGGAGGCGGCTGTGGGCGCGCTGGTCGGCGCCCCAGCCGATCGCGCCCGAAACCGTGGGAGCCTCCGGAGCTCCCGCAGTCCCCGACGCGTCGTCGGCTCCGACGAGGGCCGACTCGGCGAACTCGACCCCCGAGCCCCCCGTCGTCGCCGAGCGCCCCGCGCGGCCCCAGGAGAGCGCCGCGTCCGATGCCGCGCCGATCGTCTCCCCGGAGCCGGTCGAGGGCTCCGACCTCGTCGATCCCCAACCGGCGCCGGCGACCGACACGGCGGAGGACGCCCCCGCCGAGTCCGCCGCCGACGCGACCGCGGAGGTCCCCCGCGACCCCTTCGCGGAGCCGGTCGTCACCGTCTCGCGCTCGCCGAGACGCCTGCCGAGCTGGGATTTCTCTCGCGCCGACGTCCGCATCGTCGACGAGCCCGGCGCCGCCCAGGTGAGCGCCGCCGCCGACACCGCGCCCGTCCGCCGCTCCATCGTCGACCCCCACCTGCCGGAGGGCGCGCTGCGCGGACCGATCCCGGACTCCGAGCTCACGCGCACCGGCCTGCTCCGCAAGATCGTCGTCCGCCCCTCCTCGACCGGCGCGATCCCCATCGTCAAGGATCGGGACCGCCGATGAGGCCCGTGTCGAAGCGGCGCCTCCTCGTCTACGGGATCGTCGCCGCTCTCGTCGTCGGCGCCGCGGGACTCGTCGTCGTCGGATTCGGAGGGGCGCCCCTCCAGATCACCCCGCTCCTCTCCGTCCTCCTCATCGTGCTCGCCGCGCTGCTCGACTGGGCGGGCCTCCACGTCAAGCGCCTCAAGGCTCATCAGCGCACCTGGGCGACCCCGCTCATCGCGATGCGAATCGCGGTGGCCGCGCGGGCCTCGGCGCTCGTCGCCTCCGTCGTCGTCGGCGCGCTCCTCGGCGTCCTCGTTGCGAGTCTCTCGCGCGTCGCCGCGGCGCAGATGGCGTCGAACGCCCTCGCCGCCGGACTCGGCGTCGCCGCGGGGCTCGCCTGGTGCGTCATCGGGTACATCGTCGAACGGTGGTGCATCGTCGACGACGACTCCGAGGAGGGGCCGGACGCGGGCCGTACGACCGCGAGCCCGGCATAGACCGAGCCGCCGCCCGACTCGCGCGCTCCGCTCGCGCGGCCGACCGGAGACGATCCCGGCGAACCAGAAATGAGAACCGAACGCCCGCCCCGAGAGGAGACCCCATGAGCTCCGCGCAGCGCCGTCCCGCCCGCCAGGCGCCGAACCTCTGGCCGAGGCGCATCATCACCGGCACCGGGCTCCTCCTCGTCATCGCCCTCATCGTCTGGGGCGTCTTCGCCCTCATCGGCCTGTTCGCGGGAGGCGCGTCGAACGCGGAAACCCCGCAGTCGACGACGAGCTCGAAGGCGGAGACCGTCCAGTCGGGCAGGGGCGAACTCGTCCTCGGCCGTGGAGACGTCGTCACCGAAGACGGCATCGTCTCCAACGACACGACCGTGACCATCCCGCGCTGCGCCGAGGCCGAACTCGACTACTCGGCGACCGCCGTCCAGACGACCGTCGGAGCCGGGGAGAAACTCGAGACCTCGATCGAGAACCGCTCGAAGGTCGCGTGCTCGACCGCCCTCGGCCGACTCTCGCTTCAGATCCTCACCGGAGACCAGACCGTCTACGACTCGGCGCAGTGCGAGTCGCGCGATGAAACGGCGACGCCGCTCCTCCTCGCGCCGAACGAGCCGTGGACCGGCACGATCGACTGGGACGGCCTCGTCTTCACCAACGGCTGCTCCGCCCCCGAGGGCGGCGCCCAGCCCGCCTCCGAGGGGACCTACCGCGCGGTGCTGCTCCTCGACGGGTTGCCCGTCATCGGCGAGCAGGTTTTCACGGTCGTCGCGGCGCCGGCCGCTGGGGAGTAGGCGAGGCGCTCAGCCGACCCGGCGGAGCGTCCTCATCGCCTCGATAATGAGTTCGGGCCGCTCGAAGAGGGCCGAGAGGTCGGATCCGGAGGGAAGCGGGATCGTCGTGCCCCCGTGGAAGGGGCCGACGCCGACGACGGTCGCGTGGACGGAGTCGACGGAGGAGCGCGGGAGATCGATGTCGCCGAATCGATCGGCGGAGCCCCAGCCTTCCTCCTTCAGCCGGCTGATCGGCGCCCGCCTCTCCTCGGGGCGTTCGGGATCGAGGTCGAGGACGGCCGACGCCGAGTATTCACGAGGACGGAGCGCATGCGCGCACAGAGTGGTGGCGCCGCGTGCGACGGCGAGGTGAATGGAGGCCGCGGCCCGGTAGCGGGGGTCGTTGAGTCCTCTTGGCGCGTCGGCCTGCGGCGACGTCAAGGAGGATCTCAAGGGCAGGAGGGTTCCGTCCTCGTCGAGAACCCACAGGGTGGAGGCCCTGACGAGTCCCTTCTGATCGCGGTCGAGGTGCTCCGTCGGCCGTTCGTAGGGATTGCCGTCCCATTCCTTGCACCAGTCGCTCCAGCCGGGCAGATGGTCGAGGCCCCGGGTGTTCTCGAGGCGCAGACTGCCGAGTCGGGGGTCGTTCGCGTTGCCGGAGCCGATGAGCCACCAGTCGGGGTTGGGGCGCAGATCCTCGGGCAGCGGTCCGCGCGCCCTCGTCGGGTCGGCGTAGCCGAGCAGAGCGAGGAGATCGGACCATCGGCGGCGAAGATCGTCCCACGGGGCGGACGGATCGATGCGGAGGGTCCGGCCCATTCCTCGAGGGGCCACACCCGCCACAGCGGATGCCGTCCGGGATTGCCGGAGCCGTCGGGCGGGAGGAACTGGGCGGAGAGCCACGTGCCGTCAACGTCGACGGCGGTGGTGAGGGCGATGAAGTGGGTCGTTTCCCTGGGGACGCGAATGCGCGTGAAGCGGCGGTCACCGATGCTCGCGGGTGCGGGCCACCGCTGCGGCGACGGGGAGCCCTGCGGCCCCATGGCGAGGAGTACGGCTCCGGGTGTGAAGGTCGCCTGGTCGGGCCAGCTGGTGAAGGGGAACCACAGAGTGGAGACCCGGGCGGAGATCAGGCCCTCGAACATCGTCGCGTCCTCCTCTCACGGCGCCGACGGCGAATCACGAGCGCTTCCCCCGGTAGAAGAGAGTGAAGAGGAGGACGACGAGCGCGGGCGGCGCGAGCGCGAGGATGCCGAACGTCCTGTAGCGCGCGGTCGAGGCGAGGGTGGGATAGTGCGCCACGACGAGGAGGCCTGCGATGGCCCCTCCGACGAGGGCGAGAATCGTGAGGAGGGCGAAGAGGACGCGCGCGCTCGTCGACCAGACGATCGGCGCGTCGGACGGTGCGTCCGGCTCGGCGGCCTCGGGGAGGTTCTCCACGGGGGAGAAGGGATCCTGAGTCGTCATGTCACGTCCTCGTCATCGTCCGAACCCGGCCGTTCGCGGATGCAGCGAACGGCTGATGTACATCGACGAGCATAACGGGCCGCGACGCGGGAGACGGGGGAGGTGGCGCGCGCCCCGGCACATCGCGGCTCTTCTCGACGAACCCGAGCGATCGCGCGCCTCGACCGGGGGCTCGGCGGCCCGGAGCCGCATCCCCTCGGCGGACGAAGGTAATGCTCTCGACGGACGAAGGTGATGCTCTCGCGCGGTCATGCGCCAGCGGCGGCGGGGCGCGCGGCGAGGGCCCGGAACGCCTCGGTGAGAAGAACCGCGTGGTCGGGGATCGAGGCGAAGTCGCCGAGGTCCTCGCCGACGCCGAGGCTTCGACTCGCGAGGATCCGATCGGCGGGATCGACGGCGTCGACGCGGACGGCCTCGACGCCAGAGCGCACGAGTCCGACGGCGTCGGAATGCGCGGACGCCGGGCGGATCCCGACGCGCTCCATCTCCGCCCCCGTCGCGGGCCGGTGCTCCTCGACCTCGAGCGGGTAGACGTGGTAGCGCCCGGCGCCCGCTCCGTTCGCGAGCCACCAGCCGCCGCGCACGCGCACCGCGAGCCGCAGGCGGACCGTCGGCCCCGCGGCGCCGTCGGCGGGATGGGGCACGAGGTCGGAGGTCCAAGCCTTGCCGGGGTGGGAGGCGAGCGGCGAGTCGGGGAGGCCGAGGGCGTCCGAGGAGCTCCCCATCGGAATGGAGTCGGCGACCGAGAGAGCGAGAGGCGCCGAAGCGATCGACCCTGCGGGGAGGCGCCCCGCGAGGGTCCAAGCGGCCTCGTCGATCGCGTCAGGCACCGCGCCGGTGAGGACGCCGAGCACGCGGCGCGCGTGAACCGGCAGATCGCTCATACGGAAGTCGGTGGGCACATCGATCGCGGGATTGTCGCGGTCCCACACGGACCCGCGCAGGAGCCGCAGGCGCAGGGCCTCGACGCGCGAGCGGTCGACGACGACGTCCCGCCCTGCGGCGGTCCGGGCGCCGTCCGCGGCCGAGGGAAAGGCCTCCCCGCTCCTCCGGACGCCCGGTCGCGGTCCGAATCCGAGCGCCTCGAGCGTCGCGGGCGCGTGATCGAGCAGGCCGCCTGAATAGTCGGACCACGGGAGCAGTCGGAGGAGGTCGGGGCGCCCGTCGACCTCCTCGCAGCAGAACCAGCGCCCGCCGACCTTCGCGGAGACGACGAGCAGGGCCGCGTGCGCCGTCCCGTCCGGGAGATCCCACGAGGGAGCCCCGTCCTCGTCGATGAGGAGGCGCGGGGAGGGGAGGAGAGCGCCGGCGGCATCGAGCGCGATCGCGGGGGCGCGGCCTTCGAGGAGGAGCGCGACGTCGCCGCGGGGCTCGCAGACCGCGGACGAGGGCACGGCGAGGACCGGGCGCAGTGCGAAGAGGCTCGAGGCGTCGCCGAGGACGCCCACGTCAGGGCCTGTTCGCGAAGTACTCGAGGAGACGCGCATCGCCCGACACGATGATGATGTCCTCCGGGTTGATGCGCGTCTGCGCGGTCGCGTACTCGAAGGGGGCGCCCGGGCGCAGCACCCCGAGGAGATTGACGCCGTAGCGGCCGCGCAGATCCAGGTCGGCGAGCGTGAACCCGTGGACCTCCTTCGGCGGGTGGAGCTTCATGATGGCGAAGCCGTCCTTCTCCATCTCGATGTAGTCGATCATGCGGCCGCCGACGAGGTGCGCGGTGCGCTGACCCGCGTCGAACTCGGGGTAGATGACGTGGTGGGCGCCGATGCGGCGGAGGATCCGGCCGTGCTCGCGCGAGATCGCCTTCGCCCAGATCGACGGCATGCCCATGTCGACGAGGTTCGCGGTGATGAGGACCGAGGACTCGAGGGACGAGCCGGCGCCGACGACGGCGGCGCGGAATTCACGGGCGCCAAGCTGCTCGAGGGCCTCCATCGACGTCGCGTCCGCCTCGACGAGCGGGAAACGGCCGGCGAAGGCCTGAACGCGGGCGGGATCCTTCTCGACGGCGAGGATCTCGTACCCGAGCTTGTCGAGGGTGACCGCGACGGCCGAGCCGAAGCGCCCCAGCCCGATGACGAGCGTGCCGGAGGCGAGTTCCTTGATGTCCTCGTTTGCCATGTCCGCCATTATGCCCCGGCGTCGCTCCGATTCACGAGGGCGGGGCGGTGCGCGGGGCGCGCGGAGGCGACGAACTACCAGCCGACGATGCCGTTCGCGGCCATCTGGGCCTGGTGCTCGAGGTTCTCCCGGATGAGCTTGGCGCGGTAGGGGCCGATGCCCTCGATGCTCTGGAGGTCGTCGATGGTCGCGGCGCGCAGCTCGGTGAAAGTCGGCCAGTGCGTGGAGACCTCCTTGATGATGTTCCACGGCAAGTGGGGGACGAGCGAGAGGGCGCGGATGCCGCGCGGCTGGATGTCCCGATCGAGGTCGGCGACCTCGAAGACGCCGAGGCCGAGGATGTTCGCGATCGCCGTGAGGTCGACGAGCTTCTCGCCCGAGAGCTCGGAGAGGTGCTTCTCGACGGAGGCGACGGCTCCGGGGTCGCGGATGTAGTCGCGCAAGACGAGGGCGCGCTCGGACGCCGAGCCGCGGACGAGGTCGTCGACCTGGAGGGCGAGGAGGCGCCCCTCGGAGCCGAGCTCCTCGAGGTAGCCGTTGATCTCGGAAGTGATCCTCCGGATCATCTCCATCCGCTGCATGACCGTCGTGACGTCGCGGACGGTCGCCGAATCGCGCATCTCGAGGACGGTGAGGGTCTGAAGGACCTCGTCGAGGCGCTGGCTGTAGCGGTCGAGCGTGTCGACGGCGAGGTTCGCGCGGGCGAGGAGCGACTCGGGCTCCTCGACCTGGCGGTGGTACTCGCCGACGTAGACGGAGATCATCCGCATGGAGGCGGAGAGGGAGAGGACCGGGAGGTGGGTCTGACGGGCGGTGCGCTGGGCGGTGCGGTGGCGCATGCCGGACTCGTCGGTCGGGATCGTCGGATCGGGGAGGAGTTGGACGTTCGCCTTGCGGATGCGCTGATTGTCGATGTCGAGGACGACCGCGCCGTCCATCTTGCAGAGCTCGCGCAGTCGCGACGCGGTGAAGGGGACGTCGAGGTCGAAGCCGCCCGAGCAGATGTCCTCGATCTCCTGGTTGTAGCCGAGGACGATGAGGCCGCCGGTGTGGGAGCGCTGGATCCGTTCGAGGCCCTCGCGCAGCGCCGTACCGGGGGCGACCGCCGCCATGGCCTCCCTGAGCGTCGCGGAATCAGCGTTCACTGCCCGCCCTCCTTCACTAGCCGACACCCCGAGTTTACGGCAGCGCCACGCGGATCGCGGTGGCGAGGTCGGAGACGGTGAACACGTCCATCCCGTCGATCCGCGGAAGGTCCTCCGAGCCCCTCGCGGGCACGATCGCCCGAGTGAAGCCGAGGCGCGCGGCCTCCTGGAGGCGCCTGCCGACGCCGGTCGAGGCGCGGACCTCCCCGGCGAGTCCGATCTCGCCCATGGCGACGAGCCCGGGCTTCGGGGCGCTCCCCTTGAACGCAGAGACGATGGAGATCGCCATCGCGAGGTCGACCGCCGGCTCCCCGGTCTTCGCCCCGCCGACGGTCGACACGTAGACGTCGAGGGAGGAGAGGTCGAGGCTCGCCCGCGCGTCGAGGACCGCGAGGATCATCGCGACGCGCGAGTGGTCGACGCCGGAGGTCGTCCGTCGCGGCGATCCGCCCGAGGACGGGGCGACGAGCGCCTGGACCTCGGTCGGCATCGGGCGGCGCCCCTCGAGGGACACGGTGACGCAGGATCCGGGCACCGAGCTCGAGGTCTCGGACAGGAAGAGGCCCGAGGGGTCGGGGAGTTCGCGGATCCCCGAATCGACGAGCTCGAAGCACCCGACCTCGTCGGTCGGGCCGTAGCGGTTCTTCACCGCGCGCAGGAGGCGGAGGCGGGCGTGGCGCTCGCCCTCGAACTGGCAGACCACGTCGACGAGGTGCTCGAGGACCCGCGGGCCGGCGATGCCGCCGTCCTTCGTCACGTGGCCGACGAGGAGGACCGGGAGGTCGCGCTCCTTCGCCGCGCGGATGAGGCCGGCGGCGACCGCGCGCACCTGGGCGACGCCGCCCGCGCCGCCGTCGACCTGCGGGGACTGGATCGTCTGGACGGAGTCGACGATGAGGAGGGAGGGGGACATGGCCTCGACGTGCCCGAGGATCGAGGAGAGGTCGTTGTCGTCGGCGAGGAGCAGACGGTCGTCGATCGCGCCGATCCGCTCGGCGCGCGCCTTCACCTGGGAAGAGGACTCCTCTCCCGTCACGTAGAGGACCGGTCCGAGTCCGTTCGAGGACCGGGCCGCGCGGGCCGCGACGTCGAGGAGGAGCGTCGACTTGCCGACGCCGGGCTCCCCGGCGAGGAGGACGACGGCGCCCGGAACGATGCCGCCGCCGAGGACCCGGTCGAGTTCGCCGACTCCCGTCGGGTGCGAGCGGGCGCGGTCCCCGTCGACCTCCCCGATCGGACGGGCGGGTCGGCGCGGCGCGGTCGCGGCGGTCCCGCCCGCGAGGGCGCCGCCGAGCGCGTCCTCTTCGAGCGTCCCCCACGCGGAGCACTCGCGGCACTGGCCGACCCACTTGGGCGTCGTCCACCCGCATTCGGTGCAGCGGTAGCGGCTCTTCTCCTTCGGCATGCGGCAAGCCTATCGACGCCCACAGGCATCTGCGTCCGCCTTCCCGGGGGGCGGCTCCGCCGCCCCCCGAACACGCGTTTGGCGGCTTTCCTGATGTTTGGCGGCGCGAATCGGGGCGATTCGACCCGCCAAACGCCGACAAACCCGCCAAACGCGTGTTGATACGGGGTCAGCCGATGATCGGGCGGTCCTCGGGCATGCGGATGACGCGGGACCGCTCGCGCAGGGCGAGGGCGGCGGCGACCGTCATCGAGCCGGTGCGCCCGGCGAACATGAGGGCGACGAGGACGTACTTCGCGAGCGGCGGCAGAGTCGGCGTGATGCCGGTCGAGAGGCCGACGGTCGCGAAGGCGGAGACGGTTTCGAAGAGGATCGAATCGAGCGAGTAGTTCGTCAGCGAGAGGAGGAGGACGACGGCGACCGCGACCATGGCGAGGCCGAGGAGGGAGACCGCGACCGAGAGGCGGACGACCGAGGGCGGAATGCGCCTCCCGTAGGTCTCGATGTCCTTGTCGCCGCGCGCCTCGGCGACGACGGCGAGGACGAGGACGGCGAAGGTCGTCACCTTGACGCCGCCGGCGGTCGACGCGGATCCGCCGCCGATCATCATGAGGATGTCCTGGACGAAATGGGTCTGGGGGCGCATGACGCCGACGTCGAGGGCAGACAGTCCCGAGGATCGGGTGTTGACGCCGGAGACGAGGGCGTTGAGGATGCGCGAGGGCGTGTCGAGGGATCCGAGGGTCTCCGGGTTGGTCCATTCGGTGAGGGCGAGCATCACCGCTCCGACGAGGGCGAGGATGAGGTAGACGGAGAGCGTGAGCTTCGTATGGAGCGCCCACTTCTGCGGGGTGCGCCATCGCGCCGCGAGGTCCTGGATGACGGGGAAGCCGATCGCGCCGGTGAAGGTGCCGAGGATGATGGGGACGAGCATCCACCAGTCGGCGATGTGGGGCGAGAGCCCGCCGACGAGGATGACGAGGCCGGCGTTGTTGAAGACGGAGATCGCCATGAAGAGCGCCTGCCAGGCGGCGACGCCCGGGGTCATCCCGAGGGTGAGGAAGCGGGGGAAGAAGGCGAGGAACAGGACGGCCTCGGCGGACAGCGACGTCGCGATGACGGCCTTGAGGAGCCCGGAGATCTGGCCCATGCCGTAGGACTTCGTCTCCTGGGCGGCGAGCATGCGCTGGGTGAGGCCGAGGTGGCGGGAGACCGCGAAGCCGAGGATCGATGCGAGGGTCATGACGCCGAGGCCGCCGATCATGATGCCGAGGGCGATGACGGCCTGTCCGAAGGGCGTCCAGTAGGTCGCGGTGTCGACGGTCGTGAGGCCGGTGACGCAGACGGCGGACACGGCGGTGAAGAGGACGTCGACGAAGGGGGCCGACCGGGTCGAGACGGTCGCGAAGGGGAGCATGAGGAGCCCGGTGATCCCCGCGATGATGAGGGCGAACACGCCGAGGGCGAGGCGGGCGGGCGGGTATCGGGCCTGGCGGGCGAACCAGCCGCGGAAGTTCTCGAGGGGGGAGTCCTTCGGGCCGGTCTTCGCCCCGCCGACCTGCCGGACGACGGGGGGCGGGGCCTCGGGCGCGAAGTCGTCGGGCGTGAGGGGGGTGACGGTCGAGGCGGCCCCGCCCTTCGCGATCGCGCGGGCGGTGCGGCTGAAGGGGAGCGAGGGGCGGTTACTCCGGGGTGCCACGTGCCCCTCCTTCCCCGCCGAAGGGCGGATCGACGCCGAGGACGCCCCAGGTCGGGCGTCCTTCGCAGGGCGCCGGAGCGCCCCGGGAGGATCGTCGGAATCGGTTGTCCGAGACTTGCAGATGATCCGTCCCCAGGCACTAGTATGAACCCGAGGCGGACGATGCATCGGACGCAGGGTTCCAGGCGCCTCGCGTCTTCGAGTTCAGGAGTCTTCATGGATCAGCAGTCCGCCCCCCGTTTCATGACGGTGTCCGAAGTGGCGGATCTCATGCGCGTCTCGAAGATGACCGTCTACCGCCTGATCCACAGCGGGGAGATGCCCGCGATCCGCGTCGGCAAGAGCTTCCGCGTGCCCGAGGCCGCGGTCGGCCAGCTCATCTCGTCGGGTCTCGCCGATCACAACGACGGTCGCGCGGCGGGAATCGGCGGCTGAAGCGGGTAGGATGATTCCCGCTATGCCCTCTCGGGCATGAACGTCGAGCGGTGGGAACCTCCGCCGCGCATCACTCCATACACGAGGGAGGAACCCCATGGGCTCCGTTATCAAGAAGCGCCGCAAGCGCATGGCGAAGAAGAAGCACCGCAAGCTGCTGCGCAAGACGCGTCACCAGCGTCGCAACAAGAAGTGAGCTTCAGGGCCCGGCCGCCACGGTCGGGCCCCTGTCTCTTCTCCACATCTGACGCTGCCGACGAATAGAGAGGGGTGAG
>NZ_LS991318.1:215564-266942 GCF_900499005.1 Actinomyces culturomici
TATTTTGAGGGCGCCCCGGCCCGCGGAGCTCTCCCCCTCGCTATTCGTCGGCAGCGTCAGATGTGTAAAAGAGACGGGAGCGGGGACTGTCCGGCCTCGGAGCGTGCGACCGCGCGCACGACGATCCACGCGATGGCGCCGAGGGAGAAGGACGGGATCGTCACGATGACGAGGACGAGCCACATCGCCTTGGGGATGCGCGCCGGGAGCTCCTCCTCCGGCGTGCGCGACCAGTCGGCGATCGCGTACACGGTGACCGCGATCCAGACGATGACGGCGAGAATCCTCAGCATTTCTCGAGTCTATCGAAGCGTCCTCGGCCGCCGCGATCGCGGCCGTTCGCCGGTGGCGGAAGCGCGTGGTCGGGCCGGCGGGCCGGGGCGCGTGGTCGGGGCGACGGGCCGGATCAGGCGAGGACGAGGAACGCGCTCGCGGCGATCGCCCAGGCGAGCGTGTAGAGGCCGGTCGTCTTGAGGGCGGGGATGAGGCCCGTGCCCGTCGCGCCGGAGACGACCGGGCGGATCGCGGGGGCCGCGGCGGCGGCGGCGCCGATCATCGCGACGACGCCGATCCAGATCGGGTAGCCGATGAGGTGGACGAGGAGCCCGAGCGTGAAGACGGCGATCGTGAAGCAGCCGGTGTAGACGGAGCGCGACGCGGAGTCGCCGAGGCGCACCGCGAGGGTCTTCTTGCCCGAGGCCCGGTCGGAGGGGATGTCGCGGATGTTGTTCGCCATAAGGAGGGCGACCGAGAGGAGCCCGAGCGCGGATGCGGCCGACCACAGCCAGGAGGGCGCCTCCTGGATCTGCGTCCAGGTCGTGCCCGCGCACGCCATGAGTCCGAAGAACACGAAGACGAAGAGCTCGGACAGGCCGATGCCCATGTAGCCGTAGGGGGTGCGTCCGCCCGTGTAGAACCAGGCGGCGATGACCGCGGCGACGCCGGGGACGAGGAGGATCCACTGGCCCGACAGGGCGAGGAGGACGAGTCCGGCGACGCTGGCGACCGCGAAGCACGCGAGGGCGGCGGCGAGGACGGTCCTCGGGGCGGCGAGGTGGCCGCCGGTGAGTCGAGCGGGGCCCTTGCGGTGCTCGTCGGTGCCCCGGATCCCGTCGGAGTAGTCGTTCGAGTAGTTGACGCCGATCTGGAGGGCGAGTGCGACGACGAGGGCGAGGAGCGCGCGGCCCGGGTGGAGTCCGCCGAGGTAGTCGGCGGCGGCCGTCCCGACGAGGACGGGGGCGGCGGCCGCAGGGAGGGTGCGGGGGCGCGCGCCCTCGACCCAGTCGCTCAGAGTCGCCACGCGACTCCCTCCTTCCGGCGCGTCAGCGCCACCAGTCCCGTTCGGGGGAGGTCGCGGCCTCGGCGAGGGCGTCCGCGGCGCGGCGATCGACCTTCATGCCCTTGAGGCCCTTGATGTAGGGGATCTCGTCGACGGCGACGACGCGGCGCGGGGCGGAGGCGCGTCCGAGGACGGAGCCGACGCGATCGCGGACGGCGCGGCCGAGTTCGGCCATGCGCTCGGACGAATCCGGCATCGACGTGGGGACGACGAGGGCGGTGACGACCTCGCCCCACTTCTCGTCGGGGCTCGCGGTCACCCAGGCGTCGGCGATGCCGTCGATGCCGAGGACCGCGTCGAGGACCTGCGCGGGGGCGACCGACAGGCCGCCGGTGATGACGACGTCGTCTGCGCGCCCCTCGACGCGGACGAGTCCGCCGCCGCTGATGAGGCCCATGTCTCCGGTGAGGAGCCAGCGCCGGCCTCCCTCGTCGAAGAAGGGCGAGTCGCCGTCGAGATAGCGGGTCATGAGGACGGGGCCGGCGATCGCGAGGCGCGAGTGGCCGTCGCGGTCGACGGCGCGGACCTCGACGCACGCGAGCGGGACCCCGTCGTAGACGCAGCCGCCGCAGGTCTCGGTCATCCCGTAGGTGGTGACGACGTGGAGGCCGAGTTCGGCGGCGCGCTCGAGCAGGCCGGGGCGGATCGAGGACCCGCCGACGAGGATCGCCGTGAGGGAGGCGAGGGCGCCCACGACCTCGTCGCCCGCGTCGAGGCAGGCGGCGAGCTGGGTGGGGACGAGTGAGAGGTAGCCGGGGACCTCGGGGTCCTGGGTGGCGCCCGCGATCGCGGGGAGGAGCGAGGCCGGGTCGAAGTGGCCGGTGACGTCGACGATCTGCGGGTTCGTCTCGGCGACGACGGCGCGCAGGAGGACCATCGCGCCGGCGATGTGGTGCGTCGGGAGTGCGAGGATCCAGCGTCCCGGTCCGCCGAGGGCGGCCGAGGTCGCGTCGATGGAGGCGAGGATCGCCTCGATGGAGAGGCCGACGAGGCGCGGGCGCCCGGCCGTCGAGCCGGAAGTCTGGATGACGAGGTCGACGTCGTCGAAGAAGGCGGGGTCGTCGAGCCCCCCGGCGACATCGGGGTACTTCTCCGCCGGGAACGCCTCGGCTGGGGAGAGTGCGGCGCCCCGAAGAGTCGAGGGCGGGACCTCGGCCGGGTCGCGGAGAACGACGACGGTGCGCGGCGCGGGGTGCTCCGGGTCGGCGAGACGCTCCTCGTGGAGCTCGACGAGCTTGTGGAGGGCCGCGTTCGCCAGTGCGACGGCGCCGATGTTCGTGCCTCCCGGGACGACGAGCAGACGCGGTTCTGGCATTCGGGACTCCTAGGCCAACGGGGTGGGACGACGGTCCCTTTCTGACCCGAACAGCCTAGGCCCGCGCGGGACTTCAGGCGGCCTTCTCGGCTCGTTCACACGATCCTGTGGCGGATGCCCCATTACAGTACGCGACCTCATCTCGCACACCCCGAAGGGCGGCGGCTAGCATGGCGATGATGTTGAAGACTGCCTCCTCCAGGATGAAATGGGCGATCGGCTCGGCCATCGCCGTGGTTCTCGTCGCCCTCGGCGCGACGGCGACCTACGCCGTGTCCTTCGCCGAGAAGGCGCTCCCGGGCGTCTCCATCGCGGGGCAGTCGGTCACCGGCATGACTCGCGACGAGGCGATCGCCGCCGTGAAGGATCGCGCCGACAAGGCGTCCGTGACCTTCACGGTCGACGGTCGGACGACCTCGACCTCGCTCGCCGACGCGGGCGTGACGGTGGACGCCGCGAAGACCGTCGACGAGGCCTTCGCAGCGAACTCGAACCTCGGAACTCAGCTGAAGGCACTGTTCTCGCCGACGGACGTCGCCCCGGTCCTCTCGACCGACGAGGACGCCCTGTCCGCCTTCGCGACGAAGCTCGCCGAGTCGACGGGCGCCGCCGCGAAGGAGGCCGAGGTGAAGCTCGCCGACGACGGCGCCTCCTTCGTTTCGACCGAGTCGGCCGCGGGCGCTCAGATCGACGTCGCCGACGTGAAGAAGGCGATCTCGGAGGCGGCGACGTCGCTCGAGCCGTCGAAGACGGAGCTCTCGACCGCCGAGGTCACTCCGACGGTGACGACCGAGGCCGCGAAGGCGGAGGCGGACGCCGCGAACGCGCTCGTCGCCCTCGACGTGACGATCTCGGACGGCGTCGACTCCTACACCGCGGAGGCGACCGACAAGGCCTCCTGGGTGACGATCCCCCAGAACGAGGACGGGACGCTCGGCGCGCCGACTCTCGACAAGGAGAAGGTCGCCGCCTGGGTGAAGGCGACGGCCGAGAAGACGAACGTCGCGGTCGTCAACGGCGTCAACAACGTCAACTCGAAGGGCGAGGTCCTCACGGTCGCGAAGAAGGGGGTCTCCGGCTGGACGGCGAACAACGCCGATGCGGTGACGGACGCGCTCGTCTCGACCGTCGACTCCGGCCAGGCCTACTCGGGCGAGTTCACCTATGACGAGGTGAAGCCGACCTACGAGACCCGTCAGGTCGCCGAGGGCGCGGAGAACCTCGTCTACCAGGCGGCCGAGGGCGAGAAGTGGATCGACGCGAACCTCTCGACGAACACCGTCACCGCCTACGAGGGCGGGAAGGTCGTCGGCGGGCCCTTCTACGTCGTCCCGGGCGCCCCGCAGACCCCGACGGTCACGGGCACGTACCACGTGTACCTCAAGTTCGCGACGCAGACGATGCGCGGCGAGAACGTCGACGGCTCGAAGTACGAGACCCCGGACGTCCCGTGGGTCACCTACTGGACGGGCTCCTACGCCTTCCACGGCGCTCCGTGGCGCTCGTCGTTCGGCTGGTCGGGCCCGGGCGGCTCGCACGGCTGCATCAACATGCCGGTCTCGGCCGCGAAGTTCATTTACGACTGGTCGGAGATCGGGACGACGGTCGTCTCCCACTACTGACCCCACCCCCTCCCCTCCACCGAGAGCATTACCTTTCTCCGTCGAAAGCATTACTTCCGCTCGTCGAGGGGATGCGGTCGGGTCCATTTCAGGGGATGCGGTCGGCTCCGCCGCGACGGACGAGGCCGGGGCGGTGAACCGAAGACGCGACAAGGGCGGGCGATCCCACGGGGGATCGCCCGCCCTTCGCGCTCTTCGCTCAGAAGTAGTACGGGTGCCCGCTCCAGTCGGGGGCGCGGTGCTCGAGGAACGCGTCGCGCCCCTCCTGCGCCTCGGGCGTCATGTACGCCATGCGCGTCGCCTCCCCGGCGAAGACCTGCTGGCCCGCCATCCCGTCGTCGGCGAGGTTGAACGCGAACTTCAGCATGCGGATCGCCTGGGGGGACTTGCGGGCGATCGTCGCGGCCCATTCGAGTGCGGTGGTCTCGAGCTCGGCGTGGGGGACGGCCCGGTTGACGACGCCCCAGCGCTCGGCGGTGGCGGCGTCGTAGCGCTCGGCGAGGAAGAAGATCTCTCGCGCGCGCTTGTCGCCGACCTGGCGGGCGAGCAGGGCGGATCCGTATCCGGCGTCGAAGGAGCCGACGTTCGCGTCGGTCTGCATGAATGCGGCGTGCTCGAGCGAGGCGACGGAGAGGTCGCAGACGACGTTGAGCGAGTGCCCGCCTCCGGCGGCCCACCCGGGGATCGCGGCGATGACGACCTTCGGCATCGTGCGGATGAGTCGCTGGACCTCGAGGATGTGGAGGCGCCCGGCCTTGGCCGGATCGACCTGCTCGCGTCGGGTCGCGGTGTCGGCGCCGGGGTCGGCGCCCTCGACCTCGTAGCGGTAGCCGTCGGTTCCGCGGACGCGCTGGTCGCCGCCGGAGCAGAAGGAGTAGCCGCCGTCCTTGGCGCTCGGCCCGTTGCCGGTGAGGATGACGGCGGCGACGTCGCCGGTCATACGGGCGTGGTCGAGGCACCGGTAGAGCTCGTCGACGGTCGAGGGGCGGAACGCGTTGCGGATGTCGGGCCGGTCGAAGGCGATGCGGACGACGGGCAGATCGTCGCCGACGGGGCGTCCGTCGACGTCGCGGCCGCGCGAGATCGCCCGGTGGTAGGTGAGGTCGTGGAGGTCGAAGCCGACGACCTCGCGCCACCGGTCGGGGTCGAAGGTGTCGGACACGAAGGGCAGTGCGCTCATGCGTCCAGGGTACGCGGTCGCCTGCGCGCCGCCCGGTACTCTTCGGGCATGACCGTCCCGCTTCCCGACGCGCCGCTGGGCGCGACCGCCGGCCCTCTTCGTTTCCCGATCCCCGACCGTCCCGCCGCGGGCCTCGCATTCGCGCTCGACCTCGCCCGCCTCGGGGCCGGGTCGCGCTCGTGGATCGCGGTTCACGAGGCCGGGGCGGCGCGCTCGGAGGTGGAGGAGGTCGAGCGCCTCGTCCTCTCTCTCGCTCATGGCGCCGACGGGGCCGCGCGGGCCGACGGAACGGCCATCGGGGCCGCGGGCCTGCCGGATCTCGGGCCGCTCGCGCCGGGGCCCATCGTCCTCGCCTCGAGCGATCCGGCGCACTCGGGGGCTCTCGAGGCGTGGCATCGGACGTGCTGGGAGGCGGGTTTCGCGCTCGATCTCGCGGACGGCGCGGCGCTCGCCGCGACCGCCGAGGACTCCGAGAAGGCGCCCCGCATCGTCCTCGTGTGCGGCGCCGACCGGGATTCGGCGGGGGCGAGGGCGCTCGGGTTCGACGAGCGCGCGCTCGAGGAGTTCGCGGCCCGCGGCGGCCAGGTCCTCGTCGACGCCTTCGGGGGCGAGTCCGACCCGGCGTTCCTCGACTCGGGGTTCGTCGTCGACCGGATCAGCCGAGCGACCGCCGAGGGGCGGGCCCAGGCCGCTCGTCCGCTCCCTCCGGAGGCGCGGCCGGGCCCGCTGCTCGGCGACGTCGCCGAGCCCCTGAAGCGGGCGATGGACCTCCTCGCGGATCCGGCGCCCGCTCCGCGGGCGCTGAGCGAACGAGCCCTCGCCCTCGCCGCCGAGCCTCCACGGGACGCCGAGGTCATCGCGGCCCTTCCGGGCGGCGCCCCCGCGATCACGCGCACCCGTGTCGGTGAGGGGGCGATCTGGCGCGTCGCGACTCGTCTCGACGCGGCGACTCGCAGGGGGATGCTCGGCCTCCTCGCCGCCCACGCCCGCATTCGCCCGGTGCGCGCGGACCTGCCCGACGGGGTCGAGGCGCGCGAGCGCGACGGGGCGCTCCTCCTCGTCTCCCACGCCGATCGGGCGCGCGAACTGAGCGGCGTCGTCGGGCGCGATCTCCTGGCCGGGGCGAGGGCCACGGGCCACGTCGTCCTCGGGGCGCGCTCGGCGATGGTCGTCGTCGATGAGGGCGATTCCCGAGCAACGACGGCATGATGGTCCCCATGACCGATTCCCCGCGCGCCGCGCTCACCCGGATCCCCCTCGACTCCCTGTCGCCGAGGGCGCAGCGGATCCTCGACGGCGTCGACGATCTGCTCCTTCACGCGCTTCCGATGAACGTCCGCTTCCGCAGGGTGACGAGTCGCGACGGGCTCCTTCTCCACGGGCCCTCCGGCTGGTCGGAGGCCGCGCCCTTCTGGGATTACGACCCGGTCGAGTCCTCGACCTGGCTCGCCGGCATCGACGGGACGATCGCAACGGCGATCGGCGTCGGGCTCGGGACGGGGAGGCCCGTGACGTGCCTGCTCGGCGACCTCTCCTTCCTCCACGACGCCGGCGCGCTCGCGATCCCCGCGGACGAGGCCNGAGAGCGGGGAGGAGGGGAGGGGCGCGGCGTGCGAGGATTGGGGCATGGAGAACGCGAACCCCGGCGCCTTCCGCGCCGACCTCAGGAAGCGGACGAGCGACGTCGCCTCGATGTTCGACGGCGTCGCCGAGCGCTACGACCTCATGGACGCCCTCATGACCGGCGGTATGGACCACGTGTGGATGGCGGCGCTGCGCAAGGCCGCCGATCCGCGGCCGGGGGAGCGGATCCTCGACCTCGCGGCGGGCACCGGCGCCTCGTCCGCGGTCCTCGCGAAGGCGGGGGCCGAGGTCGTGGCCTGCGACCTGTCGGAGGGGATGATCGAGGTGGGGCGTCGCCGTCATCCCGACATCGAGTTCGTTCAGGGGGATGCGCTCGATCTCCAATTCGAGGAGGCCTCCTTCGACGCGGTGACGATCTCCTGGGGCCTGCGGAACATCCCGGACCCCGAGCGGGCGCTGCGCGAGATGGCGCGCGTCGTCCGTCCGCGGGGGCGCCTCGTCGTCTGCGAGTTCTCGACGCCGCCGAACGCGGTCTTCCGCTCGCTCTACTCCTTCTACCAGTCGACCGTGATGCCGACGCTCGCGAGGGCGATGTCGTCGAACGACGTCGCCTACGACTACCTCATCGAGTCGATCCGCGACTGGCCGGACCAGGAGGCCGTCGGTCGGATGATCGCCGCCAACGGCTGGACCGAGGTCGAGTACCGCAACCTCACGGGCGGCATCGCGGCGCTCCATCGGGCGGTCAAGCCCCTGCCCTGAGCCTTCGCGCGAGCCGCGCGTCGGCGCCCTCGAAGACCCGGGATTCGCCCCGCTTCGCCCCGCGAGGCGGGGCGCTTCGCATCCGGTACGGATTTAGGAGCCCCTCACCTTTTCAAATTCAAGGACCAGAGTCCCGGTGCGCCGGAGGAGAATCGGCGGAATCCCACGATTCACGGCCCCGGGCATCGGCGCCCCCTCCGAGGGGCTACGCTGTCGATTCGGATCGCGGTGCAGTGCACACCGCGAGGCCATGCACACATGCGCAGTTTCGCGCTGCGCGATACACGGGAGGAACACCAGTGGTCGATGACCTGACCGGCGACATGCGCGCCGACGTGGTCGTCGTCGGCGCAGGACCGGCGGGAGCCTCCACCGCCTACCACCTCGCCGTACTGGGAATCGACGTCCTCGTCCTCGAAAAGGCCGAATTCCCGCGGGACAAGATCTGCGGCGACGGCCTCACCCCCGCCG
Source organism: Actinomyces culturomici (assembly GCF_900499005.1). Taxonomy (GTDB): domain Bacteria; phylum Actinomycetota; class Actinomycetes; order Actinomycetales; family Actinomycetaceae; genus Pauljensenia; species Pauljensenia culturomici. Next base: position 223,838 of record NZ_LS991318.1, read on the forward strand.
CGGTCCACGAGCTCATCCTCATGGGCGTGGACACCTCGACGTGGAATCGGAACCGCGGCCTCACCGTCCTCGGCGGCGGCCATACCATCACCCTCGACTGGCCCGACCAGAAGTCCCTTCCCGGCTACGGGATGACCCGCGCCCGCAAGGACCTCGACCACGCCCTCATTCGGCGCGCCGTCGACGCGGGCGCCCGCCTCGTCGAGGGCGCGACCGTCACCGGCGCGATCCAGGACGGCACGGGCCGCGTCGTCGGCGTCACCGCGAAGCTCGGCAAGGGCGCCGCCGCCCGCGAGATCGAGGTCCGGGGCGCCCTCGTCGCCGACTGCGGGGGAGTGGCCGCGCGACTCTCGACCTCCCTCGGCCTCGAGAAGAAGACGAAGCGCCCCATGGGCGTCGCCGCCCGCGCCTACTTTCGCTCGCCCCGCGGCGACGAGGAATTCATGGAGTCCCACCTCGAGCTGTGGAGCGGCAAGCCCGGCGAGTCCGACCTCCTGCCCGGATACGGCTGGATCTTCCCCATGGGAGACGGGATCGTCAACGTCGGCCTCGGCTCGGTCGCCTCGACCGCGAACGCCACCCAGCTCCCCTACAAGAAGGTCTTCGAGCAGTGGACGGCGAACGTCCCCGCCGAATGGGGCTTCACGCCCGAGAACCAGCTCGGCCCGCTCCGCTCGGCGGCCCTCCCGATGAGCTTCAACCGCTCCCCTCACTACGCCTGCGGCCTCGTCCTCGTCGGCGACGCCGGCGGCATGGTGTCGCCCTTCAACGGCGAGGGGATCGCGCCCGCCCTCAAGGCCGGCCGCTTCGCCGCCGACTGCATCGCGCAGGCGCTCTCCCGCGGGACCCGCGCCGGCGTCGACCGCGCGATGGGCGAATACCCCGAGCTGCTCCGCGAGGAATGGGGCGGCTACTACCAGCTCGGCCGGATCTTCGTCGCCCTCATCGAGAACCCGCGCATCATGCGCCTGTGCACGAACAAGGGCCTGCCGATCCCGCGCCTCATGACCTTCGTCCACAAGCTCTTGTCGGACGGATACGAACGCAAGGGCGGCGATCTCGACGATCGCCTCATCACGACGCTCACGCACCTGGTGCCGTCCGCATGAACGGCACTCACTCCGATCGATCCCGGGAGGAACGATGACGAATCCCTATTTCCCGCTGCTCATCATGGCCGCGGCCGCGCTCGTGCTGGCCTTCGGCGGCCTCGGGGCGTCCGCCATCCTCGGACCGACGAAGAAGTCGAAGACGAAGGCCGACAACTACGAGTGCGGCATCGAGCCGACCTCGGCCCACCTCCACGAGGGCCGCTTCCCCGTGCGCTACTACCTCGTCGCGATGACCTTCATCATCTTCGACATCGAGGTCGTCTTCATGTACCCGTGGGCCGTGAGCTTCAACCAGCTCGGCCTCTTCGGGCTCATCGCCATGCTCACCTTCATCGCGCTCATCACCGTGCCCTACGCGTACGAGTGGCGTCGCGGCGGACTGGATTACTGAGGGACAGGAAGGAACACCAATGGGTCTTGAAGAGAGCCTGCCCGCCGGCGTCGCGCTCACGAGCGTCGAGAAGGTCCTCGGCCTCGCGCGCAAGTACAGCCAGTGGCCGGTCACCATGGGCCTCGCGTGCTGCGCCATCGAGATGATGGCCGCCGGCACGCCCCGCTTCGACATGTCGCGCTTCGGCCTCGAGGTCTTCCGCGCCTCGCCGCGCCACTCCGACATGATGATCGTGTCGGGCCGCGTCTCCCACAAGATGGCCCCGGTCATCCGCCGCGTCTACGACTCGATGCCCGAGCCCAAGTGGGTGATCTCGATGGGCGCCTGCGCCTCCTCGGGCGGCATGTTCAACAACTACGCCGTCGTCCAGGGCTGCGACCACATCGTCCCCGTCGACGTCTACCTCCCCGGCTGCCCGCCGCGCCCCGAGGCCCTCATCCACGCGGTCCTCGTCCTGCGCGAGCAGATCGGCAAGGAGCCCCTCGGTGTCCACCGCCAGGAGATCGCGCGCAAGGCCGAGCAGGCCGCGCTGGCCGCCACCCCGACCCACCAGATGAAGGGACTCCTCGCATGAGCGACGAGCTCGAAACGCCCGGCGGCGCCGAGGTCGCCGCGCCCGCGCCCGGCCGGGCCTTCGCCAACCCCGAACTCATGACCCGCCGCGAGGGCCTGTTCGCCGATACGACCGGCTTCGGCGGCCTCGTCACCGAGTCCTTCCTCCCCGGCGAGTCCCCCCGCCCCTACGGCGGCTGGTTCGACACCGTCGTCGACGTCCTCGAGGAGCTCATCGGCGAGGACGGCCTCGACCCGAAGAACGTCATCGAGAAGGTCGTCGTCGACCGCGGCGAGCTCACGATCTTCATCGTCCGCGAGCACATCGCCCGCGTCGCGAAGTACCTGCGCGACGACGCGGACCTCCGCTTCGAGCTCTGCCTCGGCACGAACGGCGTCCACTACCCGGGAGATGCGGGCCGCGAGCTCCACGCGATCTACCCGCTGATGTCGATCACGTACAACCGGATGCTCCGCCTCGAGGTCGTCTGCCCCGACGCCGATCCGCACATCCCCTCGATCGTCTCGGTCTACCCGGCGAACGACTGGCAGGAGCGCGAGACCTGGGACCTCATCGGCATCGTCTTCGACGGCCACCCGTCGCTCACGCGCACGGCCCTCCCCGACGACTGGGTAGGCCACCCGCAGCGCAAGGACTACCCGCTCGGCGGCGTCCCCGTCGAATACAAGGGCGCCACCGTTCCGCCCGCCGATACTCGGAGGTCGTACAACTGATGAGCACCCCGAACTTCCACGCAGCCGCCTCCTCGACGCCGCTGGCCGCCGAGGAGATCCCCGAGGTCATGACGCAGGGCGGCGACTGGGCCGACGTCCTCAACGAGATCGAGAAGATCTCCTCGGAGCGCATCGTCGTCAACATGGGCCCGGTCCACCCGTCGACCCACGGCGTCCTCCGCCTCATCCTCGAGCTCGACGGCGAGACCGTCCGCGAGACCCGCGTCGACACCGGCTACCTCCACACCGGCATCGAGAAGACGATGGAGTACCGCACGTGGACGCAGGGCACGACGCTCTGCACCCGCATGGACTACGTCGCCCCCTTCTTCCAGGAGGTCGCCTACTGCCTCGCGGTCGAGAAGCTCCTCGGCATCACGGACGACGTCCCCGAGAGGGCGACGCTCATCCGCGTGATGATGATGGAGCTCTGCCGCATCGCCTCCCACCTCGTCGCCATCGGCTCGACCGGCAACGAGATGGGCGCGACGACGATGATGACGATCGCGTTCCGCGGTCGCGAGGAGATCCTGAGGATCTTCGAGCGGATCACGGGCCTGCGCATGAACCACGCGTACATCCGCCCCGGCGGCGTCGCGCAGGACATCGGCGAGGGCACGATCGACTACATCCGCGACCTCCTCCCGAAGGCCCGCCGCGACATCGGCGAGCTCGAGGACCTCACGAAGCAGAATCCGATCTTCAAGAAGCGCCTCTGCGACGTCGCGATCATGCCGCTCAGCGCCCTCATGGCGCTCGGCACGACCGGCCCGGGCCTGCGCGCCGCCGGCCTGCCGCTCGACCTGCGCAAGACGCAGCCCTACTGCGGCTACGACCAGTTCGAGTTCGACGTTCCCGTGCGCGACCAGTCCGACGTCTACAACCGCACGATGGTCCGCTTCGACGAGTGCTACCAGTCCCTGCGGATCGTCTACCAGGTCCTCGACCGCCTCGAGAAGTGCGAGGGCGCTCCCGTCATGGTCGCCGACCCGGAGATCGCCTGGCCCGCCCAACTTTCCGTCGCCACCGACGGCCAGGGCAACTCGCTCGACCACATCGCCGAGATCATGGGCTCGTCGATGGAGTCGCTCATCCACCACTTCAAGCTCGTGACGGAGGGCTTCAAGGTCCCGGCCGGCCAGGTCTACCAGACGATCGAGCACGCGAAGGGCGTCATCGGCGTCCACCTCGTGTCCGACGGCGGCACCCGCCCGTTCCGCGCGCACTTCCGCGATCCTTCCTTCGCGAATCTTCAGTCCCTGGCCATGATGACCGAGGGCGGCCAGCTGGCCGACGTCGTCGTCTCCCTGGCCGCCATCGACCCGGTCCTTGGAGGCGTCGACCGATGAGTTACACCCAGGAGATCGAAGCCCGACTTCGGGCCGATTCCGCCGAGATCATCGCGCGGTACCCGAGCGGGCACTCCCGCTCCGCGATGCTCCCGATGCTCCACCTCGTCCAGTCCGTCGACGGCTACGTGAGCCCCGACGGCATCGCGCTCATCGCCGAGCTCCTCGACGTGTCGCGCGCCGAGGTGAGCGCGGTCGCCACCTTCTACACGCAGTACAAGCGCCACCCCAACGGCGACTACCTCGTCGGCGTCTGCACGAACGCGCTCTGCGCGGTCATGGGCGGCGACGCGATCTGGGACGCCGTGTCCGAGCACGTCGGCGTCGGATCCGATGAGACGAACGAGTCGGGCCGCATCACCCTCGAGCGCATCGAGTGCAACGCCGCGTGCGATTACGCGCCGGTCGTCATGGTGAACTGGGAGTTCTTCGACAACATGACTCCGGAGTCCGCGATCGCCCTCGTCGACGATCTCGAGGCCGGGCGCCCCGCGCACCCGACCCGCGGCCCGGAGACGGTCCCCACCTTCAAGGAGAACGAGCGCACGCTCGCCGGCTTCCTCGACGGACACGCGAACGAAGGCCCCTCGGCCGGGGAGCCGACCCTCCTCGGTCGTCGCCTCGCCGCGCAGAACGGCTGGACCGAGCCGATCGCCGTCGCGGACGAGGGCGCGGCCGACGACGCCAAGGGAGGCGAGCAGGAATGACGACATTCGCAGCACCCGGGCCCCTCACGCCGATCCTCTCGAACGGCTGGGGCGAAGAGCGTTCCTGGACGCTCGAGTCCTACCTCAAGCGGGGCGGCTACGAGGGCCTGAAGAAGGCGAACACGCTGGAGGCCGCCCAGGTCCTCGAGACCGTTAAGGCGTCGGGCCTTCGCGGCCGAGGCGGCGCGGGCTTCCCGACGGGCCTCAAGTGGTCCTTCCTCCCGCCGGACGACGGCCTTCCCCGCTACCTCGTCGTCAACGCCGACGAGTCCGAGCCGGGCACGTGCAAGGACATCCCGACGATCATGGCGAACCCGCACATCCTCGTCGAGGGCGTCGCGATCACGAGCCGGGCGATCAACTGCAAGCACGCGTTCATCTACCTGCGCGGCGAGGTCGTCCACGTCTACCGCCGCCTGCTCGCCGCCATCAAGGAGGCGACGGACGCGGGCCTGCTCGGCGATCTGAAGATCACCGCACACGCGGGCGCCGGCGCCTACATCTGCGGCGAGGAGTCCGCGCTCCTCGACTCGCTCGAGGGCCGCCGCGGCCACCCGCGCATCAAGCCGCCGTTCCCGGCGGTCGCGGGCCTCTACGCGCGTCCGACCGTCGTCAACAACGTCGAGTCGATCGCCCAGGTCGTCGGCATCTTCCGCAACTCGCCCGAGTGGTACGCGTCGATGGGCACGGAGAAGTCGAAGGGCCACGGCCTCTTCTCGATCTCCGGCCACGTCAACAACCCCGGCCAGTTCGAGGCGCCCTTCGGCATCACGATGCGCGAGCTCATCGACATGGCCGGCGGCATCCGCGACGGGCACACCCTGAAGTTCTGGACCCCCGGCGGCTCGTCGACCCCGATCTTCACCGAGGCCGAGCTCGACACGCCGCTCGACTACGAGTCGGTCGGCGCCGCGGGCTCGATGCTCGGCACCCGCGCCCTCCAGGTGTTCGACGAGACGACCTCGGTCGTCCGCGTCATCACCCGCTGGTCGGAGTTCTACCAGCACGAGTCCTGCGGCAAGTGCACCCCCTGCCGCGAGGGCACGTACTGGATCAAGCAGATCATGTACCGCCTCGAGAAGGGCCAGGGCCTCCCCGGCGACGTCGATCTCCTCGACGAGATCGCCCACAACATCGCCGGGCGCTCGTTCTGCCCGCTCGGCGACGCGGCGGCGACGCCGATCATGTCGGGCATCAAGAGGTTCCGCGAGGAGTTCGAGGCCGGCCTCACGACCCCGGCCCGCGAGCTCTTCCCCTACGAGGCATCCGCCATCTACGCGCGAGGAGGTGTCCGATGAGCGACGCTCCGAAGATGATCGACGTCATCATCGACGACGTCCAGGTGAGCGTCCCCCAGGGCACTCTCGTCATCAGGGCCGCCGAGCAGGTCGGGATCCGCATCCCGCGCTTCTGCGACCACCCTCTCCTCAAGCCGGTCGCGGCCTGCCGCCAGTGCCTCGTCGAGGTCGGTATGCCCGACCGCAACACCGGCGAGCTCCGGTTCATGCCGAAGCCGCAGCCGGCCTGCGCGCAGACGGTCGCCCCCGGCATGGTGGTGAAGACCCAGCACACGTCGGAGGTCGCGAAGCGGGCTCAGCACGGCGTGATGGAGTTCCTCCTCATCAACCACCCGCTCGACTGCCCGATCTGCGACAAGGGCGGCGAGTGCCCCCTGCAGAACCAGGCGATGACGGACGGCCGCGGGAAGTCCCGCTTCGCCGACGCGAAGCGCACGTACCGCAAGCCGCTGCGCCTCACGAGCCAGATCCTCCTCGATCGCGACCGCTGCATCCTCTGCCAGCGCTGCGTGCGCTTCGGCAAGGAGATCTCGGGCGACGTCTTCATCGACCTCCAGGGCCGTGGCGGCGGCACCGCCCCGACCGACGACCACTACTTCATGGCCGAGCAGATCGGCGGCTTCGACACGTCGACGCTCGACTACCACGATCCGAAGGCGAAGGACCTTGGCACAGCGGGCATCTCCGGCCCGTACGGCGAGGCCGGGATCCTCGGCTCGGTGAACGAGGGCGACCTCACGGACGCCGATCGCGACCAGTCGGGCCGCGCCTTCGCGTCCTACTTCTCGGGCAACATCATCCAGATCTGCCCGGTCGGCGCCCTCACGGCCTCGTCCTACCGCTTCCGCGCGCGCCCCTTCGACCTCGTGTCGACGGCCTCGGTCACCGAGCACGACGCGTCGGGCTCCGTGATCCGCGTCGACATCCGCCGCGGCGAGGTCGTCCGTCGGATGGCCGGCAACGAGCCGGAGGTCAACGAGGAATGGATCACCGATAAGGACCGCTTCGCGTTCGAGTGGGACAAGGAGTCCCGCATCGCGACGCCGCTCGTCCGCGAGGACGGGGAGCTCGTCCCGACCTCGTGGTCGGACGCGCTCGACCGCGTGCGCAAGGGCCTCGAGGCCGCTTCCGGCGAGGTCGGGTTCCTGCCCGGCGGCCGCCTCTCCTTCGAGGACGCCTGGGCGTGGGGCAAGTTCGCCCGCACGGTCGTCGGCTCCGATTCGATCGACTTCCGCTCGCGCGACCTGTCGGAGGAGGAGCGCTCGTTCCTCGCCTCGCAGGTCGCAGGCTCCGGCCTCGGCGTCACCTACGCCGATCTCGAGAAGGCGGGCCGCGTCCTCCTCGTCGCCCTCGAGCCCGAGGACGAGTGCGGCGCGATCTTCCTGCGCCTCCGCAAGGGCGTGCGCGCCGGGTCCGTCAAGGTCTCGACGGTCGCCCCCTTCACCTCGAAGGGCTCGGTCAAGCTCTCCGCGGACCTCCTCCGCGCGGCTCCGGGCACCGAGGTCGAGGTCCTCGACTCGATCCGCGAGGGCGGCGAGTTCGCCGAGCTCGCGGGCTCCCTCGACGGCGGGGTCGTCCTCGTCGGCGAGCGCGCCGCCCGCACCCCGGGCCTCCTCACCGCGGCCGTCGATCTCGCCGCGCGCACCGGCGCCCGCCTGCAGTGGGTGCCGCGCCGCGCCGGCGATCGCGCCGCCCTCGAGGCGGGCCTCCTCCCGGGGCTCCTGCCCTTCGGCCGTTCCCTGAGCGACGAGGCCGCAGCCGCCTCCCTCGGCTGGACGACACTGCCCGGGGCCCGCGGCCTCGACGCCGCGGCCCAGCTCGCCGGGGCCCTCGACGGCTCCGTCTCGGCGCTCGTCGTCGGCGGCGTTGACGTTCGCGACTTCGAGGATCCGGCCTCGGTGCTCCGCGCGCTCGAGGCGGTGCCCTTCCTCGTGTCGCTCGAGGTGCGCGCCTCGGATGTCACCGAGCTCGCCGACGTCGTCCTCCCGGTCGCCCCGCCGATCGAGAAGAACGGCACGTTCATCGACTGGGAGGGCCGCCTGCGTCCCTTCGGCCAGGCCGTGTCCGCCCGCTCGCTCACCGATCGCGACGTCCTCGGCAAGCTCGCCGAGGAGTGCGGAGTGGACCTCGGGGTCACGACGCTCACCGACTTGTACGACGAGGTCAACCCCCTCATCGACTGGGCCGGCGCCCGCGAGGCATTCTCGCCGGTCGAGGCGCCCGCCCCGACGGCGGTCGCCCCCGGCCAGGCGGTTCTCGCGACTCACAAGCCGATGCTCGACGCCGGCCGTCTCCAGGACGGCGCGCCCTGGCTCGCCGGAGCGGCCCGCCGCCCCGTCGCCCTCGCCTCCGCCGCGACCCTCGAGGCCGCCGGAGTCGCTCAGGGCGATGAGCTCGCGCTCACGACCGAACGCGGTTCCCTCGCACTGCCCGCGTACGCCGCGGATCTGCCCGACAACGTCGTGTGGGTTCCGGAGTGCTCGCAGGGCTCCCTCGTCCATCAGTCACTCGGCACCGCCGGCGCCGTCGTGGCTCTCAGCGCCACAGGGGAGGTGGCCCGGTGAATCTTCTGCTCGCCGCGGTGCCCGACTACACCGCTTCCGACTTCTCGGACGAGACGTGGTGGCTCACGCTCATCAAAGCCGTGTTCATCATCGTCTTCCTCATCCTCAACGTCCTGCTCGCCCTCTGGGTCGAGCGGCGCGGACTCGGCCGCATGCAGACGCGACCGGGCCCGAACGTCGCCGGCCCCCTCGGCCTGCTGCAGGCGATCGCCGACGCCGGCAAGCTCCTCTTCAAGGAGGACATGTGGACGCGGCGCGCGGATAAGTTCCTCTACTTCCTCGCGCCGGCGATCGCGGCCTTCTCCGCGTTCTCCGTCTTCGCGGTGATCCCGATGGGTCCGAACGTCCGCATGTTCGGCCACTCGAGCCCTCTCCAGCTCGCCGATATGCCGGTCGCGACGCTCTACATCCTCGCGATCACGTCGCTCGGCCTCTACGGAGTCGTGCTCGGCGGCTGGTCGACCCGTTCGACCCTTCCGCTCTACGGCGCGGTCCGCTCCTCCGCCCAGGTGATCTCCTACGAGCTCGCCATGGGCATGGCGCTCGTCTCCGTGTTCCTCATGTCGGGCACGATGTCAACCTCGCAGATCGTCGCCTCGCAGGCGCGCGTCTGGTGGGCGTTCGCGCTCATCCCGGCGTTCATCGTCTATTGCATCAGCGCCTGCGGTGAGGTCAACCGCCTCCCCTTCGACCTCCCCGAGGCCGAGGGCGAGCTCGTCGCCGGTCACATGACCGAGTACTCGTCGATGAAGTTCGGCTGGTACTACCTCTCCGAGTACGTCAACATGCTCAACGTCTCGGCGGTCGCGACGACGATGTTCTTCGGCGGCTGGCACGCGCCCTGGCCGATCTCCCACATCGCCTTCCTCAACGACGGCTGGTGGGGCATGCTGTGGTTCTTCCTCAAGATGTGGTTCTTCATGTTCCTCCTCATCTGGACCCGCGCCACGCTGCTCCGCTTCCGCTACGACCAGTTCATGTCGCTCGGCTGGAAGTGGCTCATGCCGATCGCCCTCGTCTGGCTCGTCGCCGTCGCGGTCGTCCGCGGCATCACCGCGTGGGTCGAGGTCTCCCTGCCGGTCCTCGGCGTCGCGATCGTCGTCCTCTTCGCGATCATCATGCTGATCCTCTGGGTGACCGATAAGGGCGAGCCCGAGCCGAAGCCGAACCCGGCCGACGAGGAGTACACGGGCTTCGCGGACGGGTTCCCCGTCCCGCCGCTCCCGGGCCAGCAGCCCGTCGCCTCGGCGCGCGCCGGCCGCGCCCCGATCCTCGCGACCGCCTCGAAGGAGGGCACTGATGAGTAAGAGAAACCCGGGTCGCAACGACATGAGCTTCGAGCACGACCCGCTCAATCCGATCAGCGAGTTCTTCGCGCCGGTCGCCGGGTACGGGGTGACGATCGCGTCGTTCTTCCGCCCGACGGTCACCGAGCAGTACCCGAGCGAGCCCGCGCGCGTCCAGCCCCGCTTCCACGGTCGCCACCAGCTCAACCGCTACGCGGACGGCCTCGAGAAGTGCATCGGCTGCGAGCTGTGCGCGTGGGCGTGCCCCGCGGATGCGATCCTCGTCGAGGCCGCGTCGAACACCCCCGAGGCGCAGTACTCGCCGGGCGAGCGGTTCGGCAACGTCTACCAGATCAACTACCTGCGCTGCATCTTCTGCGGGATGTGCATCGAGGCCTGCCCGACGCGCGCCCTCACGATGAGCAACGACTTCGAGCTCGCGACGTACGAGCGCGCCGACGACATCTACGAGAAGCAGGACCTCCTCGTCCCGCTCAAGGACGGGATGCTCGCGCCTCCGCACCCGATGGTCGAGGGCCTCTTCGACGGCGACTACTACCGCGGGAAGGTCGAGGGCGCGACGCAGACCCAGATCGACTGGGTGAAGGAGCGCCGTCCCGAGGATCCGAGCCTCAACACCGTCAAGGCCGTGGCCGAGGAGGCACGTCGATGAATCTCTTGGGTAATTGGCCCGCCATGGCCTCGACCGGAGAGGCCGTGCTGTTCTCGTGCTCGGCGATCTTCATGATCGCCTGCGCGATCGGCGTCCTCTTCTTCAAGAAGGCGGCCTACTCGGCGATCTGCATGGTCGGCGTCATGCTCGGCCTCGCGGTCCTCTACATCACCGAGTCCGCCCCCTTCCTCGGCATCGTCCAGGTCGTCGTCTACACGGGCGCGATCATGATGCTGTTCCTCTTCGTCATCATGATGATCGGCATCGGCGCGACCGACGACTACGCGACCCAGTCGCGCGGCTCGATCGTCGCGGCGGTCGTCGGGGGCCTCGGCCTTGCCGCGATCCTCATCGCGACCATCGGCCACACGACCGTCACGACCTACACGGGCCTCGCCCCGGAGGATCAGTACTCCGACGAGCCGATCACCGCGCTCGCGACGACGCTCTTCTCCGAGCACTGGCTGACGATGGAGGTCGCCGGCGCGCTCCTCATCACCGCCGCGATCGGCGCGATGCTCCTCACCCACACGGACCGCCTCGGCCCGAAGATCAACCAGGCGGAGACGGCGCGCGCGAAGATGCGCGCCTTCGCCGAGTCCGGCCGTCGCATCGGCCAGCTCCCCGCCCCGGGCGTCTACGCGCACACGAACGCCGCCGACGTCCCCGCGATCTCCGGCGAGACTCTCGGCCCGATCGAGGAGTCGGTCCCGCGCGTCATCCGCGTCCGCGGCCTCTCCCGCTCGATCGACCAGGTCGACCACGAGGTCGCCCAGTCGCTCATGCTCGCCCGCGAGGGCGACGTCATCGATTCGCCCTTCGCCCTCGAGGCCTCGAGCGCGATCCCGCGCTCTGGCTCCTGGGGCATGCCCGGCCCCGCGGCCCCGACCGGTCTCGACCAGCCGATGGGCCCGACGGCCGCCGAGGGCGCTGCCACCGAACCCGCCCAGGAGGAGGAGAAGTGAGTCTGTCCTGGTACCTCGTTCTCGCGGGGGTGCTCTTCGCGATCGGCGCGGTGATCGTCCTCGTCCGCCGTTCGGCGATCATCTCGCTCATGGGCGTCGAGCTCATGCTCAACTCGGCGAACCTCGTGTTCGTCACCTTCGCGAGGATCCTCGGCGACGTCAACGGCGAGATCATGGCGTTCTTCGTCATGATCGTCGCCGCCGCGGAGGTCGTCGTCGGCCTCGCGATCATCGTGTCCATCTTCAAGTCGCGCTCCACCACGAGCGTCGACGACGTCAACCTGCTCAAGCACTGAGGGAGGAAAACTGATGATCGCATCCCTCGCACTGCTCAACGCGGAGGGCTCGGCGCCGGTCGAGCCGATCGCCGCGACCGGCGCCGCCTCGTGGGCGTGGCTGATGATCGCCGTTCCGCTCGCCTCGGCCGCCGTTCTCATCCTGCTCGGCCGCCGCTCCGACAAGTGGGGCCACCTGCTCGCCACCTGCGCGTCCTGGTTCTCCTTCCTCGTCGGCGCGGTGATCGTCGCGCAGCTGCTCGGCGCCGATGAGGCGTCGCGCCGCATGACGCAGACGCTCTTCTCGTGGATCCCGGCCGGGGACTTCTCGGTCGACTTCGGGACGCTCGTCGATCCGCTGTCGATGACCTTCGTCGTCCTCGTAACCTTCGTCGGCTCGCTCATCCACGTGTACGCGATCGCGTACATGGAGCACGACGCGGACCGTCGGCGCTTCTTCGCCTACCTCAACTTCTTCATCGCGGCGATGCTCACGCTCGTCCTCGCGGACTCCTACGCGGTCCTCTTCGTCGGCTGGGAGGGCGTCGGCCTCGCCTCGTACCTCCTCATCGGCTTCTGGAACCACGTCCCCGCGAACGCGCGCGCCGCGAAGAAGGCGTTCGTCATGAACCGCGTCGGCGACATGGGCATGCTCCTCGCGATGATGGTGATGGTCGCGAACTTCTCCTCGGTGAGGTTCTCCGACGTCAACGCCATGGTCGGCGGCATCCCGCAGGCCCAGGCGACCGCGATCGGCCTCTTCCTCCTCGTCGCCGCCTGCGGCAAGTCCGCGCAGTTCCCGCTGCAGGCGTGGCTCGGCGACGCGATGGCCGGCCCGACCCCGGTGTCCGCGCTCATCCACGCGGCGACGATGGTCACCGCCGGCGTCTACCTCGTCGTCCGCTCCGGCGCCGTCTACGAGGCCGCCCCGGTGGCCGCGACCGCGGTCGCGATCATCGGCGCGATCACGCTCCTCTTCGGAGCGATCGTCGGATCGGCGAAGGACGACATGAAGAAGGTCCTCGCGGCCTCGACCATGTCGCAGATCGGCTACATGATGCTCGGCGCGGGCCTCGGCCCGATCGGCTGGGCGTTCGCGATCTTCCACCTCTTCACGCACGGCTTCTTCAAGGCCCTCATGTTCCTCGGCGCCGGCTCGGTCATGCACGGCATGAACGACCAGGTGAACATGCGCCGCTTCGGCGCGCTGCGCACCGCCATGAAGGTCACGTGGGCGACGTTCATGATGGGCTGGCTCGCGATCCTCGGCGTCCCGCCGTTCTCCGGCTTCTGGTCGAAGGACAAGATCATCGAGGCCGCGTTCTCCGCGCACACCTTCGGAAACGCCGACGCCCCGTGGATCGGCTGGGTCTTCGGCCTCGTCGCCCTCGTCGGCGCCGGGATCACCGCCTTCTACATGTCGCGCCTGTTCTTCATGACCTTCCACGGCAAGGCCCGTTGGACGACCGAGGCCGAGGGCTCCGGCGTCCACCCGCACGAGTCCTCCGCGCTCATGACGGTCCCGATGATCATCCTCGCGATCGGCGCGGTCCTCATCGGCGGCCTCATGTCGATCGGGAGCTTCTTCACGAACTGGCTCGCGCCCGCCATCGGCGGCGTCGAGCACGCCGAACCGGTCCTCCCGGTCGTCGCCATCCAGGTCCTTACCCTCGTCCTCGTCGCCGCCGGCGCGTTCCTCGCGTGGCGGATGTACGGAGCGGCCGAGGTTCCGACCGCGGTCCCCGCCGGCAACGCCCTCACCGAGGCCGCCCGCAGGGACCTCTACCAGGACGAGATCAACGGGACGCTCTTCGTGGCCCCCGCCGCCGCCCTCGCCAAGGGCGCGACCGGCGGCGACCGGACGCTGATCGACGGGATCGTCAAGGGCGTGGCGCTCGGCTCGGCCGGACTCGGCGCTCTCGTCGCAAAGACCCAGACCGGGTACGTCCGCGGGTACGCGTCCTACATCCTCGGCGGCGTCGTCGTCGCCCTCGCCATCGTCCTCGGCTTCAGGCTGTGAGGGAGAGTCGATAATGCAGAACACAATGGTCGCCGCCGCGTTCCCGTGGCTCACCCTGCTCGTGGCGCTGCCCGCCCTGGGCGCGCTGCTGCTCGCCCTCGTCCCGGGCCTGCGCAAGTCGTCGGGCAAGGGCTTCGCCCTCGCCGTCTCCCTCCTCGAGCTCGGCGCCGCCATCGCGGCCGCCCTCTCCTACGACTGGGGCGCCTCGTCGACGTACCAGCTCGTCGAGTCCGTCTCCTGGATCCCGCAGATGGGCGTCTCCTGGGCCCTCGGCGTCAACGCCCTCGGCCTCGTGATGATCCTCCTCGCGGTCGCCCTCGTCCCGCTCGTCATCGTGGCGGGCTGGAACGAGGACGAGAACGAGGCCGAGGCCGGTACGTACTTCGCGCTCATGCTCCTCCTCGAGGCGTTCATGGTCGTGATCTTCGCGGCCTTCGACGTCGTCGTCTTCTACATCGCCTTCGAGGCGATGCTCATCCCGCTCTACCTCATGATCGGGCGCTTCGGCGTCGGCGAGGCGGCCGAGCGCCGCGCCGCCGCGATGAAGTTCCTCCTCTACTCGCTGGCCGGCGGCCTCGTCATGCTCGGCGGCATCGTCGCCCTGTGGGCGGCCGCCCCCGAGCGCTCGGCGACGTTCTTCCGCCTCGACAACCTCCAGGCGGTCGCACCGACCCTGTCGGGCGCCGTCCAGATGGGCGCGTTCGTCACCTTCCTCATCGCGTTCGCGATCAAGGCCCCGATGGTCCCGGTCCACACGTGGCTCCCCGATACGGCCGCCGTCGCCCGCCCGGGCACCTCGGTCCTCCTCGTCGGCGTCCTCGACAAGATCGGCACCTTCGGGATGATCACGCTGTGCCTGCGCCTCTTCCCGGACGCGGCCGGCCAGGCCAAGTGGATCCTCTGCGGTCTCGCGGTCCTCTCGATCATCTGGGGCGGCCTCGCCGCGAACGGCCAGGACGACATCATGCGCCTCGTGTCGTACACCTCGGTGTCGCACTTCGGCTTCATGGTCCTCGGCATCTTCATCGGGTCCGAGATCGCCCTCGTCGGCGCCATGTTCTACATGGTCGCCCACGGCGTCTCGATCGCCGCGATGTTCCTCCTGTCCGGCTGGCTGTCGCGCCGCGGCGGCACGCAGGACATGAACGCCTACTCGGGCATGCAGCGGGTCACCCCGTACCTCGCGGGCCTCTGGCTCACCGCCGGCCTCGCGTCGATCGCTCTGCCGGGCCTCTCGGGCTTCGTCCCCGAGTACCTCGTCCTCATGGGCACGTGGAAGGTCAACGTCCTCCTCGCGGTCCTCGCCGTCCTCGGCGTCATCATCGCGGCCGTGTACGTCCTCATGCCGTACCAGCGGGTGTTCACCGGCGGCCCGGCGAAGGGCAAGGAGAAGCTCGCCGACCTCGACCTGCGTGAGAAGTCGGTCATGGCGCCGCTCGTCGCCGCCATGGTCGTCCTCGGCCTGTGGTCGGCCCCGCTCGTCGGAGCCCTCACCCCGATCGCCTCCGACTCGGCCCTGGGAGCCGCCCCGACGGCCCAGGCTCAGACCCTCCTCGAAGGGAGCACGAAGTGAATCTCCTCGCCGCTGCATTCACGGCGCCTCAGATCGCGTGGGCGTCGCTCATCCCGATCATCATCGTGCTCGGAGGCGCCGTCGTCGGCGTCCTCGTCGAGGCCTTCGCCCCGGTGAAGACCCGCCGCGCCCTCGTCATCGGCGTCGCGCTGCTGACGACGCTGGCCGCCGGCGCGGTCATCGCGACCCGCTGGCTCGCGGTCCTCGACGCCCCGTCGAGCCTCGGCGAGTACATCGAGGACCCGCTCGTCCTCGCCGCGCAGTTCATCCTCGTCGTCATCGCGTTCCTCGCGATCCTCGTCATGGCCGACCGCACCGAGGTCGGGGACGGCGCCTTCGCCGCCCAGCCCTCGGACCGCCCGGGCTCGGCCGATGAGGAGCTGTCGGACGCGAAGGCCTACCAGCGCTCGGAGATGTTCCCGCTCGCGCTGTTCAGCCTCGGCGGCATGATGCTCTTCCCGGCGGCCGACTCCTACGTCATGCTGTTCGTCGCCCTCGAAGTGATGTCGCTCCCGCTCTACATCCTCGCGGCCACGGCGCGCAGGCGCCGTCAGCTCAGCCAGGAGGCGGGCCTCAAGTACTTCATTCTCGGCGCCTTCTCCTCCGGCTTCCTCCTCATGGGCTCCGCGCTCCTCTACGGGTTCTCGGGCACGCTCACGATCTCGAAGCTCGGCACGCTCATCCCGAACACCTCTGGCATGGACTGGCTCGCCGTCGTCGGCGTCCTCATGGTGATGGTCGGCCTCCTCTTCAAGGTGGGCGCCGCCCCGTTCCACGCGTGGACCCCGGACGTCTACACGGGGGCCCCGACCCCGATCACCGGTTTCATGGCCGCGGGCGTGAAGATCGCCGCCTTCGCCGCGATGCTCCGCTTCTACCAGGTCGTCGCCGCGATCCTCCAGTGGGACCTCGTGCCGGTGCTCGTCGCCGTCGCGGTCCTCACGATGCTCGTCGGCACCTTCACCGGTATCGTCCAGTCCGACGTCAAGCGGATGCTCGCGTTCTCGTCGATCGCGCACGCGGGCTTCATCCTCATCGGGATCTTCTCGCTCGCGAAGGGCTCGGCGGGGCACGTCCTCTTCTACGTGCTCGCCTACGGCATCGCGACGGTCGGCGCGTTCGGCGTCGTCACCCTCGTCCGCTCGGCCTCCGAGGACGGCGTCCCCGGCGCCGAGGCGACCGCGCTCGATCGCTGGGCCGGACTCGGCAAGAAGAACCCGCTCATGGCGGCGTCCATGCTGATCTTCCTCCTGTCGTTCGCGGGCATCCCGCTGACGGCCGGGTTCGTCGGCAAGTTCGTCGTGTTCTCCGACGGCTTCGCCGGGAACATGGGCTGGCTCGTGGCGCTCGCGCTCGCGTGCTCGGCGGTCACCGCCTTCTACTACTTCCGCCTCGTCCGGCTCATGTTCTTCACCGAGCCGGCCACCGATTCGGTCGTCGTGAAGTCCGAGGGCCTGTCGTACCTCGCGGTGCTCGTGTGCGCGGCCCTGACGATCCTCCTCGGCGTCCTGCCCGGACCGGTGTTGTCGATCCTCTCGAAGGTCGTCATACTTCTGCCGTGACCGTTTCCGCGCCAGATCTTCATGTTCCCGACCTCGAGTCCCGGATCCTCCCGGGGCTCGAGGTCGTCGAGCGTCGCCTCCGCGAGTCCGTCGTCGGCTCGCGCGATCTCACCGACGAGCTGACGAGCCACCTCGCCGCCGCCGGCGGCAAGAGGCTCCGCCCGCTCCTCACGCTCGTCTGCGCCCAGCTCGGGGACCCCGAAATGGCCCTGTCGGACGACGTGATCACCGGCGCGGCGGCGGTCGAGCTCACGCACCTCGCGTCGCTCTACCACGACGACGTCATGGACTCCGCGCCCACGCGGCGCGGCGTCCCCTCGGCCCAGCACCTGTGGGGGAACAACCGGGCGATCCTCGCCGGCGACGTCCTCTTCGCCCGCGCGTCGAGCCTCATCGCGGGCCTCGGCCCCGAGATGGTCGCCTACCACGCGCGGACCTTCGAGCGCCTGTGCATCGGCCAGCTCAACGAGACCTTCGGCCCTGCGGCCGGCGACGACCGCGTCCAGTACTACCTCCAGGTCCTCGCGGACAAGACGGGCTCGCTCGTCGCCACCGCCGCCCACTTCGGCGCCGTCCTCTCGCACGCCGGGGACGAGGTCGCGGCCATCGTCTCCGAATTCGGCGAGAAGATCGGCGTCGCCTTCCAGATCGCCGACGACGTCCTCGACCTCGCGTCGACGGGCGACAAGTCCGGCAAGACCCCGGGCACGGACCTGCGCGAGGGCGTCGACACCCTCCCGGTCCTCCTCCTGCGCCGCAGGGAGCTCGAGGGGACGATCGACGAGGCCGGGGCCCGCATCCTCGCGGCCCTCGACGCGGACCTCTCCTCCGACGAGGCCCTCGCCCGCGTCGTCGAGTCGCTGCGCGCGCACGACGTCCTCGTAGAGACCCGCGAGCTCGCCCGCACTTGGGCGGACGACGCGATCGCGATCCTCGATCCGCTGCCCGAGGGCGAGCCGAAGACCGGCCTCGTCGCCTTCGCGCACCTCATGGTCGACCGCCTGGCCTGACCCGCGTTCCGCGGGCGCGGTACCTGTGCCCGCGCAGTCACACCTGACGTGATGCTCTCGACGACCTTCGTCGAGAGCATCACCTTTCTTCGTCGAGGGGATGTGCGGACGCGCACGTGAATGCCTATGGGGCCTGGGAGGCCGAGCGTCCGCGGGCGCGAGGACCGGCGGGAATCGCTGATGTTGGTGATGTGCGGTCGATGCGTAGGCGTGCGGCCGTGGTGTCCGGCGAGCGCGTCCATGAGATCGTTCGGTCCGGCCATCGTCGATCCCGTGGCTCCCTTCCCGTGCTCTTCACAATCGGGGGAGTAATCGATTGTCGATGAGCCGCATCCCCTGTATCGCCGTCTCGGCGTACGTGGCGGGTGGGGTGTGGCGTCGAGTGTGCGATCTAGGTGGTGCCGTGCCCGGAATCGGTGGCCTGCCTGACTTGGATCGCCGTCTCGGCGTGCGTGGCGGGCGGCGAGGGGCGTTGAGTGTGCGTTCTAGGTGTACTTCCCCGTGAGGTTGTGAACGCGTTGTGCGGGGGTTTGGCCTTTGATGCCGGTGTGGGGTCGGTGGTGATTGTAGGTGTGGAGCCAGATTGTGTAGGCGGCTTCGCGTTCGGTTTCGCTGGTGTAGGGGCGCGCGTAGGCCCATTCGGCGAGCAGGGTCCGGTTGAAGCGTTCGACCTTCCCGTTCGTTTGGGGGCGGTAGGGCCTGGTGTACCGGTGTTTCACCGCGTCTGTGAGCGCCCTGTTGAACACGTGCGACCGGTAGCAGGACCCGTTGTCGGTCATCACGGCGGTGACGGTGACGCCAAGGCCGGCGAAGAACGCGTTCGCTCGTTTCCAGAAGGCGGCCGCGGTCTCCTTGCGCTCGTCGTCGAGGATCTCGGAGTACGCGACCCTGGAGTAGTCGTCGACGGCGGAGCCTGTTCAATGGTTTGTGTAAGCCCTCCTTTGGAAGGACTGTTGCATTGAGTGTTGATTCTGGTTTGTCGGGCCGTGTGGTCGCGAGTGAGTTGGTGTCGTCGGGGGCTTTGGACGAGGTGTTCGCCAAGGTTGATTCGGGCGAGATCGAGCTGACGGGTTCTGATGGCCTGCTTCCCGCATTGTTGAAAGAAGCTCTTGAGCGGGGGTTGCGCGCCGAGCTGACCGACCACTTGGGCTACGAGAAGGGCGAGCCTGCGCCGGTAGCGCGCGGCAACGCCCGAAACGGCACCTCGACCAAGGTGATCGACTCGCAGGTCGGCAGCTTCGAGATCGAGGTCCCCCGCGACCGTGCCGGCACGTTCACGCCTCGCCTGGTGCGCAAGGGCCAGCGGCGCATGGACGGCCTGGACGGCATGATTATCAGCTTGTACGCCGGTGGGATGACGGTGCGCGAGATCCGCCACCACTTGGAGTCCACGCTGGGGGTGGAGCTGTCGGCCGGGACGATCAGCACGATTACCGACGCCGTGTGCGATGCCGTCATGGAGTGGCAGCAGCGCCCCCTGGACGAGTTCTATCCGATCATCTACCTGGATGCGATCCGCGTGAAGATCCGCGACCAGGGGAGGGTGTCGAACCGGGCGGCCCACTTGGCGGTCGGGGTCGACATGGACGGCGTCAAGCACGTGCTGGGGATCTGGATCCAGTCCGAAGAGGGAGCTTCCTTCTGGGCGCACGTGTGCGCCGAGCTCGCCAACCGGGGAGTCAGGGACGTCCTGTTCGTGTGCTGCGACGGGCTGGCAGGCCTTCCTGAGGCGGTGGAGGCGACCTGGCCCGACTCGATGGTCCAGACCTGCGTCGTCCACCTGATCCGCTCCTCGATGAGGTTCGTCGCCTACCAGGATCGCAAGGAAGGTCGCCGCCGCCCTCAAACCCGTCTACGCCGCGGTCAACGAGGACGCCGCCTTGGACGCCCTCGCCGAGTTCGCCGCCGGATGGGCGGACAAGTACCCTGACGCCCTGAGCACCTGGCAGCGCGCCTGGGAACGGTTCACGCCCTTCCTCGCCTTCCCGCCCATGCTCCGGCGCGTCTTGTACACGACCAACGCCATCGAATCCTTGAACTACCAGCTGCGCAAAGTCACCAAGAACCGGGGCCACTTCCCCTCCGACGCGGCGGCCGTGAAGCTGCTGTGGCTGGCGATCTGCAACATCGAAGACCGCAGAGCCGCCGAACGCGCCACAACCCCCACCAGCAAACCCTCCCGGCGCGCGACCAACCGGCTCGTCGAAGGCCGCCTCACCACCAACTGGAAACAAGCCCTCGCCCAACTCGCCGCCGCCTACCCCGANGGTCACCACCAGCCGCGCGGATGGTCGGTGACAACACCCCCGGATCATTGAGTAGACAGGGGCAAGACATCATGCCGACCACCGCTGGCCCAGCCGCCAACACTTCCCCGCCAGCGACCACCAACAAGGTAACGGGCTCTCGTGAGCGCGCGAGGCGCGCGACGCTGGCGACGGCGGTGATCTACGCGACCTTGGGGTTCGTCACGTCCTCGTGGTTGTCGAGGCTGCCGGACGTCCGCGACGCCCTTCACTTGCAGCCGGCGGAGATCGGCTTGATCCTCCTCATCGCGTCTTTCGGGTCGCTGGTGACGATGCCGACGTCGGGGCCGATCGTTCAGATGGTCGGCGCGCGCTTGTCGAACAGGGGAGGGGCTCTTCTGTGGGCGGCGGGGATTCTCACGATCGCCTTGTCGGTGGGCGCGCGTTCGGTGCTGGTGCTCGTGCTCGGTTTGGTTCTCTTGTCTGCGGGTGTGGGCCTGTGGGGAGCGACGATCAATATCGAGGCGGGCCTCGTCCAGGCGGCGCTCCGCCGGACGATCGTTCCGCAGCTTCACGCGCTGTACTCGATCGGGATGGTCGTCGGCGCGGTGGTCGGCTCCGGTCTCGCGCACGTCGGGGTGGGCGTGTTCGCGCACCTCGTCGGGCTCGGCGTTCTGTCGCTCGCAGTCGTCCTGTCGGCCGCCGGCCTCTATCTCTCGGTGGACGAGGTCGCCTGCCTTTCGGGCCCGGAGTTGCCGGTGCCGGCGTCCGATGAGCCGCTGGCCTTGGAGCCCCGTGGCCCGGGCGCCGGGCTGACTCGGCGCGCGTGGCGCGAGCGGACGACGGTCCTCATCGCGCTGATGGTGATGTCCGCGGGTCTGATGGAGGGCGGCGCCTCCGATTGGCTCTCCCTCTCGATGGTCGATGGGTATCGGATGACGACGGCTCAGGGGTCGGCGGTGCTCGCGTTCTTCCTCGCGTCGTTGTCGCTCGTGCGGATCGTGTCGCCGAGGCTCGAGCGCCGCTTCCAGCCAGGCCCTCTCCTGCGGATGCTCCTGCTCTGCGCGGTCGTCGGCCTGCTCCTTGTCGCCTTCGCGCCGACGACGTGGCTCGCCCTGGTCGGCGTCGCCCTGTGGGGCGCGGGCGCGGCGCTCGGGTTCCCGACGGGAATCTCGGCACTGTCGGTCGATCCGGTGATGACGCCGGCGCGCGTCTCGGTCCTCTCGACGGTGAATTACGGGGCGGCGCTCATCGGCCCGCCGATCCTCGGGATCATCGCCGATCATGTCGGCTATCACCGGGCGATGGCGGCGCTCGTGGTCCCGGTGCTCGTGGCGGTCTTCCTCACGCGGAACGTCCCCGACCGGCGCCTCCCCGCCGCCTGATCCCAACCCCACTTCGCCGAGAGCATCACCTTCCTTCATCGAGGGGATGCGGAGCACCGCCTGAAGGCCCTGTCGCCACGGGGCGACGCCTACGATGTGGGGAGCACCCGAATTCAAGGAGCCCCCATGCCGCACCCGACGCTCGCCGACC
Organism: Actinomyces culturomici; assembly: GCF_900499005.1. Taxonomy (GTDB): domain Bacteria; phylum Actinomycetota; class Actinomycetes; order Actinomycetales; family Actinomycetaceae; genus Pauljensenia; species Pauljensenia culturomici. Next base: position 245,692 of record NZ_LS991318.1, read on the forward strand.
TCACGACCTTCCGCGTGGGCGGTCCGGTCACCGACTACGTCGAGGCGCCGACGCGCGAGGAGTTCATCGACGCGATCCGCTCGGCCGATGCGGCGGGCACGCCTCTCCTCGTTCTCGGCGGCGGCTCCAATCTTCTCGCCTCGGACGAGGGGTTCCCCGGCCGGGTCGTCCGCGACCTCCGCTCCGACATCACGACGGTGGAGGACCGGGAAACTGGCCGCGTCCTCGTCACTGCGACCGCGGGCGCCGTCTGGGACGCTTTCGTCGTGTGGACGCTCGATCACGGGCTCTCGGGCCTCGAGGCCCTCTCCGGCATCCCCGGCACGGTCGGCGCCGCGCCCGTCCAGAACGTCGGCGCCTACGGGCACGAAGCCGGCGAAACGCTCGTCTCGGTCCGCGTCTGGGACCGCGCCGCCGCCGCGGAGACGACGCTGACGACGGCCGCGCTGCGCCTCGGCTACCGCGATTCGGTGGTCAAGCGGTCGATTCACGAGGGCGATGCCGAGCATCGGATGTGGGGGCCGACGGGTCGGTGGGTCGTGCTCGAGGCGACCTTCGCGCTGGAGACGTCGGAGCTGTCCGCGCCGGTCCTCTACCGGGAGCTCGCCCGCAGGCTGGGCGTCGAGCAGGGGGAGCGGGCGGACGCCCGACTCGTCCGCGACACGGTGAGGGAGCTGCGCGCCTCGAAGGGCATGGTCCTGGACCCCGAGGACCACGACACGTGGAGCGCCGGCTCGTTTTTCACGAATCCGATCCTGTCGGCCGAGGACGCGGAGAGACTTCCCGAGGACGCTCCGCGCTTCCCGATGCCCGACGGGCGCGTGAAGTCGTCGGCGGCGTGGCTCATCGATCATGCGGGCTTCACAAAGGGGTGGGCGGTGGACGGCGCGCGCGCCGAGGGTGCGAGCCTGTCGACGAAGCACGTCCTCGCCCTCACCAACCGGGGGGATGCGACGTCCGTGGAGGTCGTCGAGCTTGCGCTCGCGGTCCGTGCGGGCGTCGAGGAGCGCTACGGCGTGCGCCTGGTCCCCGAGCCCGTGGCCTTGGGCATCACCTGGTAGCCGACGCCACGCGCTGAATTCGCACGACACCGCCCAACGCGCGCCGAATGAGTCGGCGGCCCCGTTGTTGCGCTGATGCGCGGCGCTTGATCGATCGAGACCGCCTGCGGACCGAGTAGATCAGCCGTTTGCAGCCCAGTTGTCGGGCTGATCCGTCGCTCTGCGCCCCTCAGCTCTTTCAGCCCGCAGAAACGCACACAGTTTCAGCCTCTTCAGGGTTGCTTGCCTGGCGCGGAGAAGCATTGTCCCAGGTCAGAAGGGACCGTCACTTTGGGCGCTCGCGAAACTGTGTGCGTTCTTGCGGGTTGTCGAGAGAGACCTCGGTGTGAAGTGAAGGATGAGGCTTGCATGACGCGGCACTGAAAGGCCGCTGGCCTGCGCAGAAGTGCGAAGTCAACTGATGAGGCGGTTGAGGCTGGGGCCTGGATCGCGACGCCATGCGTACTCCCGAACTGCGAGGACTTCCTCAACGAGGCGACCTGAATACATCACCGTGTCGAAGTCGAATCGAATGACGGTGTAGCCGAGAGCTGCCAATCGGCGGTCTCGTGCGATGTCCTTGGCTCGCTGTTCCTTTGAGTTGTGGAACTCCCAACCGTCGAGCTCGATGACGAGTCGCTCGAAGACGATGAGGTCGACTTCGCCAACGGTGGGGACATTGACCGCGGTGCGCGTCGGAATGCCAGCGTCCTCGAGTTGGAGTCTCGCGCAGGTTTCGAGGATGGAGCGAGATCCTTCGACTGATCGGATGACGGCGTCGCGGAGCGAGGGAACTGAGGGCCCTCGCTCGGGGATCCTCAGGTCTTCGATGCGGCACAGGCGCTGGGTGCGCGCAGCGTCGAGCATTGCGACGGCGCTTCGCAAAGAGAGGCACTGACATGCGCGTTCAAGAGTGCACTCGATCGATGAAAGCCATGAACGGCCGACGTCTTCGAGAAGGCGGCCGGACTCCCGGTGAATGACGACGTCGTCGAGGCGACGATTCTTGGAGAGGTGGAGCGCGCGATTCCGAGGGATCGCAACGTGCGTCCTAGTGTCCCGATCCTCACTGAGGATGGGCAGCCCGTGAAAGGCCGCAGCGGAACAGCACGTCACTGTGCCGTTGTAGACCTTCGCTCGCACCCGGTCGATTCCAACCGACTCGAGGTAGAGCCACCCCCGATAGCTCTGCACGCCGTCGGGCAGTGAGTCGAGCGCCAGTCCTCGATGTCGGAGGGGCGATGTCCTCACGATTCCGCCACTCGCGGCCAAGTACGCGATGAGATCCACCCAACCGATGATGCCGACGGCTTCCGATTCGCGCACCCGGCCATCCGCGGCCTGTGGATAGAGCCTCTCAACTCGCCAACCCGCGAATACGCACACAGTTTCGCCCTTCTCCGATGGGTCCCCCGAAGACGGAGGGGCATCGTCGCAGGTCAGGCAGCAGGGATGCATGTGCGTCCGAGAAACTGTGTGCGTTCTTGCGGGAGCGAAGGGTGAGGCCCTCGGGGATGGCCCGCAGGAGCATCCGCCGCCGTCTACGCCGAGCGCTCCGACCGCGCGAGCTCTGACGAAGCCGCGGCGCCCTGCGCCGCCTTCGCCTCGGTGCCGGGCCGCGCGTTCGCCCACGCTTCGATCCGGGCGTGCCAGGCGCGCTTGGACGATTCCGACGCGAGGGACGCGTCGATGGACTGGCGGGCGAGGTCGGCGAGCGTCCGGTCGGACAGGGAGAATGCCGAGCGCGCGTGCGCGTACTGGTCGAGCAGCCGCGAGTGGAAGAGGAGTGGGTCGTCGGCCCCGAGCGCCACGGTCGCCCCGTGAGCGAGGAGGACGGGCACGGGGACGTGTCCGAAGTCCTGGTAGACGCCGAGGTGGACGTTGGAGGTCGGGCAGACTTCGAAGGCGATGCGCGCTTCGATGAGCTTGTCGAGGAGCGCGGGGTCTTCGGAGGTGCGGACGCCGTGGCCGAGCCGGCGGGGGTTGAGCGCGGCGACGACGTCGCGTACCGAGGCGGGGCCGAGGAGTTCCCCGCCGTGGGGGACGGACGCGAGCCCGGCCCGCCGGGCGATCTGGAAGGCGGCGGAGAACGCCGAGGTGGTGCCGACCCGTTCGTCGTTCGAGAGTCCGAATCCGACGACGGTTCCGGGCCCGTCGCCGGCGTACTTGGCGGCGAGGCGCGCCAGGGTCCGCGCGTCGAGGGGGTGCCGAATCCGGGAGGCGGCGACGATGATCGCGACCTCGACGCCTGTCCGAGCAGTCGCCGCCGCGGCCTCGTCGAGGATGATCTCGAGCGCCGGCGTGATGCCCCCGACCCAGGGCGCGTACGAGGTGGGGTCGACCTGCATCTCGAGGCGGACGGAGCCTTCGGCGGCGTCGTCCTCGGCGGCTTCGCGGACGATGCGGCGCATGGCGGCCTCGGATCGGACGAGGTGCCGGGCGGAGTCGTAGGACCGTTGGAATCGGAACCAGCCGCGCCCGTCGGCGGGCACTTTCAGCGGGTCGATGTCGAGGAGGTGCGGGGGCAGGCGGACGCCTTGCTCGAGCGCCATGTCGACGAGGGTCTGGGGGCGCATGGCCCCGGTGAAGTGGAGGTGGAGGTGCGCCTTGGGCAGGGGGACGAGGTCGCGCCGCCCTTCCGGGGTCGGCGGGGGCGTGGTGAGGACGGGCTGCGCGNGGTGAGGACAGGCTGCGCGGGTAGGGGACGGCCGGAGGGGAGGGAGAACCCCATCAGTGGGCGTCCAGCCACGCGACGATGTCGCGGATGAGGCCGGGCCCCTCGGGCTCGTTGAGGACTTCGTGGTAGGCGCCGTCGATGATGCGGAGGTGGATGTCGGCTCCGGGGTGGGCGGCGACGGCGCCTTGGACGAAGGCGCGCGAGCCCTTGAGCGATGCGAGCGTGTCGGCGTTCCCGTGGAGGATGACCATGGGCGCGCGGGCGCGGTCGGCGCGGCGGATGACCTCGTCGCCTTGGAGGATCATCGTGAGGGCGGTGATGATGGGGACGCCGCCCTTGTAGGTGAGGGGGTCGGCGTCGAAGGCCTCTTGGACGCGCGGGTCGCGCGAGAGCGCGGATTCGGCGCCGGGGACGCGCGCGGGCTTGGCGGCGACGCCGGGGGCGAGGCGCGCGGCGGGGAGCATTTTGCGGGCGGTGCCGGCGGGCAGGTCGGGGAGGGGGCGGAGCGCCGGTCCGGTGAGGACGACGCCGCGGAGGTTCGTGGTGTCGAGGAGGCTCGAGGCGGCGGTGATGAGCCCTCCCATGGAGTGTCCGAAGAGGAAGAGTTCGGGCGTGCGCGCGTGCGCGAGGACGATGCGCCGCGCGTCGAGGTGGTCCTTGATGAGGCGCCCGACGTCGACGCGCGAGCGGGGCCCGGGGGCTTCGCCGTGCCCGTAGTGGTCGTAGTAGGCGATGTCGTAGCCGCCGGCGACGAGCGCGTCTTGGAGGGGGAGGTAGCGCCCGGAGTGCTCCGCGTACCCGTGGGCGAGGAGGACGGTGCCCTTGGGGGTGTCGGAGTCGGCGCGGCGGTAGTGGATCTCCATGGGCCTATTGTGGCAGGCCGAGGGCCGCTTCGTACGCTCATGACGACGATCCCCCGCGGGCGTTGCGCGGGGGATCGTTCGTCGTCGGTCCTTGGGGCGTCCGCTGCCGTTGCGCTGCTCGATCGACGAGGCCGGGGCGGGGCGCCGGGGAGGGGAGTCGCTCAGGCGGCGGGCTTGTCTCCGAGGATGTCCATGCTCTGGTGGGTGTTGAGGTACTGGTCGACGGTGTCGTTGTTCCAGGCTTCGCCGATGGCCTTCACGGCGTCGAGGTTGAGGTTGACGATCGACTGGCCGTCGTCGGAGGTGCCGGTTCCCGTGTAGGGGGCGGTGAAGAAGTTGACGCCGGTGGCGCGCAGGTCTTTCATCTCGGTGGCGATGGTGACGCCGCCGAGGGCGTCGGTGAGCTCGGAGAAGCTCGTGAAGTCCGTGATCATGAAGTGGTCGATGGTGATGCCCGTGAGGTTCTGGACGGTTTCGATGGCGAGGTCGGCGCCGCCGTAGGAGAAGGCGGCGTTGATCTTCGCGGTGCCGTGTCCGGGGATCGAGCCCCAGGAGTCACGGGGGATCGACATGATGTTGAGGCCCTTACGGTCGCCGGTGATCTGGACGAGCATGAGGACGTCGGAGCGCTGGGCGCCGGCGGTCCAGTCGGTCGGGTCGCCGCCGGATTGGCGGGAGTCGGAGCCCATGACGAGGAAGGTGATGTCCTTCCCCTTCTCGGCCGATTGGGGTAGGGACTGGATCGTGGAGGTCTCGGATCCGAGCGACGTCTGGACGTGCTGGATCTGCGAGTCGATGGAGTGGCGGACGAAGAGGAAGACGCCGAGGAGGCCTCCGGCGAGGAGGAGCGCGAGGACGAGGAGGGCGATGAGCGCCTTCCTCGTCCCGCTCATGGGCTACTTGGCCGCGGCGAGGGCCTCGGCGCGGGTGGGGAGTCCCCCTGCGGGTTCGGACACGTGTTCTCCTCTGGTTCTTCAGTGCCGTGCGTGAAATACGGCGCGGCTCCGACACCGCGGGGGTATCGGAGCCGCGCCCTAAGGACGCTACTTGGCTTCGGAGAGGAGCTGTTGAATGCGTCCCACGCCTTCGACGAGGTCCTCGTCGGAGAGGGCGTAGGAGAGGCGGAGGAAGCCGGAGGGCCCGAAGGCTTCGCCGGGGACGACGGCGACCTCGACCTCGTCGAGGATGAGGTCGGCGAGCTCGGAGGAGGTCGTCGGGACCTTGCCGCGGATGGACCTGCCGAGGATCCCCTCGACGCTCGGGTAGACGTAGAACGCGCCCTTGGGGGTGGGGACCGCGAGGCCGTCGATCTCGGAGAGCATGGAGACGATCGTGCGGCGGCGCCGGTCGAAGGCCTCGCGCATCGCGACGACCGCGTCGAGCGAGCCGGAGACGGCTTCGAGGGCGGCGCGCTGGGCGACGTTGGAGACGTTCGAGGTGAGGTGCGACTGGAAGGAGGTCGCGGCCTTGACGACGTCGGCGGGGCCGATCATCCAGCCGACGCGCCAGCCGGTCATCGCGTAGGTCTTGGCGACGCCGTTGAGGACGAGCGTCTGGTCGGCGAGCTCGGGGACGATCTTCACGATGTGGGCGGGCTGGGCGTCCTCGTAGAGGAGGTGCTCGTAGATCTCGTCGGTGATGACCCAGATGCCGTGCTCGAGGGCCCATTCGCCGATCGCCTTGGTCTCCTCGGGCGTGTAGACGGCGCCGGTAGGGTTGGAGGGCGAGCAGTGGAGGAGGACCTTCGTGCGGTCGGTGCGCGCGGCCTCGAGCTGCTCGACGGTCACCTTGTAGCCCTGGTCGGCGCCCGCGAAGACGGGGACGGTGACGCCGCCAGCGAGCTTGATGACCTCGGGGTAAGTGGTCCAGTACGGGGTGGGGAGGAGGGCCTCGTCGCCCGGGTCGAGGAGCGAGGCGAAGGCCTGGAAGACGGCCTGCTTGCCGCCGTTGGTGACGAGCACCTGGGCGGGGTCGATCTCGTAGCCGGAGTCGCGCAGGGTCTTCGCGGCGATGGCGGAGCGCAGGGCTGGGAGGCCCGCGGCGGGCGTGTAGCGGTGCATGGCGGGTTCGCGTGCGGCGGCGATGGCGGCCTCGACGATGTTCTCGGGCGTCGGGGAGGTCGGCTCTCCGGCACCGAAGCCGATGACGGGGCGGCCCTGGGCCTTGAGGGCCTTCGCCTTCGCGTCGACGGCGAGGGTCGCGGACGGGGTGATGGCGGCAAAGCGCGCCGAGACGCGCGAACGCGGGGTTGTGCTCATGCGGCTATCGTCGCACGGCCTGGCTCGCGCGGCGAGGGTGAACCGGGATGCGGGCGGCGAAGGCGAACTGGACAGGCCGACGACGCCTCGGTATCGTTGGCCGAGCGGATCGAGAGGTTCGCAGTAGGGCAGTGGCGCAATTGGTAGCGCACCGGTCTCCAAAACCGGCGGTTGTGGGTTCGAGTCCCGCCTGCCCTGCCAGTGTTATCGGACGGACAGGAGGGTCTCATGGCTGACGCGGTCGCCGACGGCGCCTCCGCGCCCGTGGATCGCACGAAGTCGGGCGCGACGCGCGCTCGCGGTGCGGCGAGGCCCGATGAGCGCAAGCCGAACATCTTCAAGCGGATCTGGATCTTCATCACCCAGGTCGTCGCGGAGATGCGGAAGGTCGTCTATCCCTCCGGCGAGGAGACGTGGACCTATTTCGTCGTGGTCGTCGTTTTTGTGGCGGCAATCATGGCCTTCACCGGTCTGCTCGATCTGGGATTCGGTAGACTGAACGCATTGATCTTCGGCTGACGCCGAAAGCGACCCGCCCGCAGGAACCTGCAGGCGGGTTTCTTCTACGAGTCGGCCCCGAGTTCGCCGGTCATTCCGGCGCCCAGGAGGAAAGCGTGAACGAGGACAACCTGCCCGTCGAGTTCGACGATGAGATCGCCCCGGCCGAGGCCGTCGAGGCGCTGGAGACCGCGGTCGAGGACGAGAACGCCCGGGCGTCCTTCGAGCCGGAGGCCGACGAGGTCGCCGAGCCTTCCGAGGCCGACGAGTCCACGTCCGATGAGCCGGCGGCCGACGAGGCCGTGGCCGAAGCGGACGAGTTCGAGGATCCGCTCGAGAAGTTCCGCCGCGAGATCATGATGATTCCGGGCGACTGGTACGTCATCCACACGTACTCGGGCCACGAGCGCAAGGTGAAGGCGAACCTCGAGCAGCGCATCACGAGCCAGAACATGGAGGAGAAGATCTTCCGCGTCGAGGTTCCGGACGAGTACATCACCGAGTTCCGCGGAACCGCGAAGAAGCGCGTGCGCCACGTCCGCATCCCCGGCTACGTCGTCGTCTGCATGGAGTTCGACGACGATTCGTACCGCGTCGTCAAGGACACCCCGGCGATCACGGGCTTCGTCGGCGACCAGCACAACCCCGTGCCGCTCTCGATCGACGAGGTCGTCGACCTTCTGAAGTTCAACATCCTCGAGGAGGCCGGCCCGCAGGCGCAGGCCGCGGCTCCCGTCAAGGAGCAGGTCCGCTTCGCGTTCGAGGTCGGCGAGGTCGTCACCGTCACCGACGGCCCCTTCGAGGCCATGGAGGCGACGATCTCCGAGATCTCGCCCGAGACCGAGAAACTCAAGGTCCTCGTCACCATCTTCGAGCGCGAGACGCCGCTCGAGCTCGGCTTCGATCAGGTGGCGAAGCGCGAGGAGTGAGGTCGCGCACCCGGACTTGGGAACGGGTCCGGGCGCGCGATAGGATCACCATTCGTGCGCACTGGGTTCACTGCGCCTTCGGGCGGGTGGATGCGGGCGCAACCGGGGCGGCAGCCGCCGTCCCCGGAGAGTTACAAGAAAGACCCGAAACATGGCACCGAAGAAGAAGGTCACCGGCCTGATCAAGCTTCAGATCGCAGCCGGCGCCGCCACCCCCGCTCCGCCGGTCGGCCCCGCCCTGGGCCAGCACGGCGTGAACATCGTCGAATTCACGAAGGCCTACAACGCCGCGACCGAGTCGCAGCGCGGCTCGATCGTCCCGGTCGAGATCACGGTCTACGAGGATCGCTCGTTCACGTTCGTCCTCAAGACCCCTCCGGCCTCCGAGATGATCAAGAAGGCCGCCGGCGTCCAGAAGGGCTCCGGCACCCCGAACACCGCGAAGGTCGGCTCCATCACGATGGATCAGGCCCGCGAGATCGGCCAGTCCAAGATGGTCGACCTCAACGCGAACGACGTCGAGGCCGCCGCGAAGATCATCGCCGGCACCGCCCGCTCCATGGGCATCACGGTCACCGACTGATCCCCCAGACTCATCCCCAGTGGTAGGGCAGGCGCTGCCCGGAACCCACGACTGCAAGGAGAAGAAGCAGAATGACGAAGCGCTCCAAGAGCTACCGCGCCGCGGCGGAGAAGATCCACGCGGACGTCCTCTACACCCCTCTCGAGGCCATGAAGCTGGCCAAGGAGACCACCGTCACCAAGTTCGATTCGACCGTCGAGGTCGTTTTCCGACTGGGTGTCGATCCTCGTAAGGCCGATCAGATGGTGCGCGGCACCGTCTCCCTGCCGCACGGCACCGGCAAGACCTCCCGGGTCTTGGTCTTCGCCGTTGGCGAGCGCGCGCAGGAGGCCATCGACGCCGGGGCCGACGAGGTCGGTGGCGACGAGCTCATCGAGAAGGTCGCGAAGGGCTACACGGACTTCGACGTCGCCGTCGCGACGCCGGACCTCATGGGCAAGGTCGGCCGCCTCGGCCGCGTCCTCGGCCCCCGTGGCCTCATGCCGAACCCGAAGACCGGCACGGTCACCATGGACGTCGCGAAGGCGATCAAGGAGATCAAGGGCGGTCGTATCGAGTTCCGCGTCGACAAGCACTCGAACCTCGCGTTCATCGTCGGCAAGGCGTCCTTCACCGCCGAGCAGCTCGCAGAGAACTACTCCGCGGTGCTCGACGAGGTCCTCCGCCTCAAGCCGGCGTCCGCCAAGGGCCGCTACATCTCGAAGGCGACCGTCTCCACCACCATGGGCCCGGGCATCCCGCTCGACGCCACGAAGACGAAGAACCTCGCGACGGACAACGCGTCCTGAACGATCCGCGCTGACAAACAACGAGGGGCTCCGACCGCGGACGACGCGGCCGGAGCCCCTTCGTCGTCCGCGAGTCCGCTCATCGGCGAGTCCGAACATCGAGGGCGTGCAGCGTCCGAAGCCGCGTCGATCGCGCCCGGTGCTCGCGCATTCGTTGGGCTCGTATGAGGACGCGAAGCGCCGGTTCCGTCCGAGGGTGCCTCACCGCACACCCGTCGAACTGGTGGCCCCGGCCTCGTCCCTGCTATGTTGGATGGGCCGAAGACCGTCGGACGCCCGGGAAACCGAGCAGAAGTGCGAAAGCAGCCGACGCAGGTGAGTGAGCCACTGATTCCAGTGACAACGGACGCGATGCGCCCGGCGCGATCCTGCGTGCCGGGCTTTTTCATTGCCCAACGGTCAACTATCTGGAAGGAGGACCATGGCGAGGTCTGACAAGGTGGCCGCGGTCGCCGAGCTCGTGGAGCGTTTCCGCGAGTCCGACGCCGTTCTGCTCACCGAATATCGCGGCCTGACCGTCGGCCAGCTCAAGCAGCTGCGTCGCGGGCTGGGCGACAACGCGAACTACGCCGTGGTGAAGAACACGCTGGCGCGGCTGGCGGCCAAGGAGGTCGGACTCGACTTCCTCGCCGAGGACCTCAAGGGCCCGACCGCCATCGCCTTCGTCTCCGGCGAGCCCGTCGAGGCCGCCAAGACGCTGCGTGATTTCGCCAAGGAGAACCCGAAGCTCGTGCTCAAGTCGGGCGCGATGGACGGCGCCCCGCTGTCCGCCGAGGGTGTCAAGAAGCTTGCGGATCTGGAATCCCGCGAGGTGCTGCTGGCCAAGGCCGCCGGTGTCCTCAAGGCGAAGATCTCGCAGGCGGCGTACGCATTCAACGCTCTGCCGTCCAAGGCGGTGCGCACCATCGACGCTCTGCGCGAGAAGCAGGGCGAAGCGGCCTGACGCGACAGGCCCCGCGCCTTCGACCGGCATCCGCTGGACGGTGCGCGCGGTACTCACTCAATAATCTGCTCGCGAAGCAGGCCAATCAGGAAGGATGCCGATCATGGCTAAGCTCTCCAACGACGAGCTCATCGATGCGTTCAAGGAAATGACCCTCATCGAGCTCTCCGACTTCGTCAAGCTCTTCGAAGAGGTCTTCGACGTCACCGCCGCCGCCCCGGCCGCCGTGGCCGTCGCCGCCGCCCCGGCCGAGGCCGAGGCCGTCGAGGAGAAGTCCGAGTTCGAGGTCGTCCTCGAGTCCGCCGGCGACAAGAAGATCGCCGTCGTCAAGGCCGTCAAGAACCTCACGGGCCTCGGCCTCAAGGAGGCCAAGGACCTCGTCGACAACGCGCCCTCGACCATCTTCGAGAACGCCAAGAAGGAAGACGCCGAGAAGGCCAAGGCCGAGATCGAAGAGGCCGGCGGCTCCGTCACCCTCAAGTGATTTCGGCTCCCAGCGCCTGGCGGCTTAGCCGTTAGGAGAAGGGGAGTTCCTTCGACGTCGAATCGTCGATCTCGCCCCCGGAAGATCCTAACCTTCCGGGGGCGAGGTGCATTCACCGCCCTGCGGTTGGGGTTCCGCTCAGGGCAGCTCGAACACGACGATGGCGCGGATCGTCCAGAGGATGAGGATGATCCTGAGTAGCTCGAGGAGAGCCTTGCGAAGGAGTCGCAGATTCGTGTACGCCATGCGCAGTGCATCGTGCATGTGGTGGCGATTGCGGCTGGAGGAACCCGCTCCTGCGCGGGTGTGTGAGGCGCTCGCCACGCCCCGGCGATTTGCTTTCGACATGCCCGTTCGTCCATACTTGTCGGGTCGCGATCCCGCGTAGCTCAACGGCAGAGCATCCGACTGTTAATCGGACGGTTACTGGTTCGAATCCAGTCGCGGGAGCCACAGATCGGCCCGGATCCTCTGGATCCGGGCCGTTTTTTGGGGTTAAAGGACACCTCGTGTTGGTCTGACTGGGACTTTTCGTTGTGCTGGTGCGGGAAAGTCTGGGTTTTAGTTGGTGGCGGCCAACTATGAGGGTGGACAGAATCTGTTGGTCTGATCGGGGTTTTTCGGCTCTGTGGTGCGGGAAAGTCCGGGTTTTAGTTGGGTGTGTTTGCCTCTCGGGGTGAATACTGCTTCGTGCCCTGTGTGTGGTGGTCGGATGACGCGTCATGGGAAGACGTCAGCTGGACGGCAGCGGTGGAGGTGTACGGCCTGCAATGTCACCGGTCTGAATGAGATTGACGCGTCGGCCAAGCACCTGGGCGAGTTCCTTTCCTGGTTGCTCAGCGGGGCCCGTCAGGCGGATATGCCTGGGGGCGGGAGGTCGTTTCGGCGGCGGTGCCAGCACCTGTGGGAGGTCTGGCCTTTCGCTCCCGTGGTCGATGAGGTGCACGAGGTCGTGTTCGTCGACGGGATTCATCTGGGCCGCAAGGCGGTCGTGGTGATCGCCCAGACGCGTGAGCATGTGGTGGGCAGGTCATGTGGCCAGGACGGAGAACTCGCGCGCCTGGGAGGCCCTCATGAGCAGGATCGCCCCTCCGGAGCTGGTGGTCACCGATGGGGGGAGCGGGTTCGAGAAGGCGCGTAAGAAGATCTGGCCGGATTCGCGGGTGCAGCGGTGCACGTTTCACGCGTTTTCGAAGGTGAAGGAAGCGACAACGACCCGTCCGAAGCTGCCTGCGTCCAAAGAGCTGTACGCCCTGGGCAAGCAGCTCATTCGCGTCACCGACATTTCGCAGGCCGAGGCGTGGGTGGAGGACTACAGGGGGTGGTGTGAGCGGTGGGAGGTGTTCCTCGCCGAGAAGACGCCCAGAGACGATGGCGGGTGGGAGTACACGCATGAGCGGCTCGTGCGCGCCCGTAACAGCCTGAACCGGCTACTGGCGAGGGGCGTGTTGTTCACGTTCTGCGACCCCACCTGGGGGCAGGCGATGCCGGCGATGAACAACCAGATCGAAGGAGCCACGAACGCGCCCCTGCGCCAAATGCTGCGCGACCACCGGGGGATGCGGCTCACGCGCAGGATCAAGGCGATCTTCTGGTGGTGCTACATGCACACGGAACGCCCCTTGCCGGCCGCTCAGATCCTGAAAGTCATGCCCACCGACACCCAGATCGAACAGGCCTGGCAACAGGCCTCACGCGACCACCCCGCCGCCGGCATCATCCCCCAATGGGGAGACGCCATCGCCTGGCACGAACTCCACCACCACAGCCCCTACCGCACCGACTGGGACTAGACCCGACCAACACATTTTGTCCTATAACCCGTTTTTTGCGGCTCGTTTCGATGCTGGAGCGTCGCTTGTCGGGCCAGCCGCTGTGCATGGGGCTGTCAGTGATATGCAGTCAGATCCTCACTGTATTCAGTGACATGCCTCAGTGTGTACAGTGACGTCTCACTTGACTACAGTGAAGCCATGAGTGAAGAAGCGGTGCTTGCCGCCATCGCACTAGTTCGTGAGCTGGGTCGCGAGACTGCCCAAATTGAGGTGAAGGCTTGTGAAACGAAGCTTTCCAAATCGGTGTGGGAGAGTGTCTCTGCATTCGCAAACACAAGTGGAGGGATCGTCATCCTCGGTCTAAGTGAGGAGACGAACTTTTCTCCTGTGCCTGGCTTTGCGGCTCAGCGGATCTTCACAGCCCTTCTAGATGGCCTACGCGAAGGACAAGGCCAAAAGGTGAATCCAATCCCTGGGGCGATGCCAGAGATCATAAGGATTGATGGTGCATACGTCGTGGCGCTCGAGATTGAAGCAATGGTGGAGGATCCGAGTCGCAACCTCCCGTGCTATGTGGTCCAGCAGGGCATTCAGGCGGGTTCCTATCGTCGAGTCGATGATCGGGATGAACGGCTCTCTGCCTATGAGATCTATGCCTTGCAGACTCGCCACAACGGGCCCCAAGACGTAGACCGTCAGCCAGTGGATGGTGCAGCGATCTCGGACTTGTCTGAGAGCCTCGTTGATCGAATGCTTGCCCGGCAACGCGATTCTGGCTCGAAGATGTTCGATGGGATTGGCTCGGGCGATCGCCTTCTTGCCCTCAGGCGATTGAGTGTGGTGAGGGGAGAGCATGACCAGCCAACCTTGGCAGGTCTCCTTGCAATGGGGATCTATCCTCAGCAGTTTTTCCCGCAGCTCACTGTTGATGTCAGTGTTCATCCATTGACCGAAAAGGCTGCTGCGGACGGAGTTCGATTCGTTGATCGCAAGCAGTGTGACGGGGCGCTGCCTGATGTTGTCGAGTCCGCGGTAGCAACGGTCGCGCGACACCTCAGGACCATGCGCATAGTGGATGGGGTCGCCGGTTCTGACGAATTGGAGATTCCAGCTGAAGTTCTCCGTGAAGCAATCGCGAATGCGGTTGCACACCGTGACTATTCCGAGCGCGCGCAGAGTCGTCAGGTCTCAGTCGATGTATATCCGGATCGGGTTGAGATAACGAGTCCGGGTGGCTTTTGGGGCACTCGGACGGCGGAGAATATCGCTGAGGGCGTCTCTGACTCGCGGAATCGTGTGCTCTCGGCACTACTGACAAAGGTTCCTCGCTCCAGTGGTGAAGGGACAGTTGCAGAGAATGCGGGAACAGGCGTCTTGAAGATGATCGCCCTCATGAAACAGAAGGGGCTCCGAGCTCCGGACTACAGCAAATCGAGTCTGTCTTCCGTCGTCCTGAGCCTCTACAGGTTCGGCCTAATCGATCCGGGAATGGCGGCTTGGCTCCGAGGCCTACCTGGGGGGCCTCGATCGCATGTCGAGGACTCTGCCCTCGCGATCGCGAAGAGTCGAGGTCAGGTGAAGGTCGGCGACCTGAAACGAGAACTTGGGCTTGATTCCGATGATGCGCGCGCAGTTCTGTGCAAGCTGCTAGATGAGAAACTTCTCGAGGGCAATCTCGACGGGCCCTTGTATGTTAGTGAAAGAGCAGTTGGGGGGCTAACCGCGGCCCAGCGAGATGTTCTGGCGGTTCTCGACCCGAGTGTGGAACTTTCGATCAGAGACATTGCTGAGAAGACTGGGCGAAGTGTTGGCGCGTTGAGGGTACAGATGCGGGATCTTGTCGCAATGGGACTCGTCGCTGCCACGGCGCCCGCAACGAGCCGCAATCGCCGTTATCTGCGTGCCGAAAGAGATCGCTGAGAATGGTGGGTGGTTGAGGTTGACCTCTCGCATGTTCCCGAGGTGGTCAATGATTGATGCCGCCTGGATGAGCGACTACAGGATCGAGTGGTCCGTGCTCCAGCCGCAACGTGCAGCTCGAAGTGCTCGACGTCTAGTGAATGGGTGAGCAGGAAGAACTGGGTGATTCGATTGGAGGTCGGGAGGCGGGGACGATTCTTCGGGCGATGGAGGCCGAATAAGCATATGGCCCTCTTCTGTCATTTCTAGGTGTACTTCCTCGGGAGGTTGTGAACGGCGTGGATAGGTGAAGGCCTCCTTGGCAGGATGTGGGTTACCACACTCGCAACCTGTACAAGGAGGCCTTCGTGACACACGCTCATGCACCGTTGACGCCGGAGGGAAGGTGCCGCCTTGCTGTTCTTGTCGTCGATCAGGGCTGGTCCCTGCGGCGCGCGGCCGAACGGTTCGGATGCTCGCCGGCAACGGTCAAGCGGTGGGTGGACCGGTATCGGGCGGGCGCGCCCCTTTCCGGCCGGTCCTCCCGCCCCCATCACTGCCCCACCCGCCTGCCCAAGCGCGTCGAGCGGCGCATCATCGCCTTGCGTTTCACTCGCCACTGGGCCCGCATCGCATCGCCTACCACCTGCATTTGGCCCGCTCCACGGTCGGGCGGGTCCTGAACCGCTACCACATGCCGCTCCTCGCGCACGTCGACCGGGCCACAGGGCTCGCGGTGCGCAAACCCCGGCCGGTGCGCTACGAGAGGCCCCGTCCGGGTGATCTGGTCCATGTGGACATCAAGAAGCTCGGCCGCATCCCCGACGGCGGCGGCTGGCGTGTTCACGGTCGCGGATCGGCCCAGGACCGCGCCGCGGGCGCGGCCCGCGACAGGGCCGCGAGGAAAGGAGCCTCAGGGGCGCGCGGCTACCGGTACCTGCACCACGCCGTCGACGACTACTCCAGGGTCGCGTACTCCGAGATCCTCGACGATGAGACCAAGGCGACGGCCGCGGGCTTTTGGAAGCGGGCGGCTGCTTTCTTCTCCGAAGCGGGGATCAGTGTGCGCGAAGTGCTCACCGACAACGGGTCCTGCTACCGGTCGCACGTGTTCAACAGGGCGCTCACAGACGCGGTGAAACACCGGTACACCAGGCCCTACCGCCCCCAAACGAACGGGAAGGTCGAACGCTTCAACCGGACCCTGCTCGCCGAATGGGCCTACGCGCGCCCCTACACCAGCGAAACCGAACGCGAAGCCGCCTACACGCACTGGCTCCACACCTACAATCACCACCGACCCCACACCGGCATCAAAGGCCAAACCCCCGCACAACGCGTTCACAACCTCACGAGGAAGTACANGCGCCCCTACACCAGCGAAACCGAACGCGAAGCCGCCTACACGCACTGGCTCCACACCTACAATCACCACCGACCCCACACCGGCATCAAAGGCCAAACCCCCGCACAACGCGTTCACAACCTCACGAGGAAGTACACCTAGGACTGTCTGCTCGGGGGTCCGTGCGACTCGCGAAACGTGAACCGTTGCGCTCCGGACTCGAGATTTTCGACGGTATATCCGAGGTTCGTTCCACAAGATGGCCAACTCCGCTCTCTCCCAACTTGAAGGGCTGCAATGGACCCGAACGTGAAGAGAGTCGCCAGTAACAACAAGCGGCGCAAATGGGAGGACTCCGATGGGACGATCATTGGGGTCGTGTACCTCTAGGTATGCATTGCACCCAAAACCGATTACGCCGACACGTACTGCCGAAGCCTGTGAGACATTGACGATTCGACATTCGAGACCAGGTCCGGCCGCTCCCCTAAGTGATTGGTCTGACGGATGCCAATAGGAATGACCGTCTAGAAGCGCCCATGCTGGACGAACAGCATCGACTCGGCGCCACCAGAATGAAATCAGGATGGTCAGGACTGATGCGATAGCAGTCGCGACGGCTGCGGTTGACGCGACGACGGTCCAAGAACTGACGATACTTTCCAAGGGATTCCCTCACTCATGAGGTGTGGTCTGCGCGGCGCTGATTGTCTGCCTGTGGAGCATTATGCGCCGCCCCGCCTTCGTCGATCCTCCACGCACCCGCCGCACCCGCCGCGCCCTCCGCCCCGGCCCGCCCTGGCATCATGGCCCCGTGAACGAAGTCCTCGTGGAGACGGTGCTGCGCCTCGTCGAATCGGTGCCCGCGGGGCGCGTGACGACGTACGGTCGCCTGGCCGCGTTAGCGGGAACGGGTCCGCGCGTGGTCGCGAGGATCGTGGCGGAGTGGGGGAGCAGCACTCCCTGGTGGCGCGTCGTCAACACGAAGGGGCAGCTCCCGCCGCATTTGCGGGCGGTGGCGCTCGAGCATTGGCTCGAGGAGGGGACGCCGCTCGGCGGCGGTGTGGTTGTTGAGGATTCCCGTTACGTCGACGTTCGTGCAGCGCTCGTCGACGAACGTTCACTCGAGGCGACTCTCGAGCGAATAGTCGCTGAGCTGCGCGAATAGAGATTCTCGTCGCGGGCGGGCGGTCGTTAGCGATAACGATTCAGTAACGACGCCCGAAAGCGGTTTTGCGCCCACTCGCCGCCGTTGTACTGTGTGGCCACGCCAATGAGGGCGATTCCTCCGGCCTGTTTCGTTAGCGCTAACGAGTCGGGGGTAACAAACTCCGGGCACACTGCGGTGCTCGGTACCCAAGGGGTGAGAAGTGACGAACTTGCTTGAGTTGAAGGGGATCTCCAAGACGTTCCCCGGCGTGAAGGCGCTGTCCGACGTGGACCTCGACCTTCGCGCCGGCGAGATCCTGGGGCTCTGCGGTGAGAACGGCGCCGGGAAGTCGACGCTGATGAAGGTTCTCACCGGCATCCACAAGGCCGACCCGGGGGGTGAGATCTGGCTGCAGGGCGAGAAGGTCGACATCAAGGGACCGAACCACGCCCGCGACCTCGGACTGAGCATCATCCACCAGGAGCTCAACATCATCCCCGACCTCACGGTCGCCCAGAACCTCTACATCGGCCGCGCCGGCTCCCACAAGGGCAGCTACATCAACGACCGGAAGATGATCAAGGACGCGAAGGCGCTGTTCGAGCGCCTCAACATGGACCTCAAGCCGACGGATGTCTGCCGCGACCTCACCGTCGCCCGCCTCCAGATGCTCGAGATCGCGCGCGCCCTCTCCTTCGAAGAGACGAAGATCCTCGTCATGGACGAGCCGACCGCTCCGCTCACCACGCAGGAGACCGAGTCGCTCTTCACCCTGGTCCGCAACTTCATCACCCCCGAGACGGGCCTCATCTTCATCACGCACCGCATGCCCGAGCTTGAGGAGCTCACCGACCGCATCTCGGTGCTGCGCGACGGCCAATACGTCGGCACCGTCGAGACCGCCTCGACCCCGCTGTCCGAGGTCATCCGCCTCATGGTCGGCCGCGAAGTCCCCGCAGACGCGCGCCCCACGACGAAGCCCCTCTCCGACGAGCCCGTCCTCAAGGTCGAGCACCTCTCCACCGCGAAGGCCGTCCACGACGTCTCCTTCGAAGTGAAGAAGGGCGAGATCTTCGGTTTCGCCGGCCTCGTCGGCGCTGGCCGCACCGAGGTCGCCCGCGCCGTCTCCGGCGCCGACCACCACACCGAGGGCGAGGTCTACGTCCACGGCAAGAAGGTCGCGATCCGCAACGCCGCCGACGGCGTCAAGCACGGCATCGGCTACCTCTCCGAGGACCGCAAGCAGTACGGCCTGCTCCTCGACAAGTCGATCGCCTTCAACACCGCGCTCGCCTCCATGGACCAGTTCACCTCCGCGACCGTCATCAAGTCGAAGAAGATCTCCGAGGTCGCGAAGGAGTACGTGGCCAAGCTCCGGACCCGCACGCCGAGCGTGGACGTCGACGTCCGCTCCCTCTCGGGCGGCAACCAGCAGAAGGTCGTCATCGCGAAGTGGCTCGCCCGCAACTCGGACGTCCTCATCTTCGACGAGCCGACCCGAGGCATCGACGTCGGCGCGAAGGACGAGATCTACACGCTCCTCGAAGAGCTCGCGAAGCAGGGGAAGGCGATCATCGTCATCTCGTCCGAGCTCCCCGAGGTCCTGCGCCTCGCGAACCGCATCGCGGTCATGGCCCACGGCCGAATCATCGGCACCCTCGACAACGAGGACGCCACCCAGGAAAACATCATGGAACTGGCCACCGTCGGTCAGGACGAAGCGAACGGAGAAGTCGCGTGAGCACCCCCGCCAAGGCGGAGAAGTCCACCAACCCGGTGGCCGCCTTCATCAAGTCCAACATGCAGCTGATGATGGTCCTCATCGCCTTCATCATCATCTACATCTACTTCATGTTCGCCGCGCCCAACTTCGCGCAGGCCAAGATCTTCACCGACATCCTCCTCCAGTCCGCTTACATCGGCGTCATGGCCCTCGGCGCGACATTCGTCATCGCGACCTCCGGCATCGACCTCTCGGTCGGCACGGGCATGACCCTCGTCGCGGTCATGGCGGGCATCTTCCTGTCGGGCGACTTCCTCAACCTGCCGCTCGGCCTCGGCCTCGTCCTCATCCTCCTCGTCGGTGCGTTCATCGGCCTCATCAACGGTCTCGACATCGCCGTCCTCGGACTCCCGCCCTTCATCGCGACCCTCGCGATGATGATGGTCGCCCGCGGCCTCGCCCTCGTCATCTCGAACAAGTCGACGATCTCGATCGCGAACCCCGGCTACATCGCCCTCTCGACGGGGTCGATCATCCCCGGCATCTCCAACGCCGCGATCATCCTCATCCTCCTGACGATCCTCGCCGCCTTCCTCCTCAACAAGACGCTCCTCGGCCGCTACGCCCTTGCGATCGGCTCGAACGAAGAGGCCACCCGCCTCTCCGGCGTCAACGTCCGCTTCTGGAAGATCGTCATCTACGTCGTCGCCGGCGTGTTCATGGCGGTCGGCGCGATCCTCTACTCCGCCCGCTTCGGATTCGTCCAGCCCGCCGAGGGCGTCGGCTTCGAGCTCAACGTCATCGCCGCGACCGTCATCGGCGGCACCTCCCTCTCCGGCGGCCGAGCCTCCATCCCCGGAGCCTTCGTCGGCGCACTCATCATGGCGACCCTCCAGAAGGGCCTCACGATGATGGGCGTCGCCTCCGAATGGCAGCTCGTCGTCACCGGCATCGTCGTCCTCCTCGCGGTGTTCATCGACAACATCCGACGCGCTCGCGAGAACGCCGCCTGATCCCCGAGATCTTTCCCTCCCAACCGGACAGAGAAGTCCACCACCAAGAAGGGGAGAAGCAACCCGCTTCCCCCGCCCCATGAAAGGAACACACATGCGCCCCATCGGACGTATCGTCGCCGTCGCCGCCGCCGGCACCATGGCCCTCGGGCTCGCCGCCTGCTCGACCTCCACCTCGAGCACCTCCTCGAGCTCCGACTCGAAGGACACCGCCGCCTCCGGCTCGTCCTCCACCGAGTCCTCCGCCTCCGAGGTCACCGAGCAGTCCTCCGACGTCCCCGCCGGCGATGGCACCAAGACCATCTACCTCGTCTCCAAGGGCTTCCAGCACCGCTTCTGGCAGGCCGTCAAGGAGGGCGCCGAGAAGGCCGGCTCCGAGTACAAGTACAAGATCCAGTTCGTCGGCCCCGACGACGAGACCAAGGTGACCCAGCAGCTCGACCAGCTCCAGGCCGCCCTCGACACCAAGCCCGCCGCCATCGGCCTCGCCGCCCTCGACACGGGCGCCGCGAACTCGCTCCTCACCCAGATCCAGTCCGCGAACATCCCGCTCATCGCCTTCGACTCCGGCGTCGACTCCGACCTCCCGCTCACCACGGTGTCGACCGACAACTACGCCGCCGCCGAAGAGGCCGCCAAGCACATGATCGAGCTCCTCCAGGGCAAGACCGGCTCCGTCGGCGTCGTCTGCCACGACGCGACCTCCGCGACCGGCAAGCAGCGCTGCGACGGCTTCAAGGACTACTTCAAGAAGAACGCCCCCTCCGATCTCAAGCTCCTCGACGAGCAGATCGCGGGCGAGGTCGGCAAGGCCGCCGACACCGCGAAGGCCATCATCCAGGCGAACTCCGACATCGTCGGCATGTACGGCTCGAACGAGGCCGCGGCCTCCGGCGTCATCCAGGGCAAGCAGGAGTCCGGCAAGGACCTCGTCGTCGTCGGCTTCGACTCCGGCAAGACCCAGATCAACGCGATCAAGGACGGCTCGCAGGCCGGCGCCATCACCCAGGCCCCGCAGCTCATGGGCTACAAGACGGTGACCGCCGCCATCCAGGCCATCAACGGCATCGCCCTCCCGAAGACCATCGACTCGGGCTTCTACTGGTACGACAAGTCGAACATCGAGGATCCGACCATCGCGCCGAACCTCTACGAGTGACGCGCCCGGCGGGGCGGGCCTTCGGGCGTCTCTTATACACCTCTGACGCCGCCGACGAATAGAGAGGGGGTGGACTCGACGGTGAGCCGCGGCTTCAAAAAAAACAACACCGCGACAGCATAAG
>NZ_LS991318.1:266953-288710 GCF_900499005.1 Actinomyces culturomici
CAAAAGCGCGCACGGGGGGACCCCACCACGCGGCCCCCCCCGCGCGGGGGGCGCGGCGGGGGGGGGGGCGCTCGGGGCCCCCCCCCGCCCCGCCCGCCCGCCCGCGAAACCTACGGGGCTGATCGTCCCCGCATCCGACATATTGCAGTTTTGAGAAATGAGGAATTGAGGGATCATGACTGATCACCCCCGTATTGGTATTCGTCCGGCTATCGACGGTCGTCGTCGCGGTGTTCGCGAGAGCCTGGAGGAGCAGACGATGGGCATGGCGAAGGCCGTGGCCAAGCTCTACTCGGAGAACCTGCGCTACACGGACGGCACTCCGGTCGAGTGCGTCATCGCGGATACGACCATCGGTCGCGTGAACGAGGCGCAGGCGTGCGCCGATAAGTTCCGCAAGAACGACGTGGGCCTGACGCTGACGGTGACCCCGTGCTGGTGCTATGGCACGGAGACGACGGACATGGATGCGACGATGCCGCACGCGATCTGGGGCTTCAATGGGACCGAGCGTCCGGGCGCCGTGTACCTGGCGGCGGCTCTGGCGGGCCACGCGCAGATCGGTATTCCGGCCTTCGGCATCTACGGCAAGGACGTTCAGGACGGCGACGACGATTCGATCCCCGAGGACGTGCGCGGCCGTCTGCTTGATTACGCGACCGCGGGTCTCGCGGTGGCGCAGATGAAGGGCAAGTCGTACCTGTCGATGGGTTCGGTCGCGATGGGTATCGCCGGCTCGGTCGTCAACCCGGACTTCTTCGGCTCCTACCTCGGCATGCGCAACGAGTACGTCGACATGTCCGAGTTCACGCGTCGTATCGAGGAGGGCATCTACGATCCCGAGGAGTACGAGAAGGCGTACAAGTGGATCCGTGAGAACCTCACCCAGGGCGACGACTTCAACGCTCCGGAGGAGCAGTTCCCGGAGAAGTACGAGGAGTGGTGGGAGTTCACCACGAAGATGACGCTCATCGGGCGCGACCTCATGCAGGGCAACCCGAAGCTCGCCGAGCTCGGCTTCGTCGAGGAGTCCGGCGGCCACGGCGCTATCGCCGGCGGCTTCCAGGGCCAGCGTCAGTGGACGGATCACTTCCCCAATGGCGACGTCATGGAGACGCTCCTCAACACGAACTTCGACTGGAACGGGCCGCGTCAGCCCAACGTTCTGGCGACGGAGAACGATTCGCTCAACGGCGCGTCGATGCTCTTCAACTACCTGCTGACGAACACGCCGCAGATCTTCTCCGACGTGCGCACCTACTGGAGCCCCGAGGCCGTCGAGCGCGTCACCGGCTGGAAGCCTGAGGGCCGCGCGGCCGTCGGCTTCCTCGACCTGCGCAACTCCGGGTCGACTACCCTGGACGGCGCCGGCCAGTCGCTGCGCGACGGCGAGAACGTCATCAAGCCGTTCTGGGAGATCACCGATGAGGATGAGAAGGCGGCGCTGTCGGCGACGACCTTCCACCCGGCGGCCACCGGCTACTTCCGCGGCGGCGGCTTCTCCACCCACTTCCGCACCGCGGGCGAGATGCCCGTGACGATGTGCCGCATCAACCTGGTGGCGGGTCAGCCCGTCATCCAGATCGCGGAGGGCTGGACCGTCGAGCTGCCCGACGAGGTCGCGACGACGATCGAGAACCGCACCGACCGTGCGTGGCCGACGACCTGGTTCGTCCCGAACCTCACCGGCGAGGGCGCGTTCAAGTCCGTCTACGACGTGATGAACAACTGGGGCGCCAACCACGGCGCGATCTCCTACGGTCACATCGGCGCGAAGCTCATCACCCTCGCCTCGATGCTCCGCATCCCGGTGAACATGCACAACGTCCCGGCCGAGCAGGTCTTCCGCCCGAAGGCCTGGTCGCTGTTCGGCACCGAGTCCCTCGAGGGCGCGGACTACCGCGCCTGCGAGAAGTTCGGTCCGCTGTACCGCTGATTCACCCCACCGGGTGGGCGGGCCCCGCGGCGGGCCCGCCCACCCGCGTACCCCGGTCCTGACGATCCCGCGCCCCGCCCCCGAACACTTCCGTCCCCGAACCCGACACCCGCACTGAGAAGGGAAGAACGATGACCACCGCCCTCGCCGTCGACCTCGGATCCGCCTCCGGCCGCGTGCTCGCCGGAACCCTCATCGACGGACGCCTCGAAGTCGAGGATGTCCACCGCTTCAAGCACCAGGCGATCCGCCAGGACGGGTCCCTCGTGTGGGACGTCGACACGATGTGGGAGCAGACGGTCATCGGACTGAAGAAGGCGGTCGAGCGCTTCCCCGATGCCGTCTCCGTCTCCGTCGACACGTGGGGCGTCGACTTCGTGCCCCTCGACGCGAACGACTGCCGCGTCGGCGCCGCCCGCGCCTACCGCGACGAGCGGACCGCCCGGACCCTCGAGCAGTTCCGCGCCCTCATCCCCGACCGCGAATTCTTCGCCCTCACCGGCAACCAGCCCGCGACGATCAACACCGCGAACCAGCTCGTCGCCTACCGCCTCGAGGATCCCGAACTCGCCGAGCGCACGACCTCGATCCTCTTCCTCCCCGACTACTTCGCCTGGAAGCTCTCCGGGGTCAAGGGCTGGTCGCGCACCATCGCCTCGACCTCCGGCCTCTGTGAGCCCGGCGCCCCCCGCTTCTCCGACGAGGTCTTCACCCGCCTCGGCCTCGATCGCTCGTGGGTCGGCGAGCTCAACGCCGACCTCACCGTCGTCGGCCCCTGCACCGTTTCCGGCCTCGAGCGGCTCCAGGTCGTCCGCGGCGGCGCCCACGACTCCGCCTGCGCCGTCCACGGCCTCCCCATCGACGAGGGCGTGCGCGCCTACTTCCTCTCGTGCGGAAGCTGGTCGGTCCTCGGCGCCCTCGAGGACGCCCCGCTCCTCTCCGACGCCGCCTACGCGCTCGGCCTGTCGAACGAGGGCCGCACCGACGGGGGAGTGCGCCCCCTCTTCAACATCACCGGCATGTGGATCCTCCAGGAGATCCAGCGCCAGTGGGAGCGCGAGGGCACCCCCACCGACACCGACGAGCTCGTCGCCCAGGCGCGCGAGTGCGCGCCCTGCACCGTCTTCTTCGACCCCGACGACCCGCGCTTCGCCGAGCCCGGCGAGATGCAGCAGAAGATCGACGTCGCCCTCGACGAGCAGGGCGCCCCGCACCCGACCTCGATGCCCGAATACGTCCGCCTCATCATCGAGTCCTTCGCCCGCCGCTACGCGCGCGCCATCGACGAGCTCACCGAGATCACCGGGCGCCGGCCCGACCAGCTCAACCTCGTCGGCGGGGGAGCGCGCAACCGCCTCCTCTGCGACCTCACCGCCCGCATCGCGAAGGTCCGCGTCGTCGCCGGCCCCATCGAGGCCTCCACCCTCGGCTCCCTCCTCGCCCAGCTCGAGACCCTCGGGCACCTCGACCCGGCGGACCGCCCCGCCGTCATCGCCGCGACAGCGAAGACTCATGTCCACGCGCCGACCGACGAGTAAGAAGGTCTCCCTCGCCGACGTCGCCTCCCTCGCCGGGGTGTCGACGAATACGGTCTCGCGCGTCGTGCGCGGGGACCCGGAGGTCGCCGACGCGACGAGGAAACGGATCGCGCGCCTCCTCGATGAGGTCGGCTACCAGCCGAACTATGCCGCCCGGGCGCTCGCGTCGAACCGGACGGGGGTCCTCCACATCCTCCTTGCCGCCCCGATGTTCCACGGGCACGGTCGCGTCCTCCTTTCCGTCGTCAACGCGGGCTCTGAGGCTGGATACCACGTGTCCCTCTCGAATGCGTACCGACCTGACGGGATCCTCCGCACCGATGTCGCGCCCTTTGATGTCGACGGGGTCGTCATCCTCGCCGGCCAGGACCCGACCGTCGATCTCGCCGTCGAAATCGGCAAGCGGGTCCCCACGGTCCTCGTCCTCACGAGTGAGCACGGCCTCGACGGGATCTCCACCGCCTCCATCGACAACGTGCGCGGCGCGCGCCTCGCGACCGACCACCTCCTGCGCCAGGGCGTCCGCGACATCGTCCATATCGCCGGCCCGCGCGGATGGTCCGACGCGACGATGCGCCAGCGCGGCTTCCTCCAGGCCTGCGACGAGCACGGCGTCGAGGGACGCGTCGTCGAGGCCTTCTCCTGGAACTCCCAGGACGGCTACGATGCGATGCGCTCCCTCGGGGCCCTGCCAGAGGCGATCCAGACGGCGAACGACCAGCTCGCCCTCGGCGCCATGCGCCACATCCACGAGGTCGGCGCGCAGGTCCCCGGCGACGTCCGGGTCGTCGGCTTCGACGACATCGACGGCGCCGACTGCTACGCGCCTCCGCTGACGACGATCCGTCAGCCCTTCGACCGCCTCGGCCGCACGGCCGTCCGCCTCATCCGCTCGATGATGGACGGCGGCAAGACCGAGGACGTCACCATCGAACCCGAGCTCATCATCCGGGCGAGCTCCACCCTCTGAAAGGAACCACCATGATCTACGGCGCGATGACGCATCCGCAGCTCCTCCGCGCGCTCGCGGCCGCCGGGCACGGATCGAAGATCCTCCTCGCCGACGCGAACTACCCGCACACGACGGGCGTGAGCCCGCGCTGCGAGCTCGTCTCCCTCAACTTCGCCCCCGGCATGCTCGACGTCATCCAGATCCTCTCCGTCCTCAAGCAGGTCTGCCCGATCGAGAAGGCGGAGATCATGGTCCCCGCCCCTGACGCCGAGCAGGTCGAGATCCCGATCCACGACGAGTTCAAGGCGCAGCTCCCCGACACCGAGTTCGGCGAGCTCTCCCGCTTCGACTTCTACGAGGCCGCCCGCTCCGAGGACGTCGGCATCATCGTCGCGACCGGCGAGCAGCGCCTCTACGGCAACCTCCTCCTCACGGTCGGCGTCCGCCAGCCGGGGGAGTGAGCCCGCCGCTCCCGGTTTCCGCCTCCCGTCCGCGGTCTCTCCTCCCGTTCACGAGGCCGGGGCCGGGCGTCCATCGGGCGAACATCGGGCATCCGCCCGATGTCTTTCGCTTGACTTTCATTTGAACCGCACGACCGCCCATGCGTCCCGCACGCATGGGCGGTCGGCTTTCGGTGGGGAAGAGTGGCGGAATCTTGCGGAAACCCCTCGTCAGATACGATTCGAAGGGACTATAGTCCCGCCCTCGTCAATCGTGCGAGGGCACTTGTGTGCTTTCGTTTTGACGGCTAAAGTGAAGCCAAGAGAAAAGAAAGCGACAATCATCGCGGTCACGAAGGGGTGAGGGAACATGGGGCGCGCGCAGCGCACGAGCTACATCCTCGACCGCCTCGCCGCCGAGGGCGAGGTGAGCGTCAACGCCCTCGCCGAGACCCTCGAGGTCTCGCCCGTGACGATCCGCACCACCCTCAAGGAACTCGAGGACGAGGGCTACCTCGTCCGCACCCACGGGGGAGCGCGGCCCACCGCCTACCGGAACATCCGCCTCCGCCAGAACGACCGGATCGACGAGAAGGAACGGATCGCCAAGGCCGCCGCCGCCATGGTCCGCGACGACGACCGGATCATGATCGAGGCCGGCACGACCTGCGCCCTCGTCGTCAAGCACCTCACCGGTCGCCGCGGAGTCCAGATCGTCACCAACTCGCTCCTCGTCTTCCAGAACGCCCGCCCGAATCCCAACATCCACGTGACGTTGACGGGCGGGCGCTTCCACGCCGAGACCGAATCCCTCGTCGGCCCCGTCACCGAGAAGTCCATCCGCGACTTCAACGCGCGCCTCGTCTTCCTCGGCACCGACGGCTTCAGTGTCGAACGGGGCCTCACCACCCAGCTCGCCGAGGGCGGGCACGTCGGTACCCTCATGTGCGCCCGCGCGGAGGAGACCTGGTTGCTCTCCGACTCGTCCAAGTACGGGCGCGCCGGATTCGTCAGCTTCATGGGGATCGAGGACGTCACCGGGATCATCACCGATGACGGCCTCCCCGAAGAATCCATCAAGGAATTGACCGAGCGCACGCAGCTGCGCATCGTCTAGGAGGAAACACATGGCCACCATCGTGGTGATGCCCCAGCTGGGCAACTCCGTCGAGTCGTGCATTATCGTCGAATGGCTCGTCGCCGAAGGCGACACCGTGGCCGTCGACCAGACGCTGTGCTCGATCGAGACCGACAAGTCCACCATGGAGGTGCCGAGCACCGACGCCGGCACCGTCCTCAAGATCCTCTGGGCCGAGGGCGACGAGGTCCCGGTCAAGGACCCGCTCATCATCGTCGGCGAGCCCGGCGAGGACATCTCCGGCCTCGTCCCCGGCGGCGCCGCCGAGGCCCCCCCCGAGGCCGCCGCCGCTGAAGAGGTCCCCGCCGAAGAGGCCGCCCCCGCCTCCTCCTTCGCGACCGCCGCCGCCACCGGCGCCGTCTCCCCGCGCGCCCGCGCCCTCGCCGGCGCCAAGGGCATCGACGTCTCCGCCATCGAAGAGGGCTCCGGCCCCCACGGGCGCGTCATCGAGCGCGACGTCCAGGCCGCGATCGCCGCCGGCCCCGCCTACACCTCCGCGGCCCAGGCCGCCGGCGGCACCGCCGCCGCCGGAACCGGGATCGGCGGGCGCGTCACCACCGCCGACCTCGCGGCCCCCACGCCGCAGGCCCCGGCCGCCGTCGCCGCCCCCGCGGCCGCCCCCGTCGTCGCCGGCGCCGAGTTCCCCGGCGCCACGACCTCCGAGAAGCTCAAGGGCGTCCGCAAGGTCGTCGCCCAGCGGATGATGGCCTCCCTCCAGGAGAGCGCCCAGCTCACCCTCAACACGACCGCCAACGCCGCAGGCATCCTCGGCATGCGCAAGAAGTTCAAGAACTCCGACGAGTCCTTCGGCCTCAACCGGATCACCCTCAACGACCTCGTCTGCTACGCGGTCGTCAAGGTCCTCCCCAAGTACCCGGTCTTCAACGCGCACCTCGAGGACGGCGTCCTCACGAAGTTCGAGCAGATCCACCTCGGCTTCGCCGCCGACACCCCGCGCGGCCTCCTCGTCCCCGTCATCCGCTCCGCCCAGGCGCTCAGCCTCAAGCAGTTCTCCGCCGAGGCCAAGCGGCTCGGCGCCGGCGCCACCGACGGCACGATCGCCCCCGACTACCTGTCCGGCGGCACCTTCACCGTCTCCAACATCGGCTCCTTCGGGATTGAGTCCTTCACCCCCGTCATCAACCGCCCCCAGACCGCGATCCTCGGCGTCTCCACCATCACGCCGCGCGCGATCGTCAAGGCCGACGGCTCGATCGGCGTCGAGCAGCGCATCGGACTCTCCCTCACGATCGACCACCAGGTCATCGACGGCGCCGACGGCGCCCGCTTCCTCAAGGATCTCGTCGCCGCGATCGAGAACATCGAGATCACGGCCCTCGCCTGAAATAGGAGAAACACCCATGACTGAGACTCACTACGACGTCATCGTCCTCGGCGCGGGTCCCGGCGGCTACCTCGCCGCCGAACGACTCGGGCACGCCGGCAAGAAGGTCCTCCTCATCGAGGAGCAGTACCTCGGCGGCACCTGCCTCAACGTCGGATGCATCCCCACGAAGACCCTCCTCGCCGGCGCGAAGAACTACCTCCACGCCAAGGAGGCCGGCCAGTTCGGCGTCGACGCCACCGGCGTCACCCTCGACTGGGCGCGCCTTCAGGACTGGAAGACGAAGGTCGTGAACGGCCTCGTCTCCGGCGTCGCCGCCACCGAGAAGCGCGCCGGCGTCACCGTCGTCTCCGCCCGCGGCCACTTCGACGGCCCCGGCAAGGTGACCGCCGACGGCGTCCAGTACACCTCCGAGCACGTCATCATCGCGACCGGCTCCGTCCCCGCCGTCCCGCCGATCCCCGGCGCCAAGGACAACCCGGCCGTCGTCGACTCGACCGGCATCCTCTCCCTCCCCGAGATCCCGCGTCGCCTCGCGGTCATCGGCGGCGGCGTCATCGGCGTCGAGTTCGCGTCGCTCTACTCGACCCTCGGCTCCGAGGTCACCGTCATCGAGATGACCCCCGAGATCCTCCCCTTCATGGACGACGACATGGCCGCGAACATGCGCAAGGCGATGAAGGGCATCACCTTCGAGCTCGGCTGCCGCGTCGAGTCCCTCGACGGTGCGACCGTCAACTACTCGAAGGGCGATGAGAAGAAGTCGGTCGAGGCCGACGTCGTCCTCATGGCCGTCGGCCGCCGCTCCGCCACCCAGGGCTGGGGCGGCGAGGAGGCCGGGCTCGAGATCAACCGCGGCATCGTCGTCGACGACTGCATGCGCACGAACCTCCCGAACGTCTGGGCGATCGGCGACGTCACCGGCCGCTCGCTCCTCGCGCACGCCGCCTACCGCATGGCGGAGATCGCCGCCGCGAACATCTGCGACCCCGAGGCGTCCAAGCGCGGCGAGGTCATGCGCTGGAACACCGTCCCGTGGGCCGTCTTCTCGATCCCCGAGGCCGCCGGCGTCGGGCTCACCGAGTCCGCCGCCAAGCGCGAGGGCCGCGAGGTCCTCATCGCGAAGGTCCCCGCCCTCATGTCCGGTCGCTTCATCGCGGAGAATGGGTTCAAGGCCCCCGGCGAGGCGAAGATCCTCGTCGACCCGAAGACCCACCAGGTCCTCGGCATCCACGTCCTCGGCGCCTACGCCGCCGAGATGATCTGGGGCGCCCAGGCCGTCCTCGAGATGGAACTCACCGTCGAGGACCTCCGCCAGGTCGTCTTCCCCCACCCGACCGTCTCGGAGGTCATCCGAGAGGCCGCCTGGGCCGTCAAGCTCTGAACCCCCCGAACCCACTGAAAGAAGCAGCAGAACAATGACGAAGTCGCTCATCGTCGATCCCGCCAAGGTCCGCGCGGCCGGCAAGGTCGAGTTCCCCGAGATCCCCGTCAACCAGTACGTCTTCGACCTCGACACCGAGCTCGGCCGCCACGGCGCGGACGGCATGGTGAACATGCTCCACGACATGATCGTCGTGCGCACCTTCGAGTCGATGCTCGACTCGATCAAGAAGACCGGCGAATGGCAGGGCATCGCCTACAACCACCGCGGTCCCGCCCACCTCGGCATCGGCCAGGAGTCCGCGTACGTCGGCCAGGCCGCCGCCCTCACCCCCGAGGACTTCGTCTTCGGCTCCCACCGCTCGCACGGCGAGATCCTCGCGAAGTGCTACTCCGCGATGCGTCAGATCCCCGCCGACCAGCTCGAGGAGATTATGAAGAGCTTCCTCGGCGGCGAGACCCTCTCCTTCGCCGAGAAGATCGATTACGCGGATACCGCCGAGCTCACCGAGAACTTCATCCTCTTCGGCGCCCTCGCCGAGATCTTCGCCCGCAAGGCCGGCTTCAACCGCGGCCTCGGCGGCTCGATGCACACCTTCTTCCTCCCCTTCGGCTCCTACCCGAACAACGCGATCGTCGGCGGCTCCGCCCCGGTCGCCAACGGCGCCGCCCTCTTCAAGCGGATCAACCGCAAGCCCGGCATCGTCGTCTCGAACGTCGGCGACGCGGCCCTCGCCTGCGGCCCGGTCTGGGAGGCCATGAACTTCGCGTCCATGGACCAGTTCCGCACCCTGTGGCGCGAGGAGGACGGCGGCAACCCGCCGATTCTGTTCAACTTCTTCAACAACTTCTACGGCATGGGCGGCCAGACCTTCGGCGAGACCATGGGCTACGACGTCCTCGCCCGCGTGGGCGCGGCCCTCAACCCCGAGGCCATGCACGCCGAGCGCGTCGACGGCATCAACCCGCTCGCCGTCGCCGACGCCGTCTCCCGCAAGAAGAAGATTCTCGAGGAGGGCCGGGGCCCGGTCCTCATGGACACCATCACCTACCGCTTCTCCGGCCACTCGCCGTCGGACGCCTCCTCCTACCGCACGAAGGACGAGGTCGAGCTCTGGGAGAACGTCGACTGCATCAAGACCTACTCCGACCTCCTCATCTCCAACGGCCTCACGACGCAGGACGATATCGACTCCTACACCGCCGGCCTCACCGAGAAGATGGTGAAGGTCCTCCAGCTCGCGATCGACGAGGACAACTGCCCGCGCGTCGCCGACGGCTACATCGACACCGTGATGTTCTCCAACACCCCCACCGAGAAGATGGAGGAGGGCGAGGCCGAGATCACGCTCGAGGACAACCCCCGCGTCGCCGCGATCTCGCGCAAGATCCGCACCGCCAAGGACGAGTTCGGCAAGCCGGTCTCGAAGATGAAGATGTACCAGTTCCGCGACGGTCTCTTCGAGGCGATGCTCCACCGCTTCTCCGTCGACCCGACGATGGCCGCCTGGGGCGAGGAGAACCGCGACTGGGGCGGCGCGTTCGCCGTCTACCGCGGCCTCACCGAGGCCCTCCCGTACCGCCGCCTCTTCAATTCGCCGATCGCCGAGGCCTCGATCGTCGGCGCCGGCGTCGGCTACGCGATGGCCGGCGGCCGCGCGGTCGTCGAGCTCATGTACTGCGACTTCCTCGGCCGCTCCGGCGACGAGGTCTTCAACCAGATGGCGAAGTGGCAGTCCATGTCGGCCGGCCTCCTCAAGATGCCGCTCGTCCTGCGCGTCTCCGTCGGCAACAAGTACGGCGCCCAGCACTCCCAGGACTGGTCGGCCCTCACCGCCCACATCCCGGGCCTCAAGGTCTACTTCCCGACGACGCCGACCGACGCGAAGGGCATGCTCAACCTCGCCCTCCGCGGCACCGACCCGGTCGTCTTCTTCGAGTCGCAGCTCCTCTACGACAAGGGCGAGGAGTTCGAGCCCGGCGGCGTTCCCGAGGGCTACTACGAGACCCCCGAGGGCGAGCCCGCGATCCGTCGCGAGGGCACGGACATCACGATCGCCGGCTACGGCGCGACGATCTACCGCGCCCTCGAGGCCGCGGACGTCCTCCAGGAGAAGTACGGCATGAGCGCCGAGGTCATCGACCTCCGCTTCGTCGCCCCGCTCAACTACGACAAGCTCGTTGCCTCGGTGAAGAAGACCGGTCGTCTCCTCCTCACCTCCGACGCGGTCGAGCGCGGCAACTTCCTCAACACGGTCGCCGCGAACGTCCAGACGCTCGCGTTCGACTACCTCGACGCCCCGATCGCGGTCGTCGGCTCGCGCAACGGGATCACCCCCGGCCCCGAGTTGGAGTCCTACTTCTTCCCGCAGGTCGACTGGATCATCGACGCGATCCACGAGCGCATCGTCCCGCTCCCGGGCCACACGCCCACGAGCAACCAGACCGAGGGCGAGATCGCTCGCCGCAACCGCCTCGGCCTCTGATCGGCGCAGGCGCCGGTTGGCGGCTGGGACGATCCCTACGGGCACTGCCCGAAGTGATCGCCTCGGCTCTCAACCGGCGCGGCCGGGCGGGCGCCGCCTCCCGCAGCGCCCGCCCGGCCCGCCGAGAGCATCCCCTCCCCCCGCCGAGAGCATCACCTTCGCGCGTCGAGGGGATGCGGTGCACCACCTCGCGGCGGAAAGCGCATGGCTCGACGACTCAAGGCGCCAGACTCCGCGCGAGGTCGTCACTCCGAACCCGCGAAGTCGTCACTTCGCCCCCAACCCCCTTCCTGATCCACCCCCCCAACCGCGATGCGAGGAAACGATGGACGCCGTTAACGACGTGACCCTGAGCCAGGCCGAGCGCCTCGAAGCGCTCGAGGCCGCCATCCCCGGCGAGACCTTCCCCGAGTGGGTCCCCGAGTCGAACAACCACATTCACACGTGCTACTCCTTCAGCCCGTACACGCCGACCGCCGCCGCCCTCAACGCGCGCCGCGCGGGCCTGCGCGTCGTCGGCTCCGTCGACCACGACTCGATCGCCGCTGCCCCCGAGATGACCGCCGCCTGCAAGGCGCTCGGCATGGGGTCGGTCACCGGCTTCGAGATCCGCGCGTTCTTCGACCCTGATGGTCCGCTCGCCACCCGCAAGCTCAACAACCCCGACTCCGAGGGCATCGCCTACATGACCGTCCAGGGCGTGCCGGCGCGCAACCGCGAGAAGGCCGACGCCTGGCTCGCCCCCAAGCGCGCCGCCCGCCTCGAGCGGACGCTGAAGATGGCCGACGCCGCCAACGAGATCCTCGTCGGACTCGGCCTCGAGCCCTTCGACCCGCAGACCGACATGGTCGGCATCTCCCAGTACGCCAACGGCGGCGGAATCACGGAGCGGCACCTCCTCGCGGCCATGGCGACGTCGCTCATCGACGGATTCGGCCGCGGCCCCGCCCTCGTCGATGGACTGAAGTCCATGGGCGTCGCGATCCCGCCGGCTCTCGAGGGCGCGCTCGGCGACGCCGAGAACCCGCACCTCATGTACGACCTACTCGGCGTCCTCAAGTCCGAGTACCTCGGGCGGATCTACATCCAGCCGACCGACGAGCTCCCCACCGCCGAGGAGATCGTCGCCTTCGCCGACTCGATCGGCGCGATCGCGACCTACGCGTACCTCGGCGACGTGTCCGCCTCGCCGACGGGCGACAAGAAGGCCGAGAAGTTCGAGGACGAGTTCCTCGACGAGCTCTTCGAGGCCATGGAGGCCAAGGGCCTGCGCGCCGTCACCTACATGCCGCCGCGCAACACGTCCGAGCAGCTCCAGCGCATCCACGACCTCGCGACGAAGCACGGCATGCTGGAGATCTCCGGCGTCGACATCAACCAGCCCCGCCAGTCCTTCAACTGCCCGGAGCTTCGCGGCCCCGAATTCGAGGACCTCAACGAGGCGACTTGGGCGATGGTCGCCCACGAGGCGCTGAGCAACATCGACCCGGCGCTCCACATCCTCGGCGAGGGGCGCCTCACCCCGGAGCGGCTCGCCGTCCGCATCGCCTCCTACGCGCCGCTCGGCCGCGCCATCGCCGACGGCGCCGACCCCGCCGAGCTCGCGCAGACCGCGCCCGTCGCCTGACATCCCAGCCGGTTCATCCGGCGCACCCACGAAGAAGGACAGAACATGACCAACGCACCGCTGCTGAGGGGTCTCTTCCTCAACGCGCTCTCCCGCCCGGTGATCGTCCGCGCCGCCGACGCCGCGCCCTCCCTCGAGCTCGACGCCGATCTCACGACCGTCGACGCCGCCTCCCTCAAGGACGTCGAACTCCCCGTCGTCGTCAAGACCGGCGAAGAGATCTACGAGGTCGCGGCCACGCCCCGATCGGAGCGGGAGATCTCGGGCCGCGTCGCCCTCGTGACCGGAGGCGCCCAGGGATTCGGCGCCGAGATCGCCAAGGGCCTTGTCGACCAGGGCTGCTTCGTCTACATCGCCGACCTCAACGCCGAGGGCGCCGTCGCGAAGTCGAAGGAGCTCGGCGAGGACACCACCTACCCGATCACCGTCAACGTCGCCGACGAGGACTCCGTCGCCGCGATGACCGAGGAGATCGAGCGCGTCACCGGCGGAATCGACCTCGTCGTCTCGAACGCGGGCATCGTCCGCGCCGGCTCCGTCCTCGAGCAGGACGCCTCCGCGTTCCGTCTCTCCACCGACATCAACTACGTCGCGTTCTTCCTCGTGACGAAGCACCTCGGCGGGCTGCTCGCGCGCCAGCACGAGACCTCCGGCGCCTGGCTCGCCGACATCATCCAAATCAACTCGAAGTCGGGCCTCGTCGGCTCGAACAAGAACGCCGCGTACGCGGGCTCGAAGTTCGGCGGCATCGGACTCGTCCAGTCCTTCGCCCTCGAGATGGTCGAGCACGGCGTCAAGGTGAACGCGATCTGCCCGGGCAACTTCTACGACGGCCCGCTCTGGTCGGATCCCGACCGCGGTCTCTTCGTCCAGTACCTCAACTCCGGCAAGGTCCCGGGCGCGAAGACGGTCGCGGACGTCAAGGAGTTCTACGAGGCGAAGGTCCCGATGCGCCGCGGCGCCCAGGGGATCGACGTGCTCCGCGCGATCTACTACATCGTCGAGCAGGCCTACGAGACAGGCCAGGCCGTCCCGGTCACGGGCGGCCAGGTGATGATGAACTGATTTTTCACGAGGACGCGCGGGGCGGACGGCAGGGCCTGGTCGGGCTTCGAGCCGATTCGCCGAGCGAATCGGCGAGCGGGCGGGCCGGCCGCCCCGCGCGTCCATCCCACTGGAGGAGCGAGGGCTCCCCGACAATTCATCGAAGCAAAGGAAGCACGTCATGCCCGAGTACCCCGACACCCAGTACGCGATCCAGATCGTCGGCAAGGAAGAATTCATCGTCAACGATCACAAGCCGATCGACCCGGTCGGCCCCCACCAGATGATGCTCGAGGTCGAGGCCTGCGGCATCTGCTTCTCCGACACGAAGCTCCTCCACCAGTTCGACTCCCACCCGCGCAAGTCCGAGGTCGTCTCCGGCATCGACCTCGACGCCCTCAAGGAGATCCCGAGCTACCACCCGGGCACCGAGCCGACGACCCCCGGCCACGAGCCGGTCGCCCGAGTCGTCGAGGTCGGCGAGCTCGTCACCCACTTCAAGGTCGGCGACCGCGTCCTCGTGCAGGCCGACTGGAAGCACCTGCGCACCGCGAAGTCGAACGGCGCGTTCGGCTACAACTTCGACGGCGCCCTCGAGGAGTACGTCGTCGTCGACGAGCGCTGCGTCGTCTCGCCCGACGGCGAGGAGTTCCTCATCCACGTGACCGACGGCCCGTCCGCCGCTGCCGTCGGCCTCATCGAGCCCTGGGCGACCGTCGAGGGCTCCTACGCCTGGGCGGAGCGCAACCACATCGCCGACGGCGGTCGCCTCCTCATCGTCGGCGAGGGATCGATTGACTCCCTCACCGCCGAGCACACTCCCGCCGAGGTCGTCCGCGTCGACAACGCCGGCCTCGCCGGGCTCGAGGGCCAGACCTTCGACGACGTCGTCTTCTTCGGCTCCGATCCCGAGGCGATCGAGAAGGCCGGGCTGCTCCTCGGGACGCGCTCCGTCATGTGCGTCGTCCTCGGCGGCGAGACGATCTCCCGCAAGGTCTCCCTCGACATCGGCCGCGTCCACTACGACTTCATCCGCTTCTGCGGCACGACCGGCTCCGACCCGGCCGAGGGCTACGCGTGGATCCCCGCCAACGGCGACCTGCGCGAGGGCGACAAGTGCGCCTTCATCGGCGCCGCCGGCCCGATGGGCGTCATGCACACGATGCGCGCCGTGACCTCCGGCGTGAAGGGCCTCTCGGTCGTCGGCACCGACCTGTCGGACGAGCGCCTCGCGAACCTCCAGGCCGTTGTCGGTCCGACCGCCGAGAAGAACGGCGTCCCGCTCGAGATCCTCAACACCTCGACCCACCCGCTCGAGTACGGCTACACCTACGTCACCTGCCTCGTGCCCGTGCCGCCGCTCGTCTCCCAGGCCGTCGACATGTGCGCCGAGGGCGCGATCCTCAACGCGTTCGCCGGCATCCCGGCGGGCACCTTCGGCGACTTCGATCTCCAGGGCATCATCGAGCGTCGGATCTTCATGCTCGGCACCTCCGGCTCGGACGTGTCGGACATGCGGACGGTCCTGCGCAAGATCGAGGCCGGCATCATCGACACGACGATCTCCCTCTGGGCGGTCACCGGCATGGCGGGCTTCGGCGACGCCATCAACTCGGTGATCAACCGAACCTCTGGCGGAAAGATCATGGTCTTCCCGAAGCTCCACGATCTCGGGCTCACCCCGGTCGCCGAGCTCGCGGAGAAGTACCCGGAGGTCGCCGCCAAGCTCAATGACGGTCTCTGGACCAAGGAGTCCGAAGAGGCGCTTCTCAACGTCGCGAAGTGACCTCCTCGGCGGATCCGTTCCACTCGGGTCCGGCTGGAGAGGGGGGAGGCCCCGAGCCCGCAGGCTCGGGGCCTCCCCCCTTTTGCCGGGCGCCCTGCCCCGGGCCCGCCTCTGCTTCGTGTCCGATTCCGGCTTAAGTGCCTGATTCTGCCGGGGTGCAGGACGGTTTCGGGCGCCTTGCGCGCCCGGCGTGTCCGGTTCCGGCTTAGGTGCCTGATTCTGCCGGGGTGCAGGGCGGTTTCGGGCGCCTTGCGCGCCCGGCGCGCCCGATTCCGGCCAATGCGCCCGATAACGCCCACGATCGCCCATCGGGGGCCCGAGTAACTCCCGTTGAATAGACTGCGGCCCCGCCCTCGTCGATGCGAGAACGGGGCCGCGAACGAACGGACGCCGACGGAACGGCAATTCGAACGACGGATGAGCGGACGGGCCGCTCAGGAACTCACTGCCAGTAGTCGAGCTTCTCCGTGATGCCGATCGACGAGGCCTTGAACACGGGGTTCTTGCCCTCGGCGCGCTGGGCACGGTAGTCGTCGGCGGCGTCGAGCGCCTTCTTGCCGAGGATGAGGATGACCGGCAGGTTGATGAGCGCCATGAGGCCCATGAGGATGTCGCCGAGGTTCCAGGCGACGGAGAACTCGAGGAGGCCGCCGGCGAAGACGAGGAGCGCCGCGACCGTGCGGAAGATCTGGAGGGCCCAGATCGGGGTCTGGCGGTCGCCGACGAGGAAGCGGAGGTTGACCTCGGCGTAGTAGAAGTTGCCGATGATCGTCGTGAAGGCGAACAGGAGCAGCGCGAAGGTCGTGAAGGGGAGGGCGAAGTGGCCGAGGGCCGTCGCCATCGACTGGGTGACGAGCGGGGCGCCCTTGAGGTCGTCGCCGCCCTGGACGCCGGACGAGAGGATGATGAACGCGGTGATCGTGCAGATGATCATCGTGTCGATGAAGACGGAGAGCATCTGGACGAGGCCCTGCTTGACCGGGTGCGAGACGGAGGCGGTGGCCGCGGCGTTCGGGGCCGAGCCGACGCCCGCCTCGTTGGAGTAGAGGCCGCGCTTGATGCCGTACATCATGGCCGAGCCGGCGAAGCCGGAGAAGATCGCCTTGAAGTCGAAGGCGCCTTCGAAGATCTGGGCGAACATCGCGGGGATGTGCTGGAAGTTGAAGAGGACGACGATGATGCCGGCGATGAGGTAGATCGTCGCCATGATCGGAACGAGGACGCCCGCGACGTTGGTGAGTCGGCGGGTGCCGCCGAAGATCGAGACGGCCATGGCGATGGCGAGGACGCCGCCGATGACGTACGGGGTCCAGGACGCGTGGAACCAGGAGTACTGGGAGAACGCGTCGACGACGTTGAAGGAGGCGAGCATGTTGAACCCGCCCATGTACGTGAGGATGAGGGCGATCGAGAAGAGGACCGCGAGCCAGCGCTGCTTGAGGGCGATCTGGATGTAGTAGGCGGGGCCGCCGATCGAGTGGTCGTCGGAGCCGTGGCCGCGCTTCTTGTAGATCTGCGCGAGGGTGGACTCGACGAAGGCGGAGGCGCCGCCGAGGGTGGCGATGACCCACATCCAGAAGACGGAGCCGGCGCCGCCCAGGGCGATTGCCGTGCCGACGCCCGCGATGTTGCCGACGCCGACGCGCGACGCGGTGGAGACCATGAGCGCGCGGAAGGAGGAGATCTCGCCCTCCTGGTCCGGCGGCTCGGAGACGACGCGGACGGATTCGCGGAACATGCGCAGCGGGAGGGCCTTCGACCGGATGAAGAAGTAGAGGCCCGCGCCGATGAGGAGCGCGATGAGGATGTAGCCGTAGAGGGCGTCGGAGATGACTCCG
Organism: Actinomyces culturomici; assembly: GCF_900499005.1. Classification (GTDB taxonomy): domain Bacteria; phylum Actinomycetota; class Actinomycetes; order Actinomycetales; family Actinomycetaceae; genus Pauljensenia; species Pauljensenia culturomici. Next base: position 284,467 of record NZ_LS991318.1, read on the forward strand.
AGGTATCCGTTGATGACGTCGCTGAGCGACTGGGATGCAGGTTGCATGGTCGAACTCTTGTCAGAAGATGGGATTTCCTGCCGAACCGACAGGCATGTCGCCTGGAGTGTACGGGAAGAGTCAAGGGATCGTCACGCAAGTCCTTTGATCGTCTCTCGTTGTGGACTCGGAGGGGTTCGCATCCTGAGTGACGAGGGCGCGGCGGCGGGTCGGCCGGCCCGTGAGATGCGCTGCCGTCGCCCCCCGGTCGCTTCTCGATCGACGAGGTCGGGGCGGTGCGCCTAGGAGAGGGAGAGGAAGAGCTTCTCCAATTCCTTCACCTGCTCCTCGTCGCCGTCGCCGGTGACGCATTCGCGCATCGCGGTCGAGATGACGGAGAAGCCGGCTCGCTGAAGGGCGGAGTTCACCGCGGCGAGTTGCGTGACGATGTCGCGGCAGTGGCGTCCCTCCTCGACGGCGCGGATGACGGCGTCGAGCTGGCCGCGGGCGCGCTTGAGCCGGTTGAGGACCTTGCGCTGGGCCTCCGCGTGGTCGGGCGTGAGCTCGTCCGTCATGGCGTCTCCTTCATTCATTCATCGGGGTGTTCGTGTCGTCGGGCAGGCGCCTCGACGACGTCCGTTCTCCGGGTCCCCGCCGCGCTGCGCGCGGCGGCCCCGGCCTCGTCGATCGTGCCCCTCGCAGCCGACGGGACGAAGGAGGAGCGGGGCGTCGAACGGGGGACCCCTTGCGAAGAGAATACCCCCAGGGGTATCGTCTCCTCAACACCGAACGACATGGAGGAACCATGAACACGATCGTCATCGTCGGCGGAGTCGCCGCCGGGATGAGCTGCGCCGCCCGACTGCGCCGCCTCGACGAAAGAGCGCGCATCATCGTCCTCGAGAAGGGCGACGACATCTCGGTCGCGTCGTGCGGCCTGCCCTACTACGTCTCCGGCGAAATCGCCGACGAGCGCGCCCTCCGCGTCCAGACGCCCGCCTCCGTCTCCGCGTCCCTCAACCTCGACATCCGCGTCAACCACGAGGCCCTCGCCGTCGACGCCGCCGCCCGCACCGTCCGGGTCCGCATGCCCGACGGGGCCGAGGAAGACCTCTCCTACGACGCGCTCCTCCTCGCGCCGGGCGCCCGCTCCTTCGACCTCCCGATCCCCGGCATCGACCTGCCGGTCGTCAAGACCCTCCGCTCGATCCCCGATGCGATCGCCGTGCGCGAACTCGCCTCCACGGGCGGCCGCGCCGTCGTCATCGGCGCCGGCTTCATCGGGCTCGAGGCCGCCGAATCACTGCGCCTCGCCGGAATGGAGGTCGCCCTCGTCGAGGGGAGCGACCACGTCCTCCCGCCCGTCGAGGAGGAGCTCTCCTCCCTCGTCGCCGACGAGCTCGAGCGCCTCGGAATCGCCGTCCACGAGTCCGCCGTCGTCACCTCCATCGACGAGGCCGGGAGCGGCGCGCGCGTCAACGTGGAAGGGATCGAGCCCCTCGAGGCCGACCTCGTCATCGTCGCCGTCGGAGCGCGGGCGCGCACCGAACTCGCCGAATCCGCGGGCCTGTCGATGGTCGGCGGCGCGATCGACGTCGACGAGCACGGGCGCACCTCGGATCCGCGGATCTGGGCGGCCGGCGACGCGGCGCTCTCGACGATTCAGGCGACGGGCGCGCGCCGCCCCGTGCAGCTCGCCGGCCCCGCGAGCCGCGCGGGCCGAAGGATCGCCGACGACATCATCGGCATCCTCGCCGGAGACCCCGCCGCCGGTCCGGGCGCGAAGCCGATCGTCTCCCCGCTCGGCACGGCGATCGTCCGAGTCGGCGAGCTCGAAGTCGCGATGACCGGCGCGAACTCGCGCGAACTCCACCGCGCCGGAGTCGAGTACCGCATGATTCACGTCCACCACGCCCAGCACGTCGGGTACTTCCCCGGCGCGTCGATGATGGCGCTCATCGCCCTCGTCGCCGAGGACGGGACCCTGCTCGGCGCCCAGGGCGTCGGCAAGGACGGGGTCGCCCGGCGTATCGACGTGCTCGCGACCGCGATCCGCGCGGGAATGAAGGTCGACGACCTCATCGACCTCGACCTCGCGTACGCCCCGCCCTTCGGCGCCCCGAAGGACCCCGTCAACATGATCGGCATGGCGGGGGAGAACCTCCACGACGGGATGCTCGAGCTCTGGTACCCGTGGGACCTCGAGGAGCTTCGCGCGACGCACCTGATCCTCGACGTCCGCCGCGACGACGAGATCGCCGCCGGCCCCAGAATCCCCGGCGCCCTCGGGATCGCGCACACCCAGCTGCGCGCCCGCATGGACGAGGTGCGCGAGGCCGCAGCCGGACGCCCCATCGCCGTCCACTGCCGATCCGGCGTCCGCTCGTACCTCGCCTACCGGATGCTCGTCGACGCGGGCTTCGAGGCGGCCTCCCTCGACGGCGGCATGCTCACGCTCCAGGCGTGGGCGAAGCGGCACCCCGGGCTCATCGAGTACTGAATCGGGGCGCTCGCAGTGCCGTCGCGCGCCCCGGAGAGTGTCGGGGTGCGGGGTCGAGGGACCGCAGGACAGCGGGACCGCTGCGGATCGCGGGGCCGTAGGACCGCTGCGGATCGCGGGGCCGCTCCCCGAAATGAACGATCGCGCAACAGTGGTCGCCCAGTAGCAATCAGGCAACAGCAATCAGGCAACAGCGATCAGGCAACAGCAATCACGCAAGAGAAGGAGAAGGACCAATGTGTCGACCGGTGACGTGCAAGGTATGCGGGAAGACGACGTGGGCCGGATGCGGCCAGCACATCGACGCGGTGAAAGCTCAGGTGCCCCCGGCCCAATGGTGCCCCGGACACACCCCCGCGGAGAAGGAGGCCGCCTCTCAGTCGAGCGGCTCCGGCTTCTTCTCGTGGCTGACCGGCGGGCGGAAGTGAACTCCGCTTCCCGCTGGTGAGTCTCCCGGCCCCGCAGACGCGGAGTCGGGAGACTCTGTTTCGTCATGGAATGACGGTCCGCCCGGCCGGGCGGACCGTCCGGGCCAGGTGGCCAGGTGGCCAGGTGGCCAGGTGGGCGCAGTCCGGGGCGCGGTCCGGGGCGCGCGACCGGGGGGCGCGCAACCGGGTGGGTGCGACCTCGGTCCGACGTGTGACCGGATGGTGCGAGGCCGGCCAGACGCGTGGCCGGATGGTCCGAAGTCGACCGGACGCGTGGCCGGATGGTCCGAAGTCGACCGGACGCGTGGCCGGATGGTCCGAAGTCGACCGGACGCGTGGCCGGATGGTCCGAAGTCGACCGGACGCGTGGCCGGATGGTGCGAGGCCGGCCGGATGGGGTGTCGTGCTCGGTCTGAGGCCGGACCGCCGCCCCTCCCTCGACTTCCTCGCTGTAAGGCCGAGACGCCGACTCTTGCGCGACTCGTGTGCCGCCGGCTGTGCGGCTCCTGCTATGCCCGATCTGAGACGGGATCGATCGCAGGCGCGCTGCTCACGTGCGGGGTCCTTTCGGTGTGCTTCCCGCTGACGGATCCCTCGCGGGCGCGGAGCCCTCTAGACCGCCCCATATTCAAGGCGGCGAACCTCGGACGGATCCCTCGCGGGCGCGGAGCCCTCACGTGGGCGAGGAACCTCGTCAAGGCTGCTGGCCGGATCCCTCACGGGCGCCGAGCCCTCGCCTGCATGGACTCGATGAGCTTCCGCCCCGACGATGGATCCCTCGCGGGCGCGGAGCCCTCACGTGGGCGAGGAACCTCGTCAAGGCCGCTGGCCGGATCCCTCGCGGGCGCGGAGCCCTCCAATGCGCGATATCTGCGGCGGGGTCAAGACATTTCCCCATTCAATCACTCGCCATTTAGCACATGAGCAGCGCATTGTGTGTGCTGTCACAGGGGGTGGGTTTGACGGGTGGGGGTGGGGCGTGTAAATTATTCACCTGTCGCCGGGAGCGCTGATGCGGTTCTGGTGGGTGCCTCCCTCCTGGGGTTTGGGTCTTGTGGGCCTGGGTTTTGGGGGTGTGTGGGTGTTGTTTGTGAACTCGATAGTGTGTTTGTTTTTTATGCCTGTTTTTTGTTTTTGAGTTGTTTTTTGTTGGGATTGCCTGCGTGTCTTGTGCCTGTTGGGTGTGGGGTGTGTGGGTTTTTCGAATGGTTTTTGTTCGGAGAGTTTGATCCTGGCTCAGGACGAACGCTGGCGGCGTGCTTAACACATGCAAGTCGAACGGACTGGCTTGGGGTTTCGGCCTTGGGTTGGTGAGTGGCGAACGGGTGAGTAACACG